>NZ_JBDWYO010000001.1:0-1117127 GCF_039982395.1 Parasphingorhabdus sp.
GGGCATCACACAAATTCAGAACACCTATCAGAAAGGCATATTGGAACTGTTGCCTCAAAGCCTGGATCGCTGAATGCAATAAAACGAGCATTTCTATGAGATTACGAAAGAAATGCGCGAAGGTCAGCTCTCCTGGCTTACTCTCGCCTAAAAACGGACATCCCGCTAACGGCCCACTTTCCGAGTTCGATTCATGCCATACCCACACGGGCATACATGTTTCCGTGCTTCCCGCAGGAAACCGATTTTCGCTAAGCTGAACAAATGGTGCTGCTAGAGAGAATTGAACTCTCGACCTCGTCATTACCAATGACGCGCTCTACCACTGAGCTACAGCAGCCGGACCATTTTGCTTCGTTGGTGTTGGCCGCCGCGACGGGCGGTTTCCAACCAACCGCGGGCCTAAGACCAAATGGTTACCATCTTGTCAAGCGGAGTTGCGTTTTTCGCGGGATAGTGCAATCAGACGCCATGCCAAAACCGCAGCCAAAATCCGAAAAGATACGCAAAGAACAAGAGAAAGCCGAGCGATTGGCTGAGCAACTTCGTGCCAATTTGCGCCGCCGCAAGTCCCAGGCCAAACAGCTGGTACCCAGCGATGGCGGCGACGGCAAAGCCTAGTCCTCGGCGTTCACGACCGCCCGTTCTGGCTTTATAATTTCGAAATCGCTAACCGCCTCGATGAATTTTGCGGCTACCGGTTCAACCTGATCCGTCTCCGGATCAAACCAGACATAGGTCAGCTTGACCACATTGAGCAGCTCTTCACCGCGCAAAATATGCACCAGCAACGAATAGCTGGTCCGGCCAAAGCGAGTGATCCGGACCGCGACATCAATCAGGTCATCCGCCTTTGCCGGCGTACGGAAATCCACTTCAGCATGGCGCACCCAATTGTCACCGCCAAAATGCTGCATGAAACCGCCAAGCATATCGCCTTCGCCTTGCGGACCATTGTCCGCCATCAAAGCGCGCATATATTCGGTCAGACCAACGTCGGCAAAGACCAGATAGTTGGCGTTAAAGACAATGCCTTGCAAATCGCATTCGGCGTAGCGCACACGGATCGGCGTGATTAGCCGAAAACCGTCGCGGAGATTTTTCTGTTCTGTCATGAGGCTGGCTCATTCCCCAGCCTCATGAGACTGTCAACCGCCTTAGCCCGCGTTCATGCAAAAGGCATTCAGCTTATTGCCATCCGGATCGCGAAAATAACCGGCATAAAAGCCTCCCTCGCCGCGTGGTCCCGGAGCGCCTTCATCGCTGCCGCCATGGGCCAACGCGATGTCATAGAGCCGCTGCACCTGATCATTGTCCTTGGCTTCGATCGCGACCATCACACCATTGCCGACGCTGGCCGCTTGACCATCAAAGGGTTTGCTTGCCGCTATGCCGGCCGCACCCCCCATTTCGCCCCAAGCAATGAACTGGTCGGAATCCATCATCCGTCCAACGCCCATTTCTTTGCCAATGGCATCGTAGAATTTCGCCGCTTTCTCCAGGTCATTCGTACCCACGGTGACATAGCCGATCATGTTCTTCCTCCTTGTTATTGAGTGAGAACATTAGGAGAACATATGGGTCACGTCAATAGGGTCAGAGCGCTGCTGTCTGCGCCTCCAGCCATGTCAGCGCTTCGCCATCCAGCTGCGGCGCAATCGTTGCGCGCACCTTGGCATGATAGGCATCGACCCAATGCCGCTGGCTATCAGATAGCAGCGAGACATCGATCAATCTGCGCTCCAGTGGCGCAAAGGTCAGCGTCTCGAAGCCGAGCATCGGTTGTTCGGCGCCATCTATGATGCGTTCTTCGACCAGAATCAGATTTTCGATACGGATACCAAATCCATCTGTCTTGTAATAGCCAGGCTCATTGGAGCAGATCATGCCCGCCACCAGCGGTTCGTTAAAGCCGCTATTGGCCGCGATCCGCTGGGGGCCCTCATGAACCGCCAGATATGCGCCGACGCCATGACCGGTGCCATGGGCATAATCAACGCCATCAGCCCAGAGATATTGACGGGCCAATATGTCCAATTGGCCGCCAGTGGTGCCTTTCGGAAAAGCCGCCTGTGCCAAAGCAATATGACCTTGCAACACCTGTGTGTAGCGTTTGATCATTTCTGCCGTCGGTTCTCCCACTGCCATTGTGCGGGTGACATCCGTTGTCCCGTCGCGATATTGCCCGCCGCTATCCACCAGATAGAGCGTGCCTGTTTCGATCTTGCGATTGGTTTCTTCATTCACGCTATAGTGGCAGAGCGCGCCATTGGGGCCTGCGCCCGAAATCGTCCGGAAGGACAGGTCCAGCAACTTGTCCGATTGGCCCCGAAATTCAGCCAGTTTTGCCGCAACCGACAATTCATCATGGCCGCCTTTGGGAGCTTCCTGGGAAAACCAGTGGAGAAAGCGACTGAGCGCTGCGCCATCACGCGCTTGTGCCGCTTTGTGGCCGTTTACTTCGGTTTCATTTTTGATCGCTTTGGCCAATATCGTCGGATCGCGCTTTTTGACAATATGCGCGCCTGCACCTTCCAACTGTCCAAATATCGCAGCAACCGAACGTTCCGGATCCACACCGACCTTCCGGCCTTTATATTCGTTCAACGCTGCGGGAAATTCATCATAGCTCCGCAATCCCACCGCATTTCCGAGATGAACCCGCACTTCGTCGGTCAGCTTTTCGGGTGCGACAAACAGCTCCGCGCTGCCGTCAGATTTGACAATCGCATAACCGCGCGGGACTGGCGTGTTGGCAATATCTTTGCCCCGAATATTAAACGCCCAGGCCACGGAATCGAGCGCGGCAATGACGGTGGCATCTAGGCCTTCGGCTTTGAGCCATGCCGCGATATCCGCGCGTTTGTCATTGGCGCTTTTGCCCGCAAATTCATCCGGCTGCACATCAAGCTTGGCCAAAGATGGCTCGGGCTGATCTTCCCAAACCTGATCGATAGGATTGACCTCAACGGCCACCAGCTTTGCACCGGCCTTGTCCAGCTTGGCCGCAGCCGACTTCGCCCAGTCCTGCGTATGCAACCAGGCATCATAGCCAATAGCAGAGCCTTGCGGCGCGTTAGCGCCCAGCCAGTCAATCACGCTCTGGTCGGCAGTGCCGACATATTCATATAGCTTGCCATCAACCTGATCCCGCACCTGAATCGTGTAACGGCCATCGATGAAGATCGCGGCTTTGTCTTTCAGCACCACCGCAGAACCAGCAGAGCCACCGAATCCCGTCAACCAGGACAGCCGCTGCGCATAATCGCCGACATATTCGCTCATATGTTCATCGCAGATGGGAACAACAAAGCCATCGAGGCCATCTTTTTGCATTTGTTCCCGCAACGCCTTCAGGCGGGTTTCATAGGTGGACATCAACATCGCTGAGCAAACTCCTTGAATAAGCTTATCCTGCAACACATAGGGGTTCCAAGCCCAATTCGCCACCAAATTCAGGCCAAAGAAAAGCAGAATATATGACCGAGAAGCTGACCCGACCGCCACTCGCAGACCAACGCTCGCATAGTTACGAGCGACACGGATATGTCGTAAACGATCCGTGGCACTGGCTGAAAGACCCGCGATATCCGGTTGTCGAAGACGAAGATATTCTCGCCTATCTCAAGGCAGAAAATCAGTGGTTTGAGCAGAATATGGCCGATCGCAAGCCGCTGACCGAAACTTTATTCCAAGAGATGAAGGCGCGGATCAAGGAGGATGATAGCTCGGTCCCGCAAAGAGATGGGGACTGGATCTACTGGAGCAGGTTCGAGGAAGGCATGCAATATCGCCAGCATTGGCGCAAAGCGGCGGCAGGCGGCGAAGACCAATTGATGCTGGACGAGAATATACTGGCCAAAGGGAAGGAATATTTCCGCCTCGGAGCCGCATCCGTATCCCCCGACGGACGCTTGCTAGCTTATGCCTATGACGACAACGGGTCGGAGCGGTTTGAAGTCCGGTTCAAGGATCTGGATAGCGGTGAATTGCTGCCCGACGTCATCCCCGGCACCCTGTCGAGTCTGGTCTGGTCTGCCGATTCAAGAAACCTGCTCTATGGCCTCGCCAACGAACAATGGCGCACCGACAATGCGCGGCTCCATGTCTTGGGCAGCGACATTGCCGATGATGTCGAACTCTATCATGAAGACGACGAAGGTTTCCGCGTTGGCATCGGCCTGACTCACTCGGAAAAATATATCGCCATTTCCAGCGGTGATCATGAAACCAGCGAAGTCAGACTGGTACCCACCGACAATCCGCTGGCGGAACCGATTTTGGTATCAGCGCGTCGGGCTGGCCGCGAATATGAGGTGGAAGAGCATGACGGCACGCTCTACATTCTTACCAACGACAATCATGTGAACTTCCGGCTGGTGACGGCGTCAATCGAAAGCCCCTCCGATTGGACAAGCCTGATTGCCGGGTCGGATGATTTCTATCTAACGGATGTCTGCACATTCAAAAATTTCTACGTAACCGAAGGGCGCGAAAACGGGCTCGATCAGATTGCGATCAGATCCTATGACGATCCCGCCAAGATAGAATATATCGCCTTTCCCGAAGCCAGCTATAGCGCCGGCCTGGATGACAATCCCGAATATGATGTCGACAAGCTCCGGATCGGCTATGATTCCATGATTACGCCCGGCACGGTCTACGACTATCATTTGACCGACAAATCGCTCGAAACGCTCAAGGTACAAGAGATTCCTTCGGGCTATGACGCCAGCCAATATCAGACCGAGCGGTTGATGATCGCAGTCCGTGACGGGACCTTGGTGCCGGTATCATTGGTCTATCATAATGACACCAAAATCGATGGCAGCGCGCCGCTGCACCTCTATTCCTATGGCGCTTATGGCTATGCCGTGCCGCCAAGCTTCTCGACCACGCGGCTAAGTCTGGTCGATCGCGGATTTGTTTATGCGATTGCCCACATCCGCGGCGGCGATGACCTAGGCCGCAACTGGTATCTCGACGGCAAGCTGACCAAGCGGACGAACACGTTCAACGATTTCGTCGATGTCGCAAAAGGATTGATTGCCAAGGACTATACAAGCACAGGCCGGATCACTGCCTCTGGCGGCTCCGCGGGTGGCGAACTTATGGGCGCGATCGTCAACAGCGACCCGGAACTATGGGGTACAATCGTTGCACATGTCCCCTTTGTCGATGTGCTCAACACGATGCAGGATGAGAGCCTGCCTTTGACCCCGGGCGAATGGCCCGAATGGGGCAATCCAATCACCGACAAAACGGCGTTCGAATATATTCAAAGCTATTCCCCTTATGATCAGGTGAGTGCGCAGGCCTATCCACCGATGTTGATCACCGGCGGGCTCAACGATCCCCGCGTGACCTATTGGGAGCCAGCGAAATGGACAGCCAAGCTGCGCGCAACCAAAACGGATGATAATATGCTGCTGCTCAAGACCAATATGGGGGCCGGCCATGGCGGCAAGTCCGGCCGATGGAATGCACTCGAGGAAACGGCCGAAGAATTCGCATTCATCCTGTGGCAAATGGACATTGCCCCATGAACCGGCGAGAATCCGAACCAGAAATACCGGATTCGGGATTTGCGCTGTCGATCACTGCCCAGCCAGAAGACATAGACGAGCTCGGTCATGTGAACAACGCGGTCTGGGTGCGCTGGATTCAGGACATGGCAACGGCCCATTGGAACGCTGTCGCGCCGGCAGCCGCTATTGAACAATATATCTGGGTCGTCACCCGTCACGAGATTGATTATCGCGGCAATGTAGGGGCTGGCGAGACCGTTACCGGACGCACCTGGATTTCCGAACCGCCCAAAGGCGCGCGCTTCTGGCGCAACGTCAGCTTCACCGGGGCCGATAGCAAGATCAAGGTCGCCGCGAAAACCAACTGGGCGATTATCGATCGAACAAGCAGCCGGCCGGTTCGTGTGCCAAAGGATCTGGCAGATCTTTTCCTAAAAAATTAGGGCGCCGGAATGGGAGTCGACGGCGCTAGAGGAGATGGTTGATCCACCCGCTCCCCTTCAGCGGTGCGCAATTGTTGTGGTTCCAATATTGCCGCGGTTTCAATGACATCCAACGCGCGCCGTGCTTCATTATAGCGGCGGGCTTTTTCCATCCATTGGGAAGCGTCTTCGTCTTTCTCAACTCCCGCCAATTTTTCGATTTCCGCAATCGCCGCATCGACGTTGCCGGTTTCGACATAGCGTTTCGCGCGAATGAGGCGCTGTTCCGGTGCCGGTGACGGTGTGCCTTCGCGGCGAATGATGAACAGTTCGGACAATTCCCGTTGAAAATCAGTCCAGAAGCCTGCTCCACTTGATCCAGTCGTCAAGGTTGGCCCCAATTCATCCAGCCCTGCCGAGAGCTCTTCTAAAGTGACCGGTTGGCGCGACGCATTGACGATCGTCGTCACAGCTTTGGGCTGTGCATCTCCGAAGCGAAGGCGCAATTGCGATTCAATATAACCCAGAGGTGATCCGCGATCGAGCGCACGGCGTGCAGCAAAAGCGATCAGCAAGCCTTCGGCTCGGGCAGCATTACCAGAAGCGGCCTGGGCCTGAACATTGATGCGCGACAAGCGGTCTTCCAGATCAGCAACGCGCACAGCGAGCGCTCGCTCCAGATCGGGTGTTAGTGCCGACACTGCCGGTTCCGCCGATTGTGAAGGCGCAGGCAGAACGCTTCCATCCGCATCAATCCGGTTGGCAAGGGCGGTCGCTGGATCAGGCTCCGCGATGACCGCACCTGACGGGGTTGCGATCGCCGCGGCTTCCGTTTCAGAGCTGTTTTCAAACGGATTGTAGCGCGACAATATCCAGCCGGTCAGGATCACCCCGCCGATGAAGGCAACGATCATCAAAATCAGCACATTGCGCGTCAAATTGCTTTTGCCCGTTGATGGCGAAAGCCTTTCATAATCCCGGCTCATTCCGGCTCCTTTGCTTCAATCCGGCGCCTGAACAGGCCAGATCCTCTCGTTACTAGAGGCATAGTCTGCTGGCTAGGGACAGTAAAGCGTCGTCGTCCGGCTGATCCGCAACGTGCAAACTTTTCCAGCCATTTCCTGCCGCTTCTGCAACCTTCGCGGAAAAGGCCAGCATATGATATCTGCTTTTCGGTAAATATAAGCGGTCCAGTTCCGCCGCCAGATGCTGGGCTGCGCGGGCCGAATATAACAGAATAGCCGTTTCTTCCGCGAGACAGGCTTTTGCCTGCTCGCCCAGTTCACAAGCTTGCGACCGATAGACCGGCAAGATGTGCAAATGCCGTTCCGGAGCAGAAATTTCGGTATATTGTTCCCCGGTCAGCCACAAAATATTACGATATTGATCTGCGGTCGAATGATCCAGGAGATCCTGTGCGCCGGCTTGCCCCGTCTCGACGACCTGAAATCCCGCATCTGTCGCCGCCGCCGCCGTCTTCTCGCCGACCGCCAACACCGGCAGGGATTGATATATATTCAAATCTGCGCCGCCAAATTTCAGGGCGTTGGCGCTGGTTAGCAGCAAAGCATCAAATTCTGCCGTTTTCGGCGCCAACCATGGAACCGCCTCGATGACAAACAGAGGATCAACAACCACAGACAAATCTAAACCCCTTGCCCGCCGCTCGGTCTGCAACGCCCCATCAAGCGGGCGAAGGATTAGCAACGGCAGAGTCATCGCCCGAACACGGCCTTCAGATCTGCGCTTGCCTGACCCACAAGCTTGTCCGCCAAAATGCGCGGCGCGGATATATCTCCGGTTTCAAAACTGGACTCACCGGCGACATGCTCCGAACCGTCGGGCAGCAATATCTCGGCCCGTAGATGAACCATGGTGCCATCGATCGTCGCCAATGCAGCAACCGGGCTGTGACAATCTGCGGTCAATCGCTCCAAAAACAAGCGCTCGGCCGTCACAGCGCGAAATGTGTTTGTGGAAGATATGGCCCGCAACAGCCGACGGACGTGACCATCATCGGTTCGCGATTCCACTCCGACTGCTCCCTGTGCTGGAGCCGGAAGCATGACCTCGTCGGATATGTCGATCCCGACATCCTCCATATCCAAACGGTTCAAGCCCGCTGCGGCCAACAGAGTCGCGTCATATTCCCTGTCTTCTATTTTTTGCAGGCGGGTCTGCACATTGCCGCGGATCAGCCTGATATCGAGATCATGTCTTTCCCGCAGAAGCTGGGCCTTACGACGCGGAGATGCTGTGCCGACAACCGCGCCCTTGGGCAGAGCCTCTATCGAATCTGCGCCGATCAACCGATCATGAATATCGGCGCGATCCAGCATCGCCGCAAGGATGAACGCGCCTGGCCGGATGGTTTCAACATCCTTCATACTATGCACCGCGCAGTCAATTTCACCGGTCCCGAGTGCGCGATCCAGCTCTTTGGTCCAAAGCGCTTTGCCGCCAACTTCCGCCAGCGAACGATCGAGGATCTTATCCCCGCTTGCGATCATCGGCACCAGTTCCACTTGATCGGGCCGCCAGCCATGAAATGACAACAGCGCGTTTGCGGTCATCCTTGCTTGCGCCAAAGCCAGTGGTGATTGACGCGTGCCTATGCGCAGCGGCCTATCCACACCGGCGAGAATCTCTTTTTTACTGTCTTCGCTCATGATAGCGCTTGTCCTAATGGCTTGAGCGCTTAAGTAAAAGCGTCATGAGCCTGATCTTGGGAATAGAATCCAGCTGTGATGAAACAGCGGCCGCGTTAGTGACGTCCGATCGAGAGATTCTGGCGCATCAACTGGCTGGGCAAGAGGACGAACATGCCCCTTATGGCGGCGTGGTTCCCGAGATTGCCGCTCGCGCCCATGCTGAAATATTGACGCCGCTCATAGCAGCGGCGCTCGATGAAGCCGGAAAATGCCTTGATGACGTCGATGCGGTTGCCGCCACTGCGGGCCCGGGTTTGATCGGCGGCGTAATGGTCGGCCTCGTTACGGGTAAAGCACTAGCCATGGCGGCAGACAAGCCCCTGATTGCGGTCAACCATCTCGAAGGCCACGCGCTATCGCCACGACTGGTCAATCCGGACTTGGCCTTTCCCTATTTGCTCCTCTTGGTGTCCGGCGGTCATTGCCAGATTTTGCGCGTTGAAGGCCCTGGCCAATATCGGCGCCTGGCCACCACGATTGATGATGCAGCCGGAGAGGCTTTTGACAAGACCGCCAAAATATTGGGTCTCGGCTATCCCGGTGGACCCAAGGTCGAGGCCATGGCCCAAGACGGCGATCCCAAAGCCGTCCCTTTGCCACGTCCGCTGATCCGCTCCAAAGAACCCCATTTCTCCTTCGCTGGCTTGAAAAGCGCGGTGGTGCGCGCGCACCATAGTGGCGATCACCAATCTGCAGATATCGCAGCTTCCTTTCAACAGGCCGTCGTCGATTGCCTGCGAGACCGTTTGGAAAAAGCCATTCGCGACCATGGAAGCTGCGCGAGCCTGGTGGTTGCCGGCGGGGTCGCCGCCAATACACCGATCCGCGCCATGCTCGAACAAGTAGCAGATGCTCATGAAATGGCCTTCACCGCACCGCCGCACTGGCTCTGTACCGACAATGCCGCAATGATCGCCTGGGCTGGCGCCGAACGGTTTGCTGCGGGCCTCACCGATCCATTGGATTTCGTCGCCCGTCCGCGCTGGCCGCTGGACCCGAACGCCGAGAAAGCCCGCGGCGCAGGGGTAAAGGCATGACGACGGCATCCGCTAAAATCGGCGTCGTCGGTGCCGGGGCCTGGGGCACTGCCTTGGCTCAGGTTCTATCAGAAGGGCAAGACAGGCTGCTGCTTTGGGCCCGTGAGCCCGAGATTGTAAACCAGATCAATCAGCAGCACGAAAACCAGTCTTTTCTCCCTGATCATCCGCTTCGCAATACTATTCAAGCAACGCAGGATTGGGATGCGATGGCAGCCTGCGACGTGTTGTTGATGGTGACACCGGCACAACATCTGCGCGCTAGCCTTCAGGCACTGCCCGCATCCGACGCAACCCTGGTCCTTTGCTGCAAGGGTATTGAAGCCGAGAGCCAGATGCTGCTGAGCGAGGTTGCCAAACAAGAGCGACCACAAAACACCCTCGCTGTCTTATCCGGCCCGACCTTTGCCCATGAAGTGGCTCAAGGGCTGCCGACTGCTCTGACGCTTGCCTGTGAGGACGAGGCCTTGTGGGATCAACTCAACCCGCTAATCGCAAAAACCTCCTTCCGTCCCTATTTTTCGGACGATATCGTCGGCGCGGAAATCGGCGGCGCGGTCAAGAATGTGCTGGCCATCGGATGCGGTGTGGTCGACGGTGCCGGCCTGGGTCAAAATGCACGCGCGTCTCTGATCAGTCGAGGCTTTGCGGAAATGATCCGCTATGGCGAGGCCCGCGGAGCACGGTTGGAAACGCTCTCCGGTTTATGCGGGCTGGGAGACTTAGTGCTAACCTGCTCTTCTACCAGTTCCCGTAATTTTTCGCTCGGAAAGGGATTGGGACAAGGCCAATCGGCACAAACATTGTTGTCCGACCGGACCACGGTCGCCGAAGGCGCCTCAACCGCCCCCGTTCTTCAACAAGATTCCAACGCACGCGAAGTCAATATGCCGATCGTCGATGCCGTCTGCGCTTTGCTGACCGGAGAGGCTGACGTTCAGTCTGTGGCCACCCAACTCATGAAAAGGCCGCTGGTTTCTGAACGTAAATAGACCGGCGAGGCATGGTGATGACAATTGCACGAAACTGCTATAGACCGTCGCCCTTCAAGCGGGCCAGCCGGAGAGCATTTTGAACAGTCCTGAACCAACAGGCACGGCTCGTGCAGCGCCAGCGGATGGCGATACGGCTGCTGAGAAAAGCAAAGATGATATTGCCGCACTCGCAAAAGGTGGCCGGACCAATATATTCGGATTTCTTCTGCGCCTGGCCGCGCGCCTGCCATTTCTGTTCATTGCCGGCCGCATATACGGAGCCGAAGCGCTCGGCCGGTTTGCTTATGCAATTCTGGTGGTGGAATTTGCGGCGCAACTCGCAACCCTGGGCTTGAAACGCGGGCTAGCGGCCCAGTTGAGCAAAACCCAGCGACCGCATGTGCATGTGGTCTGGGATGGCCTGCTGGTCAGCTTCGTGGCCTCCGCTGTGGCAGCAGGGCTATTGATCGCATTCCCGTTCATCATGTTCCCCAATAGCGAGATCAACGGCCTCGACCGGTTCTTGCCGCTCGTCATATTCACCATCGTCGGCGCAGATATAGCGCTAGCAGCCCTCGCCTATCGGTACGACATTGCCTCAACCGTGCGCGCGCGATCGATTGTCGAGCCTTGGACCATCAGCATTGCCGCCTTTCTCTTTTCTTATTATTCCCTCCGCGACGGCCTGATCATTTCTTATGTCGTATCGATGGTTGCGGCGCTGCTCGCGTCGCTTTGGCCGTTGTTCAAAAGCTATGGCTTGCCGCATGGCTGGCGACCGGAACCGTTGAAAATCGCGAGAATGGCAGGGCGCAATATGCCGCTCGCCGCTGCTGATGCTGCCGAATGGGGGTCCCGTCGATTGGATCTGGCTATTCTTGGGCTGTTTGCGTCGCCGGCGATTGTCGGCATCTATTATATTGCCCAGCAAGTGGCGAGCCTGCCGCAGAAACTCAAAACCAGTTTTGATCCTATTTTGGGCCCGGTCATCACCCGCAATCTGGAAGCTGGCAATATGAAAGCCATCGCCAGTCAGGTGAGTCAGGTCGGCTTCTGGATCATTGCCGCACAAATTGGCATTGCCTTGGCCTTGGCGATTCCAGGAGAAGCCGTAATGGGACTGGTCGGACCGAATTTCGTTGGCGGAACGGGCGCCCTTGCCTTCTTACTGGCTGCTGAAGCGGTGGCGGCGACGGCGGTGGTCAGCGAATCTGCGCTCGTCTATATTGCACGCCATCGCAACCTGTTGATATCACTATCGATGCTATTGCTGCAAGCGGCGCTTAGCGTGGCATTCATCCAGATCTGTATGCTTCTGGGCTGGGGACCGTTGTTTCAGGCCGCAGCGGTCGCAGCGGCTCTAATGGTCGCTCTCGCTTATGCTTCGATCGTGAAAGCCATATTCCTATCGAAACTGTTGGAAGCGCCGGTCAACGGTTGGCGCTGGACGTTGCTGCTCGCCGTCGGCGTAGCGAGCGGCATTGGTTATCTTGCCACCTATCTGCCTGAATGGGCGGAATTGATCGTCGGCATTCCGATGATCCTAGGCAGCTACGCCTGGATCATCTGGAGATGGGGTTTTGGTCCGGAAGACCGCAAATTGTTTAAAATGAAAGACTGATCAACCGAGCCGGTTTTTGACCAGTTCCTGCAAATCGGCTTCCGGACGCGCGCCATAATGCGAAATCACCTCTGCTGCCGCGATAGCGCCAATGGTCAGGCATTCTTCCATCGGACGTTGCTCGATATAGCCACTCAGGAAGCCCGCGGCAAAAAGATCTCCGGCGCCAGTCGTATCCAAAATTTGGTCGACGGGTTCCGCAGCAACGGCAAAAGTCTTGCCATCACGAACGGCAATCGCACCCTGTTCGCTTCGGGTCACGACAAGAGTTTCGACTTTGGCGGCTGTTTGCGCAACAGCAGCATCAAAATCCTCCGTTTCGGCCAGCATCATGACTTCCGCTTCATTGGCGAACAGAATATCGATCTTGCCGCCATCGACCAGGCCCACGAATTCTTCCCTATGCCGGTCCACACAGAATGTGTCGGATAGGGTGAAGGCAACCTTGCGGTCATTTTTGCGAGCGATATCGATACCCAGGGCCATCGCCGCCTTGGGTTCGTCGGCATCCCACAAATAGCCCTCGAGATAAAGAATAGCGCCGCTCGCGATAAGATCAGCATCGACCGCTGCCGGTGGCAGAAACTGGGAAGCGCCCAGAAAGGTATTCATGGTCCGTTGCGCGTCTGGCGTAACAAAAATCAGGCAGCGCGCCGTGGGAGGCTCTTTGCCGAGCGGAGGCACATCAAAGTCGATTCCCGTCGCACGAATATCATGCGCAAAAACTTCGCCAAGCTGATCATCGGCCACTTGTGCAATCAGTGCGCATTGGCGCCCCAGGGTGGATGCTCCGGCAAGCGTATTCGCTCCCGAACCGCCGCTTACTTCCCGTGCAGGCCCCATATCCCGGTATAATGCTTCCGCCCGTTCGGCATCGATCAGGGCCATGCTGCCCTTAACCAACTGCTCCTCGTCGAGGAAACTGTCGCTGGACTGGGAGATTACATCAACAATCGCATTGCCGATGGCGACAATATCGTAACGGGCTTCAGTGGTCATAAAAAGTCCTTTTGAGGCTGATTTCATTCTTTCCGGTGCGTTAGGACTTTGGCTGGTTGCCATCAAGCAGAATTGACGTTGGCCAGACAATCATGACATGGAGCGCAAATGTTTCAGGCCTTTTCCCGATCCCTCGCGCAGCTCAGCGACAAAGCCATATTGGTGATCCTGCTAAAGGTCATTCTTCTGACCCTGCTGTTATTTGTTGTTTTTGGCGTGGCGGCATATTTCGCTCTGCTTTGGCTATTCGCTTGGCTGGGCTGGACGGATGGCGGCTTGGCAGCCGCCGCCGGTGCCGCAGTGATCGCCATATTGACCGGCCTTTTGCTATTCCGGATAATTGCGATCTTTGTGCTCAACATTTTTTCGGATGATATTGTCGATGCCGTCGAGCGACAATATTATCCGGATCGCGCAGAAACGGCGAGACCACCGAGCTATGTGCTCGGCATCAAAATGGGCCTCGCTTCCGCCGGACGGGCATTGGGTTATAATCTTCTGGCGGTGCCGGTATATTTGGTGTTGCTCGTGACCGGAGTAGGGCTTCCCATTGCATTTTTCTCGGTCAATGCCGTTCTGCTCGGCCGGGATTTGCAGGACATGGTCGCCGCTCGCCACATTGCGGACCATCAAAAACTGACGGCTGAATGGAGTCTTCCCAAGTTGGAACGCTTCTTCCTCGGGCTGGTGAGCGCATTGTTGCTGGCCATCCCCTTTGTCAATTTCCTTGCACCGGTATTGGGAGCCGCTATGGCTACCCATCTGGTTCATGGGAAGAAGGAAGAATGATCCGCATGAAAGCCAAATGTCTAGTGCTGCTGAGCTTACCCGCACTCGCCGCCTGCGCCTCTACTAACGCGACAACGGGGCCTAGCCTTCCACCTGCGGCGGCATCTCCGCTTAATTCAGTGGCTGGTCTGGATGCCGTCATGGGCAAAACAGCCGGACAGCTTATCCGCCTCTTCGGTGACCCACAATTGGATTTGGCTGAACCGCCGGCCCGGAAACTCCAGTTCGGCAGCGGCGCATGTATATTGGACGCCTATCTCTATCCTTCAAAAAATGGCGGCACCAGTCGGGTTACCCATATCGATGCCCGCCGCAGCGATGGCGCAGCCGTCGACCGGGTCAGTTGTGTCAATGCGCTAAGGTTGCGCTAACGCCAATTGATCAAGCGCCCAATTGGCTGCTTCTCGGATCGTCTCATCGCCATCACTCAATAGCGCCTGAATTGGCCCTATCAACGCTATATCTCCGCTATTGCCAGCAGCGATCAACGCATTGCGCACCATCCTGTCACGACCGCTGCGCTTGATCGGAGAGCCCGAGAAGACCTGACGGAATCCGGCATCATCAAGCGCCAGAATATCCGCTAAAGCCGGGGCAGCCAATTCCGCGCGCGGCAAGAAAGCCTTGTTTGCCGATCCCGCTTGCGCAAATTTGTTCCACGGACAGACGGCCAGACAATCATCACAGCCATAGATATGGTTGCCCATCTCCTTGCGATATTTGTGCGGGATGGGCCCCTTATGCTCGATCGTCAGATAAGAAATACAGGCCCGTGCATCGAGTTTATAGGGTTCCGGAAAGGCTCCGGTCGGGCATATGTCCTGACAGGCCGAACAGCTGCCGCAACTGTCCTTTCCCGGCGTCGATGCCTGCAGATCCAGAGTTGTGTAAATAGCGCCGAGAAACAGCCAGCTCCCGTGATCCCGACTGACAACATTGGTGTGCTTGCCTTGCCAGCCCAATCCCGCTGCTTCGGCCAAAGGCTTTTCCATCACCGGGGCTGTGTCGACAAAAACCTTTACCTCGCAGTCCGCAGTTTCAACCAGCCAGCGGGCAGTCCGCTTCAGGGCGCCCTTCACAACATCGTGATAATCCCTGCCCTGCGCGTAAACAGATATCCGGCCATGATCGGAAATATCTTCTAGCGCGAACGGATCGGTTGCGGGCGCGTAGCTCATGCCCAGCATGATGATCGAGCGAACGTCAGGCCATAACGTCATCGGGTCAGATCGCTCATCCGACCGGTTCGCCATCCAGATCATATCGCCATGGCAACCGTCCGCCAGCCATTGCTGCAAGCGCTGTTGGGTTTTGGGTCCCAGCGTGGCGGGCGCAATACCGACAGAGGAAAAGCCCTCCTCGATCGCCTTTTTTTCGATCGCTTTTGCCAATCTTAACTTGTCATCCGCCATAGGGATTCCCTATCAATCACTCCTGTCAGATATGAAAGCCGTAAATGCACGCGTCACCTTCCGAATTTGCCATAGAGGCCCGCAATATTGTCAAAAAATTTGATGGCGACGCCGCTGTCGACGGCATTGATCTGACGATAGAAAAAGGCAGTATTTTCGGGATATTGGGCCCGAACGGAGCCGGAAAAACCACGACGTTACGGATGCTACTCGGGATTATCGATCCCGACGAAGGCGAGCGGTTTCTGCTGGGATCATCGGAACCGATTTCCAAAGCACATCAAGTGGGTTACCTCCCCGAAGAACGCGGCCTCTATCAATCCATGAAAGCCTTTGATGCCATTGCGTTCATGGGTGCCCTGCGCGGCCTGCCGCTGGCGGACGGTCGCAAACGCGGACGCAAGATGATGGAAGATCATGGGCTTGGCGATGCCGCCGACAAGCAGATCCGGCAGCTATCCAAGGGCATGGCACAGACTGTGCAATTGCTCGGCACCCTCGTCCACGATCCCGATTTGATCATTCTCGACGAACCATTTTCCGGCCTTGATGCACTGAATCAGGGCAAGTTGGAACGATTGATCCGCGATCAGGCTGACAAGGGCGTCACGATCATTTTCTCAACCCATGTGATCGCCCATGCCGAGCGCCTTTGCGAAGAGATCGCCATTATCGCCGACGGGAAAATCCCCTTTAAAGGCAAGGTTTCAGAGGCCCGGGACCGGTTGCGTCCCCAAGTGCATCTCGAAACACGGAACCTGGATGGCCCATGGCGCTCGGCCATCCCTGCAGACTGTAAGCCGCTGGGTCATAATTGGCATTTCACATTGCCGGAAAGCGGTGTCGAACCCTTGCTCCATGCCTTGGTGGAAGGCGGTGCCGGTATCGAATCCCTCTCGATCGAACGCCCCGGCCTCCACGACGCATTTGTCCAAATCGCCGGTGAAGCGGCCGCCAAGAAAATGGATGCCGATGCTGCCGCCAACGCTATGGAGACAGCAGCATGATCGAGACCATCCGCGCCGCCTTCGTCATTGCCCGCCGTGATTTCACCGCGATCATATTTTCGAAATCCTTCTTCTTCTTTTTGCTGGGACCGTTGTTTCCACTGGGAATAGGAGTTGCAGCCGGCGGACTTGGATCGCAGGTCTCCCGGGATATTGACAATCCGGTCATTGGTGTCGCCATGACCACAGAAGAGGCTGATAGGTTGCTTTCAACACGATTGCGGCTATCCAAAAGCCTCGGTTCAAAAGCACTTCCAGAGCTGATTGTTTTAAAGGACTTTTCCGGAAGTGAAGCCGATATAATTGCAAAATTGAACAGCGAAAAATCGTTGGCTGCCGTGCTTTCCGGGACGCTGACAGCCCCTATGCTGACGGGATCGGAGAGAGACGTCAAGCGATGGCAAGGGAAGATCGCTCTGCTATCAGAGACTGCGCTTTCGCAGCCTGCAACCGTCGATATTGCAACCACATTTGTCAGGCAGACCAGCAGCTCAAGCGAACGGAACCAGCTGGTGACGGCGCAAGTCGGGCAAGCGATTCTCATCCTGCTGACCATGATATTGGCCGGGATGGTTCTATCCAATCTGGTCGAGGAAAAGACCAACAAGATCATTGAGATTCTAGCCGCGGCCATTCCGATGGATGCGATTTTTCTAGGCAAGCTGTTCGCCATGCTGGGCATGGCACTTGTTGGCATTGCGGTGTGGAGCACAGTGGGTTTCACAATAGCCCTGCTGGTCGGAGGAAATTGGGGAGCCCTGCCCTCTCCTGCAGTCGGCTGGCCCCTATTTGGCCTGTTGATGATATTGTACTTTTCTATGGCCTATTTGCTTCTCGGTTCATTGTTCCTCGGAATCGGCGCGATGGCCACGACCGTGCGCGAGGTGCAAACCCTGTCGATGCCGGTCACCATGGGTCAATTGCTTGTCTTTTTTCTGGCATATTCCTCCATCACCAAGCTCGGTGAATCGGTAGAATGGTTCGCGGTCCTCTTTCCGTTTAGCTCCCCCTTTGCGATGATCGCACGGGCGGCACAGATGGACAATATCTGGCAACATGGCCTCGCGCTGGCTTGGCAGGGTCTTTTCACGATGATCATCATCCGCTTTTCGGTGATGCTGTTCCGTCGCAATGTGATGAAATCCGGACAGTCCGCCCGCAAAAAGAGCCTGTTTGCCAGAGTGACCGGCAAATAGTCTCCAGATTCGCGGTTTTTGGCGAAAAGACATTGACATTACTGTCAATAGAGGCAGATTGAACGCGTTTTGAAACGCAACCGATTGCTGACACAAGCAACGGCAGGAGAGACTTATGGCTTCCGTCCCGCAAATTGATCTGAATAATCTGACCACTTCCCCCACTGCCGATGAAGCGCTCGAAGCGTGGTATGTGCGCAACCCTCCTATTGCCGATGGCGATGCCAATCCCTGGGATGTGAGTCGGGCCGATTTGTATAGCAAAGATCTGTGGCGCAAACCCTTTGCGGAAATGCGCGCTCAGGCCCCGATCAACAAGGTCGAAGGCGGCGTGCACGGCGACTATTGGAACATCACCACCTACAAGCCGATCCAGCATGTAGAAGCGCTGCCGGATATCTATTCTTCCGATGTAGAACATGGCGGCATTACCATTGCCGATCCCGACTTTGATCAGGACTTTCAGCTTCCGATGTTCATCGCCATGGATCGACCCAAGCACACGGGCCAGCGCCGCACCGTTGCACCAGCATTCACGCCGACCGAGATGAAACGGATGGAAACGGAAATCCGGAAGCGCACAGAAGAAGTGCTTGATGACCTGCCATGGGGCGAAAAATTCGACTGGGTCGACAAGGTTTCGATCGAACTCACCACCGGCATGCTTGCCATTCTGTTCGGCTTTCCATGGGAAGACCGCAGATTGCTGACCTACTGGTCCGACTGGGCTGGCGATGTAGAATTGTCCGTCGCAGAAGATCTGACCGAACAGCGCCGCCAGATCCTATTCGAAATGGGCGCCTATTTCACCCAGCTCTGGAATGACCGGGTGGACGCAGAGCCGACCCCCGATCTCATCTCGATGATGATCCACTCCGAGCATATGCGCGATATGGATCCGATGGAATTCATGGGCAATCTGGTGCTGTTGATCGTTGGCGGCAATGACACGACCCGCAACACCATGTCAGGCGTCGCTTATGGCCTGGGTCAATTTCCGGAAGAACGGGCAAAACTGCAGCAGAACCCCGATCTCATTCCCAATACCGTGCAGGAAATCATCCGCTGGCAAACGCCGCTTGCGCACATGCGGCGCACCGCGCTGGAAGACCACGACCTGTTCGGCCACCAGATCAAAAAGGGCGACAAGGTCGTGATGTGGTATATTTCGGCCAATCGTGACGAAGAAGTTTTTCCGGAAGCGGACAAAATCAAAGTCGATCGTGAAAATGCGCGCCGCCATCTGGCCTTTGGCTATGGCATTCACCGCTGCGTTGGCGCCCGTTTGGCCGAACTGCAAATCCGGATATTGCTCGAAGAAATGCACAAACGGCGGATGCAGGTTAATCCAACAGGCAAGAATCGCCGGGTCCATGCATGTTTCGTCCACGGATTCCGCGAACTGGAAGTTGAGCTGACCAAATATTGATCAGTTCCTGTTCAGGCGCAAATCTGTAACCAATCTGCTTCCGGGGTCGAATGATTTGGGAATATTGAGAAGGACTGCAGATGAAAAGCGTTGATCGTCGCACCATAATATCCGGCACTCTCGCGGCTACCGGCGCAATTGGGATTGCCGGCCTTACCGGGCTGTTCGGCGGTACCAAGGCGCAGGCCGGCGGGACGTTCAAAATCAAACGCACGCCGGACCAATGGAAACAACGACTGGGTCCCTCACGCTATCGCATTTTGCGCCAGGCAGGCACAGAACGTGCTTATTCCAGCCCGCTCAATGCCGAAAAGCGCGCGGGCGTCTTCGCCTGCGCCGGTTGCAACCTGGGTGTCTACAAGTCAGACACAAAATATGACAGCCGCACGGGCTGGCCGAGCTTTTGGGCACCGATCGCCAAAAACCGGATTGGCACCACCACAGATTATAAAATTGGCTATGCGCGCACCGAAGTCCACTGCGCTCGCTGCGGCGGGCATCTGGGACATATTTTCAATGATGGCCCCAAACCAACCGGAAAGCGGCATTGCATCAACGGTCTCTCGCTGAAGTTTATCCCAGCCTAAACCGGAAGCTCAGCTTTCCGGCGCCTCGACCTGTTGCCAGAATTCCAGCTTGATTCCGTCACAATCAAGGATCCAGGCAAATTGGCCATATCCTTCATCAACCTGTCCCAGAATTTCTAAACCTTTGGCCTTGAGCTGCTCAACATAAGCGTCCAGATCATCTACCCTCAGGTTGATCATGAACGGCGCCTCGCTGGGTTTTAGATAATCGCTGTCTTTGGCAAAATGACTGATCAAACTATAGGGGCTTTCCCCTTTTTCATCCGACCAGTTGAGCATAGGACCATATTCTCCGTCCAAGCCCAGATATTCCTTGTACCATTTGCGTGTTGCGGCTGGATCTTTCACCATGTGAAAAACTCCGCCGAGGCCCGTGACCCTTGCCATATCAATCTCCATGGTTCTTGTTATTATGCGACCATCGATTGAAATCATATCATATTTTACATAGTGTTACGCAAGTCTTTTGACACCACTCGCCAGACCAGCAGCTCATTGTCCCGTAAATAGACAGGTTGTAACCAGTCCAGCTTTTCGCCTTTCACCAGCAGAGACCATAGGCCTTGCGGGTGTTTTTTTGCGTAAAAGGCCAGTTCGGGCTCCGCTTCACAGGCAACAATATAGCGAATATTATGCTCTTCCAAGAGATTGCGGGCCACTTTCGGTTTAGATGTAAAAGCTCTTATCTGATCGGCCATTGCCTTGTCATTGCGATGATGGCTGGTTGCAAGCACATGATGGGGCGTCAGCAACAAGATCCGTGGTCCATAGTCAAATGGCGCAAGAATATTGGCGCGTGGCAAAGCGTTGAGCCGAGCCAGAGATTCATTATTTTCGCATATCGCAGTTTCTGATTTTGCTTCACCCTGTTCTTCATTGCCTGTGATGCCTGAGAAAAGCGCAATGGCAAGCGGTCCGGGCATGATCAGGAAAATGACCGAAGCCGTGGCCAATATCCGCGAAACAGGTCGCTTGATGCCACGCGCCCAGATAAAAGCTCTATGCACTGCCCATGCCATGAACGGCAGAGCAAAGGCAGCTGCAACCGCAGTTGCGCGCTGGACAAACAGTGACAAAAGCAACGCCCAGAGAAATGCATAAGCGAGGACCAGCAATTTGTTGCGATCAATCTGACGGGATTGCGCACGGACGATATATATCAAACTGCCCAGTCCTACGATGATCGAACCTCCTAGCAAGGTGATCATGGTCTTCGGATTTTGGTACCAGATAGGCAGGCCTTCAAGGATGTTGACCAGCCAATATTTGCGGACCAGCGGGTCCATGGTATTGAATGCACCGCCGATACATTGCGGTGCAGAATGATGCAGGACTGCCAAGGCCGCGATGCCTGCGACTGCGAGACTTGCGATCCGCAAACCGATATTGGACGGCAGCAATTTGATAGCCGGCAACATGATGGCTGCACCGACTGTGCAAGCGAATAGGTGCGCTGGAGAGATGGCATCGCAATAGTTGCGGGCGCTATCAAAGCTCCCTTGCGACGCCAGATACAGAATGAAGCTGGATGTGAGAAAAGATAGCAGCGTCCAGAACAGTCGAACCCCTTCCTCGGTCTTGAATATCCAACGGAACGTCAAGAGCACGACAAAGGCTACCGACAAAGGCAGGCCTTCCAGAGAGATTGAGAGCCAGAGCGCGAGCGCTGCCCCCATTGCCAAGCCGCCCTTGCGTTTGTCCGGCCAGAACATGGTCCATAGCGCCATCAACGCCAGAACAATCTGCCAGCCATGATGATCCACCCGCATAGGCCGGATTTGGGCAACAATGGGAACAGCAGTGGCCGTCAAAGCCCCCGCCAGAATCGCAACCTTGCTATCAAACACATGTTCGCTGATCTTGAAAACCAACCACATAGCGATTCCGAGAGTCACCAGCGGTATGATGACCATCGCGGCCGTTTCCGCACCGGTCGCACCAATCAGCGGCTTCAGAAGCAGAACCACCAATGCAAGTGGCAGTTCGATCCAGCGCGGCCAGTGCATCGGCTGACTGTCAGGCTCACCGATCCGATATTGGGTTGTGTCGAACCAGTTTTGTCCGCCGAGCCAATCGCGCAGCTGGACCATGCGAAGCTGATCGTCTGGATCCCAACCAATGCCGGTCATAATCTGCCCGCGCGTGACCAGAATAAGCACCACGCAGACCGCGAGCCAGATCAAAAATAACGGGAATTTTCCACGCAAGCGATCCAAAATCTTACCCCTTGGGTTGAGAGTTTTTGGCCTTCAGATACAGCCATGGAACCCGTTCAGGATCAAATTGCGAACGATGATGGCGGTCAAAAAATGGCGGCATATGATCGCCAACCAGCAAAATGTCCGCTTCCGGAAAATCACTTGCGGTGATCTCCGCAATCAGGGCCTTATCGATATCATCGAATATAGAAAACTGGCGGCAAATCATCGGATAATCACGCGCCAGCGCAACAGAGACCTTCTCGCAATTTCCAGTGTCGAGATTCTGTTCTGTCGGTACGGGCAAATGCGTGTTCAACGTCAACCAATATTGAAACGTCGGTTGCTTTGCCTGCTTCAAATTCTCGGCAAGCATTTTTGGCACGTGACGATCGCAAGCACCGGCAAAAACGCCGCCGCACCATTCTGCGCCACGCTGCTCCAGATCTGCGGCAAATTCACGTTTCTGGAAACCGATCTTGGGATACCAGGTAGCGCGCTTGAAAAATGGCGCTTTGAAACTGTGCATCGCTTGGGTGGCATAGCCCTTTTTGGCCAGTTGAGCGGGCAGGCAATCAAGAACCTTCGGATCGTCGGTTTCAAGCAGCTCGTAATAGTCGCCCCAGCGACCGCATAGTTCGCGTACTTCGCCAGAAGTGGTACTATTATAATAGAGGCTGCTGCCTTGGCTAACCTCATAGCGCGCCTTGATCATACTATCGTTATAATAAGCAAACAGCTTGTCGGACATCGCTTGATTGTCTTTTGGCATGCCGAGCGATTCAACCATGATCAACACCAGATGGCGTTTGCCATCCGCACGCGCGGCAAAGCCGGATTTGTTGATAGCGGATTCGAACGTAGCACCGACCGGGGCCGGCCGGAAATAGTGACCGCGCATCCCCGCGCCGACAGCAGAGTCAGCACCAACGAGGCCAAAGATAAGAACGCCTCCCAACAGGATATGCAGTGGTTTGGCAAAATTGGTATCGCGCTTCAGCAGGAACCAGCTGCCAATCCAGATTCCCACTATGACCACCGCAGCGGCGATATATTCCATCGAATTGCTGGGTTTTATCTCTGCAAAAAACTGCAGAGAGTAGACCAGCGAATCCAGCGTAAGACTGAACAGTCCCGACACAAATGAGAGCAATGAAAAGACCATCACGCCAACAAAAGCAATCCATTGGACCACACGTGGCATGCGTTTTACAACAAGCCCCACCAAACCGGCCATCGCGATTGGGATTGCACGCGGGGGCGCACCGACCAGCCACATAGCCATGAACGGAATATTGGCCAAAACGATCCAAACGAGAGCCCAGTTCATGAATCGGGTAAAATCGGGACTGAAGCGATGCTTGCTGACCGGCGCATCTATGGTTTTATCCATGTAGCTCAACGGAACACTCCATATTTGCGCGTGAAATAAACCGCAAAGAAACTGACTCCGACTGCGGCCGCTTTGGCGACAACAGGCAAAATGCCCAAATCAACGAGCCAGCTTACCATGCTGACCGTTATGCCCAAGCCAAGCACGGCCGTGCCGATGAAACCGAGGCGCTGCAGTTGCAGAGCCGCGCCATCACGGGCTTTTCCTGGAAATACGAAACTGGATGAAATCAACCAGTGGACGAGAATACCGGCGCCATACCCGGCGGCCGATGACCATCCCGGGTCAAACATAAAGGCGACCAGAACCATGAACAAAGCAACGTCAAAGGCAAGGCTAACAACGCTTGCCAGCAAATAGCGGGTGATAGAAAAACGGTTGAGCATGGCCAGCGGAGCGGGCAAATTGCCCACCCAGCCGCCGATAGTCGACCGTCTGTCTATTCCGCTGCGTTCCATTATTTTCTAGGCTGCTTTCTTCGCTTTGGCTTCGGCAGATTCTTCAATCCGGGTCGGGACATCACGCATGCTTTCAAGAGCCGCGGCACGGTCTTCGCTGATTTCCTCAGCAATGATTGTCTCGGCGCCTTCATCACCCGCTTCGTGATATTCCGCGTCTTCGTTGACGTTCCAGACATTCCATTTCCGGGTGCCGGCTTCAATATTTTCGACCGTTAGCATCGCGGTCATCATCGCGTGATCCTGATTGTTATAGCGGTGCATCCCGTTGCGTCCGACCATGTGAAGCGTCGGGAAACGGCTTTCCAGATCATCGCGCATGGTTTCGACGTTGCTTTCATAGCTGTCATCGTAAACCGGATAGGCTTTTTCCTGACGAACGACCGCACCGCCAACCACATCTTCGGGTTTGCACAGGTTGAGGATCGCCATTTCTTTCTTGGCCAGTTCAACCAGGTCCTCGTCCGACGAAGACCACAGGCCGTCATTCTCGAAGCAGAAATATTCAAGGCCGACACAAGCGATATTCTCGTCCGGCACCATTTCAGGCGACCAGCTGCGGAAATTCTGAACGCGGCCGACCTGCACACGATCATCATGGATATAAATCCAGTTGTCGGGGAACAGGTCTTCGGATTTAACCATGATCGCTACGGTCAGGAAATCGCGATAGTTCAGCTCCTGCGCTTCCGGCAAGGACTGTGGCAGCGGGTGGATACGGGTTGCCAGTTCACGCATGGGCGCGCTGGAGATTACATGTTTCGCCGTGAGGACAGTCTCGCCTTCATCTGTAGAAGCGCTCACCCGCCAGTTGCCATCGGCATCCTGTGCGAGCTGCTTCAGACTATGGCCCATCAACACGTCATTGCCCTTGGCTTCGACATGGGCCTTGGCCGCATCCCACATCATACCGGGGCCGAGGCGCGGATAGCGGAAGGTTTCGAGCAGCGTCTTGGTTTCCATGCCGTCATTGGGTTTTTTGTTAAGACCCAAAGACCGTTTCAGACCGTCGACAACCGCGCTCCAGAGGCTCAGCCCCTTGATACGTTGTGCCGCCCAGTCTGCGGACATTTCGTCGCAGGGCATGCCCCAGACTTTCTCAGTATAGGTTTTGAAAAAGATCGAATAGAGCTTGTAACCGAACTGGTTGACCGTCCAGTCTTCAAAGCTTTTGACATTCTTGTTCGGGAAAACTTTCGCCTTGGCATAGCTCAGCATGCAAAGCGTCGAACGCCAGATGCCGAGATTCCAGAGCGCTTCAAAGGCCCGCAGCGGATAGCTGTAAAATTTGCCTTCATAGTAGATGCGACTCATCCGCGGACGTTGAATGAAGTCATCCGGAAGAATTTCGTTCCACAGATCGACCACTTCCTGAGATTTTGAGAAAAAGCGATGACCGCCAATATCAAAGCGAAAACCTTCATGTTCCACTGTCCGGCTGATGCCACCAACATATTGGGGGTCTTTTTCGATCACTTTGACCGAATAGCCTTTTTTGGAAAGCAGATAGGCGGCGGTCAGGCCGGCTGGCCCCGCGCCAATAATAGCGACATCTACTGGAGTATTAGAGGGTTTTTCCTGTGTGGTCATAAAGTCTGGTCCCTGTCCATGGTGCGCGCATATCCGCGCCGTTCATGTTTCAGAAACCGGAGTGAACGAAATTGGTTAACGAAAGGTTATGGGTCGTCGGGAATTTGCCAAACAATAGTCTGATAATCGCAATCCAAAACCCGGTTCAGGACCCTGGGCCATAGACGCAAATTATCGACGGACTTTCTGAAACCTGTCGAGGGTCACGCCACTCACCTAGTCCGACACCACTTCACCGAGCAAATCCTCTGGCAATATCGGCTGACTCAACAATGCTTCCATCGCCTTCCAGCGCCAAACCGGTGAACTGCCTCCGCTTTCGATCCAGTCACGGACCATTTCCATGCCGAGGCCATAGTTGATCACATAGCTGCGATATTGTTCGGTGAAGTCGGTCATCTGCGCAGCACGTTTGGCCGATACCAGTTGATATTTCTGCGTGAGCACAATTGCTTCATCCCGCGAGATCTCGCCATCAAGATATTGTTTGGCAATGGTCATGCGTGCACCGCTAAGCGCCTGCTTGGCGATTTGCATCGCCCAATAGGCTGCCGCTGTGTCGGGATCCAGACCGGCGAGTGGATAAAGCACGTCGCGCTCATAGTCCAATCGCTGCTGTCCCGTGAACGCTAGCTCGATCCCATAGTTGGCCGACCCCTCAGCGATCAGGCTTTGTGGGGAATAGAGCGGATAGATCGAGAATTCCTGCCAGCCTTTGCCGCGTGTCAAATTCTGCTCAAGCAGCATATTATAAACGTGGTGACCGGGATATCCTTCGTGGCAGCCCAGATCGACGGCACGGCCAATGAAGATCGGCAGATCGGTGTTGATCTGGATCAAACTTTGATAATTGCCTTGGTAATAATTATACCCGCTCCAGCTTTTGCCGGTAACAAATTCCATCTTGAAATTCTCGGTTTTGGGCAGGCCGAAATATTTCTCGGTTCGCGCCTTACACTCAGCGATTGCGGCATCGAAAACAACCTTCAGACGGTCTTTCGGGATGATATACCCCTTCTCAAAATCCGCCACCCGTTCGCTAAGCGGTCCATCACCGGGCGCAAGATTCTCGATTTCCTCAAGCACAGGGTCGAAGGCAGAGAGCGGCTTGAATATGGGGGTGACATCGAACAGCCCCTTGGCCTCCTTGGCAAACGGAAACACCTCTTCCTGCATCATCGCGTGACGGGTCAGCGCAGCTTCCAACTGTGCCGACAGGAAGCGCTTGCGCAAGGCTATCTCTGGATCATCACCGTCGGAAGCCGCGTCGAGCCGCAACATCAGATCGATGATAGCATTGCCCAATTCACGCATATCACGCGGATCGGATTTTGCCGCCGTGGCCCATTCTTCCGGTCCGTAATAAGCGTCAACATAGCCTGGCTCTTTTTCGCCAAGAGCAAGCGTCAGCTTGACATAGTCAGATGCGATCTTGTCCAAAGTCGCCGTGACCGGCGAAGGCGGATGGGCTTGCTCTACAGACTGAACAGTCGAGACCTCCATCTGTGTGGCGGTACAACCAGACAGAAAAGCCGTTGCGGCGAGCAGACCGAGAAGCCTCAAAGAGTCACCTTCAGCTCTTGCTCGTCTTCCATCGAGTCCAAATGTCCGCCCTGCGGTGCAAAGCGCAAAATCAAGAAACCGACAACTGCGGAAAGAAGTGACCCCATCAACACCCCGATCTTGGCTTCCTCGATCAACAATTCATTGCCCGGAAATGCCAGTGCGCCGATAAACAGGCTCATCGTAAAGCCGATACCGCAGAGCATCGCCACGCCATATACTTGCAACCAAGTGGCGCCACCCAAACGACCGGCGAAACCTGTTTTTACCGCGATCCAGACACTTGCGAAAATTCCGATTTGCTTGCCGAAGAACAGACCAGCCGCGATGCCCAAAGGCAGCGGCGCGAAAATCTGATCCATGCCGAGCCCCTCCAATGAAACACCGGCATTGGCAAAACCGAAGACCGGAACAATCAGGAAAGCGCTCCAGGGCGCAATCCCATGTTCCATGATGTGCAGTGGAGAATTTTGGGCATCTGGTGATGTCGGGGTGACGATGATCGGAATACACAATGCCGCCAAAACACCGGCTATGGTGGCATGTACGCCGGACATCAAAACCGCATACCAGAGAATGATAGACAGGATGATATAAGGCCACAGCTTGAGAACGCCGTTGCGGTTCATGGTGTACATGATGGCGAGGATCACGGCACTGGCGAGCAGGGCTGCACCATTGATCTCTGCGGTATAAACCAGCGCAATAATTGCCACCGCGCCCATATCATCGACGATCGCCACCGTGACCAGGAAAAGCTTCAGCGAAGCCGGAGCTCTGGAACCAAGCAGCGCCAAGACGCCAATGGCAAAGGCAATATCCGTCGCAGCCGGGATTGCCCAGCCATTGTATAGCGCTGGCACATCCTTGACGATAAACAGATAGATAACCGCCGGCACAACCATACCAGCCGCCGCAGCGAGTACCGGCAAGCGTCTGCGTTCCCAGGTATTGAGACGTCCATCGACAAATTCACGTTTTATTTCCAGCCCGACCAGAAAGAAAAAGACCGCCATCAGACCATCATTGATCCACAGATGGGGCGTCATCGGTCCAAGTTTGCTGGATAGGGTCGGCCCCTTTAATTCGTGCAGAAAATGATGATACATGTCGTACAACGGGCTGTTCGCCACAATCATAGCGAGGGCGGCTGCAAACATCAGCAAGATACCACCGGCCGCTTCGCTTCTCAGAAAATCGCGTAGCGCGGAATCTCTGCCTAAGCGTTGCACTTTTTCGTCTGCCATAAGGGCACCTTTTTTGGAATTTTAATTGGTCAGAGTCATGCGCAGACTATGTTACAAAATCAAGGCCTGTATGCAGAGAATTGGGTCTTAGGCGGCAACCAATTCGCGAATATTGGCAGCAATAGTATAGCTTTTCTCGCGCGCTGCCTGATCGAAGATTGATCCGGAGATGATCAGCTCGTCAGCGCCCGTGCGGTCGATGAACCGATCTACGCCCTGCTTCACCTTATCTGGCCCACCAATCGCGCTGCCTTGCATGATCTGTCCCAGCATGGATTGGGCCTGTGGAGGCAGGCTTTCGCGATAGCCTTCAACCGGCGGCGGCATTTTTCCGGGATTACCCGTGCGCAACGCAACAAAGCTTTGCATCATGGAACTGGAGAGATATTCGGCTTCTTCATCACTATCCGCTGCAAATATATTGAAACCGCACAGCACGTAGGGTTCGGCAAGCTGTTCAGAGGGCTTAAAGTCACGGCGATAGATCATCAGTGCTTCGTCCAGCATCTGAGGCGCGAAATGCGAGGCGAAGGCATAAGGCAGACCAAGAGCGGCCGCCAACTGTGCCCCGAACAGGCTGCTGCCGAGAATGTAGAGCGGTATGTTCGTGCCCTGCCCCGGTGTCGCCTGTATTCCGAGTCTGTCATCGCCAGCCAAAAAGGCTTGCAGTTCCAACACGTCGCGCGGAAATTCATTCGCGTCACTTTGCAAGCCGCGCCGCAACGCCTGAGCGGTCCGCTGGTCTGAACCGGGTGCGCGACCAAGGCCGAGGTCAACGCGCCCCGGGAACAAAGCTTCCAATGTCCCGAATTGCTCGGCGATCACCATGGGTGCGTGATTGGGTAGCATGATCCCGCCGGCACCGATGCGGATGGACTTGGTTCCCTGCCCGATATGCGCGAGTGAAACCGCTGTCGCCGCACTGGCTATGCCTTCCATACCGTGATGTTCGGCCATCCAGAATCGTTCATAGCCCAGTGCCTCGGCATGCTGGGCCAGCGCCAAAGACCGATCCAGCGCTGTCTTTACGTCGCTTCCTTGCGGAACCGGAGATAGATCAAGAATGGAAAATTTTACCGCATTGGTCATTGCACGTTCCTTTGCCCCAGCTGTCCGGCGACCTTGATCGCATAGCCATTGGGGACATTGCGAAAGCCTAAGGTCGGCAATAGCAGCGTCCAGGCACGATTGCCGCCTGACAGAAATAACCGGGCCGTATAAAATCCATTGCCCTCTAGCTTGAAGGTCAGTTGCTCCATCCCGGAGCCGCTTTGAAGAGGCAGGACCAATACACCATCGCGGCATTCGGCATTTCCCAACAGGCCTTGCTTCAAATCAAGGCCCGGAATATTTGCGTCCAGTGAGAGCCGAACCTTGCCACTGGCCGATTGGCAGCGGCCCTGAGCAAAAGCGACGTTCAAACCATCCAGATCGATGTTAGACGCGGGCAATGGTGCCAATTGCGAACCAATATTCAACTGTGTCTTTAAATCCTGAACCAACAGGTTTTGGCCATTTTTCCCGATGGTAGCGGCTAGTCCGTCCTGAACTGAACCGGCAGGGCGTTCCAGATCCATCAAAATTTTTCCAGTCAAAAGCGGTACAAATTGAACGCCTGCATCCAGATCACCCAATGCAAACGGGCCCAGTTGGGCGCCTTCAATCCGGCCATTCCAAACAGACCCTGTGATGTCCTTGGCCGAAAAGCGCGATCCTTCCAGTCCGGCCAAGCTGACCGCTAGCCGCAGCGGCAGGAAGAATAGCGCAACCGCGAGCACCGCCAGCAGGATCAATATATAAGTCAATGGGCGCGGCACCTGCTTTCCTTCGGATCAGAGTTCGGGAACAAAGCGGTCGAAATATGAGAAGATATCCTCTTCCTCCCGGCTCGCCGCGTTGCGCCATTTGGGAGCCGACTTGCGGTTCAGCAAGGCCCCACGAGGCGAGAGAATAAGCACCGTCGGCGTGCCTTTGATCGATTTGATACCAAAGCGCTGGGCGATATCAATATTGCGGTCCTTGAAACCGACATCGACATAGACGAGTTCATATTTTTCCTGAAGCATCGCAGCGAAACGCGGCTCCGCAAACCAACCGGCCAATCCGCGGCTATCGTGACACCAGTTCGCGCCCATGACCACAATCACCCGTCTATCCGAGCTTAGCGAACGAGCCAACGCTGCATCAACTTGAGAAGATGCATCCGATTCTGATTCAAACGGTCGGGCTTCAGGGTGGTCCGCTTCGGCTGGCGCAGCAGACACGGCCGAGGCCGAAGGAAGGGCCAATAGGGCCAAAACAAGCAGCAACAATCTCATACACCGGCTATTACACTTCCAGCGGCGTGAGGGAACAGGCTTTTGTGAGACCAAGGCCGCGTTTCATAGCCGGATAGCTGCGGACAATCGCCGCAGACATGGCCAATTCGAAACGAACGGTGCGGCCATATTCCGCCTCGATCCTATCGCCCAGTTCAAACGCATCGACCGATTGTGTCGCGATGGCATGACCGAATTTATATGCCAACGCCTGATCTTCAGGCAGATTGTCTGCCCCTTTGAACCATCTATTGACGGTTTCTCTCGGGACATTGTCGACCAGCGCCCAATTCGCGCATGTGATCGCGCAAGGCCCGCAATCCTCGACCATATTGGCACCCATACGGGCTGCATGAAACAAGATGGCCGGTGCTTCATGCCGATGCATGGAGGCTGGCATGAAATGGGTAAATTTCTCAAACGCATGGCCGGGTGCTGCAGCGACCTCATAGAGATATTGTTTCTCGCTTTCGTCGATCTTCGCCGTAGCGACTTTGAGAAAGAGCGATCGAGGAATTCCGGCAGGCGCAATCCTTTGCCGCGCGAACAATATGCCGAGCGCAACAAACACCAGCAGTGGCGGCCCCAATACCCCCGGCGCATCGGCTATGAAAACATCCGGCGAGCATATTCCGACCGATACCTCGTAAATATGCAAGACACCGTGCAGCGACAACCATAATGCTCCGGCAAACGCCGCCAGCCAGCGCAAGTGAATGTTCCAGCTCGCGTAGAGCAGGATGAACCCGCAAACCGCATAAGCAATGCCGATATCGCGGATGAAATGCTTGTTCGGCGGACCGGTGGTGATGACCGTGGGGATCGCGACATACCAATCCAGCGGCCAGATGATCATGAACAGACCAAAGAGCAGCGCAAAAAGACCGACGGCCAACACCAGAAATTGCGCGAGGCGGTCCAGCCAGTCTGGTTTCCCAATGAGCATGATTTTGACCTTTATCCGTTTTCGACTCTATGTTATTCGGATATTTATTGTCTGAATTAAACAAAGAGTCAAGCGATGCAGATTTCCAAAGGCGTAGAATGGGCAGCTCATGCCGCCGCCATGATGATTGCCCTGCCGGAAGGTCGCGGGCTAAAAGCCGAAGCGCTCGCGCGATATCATGACGTGCCTACAGCCTATATGGCGAAACAGCTGCAAGCGCTGAGCAAGGCCGGGATCATTCAATCCTCGCGCGGGGCCCATGGCGGCTACCGGCTCGCAAAACTGGCCACAGATATTAGCCTGTGGGACATAACCGCCGCGGTGGATGGCCGTACACCCGCTTTTCGATGCACCGAAATCCGGCAAAACGGCCCCTGCGGCCTAAAGCGAAAGGACTGCAAAAGCCCGTGCCATATCGCCGCATCCTTCGCGGTGGCGGAAGCAGCGTTCCGCAATAGTTTGAAGGCGGTGACCCTGGCCGACCTGGGAGGACAAGTGGTCCGAGATTCCACGCCCGAACATTTGACGGATGTCATGACCTGGTTGCACGAAGAGGCCCAACCGTTGAGTGAAACCAGCTAACCGGCAGATAGGTGCTATTCAGCAGCCTCAACCAGTTCCGCTTCCGCCTCAATCTCCGCCGCTTTGGCTTCGACCAGCTTGACGATATGATCGACCATAGCATCATCTTCGACATGATGATCCGTGACACCGGAAAGATAGACCATGTGCTTGCCCTTGCCGCCGCCGGTGATGCCGATGTCGGTTTCGCGGGCCTCGCCGGGACCGTTTACGACACAGCCCAGGACAGAGAGCGATAAAGGCGTGCGGATATGCTGCAACCGCTCTTCCAGCGTCTGGACGGTGCGGATCACGTCAAACCCCTGCCGCGCGCAACTGGGGCAAGACACGACGCGGACACCCCGTGTTCTCAGGCCCAATGATTTGAGCATTTCATAACCGACGCGCACTTCTTCTTCCGGTTCCGCCGACAGGCTTACCCGGATTGTGTCGCCAATGCCGGCCCAGAGCAAATTGCCCATGCCAATCGAGCTTTTCACGGTGCCGCCGATCAAGCCACCGGCTTCGGTGATGCCGAGATGCAATGGGCAGTCCACTGCGTCCGCAAGTTGCGCATAAGCTGCAACCGCCAGGAACACGTCGGATGCTTTCACCGCAACCTTGAATTCATGAAAATCATGATCCTGCAAAATCTTGATATGATCGAGCGCGCTTTCGACCAGTGCCTCGGGACAAGGCTCGCCATATTTTTCGAGCAGGTCTTTTTCCAGACTACCGGCGTTTACGCCGATACGGATCGCACAGCCATTGGACTTGGCCGCATCAATGACTTCCTTCACCCGGTCCGCAGATCCGATATTGCCCGGATTGATCCGCAAGCAGGCCGCGCCCGCCTCGGCGGCTTCAATCCCGCGCTTATAGTGAAAATGAATATCCGCGACGATGGGCACTTTGCTGGCCCGCACAATCTGTTTGAGCGCTGCCGTGCTTTCGACATCGGGACAGGACACGCGGATGATATCAACACCCGCCTCTTCGCAGCGCCGGATCTGGTCGATCGTCGCCTTGGCGTCCGAGGTCAACGTATTGGTCATCGTCTGCACGGTAATCGGCGCATCGCCGCCTACCGGAACATCACCAACCATGATCTGGCGGCTCTTGCGCCGTTCAATATCGCGCCAGGGACGGAGGGAAGAGTTTTGGGCGGTCATATCTTTGCTCTTGTCAGAAGGGCCTAATTACCGGACATATAGGCTGTCTGCCAAGAAATGGTAAGAGCCAATCGGGAGAGAGTTTGGATGATCCGCTATTTACGAATTTTATGCGCATTGGCTTTGGCCGCAGGCGCAGCGAATATGCCAGCCGCGGCGCAAGCTTTCCCGGACGGCGAAGCCTGGTCCATCGCTATTCATGGCGGAGCCGGAACCATCGAGCGCGAGAATATCACGCCTGAGAAAGATGCAGAGATCAGAGCCGCGCTCTCCAAGGCTCTCGATGCAGGGTTCAGAATTCTTCGCGACGGCGGCAGTTCGATGGATGCGATCACCGCGACCATCATGATCCTTGAAGATGACCCCAATTTCAACGCTGGCAAGGGCGCGGTGTTCACTTGGGACAAGACCAACGAGCTCGACAGCAGCATTATGGATGGCAGTGACCTGTCCGCTGGCGCGGCGGCGGGCATCAACGGCACCAAAAACCCGATCTTGCTGGCCCGCGCGGTGAAAGACAATAGTCCGCACGTGATGCTGTCCGGCGCAGGCGCCAACCAGTTCAGCCGGGAACAGGGACTTGAGCAGGTCACAGCGGATTATTATGCAACACCACGACGGCTTGAACAGATCGATGCGGTTCTCGCCAAAGAAATCAGCGCTGCCGATGTCGACTATAAATTCGGCACAGTTGGCGCGGTCGCCATGGACAAAAACGGCAATATGGCCGCTGGCACCTCGACTGGCGGGATGACCGGCAAGCGATGGGGTCGGATTGGCGACAGTCCGATCATCGGCGCAGGCACCTATGCCGACGATCGCAGCTGTGCAATCTCCGCAACCGGAGCGGGCGAATATTTCATTCGGCTCGGCGTCGCTCACGAAATCTGCGCCCGCATTCGGATGCGCTGGCCAATTGCTATCGAAGAAGCCCAATTGACCGTACCGAAAGATGCAGACGGCAATTACACCTATATCATTCACGCCAGTGAATTCATGCTGCCGGATGCGGAAATCCAGCAGATTGCCGATGATGTGATTGCCGAACTCGGCGAGCTAGGCGGCGATGGCGGGATCATTTACGCCACGCCATGGGGACAGGCCGGTTACAGCTACAACACCCCCGGCATGTACCGCGGCCGTGCCACCAGCGAAGGCGAGAAGAGCGTTGGCATCTATGGGGATGAGGATTAGCTTCTAAATCCCTTCAAGCAGACTCACTTTTGCTGCCGGTGAGAGCCATAATTCGCGCTTGGCTATAATGCTCGATCGCGAAGGGCCGAGTGGACGCATCGCTAATGTCCGCTTTGGGCGCAAAAGGGGACTCTAGAAAAGCAGCCTTCAAACTACGCAGAGATCTTGAGATGCGCAGCTATCTCTTCAACACACGCCGTTGGTGATGAGTCGGTTGTGTCGATTTCAAGATCATATGGTATTTCCGCATGGACTACATCAAGTTGCGATTGCGCTAGACCAATTCTCCGGTCTCCACGAGCCAATTCACGTCTTTCAAGTTCATCCAATCGGCAATCAACCTTCACGACTAACGTAGGTACACCAACAAGAGCATCCGAGAACTCCAAGTGAGATTTTAGACCGCTATGCACAATGTCTACAACAACATTATGTCCAGTATCCGCCAGAGCTCTGACTGATTTTGCCATGGCCAGTTTCATTGCAGGAAAATTCAAGGAATTGGCAGGAATATCTTGAGGAGTCATGTTCCAAAACGCATCGAGCTGGCAATGCAGATAGGTATCATTCAACTTTCGTTGAAGCTCTCGAGATAGAGTAGATTTTCCGGAACTGGATGTCCCGTTGAGTACAATCACATTTCCTGTTTTTGCCAAGTATCATTCCCTAAGATTGATCATAAGTGATGTCTGGTTCTATTGACCGTTCCTCTAATCCAAATCAACGGAAGTTATCTCGGATGTGTGATAGTCCAATGTCCGCTTTCGGGATAAAGCGGACATCTATTCACATCCAGCCGCCGGCTGAGGGTGAGCCGACAGAAGTTGTGCGGTCTCGATCCGAAACAAGCTGTTTCGAGACTTGCTAAGCACGAACATGAACTCACGGTCCTCGCGCATATAAGTATGAGCGAAATATCGTATTGGGACAAGTGATGGGATATCTGTTCCTACTACGACCTTTCTAACCTTTATTCTGCCGGTAGCCCAGCCATGGCCTAGAAGGTCATCTTCAATATAGACAGCTTCGTAGTCTTCATTTTCAAGTCGACCAATCAGAACGATGTCATCGCACCCATAACGCAAAATTCTATCATCTGTAGACGGAAGTGTTGAGCATGCGACGATCATCAAGCTTGCTAATAAGAGAGAACCCATGATCTTCATAGTTATCGCGTTACCAGACGGCGCACCACCAAACTAGCAATTATTGTCGTAACAATATCTAATTCCAATGTCCGCTTTCGGGATGTTGTCGTCTCCAAAAGTTCGGTTTTCTCCGCTGCGACAATGGCTCCAATGCCTAGTGACAGGATCACGACTGAGTTGCCTGTGTGAGTTCCGCTAAGCGGAGAGAAGCCGGAGACATTATGTTCAAATGAACCAGGGGCCCTAGGCGAGAAACGCATATCATCTGCTCCGTGCAACTTTACGACTTGCCAATCTGGAAGCAGCGGCAATGGAGATAGGAAAAAGCGTGCCCCGAACATTTCTCAATCGACGTCACTTTGCCTTCGCGATGGTTGCTGGAGGCGTGACCATCGCGCGCAAAATTTCGGCAAAGCCAGTTCCGGTTTCTGACCTGCACATAGAATCGGAAATTGGTTATCATCGTTGCCGGACCGGCGCCGTCCATTTTCGTTCCGTTCGTCCCGCAGTTGATAGCTGCAAAACGCCCCTCCTCTGTCTTCACGCCAGCCCCGGTTCAAGCCGGGCCTATACGAATTTCCTGCCCAGAATGGGCTCAGATCGCCTTACAATTGCAGCCGATACGCCAGGATATGGCCTGTCGGATCGCCCTTCCGAACAATCCGGCATCGCTGATTTTGCTGGAGCTATGGGAGATTTGATGGATGCGATGAATCTGCAGAAGATCGACCTGCTCGGCAGTCACACCAGTTCTGCGACCGCGGTGGAACTGGCCCGCCAGAGACCGGACCTCGTCCGGAAAATTGTCCTCAATTCAGCGCTCCTGTTTACGCCGGAGGAGCTTGCTGACATCAGGGCCGACGTTGCGCGTTCGCAGGCATCCAGCTTGGAAGCCGCTGCGGATCAGGTGCCTGAACGCTGGCGGCGATTTCGCAAATACCGATCGGATTTAAGCGAAGAGCAGGCTTGGTTGTTTTTTTGGGAGACAAATCGGGATCCGATGCATCAATCATGGGGTTATGCGGCAGCCTTTGATTACAATTTTGCAGAGGCTTTGGCACAGACAAATCATCCCATGTTGATTCTAAATCCGGACGATGTGCTGTTCCCGATGACCAAGCGCGCCCGAGACTTGGTTCGGAATGGGAAAGTCGTGAATTTGCCATGGAAAATGGGAACATTCGGAACACATTCGGCCAAAGTCGCTACATTGATACGGGACTTTCTAGAAAACTAAGCAGCAATTGTTGTCATGCCCAGAAATGGCTAATACTAGCGTCCGATTTCGGGATATTGCGGACAATACCATTACAACGAGAACAATTAATCTATGGCATGCGAAGTCAACACCAGTTTTGTTCCAGACTTAGATAATTGGGTGGCGGAAGTTGTGGTCGATGATAAGTACGATGCAATGATCCTAAGAGAAAACGGGAAAGTTTATCTGTTAAGTTACAACGATCAGGGCGTCGTCTCAAAATTTGACTACAACGAATTTGAAAAAGGGATTGGGCAAGCTATCGCCAAGTTAGAAGCAATCGCATCCGAGACGGACTAGCTTCGATTTCTAATGTCCGCTTTGGGCCCAAAAGCGGACAGATGGCTCGAACCATTAGTGTAGGTCTTTTTTGAGAGCATTCGGAAAAATATCCCCTACTCACCAAATACTTGTACTGTGTTTCCTTCAGGATCTCGCATAGCAAAAGTCCGTAGGTGCAGCGGCGCGCCTGTTGAGACAATAGGATGATTGAAATTCGCTCCTTTGGTTTCAAGGAATCTTGCCAATTCATCAAGGTCATTGGCGAAAAAGCCAATCTTAAAAACTCCAAAGGCACGGTGCGCTTCTTTTTTTCCATCCATATATAGGTGCCGGTCAACAGCATCGCTCCGCATTTGCATTTCAATCAACAGTTGGTTGTTTCCTAAGATTACTACGGGGCCATCAGGTGCTGGCCGATCGGCTTTCACAATCTGTTCTACCTTCAGCATTTGCTGATACCAGGCACTCATCGAGTCGATGTCCTTGACTGTAAGCGCAAAAAAAGCTCTTGTTTGTTGAGTCGGAATTGATTGGGTCGCACTGATCACCGGACCCTGAGACAGCGTCTCGCTCTTGCAAGCTGTCAGACATGACATGAACACCAACAACAAAACCCAAAAAAATCCGTATCCACGGGTTTTCATCTTTATACCACCTTCAAAACTTCTGTGCATTGCCCGAATGTCAATTAGGCGCATTATGCTGTTCATAATTGATGAGTCCAGAACTTCGTTCACTAGAAGCCAATGTCCGCTTTCGGGATATAACAGGCATTGGCAACCGGTCGGTGGAATCACAGCGGGGATAGTTTTCGAACGGCTTATGGAGATGTGATAGATTGGATATTGGATTGGGCGGCGTTTATGGCGCCACGACCCACAGAGCCATGGGTTTTAATCGATCAGTGCGGGTAGAAAATCACTCGCCCGATTAAAATCAAATCTTTGGTAGGCCCGCTGTCGATAGGTGAGCACAGAGCCTGCCGAGAGGCCCAGTTCCAGTCCGATTTTCTTGGCGCTATGGCCCGCGATGGACCGGGCGCAGACTTGCCGTTCGCGCTGGGTCAAGGCGGCGAAAGAGCGTTGCAATCGCCTTTCCATCGTGTCGACAAAGCTTTGCTTGTCAATCGGTGCATGGCGTTTGACCATGATCGCGAGCGTTAGATTGGCAAGGCTTGCCAATTTTCCCAGAACCTCCTGATCGGAGGATTCGATCCGGTAAAAGCTGAGCACCAGAAGATAGCCGGCACCCCGCCAGCCAAAGCTGAGCTTTTCCGAAAAGCCCGGTTTGGCGAAACAATGTTCGCGATAATCATAGGGGATGATGTCTTTCAGGCCGATCCGCTGGACGAAGCTATGGCCTTTTTTGATTTTGCCCATGTGTTGCACCGCCGGATCATGCCTGTAAAAATGGTGCATATAGCTTTTGACGCGTTCATCGGCACCGGCCAGCAGGCTGTTTGATATGATGGAGCGCGGCTCTTTGCCGTCGACCACAATATAGCCGAACAGTTCATCGACATGGGCGATGTCTCCGGCGATCGATAGCAACAGCCGGCCGAAATCATCGGTCCCGACCGCTTCAACCAGCTGTGCCCCAATTTCAGCATCCAGCGGCGGAGCCAATGCAATCGTCATGGCCATCCCCATCTCTCTTTGTATATAGAACTATAGACAAGGCGTCGCTCCGGATCAACGATAAGCAGATGCTATAAACGCGATCGCGATCCCGGCCCCATGGGACGCGGCGCATATTGGGCAGGAGAATATCGGATGGCGAAACCCTTTGCATCTTCGGAAGATCTAACGGAAAAAACCGAAACATTGGAAGTGCTGAGCGATGGCGTGTACGCGCTGACAGCGGAAGGCGACCCCAATGTTGGCGCCATTGAAGGTGAGGATTTTCTGGTCTGCATAGAGGCACGGGCCACCCCCGCCGCCGCCCGCGACTGGCTGGTCAAATTGCGCGAGCATACTGATAAGCCGATCAAATATCTGGTGCTGACCCACTATCACGCGGTGCGCGTCTTGGGTGCGAGCGCTTTTGATGCCGAAACGATCATTACGTCCGATACCACGCTGCGGTTGATCAACGAACGTGGGACGCAGGATTGGGACAGCGAATTTGGCAGAATGCCTCGCCTGTTCAAAGAACCGGAAGAGATTCCCGGTCTGACGCGGCCCAATCTGACGTTCAACGATCATATGACGATCGAGCTGGGCGGGGATCGCGGGCATCTTGATCTGCAATTTTGTGGTCGCGGTCATACCGCTGGCGATATCGTAGTTTGGCATGACCGGTCGAAAACCCTGTTCGCCGGTGATCTGGTCGAGGCGCAAGCCGCGCTCTATACCGGAGACGCCTTCCATATGGACTGGGCCAGCGATACGCTCGATCATGTCAAAGCCTTTCGGTCTGAAAATCTTGTCGGCGGTCGCGGCGCGGTCGCCATCGGCAATGATGCCTGTGATGCAGCGGTGGAGCAAACCCGCGAATTTTTGAACGGAATGATCACCCATGTCCGCGCGGCCCATGGCAATGGGGGCAGTCTGAAAGATGCGTTTGAGGCGACCCACAAGGCGCTGGCCCCGAAATTCGGGCATTGGCCGATCTTTGAACATTGTCTGCCCTTCAATGTCCAGCGGCTCTGGGATGAGCTGGACGGTCTCGACTGGCCGCGCATCTGGACGATGGAACGCGACCGCGAAGTCTGGGATCAGCTGCAAGACTGAAGGGCTGATGCATGGCCAGATTTGCAGACATCCCGAAATATAAGGAGAAGCAGGCGGTGGTCGCGCCGGAAATTGCCGGCGGCGATCAGGGTCTCTATCCCTTTGTCATTGTCGGGTCGGGTCCGATCGGTCTGGCAACCGCCCTGGATTTGGCGCGCAAAGGCCATTCTGTTACGCTGCTCACCGCTTTCGACTTTATCGCGTCGGGTTCCAAGGCGATCTGCTTTGCGAAACAGAGTCTCGACATATTGGACCGGCTGGGTGTTGGCGAGCGGGTGCTGGAAAAAGGCGTGATCTGGAATGTCGGAAAGCTGTTCTGGAAGGATCAGCCGGACCCGATTTACCAATTTGATATGCTGCCGGTTCGCCATCAGAAAAACCCCGGCTTTGTGAATATCCAGCAATATTATGTGGAAGAATATTTGATCGACGCGCTGGAAGCGATGGACAATGTCGATATCCGCTGGGGCAATGCCATCACCGATATTGCCGTGCATTCAGAGGGCGCGACCCTGCATGTTGCGAGCGATGCCGGCTCCTACCAGATGGAGACCGCCTATGTGCTGGCCTGCGACGGCTCCAATTCCACGATCCGCAAAGCCATGGGACTGAGCTTTGACGGGCGGGTCTTTGAAGATAATTTTCTGATCGCCGATATCAAATTTACCGGTGCGGATGCGGACCAGCGGCCCAGCGAACGCTGGTTCTGGTTTGATCCACCCTTCTGCCCCGGGGGCACGGCCTTGCTGCACAAACAGCCCGACCATGTCTGGCGGCTGGACTTCCAGCTCGGTCCGGATATCGATCGCGCCGCGGTCATCAAGCCGGAAAATGTCGAACCCTATGTGCGGGGCATGCTGGGTGACAGGGTGCAGTTCGAGCAGGAATGGTATTCGGTCTACAGTTTTCAGTGCCGCCGCATGGATCGCTTTGTCCATGGCCCGGTGATCTTCGTCGGCGATAGCGCGCATCTGCTGTCCCCCTTTGGCGCGCGCGGGGCCAATGGGGGTTTCGCAGACGCGGAAAATATCGCGTGGAAGCTGGACAAGCTGTTGCGCAATGAAGCCCCGAAGGCGTTGCTGGAAAGCTATAATTTCGAACGGGTGATGGGGGCGGACGAGAATATCATGAACAGCACGCGTTCGACCGATTTCATGACTCCGAAAAATGATCAATCCAGAGCGTTTCGCGATGCGGTTCTGGCACTGTCGCACGACTATGAATTTGCTCGTCCGTTCATCAATTCCGGACGTCTATCGACGCCGACCCCTTACAGGGACAGTCCGCTTTCAACGAGCGATGTTGACGACTGGCGAGACGGTCCGAAGCCGGGCTGTCCTTGCATCGATTCACCGATCATGGAGGGCGGAAAAAGTGGCTGGTTGCTGGAACAATTGGGGGACCAGTTCAGATTGCTTCATTTCGGCGACAATCCACCCGAGAGCGCGCTGCCGATCATCATCGAAAAGAGCAGTCCGCTGGCGGCGGAACGCTATGACGCCTTGGCTGGAGCCACCTATCTTGTGCGACCCGACCAGGTCGTTGCGGCCCGCTGGAAAAACGCATCGGCGGGCGCCATTGATGCCGCCTATCAACGCGCGATCGGGAACGGATGATGACCAAAGCTTCAACTGAAATCAAACTCAACCGGCATGATGATATATATGAAAAGCTTGTCCTTTTGCACGATGGGTTATCCGACGAAGAAAGCCGCATATTAAACGCCAAGTTGATCATCACACTGATCAATCAGGTCGGAGATCCAGACATTGTGATCGACCTTATGGACAAGATCAAAATCAACAGTGAAGAAAGCCATCCGAACCAAAAGAATGATGGATAGAAATTCGGGCTGTTTTGCATGTGCGCCGATCAGTCCGGTCTTTTGCCCGCTCTCGGGATATTGCGGACATAATGACCCACCGACCATTTGACAGGTTTAGGCGGATAGCCGTTGACAGCCTTGCCATTTCTTGCGGTGCTCATCTCACACGTTTTAACTGCACGCGGAAAAGCAGTTGCGCCTTTCCGCTGGCGATACGCTCTACATTTTCTATTGATTCTCCGGGATTGAGATCGCGTCGCAAATTTTTTGCTTTGAGCAACAGGCTGCTTTTGTCGTTCTTGAGATCCAATGGCCCGAGCAGATCGTTAAGGGTTGTGTAGATCACCAAATTGGAAAACCCATCCTGCCCTGGCGGAACGACGATTCTAAGCGATCCTTTTCCATTTGCATCGTGGATCAGTGCTTGCCTTCGGGAGCCCTTTTTGGTGCAACGGACATCGAAGTTGCGATTGCCGGAACGGATTTCATTTCCTTCAGCATCGGTCACACTGATAGAATAATATCCGCGATATCGCTTCCTCAGCAGTGCAGTCCCGTCGCATGATATGACATTGACATAAAGATGATACTCACGGTCCTGTTCTGGGGTTATTGGAGTATCGTCCGCCGGGACGTCATCGACCACGGGATTGTCAACATAATCGACCGGGATTAGCTTGTAGCGCACCGGACCTAACGCGCCGGCCACTTTGACGTCGAGCACACCGTCAGCCTGACGAACAAATGCCGCCTTACCTAATAGTGGCAGATCATCAGCAATGAAACGATTGGGCGCAGTCTGTCGAAAATTCCGCATCACCACCATATTGGGCTTTACCTGCAATACCAGCGCATGGACCCAGGGATCAATTGCATAGGCACGGCCATTGGCGATGGTGATGCGTTTGTTGATGCTCGAAATCCGGTAGGTGCCATCAACCTCGCTCGGTTCGCTTGCAGCAACCTTCTCCTTCATGGGCAAAAAGGCCGACATCTGGGCCTGTACCGGCGTGGTCCATGTCGCCATTGCAAAAAAGAGGATCAAAATGGCGCCTCTGTTGAGAAAGCAGTTTTTCATAAGACTATTCCGGAAGAAACGCGCTCGGAATTCAGCACTTCTTGTCTTTCTTTTTTGACCGGAATAGATTGCCGAAGCCGCATTTCGTTTTTTTGCCTACGGCTTTAGCATTGTTGATGTGGTGCTCGGCTCGACCTTTTGCGACTTCAGCAACAGCCTTTACCGGCTTTTTGCTCGTTGCCGCCGCTCCGTAGCGCTTTCTGACATCACTCCCGCGTTCCAACGTCAGGCCGGTTTTGTCCTTGATTCCAGCACGAACATTGCGATCAAATCGATCGACCTTAACAGCAGTATTCCTCAATTTGGTACCCGTTTCCTGACCGTAGGCACTCAGATTTTCTTTCAGCTTGCCTTTGGTTGTGAAGGTCTCACCAATTTTCCGGAAATTCTCGCGGTGATGTGCCCGTCGCTGTGCAGCGACATCGCGCAGGGAGACGTCCTTGTCAAAAATTGCCGCTCCATATTGAAAGCCGGTGCTGATCGGATCCTGCACCTCGGCGCCGGTTAGTGCTTTCACGCCTTCGGTGCCGACGAATTCCGCTGCAACGACCACTGCTCCGACGCCGGTACCGGCGAGTGCAGCACGTCCGCCTTTGCCGATTTTCGCTGCCGTCGCTCCGGTTTTAGCAGCCTTGGCAAGTTTTGCGGTTTTCGCCATCTTGGCAGCATCAGTCGCTTTAGACGCTGCTTTCAAACCCCCAGCACCGCGAGCGACCTGGGCAGAGCGGCCCGCCTTGTTCAGTTTCGAGATGTCGCCGCCCTTGTTGGCAACATTGCGAACCACCTGTCCCTCATTGACGATTCTACCGCGAGCCGCCTGTGCGGCGTCACCCTTGGAGACCAGACGCGCAATATCCGCATTTGCACCTTTGGGATTAATTAGCTTCCGCCCGAAGCCGTCGGCCCCTTTGGTTGAAAGCTTTGCCGGCGCTGGTTTTGCCCGAACTTGATCCCGGAAGGTGACCTTCATGCCGTTACCCTTGCGAGGAGCAGTGGTTTTATTCAGCCTTGCATTTTTCGCGGCGTTTCCGCGACGATTCAGTTCAGTGAGATCATCAGCTGAACCGGCGACCCGATTGACGCGGGCACGCTGCGCAACTTCGCCCTTCTCTATCGCGCGCCCAAGATGGGAATTTGAGATATTGGCCGGGCGAGCACGGGGCGCGGTCTTTACCTGACGTGCACCTTTCGCGGCGTTTCCGCGACGCTCCAGCTCTGCCAGATTATCGGCTGAACCAGCAACCCGGTTCGTGCGAACGCGCTGCGCATTCTGACCGTTCTTAACTACGCGCCCGAGGTCAGAATTGGCTATATTGGACGGCCGAACGCGCGGTGTTGCCTTCGCCTGACGCGCGGCCTTTGCCGCATTGCCGCGGCGCTCTAGCTTTGCCATATCGTCGGCTGACCCTGCAATTCTGTTTGCACGCGCGGCGCGCGCTGCCTCACCGCGCTGCTTCAACTGTTTGAGGCTGGTTGGACGTGATTGGCTTGCGTTTGATTGAGAGGTCTTTGAAAAGCGATTCATCTCCGCCTTGGAAATCTTGCGCATTTTTGGCTTGGGGTCTGAATGCAGCTTTGTTCCAGCTGCCGCCAAAGCGCCGCCGCCGACAATCAAACCAATTTGTGTTTTTTCTTCGTCGCTCAACTCATCATCAGCCGCTGTGCTGGACGACTGTTGGGCCCCTTGAGAAGTCTGCGCGAGTATGGGCGTTGAAGCCATCGACATCGCCAGGGCGGAGGCGCCCAATCCCCAAAACATCTTTGAAATTTTCATAGTCCTGCTCCTAGATCCTTCGTAACGGCCCGCCAAATGGGGTCCCTTGGCATTTTGTGTAGCCGAGCCACGATAAGTCTAGAATGAGGTGAATACCCCAATTGTCAGGATGGGAAAATCAGGCGGCCGCCAAAATGATCCGGGCGGTCGTTCCGTGACCTACTTTTGATGTTATTAAAATCTCAAATCCATGGCGTGCTGCCAGTTCGTGAACAATGGCAAGCCCCAGTCCATCACCCTGCGAATCTTCGTTTTTTGTTCCGCGCTGCTGCGCTTTCTCCAATTGTTCAGCATCCATGCCGCAGCCGTCATCCGATACTTCGATGATGCAGTGTTCCTCATGCAAAACTGCAAGCGTGACATGTTCTGCATCGGCATGGCGCAGAGCATTTGCGACTAGATTGCTTGTCGCCCGGATCAAAGCTAGCGCTGGCAGCTGGGTGCGACATGGAGCGCAATGTGTTTCAAGCGAGATGCCCAGCTTGGCCGCTTCCCCGCTGAACATATCATCGACCGTCTCTACGATTAGTTCGAGCGAATAGGCGTCCTCCTCGATCTCATGCAACGCCATCGCTGACTGATCACGGTCGCTATATTCGTGCGTTAACTCCTCCAGATAGTCGATGGCCTCACCAAGCCGCCCCTGCAGCCCCTGAGAAAGCTTATCAGCTTCTTCGCGGATTGCGGCACGCAGTCCCATCAGGGGTTGGCGGATATCATGGCTGGCAGAGGCAAGCTGCTGTTTGCGCATCCGGGCGGTATCGCGTGCACGGGCGTAGCGACGTTCTGTCACCAGGAGCCGGCGATCAGACTCGGACTGCGCTTTCAGGGCATCAATACGTTCGTGGGTCAACCGGTCGCGTTCTTTCAGATTGCGCTGGATATCGACAATTACAATCACCAGCAAAGTCGCCGCGATGATCAGTCGCATCATGTCTCTGACGAAATTTGAAAATAGCTCGGGGACGACCGTGCCGACCAGAGCTGGTTCGACCAATATTATCGCGACCGAGCCAATCATTATGGCGGCAACCGCGATCCATCTCAGCCTTCTCGTCGTCTCCAGCCGGAACGCGATGACCGCAATCAATCCGAGGACAAGAAAGTAGAATACCGCGACCAGCTCTGAATCCAGTCGATACCAGAAAAGTAAGCCTAAGCCCGCCAATGGTAGTAAAATCATAAAGGCCTGAGCAACTCGGCTGGTCGCCGCGGCGATTTTTTCCCAAAAAGCCGTAAAAATGATGGCTGTCAGTGAACATGACACAAATGTGATGCAGCTGCGCCATACGAGACGGGCCTGCTCAAAATCATTGGCCAATATGGTTGTAAACAACGAAACATCACTTTGAATGGCAGCCAGTGAAAACCCGACGGCAATCAATATGGTCACCCATCTTCTGGCCAATATCCCAAGAATGATAAGTGAAATGCCAACCGCCAGAAAAGTTATGATCACTCCGGCTTTCAGGAGCGTTCCGATAATCTGATTTCGGCCCAGTTCGCCCTCACGAAACAAACCGATTGATGGACGATCTATCCCGGCGAGATTGATCAATATCAGTTCCGATTGACTGGGATCCAACTCAAAGCTTGCCGAATGGAGATAAGTCAGCTTGCGCGGCAACAGCTCACCGCGCGTGCTCGTCAAACCCCCAAGAATTTTCTCTGAGTCACGAGCTTGCCGCGCAATATAAATCTCAGGCACAACATAGAAAATTCCGCCGAGGCCAATGCTACGACGAATAGATCCCTCGTTGGAGGACGCAGCCTTGATCGGGAGAGCAATCCAAAGATCGCGTATCTCTTTGACTTCCGATCTTTGCGGACGAAACGAGGTCGAGAATTTGCCATTTTTATAAGCAGCCAACGCCTCTTTGACATCGACGGTTTGCTCGTGGGTGTTAGAAAAATACAGCGCCTTGCCTTCCACCTGTTCGGTCGGCTGTCCTTCATGGACAATGACGGGGTCGATATCGGAAGGTTGTGCAAAAACGGGCATTGGGGCAGCATGGACTGCGCACAAAATGATCCATAATGCGAACGCTCGCCATATTATATGCTGACTTGACATCATGTTATGTTTACACATCTTTCCGATCGGCAGAAGGGGGTGTGGGATATGCTGGCTTGGATAAGATGAGCTTTGATCGCAATCGCACTGCTATAATCGCAGATGATCACGCAATAGTGCGAGATGCGCTGTCCCAACTGCTTTATAATGCGGACTCGCTTGATGGATATAATTTTACCATTTGCGATAAGGTGTCGGATGGAATCCGCGCGATTGGTGCCATGCGCAAGCATCAACCTAACCTTCTGATGCTGGACGTGACCATGCCGCATGCGGGCGGGACGGAAGTTTTGATTGAAGCCCGGCGATGGTCGCCTGACACCAAAGTCATAGTGTTTACGGCAGTTCAGGCGAGCGGAAAAATAGCCGAACTTGTTGAGGCCGGAGCGGACGGCGTGTTTTGCAAATCCGATGAGATGGATGAGCTGGCAGATGCGATCCCAAAAATCATGGAAGGCGCGCGCATTATCTGTTCTCGTTTTTCGCAAATGCTTGAGGCTGCCGGCGAAGTCGAACCATTGACGGCCCGCGAACGCCAAATCTTGAATCTGGTGGTTTCCGGGCAAACCAATCGCGAAATTGGAGAAACCCTTGGAATCAGCGTGAAGACCGTTGATCGTCATCGCACCAATGTGATGCACAAAGCCAATGCCCGATCGGCGGCGGAACTGATCGCTTATGCGCTGCGGGAAGGGCTGGTGGACCCCAGCGTTTCTTAAGACAAAATCTGACGACCAGTGCACAAAAAACCTATTGCAGATCTTCGACACTGACCCAGCCCAACACACCATAAGCGTCTTTGACCGGTAGAAAAATGCCGTCCAACTCTCCTATTGGTATTAGCGCAACACCGGGGCGGATTGCTCGGATAGTTTCCGCCTCGCGCGATGGCTCCAGATACAGAAAGGAATCTGCCGCCGCGAGTACGGGGGTTGGCTCTTCTTCAACTGTTGAAGTCTCTTCAATTTGTTCGTCTAGCTTTTGTCCTACCCCAAGAGCCCTGGCCTGCCGGACCATGTTGTTATAGGCGATGACAAAGCTCTGAACCATTTCCCGTCCGGATTCCTTCTTGGTATAGCGCAGTTCTGCGGATGCTGTTTCAACACCGCGCATCCAATAGCCTTCGGGCATTTGTGCCATGGCATCATCCTCATCGTCGTGAAATTTGAGTTTGGTCTTTTGAACCAGTCCGGTTCCGGCAGCGATAGCGCTGTTTTGCGAGGTTGCAATCAATGTCAGGCCGGTGACCACGGTGTTCTTCTTACCAATCCCGACCATCCCCGCCAGGCCGTTTACAACAGCTCCGGCGAGAGGAACCACCCCTGCAATATCGCCAGCGGTTCCCATCCCGCTGCGATAACTGCTGTTCTGCGCAAGCGCAGCGGCATTGGCGAATCCCGCGCTGTTCAAATTGGTCGCTTTTGCGACTTCAAACCTATCTCCGGCTACGACAGTCAGCAGATAATTTGCCGCTTGTGCGCTATTGGGGTCATAAAGAGTAAAGCAGCCTGATTGATTGATCAGGGCCTCGATAATCGCTTTAGGGCTACCCAGATTCTTGTCGACCCAGCTGCGGGCCTCTCCTTCGATAACGGCAATCGTGCCCAGCGTATCCTTGCACTGGACCAATTCTATCGGTCGGTGTTTCGATCCTGCACTGACGGGTGCTACAGCCACGTTCGCACCGCATAGAATGACCGCTGCAACAAGGCCTGTAAAACGGTTCAACATCACATACTCCACCGCTGATTGTTGCCATAGAAACAGTCCCAGATCTGAATTCTTCCGCCGTTACGTTTTGATTCAGGACCGTGGGCGTCGAGGCAGTGTCCGGTGGCCTTATGGACAAAGGCTATACCCCCCTCAGAAGTCTCTCGAGTTTCCCATATTTGCGTCTCTTTGCCATCGCAGCCAAAGGCGCGAACAGGGGCTCCATTGTCGGGGCCGACGGCCTCCAGGCACATGCCGCTGGCGGCGACCAATAGCCCATTATCGGGCAAAAAGATAAACCGCTGGTTCTCGCTGCCAAGGCACTTCCAGACCTGGATCCGGCCACCTTGCTTGCCGACGTCGGAACCATTCAGGTCCAGGCACATGCCGTCTGCGCTGGTCACCGGACCAGTGATTTCAAGGTCAACATCAAGCGGATCTGGCCTATCGGCAAGGGCGAAACCATCGGGCGTGAGCAGCAATTCATGCCCCAGTCGAACCGCTTCGAACGCCTCCGGATAAGAAAGTTCGACGGGTTCAAGCGAGAATTTCGGTGCAAGCAACCCTTCGCCACCGGAGGCGAAAATCGTACCATCTTCCCGAACGGTCCATTCCATTTGGCGCTTCAACAACGCGTCATAGGCCGTCAGCTTTTGCCGGTCGGTTTGACGCAACTTGGTAGATGTGACCATGCCGGGTTCCACCACCCAAACAAACAAATGCATCCAACCCTCCAGAGCGAACACATGGCCATTCTCGATAGCAACTTGCTTGTTCAACTCGCGAAGTCGCCAGATACCATCGATCGGGAGTGGTTGCTCGGGGTCTACTTCATCAATTTGAACCAGATCCGCCAATGGACGGCCATCCTGCGCCATGGCGGGGCCTGCTTGGCCAATCAGAAGGGCAAGCAGAAGAAACAATCCAAGACAAAACCCGAACCCACGCCCGCTTTTTTTTGCAAATATCATCAATCAAACTCCCGAGATTGAAGCTTGTATTGCCTGATACAGGTCCAGCAGAAAATGGGGTCTATCCCCCAAATCCCAGCGACAAGATATTGCAACAGGGATTCTTCTATAGCCCGCATGCCATTTTGGATATGTCAGGCTTGGCTTGAGCTTAGCTGTCATTCTCGAACAAAAGCTGATCGCGCGACCGGAACCTAATAAATACCCAGCTTAATTCCCTTTCTGCGCCCGAGGCGGTCAGAACCAGACTGTCTGCTAACGGCCCAGTTGCCGTAATTTGAAACGGTCCAAGCTAACGCCCGCTTTCGGGATATTGCAGCCACAATCAGGCAGTCATAGTTACGAAAGTGCATAGCCTCTTCCCGACGCCCTCTAATTGTCCCCCAGCTCACATCCTCTTGCCACCAGCAACGGCCGCATTTCGCGATAGGCGGCGGGTGTTCGGTCAAGGGGAATATAGGGGTGCAGGTGATGGACGATGTGAAATTGCATGCCCATCGACCCGATATTGCCGATCGCCGACTTCCAGCTGCGCGTTTCTGTATAGCGCCCCCGCGCCGTGCCCGGATGGTGGGGCGCCCAGGACAGGTAGAAGACCAGATAGGTCATCGCAATTTGAAGCGGAAGCCACCAGAGGAAAAAGGCTTCCAACGCAAATCCCGTCCAGGCCAATGTGAACAGGATCGCGAAAAAACCGAGCTTGTAGGCGAGGGTCAGCAATATCAGCCCTTGTCGGTCATGACGCTCAAGCGAGGCCAGATAATCATTCTGGCGCTGTCCCTTGGGCTGGCGTTCCTTCACCGTTCGCCATAGCGCCGCCCAAGGCCCCGCTGCGTGGCTTGTGTAATCTGGGTCCAGCTCCGGGTCATTGGCGTGGCGATGGTGGTCCAGATGAGTCACCCGCAAGACCTCGAACGGCAATATGATCATCCATGATGTTGCATGGCCGACCCATTCATTAAGCCAACGAAGCTTTTGTCCGGGCCTTGCGATAATGTCATGCTGGGCGTCATGGGTCGGCAGATAGACCATTGACATGTTGATCGTCGCGACAATGAAACCGAGCCAGAGCGGCATGATATCCAGCAGCACCAAAGGCCACACGGCCAGCCAGCACAGCAAATTGCCAAAGGCCCAAATCACCATCAGCCAGGGAAACATGCCGGAATGTTTCTTGGCGATCTGACGTTCCAGTTTCATCAACTGCGCGTCTGAGAGGCTCGACAGGTCAGCGGACAGGATGTCTCCGGTCGCGGCGGTCATATCCACCGCCCCTTGATTTGCGCGAACAGACCCCAGAGACCGCCAGCAATCAGAGCAAAGACAATTGTCGAGAGACCGAAGGGAGCGGAAATATCCGCCACACTCATGAGTTGAGCCATGACCGGCACAACGAAGCCAAAGGCAAAGATCAGCGGTAAAAAATTGAGAACCGCAGTCAGAATTTTTTCCATGCCGTCTCCTCTTGAGAGAGGTTTATATACACCAATGTCAGTAATTCCAAGTTTGCCTTTTTTAAGGGGGCAGTTAAGGTCGTCCGATGACATGGAAACCCGAACTCGAAGAACTCGCTGAACGCCAAAGATTGGCCGAAAAAATGGGCGGCGAGGAAAAAGTCTCTCGCCAGCACGGCCGAGGCAAGCTGGATGCGCGGGCCCGCATTGCGGGAATCGTCGATGAAGACAGCTTTCGCGAGATCGGCAAAATTGCCGGGCGTGGAACCTATGCTGAGGACGGAACCTTCGAGGATTTTGCCCCGAGCAACTTGATTTTTGGCCGCGCCAATATTGAAGGGCGTCCGGTTGTTGCCTCCGCCGATGATTTCACAGTCCGCGGCGGCGCCGCCGATGCAGCGCTCCACCGCAAGTTTACCCAATGTGAGAAAATGGCGCATACGCTCGGCATCCCGATGATCCGGATGATCGACGGCACTGGCGGTGGTGGCTCGGTTAAATCGCTTGAAGATATGGGCTTCACCTATGTACCGGCCGTTCCCGGCTGGGAAGACATTATCAAGAATCAGGACACGGTACCGGTCGTAGCCCTAGCGCTTGGTCCGACGGCGGGCATGGGCGCAGCACGGACCGTGGCCAGTCACTATTCCATCATGGTGAAGGGGCTTTCCCAGATTTTTGCTGCGGGTCCCGCCGTGGCCGCTGCCATCGGTGATGATCTTAGCAAGGAACAATTGGGTGGGTCGGACATTCACACCACCAACGGCGTGGTCGATGAAGAGGTCGCCAGCGAAGCGGAAGCCTTTGCCACCGCGCGCAAATTCCTGTCCTACCTGCCCAGCAATGTGAATCAGCTATCCAGCCGCGCCGAGAATTGGGACCCCGTGGACCGCAAGGACGAAAGCCTGCTCACCGCCGTCCCGCGCGCTGACAAGCAGGTCTATTCGATGCGGAAGATCATGGACTCGGTCTTCGATGAAGGCTCTGTATTTGAAATGGGCAAGCGATGGGGCCGTGCGGCGATTACCGCCTTTGCGCGGCTCGACGGCTGGCCGGTTGCGGTGTTGGCCAATGATCCCAGCTTTTTAGGCGGCTCCTGGGAAGCCAAGTCATCGGAAAAGGTCGAACGCTTCGCCAAGCTTGCTGAACAATTCCACCTGCCGGTCGTTCATCTGGTCGATAACCCCGGTTTCATGATCGGCGGTGAAGCCGAGCGCACCGGCACGATCCGCTATGGCGTACAGGCGATGAACGCCGTCTATAAGGCGACCGTGCCTTGGGCCAGCATCATCGTTCGCCGCGCTTATGGCATCGCCGGCAGCGCGATGAGCAATGCGGAGAATTTTCAATATCGCTTTGCATGGCCGTCGGGGGACTGGGGTTCATTGCCAATCGCCGGTGGTCTGGAGGTCGCCTATAAATCGGATATCGAGGCCGCAGACGATCCCGCAGCCAGACTTGCCGAAATCAAGGCCAAGCTCGACAAGGTCACTTCGCCTTTCCGCACCGCCGAGCAGTTTAGCGTGGAGGACATCATCGACCCGCGTGAAACAAGGCCACTCTTGTGCGAATTTGCCGATCTGGCATGGAGCAAACTTGGCGCATATTGACCACTGACGCCAAACTGCAATCAAACTCGATTAGGCATCACTCATGATTAAATTCTGGATCGCAACGCTTCTTGTTCTGCTGCCAGCCCCTGGCTTGGCCTGGGGTGGATATGCCCATCGCACGATTGCCGACATCGCCGAGGTCAATTTGGATCCTTTAGCGAAAGCTCGAATGAACAAGCTTTTCCAATCGGCGTCACTGCTCGGCACGCCCAAATGCGATCTCAAAAATATACAAGATGCCAGCGTCTGGCCCGATTGTGTGCGGCGCGACCGGTTGCGCTGGCGTTATACCGGTCCCTGGCACTATCAGAATGTCGATATCTGCAAGCCCTTTGATATGAAAAGCGCCTGCGCCAACGACAATTGCGTATCCGCCCAAATTGATCGCAACGCGGCGCTATTGGCCGACAAAAGCTTGCCAGCCCATGTCCGGTTGGAAGCCTTGACCTTTCTGGTTCATTTCGTTGGCGATATGCACATGCCGCTGCACAGCGGCGATCGCAGCGACCGGGGCGGCAATGATGTCAGCGCCGCCTATGGGATCATCAAAGGGCGCATGAACCTGCACTGGCTGTGGGACGGCCCGTTGGCCGAGCGCGCGATCACCGACGGCCCCAATATGGTGCGGCGCTATAGCGAGTCGGAAAAAGAGGCACTGGCGTCGGGCACCACAGAATTATGGGCGATGCAGGCTTGGGAAATCTCTCGCGATTACAGCTACAAGACGGCCGAAGACGCGCCATCCTGTGGCCCTCGCATGGACGAACGCGCGATGATCGATAATGACGAAATTCCCGCGCTGGTGCCGATTGCGCGACTCCAGATCGCACGCTCATCGCTTCGATTGGCGCGATTGCTCAACGAAGCGCTCCAATAGAGCCATTCGTCACCCAAGCGACCAAATTTCATTGTAAATTTGTGAATCATTCCGCCACAAAATCAGTCATTTGATTGCAACTATGCTAGGAGTCACTGGAAAGCGGCGATTATATCCTATCGCTTTCCGGGTGATTTGAATAGCATTTCATCTACCGAAATAAACGGTTCATCTCGGATACAGCAACGCGATGATATTCAGTTTGAAGTAAGTTTGGCACAGTTAAGAAAGGAAGAAACGATGTACTTGTCTCCTAGATCATTCATCAATCAGCCTGCTCATGCATTGGCCGAACAGGGACTGGTCCGCGGTTATCAGCCGCTTTATCATCTCGACATTGTCAATCGCTGCCCCGGTTGCGGCAAGTCACACTGGCATGTCGGACGGTTCAGCGCAGAATGTGCCCATTGCGAAACGGCTTTGCCGCTGGCGATGGTTGCTAGCCAACCTATGCAACCGCGCTTTACCGAACATTTCAGCAAAACCGCGATGGCGGCCTAAGCGGCGCAAGCCCCTTAGCTCGACTTCAACCGCGTCAGATAAGAGGCTGCGTCATTTGAGTTGATCCGCACCCACATCGGTTTGTGGTCGGAAAGCTGATAGGTGCGCCAACTGCTCCTATAATATTTGGTGAGGGCAGCGCCCTGCTTGTCCTTGCCACCCTTTTTCTTGCGCAGCTCGCTCTCATATTCCTGCGCATCGCCATCGCGGTAGACCGATTTGAATATCTCGAAAATGCCAGCATTGGCTTTCTTCGGATCATCGGTTTGTCGGTCAATAAAGTTCAACGTGTCATCATCGGTCATAAAGGCGATCTGATCGTAATATTTGCTAAGATCTAGATTGGATGGCCGGTTGAGCGCGTTGGGAATCCGAAAGCCATGCCGCTTCAGCGCGGTCATCGTTTCATGGTCCGGGTGCACGATGTTAAAGTCCCCCAGCAAAATCAGAGACCGCCCTTCCTTCTGCGCCTGCTCTGCGCGATCTCCGAAATAGTCGGCCACGCGATCAATTTCTTGCACCCGTTGCCGCAACTTCGATCCCGATGACGAGCCGTAGAAAAGATGGACGGTACAGACATCAAATTTGAACCAGCCGGACTGGAAAGCGGTGATGAACGGGGATCGCCGGAACTGCTTGCCCTGGAACAGCTCACCGCCCTCTCCCGCTGTGTCGTCGGTGATCAGCATATCGGTGGGCAGGACAATTTCCCCCGCAATATTCTGGAACCGCACCTTGCGCTTGTCATAAAGATAGAGCAGGCGCTCCCCGCCGCTGCCCAGCTTGTGATGGGTCTTGTCCGACGCGATGAAATCATAGTCGGGACCCAGCCGTTTCATAACTGCCCGCCAGTCGTCAAGATCGACGACTTCCTGCACCGCCACAAAGTCAAAGCGGGACAGAATCTCGGCGATATACATCAGGCTTTCCGGCAACCTTCGAACCTTGCCGAAATTGCGGATGTTCCAGGTCGCCATGAGCAAGGTCTGTTCGCTGTCCTTTTCAGGCACATCGCGATCAAGCTGGTTGATCAGCCGCTCGAGATTACCCACAACGCGCGCGCGTTGGGCTTTCGGAATATATTTAAGATAATGATATTGCGGCACCGTGCGGCTTCCTTCCATCGGTTAGAAGCGACCCTATTTTCTTATGCCAACGGTCTAACATAGATTGCCGGTGGCGTCAGGGTCGGAATTCTTGCCACCAACATTCATAAAACTAGAGATCGCCAAAGGACTTGAGTGCGGCCGGCGCGACCATATCGCCCCATTCCTGCACGAAATGTCCGGCCTCTTCGATCAACATCGGTTCGGGGCAGCCCTTGATCAAACCGTGCATCATCTTCATCACCGGCGGCCCGAGCACCGGGTCGGATCCGCCAATCGCCATGAAGCTGGCACCCGACCATTCACCACTCCAGAATGCCGCCGCTTGCTTGCTTACGGCCACGCCGTCCATATCGGGCGAAACCGGGACCAGCGCGGGAAACTTGCGGGCGCCGGCCTGATAGCTGGAGTCAGGATAAGGCGCATTATAAGCCGCTGTTTCCGCTTCGGTCATCTGCGGGGTGCCGCGCGCGATAATCCCACCGGCGTCAAATTCCGGAACCGTCAGCGCATATTCTTTCCACGCATCAAAGCCGTCCCCCGCGCCGGTGCCCAGCCCCAATGCCGTGTTCATGATGATCAACCGCGACAGGCGCGCTTTGAAATTCGCATCAACAGGCAGCGTCAAACCGATCAGCCCGCCCCAATCCTGCACGACCAATGTGACATTGGTCAGGTCCAGCCTCTCAACCAAAGCCAGGATATGATTGCGGTGGAAGTCGAATGTATAATCGTCGAGTTCGGTCGGCTTGTCAGATCGGCCAAAACCGAAGAAATCCGGACAGACCACCCGCGCGCCAGTGGCGGTGAAATGCGGGATCATCTTGCGATAGAGAAAGGACCAGCTCGGCTCGCCATGCAGGCACAGGAACGTTGTCCCGGCATCTTCGGGCCCGGTATCCACATAGGCCGCGCGCAGCCCTTCATAGCCCGGCAGATCGTCGATATAGTGGACCGGAACATCAAAATCCGGGATATCGGCAAAGCGTTCGTCGGGCGTTCGGATGGCTGCTATGGTCATGAAAAGGTTCCTCTCAGATTGCGCAACAGAACCTGTCAGCATGCATTGGACCGGTCAAGTTCGCAAAAGTGCAGAAACGATGCCCGTAACTTGTAAGCAGCAGCCCGCGAACAATAGTCCTCAAGGCTTTGCCGGTTGAAGCGTTCCGTATATGCGTGATGTAGATCGTCATTTTCCAAGGAAGACCAAATGCGCTCGCTCCCCATAACCATCTCCCTGCCATTGTTGCTTACGGCCTGTGTCAGCAACCCTCTGCACGAGAGCGCCGCAGACCCCCAAGCCTGCAAAGCCAATCCGCTGGCGGTCCAGGTGATGGGATCAGGCGGTCCGATTGCCGATGACGACCGGGCCGGTGCTGGCAATATTGTTTGGATCGACGGCAAAGCCCGCGTGATTGTGGATACGGGGCCGGGCAGCTTCCTCCGCCATGCCGAAGCCGGTGTGGAATTCCAGGACCCTTATGTCATTTTGCTGACCCATCTTCATGGTGATCATGCCGGCGGCCTTCCGGGGCTGCTGAACAATGGCAGTTTTTCTGGGCGCAAGGATCCTCTCATCATTGCCGGTCCCGATGGTTCAGAAAATCTTCCCGCTACTTCCGAATTTCTCGACGCTCTCATAGGAGCGCAAGGGGCTTTCCCCTATCTCTCATCCTATCTCGATGACGCAGGACCATTGCCCAAAATCACCGTCCGCAACATCAACACCAGACGCGACGACGTGCAAGCCGTCAGCGGGCTGACCGATGTCACAATAGAGGCTATAAGTGTCCATCATCTGGAAGTGCCCTCGCTGGCCTATGTCATCCGCACAAAAGGCAAGCGATTGCTCTTTTCTGGCGACCAGAGCTTTCTGAGCACAGGCTTCGTCGAAGCCACACGCAACAGCAAGCCTGATTTGATGTTCATGCACAATGCGATATCCATGGCGGACGGCCAGCCGCGCGGATTGCACCGCGACGGACGCTCCATGGGCGAAGCCGCTGCCAGCGCCGGCACGAAAAAGCTCGTCCTTACTCACCATATGCAGCGCGCGCTGGATGATAAGGATGCCGTTGTCGCCGCGATCCGAGAGAATTTTGATGGTCCGATCATATTTGCCGATGATCTGTCTTGCCATGCAGTTGCTGCCTAATTGATTCAGCAGCGCTAAAAAAAGGGGAGCGCAACCGCACTCCCCTTTCCAAATTTCATCCAGATAAGTGCGCCTATTTGGTTGCGCTATCCTTACCACCCGCATCCGCGCTTTCGCTTGGTACCGGAAAGCCGCGTTTCTTGAGGATATATTTAACCTCGGGATCGCGTCCACGGAATTTGCGATAGGCTTCCTTGCGGTCGGTTTCATTGGCGGTGCTCAAAATGATCGAACGGAAACGTTCGGCCGTGTCGGCATCCCAAACATCACCGGCTTCTTCAAAAGCGGCCCATGTGTCGGCATCCATCGTTTCCGACCAGAGATAGCTATAATAACCAGCAGAATAGGCGTCCGACGAGAACAGGTGATTAAACTGTGGCAGGCGGTGACGCATCACGATTTCTTTCGGCATGCCAATTTCTGCCAGCGTCTCCCGCTCAAATGCATCCGGATCGGCAACCGCTTCTTCCCGATTGTGCAGCTTCATATCGACAATCGCGCTCGAAAGATATTCGACCGTCGCAAAGCCTTCGTTGAAGGTTTTTGATTTGTTGATCTTGTCGACCAGAGCCTGTGGCATCGGTTCGCCAGTCTCCGCATGTTTCGCATAATTGTCGAGCACGTAGCGCGTCAGCAACCAATTTTCATTCACCTGGCTAGGATATTCCACAAAATCGCGCGGTGTACCGGCAAGGCCCGGATAGGTGATATCATAGTTGAGATAATGCAGCGCATGACCAAATTCATGGAACAGGGTTGAAGCATCATCAAGGCTGATCAGCGTCGGTTGTCCTTCGCCACCCTTGACGAAATTATTGTTGTTCGACGCGAGAACATAACGGTTCTTGCCGCCCAGCTTGTGCTGGCTGCGATAAGTGGTCATCCAAGCGCCCGAGCGTTTGCCTTCGCGGGCATAATTGTCGAGATAGAAGAGACCGATCACCTTATCGCCGCGCTTGACTTCAAACGTCCGCACTTCCGGATCGAATACCGGAACGCTTCCCGTATTGTCAGTGAAGGTCATGCCATAAAGCTTGCCCGCCGCATCAAACATCGCATCCACCATATTGTCGAGCTTGAAATAGGGTTTCACTTCTGCAGCATCGAGATCATATTTCGCTTTGCGGACCTTCTCTGCGTAGAAACGATAATCCCAAGGCGCGATGGTAATACCGGCGCCTTCAGCGTCAGCCACTTCCTGCATATCTGCGACTTCTTCTTTCACGCGGGCGACCGCTGCCGGCCAGACTTTCATCATCAGGTCCATTGCTGCTTCGGGCTCTTTCGCCATCGTGTCAGCCATCCGGTAATGCGCGTGGGTTTTGAATCCCAACACCTTGGCGCGGTCGGCCCGCAGTTTCAGGATCTTGGCGATGGTCGCATTGGTGTCGTTTCCGTCACCATTGTCACCACGGTTGATATAAGCGTTATAGACTTTTTCCCGCAGAGCGCGGTTGGTTGAATTTTGCAGGAACGGCTGCATCACAGACCGCGTGTTTTTCAACGCCCAGCCTTCTTTCTTCTGGCTCTCTGCAGCGCCCTTGATCGATGCGATGAAGCTATCTGGAAGGCCTGCTAGCTCTGCTTCGTCCGTCAGATAGATATAAGTCTCTTCATCAGCCAAAACCTTGTTCGAAAAGTCATTAAAGGCCTTCGACAATTCGGTGTTGAGCGCGATCAGCTTCTCTTTTTCAGCCCCTTCGAGCAATGCGCCGTTACGGACAAGCTGTTCGTAATTGCGTTCCACCAGGCGCAATTGCTGGGCGTTGAGACCAGCATCGGCACGGCTTTCGTAGACCGCCTTGGTCTTTGCGAGCAATATCGGATCGAGCGTCAGTTCATTGAAAAAGGCGGAGACCTTCGGCAGCCACTCGCCTTGAATCTTGCGCACGTCTTCGTTCGACAGGTTACTGCTATGCACGCCCCAGATTGAAAACAGTTCGTTCGCATCATTGCCGGCCAGTTCCGAAGGCAGCGTAAAATTCTCAAAGGTTGCGGGTTCCGGATTGTCACGGACCGCGTAAACTTCGGCTTTTACCTTGTCCATCGTCGCTTGAAAAGCGGCTGGAAAGTCGGAGACCTTAATCTCGTCCCACGGTGGTACCCCATCATAAGGGCCCGTCCATGTTTGGAGAATGCTATTTTCACTTGCTGCAGCCGGGGCAGATTGCATCGCGCTCATTTTGTTCAATTCTGCTGTTGTCATTTTTTTCCCATGATCGTCGGCCAAAGCTGGAGTCGCAGTTGCGCCAAAAAGCGCAGCGCTGGAAACGCCCAGAAAAAATTTGCGGGTGGAAATCGTGAATCGCATTTATATGTCTCCAAATGTGGGGCCGCTATCGCGGGTTGCCCGTGAGCGCCATTGGCGCCGTTGGCAATGGTCTACCCAAAGCAAAGCGGAAACGCAAAAAAGGTTGCGCTGGAAATCAATTATTAGACGAACGGCGATTTCCTGTCGATGAACGACATGGTAAAATATCGCTATTTGGGTCGCTCAGCCAGAAGCGCTCGTACCAGCGGCTGCAGATTTTCGTCATAGCGGGCCAACATCACATGTTCTTCAGCATTTTCGAAATGGCTAATCATCTGGCGTCCGTTCCACCAGTGCAGTGCAATGGCTGGCGGATCGGCAACGATCATATTGCGTCCGTCCGGATTTTCAGGATCAATCGGCTTCAGATCAAGGGCAACTTGCGGCGCGGTCGAAGCGCAAATCGCCAGGCTGATATCGCCCCACCAGGTAGAAATATTGCGGTGTAAATGGCCGGTGATCATACCTTTGACCTGCTTGTGTCCGGCGACGGTTTCGGCGAGCCGTCCGACCCAGGGTTCGTCGGGATGGGTGTTCATCCATTCGATGCCGCTTTCCACCGGTGGGTGGTGCAACACGAGGACGGTCGGCTTGTCAGGCTTTTCCGATAGCTTCTCGGTCAACCATGCCGCGCGGATATCGCAAAAGGCGCCGCCATGCCGTCCCTCTTCCAGCGTATCCAGCACCAGCAGCCGGAGTTGCGGGGTATCGACTTCATATTGCACAAAGCCTTCAACCGTTGGAACGTCTGGGAATTGTTTGCTGAACGGTGCTCGCAGATCATGATTGCCGAGGCACATGTGAACGGGGAAAGGAACAACCGAAAGGGCATTTTCAAGCCGCCGGTAGCTTTCTTGGTCACCGCGATCAACGAGGTCACCGGTTGCCAACAACAGATCTGGTTGCGGATCCATAGCGCAAATGATCTTGATCGCTTGATCAAGCCGCTTGCGATTAAATTCCGCCGGATTGTCCGGATCAAAGCCCAGATGAATATCCGTGATTTGCGCCATTAGCATGGGCGCTCTCCCTCTTCTGCAATCCCGTTATTGTTGGGCAATCTGTTTATCCGGCTTCTTCTGTTTGTCTTTTTGTAGTTCCTTGGTCAACCAGGGCGCGCCATCATCGGCATGATAATCGTGGCACATGGCGCATGTCGAAGGCACATCCGATGTCTTCTGGAATTCTCCGCCATGACATTCTCGGCAAGTCTTGATACCCGGAAGCAGCAGATCACTGGCATCTTTGGACGCCGGCGCATTGTGACAGGTCGAGCATTTCTCGTCATTATGCGGTTCGTGGCTGAACCAACCCTTATGCATGAAGCGATCGGATTGGGTGACCGGCTTGATGCCAAAGTCAACCCGACCGCGCGCGGTGGGCGGCGTGATGCCATGGCAGTCGAAACAAGCCCCTCCGCGCGAAAAGACGTCTCTAATCGCAAGATTGGCGCGGGTCGGACGGAATTTGACGGCCCGGGCATAATCGCTGGCAACCCGCACTTCATTGATATTCCCCGGACGGCGGCGCTTCATGCCGCCAAGGTTGATCGGACGGGTCGGACGGGTGGAACGATAATAGGCACGGATATCGGCCTGCACCATTTCTGGTTCGCCATGCCGCAATGTCCGGATCGTGCCGCCAATCTCGTCATAGGCGAGACTGTGGCACATGCTGCAGTCTTCCTGCATATCGACGGGTTCAAAGCGCACACCATTGGGATCAGGCGTATGACAGTCTTTGCAAGCAAGCGCGGAACCAAAGCCATATTCCTTCGATAGCCTCCGCCCCATTTGCGCCACACCGCCGGTCCGCGACAGATGCACGTCATGCGGGAATTTCAGACCATTATTGTCGGTTGGCTTATCGTCTAGCGAGACACGTTTGCGCACCGGGTTTTTGCCGCCCGGGCTGATCAACACGGCGGGCCGGAACTGCGGATGTTCAATACCGAAGTCGGATGCATTTTCCAGTTTGGTATCGGTCAAGCGCGCATCCATCCCATTGTGGCAATCCGCGCAGAATTTTTGCGCGGTCGGTTCCATAGCACCGCTGCCTTCATGCTCGCTGTGACATTCGACACACCTGCCCGGTGGTTTGTTAAAAGCAGAAGCAAAGGCAGCGCCGATTTTGTCAAATCCTTCGGGTGCACCGCGCGCGGTCAGCAGGCGGGGCTTGGCCGCATGATCATGCGCGTCGTCTTCATGACAGGTCATGCAGGTTTCGTCTTTGACCGTGACAAAGGCATCCACGTGACAGGCTTGGCAATCTTTCTCGAGACCATGATGGGCGCTGCTCAGCGCGCCCGACGACCACATCGTATCCGCGTGGAATTCATCCGGTCGTTCGTCGACACTGCGCCATGTCGACCACGTATATATCGGCCAGACAAGAAACGCTGCCAGCACCAAGGCGACAAAGCCCCAAGCCGTAAGACGCTTGCCCGGAAGCAATCCTTTCAACGTATAGATCGTCGATTCGCTGCGTGTCTGGGCGGAATCGGACAAGGCCTCGACTCGCTTAACAGTCAGGACGATATCATCGCCCTCTTCGCTCACAACAATGACATGGCCGCCAAAACCAAGTTCTGCACCGGCAGCAGGTTCAACGGTCACAGAGATTCTCTGTTTTCCATCCAGCGTGAAATTCTGGCCGGAGGTGCTTTCGACAATGATCTGCCCATCGTCGCGTTTGCGAATGACGGCATGGTCGGGGTTGACCGCTAGATCGGGTAAGTGAATCGCATTTGTGGTGCTACGGCCAATGCCGATTTCATCCGATGGAAACGGGTTGGACCGGATGATTTCCCGGCCGTCGGCGGTGGTCGCAATCTGGCGAACAATGAAGGTCATGCTTGGGTCTCCATCCTACCAGTAAAAAAACACGCTGATGATGTGCGCGGTGAGCGAAGCAATCAACGCGAAGGTCATCGGAATGTGAATGAACAGCCAGACCTGAAGCATTGCTTTGAGCTTCAAATGGCGGCGAACGCGGGCCAATGTGGCTTCCTTTTTCTCGAGCAGCGCGTCAACCTTGTCGAGCGGATCATCGCCGCCCATTTTCGGCTGATAGGCCCGTTCGCGGCGCAGATCACCCTGCGCCACGCGGGTCGCGCAGTCGCGATATTTCCCTGATATTCGCTGAAAAAAGCCGCCGCCGAAGGGGTCCTGCTCCAGCGATTGCAGCACCAGATTGGCATGTTCCGCCGACAAGGGCTGGGCCGATTCGTGCAGCTGCCGGTCGAGCGAGCGGAGATTTTCAAGCATCTCCGTTTCGGTCATCTCGTCACGGTTATCCGACAATGCCTTTGGAATGGTCACATAGAAGTAGATCCCGACGATGCCGGAAATGATGACGATCATCATGAACACATAGGCCGCGGTGTGGATGTTCCAGCCGAGCTGGAACCCGGTGTGCAAAGTTCCGATGACAATCAGGCTGAGCCCTAGATAGATATGCGCCGATGTCCAGGCCTTGAGCGACCAGCTTCCCGACGTCATGGCCCGCTTGCGGACGCCCAACATGGTCAACCAGAGGATCAGCAGCGCGCCAATCGTGCCCAGCGTATAGCCGTACCAACTGCCGCCATTATGCCGTGGCGACACGTCGATGAAAATATAGCTGACGATGCAAGTCAACATGATCACCGATGAAATCTTCAACCAGCGGAAACCGGCATGCCGCAGGAAACCATCATGACCGACGGTTTTTGCGGCTGCTTTTTTGCCACCAGACTTGGCGGGCATTGCCTGAGACGCCATCAGATATCCTCCGCTTCAAGCTTGGAAACGGTCAGAAATTCTTCCGGTGCGACGCGAATGGCAGCGCCGGTCGGGCAAGCCCGCACACAGGCCGGGCCACCCTTGATACCAGCGCACATATCGCACTTGATCGCCTTCTTGGGCTTTTCAACCGTTGGATCGCTGTTGTCGGCGGTCCATTGCTTGTCCGGCTCACCCGGTCCTGGGCCAGCACCAAAGAACAACCAGTTCAACAGGCTCGGCTTTTTCGGTGGGACCTTGTCCATGCGGATCACGCCATAAGGGCAATAGCGCTGGCAATTGCCACAGCCGATGCAGGTGTCGTCGATAAACACTTCGCCATCGGGTCCCCGATGGATCGCGTCCGGCGGACAATCGGACATGCAATGCGGATGTTCGCAATGGCGGCAACTGGTCGGCACGTGCAGATGCGCATAGGTGCGGCCAGCCTCGCGATCGAGACGTGATAGACCTTCATGGCTGTCGGCGCAGGCTTTTTCGCAATTGTCGCAGCCGACGCAAAGATTTTCGTCGATCAGCAACACGTCCGTGGCTTCGCCAATACCATTGTCGACCAGGAAGTTGGCGATCCCCGAATACATGTCAACGACACCCGAGAAACTGTCTTTCTTCGCCTCGACGAAGGCATTGACGTCTTGCCGCGACGCCATTTCCTTCTTCGCCTTGCGCATCAAATCCGGATTGGCATCGAGCACTTTCTTGAAGGCATCGCCATTGATCTTGATGACTTCCGACTTGATCGCCGCCTTGACCGTTGCAGTACGATAGCCGCCAGCGATCAATGTCATTTCACCGACATAGGAACCGGCGGGCAGATAGGAGAGGAAGACCGGCTTGCCGCCAATCTGTTTCTCAACCACCATCGACCCGACACGTATGACAAAAATGTCATTGCCTTCCGCACCTTCGTCGATGATCGCTTCCCCGGCCCGGACGTTGAGAATTTCGCTGGATTCAACGACCTCGGCAATATCCTCTTTGGTCAGACCTGATCCGAACATCTGCAACAATTGCCGTTCGGTAGAAATTTGTGTGATCCGGCGCTTGGCCGCAGGAACCGAGGCCTGCAGCTTCAACGCAGCCGTGCGCGAAATTTCAACCACGATGACATCTTCTGCTGCCTTGATCGTAGCGCCGCGCCGCCGACCCGAAATCAGGCCCACTTCGCCAAAGATCGAGCCTTGCTCAATCGGCACGGTGATCGATGGATCATCCGGATTAATCTCGACCGCGACCGAACCCTCGGCAATGGCGAAAAGTGAGCTACCCGGATCGCTTTTTTCGAAAATCACATCGTCCCGCCGATAGCTTTGCGGCTCGCTGTCGAGCATGAATTCCCGCATCTGCAATGGCGATAGATCATTGAGTATCGTCACATTGGAACGGAAAAACTCAAGCCATTCATCAACCGACCGGCTGTTAGGCAGGCCCGCAAATTTCGCTTCGAGAATCGGTTCATCGGCAGGCTTCAGCTCGCTGTTGCCATTGATGAATTCGATGACATCATAGCCCTGGTTCATGCAGTGTTTGATCAGCGGATAGCCGGCGAGCGCGCCAATGACATAAATGCCTTTCTTGGTGCTTTCAAATGCGGGCGACAGCTTTGGATAGGCTTCCCGGTCTTCGCTGGTAAATTCAATCCCGCATTGTTCGACAAATTTGCGCGGCGGTGCACTGCCCATCCGAGCGATGATCCGGTCGCATTTGATGGTTTCCTGACCATCCCGGGTTTCCAGCACCAGTTCGCCATCCTTGACTTCGGCGGGCGTCGTCTCGTTGCGGACCATCACCTTGCCTTGCTCGCCCGCTTCCATGAGCAGTTTCACATTGGCTTTCTTGGCACGGGCGAATTCCGCCGAACGGTTTAAGATGGTCACGATATTATTCTGCGCCGCGTCGGCAGCAAGGCCAAGGGCGTTCTCGATTCCGGCATCACCGGACCCAATCACAGTAATATGTTCGTCATAATATTCGCCGGGATCGTCGAGCTGATATTGCACCAGCTTGTTGTCGCCGCCGGGGCACCGCATCAAATTGGGATTACCCTGCGTCCCGATCGCCATGACGATCGTTTCCGCTTGAACCGTATCTCCGTTTTTCAAAGTGATGGTGAAATTGCCTTCTTCACCCTCAATCTTTGTCGGCTCGGCATTATACATGACATTCACGCCATGGCCGGCTGTTTGCTCGTCCCATGTGCCGAGAATCGCCTCGCGTTTGCCGGCGTCAAAATCCATATCCGAACGCAGAACCAGCTGGCTCGGCGTCGCCATGACATGTTTGCCCTTCTGATATTTGTAGATGGTATCGGAAAGATGGTCGGTTTTCTCAAGCAACACATGCTTCAGTTTCAGCTGTGCTGCACGCCCAGCGGCGCTCATGCCCGCTGGTCCGGACCCAATTATGACTACTCGAAACTTGTCCGACACGCGCTAAATTCCCCCTTTATTGCTTCACCGACCAACGCACCCTCATACGTTTTTTTCGATCCGGTTCAGCTATATGTCCGGTAGTAGCGCGACCCAAAAGATTGAACTTTGGCAGTATCTTACCAAAAAGTCCCTTCATTGCCAGTGCAAAATAACACAAGCATCTCGGCGCTTGTCAGGTAGCGAACGGCTCCGTATCCCTGCGCGGGAATATTGCGACAAAAATCAGCTTAAGGACTATTCATGACAAAACCCGGTTCATCGATGAATATTGGCCGTATCGCCCTCATTGTCGCGGCTTTGCTGGCGGTCGGAGCGGTTGCGGTACAGGTCTATCGCAGCATGAACGACGAATCAGGTGCCAATGGTTCGGTCGCTGCCAGCGACGCCGAACCAGCACCCAGCGTCGATGAAGTCATCGCCGGTCTGGAAAAAAAGCTGCAAGAAAGCCCTGATGATGCCGAAAGCTGGCGGATGCTGGGGTGGAGCTATTTCGAAACCGCAAAATTTGCCGAGTCGGCCACGGCGATGAAACGGGCGACCACGCTTGACCCGGACAATCCAGAATATTGGTCGATGCTGGGAGAAGCCCTGGTCATGGCGAGCGACGGACAACAAGTCCCTCCCGATGCCGCAGAAGCTTTCCGCAATGCGTTGAAACATGATCCCAAAGACCCGCGTGCGCGCTATTTCCTGGCGGTTCAGAAAGACATAGCCGGCGACCATAAGGGTGCGATCGACGCGTGGTTCGCGCTGCTCGAAGACACGCCCGCCGATGCGCCTTATGCCGCAGACATCCGCCGCGTCATCGGACAGGTGGCCGAGAATGAAGGAATCGACGTCGCGGCCCGCCTCGCGAAAGCCGCACCCGCCGCGCCTACCGGTGGCATCACCACCGACGGCCCTGCCACCGCCACGGCGGCAATCCCCGGCCCCAGCCGCAAGGAAATGCAGGAAGCCGCCGCCCTGCCCCCCGGCCAGCAAGAAGCGATGATCGCCAATATGGTCGACGGCCTCGACAAGCGCCTGAAAGCCAATCCCAATGATGCCAACGGCTGGATCATGCTGATCCGCAGCCGCATGCAATTGGGTCAGACGGTTCAAGCGAAACAGGCGCTGGATCGCGGACTGGACGCGTTCAAGAACGATGGCGCCGAGGCGAAGCGAATTAGAGAGGCTGCTGCGGCATTGGGTGTTGGCGGTTAAAAAATGCGAGTAATTGCCAGATTGCTTCTTCTAACCTCAACCATCTTTTCGGGCGGAACAATCCTCCACGCTCGCTCCGTGCCGCCTTCATGCCCGCAATATGATCAATACCTGGGCATGAGTTTACAAGAACTGGTCAAAACATCTGATGCGGTGGATCTGGTGAATATTGTCAGCTTCTCTCCCTCTGACAACGATGGGCTTTTTGACGGCACATATAAAGGAATTAGCACAGGATCGGACTTAAAAGGATCGCAGCGGCTTCCCTACAAATTTCGAGGCAGAGCACCATATAAAATGCTGCCACAATATTATCTCGACCTAACATTGAAACACCAGCGCATAGACGCGAAACAGTTTTATCCAACCAGCCATCCACGCGTACATCAGCCGGAAGGCTGTAGTTTCCTACCTAAGTTTCTAATAAACTTCTCGTACTTGATGTTTATGAAAAAGGGCGATCTGATCGCATATGAGCCAATTCATACAGCTTCTCTCGACAATCTTTACAAGAAAGTTGAGCAAATCGCGTTATGTCAATCCGATAGCAATTTGTGCAAGTGAATATTTGAGCTAGACGATCAAGTTTTAGGGCTTTGAAAGCTGTATCCTCCGACAGCTTTTCTAAAGCTACTTCCACCACTTATCTTCCTCGCCACTCCATAGCCAAGCGCAGGGCTAACTCTTTGGCAATTGGGATATAAACAAACCAGCATTCTCTACCAACTTTGCGACGTGAAAGCGGCAGAGTCTAACGGAACAACGGTTCGCCAAAGCTCCTTAGTTTCCGGCTATGCAGCGTTCCCGCATCGGCTTCTTTCGCCAGCAGGTCGATGGCGCGCAATCCGATCGCCAGATGCTGTCCGACCCGTTCCTGATAAAAGGCATCTGCCATGCCGGGCAGTTTGATCTCGCCATGCAGCGGTTTGTCGGAGGCGCATAACAACGTCCCGTAAGGCACACGATAGCGATAGCCATTGGCGGCGACCGTCGCGCTTTCCATATCGATGGCGATGGCGCGGGACTGGTTGAGGCGCCGGGCAATCTGTTCAAAGCGCAGTTCCCAATTGCGGTCGCCGGTGGTCACCACCGTACCGGTGCGCAATTGCTGCTTAAGCTTTGAATGATCAATGCCAGTTTCTTCCTGCACGGCCCGCGTCAGCGCCAGTTGCACTTCGGCGATGGTTGGCAACGGGATGCTCGGTGGCAGCACATCGTCGAGGACATTGTCATCGCGCAAATAGGCGTGTGCCAGAACATAGTCGCCCAGCCGCTGGGTCCGGCGGAGCGCGCCGCAATGGCCGATCATCAGCCAGACATGAGGGCGTAGCACCGCAAGATGGTCGGTGATCGTCTTCGCGTTGCTGGGGCCGACACCGATATTGACCAATGTCACCCCGGGGCGGCCATCGCCGCGCACCAGATGATAAGCCGGCATTTGTGGCGGCTTCGCGATCGGCGGGGCTGATGGATTGCCATCGCTGCCGGTGATCCGGTTGCCCGGTTCCACCAACATGGTGGCTTTGCCCGATTTCACTTCGGCCAGGCCATGTTCGATAAATTCGTCAACATAGCGCTGATAGTTGGTGAACAGGATGAAGGGTTGAAAATGCTCGGGATCGGTCGCGCAATAATGGCGAATCCGGTGGAGCGAATAGTCGACCCGTTCCGCCGTGAACAGGGCGAGCGCAGAGGCATCTTCGCCTTGAAAAATCTGGCCGCCGTCGACGATCTCGTCATTGGTTTTGACCAGATTGGGTGTGTGGAAATAATTTGGCAGTTTTTCCTTCTTCGCCCGATCGAGGCCGGCTCCGGCATCTTCCAGCGCGAAGGCCAATGGAATCGGCGTGTCGGAAAGCCCGACCCAGATTTTCGCGGTGAAGGTTTCGGCGATACGCTCCAGCTGATCGAGCAGATAGGCCCGATAGAGACGCGGTTCGGAGATCGTCGTGCGGTAGGTGTTGATATCGGACAGATGGCCGGATGCCAAATGGCTGGTTTCGGTAGCCTGATCGGCGGGAATTTCAACGCTGATCTGCGGATAAAGACCCTGCTGACGATCGTCCTTGGCAAGGCCGGATGTCGCATAGCGCCCAAAACGGGCAGCCGTGATTTCAATTTGTTCGGTATAGAGTTTTTCAAGCAAGGCCACCGCTTCAACAGGGGTGGCACATAAAGTGGCTTCGGTTGTCATGTAGTCTCCGTTACAGTTTCAGCCCTTTAACGGAAAACCGGAACAAAAGATACTAACTACGCGACAAGTTGAGAAAACGGGTCGCGGCTTCAAATTCTGCCTGCTTGAGATTGCGGGTGGCAACGGCTTGATCGTCGCGTCCCCATTGCTGCTCCTGCCAAAGCTCTTCCAGATTGACCAGCGGCCAAAGCGTCTCGGCATCCCGGGTCTGTTCAACCAGCGCAAGCGTCGCAATCAGAGAGCCGGTCAAGCCGACGAGCGAAAGCATCGCAGCGACGACAAAATCATCTTGTCCGTCAACCACTGCTCCAAGATTTTCGATCGTTGCTGCCGGTTGGGCTTCATAACGGATGCCATAGATGAGATTGAAGCTGACATCATAATTTTGCCGCGCCCAATCGAGCAACGGATCCCAATGCTCGGCTTGGTGATCAATCAGCGCCTGTTGATTTGGGTCAGCCCGGTAATAGAGCATGTCGCTATCGGCAAAAGCGGCAATGCGGGAGACGATGCGGTCGCGCTCATTCTCGACCTGATCCAGCGCGCCTTGCGCCAGTGCGGTCAGCGGCATGGTCACGGGTAGAATATCTTCTCCTTGCGCCGCCCATTCCGCTGCGATCGCTTCGGCCAGACCAGCATAGGGCACGGCAAGCGCATTGCGCTGAGGCGTCTTCATCGGACGCCCATCAAGCGCAATCGCAAATGCATCGCTATCCTGGGAGACCGACACGTCTTTATAGAAACGTTTCATGGGGTGTCGGAGCCTTCTGCCGCTTTGGCAATTTGTTCTTCGGCTACCCGGGCCTGGACATATTTGCGGATGATCCAGACCGGTGCGATCCACATTTGCGCGAGGCCAAGGGCGATGAACACATAGCCCACAGGCGCCGGCATGGGCGGCAAGCGATCCAGCACAATGGCCAGCCCCAGCATCACCAACACCACACCCAGCAACCGGATCATGCTGACCATGAAATGCACGGCCTTGGCCTGTTTCTCTTTCTCGGGATCCGGAACATATTCAGGCTGTTCTTGGCCAGATTCGTCGATTTTCTGGGTCATTTGTTCAATATTCCGCTCAGATCCGACATTTTGGCGGCGACAATTTCCGCTCCGGCGTCGATCAGTTCATGCTCGTCATGATAGCCCCAGTCGACTCCGACCGCGCGGACATTGGCATTGACCGCCATCGCCATATCAAAGCTGGTATCGCCGATCATAGCCGTGGTTTCCGCCGCCGCTCCAGCTTCGGCAATCGCCAGCTCAACCATCGCCGGATGCGGTTTTGATGGATGCCTGTCCGCGGTTTGCAGCGTCACGAAACGATCCAACAGACCGTGCGTTTCCAACACATGACGCAAACCACGATCCGACTTTCCAGTCGCTACGCCCAACACCCAACCAGATGCCTCCAATGCTTCCAGCGTCTGGAGCAATCCCTCATAAAGAGGTTCCTGAACACCGCCGGACTGGCGGAGTTCAAAGAAACCGTCCTTATAGGATTGGGTCACCTTGGCGACGATGACTTCGTTGCCGCCCGGCAGCAATTGTCCGACGGCTTCCGTGAGGCTCAGGCCAACAATCCGCCGCACCAGATGGTGGTCAGGCGGAATCAGGCCGTTTTTCTGAAAGGCCAGATCCATTGAGGCACAGATATTGGCTTGGCTATCCACCATCGTGCCGTCGCAGTCGAACAGGGCAAGCTTGTTGGTCATTTCTCTCCGAATTCCCGCATCATATGAGCGATCGCGCGACGCCCGACCGAATCCAGTTCGGCGGCAGCGCGCTCTCTTACCGCTTGCGGTTTGTTTTGGCTGAGCTTGGCAGTGGGCCGCCAAGCCATTATTTCCATCTCAAAGCCGACAATAGCGTCAACCATCTTGTCATATTTTTGCGCATCCATTTTATTCCGATGCCAAGGCGTTTTGGGCAGCAGCTTCGCTTCATTCTGCGCCGCGAGGTCATCCAACAGGCTGATCAGGCCTTCCCGCTCCATCTGACGTACCGTCCCTTCAAGTTCGAGCGTCAGGTAATTCCAGGTCGGCACCTGATCATCAACGCCATACCAATCCGGGCTGATATAGGCATCGGGGCCGTTGATCACACATAGCGCTTTGTTGGTCGCGATATGCTTGGTCAAACCATTGCCGCGCGACAGATGAAATTGCAGCGCACCATCTCCGGTTGAAAAAACCGGGACATGGGCAACGCGCGGCCCATCGGGGGTTTCAGCAAAAACCATAGCAAAACCAATATTGGCGATCATCGCCTCAAGGGCCGCCCGCTCATCAGCGTCATGATGATCATTGGCAGACTTGGGCCATCGGAAGGCAGGATCAGGATGCATTATTTGGACTTCTTGTGGAGTGCCTGTTTAACTTTGGCTTTGTGCGGCATGTTTTTCTTATGCGTGGCTTTGCCAGCATTGGGACGCTCGCGTTTCGTCGGCTTGCCCGCTTTTGTAGGCTTGCCGCTAGTCTCTCCCCGACCGCGCCGTTCGCCGCGCTTGTCCTTTCGGATCTGCTTCGCATGAGCCTTGGCCTGCTGTTTGCGAACCATTTTTCCGCCCGGCTTTTTCTCGTCAAGAGGCAAGTCACCGAGAATCAGGTCTAGTCCAAGATTATCAATCGATTCCGCAAAATGAGCCGGCAAATCAGCCTTCACATCCAGATTGTGTCCATCTGGATGCTCAATCCGCAACCGTCTCGCATGCAAGTGCATTTTGCGGCTGATTGTGCCGGTCAAAAATGCATCTTTGCCGCCATATTTTCCATCACCCACAATCGGGTGACCAATGGCTGCCATATGCACACGAAGCTGATGAGTACGCCCAGTATGAGGTTGCAACTCGACCCAGCAAGCCCGGTTGCCAGCACGTTCGATAATCCGATAACGAGATTTGGCCGACTGGCCGTTCTCTTCATCAACATGCATTTTTTCGCCTCCGGAACCCGGCTGCTTGGAAAGCGGTAAATCGATCACGCCATCGGCAATTTCCGGCACACCCATAACGAGCGCCCAATAGACTTTGCGGACGTCGCGCCCGGAAAAGCGCTTCGAGAAAAAGGCAGCCGCGCCCGCTGAGCGGGCCAGCAGAATCACGCCGCTGGTGTCCTTGTCGAGGCGATGGACCAGCTTGGGTCGCGATTTTGCATCAAAGCTCAGCGCATCGAGCAGACCATCAAGATGGGTTGTTGTTTTGCTGCCGCCTTGCGTCGCCAAGCCCGGAGGTTTGTTGACGATCACCGCTGCCTTGTCTTTGTGAATCACCAGTTCCCGCGCGAAATCGATCTGATCCTGAGACAAGTCTGCCTTGGCTTTCGGAGTCCGACCGGGTCGTTCCAATTCTAGGGGCGGGACACGCAGAATCTGCCCCGCTTGAATGCGATCACCCGGAGATACTCTTTTGCCGTCCAGTCGCAATTGCCCGGTCCGCGCCCAACGCGATACAATGTTGAACGGAACATCCACCATGTGCCGCTTGAACCAGCGGTCCACGCGAATATCATCATCATCGGCCGACACCGTGAATTGCCGCACATCAAGTGTTTTCAGCGCCTGCTTCTGTTCCTTGGCCGAACCCTGCGGCTTTTCTTCTTCGGAACCGCTTTCCGCCGTGGGGTCAAAGCCGCTCATGCCAATGCCCTAACAGCCATAAGGCCCGCAAATAGTGCCAGCACCGAACCGACAACTGAAAGCAAGGCATAGCCGATAGCCATGCTCCATTCGTTTCGCTCGATCATATTGATAACTTCCAAACTAAAGGCCGAAAAAGTAGTAAAACCGCCTAGCAGACCAACGCCAAGCAAAAGCCGCCAAGGTTCATCAACAAAATTGCTACGGGCCAACACGCCAGCCAGCACACCCATCAAGACCCCCCCCATCAAATTGGCCACTAAAGTGCCAAGGGGATAGCCCATGGGACCGAGTTGAAACACGAGACGACCGAGGTGGTAGCGTCCTGCCGCTCCAATCGCACCGCCCGCCATGACAAGAAGGGTTGCGTTCATGGCCGTCCCTTAGTCTCCTTGCGTCGTTATTCCAAGCAGATCATTGGTAAGCCACAAGCGGATCGCTGTTGCCAGACCTGGAGGCTGTGCAGCAGATATCCTTTCAACGTCGATCTGGGCAACCAATGCATTGAGAGGTAAACCCCTAAGATCAGCAGCTGATCTGAGTAAGTCCCAGAACAGCGGTTCGAGGGAAATGGAAGTCTGGTGCCCGGCGATTGTGATGCTCCGCTTGACCGGCGGATGGAAAATTTCGGACTTTTCTAGATCCACCCTGACAGTTCCCGGCGGGCCAGTTTTTCGAGCATATTGATGCTTATTTCGCTATCATTGAGACACGGAAGATAGGCAAATTTTTCGCCACCGCCCGCTTCAAATTGTTCTTTGCCGCGGATCGCCAATTCCTCACAGGTTTCCAAACAGTCGCTGGAGAAGCCGGGCGCAAAAATCGCGATATTTTTCTTCCCCTGCCCCGGCAGCGATTCCAAAGTTGTGTCGGTCGCCGGTTCGAGCCATTTTGCCCGGCCAAAACGCGACTGGAACGCAATCACCAATTCTCGTCCCATCTTCTCAGACAAAAGTCGGGCGGTCTTCTGGCAATGACAATGATAAGGGTCCCCCAATTCCAAGGTGCGCTCTGGCATGCCATGAAAGCTTGCGACTATGGCATCCGGTTCAAAATCTAGCGCCGCGATATCGCGTTCAAGGCTGTTTGCCAGTGCCGTAATATAGGCTTCGTCATCATGATAGGCGGGCAGCAGCCGAATAGCGGGTTGCCAACGCATATCAGCAATTGCATCAAATACCGCATCATGAACGCTCGCGGTCGTTGCGCCGCTATATTGCGGGTAAAGCGGTGCGATCAAAATACGATCGCATCCTGCCTCTTTCATGGAGTCCAGTCGGCTTTTGATGCTAGGATTGCCATAACGCATCGCCCAATCCACCATGACTCCATCAATTTGGTCATCAAGCTTCGCGGCCTGCTTCCTGGTGTATGAAGCCAGCGGCGAACCATCTTCGGTCCAAACCAGACGATAGGCTTCCGCAGATTTTGCCGGACGGGTGTTGAGAATGATCCCTCGCAAGATCGGCTGCCAGATGATCGAGGGAATTTCGACAACCCGTTTATCCGATAGAAACTGCTTGAGATAGCGTTTGACGGCATGCTTGTCAGGTGCATCCGGCGTACCGAGATTGACCAGCAGCACGCCGATTTTTTTCTTTGCAACCCCTGGATGATTCTGTGGCAATGGACCGGTTTCACGCATAGCTTATGATACTTCCCCAAAAAGCGGAATTTGGCGCAGTCGAACGCCAGTTGCCGAGAATAGTGCATTGGCGACCGCTGGTGCGACTGCCGGTACACCCAATTCTTCGTAACCGACAGGATCTTCATCGCTTCGGATAAATTCGATCTGGATCGGTGGAATTTCTGCGAGCCGCGGCAAAGACAGATCGCTCAGCCTGCGGGCAGTGGGCAGACCGTTTGCAAATCCTGTTGCGCTGCCAAGCGCCATCGCCAATCCAAAAATTATGCCGCCTTCAATCTGCTGTCGGGCAATATCCGGATGTATGATCCGACCAATATCGACGGTTGCAGAAATGCGGCGAACTTCCAAGCCACTGGCTCCCCGGCTAGCGCTCGCGATGACGGCAATATGGCCGCCGCGCATGCTGTGACACGCCATGCCCTGACCGCTGTTGTCGAGCCCCCCGTCCCATGCTGCCATGGTCGCGACGCTCGTGAGACAACGGGCAAGCCTCGGCTGATTGTTCATCATTTGCATGCGAAAAGACAGGGGCTCGATGCCGGCATTCGCCGCCAGTTCATCGATGAAAGACTCGAGATAAAACACATTACTGCTATGGGCGTTGCTGCGCCAGTTTCCTGTCGGCACGCCAACAAAGGCGCTATGATGATCAACGGTTAGATTGGGGATATCATAGGGTATGTCCAGACCGTCAATGGCCTTGATATCCGCCTCTCCGATTGACGATCGCATCGCCTCGACATTGTCCATAGCGTCAAACAGACGTTTGACCTGTTCCCGGGCTGACGGCGGAGCGGCTATTTTGATCTGCATCGCGTCCACGCGGCCAGCCTTGGCCATGGCTGCATCAAAACGCGCGTGGCTCGGCGCCCGATAATGATCGTGCATCAAATCTTCAGGCCGAGACCAGACCAGTTGAACCGGACGGTCCATTTTTTTAGCAATTTTCGCGACTTGCGCCGCGATATCATTGTCAAGATTATGGTCGAATGACCCGCCGCTCAACATAGGATAAAGCGTCACGCGATCCTGACCAATATTCAATGCTCTGGCCGCCGCCTGAACGGCCGCGGCCGGCGCCTGCGTGGCCATCCATAGCGCGAGACTGCCATCTACAAATTCGGCAGTGGCGGTCCGCGTTTCGATCGGCGCATGCAGTGCTGCGGCAGCATGGTAACGGGCGCGAAAAACAGTGTCTTCTTCAAACACCGCTTCGGTATCACCGCGAGACACAAAGCGGATTCCGGGACCATCTTCTAGCGCCTCTTCCAAAGCGGTATCAATCTTGTCGCTATCCGCCATGAAACCCTTGGTTTCGAATACTGGACTCATCAGGTCCAATGCCCGATTGGCTGCCCACCAGTTTGTCGCCACCGCAGCAATCCATTGCTCGCTTTCGACAACATCGATAAATCCCGTGATCTTGCTCGCGCCGTCACGGTTGAACGATTTCAAGCTGGTCTCGCCAATTGGTCCCTGTCGGACAGCCGCAAAAACCATGTCCGGTAATCTGATATCACCAGCAAAATTTGCAGAACCATCTAGCTTGGACGGCATATCTAGACGCGGAACATCCTGACCAATCAAATTGCCTGCACCCGCCGGACGAAACGGCACAGGATCGTGCAAGACCTGATTTGCGGCATCGCGAACCAGTTCGCCAAAGCGCACTGTCTTTTCACCATTGGAAATCACACCGTTCTCGACAGTACAAACTTCCCAGTCCACGTCCCATTTGGCGGCCGCAGCCTTGGTCAGCAATACTCTCGCGGCAGCGCCCGCTTCGCGAAAGCTCTGAGCGAAAGCGGGAATAGACGTGGAGTCTGCGGTCAGCATATATTGATCCGGAATCGTCACTTTCTGCGCGACCCATTGCAGCTTTTCCGATTCTGCCAATTTTCCAATACCGGCCGGCATCTGGGATTCGGCCCACTGCGCAGCCAATAGATGATTGCTATAGAGAGGATTGATCGGCGCAGGCTCGACCGCGACCGTTCGCCAGTCAGCGCCCAGCTCATCGGCTAAAATTTGAGGCAAAACAGTATAGACGCCCTGTCCCATTTCGCTTTGCGGTACGACCACAGTGACTAGCCCATCTTCGGATATTTTCAGAAATGCCCCGAAAACCTGCTCGTTTTCGGTAGCAGCTACATTGGGTTCGTAGCGGCGTGGCCAGAATGCCCAAGCGACAACCAGGCCAGCAACAGCGCCAGTGCCAACCAGAAATTTGCGGCGGTTCAAACCCTTTGACGGACCGTCCGCTTTTTCAATTTCGGGTTCATCCGCCATGTGATTCTTTCATCAGGCCCAAACGAGGGATTTCGATTTTCGGACATCGATCCATAACGACCTTAAGGCCCGCATCTATTGCGCGCCGCGCTGCGGGTTCGTTGATCACGCCCAGCTGCATCCAGACCGCTTTCGCGCCAATCGCGATGGCCTCGTCCACCACATCGCCGGCGGCGGCAGAATTCCGAAAAATATCTACAAGATCGATGTCTCCTGCAACAGTATCCAAGGAACCCGCCACCGGAACATCATATAATGTTTGACCTGCGAGCCCGGGATTAACCGGAATCACATCATAGCCTTGCTCCAGCAGATACCGGAATATCCGGTTGCTCGCCCGTTCCGGCTTAGCCGATGCGCCAACCAGAGCGACACGCTGTGTCGACAGAAGCAAATCGGCAATGTCCAGATCACTTTCCAGCAGCATGACGCCCTTTCTAGCGGCTATTGATTGTCCAACCAAGTGGCCAGCTTTTTGGCAACATCCCGGAAAGCCTGTCCTTGCGTGCCGTCCATACATGCCGGCGGCGTGCCGCCGTCGCTGGACTTGCGGATATCAATGTCCAGCGGAATTCTGCCAAGAAAGGGCATGCCCATTGTTTTGGCAGCCGCTTCGGCGCCGCCGGCTCCAAAGGGGTCGCTCGCCTCGCCACAATGCGGGCAATGATAGCCGGACATATTCTCGACCATACCGATGATCGGAATCTTCGCTTGATTAAACAGATCCACGGCGCGCGTGGCATCCATCAATGCCAGATCTTGTGGCGTCGAAACAATCACTGCGCCAACCGGTTTGTGATTTTGCATCATAGACAATTGCACATCGCCGGTGCCCGGAGGCATATCGACGATCAGTTCTTCGACATCTGCCCAATGAGCATCGATCAACTGCTCCAGAGCTTTGCCTGCCATCGGTCCGCGCCAGGCGATTGCCTGCCCGGGCTTCGCGAGATGCCCCATGGACAAAACTGGCACGTCATACCCATTCGGTACCGGGATCAACTGCTTGCCTTCAACCTCTGGGCGTCGCCCTTCACATTGCAGCAGACGAGGCTGAGAGGGGCCGTATATATCGGCGTCCACCATTCCAACCTTGCGACCCATCAACTGCATCGCAATCGCCAGATTAGCAGAAAGCGTAGACTTACCGACACCACCCTTGCCGCTGGCTACGGCAATGAGACGCCGTTCCACCTTCTCGGCTGTCATTGCCAAATCGACTTTCTCAACGCCGTCCATCTCCAGCAGCTTGCCTTTGACGGCAATTTCGATCTGGCCACGGTCTCGTACGTCGAGTCCGCCAACATTAAGCACCAGAGTGACGCGGCCTTGCGCAAATTTTACGGCGCTGAAGCGGCCTTTGGCAACAGCGTCCAGCGCTGCTTCAATTGAAGAAATATCGGTCATGAGATGGACATAGTTACACTTTTCTCGGATTGACACTGTTTTTCTGGTGATGTGCTACCTATAAAGAAACTATGGATAAAAATATTGACGGCGAAGCCCGCCGCGGATCGATTTTAAGCGCAATATTGAACATGGCCGGACCATGGGGCAATGACAATGGCAGCGGAGGGGAAGGCGGCAACGGCAATGGCGGCGGTCCCCGCAATCCCTGGGGCAACCCTCCAGGCGGGTCTCCCGGTGGCGGACGCAAAGGCGCTAGCTCTCTAGAAGAGCTGTTCAAAAGAGGTTCTGGTGGCGGGTTCAAAGGCGGCATGCCGAAACGCCCCGGCGGCCGATCTTGGTGGCCCCTTATGGCCATTGGCTTTATCGTTCTATGGGTTTTGCTGACCAGTATTCACCGCGTCAGCCCGCAAGAGCGCGGCGTTGTTACGTTTTTGGGCTCTTATTCTCGAACAATGGAACCTGGCCTGCACTTCTCGCTGCCCACTCCGCTTGAGCAAGTCACGAAGCTTGATATCGAGGATATCCGGACAATCGATATTCCCGAAGGAGAGACTGAGAAACTGATCCTGACCGGCGATCAGAACATTGTCGACTTGGCCTATTCCGTGCGTTGGAACATCAAGGCGCCAGAGCTATTTCTGTTCCAGATTGCTGAACCGGAAGAAACCATCAAAGAAGTAGCGGAAGCCGCAATGCGTGCATCGGTAGCGAATTTCACGCTAGACGATACGATCGGTTCCGAGCGGACAGAAATCGAGCAACAGGTCGAACGCAATATGCAACAACTGCTCGACGGCTATGGCGCCGGCGTTGTCATTCGCGGTATCGCGATCAAAAAAGCGGACCCTCCTGCGGCGGTTAACGACGCGTTTAAAGAAGTGTCCGCCGCTCAACAAACGGCGCAAACTTATCTCAACGAAGCGCGCGCTTATGCGCAGCAGCTGACCGCGCAGGCACAAGGTGAATCGGCCGCTTTTGACAAAGTCTATGAAGAATATCGTCTTGCCCCAACCGTGACGCGTCAACGTATGTATTATGAAACAATGGAACGTGTCTTGTCCAAGGTCGATAAAACCGTGGTCGAGGCAAATGGCGTCACTCCCTATCTTGCCCTGCCAGAATTGAAGAAGCGCGCGCTGCAACCTCCGATTACAACCGTGGAGGGCAAGTAGATGATAGGACGCATCATGCAAAACCCCGTTGCGCTTGGCGTAATCATCATCGCAGCTTTGTTCACATTGCTGAACACACTCATCATCGTGCCCGAAACACGGCAAGGCGTGGTTGTCCGCTTTGGTGAACCTGTACGCATTATCAACCGGTACCAGAATGATGTCCCATTCGGACAAACTGGCGCCGGACTGCTCATGAAATTCCCGTTCATTGAGCAAGTGGTGTGGATCGACAAACGCATCCGCGACGTCGAAATGGAACAACAGCAAGTGCTCTCTACGGACCAGCTGCGCTTGCAAGTCGATGCCTTTGCCCGCTTCCGGATCACCGATCCGTTGCGTATGTATATTGCAGCTGGCAGCGAAGAGCGCGTTTCGGAAGAACTCCGGCCAATTTTGGGTTCGGCCTTGAGAAACGAACTGGGCAAACGTCCCTTTGCGGCCTTGCTTAGCCCCGAACGCGGCCAAGTGATGGACAATATCCAAGCCGGACTCAACCGCGTTGCACGCCAATATGGGGCCGAGATTGTGGATGTGCGCATAAAACGCGCCGACCTGCCAGACGGCACGCCACTCGACAGCGCTTATCAAAGAATGCGGACAGCCCGTGATCAGGAAGCGCGGACAATTCGCGCCCAGGGTGCAAAGCAGGCACAGATTATTCGGGCCGAAGCAGACGCTAGCGCCGCTCGGACCTATGCCGAAAGCTTTGGCAAAGACCCGGGTTTCTATGATTTCTACCGGGCTATGAAGAGCTATGAAACGACCTTCCAGGGCGGCGGACCAGACGATCCACAAAGCTCGTTCATTCTCTCTCCGGACAATGAATATTTGCGCCAGTTCCGGGGTCGATAAGACGCTTTGAGCAGCAACTGCGAGATCATTGACGCCTATTATGCTGCATTGGCGGCGATGGACGTCGATGGTTTCGAAGCGCTGCACCATTCAGATGTCGTATACAATGTATCGGGACATACGATCATATCCGGGCGGTATGAGAGTTTCGCGGCACTGAAACAGGTGCTGCCTGCTATATTTGAAGCGTTGGATTTCGAACAATTCCAGTTCGCGGTAAAATGGCGTGTGATGAACGATGGTCCGGATGGAGCAACCGCCATCATGGAAGCCAAGGGCGTGGCCCGAAACGGACAGCGCTATGACCAACGCTATGCCCATATCTTCTCGTTCCGAAATGGCAAGATCGCTTCGGTTCATGAATTTTTCGATACACAGTTGGCCAATGATGCTTTGGGTTTCAGTGGCAAATCACAATTTGAAACCGACGGTTCATTCGAATTTTGACGATCACATATTTTGACGCCCCTTCTTACCGACTACATTTGTCATCTTTTCGGCACGGAGCCGGTTTTTTTCGACCAAAGGCCTCTTGCACGCTTGCGAAAAGCTCGTAACGCACCCAAATAGGTGAACATGAGAAATATGTTGCAGTTCTGCGCTCGGGAACGACGAATAAATATGCTAATATTCAATTGCCGTTCATGAAAATTGCGCCATTATTTCTACGAATTTGAACGGATCTGACGGCGAGCATCCTTTTGCTCCGTCAGAAATTTGAGAGGAAAATGACAGTGCGTTACGCTTACGGAATTTCAGCAGCTTTGCTTTTGGCCGGCAGTGCAGCAGCCCTGACTGGCATAGGCCCAGCCGGAGCACAGACCGCCGCCAACGACAGCTCAGCAATGCGCAACGTGGTACCACGCGCAAATGCTCCGATGAGTTTTGCAGACCTGACTGAGCAGTTGCAGCCAGCCGTGGTCAACATCTCTACCACCCAGCGCGTCCGCGTAAACAATAGCAATCCCTTTGCAGGCACTCCGTTCGACGGCTTGTTCGGCAACCGCAGGGGTGGCGGAAACGGCGGCGCACAAACACGTCAAGCACAGTCGCTGGGATCAGGCTTTATAATTTCCGCCGATGGCTATGTTGTTACCAACAACCATGTTGTGGCGCCGGGCAACCGCAATGCAACGATCGAAACCATCACCGTCATCATGCCGGACCGCACAGAATATGAAGCCGAATTGATCGGCCGCGATGCGGCTTCTGATATTGCTGTGCTCAAGATCAAATCATCTAAGCCGCTGCCGTTTGTGAAGTTCGGCGACAGCACGGGAGCCCGGGTCGGCGACTGGGTCATCGCAATCGGCAATCCTTTTGGCCTTGGCGGTACGGTAACCACTGGCATATTGTCCGCGATCCACAGAAACACTGGACAAGGCGGCGCATATGATCGTTTCCTCCAGACCGACGCATCGATCAATCGGGGCAATAGTGGCGGACCAATGTTCGATCTCAATGGCAATGTCATTGGCATCAACAATGCTATTATTTCGCCCACCGGCGGCAATGTCGGCATTGGCTTTGCCATTCCTGCAGAAGTTGCTGCTCCGATCGTCGAAACGCTGAAAAAAGGGAAAGCGATCGAGCGTGGCTATCTCGGCGTTCAGATCAGTGCGCTTTCAGAAGATCTGGCGGACTCTCTGGGATTGCAGAAAAACCGAGGCGAATTTGTCCAGCGGGTTGAACCAGGTGAGGCTGCTCAAAAGGCCGGCATTCAGGCTGGTGACGTGATTACCAAGGTACAAGGCAAAACCATTACACCGGACCAGACATTGTCCTACCTAGTGGCCAATCTGCCGGTCGGCACGAGTGTTCCGATCGAACTGGTTCGCGATGGCAAAACAGTCAAGGTCAACGCCAAGCTGGGCAAACGTCCGTCTGAAGAAGAACTGGCTAGCAATTCCTTTGATCCAGATGCTGAAGACAATGATCAAGGCCAAGATGAAAATGGCGCTAGTGCCCAAGCGACTGCTGATGCACTGGGATTGTCTGTCGTCGATTTAACGCCAACCATTGCAAGGCAGGTTGGCATCCCATCGTCGCAGAAAGGCGTCGTGGTATCGACGGTCAATCCAAATAGCGATGCCGCTCAAAAAGGTATCAAGCGCGGGTTTGTGATCACCAGCGTCAATCGCAAACCAATCGCCAATGCAGCTGATCTCGACAAAGCGATCAGCAGCGCCAAACGTTCAAAACGGGAAGCTGTGTTGCTCCAGGTTCGTCGCGGCGCTCGTGATCCGCAATTTGTCGCGGTTCGCCTGCAAGACGACTAAATGCGTCTAAACACATGTAACAGAAAAAGGCCGGTGCTTGACGCCGGCCTTTTTTTTGCGTCAAGCATAGGGCTGTTTACAATATGATTGAGGGGATTCGCCGATGGCCGATGCAACAGAAATTTTTCTCGGACTGGGCGGTGACGAACGACAATGCCTTAGCCTATCCCGCGCCAATCGCCATGGTTTGATAGCCGGAGCAACCGGCACCGGCAAAACGGTGACCCTGCAGGGACTGGCCGAAAGCTTCTCCGCCAACGGCGTTCCGGTATTTGTTGCCGATGTAAAAGGCGACCTCGCTGGCATTTCCATGGCGGGGTCATCACAGTTCAAACATGCCGACAAGCTCGAAGGCCGGGCCAAAGAGCTTGGGATGGACGACTACGCCTATTCCGACAATCCGGCGATATTCTGGGACCTCTATGGCAAGCAGGGTCATCCGATCCGCACCACCATTTCGGAAATGGGGCCTTTGCTTCTCGCGCGTTTGATGGACCTGAACGACACGCAGGAAGGCGTGCTCAATATCGTTTTCCGGTTTGCCGACGAAGAAGGCTTGTTGCTGCTGAACCTCGATGACCTTCAATCGATGCTCGCCTATACTGCGGAAAATGCGAAAGAATTGTCAGCAAAATACGGCAATGTATCGAAAGCCAGCGTCGGCGCGATCCAGCGTCAATTGCTGCAGCTTGATAGCCAGGGCGCAGGCCAATTTTTTGGCGAACCTGCGCTGGAGATCGATGATTTCATCAAATGCGATGATCAAGGTCGCGGCTATATCAACGTACTCGCGGCCGATCAGTTGATGCGCAGCCCGAAACTCTATGCAACCTTCTTGCTCTGGCTGCTCGCGGAACTGTTCGAAACCTTACCAGAGGTCGGAGATCCGACGAAGCCCAAGTTGGTTTTCTTCTTCGATGAAGCCCATCTCTTGTTCGACGATGCTCCCAAGGCCTTGGAAGATAAAATTGAACAGGTTGTGCGTTTGATCCGTTCCAAAGGGGTTGGCGTCTTTTTCGTGACCCAGAACCCGGTCGACATTCCCCAAAAGGTTGCTGGCCAATTGGGCAACCGTGTGCAGCATGCCCTGCGCGCCTTCACACCTCGAGACAAAAAGGCGATCAAGGCGGCAGCCGATACATTCCGCATCAATCCCGACCTGGATGTCGAGGAAGCCATTACCGAGCTGCGGGTAGGTGAGGCCCTTGTATCAACGCTGCTGGAAGATGGAGCGCCCTCAATCGTCCAACGGACACTAATCAAACCACCTCGCTCGCGCCTTGGCTCGATCACGCCAAAAGAGCGGGCGATCATCAATTCAATCTCGCCTTATGATGGCAAATATGATGAAGAAATCGACCGCAATAGCGCTGAAGAAATATTGGCGCAGAAGGTCGTAGATGCCACGGAAACCGCAAAAGAAGTCGAAGAAAAAGGCGCCAAAGAAGTCGGCAAACGCTCCCGCAAGACCAAGAGTATTTGGGAAAAAGCCTTCAGTCGAGGCGCTAAGGTTGCCGTGGGATCAGCGGCGGGTATTGCCGCCTCTACAATCCTGGGTAAAAAATCTCGCGCAAATCCGATGCGGTCAGGCGTAACATCGGCCGTGGGCTCGGTTGTCACCGACCTCGCCGGGCCTGTTGCCGGCCGCTTTGTGCGCAACCTGATTGGCGGGCTGATGCGTTGATTGCGGGGTGATTCCCATGTGAGTCTTCGGGCCACGCGCCTCCTATTACACAGGCAAGCTTGAATCCTATCTGCGGTGCAAAGGCATAGAATCTACCCCCAAAAAAATGCGCTATAATGATCGGGAACGGATCATGAAGAATGTTGGTGCGGTCTAATATCCTGTGATCGAACGGGGTGATGGACGATGGATGTCGATCAGGATAGAATCAAGAAGCTGCCGCCGTTCAGCCAAGCCTGAATTTAATGGGCAGATGACATACCGTCGCATTCTGAATATGACATCGACGGTCACTTGCCTGTTAGCAAAGCCATCAATGCTTTCGGCAATGGCCCGCCTTAACCCAAAAATCGCGCGACAATATCCTTGGCCAGACGGGTTGGCCGCAACGTGTCAGCATCGATGCAGCACCAGCTTGACTGCACTTCAGCGAGCACTTCTTCCCCACGGCGAATGACTGTGCTGTAGAATGCCCGCGCGCCATGGACCTTTTCCAACAAGACCTCGGCAATCACATCGTCGTCCAGAAAAGCTGGTTTGCGATAGGTGATTTCATGCTTGATCGCGACCCATAGATGGTCAGCGACGGCCTCTGACGGAGCAAATTTTTGCCAATGTGCAACCACGGCGTCCTGAACCCACGTCAGGTAATTCGCATTGTTGACATGCCCCATGAAATCGATGTCGGATGCCTCAATGGCAATGCTATGATGATGTGGGATACCGCTCATATCGCCAGTAGTAAGATTAGCCGCGTCCGATTGATAGGGTAAACTCTTTTTTGTGCAAAATTTTGGACCGGTTCACGGCTTTAACCAACGGAAAGTTTGAATTTTTCAAACACCAAAGGCCTGTCCATCACAAAATTTTGAAACCCCGATGCGCCTTTGACCGTCGCCAGAAAGTCATCCGCGACGGTTTTCTCCACATCGTTCAAACTTTCATAATAAGCGAATGCGCGCTGCAGCATCCACAAACTGAAGGGCGCGGCAATCCGCTGCCCCTCCACGCCTTCTATGACAAATGCAGCCATGCCAACGGCGCGCGGCAATTCCGTATCCGGATTCGAGCCTGACCAGCTTACCAACATATCGGCAGTGGTTTGAAGGAACGGCATTTGTTCGTCCATCATCCGCTCAAGCAAAGGCATCAGACTTTGCGGAACTTCGTCATCGGCAAGAAATTCACCCGACAGAGGCGTTTTGACATCCACCATCCGTTCAACCCAAGCGGCAACGCGCGGGGCCAACCGTTTCATGATCTCACCCGATGCCGGATCCCGATAGAGATGGGCATAAAGCGGTCCGATCAAACCAAAGTCACCTATGGAAGGTCGAGAACCCAAGAGATAATCATGAATCGCAAAATGCGCGTCGAGATCGGCGAGCAATGCCTCATAACTGGCCTCTATTGCCGGGATCGTATCTGGATTGATTCCCAAAATTGGGCAGAAACCTTTGAAACTGGACCCGCGTTCCCGTCCGATCGCTAGTTGTTCTTCCTTGCTGGCATCCGGTGCGGAAGCCGCACCAAATTCTCCGTACACCCATTCTTCGTTATAATTCCATCGGTAGTGCATCGCCGGAATCACCAACCATTCATCACCATATGTTTCCAATAGCAATGCGGTAAGCCTTTGCTTGGGCGTAGCGGGATAAATTGAAGGGCCACCGATCGTTTCTTCGAAATGATCTATAATGCAGGTCGTATCCTGAATGGTCTGACCATCGTCTGTATCCACGACCGGAATGACTGGTCGGCCAACTTTGGGGAGGATAATATTCTTGTAGACATCGCTCGTCGACAGAATCTCTTCATAGTCGATGCCTTTCCAATCCAGATAGGCACGCGCCTTACCGGAATAAAGCGACAGGGGCGCAGCGTATAATTTATGGGCCATCAACCGCGCCCTCGATAGGAAGCAACACCTTGATCAGGCACCCAGAGTCCCTTCGGCGATTCCCCCGATTGCCAGAAGATATCTATCGGAATACCGCCGCGCGGATACCAGTAGCCGCCGATCCGCAACCATTTGGGCGCCATTTCATCAAACAGGCGCCGACCGATTCCCACCGTACAATCTTCATGGAAGGCGGCATGGTTCCGGAATGAACCGAGAAAGAGCTTCAGAGATTTGGATTCAACGATGGTTTGATCCGGCGCATAATCGATGACCAGATGGGCAAAATCCGGTTGACCGGTTACGGGGCACAGCGATGTAAACTCCGGCACAGCGAAACGGGTGAGGTAAAGCTCGCCAGCACGGGGGTTGGGCACATAGTCAAGCGTCGCTTCTTCAGGAGAAGCGGGCATTTCACTTGTCTTGCCCAAATATTTAGGTCCAGCGGCAGATGAAGTTTTATCGGTCATGCAGATTGTCTAGTCCACTGGGCGCTTCATGTCATCACCCCTGCTGAATTCATCCCCGGTTCAGTGGTGCAGCGCGCAATTTGGTCCATGGATATTTAGGAACATGGTCGTGGATCAAACCAGCACATATTTTTGGTTCAGGGTGCTTTTGACCGGCGCCATGCTTGGACTGCTACCTAGCGCTGGCGCTCTAGCGCAAAACGCGATTGATGATCCGGCACCGCTTCCGCAAAACCCGGCCTCGACAGAAAACTATTCTCTGCCACCCGGACAGAACAGCCGATCGGACCAAGATGTCGTCCAAGGGCCGGTGGACGAAGATGTTCCGCAAATAGAACCATCTCTTACTGTCCCGCGCAATAGTCCAGTAAACACGCCACAACCCATACAGGAACCCCGAGCCGGTGCATCGACCGCGATGCCCGTTGCGGCTGAGAACACACCTAGTCAGGAACCGGTCAGTCAAGTGCCGGCCCAATCAAGATTGATCGCAGAACCATCACCTCCAAACGCGGCCCTTTCGCCTCGAGACTCTGGGTCTGCGGAAGTGGATAGCCAGGAACCTGTTGATACATCGAGCGATATAAATTTATCGCCATCGGACCCCTTGGAGGAACCAGAAACCGTAGCATCGAGCGCATCAGGAAATTGGTTTCTTTGGGCAGTGGCAGCGCTTCTATTCGCTTTAATCAGTGCAGCATATCTGTGGCGTGCGCGGCGCACTTCCATGAAACAATCGATCACCATAGAGGCTGAAAATGCGGGGCCCAGCCTGCCCGACCACGAAGCAAAGCCGCTGGAACCGCTCCAATCTGCTCCTGCCATCACCCTTGGTTTTCAGCCTCATTCGGCCAATGCAACCTTGATCAACGCGGTCCTTGGTTTTGAACTCACACTATCCAATCTTGGGAGTGAAATATTGACCGACCTCAAAGTCACGGGAACAATGGTCCAGGCCAAAGACGAGTGCGCCCGTGACCTGCTATCGGCCGACCTTTCGCCACTGCAAGATATTGAGATTCTCCAGATCGGGAAAACTGAGAAGGTTAGTGCAGAGTTTCGTGTACCTTTGGTCGCAATCCATCCGATCTTGTTCCGGTCTCAGGCTTTGTTCGTCCCGCTCGTACACCTCTCAATTGAGTTTACCGATGGTTCCGATTTCCGGCACTTTCAAACCGCTACCTATCTGGTTGGTCAAGAGCACGAACCACAGCGCACAAAAATGGCTCCTTTCCGTCTGGATTTGGGGCCATGTAGCTTTGCACCGCTCGGGCACCGTCCTATCGTGATGGGCTGAGTAACGGCCCTAGGACCATCGCCATGCGGCACATCTGCGGTCGCAGAGGCACCCAATGCACAAAAACCACATAAGCGGTAGATTCGTGAACCAATGCGTTATAGCCTCGACGGCTGGAAATCGAATCGCTAAACGGCGGAACGAATAACGCAAATGGTTGCGGGTATGAGGAGCTAAATATGGAATTGCTGGTAACGACCGACTGGCTGGCCAACGAGCTAGGTGCATCCGATCTTCGGATTGTAGACGCAACGAAATTTTTGGCCGATGCAGGACGTAATCCTGCAGCAGAATATGAAGCTGGACATATCCCTGGCGCCGTTTTCATGGATCTCAGCGAACTGACCGATACCAGCAATCCGGTCGACAATATGCTCCCGCCGGCGGAGAAATTTGCCAGTCGGATGCAATCGCTCGGCTTGGGCGATGGCAGTCGCGTGGTTCTATATGATGACAGCCCATTGAAGAGCGCGACTCGCGCTTGGTGGATGCTGACCATTTTTGGCGCCCACGAAGTCGCCATTCTCGATGGTGGCATTGCCAAGTGGAAGGCAGAAGGCCGACCACTGGAAACCGGTAAAGAAACTCTGCGTCACCGCCATTTCACAGTCTGGAAAGATGACAAGGACGTTCGCACCAAAGCGGATATGCTCGCCAATTTGCACAGCAAAGACGAACAAGTCGTTGATGCGCGACCCGCCGACCGGTTTAGCGGCGAAACACCCGACCCTCGGGGCGCTGCGGCCTCCGGCCATATTCCTGGTTCGACCAATATCCCGCACGGCAGCTTTTTCAACGCGGACGGCACGTGGAAAAGCAGTGACGAGATAACAGGAATTTTCAATGATGCTGGCATCGATCTTTCGAAACCGCTTATCACAACTTGCGGATCGGGAATGACAGCAGCGGCCATATCTTTTGCAGCTGCAGTAGCTGGCGCAGAGAAAACAGCCCTTTACGATGGCAGCTGGACCGAATGGGGTGCTGATACGGACACTCCGAAAGCAACCGGCTGAAGATGCTGGAACTATAGTTGGCCGATAACGACTCTGGTTCAAGAAAACCCGCGACTCAGGTCGTCACCGGCGGTCGCCGGAAAAAATGGACAGGAGCCGTGGTCAATCCGCCCGTCTGGCGCGGGAGCACGCATCTATATGATAATGTCGCCCATCTACGCGATGGCCTGAAATCGAACGACGATGGCCATTTCTTCTATGGTCGACGTGGTTCCCCAACCCAATGGTCGCTCGCCGAAGCGCTGACCGAAATGGAGCCCGGCGCCGCCGGGACCATGCTTTATCCTTCGGGAGTGGCCGCCATTTCGTGCTCGCTGCTCGCTGTCCTAAATCCGGGCGACGAAATTCTGCTCACGGACAGCAGCTATGACCCAAGCCGAAGCTTTGCTGATGCGTTTCTCAAGCGCATGGGTATCACAGCTCGCTATTATGATCCGATGATCGGTGCCGATATCACCGGCCTTTTCGGACCTAAAACAAAAGCCGTTCTGATGGAGAGTCCTGGTAGCCTGACCTTCGAAATTCAGGATGTGCCGGCAATCTGTAAAGCGGCTCGCGCCGCCAGCATCGTCACTCTGCTCGACAACACATGGGCGACTTCGCGCTTTTTCCCAGCATTGGAACATGGTGTGGATATCGCCATTACCGCTGCCACCAAATATATTGTTGGTCATAGTGACGTGATGATGGGCGCTGTCACCACGCACAGCAGCTATTGGACGCGGCTGCGGCGCACAGCGCAACAACTGGGACAAGTGGTCTCCCCCGACGATGCTTATCTTGCTGGGCGAGGACTCAGGACTTTGGACGTCCGCTTGCGCCAACATGAAGCCAGCGCATTGAAAGTTGCACATTGGTTGAAAGGACGGCCTGAAGTGGGCCGCGTGTTCCACCCTGCCCTGCCCGATTGCCCAGGGCATGAAATATGGAAACGCGATTTCAAAGGATCATCGGGCCTTTTTTCCTTCGAACTGTCGGATGGCGATGACAAATCCCGTGCAGCCTTCATTGATGCGTTGTCTCTGTTCGGCATCGGTTACAGCTGGGGCGGGTTTGAAAGCCTCGCGCTGCCGGTCGATCCTGGCAAATTTCGATCCGCAACCGAATGGATAGACAAGGGTCCGCTGGTACGACTGAATATCGGGCTAGAGGATCCAGAAGATCTCATTGCAGACCTTGCCAAAGGCTTTGAACATTACCACAGTGCACAACCATGATCGACAAAGCGTATAAATATCTGGAATCGCTGGCTCCCGGAACGCCAGCCAATGTTCAGTATATTGAAGGCATAATAGCGATCGGACTGGTGGCCATAGCATTGACCGCCGGCTGGTACCTCAGCAAATATATCGGGCCGAAATTGCGCCACCTCTGGGAAGCGCGTGCTGGCTATGAGAGCGAGCTTGCCGGTCGCCGAATTCGGGACATGACCCGGCGCGCCGCTACCTTCATATTATGTGGTATTTTTCTAGCCGCCTATCCTTGGCACAACATAGCGCAAGTCGTTTTTTCTCTGACCATAGCCATCACTGTCGGCCTGTTTGCGAATGATCTGATCCGCGGGGTCCGGATGCCGGACTGGATTGGCACAATTGTCGGCTTGGCCCTTTTTATCACCATTGGCTCAGGTCTTGTCGGCGGCATAGCGCCAATTGCGGAAGCTATGGAACGGGTTGGCTTTGATCTCGGCTCGCGACGCATATCTTTGTGGTGGATTGTCACGGTCGCCATGACAGCGGTTATATTGCTGGCCGTCGCCCGGGCCCTGATGAAAATTGTTTCGCATATCATCGGCAATAGCCAACTGGATGGTGCGCAACGGGTTTTGGGCCAGAAGCTGGCGACAGTAGCGATCCTGGCCGGTGCGTTCGTCCTCGGCTTGGATATTGTTGGTATCGACCTGACTGCACTTGCTGTTTTCTCAGGCGCCTTCGGCTTAGCCATTGGCTTCGGTATGCAGAAGACAATCGGCAACCTGATTGCCGGAATTATCTTGTTAATGGACCGCTCGATCAAACCAGGTGATGTCATTGCAGTCGGTGACAGCTTCGGCTGGGTCAACAAAATCGGCGTACGTGCCGTTTCGGTTCTGACCCGTGAAGGCAAGGAGCATCTGATTCCGAATGAGGATTTGATGACCCGGGAAGTTGAGAATTGGTCCTACTCCAATCCCAATATCCGGATAGGCATCCCCGTTGGAGTCTCCTATAATACCGACATGGATCTCGCGATGGATCTGATGAAGCAAGCATGCGTTGACGTGCCGCGAGTGCTCAACCATCCGAAGCCGGTCGCGTGGATGCTGGAATTTGGAGACAATAGCGTCAATTTTGAAATCCGCTGCTGGATCAAAGACCCGCAATCTGGCGTCGGCAATTTCAAGTCGGCTATCCTCAAACGAGTTTGGGATCTGTTCAAAGAGCATGAAATCGAAATTCCATTCCCGCAGCGCGACATTCACATCAAGTCTTTGCCAGAAGGTGGGACCGTCAAACTCGAAGCGAGCTCGAAACACGTGGTCCACGGAACAGAATCGACTAACATCGATTAGGACAAGTTCGCCGATTCGGACTCCACTGATGTGAGATCGCGGGATGAGGTGACGCATTATTAGTCATCCAAAATCAAATTCGCCTAATTTTTAAGCGACCGAAAACCGGTTTGTGGCGCAAGTGCAACAATTCTATATTATGTCACCCTTCCTGTCGTTTTCTTGCTTGTGCAGCGCAATGATATGGACCAGCTTCATTGCACATGTTTAGAGACTGTTCGCGTTCGGGGCATCTGGCGCAATAATATGACAGCCATGACAATGACAGGAGGGGCGATACGCATTAACGAGAAAGGGATTTCCATGCGCACGTCCAATACAATCAGCCTTGGCAAAAACGCCAAAGCAACCATCGCAGGCCTCTCGGCCATCTTGCTAGCCACCACGGCTGCACCAGCATTCGCGCAGGAAGAATCTTCCAGTGCTATTACAGTTTCGGGAAATGCTGCGGTCACTTCAGATTATCGTTTCCGGGGCCTGTCTTTCTCAGATGGCGACATCGCCATTCAAGGCGGCATTGACGTCTCTCACGAGAGCGGCTTTTATATCGGAACCTGGGGATCTTCGATTGAAGATAGCGCCACATTTGGCCACACCGAGCTTGACCTCTATGGTGGTTGGTCCGGTGAAGTCACCTCCGGCCTGACCCTTGATGTAGGCCTCCTCTATTTCTTCTACCCAAATGGCGAAGATGGCGCGGCAGGTCCAAGCGACTATTTTGAACCATACGCTTCGGTATCCGCAACCGTCGGCCCAGTCGATGTTACCAGCGGTATTGCTTATGCTTGGAGCCAAGACAGTCTCGGCAATTCCGACAATGTCTACATTTACACGGGCGTGTCAGCTGGAATTCCAGACACCCCGATCACGTTGAATGCCAATATAGGGATCAATGAAGGATCCTTGGGCAATCCTGCGGGCGTTCTCGGCGCCAACGACTATGTCGATTGGATGCTCGGAGTGGACTGGGCGATTACCGACAATCTAACAGCCACGCTCGCATATACGGATACCGATGCGCCAGCGATCAACAATTTCACTGATAGCGCGATCGTTTTCACTCTCGGCGTATCTTTCTAAATTCACAATAACTCACGCTGATAAAGAGGGCCGCTCGGACATCCGGGTGGCCCTTTTTTTAGCTGGCGGCAATGAGCCTTTTCGTCGCCGGATGTTGAGGATCATCAATCACCGCTTGCATATCGCCGGTTTCGACGATCCGACCGTCTTCCAACACTGCAATCCTGTGGCACAGTCGGCGGGCTGCGGCGATATCGTGGGTAATGAACAATAAGCTCAATCCATTGTCCATCTGCAACCGCAAGAGAAGTTCTAGAATTTCGGCGCCCACCAAAGGGTCTAGCGCGGAAGTGGCTTCGTCCAGCACCAGCAGCTGAGGCGCGGCAATAATGGCCCGCGCAATAGCAATTCGTTGCGCTTGACCGCCTGACAGGCTCGCCGGTGCTCGGCGCAAAAAATCCTCAGACAGGTCAACATTGAGCAATGCTTGCCGGGCCATCTCGTGCCGGTCGGCCTTTGTCAGTTCAGGCCGGAAATTGCCAAGCGGTTCGGTTACAATATCTATCACCTGCCATTGTGGATCAAGGCTTGCCACCGGGTCCTGAAAAACGGGCTGGATCAGTCCGCGCATTTCTAAAGTTCGCTGCCGACGCCCTGGTAGCACCGTCCCTTGCCGGAGGATTTGTCCTTCGGTTACGGGACCGATCCCAGCAATGGCACGTCCGAGTGTTGATTTTCCAGAACCCGACCCGCCGACCACGGCCAAAGACTCCCTCTGCCGGACCATGATATTCGCATCGACCAAGGCCGAGACCTTGCCACGACGCCAGCCGGGCCGATCAAAGGCAACGCCAAGTTTTTGCGTTTCGAGCAACGGCCCCAGAGGCTCGCTAAGCTTCTGAACCGGTTCATCAAGCCTAGGGGTGGCCGCTATCAGGCATTTCGTATAATCCTCGGCAGGATTATCGATGATATCACGGGTCGATCCCGCTTCTACCACCATGCCCTTTTCCATAACCACCAGTTGGTCGGCATGCCCCGCAACCGATGCAAGATCATGGCTTACTAGCAACATTCCGAGCCCCTGTTCCGCGCGCAAACCATCCAAAAGCTCCATGATCTCTGCACGTAGGGAGGCGTCCAGTGCACTGGTCGGCTCATCAGCGATCAGTAATTTTGGGCGATGGGCGATAGCCGCCGCAATCATCACCCGCTGGCGTTCGCCGCCGGAAAGACGGTGTGGAAACTGATCCAACCGTTCATCCGCTCTGGAGAGGCCGACGCGATCGAGCTTACGAGCCAAGTCCCGCCGCGATGGACGAGCGGCTCCGGCCTGCATGGTCGCTTCCTGCAATTGCGCGCCTACGGTTAGATGCGGTGTCAGTGCGGTCAACGGCTGCTGGAACACAAATCCGGTTAGTCTGCGACGTGCGTCGCGCAATTGATGGGCATCAGTCTCACCAAGGTCCATTCCATTCAACATCATAGAACCGGAAGCCATGCCGGGCGTCAGCCCAAATGGTGTCAGGCAAGACAGGCTTTTTCCGGAACCCGATGCGCCGATGATTGCCGTGCACTCTCCCGCCTCAACCGTCAGGCTGACATCCTGGACCAGGCGCTTGCCAGCAATTGCCACAGCGAGGTTCCGGACTGCATACAAGCTCACGAGAAATGGTCTCTCAATCGTTCACCTTCGATCGTCAGACAGACGAGGATCAACACAAGCAGACCGCCTGGCAAGGCCAGACCGAGCGGTGCCATGTCCATGTCATCGGCACCTTCTTTGACCAATATGCCGAGAGAAGTGAGCGGCTCTTGCACACCCAGGCCGAGAAAGGACAGGAAGCTCTCTACCATCACCACTTGCGGCACCGTCAGCATGAGATAGGCAAGCGCAACACCCGCGATATTGGGCAATATGTGACGCAAGATGATGGTGAAGGGTGGCGTACCCGATGCCTCGGCAGCCAGAACAAAGGGTCGTTGTTTCAGCGCCATCACCTGCCCGCGAACCACCCGTGCCATGGTCAACCATTCCACCAGACCGATCCCTATGAATACCAGCAAAATCGATCGCCCGAACACCACCATCAACAATATGACGATGAACATGAAGGGCAAGGCATAGAGGCCATCGACAATGCGCATCATCGCCTCATCCACTCTGCCGCCAACCCATCCTGCGGTAGCTCCCCAAGCGATGCCCACGATCAAGGAAACCAACGCTGCAGCCATCGCCACCATCAGGGTGATGCCGGTGCCCGCTGCCAACCGCGCCAGGCGGTCCCGGCCAATTTCATCAGTCCCAAACACATGCGATCCAGTGAATGCCGGCGCGCGGACCGCATCCCAATCGATCTGGTCATAGGTCCACGGCAAAAGGAACGGCAGCATTAGCGCTAGCACGACAATGGTCAGAACGATGAATAGCGGGAAATGGCGTTTCAGCATGACATCAACCCTCCCGCATTCTGGGGTCGAGCCACCCGTAGATCAGATCAGCAAACAGATTAAAAAGGATGATCAACGCGGCGTACAGCGTGACAACCCCGAGCACGAGCGGATAGTCTCGGTTGAGCGCGCCTTGCACGAAATAACGCCCCAAGCCTGGCAATCCGAAGACGGTCTCAACAACGACTGCGCCAGTCAAGAGACCGGCTGCCGCTGGACCCAAATAGCTCGCCACAGGAACCAAAGCGGGACGAAGCCCGTGCTTGAACAATATCTTGGTCTCAGGAAGGCCCCGGGCTTGCGCCGTTCGGATATGATCCTGCTTGAGGACAGTGGCGAGCCCAGCGCGGGTCAGTTTGGCGATCGCGCCGGACACTGGCAGCGCCAGAGCAATAACGGGCATTATCAACCAGGCGACGCCTTCACCGGTCCCTGATACGGGCAGCAGGCCCAGCCACAGACCAAAAAACAACGCCAGCGCCGGCCCGGTAACAAATGTAGGAAGCGCAGTTGCAACGGTCGCTAGCATCATAATTGCCTTGTCTACGGCCCTTCCAGCTTGCACGGCTGCAAAAAGGCCAGCCGTCACGCCGATCATGAGGGCCAGCATTATCGCTAGCCCTCCAAGGGTCAAAGAAATGGGCAGACCCTGAGCTATCAGCTCTGATACGGTAAAATCGCGATAGACCAACGAAGGCCCAAAATCTCCTTGCACCAGTCGCGAAATATAGAGCCATGCCTGCTCCCAAAGCGGCCGGTCCAGACCATATGCCTGTTGCAAGGCCGCTTGCGTTGCTGGGTCCAGCGGACGTTCGCCATCAAAGGGTCCGCCGGGAGCCAGCCGCATGAGGAAGAAAGAGGCCAAAATAATCACCAGCAGCGTCGGGATCGCTGTCATCAGCCGCCGGGTGATCAAGGCCAACACGCCGGACTAAAGCGCCATTGCGCCGAAACAGTTCCGTACTTCGGCTAGAAACGATTCAGGCACTTCCATAGCCGCGAAATGGCCACCTTTTTCTGGTTCGTTCCAATATTGCAGATTCTGAAACCGTTGCTCTGCCCAGCGGCGCGAAGGGGTGATGATCTCGTTCGGAAAAATGCTGCACCCGGATGCTATGCCGACCGGATCAATATTGGGCGCACCAAAGCTTTCACGATATAAGCGCGCTGAGGATGCTCCTGCATTGTTAAGCCAATAGATCATCACATTGTCGAGCAAGCGGTCACAATCAAAATTGTCGTCCGGAGCCGTGGCGTCGTCTGCCCAACCTTGGAATTTTTCCATGATCCAAGCCATCTGCCCGACCGGTGAATCGGCTAAACCATATCCTAGTGTCTGCGGCCGGGTTCGCTGGATTTCTGCATAGCCTGAGCCCTGTTCCTGATAGACCGCAAAATGCGCCAATGACGCTTGTTCTTCCGGCGTCGGATTGGCCATGATTTCATCGGATGGCGGGCCTACGATCACCATATTGACATGGATACCAGCGCAATGGCCCAGATTCTGCGCGCCGATAACGGACGTTATCATTCCGCCCCAGTCCCCGCCCTGCGCGAAATAACGATCATAGCCAAGACGCGTCATCAACACATCCCATTCCCGCGCGATTTTCTCCATGCCCCATCCGGTTGTGGTTGGCTTGCCGGAAAATCCGAAGCCGGGAAGTGACGGCAATACGAGATGATAGGCATCCTTCGCCTCGCCACCATGGGCGACCGGATCGGTGAGCGGACCGATCACATCCATGAACTCGATAATCGATCCCGGCCAGCCATGAGTCATCAGCAAAGGCCGTGCATCGGCTTCCGGCGAACGGATATGCATGAAGTGGATATCGACACCATCAATCTCCGTCAGATGGTGGGAATATTGGTTGAGCTCATCCTGACAGCGCCGCCAGTCATAACTGGTCCGCCAATGCTCGACGACGGTTTTGACATAGTCGAGGGGGATGCCCTGTGACCAGTCTTGAACGGGCTCCGGGTCTGGCCAGCGCACATGCCGCAACCGGATGTCGAGATCATCCAATGCCGTTTTGGGGATGTCGATCTGAAAGTCTCTGATTTCGTCGCTCACAACATATCATCCTGTCTCCATCGCCCTAAGACCGCCGAAGGACGCTTGCACTATTCTATTTTCATTCTCCTGAACATTCAGGCGAATGGTAGGTCTTCACATCGTTGGAACCGGTACTTCACCCGAATAATCATAAAATCCTTTGCCGGTTTTTCGGCCGAGCCAACCGGCTTCAACATATTTCGTCAGGATCGGCGCGGGGCGATATTTCGGATCGCCAAAGTCGGTTTGCAACACCCGCAAAATCTCCAGCAATGTATCCAGTCCGATCAGATCTGCCAGGGTGATCGGTCCCATTGGATGACCGAGACCCAATTGCACACCGCGATCAATATCTTCCATCGACGCTGTGCCTTCGCCCAGCGCGAAAAATGCCTCGTTGAGCATCGGCAGCAGGATGCGATTGACGACGAAACAAGGAGAGTCTTTCGCCATAACAGCGCTCTTGCCCACTGCCTTGGCAAAATCACTGGCCATAGTTGCCGTTTGATCGCTAGTGGCCAAGCCGCGGATGACTTCAACCAATCCCATCAACGGCACCGGATTGAAGAAATGCACGCCGACAAAACGTGACGGATCCTTGACCGATTGCGCCAGTCTGGTGATAGAAATTGATGAAGTATTGCTCGCGAGAATCGCTTGGTGTCCCAACACCTCTGACGCTGCGGCAAAGATCTGACGCTTGATTTCCTCACGCTCGGTTGCAGCTTCGATGATGATATCAGCATTGGCCATCGGGTCGAGCTGAACAATCGGTTCAATACGAGCCAGAGTCGTTTCAGCCGCCTGTTGCTCGATTTTTTCTTTTTCGACCAGACGCGCCAGCTGTTTGCCTATTCCGGCCTTGCTGCGTTCGGCAATCTCGAGACTGACATCCGATAGATAGACATGATAGCCCGCTTGAGCCGAAACCTGTGCAATACCGGCACCCATTTGCCCCGATCCGATAATTCCGATTGCTTTCATATCATGCCTTTCGCGCTGTTCGCTTTGATTTAACAAGCCACTAGCGATTGTCAGCCAAACTGGCTAGATTGCAAATATGCCCCCTATCAGTTTCATCGCTGGAATATTTGCGACAATCGCCGCTGCTGCCGCTTTGCCGGTCCCGCAGCCAGGAGAAATTCGGACCTTCAAGGACTGGGCCGCCGGCTGCGACAACAGCGCCAATTGCGAAGCCGTGTCTTTTGTCCCTGACCAAGGCGGAGCCGGCTATGACGGCTGGGGAGGACCGATCAAGATTGTCCGCACCGCCGGCAGTGAAGATATTTTCAAAATCCGCTTTCTGTTCGAAGCCGATAGCATGGACCGCTACACTATGCTGATTGATGGCAAATTGGTGGACACTGGTCCAATTGTGCAAGGCGATTATGCTATCGAGATCGTCGGCGAGGACGCCAAGAAAGTTGCCAATGCAATTATTAGCGGAAATCAATTGGTTCTGCGGGGCCCCGAAGGGGAGAATATCACTCAGATTTCTTTGGCGGGATCGTCAGCAGCGCTACGCTATATCGACCAGAAACAGGATCGAGCAGGAACCATCACCGCTCTGGTCGCCAAAGGCAAGAAGATGTTCAAACCTTCGCCTTCTACCGTGCCGGTCATCACTGTTGATCAATGGGAGGCCGCAAAACTGGCCCCCGATACCAGTGCTCTAGTCGCTCTGGCTGAAGATTCTAAATGTAAAGAAGATCGCTATGGACTAGTCGAGGATCAGGCCTATCCGCTCGGCAAACGTGGACAGACATACCGCGCATTGGTGCTGATATCATGCGGCTCCGGAGCGTATAATTTTTCCAGCGCACCCTATATCGGTGAATTTCGTGAAGACAGTTCCGAGGGTTGGACTTTCACACCGGCAAAATTTGATCGACAGCCTTCATGGGGCGGAGAAGGCGGACTGCCTTTGCTGGTCAATGCCGGTTGGGACGAAAAAGACCAGACGCTCAGCAGCTATGGCAAAGGACGTGGCCTCGGCGATTGTGGCAACGCCGAAAACTACGTGTGGGATGGCGAGGCCTTTCGCTTGATCGACGCCAGCGCTATGGATGAATGCCGCGGCGCTTATGACTGGATAACCACCTGGCGCGCCGAATACCGCAAATTGGAGCAGGCGTCAGCGGCAGCCAAATAGGCTCTATGGCGCATGCTTATAGGGATGTGCTTCTACCAGCATGAGCGTGAAATAATCTTGCTCATCACTCCATTCATGCAATGGCGTCCACCCGCCAGCACGCAGCATCAGTCGTGCGTCGCGCAAACCGTATTTGTGGCTGTTTTCAATATGGATTCTCTGCCCATTGCTGAGCGCATATAAATTTTCGCCGATGGAAAAGCGCATATCCGATTGGGCTTCGAGATAGATTTCTATGCGCGCATAGATATCGCTCCAGACGGCCACATGCCGGAACTGATCAACCGCTATGTCACCATCCAGTTCGCGATTTATCCGGTGCAGCAGGTTAAGAGAAAATTGCGCCGTCACGCCAGCGCTATCGTCATAGGCATCCACCAGAATTTGCTCTTCTTTGATCCGGTCAAAACCGATGAGCAGCTGCGCGCCTTCGCCTAGAGTCTCCCGCATGAAGCGAAGCAGATCAACGGAGGTACGGGCAATCATATTGCCAATAGTCGAACCGGGAAAAAACCCGAGTTTCGGCATATCCGCTACAGCTTCGGGCAGCGCCACCCGCTTCATGAAATCAGCCTCGACAGGATGAATGGGCAAGTCAGGAAATTCCTGTTGTAGCAATGATGCGCTATGCTCCAGAAACTCTCCCGAAATATCTATCGGTACGTAGGCAGCAGGATCAATAGCTTTTAGCAAATGTGGTGTTTTGGTCGAACTCCCGGAACCGAATTCGATCACCGCTCGTTTTGGGCCGACGGCAGATGCGAAGGCACTGCCATTCTCTTTGAGCAATGCTGTCTCGGTGCGGGTTGGGTAGTATTCCGGAAGTTCGGTAATGTCCTCAAACAGCTCGGACCCGCGTAGATCATAAAGCCAGCGCGCCGGGATCGCATAGGTCTGATTTTCAAAACAACGCTTTACGTCCTTGCGAAACGTATGGTCGACGAGCGTGGTGGTCATATCCATTGGTATTCGTCCTTGACGTCAAAGATCTTTAGCAAGCCGCAGTCCGCAGAACTGCCAGCGCTGGTGGGGATAGAAGAAATTTCGGTAACTGGGGCGGATATGACCGGGTGGGGTAGCGGTGCTGCCCCCCTTTAGGACCGATTGTCCCGACATGAACTTGCCATTATACTCACCAACTGCACCGTCGGCGGGCTTGAAACCGGGATAGGGCCGATAGGCACTGCCGGTCCATTCCCAGACATTTCCGGTGTCACGCAGCCCACAGTTTGCGGCTACTTCCCATTCCGATTCCGTCGGCAAACGGGCGCCAGCCCATGTTGCATAGGCATCCGCTTCATAGAGGCTAATATGCTTGACCGGTGCAGTAGGGTCGAGGCGAACGTCCCCAGCCAAAGTAAATTCATTCCAATTCTGATCGGAAGCCTGGTTCCAGTAAAGAGGCCTGTCGATTGCTTCCTGCTGTATCCAGGCCCAACCGTCGGACAACCAATGACAGGCGTCACGATACCCACCATCCTCGATAAATGCGATCCATTCGCCATTGGTGACCGGACGACTGGCTATTGCGTGAGGATGTAACAGCACATCATGACGCGGGCCTTCACAGTCAAAGGCGAAGCCATGGCCATCATGCCCGATTTTTTGCATACCAACACTGCCTTCGATCCATTGCAATGCTGCTGGATCCGTGGTGCGAACCGGAGCCTCGCTAACATAGGCAGGCTTCAAGGGATTGCGGGAAAAGAGATGCAATATGTCCGTGAGCAACAGTTCCTGATGTTGTTGTTCATGATGTAGACCAAGCTCAACCAGATCGAGCAGTGGTTCGGAAAAACCCGCGATCGCTTCAACCATCGCGGCATCGACATGGCTGCGATAGGCCATCACATTCGCGAGTGACGGACGAGTTAGCAGACCTCGGTCGGGTCGAGCATGTCGTGCTCCTTCAGCTTCATAATAGCTGTTGAACAAATAAGGGTAGGCTTCATCAAACAGACGATAGCCCGCAACATGATCACGCAGCAGAAAAGTTTCAAAAAACCAGCTGATATGGGCCAAGTGCCATTTGGTTGGCGAAGCATCGGCCATCGATTGCGCCGTCGTATCCGCGTCGCTCAGACCATCAGCCAGTCCAACCGAATAGCGTCTCACTTCCCTAAATCGATCCAGAAGCGCACTTGACCGAGCAGGCTTTTGTTCGTCGAGCGATGACGGAGGCGAGGTCTGCGGTTGGCTAGCGATCAATCCTACTCCGGTATATTGTCGGCTTTTGTCTAGAACATAGAGCGAACAATGACGAGGTCAACAGCGCATATTTGCGCCACTTGGTTGCAGAAAGGCAGAAATCGTCGCGCTGCTGCGGCTTAGCGGGAAGCCCCTGGCACCCATAATATATCGTCTTTTCCGCCGCCATTCAGCGCCCGTCCGAGCACGAACAAATAATCGGAAAGCCGATTAATATAGGCCAAGGCTTGAGGATTGATGGTCAGTTCTTGCGCAGCGGCAACACATGTTCGTTCGGTCCGCCGAGCGATGGCGCGCGCACAATGAACAGCTGCCGCCGCTTTGCTGCCGCCCGGCAGGATGAAGCTGGTCAAAGGCTCCAAGTCAGCATTGGACGCGTCGATTTCCGTTTCCAGACGATCAACCTGCGCCGGAACGACACGGAGAACCATCTCTGACGGGGCGAAATCGTCCCCTTCTTTTGCCGGAGTTGCCAAATCTGCACCCAGATCGAAGAGATCGTTCTGGATGACCCGCAATGTTTTTACGAGTCTGTCATCAGTGATTTCGCAAATTGCAGAACCGAGAAAACTGTTTAATTCGTCCACATCACCAATAGCGGCCATCCGGGCATCATTTTTGGCAATGCGTGACCCGTCGACCAAACCGGTCGTGCCATCATCGCCGGTCTTGGTGTAAATTTTGTTGAGTTTGACCATGAAAGCAGCCGCCTAGCTTTGGCCGCCCGCTACCGCCAACAATATCACCACAAGAACAATCGCGATCGCTTGATATTTGACGCGAGCAAACATCATTTCATTCTGCTTTTTGTGCGACGCCGTAATGCCGTCTGCGTCGACGTCATCCGGTTTCATATTGGCGAAAGCAATCAAGCCGCGCGCGAGTGCATAGACAACGGCGCAAGCCGCTGCGATGATCATCAATATCAAAATATAGCTCATATATTTATCCTTAAGCTGTAGAAAGCGAGATTCCAACTGGGAAGATTCCCCGCCTGAGATCTTGCACGAGTTGATAGCCGCTCTGACCGGTTGTCCGCAATACGGACAAAGAGGCAGAATCCCGGCTTTTCGATAGCTTTGCACCGCTGCTATCGAACAACAATGGATGATGGAAATATGTCGGTGTAGGCAAACCCAACAGAGCCTGCAGCAGACGGTGGATATGAGTGGATGCGAACAGATCATCACCACGCACGGCATGGGTAATCGCATCTCGCGCATCGTCTAGCGTCACCGCGAGATGATAGGCAACGGATGTGTCCTTGGGCACGATCACAACATCGCCGAGATTTTCCGGACAAGCCACTTGCTGGCCATGTATTTTGTCCAGCCATTCAAGAGGACCGGTCAAGGCATGGGCTTTTGCGACATCGAGGCGCCAACTATGTGGCTCTGCTTGCGATCGATCAAAGGAGATATCTGCATCCAAATGACGGCAGGTGCCGGAATATATGGGCCCATCTGGCCCTTCCGGTTGCGACCCAGATTCCTGGGCGCGCCGCATACTGGTCCGGGTACAGAAACAGCGGTAAAGCAACCCTATATCCTTCAGCCGCTCCACGGCTTCGGCATAGCTTTCCAAACGGTCTGACTGGAAAATAACTTCACCGTCCCAATCCAAACCAAGCCATCGCAAATCAGCCAATATCGCTTCTACAAATTCGGGCCGCGCGCGTGCGCTATCAATATCTTCTATCCGAAGAAGAAGAAGGCCGCCCCTTTCCCGGGCGAAGTCATGCGCTATCATCGCCGCATAGGCGTGACCCAAATGCAACAATCCATTGGGGCTAGGGGCGAAACGCACTACAATATCTCGATTCAACTGCACACTTGACGTCATGAGACGGATATTGTTCTTTGTGTAATAGTCATGTCACGTTCTTAGGCATAAAGAGCGGACAGTAAAGGCCAAGGGAGACCGTGCTTATGTATCACCCCGACCTGCTTCGGCATCCCGAAAGCTGTCCTTCGCTTGTCCTCAATGCAGATTACACACCGCTCTCTTACTATCCGCTGAGCCTGTGGCCTTGGCAAACAGCAATCAAAGCGGTGTTTCTGGACCGGGTGGATATCGTATCAAGCTATGAGCGCGAAGTGCATAGCCCGAATCTGGATATGAAGATTCCTTCGGTGATTGCGCTCAAAAAATATATCAAACCATCGGAATATCCAGCCTTCACCCGCTTCAACCTGTTCTTGCGAGACAAGTTTGAATGCCAATATTGCGGATCGCCTGACAATCTAACCTTTGATCATGTGGTTCCACGTCGCCAGAAAGGGCGCACAACTTGGGAGAATGTTGCGACAGCTTGCCTGCCCTGCAACCTCAAAAAAGGTGGCCGAACGCCCAAGGAGGCCCATATGCAGCTCGCCAATCGTCCCATCAAACCAACCAGCTGGCATCTGCAGGAGCACGGCCGGGCCTTCCCGCCCAATTTCTTGCACGACACTTGGCACGACTGGTTATATTGGGATATCGAACTCGAGAACTAAGCGCTTCCTCAGCTTTCCTAGTCCTCGATCCCGAGGAAACGGAAGGTCTGGCCCAGACTGTTGAAAATCCCGTGAGCGAAAATCAGGGGCATGACGTTTTTACGCCCAAACCAAAGATAGAAGAGAGCAAAAGCAAAACCGCCCGCTCCGGTGATTAAGGCTCCGTGCATGCCCTGATAATAATAGTGCCGATAGCCGAAGAATATCGAGGACAATAACGCCGCGGCAATGTCGGCCTTCAAGCCACCACCAAAAGTTGCGCTGGTTCGGTCAATAATGAAAGCACGAAACAGCAGTTCTTCAAAAAAGGAACCGTGCGTCCAGACCAACAGCATGATACCGATATAGGCTATCAAATTACCTTCGATATGGTCAAAACGCCCGCTCATACCGACATCTTCGAAAAATGCGTCAGCGAACAACTGCATCGTCTGCGTGGCCACTATGAAGGCGGCCATCGAAAGCAATGTCAGGCCCATGGTTTTCAACCAGTTTTCGGGCCAGCGAAACCCAAGATCTTTCCACCCCAAGCCTCTCCGGCGCAGCAGGATGGTGGCAACCACCATCGCCGAGACAGTCGATGCGGGGCCAGCGTATAGATAACTAAACAGCAAGACCGATTGTTTGACCACCACCAGCACCGCCAGGATAATCAGCAAGTCCAACAATGCGCCAGAATCAATCAGCTTTTTCCGTTTTGCTCGGCTAGTGCCGGAATTTGCGTTGCCTGACATCGGACCTTGTCCTCACATTAAGTGTATTATCTGAATATAACACTAGAAGTTATTATCACAAGGTCCCAGATTTTCTTGACGCAAACTCTGTTGCAGTGCAGCAGAACCGCATGACAGAATCTCTGACCGTTCGCCAAAACCCTGACATCAAATATCTCGGCAAATTGCTCGGCGATGTGATCCGCTCTTATGGTGGAGAGGAATTATACAAACGCACCGAATATATTCGTTCGACCAGTGTCGATCGCCATCGCGGCCTAGCGGATGCCGATGCCATAGACCCCGGACTTGACGCGCTGTCACTCGACGAAACACTCGCTTTCGTGCGCGGGTTCATGCTGTTTTCATTGCTCGCCAATCTCGCCGAGGATCGGCAAGGGGTTGCAGCCGAAAAAGGTGCCACCGTGGTTGAAGCCATCGAGTTGCTCGCGAGTGAAGGGGTTGATCGCGACGCGATCCTGAGCCTGCTTGATGAGGCGCTGATTGCACCTGTGCTCACCGCCCACCCGACCGAGGTCCGGCGCAAAAGCATTATCGATCACAAGTCACATATTGCCGAACTTTTGTTGATGAAGGATGCGGGAGAAACAGAAACACCGCAAGGCGATGTGCTTGACGCTGCTATCATGCGCCAGATCGCATTGCTTTGGCAAACCCGTCCGCTCCGCCGTGAGCGGCTGTTTGTCACCGACGAAGTTCAGATTTCACAAAGCTATATGAAAGACGTGTTCCTACCTGTCCTGCCTAGACTCTATGCCAAATGGGAACGGGAGTTGGGCGCGCGTCTTCCCAGTTTCCTCAAGCTCAACAGCTGGATCGGCGGCGATCGGGACGGCAATCCCTTTGTCGATGCAGATGCTATGGAGGAGGCGCTTTCACGCGCTGCCGAAACGGTTGTCGGCTATTATCTGATGCGCATCCATGCACTCGGCGCTGAACTTTCTATCTCGACCGAGCTCACCGAAGTGCCTGAAGCAGTATTGGCACTCGCCGAAACCAGCGGTGATGATGCTCTCAGCCGCAAAGACGAACCTTATCGTCGCGCGCTGTCGGGAATCTATGCAAGACTATCCGCAACACACCTCAAACTCTGCGGTCATGTCCCGGGGCGCCCATCTCCTATTGCAGCCAAAGCTTATGACAATCCCCAGCAATTGCGCGAAGAGCTTGTCATATTGGCACACGGCCTCAAGTCAGCTGGCAAAGGTGTTTTCGCTACATCGGGTGCGCTCGGGCGATTAATCCGTACGGTCGAGCTCTTCGGGTTTCATCTCGCTACGCTCGATATGCGCCAGAACAGCAAAGTGCACGAACGGGTGGTTGCCGAGCTACTCAAGCAAGCCGGCGTCGAACCAGATTATCTGGCTTTGGATGAAACGGATCGGGTGAAACTGCTGCGCGCAGAACTTGGCAACAACCGGCCGCTCGCCAGCCCGTGGATATCCTATAGCGAAGAAACGGCAAAAGAACTGTCGATCATTCGCGCGGCCGCGGAAGCCCATCGTAAATATGGCCCCGAGGTCATAACCAACTATAATATCAGCAACGGCGAAAGCGTTTCCGATATTTTGGAAGTCTATGTCCTCTTGATGGAAACTGGTCTCTATCACGCTCCAATCGACAATACGTCGGCGCCTTCCTGCCCGGTTATGGCCGTGCCTTTGTTCGAAACCGTTGCCGATCTTGAAAATGCCCCGGACGTGATGACCGATTTCTTCGCAATTCCGGAGATGCATGCACTCGCGAAGGGTCGCGGTCATCAGGAAGTGATGATCGGCTATTCCGATAGCAATAAGGATGGCGGCTATCTGACGTCGACATGGAGCCTGTTCAAGGCGAGCGACGCGCTAACCCCCATATTTGCAGATTCTGGGATCAAAATGCAGCTTTTCCATGGACGCGGCGGGGCTGTGGGACGGGGCGGAGGCTCGGCCTTCGGTGCTATCAAAGCCCAGCCCAAGGGCACGGTCGCTGGCCGAATCCGCATCACCGAACAAGGGGAAGTGATCGCGGCAAAATATGGTACGGTCGCTGGCGCCGAAGCCAATCTGGAAGCTATGACATCGGCGGTCCTGATCGCTTCACTGGAGCCGGATCAAACGAACACCAAAGTTCAGGCCGATTTCGCGCCAGCCATGGACCAGATCTCACAAGTTGCGTTCACAGAATATCGCGATCTCGTTTATGGTGATGATAGTTTCCGAACCTTTTTCCGGCAAATGACTCCGCTGACCGAAATCGCGAAACTCAAGATCGGCTCGCGCCCCGCCAGCCGGACAAAAAGCGACAAGATCGAAGATTTGCGCGCTATCCCGTGGGTATTCAGCTGGGCACAAGCACGCGTGATGCTGCCGGGCTGGTACGGCGTAGGACAAGCACTGACAGCTTTTGATGATAAGTCCAAGCTCAAGGAAATGGCTCAAACTTGGCCATTTTTTCAAGCATCACTTTCAAATATGGAAATGGTTCTGGCCAAGTCCGACATGGGCATCGCTGCCCGCTATGCCGAACTTGTCGAAGACCAAGCCATGGGCCAGGCATTTTTCGAGCGCATCCGTTCCAGCTGGTATCAGACACGCGACATCTTGCTCGAGATCACCGACCAACCCCATCTGCTGGCAAAAAATCCGTCCTTGTTCAACAGCATCGAATTGCGTCTCCCGTACATCGAACCACTCAACCATCTTCAGATCGAGTTGATGAAACGGCTGCGTGCCGGAGAAGATGATCCGCGTATTGGCGAAGGCATCCAATTGTCACTCAACGCCATCGCAACCGCATTGCGCAATAGCGGCTAAGTTTGAGCGATTGCCGATCGACAATGCTGGTCAAAGAACTTTCCGCCGGAAGAGCGTTTTTACGACCATTTTTGTCAGTCGCCTACCATCTCAGCTAAGCCTAGGTTTCTCCTCAAATAGGAGAGATTCATGGCTGTTGATACCAAACGTAGTTTTTGTCGTTTTTGCCACGCCAGCTGCGCGATGCTGGTGGATGTTGAGGATGACAAGATTGTTGCCGTGCGCGGCGACAAAGAAAATCATATGTTCAACGGCTATACATGCATCAAAGGCCGTCAGCTTCCTGACATGCACAATCTCCCCGACCGGATGATCACCAGCAAGATTCGTCAGCCCGACGGTAGCTTCAAGGACATCTCGACCGCTGATGCGCTAGCACTGGCTGGTGCTCAGATGAAGGCTCTTGTCGAAGAGCATGGCCCGCATAGCGTCGCTGTTTATTGCGGCACCAATGCTTTTCAAAATAGCGCCGTGTTGGGCACATCCTATGCCTTTGCCCAGGGCGTCGGTACGCGAAACTGGTTCACCAGCGTGACCGTCGATCAGCCTGCCAAGGTCTTCACCACCGCGCGCTATGGTATGTGGATGGGCGGCGGTAACGCCTTTGCCGATTCCGATGTCGCGATGTTTGTCGGCAACAATCCGATCGTTTCCCACTATTCCGGCGGCATGCCAACGGCATCTCCGTCTCGTGGCATTCGGGATGCAAAGGACCGTGGCTTAAAAGTCATCGTCGCAGATCCACGGGTCAGCGAAATGGGCAAATTGGCCGACGTCTATCTGCCAGTGAAACCGGGCGAAGACCCTGCCCTGTTGGCTGGCATGCTCAATGTGATTTTCGAAGAGAAACTGTTCGACCAGAATTTCGTCGCGGCCCATGTCGATGGCGTCGAAGAGCTGCAAGCTGCGGTCAAACCGATGACGCCGGATGTCGCCGCAAAACGCGCCGGCGTTGACAAGGATGAATTAATCAAGGCCGCCCGCATGTTTGCAGGCGCCAACAAAGGCCGCGTGGTAACCGGAACTGGCCCGGAAATGGCTGGCAATGGCACGCTGACGGAATATCTGGTCGCCTCACTCAATATCTTGTGCGCGCGCTTCAATCAGGAAGGCGACAAAGTTTCCGCTCCGATGGTTTTCAATCCCCTCAGCGGAATGCCCAAAAAGGCGCAAGTCGCGCCCAAAATGCCAACTTTTGGCGAAGGATTTCCCAAATCCCGTATCCGTGGCCTCGGCCATCTGGGCAAGGAAATGCCGTGCAACGTGTTGGCTGATGAAATCCTGACCCCCGGCGAAGGCCAGATCAAGGTTCTCATTTCGATCGGTGGGAATCCGGAAATTGCCTTTCCCGATCAACAGAAAGTCCGCCGTGCGCTGGATGAGTGCGAACTGTTCATTCAGGTTGACCCCTGGATGTCGGCGAGTGCAAAACGTGCGGACATCATTCTCGCCCCCAGCATGTGCTTGGAACGCGAAGACATCAACAATGTCTCCGATGCTTTCACCGAGGAAGCTTATGCCCATTATACCGAAGCCATGGTACCGCCACCCGGCGACACGATGGACGAATATGAAATGCTTTGGTGGCTTGCCAAACATATGGGCATTGAAATGAACTTCCCTGGCGGTGCGGCTTCGATGGATGCTTGCCCCGACAAAGCGACGATCCTCGACCTGATTACCGAAGGCTCTCTGCTCAAACCAAGCAAAGCCAAGGCAGATGCTGCCGCGCAAGAGAAAACGGGCGCGGCGATGACCTATGAGGAGTTGCATCCGGTTATCGGACCAGCCGACACAGATGCGGAAGAAAAATTTGATTTGAATGCCGGAGCAATGCCAAGCGAGTTGCTAGATTATGCAGCCAATGATCCGGTGGACAGTGGATTTGATTTCCGTCTGATATCGCGACGTTCGAAGCATCGCTACAACAGCAACGGCCATCCCTTTCCGAAGCTGGTAGAAAAAATGCCTACCAATCCGGCCTTTTTCAACCCGGCTGATTTGGCCGCAGCTGGCATTGAAGATGGTGCAATCATCGAAATCACGTCCCCGACAGCCTCTATTTTCGGACTGGCCCAAGCAGATGACAAAATCCGACCCGGCGTTATATCAATGAGTCATGCTTTTGGTGATAGTGAAGCCGGCAAGGATGATGTGATGACAAAAGGTGGGTCAACCAACCGGCTGATCGTCGACAATGATCATCTGGATCCGATCACCGGCCAAGCAATGCAAAGCGCGATACCTGTGAAAGTTAGCGCTGCTTAAAGCAGGAAAACTATTGTCGGAGCAAAGGGCGTATGTCGTCCTTTGCTCTCGCCCATCGGGTCGATGCTATTTTTTGCGCCTTTTCCGTTTTGCGTAACGCTCGTCACGGGCGGCCTTCTTCTCGGCTTCGGTTAGGCCCAGCGCGAGCTTCGGCTTGGCTTGTTCTTTCGCGGCTTTCCGCTCCGCTTTCAATTGCTCGAATGCGGCCCGCTTTTTCTCGCGGGCGGCGGCCTGCTTTTCTTCTCGGGCCAGTTGGGCCGCCTTGCGCTCAGCAATGACTTCAGGGCTGAGCGGCGGCTTTGCCTTCAATTTCTTGAGGGCAGCCTGCTTGGCTTTGGCTGCCATCTGGGTGCGTTCTTGAAAGCTCGGTTGTGAAAATGGCGGCATTTGAGTTTATAATTCCTTGATTGTCCGATGAGGTTTAACCATCGGATCTTTCCGAAAAGCGATGCCACCCGTACAGCGGTTAGAGCCGTCGGGCAATGTTTATGCAATCTTGCTGGATTTTAACGAGGGGCCATTGCTGCAATATTTGCCGCTGATCCGGCAAGAGAAACCCTATCCAAACGGCTGATACAAATCATTCTGAGGCAGGGTGAACCATTTCGGACCTGTTGGGGTTATATGGAAATGGTCTTCCAATCGAATGCCAAACCTGCCCGGCACCACGATCATCGGTTCGTTGGAAAAACACATGCCCACTGTAAGCGGCGTCTCATCACCTTTCACCAAATACGGGCCTTCATGGATATCTAGGCCGATGCCATGGCCGGTGCGGTGGGGAAGCCCCGGCAACTCGTAATCCGGTCCGAGCCCGTGACGGATCAACACATCACGTGCGGCTTTGTCCACGGCTTCGCATGCTGTGCCGATAGCAGCACAGTCAAATGCTGCTTGCTGCGCTTCTTTCTCCAAGTGCCATAGGGCCTCGATCTCACGGTCCATTTTGGACAAAGCATAGGTGCGGGTAATATCGGAATTATAACCATCGATAGTGCAACCGGTATCGATCAGGATCAATTCGCCTGCCTGCAGCGCTGGATCGCCAGGGACACCATGCGGATGTGACGTCGCTTCGCCAAATTGCACTGCACAAAAACTGTTGCCATTGTCAGCGCCGCCAGCCCGGTGCAGACGATCAATTTCAGCGATCACTGCACTGGCCTTCATCCCCGGCTGGATCCAGCCGAAAATCGTCGCATGTACATCAAGTGTCAGTTGTTTTGCGGCTAGCATCAAATCAATTTCTTGCGGTGATTTTGCGGCTCTCAACGTCGTAAAGATAGTGGCCGCGGAACCATAGGCGATCGGATTCTCTAACTGCGACAGAGCATCGAACAACCTTGCAGCATGTCCATAAGAACAATTGGCATCCAGCGCACATCGCCTGACCCCATGATCCGAAAACAGGGAGGCGATGAGCGCGAAGGGGCTTTCATGCTCCTCCCAATAAGCCATTTCCAACGCCATGGGCAATTTCGCGATCACAGCCGTGTCTTCGAATTTCGGGCAGATAAATATGATGCTGTCGCCGGTGATCAGCGCACCGACAAACCGTTCGCTTTCGTAAAAGGCTTCGCCGAAGAAATAGCGCATATTGCTGCCCGGCGTGACAATGACCGCATCAAGATTGCCCTCGTTCATAGAATGGCGCAAATTGACCAATCGTTGGTCCCGCTCAGCATTGCCGATCCGCGGTGGGTGCGATAATATCGCCATAGCTCGAAACTCCATAATGCGAAATAGTCGCCAAGATACTGGCGTTGAGCATCTGGCAAAATCAGATATTTGACCGATGCCTAACTTTGCTTTTCTAGCGCCTCAGGAAGAGACTGTCCTCTCAATTTTCTGATGGTTTCTCTGCTATTCCTCTTGCCCGTCTTCCAGGCTTTTCTCAGGTGCCATTAGAACAGGGGAACATCGAAATCTGTCAAACGAAGAACCTTCGCTAGCAATGGAAAGCGTGTCGCCATCTTCGGACAAAATCATTTGAAATTCTCCGCGCCAGGCCTCGCCTTCACCCATTGCCGCGGTCACGACAGATACATCCCCCGGACCATTTCGCACGATCGACTGCAGGTTGTGGATAGATTCCCAGAAGAGAAGTTCCCTGCCCGACACGGTCAACACCGTGTCGTCGAAGTCCCGAATATCAGGCCCGCATGAAGACAAATTTTCCGTCCACACCCCGTGAAATTTCTCGGGAAGAACCTGAACTTCTAACTTGGCTTTCGGCTTTTTTACGAGCTCTGGCTCCGCTGATTTCGGCTTGTCCTGATGCGGTCGATCGCTTGGCACGATCACCGCATTGGATTCTAGTGGTTCCCTAGAAGACATATTCTCTCCTCCCTCACTGCAAGAAAACAGCAGAAAGCTCGTTACCGCGAAGACAGGCCAGTTATGTTGCACTGCGAAACTCCTCAAAATGACAGAAGCACAGTCGAAGCGTTCTGATCTAGAAAATAATCTGTCCATATCGACCAAGCAGAATGCAATTATCCTGTCAATTCAGAGGAATGTCCCTGGGTACAGGTTAGAACAGCTGCAAATTTGCTAGGCAAAATTTTCCGACCGTTCATCCAGCAAGCCTGCCCGATGCGCCGATATCATCGCTGTCGATCTATCATATTTGCCAATCGACTTTCGCGCATGGATCGGGTCTTTCCCGTCTCAGGAAGAGGAAAAAACCATGCCCATGACGCAAGGCTATATCGATCAGATGAAACGTCTGATGGATTGGGAAGCTTCACGGAAAGCGCCGCCCAGCGACTTTCCAAAACTGCCCGACATGCCGGCAGGCCGTTACACTTCTCAAGAATATTACGATCTCGAGCAGCAATATCTGTGGAAGAAAAGCTGGCTCTTCGCCGCGCATATTGATGAAGTGCCAGAGCCCGGCTGCTTCATGAAATGGGAACAGGTTGGTGATCCGATCATCATCGTACACGGCATGGATGGCGAAATGCGGGCCTTTTACAATACCTGCCGCCATCGCGGTGCGCCAGTCGTCACCGAAGAAAAAGGCAAGGCACCGCGCTTGATGTGCGGCTATCACAATTGGACTTACAAAACCGATGGCAGCTTGGTTGGCGTGACCGACAAGCAGGATTTTCCGCCAGATTTCGACCTGAGTTGCCGAAGCCTGATCCCGGTAAAATGCGAGATGCTGGGCAATTTGATATTCGTGAATTTTGACGAAGATGCGATGCCGCTCAAAGAATGGCTTGGACCGGTCTGGGAGGAATGGAAGGAATTCCGCTTCGACAAAATCAAGCTGGCCGCGCGCCATAGCTTTGACCTGAAGTGCAACTGGAAGGTCGCGATGGAGGCCAATATGGAGGTCTATCACGTGCCCTTCATCCATCCCGACACGGTCGCCCCTCTGGTCGATGCCCAGCGCAATGTGAACACGATCTACCCCAATGGCCACGCCCGGATGCTCGCACCAGCACCGCAGCAGACAGACCGAGAGCATGTCCGTGCCATCGATAGCCCGCCCAATTGGCAAGAAATTGAAGGCGTCGGTGAATTCGGCAAGACCTGCACCCAAAGCTACACGATGTTCCCCAATTGGGTTTCGCCGCTAAGCAATTATTTCGTGCCACCGCTGATATTCTGGCCGACGTCGCTGAACACCACACGGATCGAACTGGTGACCATGGCAATGGACTGGGGCGATGGCCCTGCGCCGGATCTCTGGACCGTGCCGGATGGCAGCAAGCCCAATGGCCGCGACATGTCCCCGATCATATTGGAAGACACGCAATTCGGGGAGATGATCCAGAAGTCGATGGAAAGCGATGGTTTCAAAAGCGTGCCGCTTAGCTACCAAGAGGCTAGAATTTATAGCTTCCACCAGACTTGCGACAAGATGATCGGACTCAATCGCGTGCCGGAGCATCTCGCCGTGGCACAAGTGATCGGCGAGAATTGGGTCTACCCCAATGACCCCCGGGTCGCTGAAATGGAACAGATGGAGGCAGCGGAATAGCCGCAAGGCACCGCCGCAAAACACCAGCAATCGGGAGAATATCATGGGACGGGTAAAGGATAAGGTCATAGTGGTGACCGGCGGCGCAATGGGGCTGGGCAAAGCCGCGGCACAGCGACTGATCGAAGAAGGCGCCCGCGTTCTGATCACCGATCACAATCCCGAAGCCGGAGCGGCGACCGCCGCAGAATTGGGCGCCAACGCAGCATTTTTGGAGCAGGATGTCACGGACCCCGATGGATGGGGCACCGTTATCGCGCATGTCGAGGCAGAATATGGCCGACTGGATGTTCTGGTGAACAATGCTGCTGTTACGGTCTTCGGATCGATCGCGGATGTCAGCTATGAAGATTTCAAGCGCTGTTACACCGTCGATGTCGACTCGATATTCCTAGGGTGCAAAACGGCGCTGCCCTTGATGAGCAAAACCGGTGGTTCAATCATCAATTTGTCTTCCGCTGCTGCGATCAATGCCAGCGCCGACCTTGTCGCCTATAATAGTGCGAAAGCCGCAATTCCCATGCTCACCAAATCTATCGCGCTCTACTGCGCCCGGGAGAAAAACGGCGTCCGGGTCAATGCCGTGTTACCTGGAACGATCATGACTCCCAATGTCCGCAGCGTGATTGATGGAACGCCAAACCCTGCAGAAACCGAGGAATCGTTCAAACTTGCCCAGCCGGTTGGCCATATGGGAGAGCCCGATGATATCGCCCATTTGGTCGTTTATCTTGCGTCAAACGAGAGCAAATTCGCCACTGGCGCTGCCTTCGCGGTTGATGGAGGTTTGAGCATTTAGGCTGCCCATTCGACCCCCGAAATCCGGCAATGTCGTTATATTGCAGCAAAGCCTAGCCTTTCCCGCACCAAATCCCTAAATGCTGACCCATGCATTTCTTGGATCAAGCCAAAATATACGTAAGCTCGGGTCAGGGCGGGCCTGGCGCTGTCGGATTCCGGCGTGAAAAATATATTCAATATGGTGGTCCTGACGGCGGCAATGGCGGCAAAGGCGGTGATATTGTCTTTCTGGCGGTTGAAGGCCTCAACACGCTGATTGACTTTCGCTATGCCCAGCATTTCAAAGCCCCGCGCGGCAAAGGGGGCGCAGGACGCAACAAAACCGGCGCAGGCGGCGATGATCTGATCATCAAAGTACCCGTGGGCACTCAGATATTGTCGGAAGACAAGGAGCAAGTGCTGCTCGATTTCACACAGGAAGGTCAGCGCGTGACATTTCTGGAGGGCGGCATCGGCGGACGCGGCAATGCCAGCTACAAGAGCTCGACAAACCGCGCGCCGCGTCAGCACCAGCCCGGCGAAATCGGCGAAGAAGCGGCCCTCTGGTTGCGGCTCAAGCTAATTGCCGATGCAGGGCTTGTCGGCCTGCCCAACGCAGGCAAATCAACGCTGATCAACAAAGTCACCAACGCTAGCGCCAAGGTCGGTGCTTATCCGTTCACCACTATCCATCCGCAACTGGGCGTGGTTCGGCATAAAAGCCGCGAATTCGTGCTGGCTGACATTCCCGGATTGATCGAAGGAGCGGCAGACGGCGCGGGCATTGGCGACCGTTTCCTTGGCCACATCGAACGGTGCAGAATATTACTTCACCTTGTCGATGCAACCGGCGATGATCCCGTTAATGCCTGGAAAACCGTGAGCAAAGAGCTGGAAAAATATGGCGGCGGCCTTGCTGAGAAACCCCAGATACTGGCGCTTAACAAAGCGGACCTTCTGGATGATGAGTTGATGTCGGATATCTCCGAACAATTACGTGCAGCCGGTGCAGAACATGTTCTTCCGGTGTCTGGCGCAACGGGCGATGGTCTCGAGGCCGCGCTCAATAAAGTGCTGGAAGCCGTTGGCGAGAACAGCTCAATCGAGCAAAAAGACCAGCCGACCATTGCACCGGGTGAAGAGGAAGCAACCAAAACCTGGTCCCCATTGTGAACGATACAGACGCGGGTGTTATTGTCGTTAAAGTAGGGTCATCCCTGCTCGTGGGAGAGGATGGGCGACCCCGCAAAGCATGGCTGAAGACTCTGGTTGCGGATATCGCAAAACGCCATCAGGCCGGCCATAACATCATCATTGTCTCATCAGGGTCGATTGCTCTAGGCGCTCGGAAACTAGGCCTCAGAAAGACCAGTCGCACCAGTTTGGCAGATGCTCAAGCCGCAGCTTCGATCGGCCAGATCGCGCTCAGCGGTCTTTGGTCAGAACTGTTAGCAGAACATGATATTGCCGCAGCGCAAATGCTGCTGACGCTGGGTGATATGGAAGGGCGCAAACGCTATCTGAATGTCGCGGCTACACTAGAAACCCTGCTGGAGCATCGCGCCGTTCCGGTGATCAATGAGAATGATAGCGTTGCTACTGACGAGATCCGCTTTGGGGACAATGACCGACTCGCAGCCCGGGTTGGCCAAGCCGCGACGGCCGATCATGTCATGTTGCTCTCGGATATTGACGGTCTCTATGACCGCAGACCCGACAGCACAAACAAAGAGCAGCTAATCGGCACAGTTGATCTGGTCGATGACAATATCATGGCTATGGCAGATGGCAGCTCGTCTTCCGGACTGGGGTCTGGCGGCATGATTTCCAAACTTGAAGCTGCAAAAATCGCCAATCTTGCCGGAATCGAAATGTCGATCATCTCGGGCAAAGAAGACCATCCCCTAGAGCGCTATGCGCGCACCGATATCGGCACCTTGTTCAAGGCCGGCGATGGCATCAATGCCCACAAGGCATGGCTGAGCGGACTGCTCACGTCAGCCGGCACGATTACGGTCGATTCTGGTGCAGTCGAAGCCTTGCAATCCGGCAACAGCCTTTTGGCGGCCGGCATCGTCACCATCAACGGTGACTTTGAACGCAGTGATGTTGTCGAAATCCTGGATGTAGACGGCCTGAAGGTCGCTCGCGGTCTGGTCGAATATGACTCGATCGATTGCGTCAAAATCATTGGATGCCGCAGTTCACAAATGGAAACCTTGTTGGGCTATGCGCCGCGTAGCGCCGTGGTCCATCGCAATCAGATGGTGTTGGTCTAGTCACTATGGCGGGCGTCTCTTCCAAGACAATCGCGATCACCGGTGCGACCGGCTTTGTTGGAGGCCGGATGCTCGATCTCGTGATCCGGAATGGCTATGAAGCGCGCGCTCTGACGCGCCGCAAGCAGGATGATCGCCGCAACGTCACCTGGGTGCGCGGTGCGCTGGACGATGCACAAAGCCTTGCAGACTTGTGCGACGGTGCCGATGTCGTCTTGCACATTGCCGGCGTGGTCAACGCACCCGACAGAGCCGGGTTTGAGGCGGGCAATGTTGCAGGCACACTCGCCGTTGTAGAAGCCGCCAAACACGCCGGTGCCAAGCGGTTCATTCATGTCTCCTCTCTTGCTGCGACCGAGCCAGATCTGTCCATCTACGGAGATACCAAAGCAACCGCCGAAAAAATTGTCGCCGCCAGTGGCCTCGACTGGACGATCCTCCGTCCGCCCGCCGTATATGGTCCCGGCGATGGCGAATTTCTGGAACTGTTCAAGATGGCAAGATTTGGAATTGTCACGCTGCCGCCCGACGCAGATGGTCGCTTATCTGTCATCCACGTCCAGGATTTATGTCGTGCGCTGCTTTCACTATTGCCGGAAGACGAAGATCTGACCGCTCAGATATTCGAAGTAGATGACGGCAAACCGGAAGGATGGACACAGGACAGTTTCGCCAAAGCCATAGGCTCGGCGATTGGAAAACGGGTTTCCACCATCGGCCTGCCCAAATCGCTATTGCGCCTTGGTGCCAAGGCAGATCGTCTGGTGCGTCGCGACAAAGCCAAGCTTACCGAAGACCGGGTGAATTATTTCTGTCATGATGACTGGACTATTGATCCACAGAAACGCCTGCCATCGCAATTGTGGCATCCACAGATCGAAACCCGCAACGGCCTGAAAGAAACTGCCAAATGGTATCGCCAAAATGACTGGCTGTAACCGGCTTTACATAATCGGTCCGGTTAGTTGCTCATAAACAGACGTTATGAAGGTCAAGGTCAAACCAATCAAAAACACCCGATAAGCCCAGCCCAGAAAGCGATATTTCTTGCGCTTTAGGATCACGCCCATCTGATAAATATCACGCAACATAGCGCGATAAGTGGATTCCTGGCTGAGCAATTCTCGCTGTAGCAGTTGATCAACAAACTCATCCTCTGTCAGTGACGAGAACCCACCGAAAAACAACATGTTAGGGGCGCTATTTTTCTGAGGCGTGACAGAAGGCATTACCGCCAAAGCCGCCAAACAGGCGGACAAAAATGCCGAAACAGCCAGAATGAGAAGCGGCAACGACATGTTTCCGGCCTGACTTTGACCAATGGCCAATGTAAAAACGACAAAGGTAGCCCCAATCAACATATTGGCCTTATTGTCGGCCATAACGCTCAATTGCACATGATGCCGCTGGGTCGTGCCAAGCGCATAAACAACCTCGTCTGGCCATTTGTTGCCATCGTCCATGAAACTACTCCCCGAAATGATAAAATGCGATGCGGCAGAAGAGTGGCAGAATCCATGCGTTCGAACAAGACAAGGCGCGCATTATGCCGCTTTTGCGCCTTATTCGCTTGCCAATGGGGCGTATCCATTGGCAAAGGTCAGAAAAGGCCATTTGGCCAGTGACACTAGGGAAGCAATTTATGGCAAATCGCGAAGAAATCATGGCAAAGGTCAGCGAACTGATCGGACCGTTCAACAACAAGGGCGTCGCGCTGGCGGACAAAACCACTTTCCAGAACGATCTGGAATGGGACAGCCTGACGGTAATGGACTTTGTCGCCGCCGTGGAAGATGAATTTGATATCATCATCACCATGAACATGCAGGCTGAAATCGAAACTGTGGGTCAGCTTGCCGACGCCGTTGCGAAGTTGATGGAAAACTAGGAAACGCCCCTTACCTGGTGCGGTGCCCAGGAATACATGCGCGAACATCGCCATGTTACGCCCTGGGTTTCGGATCACGTCCGGGACACGAGATGAGAAAAAATGACCGACCTATTATCAAAATATGATCCGCTCATTCAGGAGCGCGAGAATCTTCTGGCTACCGGCGTGAAAGATCCGTTCTCGTTGGTGATGGAGGAAGTGCTGTCTCCAACCGTTGCGGTTTGCAATGGCAAGGAAACCATTCTTCTTGGCACCTATAATTACATGGGCATGACGTTCGATGACGATGTTCAAGAGGCCGGTTTGAATGCGTTGAAAGAATTCGGGTCCGGCACCACCGGCAGCCGTGTGCTCAATGGTACCTATAGTCTGCACCGCGATTGCGAAGATGCGCTCAAAGAATTTTACGACATGGATCATGCGATGGTCTTTTCGACTGGCTATCAAGCCAATCTGGGGATTATCGCCACGCTGGCTGGCAAAGGGGATTATGTGATCCTCGACATCGATAGCCATGCTTCGATTTACGACGGCTGTGCAATGGGCAATGCCGAAATCGTAGCCTTTCGCCACAATGATATCGAAGCGCTGGAAAAGCGGCTCAAACGCCTGCCAGCGGAAGCCGGAAAACTGGTCGTTCTAGAAGGTGTCTATTCGATGCTGGGCGATGTCGCCCCGCTCAAAGAAATGGTCCGCATCTGCAAGGAAAACGGCGCCATGGTGTTGGTCGACGAAGCCCACTCCATGGGCTTCATCGGCGACAATGGCCGCGGTGTTTGCGAAGATCAGGGCGTGATTGATGATGTCGATTTCATCATCGGTACGTTCAGCAAAAGCGTCGGCACGGTCGGCGGATTCTGCGTCTCCAACCACCCGAAATTCGAAATCATGCGGCTGGTTTGCCGCCCTTATGTTTTCACCGCCAGCCTGCCGCCCAGCGTCATGGCAACCGCGAGTACATCGATCCGCAAACTCATGCACAGCGGCAACAAGCGCGCGCATTTGTGGGAAAATAGCAAGAAGCTCCACAAAGGCCTGCGCGATCTCGGTTTCACGCTTGGAACGCCCGAAGCACAAAGCGCGATCATCGCAGTGATCATGCCCGATTTGGAAAAAGGCGCGATGATGTGGCAGGCACTTCTAGCGGAAGGGCTATATGTAAACCTGGCCAGACCCCCCGCGACCCCAGCGAATATGACCCTGCTACGCTGCTCACTCTGTGCAGAACATACGAGCGAACAAGTCGACCAGATATTGGGTATGTTTGAAGCGGCTGGGAAAGCTGTTGGGGCGATCTAACAGTCATGACCAGCTCCATCCTCATCGAACAACGCGGCGCGATCGAGATATTGACGCTCAACCGTCCCGACAAGCTCAACACGATGAACGAGGATATGATCTTCGCGCTGCAGGATTATTTTCGTGGCCTGCAAAAACGTCATGACGTGCGGGTGATCCTCTTCCGCGCCGAAGGTCGTGCCTTTTGCGCGGGCCTCGATATCGGCGGCTGGAAGAATGATGGTTCACAAGGACAAATCCAGCATGTCTGGCGGACCCAGCGCTCCATTGCCACGGTTATGCAGCTCATGCGGCAATGCCCACAACCGATCATCGCGCTGGCGCAAGGCGCGGCCTGCGGTGGTGGCTTTTCGTTGTTACTCGCCAGCGATGTCCGTTTTGGCGCGCCCAGCCTGAAAATGAATGCGGCCTATATCAAAATCGGCCTGGGAGGCTGTGATATGGGTTCGAGCTATTTTCTGCCACGCATGGTCGGTGCTTCCATCGCGTCAGAGCTGATCCTGACCGGACGTTTCATCCACGCCGAACGGGCCGAGCAACATGGCTTGATCAGCGAGGTGGTGGACGAGGATAAGCTGCTCTCAACCGGCCTGTCGCTGGCCGAAGAAATGCTCGATACCGCACCGATGGGGCTGCGCCTGTCAAAGGATGCGCTGAACCGCAATATCGATGCCCAGAGTTTCGAAGCGGCGCTCGCGATCGAAGACCGGCAACAAGTGATGCTATCGATGACCGAAGACAGCCGCGAAGCCGCCAAGGCATTTTTTGCTAAGCGCAAGCCGGATTACAAGGATCGGTGAACGCGACTACCGCTGGCGATGGTCGGTACCTTCGCCTGCCGTGATAAAAACAGCCGTAGCGGTTTCCTCTACATCAGCCGTGTGCCAGACACCCGGCGCGTTGATTACATATTCTCCCGCTGTCAGTTTCGTGAGCAGTTCTGACCGATCCGGCATTTCCTGAACCAAGGTCATCTCTCCCGCCGTGCACAGGACCACCTCTGTACCTTTCGGATGCATTTCCCAGACGTCCCAACTTTCCGTGAACGTGTACATGGAGACCAGCCGGCCCTCTGGACCATCGCTGCCGTGGCGCGCACCATAGCCTGCATACCATTCCATCTCGCCGGTCATTATGGGCTCAACCTCTGCAGTTGCCCCAAGACCCAAATGGATCGGATTTTTATCCAGGCGATGCGACATGCTCAATCTCCTTTGAAAACAGGTTCTACTTAATCGCTCCACCGGCAATCAATCGCGGCAGCATCACCAGCGCTCCCAAGATCGGCCATTTGCGTTGCCAAGGCTTTATCACATAATCCGTCCCGGCGTGGCGATTGATTTTCCAAGCCAGATAATCGATGCCGCCGGCGTATGTAGCGGATGCTTTGGCCAATCTGGCAAGAGTGAGAAACTTGCCATTGCGGCGCAATTGCCGCCATCTTTTTTCCACAGCCTCTCGAGAAGCAACTATTTTCAGCTTCTTGCCCTGCGCTTTGTCGCGGGCGGTGATGACCGCCATGACTGCCGGTCCAAAGCGCGCGTAGCGCCGTGGATCAGAATCGACGACAGAGTCGGATCGGTCCTTCCGTTCAGCGCGCAATTCCGCACCATAGGTCAGTTCGAACCCGCGCTTCCATAGATCCGAGACCTTATATTTCGTATCAACCGCCATCATCGGAAAGGTCATGTCGAACAAGGTGACAGAGGCGCCTTCTATCGCTTCTACCGCGCGCGCTTTCGCTTCTGCGTCCGCTTGCCAGACCAACCGCGACGGCTGCGCAAATCGCGCCCATACGCTCACCGCACTGGCGGTAATCCGGTTGAGATTGTGAAAATCTTTCTCGCTCAAAACAGCCACTTTGGCGACCAGTCCGTCATGGGCCGCGGGGAACACATTCGGCGGCAATCGTTTGTTCGCCCGCACCAGCCAGCTTTTTCCGTAAGCCGCCTCATAGTCCGAAACGATCAAGTAGAAATCAAGCATCTGCCCTTCAAGCTCGGTCGTCCGCAAACAAGACCCATAGAATAGCACCGCTCGCGAGGCTCCGCCATATTGCGCAGCGATCGAGGCAGCAAAAGCCGTGATTCGCGCATCAACGGGCTGGGCCAATTCTTCTGCAATCAAGGATCTTAATTCGCTCACGCGAGACGCTCTAGCTTAAGCAGCGAGCCGAAGAAAGGACACTGGCTTCGTTGATTTCAGTACGATGGGATGTCCCGGTACTGCACTGAACAATTCGCCATCCATCAGCACATTGCTGCCTTCACCTTCGATCCGGATCATATCTCCGCGTTCGAGATGAATGCCCTTCTGGACATTTTTTCCCAGCCGACCAAAAAGCACCGAAAGCAGAAAACGCACAATGGCTCCCGCCTTCTGATCAATCGCTAGAAATTGCATTCGGCCAATGGCATTTTTATTCCGCATGGACCGTTTCATGAGCAAAAGGCGCTCGAGCGTCGTCACAATCAACACAGCAAAATTGCCTTGAAACTGGCCGTCCCGGATCAAGGATATCTTGATCGGAGAGGACCGGTTAGGCAAGAATTTCGCTCGAATACCAAACAAGACCGATGCCAGTGCAGCAAAAACCGTCAACACATGTGCCGCAGCATTGGGCAATCCGAGCGGATAGATTTTGTGACGACAATAGAGAATGAATTCCGAAAGACCTGCGCCGCCCAAAAACATACCAAGCACAACCTTGCTATCCTTGCCGCCATCGGAGAGGGCAATAAGCTCGCGGTCCACCAGATGTTCGTGCAAGTCATGCTTCGCCAGCTCTACAATACGTTCCAGCGCTTTGAGTGGATTGCCTTCAGACCCGAGATCAAGTGCGATCAAATTGGTCTTGCCATTGGGCAAAACAGCGACCGGCGGCGGACTGTCGCCAAAATGGCCACCTTGGTGCAATTCGGTCAATGCCGCCTGAACGGTTCCATCGCCGCCGTTGATGACAAGCACCTTCGGTTTCACCCGGGCAATGGTTTCCAAGGCTTTGGCAATTTCATCGACATGGTCAACTTCATAGTGGAAAACGTCACTGTTTTTAACGCAGTAAGAGCGCACTTCCGGTAATATCGCCCGATTTCCCGTTGAATTCGGATTGGAAAGAAGTGCTACATTTGCCATGAAATAGCCTTAAATGGTCTCGTGTGCTGGATGCATCACATGTACTTCATGGTGATGCTGATGGATTTAACCTCATTTCCGATCGCAAATTTGGTTTTCTTGTAGCTTGGCTTGCCGAGGTTGAAGATACTGATGCTTGGATTGTTCGACATGCCGCCGCCGTCTTTGGAAAGGTCGGTTTTGCCGTTGCCGTTTAGATCGTGACGCACAGCGATCGCATAATCGCCCGCTTTGCTAATCGGCATGCAAAAGGTCATGTTTTTCGCGCTTGCACGGGTTTCGATGCGGTTCAGCCAGGCGCCCTTTTTCAGCCATTGATCCTTGGTTCCACGATAGCTTTGAACCCGAATGTTTCCGGATGCGGCTTTCAGGCCACTGACTTTCACAAGCACGGCTGGGCCGTTGCCTGACCGACAAGGGGTCAAGTCATTGGAAATCACTCGGCCCCCTGCGAATGCCGGGGCAGAGGACAATAAAATAGTGGTCGATAATGCGATAGATGCCGCAAATTTCAACATGACGAAGTAACTCCTAGTCGTTATACCCGCGCCAACACTCCGGCACGGACAAGAATCAGCCCCCGATCTCCCCATTGTTATGGATTTGATTTGCGGCGAAAACATGGTGAGAGGGCGACAACAAGTTGAAATTGCTGACTTCCACCGACCGTTATCTGGCAAAATTGATTGCATTGCCGCTGTTTAGCACGCTGGTAATCGCGGCGATGCTGCTTGTGCTTGAGAAAATGCTGCGTCTATTTGATTTTGTAGCAGCGGAGGGCGGCCCAGTCAGCGTGGTTTGGCGGATGCTGGCCAATCTTATTCCGGAATATCTCTCGCTCGGCATACCAATCGGTTTGTTGCTGGGCATATTGCTGGCATTCCGGCGCTTGGCGCTAAGCTCTGAACTCGATGTATTTCGCGCCGTAGGGCAAGGCTATGGGCGTCTTCTGCGCGTGCCCTATATGTTCGCAGTGGCCCTCATGCTCGTAAATCTGGCCCTCGTCGGGTTCATCCAACCCCTCTCCCGCTATTACTACGAAGAGCTCCGGTTTGAATTGCGATCGGGTGCACTCGGAGCATCAATCAAGGTCGGAGAATTCACCAATCTAGGCAACCGGATGACCCTACGGATCGAAGAAAGCCGCGAAAATGGTACCAAGTTGAATGGGATTTTTGTCCGTGCGGAAAACAAAAAGGACCAGACAGTCTCGGTAACTGCTGAAAGCGGACAATTTTTGGCAACCGACGACCCTGACACCATTATATTGCGGTTGACCGACGGGGTGCTTGTCCACGACGCACCCAATTATCAAAAGCCGCGTATCCTGAGCTTCAGCAACCATGATTTGCCGATCGATCTACCCGACATCGAATCCTTTCGATCGCGGGGCGGCAAAGATCTAGAATATACCATTCCGGAACTGGTGCGGGTCGGTCTGGATGAAAAAAGACCATTGGCGGAACGCAACGAAAGCCGGTCCAATTTCCATTTCCGGATGGTCGAAGTGGTCATGATGTTGCTGATGCCGCTGTTAGCAGTTGCGCTGGCCATTCCTCCGAAACGATCGAGTTCTGCCCTCGGCGTATTTCTGTCGATCGTGATGATCGTGACCTATCACAAGGTCAACGAATATGGCGAGGATGTCGGATCATTGGGCTTGGTAGACCCGATTATTGCTTTATGGGTTCCTTTCTGCCTGTTTGCCGCACTGATCCTCTGGATGTATCATGTCGCCGCCCATGTTCCCGGCGGCCAGCCGATTGGGGCATTGGAAAAAGCATTCTCCAAATTCGGTGGCGTCTTCAAGGGCTTGCTCAATTTCAATCGCAAACGCGCGTTGATGAAGGAATAGCCGGACATGGATTTTTTCCCTTCCCGCATACTCGCCGTCTATATGGCAAAAATGTTCATCGTCCGCACCTTGGCAGTGCTGGCACTGCTCGTCCTTGTTCTACAAGCTTTGGATCTGCTGGGCGAAAGCGGCAAAATTCTGGCCTATGAAGCCAACGGAGAAGCCGAACTTTGGACCTATGTCTCGTTGCGGGCTCCCCAACTCGTGGCCCGATTTTTGCCATTTTCTGTGTTGTTGGGCACGATCATCACGCTGGCGACATTGAACCAGAATAGCGAAGTCGTATCAATGAAGGCAGGCGGATTGTCGGCGCACCAGATTCTGGCTCCATTGATTGTCACCAGCATGGGCGTCGCGCTATTTTCCTTCATATTCAATGAAACAATCGTCGCGCCAGCCACCGACCGGCTGATGCAATGGGAGAAAGTCGATTTTGGTCCAATCCCGGCAAAGAGCAACATACGAACCAACGTATGGGTGAAGGACGGCAATAATTTGATCAACGCTGCCAAGGTAACGGGGCGTGGAGAAAACGTCATCTTGCAGGATGTGACGATCTATAACCGAACCGAAAATGGTTTGAGAAGCCTGATGCAAGGAGATCAAGCAAAGTTCACCAGCTCCGGTTGGCTGCTCACCAATGTCGTACAATTTAACGTCAGTGCGGGCACCGAAGACAAAAGCAGTGAGATGCTGATCGGCGATTCCATCCGGCCGGATCAATTCACCCTGAGCAACGTCAACGCCAACAGCCTGTCCATTTTCGCTCTCCGCTCCGCCATCGACGAGCTTGAGCGCGCGGGACGTCCTACAATGAGCCTCAAGGCCGGTTGGTGGCACAAGATTTCTGGTCCAATGTCGTCGATCCTGATGCCTTTGCTGGGCGCGGTTGCCGCCTTCGGTCTTGCCCGATCGGGACAGTTGTTCCTTCGCGCCGTCATCGGGATGGCGTTGGGCTTTGCCTATTTCGTTGCAGATAATTTCGCACTCGCAATGGGCAATATCGGAGCCTATCCGCCAATATTGGCGGCCTGGGCACCTTTCCTGCTGTTTTTCCTCATTGGCGAAACAGTGCTCGTGCGGACCGAGGAATAGTCGCGCTAGTTTCGGCCGCCGCTGCCGCGCACCAGTCCGACAATCAACGTCCACAGACTATCATGGTCCGCCCGATAGAAATTGGACTCTCTCGGCAGTTCGGCCGCTATGCGCCGGTGTGCTTCCCCCAGACTATGATAAGGCACTCCGGGCAGCAGATGGTGTAACGCATGATAGCGCAATCCTACAGGCGCCCACAGAGCGGGTAACGTTGCCGGCGGCGGGACATTGACGCTGTCGAGATATTGCGCGGTCACGCTCATCTCCTGCCCGTCATTCTCCCAGAGATGTGCGACCAGAGTACGGATTTGATTCAACACGACGCTTGCCGACAGGACACTCAAATATATCAAAAAGGCACGCATTGGAATGACGCCCGTCGCCACCATTGAGATCAGAGCAATCGCCCAAATACTGGCTCCGATCTCACAGGCCAACCAACGACGCTTCAGATCACCCTCCGGCGGCTTACGACGGAATTCCGGATTAATAATCAATCCGGAATAGCGCTCAACCACTATACGGCGCAGCGGCGGAATAATCGCTGAGAGCGGCGACAAAATGGCATAGCGGAACAACAGCGCAACCGGTGCGAGCGATGCGACAATCACAAATAGCGGCACCGACCAGGGTTTCATCAAGGCCAGCGGTAAATATTCCGGATCTTCCGCCGTACCGTATTTTTTGGTCCGGTGATGAATGCTGTGAATGCCTTCATACATGAATGAGGGAATCAACATTGGGACCCCAAACAAGGCGTTCCAGGCAAAATGGAAACCAGGCAATGCATTGCGGCGCACATGGGTCAATTCGTGAATGAAGCTGCCCGCCCGGTAGAGCGCCAGCACAGCAATAAAACCCAGGAAGATCGCAAGGCTTGTGGACTGGCTGAAGATCGCACCAAGCAGAGATCCATAGCCCGCGGTCACAGAAGCCAGAAAGTCAGCCCAATAGATGGCTGGCTTAGGCGTGTTAAGATCACGCGTTGTCTTCGCCGCGGTGCGGATCAATTCATTGTCTTCGCCAATGGGCACAGAAGCGGAACCGGCGCGCGGATCGACGCCGGCCTCTGGCGCATTTTTCGGAGGGATGGTTGTCGAACTCATAAACACCTGCATAATCGTTGGGCTGCCTAGAGCAACATATCGTGGCGACATCATGGCAATGGCAGGGTCACAATGGATGCCCCGCCCTTGACAATATGCCGCGAATACCGCCACAGCCACCCCAAATGGAGAAGGATGAAACATGGTCGCTGGTCAGGATATAGTCGTACGGCCCGTTACTACCAAGGCCCAGACCAAACAGTTTATCGACATTGCCTATACGCTCAACGCCAATGACCCGCATTGGGTGCCGCCCTTGAGGTCCGAAGTCGCCAAAATAATTACACCGGGAAAGAATCCGTTTTTCGAACATGCCCGGGTCCAGTTTTTTCTGGCCGAGCGGCAAGGCAAAGTGGTTGGACGGATCAGCGCGCATATTGATGAGCTAGCGCTAATGCAGCCGGTTGAACAAGGCATGGGCCCTGGGACCGGCAATTGGGGCCTTATGGAGGCTAGCGACGAAACCGCGATGCATGCCCTGATCCAGACCGCTGAAGCCTGGCTCAAGGAACAAGGCATGACCCGGGTACTCGCTCCGCTCAGCATGTCCGTTTGGGAAGAGCCGGGACTATTGACCAAGGGCCATGATCATAGTCCGATGATATTAATGGGACACCATAGAGCGGAATATCAGGGCTGGATCGAGAGTTTCAACTATCAAGTCGCCAAGCGCTTACTATGCTATGCACTGCCGGTAGTCGACGGCTTCAATAACCTGGTAAACCGCATTGTCGCGTCGGGTGAGCGCAACAAAAGACTCCATATTCGACGGGTCGATAAGAAACATTTCGACCGCGATGCCGCGATCATCATGAATCTTCTGAATGATGCTTGGTCCGACAATTGGGGCTTCGTCCCCATGACCGATCACGAAATTGAACATGCCGGCAAAAGCCTTAAGCCCATTGTTCATGAAGATTTGATCCGAATTGCCGAATTGGAAGGTGAGCCGGTCGCTTTCATGATGACCCTTCCAGATATGAACGAGCACATCAAACCGATGAGAGGTTCGCTTTTGCCCTTTGGTTGGGCAAAGCTGCTTTGGTGGCTAAAATTTCCCAAATCCCGTTCGATGCGCGTGCCGCTGATGGGCGTCAAAAAAGAACTGCAGAACAGTCGACTGGCCAGCCAAATGGCGTTCATGCTCATTGAATATATCCGCCGCGACGCGACCCGTTATTTTGGCACGAAGCGCGCAGAACTGGGATGGATTTTGGAAGACAATCAAGGGATGGTGGCAATTGCAAGTGCCATCGAAGCTGATGTTAATCGCGAATATCTGATTTATGAAAAAGCGCTTTAAGGAGCCGCAGTTTCTGCCGTAGCCTTTAGCAGGATCTTTCCGGAAGCCTCTCGAACAATCTGGTCAGCACCTTTTTGCCAAAGATCATTATGACCACCTTTTTCGATAGCAAAGGCTTCTTTCGACGCACCGGCGGCATCAAATAATCGCTGCCCCATCGCAAATGGTATCAGTTCATCATTTGTCCCGTGAATCCAGACGAGCGGCATTTCAATATCCAAAATACGGTCAATGGATCGATAGCGATCCTTGATCAACCAACGCGCAGGGAAGATCGGAAACTGGCGCTGTGCCATTTCATCCATCCCGGTATAGGCCGCCGCAAGGATCAATCCAGCAGCGCGATTTTGCGACGCAAGATGCGTGGCCACACCACTGCCAAGAGATTCCCCGACAATGACTATCTGGCTTGGCGGAATGCCTTGCTCGATAAGCCAGTCATAATTGTCTTGGGCGACTTGAAACAATGTCGCCTGCGTGGGCGACCCTGCATTGCCGCCATATCCGGGATAACCAACTCCTAGGACAGCAGCACCATCTTCTGCCAAAGCCTGATAGATCGGAATTCTGTGATAGTGGGAACCGGCATTGCCGTGGAGAAACAGGATGACCGGAGAGTCAGCTGTTCCGGGCTCCTGCCACAACGACCGGACGTCGCCATCCGGGCCAGAACCAATGAGCACAGACGCTATGCCCATTTGATTCAGCTGGTTTTCGGACGGGACCGATTGGTCAGGAAAATATAGAAATTGGCGTTGGAAAACGTAAACCAGAAACAGCAGAACCAGATAAAGGCCGATCAATATGGCAAGTCCGGTCAATAAAATCCGCATCAAATGGTCAAATCTACCCAGGCCGGCGTGTGATCACTGGCCTTCTCGCGGCCACGATGTTCCTTGTCTACACCACAGCTATGGAAGCGATCCGCAGCCAGCGGGCTAAGCAGCAGGTGATCGATACGAAACCCCTGATCACGCTGCCAGCCGCCGCTTCGATAGTCCCAGTACGTCCACAAATTGCCTTCCGGATGAGCGACGCCCAAGGCATCGGTCCAGCCATCGTTTAATATGCGTTGATAACCGGCACGGCTTTCCGGCTGCATCAGCGCGTCATTTTGCATCGCTTTGACCGAGAAGACATCATTGTCGCGCGGAATGACATTATAGTCGCCAGCCAGCACAGCAGGCACTTCTTCAGCCCATATTTCAGCGGCCCGGAGGCGTAGCCGTTTCATCCAGCGCAGCTTGAAATCGAATTTGGGGCCGGGGTGCGGATTGCCATTGGGCAAATAAATGCTGGAAACTCTTACTTTTGAGCCATCTTTGCTACTGATATTGGCCTCAAGATAGCGGCTATGCTCATCTTCCGGTTCGCCATCCAGGCCGCGTTTTACCTCTTCGGGCACCTGATCGCGCGCCAAGATAGCAACGCCGTTAAAACTCTTCTGGCCGTGCCAGATCGAACCATAACCAATTTCTTCAAATTTATCAGCGGGAAAGCCTTCATCCTGCGTCTTGATTTCCTGCAGACAAGCAACATCCGGTTTGGTTTCTTCGAGCCATTCCAGCAAGCGCGGCAAGCGCGCCTTGATGCCATTAATATTGTAGCTGGCTATTTTCACTTAAACGGAGAAACTGGAGCCACAGCCGCAACCGGATGCAGCATTGGGATTGGTAACCTGGAACGCATTGCCTCCGAGCGATTCGACAAAGTCCACGGCGCTCCCGCGCACCAGATCAAGGCTGATCTCATCGACCACCAGAGTAACACCGGATTCTTCCACCGAGACATCATCCCCTTCAATGCCATCGGCAAGGCCAAAGCGATATTGGAAACCGGAACAGCCCCCTCCCTCGACGGCCAGCCGCAATATTGCAGCCTTGCCCTGTTTTTCGGCAATGATCGCAACGCGCTTTGCGGCGTTGGGGGTCAGGATAATATCCTGTTCGATGGTTGCGGCTTGTTGGTTCATGATCTGTAGATAGGGAGAATCAAAAGGAGCGGCAAGCCTTAAGGCTCGAACCGCTCCTTGATGCACCCTCTCCCAAAGGTGTTAAATCACTCTTATTCGGCTGGGCCGCCCAATGCAACGCCGGAATTCAGCTTCTGCGCGATCAGAAAATCATTGGATTGCATGAAAGGAATAGGATTAACCGCTTCGCCTGAAATTCTTACTTCATAGTGCAGATGACTGCCGGTCGAACGGCCAGTCGAACCCATGAAGCCAATCAAGTCACCATTTTTTACGCGCGCATTGGCGGAAACATTGAGCCGGGACATGTGGCCGTAGCGAGTCTGTATGGAGTTGCCATGGTTGATCTCGATATATTTGCCATATCCGCGGACCCATTGGGCACGGCCAACAATTCCATCGGCTGTAGCGTAGATCGGTGTACCGACTGGACCAGCCATATCGATGCCTTTGTGACGTGCCCGACGACCCCTAAACGGATCGGACCGGAAACCATAGGAACTGGTAAGCGTGAAATTTTTAACAGGCTTGCTGGATGGGATGGTGAGTTTCACCGCCTCTTTCTTGCCTTGACCACTCCAATTCTTGAAAATCATTTTAAACGCCGGATCCGCTTCGCCAAGGGCGTTTTCCGCTGCACGACTTTTCAGCACATCAACGGGAATGCTGGATGCAGACGCCTCTTCCGCAGATGCTGCGGTGGAGAACAGCATCGCTGATCCCAAAAAGGCAATTGCTGTGAGCTTGGTCACAGACTTTCGAAACAAAACTACTACACTGTCGGTCATAAAATGATCGAACCTTTACTGGCGACCCATGTCGTTCATGGATTGGTATTAAGTGGCAGAAGCTCTGCCCCGTTTGTCATTTACTTGTGTAAATTCATATCGGTTAACAATTCAATACCAGAATAATATTCTTGGGTTAGACCGGCTGCTTGGCGCGCTGAGTCGTTAAATGGGGGCTTTAACCCGCCTTTTATATGGGTTTTTACAAGATTTTTCCAATGCTCATGCGGGAGTTTTCCGATTCTCTCACAGGCATATTCAAACCATTTCGTTCCATAATAGACGTGGTTAATTTCATCTTGATAGATTCGGCTTAGCACTTTGGCTGTCAGATGATCGCCCTGCTGTTTGAAACGCTCCACCGTCTCCATCGTTACGTCCAGGCCTCTCGCTTCTAGCACCATGGGAACGATCGCGAGACGGGCGGTCGCATCGTGCGCGGTGTCTTTTGCAGTATCCCAGAGGCCATCATGAGCAGGGTGCGCACCATAGAAGCTGTCCATGTCCCGGAGTCGCCGGTCGAGCAGCGCAAAATGCATCGATTCTTCCGATCCCACCCGCATCCATTCGTCGGTGAATTCTCGCGGAAATTGAGCACCAAACCGGCCGATCATGTCAAATGCGAGATCGATCGCAACAAATTCGATATGCGCGAGCGCGTGAATCAGCGCGATGCGCCGCGGAACCGATGTGCCCTTGCCGCGCCGCGGCATATCCCGGGGCCGCATCAAAACCGGATGATCCGGGCGAGCGGGCATATCCGGCATAGAGTCGCAAAAGTCGTGGGTCAGCCGTCCCAACCGCCATTGCCGGGCGGCCTGACGCGCAGCCATTACTTTGGCGACTGGATCTGCCGTTTGCAGGACGCGCAACACCGCTGCCCCAGCGCTGGATGATTCGGTCATTCCAGCGGGTCTACGCAGCCTGCACGGCGGCCAGAACCTCTTCCGCATGCCCTTTGACCTTCACCTTCGGCCAAGCCTGAAGGACTATGCCGTCTGCACCGATCAGAAATGTTGAGCGAATGATGCCCATATAGGTCTTGCCGTACATTTTCTTTTCCGCCCAAACGCCGATCTTCTCCAGAAAAGCTGTGCTTTCGTCGGAAGCGATATCGACGGTCAACTCCTGCTTATTGATAAAATTCTGCTGCCTCTTCGGCGAATCCGCAGACATGCCCAATACTGCGGCACCGGCTTTTGCAAACTCCGGCAACAAGGCCGAAAAATCCTTCGACTCTGTTGTACATCCAGGCGTGCTGGCTTTGGGGTAGAAGAACAACACCAGTTTTTTTCCGGCATAATCGGATATTTTTACCGAGCTGCCATCTGGTGCTGTCAATTCCATGTCCGGAAGTTTGTCGCCTATATCGATCAATTTATATCTCCTAATATTTCATCGGGATCTGGCCGTAAATGCCTGTTCCATTCGTCAATAACGCATTGCCGCGCCTGATCATAGCCGTCCAATAGGGCATCCCAATTCGCCTGTCCCGCAGCTTTGGCAATCAGTGCGCGACTCGTTTCCGGCGGAAAGTCGCAATCGGGGGACATCAACCGCAAAGCGACCAGCAAGCGCGTCATCAATTCATGCGCGGCGACCATTTCTGCGCCAAGATGGCCCGCGGCCACCAAAGCGCGAACCGCCTCACCCAAGTGCGGAGACAGCGCTTCGCCAGTCTTCAATTGTAAAAAGTGAATGATGAATTCCCAGTCAACCAGACCGCCTTCCATCATCTTGGTATCAAGCGGCCCCTTGGGCGGTTTATGTTTAACAATATCCAGGCGCATTTTCCGAACCGCCTTGCGCAGCGCCTCTGATTCCCGACTCTTGCGCAAGATATTGCGAATCTCGTCCTGCAGTTCCGCCCGATCAGCGACAGCTCCATAAACCGGCCTAGCTCGAGTCAGGGCCATATGCTCCCAAGTCCAGGCGCTGTCCCGCTGATACTTGTAAAAGCTCTCCAAGGTCACAGCCAACGGCCCCTGCGTCCCCGATGGCCGCAATCGGGTGTCCACCTCATAAAGCGGCCCGGCGGCCGTTGGAACAGAAAGCGCGGTCACAAGACGCGCCGTCAACCGATTGAAATATTGCGTGGCACCGAGTGAGCGCCGGCCGTCAGAATCCGCACTATGATCTCCGGTAAACAGGAATATTAGATCAAGATCCGAGGCATGGGTCAAAGCTTCGCCGCCCAGCCGGCCCAATGCCAAAATCAGAAGCGCGCCGTCCATGATTTTTCCGTGGGCTTGCTCAAATTCCAAGATCGTTGCATCAGCCAACACCTGAATGGCTGCCTCCGCGACCCGTGAATAACCAGCTGATATCTCTAAAGCATCATGGCGGCCCTCGATCAGCTGCACACCCAGAGCGAAGCGTTTTTCGCCGACCCGAGCGCGCACGCGATCGAGCAATATCTGATAATCGTCACCGGGTTCTGTGCGCGCGAATTGTTCGGCGAGCTTCTCGACCGATGGCGGCAGATCCAGCGCCGTTGCATCGATCAGACCGTCGAACAATTCTGCACGTTGCGCCAACGCGTCGGCCAGCACCGGTGCATGACTGAGAATCTTGCCGAGCAAATCCAACAACCCGGGCCGTGCTTCCAAAATCCGGAAGAAATTGATCGCAGTCGGCAATTTGTCGATCAAGCTATCCAATCGCGCCAGCGCTTTTCCTGGATTGGGTGCCGTTGCGATCGCATCGACCAGATCGGGCAATATTGCCTCGAACGATTCCAGCGCAGCAGCGGACCGCAATGCCGTCACCTTGCCGCTTCGCCAGCGTTTTATCGCCTGCAGGAATGTATCGGCGTCTGGCAGGTTCTTCCCGGCCAGCGCAGAGACCAGCTTGCCCTCTTCATTTGGCAAACGTGTGTCATCTTCTGGTTCGATCAAATCGTCGTAAATCGTGCCGACGGCATCAACATGCGGCGTCAGCAGGTCGAGCAGTGTCTGGCCATTCTCCAACCCGTGGAGCCGTGCAACCCGATCCAGTGATTCTGGGTCGTCGGGCAGGCTGTGGGTTTGTTGATCATTGATCATCTGCAAACGATGTTCCACGACTCGATAGCCTTCATAGGCTTGGCTCATCACTTGCGCTTTGCCGCCATCGATCCGGCCAGCCTGTGCCAAGGCAGCCAGCGCGTCACGCGTCGCAGGCTCCCGCAAAGCCGGTTGCCGCCCCCCAAAAATCAGTTGATGCATCTGGGCATAAAATTCCGTCTCCCGGATACCGCCGCGGCCCCGCTTCAGATCGAAACCTGGTCCGAATATCTGCCCAGCCGCATAATGATCCCTGATTTGTGCCGTAACCGATGCAATATTTTTGATCGCCCCATAATCGAGCGAGCGCCGCCAGATGAACGGATTGATTGTTTCGAGAAAATATTGACCGAGTTGCGGATCACCGGCCGCCGCACGGGACCGGATAAAAGCCGCTTGCTCCCAAGCCAACGCGCTTGATTCATAATAGCTGATCGCGGCTTCGACCGGCAGAGCCACGGGGCTCACTTCGGGCGACGGACGCAACCGCATATCGACTCGAAACACATAGCCGTCGGCATCGCGGCTGTTGAGCGCTTCCACCAACTGCTGGCCGATCCGCCGCGCAGCATCGCTGGGCTCTTCCCGGCCCCGCACCGGAATTTTGTCCGGATCATAGATGAAGATCGGATCGATATCCGAAGAATAGTTGAGCTCCCGACTGCCGTGCTTGCCCAGGCCAATGATCGAAAAGCCTTCTAGTGGCGCATCGGGATAGCGGGTCGTATAAATATCGGCGAGCGCCTCATCCAGCGCATGATCCGCAAAATCCGACAATCGGGTGATGACGTCGGTCAAAGACAACCGCCCTGCCAGATCACCAATAGCAAGAGTCAAGGCAAGGGCCCGCTTTTCTTGCCGCAGTTTTTGCCGGACAGTGGTGGCGCCCTCTCCCGCTTGGCGCCCAAACTCGATGGCCGCATCGAAATTTTCCGCGGCCAGCAAGTCGGTCAATTCAGGCTGCACCTGCATCGCCATGGCGAGAAAAGGCGCATTGTCGCGAGCGCGTTGCAGCGCATCTTGCAGGGTTGTTTGTTCCGGCCGTCCAAGGATCATGGGTTCAAATAGGCGGTGCGGAAATTTTTGGCAAAGTCAGCAAAGCTGCCTTCTACAATCGCCCCTCGCATGCCCGCCATCAACGTCTGATAGTATGCAATATTATGCTCAGTCATCAACATGGCGCCCAATATCTCTTTCGCCCGAATCAGATGGTGCAAATAGGCTCGGCTGTGATTTGTGCAGACAGAACAGCTGCAATCCTCGTCGAGTGGGGCCAGATCCTCGGCAAATTTTGCGTTGCGGATGTTGAGCGCCCCCCGCGTTGTAAAGGCCTGGCCGTTGCGGCCAGACCGGCTGGGCAGCACGCAGTCGAACATATCGACGCCGCGCTCGACAGCGCCAACAAGATCATCGGGCTTCCCTACACCCATAAGATAGCGCGGCTTGTCAGCAGGCAATTGTCCCGGCGCATAGTCGAGCACGTCGAACATCGCCTCTTGTCCCTCGCCAACCGCAAGACCGCCAATCGCATAGCCGTCGAAACCGATTTCAATCAGCGCCTCTGCCGATGCCGCGCGGATCTCCTTGTCCAGGGATCCTTGTTGAATGCCAAATAGAGCCGCTTTCGCCGCATGATCTTTACCGCTGTCAAAACCATCCCGGGACCGCTTGGCCCAGCGCATAGATCGCTCCATCGACGCCAATGCCTCGTCACGCGTTGCTCCGTTCTTCGTACATTCGTCAAACGCCATGACGATGTCGCTACCCAGCAACCGCTGGATTTCCATCGACCGCTCGGGAGTCAGCATATGGCGGGACCCATCCAGATGACTCTGGAATTCCACCCCGTCTTCGGTCAGCTTGGTGAGCTCCGAAAGGCTCATCACCTGATAGCCCCCGCTGTCCGTCAGGATGGGACGATCCCAGTTCATAAATTTGTGCAATCCGCCCAGCCGCGCCACTCGCTCTGCGCCGGGGCGCAACATCAAGTGATACGTATTGCCCAGAATGATGTCTGCTCCAGTCGCGCGCACGGTCTCTGGCTTCATCGCCTTGACCGTCGCCGCAGTGCCCACAGGCATGAAAGCAGGCGTACGAATATCCCCGCGCTGCATATGAATCGTGCCGGTACGCGCCTTGCCGTCCGTCGCCGCGATGGAAAAGGAAAAGCGCTCAGCCACGTGATCGCTCATTCATGTCTCTAGAACGGTATTTCACCGCACCGGATTTGTGTTTTTCTTCTTTTGGTGTAACCAATGCTCAATCCTGCCCGAATATTTCAGCATCTGTGCAGGATGGGAACAGATTTTCAAAGACCTAAATCGGGAGTATTTTATGACAAAAGCAACAAAACTTGGTTCTGCAGCAACCGCATTGATCGCAGCCGCTGCCCTTTCCGCCTGTTCCGGTGGAGCCGGTGAAGCAACCACCGAAGGCGCTGAAGCGACCGGCGGCGAAGTGACTGAAGTCGCAGCAGCGGAAAAAGAAAAATGCTTTGGCATCGCCAAGGCGGGTGAAAATGACTGCGCCGCTGGCGAAGGCACAAGCTGTGCTGGTACGTCTGTTGTTGATTATCAGGGCAATGCCTGGAAATATACCGACGCTGACGGATGCGAATCCATTGGCGGCTCGCTGACCGAAGTAGCAGATAACGATCCTCCGGTAGCACCGGCGGCAGCTCCAGCTGAAGGCTAAGTCTTCAGGGACAAAATATTAAAAAGGGCGGTTCGCGAGAACCGCCCTTTTTTGTTTTAGATAGCAAGCAAATGATCGCCTGTGCGTGGGGGTTTACGCCGCCCCGCTGACCGACTTCATTTCCATGAAATCTCTTAGACCGTAGACACCGCCTTCGCGACCGTTGCCGGATTGTTTATATCCACCAAAAGGCAAGCCGGGGGTTGGGCCCCAATTGTTGACGATGACCATACCAGCTTTGAGTTGCGGAGCGATTGCACCGGCTTCGGCAGGATCACCCGAAATTACAGCCGACAGACCATATTCCGTATCATTGGCGATCTCGACCCCTTCCTCGAGCGTGTCATAGTTCATCAATGTGACCACGGGACCGAATATTTCTTCTTTCGCGATCCGCATATCGGGCGTGACGCCACTGAAGACGGTCGGTTTGACATAATAGCCACGGTTCACATTGGTCGGCAGATCGGGGCCGCCGGTTTCCAGCGTGGCGCCCTCGTCAATCGCGGATTGAATCAGGTCCTGAATCTTGCTGTGCTGAGCCTTGTTCACAACCGGCCCCATATGACCGCCTTCCGCGGTTGGATCGCCCACTTCCTGGCTTGCGACGATATTCTTGACCACCGCAATTGCTTCGCTGCGCTGATCTTTGTGGACCAAAACGCGGGTTGGCGCGATGCAACTTTGTCCCGTATTGATCATCACACCGCCAATCGTCGGCGGCAATACTTCTTCCAGCTTCGCACCGGGCAAGACCAGATTGGGAGACTTGCCACCCAGTTCCTGATGCACGCGTTTGACGGTATCGGCGGCGGCCTTGGCTACCAAGATCCCGGCGCGGGTCGAACCGGTGAAGCTAACCATATCCACACCCGGGTGCGAAGAAATTGCTGCACCAACGGTTGGTCCATCGCCCTGCACCAGATTGAACACGCCAGCCGGAACACCCGCCGCATCCATCACTTCGGCTAGAATAGCAGCGCTACCCGGACATTCTTCCGATGGCTTCAAGATCATCGTGTTCCCGCCAGCCAGAGCCGGAGCCACTTTCAACGCGATCTGATTCAAAGGCCAGTTCCAGGGCGTGATCATGCCAACCACACCAATCGGTTCATATAGAATCGTATTCGCGCCGACTTTTTCAGAAAATTCAAAATTCTTCAACGCTTCAACCGTCCCCATGAATCCACCGAGACCGGCTGGCGCTTGCGCCGCATTGCCTAGGCTGACCGGAGCGCCCATTTCGACAGCCAGGGAAGCGGCGATATCGGGCATCCGCTTGTGATATTCTTCTATGATCCGGCCAAGCAGCGCCAAACGCTCTTCGCGCGACGTCTGGCTGAACGATTTAAAAGCTTCCTTCGCCGCGGCAACAGCAGCATCGACGTCCGCCTTGGTGCCCAAAACAATTTTGGTGCCCGGCTCTTCGGTCGCAGGGTTGATGACTTGATGCGGTGTGCCGCCGATAGAATCGACCCATTGACCATTGATGTAATTCTGTTCGTAGCTATCCATTTTCATCTCTCCGTTCACAACCTTTTCGTCTGCAGAGCACTCTGCCCTGTTTCGGTTTGCTATGCCACTAGCAACAAGGCCAGCGCAGTCTTATCGTTGCGGTAACAATAAGCTGGAATCCCCGTAGCTGTAGAATCGGTAATCATGTGCGATGGCATGGGCGTAAGCCTCTTGCATCATGTCCAGCCCCATCAGCGCGCTGACCAACATGAACAACGTTGACTTGGGCAGATGGAAATTGGTCATCAGACCATCGATAGCGCGGAACTTATAGCCGGGCGTGATAAAAATATCGGTATCGCCTTCAAACGGCTGGATGATGCCATCTTCTCCCGTCGCGCTTTCGAGCAGACGCAAGCTGGTGGTGCCAACGGCAATCACCCGGCCTCCGGCCTTTCGCGCGGCGTTCAAACGGTCAGCAGTAGCGGCATCAATCCGCCCCCATTCGCTGTGCATTTGATGGTTATCGGTTTCATCCACCTTGACCGGAAGGAAGGTACCCGCCCCGACGTGCAAGGTCAGAGTTTCGCTGCCGACCCCTGACTCCGCTAAGCCAGTCAGTAAGCCATCGGTGAAGTGCAACGCCGCCGTTGGTGCCGCCACAGCCCCCTTTTCCCGCGCGAACATCGTTTGATAATCATCGGCATCGCGCGCATCAATCGCCCGTTTGCTGGCAATATAGGGTGGCAATGGCATGGTGCCCGCGCGTTCCAGCAGCAATTCAACCGGTTCATCACCAAGAAACCGCAATATGAAACTGCCATCGTCAAGCTTGGCTTCCGCTTCCGCAGACACGTCCATACCGAAATCGACAATCTCGCCCACGCGCAGCCGTTTCGCATTACGGATAAAGGCTTGCCAGCGCCGAAGGTCTACCCGCTTGTGCAGTGTGGCACCGATTTTGGCCTCGCCGCGCGTGCCCTGCAATTGCGCAGGAATGACCTTGGTATCGTTGAACACGAGAATGTCCTGGGGTCCCAGCAGTTGCGGCAGTTCACTGACAATATGGTCGGATATCGCGTCGCCGTCGACCTTGAGCAGCTTCGCGCTATCCCGTGGAACAGATGGTCGTAAGGCGATGCAATCTTGTGGCAGCGCAAAGTCGAATAGATCAACGCGCACGGAACGGACTAGGGCTGGATCGGCGCGTTCAGGTCATCCACCGAGATCGGCGCTGCGGAAACATTGGCCTGGGCCCCCGGCAAGACCGGTGGTTTGTTGTCTGCCGCGACCGACGCTTGCAAAATCCGGCTGGGATTGAGTGGCGGTTCGCCCCGTTGGATCGCGTCAACATATTCCATTCCCGACGTTACCCGACCGAATGCTGTATATTTTCCGTCGAGGGAGAAACGTGGATAGAAAACGATAAAAAACTGACTATTTGCGCTATCTTCACCTTGCGCCCGTGCCATAGAAACCACACCCCGCAAGTGAGGAAAGGGACCGAATTCCGCCTTGAGGTCCGGCAGACTGGAGCCGCCCGTTCCTGTTCCGGTCGGGTCGCCAGTTTGTGCCATGAAGCCTTCGATCACGCGATGGAAAATAATGCCATCATAAAAGCCCTGCCGTGTCAGCATCTTGATCCGTTCAACATGCTTGGGAGCGAGCGCGTTGAACAATTGTATCGTGACACGACCACCGGTCGAGAGATCAAGGTGCAGCATATTTTCTTCAGCGGGAACCGATGCGGGCGCCGGGGCCTGCTCCTCCACTTCCTGCGCATGTGCTGCGAAGGAAACCAGAAACAGGGCAGAGAGGGTCAGAAAATATTTGCGCAGCATAGCTTACTCATTTGGAAAATGGGGCTTGAAAAGGAACTAGCCTTTGGACGATTCTACCTTGCCCTGCAATGAATTGCTAGTGGTGGCTATTGATCGCCCTTCAGGCCTATCTTTTGTACCCGCGCGGTAATTTCATCGGCCACCGGCGGCGTGACGAATTTGTGAATGTCGCCGCCAAACATAGCGATTTCCTTAACCAGGCGTGATGCAATCGGTTGCAGCGAGACGTCGGCCATCAAAAACACTGTTTCGATATTGCCATTGAGTTGCTGGTTCATACCCGCCATCTGATATTCATATTCAAAGTCGGCCACGGCGCGCAGGCCGCGAACAATCACTCCAGCGCCCTGTTTCTCTGCAAATTTCATCAGCAATGAATTGAAACCCACAACCTCTACGCCATCTCCGAGATCTGCCGTTTCGCGGCGAACCATCGCGATTCGTTCCTCATCTGCAAACATCGGCGATTTTGAAGGGTTGGTGGTAACACCAATCACAAGCTTGTCGACCAGACGCATGCCGCGCCGGATGATATCCATATGCCCCAATGTGATGGGGTCGAAAGTCCCCGGATAGACGCCGATTCTCATGTCTCGTTCTCCCCGCTTAGCGGTCTCTTGTGATGGTATATTCGGCAATCGCGCGCAACATATCTGCTTCTGCGCCATAGCCGTTCAAATGAGATTTTGCCTGATCGACCAACATCTGCGCTTGTTCTTTGGCGCGCTCGAGTCCCATCAGGCTTAGAAACGTTTCCTTGCCGGCATTCGCATCCTTGTGGAGCGCCTTACCAGCCTTTTGTTCGTCGCCTTCGACGTCCAGAATATCGTCTGCAATCTGAAAAGCGAGTCCAAGATCATGGGCATAGCCGCGCAGACTGGTGCGACCTTCGCTTGTCACCCGGCCCAAAATAGCGCCAATTTCTACGCAAGCGGCTATCAGCGCACCGGTTTTCAATTGCTGCAATCTGGTCACCGTCTGCAGGTCAAAGGTCGATTTTTCCGCAACCAAGTCCATCATCTGGCCACCCGCCATCCCAGCAGGTCCAGCCGCTTTGGCCAAGCAAGCGGTCATTTCGGCACGAACGAAAGGATCATGATGGGTGCGCTCGTCGACCAGCAATCCAAAAGACATTGCATGCAGCGCGTCACCAGCAAGAACCGCTGCGGCTTCACCAAATGCAATATGGGTCGTCGGTTTGCCGCGCCGAAGGTCATCATCATCCATGCATGGCAGGTCGTCGTGGATCAGGGAATAGACGTGCAGCGCCTCAACCGCAGTCGCGGCCCGGATGGCACAAGACTCGTCGACGTTGAACAATTCGGCGGTCGCCATCACCAGCAAGGGTCTCAGCCGTTTTCCGCCGCCAATTGCAGCATGGCGCATGGCCTCATACAGTTCTCGACGCGCATCATCGGGAACCTGCAAAAGCGAATCAAATTGTCTATCCACATCGGCAGCGACCCGCTCCATTTCCTGCAATAGGTCGGAATTATTGTTGGCCGCCACCGGTTCAGTCCGCGTCAAATGGTGCGGTGGCTTGCGGCGTACCATCACGATCGAGTGTGATCTTCTCAATCTTCGCTTGTGCCGATTCTAGGCGTTGCTGGCATAAACCACGCAGTTTTTCGCCTTCGCTATAAAGCGCAATCGACTGATCCAGGGGCACGTCGCCACTTTCCAGTTTGCGGACAATATCTTCAAGCCGCTTAAGGGCGTCTTCAAAATTCAGTGCGGAGGATTCGTCGTTGGTTTCGCTCATAGGGAATTTCAATGACGGCGCTTTCCCGCGCGGTCAAGGGCGCAGCTTCACTTATTGTGCCGTCAAGTGTAGCCTTCCCACAGTGAGGGGAATAAAATATGTTTATCGGTCATTTTGCACCAGCCATGGTTGCGGCAACCCATCCCAAGGCACCGGGCCTTGGAACATTGTTTGTTGCCGGGCAGCTGCTGGACTTCGGGTTTTTCGGTCTCGCGCTAACCGGGATTGAGAATTTTCGGATCACGCCGGGGATCACCAAGATGGTGCCGCTGGATCTCTACGACATGCCTTATACCCATAGCCTGCTGGGAAGCGCCGTCTGGGCTGCCGGATTTGCGTTGCTGATCTGGCTGTTTACTCGCAACCGCACCGGCGCACTGATTGGCGGGGCGGTAGTCTTGTCGCACTGGTTTCTTGACCTTTTGGTGCATGCGCCAGATCTGACGCTGACCGGGTCACCACCAAAATTGGGATTTGGCCTTTGGAACTATCCGGCCATCGAGATGCCGCTGGAGCTAGCCATCACTTTCGGAGCGTTAGCCTTTTTCATCGCCCGCACCCGCGCCGTCTCTGCCCGTTCGAAATATGCGCTTGGCCTTTTGGCCGTATTGCTGGCGGTTTTCCAAGCGGCCAATTGGTTCGGACCGGTTCCAGAAGCAGCAGATGCCGCGATGAAAGCAACCGGACTGTTTGCCTTTTCGGTCGCCGCTCTGGCAGCTTGGTGGGCAGGCAAGTCACGCGTGCTGAAACAGATTTGAAAGCAGAACGACCATGACCCAATATATTGCCGCCTATGTCATCGCCGCCATCATCTTCGGGATTCTCGATTATCTCTGGCTCAGCAATATGGCAGGAACATTATACCGGCCAGTCATCGGTGGAATCATGGCCGATGAGTTCCGCAAAGTACCAGCGTTGGCTTTTTATCTAATCTACCTATTCGGAATCGTCTGGTTCGGCATCAAGCCTGGACTGGCCAATGGTCAATGGACCACGGCCTTACTCAACGGCGCACTTTTTGGCGGCATAGCTTACGCGACCTATGACCTGACTAGCCAAGCAGTCCTCAAGGTCTGGTCGACCAAGATCAGCCTCTATGACATTGCTTGGGGAACCTTCGCGACGGGTGTGACGGCCGCGCTGACCACTTATTTGCTACTTCGGTTCATGAAGGCAGCCTAGGGCCGGATTGTCAGGCCTGACAGTCACGGCTTCAGATTCGCCGGGAAGGCCTGCATCCTCTCAGGCAAGCTGGATAGGATCTCGCGCTGCCGATCGGCGGTAGCCGTCGCCCATTCTCCTATTTCAGACGATGTCCGGCCACAGCCCATGCAGAAGCCGTTTTTGGGATCAAGGATACAGATTCTGTTGCAAGGCGATTCCATGCCCATCTCATCACCACAATCAGAAAGGGCTGGCAAGGCCGTTGCTGCTTGAAAAGCCCGCGACTAGAACCGGAGATCAAGCAGATAGTTGCTCGTCAATCTGTTCCAGTCGTTCTTTGCCAAAATACATCTCGCCATCAACATACATGGTCGGGATACCAAAGGCGCCGCGTTCGACCGCATGATCGGTATTGTCCATCAGGCCCTGTTTGACCGCTGGATCCTGGGTCTTGGCGAACAAGGCCTCGGCATCGAAGCCGCCGTCCTGTAATATTTTACCAAGCGCCTCGGCATCGGTCACGTCCAGCCCCTGTTCCCAGATACCGGGCAACAATGCTTCCACAAGGGCGCCCCGTTCGTCCGGTGCCAGCGCGACCAGCATGCGCTGCAGGGTGATCGTATTGAACGGGAATTTCGGGTTCATCTTGAACTTGGTAAGACCGTGCTTTTGAATGAAGCGGTTCATCTCCAGCATCGAATAGTCATTCTTGCCCTTCACATCTGCGTCGCGCACGAATGGCGGGGCATTGCCGGTTAGCTTGTGCATCCCGCCAAGAAATGTCGGGGTGACCAAGATTGTCGCGTCATGTTTCGCGGCTAGCGCCTTGATCGGTTGCCAGATGAGATAGGCATTGGGGCTAACGAAATCGAAAATCAGCTCGATGATCTTAGACATGGTGTCTCTCCTTTGCCCAGAACCATAAAGCAGCGCCACGAAACATCAATTCCCTCTAGGCGAAATTGTCGCGCCTCGTTAAAGGGACTGCATGAGCACAGACACGTTGATTGCAGAGCCCCAGATCTCCACCGAAACCGTCCGCGAGCACGGTTTGAACGCGGAGGAATATCAGCGCATATTAAACGCGCTGGAACGCGAACCGAATATCACGGAACTGGGTATATTCTCGGTCATGTGGTCGGAACATTGTTCCTATAAGTCATCTCGTCTGCATCTGAAGAAACTGCCCACCACCGGCCCACAGGTTATTTGCGGCCCGGGCGAAAATGCCGGCGTCATCGATATTGGCGACGGTCAGGCCGCGATCTTCAAGATGGAGAGCCACAACCACCCTTCCTATATCGAACCTTATCAGGGCGCGGCGACCGGTGTCGGTGGCATTCTCCGTGATGTATTCACCATGGGCGCGCGGCCGGTGGCCAATCTGAACGCGCTGCGTTTCGGTCGCCCCGACCATCCGAAGATGAAGCATCTGGTCAAAGGCGTGGTTGCCGGCATCGGCGGCTATGGCAATTGCGTGGGCGTTCCCACGGTCGGCGGCGAGACAAATTTCGATCCGGCCTATGACGGCAATATCATCGTCAACGCGATGACCGTCGGCGTGGCGGATGCCGACAAGATTTTCTATTCAGCCGCCAGCGGCGTCGGCAATCCGATTGTCTATGTCGGGTCCAAGACCGGCCGCGACGGCATCCACGGCGCAACCATGGCGAGCGCGGAATTTGATGAGGATATCGGAGAAAAGCGCCCGACCGTGCAGGTCGGCGATCCGTTTACCGAGAAACTGCTGATCGAAGCCTGCCTCGAACTGATGGCCAGCGATGCGATTGTTGCCATTCAGGACATGGGTGCCGCAGGTCTGACCAGCTCCAGCGTAGAAATGGCGACCAATGGCGAAGTCGGCATCATTCTCGACATGGACAAAGTGCCCTGCCGCGAAACAGAGATGACCGCCTATGAAATGATGCTCAGCGAGTCGCAGGAACGCATGTTGATGGTTTTGAAGCCCGGTCGTGAAGAAATGGCCGAAGCCATCTTCACCAAATGGGAACTGGATTTTTCGGTCATCGGCGAGGTCACCGACACGCGCCGGATGGTCCTGACCCACAAGGGTGAAACCGTTTGCGACATTCCGCTCGGCCCGCTTGCTGATGATGCACCGCTTTACGACCGCCCGCATCTGACCCGCGAAGAATATGCCGCGCATGTTCAATATAACGGTCCGACATATGACATGCCGCTTTGTGAAGACCTGGGACAGGACTTGCTGAAGATGCTCGCCCTCCCCGCGCTGGCCAGTCGCCGTTGGATCTGGGAACAATATGACAGTCAGGTGGGCGCGGACACGGCGCAACGCTCCGGCGGAGATGCCGCCGTGGTCCGGGTGCATGGCACCAACAAAGGCCTCGCTATCGCGACCGATTGCACCCCGCGCTATGTCCATGAAAATCCCTATGAAGGCGGCAAGCAAGCAATCGCGGAATGCTATCGCAACCTGACGGCCATTGGCGCAAAACCGCTCGCAACCACGGATTGCATGAATTTCGGCAATCCCGAAAAGCCGCATATCATGGCCCAATTTGTCCATAGTATCGAAGGTATCGGGGAAGCGTGCAAAACGCTCAATATGCCCATCGTATCGGGCAATGTCAGCCTGTATAATGAAACAACCGGCGCTGACGGCGTCAGCCATGCCATCTTGCCAACCCCTGCTATTGGCGGAGTCGGATTGATCGACAATCTAGACAATATGGCAACCATCGCGTTCAAGGATGAGGGCGAAGCGATTTTCGTCATCGGCGAGATGCGGGGCCATATTGCCCAGTCGATCTGGATTCGCGAGCTGCACGGGATCAAAGACGGCCCTGCTCCGCAAGTCGATCTCGATGCAGAGCTGGCCCATGGCGATTTTGTTCGTGACCTGATCAACAGCGGCAAGGTGACGGCCGTGCATGATGTTTCGGATGGCGGCCTTTTGGTCGCTCTGGCCGAGATGGCCATAGCTAGCGGTATTGGCGCAACAATAACCGGTATTGGTGATCATCTGACCGGTTTCGGCGAAGAACAAGCCCGCTATATTGTGACGAGCAATGTTGCTGAGCAGATACAGGCAGCGGGCATCCCAATGACCCGCATCGGCACTACCGGCGGCAAGAATTTGGACATTTCAGGATCGCAGTTATCGATTGCGGAGCTTCGCAATGCCCATGAGAGCTTTTTCCGCGACTGGATGGAAGACTAAGCGCACAGTCTCTCCGCCGAGTTTCGGAGCAGGAAGGATCGAGAATGCCTGACCTTCTCCAGACCTTGCTCCACTATGGCGGGCATTTCATCCTGCCCTTTGCTTTGGGCTGGCTGCTCTTCCGCGATCATTGGTGGAAAGCAGGACTGATCATGGTCGCGGCCAATGCCATCGACATTGATCATCTACTCGCGGATCCGATGTTTGATCCGGAACGCTGTGGAATAGGATTCCACCCCCTGCACACAGGATGGGCTGCTCTCGTCTATGCAACGATGCTGGCTATCCCGTCTTGGAAGTGGCGAGCTCTTGGTCTTGGCCTGCTATGGCATCTGGCGGTTGATAGCGGTGACTGTTTGATGCAAATCTATTGACCATGAGCCAAGGCTATTCCGGAACCCCGCTTGCAAAAAAGCTCTCCCTGAAAGACGGGATGCGGGTCTGGTTTGACGGCATGCCCGCTAGCGTTCGCGCCGAAATCAATGCTTATGGTGTGACGCTGGTGGAGGAATTGGAACCATCAGAGGGGCTCCACGCCGCCCATATTTTCACCACCGAACGGGTGGAAATGGAAAAACATCTCTCGCGGCTGCGCAACCAGATTGATCCGGCTGGTCAGGTCTGGGTCAGCTGGCCCAAAAAGGCGTCGAAGGTCGCAACGGACATCACCGAAGACACTATCCGCAAGGTTTGCTTGCCTATGGGCTTTGTCGATATCAAAGTCTGCGCAGTGGACTCGACCTGGTCAGCCCTAAAATTGGTGATCCGAAAGGAACTCCGGTAGTCGGACTTCAATGCTAGGCTGGCTGCACCAGCATAGCATAGGGATCAACATCCTCGGCACGATATTGTTCATGGGCCTGATGATAGAAATGCGGCGTTTTGATGTGCAGCCGTTCGCGCAATTCGTCGAGCGGTTGGGCCAGCAGGTCGATGATCGATTCTTCGCTGATGCGAGGGCAAGCCTTACCCATTTTCTGGGCCTGACGGATCGCCTTGAACACAGGCGCCTTGCTCTTGACCTGCATCTTCATGTTCAGGCCACCGGCATAAGCGATGAAGAGATTGCCGAGTGCCGGATTCTGGCCATAGGTGAATGCCAGTACACATTGCTCACCTAGTGCGTCGCGTCCGTAACCGGTCAATATGTGCAGCAAATCATGGGTGTCGCGCTGGCGAAAGCCGTACCATTCGATCAGGTCGTTATATTTGCGCGGGCTGAACTGATCATATTCGGCAATCAGACCAGCGGCGCTGAGCCCCTCTTTCTCCATGAAATCGCAATAGGCATGGGCCAGGCTACCCTCGGGCATCTGGCGCAAACGGTCATGATCATCGAGGATATGCTGAAGCGCAGGTTCATTTGCCAAAAGCGCTTTGCCGGCATCGCTTTCAACGAAGGCTTTGGCATCTTTACGGAAACTGGGGCGCGGCAAACATTCAAAGATATGAAACACTTGCTCGGTGTCTTCTTTGTCTTTGATCAGCTCGCGAAAATGGTGGAGCGCCTTCAAAGGACGAAAGCGGGCCGCTGGACGTTCTGGGTGAACGAAAGGCGTTTGCGAATCACTGGGTGCGGTGAAGTCATGATCTATTTTCATAAGACGTATCTGACAGTTACTAACACTAATGTCAATAGAGATAATGACTTTGCCCTTCGCTCTGGCTTCGCTATCCTGCCAACAACAGCCCGAGCGTGGAAACCATTATCACGGCATGGGTTAGAACAGCGTTAACCGCAGGAGACGGAAATTTGAAACCTCATGACACCCTGCCTTATACCGACCTGCCGGACTATTCCGATGCCGAACGCATCGCGCGATCCCGAACCTTTTACGAAGCGATCAAGCAGCGCCGGACCTGTCGCTATTTCACCGACCAACCGGTCCCGCGGGCGGTCGTAGAAAATGCTCTCTTGGCCGCCGGTACGGCCCCAAATGGCGCCAATCATCAACCCTGGCATTTCGCGGTAATTCAGTCAGCGGACAAGAAAAAGGCTCTCCGCGCCGCCGCCGAAGAAGAAGAGCGCGCCTTTTATGAAAGCAAGGGCAGCGAAGAATGGCTAGCGGCACTGGCGCCGCTGGGCACCGATGCCGACAAACCGTTTCTCGAAACCGCACCCTATCTGATCGTTATTTTCGGCCAGCGCAAAGGCGGGATGAATCCCGGAGAGATGAAGCAGAATTATTATGTCAACGAGAGCGTCGGTATCGCAACCGGTGTGCTGATTACCGCGCTGCATGACGCGGGGCTGGCGACACTGACCCACACACCCAATCCGATGAAGTTCCTGAATGAACTTTGCGAGCGCCCGGCCAATGAAAAACCGATGATGGTCCTAGTGGTCGGGAAACCGTCTCCGGATGCCACCATCCCGACCCATGCCACGATCAAGAAACCGCTGGACCAGATCTCGACCTGGCTGTAGCACATAGATAATACAGTGAGGGTTTGAATATGGCTGCGTCACAACGCTATTTGGAACTAGACGCATTGCGCGGCTTTGCCGTGATCGGAATCTTGGCGATGAATATCGTCGGATTTTCTATGCCCGAAATGGCCTATATCAGCCCTGCTATATATGGCGGTACCGATACGCCGGACATTATAAGCTGGTTTCTGTCTTACCTGCTTGTCGACGGCAAGATGCGCGGGCTTTTTACGTTTCTCTTTGGCGCTAGCCTCATGTTGATCTGCGATCGCGCCGCCGCCAAAGGCGAAAGTCCAGCCAAAACGCATTTTTCCCGCATGTTCTGGCTTGGGCTTTTCGGTCTGATCCACTATTTTTTCATCTGGTGGGGGGACATTTTATTTCTCTACGCCGTGATCGGCTGCCTTGCTTTTCGGATGCGGGATTTTGAATCGGCCAAATTGATCAAGTGGGGCGTGATCATCTATGCAACGGGATTCATAAGCTACTCGCTATTCACCGGCAGCCTGTTCTATTTGCAATATGCCGCCGGTCTCGAAGGTTCAGGGTCAGAAATGGCATTGGAATATCAGAAAGCTATGGCCGAGATTTCCCCTAGCGCTGCGTCGATCGCCAGTGACATCGCCCTATATGGGTCGGGCTATTTCAACATCCTGAGTCACCATTTTGGAGAAAAATGGATAGGCCCCTTCGCTCTGGTTTTGTCCAATGGCATGGAAACCCTCCCCTTCATGATGTTTGGCATGGCGCTCTACAAAAATGGATTCCTTACCGGCGAATGGGAGACGAAAGCTTATAGGAAACTAGCCATCAAAACGATTTCACTCGGACTGCTGTTGCTTATACCGCTCGGCATCTGGGCCGTTGCCAGCGGTTTCGAAATCCTGATCACTCTGAATGCGGTCATGTCATGGGCGATGCCTTCGCGATTGTTGATGACCATCGGGTATCTGGCTTTGATGATCATGATCATTCAGCGCTATGCCAACCGCCCTATCTTGCAGCGTGTCGCCGCAGCCGGAAGAGTAGCCTTCTCCAATTATCTCGGCACCAGCATCTTGATGACCTTCATCTTCTATGGCTGGGGACTGGGCCTCTATGGATCAATCGGTCGCGCCGAACTCTATCTCTTCGTGCTGGGCGCTTGGGCGCTCATGCTACTCTGGTCAAAACCTTGGCTGATGCGCTTTCGCTATGGTCCGTTGGAATGGCTGTGGAGAAGTCTGGCCAGGGGGCAGCCGCAACCGATGCGCCTGTCATAAAGGGTCGCGTGCTGCTTCTGCCGGACCCGACGATTCATCATCGGTGAGCATGCTGGTGTAATTGGCATTTAACTGCTCGTACAGATTGACCTCGGAGACAATTTCCAGCCGGTCACCGTCATCGTTCATCAGCCCCAGCGGCCGGCCGTCCGGCGTATATGTCAAGCTCTGCAAAAGGCCTTCCTGATCGCGCCGGAATATTGAACAGATAGGCGGCGCGCTGAGACTGCCCATCATGCTATATATCACGATCGCTTCCGCTTCTGCCTCCAGAGAGGCATCGCTGTCCGGATCAAACGGCGTAGCGGAATAGCGATACACGGTCACATGGTCCGATGCTCTTTCAACAGGAGATTTCATGCAACGGGCATTGCCGTTCTGTATGCCATCATCCGCTTCGAAAACGACATGGTTTGGACCGATGGCAACAAAGACACCGCCTTTGGCTTCCAGCGGACTTACAGCCTTCGATCCCGCTTGAATCAGCTCCCAATCGGCAAGAAGGTCGGCAGGGACTCTGCCGAAAAATTCAAGTGATGGCACCTCTCCAAGGGTCAACAGAGCGTTATTGGCAATACCACCGGGCAAGGATTCGATATGTTTATGCAGGTCTAGTCCCCTGCTGTTCCAGTCTGTTTCCGCTTCACCGGTCGGGACCAATGTGGCGCGAAACTCGGTTTCAATCAACTGCCGAACCTCTTGCAGTTCTTCCGCCATTGTCGATTGCATGAGCTGCCAAAATTCGGCGACCGGCAAAAGCTTCGGAGCAGCCACGTCTCCCGCTTCATCACTATCCGCAATCTGCAGCGTGGATTCTGGCATACCGGAAGCGTTAGCCGGCGCTGACGCCAAGGCCAACGCAGCCGGTACCAAGGAACAGAATATTCTACGCATTGCTAACCTCGTACTGGGATCGGAAGTGACTGTAACCGATATTCTCAAGATGGGAATAGTCGTTGACCGTCACTTTGCTATTGCGATCTATTCTCATTAGCGATATACGAGTCGCGTAAGGAGCCACTATGGTTGTTTGTGTCTGCAACGCGATTAAGGAAAAAGACCTGAGAGCTGCCGTGCGCAGCGGGGCTGACCGCCCCGGTGAGGTCTATGCGCAACTTGGCCGCAAACCGAAATGCGGACAATGTCTCGCATTTGCACAACAGATTATTAAGTCCGAAGTTGCGACCGCTTAGCATTCTCGTTATCAAAGCATTGAAATAATTATACTTTTTACGCAAGCCGCTCTTTCGCTTGGTGGCCTGATGCTGTATAGCCTTCCCCAACTGATCCACTGACAGACGGGAAGGACTCTGCCATGAAGGGCGATATCAAAGTCATCGAGTTTCTCAACGAAGCTCTGAAAAACGAACTCACCGCGATCAACCAATATTGGTTACATTATCGCATGCTGGACAATTGGGGCGTGTCGAAACTGGCTGCTTTTGAACGGGAAGAATCGATCGATGAGATGAAACATGCGGACAAATTGTCCGAGCGTATCTTCTTCCTCGACGGCTTGCCCAACTTCCAGATGCTAGGCCGGTTGAAAATTGGTGAAACGGTTGAAGAAATTCTGAAAGCCGATCTGGAACTCGAGCATGAAGCGCTCCCAATGCTGAAAAATGCGATCGAACATTGCGAAAGCGTGCGCGACTATGTCAGCCGCGATCTGTTTGCCGAGATACTCGCGAGCGAAGAAGATCATGTCGATACGCTTGAACAGCAGTTTGACTTGATCGAACGCATGGGGATTGAAAATTATATCCAACTGCAGTCGCAGCCAGCGGAATAGCCGGAGAAGGCCGAATTAGCCGAACCGGCGACCGAAACCCTGAGGGTGACGTTGCTGGACCACCGGACTGACATCTTCTTCCAATATGGCCAGTGTTTCTTCAAACATCGACCGCAGAGCGACGACGAGTTCAATCACGTCGTCAGGGGTTTCATGATGCTCCACACAAGCGCGGGCAGTCGTCTCGATAATTTCTGTGGTGGCGCTTAGGCGCATAGCTCCAAATTGCAGCGCCTCGCCTTTCAGCTTGTGCGCTGCATCAACCATGGCAATGGGATTTTTCGCCCGCATCGCGTTTTCGATCTTTTCAATAGAGTCCGCACCATCCTCTCGAAAATAGCCGAGAATCCGGACGAAATTTGGACCGAGCGCCGAACGGGTTTCGGTGCAGACCGTCCAATCAATCAGTTCTATTTCCAATGGTGCCACCGAAAGTTCCCAACAAGAATAGCGAAAATGCGCTACTCTGGGCTGGACTAAGCGATAACCGGTAAAAAATTTATTACCATGTTCAAATATAATTAACCAAGATCAGCCTTGAGGTTAACTATCTTTTGGAAAAATCATTCTTTTTCATGATAGGGGTTTTTGGGCGCACGGATGATCAAACGCACGGGTACGCCACCAAAGCCAAGTTCACGTCGAATACCGTTCACCAGATAACGACGATAGCTTTCTGGCAGATCATCAACCCGTGTCCCGAAAATCACGAAAGATGGCGGCCGCGTTTTGGCCTGTGTGATATAGCGCAACTTGATCCGCTTACCGCCCGGTGCGGGAGGAGGATTGTCGGCAATCGCGTCTTCAAACCAGCGGTTGAGTGTTCCGGTTGAAACCCGTTGCGACCAGATTCTGCGAGCCTGGAACGCCGCTTTCATGAGCTGATCAATGCCCTTGCCGGTGAACGCTGACACAGCAATCATCGGTACATCACGAACCTGTGCCAATCCATCATCCAATGCCGCACGGATACCGTTGAACAATTTGCTTGGCCCTTCGGCAACATCCCATTTGTTGATCCCGATTACGACACAACGGCCTTCTTGGATCGCATGGTCGGCAATGCGCAAATCCTGCGCCTCGAGGCCTTTGGTTGCATCCAGCAGCAGCACCACCACTTCGGCAAAATCCACTGCGTGCCGGGCGTCTGCCACAGCCAGTTTTTCTAGCTTGTCATTGACCTTCGCCCGCTTGCGCATGCCAGCAGTGTCGATCAAGCGTACTTTCCGATCCGGCTCGATACCGTCCAGTTTTTCATCTTCCGTCAGCGCGTCATCATGCCAGTTCCAATCCACAGTGATGCTGTCGCGTGTGATTCCTGCTTCCGGACCGGTAATCAGCCGGTCTTCATTCAGCATCTTGTTGATCAATGTCGATTTTCCGGCATTCGGCCGCCCGACAATTGCAAGCTTCAGAGGTGCGGATTCATCCGTAGGCTCTTCCAATACAGCCGCTTTGAAATTCTCGACATAGGGCTGGATGGCCTGGAACAGGTCGGAAACGCCATCCCCATGTTCTGCGCTAAACGGAATGGGATCGCCAAAGCCGAGCGAGTAGCTTTCCAATATACCGGATTCCGCTGCTCGGCCTTCAGCCTTGTTGACCAGCAACACAACCGGTGTTTTTGAACTTCTCAGCCAGCGGGCGATTTCTTCGTCAAGCGGCGTGAGGCCTGCGCGGCCATCGATCACGAATATCGCCAGCTCCGCGCCAGCGACCGCCATCTCTGTCTGTTTGCGCATCCGTCCGGGCAGGCTCTTGGCATCCTCGTCTTCATAGCCAGCCGTGTCGACGACGTTAAATTCAAGACCAAGCAAATTGGCCGGTCCTTCGCGGCGATCACGCGTGACGCCGGGCCTGTCGTCGACAAGCGCCAGTTTTTTGCCAACCAGGCGGTTGAACAGGGTCGATTTGCCGACATTGGGTCGACCGATAATTGCGATATTGGGCAGCATAAAGCCGGTCCCTATCCTTCTTTTCTGATCCTCAGCGGAACGCGGAAATCCGGCCACTGTCGTCGAGAATATATAGCATGCCGCCAGCAACAACCGGGGGTAGCGAAACGCCATTGTTCAGTTCGAACAATGTTTGACTAGACCCTTCGCCCGGCGAGATCGACACGACCTCACCTTCGGTGCTGGCAACAATCAAGCGATTTCCAGCTAAGATCGGCCCCGTCCAACTGATCGGATTTTTCTTCTTCTCTTCGTTCTTGAAGGACGCAAGCTTGCTGATCCAGCGAACCTTGCCATTCGGCCGCGCAATGCACAGCAGCTTGGCATCATCGGTCAGCACGAACACCCATTCACCGGCCACTACCGGGGTTGTTATGCCAGCGATATTCAATTCCCAAATCCGCTGCCCCGTGACCAGCTCATAAGCTGCCATACGGCCACCCTGCCCGAGAGCAAAAACCCGGCCGCGATCGATCACCGGATCGGCATCAATATCGGACAATGTCGACACAGAGGTGGAAATGCTGGTCCGCGCGAGCGCGTCATTCCACAAATTGCGACCATTTTCATACCGATAGGCCGTCAATTCGCCCGATGAATAGCCGGCCAATACCGTACCTTGTCCAGCAGAGGGCGCGGCAACACCGAAAATGCCGGCCAGCCCTACTGTGCCGGCTTCGTTCCACTGCACCGAACCATCGGTCATGCTGAGTGCATAGATTTGGTTGTCCTGCGTCATCACATAGATATTGCCGTTGGAAATCGTTGGCGACCCGCGCAAGGGGCCGGCCGGACGCACTTTCCAAATCTGGCTACCATCCGCTGCGTTCAGAGCGACAACATCACCGACGCCATTGGTGGCATAAACGATATTGTTGAAAACACTGGCTCCGCCGCCAAAGCGCGAAGTTTCACCGTCTCCTTTGACTTCGATCTGGGTGGACCAGATTTTCGCTCCGGTGGCTGCATCAAAGGCATGCACCCGGGCTTGTGTGTCGGTAGCAAACAACCGTCCGCCAGACACTACGGGCGCAGCGGCAAGCCGTTCCCTTTTGTTGGTGCCGCTAATGTCGGCGGTCCAGACTCTTCCGAGACTACCGCTTAGGGCAACATGGCCAATGGATTTGCTCGCATTGCCGCCCGATTGCGCCCATTCGCTATTGGCGACTGGAGCCGGCAAAATAACGGCAATTGACGTTAGCGCTGGATCAACTTCTGCACCGCTTTCACCACTTAAAATCGGTGTGCGCTTGCCCAGGGTTGGTGTGCTTTTCTTGTCTTCGCCATCGCCGCCGCCCAATATGCCGCAACCGGACAACAAGGATAGCGCCAATAGGCTAGCGATCAGTTTCTTACCGGAAATCATTCCTTGGATTCTCCCTCAGCCGCGTCCGCGTTTTCCGGCGCTGGCTTGTTATCATCGCTGTCCATTTCGACGGCGTCAATGCCTTCGACACCTGCCATTTGCAAAGCACGAGAACGAATTGTGGCCGGAACACTGTCATCTTTCGCCAGCTGGGCAAATAGCGGGCCCGCTAGATCAGATTTTTCCATATTCAAGTAGGATATTGCGACCATTTCGCCGGCGCTACCGAACCATGGGTTCCCCGGAACAGCAAGCGATTTGAGCCGATCGACAACTTGCTGTGGCGTCAGGGAATCAAATTCTGCCGCTGTTTGACGGATAAGCGCGAGATCACGAAACGGTTTTGGCAGGCTTTCGTCTGCAGCGACCTTGCCATAGCCAGCAATAGCCTTTTCCGGATCTTCTTTCTCCAAAGCAATATTGGCCTGCAGCAATTGTGCGGCGGCCCGATAACCAACCTGCTCAGCTTCCATGAGCGGCGTTAGCGCCGTGGCAGCACCATCTAGGTTTTCCTGACGGATACTATCGACGGCAGCGACATATTCTTCGCTACGAATGCCAGAATCTTCGCTCTGACTATTTTGATAGAATATCCAGCTCGCCAAAGATCCCAGTCCGATAACAATGGCTGCAAAAATCCATATCCCGTAGCGGGTCACAAAATTTTTCAACTGATCTTCACGCACCGCTTCGTCTACTTCGCGCAGAAACACTTGCTCCTGGCGGTCTGGCTGCTCTTCGGGTGCTTTGTCTTCGTCTTTGGCCAATGTGGCTTCCTCAAATCTGTTTAGCGTGTCGCAATCGCCGGTCAGACGAAGGCACAATGCAATCGGCTGTCCTTTAGCGTCCGCATTAGCAAATGTAAAAGTCTATTGACCATTTCTACAGGCTGAACGGAGACAGGATAGAAAGCAAGAAAATCGCTATTTCTTCGGTTGATAGAGTTGGTCTGGTCCCGGGAAGCTGCGTTCCCGGACCTCTGCGGCATATTGTTCGGCCGCCTGATCGATTTGTTCGGAAATATTATGATAGCGTTTTACGAAACGGGCGGTGCGGTCGAACATGCCCAGCATATCCTCGGTGACCAGCACCTGACCATCACATTGCGCCGATGCACCGATGCCAATGGTGATCGCATCGACGGCCTTGGTCGCTTCGATCGCGATCGGTTCCAACACGCCTTCCAGCACGATCGCAAAGGCCCCGGCTTTGTCGAGAGCAACCGCATCACCGACTATTTTCTTCGCTTCCGCATCACTGCGGCCCCGCGCTGCATAGCCGCCCAGCACGTTGATCGCCTGAGGAGTCAGGCCGACATGGCCGACCACCGGAATGCCCCTCTGCACCAGAAATTCAACGGTTCCCGCCATCACTTCGCCGCCCTCAAGCTTTACTGCAGCAGCGCCGGTCGCCTTGAGTATATGGGCAGCGCTTTCATAGGCTTGTTCTGGAGAGCCTTCATAAGATCCGAACGGCATGTCGACCACTACAACGCTATGGTAGCTACCGCGAACGACCGCCGCACCATGGTTGCACATCATATCGAGAGTGACGGGAATCGTCGAATCAAGCCCGTAAATCACCTGTGCCAGCGAATCTCCAACCAGCAGCATATCGCAATGGGCATCCAATAATTGTGCCGATCGCGCGGTATATGCGGTCAGCATCACCACCGGTTCTGCGGTTACCCCGTCGACCTTGCGGCCCTGGATTTTGGGAACGGACAGCCTGCGCATAGGCTGTGGCCGCGGATTGGCGCGGCTTGTCGAAGTGTCGAGTTTGAAGGTTGTAGACATGCAATATGTTTAGCCTCACTTCACAGATAAGGCCAGCCTTGCCGTCATCGGTCCCGCGCAGTCACCGCACGCCCGGGATTGTCGCTGAACAGACCGTCTACACCAGCGGCAACAAACGCCTGAACTTCTGCCTCCAGGTCACCGGAATCACGCGGATCAACTCCGCTTTTGAAATCCGTTGGCAAAAAGTAATTTTCTGCCCGGAAGGTCCATGGATGGACGGTGAGCCCTGCCTTATGCGCGGCCTCTACCAACCCAGTGGCTTCGGTCAGTTGACCGATCGCGTTGCGAGCAATCACCTGATCTTTCGATGGCCCAATCCCGTCGGCATAAGCAGCGATTGCGTTAAGTCCACCGGCAGTGAGCATGTCTGTATATGCGATATGCTCCCGATCGGGTGGCCCTCCTTCGCTGGCAACCAATTGCACCAGCCGGACTTCTGTTTTCTTGGCGAGCGCTTTTAGATTGCCCACCTCGAATGATTGGATGAATATCGGGTCATCCGGGCCATCAAAACCATATTGTGCGAGCAACGCCAACAGCGGGCCTTCATGCGCCAGTCCAATTGAGTTGAAATAAGAGGGATGTTTCGTCTCGGGATACACGCCGATCCGTGTTCCGCTTTGCTGTTCATGTCGCTGCAGCAGCTGCAAGATTTCTTCAAAGGTCGGTACGTCAAATTGGCCGTCATATTGCATATTGGCCTCCCGCAGTTCGGGCAGACGCTCTTTGGCGCGTAGCGTCTTCAACTCGGCAAGCGTGAAATCTTCGGTAAACCAGCCTTCATACGGTTGCCCGTCTATCGTCTTGCTAGTTTTGCGATCCGCAAATTCCGGCTTGTCGGCCACGTCGGTGGTGTCACCAATCTGGTTTTCATGGCGGGCCACCAGCACACCATCTTTGGTCAGCACCAGATCGGGTTCGATAAAATCCGCGCCTTGCTCAATCGCCAGTTGATATCCGGCAAGCGTATGTTCCGGACGTTCGCCGCTGGCGCCGCGATGGGCGATGATGACGGGTCTCGCTCCGGTCAATGTCGTGACATTCATGCTCGCTCCTCCGGCCTGCTCAGCCTCTACCCCACATGCGGTCAAAACCAGAGCGCACAGGAAAGACAAGGCAATCCGCGCGCGCATCTCTATCCGACTTCTACGCCATTCCAGAAGGCAATCCGTCCCGCGATTTCGGCAGCTGCCTCTTTGGTCTCGGGATAATGCCAAGCGGCATCTTCGTTGGTTTCTCCATCGACGACCAGGCTGAAATAGGATGCATCGCCTTTCCAGGGACAGTGGCTGCTTTTGTCGCTGTGCATCAGATATTTCGACCAAACGGCGTCACGGGGAAAATAGTGATTGCCCTCAACCACCACTGTGTCGTCACTCTCCGCTATCACCACGCCATTCCATCTTGCTGCGACCATTAGCTCATCCTTTTCCTGATTCCGAATCCGACGGCAGCAATTAATGTCAGAGGTATCCAAATCCATATAGCTTCGGAATATAACACTTTGATGCCACGATCGCTGATAAAATCAGAAATCCCGATAGGCGATACGGCAATCGGGGTATGCGGAGCGAAATGACGCGCGGTGTCAAACGGCCAGTATAAGGCGACACCCAGTCCGCCATTGGTCAACATGTCGAGCAGTCCGTGCGAGGCCATCGATACGAACAGAAACAGGGTAACCACGCCGAAGCGCTTAGGCCTTAACACTGCAGTGGCGAATAAAGCCGCCGCTGCGGCAAAAACCAAACTGTGAGTCGCACCCCGATGACCCCAGCTGTCAGCATAGTCGATACCGAAACCGAAACCGACGACGTCAGCATCTGGCACCATCGCAAAGAACAAGCCGGTTGCGATCACCGGCAAAGACAGCTTGCTGCGTCCCAAAATCAAGGCGCCGGCGAGCGGCACCGCGGCATGGGACATGATCGTCGGCATTAGCTGTTGCGCGCAGTCAGTCCTGCCGCTTCGTAATCCGAAGCCTTGAAGCCCACGACCAGCTCTTCGCCATGCTCCAGCACCGGTCGTTTGATCATGCTGGGGTTTTCCATCATCACCATGACCGCTGTATCGTCACCGATATTTTCTTTCACCATGTCAGGCAGTTTGCGAAAGGTGGTCCCGCGCTTGTTGACCAATGTTTCCCAGCCAACTTGCATCACCCACATTTCCAGCTTTTCCCGCGTGATTCCGGATTTCTTATAATCATGGAACACATAGTTGATGCCGTTTTTCTCCATCCAGTTGCGCGCCTTCTTGATGGTGTCGCAATTGGATATGCCGTACATTTTGGTTTCGTTGCTCATGGGCTTGGTCCTGTTCTTGTGCAGCGCATCGGACGATGATGATCATCCTTACATTTGCCAAAGAGGCTTAATCAGAATTGTCTTTCGCGCAAGAGGCAATTGCATGCCGCCTGAACCAGAGGTCTTCAATCGAGCCAGGCAAAAGCCTGTTTTATAAAGGCTTGTCCATGGGCGCGTTGGATTTCGCCGTGGGCCATTATCACCCGCTCCGGATTCCAGTCGAGCAGCTGATCCCGTGCCGCCCGCGTGGCTTTGCGTCGGACAAAGGAAAGGCGCCATTCAAGTGGAGCATAGCCCTTCCCCTCGGTGATGCCCCATGGCTTGGCGATCCAGCCTTTCCAGCCTTTCCAATGTTTCGCGATAAAAGCGTCGCTGAAATTTTCAGACAAGTCACAGAGGATTGCGGTTTGGGATGCCCGATGGAAAAACACCATTTCGTCCATCACCGGCGATCCTGTGAACCAGATTTGATCCATAGCCCCCTCCCAGGCGGCGGGCGGTTCATCGGTCAGTGGTGCTTCAAAGGCCAGATCGGAACGTTTTTTTATCGTTGAAGCGGGGCCCCATAGCTTTGCGTCCGGCCATGCCGCTTGCCAATCCTGCAGATAGAGATGGTGAATTTTATTGGGGCTGACCAGATGTTTGGGCCGACCAATCTGATCAATTGCTGCTTTTAGTTCCGGCGTCAGCGCAATCGGAGACCAGCACCATAGATCGCCACTGGGAAGCCGAACAATGACGCAGCGGGTCGGATAAGGAAAGCCGTGAAAATCAACAATATCGCCTTCGGCAACCCAGATTTCATCGGCCAGTTGTTCCATCGTTCAGCTGCTTTCCGGACCCAATTTTTTTCCAATCGTCACCACTGGTTGTACATCATATCCCAGCGCATTGTAAAAGCCGATAGCCCGATCATTGTCATCCCGCACCATCAACTGGATTTTGGGCGCATCGCGCGCGCGCAGCCATTGCTCAGCCGCCTCCATCATCTTTCTTCCCAGACCTTGCTTCTGGTGACCGGGATCAACCGCCAGATAATAGACCCAACCGCGATGACCGTCGAAACCGGTCATAACGCTGGCAACCAGATCGCGATCTGCGCGCGCCAGCAATATCGCCGATGTCTCATTCGCCAAAGCCAGACGATAATCCGCCACCGGATCATTCCAAGGGCGCGTCAGTTCACACGCCTCCCACAGCGCGATGACCTGTCCCATGTCGGACTCACTGGCGGTAGAAATCTGCATTCTGATCGCGGCGCTAGGCCCTGACATAGCCTTCCGCCAGCTGACGGATTTCATGGTCCGGATCATACCATGGCGCGCCATCGGATCGCCAGATATGGGCGTCAGGCCGGTCGGTAATTTCGGTATCCACACAGCCTATTCTGAGCAGCACCATCTTGGCCGCCAGCCGCTCGGCGATCAGTTGCGATCCGCAGTTAGTGCAGAAATAACGGTTCTTTCCCGGCGAGGATTCGAAACGGTTCAGAACATCTTCGCCGCTGGCCCATCGGAAAGCATCATGCGCGATCGGCATGACGGTCGAAAAGGCCGCGCTATGGGCTTTGCGGCAAGTCTGGCAATGACAATGGATGATCGGCCCATTGTCGCAATCCGCTTCATAGGTGACCGATCCGCACAGACAGCTTCCCTTGATCATATTGCTTCCTTTCAACCGCGAGGGCTCCTTCAAATATCGACGATGATCTTACCGAAATGCTGGCCCGATTCCTGATGCCGGAATGCATCGCCTAGGTCGGCCAACGGGAAGGATTTGTCGAGCACAGGTTTCAGGCCATTGACCTCAATTGCCGCGATCATGTCCTGCTGCTGCGCTCGGCTGCCCACGGTCAGCCCCTGCACGCGCAGATTCTTTGCCATCAGCAATGCGGTTTGCACCGGGCCGGCGAAACCGGTCAGAACACCGATAAGCGCAACATGGCCACCGATGCGGGTCGCCATCATCGACTGGTCGAGTGTTCCAGCCCCGCCGATTTCAACGACGCAATCAACGCCTTTGCCGCCGGTCAGTTCGAGCACTTTCGGTCCCCAGGCTTCGACTTTTTTATAGTTGATCAGATGATCCGCGCCGAGCGCCTTCAGCCGCTCCAGCTTTTCATTAGATGACGACGTTGCGATCACCGTCGCACCCGCCGCTTTGGCAAATTGCAGCGCAAAGATAGAAACACCGCCGGTGCCCTGCACCAGCACCGTATCGCCCGGCTTCACCGTGCCATCGACAAAAAGCGCCCGCCAAGCGGTAAGCCCCGCGCAGGTCAGGGTCGCGGCTTCCGCGGCGCTATAACCGGCGGGTGCCTTGGTCCATGACGTGGCCGCGCCAACGACCTGTTCAACCGCATAGCCGTCAATGCCGTCACCCGGGACACGCTGGAACCCGCCTTCGGGCGGTGTCCCGTCAATCCAGTCCGGGAAAAAGGTCGAAACCACCATATCACCAACCGCAAAACCGCTAACGCCTTCACCGACAGCGGTAACCTCACCCGCGCCGTCCGACATCGGAATACGATTTTCGGCCGTCGGGATCATGCCTTTGACCACCGCATAGTCATGATAGTTGAGGCTGGACGCGCGCAGCCGCACGGCAATTTCACCGGTGCCGGGCGCCGCCGGATCGGGCAGGTCGACGAGTTTGAGATTGTCGAGCGATGCAGGCGTGTGGAGTTGGATGGCTTTCATGGGTGTGACCTCTCTTATGATTTGGTTTTCAGCATGATAGCAGCGCTTCATGCGCGGTCCAGTATCGAAAATGCGGAATGTCTCGCACGAAGACACGAAGGCACCAGATTTGACGCGATGCTTTGTGACTTGGTGTCTTTGTGCGGATTATCATCAGCCTGAACTTGGTGCGGGATGCTAGATGATGAAGTTTCAATTGCTACTCCCCGTTGTTATATGCAAAATTGGGTTCATCAAATAGGGTGAAGAAGGACGAGAAACCAGGATGAACATCGCTGATGGTGCAGCCTCGGGTGCCTACAAGGTCAACTCACTTAGCCAATTGGAAACGGCTAGCGCTGTTGACGGCAACATAGTTTGGGATCCGGTTCGCTCAATCTGGAATATGTCGATACTTATTGCGGCTCTGGTTTTAGCTCCGCTAACATTTTCTTGGAGTGGCCTAGCCGTTTTCCTTGTGCTTTCCGGTGTCACTTTATGCATAGGGCATTCTGTGGGTTTCCATCGACGACTGATCCACCAAAGTTTCGACTGCCCAAAATGGCTCGAACGGTTTATGATTTGGGTTGGCGTTCTTGTTGGAATGGGCGGCCCCATATGGACCATCAGTTTACACGACTTGAGAGACTGGGCGCAACGCCAACCGGAATGTCATTGGTTTTTGCGTCATGGCAAACCGATATTGATTGATGGATTCTACTATCTCAACTTTAAACTAAAACTCAAAAACCCGCCTAATTTCGATCCCGGTCCAGGCATCAGCGATGATCCCTTTTATATCTTCTTGCAAAGAACATGGATGCTACATCAAATCCCAGTGGCGCTTGTTCTTTATGGACTGGGTGGATGGTCTTGGGTCGTTTGGGGCGTATTGGTCCGGGTGGCGGCTTGTTTTACGATGCACTGGTATATTGCTCATGTTGCCCATACCGACGGCCCTCAGGACTGGTCAGTGGATGACGCTGCCATTCAAGGTTACAACGCGCCTTGGCTAGCGATTCCGACCGTCGGAGAAAGTTGGCACAGCAACCACCATGCTTTTCCTGCTTCGGCCCGACACGGACTGTACAAAGGTCAGATCGACATTGGATATAATTTCATCCAGCTTCTAGCGCTTCTTGGACTAGCCAAAAACATCAAATTGCCCGAGAATTTGCCTTCCAGGGAAGGGCTAACAGCCGAAAGTGCGCGAGCGAAAGAAGCGGCTCGAAATTTCTAGTCCAGATCGCTTACTGCAGCTCCGTACATAACCGACTCACTCCCACTCAATAGTCCCCGGCGGCTTGCTCGTATAATCATAGACCACCCGATTGATCCCCTTTACCTCGTTGACGATACGCGTCGATACGCGGGTCAGGAAGCTCGCTTCGAAGGGATAGACGTCGGCGGTCATGCCGTCGGTGCTGGTCACGGCGCGCAGGCCGCAGACATTGTCATAGGTGCGGCTGTCACCCATCACGCCGACGGTCTTCACCGGAAGCAGCACGGCAAAAGCCTGCCAGATCGCGTCATAAAGTCCGGCGTTCCGGATTTCTTCGAGATAGATGGCGTCCGCCTTGCGCAAAATGTCGCAGCGTTCCTTGGTCACTTCGCCGGGGATGCGGATCGCAAGGCCCGGGCCGGGGAAAGGATGGCGATCGACGAATTGATCGTTCAGGCCAAGCTCGCGCCCGAGATCGCGAACTTCATCCTTGAACAATTCGCGCAAAGGCTCGACCAGCTTCATATTCATCCGCTCGGGCAAGCCACCAACATTATGGTGCGATTTGATCGTGACGCTCGGCCCGCCGGTGAACGAGACGCTTTCGATCACATCGGGATAGAGCGTGCCCTGCGCGAGGAAGTCAGCGCCACCGACGCCGGCGGATTCTTCATCAAAGACTTCGATAAATTCGCCGCCGATAAATTTGCGTTTCTTTTCCGGGTCGGTCTGTCCGGCAAGACCGGCCATGAACCGTTCTTCAGCGTCCACCACGACCAGCGGAATATTATAATGGTCACGGAACAGGGTCTCGACCTGCTCGCGTTCGTTCATGCGCAGCAAGCCATGATCGACAAAGACACAGGTCAGCTGATCGCCAATGGCTTCGTGGATCAGGATCGCGGCCACCGAGCTGTCGACACCGCCGGACAATCCGCAAATGACTTTCTTGTCGCCAACCTGGGCCCGAATTTCGGCGATTTTCGCATCCTTATATTCCGCCATCGTCCAGTCACCAGCGCAACCGCACACATGACGCACGAAATTGGCGATCATCTTCCCACCAGCCGGCGTGTGCACGACCTCGGGGTGGAATTGTGTGCCATAATAGCGGCGCTCGTCGTCGGCGATCAGGGCGAATGGCGCGCCTTCAGTGGTCGCGACGATCCGGAAGCCGGGTGCAAATTCGGTGACCTTGTCACCATGGCTCATCCACACCTGATGCTGCTCGCCGACCTTCCACAGGCCGTCGAACAAAACGCATTCTTCGCTAATCTCGATAATGGCGCGGCCGAATTCGCCGCCAAATTCACCGCCATCACCCGATTCAACGGTGCCGCCCAGCTGATGGGTCATCACCTGCTGGCCATAGCAGATACCGAGGATCGGCAGGCCGCTTTCAAAAATCACATCCGGCGCGCGCGGGCTGCCTTCTTCGGGAACCCCGGCGGGCGATCCAGACAGGATGACCCCTTTGGGTTTCAGCCGGTGAAAGGCCTCTTCCGCGCTGTTGAACGGCGCTATTTCGGAATAGACTCCCGCTTCGCGCACCCTGCGGGCGATAAGTTGCGTGACCTGAGAGCCGAAATCGACGATCAGAATGGTTTCTTCATGAGCTATGGACATGGGTTAGGCGCTTAATGGCGCCCGGGTTTTTAGTCCAGTGGGTTTTACGCCTTCTTGCGTCCGGACCTTTGATCCAGAAAAAAAATGTTCAAATCCACGATAGCAGGTTGGCCAATTTGACCTTGTCGCCGTCATTGGCCTCGACCGCCAATTTGTAGATCAATTGCCGCGCTTCGTCTTTCCTGCCATTGGCTGCTAGCGCGTTGGCTAGATGCCAGTGCATTTCCCCGTTGTCCGGTGCCGCGGCGGCGGCCTTCTCAAGCAATTCCAGCGCGACCTTCTTGTCAGTCCGGGTCTGTAGCAAAATCCAGCCGAGCGTATCCTGAACCATCGGATCTGCCGGGGCCATCTTATAGGCCTGGCGAGCGAAGCCGAGCGCCTTTTCAGCTTTACCGATATTCAACTGAACCATCGCTGCATTGTTCAGCAACATCACTTTCTGCTGAGGATTGCCTGCCAGCAGCTCGGTATAGGTTTTTTCCGCTTGCATCCAGCGTCGTCCAATGATCGCATGTTCCGCTACAAATATCCGGCCGAGATCCGGGTTTTTCTTTAGTTGGCGCGCGCGCTCAACCAGCGATGCCGCAATCGGGTCGTTCGCTTTTTGGGCGAGGTTCGCTGCAAGCTCTAAGCTATTCAATGGCGCGGTTGCGGACTGGGCCAAAGGCAAGATCGTGCGCAATGCTGCACCATTGTCGCCAACATTGGCATAAGCCTCTGCCAATGTCGTGATTGTTTGGGCATCGGCAGGATTTGCCGAAAGAAAGCGGTTCAACTTGCCAATCGCCTGCTCAAAAGCGCCACGTTGCACATCCAGAATGCCTTTTAAGCGCAAAGCAGGCGGCACGGCATCCAAATTCGCTTTGCTCGCCTGCAAACGTTCAAACGCAGCTGCACCATCACCGTCTTGAAAATCCATTTCGGCCATCAAATAGGTGGCCCAAGGGTGCCGAGGCGATGCTGCCAAAACCGATTTAAAAGACTTGCGGGCACCGGCCCGATCGCCAAGATCCTTCATCACGCCGCCGCGCAGAAACTCCGCTTCAACCAAATCGGGACGCACTTCGCTTGCTTTGGTAAAATAGCCCAGCGCCTGTTTGCCGCGATGCTGTGCCATCGATACGCGTCCGGCGAACAATAAAGCCTCGGCGCTTTTGGGTGCCAATTTAAGCACCCGCTTTGCGCTCGCTATCGCACCGTCAATATCGCCATATTGCAATTTGTCACCGCCATCGATCTGCAACAATTCAATATTGTCCGGATTGGCCGTAAATCCTTCAACCAAGGCGACCTTCGCATCAGCCCTCCGATCGAGATTGGTGAGGGCGAGAAATTTGATGGCGTGTAATGTGTCGGCAAATTCGCCCTTAGGCTCTGCTGCAATCGCTAGAGCCTCCTCCGCTTTGCCCTGAAACAATTGAGCCCGGGCAATCAATGGCTTGATCCGTTCCTGATATTCACTGTTGCCAGCCAGCATATCAAGTGTCGTCATCGCAGCTTCACCATCGCCCAACGCAATTTGGGTCTTGGCGAAGAGATATTTGGTTTGGGGATCGGATGGATCATCCTGCATCGCCGTCATCAAGTGAATGCGCGCAGCTTGATAATCCTGTTGCTCGAGCGCCTCCGCGGCCTCAGCAAGAGGGTCTCCCGATCCCATCGAACAGGCCGCCAGCGCCGCGCTGGCCGCCAAAAGAACGACATATTTGCTGAAAAAGCGGGCTTTTGTGGATTTTTTCATAGTGGGTTCCCCTAGTCGAAAAATCTTTCCGCTTCGCTAACATCCGCCATCTTTGGTTAAGATTTCTGATCAACTCAGCCAAGGACCGCCTGCAGTTGTTTAGATTTCAAGGTCCAGCAACTGCGTCAAAAGGACAAACCCAATAAATTACTTAACTATAGTTGCTAAGCTTTGACTGTCGGAAGATCTTTCAATTATGAAATAATTTACGTCGAATTAACCATCTAAACTATATGTAAATAAAGATATTCGGATTTAGGCACAGCTATTGCTTAGTTACTGACAATTCCAGATGCGGTTTTGCAATGGGGACGTAACAAACAATGCCCAGATGGGCGATGAGAGAGCCAATATGAAAAATTTCCTTGGAAAAGCAGCTATCATGGCAGCATGTGGATCAGCAGCATTGGTCGTTTCGAGTCCTGCAGCAGCAGCGATCTACACATATAAGCAAACCAATGGTGACGTCCTTACGATCGACAGCACCACCAAATCCGGTTCTTTGAAAGGCGCGAAAATCGATGTGACTTTCACAGGTTCCGATTTCGGCAATTTTACCGGCACCGCAAACCCAACGGGCGCCTATAAGCTTGATAGTTTGGACGGCACACGCTCCGTGAACGGTCAACAATATACCGACAATCCATCGCATCAGCAGATCATCAAATTCCTCAGCAAAGATCGCGTCAACCTTTGGTCATGGTGGGGCAACCCAATTGTGGCTGGTGACTATGTTACCAAAATCGCTAGCTACACGCCGCCAACAACAGGCGGAACGCCGGTTCCGGCCCCCGGCATATTTGGCCTGCTCGGCCTAGCGCTGGCCGGTCTTGGCTTTGCACGCCGTCGCAAGGCTGCACCTGCACAAAATAAGCTCGCGTTCGCATAACACTCAATATGCTAGAGCTATTAGGGGCTGCGGAAACGCGGCCCCTTTTTTATTCCATGCTGTAAATTTGCTGGTTAGTTTGGCGCTTTTTCAACCAGATCACGCAATTCGGTTTTCAATATCTTGCCGATATGGCTGCGTGGCAATTCGGCAATCATGCGCAATTCCGATAAGCGCTGTGTCTTGCCGAGGCCTTCATTGGTTGCCGCTTTCAATGCGTCTAGATCGAGCGCAACGCCAGGTTCGGCAACAACGAAGCCAAGCGGCGTTTCACCCCATTGCCGGGAATCAATACCAATGACAGCAGCATCGGCGACGCCCGGCTGTTCCATCAACGCCTCTTCCAGATCGCGCGGATAGATATTGAAGCCGCCCGATATGATCATATCCTTTGATCGGCCCATCAAGGTGATGAAGCCATCCTCGTCGACCTTACCGATATCGCCCATTCGCTGCCAGCGGTCGCCATTCTCGTCATACCAACTGGCTTCGGCGGTCTTTTCCGGCTGGTTCTGATAGCCGGACATCATTGTCTGCGACCGTCCAACCAATTCGCCCATTTCTCCCGGCGGAAGCTGTTGTAATTCTTCATCGACGGTGATCACCTCGCTGCCACCCCAGGCGACACCGACCGTGTGCAATTTGTCGGGATGGGCATGGGCGAGCAAGATGCAGACCACGCCGCCTTCGGTCATCGAATAAACCTCGATCAGGCCGCCGGGCATGCGCTTGATGACTTCCGCCTTCAGTTCCGCCGAGAAGGGCGCGCTGGTGCAATATTTATGGGTGAAAGTCGACAGATCGTAATCGTCAAATCCTTCGAAATCCATCAGCCGCTGATATTGGACCGGCACCAGCATCGTGTGAGTCGCGCGATGCGCCTGCGCCAGTTCCAGCCAGCGCTGGCAATCAAATTTGCGCATCAGCACCGCAGTGCCGCCATAGGCCATGGTTGCGACAAAGATACCGAGCGTCGTGTTGGAATAAAGCGGAGTCGAAAAAAGCGAGACTTGACCCGGCTTGCCATAACCAGAATTTTCGCCGACCGCCATCTGGTACCAGCGCATCTGCCGGCTGTGGACAATGCCTTTGGGCGTGCCGGTGGTGCCGCTGGAATAAATGATATTATACGGGTCTTTCGGACCGGTTTTGGGATCGGCGGGCGTCGCGCCTTCGGCCGCCATCCAGTCGAACATCAGCGGTGCATCCGGCTCCTCCGCATCCATCATGATATGGTTGAGCGGTGGCAGTTCCAATCCGCTTTCCAAAAGCTCCGCGCGTTTGACGCCATCAATGAACAAATGCATGGCACCGCTATCACGCGCCATATTGGCCAGCTGTTTCGGGGTGGCCGATGTGGTCAGCGGCGCCGCGCAACCGCCCGCGACAATCGTGCCAAGATAGACCAGCGCATAGCGGATCGTGGTGGTTCCCAATATCGCAACCGCCTGCCCCTTTTGCAGACCATCCGCCTGCAGTTGCGCCGCGATGCGGTTTACCTGTGCGGCGGTCTCGGACCAGTTGAGCTTCTCCACCCCGTCATCCAGCGCGATCCGGTCCGGTTGATTGACGGCATGCGCGTTGATGAGATCAGCCAGTTGGCCAAAGGGCTGTTCAAGATAGCGATAGGGGTCTAATTTTGTCATGCGCGGGTGATTCCGCATCCCTGCACAAAATGCAACTTACTTTAATGAGCAGGGCCCTAGCGCGCGCCGCTAGCTTGCATGACCGTTGGCAATCCGTTTGACGCCCTGCTTGAAACTCGGCGCTCCAAAATTGATCAACAATCCCATTGGCAGGTTTAACAACCGCAAATAGGTGGTCACCCGCTGGCTATCGATCGGCATCAGATGGTCGGCCGAGACGATCTCGATGAGCAGCTTTCCCGCGACCAGAAGGTCGCAACGAAACCCTTCGTCAAAACTCTGGTCGTCGACGGTGATCGGGATCGGTTTCTGCCGTTCCACTTCGAGCCCGGCGCGGGTCAGCCTTTCGGCAAGCAACAGCTCATAGACATTGTCCAATAGGCCCGGACCGAGTTCGTCATAAATACGATATCCGGTATCGATCGCCGCAGTTTCGAGTTTTCCAATGGCGTGAGCCGGTAATGATGTAGTCAATTGTGGGGTCCCTCTTCAGCGCTCCAAGCAGCGCTGTCGTGGCTCTAGTCATCTTCCATGACAGATTGGATAAATCCTATGGTTAGCGAAACGTAAATATCGCCTCACCAAGTCTCCAACCCGACCTTGCCTCGTTCAGCATGGGTTAAATGCGCGCAACCAATATCGATGGCGATTGGATGAAAATATGCGCATTTCCTTGATCTTATGCATAGCGACCCTGTTTGCCGCTCCGGCCGTCGCTCAAGAAACCCCAAAGGCTCTTGTGGATTATGCCGGTTTTGAACGTTTGACCGGCGAAGTGTTCGGCTACCGGCAAAACCGCATGGTCAACCTGCAAGATTTCCGCGCGCGCGCGGCAAAGCCGGACACGATGATTCTCGATACCCGCTCAGCCGCAGCCTTTGCCGCCGGCCATATCGAAGGAGCAGTTAACCTGCCCTTCTCAGAATTCACGGAAGACAGTCTCAGAGCCGTCATCGGAGAGGCGAACGATCGCGAAATATTGATCTACTGCAACAATAATTTCACCGACAATATCGCACCCGTGCGATCAAAGAGAGCCAGACTGGCACTCAACATCCCGACCTTCATCAATCTCTATGGCTATGGCTATCGCAATATTTACGAACTGGAGGGCGCCTATCAGATGAAGGACCCATCCATTTCCTGGATCAGCCAATAGAGCCTAAGGCGACGCTCAATCGCGTTGCGAATCCAGTTTTGCGCGGACATCCTGCAGCAAGGGCAATAGCTCTCCCATGATCTCCGGCGACAACAGGGCATTCGCCTCTGCCAATGGCCCCGCCAATTGATTGAGGCAGATATCTCGCATTTTCCGCCCTGATTCGGTCACCGACACCAGCTTGCCCCGGCCATCTTCGGGATCCGCTCTGATCACCACCAATCCCGCTTTTGCCATCCGCGCCAGCGTGCTGGTCATCGTCGGCCGGGTGATCTGAAAGGCTCTGGCGAGCTTGGCCGGCGATTGCGCATCGAGTTCCAGCCGAATGAAATGGTTGAGCACAGTGAACTGTGCAATCGTCATGCCCTTGGGCAGAACCGCAGCAAAAGCGGCGTTGGTCAGCTGGTTGATGATTCCGATTTCGTTGAAGACCTGAAAAGCCAGCGGATCTTTGATACTCACCATAACGACCTAAACAATGTGACTGTCCAGAGGCCAGCGCGGGCTGGGCCCGATGGCCGGTCCATAGCCGACACGGGCGAGCATTTGCACCCGCTCATCACCCGTCGCTCCGAGCAGGTCATGGACATCACGATACGGACCCGCGACTTCATCATATTCCTGCAGGCTCTGGCTCATCGGATGCATAGCCAAGCCCAGCTTGGTCGCGTTTAGATTGGCCCGGACATATTGGCGACCGGCTTCAATCTGGTCGGCGCGCGTGTTGCCCGGCGTGATGATCCAGATCAGCGACGGAACCGACCCGTAAGTTTCCCGCATTTGCTCGAGGCCAATCTTATAGGCTTCGCTGTTCATATCAGCGAGCTGCGCACGGTCGACTTGCCCCGTGACAATGCCAGCCTCGATCATCGGCCCGCTCAGATCGACACCGTCGGGATTTTCATCCACCTGCGCATGGCCGATACGCATCAGATCAACGCTTTCCATATAAGGTGCCGCTGTCGTCATCTCGATCTCAATCGCCTTGAGTATCTGCGTCCGCAGCTGCGCGACAAATTCCGGGTCAGCGGAAAAAGCGCCGCCTTCCAAGGTCATCGTCTCCAGCATGATATCTCTCACCTTGCGCGCAGGATCATAGACTTCCTTGTTGGACCGGCGCAGGGTTATTGCGGGAAACAAAAGATCCTGCTCCTCACCTTCCACCTTGGCGAACTTCAAGCGTGCAACGGGACTCTCGTTAAGCCGCGGTTGTGCTTCACCATCGGGGAATAGTTCGGCCACCATCCCATAGCCACGCTCCAGAGCAGCGATACGGGCAACTTCGAGAAATGTGCCGAAACCAATGGTGATTTGACGATCAAAGGGATCGGTCACGGGCAAGCGCCTGTCGAGATCACAGCTGATCTCGGCTTCATCCTCCCCGATCAGGCGAATGACCCAGGGCTGCCGATTGTGCGGATTGGGAGCAAGGATCGCATGGCGGAACGCATCCAGCCGGATATCATCCGGGGCTGCCGCATCTAAGTCCCAAGGGGCAAAGGCGGTTTGCGGCACCCGCGTCACCCGCCAGGCACCGCCAGCTCCGACCAGCGCCAATCCGCCAAGACCAGCCCCCAAAATCATTCTGCGACTGACCATGTGCGATTCTCCATCCAATTAGATGTCTATCTATATAGTTAGATATCTAATTGGATGCAAGAAAATTGGCTATGTGAATTGGAGCAACTGTTATTCGACCTGCTATTTTCCATACCGACAGAGCCATTCTATTCATTGGCTTCGCAACGGAGAAACCGATATAGTCGTCAACGCTGGTGGGCTAGTTGAAGATGTGGATCAGCAATTTGGATCGTTGGGTGACAATCACGACAACCTATGGGAAGCAAAGTTCATGAAGGCCATTTTCATCCTGATCGCCACCATCATATTTGCGATTGTCCCATTTCTGTCGCCAGATTTCGGTGGCTTTGATCCTGAACGCTTTCCAATCCCCCAAAGAAATGCGGCCATTCAGCCAGCCGGCTGGGCATTTAGCATTTGGGCCCTGATCTATTTGTGGCTCATTGCCCACGCGGTCTTTGGTGTTTTCAAATATCGGGAAGACGCAGAATGGGACAGAGGCCGGGTCGCGCTTTTCATATCCCTTTCGGTCGGCGCAACCTGGCTGCCAGTAGCCCTCCTCTCCCCCATCTGGGCCACAGTCTTAATCTGGATCATGCTCAGCGCCGCCCTTATGGCAGCCTATCAATCGGATCGCGCTGCCCCCGCTTGGATTGCCCGCTGGCCGATCGCGCTTTATGCTGGCTGGCTGTCAGCCGCATCATTCGTATCCATCGGGTTGCTGCTCGCCGGATATGGTTTTTTCGAAGAAAATACGGCAGCCGTCATAGCGCTTGTTTTGGCCACAGGCTTTGCAGGCTATAACGCCTATCGGCTTCGGTCCCTGCTATATGGAGCCGCTGCAGCTTGGGGTTTGTTCGCCATTGGCATATCCAACTTGAGTTCTTCGATGCTGCTAAGCATTGCCCCCATAGTCGCGGCGATATTGGTTTTTGGTTTGTCGGCGCTGAACAGAATAAAACAACGCTAACCTATTCTCGCGATCGCGCGTGCACATTGATGCTCCGCTCTTGGAAGGACCACGTCCTGCGCGGTTGATCATTCACACCGGTACCGCCGTCTCATATTTGATCCGCTCCATCGCGAAGCTGGCTGACACGTCGGACAAGGGCACCGCCTTTATCAGCTTTTTATACACCCGGTCATAGTCAGCGACATCGCGCACCAGCAGTTTCAGCAGATAGTCCACTTCGCCCGCCATGCGGTAAAACTCGACCACTTCTTCGATTGCCGAGGCCGCCTTGGCGAATTTCTCTAGCCACTTGTCGCTATGATCATTGGTCCGCACGGCGACGAAGACCGTCATGCCGATACCAACCGTCTCCGGATCGACGATCGCTACCCGACGGGCGATGATTCCGTCTGCCTCCATCCGCTTTATCCGCCGCCAGCAGGCATTGGTCGAAAGACTGAACTGCGCCGCAAGATTTTCCAGCGACAGGCTGGAATCCCGCTGTAAAGCTTTCAGGATATTACGGTCATTATCATCAATATTTTTGTCTTTATCGCTCATTTATAGATTTTTATCACATATAACTGTCTATTTGAAGGATTTTTGAGAATGATATTTGATAGCCACATCCCCATAATCAACGGCATATTCAGGGGAAGACAATATGCTCGATCAGGTTGGACGCACATTAGAGGACAAATTTCACTGCCTTTCAGGGTTGATCGGCAACACTCCGATGCTGCGGATCGCGGCGCGCTGCGCGGACCGCGATATTGTCGTCTATGCCAAGGCTGAAATGTATAACTTCTCCGGCAGCATCAAGGACCGGATGGCGCTGAACATTCTCCGCAACGCCAAACGCACGGGCACCTTGCAACCTGGCCAGCGGATCGCCGAAGCCACCAGCGGCAATGCCGGCATCGCCATGGCGGCGCTCGGCACAGCGCTCGGCCATCCGGTCACCATATTCATGCCAGACTGGATGAGCGTCGAACGCCGCGCGATCATTGCCAGCCATGGCGCCGACATCCGGCTGGTGTCCAAGGAAGAGGGTGGGTTTCTCGGCTCCATCGCCATGGCTGAAGCATTGGGCAAAACCGAAGGCGCATTTCTGCCCCGCCAGTTTTCCAACCAGGACAATTGCAACGCCCATTGTCAGGGCACAGCGCCGGAAATCTGGAATCAGGTAGCCGGAGACGGCGGACAGATTGGTGGCTTTGTTGCTGGTGTTGGCACCGGCGGCACGGTCATGGGCATCGGCCGTTTCCTGAAGGAACGCGATCCCAGCATCGCCGTTCATCCGGTCGAACCGATCGAATCCCCGACCCTATCGACCGGCCACAAGGTCGGGCACCATCGCATACAGGGGGTATCAGACGAGTTTATCCCGGAGATCGTCAAGCTGGATCAGGTCGATTCCGTCATCGGCGTCAACGACGGCGACGCGATATTGATGGCCCAGAAACTGAGCAAGCAATTTGGTCTCGGCGTCGGAATTTCAAGCGGCGGCAACCTGATTGCCGCGACCCGCTGCGCGCTGGCGCAACAACCAGATACCGACGGCACCTGCCGCGCCGTGGCAACCGTTTTCGCTGACAGCAATAGCAAATATCTGTCGACCGATCTGGCGAAAGAAGAGCCGTGCCGTGACGGCTATCTGACGCCCGAAATCGAGCTACTGGATATGCAGACTATCCGCTGAGCTTCGCGATATTGCGATCATCGGCTGTAGCCACATCCACCGCCAGGCCGATCAAGTCCGTGTCTTCTGGCGCATCGGGCAAAACGCCAACGGCAGGCAAGCCTTGCTCGTCTTCGAGCCACAGGGATGCCGCACCGCGGCTGGCTTTGCCATAAGGCATGGCATAGCTTTTGATCACAGCCTTGCCGCTAAAATAATGCTCTTCCTTGACATGATCCGGTTTCGATAGGCGCACGGGTGCGGCAATCCGGTCGGGCGACCAGCCGCCAGCAACCGGCTGAGCAGCATAAATGCCTACAGATTCCTTGTTGATCACGCCGCCATTGGCCGAAATCATACCAGGCTTGCTACCGTCCCGGCGCAAAGCCTGAACCAGCGCGACCATGCCATGCGCACTATAGCTGTTGCCCGGTCCGCCAAAGAAACTGAGGCCGCCGGTGAGCGTATAGGAGGACAAGGTCCGATCCGGCGAACCCAGCGCATCCATCGCTAGCGAGACGGCGACGGGGAAGCAGCTGTAGATGTCGATCGGGCCAAGATCATCGGCTTCCATCTCCGCTAACTCCAGTGCTTTGGGGAAAGCCAATTCCATGGCCGGAGAAATCGACAAATCATCCTGATGGCTCATCAATGGTACGCTCGCATCCGCACCGCTGTGCAAATAAATGATCTTGTCTTCGTCAATCCCCAACGCAGCAGCATGACCAGCGGTTGTTAAAATTACAGCGGCGCCCAGCTCGACCGCATCCTGCGCCACCATCCAGCGGCGATAAGGATCGTTGAGACGATAATTGCCATCGTCATCGCCAAGCAATTCTTCCGGCGTCCAGTTGCGTGCAAATTGTGCGTGATCGCGGGTCATCGACACTGCGGCAAAGGCCGACCATAGATTTGCCATGTCTTTGGCATAGCTTTCCCGATCCATGCCCAGTCTAGCGCGCCGGGCATTTTCGACAATCCCGTAGGCCATCGGCATATTGATAATGCCTTGCCGCCATTCATAGGCAGTGAGCATCTTGTCTTCATTGGTCAGCAAGTCGGTCATTTCCCGTGTTGCCGGCTGGTTCCAGTCCAGTTTATGGCCGCTGCGCCGCGCCCGTTTGACGGTGCCCATATTCTCTGCGCTGGAGAGAACCACCGCCTTATATTCTCCCGCATGCACCTGGCAGGCGAGCTTGTTGAGATGCTTTTGCGGGCTCTGGCCGCCAACATCGCCATAGAGCAGCGTCGCCGGATCAAGACCGGAGGCCGTGGCCACCGCTTCAGGGTGATTCTCTGGCGAACCGAAATCATGCGGTAAACCGCTATCATGGAAAAGACGGATCGAAAGCAGGCAATCAATCGAAGCAGCAAGTTTTTCTGCCGCTCCGCTATCTGTCAAAGCCTGCTGGACGGCGGCCGACGCCAAATCAACCGTCGAGGGCCATTCAAGTCCCTGCGATTGCTTTAGTTTCTGGCCGCTTGCTTCGCCTACTCCGACCAATACCGGTGCCATAGGATCTGCCAAAGCCATTGTTAATTCCCTCAAAATAAACAGTTCATCAATCGATTAAAACTGATAACAGACAGCTAAATCAATGCACCTAATAAATTGAGGACTTTTGAATGAGCGGATGGCCAGAGCTGAAATGGGACACAGAACCAACGGGGCCACTGAAGGGCCTGAAGATCGTCGACATGTCGACCGTGGTACTCGGCCCCTTTGCGACCTTGAATTTCGCAGACATGGGCGCGGACGTTATCAAGATTGAAAATGGCGAAGGCAAATTTGGCGGCGATATGATGCGTCACGCGGGGGACAATCCGACCGGCGACCTGGGTCCGATATTCACCTCCCTCAACCGCAACAAAAAATCGGTCACGCTCAACGGTAAGAATGAAGACGACAAAGCCGTCATTCTCGAACTGCTGAAACATGCCGATGTATTTTTCCATAATGTACGGCTGGCCGGCATGGAACGGCTCGGTCTGGACTATGAAAGCGTCAAGGCGGTCAACCCCGGCATCGTCTATGTGCATTGCGCCGGTTTCGGTCAGGGCGGTGAATATGAAAAGCGGCAGGCTTATGATGACCTGATCCAATGCGCGTCCGGTTTTGCTAGCCTGTTCGAAATGCGCGGTGACAGCGGACGGCCGCTCTATATGCCTTCGCTGGTGGCCGACAAGACAATCGGCCTGTTCGCCGTTAACGCCACGCTCGCGGCGATGTATCACAAAGAGAAAACCGGCGAAGGGCAATTTGTCCAGGTGCCGATGTTCGAAGCCTTTACCTGGTTCAACATGGTTGAAAATCTGTGGGGCGAGACGTTCATTCCCGGCAATGGCAAGCTTGCCTACACCCGCTCGATCAACGAGAATCGCAAACCCTATCCGACCAAGGACGGCTATATCGGCCTGGTTCCCTATAACGACGCACAGTGGCGGAAGTTTTTTGAACTGGGCGGCAAGCCGGGCGTCTTTGATGAACCCCGCTTTTCGGACTATTCCCAGCGCACCAAGAATATCACGGCGCTCTATGCCCTGATCGAGGAAATCGCCGCAACCAAGACCACCGACGAATGGCTACCGCTGCTGGACGAACATAATATTCCGGCCATGCGCTACAACCAAATGAAAGATGTTCTGACCGATCCGCATTTGGAGCAGGTCGGTTTCTGGCAAGAACGTGAAGGCGAGAAAATCGGCAAATATCGGACGATCAAACATCCGGTGCACTATTCCGTCAGCCCGGCGAACATCTATGCCGATCCGCCCACTTTGGGCGCCGATAATGACGAAATACGCGGCGCAATGGGCATGCCGGCCAATGATGAATAAGAATAATAATAGTAATTAGGACAGGAACGCTCGATGAATTTTGATTTCTCTGATGACCAGAAATTTCTCCGCGATGAAGCGCGTAAATTTCTGGAAGCCCAATGCACCAGCGCACATGTCCGCGAAGTGCTGGATGATGACGACAAGAGCCACAATGAAGATGTGTGGAAACAGATTGTCGAAATGGGCTGGCTCGGCGCCGCCATTCCCGAAGAATATGGCGGGCTGGGCCTCGGCATGTTGGAGCTTTGCGTGATTGCAGAGGAGCTGGGCCGCGTTCTGGCACCGGTACCCTTCGGTTCTTCCGCCTATTTCTTTGCCGAAGCATTGAAACTGGCTGGCAGCGAAGAACAGAAATCCACGCTGCTTCCGAAAATTGCCGATGGCAGTCTGGTTGGCTGCATCGCGATCAGCGAAGGGCCGGGAGAGATCAAGTCCGGCGCGATTGCAACAAAGCTGAGCAGCGGAAAAATTTCGGGTAAAAAAATCCCGGTAACCGATGGCGATATCGCCACCCACGCAGTGGTGCTGGTCAAAGACGGGAGCGGCGAGAGTCTGGCCATCGTCGACCTGAACCAGAACGGCGTAACCCGGAAACCGATCAAGACGCTCGAACCCACGCGGAGCCATGCGACGATCAGCTTCGACGGCGCGGCAGCAGAATTGCTCGGCGAAGCAGGCAATGGCACGTCCTTGCACGACCAGATCAATGATCGGGCAGCCATATTGATCGCCTTTGAACAATTGGGCGGCGCTTCCCGTTGTCTCGAAATGGCCAATGCCTATGCCAAGGAACGGGTTGCCTTTGGCCGCGCCATTGGCGGCAATCAGGCGATCAAGCACAAGCTCGCCGACATGTATGTGAAAAATGAAGTCGCTCGGTCCAACGCCTATTATGGCGCATGGGCGCTGTCCAGCGACGCTGCCGAACTCCCCGAGGCAGCGGCGGCTGCCCGGGTGGCAGCGTCAGAGGCCTTCTGGTTTGCCTCCAAGGAAAATATCCAGACCCATGGCGGCATGGGCTTCACCTGGGAGGTGGATTGCCACCTCTTCTACCGTCGCGCAAAATTGCTCTCCGTTCAGGCCGGCAGTCCCGCCGTGTGGAAAGAGAAATTGGTCAGCGCTCTCGAAGCGAAAAATGATTGAGAAGGAATAGAACATGGATTTCAATGATACATCTGAAGAAGCAGAATTCCGCGCCGAAGCGCACGCTTTCCTTTCAAAACATCTCAAGCCCAAAACCCCCGGTGCGCTGCGGGCCGGTGGACGCGAAGATTTTCTAACCCGCGCAAAATCGTGGCAGAAGACCAAAGCGGAAGGCGGTTTTGCACAAATCACCTGGCCCAAGGAAATGGGCGGTCGCGGCGGCACCGTGATGCAACAGGTCATCTGGGGACAGGAAGAAGCGAAATTTGATGCCCCGACCGGCCCGTTCGCCATTGGCCTGGGCATGTGCGTCCCGACCGTGATTGCTTTCGGATCGGACGAGCACAAGAAACGCTATGTCGAAAAAGCGCTGATGGGCGAAGAAGTCTGGTGCCAGCTCTTCTCAGAGCCCGCAGCGGGTTCCGATGTTGCCGGTCTCAAGACCAAAGCGGTCAAAGATGGAGACGATTGGGTCATAAACGGTCAGAAAGTGTGGACATCCGGCGCCCATTATTCCGACTATGGCATCCTTTTGGTCCGCACAGATCCCAATGTCCCCAAACATAAGGGCCTGACGATGTTCATCGTCGACATGAAACAGCAGGGCGTCGATGTACGGCCGATCCACCAGGCGTCGGGCGGCAAGGAATTCAACGAAGTCTATTTCACCGACGTCCGCATCCCGGATGCGGATCGCCTTGGTGAGCCCGGCATGGGCTGGAAAGTGGCCTTGGTCACTCTGATGAACGAACGGCTCGCCGTGGGTGGTTCTCCCGGTCCCGACTGGAAAGAAATCATGGACTATGCGCGCTCTTCTGGCACGATTGCCGATCAGGCCTTCCGCGCGAAGCTCGCCGACTGGTATGTCGCAGCCCAGGGCTATAAGCTGACCAAGTTCCGCACCCAAACGGCTTTGTCGCGCGGCGAAACGCCCGGTCCGGAAAATGCGATTGGCAAGATCATCAACGCCAATCATTTGCAGGACATCTGCAACAGCGCGATCGAGATGCAGGACCATTATGGGCTGATCATGGACAAGGATGAAGCGCCTGCGGACGCCGTGTTCCAGGAGAGTTTCATGTGGGCCCCGGGTCTGCGGATCGCCGGTGGTACCGACGAAATTCTCAAAAATATCATCGCGGAACGGGTGCTTGGCCTGCCGCAGGATGTCCGCGTGGACAAGGATAAAACCTTCGCGGAAATGAACTAGGAGCCCGAATATGTCTGAACAACCCGTCCATGTCGTCGCCAATTTCACCGTCCAGGATGCGGCCAAATATCGCGTCTATGAAAAGGGATTTTTCCCGATATTGAAACGGCATGGCGGGGAGTTCATCACCTTTGATGACAATAGCACCACCTTCGAAGGCGCGACGCCGCTTGAAGGCCGCGTGGTTATGTTCAAATTCCCCAATGCAGCAGCGGCCACCGCTTGGTATAATGATCCGGATTATCAATCTTTGTCCGAGCATCGCCGGGCCGGCACGACATTGCAGTTTCTGACCATGGTGAACGGCATCCCGGCCAGAGATTAGACCCTCATAACCCCGCTTTGGGCGGACGCAGAAAAACTTGCGTGATTGAGATCGTCACAACTGATAGCTATGGCGCAACGCAACGATAAGGAAACAACCCATGACCGCAGACCTGCCCGATTATACGCCACCCACAGTCTGGAAATGGGACAAGGCCAATGGAGGCCGCTTTGCCAATATCAATCGCCCGATCGCCGGTCCGATCAAGGATGTGGAGCTGCCAGTGGGCAAACATCCTTTCCAGCTCTACTCGATGGCGACACCGAATGGCGTGAAAGTCACGATCATGTTGGAAGAGCTTCTGGCCCTTGGTCACACAGGCGCTGAATATGATGCCTATCTGATCAACATCGGTGACGGTGACCAATTTGGTAGCGGCTTTGTCGACATAAATCCGAACAGCAAGATCCCGGCTTTGATGGATCACAGCACGGAAACACCCACACGGCTATTCGAGTCCGGTTCGATGCTTTTATATCTCGCGGAGAAATTCGGAGCCTTCCTCCCCAGCGATCATGGCAAGCGCACCGAGGCGCTGAACTGGCTGTTCTGGCAAATGGGCAGCGCCCCCTATCTCGGCGGCGGCTTTGGCCATTTCTATGCCTATGCGCCGGTGAAAATCGAATATTGTATCGACCGCTTCGCGATGGAGGTGAAGCGCCAACTTGATGTGCTCGACCGCCATCTTGCCGACAATGAATATATGGCGGGCGACGAATATAGTATCGCCGACATGGCGATCTGGCCGTGGTATGGCGCGCTGGTTAAAAATGTCGTTTATCAGGCCGCCGAATTCCTCGACACCGCGTCCTACAAACATATGAACCGCTGGACCGACATGATCGCTAAGCGCCCGGCCGTGGAACGCGGCAAGATGGTCAATCGGGCTTGGGGTGACCTGGAAGGCCAGCTGCGCAACCGCCACGATAGCAGCGATTTCGAACTGCGCACGCAGGACAAGCTAGAGCCCGAAGGCGAAGCCAGCGCGTAAGCTCACTTCCGGGTCAGGCTCGCATAGACGCGGCTGAGGAAGCTGGGCAGCATCATCGCATTGGCCTGAAACTCGGCATCGAAATCCGCTGTCGGTTTTGCCGCCATGATATCCTGTAGCGACTTGCCGTCGTCGATCAGCGCCTGCACGCGGCCCTGAATGATGGTCAGCACTTCGATATAGCGCGCCAGTTTTGCGCGGTCAGTGACCGGGCCATGGCCGGGGATGACTTTCGTATCGTCATCAATCGCGTCATGGACCGCCTGACAGAAAGCAATCATCCCCGCGAGGTCGCCACCATTGTCGGCGTCGATGAAGGGATAACCCGCATTGTTGAATACATCACCCAGATGCACTGCATTCACGCCGCGAAAAATGACCGCCGTATCGCCGGTGGTATGCGCTGGACCGACATGCAAGAGGTCGATCTTCTCGTCATTGATATGGAACTGCATCGTCTCATCAAAGGTGATGTCAGACAGAGCATGTTTCGGATAAGCTTTCTGCTCCGTCGCAAAAGGCCCGAAATTGACGATATGATCATCCAGCATCTTGGCACGGCTGTTGGACTGCGAAACAATCCAGCTGCCTTCCTTGCCGAGCGCTAGATTCCCATCCGCATGATCAAAATGCCAATGGGTGTTGATGACAAAATCAACCTTCTCGCTGCCGATCTCTTTCAAGGCGGCCTTGATCTTTGGCATGAGCTGCGGGAATTGATCGTCAACGATCAACGTTCCATCCTCGCCCACCGACACAGCGATATTACCGCCGAGCCCGAACAGGACATAGAATCCATCGGTGATTTTCTGGGTTGTAATTTCGGCTGCATCAAAATCCCAACCGAAGGCTTGATAGATTTGATCCATGGTCATCACCGGACCATGTGCCGGTGGTTTTGCCGATTGATGTCCATGGGCAAGCGCCGGTGAGCCCAAGGTCAAAGCTGTTGCAAGTCCCAAAATTCTCACTGCATTTTTCATAGACACGCCTCGCTTTGGAAGGGTTAGGACTTCAATATGCCAGCCATGATCAGATCGACCGTTTGCTCGCGATAGGAATCGCGCATCCGTTCGTCAAAATCGTCACGGCCGTAGCAATATTTCCATACCAGCTTGCCGGTGAAAAAACGGTCAGCCGCGCCAGTAACGGCAGAATAGAAGAGATCGGGGTTCATTTCGCGAAAGACGCCCGACTTGATGCCTGCGCCGACGAAGATATTATAGGCCTCGGACAATGGTTTGAGATATTTGTCGGCGATGTTGCGCGCGCCTTCTGGCGGCAGATCACGGATCAGACGCATCGTCAGGCGGTTGAGATACGGGAATTCGTGATAGGTATCGATGACCGCTCCAATATGATGGCGCAGCTTGTCTTCCGGCGGCATGTCCTTTTTGATCAACAAGCCGACCTGGACCAGAATATTGTCCATATCTCGCTCCAGAATCGCCTCCAGAAGACCATCCTTATTCCCGAAATAATATTTCACGAGCGCGCTGTTAAGGCCGGACAGGACCGATAGTTCACTGAACGAAATGTCGATCGTATCGCCATCACGCATGATCTTGCTGGCGGTTTCAATCAGCTTGTCCCGGGCACCGGCTTCACTATCTTTGGCTACCAGTTTCTCAACGGTCATTCATCTTCCCCCCACATGCACAACGTCACATTTTCGTCACTTATAAACAGGTTCCTCCCACCATGGGAAGGTATCTGGTAAATCGGTGGAAACTTTGTCCGGATAGCTCGGGCCGCGCTTCTCCAGGAAGCTGGCGATACCCTCTTTCGCATCAGCAGATTTCGCCCGATTGAAGATAATCCGGCTATCAACCTTATGCGCTTCCATCGGGTGATTTTCCGAAGGCAGTTGCCAGAGCATCTGCCGCGTCACGGCGATCGAAACCGGCGCCGTATTGTCGACAATCTCGCGGGCCAGAGCATAAGCAGCAGGCAGCAGCTCGTCCGGCTTGTGCAACGAGCGGACAAGACCGCCGCTCAGCGCTTCCTCGGCATCAAAAACCCGGCCGGTCAAACACCATTCCAGAGCCTGCGCCCGCCCGACCAGATTGGGCAGGAACCAGCTTGCCGCGCCATCCGGTGCAATCCCGCGACGGGCGAAGACATAGCCGAAACGGGCCGTCTCGCTGGCAAGACGCATGTCCATCGGCAACAACATGGTTGCTCCAACGCCCACAGCCACGCCATTGATCGCTCCGATCACCGGTTTTAAACATTGATAGATACGCAAGATCAGCAGGCCACCGCCATCGCGGACGCGGGGATCAGAATAATCATCCACCGGTTCGTTGCTGGCAAATGGCTTTTTGCCATCTTCCGGAGTCAAATCGGCGCCGGCACAAAAGGCGCGCTCGCCGGCCCCTGTCACCACGACCGCTCGCACATCATCATCAGCATCGATACGATCAAATGCGTCGGTCATTTCCTTGATCATCGTCCCGGTAAAGGCGTTCATCTTTTCCGGGCGGTTGATCGTGATCGTCGCGATATTGTCAGCGACGTCATATAGGATTTGGGTATAGTCGGACATGGCTCTCTCCATCAGATACAAAAAGGGCCGCGAGTTTCTCGCAGCCCCTTGCTTTGCTTAGTCTAGCGCGGTGCCATCCGGATACCGCCATCAAGGCGAACATCTTCGCCATTGAAATAACCGGTTTCGATCATACACAGCGCAAGCTTTGCATATTCATCCGGCATACCGAGACGTGGCGGATGCGGAACCATAGCGCCCAGAGCATCGCGCACCTGGGGTGGCGCGCCAGCGAGCAACGGCGTGTCAAAGATACCGGGCAAGATCGTGTTCACCCTGATGCCTTCGCGGGACAGGTCACGCGCAATCGGCAATGTCATACCAACAACACCGCCCTTGGAAGCGGAATAGGCGGCCTGACCAATTTGACCATCTTCGGCAGCAACCGAAGCGGTATTCACCATCGCACCGCGATCACCGTCTGCCAGCGGATCGAGGGTCAACATGCCGGCCGCCGATTTGGCGATGCAGCGGAATGTGCCGATCAGATTGACTTCGATGACGAATTTGAAGGCGTCCATCGGGAAATGCTTGATCGAGCCATCTTCCTTGGAGCGGCTAGCGGTCTTGATCGCATTGCCGATACCGGCGCAATTGACCAAGATGCGTTCTTGGCCATTGGCCGCGCGGGCTTTTTCAAAACCGGCATCCACGCTGTCATCGTCGGTCACATTGACCTTGCAGAAAACACCGCCCAATTCATTGGCCAATTCTTCGCCTTTTTCTTCGTTGAGGTCGAACAGAGCGACCTTGACGCCTTGTTCCGCCAAACGGCGGGCCGTCGCCGCACCGAGACCGGAAGCACCGCCGGTAATCACGGCAGAGATGTTGCTATTGAGTTCCATATTTTTGTCTTTCTTCGATTTTTTCGCCATGCTGAAATCCGTCCAGCATGGCGCGATGTGTCAATTAGCCGAGCCGTTCAATGATCGTGACATTGGCCTGGCCGCCGCCTTCGCACATGGTCTGCAGGCCATATTTAGACCCTTTGCCTTCCATTGCATTGATCAGGGTTGCCATCAGCTTGGTGCCGGAAGCGCCGAGCGGGTGACCCAAGGCAATGGCGCCGCCATTGACGTTGATCTTGCTGCGATCGGCACCCGTATGCTTCAGCCAAGCCAAAGGCACAGGAGCAAAGGCTTCGTTCACTTCATAAAGATCGATATCGTCAATCTTCATATCGGCCCGCTGCAATGCACGGTCGGTCGCGAACAGGGGCTCTTCGAGCATGATCACCGGATCGCCAGCGGTCACTGTCAGGTTCACAATGCGGGCCCGTGGGGTCAATCCATGGTCTTTCAAAGCCTGTTCGGAGCAAACCAGAACCGCACTGGAACCATCACAAATCTGGCTGGCGTTGGCAGCGGTGATCGCGCCGCCTTCTTGCAGCAATTTCACGGCACCAATGCTTTCCTTGGTAGCGTCAAAGCGGATGCCTTCATCAACCTTGTGATGTTCTTTGCCTTCAGCGGTTTCGACTTCGACTGCTACGATTTCATTGTCAAACGCACCAGCTTCGGTTGCCTTGATGGCTTTCTGATGGCTTTCCAGCGCGAAATCGTCGAGATCTTCACGGCTGAAGCCATGCTTTTTGACCAGCATTTCTGCGCCCATGAACTGGCTGAATTGGATGCCCGGATAGGCTTTTTCAAGACCTTCTGATTTGGGTATGCCCAGGCCGGCATCTTTGAACAATTTGAACGTCGATCCCATGGGAACGCGCGTCATGCTCTCGATACCGTGTGCCAGAACCATATCCTGCGTGCCGGACATAACGCCCTGCGCCGCGAATTGGATAGACTGTTGCGAGGAGCCGCATTGGCGATCGATCGAAACAGACGGAATGCTGTCGGGAAGTCTGGACGCAAGCACCGCATTGCGACCTACATCGCCCGATTGCTCGCCGCCTTGCATAACACAACCGGTGATCACATCTTCAATCGCCGAGGGATCAAAATCATTGCGGTCAGCAATGGCATCGAGTGTTGCCGCGCCCAGATCAATGGGATGGGTTCCGGCCAAACGACCGCCACGGCGTCCGCCTGCCGTCCGAACTGCGTCTACGATATAGGCTACTGCCATATTCCTGCTCCTTCAATATGTTGAGATTCGAAAATTTAACTGAACGGTTAAACACCACCCGCCCTAGCGTCAAATGAAAAAGCCGGTCATCACAATAGTGATAACCGGCCTTTATCATTCACATCATGCAAGCCTTAAGCAGGCACATTGTCTTTTTTGACCGTAATCACTTGGGGATAGGTGAATTCGAGCAGGCCTTCCTTACCATATTCAGCGCCCATGCCCGATTGCTTGTGGCCGCCAAATGGCGTGAATGGGGACAGGTGCAAGAATTCATTGACCCACACGGTTCCGGTTTCCATTTGTTCGGCTACGCGAACGCCCTCATCGGGATCCGCCGTCCAAACGGCGCCGGCAAGACCATATTCGCTGTCATTGGCCCGCGCGATCGCTTCGTCGGTTGTGCTGAATTTCATCAGCGGCATGACCGGACCAAATTGCTCTTCAGCCACAATCCGCGCATCCTCCGGCGGGTTGTCGAGGATGGTAATCGGCACATAATAGCCCGGAATGCTCTCATCCTGTGCTTCGCCGCCGACAAGGAACTTATAGCCATTGTCTTTGGCATCCTGCACCAGCTCCAAAACCCGCTCATATTGCTTCTTGTTCTGGATCGGACCAACCGCAGTGCCTTGCTGCGAACCGTCGCCGACCTTCACATTTTTCGCGAAATTAGCGATGGCGGCGCTCAGCTCGTCATAAATATCCTCATGGATATAGATGCGTTTCGCAGCCACACAGATTTGCCCGGCATTGGTAAAGCTTGACCAGAACAGCTGTTCGGCCACTTTCTCGACATTGGCATCTGGCAAGACGATGGAAGCGTCATTGCCGCCCAGTTCCAATGTAATCCGTTTGAGATCCTTGGAAGCGCCTTCCATGATCTTCTTGCCGGTTGCGGTAGAGCCGGTGAAAGTGATCTTGTCGATATCCGGATGCGAGGTGATCATCGGGCCAAGACTGTCTTCGCCGGTGATGATGTTCAGAACGCCTGGAGGGGCAACGTCCTTGAGCAGTTCCGCGAGACGCAAGGTCGTCAATGGCGTGAACGGGGATGGCTTCAGAACGATGGTGCAACCGGACAGCAAGGCGGGTGCAATTTTTTGCACCGCCATCATGATCGGGAAGTTCCAAGGCACGATTCCGCCCACAACGCCAACTGGAACACGACGGGTGCGACTAAGCCGCTCATCCGTATCTTCGTTAATCTCGTCTTCCAGGTCCAGCGTTGCCTGTGAACCAGCCATATAGGCAGCGCCCATGATTTCGCCCTGGGCCTGCGCATGCGGCTTGCCCTGCTCTGCGGTGAGCAAACGGAACAATTCGTCATTATTCTCGTTGATGATGCCAGCAATGGCCTGAACAATTTTACGCCGGTCATCAATTGGTTTCTTCGACCAGGTTTTGAAAGCTGCGCGCGCAGCGGTTACCGCCTGATTCAACTCGGCTTCGCCGCATGCCGGCACCTGACCGATAACTTCTTCATTGGCCGGGTTCACAACGTCCAGCATCTGCGATGTGCTAACCATCTCGCCATTGATCAAATTTTTATATTGGGTAACCATTTTGTTCTCCTTTGGGGTCTGCTGTTCGATTCTATTTGAGTCGTTTATACTGTATTACAAGGCTGCGTGCGCCATTCATTTTGATAGACTATAGCGGATCGGCAAGGTTTTAAGCCCGCCGACAAAAGTCGATTTGGCACGTACCGGGTCGCCCGCCAGCTCCAGCGTCTCGATCCGGTCGAGCAGCTCATTGAACAATATTTTCATTTCCATCCGCGCCATGTGCAGCCCGAGACATTGATGCGCGCCCGCGCCAAAAGCCAGATGCCGGTTGGGCGACCGTGTCGCGTCAAATTTACGCGGGTTGGGAAAGACAGTCTCGTCATGATTGGCCGCGATATAGCTGATCATCAACCAGTCATCCTTGGCGATTTTCTGACCGCCAAGCTCGGTATCTTCTGCCGCGGTGCGCATGAAGTGCTGGACCGGTGTGGTCCAGCGGATCGCTTCCTCGACAATGCCGGGCAGCAGATCGCGGTCGGCCTTGAGTCGCGCAAATTGTTCCGGATCCTGCGCCAGTGCCAACATTGCTCCCGCTGTGGAGGCCGAGGTCGTATCATGTCCGGCCGCGGCCAATATGATATAATATCCGGCCATATCCCGGTCGCTGAGATGCGCGCCGTCGACCTTCGCATTGGCGATGACGCTCGCCACATCCTCGGTCGGGTTGGCGCGTTTTTCTTTGGTTAGTCGAGCAAAATAGGCTTCGAAGTCGGCAACGGCACCGGCCACCAGCTGCATGATCTGTTCCGGCGTCATATTGGCCATGCCGGATTTGTTGAGATCTTCATCCTGTCCGCCGAACATCTGCTGGGTGAGGAACAGCATGCGCTGTTCGTCCGCTTCCGGAACGCCCAATATCTGCATCACCACGTGGAGCGGATAAGGCGCAGATACCAACGGCACAAAATCTGCTTCATTGCCCGCATCAACCAGCCGGTCGACCGTGGCTTTGGCCAACGCTTTAATCTCGGCTTCCATCTTGCCAATATTTTTCGGCATGAACCAGTCCTGCGTAAGCCGGCGATATTTGGGATGTGTTGGTGCATCAAGGGCAACCAACGAACGCACCAAATTCGGGTCACCGCCAGTGATCGACTTGACGAACGCACCCCCTGCTTTGTCGCTGAAGGTGACGCTACGCGGACTGTTGAGGAACAGCTTATTGTCTTTGCTAACCCGCATTACATCATCATAGCCGGTGACCAGCCAGAAGGGATCGTGGACCTCGTCATTGACCACCCGCACGACAGGCGTTTCCCGGCGAATAGCATCAAACCGATCCAGCAGAGCATCCCAATCAATATAGTTATTGGGGTCAATGACCGCCAGTCCTTTGTCGCCTGTCAACATCACTTCTGCCTGCGTAGCCATATGACTATCCTGCTTCCTTTTTGGCCCAATATTCATCCCGCAACAGCCGTTTGTACAGCTTGCCGGTTGGATGGCGGGGCAGCTCGGCGCGAAAGTCGATCTGGCGCGGGATTTTGACACCGGAGAGCGACTGTCGGAGGTAGGCTTCCAGTTCTTGTGCAAGCGCATCACCGGCATTGGCCACGTCTATTGGCTGGATCACCGCGATCACTTTCTCGCCCATATCCTCGTCCGGTCCGCCGATGACGGCAGCATCGGCAACCTTGTCATGGCTGACCAGCAGATTTTCGATTTCCTGCGGATAGATATTCACGCCACCGGAAATGATCATGAAGCTCTTGCGGTCTGTGAGATAGAGAAAGCCGTCTTCATCCACCTTCCCAACATCGCCCAGCGACGTCCAGCCCTTCGCATGGGTTGCCGCTTTGGTTTTCTCCGGATCATTGTGATATTCAAATTTCGAACCGCTCTCGAAGTAGATCTGGCCTTCTTCGCCAATCGCGACTTCTTCGCCCTCTTCGTCACAGATATGGACCTGACAATTGATCGGTTGTCCGACCGTTCCCTTATGGGTCAGCCAGTTTTCGCTGTTGCAGAATACAAATCCATTGCCTTCGGTGCCGGCATAATATTCGTTGAGCACGGGTCCCCACCATTTGATCATCGCTTCCTTGATCGGAACCGGCACAGGGGCGGCGGCGTGCACCGCGCTCTTGATCGACGACACATCATATTTGGCGCGAACGTCTTCCGGCAATTTGAGCATCCGGACAAAATGGGTCGGCACCCATTGACCGACATCGCACTTATATTGCTCAATCAGCTGCAGCGCACGCTCGGGGTCGAATTTCTCCATCACGACGCTGGTCCCGCCAAGCGCCTGAACGCTCATGTTCCAACGCAAAGGCGCCGCATGGTAGAGCGGCGCAGGGGAAAGGTAGACGCAATCCTTGTGGAAATTGAAAACCATTTGCGCGAGCACGGCAAGGCCATTGGGGGCCGCGATATTTTCATCTTCAGGCACAGGAATTCTAATGCCTTTGGGGCGACCGGTGGTCCCTGATGAATAGAGCATATCTACGCCAGCCCGTTCGTCGGCAATCGGCGTGGTCGGCATTGGCTCTAACGCCGCTTCCATATTCCGTTCGTCATCCGCACCCAAGACCAGTTGCGCAACATCGGGATTCAAAAGCCGTAGCTGATCGATGATCGGCAGCATCTGCTTTGATCCGATCAGCAGTTTCGCACCGGAATCTTTCAAAATATAGCTGACTTCATCCGCGGTCAGGCGGCTGGATATCGCGACCTGAATCAAACCAGAACGCTGCGAACCCCAAGTGATGGGGAAGAAATGCGGGTGGTTTTCGAGGCAGATCGCCACAGTATCGCCGATCTGTAGACCCTGAGAACGATAAAGCTGGGCGACTTGATTGGAACGTTGATCGAGCTCACCATAAGTGATGACCTCTCCGGAACCCGCCATGATGACGGCCGGCTTGTCAGGATTCTCCTGAGCATGAACAGAAGGATGCATAGGTTGGCGCTCTCCAATTGATCAATCGCCTTGTCTGACGATTCGCAATTGCAGCACCATGGTTTAATCGCATGGTTAAATCAATGGATAGTCACATTGGTTGGCGATAGGGAGCAGTAATAACCCCCTAGTTCTCCACGTAGATATCCACAGGCACGGTCAAATCGGCGAATACCCGGCCGATTGGGGCCATGCTGGTGGCGCCCTGTTCAATCTCCATTTCGAGCACCGACTGATTGGCAGCCCCCTTGAGCAGAACCGCAACCGTGCGGGCCTCGCAGATGGCCGCCTTGGTGATCGTTACCAGCGGTGTGTCACCATCGTCCGGCAGCAATCCAACCGCAATTTTTTCCGGAGGGCCATCGAGCGCCTCTTCCATATCAGCGCTTTCCATGATCCCGGCGGTGCTGCCGCCTGGCCCCATGCCCAGCAAAACGAGATCCGGTGGCCATTTGGTGTCCCGCAGCCGCGCATCAGCGGCGGAACCAGCCATATGATAATCTTCGTGATCCGGTGCCAAAGGCAGAACCCGTGCGCCACGTGTCAGGAAGAGGCTCGCCAGTTTCTTCGCATGGCTGCGCGGATCATCAAGCGGCACCAGCAGATCATCCGTCGGGATGATGGTGACATATTTCCATTTGATTGGTTTTTCGGCCAAAGCCTCCAACACCGGCATAGCCTCGTCGCTGCCAGGCAAAGCCAACAGAGCATCGCCGCGCGCGTCCAGAGCGCTCTCGATGATGAACTGGATGTCTCCGGCCACGGCTTCAACCATTTCGGCGGAGTCATCAAAGTCCCACCATTCCAGCATCGACTCTTCCTCTTCGGGAAGGTCGTCCATATCAAAATCTTCTATCGCATCTTCAAATTCGGTCATATCTCTGTCCGTCAGCCTATTTTCTTCGCGCTTCTAGCCCGTGTTCCAGTCGAAACAAAGGTGAAACATGAGATTTTACCGACAATTTCTACGGCGCGGCAACCCCATCCGTTCGTGCATCCAGCAACAGGCCCGAAGGCCGCAAGATCGTGAGCGAAGCCGGTGCTCCACTCGCCTTCTCCCGCGCCACAATATCAACCTGGATGAAGCGCTCGTCCTCGGTCAGCTTTGCGTCCTGCGCCCATTGCCATTGCCAGCCACCATTTTCGACCGTGCCATTTTGCGCACCAAGCGCCGGTGGGCGGGGGTCGGTCAGAATCTGCACAGCCCGATTGCGGACAACCGATTGTGCAACGACCCGCAGTTCCAGTTCGGCTGCATTATTCGTCGTGAAAGCCTGCAACCGAATCAAGGCCAGAGCCGCCAGACTGAACACCGACAAGGCCACCAGCATTTCGATCAGGGTAAAGCCGCGCGTTCCTGATCCACGCCGATATTTTGGGGCAAGCCGCATCATGGCGCGGCCCCGGCCAATTTCACATCGCCCATCGGAGCAATCAGAACCCGGCGGCTATGGTCGAGCCCTCGCAACACAAGTTCCGCCTGATCGCTAGGCAGGCCGGTGCTTTCAAAGCTGATCATCATCGGACCGCCCTCGCCGATGTCCGCGCTGACACCGTCAGACCAATCTGTGGAGATGAATGGCTTGTCCTCGATAACCGACCAGCTGCCCTTGCGCCGCTCCAGAAAGCTGTAACCGGACGCCGTGACCTGCACAGCCATCGGCCGTGATTGCAGGATCGCATTGTCGCGCAAAGCTGCTGTGCGCGCAGCAAAGCGCTGAGCATCTTCTTCCAGCACATTACTGCCACCGGGAATGGAGAAGACGACGATCGAAGCCATCAGGCCGATGATCAAGAGCACGACCATCAATTCCACTAGGGTGAAGCCCGCAGCATCATGGCTAGAGAAAGATCTGTTCCGCCGGATCATATCAGGCCATTTAGCGATTTGATCGGGGTGAGTCTTGCGGAATCAAACATCCCCTGCAATGACATGGCTATAAAAAAGAAACATAGGGCAAAGGAATTACCGATGGGCGACGTCGTTCTTTACGAGAAAAATGACCGCATCGTGACAATCACGTTGAACAAGCCGGAAACGCGCAACGCACTATCTACAGATCTATGCGAAGCCTTGGTCAATGCGATCAACAAGGCCGACGCCGACGCCGGTGTCAGTTGTGTGGTGCTCACTGCCAATGGCAAAAGCTTCTCTTCGGGCGGCAATCTCCACGAGATCAAGGCGATGACCACCGAACAGAAAATGACTCCGCTGGAGATCGAGAACTGGTACAAGACCGGCATCCAGCGCATCCCGCTGGCCTTTTCCGAAATTTCCGTGCCGGTCATTGTTGCCGTCAACGGCCATGCGATTGGCGCGGGCAATGATCTCACCACCATGTGCGATATTCGTATTGCCGGCGAAGATGCGATTTTTGCCGAGAGCTTCCTGCGCGTTGGCATCATTCCCGGAGACGGCGGCGCATGGTTGCTGCCCCGTATCATCGGACAGGCGAAAGCCAATCAGATGCTGTTTACCGGTGAATTTATCAACGCCGCCAAGGCGCTGGACTATGGTCTGGTTTCGGAAGTCCTGCCGAATGAGAAGCTGCTGGAACGGGCCTATGAACTGGCTGAAATGGTTGTCGGCCTGCCGCCGCTCGCAATCCGCAAAACCAAGGAACTGGTCCGCACCGCGCAGAGCGTGACACTGAAAGAAAATCTCGATCAAGCCGCTTTGTTCCAGGGTGTTTTGCAGCAGCTGGACGACCATCGCGAAGCCATTGACGCGATACTCGAAAAGCGCAAACCCGTGTTCAAGGGTGCGTGATATGATCAAGGCCGTCATTTCCCTTCTGGCGCTGGCCGCTGCATCTGCCGCGCACGCCGAACCGCCTGCGGGTGTTGCAACAGAAGCCACCAAGACCGCCAATGCCGGCGTTGCAGACCAGCTGCCAATCGATGACCAGACCGATTTCGAAAATGCCAATCGCGGTTTTCTGGCCAAAATCGAGGAACCGATCCTCAACGAAGATGGCTCGGTTGCATGGGACCCGAGCGCGTTCGACTTCGTACAGGGCCAGGCCCCCGACACGGTCAATCCATCGCTCTGGCGGCAAGGCAAGCTGAACAGCATTCACGGACTGTTCGAGGTCGTACCCGGCATCTATCAGTTCCGAGGCTATGATCTGGCGCAGATGACATTGATCGCCGGCAAGACCGGCTGGATCGTGATCGATCCGCTTACCACCCCAGCGCCTGCCAAAGCCGGCCTCGCACTTGCCAATAAGATGCTAGGCGAACGGCCGGTAGTGGCCGTGATTTTCAGCCATAGCCATGGCGATCATTTTGGCGGCGTCGCTGGCGTCGCTTCGTCTGACGACATCCAGTCGGGCAAGATACAGGTCATCGCACCGCATGGCTGGCTGGCCGAATCCATCGGCGAAAGCGTGATCGCAGGCACCGCCATGAACCGACGCGTGCAATTTCAATTTGGCACCGCTTTGCCGGTGGGCAAGACCGGCCATGTTGGCGGTGGTCTGGGTCAGAAATTGTCGAGCGGCGACGTTGCGCTTGTCCCGCCAACCAAATCGATCAACAAGGACGGCGAGACTCTGGTCGTTGATGGCATTGCTTTCGACTTCATGGATGCGGGCGAAACCGAAGCACCGGCCGAGCTGGTTTTCTATCTACCCCAGTTCAAAGCCCTCCATACAGCAGAAGTCGTCACCCGTACCTTCCACAATGTGCTCACTCCGCGCGGCGCTCTGGTGCGCGATACGTTGAAATGGAGCAAGGTCATCGACATGATGCTCGCCAGATATGGGGCGAAGTCAGACGTCCTTTTGGCATCGCATCATTGGCCGACCTGGGGCCGCGACAATCTCCAGACAACGCTCAAAAACCAGCGCGGTATATACCGCTATGTCCACGATCAAACCATGCGCCAAGCCAATCAGGGCGCGACCATGCACGAGATTGCAGAGAATATCGGCGAGCCTGACTTCGCGCTGACCGACTTTGGCGTGCGGGACTATTACGGCACGCTCAACCACAACAGCAAGGCGGTCTATCAACGCTATTTCGGCTGGTGGGATGCGAACCCGGCCCTCTACAACGCCTTGCCCCCGGTTGAAGCGTCCCGAAAATATGTCGCGGCAATGGGCGGCGCTGACAAGACGTTGGCGATTGGCGAAAAAGCATTTGATGAAGGCGATTATCGCTGGGCCGCGACGATTTTCAATCATTTGGTATTTGCCGATACATCCAATGAAACAGCGAAAAAATGGCTGGCTTCGACCTATGAACAGCTCGGCTTTCAAGCCGAGGCAGGAACATGGCGGAATATCTATCTGGTCGGCGCGAAGGAATTGCGCGAGGGCAACAACACCAAAGACAGCATCTCCACCGCCAATGGCAAGGTGCTCAGCGGCATCCCGGCGGTTGACCTGTTCGATGCTCTGGCCACCCGCTTCAATCCGGGAAAAATGCAGGGCGAAGGCGGCATATTGCACTTCTCATTCCCGGACCGGAACGAAGCAGTGCGGATCGATCTGGGCAAGAGCGTAATGTTTCCCCGCGCGCAGCCTTATACAGCCGGATCGGATGGATCAGACACTCAGATAACGATCAGCAGGGCGATGTTCACGAAAATGCTGTTGCGCGAGATTAGTCCGGTGGAACTGCTCCAGAAGAAAGAACTGACGATCACCGGGAATACGGCCTTGATGGCAGCTATGTTCGCTGCCCTTGACGAGGTAGATCCGCAATTCGATATCGTGACGCCATGAACATCGAAGAGCAAACGCATCCGTTCACCCCGCGCTTGTCGAAGCATCACGGAGAGAAACCGTCGACAGGTTCTAAACGACCGGTGAACGCAACAAAGGCCTAAGACATGCAAAGATTTAATTTTCCCGTCGTTCAACCCGCACCGGCCCTCGAAGAGTTACGCGCCGATTTGCAGCTGTTCCTGAAGGAAGAGCGCGAAGCAGGGAATTTTAGACCCGAGCCGGAATGCTGGATGGCCTCCGCCGATCCGGAATTTTCGAAGAAAATGGGCAAGCGAGGCTGGATCGGCCTGACCTGGTCCAGCCAATATGGTGGCCATGATAAGACCGCCCTCGAGCGCTATATTGTGACCGAAGAAACCTTGCGCGCCGGCGCGCCGGTTGGAGCGCACTGGATTGCAGATCGTCAGCATGCCCCGATGCTGATCGCCCACGGGACCGAAGAGCAAAAGCTCGATATCCTGCCCCGCATCGCCGCCGGGGAATGCTATTTCGCCATTGGTCTGAGCGAACCGGGTGCGGGCTCCGATCTCGCCAATGTAAAAACCAAAGCCGAAAAAGTTGCGGACGGCTGGAAGATCAATGGTCAGAAAATATGGTCCTCGGGCGCCCATATTTCCCACTATATGGTCGCTATTTTGCGGACATCGCCCGCCGACGGCCGCAACCGCCATGTCGGCCTGTCACAGATCATGATCGACCTCAGTCTGCCCGGTGTCACGGTCAAACCGATCGTTGATCTGTCGGGTGATGCCCATTTCAACGAAGTCTATTTCGAGGATGTCATCGTCCCGGATGACTGTTTGCTGGGCGACGAAGGCGGCGGCTGGAAACAGGTGACCGGTGAACTGGCGATGGAACGTTCCGGTCCGGAACGGTTTCTGTCGAGCTATATCACCCTGGAAACCGCGCTGTGGCAATTGACCGGAAAAATGGGTTCGGACAACCATGGTCGCCTCGGCAAGTTGATCGCCAACCTTCGCACGCTGAAAGGAATGTCCTGGGGCATAGCCAATCTGCTGAGCCAAGGCGTGTCGCCGGAGACCGAAGCCGCGCTGGTCAAGGATCTTGGCAACCGGCTGGAAAATGATCTGACCATGGAGGTGCGGGCCCTGCTCAACGACCTACCGTCCGAAGAATGGAGTCCTGATATGCGTCGGATCATGAATATCGGGGTGCTGCGTTCCCCGCCCAACACATTGCGCGGCGGCACAACCGAGGTGATGCGCGGCATCACGGCTCGGCAACTGGGGCTACGCTGATGATCAATACAGATGGCATGGTCGCAGGAACCGCGACAAAAATTTATACCGACCTTTGTGGCCGCGACGTACCCCATCAGGCGGAGGCGGGTGACTATCCTCAGGCGCTCTGGGATGCGCTAGCCGAAAATGGCTTGCCACTCGCATGGGTCAGCGAAGCCAATGACGGCTTTGGAGCTGACTATGATGAGGTCTTTGGCGCAATCTGGGCTTCGGCCCAAGCAGCATCACCGGTGCCCTTTGCCGAGACATTGATCGCCAACTGGATGCTGGATCAAGCAGGCTTGGCTCCGACCGAAGGCAGCGCCAGCTTTGCGCTCAGCGGTCACACGCCCAGTGCCGACATTCCCTTCGGCATGCACGCCGACAAGATTGTCCTGTTCGACGAAGCGCATCAGGAGATATCCCTGTTCGACAACCGCGCCGCCGTCCGGTCTGCCGAAGATGCTCTCTCGCCCGATGGCATGACACAGTTCATCTTTTCCGGTCATCTCGCCGAGCAGTCGGCAAAGACCAATCTGTCCCGCCGCGCAATCGAAGCGATGATCCTGACCGTCCGCGCCGTGCAAATGGCAGCGGCCATGGAAATGGCATTGAATATCTCGATCGAATATGTCTCGCAGCGCGAACAATTTGGCCGGCCCTTGTCCAAATTCCAAGCGATCCAACACCAGTTGGCGGTTGCCGCGTCCGAATGCGCCGCCGCAACCATGGCTGCTACGCAAGCCGCCAGCAGCATCGCCCGCAACGCCGACGATCCGGAAAAAGCCTGGCACGAGGCGGTAATCGCGAAAGTCCAGATCAGCCACAGCGTCGAGACGGTCACTGTGCCCTTTCATCAGGTCCACGGAGCCATGGGCTATACCCAGGAATATGACCTGCACCATTATACGAGGCGACTCTGGGCATGGCGCGACGCGCTGGGCAACGAACATCTCTGGTCAAAATTGCTGGGCACTGAGCTTGCCCTAACGTCACCCGACCAAATCTGGAAAGGCGTGACAACCGGTGAGTGGATTGCTAGTTAATTGAGCGATTAAGTTGATTCCCGGATGGAGCAAACATGCTTCCAATCCTTCCAATAGCAGGAGCACATTCCATGAAAACACGCATCACTGAACTTTTCGGCATCGAGCATCCGATCATTCAAGGCGGCATGCACTATGTGGGATTTGCCGAATTGGCAGCGGCGGTCTCCAACGCCGGCGGCCTTGGCATTATCACCGCCCTTACCCAGCCTTCTGCTGCCGCATTAGCCGATGAAATCGCCAAATGTCGGGACCTGACTGACAAGCCTTTTGGCGTGAACCTGACCTTTTTGCCGGTCGTCAATTCGCCCGACTATGAAGGCATGGTCAAAGCGATTATCGATGGCGGCGTGAAAGCCGTGGAAACCGCTGGCAACAATCCGGTACAGGTTCTCCCCGCGCTGCACGATGCCGGAATCAAAGTGATCCACAAATGCACCGCTGTCCGTCACGCACTGAAAGCGCAGAGCATCGGCTGTGACGCGGTATCCGTCGACGGCTTCGAATGTGGTGGCCACCCTGGCGAAGACGATATTCCAAACATGATCCTATTGCCGCGTGCCGCCGACGAGCTGGATATTCCGTTTGTCTCCTCCGGTGGTCAGGCTGATGGCCGCAGCCTTGTTGCCTCTCTCGCCATGGGCGCAGAAGGCATGAACATGGGCACCCGCTTCATCGCCACCAAAGAAGCACCGGTGCACCAAAATGTGAAAGACGCGATTGTCGCAGCCAGCGAACGCGACACCCGCCTCGTCATGCGCCCCTTGCGCAACACCGAGCGAGTGCTCAACAACCCTGCGGTTGAACGGCTGCTCGAAATCGAAAAAGAAAAAGGCGCCGACCTGCAATTTACCGATGTGATCGAACAAGTCGCGGGCGTCTATCCAAAGATCATGCTCGAAGGCGATATGGACGTTGGTGCATGGAGCTGTGGCATGGTCGCTGGCCTGATCAACGACATCCCGACCTGTCAGGAACTGATCGACCGGATCATGGCGGAAGCGGATCAGATCATCAATCAACGCCTGAAGGGTTTTCAGGCCGCGTAACGATGGAAGCCTACCAACAGCTGAGCCGCTCCATCGCCGGTAAAACGGCCATCATCACCGGAGCGGCCAGCGGCATGGGCCGGGCGACGGCACATCTCTTCGCTTCCGAAGGCGCGCATGTTGCCGTCACCGATCTTGATCAGGGCAAATGCGATGCCGTGGTGCAAGAAATTGCAGCCGCCAATTATAGCGGCACCGCCAAAGCATGGGCGCTGGATGTCAGCAAGACTGAAGCGATCAAATCGGTTGTCGCGGACATTGCCGCAACATTGGGCGGTATCGACATATTGGTGAACAACGCGGGCTTTGCTATCCCGGCGGATATTGCCCAGGATAGCTACGAAGACAGCTGGAATCCGACACTGGACGTGATGCTATCGGCGCATCAGAGAATGATCCGCGCTGCCTTGCCACATCTAAAGGAAGCAGATCATCCGCGCATCGTGAACGTCGCGTCGACCGAGGGGCTGGGCGGCTCGCCGGGCAACAGCCCCTATGTGGCTGCGAAACACGGCGTGATTGGTTTGACCCGCGGGCTCGCAGTGGATCTGGGCCGCGATGGCATCACCGTGAATTGCATCTGCCCGGGACCGATCCGCACCGGAATAACCGATGCCATTCCCGAAGAGCATAAGACCATATATGCGAAACGCCGCGTACCCTTGCGCCGCTATGCTATTCCCGAAGAAGTTGCGCATATGACGCTTTCTTGCGTGCTGCCTTCGGCCAGCTTTCTGACCGGTGCCGTAATTCCTGTCGATGGCGGGCTGACCATTAAGAACGCCTGAAGAATATTCTTGCGGTAGAAACATCTATGCTTGGTGGTTGTTGACTATTGGGGGATATCATTTACTCCATACTTCCTAGCTAGATTGAGGGACCCAAAACATGGCAGAACCATTTTACATGCGAGCAAAGCGGGTCGTCTCGGCAGGGATTGAGACCGCCCTCGACAAAGCGGAGCGTGCCAGCGGTACCAGCCTGATGCGGGAAGCCATTCGCGAGGTTGATCGGGAAATGGAAAAGGTTCGAGGCGAACATGACGGCGCCCTCGATCGGCAGAACCAGGCGGTTGGCCAGCAAAAACTATCGGCAGAACGTGCGGAAGAATGGGGCCAGAAAGCTCTATTCACTCTAGAGAAGGGCCGCGATGATTTGGCCGAAGCCGCGACGATGCAGCAAATGGATTTCGAAGCGAAGATCAAGCACTTCAAAAATTTGGAAGCCGCAGCCAAAATAGATGCCGGTCGGTTGGGCGGCTTGCTTGAAGACCTGGATATTCGCAGGACTGCCATGCAGGAAGAACTTGCGATATTTGAAAAAATGATGAGCGAAAATCGCAACGCGAGCGAAGAGAGCAGAAAGCAGGATCGTAAAGTCGACCAAACCATATCTCGAGCCGAAGAAACATTTGACCGATCGCTGGATCTGGCCGGCGGTGTCCACGGGACCACGAAACAGGCCGCAGATATTGGCGAATTACAGCGGCGTTCTGAAGTAGAAGAACGCCTCGCGGCCATGAAAAAAAGCCTGAAGTCCAAAGGCCGCAAAAGCAAATAGAGAAAAACAGAGAAACTGGACGGCTCCCGGATTGGATATGCCGGAAGCCGTTCTAATTGCCGTGCTCATCGGATTTAGCGATAGAGCCTATTGCCGATCACCGCTCCGATAATACCGCTGGTAACCGCTATCAAAATGGCATCATTGCCGGAACGGACCCACTGATAGCCGCGCGGTGCATCGGACAGGCGATAGGCCCGCGGGTTGTTGATCACCCGATAGTTTATCGCATAACGCCGATCAAAGCGCTGACCTTTGGTCCAGTTTCTTTGGTTCCGGTTCACCGCATAGCCAGTGCTGCTATAACGAACGGGGGCCGCCCTTTTTTTGCTGACGGTCCTGGTTACCACAGATTTACCTCGCTTGTTCGCAGTGGTTTTCTTCACCGTCTTCTGCTTGGTTTTTGTGACAGTTTTATGCGGAGCAGCCTGAGCCTGCGCAGTAACCATCGGAGACACTGCCATGGTCGTAACGGCCAGAGCCATCAGAAATTTTTTCATATCCATTTCCTTTTCTATCGGGCGCCAACTGCGGCGTCACAAACAGAAATAGGGAAAGGCTGTCGCAGACATTTGTCAGAATCGCGCTTTATTGTGGCAGATTGTCGCAAAGCCCGTGGTTGGTTCATCTGCCAATCAGCTAGTGGATGTATCCCAGAGCGCGAGCACCGATCGCAGGGCCGATACTAGCGCTAGCGGTTGATCCAGCATCAGATGATGTTCCGCATCGGGTACGGCGATCATCGGGAGGTGGCTCCCACCCAGTTCGCGAAGATAGCTGGCACTGTCGCCGTCAAATAATTTGCTATTCGCACCATAGACGATCGCCAATCGGTGGGGCAGATCGACAATACGCTGCGGCGCTTCCAGCCATTTGGCCTGATCATTCACGCTCCGACGGAAAACCCGGGGATCAAATTTCCAGGACCAGCCGCCGTCAACCTGCTGCAGCGAGTGATAGGCCATATATTCCATCAAAAAGGGCTGCTGCACCTCCTGCGGCGGCGACAAGACAAAGCGGCGGCGAGCGGTCTCGTAATCCGGATAGATGTTATTCGGTTTGTCCGCCTTGCCGGATCCGGGAGGGCCTTTGGACCCCTTGAAATGGGCAAAGAGCCTTTCCGGTCGAAGGATCATTAAATCGCAGATGATCAGTCCGCCAAAACGCTCCCCCGCAAGTTCCATAGCAGTTAGGCCCACTCCGGAGCCGAAGCTATGCGCGATGATCTTTGGCTTGACCGGACCGGAGAACAGATCGAGCGCTTCGGCCACGGCAACCATGCCTTGGGCACGCTCGTCACCATCGCAACCGGCCACCATCTCGCTCTCGCCCATGCCTGCCAGGTCATAAGCAACAATGTCATATTCTTCGGCAAGAAACGGCGCGATAAAAGCAAAGCAGCGGGCGTGGGCCAGAAAGCCGTGGGTCAGCAACAGCGGTGGATTGCCGCGCTTGCCCCAGCGCAGATAGTGCACTTTGACACCATCAATCTCGACAAAACTATCCTCACGCGGAACATCCAGCGCCGCTACAAACCAAGCGGGCAGGTCTTGCGACGCTGCCCACTGGTCAACAATATCTGTGCTTGCCATCGGCTGGGCTTATTCACCCTTCCAGTCGGGCTTGCGCTTTTGCGCGAAAGCCAATGAGCCTTCTTGCGCATCTTTCGAAGCGAAGACCGGCATCGTGATTTCATTCTGTTTCTTCCAGGCTTCTTCGCTCGACCAATCGTAGCTTTCGTTGATGATTTTCTTCGTCGCTTTCAACGCCAGCGGGCCATTGGCCGCCACCGTTGTCGCCAGTTCAATCGCAGCATCAATTGCGGCGCCTTCGGTCAAGCGGTTGACGAAACCGACATCAAAGGCGCGCTGGGCGGAGAAGAAATCACCGGTTAGCGCCATTTCCATCGCAATGCGCTTGCCGACCAATTGCTGCAATTTGATCACGCCACCAGCCGCTGCGACCAGACTGCGCTTCACCTCCGGAATACCGAATTTGGCGTTCACATTGGCGACGCAAAGATCGCAAGCCAGTGCGAGCTCCAAACCGCCGGCCAAGGCATAGCCTTCAACCGCTGCAATAATCGGCTTCTCAGGGCCTTTTTCAGTAATACCGCCGAAGCCGTAACCCTTCACTGATGGTGTTTCGCCGCGCAGAAAACCCTTCAAATCCATGCCCGAGCAGAATGTTCCACCCGCGCCGGTGATGATACCCGCGTTGAGGCTATTGTCATTGTCGAGCTGCTCCATCGCCGCACGAATGCCTTCGGCTGCAGCCTTGGTCATCGCGTTTTTCGCTTCGGGGCGGTTGATGGTGACGATGATAAAACCGTCTTGGATATCGGTGAGTACTTCAGACATTATTACTTCTCCTGATTTCTTTAGTCGAACAACAAATTGGCGAGTTTCGAGCGCTGATAAGCAGCGTCTCCGATCAGCGCACCTGACAATATCGCTTTGCGCCGGTGCAATTGGGCGTCGCAATCATGGGTGAAGCCAAAGCCGCCATGAAACTGAATCGCCCGATCGGCAGATGTCGAATAGCTTGAATGGGATTGTGCCGCGGCCATCCGAACGGCAACTTCGCCGCGCCCTTGCTCACCCCAGCTATTGGCCGCGCTATACAGATGCGTGCGCGCTTTTTCATATTCGACATAATTGTTCACAGTCGGGTGTTTCAGCGCCTGATAGCTGCCGATGATCTTGCCGAACTGCTTGCGGGTCTTGAGATATTCCAGCGTATAATCGATCACCGATTGCGCGCCGCCGGTCATTTCCGCGGCGTGCAGAAGGCCAGCAGCAAGCTCGACCTTCTCCAGCGTCTCGCGGGTGCGGCCTGCGTCGAAAAGAGCATCGGCTGACAAAGTCACACCATCCAGCGTCACTTCATAGCTGCGTGCGGTTTCGTCGATAACCGTTTCGCGGCGCAGAGCCCCTTCGGCTAGGGAAGATCGTTCGATCAAGGCGAAGCGCACCGCACCGTCAATTTTCACCGAAGCAATGATCAGTTCAGCGCTATCGGCCCAGAGCACCAGCTGCTTCTTGCCAGACAAGATTACCGTACCGCCACTTTCGACGCCAGACGCGTCGATGTTGGACAAGTCCCAATCGCCATTGTCTTCGCGCAGGGCCAGTGTTGCCGCTGCGCCAGCCGCAATTTTCGGCAGCCATGCGGCCTGCTGTGTTTCGCTGCCGCCTGCCAGCAAAGCCTGCGCCGCCAGTGTGGTCGATCCGAAGGGATTGCTCATCAAATTGCGCCCCATCTGCTCGGCTATCGGAACGACTTCCGCCATCGACAGGCCAACTCCGTCATGCGCTTCGGGAATCGCAATCGCCAGCCAGCCCAACTCTCCGATTTCGCGCCAGATAGCGGGATCATAGCCAAGGTCGTCGTCGATCAGCGCCCGCACTTTGTCCACCGGACTTTTGTCACGACAGAAATTGGTCGCCACATCCATCAGTTCAATCTGCTCTTCGGTTGTCCCGATTGTTCCTAAATTATCCATGATCTTGCTTTCTGATCAGCGTGTTTTGGGGAGGCCGAGCGCGTGCTCTGCGACAATGTTGCGCTGGATTTCGGAAGTCCCGCCACCAATGGTAGCCGAGAAACTGTTCAAATAGCTGCGGTGCCAATAGCCGTCATCGACCGCATTTTCATCGCCAACATAATAGCCCGCCTTGGTCCCCTGGAAAGCGAGCGAAAATTCGGTCAGCTCGCGGATCAACTCTGTACGTGCCAGCTTGTTCATCAACGGCAGACCCATCGGCTTGTCCTGCATCAGCTGGGGCATCCGGCGACGGGTGTTGTTGAGATTGAGCGCCTGAATATCGATCATATATTGCGTCATCTTGTCGCGCATCACCGGATCATCCAGCAAAGGTTTGCCGTTGCGGACCGAGTTTTTCGCCAGTTCGACAATTTCCATCACGTCCAGTTCCTTGACGAAGAAACCGCCCACCGGCTTAACCTTGGCGCCGCGTTCATATTCAAGCGTCTTCATCGCCATTGACCAGCCATTGCCCTCACCGCCGAACAGGCAGTCAGCGGAAATACGCGCATCGCTGAAAAAGGTCTGCACAAAGCCATATTCGCCGGTCAGCTTCTTGATCCGACTGGTGCTGATCCCATCCACTTGCATCGGATTGAGGAAGAAGCTGAGGCCCTTATATTTATTCTCGGCTTCAAAATCGGTCCGTGCCAGCAAGATCATATATTTGGCGCGATCACCCAGCGAGGTCCAGATTTTCGAGCCATTGAGAACATAGTCATCGCCATCCTTCACGGCTTTCAATTGCGCGTTGCCGAGGTCGGAGCCGTTGTCCGGTTCGGAGAAGCCCTGACACCAGATGTCTTCGGCATTGAGCATGCCTTTGATATATGTCTGCTTCTGTTCTTCGGTGCCAAGATCCAGGATCAGCGGCCCAGCCCAGCCATTGCCGATCGCGTTGAGCATGATCGGCGCGTCATATTTCTTCATCGCCCGTGTGGCCGTGCGTTGATATTCGCTGTGCAAGCCGCCGCCGCCATATTCTTTTGGCCAGCTCGCACCAAGATAGCCCGCTTCATAGACTTTGCGTTGCCAGTCGCGGAGGAAATCAAACTGCTCGTCGGTCGACACCTCCATGAAGGTCAGCGGCAGCATGAAGCCGGGATCGCGGACGGTATGTTCCTTGAACCACGCATCGGCGGCTTCCCCATATTCCTTGAGTTCGGCTGCGCTTGGTTTGTCGACCATGATCTTGCTCCCAAATTCTTATCAATAGGGCCAGTGGCACAGCCCCATTGCCTGCGATATTGCTTAAAACACTAGTGGGTTAATTGAACGATTAAATTGCAAAAAGCAATGGTCGACCCAGCTAAATCGAGCCTGTGGAGAGAAATATGGTCAGCGAGACTTTCAGCGGACAAAAACATATCATGTGCCGGGCGTGCCACGCCCATTGCGGATTGATTGTCGATTTTGAAAATGGCGTTCCGGTCAAGACCCATGGCGATAAAGATAATCCCGAGTTCGAAGGCTATAGCTGCATCAAAGGCCGCCAACTGGCCAATTATCACAGTTTCGATAGCCGGCTGCTGACTAGCTACACCGGCATGAAACACGGACAGAAAGAAGCCGTCCACTGGCGTGATGCCGCTGGCGACATTGCGAGGCGGCTTGAACATATCGTCGAGGAACATGGACCCGATAGCGTGGCCTCTTATGTCGGAACCTTCGGCTATAATAATGTCAACGCCCATGCTTTCATGCTGGCCCTGATGGAGTCGATTGGATCGACATCCGTCTATGACAGCGTCACCATCGACCAACCGGGCAAAGGCATCGCCCGCGCCCTTGTCGGGCCGTGGCTAGCCGGTGCACCCCGCGTTGGTGACTGGGACGGGTTGATGCTCGTCGGCACCAATCCGGTGGTCTCGATGAACGGCGGCCTCGGAATGAATCCGGCCAAGAAACTGCATGATGCCAAAAAGCGCGGGATGCAGCTGATCGTTATAGACCCACGGGTGACCGACAGCGCCAAGCAAGCCGATATCCATCTGCAATGCCGCCCGGGGCAAGACCCGATCCTGCTGGGCGCAATCGCGAAAATTGTGATCAACGAAGAACTGTATGACAAGGATTTTGTTGCCGGTGATGTTGCAGGCCTGGCGGCGCTCAAAAAAGCTGTACAGCCCTTTGACGCCGGACCGGCGGCTGACCGGGCAGGCGTTGCGGCGGACGATATCATCCGCGCGGCGCGTATGTATGGTAGCTGGAAGAAAGCCAGCATCAGCGGCGGCACCGGCCCCAATATGTCGGGCGGCGGTAATATTACGGAATATCTCAATCTGGCGCTGACCTCGATCATGGGCCACTGGTTGCGCGAAGGCGATCTCAATCGTCGGACCGGCGTGTTCACCAAGCCTGCTCCCGCTATTGCCGCCACACCCGGGCCGATACAGGCATGGGGTTTCGGTCGCAAATTGCACAGCCGTGATCTGGAGCAAAGCATCTCCGGCATGCCAACCGCTGCTTTACCGGATGAGATATTGACGCCCGGCGACAAGCAGGTGAAGGCCCTGATCTGTCTCGGCGGCAACCCGATGCTGGCCTGGCCCGATCAGCTGAAGACCTTCGAAGCGATGAAAGCACTCGACCTGCTCGTCTGCATCGACCCGCGCATGTCAAAGACCGCCGAACTGGCCGATTATGTGATAGCGCCCAAGCTTCATTATGAAGTGCATGGCAACACCGCGGCGCCGGAAATCTACGGCGGATTTGGCGCTGGCTGGGGCTTTGAAAATAATTATGCGCAGGCTAGTCTGCCGATCATGAAATCCCCGGAAGGTTCCGACCTGTGCGAGGAATATCAATTCATCCACGCCGTCGCGTCCGAGATGGACAAAACCATCAAGGTCAAGTCCTGGGCGCTGCTTGCGCATCCGGACGAGCGCGAGGCAACGGCAACGGCCTTCGAACCCGGTGAGACGCCAGACCCGATCACCGCCTGGAGCGCGTCGCTGAATGGCTGTCCCGCTGACATTGCTGAACTATATGAAGATGCAGAGGCCCAAAAGGGCAAGGTCGTCGACGCCCAAGCGTTGCTTGTGCAACCCAAGCCAGCCGACTGGGAAGGCAAGCTGTCGGTCGGCAATGAAGCCATGCTCGATGAGCTGAGCGAATATGCCGATCTGCTGGGCCAACCGGTCGAAGCGGATGAATTCCCGTTCCGGATGATTGGTCGGCGGATGACCGAAATCCACAACAGCAACTGGCACGAAGATCCGGTCCAGCGCAAACGCGTGCCGCATCATCCGGCTTTCATGAACCCCGCCGATATGGAAACGCTCGGCCTATCCGAAGACCAGCCGGTCGAAGTGGAGTCGGCGCGCGCCTTCATCAGCTGTGTCGCCAAAGCCGACAAGACCGTGCGTACCGGCTGTGTGTCCATGCCGCATAGCTGGGGCACCAATCCCGACGAGAAGGAAGATCCGCTGGGCGCCGGCGGTAACACTGGCCGCCTGTCCTACAATGACCGTGACTTTGACAAGCGCACCGGCATTCCCTTGATGAGCAGCATCCCGATACGGGTGCGAGCAAAGCAAGCGGAACTCGAAGCAGCCGAATAAGCGAGATTAGCAGAAAATTCGTTCGTGCCGAGCTTGTCGAAACACCCGACTTGCGGCCAACGGCAACCATTGGAGACTCTAACATGACCAATCCCCTTTTTGACCTCACCGGCGAAGTAGCCGTCATCACCGGCGCGGGCCGGGGCATCGGGGAAGGTATGGCCAAGACGCTGGCCGATGCTGGTTGCAATGTTGTCTGCGCCTCTCGCTCAATGGACCAGATCAGCAGGGTGGCGGACGAAATCAACGCCAGCAACAGCAGCGGGCGCGCGATTGCCCATGCGACAGATGTTACCAGCGCAAAGGATATGGATGCCCTCGCCCAGCGCGCGGTCGATGAATATGGCAAGCTGGATATCTGGGTCAACAATGCCGGCGGATCGCTGGTCTCTGCGCCGCTGACCGAGCTGGACGAAGCCGAGTGGGACAAGACTTTGGCGACCAATCTCACCTCGGTCTTTTACGGCGTCCGCGCCGCTTGCAAACATCTGGGCGAAGGCAGCCGCATCGTCAACACCAGCTCCCTGGCCGCGCAGGACCCCTTTCCTGGCAGCAGCCACTATAGCGCGGCCAAGGCAGGCGTGTTGATGCTCACCAAAACCCTCGCCCACGAACTGGGACCAAAGACCCGCGTCAATGCGATCTTGCCTGGCTTCGTGCCGACCGAGACGGTCAAAGGTGCGCTTAACATGAAAGACGAAGACTTCGTTGGCTTTGCAGATACTCTGGGCTTGCCGGTCGGGCGACTGGGCACACCGCAGGATATCGGCGCCCTCACCCTCTATCTCTGTGCACCGGCTTCGGAATGGCTGACCGGACAATGTATCCGGATTGCCGGCACGCCATGAGGCAATGGTAGCCGTTTCGAATTCATTGGTGCACCATCGGTTTTCTGCGCATAGTCAATGTTTGGATTTCGTAATTTTCGAGTATCAGCATGACCGATCTTTTTTCCGATGACAGGATCCGCGAACAGGTGCTTTCGCGAGATGATATCTTGCGCTTGGCATCAAAGTCTCAGCCGGCCTGCTTGGTTGACTGCGACCTGGAAGATGCTGACCTCGCCGATGTCGATCTGATCGGCTGGGAATTTGAGCGATGTAACCTACGCCGGGTCGATTTTTCGGGCGCTACTCTTGAAAATACGGAATGGCGGCATTGTCGCGGGGCGTTCGCGAAATTCGTCGGGGCTGATCTCACGGATGCATTGTTCGAGTCGAGTGACTTTAACAATGCGGCTTTTCAGCGCGCCACATTGGTGTCCGCCGCCTTCCGAAGCTGCAAGTTGACCGGCGTTGATTTGACCGAAACCCGATCAATGGGGATAAGCTTTGACGAAACGCTGCTGATCAGTGCCAAGGCACCGTCCTATAGTTTCCACAAACAGACGTTGCATAAAATCGATTTCAGCCAGGCCGACTTGCACAAGTCCGATTTCCGTTCAGCTGTGTTGGTGGATTGCAGCTTGCGCGATGCTCATATGGAAGGGTCTCGATTTGAAGGGGCTGATCTTCGGGGTGCAGACCTCGGCGGTCTTCGTCTGGTCGACGCGGCTCTTTTTCGCGGTGCTACGATTTCTAGAGAACAGGCAGGGCAATTGCTCAGCGAATTGGGGCTGAACGTCCTTTGAGCACCTGGCTGGAACGATTGCAGATTCAGCTGGAATTCTCGATATCTCCCGAACACCAATATCGCGCTGGTTCTGTCCGGGCCGCCAAAACAGACTGCCCGGCGAATGATGGGTCGCAAAATCATTCGCCGGACATAGGTTACTCACCGAAAGGGGGGCTCGGTTTCATCAATGTTCGATGGGCCGACACTGGCGCGAACCAGCTAATGCCCTATCCGTCCCGCTGCGTTACACCCAACCACTCAGTTTTCAAAATAGACCGCGAGATCGTCTGGAATTTTCATTGACTTGAGAGCGGAGACATTCGCCCCACCAGTGTTGCCGATGGGCACCCAGCCGACAAGGCTTGCCGGGAACACTGCTATGATCCGCATGATCTGACCGACGATCTCACGCACATCGCGTCTGACGATGCCAATTTTCAGCATCCCTCCATGCGTTTTCAAATGGGCCGAGAAATCGCGCTGGCCCAAAATATGGGCGCGTTCGAGATGATGAAATGCCATGTCCATATCCTGGTTCGCATAAGCGGCCGCGGATAGAGATATTTCTGTCTGAAAAGCATTTGCGAGTATCGGTGTCATAAGTCTGCGTTAGAAGACCTGCGCTATCGATATCAATCATTTTCGCATAGCCAAAGTCGATCTCGCTAGAGTGCAGCCACTGTGCACGGGCTTATCTAGCCAAAGCCGCTCATCGGCTATTTTCCTTTGCCTTTGGTTTTACCCAAGAATTTTGCAAAAAGAGCCCGCGTCTCGTCGCTGGCATTTTCCGTAAGGCCTGCCAATTGCTTTTCAAGATCGGCGCCCGGGCCAATTTGCGTGCGTTCAAAAGCCATCGACCATGCTCCGAATTCTGCTTCTTCCACTTCGGTTTCTATCAAACATTTGATGTCTGTGTGACGCGGATCTTTCTTCACTTTGGCATATACATCGCGCACCGAAGCTTCCGCGCCTTCCAGAGCCTGAACGAAGAAGGATCCGGTATAGAGCAAAGCGCCGGTTACATTTTTCAGGGGATTGTTGCGGCGGGACTGGATGAGAATGTCTGAACTGTCATCTGCCGTATATAGTTTGGTTGGCGTGCTTTTGTAGATCAACTGAAACATGGATTATTCCTGATAGCATAATTCCTCCTATCCTTTGACGGCGAATTGTCTGCCAGATTAATATCCGAGTGATATTTTTCAGCTGCCGGTTTCTGACAAACGTTAGTGTCCAGAAAAAAGGGCCCCGGAACCAGCCCGGAGCCCTTTGCCCAAAATATCATTCTGTCGCTTTAGCCGACGACAATCATCACCAAGGATGTCGCGATCAAGGCCGGCGTTTCGATGCCGTCAATTTCGACAACGACATTATAGGTCAGCAACCAGCGGCCTGGCTGTTTTTCGACTGCATCCACCAAGGTATGGCGTCCACGAACCTTGGATCCAGCGCGCACCGGGTTAAGGAACCGCACTTTGTCAAAGCCATAGTTGATGCCCATCACCGTGCCTTCGAGACCCAATGTCGTGCCGGCCGATAGTTTCGGCAGCAGCGATAGCGTCAGCAAGCCATGTGCAATCGTCCCGCCGAACGGCGTTTTGGCGGCGGCTTCTTCATCAATATGGATGAACTGATGGTCTTCGGTGCAATCTGCAAATGTGTTGATCCGGTCCTGACCGACTTCAACCCAATCGGACACACCGACTTCCTTGCCCTTCCAGCTTTCGAGTTCGCTTGGTTTAATTACTGGCATTATATTTCTCCTAAGTTCGGACCTTTAGCCCTTCATGACTTCCTGCATCCGGCGGAAGAATTTTCCGCCCTGACCGCCGCCATTGGCATATTCTTGCATGCCCGTTTCGTCGAGAATCTGGTCGATATTTTCGGCAATGGACTCAGCGCTGCGTTTTTCAACCGGCAACCAGATGCCTTCTGTTTCAAAGATTTTCGCAGCAGCATAACCACCAGCGCCGGCGGTCAATATCGTCTTCGATGGCGCGCCATCGCTGCACAGGTAGACCACGGCGGGGGTTACGGCTTCTGGAACCAGCGCCTTCAAGGCTTCTTCCGGCATGATGTCTTCGGTCATGCGGGTCGCGGCAACTGGGGAAATACAGTTGGTATGAATGCCCTTGCCGGCGCCTTCCTGATGCAGACTGTTCATCATCCCGACCAAAGCGAGCTTCGCGGCGCCGTAGTTCGCTTGACCAAAATTGCCATAGAGGCCTGTCGAGGACGTGGTCATTACGATCCGGCCATATTGGCGTTCGCGCATATGATCCCAAACCGCCTTGGTGCAATTGGCACTGCCGGTAAGATGGACATCCATCACAAATTGGAAATCTTCCATTGTCATTTTGTGGAAGCTTTTGTCGCGCAACACGCCGGCATTGTTGACCAAGATATCTACATGGCCCCATTTGGCGATCGCATCAGCGACCATTTTTTCTACCGCTGGCATGTCGGTGACACTGCAACCAGCGGCCATGGCTTCGCCGCCTTCGGCTTCGATTTCGGCAACCACTTGATCAGCGACCGTGGCCGATCCACCGGTACCATCGCGGGCACCGCCAAAATCGTTGACGACAACTTTGACACCGCGTCGGGCCAGTTCTTTGGCATGTTCGCGGCCTAGGCCGGCACCAGCGCCGGTAACGATGGCAACGCGGTCGTTAAATTCTACTGTGCTCATGGAGAGTCCCTTTTGTTAACCGAATGATTAACGAAAGCGATGCCGCAATCAGGCCCAAGGAGTCAAGCGGGAAGGCCGCTATTTTCCCGAGGTTTTTGCCCGTGTCCTGCCTGCCGTAGCGGCAGAGGCGGAAATCCGCTTCTTGGGCTTTTTGGACTGCTTGGCCTTCTTCGACTTGGCTTTTTTCGTCGCCGCTGCTTTTGCTGTGCGAGCCGCTCTCATGAGATCGGAGAAGCTGCGCGACATACATTTCGCGTAAAATTCCGGATCGGGCATGATGTTGCGGTCGGCCAAAAAGGTGAGGATGACATTGCCATTGTAACTGGTCACCACGTGGAACAGCCCCTGTCCCTCTGCCAATATGCCCATGCCAAAGGATTTCACCAATTCGGCGCCAGCAAAATACATCGGCACCATCGGTCCGGGGACATTGGTGACAACCGTGTTGACGGCGGGATTCAGTCGCTCGACTAGACCGGCACGCACCATCATCTTGGTCCCTGCGGCGGTCAGTCCGGCTGGCATGGCACCGGACAATTCCATCAAGGTCTTCGCACCCATGGCCTGGGTCATCGCCTTGGACCGTTTGGTTTCGTCCATGATGAACTTCAGTCGGTCACCTGCATCCGCGAGATGGGTCCCGACACCGACCTGCATCATTGTCACCTGGTTGCCGGCGGAATTCTTATCATCATCCGTCCGCACCGACACCGGCGCACCGATTTTCATCGTCTTTGTCGGAAGGTCATTCTTGGCCTCGAGATATCCGCGCATCGATCCGCTCACCGCTGCGATCATCACGTCGTTCACGGTCGCACCGGGAAAGGCCTCACGGATTTTTTTGATGTCGGACAAAGCAAATTCCCGCCCGTCAAACACCCGGTGCGGGCTCAACTTCTTGTTGAAGCGTGTCTTGGGGATGCTGCCCTTCGCATCATCGCGCTGGCGGTATTCGCGTTGCACATCGAACAACCGCTTTGGCATCGGGATCAGTTTTTGCAAATTCTGCAATCCGCGCACCGGATTGGCGATATTGTTAAACTGCGCCTTGGCCAATAGGGCAACAGGATTGGGGTCTTTTTCCGGCTCAAACTGCATATCAAAATTGCGTGGATTCATGTTCGCATCAAGGTCGTGCAGCGCCAACGTCATCTGCAGGCCTGATTGTCCATCGATCGCGGCATGGTGCATCTTGTGCAGAACCGCAAAGCTCCCCTTTGGCACGCCCTCGACATTGTCGAGCCCTTCAATGACCGTATATTCCCAGAGCGGCTTGTTCATATCCATCGGCCGGGCGTAAATCCGCGCCGCCTGGATACACAATTGCCGCCAGTCGCCAGGCTTGGGCAAGGCGATATGCCGAACATGGAATTCCAGATCGAAATTCGCATCGTCCACCCAATAGGGATGGTCCAGATCGAGGGGGACCCGCACCAGTTTCTGGCGAAAAATCGGCGCGCCATCGAGACGCCCTTCGATATAGCGTAAAATGTCTTTGAAACCGACCATGCCGCCAGGTGCCGTGGACGGATCATAGATCAACAGCTGCCCGATGTGCATCGGCGTGTTCGCCGTCTCGGTGTAGGCAAACATCGCATCCAGTGCGCTCAGCTGTTTCATCGCAATTCCCTTAAGAGGCTCCAGTGAGGCAGAGCATAATGGAAATTGGTTAAAGAAGCGAATCCGTTCGGCATCGGCAGCGGGGCTCCACGATCCGCCATTGGCGTCCGATCAACGCGGGGCCAATCCGAATCCGGTTGACCGGAAAAAGACAGAAACCGGCTCGATCATATTGGAAGTTGTGACTGACGAACCGAAAGTTTTGGCTTTGACTAGCCGCTCCAATTCTTGACCAGATATTGCGGTGGAACGGCGTGCCCCCAATAGAAGCCTTGGCCATGGTCGGCTCCCAGAAGCCTAGCCTTTTCCAGATGAAAGGGCGTTTCAATCCCTTCGATCACGGACTTGGCCCCCCGATGATGACAATAGTCGATAACCGAACCCAGCACCGTGATGGGCACCCGGTCATTGCAAAAGGCCCAGAATATTTTCTTGTCGAGTTTCAATTCCGCGAAAGGAATCTCGGCGATCCGATCGAGATTGCTGTGGCCCGTGCCATAGTCATCTATCGAGACGGCGATTCCATATTGCGACAGGATGTGACAGACTTCGGCAACGACGGCTATGTTGGCGATTCTATTTTCTTCGGTTATCTCCATGATCACCAACCCTCGAAAGTTTGGCGACGTTTTCAAACGGGCAAAAAATGCATCTATAAATTCCCGCTGCGTCAAGAGAATCGCACTGCAGTTGAAAGATACCGGAACGCTTTTCCGCCAATCGTGCAGCGAGGCTGCAAGCTTTGTTACCTGATCAATCACATTCAAAGTCGCTTCTATTTCAAGCGCAATTTCCGTAGCGGCTGAAAAGATGGTCGCCGGACTGATCGCACGCCTGGTTTTCAACCGCGACAATGCTTCATATCCGACAACAGACCCGTCACTGAGCGAATGCTTGGACTGAAATTCTACGACGAGATTGTCAATCAATCGTTCGCTGGCAATCAAGGCGCTGATATATTCGGAATCCAAAATGATCTTCTGACTGGCTTCAGCATGTTGCTCGATCAAGGCCGCAAGCGCATTGGGGTCAAAAGGCTTGGGAATGGTTGCAACGATCTGGGAGTCGGCCGTCGTGACGGATCCGGTTCCGGCAGAATATATATTCGCGTCCATCCCGGTCATCAGAACCAGCGGCAAGGGATGTTCGACCGCATCAAATGTGCCCAACAGACCCGCATTGCTTTCAGTCCAAATGTCTTTGTCTGCGACAATGACATCCGGATCAAAAGCGGTGGCCGCGTTCTCGTCGCCGGGAGAATAGATGCAGGCTACAGATATTTCACGCTGTTCAAGATCGTCCTGCAAAAGGCGCGTGAAGGCGCTCTCTTCGTCAATGACGAGGACACGTTTCTTTGGCATGGCTTCGGCTTTCAGTTATCGCAAATCCGTCGATGTGTTCGATCCAGATGAGGATCTTCAGATGGTCACGACTCTGCCGGATCAAGTTTATCCTGCCGTGCTCGATGTTCGGTACGATATTGGGAGAGATAGCTTATCCGCAAACCAGGCAGCCCCGATTTGTAGATCGTCTCTTGCCAAGAAAGGAACTCTTCAAGCGAAAGATCATAACGGCTGCACGCCTCTTCGAGGCTCAACAAGCCTCCGTTAACGGCAGCAACCACTTCCGCTTTCCGTCTGATCACCCATCGCGTCATATTATTCTTTGGCAAGTCTCTCAGGCTCAGGGATTCACCGAAAGGACCGATAACGATTTCCGGTCTTTTCTGCCGACCAACTTCCATATAACCTCCTGAAAAATACGGTTCCCCGCTGTTCCATCATAGGGAAACACACCATATCGATGCACTCCGTTACAATATGTTACATATGGTCGTTTATATATTAACAATGCTTTTTGAGGATTGGTTAACGTGCTATAAATAGTTATACTAACAATGTTGTTAGTTATATATAGTCGTATATTTACCTGTATTTGAATATTCTATAATATTGAACGACATAAATCATGTATATATAATTAGTATTTCTTCGAAAACAGGAAACCGATAGCGTATAAAAAGAAACCCCGGTGTAAGGGACACCGGGGTTATCAAAGTTGGTTTTGGCCAAAGTGCGGCCGCTTGTTGGGGGACTGCGGCTCTTGGAATTTTGTTCTAGTTGCTGATAACCATCGCCGTTTCGATAGGCTTGCCAGACTTAGCAGCCGCCATGATCGTCACACTGGCACGCTGGGCGGATGCACTTGCTTGCTTCATGCAAACATCATGATCCCTTGTATCGACCAGGTTTTTCGCATCATAGCTTCCGCAGACTTTGCGAACGGCACCGCTTAGGCGGCCCTGCAAAGTGGCTTGACCATCTGCGCTGTTCAAATCGAGGTCAGCATAGCTAACAACGGCTGTGCGTTCGGTCCGGTTCTGAGCGCTCGCGCTGGCAGAAAATCCGGTCGTGCTGACAGCAATTGCTGCAGCGGCACACAGAGCTTTGGTAAAGATAGAATTCGACATTATTATTCTCCTCAAACTTTATTTCGGGGCGGTGCCGGTTAAATTGGGGGCCGGCGCTGCCCACTAGGGGGTGAGGTCGGGAGCGGATTGTCCATCATGCCGGGGAAGGGCTGTCTGGAGAGACGTGGGGATTTGCTCCCGCCTCGCAATCCTAGGTAGGGGAACGATCCAGGGCGAGCATCCCAAGTTCGATAAAACGCGATTGTGATCGGCAAACGGCATCGCGGTTCGACCAACGACAATCGCTGATCGACCAATCTAACATCACGTAACTTTTGTTACGAATCAGTTAGTTACAGATGACACCGAATCATGCTGTATTAGGACACTAAATCAGCCCGGACAGGGGGCTCGACGGGTCAGCATACATGCGGCGGCCCATGCGCCCGGACAGATATGCCTCGCGACCTGCCTCGACAGCGAGCTTCATTGCGCGCGCCATGCGCACCGGTTCTTTGGCTTCGGCAATGGCGGTATTCATCAGCACGCCATCGCAGCCCAGCTCCATGGCAACCGCCGCATCGCTCGCGGTCCCAACACCGGCATCAACCAGCACAGGCACATTGGCGCCTTCCACAATCAGCCGGATCGTGACCCGGTTCTGGATACCGAGCCCGGAACCAATTGGCGCACCGAGCGGCATGATCGCTACCGCGCCTGCATCTTCAAGCTGTTTCGCACCAATCGGATCGTCGACACAATAGACCATCGGCTTGAACCCTTCCTTGGCCAACACTTCTGTCGCCTCGAGCGTTTCGCGCATATTGGGATAGAGCGTCTTCGCTTCGCCGAGCACCTCTAGCTTGACCAGGTCCCAGCCACCCGCTTCACGCGCCAGCCGCAAAGTGCGAATCGCATCCTCAGCATTGAAACAGCCGGCGGTGTTGGGAAGATAGGTGATCTTCTTTGGATCAATATAGTCCATCAGCACCGGCTGGTTGCGGTCCGTCACGTTGACCCGGCGGACAGCGACGGTGACAATTTCTGCGCCCGCGGCTGCCACCGCAGCGGCATTTTCTTCAAAGTCCTTATATTTGCCAGTGCCGACAATCAGTCGGGACTTGAACGTTGTTCCCGCAACCGTCCAACTATCGTCCCCGGATCCGCCACCAACAAAATGCACGATTTCCAGTTCGTCCCCTTGCTCGACTATGACATCACCCAGAATCGACCGTGTCACAATCTCCCGATTGCGTTCGACTGCCACCTTCGCAGGATCAAGGTCGAGGGACCGCACCAGATCGGCAATCGACAGACCCGCAGCAAACCGGTGAGCCTCGCCATTTAATTGGATCTGAATTTCGGCCATTTCGATAACTTTCATGTCTTTGATCTCGCTTTTCAAATACGAGCCATATAAAGAGGTCGCTCCAGTCGCAACCAAAAGCCTTTGGGAAGGAACAATATCTTGGCGGCCAAGACCATCTTTGTATTGAACGGACCCAATCTCAACCTGCTCGGCATGCGCGAACCTGAAATCTATGGTTCAGAAACGCTCGACGAAATTGCAGGCCAGATTGAAGACCACGCACAGACACTCGGATTCGATGTCGAAATTCGTCAAAGCAACCACGAAGGCCATCTGATTGACTGGCTGCATGAAGCGGCGGCCGAGGGCGCCCATGCGGTGATTCTCAACGCTGCCGCGTTAACCCACACATCGCTCGCTCTGTTCGATGCGATCAAGGCAATCAGCACACCGGTTATCGAAGTGCATATTTCCAATCCGGCGGCGCGCGAAGCTTATCGCCACAAGAGTTTCATTGCCCCGGTTGCAAAAGGAACCATTTCCGGCTTTGGTGCTTTTGGATATCAATTGGCGCTGGACGCTGCGAGCAAATTTTAAATACAATATAGGGACACATTATGTCTGCAAAAAAAGAAACGGGCGACGGCATGAACGTGGACATCAAACTGGTCCGCGACCTTGCCGCTATTTTGGAAAAAGCGGGTCTAAGCGAAATTGAAGTCGAGGATGGTGACCGCAAGATCAAGGTCGCACGCGGCGGTGGTACATTTGTTTCCGCACCTGTCTCCGTGGCCCCGACGGCCGCACCCGCTCCTGCAGCCCCGGCGGCCGAAGCAGTTGCTGCTCCCGTGGATGATCACGCCGGCGCTCAAAAATCTCCAATGGTCGGCACCGCCTATCTTGCGGCCGAACCGGGCGCAGCCAATTTCATCAGCGTCGGCGACAAAGTTGCCGTCGGCGATACATTGATCATTGTGGAAGCGATGAAGGTGATGAACCCGATCACCGCCGAAACCGCAGGTACGGTCAAATCCATCCTGGTCGAAAATGGCCAACCGATAGAATTCGACCAACCTCTGGTCGTGATCGGTTGAGGCGCGCACCGTGACCATTGAAAAAATCCTGATTGCGAACCGCGGCGAAATCGCGCTGCGTATTCTTCGTGCGGCCAAAGAGCTTGGCATCGAAACCGTGGCTGTGCACAGCACCGCCGACGCGGACGCCATGCATGTGCGGCTTGCCGACCAAGCCATTTGTATCGGGCCCCCACCCGCTGCGGATAGCTATTTGTCGATCCCGGCGATCATCTCTGCGGCTGAAATCAGCGGTGCGGATGCGATTCATCCCGGCTATGGCTTTCTCTCCGAGAACGCCAATTTTGCCGAAGTCGTGGAAGCCCACGGCATCAAATGGATCGGCCCAAAGCCGGAGCATATCAAGATCATGGGCGACAAGGTTGCCGCCAAGAAAACCGCGGGCGATCTCGGCATTCCCTTGGTTCCCGGTTCCGATGGTGCGGTCAGCGAGATAGAAGAAGCCAAACAGGTGGCGGCAGACGTCGGCTACCCGGTGATCATCAAGGCCGCTTCCGGAGGCGGTGGACGCGGCATGAAGGTCGTGAACAGCGAGACCGAACTCGAAACCCAGATGAAACAGGCCGGCACCGAAGCCAAAGCGGCCTTCGGCGACGCCACCGTCTATATCGAAAAATATCTCGGCGATCCGCGCCATATCGAATTTCAGGTTTTCGGCGATGGCCGTGGCAATGCCATCCATCTGGGCGAGCGCGATTGTTCGCTGCAGCGCCGCCATCAGAAAGTCCTCGAAGAAGCGCCTTCACCGGTGATCAGCTCGGAACAGCGCGAAGCCATGGGCAAAGTCTGCGTCGATGCGATGAAAGGCATGGGCTATCGCGGCGCCGGTACCATCGAATTTCTTTACGAAAATGATGAATTTTACTTCATCGAAATGAACACCCGTTTGCAGGTTGAACATCCGGTGACCGAAATGATCACCGGCGTCGATCTCGTCCGCGAACAGATCCGCATCGCCGATGGACGCGATCTGTCGGTCAAACAGGAAGACCTGGTGTTCAGCGGTCATGCCATTGAATGCCGGATCAATGCGGAAAATCCGAAAACATGGGCGCCATCCCCCGGCAAGGTCACCAGCTATCACGCACCCGGCGGCATGCACGTGCGGGTCGATAGCGGCCTTTACGCCGGCTATTCCATCCCGCCTTATTATGACAGCATGATTGCCAAGCTGATCGTTTATGGCCGGACCCGTGACGGCTGCATGATGCGCCTCGCACGAGCGCTCGACGAAATTGTCATTGAAGGCGTCCAGACCACCATACCACTCCACCAGAAGCTGGTGCACGACAAAGAGTTCCAGTCCGGTGCATATACGATCAAATGGCTGGAAGAGTGGCTGGAGAAGGATAATCTGAAGGATTAGACAAGCGATGCACAGGCGCGGGGGAGTTTTCGATGGACTATGAACGAGCGACCCTTCCCGAAATGCGGCAAGAATTGCTGGCTGGCGAATATAAGGGAATGCCTATCGCCGGTTTGCTATATTGGGCCGTCTGGGCCGTCATATTGTTGCTTTTTCCGGAACCCCAAAATATTGTCTATCTCGCCTGGACTTGCGGCCTGATATTCCCGCTCGGCGTGCTGGTGACAAAATTGCGCGGCGGCGACATGTTCAAAGACGCAAAAGACAGTCCGCTGACCAGCGCGTTCATGATGGCCTTGATCACATGCCTTTTGTTTTTTCCGCTCGTCATGGTCGCAGCAACCTTTGACCCCTTGCTGTTCATCGTTGGTCTTTCTCTGATTTCTGGCAATATCTGGATAATGTGGGGCTGGACTGCAGGCACGAATCTCGGCCTATATCATTCACTGGGTCGCGCGGTTGGCAGCTATGCCGCCTATTTCTTTGTCCCGCAGCCCTATACCGCCAGCGCCATTTGCGCAGTGGTCGTCGCGGCCTATCTATACTCGTTTTGGCGGATGCGTTCCCTGCCGCAGCCATCGGCGTCTTAACGCCTGACCGTTCATATAAGTACAACCTTTCCTGAATATAACAATTCAGTTCAGGAGTCCGACAGGGTTAACACTCTATCAACAGTTGCATAGATGCGGCAAACGGAGTCGCCAGCAACAGGAGCAAGCCATGCGTATATTTTTCTTAACCGGCCTGATGGCGGCCACGGTGTTGACGCCCGCAGCCGCATTAGCGGTTGAAATCGCGCCCGACCTCGACAGTGTCGCCAGTCCGGCGTCCGCCGATCTGACGGGCCCGATCGATATCGCCAGCCTTATCGATCTGGAAGCCACGGCAGAGCAGCAGCGTGATCGCCGCAGCGAGCGCCGTGCCAATCGCGGAAATCGCCAAGCCAATCGTAGCAGCAACCGGGGGCAGGCCCGGGCGCGGAACAACAATAACCGCGGACAGGCCCGCATTGACCGGCAAACCCGCACCAACGGGGACCGCGCCGAAACTCGCCAAAACCGCCGAGTTGAACGTCGAGCCGACCGCAATGTCAACCGTGACAGGGCACCGCGCGCCGCGCGACAGACCGCGCGCGCCAACCAGAATGTGCGACAAAATCGGCAAGCGACTCGGCAGCAACGCAATGCCAACCGTAACGTGACCCAGAACCGTCAAACCGCCCAAAGACGGGCTGACCGGCGGGTTGATCGCAATAGAAACGCTCGCGTCGACCGGCGGATAGACCGGCGGGTAGACCGCAACCGCAATGCGCGGGTCGACAGACGCTATAATCGCAACAACAATGCCCGGGCTGACCGGCGCTATCGGGATAACCGGCGCTATAGCAACAACCGGAATTACAACCGCAACAATCGCAGCTGGAACCGCAGCTGGCGCAATGATCGACGCTACAATTGGCGGAACTACCGCAACGCGAACCGCAGCTATTACCGCCTAGGCCGCTATTATTCGCCTTACCGGTCGCACAACTACCGTCGCTGGAACATCGGGGTTTTCCTGGGCTCGTCCTTCTACGGATCACGCTACTGGATCAACGACCCTTGGCGCTATCGTCTGCCAGCCGCCTATCGCGGCACCCGCTGGGTCCGCTATTATGACGATGTCCTGCTGGTCGACACCTATACTGGCGAAGTCATCGACGTGATCTACGACTTCTTCTGGTAAGACAGAAACCGAGTTTTCGTGAGGGGCCCGCCGTCAGCAATGACGGCGGGTCTTTTCTGTTGCAACATCGGTCCGCACCTAGCACAAGTATGGCCATCAATTCTGGAGAATGAAGATGGTCCGGTTCGTCGCAATAATATGTTCCCTGATGATAGCCAACGCAGCCCTAGCGCAAGATCGTCAGCTGATTTTGGTCGGCAATCTGATACCGGATGCGGCAACCGGACCCGTCGGCCCGGCCACATTGGTGGTGATCGACGGCAAGATCGTCGAAGTCACGACCCAGAGAGAAATAGACAAAGCGGGCGTTGCGGATGCGATGGAGGCGGATGCCGTCATCAACCTGCGCGATAAGACAGTCATGCCTGGCCTGATTGATCTGCACGTTCATCTGACCGGCGATCCGGGCGGAGACTTTTGGAAAGAAGCCACAGAACCTGCCGAATGGGGCGTCGTTGTCGGCGCGAAAAATGCGCTGCTCACCGCCAAGGCCGGCTTTACCACAGTGCGCGAGGCCGGCTCTTCGCAATATAGCGCATTCTCTCTGCGCCGCGGCACCGCAGATGGCATCATCCCCGGCCCGCGGATCATCGCGGCTGGTCCTGCCCTGGCCATTGTTGGCGGGCATGGCGATGTGTCCGGCTTTACCGAGGATATCAACAAAGTCCTGACCAGCGGCTATAGCTGCACCGGTGCAGTGCAATGCGCCGAAAAAGTGCGCAAGGCCAGCCGCGCCGGCTCGGACGTTATCAAAATTACCGCAACCGGAGGCGTCCTGTCCCAACAAGGGCGCGGGCTGGAAGCGCAATTCACCAATGAAGAGATGCGGTCGATCGCCGACACCGCTCATTCGCTTGGCCTCAAGGTCATGGCCCATGCCCATGGTGCGCGCGGCATCGAAGCGGCATCCCGCGCCGGCATCGACACGATCGAACATGGCACATTCGCGGACGAAGCGGCGCTAAAGGTGATGAAAACCAATGGCACCGCAATGGTGCCAACATTGATGGCCTTTCAGGGTGTGAGCGAAGGGCTCGGCAAGGGCATTTACACCCCGGTTGTCGAAGAGAAAATCCGGATGACGCTGGGCAATGTCGGCAAGGCTGTCACATCGGCGAAACGCTTGGGCGTACCGATTGTCTTTGGCACCGATGCCGGCGTCTTTGACCATGGCCGCAACGCTGAGGAATTCCAGTTGATGGTCAACGCCGGACTGACCCCGCGAGAGGCCATCACCAGCGCCACCACAGCAGCCGCCAAAGCGCTCGATATGGACATGGAAATCGGCCGCATCGCGGTGGGATATTCCGCTGATCTGATCGCCTTTGATGGCAACCCGCTCGATGATGTAACCGTCCTCGAAAAAGTCGATTGGGTAATGGTCCGCGGCCGCGTTATCGATTAGGCTCCCGGGCATGGCAAAGGTCTTTTCAAAAAAGCAGATCGAACGTTATGCTAGTCCCCGGCGGATCGCCGATCTAGGCCGGCAGGTGACCGAGACCCTGAATGCCCACCCCCGGGTTCAGTGGCTGGAAAGCCCGCATGTGCAGCTCTTCGTCCACCAGAATTTCCTGAGCGCTGCTGATTGCGACCTGTTGATCGACATGATCGATACCGACAGCCAGCCCTCGACTCTCTATAAGGGCACCGAACGCGAAGGCTATCGCACCAGTCATAGCTGTAATGTCGATCCCGCCAATCCCGATATCCGCCGGATCGACCAATCGCTCTGCGACCTATTGGGCCTGCCGCAAACACACAGCGAAATCCTGCAAGGCCAACGCTATCAGGTCGGACAGCAGTTCAAGGACCATCACGACTATTTTCACGAGAGCGAAAAATATTGGCAGATGGAAGGCCCCAATGGCGGCCAGCGCACTTGGACCGCCATGGCCTATCTCAACGAACCGGAAAAGGGTGGTGCGACCGCTTTCCCACAGCTGCAATATGAGGTCGAACCGCGCCGCGGCATGCTGTTGATCTGGAACAATATGAGCCTCGACGGGACGCCCAATATCGACACGCTGCACGCGGGAACGCCAGTAGACGAGGGCACCAAATATATCATCACCAAATGGTTCCGGCTCAACCAGTGGCAAAAAGCCTGGGTCCCGTAAAAGCCTATTCTCCGATCAACTGTCGGCCAGCTTCGACAAACGACATTTTAGACCCGGCGAAGTCGTTGCGGGTGATACTTTACCGTGTTAGCTGAACATAACAGTTTTTCAGACAGGGACAGAATATGATCAAGACACCGCTCGCTCTCCTCATCGGCACCAGCCTGCTCGCCATCGGCAGCGTCGCCTCCGCCCAGCCGCTTGCCGCAACCAGCGCCGCGGCCATGGAACATCACGCAGAAGCCGAGATGACGGAAGGCGAAAAGCTGAAAGCGCTTTTTGCCAAGAGCGACGAAGACAATCTGAAGCGCAATCCCATCGGCGCCCTGTTCCGCGGCGACGAGCGCTATGCCGATCAGCTTGGCGACTATATTTCGGATGAATATTTTGCCGCGGAAAAGGCTGCAGAAGAGGCCGAACTGGCGGCTCTGTTGAAATTGGACCGCAGCAAATTAAACGCGACCGACAAGATCGCCTATGACGTTTTCCAGCGCAACAAACAGCAAGCACTAATTGGCTATTCCAAAGAAATCATGGACCTGAGTGTTGTCCGTCCGGTCAATCATTTCAGCGGCTTCCACACATTCTATCCCAATTTCGCATCGGGCAAAGGTGGCGCGCCGTTCAAGACGGTGAAAAATTATGAAGATAATCTCAAACGCCACAAACAGTTCATTGTCATCGGCGACCGCTCTATCGGACGTTTCCGTCAAGGCATGGACAGCGGTGTGGTCGAAACCAAATTGACGATCACCAATGTTATCGAACAGCTCGCGACGCAAATTGGCCTGGGTCTCGAGAACAGCCCGTTCATGGCGCCAACGAAAAACTTTCCGGAAGATTTCAGCGACGAAGACAAAGCGCGTCTGACCAAGCAATATACCGCTGCGACGACGGATATTTTTGCTGGCTATCAGCGCATGCATGATTTTCTGAAGGACGAATATCTCGAAGTGGCCCGCGAAGGGGTTGGCCTGTCCTATATGAAGGGCGGCGACGTGATGTATCAAAATCTGATCAACAACACGACGACCTTGCCGCTAAAAGCCGACTATATTCACGAGCTCGGCGTTAGCGAAGTCACCCGGATCAAAACCGAGATGGAAGAGATCAAGACCGAGGTCGGCTTCGACGGCACCCTGTCAGAATTTTTTGAATTTTTGCGGACCGATGCACAATTCCACCCAAAGTCTCGCGAAAGCCTGACGCAGCGCTATTATGACATGGGCAAGCTAGTCGACGCGAAAATCGGCGAACAGTTCAAGGTGCTGCCAAAATCACCGCTGGAAATTCGCCCCTATGATGAATCGATCGAAAAATTCCAGGCGGGTGGTTCTTATCAAGGCGGAACACCAGACGGTTCGCGTCCGGGTGTCTTCTATTTCAACGCCTATGACCTGCCGTCACGCAACACCTCTGGCATCACCACCTTGTACCTGCACGAAGGCGCACCGGGACACCATTTCCAGATTTCGCTGGCCCAGGAAAACGAAGCGCTACCGGCATTCATGCGCTTTGGCGGCAACACTGCCTATGTTGAAGGCTGGGCGCTCTATTCGGAAAAACTCGGTTTCCCGATGGGCCTCTACAACGACCCATATCAGCGTTTCGGCCATCTTGATGACGAGATGCTCCGGGCGATGCGTTTGGTGGTCGACACAGGCCTGCACAGCAAAGGCTGGACCCGCGAAAAAGCGATCCAATATATGCTCGACAACAGCAGCATGGGCAAAACCGATGCAACCGCCGAAGTCGAACGCTATATCGCTATCCCGTCACAGGCCCTGGCCTATAAGATCGGCGCATTGACCATCCAGCGACTGAAGTCAGAAGCGGTAGAAGCGCTGGGGGACAAGTTCGATCCGCGCGAATTTCACGACCAGGTCCTAAACACCGGCGCCTTGCCGATGACCGTATTGGAAACAAAAATCCGCGACTGGATTGCTTCGCAAGGATAGGCAAATTTACTGAACTAATCATTGCCACTATAGATGGATTGAATATAATATTATTCATCTATAGGGGCTCTTGATGCGGTTTTTTTTGATTTTTTTCTTTGCATTTCTGAATTTTTCATCACCCGCACATGCGGCCTGGCATAAAGCCAGCGGCGAACATTTCGTTATTTACGCAAATCAGAGCGACAAAACGATCCAGCTATTTGCGGAACGGCTGGAAGTCTATCACGCAGCCATGGCGCTCCTGATCGGGCGGGCACCTGAATCCCCAAGCCCGTCAAACCGGGTAAATGTCTTCGTTGTCCGAAGCCAAGCAGGGGTGCGCAAGCTTGCTGATCTAAAGACCAAATATACAGCCGGTATTTATCTTCCCAATGCCGGAAATATTGTCACGATAGTCCCCCGCTTAAGGACTGGCGGTAGCAAATTTTCTCTCACGCCCGAAACGGTTCTGCGGCATGAATATGCGCACCATTTTCTATTCAATATCAGCAACCGCGCTTATCCGCTCTGGTTTCAGGAGGGGTTCGCAGAATTTTTTGCATCCGGTCGTTTTGAACGAGATGGCACAATCGTACTGGGAGGGGCAGCAAACCATCGCGCTTATGAACTGGCCGCCTCTCGCAAAGTTCCCATTGAATTGTTGCTGGATACTGCCGCTTATCGGAAAAACAAATCCGGTGGCTATGATCAATTCTATGGTCGGAGCTGGCTGCTCTATCACTATCTCACTTTCGATGAAGCGAGACGAGGGCAGATGACGGAATATCTCAAATTGCTAGGAAAAGGAACAACCGAGCCGGATGCCGCGCGAGAAGCATTTGGTGATCTTGATCAGCTTGACAAGGATATGGATCAATATGCCAAAAAAAAGCGCATTTCCGTTTTCTCTATCCCACCAAGCAAATTGAAAACCACCCCGGTGTCCACCCGCCGACTGTCCGCCGCAGAGGCAGCGATCGTACCGGTGATGATGGAATCCCGCACCGGCGTTGATGAAGAAGAAGCCAAAAAGGTGGTCGCAGATGCTCGGGGAGTCGCAATAAAATATCCAGACAATCCCGCCGTTTTGGAAGCACTGGCGGAAGCCGAGTTTGATGCGGGCTTTGATGAGCAAGCGATTGCTGCGGCAGACAAGGCACTGGCACTCGATCCGACACGGGTGCGGGCGCAAATTCAGAAAATCTATGCTCATGCGCGCAAGGCCGAAACTGCAGACGATGAAACCGCCGCTTGGAAACAAGTCCGAAGACAAGTTGTTGCAGCCAATAGGATCGAGAATGATCACCCCATCCCCTTGATCCAATATTATCTCAGCTATCGGTCCAGCCAAAACCGTCCACCCCAAATTGCCGTCGATGGATTGCAACGCGCGTTAGAGCTGGCGCCCTTTGATCAGAGCCTCAGAATGATTCTTTCCGCTCAATATATGGAAGACAAGCAATATGTTGCGGCAGCCGAAACTTTACGACCAGCAGCCTATAATCCCCATGGCGGATCGCTGGCCGCTGCGGCAGGAAAAATGCTAGACTTGGCAATGCAGGCGATAGAGAAACAACCCGTCACCGACGCAATCCCGGCAGATTGATAGCCAAGAAAATGCTGTCCTACAGGAGCGTTCCCGATTAGGTTCGCTGGCTATGATCTTTGCTATGATTCACATTCAAAAAGCGCCAATTTCCAATCTTTTGGGATCAGTCCGCTTTCTTTCTTTTAACACTGTAAACTTTGTAACGTTCGCTTCCCTATGACCTCTGACATTCTTGCCTCCGCTCGCGACATCCTGTCGACGCTCATCGCCTTCGACACCACCTCGCGGAACAGCAATCTCGATCTGATCGCGTGGGTCGAGGATTATCTGGGCAAACATGGCGTAGCCTCCACACGCGTCGTCAATGCAGATGCCTCCAAGGCCAATCTCTATGCCACGGTTGGCCCCAATATCGAAGGCGGGATCATTCTCTCTGGTCATAGCGACGTGGTTCCGATTGACGGACAGAAATGGGATAGCGATCCCTGGACCGTCACCGAACGCAGCGGCCTGCTGCATGGCCGCGGGACATGCGATATGAAGGGATTTATCGCGCTGGCTCTGGCCGCCGTGCCCCAGTTCAAGAAGGGCACGAAACCGGTGCATCTCGCGTTTAGCTATGACGAAGAAATCGGTTGTCTCGGCGCGCCGGCGATGATCGAGGAGATGGCCGCCAAGCTCCCCAGACCAGCGCTCGCGATTATCGGCGAACCGACTATGATGAAACCGGTGACCGGGCATAAGGGCATTGCTGTTCATGAGGTCGAAGTGCTCGGCCACGAAGCGCATAGCAGCCTGACACATCTCGGCATTTCCGCCAATATGGTCGCGGTCGAGCTAATGCACGATCTGGCTGAACTGGCGCGCGATCTTTGGGAAAATGCAGACCCAGCCTCGCCTTTCATTCCGCCCCATGCGACACTGACCATCGGCAAGATGGAAGGCGGCACCGCGCCCAACATCCTCGCCCGCCGCGCTCTATTCGTCTTTGACCTGCGCTGTCCGCCCGGCACTGATCCGGATAATATTCTCGCGCCGTTCAAGACGAAATGCGCCGCCCTGGACGCCGAAATGAAGCGCGCCTTTCCGGAAACCGGTGTGCGGGTGACACAACAGAGCAATGCGCCGCCGATGACCCATGCCGGATCAGAAGAAGCCGAGGCCTTCATTCGCAAGCTGACCGGCGACAATAGCCCTGCCGGAGTGGTGTCTTATGCCGCCGAGGCCGGACAATTCCAGCAAGCCGGCTTTGCAACCGTGATCTGCGGCCCAGGGTCGATAGAACAAGCGCATCAGCCGAATGAATATGTCTCCGTCGAGCAATTTGCGCGCGGTGCCGACTTCATGGCCCGCCTGGTCGAGGAATTGGCCTGATAAGTGAGAAAATGCATCTTCGCGGGGAAACGCTATGCCGTTACGGCATTGCGATGATTTGGAAAAACGGCAAAATTCCGCTATATTCAGCATGAGAGAAGGATTTTCATGCCCGCTGTAAAAGCTGCCAAGCCCTGTGACTTGTTCGCCAATGACGAATGGGCTGCGCTGACCCACGTGTCCCGCTGGCGAGGCTTGTGGCTGTCGCTGCACGCATGGCTGATGGTTGCGCTACTGACGGGCGGAACGACACTCTTGTGGCAATGGCACTGGATTGCGGGCGTCATTGTGGCACCGCTGGCCCTTTTGCTGGTCGGTGGACGGCAGCTTGGCCTCTCCATCCTGATGCACGAAGCCGCCCATGGCCTGCTCCACCCCAAGCGCAAGATCAACAATTTCGCTGGCCAATGGCTGACCGGCGCTGCGACCGGCAGCGATCTGCACAGCTATCGTGCCTATCATCTGACCCATCATCGCTTTACCCAGCAACCCGAGGATCCCGACCTTGGTCTGTCCGCGCCCTTTCCAACAACCAAAGCAAGCATCAAGCGCAAGTTCATCCGCGACCTCACCGGCCAGACATTTTTCAAACAGCGGAGCAGTCAATTTGCCAAAGCATGGTTAGGACTCAAGGCGCTCATAAGCGGCGAACGCGATGCACCCGGGACGAAACGGGATACCAGCGCCGGTCGGCCGCTCAACAATTCCTCGCGCGCTGGCATCGGAGCGGAGAGCTCTTCGATCGATGGGTCAATCATCACAGCCAAGACGGTTGGGCGCTTTCTGTTGATCCAGCTTATGGTGTTGGCGATTAGCCTGGCCACGCTTGGCATCATGCCCTTCCTGATCTGGATAGTCGCGCTGGCCACCACCTTTCAACTGACCCTGCGCATCCGCAATATCGCCGAACATGCCTGCACGACAACCGGCGGCGATGATCCGTTCAGCCATGCGCGGACAACCTATGCGCGCTGGTGGGAGAGCGCGGCGCTAGCGCCTTATTGGGTGAATTATCACAGCGAACATCATCTGTTCATGGGTGTGCCCTGCTATCAATTGGCTGAAGCGAACCGCCTGCTGGTAGCGAAAGGCCATGGCGCCCGGATGACGTTGGCCAAAAGCTATAGCGAAGTAATGCGGACGGTCACTCAGTCGGCGGCGGTCTGAGCATATTTGCCGAGTGTCTTGGCCGTCAAATGCCCGGTTTTAACCCATGCGAGACAGCCGTCTTTGCTATGCGGTTTATGGCTCCAGCCGTCCGGTGTCCGCTCCCAACTCCCCTTGGGATAATGGCCATATTCGTCGGTCAGGCTGCCTTCGAGAATAAAGGTCTCGCTGCCGCCAGCGTGTACATGTTCCGGATAGCTGCTGCCCGGCGCCCAGCGGACAATCTTCACATATTCGCCATTGAAGCGGTGCAGCCAGGCAAATTCAACACCCGGCGCGCCGCCGTCTTCAAATATCAGATCATCGATATGAACCGAGAAATGGGAGGTGTCGGCCGGATCAAACTGTTGCAGCTTCACAAGGATGACACATCCATCCTTGCTATGCGGCTTATGCTTGGTGCCAATCGGATTGCGCACATAGGTGCCCGCCGGATAGTCGCCATGCTCGTCGGAAAATATACCTTCGACAACCAGAAATTCTTCTCCGCCGCTATGAACATGCGGATCGAAAAAACTACCGGGCGCATAGCGGACCAGCGACGTCGCCCGCGCCACTTCCTCACCGATCCGGTCGAGCATCTTGCGTTCGACACCTGGCAGAGGGGAAGGCGCCCATTGCATAGCTTCTGGCAGCAAGATCACGGGTTGATCAAAGTCGGCGTTGATTCTCATGGTCGAAACCTATGGTGCAGACCCACTGAATACAATAGCGGTTCATAGCCAACATTGTGATATCTGATCAATCGGCTAAGCAAGACTATGCCTTCTTTCTACGTCATCCCGCTAGCCTTCATCCTTGGCTTTGCCCTGTCCCGGGTCGCAACCTGTACGGTGGCAGCGACCGGCCGCTGGGTCGATGAAGGCAAGATGGACTGGCTCTTCGGTCTGTTGGTGGTTGCCAGCTGGGCCGCCATCATATTGTTCCTGCTGGTCGAATGGACGGGCCGCGCCCATCTGCCGCTCGATATCGCCTTGAACGGCCAGCTGTTTTTCGGGGCGGTGCTGATGGGGCTTGGCGCAATGGTAAACCGGGGCTGTTTCATTGGCACGGTCGGTTATATCGGCACCGGCAAATTCAGCTATATCCTGAGCTTTGTCGGATTGGGCTTTGCCTTGTGGCTGGCCCGGGGGGATGTACTGAATCTCTTCGGCCCCGTCGAGTTCCTGCCGCGTACAACCATCGCACAGAGCCCGGTCAAACAGGCAACGCTGGGTCTATTTGCGCTCGTCGCACTGATCAGTCTTTGGCTGGCCTTGGTCCGTCGCAACCACACCTATCTCGCGCTGATCGCCATTGGGGTCTGCGCCTCGATCATATACGGCACGCGCCCCGAATGGGCCTATACCGCCCTGCTCAACAGCTTTCTGCAAGGCCAGGGCCTGTCGGTCAGCAAGACTATAGAATTTGCGGTGATAGCCCTGTTCATCGGCGCAATTGTTTCCAGCTGGCTCAAGGACCGGTTCAAGCCCGAATGGGGCGGCTGGAAATTCGCGCTCGCCAACCTGGCTGGCGGGTTCCTGATGGGTATCGGCGCCAGCGCCGTTCCGGGGGGCAATGACGTCCTGCTGATGTGGACGATCCCGGGTCTGACCTTTTACGGTGTTGTGGCTTATCTGACGATGATCATCGCGATTGCCTTGTCGATGAAGACGGGGCCTTGGCTAATGACCATGATCGGAAAATAACCCTATTTGCTGACGAAGCGATGCGCCGCGCGGTCTTTCTTGGTGGTGGCCGGATCAAAGACCTCGCCATTCATCGCGATATAAATGCCATGGGGCAAAGTCTGGGTTGCGGCGAGGGCAAAGCCAACATTGAACTGAGCATCACTAACCCGCAAAGATGCCGGCTGCATCGACCCGGTCAGCACGATCGTCTTGCCGGTGACGTCTGACAGCACGCACGCCGTATCCACCATGGTATCGGTGCCATGGGTTACGAGAATCTTGTCCGCGTCGCTTGCCACGACCGCATCATGGATGGCCGCCCGATCTGCATCGGTCAGTTCCAGGCTGTCCTTGCGCATCAACTGGGTCACCCGGTGAGTAACAAAGACGTTATTCTCCTGCAGCATGTCGGGCAGCGCCGTCGCCCCAATCTGATATTCCGACAATGCGTCGAAATAAACCTTGTCGATCGTCCCACCGGTGGTGAAAATATCGATCATAGCTAGCCCAAAGCCTCCGCAATCAACGTGCGGGTATTGGACACACCGTAGAGGGCAATGAAACTACCCATACGCGGCCCCTGAGAAGAGCCGAGCAAGGTCTCGTATAGAGCCTTGAACCAGTCGCGCAGATTTTCAAAACCGCCCTCTTTGCCGATTGTATAGACGATCGTCTGGATATCTTCGGCTGCAGGCTCTTCGGGCAGCGCTGCCAGTTCGCTGTCGAGCCTCTGCAAGGCCGCGACTTCAATGCCTTCAGGCTTGCGGCGCTCAAGGGTCGGGGCGATGAAATCCTTATGATAGGCCATGGCATTGCCGATCAACTCATCCAGATCTGGGTAACGATCCGGCGTCGCGTCCGGCGCATATTGGCGCAAATAGCTCCAAATCTGTTCCTTGTCGGCCTCGCCCATCACACCGACCAGATTCAACAGCAAACCGAAGGTAACCGGAATCGTGTCCGTCGGCACATCACCATTGTGGACATGGTGCACTGCATTGCCGAGCCGCTTGTCCGGGGCCTGGTCATGCCAGTTGGTGCGGAACTGAAAATATTCGTCCACTGCCTTGGGGATCACGCCCATATGCAATTGCTTGGCTGATTTCGGTTCCCGGAAAATATAGAAAGCGAGGCTGGTTTCCGAACCATAGCGCAGCCAGTCGTCGAGACTGAGGCCATTGCCTTTGGATTTGGAAATCTTCTCGCCTTTTTCATCAAGGAACATTTCGTAAATCAAGCCTTCGGGCTTGCGCGCACCCAGCACTTTGGCGATCTTGCCCGACTGCACGCCGCTGTCGGTCAGGTCCTTGCCATACATTTCATAGTCGACGCCCAGCGCGGTCCAGCGCATCGCCCAGTCGACTTTCCATTGCAACTTCACGCCGCCGCTAAAAGCATTATGCTCGATCATTTCACCATCATCCATGAAACGGATGGTGCCAGCTTCTGCATCGACGATCTCTACAGGCACTTGCAGCACATGACCGGTTTTCGGGCTGATCGGCAGCACAGGCGAGTAAGTCGCTTGCCGTTCCTTGCCCAAAGTCGGCAGCATGATATCCAATATCTGCTGATTGCGCGCGAGCACCAGCTTTAGCGTCTCGTCAAACGCGCCGCTCTGATATTGCTCGGTCGAGGACATGAATTCATAGTCAAAGCCATATTGATCGAGAAAATCGCGCAGCATCGCATTGTTATGCGCGGCGAAACTCTCGAATTTCTCAAACGGGTCTGGCACTTGCGTCAGCGGCTTGTGCAGATGTTCGGCCAGCATATCCTGATTGGGGACATTGGTCGGAACCTTGCGAAATCCGTCCATATCATCGCTGAACGCGATCAACCTGGTCGGATTGCCGGTCAGCGTTTCATAAGCATGGCGCACCATGGTGGTCCGCAAGACTTCGTTGAATGTCCCGATATGCGGTAGGCCCGAAGGACCATAGCCGGTTTCGAACAGCATGGGTTCGCCACCCGGCTTCGGCGCAGGGACACCCCGTTCACCGCGAAAGCGTTTGAGCAGCTTGCGGGCTTCTTCAAACGGCCAAGCTTTGGAATTCTCTGCTGCTTCACGATAGTCGGTCACAAACTTTGTCCTGTTTTTCTGTCTATACTGCGCAAATAGTGGCCTTAGCCTGTATAGCAAGTTAGAACAGGCGAAATTCAGGAGAATGGTGATGACATTATTGATCGCGGGCGTGCTGCTATGGAGCATTGTTCACCTCATGAAATCTGTGACGCCGGGGCTGCGCGGATCAATTCAAAGCGCGATAGGTGAGGGCCCGCACAGGGGATTAGTCGCCATGTTGATCCTGACCTCTGTCGGATTGATGATCTTTGGCTGGCGCTCGGTTCCTGCGGAATTTGTCTATGATCCGCCCAACGCGGGTCGCCACATGAACATGCTGCTGATGTTTGTCGCCCTCTACCTCATTGCGATTGCACAGGGTAAATCCAAGATGAAACAGTGGGTCAGACATCCGATGCTGACCGGCGTGCTGGTCTGGTGCGCGGGCCATTTGCTTGCCAACGGGGATAATAAATCGCTCATCTTGTTCGGCGGACTTGGCCTTTGGGCGTTGATCTCGATCATCACCATATCCCGCAACGAAGGCGCCTGGGTAAAACCAACCGAAGTGGCAAAACCCAGCCGGGAGGTGATCAGCATATTAATCGTGGCGGTTCTCTATACTGTCCTGTTCGGAGCGCATCGATTCATTGCCGGAGTAGCCCTCGTCGGACCGAACGCGCCCGGATAGAGCCACAACAGAATTGACAAAAGCCCTGCTCCCCTATCCCGCGCTGCACGCCAGCCACAGCGGTATTTGGATTTGCTCGACCGATGGCGAAACCCGCGCGATTGGCAAGGGCGAGGCCATTGGCCGTGTCGCAGAAACACCGCATATCCTGCTCAATGCACCGCTTTTGGGGCAGAGGCTGGGCTATCCCGATCTGTCTGGCCTTGATTTGCTGGAGCTGTTCGCCTTCATCCACCCGGCACAGTTCATCGTCCCCACCCCTGCCGGTCTCGCCAAGACACTCGGCCTAACACCGCCCGATCAAGAGGCTGATATTGCGGGCCTCTATCGACAAGCGGCCAGCCAATTGCTGGAAGGATTGGAAGCACCTTTCTGGAAAGAACGGGAGGGCGCATGGAGCAGCGCGCAAGCGCTCTATCGGCTGCGCTGGCCCTGGGCCCAGGAAGTCGGACGAAAATTGGAAAAACCAACCCAGGCCGAACGCTGGCTGTTTTCCAAACTGGAAGAATGGGAAGAGGAGCCACCCCGTCCCGCCCCTATATCTATCAAATTGAACCGGGAAGAAACGCTTTCGACCCTCGATACGCTAACCGGCAAGGGGTCCGAGGAGCGGCAAGGGCAGAAAAACTATGCCACCGCGGTGTCCCAGATATTCAATCCGCGCAAGATCAAGGGCGCACCCAATATGTTGCTGGCAGAAGCCGGCACCGGGATTGGCAAGACCCTCGGCTATCTGGCGCCCGCATCCTTATGGTCACACCAAGCCGGCGGGGCTGTCTGGATTTCCACTTTTACCAAAGCCCTGCAACGCCAACTGGATCGGGAAACGCGACGAATCTATCCGGACGAAGAGACGTTTCGCAAGAAAGTCGTCGTGCGAAAGGGCCGAGAAAATTATCTCTGCCTGCTCAATCTGGAAGACGCGCTGCAAGGCGGTTTTGCCGGACGAGCGGCGATTCTAGCGCATCTGGTGGCACGCTGGGCGGCCTATAGCAAAGACGGCGATATGGTCGGCGGTGACCTGCCCGGATGGCTCACCACCCTATTCCGCCGCAATGGCGCGACCGCGCTGACCGACCGGCGCGGGGAATGCGTCTATGCCGGCTGCCCGCATTACCGCAAATGCTTCATCGAGAAAGCATCGCGGGCCAGCCAGCAAGCCGATATCGTCATCGCCAATCACGCGCTGGTGATGGTCAACGCCGCCCGCGGACGCGAACAGCAGAACCCGCCGACCAGATTGATTTTTGACGAAGGCCATCATCTGTTTGATGCCGCCGATTCCATGTTTGCCGCGCGACTATCAGGGCAAGAAACAATAGAGATACGGCGCTGGGTGATCGGACCGGAAACAAAGAACCGGGGCCGCCGTCGAGGATTGGCCGCGCGCCTCGCCGATGTCGCTTCCTATGATGAGGAAGGCGGCCGCGCGATTGAAAGCGCGCGTCATGCGGCAGAGGCACTGCCTAGGGATGGCTGGCTGCAACGCATGGGAGAAGGCGAACCGTCCGGCCCGATTGAGGCGCTGCTCCACGAGGTCCGCGCGATGGTCTTCGCCCGCGATGAAAGCCAGAGCGCCGATGCCGGCTATGGGCTGGAAACCGAACTGACCGATGTCGAAGGCCCTATGATTGATGCCGTCGCAACCGCTGCGCAAGCGATGGATGCGCTGCTCAAACCCCTGGTCCGGCTGGGTCAAAGGATCGAACATCTGATTGAAGAAGGCCCGGACTGGATGGATGCGCAGGCCCGCGCACGAATGGAAGGCGCGCTGTCTAGTCTTGGATGGCGTTGCGATACCATAACAGGGTGGCTCTCGCTGCTATCGCGGATCGGTGGTCCCGCAGATCCAGACTTCGTCGACTGGTTGATGATCGACCGATTTGAAGGCCGGGAATATGATATCGGGATTTGCCGCCATTGGCTGGACCCCACCATTCCCGTCACCGAAGTTGTCACCAAACCGGCCCATGGCGTGATGATCACGTCGGCCACGCTCAAAGGCGGTGGCGGATGGGATACCGCCCGGGCCCGGAGCGGTGCCGTGCATCTTGAACATGCGGCTCAGGAGTTCGAAGTCGCAAGCCCGTTTGATTATCCCAATCAAGCGAAGGTCATCATCGTCACCGATGTAAAGCGTGGCGATATGGCGGGGCTTGCCGGAGCTTACGGGCAATTGATTGAAGCCTCGGGCGGTGGCACTCTAGGCCTGTTTACCGCTATCCGCCGGTTGCGCACGGTCTATGCTCGCATTGCCGACCGCATGGCGCAAAGTGGCTTGCCAATTTACGCCCAGCATGTTGATCCGATCGACACTGGCACGTTGGTCGATATTTTCCGGGATGATCCCAAGGCCAGTCTGCTGGGCACAGATGCCCTGCGAGACGGTGTCGACGTCCCCGGTCAGAGCCTGCGGCTGGTGGTCATGGAATCCGTCCCCTGGCCGCGCCCCGACATATTGCACCGCGCTAGAAAGCTAGCGGGTGGCGGGACCACTTATGATGATCGGATCATCCGAGCCCGACTGGCGCAGGCTTTTGGCCGGATCATTCGCCGCGCCGATGATCATGGCCATTTTGTCATTCTTTCATCCGCCTTCCCTTCCCGTCTGTTGTCCGCCTTTCCCGAAGGCACGCCAGTAGAGCGTATGCCGCTGGAACAGGCCTTGGCAGAAATCCGGACGTCCAAAACCGATTTGACGCAATCTGGACTTCCAACTGAAACAAGTTTCATGCATGATAATCAGCAATGAAAAAACTCACTCTCTTGCGCCATGCCAAATCCAGCTGGGACGATCCCGTCGATCGCGATTTTGACCGGCCGTTGAATGAAAAAGGAAAGCGGGCGGCTGCGGTCATGGGCCGCTTCATCCAGAGTCATGGATTGACCTTTGATCAAATCCTAGCCTCTCCTGCCGTCCGGGTTATCGAGACGCTCGAGAATGTCGAGGAAGCCAGCGGCCTCTCGATGGAACCGACCTGGGATCGCAAGATTTATCTCGCCTCTTCAGCCACGCTTCTCGATGTGTTGCGCGGGACCAATCCGGACGCTGACCATATTTTAATGGTTGGCCACAACCCCGGGCTGGAAGATCTGATCTTTGATCTCGTGCCCGATGATGGCACCTCTCCGGCCCGTGACAAGGTGGAAACCAAATATCCCACAGCGGCGCTAGCGGAAATAACGCTCACCACTGATAGTTGGGCTGAAATCACCGAAAAATGTGGCAACTTGGATCGCTTCACCCGGCCAAGAGACCTGGATCCCGAACTCGGTCCCAATTACGACTAGATTTGATTTTCGAAAGTGTAAAAAGCCTAAGCGTCGCTAAGCGCTTCTGAAAGCTGGTTACGGATCGATTTCAGTTCCGCTAGAATCAGACTATTATCCTCACGGCCATCTGAGGCCAAAGGCATGGCGGGAGCAGCAGTTTGCGGCGCATTTTCGACCATCTCTGGTGCTTTGCGTCGCGATGCCAGAAATTTTCGAGCACCTTTGATTGTATAACCTTCCTCGTTGATCAAGCGGTTGATCGTTTTGACCATTTCGACGTCTTCGGGGCGATAATGCCGCCGCGCACCCGCGCGTTTCAGCGGGGTCAACATCGCAAATTGATCTTCCCAATAGCGCAAAATATGAGGCTTGATGCTAAGCTCTTTCGACAGCTCTCCGATCGTTCGAAAAGCCCCTTGTTCCTTGGTCATACTCTACTCCACCAGTTCGCTGCGCCGCTTAGCCTGCAGCGATAATCCTGTCACGCATCGTCTGACTGGCGCGGAAGGTCAGAACACGGCGTGGTGCAATCGGTACTTCAACGCCGGTCTTGGGATTGCGGCCCGTACGTTCGCCCTTGTCACGCAATACGAAGGTTCCAAATCCTGAAATTTTAACATTTTCGCCATCGACCAAGGCTCCGATCATGTGATCCAGGATCGATTCCACCATCACGGCGCTATCGGCGCGCGAAAGGCCTACCTGTCGATTCATAGTATCGGCCAGATCGGCGCGGGTTAGGGTGTTGGTATAGCTCATCACAACATCTTCCACTAAGAGATTGAAAATTCACAAAAGCTATAAATCAAATACAGGCTTTTGTAAATGTTATCGGCAAACTTACCAGTGGATTTCAGCCAATTAGACCGATAAGCGGGGCCTATGACAGAAAAACAATTGCAACCCATCGCCCTTGCTACATTGCTTGACCAGTGCGGTCCCGGTGGCCCTGACCATCCAGTCCTTCTGCCTCAAAGTTGGACGCAAGGCCGCACGGCCTTTGGCGGCCTGTCCGGAGCGCTTGCCTATCAGGCAGCTAGCCATATTGAAGAGAATCTTCCGCCGCTCCGGTCCGCACAAGTCGCTTTCACCGGCCCCTTGTTCGGTACATTGACAGCGGAAACTGCGATGCTGCGCCGCGGCAAAAGCACGGCTTTTGTTCAGTCGGAGATTTTTGGGGACAAAGGCCTCGGACTCCATTGTAATTTCATCTTTGCCGCAGCTCGCACCACCGAAGTCAAAACATCCGATATCATTGCACCAGACTTCCCTGACTTACCCAACGGCATGGACCTGCACAGCGGTCCACCGCAGTTCTTCACATCCAACATGGAATATGTCGGCAAACGGATCGACACCAGCGTGAAGACCAACCGACTGACCCGCTGGATGCGACTGAAACAGCGCGATGGCCTGGACCCGATGGCAGAGATTCTCTGCATGTGTGACAGCTTGCCTCCTTCCGTCATGGGCTTACTCGACAAAAATGCGATGGTCAGCTCGATGAACTGGCAGATCAATATCATCGCCGAAGAACTGACAACCGAAGAGGGCTGGTGGCTCATCGATTCCCACACCCATCATGCCGACCATGGCGCCAGCAGCCAATATATGAGCATCTGGAACAGCCGCCGCGAATTGATCGCGACCGCGATGCAGAGCGTGGCTTATTACGCCTGATGGAACCAGGCCCCATCCAGCAGAACAAACCGACGCTAGCCGTCATCGGCACTGGAATCGCTGGTCTGTCTGCGGCCTATTTGTTGAAAGACAAATATCGGGTTACGGTTTTTGAAAGCCAGGCCCGTGCCGGAATGGGCGCCTATAGCGTCGACTATGTGAGCAATGGCATCACCAGCCGAATAGATATCCCGCTGCGGATATTCTGCCACGGCTATTATGACGACCTCCTCGCGCTCTACAAACATCTTGGAGTCGAGATTTTGAGCAGCGATCATGCCGGAATATTCTTTGATGAAACAGAACGGATCCTCCTGCACTATGGCAATAGTCAATGGGGCACGCCCCATCCGAAGGGCCGCAGCTGGCTGAGTCCGAAAACCTGGACCATCGGCCTTCAGAGCGTGAAATTCTTTGCTCGCGCCAAACGGGATGTTTTGCGGAAGGATCTGGCGGATATCTGCTTTGGAGAATATCTGGAGCAATCCGGCGCCGGTCAGGCCTTTGTCGATACAGTCCTCTTGCCCCTAATGTCGGTGACTTGCACTTGTGACTATCAAGCGGTTCGCAATTATCCGGCCGACATCATGCTGGGATATCTCACCTGCGGCGTCAACGATATGGGAATCATGAGCGCCGCTAAAGGGGTTGATGATATTGTACCGCGCATGCTGGTAGACGTGGAACTGAAAACAAACAGCCCAGTGGCCGTCATTGAGCCCGCCGGCCAGCAGCTAAGGGTGGCGACAAAGACTGGCGAGGATCAAGCTTTTGATCAGGTTGTGATCGCCGCTCAGGCGCAGCAGGCCGCTGCGATGCTATCCGGATTTGTTGATCGGAAAGCCTTGCTCAACCGCATCCCGTTTGAGTCATCCAGCATGAGTGTCCACACCGATCAGGATATCTTGCCAACATCGGGGAATGACGTTTCCCCGGTCAGCTATCATGTCCCGCATGGCAGCAGCCGGGCGGAAGTTTCGGTCGACCTGACCAAGGCGATTCCGCGGCTCTCGGACCAGGAAACGGTGTTCCAGACCTGGAATCCGATGCGCAGGATCGCACCCAATCGCGAACTGGCGCGGGTTGATTTCACCCGGCCAACGGTGACGCGCGACAGCCGCAAGGCGGTGGCCGCGTTGCGCGATCAGCAAAATCAGGCGGATAATAAGCTATGGCTCTGTGGTTCCTATATGGCGGAGAAAATCCCCCTGCTGGAGGCTGCAGTAGACTCTTCGGTTGCCGTCGCAGAACATTTGGGCGCATCCATTCCTTGGAAAGCCAGCAAACCCTCTGAGGTCTGACTGATGTCGGAATTTCACGATCTGGCAGAACTGATGCTCAACCGCGAAGGCCAGTCCTGGGGCAATTTGGGTTATTGGCAATCTGCCACAGACTATTCCGAAGCGGGCCGCGCACTGGCCATACTGCTCGGTGAAGCGGCCGAACTGGACTCGCAATCCGTGGTTTTTGATGCAGGTTTTGGCTGCGGCGACCAACTGCTTCTATGGCTCACCCATTTCCACGTGGCAGAAGTTCTTGGCGCAAACCTATCCCGGAGCCAGACTGCTTACGCACAAAATAGTTTGACAGAATCTGGGCATCCCAAAGCGGCCTCTGCCATCGTTCAAGGGGATATCAACGACCCGGATGTCTGGAGCGCCGCTCTAGGTGAAAATCAGCCCAGCCATATATTGGCGCTGGACTGTGCCTATCATTTCCCGAGCCGTTTGGCGTTTTTCACACTGGCGGATCAACATCTTGAATCCGCAGGCAGGCTCGCAATGACTGACTTCATCCTGTCGGATCATCATGACCGCAACAGCTTCACCCATCGCATATTGCGCTGGATGCTGAAAAAATCACATATTGCCGAGACCAATATCGTGCGGAAGGACATATATCTGCATCAGCTCGGAGATGCAGGTTTCAAACAAGCCCGCCTCGTGGATATCAGCGAACATGTCATGCCCGGCTTTGCCCGATATTTGCGGGAAACGCATGGCGCTTCCAACAATGGCAAGAGGCTGGACTGGTCCGGCCGGGTCAAATACGTAGTGACCGGCCGTTTTCTCTCCTGGGCCTATCGTCGGTCCATTTTGCGCTATTGCGTTATCACCGCCACAAAAGCCGGTTGATCATCGCTCCTCGTTTATTGTGCAGCCCCGTCATTGCGGAGCACGGCAATCGCATCGCTGCTATATCCGAGTTGTTCGAGAATAGCCTCTGTATCGGCACCCTCTGTTTTGAGAGAGGCTGCCGCTGAAGGACGCATTCCGTTCATTTCAATCGGCAAGGCCGGCAATTTGGTAACCTCGCCATCAGCAAGTGTGACCTCTTCCAGCCCGCCGCTGGCGCTCAGATGCGGATCATCGAACATATCCTCTGGCCGGGCAATCGGTGCAAACGGCAGGCCGGTGCCATCCAGTTTCGCAATCAGATCATCGCGCTTGTAGGTCGCCACCAGGGCGCGGATTTGTGGCATGATCCGGTCACGGGCGGCCACGCGGTTGTTATTCTCCCGAATGCCCTCATCGGCCCAGAGATCGTCCAGCGCGAACAATTTACAGAATTTCTCCCACAGTGCATCGGTCACCACGCCGATGAAAATCGGATCATCCTGCGTCTGGAAAACATCGTAAATCGCCCAGGCGGAAATACGCGCGGGCATCGGGTCGGCGGCCTTGCCGGTGACAGCCTTTTGCGCCATATGCTGCCCGATCAGATAGACGGTCGTCTCGAACAGAGAGCTTTGCACTTTCTGACCCTTGCCGGTGCGATGCCGTTCCTCCACCGCGGCGAGAATGGCGATAACGCCGAACATCCCGCCAGTCACATCGATGACGCTGGAGCCTGCCCGTAACGGCTGGCCCGGAGGGCCGGTCATATAGGCCAGGCCGCCCATCATCTGCGCGACTTCATCCAGCGCTGTGCGATTGTCATAAGGCCCGGGGAGGAAACCTTTTTCAGAACAATAGATCAGACCGTCATTGTCTTCGGACAGGCGTTGATAGCCCAGACCCAGCCGATCCATCGCTCCGGGGCGATAATTTTCCACCAAAATATCAGCGCCCGCCACCAACTTGCGAGCAACGTCCAGTCCTGCAGGATCCTTCAGATTGAGCGCAATGCTCTGCTTGTGGCGGTTGTACATCGGGAAATAGCCAGAACCAGAGCCGACCAGATTGCGGGTCCGGTCGCCACCAATGGGTTCAACACGAATGACCTCTGCGCCCAGCGACGCGAGAATGGCGCCGACCGCCGGCCCCATGACCATATGGGTAAATTCAATGACCTTCAGGCCTGCCAATGGTGTCGGTTGGCTCATGCTACTGCTTTCTCAAATCCAAGGGGAAGGCCGGCATCGGGTGTGAAGCCGTATAAGGGTTCGCCGGGAAGCGCTTCTGCGACAATATCCCGTACTTTTAGAAGTTTCTTCAGGTCGATTCCTGTGTCGATGCCCATCGCTTCGAGCATGAAGACCAGATCTTCAGTCACAATATTGCCGGATGCGCCGGGCGCAAAGGGACATCCGCCAAGTCCCCCCAGCGAGCTGTCAAAAGTGGTGATACCCTCGGCCAAACCAGCCATAACATTCGCCAGTCCCAGACCACGTGTGTTGTGGAGGTGCAGCGTGTTGAGTTTGTCCGTCCCAATCGCCGCCTTCACCTTGCGCACCAGCCGCGTCACTTGCGCGGGATTGGCATAGCCGGTGGTATCGGACAGACCGCATTCAGCGACACCAGCCTCCATCGCAGCTTCGGCCAAACGGACGATCTGGTCATCAGATACCGGGCCTTCCAGCGTACAACCAAAAGCGGTCGATAGGCCGACTTCAAAATGCGGGCGCTGGCCTTCCGGCTGTTGTGCTACCAAGTCCGCAATGGCCTTGATCTCGGCGATCATTGCCGGATGATCCTTGCGGACATTGTTGATCGAATGGGTTTCCGACATCGAAAAAGGAATCGACATTTTGTCCACGCCGCAAGCAATCGCCCGTTCAGCGCCCTTCAGATTGGGGATTAGAGCAACCACATCGAGATTATCTATCGCTTTCGCAAAGCCCACAATTTCGGCCGTATCTGCCATTTGCGGGAGCAGCGACGGCGGCACAAAGCTGCCCACCTCAATCTCCGTCACGCCGGCTGCTGCCTCGGCTGCGATCCACGCTTTTTTGGCTTCGGTTGCCATCACGCGATCGACACTTTGCAGACCGTCGCGCGGGCCGACTTCGCTGATTGTGACCGATTGGGTCATGTACTTGCTCCTAAATATATCCATGGGCGAGCGGCGCGATCGGCATCTTGCCAGCTCCTAATTTCATCCATCATTTTCAAACTGAGGTCGATCGCATCCAGACCTTCAAGCAACATGGATTTCGCTTCCTCTTCGATCGGGAAAGACCAGTTTTCGCCGCTGGCCATGCTGATCGTTTGCGCCGGAAGGTCGACTGTGATCGGCCCGGTTGAGCCCTCAATTTCAGCAATGGCGGTGGTTTTCAGAACCGCCGGCAAGATACCATTGCGCACACAATTTCCTGCAAAAATCGGTGCAAAACTTGGGGCTATTACCGCACGATAGCCAAATTCGGCCAGTGCCCAGACGGCATGCTCCCGACTCGACCCGCAACCGAAATTGGCTCCACCCAGGATGATCTTGCTTTCGGCATAAGCGCCGTCGTTCATCACAAAGTCTGGGTTGATATCGCGACCGCCAATCGCTGTATAGCGCCAGCCCGCGAACAATCCGTCAGCCAAACCGGTTTTGCCAGTGCTCTTCATTTCGCGGGAAGGGATGATCTGGTCGGTATCGATATTGTCGCGGATCAGCGGCATTGGCAGCGAAGTCAGGATGGTGAAAGGTGCGGCCATCAGGTCAATGCGCCTTTCATGATATCGCGGGGATCGGCTATCGCTCCGGCAATGGCGCTTGCGACAACCATTTCCGGGCTGGCGATATGGGTTTTGACATTCGGTCCCTGGCGGCTTTCGAAATTCCGGTTGGTGGTGGAGATGACCCGGGACCCGGCTTCGAAGCTTTCTCCCCCTGCGAAGAAACACATAGAACAGCCACTTTCGCGCCACTCAAAGCCCGCATTTTTGAAGATCAAGTCAATGCCCTCTGCTTCCGCTTCGCGTTTGACCCGCGAAGACCCGGGCACGCAAATAGCCTTGATCCCGGCCGCAATTTTATGACCTTTCAGCAAGGCCGAAGCCCGCCGCAAATCGGACAGGCGGCTGTTGGTGCAGCTGCCGATAAAGGCGGCATCAATCGCCACGCCCTTGATAGCCTGCCCTTTTGTCAAAGCGATATAGTCTAACGGCGACGGAGGCGCATCGTCGGGAACCAGAGCATCAATGCCAATCGTCTGGCCCGGACTGGTCCCCCAGCTGATCATCGGTGTGATCGCACTCGCGTCGATCTCGATTTCCTGATCAAATAACGCGTCAGCGTCGCTATGCAGATTCTGCCAACTTGCGACAGCCTGATCCCATTGCGCACCATCCGGTGCAAAGCGCCGACCTTCGAGATAGTCACAGGTCTTGTCATCCGGCGCGATAAAGCCTGACATGGCCGAAAATTCCGTGGCCATATTGCAAAGCGTCATCCGCCCTTCCATGTCGAGCGCCGAAACAGCCTCACCGGCAAATTCCACGGCATGGCCTTTCCCGCCACCTGCGCCATATTGGGCAAGCAAAGTCAGGATCATATCTTTGGGTGTAACACCTTCCGACAATATTCCATGAAACGTGACTCGCATGGATTTCGGTTTGGACAGGCGCAGTGTCCCCGTGGCCATAGCATGTTCTGCTTCCGACGAACCAATGCCCCAGGCCAAGGCACCAAAAGCGCCTTGCGTACAAGTGTGGCTATCCGGCGCGATCAGGGTACAGCCGGGCAAGACTATACCCAGCTCGGGCGAGATAACATGGACAATGCCCTGATCGGGATCATTCACATCGAACAAGGTAATCCCGGCGGCTTTCGCAGCCGCCCGCGTTTCGGTGATGAAAGCTTGGCCGCCCGGCATCAGCGTTTGATCCGTCCGTCCTGGCCGGGTGTCGACGATATGATCGGTAACGGCAAACACCCGCGATGGATCGGCTACTTTGCGTCCCGCTTCGGCGAGAGAGTTCAGCGCAGCAGCCCCTGTCCGTTCGTGCAGAAACACCCGGTCGATAGCAATCAGCGCGCCGCCGGATAGATCGGCAACCACGTGGCTGTGCCACAATTTGTCAAAGAGGGATTGCGGCTGGCTCAGATTACATGCCCCATTTCCTTGTCAATCGCGCGCCAGTCTTTGGTGACAAACGCCTCTTGAATAGCGGTTCGCGTTTCCAGCTTGCCGTCGCGGATCCAGTGCCAAGTGCGGCACCGGTTTTGTCCGTCATCACTGATCTGGATCTGTTCGTACAAATAGAGTGAAGGATCGCCAGTCCGTTGCCAATAGAGCATCACCGTGCGGTTATATTCATCCAGCGGCACTTCAGCGGCCCAACCGATGATCAGATCATTGTTCCACCACACACGATTGTCGCGATATTCTGCCGGGAACTCGCGAATTTCTGTTTTCCCATCGGGCCATTCATAATGGTTGGTCTGATGATAGGGCGCTTTGCTCTCGTCATCCGGGAAACGGCAAAGCAAGCGCGATGCGTGCTCGTCGATCTTTTCATTCTGCGCGTTAAAATAGCTATATGTGCCATCCCAGACGCCCTCATGGCGGGCCAGAAGCGGCATGTCTTCGCGAATTCCCATAATGTATCCTTAGTTTGATTGTCTATTTTGCCAGCGAAGCGAAGTGATATTCTTTCGCCGTCCTAGCGTTGAGCAGATCCAAATGTCGTGCGGCCAAAGCCTCCGGCCGCAGGCTATCTGGATCAAAGGAAATCGCATGGGCGGCTGTTGCCTTATACCATGGCTCAAACATCTCAGTCGCACGGACGATTTGCCAAGCGGACGTCAAATAATTGCCGAATCGATCGGGTGAAAGATCGGGGTAGAGCAATTCTGGGTCACCGGCGGGCAGAGGTTCGTACCGGATTTCTTCGACCTCCAATTGAGCGACACAGGCTGTGACTAAATTCGACCAGCTGTCCCAATTTGTGGGCGCCTCTCCCAACCAGTCATCCGACAAGCCATGCCCGGCAAGATCGATATATATTGCGTCATGTCTCGTGTCTTTTGGCGAAGCCCTACCCGGAGCATGCAGCACCAATGTGGATGCGGCTTTGTTGCCGCGCCAATGGATCAATCCATTGAAATTCTCGATTTCAACTGCAATGAAACCTTCGTCCGGTACCGCTTTTAGTTCCGCGACCAGTTCGGTCTTGGCCTGTAACAGATGCTCTAAGCTAACGACCTGATGTTCATCCGGCGTCGCAACCTTGCGCGCGGACCATGATGGCGGCATCACGCCAAGCCGGTCAATATGCTCTTGCAGCGGATCACCTGTATAGGCGCTGATCAGGCAAGGCGGCACATCAGCGTCACCGGCGGGAATGTCGCGCGGCGCGCGAAGGACCGCTCCATAGCCAGCCTGATAGGCATTGCCCGCATCCAGCATTTCCCGAACCACCGCATCAACCCGCAGCGGATCATCATTAGCAACCGAGAGCCGGTGCTCATCATCTGCCGCGAACCATGGAAAAAACCAACTCTGTTCCAAAATCCGGTTCCATAGCCATGCCAGATGCTCGCCATATTGTGACGGATGAAATGCCGGAAGATATTTGTCGCTGAACAGCTCCATCTCGGCTGGCGTCCAGATGGCATAGCCACCAATTGCCAAAGTCGTGAATCGATTCGCATGACGTTTCACCGCTGTAACGAGAATGATTCCACCGCTGTGAAAGCCATAGGCGGCGCATTTCTCAATGCCAAGCGCGTCCAGCGTTTCGATCAATGCATCCGCATATTCATTGATTTCCGGATTACCCGGCAAGGCATCAGATTGCCCAAAACCCGGTGTATCAGGCGCGATACAGGTAAAATGCTCCGCCCATTTCAGCATCAACGGTTCATATTCTTTCGAACTGCGCGGACTTTGATGTACCATGAGCAAAGGCGGTCCACTGCCCGCCAAGCGATAATGAACGCGGCGTTTATTGCCGTTGGTTTCGACGTCTATAAAATGGCGTGTAATCATAAACCCTAATTTGTCCGGACAAATTTGTCTCGACAAGCTTTTTCTTGTGATTAATGTACTTTATCGATTCCGGAGTAAAAAGACTATGACGCTTATTGGTACCAAGATGGTTGAAGATGGCCGCACAGCGAGAGAAATTTTCGAGCAGGTCATCGGCAACCCAGCGCGCAAGAAATTTGGATTCGGCGAGAAGCTGGCGATTGTGAATGTTGATGTCCAGCAGGCCTATACGCGTACCGATATGTTCAAAACCGCTTATGAAACCGATCCCAAGCAGATTGATTATATCAACCAGATATCCGCGGGCGCGCGGGCAAAGGATATGCCGGTGATCTGGAGCCGGGTTGCATATAAGGATGATGCCGGGGATGCAGGCGTCTGGGGCACCCGGACCGATACAGAGGATTCGCTGCAGAATATCAAATATGGCAGCGAACGGCACAAGCTTGACCCGCGTTGCAACGTCGACGCCCATGATTTGCAATATACCAAACGCATGCCGAGCGCTTTTTTCGAAACGCAGTTGGCCAGCTATCTCACATGGCACAAGGTCGACACGGTCGTCGTCACCGGCGGTTCGACATCGGGTTGCGTGCGGGCAACAGCGGTCGACGCGCTGAGCTATGGTTACCGCACGATCGTCCCGATCGAAACCTGTGCGGACAAACATGAGAGCTATCATTTTGCCAACCTGACCGATTTGCAGATCAAATATGCCGATGTGGAACCCGTGCAGACGGTGATTGACTGGCTGGCTGCACGATGATGGACGACGTACAGAAAGCCGATCCCGGCCTCTATGACTATTCGCCTTACCGGAACCGGCCAAAAATTGATTGGCCGGACGGCAAGACCTGCGCCGTGTGGATAGCCCCCAATCTGGAATTTTACGAACTCGATCCGGCCGTAAATCCGTATCGCAAAAGCTGGGCCAAGCCGCATCCCGATGTGGTCGGCTATGCACACCGCGATCATGCCAACCGGGTATCGCACTGGCGCATGGCGGAGATGATGTCCAAACACGGTTTCCCCGGATCGGTCAGCCTTTCGGTCGCGCTGTGCGACCATATCCCCGAAGTTGTAAAAGATGCCAGCGAGCGCGGCTGGGAGTTTTTCAGTCACGGCATTTACAACACACGCTATAGCTACGGGATGGACGAGGCGCAGGAGCGCGCGATCATCGAAGACAGTATCGAAACGGTAGAACGCACGACCGGCCAGCGGATCAGAGGTTGGCTGGCGCCGGCCCTTACCCACACCCCGCGCACGCTGGACCTGATCGCCGAATATGGCCTCGACTATACCTGCGACCTTTATCACGATGACCAACCGACCGATGTGAAGGTGAAGTCGGGGCAGCTGACCGCGATTCCTTATAGTCTCGAGGTCAATGATCATTATGGCTTCTTCATCTACAACATGTCGCCGCGCGAATATGCCGATACGCTGATCCGGCAATTTGACCGGTTGGCAGATGAAGGGGCACAGTCCGGAACCGTCATGTGCATTCCCCTGCACAGCTATCTGATTGGCCAGCCGCATCGCATCGGGGCCTTTGAATCGGTGCTCGAGCATATTGCTGGCGACGGCAGAGCTTGGATTACGAAAGCCGGCAACATCGTAGACCGTTACCGGGAGCAAACCGCATGAGCCTTGATCCCAGCTATCTGGAATATCCCAAACGTGGCCGCGGGATGGACCATGACTATTATCCCTATTCGCAATTCTTCGAACGCAGCCCGCTGCAATGGCCGGATGCCAAGAAGCTATTGATCTGGCCCGTCATCAGCCTCGAATATTTTCCGATGATTCCGGAGGATGATCCATTTCGGGCACCGGGCCATATGGCGACCGCCTATCCCGACTATCGTCATTACACATCGCGCGAATATGGCACCCGCATCGGCATTTACCGCTTGCTCGGTGCCTTTGAAAAAGCCGGCGTTCAGATATCGGTTGCGACAAACAGCATCATTGCCGAACGTTATCCCGAACTCATCGCGGATATCCTCGCGGGTGGTCACGAGATTGTCGCCCATAGCACAGATATGAATGGCACGATCGCCAGCGGCATGGACGAAGCTGATGAGCAAGTCTTGATAAAAAGGTCGCTCGATGCGCTAGAAAAAGCGACCGGCGCCCGCCCGCGCGGCTGGCTTTCAATTGCCCGATCGCAAAGCTTCAACACCGCAAAATTGCTGACCGAAGCGGGCGTTGATTATATGTGCGACTGGGTGAATGATGAGCTGCCTTATGCATTCCAAACCGAGGCAGGGTCTATCACCAATATGTCGCTCAACCATGAATTGTCGGATCGCCAGATCATCAACGTGCAGCAGCATTCGGTCGACAGCTACGCGCAGCAAATGACCGACGCAGCCGACTGGTTGCTCGCCGAAGCAGACAATTTTGGTGGCCGGATGATGCCGATGCACCTGACGCCTTATATCATGGGCCTGCCCTATCGCATTGCCGCCTTCGAGAAGCTTATCGCCAGTCTTGTGGCTAGATCCGACATTGGTTTCGCCCGTGGCGATTCCATCGTCGACAGCTGGAAAGCACAACAATGAAGGTCCGCAATCCCCGCACCGGCGAAACAGATTATGCCATAGAGCCATTGGGTGTTGCGGCGGTAACCGCTGCCACCAAGCGCTTGCGGACCAACCAACCGGCATGGGCTGCCATGCCGATCGCCGAACGCTGCACGATCATGCTGCGCTGGGCCGATGCGATGGAAAAACATGCCGGCGCCATCATCGAGCAACTCACCATCGATACTGGTCGAGCCGGGATTGCGGCGATAGAAGTCGGCGGCGTGCCGGGCACCATTAGGCGCTGGGCAGCGCTGGCGCCCGACATCATTGCACAACAGTCTCCTTGCGAAATTCAATCGGCCAATCCGACCGTGGTGAACAGCACCCGGCTGGTGCCCTTCCCCTTGTTCGGAGCGATCGCGCCTTGGAATTTCCCGATGACACTCAGCACCATCGACGCGATACCGGCCTTGTTCGCTGGGTGTGCTGCGCTGGTCAAACCATCCGAGATAACGCCGCGCTTTGTAGAGCCGCTTAAGGCCAGCATCGCCGAGGTTCCCGAACTTGCAAAGGTTCTAGAAATCATAGTCGGTGACGCCGAGACCGGTCAGGCGCTCGTCGCCAATGTCGACTATGTCTGCTTCACCGGTTCGGTAGCAACCGGTCGCAAAGTTGCCGTTGCCGCAGCGGAAGCTTTCATTCCCGCCAATCTCGAGCTGGGCGGCAAGGATCCGATGATCATATTGGCCAGCGCCGATCCGGTCGAAGCAGCAAAGACGGCTCTCCGGGCCAGCATATTGGCAACCGGCCAAGCGTGCCAGTCGATCGAACGGCTCTATGTCGCGCGCGCAATCTATGACCAGTTTCTGGAAACCCTGGTCACCGAAGCGGAGAAGGTCCGTCTTAACTATCCAGACATAAATGAGGGAGAAATCGGGCCGTTTATCTTCGCGCCTCAGGGACACAAAATTGACGAGCAGATCACGGAGGCCAAAGCAAAAGGCGCCCGTATCCTGACCGGAGGCACCGTTGAAATATTGGGCGGCGGCACCTATTTGCGACCAACGGTCATTGCAGACGCAACGCCGGACATGGCCATCATTCGCGACGAAAGCTTTGGCCCGGTTCTGCCGGTCATAGCTTTTGACAGCATCGATGATGCTATCGCCCAGGCCAATGATTCAATCTACGGCTTGTCCGCCGCTGTGATTGCCGGAACAACGCAAGAGGCAGAAGCGGTTGGCGTAAAACTTGAGGCAGGAGCGATTTCGATTAACGACGGTTCGATGACGGCCATGGTCTGGGACGCAGAAAATTCCAGCTTTAAAATGTCGGGCATGGGACCATCGCGCATGGGCGAAAGCGGTCTGACGCGGTTCTTCCGCAAACAGGCGCTCATTCGCCAGACCGGCACGCCAGCGCGGATACAGGATTTTGCCGAGGAGAATTTCGCAGGAGACAAAGGCCAATGACCGGATGGCGCGCCTTGATGACAGAGCATATGCCGAACATGCTGGCACATGAGGGCCATTGGGATGGCACCTATCGTCATCAGGATGATGCCGGCAATATTCTCGACGAACATCGCACCCTCACCCATTGCGAATTTCCCGATGACGGCGAATTTGCCTATGTTCAGCATAATGAATTGATCTGGGCAGACGGTCGCAAGCAGCATTTCGAATTTGGCGGCGTCTATCGCGATGGTAAGCTCTATTGGGAGACCGACCGGTTTTCCGGCTATGGCTGGGAGAGCGACGGCCTGATATTATTGCGACTTGACCGAAAAGACGCGCCGGGTGAACGCTACACAGAGATGATCGAGATCGCCGAAGACGGGCAATCTAGGGCACGCACTTGGCAATGGTTCAAGGATGGCGCGCCACATAAGCGGACTTTATGTGACGAAAAACGAATAGCATAGGAGCATGAATTATGGGCGTTGAACTGCAGCATCCGATGAAGCCGGAACTGAACCCCGACGAAGCGGCGAGGGGACGATTTGTATCAGGCATCCGTTCGTTCATTCTCAATGATCTCGCAGGAGATCTCAGAACAGCTTATGACAAGCGCGCGGCGCCGGCCTTTGCGCGAGAGACAGGTCGAGCACCGGAAACCAGCAACGAGGCCCATCAGGCGTTGCGCGGAGATGCTGCCTTCAACATCTATTCTGCGATGCGGGTGCAGGCCCAGAAAATGGTTTGGAATGCCGCCGGTTCGGTGGTCGAACGCGATATCGACCGCATGGAGGCAGAGGCCGTCAAGGTTGACAATGCTTCCGGTTCTGTAACGCTCAATCCCGACCTTGATATTCCGCGCAACGTGGATGCCATCGAAGTGCACCTTATGCCGGGCAGCTACACACGGGGTGGCGAGTCCCTAGAAGCCGGAGCGGTTTATGATCAGGGACTGGCAGTCTTCTCCATGGGACTGATGGGAGGCAATCTTGACGATATTGGCCTGTCCATGGCCGCCTATGTCTCCGGAAAATTCCCGGACTTCAAACCGGAACGTATATTGGATACCGGTTGCACCATTGGTCACAATACCCTGCCATGGAAACAAACCTATCCGGACGCTCATGTCGAAGCCATTGACGCGGCGGCAGGCGGGCTGCGCTATGCCTCCGCGCGGGCCAAGATGCAGAATCAGGAAGTCCATTTCAAACAGATGTCGGCCGAAGCATTGGATTATGAGGATGACAGTTTCGACCTCGTCTTCTCCTCCATGTTCCTGCACGAGCTTTCCAAGAAAGCCCGCGCGGCGGCGTTCAAGGAAGCCTATCGTGTTCTCAAACCCGGCGGCATGTTGCTGCACATGGAATTGCCGCCCAACGGCCAGATGAACGCCTTTGACGGTTTCTATCTCGACTGGGACAGCTGGTATAATAGCGAGCCTTTCTACAAGGGCTTTCGCGACGAAGACCCGCAAAACCTATGCGAAAGCGGAGGCTTTGGGCCGGACGACTATTTCCAGTTCGTGGTTCCCAGCATCGGTATTTACGGCGCCGATGCTGTAACCGATGCCATCGCCAATGCGGACGCCAATGCGGTGGATAGTGAAACCACCGGAAGGTTGGCAGAGGGCATCATGTGGTTCGGCTTTGGAGCGTGGAAACGATAATGACAGAGCCCGTTTTCAAACCCGATGACACGCCCAAGGAAATCTATGGCGCTGACGGCAAACCGAAATTCTTTGACGACCCCAGCATGGATCGATTCGTGGCCGTTATCATGAATATGGCGCAGGAAATGTGGGTGCAGGAAGAACGGCTTATGGCCTTGGAAGGCCGCGAGCCCTCGCCGGAGGAGCGAGAAGCCAAGCTTAAAATATTTGTAGACCGTATATTTGCGCCGCTGCGCGAAGGAGAATAATTGATGAACATATGGGAAATTGGCGCTCGCACGGGAATAGACGGCCTGCGCGCATCGGATCGTGCAGAGCCGGTCGCCGGAGCAGGCGAGTTGCTGGTCAAAGTAATCGCCGCCGGCCTCAATTACCGCGACCTGATGGTTTTGGGCGGTCATTATGGCAGCGATCTCCCGGAAAGCCGCATTCCCTTGTCCGACGGCGTCGGTGTGGTGGAAGCGGTTGGCGAAGGCGTTTCCGGATTCCATGTCGGCGACCGGGTCATGGCGCCCCATTTTCTGAACTGGCTCGATGGCCCGTATAATTTTGGTATATTTGGCAACGATCTCGGTGTGACTGCCGACGGTTGGTTGGCAGAGAAAATTACGCTTCCGGCCAGCTCGGCCATTGCCCTGCCCGCCGAAGTCAATGATCAAACAGCGGCGTCCCTAGCGGTTGTCGCCGGTACTGTTTGGCACGCCATGGTTGCTTTCGGCAACGTCAAACCCGGCGAGCTCGTGCTGGCCCAAGGGACCGGCGGTGTGTCGATCTTTGCCCTGCATTTGGCAAAAGCGCTAGGCGCGGATTTTGCGATCACCTCGTCCAGCGACGAGAAGCTCGCCCGCGCCAGAGAAATGGGTGCCGACTTTGCAATCAACTATCGCGACCGGCCTGATTGGGCGGCGGCGTTGATGGAGCAAACGGGCGGACGGGGCGCGGATGTCGTGGTCGACACGCTCGGTTTTCCAGCGCTGGCAGAGACGGTTGCAGCATCGGCCGTCAACGGACGCATTGGCACGCTGGGCGCGCTATCAGGCACGCCGCAAGCAACCGCCAGCGCGAGTCAGGGTGCGATCATTGGCAAGAATATTACGATCAAGGGACTCGCCTCAGGCAGCAGGCAGATGATGACCGAGGCTGTCGCCGTGATCGCCGAACATGGTATCAACATTCCTGTCGATCAGGAATTTGCCTTTACTGACGCGCCGACTGCATTTCGTCATCTGGAAAGCGGAGCCCATTTCGGGAAAATACTGATCCGAATGAATTGAACAGTGGCGACCTAGATCGTCGCGGTGACCGGGTTGTAGGCCATCATTTCCATATTGTTCATCGGTGCAGAGGCCGGTTTGAACGTGTCCGGGTCGATCGCCTGCGTCACTTTCCCTTGAATGATGGAGGCTGCATGCACTTTTTCAGTGCGCGGCTTTCTGGCGCTTTCATAGCGGATCAACGCTCCGTCAATATCAACTTCCAGTTGTAGAGCCTTGGCCAATATATAGCCGTCTTCAATCGCCATTGCTGCGCCCATGCCCAAAAAGGGCAGCATCGCATGCGCGGCATCGCCCAATAGGGTTGTCCGTCCGCGCGACCATGTCGCCAATGGACTGCGATCATAAAGGCCCCATTTGATGATATTGGAAGCATGTCCGATCAATCCGGTGACATCTTCATGCCAGCTTGAAAATGCCTGCGCCAACTCGCCTCGCGAGGCCCCGATCGACCAACCCTCGGGCACGGGATCTTTCGTCTCCGCCAGACCCGCGCAATTGACAACCTCGCCATTGCACATGGTGTACCGATTGAATGTCCGCTGCGGGCCGATAAATATGGCGCTCCGCCCCAGTTTCATGAACGGCGCGGCTTGGCGCATAGGCACCAGAAAGCGATAGGCGACATGATCGGCGAAGCGTGGTTCGTCACCAGGCCAGAGCATCGCGCGCACCGCCGATCGAACACCATCTGCCCCAACAAGCAGATCCCCCTCTGCGATCTCGCCATTGGCAAATTTTGCCTGGACTTGATCTCCGCTCTCATGGAAATCGATCAGCTTGTGATCGGTAGAAATCTGACCGCCTAGAGCCTTCAGTGCATCGATCAACACCTGCTGTAGATCAGCGCGGTAAATATGGCGCACAATGTCGGCCTCGCCGTCGTCTGCGCGCCCGTCACCATGATCAAAGTCGCCCATCAACAAGCGGGCATTCTGATAATGCAGAAAAGGCAGCACGCCGGCGGGACAGGCTTTTTCTGCGACCGAAGTCTGCACGCGGAGCGCGCGAAAAACATGCTGCGCTCCTAGGCCTAGGGTCAGGCCTGCACCTGTCTCTTCTAGCTTGCTAGCCGCCTCGTGGACTTCGACATCAATCCCCTGCTGCCGCAAAGCAATCGCAGCGGTCAGGCCGCCAAGACCGGCGCCGATGATCAATATTTTCACGGTGGGAAATCCGGTCCTAGCGCTTCAATTCAGCCAGTTCGTACCAGGTCATCATATAGCCACCGACTCCGCCTTGGACGAAAATACCATCTTCATCATCGGTGATCCAGACGTCATAAGGCGGATGCTCGCCCGCCATGCCACCGGTACCCGGTATGATGCTAGAATCGTCGACAAATTGCAGATGCTTGCACTGGAATGTGCCTGCAGGAACCGTCACCTCTTCCTTGCCGAGATAGAGAGCTCCGATCTTGACCTGCGCGATCTGCGGTGGCGTTGCGCCGCGGTGATCGGGGGAAGGCAAGTAACAATTTAACAGCCTTTTGTCCTGCGCTTCCCAATCCAGGGTGGAAAGCATGTAGCCATCGGACACGATCGGATGGGTACCAAAGCCGGTGATCGGTAGTTCCGCCTCGACCCGCTGAGAAAGGCGCCCGATAGAGGGACCATAGCTTTCCATCTCGATATGACTTCCATCAAAACGCATCCAGCCGGACCCCATGAAAGCATCACCAACCGTCAACCGGACGTGCACATCCATCGGCTGGTTATTCTCGTCAATCGCATAGATGATGTCGCGCATCACAGTGGGTTCGGGCTCGTAAATTTCACAATGGGCGCGCATTGTCACTTTGCCGTCGCCATGGCGGGTGAACATGAACGTCTCAAAACCTCGGTTCTGACCTGCCATTTCCGGTTTCCGTGACGTATATTCTAGTCGCCCTTCGATCACTCTATGCTTCATGCCAATTTCTCCTTGTTTTTGTCATGCCAGCCGATTATCCGATTGCCAAGGACAATTTGTCCGGACAAATTAGAAAGACTCTTTGGGCGGTAGACGAAAGGCAGGCTATGGAATTTCTGATCGTAAATGAACTCAGCATTTTGCGCTGGATCCATATTTTGGCGATGGTCTACTGGCTCGGCGGCGAATGGGGAGTGTTCCAGACCAGCTATAATGTCACAAACCGCGAGCTTTCGCTGGAGGAACGCAGGCGCCATATGGAAACCGCCTATCGTATCGACATTCTGGCGCGCACCGGCATTGTCCTGTTGCTTCCGCTAGGGCTCCATATGGGCAAGCTTTACGGCTTCGTTCCGATGCTGGACGGTGCTGGAATCTGGTGGATGTGGTTATTTTTTGCGATCTGGCTCGCAATGACCTGGACCGCGTTTCTCAAACGGGAAACCGATATCGGTGTTAAGGTCACGATGTTGGAAGAAAAACTGCGCTACCCGCTGATCCTGACATTGTTCATCGTTTCCTTCTTCGCCTTTCAAGGCAGCGGCCCGATCGAGGCCGGTGAAGGCAGCCATTGGTATCCTGCCAAAATCGCACTCTACGCTTTTGCATTGTGCATCGGCCTGTTCCTGCGGCTGGTCATGCGCCGCTGGACAGAACGGTTCCGGATTTTGGCACAGGGCCCGGATGCCGCGCAGGAAGCCGCGCTGGAACGGGAAATCGCCCAGGCACGTTTTGCTGCCTATATCTACTGGATCACGATTTCAGGCGTTTGTTTCCTCGGGGCGGTAAAACCCTTCTAGAAACAGGCGCTCAGATTTCCTTGAGCTCCCGGCTGACATCTTCCACTGGCGGTTCGGCCTGCTTGAGCTCCTCGACCATCTGTTGCGGACCACGCATCACCCGATAGATATATTCGCGGATCATCACACCGCGCTCATAGGCAGCCTGTTTGTCCGGGACATAGCCCTCGATATCGTCTCGGGAAATCGTGCCCTTTGTATCTAGCAGGCGTTCAACCGTGTCCATCCGCTCCCGCAGAACCGACACTTCACCGACCACCGCCATCAAGATAGAGAGCATCCGCTCGTCTTGAGGATCATCAAAATATTCCGGTCGCTTGCCCTTGGCCTTTTTATTCGCCGCTGCCATCCAATCAAATGCTGCGTCGTTCATTCTGCTGCCTCCTGCATCTGGCTGGAATTCTTCCACGCGCCATAAGCGTGCCAATAGGCCGCCCGGCCGTGATCCTCATCTTCGCCGGTTGGCGCTTCCGGAAAAATTTCCCGATCGACCACAGCACGCACGCCGGTTTCGAACAATTCTTCCCGGGCAAAGCCAGCGGCAACCATTTGACCTTTCATGTCGAGACTATGCATGGACGACCAGAAGGGTTCATTGTTGTTAAACGCATCCCAATCCCTCAAAAATTGCTCGAACAAAGGCATGCCATCATGATATTCGGGCTGTTCGAGATGCAGCATCAAGCCATCATCGGCCAGCACTCGATAGCCTTCGGAGAGAATTTTGGGCAGCGCCTTGCCGCTGGTTTCGTGCAGGAACATCGTTGTCTGTACCCAGTCAAACGTGCCATCGTCCCAACGTGATAGATCTTCGGCATTGGCCTGAATGAATTTGATATTGGTCGCCCCTAGCGATTGGGCGCGGGCATGCGCATAGCGTAATATCGGTGCAGCTGTATCGATCGCGACAATCTCGCAATTTGGGAAAGCCAGTGCCAGCGGAACAATATTGTGTCCAATGGTACACCCAATATCTAGCACCCGGCGCGGCTCCCATCCCGGACGTTGCTTGCCGATCCATTCGGCCAAAGCCTGTCCACCGCCATCGGAAAGCGCGCCTAGGCCGCCGGCCGTTGTCGCAAAAATACCGCAATCATAATTTGCACCCGCGGAAACGTCGCCTGACTGTTCTTCTCCATGATAGTTGCCCGGCATGCAGTGGATATCGACGGCATTTTGATAACGGGGAATCTCGATCTCGGAGTTGAGTTCCAGCGAGTCCCGGCCTTCGTTAAACTGCCGCGCCTTGGCATTGAGTTCATCGATCTGTCGGAGCACCAGAGCCCGGCCATTTTGCTGACGCATCTCCATGGAATTGCGTTTGAGTGCCGACCAGAATTGATGAAACGGATCATCGTTCATCGCATGGCGGATTTCGAACCTGTCCCGCGGCTCTCGGCCATGCTCCTTTTCAAACTTCGGCAATACCCGATTATCATAAGCCAGCTTGTTGCCGGGGCCCAGAGCGCCAGAAATAAATTTGTTAAAATTGGCCAGAAAATCAAAGCGGGCGATTTCATCATGCGATGCCGACGGCGATACGCCGTGCCGGGCGACCGCGGTATATGGGGGTGCTACATCAAGCTTTTGGTCGTTGCTCATATCAGGTCATCCTTGATCATGCGTTCAATCACCTCTTCCTGAGTCCGTAGGAAATAATCACGGTCAGGAATTTGTGCCTCTCCATCCTTCATCAGGCCGTTGGCGCCGTGTATCCGTATATCTCCGTACGTGGCCGCAAAAAGATCGAGTCTCTGACGTGCGAGAAAATTGGTCATCGCTGGTTTGCGGCGCGCTGCACGCAAAGCGCCCAGATCAATGTCTGCGAACGCGGTAAACGTCTCGCCACTATTGGATTCGGCCAGCACTCTGCCTTTATAGTCGACCACCAGACTGTTGCCATCGGCAGAAGCGAGAGGGAGAGTGGTATTTTCTATGCCGGCGGTATTTGCCGATACGACATAGGCCATATTTTCCTGCGCGCGCGCGCGCTTGCCGATATCCTTTGGCGTATCGAGCGGCGAACCGATTTCCGAGCTGCTATGAACGAATATTTCCGCGCCCCGCAGCGCATGGGCTCGCGCGATTTCGGGATAGAGTATCTCTTCCGATGCAATGGCGGCCAGATTACCAATCTCCGTCTTTGCAACAGGGAACACGCCGTCGATCCCGTAAACATCAAGATATTTGGACCAGACGTCATGGGGTGTCGGCGCGAACATCGAATTCAACCGGCGATAGCGCAGCACAACATCACCGGAAGGGGCGACAATGAAGCTGGCCTGAAAATAGAGACCCGGAAAATGCTTGTCCACTTCATAAGCATTGCCCGCGACGTACATTTTGAGGCGCTGTGCCATCGCGCCCAACGCTTCATATTCCGGGCCATCCACCTCCAGCGCAGCCTTTTCGGCGAAATCGGGAATTGATATCCGACCGGGATAGCTGGTCAGCAGATATTCCGGTAACACTGCGAGTTTCACCGGATTGCCGGCATATTGCTTGATGAAAATAGTCGCCGATCGAATCTTGGTTTCGACTTCACCGACCATCGCCAGCATTTGCGCGCGCGCTGCGGCTTTGTCTGGTGCCTTCTCAACCGACCTTGCGGCCAATTGCATGGCAACCGCCGCATATGTTTTGCTATCTGTCATGCTATCATCATCACCATTCTTCTGTGTGGCCGCAAGAACCGTTGTGGGCGTCGAAGCGCATATTGCCGCGGCCAACATCTGTCTGCGGTCAAAATCCATAGCCCGTCAGAGCCCCAATGATCCCGGATTCATAAGGCCTCTGGGGTCTAGAGATTTCTTGAGATGAACGAGCAAAGCGTCTGCCGCGGGATCCAGGCTGTCGCGATAACGATAGGTCCGCCCGATTTGCAAATGCGCAGCACCCTGCTCATAAAAGAGATCCACAAGCGCTTGCTTCATTTTCTGTGCAAAGGCCCAGGCTTCAGGATTGGCATCCAATTGCGGCAGCTTGGCAAGATGCGCATCTTCCACGGTATCCCGGTGGAGCGGATTGGATGCATCGGGCCAATATAAGCAAGGCTCGATGATCGCACCCGAACCGCTGACGCCCGACACCAGAGTGCCAGTAAAAATTCCAAGCGCATCCATTTCATCCTGATGATGGGCAAACAAGGTCTTGATTGCATCATAGCAGGCAACGGCTCTGGAATGCGGAAGCAATCCGTGTACGGGTGCCCATCTTTGTCCCTCGGGGCCGAGCATGGAATTGAGTGGTCCGAAAGGATTGGCGCGAACGATCTTGGGGATCGTATTTTCAGTCTCGGTTGCACCATTGGCCAAGGCCAATTTGCGAGCGTGTTCCAAATCATCATCGGCCGCCGCCTGTGTCCGGGCTTCGGTGAGAACATGGAGCGAAAATTTGGCTTCATCCATAAAATCGCGCCCAGCCGCGACGACCTTCGCGCCTTCCTTGATCGCGCCCCAGACCGAGCCCTGTTTCTTCATCATCTTACCGAGTGCTTTTGCATCGCTGGTGAGGCTGTCGCGCTTCATCCGAATGGCATTCAAGCTGGGATCGAAACCAAAACACTCAGTGGACACGCCAGAGCGTTCGATTTCACCCAGCGCGGCGAGCGTATCGTCGTGGGTTTCAAAGCTGAAACTGGCATAGCCATGGGCTTCCGCTTCCGGGACAAGGCGCAGTGTGATATTTGCCTTCATTCCCAGAGACCCAGTGTCAGCCAGAAAGATACCGGTCAGATCGGGACCATAGGGTCGGGTAAATTTTGCGCCAGTGTTTAGGATTGTGCCATCAGCCAACACCACTTCCATCGCAATGCAGCTTTGTGCCGCCGTGCCATAGCGACCGGATCCCCAGAACACGCAATTTTGACTCATCCCGCCGCCAATAGTGGCTTGTAGGCCAGACAATGTTCCCCAAAACGGCGTGCGCAGACCTTTGGCCCGCAGCGCTTCGTAAAGAGCAGCCCATGTGCAGCCCGCTTCCACCGTGACCGTCATATCGGTTTCGTTGATCTCCAATATACGGTCCATCGATGCCAGGTCGAAGAGCACGGCCTCTGGCTTGCTTGACGTATAGCCGCCGGTGTAGCTCATCCCGCCACCGCGCGGGATCACGGTGATATTTTGGGAGGTTGTCGCTGCAATAGCCGCTGACAATTCGTCCCGATTCTCGGGCCGGACCACAGCCAGCAAGTCCGCGCCACGCTGATAAACATCATGCGCGTAGAAATCGAGCGTGTCGGGATCGGTCAACACGGTCACACCGGTTTGAGCAATATGGTCAGCAGCCGTCGAGTTGGGTTGGGTTGCCATCAGTTAGTCTCCATTGTCAGCGTGTCAGTGGCCGGTGCCTCTACTTCCGGCAAGCTATCCGGGTAGCGACCAAGCAACAGCAGCAGCCCACCCCCAATGACGAAGGCAAACATTGCGATCGACAGGACGGGATCATAGCTTCCGGTTGTGTCCCTGACATTGGCATATATGATCGGTGAAAGGGCCGAGAAAAAGCCGAAGGGCATGTATAGCATGCCGTAAATCTTGCCGTAATTGGCCATACCGAAATAGCGCCCGGTGAGATAAGCGATCAGATCGCTCTCGGCGCCTGCAGCAAAGCCCAGCAGAAAACCGGCAACGGCCGCCATCGGGAATGCAATATTGTCACCAAGCAATATATAGCAGGATATGGCCGGCAAGCAGAGGAGTGGAAAAGCGACAAAACCGGCCCAGAAACGATCGAGCAGCATCCCGGTAATGATCCGTCCGGCAAAAATCCCGATCCCCAAAACGCCCATCACCGAGGCAGCGGTTTGGGCCTCTAGCCCGCGATCCGACAACATGGTTGGGAGGTTGATAAAGGCACCACCGAAGGACCCCGCAACAATTGCGATGGAAACCCAAATCAGCCAGAATCGATAATCTTTCAATGCCACGCTCAGAGTGACCCCGGTCAAATTGCCGCTTGCCCCGGCGATGGCCTTCGGCCGCTCGTCGGTTCGCGGCTCGCGAAACAGGAAGTAACCAATGGGAAGAGCAATGACCAAAGGCAAGATAGCCACGATCGCGAACATCGACCGCCAGCCGTAACTTTCGATCCCCCAGACCGCGAGCTTGGGCACAGTAATCGCCGCGAGACTGGTGCCCATCAAGAGAATGCCCAGCGCAAGACCCCGATGCTTGTAAAACCACAGGTTAATCGCACGGCTCCAGCTAACCGGTGTCGAACCGATCCCGACCAGGCCGACCAGAACCCACAAGGCATAGTATATATAGAGCGTGGACGTGACTTGCGCGGTTGGCGTCAACGCGATCATTCCAAAAGAGACACCAAAGGCCAGCAGCGAATATAGTGCGACTTTTCGCACGCCATATTTGTCAGCCAACGACCCGAAAAATGGTGCCAGCAGCGACGCGATGATTCCAAAAATGGTGATTGGTAGCAATATCTGGGTTCGGGTCCAGCCAAATTCTGCAATCAGCGGTTCAACCGTAAAGCCTATGACATTGAACGGGAGCGGGGAAGCACCGCAAGCGACGCCGAGCACACTGGCGAACAGAACTTTCCAGCCGAGAGCAAATTCACCGCGTTCTTCTGTGGTCGCTACCATATCGCCTCACTGTTGAAAATTTGTCCGGACAACTATAAGCCTGCCATCCTATTATACCAGAATAAAAAAGGCGAACCGAAACGGCTCGCCTTTCATTTAAAGAATGATCTGTCCGCTAGGGGATCAGAACGCGAACCGTCCTTTGATCATGAATGTCCGTGGCGGGTTCAGATAGCTATAGTTGGCCAGTGCCGATTCAACCGATTCCTGATCGAAGCAGTTTTTGCACTCTGCTGTGAGCGACCAACCGGTATCACTCTTAAGTGCGATCGAACCGTTGACGATCCAACGCGCAGCCGAGAAAGAACCGGAACTTGGAACAATCGGACTGCCAAGGCCTTGCGTATTGCTGGGATATACGGTGCCAGTATTCGGCCCGGTGACGGCTTGGTCAAACAAGGTAAGCTCACTTGTACCCACTTCACTCTTACTCCGCCAATTGGCGTTGAGAGACGGCACCAAAGACAGGCCCCCGCCCATTTCAGCGTCGTAGCTACCACCAATTGAGATGGTCCAGTCAGGAGTACGGACGGGCTCAGCGAGCGAACCATCCGGTGCGACAATACCCGCGCCGCAGGAAGACGCATTGTCCGCTCCGGCAGTATTGGGAAGCAGTCCGGCAGCCAGTTGCCCTAGGCAAGCCGCCTGCTGAGCAGGCACAGATTGGACGCCAAACGCATCGAAGGCTGGCGCATTGGCATCAATACGATATTCGTCATCCTGATATCCAAGAGAAGCGAACAGATTTAACCCGTCGACAGGAGCGGTGTTCAATTCAACCTCGATGCCTTTGTTACGATAATCTGCAAAATTTCGGGTGATGAAGGCGATTGATCCGTTACCGCGAATGAAGGCCGAGGGGGTCTGCAAATTCGACACATCCAGCCAGAACGCCGTCACATTAAGCCGAACACGGTTATCAAGAAACTCGGTCTTGGCACCAAGTTCATAGCTCCAGGCGGTTTCCGGGCCGAAAGGCAGAAGTTCGGTTGCCGATGTGCCCCGAGCGTTCCAACCGCCCGACTTGAATCCACGTGTTGCAGAAGCAAAAATCAAGAAATCTTCACTCGCTTTATAATTGAGCGCAATTCTGGGAGTCCACAATCCAACCGATTGGTTGGGAGGAATAGCCGCGCCATTGGCAGCCGTCAGATTGATTGTATTGATACAAGAGGCTTCGATAGAACCATCATTGCAGCTGGCCCGATTGTCCCGGATATCAAACGACTTTTTCTCGTCGGTGTATCGGATACCAGCGGTAAGCTTCAATTGCTCGGACAAATTGACATCGGCCTGCACATAGCCGGCCCAGGCTTCAGCAGTATTATTGATCGTTCGATCAGCCAGAATGATCGGGAAACCTGTTGGCGCGGGCGCGAACGGCAAAGTGAACAAATCACCAAAGTCTGTCGTATTGTCTTCATGGAAATAGTAGACCCCGCCGACAAAATCCAACAAGCCGTCTCCGAGTGATCCGGTTACCTTGATTTCCTGAGTGAACTGCGTGTGTTCGCCCTGGTTCGATATGGTAAACCCACCAAAGGTGTAGCCGGCAACCGGTGGAATGGGATTGCCGGTGTTCGGCAGTCCGCGGCCATCCGCAAAATCCAACGCGAAATTCTGTTTGATATCAACAAAACCGGTAATCAGGTTAACCGTCAGATCTCCAAACCCGAGTTCGAGATTGGAAGAGACAAAGTTCATATCGACTTCATTGCCGAGACCGAAATCATTCTTCGGACCGGTTAGACGTCCCCCAAAATTCCCGTTCTTGGAGAAACCGGTCGTCACGAAACGGCCGTCGCAATTGGTGGGATTGGCGGGATCACAATCAAAATTCACAATATTCCCGGCGTCTGCATGGGTCCGAATATAGGATCCGGTCCAACGCGCATTGTCAGAGAGTTCACCCCGGAAGCCAACGCGAACACCCCAACCGTCATTTTGGTTGGCACGCTCACCATTGGTGGTGTTTATCGCATAGCCCTGATCATCTTGAAAATAGCCCGAGACTTTAACCGCGAACGTATCAGCGAGGGGAACATCGACCGAGGCGCGAACCATATAGCGTTCATAACTGCCATATCCGGCTTCGACATAGCCGGCGAACTCGTCGCCCGGCTCCTTCAGGAATACGTTGACCGCACCGCCAGTAGTATTCCGCCCAAAGAGAGTGCCCTGTGGGCCGCGAAGCACTTCCACACGATCCACGTCAAAGAAGGAGAGGTTATTGGCATTTTGGCGCGACATGTAGATGTCATCGACATAGGTGCCGATGGGCGGATCGAAAGTCGCGATTGATTCCGTGTTACCGATCCCGCGCAGATAGTAGCTATTGGCGGTTCCAAGCCCGGTGTTGTTAAGGCCGACCAGATTGGGAACGAACTGGGTTACTTCCAAAGCATTGGAAACGCCGCGGGTCTCAAGCTCTGCCGCATTGAACGCGCTAATCGCAATCGGGACGTCTTGCACGCTTTCTTGGCGACGCTGGGCGGTCACAACAATGACGTTAAGGCCACCATCCTGCTCTGCTTCGTCGGTTGAGGCGGACTGCGCCATGGCAGGTGAAGCCGAAGCAATGCATGCAAGGGCAGACGAAACAAGTAGGATTTTTTTCATATTTTGAAACTCCCGGAGCTTTTTAGTTGTCCGGACAAATCTACATACTGTATACAGTTTGGCAACAGTTTGATTTGCTAGCGGTTCATTTCGGTGAAAATATGTGGCAAAAAGGGCGCATAAAGGAAGAATATTATGGATTTTATGGCGATCAGTTTTTACCAACTCCTTGTTTTTGTACACATCATTCTGTTCGTACTGTGGCTGGGTGCCGACGTCGGCGTGTTCATGCTCGGGCAGCATTTCCGCAAGCGGGAGCAATATGACCTGCCGCAGCGGCTGGTATTGCTACAGCTTCTGGTCAACCTGGATATGGTCCCGCGCACCGCCTGGGCGTTGATGGTGCCATTGACACTCACCATGGTTGATGCCGGCGGTTGGTGGGTCTTGCCGGGCTGGGCCCTTGCGGCAGCATGGGCGGTTGGCGGCTTCTGGCTGTGGCTGGTCTGGGATGCACACCGACATGATCAAACCCCGAGAGCGGCGCGGGATAAAAAGATTGAATCGCTCCTGACCATTGGCCTGACCGCCTTCTACATCGGCTTGGGAATTATCTCGCTGGCACAGGGCGCACCCCTCGCACCGGCCTGGCTAGCAACAAAGGCGCTAATGTTTGGACTGATATTTGCAGCCGCCATCATGATTGATGTCGCCTTTAAACCGGTGGGCCCTCAGCTTGGCAAACTGATTGCCGAAGGATCTTCGGATGAGACCGAGATTCCGTTGCTCAACACCATGAACCGCACGCGGATCTGGGTTTGGATTGTATATCTGCTGCTGGTTGCAACGGCATTTCTTGGCAACATCAAGCCGTTTTAACCGCAATCGCGGTTCTGTAGACCACATCGGCAAACCGCATAGTGCCGACAGCAAAGCCGCATTCCAGAATTTCTATCGCCCTGCGAATAGGATGGAATAATTTCACTTTCAGGTTGACTTTATATTTGTCCGGACAAATTTAGGGGCGACACTAATTTCTAGAATATTGGACATCATGACCAGCTTCACAAACTTTCTTTTTGTTCCGGCAAACCGTCCTGAGCGCTATGAAAAAGCGGCCTCTAGCGGCACTGACATTATCTGTATCGATCTGGAAGACTCGGTCCCGGCAGATCAAAAAGAAACCGCCCGTGAGTCCGTTTTAACGGCTCTCTCTGGTCTCGATCGGCAGAAGACGGCGGTTCGAATCAACGGATTGAAAACAGCGGCTGGCCTAGCGGACCTCCTGGCGCTCGCAACTTCCGAACATAGTCCATCTCTGGTTTTTCTGCCGATGGTGGAGTGTGAAAGCGAAGTGGAAATTGCTCACAATATTTTGGGCGACAAGGTCGACGGCCTGATTCCGCTGATCGAGACCGTAAGAGGCCTGCGCGCTGGCGATGCCATTGCCGCCAGCGAAGGCGTTACCGCGATGATGTTTGGTGGTGGCGATTTTTCCGCAGAGCTGGGAACCAAGCTGGAATGGGAACCGTTGCTGGCTGCGAGAGGCGGTTTCATCATGTGCTGTGCATCAGCGCAGGTCATGGCGATTGATGTGCCCTATATCGACATGTCAAACGAGGCCGGACTGGCGGAAGAATGTGCCAAAGCAAAGGCTATGGGATTCCATGCCAAGGCCGCGATCCACCCCAAGCAAATCACTGCCATTCAGACCGCGATGCGGCCGAGCGAAGCAGAGTTGGTAGAGGCAAAGGAAGCGTTGACGGCCTACGATCAGGCGGGCGGCAAAGCGATTAGTCACAATGGCCGTATGTTAGAAGCGCCGGTCATGGAGCGATACAGACGGATGATAGAGTCCGTCCAAACAAAGTAATATACTATGCAAAAAAGGAACAATAATCATGCGTGATGGAGTCATTGAAGTCAGTCCCGGACGTTTTCGCGAGACATTTGGCCGCTATTTTGAAGATTTTGAAGTCGGCCATATTTACGAACATCGCCCCGGCCGGACGATTACAGACACCGACAATGTGCATTTCACACTGCTGACGATGAACACCCATCCCGCGCATTTCGACTATGAATTTGCCAAAAAAACCGAATTTAAAAAGCCATTGGTCTGCTCGCCACTCACGGTCGCGCTGATGGTGGGAATGAGCGTCTCAGACACTAGTCAGAAAGCGGTTGCCAACCTCGGCTGGGACAAGATCCGTCTCACCCATCCCCTATTCCCGGGTGACACGCTTTATGCCGAGAGTGAAGTGCTCGACAAACGCGAGTCTTCTTCTCGTCCCGAACAGGGTATTGTTATGGTCAAGACCATCGGCAAGAACCAGGATGACAAAGTGGTGTGTACATTTGAACGCACCATGTTGATCTGGAAGCGTGGTTTTGGCGGCGCGGACGATTAAGGTTCGCTAAGAAGGAATATGAAAATGGCTAGTGCCGTAAACGTAAATCAAATCAGAACGATCGACCCCGACGACGAACGCGCTTTCATGGATGCGATAGAGAAATGGGTCGAAGGCGAAGTGAAGCCGGTGGTGATGGAACATGATCACGGCGACATCTGGCCCGAAAAGCTTGTGGCGCAAATGGCCGAAATGGGCCTTTTCGGGGCGACTATCGGTGAAGAATATGGTGGGCTGGGCTTGCCTTCGACCACCTATGCGAAGATCATCGCTTATGTTTCTTCCTACTGGATGGCGATCACTGGTATCGTCAATTCGCACCTGATCATGGCAGCGGCGGTAGAACGCTTCGGCACCGAAGAGCAGAAGATGAAATGGCTACCCAAGTTCGCCAGCGGTGAAATCCGCGGTGGCCTGGCGCTGACCGAACCCAATGCCGGGACAGATTTGCAAGCCATTAGGACGACGGCAGTTCGCGATGGCGATGACTATGTCATAAACGGCACAAAAACCTGGATTTCCAATGGCATCAAAGGCGAATGTTTCGCTTTGCTTGTAAAGACCGATCCGAAAGCTGATCCGCGCTACAACGGCATGAGCTTGATGATTGCACCAAAAGGCGAAGGCTTTGGTGTTGGCAAGAAATTCGACAAACTCGGCTACAAGTCTATCGATAGCGCAGAGTTGATGTTTGACAATTACCGCATCCCCGCTGAAAACTTGATCGGGGGCGTTGAAGGACAAGGGTTTTTCCAGGCAACCGGCGGCTTGGAACTCGGTCGTATCAATGTGGCAGCGCGGGGCGTCGGGCTCGCAGAAGGCGCTTTGCGGCTAGCCACGGAATATGCTCAGCTGCGCGAAACCATGGGCAAACCGATTTGCGAACATCAAGCCATACAGTTGAAGCTGGGTGAAATGGTCACTCGCGCGCGGGCCGCACGATTGCTCACGCTAGATGCTGCAAAAATATATGACCGTGGCGAACGTTGCGATATGGAGGCCGGTATGGCCAAATATTTTGCCTCCGAAGCCGCTGTCAGAAATTCTGAAGAAGGGCTGCGCATTCACGGTGGCTATGGCTATTCAAAAGAATATGACATTGAACGCTATTATCGCGATTCCATCCTGATGTGTATCGGCGAAGGAACCAATGAGATGCAACGTATGATCATTTCGAAACAATGGGTGAAAAGGAATCCCGCTTGATGGCATCCAACATCAATTCAAAATCGTCGCCGAACTGCCTGTCATGAGTGTCAAACAACCCCTCAAGGGCTTTCGGGTCCTATCGGCCGAACAATATGGCGCAGGCCCTTATGGCACGATGTTTCTCGCTCAACTGGGCGCAGATGTAATCAAGATCGAACCGCCCAAAGGCGGTGACACCGCCCGGCATGTCGGACCACATTGGTTGCGCGAGCAGGAAAGCCTCTATTTCCAGAGCTTCAATCTGAACAAGCGGTCCTTGACGCTAGACCTGCGAACCGATCAGGGGGTCGAAATTCTCCACAAGTTGGCCAAGGATGCGCATGTGATGGCGAACAATCTGCGCGGAGATGTTCCGACCAAAATCGGGCTCGACTATGAATCCCTGAAAGCCGTCAATCCGGCAATCGTCTGCGCCCATGTATCGGCCTATGGCCGCGATAATGAGCGCGCAAAATGGCCGGGCTATGATTATCTGATGCAAGCGGAGGCAGGTTTCTGTGCGCTAACCGGAGAGCCTGATGGTCCGCCAGTCCGTTTTGGCCTGTCGATGGTCGACTTCATGTCCGGAACCCAAATGGCCGTGGGTTTGCTCGCCGCGTTGCTTGATGCGCAACGGTCGGGCGAAGGCTGTGACGTCGATGTCGACCTGCTGTCGGCGGCGGTCCACCAGACCAGCTATCCGGCGCTCTGGTATATGAACGAAGGCGACATCACAGAACGTGTGCCCCGCGGCGCGCATCCGTCGGCGACGCCAAGCCAGATGTTCAAGGCCGCAGACGGTTGGATGTTTGTGATGGCGCAGATACCGAAATTCTGGCCAATTCTGTGCGAACGCATCGGTCACAATGATTTGATTGCCGATCCACGCTTTGACACGCCCGCCAATCGCCTCACCAACCGCGCAGAACTCTCCCCCTTGCTGGATGCGGTTTTCAGCACCCAGCCGATCGCGCACTGGATGGAATTGTTGCAAGGCCTCGTGCCGGTATCGCCGGTCTATGAACTCGACCAGGCGCTGGACAATCCCTGGCTCGAAACCATCGGAATGCGCGACACGATTAGCCACCCAGACAAATCTGAAATGGACGTGCTTTCCAGTCCGATCAAACTGAATGGCGAGCGCCTGCCAAACAAGGCCGGGCCTTTGCTGGGGGCAGACAGCGACGCCATCCTGAGCGAAATCGGATATGATGGCGACGCCATCGCGCAGCTCCGTGCAGGCGGAGTTATTTGATCTGATGGGAAAATTGTCCGGCATAAAGGTTGTTGACTTGTCGCTGTTCTTGCCGGGACCGATGCTGACGATGATGATGGCCGACCATGGCGCCGAGGTGATCAAGGTTGAACCACCCGCCGGTGATCCGGCTAGGGACATGGAACCCGTTGAGGCTGGTCAATCGGTCTGGTTCCGCAATCTTAATCGCGGCAAGCAAGGCATCGCTCTGGATCTGAAATCCGACAAGGGTCGGGATCGACTTTGGGCGTTGCTGGCAGATGCCGATGTCATGATCGAAGGCTTTCGGCCTGGCGTGATGAAGCGCCTTGGCTTTGACTATGATGCGGTTGCGGCGAAAAACCCGCGGATCGTCTATTGTTCGATTTCCGCCTTTGGTCAGGAAGGCGAAATGGCGCATCACCCGGCCCATGATCTGGCGGTGCAGGCGCTTTCCGGATTTCTATCGGTCAATGACGGCCCTGACGGCATGCCGGTTGTACCGGGCGTGCCTTCCGCTGATATGGCCGCGGGCTTGAACGGACTGTCGGCCGTTCTGATGGCCCTTCTCGGTCGGGAGAAGACCGGCCGGGGCGATTATGTCGATATCGCCATGTATGATTCGATGCTGCCCTGGTGCGCCCATATCGCCGGCGAAGCGATCCGAGGTGGGCAGTCTCCGACATCCCAGGCGCAACGGTCACTCGGCGGGGCGGCATTTTACAATGTTTATGAAACCCTGGACGGCAAGCATGTGGTTTTGGGCGCGCGCGAAGTGAAATTTGCCAAAGTTCTGCTCACCGCGCTCGACCGGCTGGACTTGCTGCCACTCGCCGAAATGGAAGCCGGAGCGCCGCAAAAACCCCTGATAGAATTTCTGCGCAGCACATTTGCGACCAAGAGTCGCGATCAATGGGTGCAATGGTTTTCCGACAAGGACGTGGCCTTTTCGCCCGTGCTCGATTTTCGCGAAGCGTTGGATCAGGACTTTGTCAGAGAAAGAGGCTTGCGGGTCGAAGCGAACGATTCGCATCAGATCGCGCCCGCATTCCGGTTTCAATCAGAAGAAGACTGGCAACCGTCAGATGCACCGGACCTGCTTAAATGATGGGTTCAGTCGACCTCGATATGCATCGAATAGGCAAAGCGTTCGCCCGGATGGTAACTGGCCGAAATTTCAAACAGCCGATCATTCTGATCAAAATAGCAGCGCAAAATACGCAAGATCGGATCGCCTTCATCAAGGCCCAGATCGGCCGCGAAATTCTCGGTCGCGGCAATCGCCTGAATGTCCTGGGTCACGCGACCGGTGGTCAAATCCCCCAATTCTTCGATCTGTCCAAAGAGCGTAGCGGCATCGATATCAATCTTGTCGACCACATCGGCAAGATCCGGATTGATCCAGGCGACAGTCATCGCGATCGGACGTTTTCGTCCGGGCTTCAATCTTGTTCCGTGAAAGACAAACCATTTCCGTTGCGGCGTTATCCCGGTTTGCTCGGCAATTTTAACCGGAATTTCCTGCGGTGGCAGCTTTTCAAAACTGATCGTCGTGTCATGCGCATATTGCAAAATCTCGCCGACATTGCTCAGCGGTTGATGCAGGGCTCCAGCGCGGGCGGTGGCCGGTTGTACGATGGTTCCGGATCCCCGCTTGCGAGCGATCAAACCTTCGGAGGTCAGCTTGCGCAGGGCCTCTCGAACCGTGAACCGGCTAACGTCGAATTTCTTGCAAAGCACCGACTCGGTCGGGAAATCTCCGGGATCGGAATAGTCCCCGCGCAATACTTCTACGCGCAGTTCATCCGCCAATTCCAAGTAACGAGGCTTCTTCTTCTTGGAAGCTTTAGATTTTTGTCCGGACATAAATTAGCCTTAAGGCGGGCAGCGGCATGACGCAAGAGAGCCTGACCGAGAAACTCGCAACCCATTTGATGCGCCCCGTCGATGAGGCCACGCGGCAGCGGGCGCGATTACATCTGCTGGATTGGCTCGGGTGTATCGCAGGCGCGCGGCAGAGTGAGCTTGCCGATAAAATTATTCACAAAGTTGATATTGAGTACGACCCGCTGGATATGGCTCGCTGGTTTGGAAACTTACTCGAAATGGATGATGTGCATCGTACATCTATACTTCATCCGGGGCCGATTGTTTGGCCAGCCGCATTGTCATCTACTCCGGAGACTATGGATGATGCGCTAGTCCGCGCTGTTAAGGGTTACGAAGCCACCATCGCGGTAGGATCGACCCTCGATACCGCGCATTATAGGAATTATCACAACACAGCCACCGCTGGCGTGTTTGGAGCAGTTGCTGCTTTTTGGGCTTATGATGACTCCATGCCTGAGGGTTTTCCCGAAGAAATCAAAACAATGACCTCCGCATTTGGTTTGGCTGGTTCCGTCACAAGCGGACTTTGGCAGATGCGAAACGAAATTGGTGATACCAAACAATGGCACATAGTTGCTGCGCACGACACTGGGAATCATGCGTGTTGTTATGCTTGGGATGGCCTAGTCGGTCCCCGTTTCATTCTCGAAGGCCCGCAAGGCCTCTACGCAGCCACTTGCGAAAACCCCAAACCCATGACCTTCCCTGATCAATGGCGCATTCACGAAGTCAGTTTCAAGCCATGGGGAGCCTGCCGCCATGCCCATCCGGCGATTGATGTGGCACTGGAACTGAAAGCGAAGCTCGGTTCGCTGGACGGCGATATTCTCGTAGAAACTTACGCCGATGCGATCAGCTTTTGTGACCGGCCTGACCCGCAATCGGTGAACGACGCGAAATTTTCGATCCAGCATGCGGTTGCTATTGTCGCCACGAAAGGCGTGCCGGAACTCGCCGACTTTCAACCGGATGCCATCGCCGCACTGGCCGAATTCCGAAGCCGCATCTCGGTCGCTGATGCATCTGACATCACCGATCGCTATCCCGAACATTATGGTGCGCGGATCACCTGCGCGAACGAAACGGTCGCGCTTGTCGATGCGCTGGGCGACCCCGAGCGCCCGCTGTCCAAGGACGGCATAATCGACAAAGCCCGGTCACTCATCGCTTGGGGTGGATTGTCAGAAAAAGAAGCGGACCGCGCGGTTGATCTGGCGCTCAACGGCGATGATGCTGAGGCAATAGACAAAATGCTATCGGACTGGCTGTCATGAGCGCGACCCAGAAGATTCTGGCCTTTGCCAGCGCCGATCATGCGTTGCCTGACTCTGCGAGAGAGGCAGCACAATATTTGTTAAGCGACACCTTAGCAGGCGGAGCCGCTGGTGCGGCATCGGATGAAGCACAAGAGATGCTCGTTGCCGTCCGGAGTTGGGGCTCAGGGGATGCCGCACGCTTGCTGGGTTCGAAGAGCCGCCTGCCCGCGCCGTCCGCAGCCTGGTTCAACGGTTTTGCGATCCACTGCCTCGAATGGGATGCGGTGCATGAACCGGCTGTGGTCCACGCCCTATCGGTGGTCACCGCAGCCCTGCTTGCGTCGGCGGATAGATCGGGCGGCTGCGATCAGGATGATTTTCTAACCGCCCTTGCCGTAGGCGTGGATATCGCCAGCGGTATCGGTGTGGCAGCGACCGGGGCGATGCAGTTTTTCCGCCCCGCGACGGCCGGCATTATCGGCGCATCGCTAGCGGTGGCACGGCTAGAGGGTCTTTCGGATGACCATTTCCCTGATGTTCTAGGACTTGCTTATTCGCAAGCGGCGGGCACGATGCAGGCGCATGTCGAGGCCTCGATCGCACTGCCTCTGCAAATTGCAAATGCATCACGCGCCGCCATCACCGCCGTCGATCTTGCCAAGGCTGGCATGGACGGACCGCATGATGCGCTGGAAGGGCCATTTGGATATTTCACTTTGTTCGAACCCGGCGACCTGACGCGCTATACCGACAATATCGGCCAAGACTGGCTCATCGAAAATGTCAGCGTGAAGCCCTTTCCTTCGGGCCGGGCCAGTCATGGGATATTGGGAGCATTGGACGATATGCTGCGCGACGGTGCACTCGATCCGGCTCAAGTCGTTGCCGTCGATGTCGCTGCCCCGCCGCTAATTCATCGGCTGGTCGGGCGACCTTATAACACCGACATGACCCCCAGCTATGCGCGACTCTGCCTGCCGTTTCTGGTGCCCTTGATGCTGCGCGACCGGATCATCGACCCGCGTTGTTTCACATCGGAAGAATTTGCCAATCCGGCGTTGGTGCAGCTCGGCGAAAAAGTGACCGTCCGGATTGATGACAATCCCGATCACAACGCGCTGGCACCGCAAAGCCTGACCATCACTCTGTCTGATGGCGACAAGATAGAACGGACAATCACCGACAATCTTGGCAGCCCGGATTCGCCAATGTCGGAAGCACAAACCCAATCCAAGCACGATCTGGCCCACAGCCTGGCCAATCCCGATTGTGATCCCCGAATTTTTGATAACCCTCTAGCTTATGCGACGGAGCCCCGATGACTTTTCCGACCTATTTTGAAGCCTTTGATGCCAAACAGATGCTCGACCAATATCCGGTCGGAGATGAATTTGTCCGGCGCTATACCGCCATGTCCCGCGACGAGCTTTATGCCATTCAAGACAAGCAATTCCAAAAACTCATGCACCGCGGTTGGGAGATTCCCTTTTACCAGCGTCTATGGGGCGAGAAAGGCATTGAAGCCGGCGACATCAAAGGGCTGGCCGACATCACGAAACTGCCGGTCTATGACAAGTCCGACCTGATGGCATCGGTCAACGCCCATCCCCCATATGGCGATTTTGACGGGCGCGGCGACAACCCGGTTATTTTCCACACGACCAGCGGAACCACAGGCCGCCCGCAACCGCTGATGTTTGGCCCGAAAGGCCGGGAGGTCACCAATCTTCTGGTCGGGCGCATGTATCGCTGGATGGGGCTGGGCCGGGATGATGTGGTCCAGTCGGTCTATGGCCATGGCATGATCAACGGCGGCCATTATATTCGCGAAGCGGTGACTCATTTCACCAATTCTCTGTTCCTCAGCGCCGGCACAGGCATTGAAACGCGGTCGATCAATCAGGTCAATCTGATGGCCGATTTTGGCGTCACCTGCATGGTCGGTTTTGTCGACTATGTCCGGAAACTGGCCGATGTCGCAGAGGCAGAGAAGCTGTTCGACCGGATCGACCTCAAAATGATCATCGGGCATCTGGGTACCGAGGATCGGGCATCGACCGAAGCCGCTTGGCATGGGGCGAAAGCTTTTGACTGGTATGGCGTCGGCGACACCGGCAGCATCGCTGGCGAAGGGCCAGAGCGGGATGGCCTTTATGTCTGGGAAGACGCCCAATATCTCGAACTGCTCGACATTGACAGCGGCGCACCGGTTGCCGCTGGCGAAACCGGCGACATGGTTGTTACCTGCCTGTTCAAGGACGACATCGCGCCCTGTATCCGGTTCAACACCCATGATATTACCGAGGAACGCACAGACTCCAACGCCACCGGCATGGTGTTCAAACGCATTACCGGCTTCAAGGGCCGCAGCGACAATATGGTGAAGCTGCGCGGGATCAATATCTTCCCCCATGCCGTCGGATCGATCATTGAAAACCGGGAGGATCTAACGGGTGAATATATCTGCTATGTAACCCGCGATGAAAAAGGCCGCGACGAAATGAAGGTGGTACTCGAAAGTCGCGGTGGGTCTGATATGTCTCAGCTATCCGACCTGCTGCGCAAGGGCCTTGGCATCGATATTGAGATTGATCTGGTCGATGTTGGCGGCACCGCAGCAGCAAGCCAGATTGACGTGCGGCAAAAACCGATCCGGCTCATCGACGAACGGGGGCTATGATCTGATCGATGATCCAGTGGGAAGAACTTGAAACGGCCAACGCCGCGCTAAATGCCTTTGTGGACTTTGACCAAGGCGCGCAATTTGGCGAAGGCCCGTTTGATGCCATAACCATAGGGGTCAAAGCCAATATTGCCGCCAAAGGCCTGCCTTGGACCGGTGGGATTGGCGCCTATCGGGATCGTATTGCGACCGAGGATGCCGATGCGGTGGCGCGGCTTAAAAGCGCGGGTGCAGCTATCATCGGCATGTTGAACATGGAAGAAGCGGCGCTGGGCGCGAAGACCGATAATCCCTTCTTCGGCGCAACCCAGAACCCGCACCAGATCGGCTATACCCCCGGCGGTTCGTCCGGCGGCAGCGCCGCCGCGGTTGCGGCGGGACTGTGCGATATGGCGCTGGGCACCGACACCATGGGATCGGTTCGCATACCGGCATCCTATTGCGGTATCTATGGATTGAAACCAACACACGGCGCGATCAGCCAGGACGGGCTGGAAATCGCAGAAGCCTCGCTCGACAGCATTGGTCCAATGGCGCGATCACTGGAAGCATTGGAGGCATGTTCGCGCATCCTTATGGACTTTAAAAATCCACAAGCCATTGATAACATTGCATTATTGGAAAATTTGGGCGATGTCACCTGCGAAGCCGGCGTGTTGGAAAGCTATCAGACTGCCTGCTATAATATGAACGCTGAAGGCAGTTTTTCTTTGCCCTATCCGCAGACGCGCATCCGCTATGCTGGCTTCATCCTGACCTCCCTTGCCTTATCTGAATCGCTTGGCGAGCTGCTTGAATCCAATCCCGAGGGCCTGTCTGAAGGCCTCAGATTTCTGCTCAAATTCGGCCCCGAGCGTAGCGCTTCTGACCTTGCCGAAGACCGGGACATATTGGCCAAGACCAGCGCAGCCATGAACGCCGTAGTCGCGCAACATGGTGCGATATTGCTGCCCACCGCGCCGCAAGCAGCCTTTAGTCACGAAGACAAAGCGCCAGCCAATCAAGCCGATTTCACCTGCCTTGCCAGCATCGCCGGTCTGCCTGCGATCACCGTTCCTGCCGGTCAGGATGATCAGGGCATGCCGCTGGGAGTCCAGTTGATCGGCGCTGCAGGCAATGAGGCCGGCCTGTTCCACCTGGCCAAAACATTAGACAACAGAATGGCAGCCTATCGGCGCCCCACTATATTTTACGGAAAATGAAGGAGAGAGATCATGCGTATCATCGTTTTGTTTAACCTGAAAAAAGGCGTCAATATCGGCGAATATGAAGAATGGGCGAAAACACGCGATATTCCGACCGCCAGCGCGCTGAGTTCGGTTACGTCCTTCACCGTCCACAAAGCGACCGGCATGTTCGGATCAGATGATCCGTCTCCCTATGAATATTTCGAGATTATCGACATCACCGGCATGGACGCCTTTGTCACCGATGTGTCAGACCCTGCATTTCAGGCGATGGCGGCTCCGTTTCAGGACTATGCTGACGGCCCGCAATTCATTCTGACTGAAGACCTCTAATGTCCGGAAAATTCGCAGGCAAAACTGTCGTCGTCACCGGGTCCGGCAAACAGAAGGGACTCGGGCAAGGGATATTGCAGCGCTTTGCCGATGAAGGCGCCAATTGCGTGGTCTCCGATCTCGCGATCGGTGAGGAGGAAGAGGCGGTTGCCGAAGAACTGCGCGGACGCGGGGCCAAGGTGGCAACCATTGCCTGCGACGTGAGCGATGCCGCGCAATGTCAGGCGCTCGTCGACCAAGCCGTTTCGACATTTGGAGCCGTAGATATTTTCGTCAACAACGCAGGTATCGGTTTCATGATGAAGCCTTTGCTGGATGTTGATCCAGCGGACTGGGCAACCGTGATTGGCGTCAATCTGTCTGGAGCCTTTTACTGCACACAGGCGGCAGCCAAGGCGATGGTCAAAGCGGGCCAAGGCGGACGGATCATCAACATCGCTTCTCAAGCTGCAAAGACCGGTTTCCCGCATCTCCCCGCCTATGTAAGCTCGAAACACGGCATGGTCGGACTGACCAGAGCAAGCGCGGTCGAACTCGGCACGCATGCTATTACCGTGAACGCGGTTTGCCCCAATCATGTGACCACCGGCCTCGGCGCACAGCAGAATGAATATTTCTCCAAGCTGCTGGGTTTTGAGACGGTCGAAGACTATCTTGCCAATATGAGCACGAAGAACCCGATGGGCCGCCCCGGCCTGCCGAGCGACACGGCCGCCGCTTGCGCATGGCTGGCCAGTGATGATGCTTTTTATGTGACCGGGGAAGCGATTAACGTTTCCGGCGGGGAGGAAATGCACTGATGCAAGAAGAACGTATGGATTGGCCGGACGGCGCGAAAATGGCGCTAAGCATTGTCGTCAATGTCGAGGAAGGCAGCGAGATGACGGTTGCGCGCGGGGATCGCGGGATGGAGCCGGTTGATGAACTGGGCATTCATATCAAGTCGCCGATCCGCAACTATGGCAATGAAAGCAATTATCTATACGGCATCAAGGCGGGTGCACCGCGTGTCGTGAAGCTGCTCAAAGATTTCGATATCATGGCCAGCTGGACGGTGGCCGCGATGAGCCTGGAAAACCACCCGGAGATCGCGCAAGCCATTGCCGATCTGGGCCACGAACCGGTCAGCCACGGATATCGCTGGGTCCATCAATTCAAGATGGATGAAGAGAAAGAACGGGCGTTCATTCGCAAGGCCGTCAGCTCAATCGAGAAGACTGTGGGAGTACGTCCCTATGGCTGGTTGTCGCGCTATTTCCATACCGACAACACCAGACGGCTGTTGATCGAAGAGGGTTTCGACTATCATATGGATGATTATTCGGGCGATATTCCTTTCTGGGACAAACAGACCGTTCCCGGGAAGCCGATTGCGATCACGCCCTATCAGCTGGATAGCAATGATATGAAAATGTGGACCGATCCGGCGATGACGCCGCAGCAATGGCTGGACTATGCCAAACATAATTTCGACCAGATTTACTGCGAAGGCGAAGAGGGCAATCCCAAGATGATGTCGCTGGGCCTGCATCTGCGGATCATTGGCCGACCCGGTCGGATCTGGGCTTTTGAGGAATTTCTCAAACATGTCCGTTCGAAGCAGGACGTCTGGATCACGACACGGCACAAGATTGCCCAACATCTCGCGAAGGTTGACCCTGCATGACCCTGCGCCTCGAGAAAAATGGCAAGATCGCCAATCTGCTGATCGACCGCCCGCACAAGCGCAACGCGTTCACCCAGGAAATGTGGGAACTGTTCCCGGAACTGCTGGCCGATGCCATGGCGGACGACACCATCCGCGTGTTGCTGGTCCATGCCAGCACCAAAGACAGTGCCTTTTGTGCCGGCGCTGATATTGGCGAATTTGGAGCAGGATCAACCGACCCCGTCTGGCGCGCTAGAAATCAGGCGGCCATTGGCAAGGTACAGCATGATCTGGCGCAGGCCGCCAAACCCACGATTGCGGTGATCGACGGGGATTGTGTCGGCGGCGGCTGCGGTATCGCACTGGCTTGTGACATGCGCATTGCCGGTCCGACCGCCCGCTTTGGCATCACACCGGCAAAGCTCGGCCTTGTCTACCCATTGCACGACACGAAATTGCTGGTCGATGCCGTCGGCCCATCGCAGGCAAAACGGATTTTGTTCACCGGCCAGATCCTGTCAGCCGAAGAATCTTTGCGCATCGGATTGATCACAATTCTTGCCGATGACCCTTATGGCGAAGCGGCTGCACTGGCCGAGACCATGGCATCGGTGTCCTCCCACAGCCAGCGCATGAGCAAACAGATTGTTCAGCGCATTTTGGACGGACAAGCGGATGATGATGAAGCCTCCTCTACTTTGTTTGATGCGGCCTTCGAGAGCGATGATTTCAAGGAAGGCGTGAGCGCGTTTCTGGCGAAGAGAAAACCGGAGTTTTGATATGACCCACAAGCTGCAACATGGCTCGATACTCGGCGGCGTTTCTGCCGTGCCCAATCTTGAAGCCGCCTTGCGCGACTATCGCGATATATTGGGCATGACCGTAGTCGAGCAGGGCCCTCTGGCAGCCGATATTGCAGCAAGCTGGGGCTGCCCACAAAATGCGGGATCACCTGCGGCCACCCTGCAACCCGTCAGCGGCGCGGATTGTCATGTCCGTCTAGTGGAACAGCCGGACCATCCCGATTTCAAGCCGACAACCACTTATGGCTGGGCTGCCTTCGAATTTACCGTACAAAATGTCTTCGATCTGCCGGATCATTTGCAGGGCAGCGGCTTTGATATTGTAGGCCCACCCAAGGAATTGGAAGCGCTGCCCTTCTTCGTGCCGATGCAGGTGCTCGGAACCGGGCGCGAGATGGTCTATCTCAACGAGGTTCGCGAGAACACACCGTCCTCCGACCTGCCCAAGGCACAATCGCCGACCGATCATATCTTCATCGTCATTCTGGCTACGCCTGATCGCGCCGCCACAGTGCAATGGTATTGTGATCATATCCACCTGACCGAAGCAGACACTTATGTGCTGGAATATAGCATGATCAACGACGCGTTTGAAAAGCCCGCTGGCACAACATCCGCGCTGACGATGGTGCAAAACAGCCGCTTGCCGATCGTCGAAGTTGATGACTATCCGGAAGAAGCCACCGACCGCCAGCGTCATCAAGGCATGTTGCCGCCTGGAAACGGACTGGTGAGCCTGGCGGTGAACAATCTCGACAAGATTGCCTGCGCCTGGATCACCCCTCCAGCAAGGCGCGATGAAGCGCCCTATTGCGGACGCCGCGCTGCTACGACTCTTGGCCCCGCCGGGGAACTACTGGAATTGATCGAGATCGGCTAACCCGCCGCAACCGGTCGTCCCTCAGCCAAAACATCCGGCGCCTGATTGTCCATGTCACGCCACAGGCGCCACGTGCCATCTTCGCCTTTCTTATAGACCAGAAAGGATCGCCCCATCACGTTGATAACCGCACCCGATGCGACGGTGATCGTCATCCAATATTTCGCGGTCAGATAGGCACGATCCCTATCGATGACAATTTCTTCATTCTCGAAGTCTATCGTTACGGCATTGCCCGCTGTCTCGTTGCGTTTCAGAAACGCCATAATCGCGTCGACGCCCACTTGCGGCGGAGATCCGTTGGACATCAGGACGGCATCCGGCTCGTACATATTGCGCAAGGGCTCGACGTCGCCGGCCTCCAGTTGCGCCTTCCATTTCGCACCCCATGCTTCGATTTGCTGCTTGTCCATCGTCACAGCTGAAACATGATGGGCCCTCGCGAGCGCCGGTGTTGAAGGGACCAGGGCAACCATAGCGGCCGCAATGATAAGCTGCTTTTTCATAACTCTCTCCGATGCTGTCCCGCCTGCCATTGGTCGGGAGAATAAAGCGTGGTTGCAGATTCGAACGGCTTGTCCTCAAGCCCGGTCGCCAGCGTGTCGTTCCAGCGGTTCAGAAAACCGAACATGCTGATCACGGCGATGATCTCGGTCTTTTGCCGTTCGTCATAATAGGGATCCAGAGCCACGAAATGATCGTCACTTGCAGCATTCGGGACCTGCCCTGCGGCAAAGGCCAGATCGAGCGCTGCGCGCTCCGCGTCGCTAAACAGGTCGCTGGTCTGATAATCCCAGACCGCCTTCACCTTCTTTTCGTCGACACCAACATCCCGCGCTCCGAGCGTTGTGTGGGCCATGCAATATTGGCAACCGGCCGCCGCGCTCACCACCGCGCCAATGAGCCGCTTGAGACCATTGTCGATCGCGCTTTCGCCATAGATGGTCGCCACCAGACCGCGAAAAGCCGCAAGCAATTCCGGCCAATGGGCCATGGTCATCACCGAATTGGGGACATAGCCCATCAGGTTTTCGGAGAATTTCATCGCCGCCTGTGTTTGCTCGGGCAGCTCTTCCATCGTCAGCGGTTTGATGCGGGTCATGGCGATTTCCTCATTGTGGCGGATAAAGAAGCGACAGGTTTCCCGGGATTCAAAATCCCGATCCATTTGTGCCCCTTTGACCCCCTTTTTCTACATTTCTGACGGTTTTTCGTAAAATTCGGTCAGATTGCCATCAGGATCGCGCACCGCAAACAGGTTTAGCATTCCGATTTTGTCGACCGCAACCATATCGGCTTCATAAGCAATCGGGACACGCCGCTTGATAAGCTGCTCGCGATAGTCTGCGAGGCCCGTCACCGGATAGCGCACGGAAATAATACCCAGGCTGGGCAGGCTTGCCCGTTTCGCAAAATCACGCCCCTCGAAGCCGACAAATTGCATCAACTCCATACGCCCGGTTTCTCCCGGTCCATGGTGCACAACAGCAGCGCGGCGGGGGATGCTGGTGCTCAGATTGATCGGCACCGAGAAATTCGACATGGTCGGCTCGGGATCAAGATAGTCGGCGTCGAACAGCAGACCCAGACCGAGCTTCTCGCGATAAAATTTTAGCGACGCCTTTTGGTCCCGCACCATGCGCATCGCATTGAACGTCTGGCTCATCTTGCCGATCGGGAATGCCGTGAACGCCGGCTTGATGCGCTCGTACACGGCGATGTTGATCCCGTGCGGGCCGCGCATGACCACATTGTTGAGATCAGAGGCGCCAAAGCTGAACCGATAGGGCTCACTCTCTGCCCACCAGCCCATTGCCAGCGCTTTGTCGAACAAGGCATCGACATCATCGGACCGGATCATCAAGGAGAATATCCCGCCCGTATCCCAAGGACGCGCAGCGGGCCGGATCGGCTTTTGCACGCCAGCATTTTTCAAAGCGATGAAACGGATACAGCCAGTCTCGGCTTCTGGCGCACAGATCAGGCGATAGCGACCGGTCGCCTCTTCCGGTAATTTCCAATAGCTTAGTTCACTATCATCCATCGCCGCTTCGCTTATGATCTTCCACTCACCATAGTCGATGAACAAACGGGATGCATCCTCCAGATCGCGGACGCTGACCACCGCCTCGCTCCATGCATCAATTTTCTGCGCCGAGGCCGGGCCTGCGGCAATCCCGAAGATGGATAGCCAGAGGAATATCCATCTTACCATATTTTGCCGCCGATCCAGTCTCCCGCAGCGGCAACAAATTGGGTGATCCGGACGTCGGCCCAGATATCGGAGTCAAAATATGGGTCTGCTTCCAGAAATGCGCGCGCTTCGGTTGCGGTCTCGGCCTTCACAACCAGCAGCGATCCGATCGTTACGCCCTGATCATCAAGAAGCGGACCTGCAATGCAGAAATTGGCAAGCGTGGCCTCGATATGAGCGAAATGGGCATCGCGCGCATCGAGTCTTTTCTGAGCGGTGTCGGGCTTGTCGACGCAGTAGATCGCGAATGTTTTCATGAGACGGCCTTATCTAGAAACGGGTGCATCCTGATGCCGTCTCCCGGGCCGCTTCGTCAAGCTGCTCAAATTGCTATGGTCACTTCATCCCGCACTTGCCGTTGGCATTGTCATGCAGACAATGTCTCCAGCACAACACGCTCAGCAGAAGCCAAAGCCCCCTCAACACCCCGGGATGTTGTTTCAGTATGCTCGCCGCAGAAGCCGATGGCACCGGCTGGCTCTGCGAGAACATTGTGCAAGCTCGTCGCTTGACCCGGACCATAATAAGCCCAGGCACCACCTGAAAATTCATCGCCAGACCAGCTGTGATAATGGCGCGCCTCAAGCTTGCCTTTGGCGGCTGGCCGCAGCGCTTCAATTTCCGATACGATTTTGGCGAGAGCAGCCTCTGAACCCAGCTTATCCCATTCAAACGCGCGATCGCCGCGCGCCTGAATCAGAAAGCCGGTAACCTCTTCCTCGGTCGCCCCATAGCGCTGAGGAATGAACGTCCCGGACTCGCTGTCACTCCACATGCCCGGAGCCAAGCCATCTTCTTCCCAAAATGGCGACTTCGCCGTCAGGAACGCCACAGAAATGGGCTGATATTTGATTTCCTGAACCGCCTTTGCCTGCAGTTCGGATAGGCCGGGCGTTATCTCTACATTCCGCAACGCCGCCAGGGGCAGTGAACATATGACTTTGGCCGCTTGAAAACGCGAACCGTCACGACAGGTCACCGTCGCTCCGCTGGCATCTTGTTCGATGGCAGCAACCGGCTTGTCCAAAATCACATCGCCCTTCAACCCGGCAGCCATGGCTTCGGGCAATTTGCTATTGCCGCCTTTGGCCGCGAATGATTCGCCGCCAGCCGCCATCTGGCTTTGCACAAAGCCACCGCTAAAGTTGTACATTAGAGATGAGACATCGCGCGAATTTCGTCCGTGATACGGGGTCAAATCACAACTCAACCGGATCGCCTCTTCGCTCAGACCCTGTTGCCCGAGAAATTCAGCTAGCGATATGTCGAGAGCGGCATTTGTCGGGTCGCTCCATTTTGTCCAATCCTTAAGCGGTGGATTTTTACCAACCAACACAAAGGGCAGTTCCGCCGGCATGAACGTTTTCAGCGCATCCGGGAAAGGATTTTCCGGATGGGTCGGCCAAGCTTCCCGGGAAATATGCTCTCCCTTGATATAGAGTCCTGATGGCGGTCCATAGCGATAGCGGCTGCCGACTTCGACAAGCTCGACACCAGCTTGTTTTGCCGTATCCAGCCCGCGACCATAGCCGGAACCCATCGAATTGAAGCCCATTTCAGGATTTCCGGGAAGGTCCGTGAGCGACAGAATTCGCCCGCCAACCCGATCGCGTGCTTCTAAGACGACAACCGACAATCCCGAATCTTCCAGAAGCTGCGCGGCTCGCAAACCGGATATTCCGGCCCCCAAAACGATCGCATCATATTTCTTGGGTGTTTGCGACCCGCATCCCACTGCAAGCAGAGACAGGCCAAGGCCTGCCGATCCCATCATAAATTTTCTGCGATTCACGGACATCAGATTCTCCATTTTCCGGCAAAGGCCGCAGCCTAAACTATCTGCCAGATAGAGGCGATATTGGCCCATGATTGAAACGGCAAGGCTTGGATAGCCGTCAGTCGGATAGGTATATCCAACTGGCACGCGAGTTCAAATAATTTGAAACAAAAGCAATAAACCTCTCGTCCCATTCGGCCTTTGACCGTTCAACGATCAAACATCGCAAGATGGAGGACTTCCACTGAGATTTCTCGGAAGCTCGAAACAAACTTGTGGAGTGAGAAAACTGGGAATGGTGAGCAGCAAATCGGAATTTTCTCACGGCTGGAAAATTCTTCTGGCCGGGCTCATCGGCGTCGCCTTTGGCGCGTCCCCCATTCCGTTCAACACATTGGGTTTCGCGATAGGCCCGATCCATGATGAAATGGGCTGGAGCTTTGCCGAGATCAGTCTCGGCTTCACCATCTTCGGGATTGTGGCGTCATTGCTAGCACCAGTCTATGGCTGGCTCGCGGATCGCTATGGCGTGCGCATTGTCGCTATTCTGTCCACTGCTGCCTTTGCCATCACCTTCGCCATGGTCGGTTTAACCCCGGCATCAATCCTGATTTTCTATCTTGCATGGTTCGTCGTCGGCCTGGTCGGCATCGGCTCTACCTCAGTGACATGGAGCCGCGCGGTCAATATGTGGTTTTTCCACAATCGCGGTCTCGCACTTGGCATTCTGCTGCTCGGCACCAGCCTGTCGGCCCTGATTGTTCCGCACATCGCGGTCTGGTCAATCGCGGAATTCGGTTGGCGCGGCATGTATCCTGTCGTGGCTTTGCTTCCCCTTCTGATCGCAGTGCCCTTGGCCATTCTCTGGTTCCGCGAACCGCGACCGGAAGAAGCGCCGGAAGCCATAATGTCGGGCGGCGCGCTGACTGGTATGACCTTGGGCCAGTCGCTTCGGGACCGCCGGTTCTGGACACTCTGGGTCTCTATCGCCTGCATCGCTTTGGCTTATGGCGGCGCGCATGTGCACATGCCGGAAATCATCAAACAGCATGGGATGAGCACTGAGCTCGCCGCGGGTATCATGGGAACCATCGGCATCTCCATTTTCGTCGGGCGCCTGTTCACCGGTTGGCTGTTCGACCGGCTATGGGCTCCAATGGTCTGCCTGCCGATCTTATTGATCCCCGCCATCGCCTGCTATTGGTTGCAAGGAACAGCTACTGATGAAGTGAAAATCTATCTGTCGGCCATCATGCTCGGCTTTGCGGCCGGCGCGGAAAGCGACCTGATCGCCTATCTCGCCAGCCGCTATTTCGGCATGGCCAATTATGGTAAGATATACGGCATGCTCTATATGCCCTTCGGAATCGCCGCTGGCATCTCGCCGGTATTATACGGCCGGGTGCGCGATGTGACGGGCAATTATGACGGGATGCTGCAAGCGTCGATGATCTTATTTGTGGTGGGCGCCCTGTTGCTGTTGACCCTCGGTCGCTACCCCGACTTTGCCAAACAAGCGGCAAAAAATAACCCTAGTAAGCCGCTAACCGCTTAGAAAATGCCACAGATCAGTCGCCATTTTTTGACCATAGCCGCTAGCGGGACAAAGCCACGGCGCACCGTCCATTATCGGCGATGCGGATCCGGTCCGCTTTTGCTGCTGGTCCATCAAAGTCCGCGCAGTTCGGCCGAATATGAAGACCTAATGCGTCGATGGTCGCATAGTTTCACCTGCATTGCCCCAGACTCTCCCGGCTTCGGGCAATCGGATCCGCTACCCGGTGTGCCCGATGTCGGCGATTTTGCCGACGCGATTGTGGAATTTCTGGACATATTGGGTGTATCGCGCTGCTGCGCCTACGGCTTTCATTCCGGCGGCATAATCCTTGCCCATCTTTTGAAGCGCCACCCGGATCGGCTGTCTGCTTTGGCAATCGGCGGCTATGCCATTTGGACCGCCGAAGAGATGCGGACCTTCGGGGAGCGCTACATTCCCGAATTCCACCCCAAGCCATATGGTGAGCATCTCGCATGGCTTTGGAACCGCATTTTGGAACAGAGCTGGTTCTTCCCCTGGTTTGATCCCCGCGATGAAACGCGCTTGTCCGGCGCGCATGCTGATCCCGATCGGGTGAACGCCATTGTCATGGAAATGCTCGATGCCGGCAATGCCTATCGCTTTGGCTATCGCGCCGTGTTGCTCGCTCCCGGCGAAGTACCGCCGCCGGATGCTGATACGGCACCGGTATTGCTTAGCGCCTATCGCGGCGATCCGTTCGGTGCCCATCTCGACCGGATTGACCAGCTTCCCAAAAACTGGCGGGCAGAAAAAGTTGAAACCCCGGCCGACCACCAGGATCTCAGCTTCGCCTTTCTCAGAGATCACGCAGAGAGTGCTTGTCCGGCACTGGCAGAAGATAATGATGCAGGCTTCGTCGCTGTTGGTGATGGTTTGATCCACTGGCGGGGAACACGCGGCGCACGGAATATGGTGCTGCATGCTCCCGGGGCTGAGCTGACAGAGCCATCCCCTGGAATATTGGCGATCGACGTTCCGGGCCACGGTCTTTCAAGCAATTTTGCAAACTATCCTGCGGCGATCGAAGCCGCTCGGGTCGCTTTGGGCGCATCAAAGGTTCTTTGGCCGGCCCTGCCGCTTGGTGACCCAGAGATTCTCTATCCTGATTTAACACCGGATCGTTTCGGCGGCTATCTGCAGCGCGCATGGTCGGTGGCACGGGCATTGGTGATGTTTGCGCCATGGTATGCTGCCGATCCGAAACACGCCATATCGGTCGAGCAGAACGCCCTGATCGATGAAGCCATCGCATTGCGAGCAAGGGCCCTGCTCCGCGCAGGTCAATCTGCCGCGACCTGGCATCATGAAATTGCCTCACACTTAAAAATGGAACCAAGACCATGATCGACACAAATGACGAAAACATGTTGCTGAGCCGCCGCACATTGATGGCGGGCGGCGTTGCCACCGGCGTAGCAGCGGGTCTGCCCATCTCCGCCATGGCCTCTGTCGCAACGCCTCCTGGTTCGGCGGATGATGGCGCGTTGCCGGCTGACCCTGCAACCCGCGCGGCCATCGTGCGCCGGATGCGATTGCGCCACAATGCGGGTCATGTTTTCTGGTGGTTCCGCGGCACCAGCTATGCCCAACAAGGCGCAACATTAATCCCCCTTTGTGGCATGGTTTTTGGTTCCATGATCAAAGTCACACCGCGAGACGATGGCGGATTGAATGTGATCCAATATGAACTGGGCTTCCGAACGGATCTCGAAACCGGTGAGCGACTGGAAAAAATGCGCAATCCCCTGACCGGTCAAATGATCGAAATTCCGTTCGCTCCGGTCGGTCCGACTGCGTTTTCCTACTCGGCAACCAACGACCTAATATTACCGGAGATGATCGGCGGTTCTCGATTTACCATCGAACATATTCCGGAACTATTTTATCGCGCCGGTGACATGGTTTTGTTTCAGTATCAATCTCGTGCCACGGTCGAAACAAAGGGCAAGCCAGATCGCATCCTGAATGATCTCGGCAATATATATGGTCCCGCATCCGAAGCACTGGATGCCAATCTCCCTACAGCCAATGCATGGGTCCAAGGCACCGATGTTACCGATTATGCCCGCTGGCTTCAGATGCCTCCCGGCATGGGAACACAAACGCTGCGCAGCATTGGACAGAAAGTGTTCCGCTTCGAAGATATGCCGAAAGACTGGCTAGAAATGATTACGAAGGCTGACCCGAAAATGGCCGATGATCCGCTTGCTGTATTTGACCGGGAAGAAGCAACCTATCGGAACTAGTCCATCAGGCTGATCTCAAAATTCGGAAAGCAAACGTCCTAGACCTTCGATCTTGTCCGGGATAGCGCAAGCCCGCAAGGCATGCCAATAGGTCGCCGCGTTGATCGCGATGACCGGCTTGCCCAGCCGTGCTTCGGTCTCAGCAGCAAGGTCAACCATCGAGAGATTCGTGCCGACTTGCAACAGCGCATCGACATCCGGCCCGTCTAGTTCAGCGAGCACATCGGTTAGTCGTTCGGGTGAGACTTTCGCGATATCCGTCCAGCATTGGCATTTGAGCGAGACATCGCGCGCCACTTCAAAGCCGGATTCTTCAAGATAGTTTCGCACTTCGGCATTGGCCGCCGGAAAATAGGGAGAGACGAAGCTTAGTTTTTTAATCCCGCCATAGGCTTTCAGCGCAGCGACCAGCGACTCTGATCCGATGCTGACATCTATCCCGGCAACCTCTTCGACTTGCTTCTTGAATCTTTCACCGCCCGCGATACCACCGTAAAACGTAACCGCAGACATGCCCATGACGAGATAGTCTGGCTTGCAGGTCATAACCGATCGCACAGCATCCATCGTATTGTCGGAAATCGCCTGCGTCCCGGCGAAGAAATCTTCGTCAGAAAGCGCAACCGGGTCGGTCACGAAAATCCGGGAATAATGGTTGGTGATGCCGCTTGGCCGCATGCGCTCCATATCGGGCTGCACCACTGTATTGGTCGACGGTCCGATCACACCCATCAATTTGCGTGAACCTAGAATATCAACCATCATGCCCTCCGGATCAATTGATCGCTTCTGCCTGTGCCAGGCTTTCATACATTGCCTGGCGCATCAGATAGTCGCGCCGACGGACATCATCCTGCTTGATCGCAAGCATTTCAAGACGTTTGCGTTCATGCGCATCGCCGCCATTGCCGCCGCGAATGAACTTCATATTCTCGATGGTCTGGGTCTGTGTAAAGCTATGCGTGACCTTACGCCGTTGCCGGTCATAATGTTCCAAACCGCCATTTGCCGGCTTCGATTTCAACAAAGGTTCCAGTTTCTGGAACAGGTTGAACGCATCATGCACGCCGGAGTTCATGCCGAAACCACCCAAGGGATTGTTGAGATGCGCAGAATCCCCGATCAAAACCACGCGGTTTTCAACAAAGGATTTGGCTACTCTTTGGTGCACGCGATACAACGTACGATGCCGCGTTTCAACGGATGCGCCGTCTCCGGTCAGCCCATCAAAAATCTTGTTCTTCATTTTATCCGAGCGCAGCTCATCATCATCCAGCGTTCCGTCCGTGGGAACCAGGACACGCCACAAAGAAGGCACGCGCAACAGAACCAGCCATTCATCGGGATCGGAAACATAGTTGACCGGCGCCAATCCGGGTAGATGCGCCGGCAGATCTGCCTCGGTGGACAGGCACAAAAACCGTTCAGGATAGGTGAAACCGTCAAATTCAATGCCCAACCATTTGCGGACGATGCTGTTCGCCCCGTCCGCGCCAATCAGATAATCTGCGCGGAGATGATCAATACCCAAAGCGGTCTCGACATCTATATCGACACCCGTCGCATCCTGTTCAAAGGACAGCAGGCGATTGCCAAAGCGGATATCGGCATTGTCGAATTTTTCCAGCCCATCGGCGAGCGCGCGGGACAGATGATATTGCTCGCACTGAATGCGAAACGGATAGCGGGTCACATCGGAAAGTTCGGTGAGATCAAAATCTATATATTCCCCCGAACCACGATCCCGCCAATGATATACCGGCGCTTTCAAACCGCGCTCAAGCAACATGGGTGTGATGCCGATTTGATCTAGCATTTCCAACGTGGGTGGATGAAAGGTTGAGGCCCGTAAATCCTGAGCACAGTCTACGCCAGATTCGAGAACAACGACATCCACATCGGCCTGCGCCAGCAATGTCGCCATCACCGTGCCAACCGGACCTGCGCCCGCAATTACAACTTGGCAGCGTTCCCGCTTCATCTGAGCATGTCTCCAACTTTTTCAATCACCTTAGTTCTATGGACATAAAATCGACATTTCTGATCAAACAGCTAGCGATCTATCCGCCTTGCGGTGATAACGGGTGGAAGAGACGTGACTCCTCCGTGAACCGTGGCCATATTCTGGGCAAAGGGAGACGGCCATTGTTTCGAAATTCAAAAATTGGAATCGCGCTGCTACTTTCAGCTTGCACGCTCGCATCATGCCAGCATGTGGTGGACACATCGGATAGCGAGCTCAGTCTAGGCACCGCCTATGAGACTCGCTTTCAGACATTCCTGCGCGATCCCGGAAATTTCATTTATGCGCCGATGGAGGCCGTTTCCGGGAATTCTGACTATGTAGCCCTCACTTCCGGAGGCGAAGAAGGCTTTACGCCCGAGGCCCTTGCGGAAGCCCAAAGCTATGCCGCGGCGAATCGCTCCAGCGCTTTGTTGGTCTGGCACAAGGGCAAGCTCGTCCACAGTTGGTACGCGCCGGATATTCAGGCCGACACGATATTAAACTCGAAATCTTTGTCGAAACCACTGACCGCCATTGCCATTGGACGAGCCATTGCGCTGGGCAAAATTCGCGACCTTGATCAACCGCTCTCCGAAATCCTGCCAGAGCTAAAGGATAAGCCTAAGGGCGATATCCTGGTCCGGCACCTTCTCGATATGCGCACCGGGCTGCTTGATCAGGGATATAGTCTGGATCCGGGCCACCCCTTTAACCGCGCCTATTTGGATCCCGATCACGGCCAATATATCGTTGATCATTATCCGCTCACCGGCACGCCGGGATCACGCTACACGTATAATAACGCCACCGGCGATCTTGTCGCGTTGATCATCGAACAGGCCACCGGCCGGCGCTATGCGGAATTTATCGGCAGTGAGATTCTCTCTGCGATTGGCGCCCAGGGTGGCGAAGTCTGGTTAAACAGCGAAGACGGGCTGGCCCATTCGGGCTGCTGTATGAAATTGCCGGCCGAAAGCTGGTTGCGATTGGCTGTTTTGCTCGCTCAAAAAGGCCACTGGAATGGCACGCCACTATTGCCCGCCGGATATGTCGACGAAATGCGGCGCGGCACAGAGCAGAACCCCAGCTATGGACTCGGCATCTGGTTGGGTGAACCCTATCGCGAGAAACGCCAATTTGGTGCGCCGGGAACCGTTGGCCCGACCGTGTATCAATCAGAACCGTTTCTGGACCCGCAAATGTACATGTTCGATGGTAACAGCAGCCAGACGGTGCATATCTCACCGAAGCACCAGCTGATCGTCTTGCGGATGGGCGCGAGCCCGCCCAAAAATCCTGTCTGGGACAATGCAAAGCTCCCCAATATCTTGATCCGCGGCCTGCGCCGACCGGACTAGAAACGAGCGATTACACGGCAGCGCAGACAGTTTTCCATTCGAGATAATTGTCCATCGCCTGCTTGCCGCTATCCCGGCCCCAGCCCGATTGTTTAATCCCGCCGATGGCCAGCGATGGATCATACATGGCATGGCAATTGATCCAGACCGTTCCGGCTTTTATGTCGCTGCTCATCCGGTGGGCGTTGGAAAGATTTTCCGTCCACACGCTGGCCGCCAGACCAAAATCGCTGTCATTGGCAGCGGCAATAACTTCATCCACGTCGTCAAATTTTTGAACCGCAAGCACTGGCCCGAAAACTTCCTCACAGACAATTTCCATATCAGGCGACACATCAGCCAAAACCGTTGGCGCAATGAACGTACCGGCTTCCCCGCTGCGCTCTCCGCCGGCCAACACCGTCGCCCCTGCGGCTTCTGCGCGTTTGATAAATCCTTCTACACGCTCCGCCTGACGGACCGACACCAGAGGTCCCATCTGCGTTTCAGGGTCAAGGCCGTGACCCATTTTCAAACCCTTGGCATAAGCCACCACACCAGCGACCAATTCATCATAGATCGCGCTATGGGCATAGAGGCGCGAGCCGGCGATGCAGACCTGTCCGCCGTTGAAGAAGATGGCATTGGCGACACCGGGAATGGCGAGTTCCAGATCGGCATCATCCATCACAATACAAGGTGACTTGCCGCCCAGTTCCAGTGTGACGCGTTTGAAATTTGTCTTGGCAGCGTCGAGAATGGCGCGGCCCGTAACGGTTGATCCGGTAAAGGCAATTTTATTGACACCGGGATGGGTTGCCAGAGCAGCTCCGGTTTCCGCACCATAGCCGGTGATGACGTTCAAGACGCCATCGGGCAATCCGGCCTCGCTCATCAATTCCGCTAGACGCAAAGCCGTCAATGACGTGTCTTCAGCAGGCTTCAGGATGATCGTGCAGCCCGCCGCCAAGGCCGGTGCCAGCTTCATTGCGGTCAATACAAGTGGCGAATTCCATGGCACGATCGCGGCAACCACGCCGACCGGTTCGCGGACTGTCCACGTGCGCATCTGCTTGCCTTCAGGTTGATAGTCGATGGAGCTTTCCAGGGTCTGGCCTTCGATATTCATCGCCTGGCCGGCAAAGAAACGGAATTGGTTCACCGCTCCTGGAATTTCTGCCCATCGCCCGACAAAAAGCGGCTTGCCCTGATCGAGGCTTTCCAGCTCGGCGAGCGCATCAATATTGGCTTCGATAATATCGGCGATTGCCCATAATATCTTGGATCGATTCACCGGAGTCGTGCTCTTCCATCCCGGAAGCGCAGCCCCCGCCGCAGACACCGCGGCGTCAACATCCGCAGAACCGGCCAATGCAATCTTGCCCGTAACGGCACCGGTTGCGGGGTCCACAGTATCAAAAGTCTTGCCGTCATCGGCGGTTTTCCATTGGCCATTGGCTAGCAAGCCTTCTCCGGCTGCGCGGCGGGCGAGAAACTGCTGATTGTCAGGATGAAGTTTAGTCAGATCAAAACCCATGGCAAAATATCTCCAGTATGTGTGCTCTTTCTGACTTCCCAGACAGGAAAGCACCATCCTTACCCACGCAAAAATTCGCTTGTCGGATAAGAATATCCGAAAACAGCCTAATCGGTCAGAGTTACGCTAGCAATATTGCCTCATCATTACCGTTGCGATTCCCGCATTCGGCGCAAATTAATTGGGGAAACTATGTCCTATCGTTTGGGAGTAGATGTGGGTGGCACGTTTACAGATCTTCTGTTGCTTGATCAGCAAAACGGAAACTTCTGGCGACACAAGACGCCGTCGACGCCGCATGACAGCTCGCAAGGCATTTTGACCGGCGTCACGGCTATTTGTCAGGAAGCCGGTACGAACCCCTCGGCAATCGAGTTTTTCCTCCATGGCACCACGGTTGCAACCAATGCGATGCTGGAGGGCAAAGGGGCCCGTGTTGGCCTAATCACCACAGACGGCTATCGCCAGACCATGCAGATCGCCCGCAGCTTTGTGCCTGGCGGACTGGCCGGATGGATCGTGTGGCCCAAGCCTGAACCTCTTGCAGCCCTTGAGGACAGCTTCGAAATTACCGGCCGTATCGACGCGCAAGGCAATGAGATAGCGGCGATAGACGAGGCCGAAATTCGGAAGATTCTGGAAAAGCTGAAAGGTTCCGGCATTGAAGCCCTCACCGTTAGCCTGATCAATTCTTACCTGAATGGCGCGCACGAGATACGGGTAGGCGAAATGGCTGCCGAGATCATGCCCGACATTCCCTGCTCGCTCAGCCATCAAGTGCTGCCCGAGATGCAGGAATATGAACGCACATTGACCACGGTTGCCAACGCCTCTGTTCGACCGGTTGTTGGCAAATATGTTCGGAATTTGCGCGACAGCCTTCGGTCCTGCGACATGAACGGATCGCTTTCCCTGCTCCGCTCGGATGGCGGCTTGATGTCTTCGGAAAAAGCAGAAGATCATCCGGTTTCGCTGTTGATGTCCGGTCCAGCAGGCGGCGTAACCGGCGCAATATGGGTTGGCCGCAATGCAGGCATTAAAAATATCCTCACGCTGGATGTTGGCGGCACATCGACCGATGTTGCGCTGATAGAAAATCTCGAAGCGCGGCGACAACGGACAACGGAAGTCGGCCACCTCTCGGTGCGCGCTTCCGCTCTCGACGTAAAAACCGTTGGCGCCGGTGGCGGTTCAATCGCCTATGTACCCGAGCTGACAGGGGCGTTACGGGTTGGTCCAGAATCGGCCGGCGCTGTTCCTGGACCGGTCGCTTACGGCAAAGGCGGGCTCGAACCGACGGTCACCGATGCCAATGTCGTATTGGGCTATTTGCCGGAATCATTGTTGGGCGGCTCGTTCACGTTAGATCGAGCGGGTGCTGAAAAATCCGTCCAGAATATAGCGGACACTCTTGGCATCAGCCTGATGGAAGCTGCCCGCGGCATCATCGATATCGTCAACGAAAATATGTTTGGCGCGTTGCGGATGATCTCGGTTCAACAAGGCTATGATCCGCGCCATTTCGCGCTGATGGGATTTGGCGGTGCCGGACCGCTCCATGTTAACGCGGTGGCGCGACTCATGGACAGTTGGCCGGCCATATCACCTGTCTCTCCCGGCGTGCTCTGTGCGCTTGGCGATGCCACAACTCGCATGCGGACAGAAACAGCCCGCAGCTTCTCTCGCCGCTTTAGTGAAACCGACGAGTCCGAAGTGATTGGCTTGCTTCAGGAAATCTCCGCGCAAACACGCGCGGAATTGATGGAAGAGGGGATAGCAGATGCAGACATTACGTCTGAGTTTGAACTCGATGTCCGTTACGAGGGTCAGGCTTTCGAAGTGCCGCTCTCGATTGATGAGAAAACGCTGCTGCAAGATGGACTGGCTGGCGTTACCGACCGGTTTGACGAGGAGCATCTCCGTCTGTTCACTTTCAATATGGAGAGCGCGCATGAACTGGTGAATGTCCGCGCCGTCGCGCTGGGCCCCGAACTAGACCTGCCTGCGCCGAAATTGGCCGAAGGCAATGGCGACCCGTCTGGAGCGAAACTTCGCGATCATCAGCTATGGGCCGACGGCAAGATGCAGGCGGCTATCATATATGACCGATCAAAATTGTTGGCCGGCGATATAATTCCGGGGCCAGCGATCGTCATCGAAATGGACTCCACCACATTGATCGAAGCAGACTGTATCGGCACCGTCGATCAGGTCGGCAACATCCTAATTAACTTGGCCTGAGGAGCGACCCATGCCTGCACAGATTATTCAATCTAACGAAACGCCCTTCAACACTGTCGCGATTGATCCGGTCACGCTGGAAGTCATCGAAAACGCATTGCGCAATGCCCGCATCGAAATGGATGCGACGCTGGTGCGCACTGCTATGTCTCCAGGCATTCGGGAACAAGGCGATGCCTTCCCGTTAATTGCGGACAGCAAAGGCCGGATGATTGTCGGGCAGTTTGGCAGTTATATCGGTCCGTTTCTAGACGGATTTGACGGCACGGTTGAAGAGGGTGATCTGATCTTCCTGTCCGACCCCTATTCGGTAGAAGGCGCGATCAGCCATTCCAACGACTGGCTGGTCTTGATGCCGGTGTTCAAAGACGGGCGCCTGCTCGCCTATACGTCCATGTTCGGTCATATGTCCGATATTGGCGGCAAGGTTCCCGGCTCCATGCCGATCGATGCGACCAGCATCTTTCAGGAGGGAGTCCGCATCCCGCCGATCAAAATCTGGAAACGGGGCGAGTATAATGAGGATCTGATCAAACTGGTCATGCATCAGACCCGGACGCCGGACTGGTGCAAAGCCGATTTGAACGCCTTGATTGCCGCCTGCCGCGTTGCCGCGCGCCGGGTTGTCGAGCTTTGCGATCGCTTTGGCGAAGATGTCTACGCTTCTGCTACGGATTTGCTGCTCGATCGAAATCATCGCGCGATGCAGACGCTTATCGAAACCTCGGTCAGCGAAGAGAAGGTCAGTTTCGAAGATTATATCTGCGACGATGGGATGGGCTATGGCCCCTATAAGATTCGTTGCACCATGTGGCGCGAAAACGGCCGGGTCATTCTCGACTTCGAGGGTACCGATCCGCAATCCAAAGCATCGATCAATTTTCTGCTGAACGAAAATATGATGAAGATGTTTTTTGGCATCTACATGATCATGGTGTTCGATCCCCAAATCCTGTTCAACGACGGATTTTATGATCTGATCGACGTCCGGATTCCCGAAGGTTCGCTGTTGAAACCAAAGTTCCCTGCTGCATTGTCGGGCCGGACCCACGCGCTCGGACGGTTGTTTGATATCCTGGGTGGTTTGCTGGGTCAAAAGACACCCGAATTTCTGAACGCCGCCGGTTTCTCGTCATCGCCGCACCTCTTCTACGCCGGCACAGATAAGAATGGGAAATGGTTCCAGCTGTTTCAAATCGGTTTTGGCGGCATCCCGGGACGCCCCTTGGGTGATGGGCCGGATGGCCACTCGCTTTGGCCGGGCTTTACCAATGTACCGAACGAGTTTCTGGAGCGCTATTTCCCGCTCAGGATCGAACGCTATGAAACCGTGTCGGATTCCGGCGGACCGGGCCTGCATCGCGGTGGCAACGGAATCAACATGGTCTATCGTTTCCTCGAGCCGGGTGTGATCGCTATTCATGATGACCGGTGGTTTGTTCCGCCATGGGGTGTGAATGGCGGCGAGCCAGGAGCCCGCGCGCGCAAATTGCTGGTCAAGAATGACGGCACCGAAATCATCCTCGGCAACAAGCTGGAAGACTATGAAGTGGAAGCCGGCGACCAGTTGCACTTTGTCACTTGGGGCGGCGGCGGTTGGGGCGATCCCCTGGAACGCGATCCGGAGCTGCTTGCAGTCGAACTAGAAAAAGGACTGGTGACCGTACAAGGCGCGCTGCGCTATGGCGTTGTGCTGACCGACGGAGCAGTAGATAGCTCGGCCACAGATGCCTTGCGGGCAAAAATGCGGGCGGACCGGGATGGCGACCTGCCGACCTTCAACTTCGGTCCCGATATCGAAACACTCCGTGCAAATTGCCTTGCGGAAACGGGCCTGCCCGCTCCCAAACAACCCCAGTGGTAAAAACCGCGACGCAAAGCGGATCATAGTGAAAGACGTAAAATAATGGCGAACCCAATCCTGCGAGAAAAGCTCGCATCGGGAAAATTCTTCGTGATCCCAGGTATTCAGGACATGATCACCGCGGTTATCGCCAACAAGGTCGGCTTTGATGTCGTTTATGGCACCGGCTATTGGCTTACCGCCTCTGCATCCGGATTGCCCGATGCCGGAATTGTCACCTACACAGAAATGCGCAATCGGATGGAAACGCTGGTGCGGACGAGCAATTCGGCGGTCATCGCGGATGGCGACACCGGCTATGGCGGCCTGTTGAATGTACATCATACAGTCAAGGGATATGAAGCCTCGGGCGTCACCGCCATCCAGCTGGAAGACCAGGAATTCCCGAAAAAGTGCGGCCATACCCCATTCAAGCGGCTGATCCCGTTGGAAGACATGGTAGAAAAGATCAAAGTCGCCGTCGATGCCAAAGAGGATGAGAATTTCCTGATAATTGCCCGCACTGATGCGCGGGAAAGTGAGGGAATGGACGGTGTGCTGCGCCGGTTGGAGGCTTATGACAAGGCGGGTGCCGACGTGGTCTTCCCGGAATCGCTCACCAGCGAAGAGGAAATGCGGAAGGCCTGCGCCAGTTTTGACAAGCCGGTGATGGCGAACATGTCCAATGGTGGGCTGTCTCCCGTGCCCAATGCCTCGGTGCTTGCCGAGATTGGTTACGGCTTTGCCATCTATCCGTCGCTGACCAGCCTTGCCGCCGCATCGGCTATGGAAACCGCCCTTATCGGACTCAAAGAAGATGGCATCGGTCAGCCTGATGGCATTTTCGACTTCAACGAATTCTGTTCGTTGATCGGTTTCGAAGAGGTTTGGGAATTTGAAAAAAAGTGGGCGAAGGACTGAAACACGCCGCCGAAACTATCGCAAGATCGACTTCTGCCCCTCTCGAGAATCCATCAGGCAATTAGTTCTTCCGTTCATCGGATAATATATCCGACAGTCGGATAATAATTTCCTATCTGCGGACATATATCATAATGATGTCACCTTTCTGCCGTCGGCATTGAGAGGGCCATAAGATCATGGAAAAAGGCGTACCGATTCGATCCATCACGCGAGCATTTTCTGCACTGCGTGCCATCAATCGTCATGGATCCATGACGATGATGGAAATCGCCAAAGCGGCCGAGGTTCCTTATCCTACTGCCTGCCGCATCGTTCAGACATTGCTCTATGAGGGTTTGGTCGAGCAAGAGCCCGCCCGCAAACGCTATCGGCCAACCGCGCTGGTACAGACGCTCGCCACCGGCTTTCAACATGAAGATCAGTTGGTCAGCGTCGCCCGGCCCCATATTGTCGATCTGACCAAACGCGTTGGTTGGCCCGTGTCCATCGCTGTCCGCGTAGGCCGCAACATGATGTTGCGAGACAGCACCCATGCCAATTCATCGCTGACCTTTGAACATTATTATCCCGGCTTCACCGTACCGATTCTCGACAGTGCCTCGGGCAAACTGTCCATGGCCTTCGCGATCGACGAAGACCGGGAGATGATTTTGCGCTTCATGCGTATTTCGCAGGAGATCGATATGGACTATCTCTCCACCGCAGAAATAGGGCTCAACGTCGATCAAATCCGGGAAGAGGGATACGCGACACAGGGCCGCAACCATTTCAACCTTACTCCCGGGAAGACATCATCGATAGCGGTTCCGATCTTCAAGAACGGACATTTCGAAGCCGCCATGACAATGGTATTCTTCGTCGCAGCAATGAAACTAAGCGATGCGCTAGAGGATTATCTGGATGAATTGCTGAAAACCGCTGCGGCGATTAGCCACGGACTTAGCAACAATTAGTCATCCGCACATTTTGAGAAATCGGAAGCCGATGTCAGTCAGAGCCGGGCTGTGACAGCCTTGGTCTCAAGATAGGCTTCCAGCCCCGCCTGACCAAACTCGCGCCCCCAGCCGGACTGCCCATATCCACCAAAAGGGATATTGGTTCCGACAGCGCCGTGACAATTGATCGAAACATGCCCCGAGCGCACCCGGCTGACCAAGCGATGAGCGGTGGACATATCTTCGGTCCAGACACTGCCGGACAGCCCATAAGGCGTATCATTGGCGAGCTTCGCGATCTTGTCCAAGTCCATCGTATCAAATTTTTGTACCGCCATAACGGGCCCGAAGATTTCATCGCGCATCACTTCCATATCGGATGTGCATTCGGAGAAAACCGTCGGACGAATGAAGTTGCCAGGTCGATCCAGGCGCTCGCCGCCGGCGACCAGATTTGCGCCCGCCTGTTTTGCCCGGTCTATAAACCCGATAACCTTGTCGGCATGGCCCGATGAAATCATCGGACCTTGTTGTGTCGCGGGATCAAGGCCGTGGCCCAAAACCATATAATTGGCAAAACCGGCCAAACCTTCCAGCAAGCGATCATGAATATCGGCATGCGCGAATATCCGTGTTCCTGCCATGCAGTTTTGGCCTTGCAAAAAGAATGTCGCCATTGCCACGCCAGGGATGGCCTGCTCCAGGTCGGCGTCGGGCATCACCACGACCGGGCCTTTGCCGCCGAGTTCCAGCGACACCTTTTTTAGGTTGCCCATGGCGGCCCGGACAATGGCCCGGCCTGTGCGCGTGGAGCCTGTAAAGGATATTTTGTTTACGTCATCATGGGATGATAGCGCCGCTCCGGCATCTGCTCCCAGACCATTCACGATATTGAACACCCCTTCCGGGAAACCGGCATCAATCACCATTTGTCCAAGCGCGAGTACCGATAGTGGCGTTTCTTCAGAAGGCTTCATCACCACGGTACAGCCAGCGGCCAATGCCGGTGCGAGCTTCAGTATCGCTGTCGATAGCGGCACATTCCAGGGCACAATCTGACCAACAACACCAACCGGTTCTTTCAGCGTATAGGTCAGCGCTTCGGTTTCCGCCGCAATATGCCGCGGTGGAACCATCGTCGAACCTTCGATCCGCATGATTGCACCGGCGTAATAGTCGACCATTTCCACGCAATTGGCGGTGGTCAATCCGGCAATGAAGCTTGGCATCCCGTTGTCGAGAATATCCAGTTCGGTCAGCATCTGTGCATTTTGCTCCATGATGCGCGCCAGTCGGGACATCAGTGCCATGCGATCCGAAGCCGTCATTCCTCGCCACGGTCCTTCGAAAGCCGAACGTGCAGCGGCGACCGCCAAGTCAATTTCCGTTGCGCCACCGATTTCGAATTCGGCCAGAACCAATCCGGTAGCCGGATCGCAGGTTTCCATGACCTCCATACCATCGACCCACTGCCCGTTGATCAGCAGCTTACCGCGCTTGCCCAAAAATTCGCGTGTTTCCGGCGCGATAACATGGCCATCAAAGGCAATAGCATCATTCATCATACTGGCTCCAAACGACAGTCATAGTTGAACAGGCCCAGAGATTCTTCATCCTTGGCCTTGCCTATGCCAAACATATCGGCATCCTGCCCCTGCATCCGGTCCGCATTGGCGTTGGACTCTGATTGGATCCAAGTAGCTCGTTCATGACGGGCGGCCTGATAGCGAGATAGCCCTTCGGCAATATCACTTGAAGCGGCCAGCGTGCGAGCCAGAATGACCGCATCTTCAATGCCACATGCCGCGCCATGACCGAGAAACGGTGTCATTGCATGGGCAGCGTCACCAATGAGCGTGACATTGTCATCAATGATCCAATCGGGCAGCGCGCCTCTGGCATTTATCGCCCATTTGAACATCGGCTGGTGGCAGGCGGCTTCGATCAGCTTCTGTGCATCACCACACCAGCCGGCATAGATTGCTTCAATCTCGGACGGGTCAGCGGCTATCGCCCATCCATCATCCGTCCAGCCGTCCTGCCGGGCAAAAAAGACCAGGTTCATGGCGGCACTACCGCGGATATTATAGCGCGTTATCATCGCACCCGGGCCAATTATGATACCCGGAAAGTCCGACATTTCTTGAAGCTCTGAAGTCACTGGCACCAGGGCCCGCCACGCGACATGGCCGGTAAAATGCGGTTCGGTCGGTTCAAAGCGCTGGCGAATGATCGACTTCACTCCATCCGCACCGATCAACAAATCGCCAGCCACCCGGCTGCCATCGTCAAGAATTGCTGTGGCCCCTTCACTATCAACGACGACACTGTTGGTGCGCATATCCACGCCAGCCGTGCGCGCGGCATCGGTGAGCAAATTGTGCAGATCTGCCCGATGAATGGTCACATAGGGCGCGCCATATTTTTCGCGCTGGGTTGACCGGTCCATCGTGACGAGCGTGCGGCCGTCTTCCCAGTGCTGAATGCGTTGGCGGGTCGGCTCAACCCCGGCAGCGGCGACTGCCTCGCAAATGCCAATAAAATCCAGTCCCTTCATCGCATTGGGCGACAGTGTCACACCAGCGCCAATTTCGCCAAAAGCGGGCGCGGATTCCAGAAGAGTGACAGCAAATCCCTGTCCGGCGATCGCCGCGGCGGCGGTCATTCCGGCGATTCCACCGCCGACAATGACAATTTTTTCGGCACGGCTCATCCCAATTGTCCCGGAATATGGCTTTCGTGGTTTTCCAGATACCATGCAGCAATTTCTTCTCGGGTTGCCCACCAGACCCCCGGCAGGGACTTGGCATGTTCGATAAATTCGCGCAGCGCCCGCACGCGATGGGCCCGGCCCGATACGTGCGGATGCAGACCGACATTCATGATCCGGCCGCTAGTGGCGCCCTCTTCATAGAGGACATCCAGTTCTTCGATCAGGGCGTCGCGAAATTGATCGGTGGTAAAATTCTTGCGCGTGATGAAAGTGAAATCGTTGATCTCATTTGAATAGGGCACGGATACGATGGATCCGTTTGGCGTCCGCAGCAAATAGGGCTGGTCATCATTCATGATGTCACAATAGAATGTGCAGCCATTTTCGGCCAGAATATCCGCCGTCTGCAACGTCCCCCTCAGGGAAGACGATAGCCAGCCTTTCGATTTTCGACCGGTGAATTTTTCAAACTGGTCCAGCGTCCGCAAAACAATTTCGCGCTCTTTCTCAGGATTGCCCGCAAAATTGGTCAACAATTCGCCTTGCTCCCAATTGTGGGTCAGCAATTCCCAACCGCGCTCCAATACAGCGTCAGTCATAGCCTTGCGCCGTTCGAAGGTCACAGCATTGGTGGTGCAGCTGGCTTTTACACCAAGCTGATCAAACAGCTCGAACAAGCGCCAGATGCCAACCCTTTGACCATATTCGCGCCAGCTATAATTCGGAAAATCGGGCGTGTTGCCCGGCAAAATATCCGGCAAAATGGAGGGTCCACCTGCATAATAAGGCTTATCCGTATCTTTCGTCAGATCCCAGGTTTCCAGATTGAAGGTCAGGATCAAGGCCACATTTGCGCCATTCGGCCATTTTAGCGGCTGGCGTTCTGGCAAGGGGACGTAATCATATTCCATTTGTTCTACCTGCTTGTGGCTGACTGCAACCGGTTGAAACATATTCAGCAAATCCGCACCAGCTTTTTACGAGCGCCGAGAGGACTCCCCACCAGTCGGATACTCGCGGCCGCGCTTTGATCCCCGCCCTTTCAGATCATATAGGAATATCGATTGTTACCACTCGGCCTCATCCTTCCTATGAACCTGTGATACGTCGGCTGTAGAACCCGAAGATGCAAAATGGAGAAAACCGCAATGCCCGCTATTCGATGGTCCCGCAAACTGACTTTGACCTGCACCGCAGCAGCAATATTGGCCACTACGCCGGCTTGCTCTGCCGCTCAATCGGGACAGCCAAGCACCTCGGCATCGATACCTGCCGCTCCGGATGAAGCGCAGCCCCGCCTCACCATTGCAGAATTGCGCGCGCTTTATGGTGACGAGCAAAGCCGCTATGTCGATATTCGCGGGGTAGAAATCCATTATAAGGATGAAGGCAGTGGGCCGGTTCTATTCATGGTCCACGGATCGGTCAGTTCGACGCGGACATGGGATCGCATCACGGAAATCCTAAAACCCAATTACCGGGTCATTCGGTTTGATATTCCCGGATATGGCCTTTCCGGCCGGGTGTCCGATGAAGCGGCCGCTAATGTTCAACCGGTCGAAATTGCAGAAGAACTTGTCGAACGATTGGGCGTAAAAAAGCTCACCTTCGTCGGCGTATCCAGCGGCGGCACCATGGGCATGTATCTGGCCGCAAAACGCCCCGACCTGGTGGAGCGGTTGATCATCTCGAACACGCCATCTGATCCGGTCGACACCAGCCATTTGGTAATGCCCGAAAGTTTTTTGAGCGCAACCGCCAAGGCCCGCAAAACAGGCTTTTCAGACATGAAGTTCTGGAACGAATATCTGACCTATTTTGCCGGCGATCCAGCGCGAATAAGCGCACAGACGCGCAAGGAATATTATGACCTTAACCGCCGGACGGCGGAAAAACATCCGATCGCTCTGGTCGCGCGGATCGGCGATGGCGTACAAGCAAAAATCGAGATGAAGAAGATCACCGCACCCACTTTTCTGATCTGGGGTGGTGCCGATGCTTTGCTACCAGAAAGCGCTGCGGATGCGATTACCGGCTATCTCGGGTCAGCCCAGATTTCTCGCGTTATCATGCCGGATGTCGGTCATTATCCGCCGCTGGAATCGCCAGACCGTTTTGCACAATTGATTGCCGCCTATGTCGAGGCGGGCGTTGTTTCCGATAACCAACCAGCAGCGGCAAAACCGTGATCCAAGATGTGTTTCGGAAGATTTGAAGGTGGCGGGCGCAAAAACACTCTACGAAAAATTATGGGACAGCCACCGCGTCTGCGATCTGGCTGACGATGAGGCGCTCATCTATATCGACCGCCATCTGGTGCATGAAGTGTCCAGCCCCCAGGCTTTTGCTGCTTTGCGGGCAAGCGAGCGGCAGCTTCGCCGCCCATTGACCCACTATGCCGTTGCCGATCATGCAGTACCCACTCGCAACCGCACAGATGCAATCGAAGACCCGCTGGCCCGGGCGCAAGTCGCCGAACTGGAGGACAATGTTGCGGACTTCCATGTGCCTTATGCGGCTTTGCAAGGCGCGGATCAGGGTATCGTCCATGTAATAGGTCCGGAAAGCGGATTCACCCTGCCCGGCACCACCATCGTGTGCGGAGACAGTCATACGACAACCCATGGTGCTTTTGGTGCCTTGGCCTTTGGCATTGGTGCCAGCGAATGCGGTACCGTGATGGCCACCCAATGTCTGCGCCAGAAAAAAGCGCTTACGATGCTCGTCCAACTGTCAGGGATAGCCTCGCGACATGTGACAGCCAAGGACATTGCTCTGGCCTTGATCGCGCGCATTGGCACCAATGGTGCCGCCGGTTATGCGGTAGAATATGCCGGACCAGTCGTGTCGGCGATGTCGATGGCCGAACGGATGACCCTGTGCAACCTAACGATCGAAGCCGGCAGCCGTGTTGGTTTGATCGCACCGGACGAAACCACACTAGCCTTCGTCAAAGGCCGTCGCCTTGCCCCACAAGGGCCGTCATGGGATCGCGCCGCGTCTTACTGGCTGAGCCTCCTGACGGATGCCAGTGCTGAATATGACAGCATAGTCGAGCTGGATCTGGATAGGATAGAACCGCAGGTCACGTGGGGCACCAGTCCCGACCAAACGGTGTCTATTGCCCAAGCAATTCCCGATCCCACCGCCATCGCCGATACATCCGCGCGCCGACAAGCTGAAACAGCATTGGATTATATGGGCCTGAAAGCAGGAACACCTCTCGAAGGCACAGTTATAAGCCATGTCTTCATCGGATCATGCACCAATGGCCGCATTGAAGATCTACGCGCTGCCGCCGCCGTTGCCGCAGGCCGTTCGGTTGCCTCAGATGTGACGGCCATTGTTGTCCCGGGCTCGGGGGCCACCCGTCTTCAAGCAGAAGCGGAAGGGCTGGACCGGATTTTCTCCGAGGCCGGTTTTCAATGGCGCCACCCTGGCTGTTCTATGTGCGTCGCGATGAACGATGACCGACTGGAACCCGGGGATCGATGTGCCAGCACATCCAACCGCAATTTTGAAGGCCGTCAGGGCGCTGGCGGACGGACCCATTTAATGAGCCCCGCCATGGCCGCCGCAGCCGCCATCACCGGCTACCTCACCGACGTTAGAAAAATAGCAGAATGAAACCCCAACCCTTCAAAACTCTATTCGGCACCGCAGCTCCGCTCGAACAAGACAATATCGATACCGACATTATTTTCCCGGCCCGCTTTTTGTTGATCACGGCGCGCGAAGGGCTTGGTCGATATGCGTTCCACGACCGGCGGTTTGAGAGCGATGATCAAGAAAACCCGGATTTTATTCTCAATCAACAACCATTCCGAGAAGCTCCGATCCTTTTGGCTGGTGCGAATTTCGGATCGGGCTCAAGTCGCGAACAAGCGGTATGGGCCTTGCTTGGTTTCGGAATCCGCAGCATCATCGCGCCCAGTTTCGGGGAAATTTTCCAGGCCAATTGCTTGCGCAACGGCATATTGCCAATCACTCTGCCCGACCACATAGTGCGGCAGTTACTCGGCCGCGCGCTGAGTGGCCTGAATTTGACAATTGACCTTGAAAGCCAGACCGTAGCAGTGGATGATGAAAGTCGTTTTGATTTTGATATCCCGCCGGAACGCAAGCTGGCGCTCATCAATGGCTGGGATGAAACCGCGCAGATATTGAATCAGAAAGCGAACGAGATTACCGCCTTTGAAGCACGGCAACGCCAAGAACAGCCTTGGCTCTATGAAAGAGAGATTGATCAATGAGCGAAGAAGACCTGCTTGAAAATTATCGCCGCGCTTATGACACAAAAGTCGGCTTTGGTCAGCGGCCTGCCCTGATCCTGATCGACTTTTGCCAGGGCTATTTCGATCCCGATTGTGATCTTTATGCCGATGTCGACGATGTACTGGCCTCAGCACTGCGGGTTCGCGATGCCGCTAGATTAGCCAAAATACCAGTGATCCTGACCGGTGTATCCTATCATCCCAGCACGATTGACGGCGGACGTTTCTTTGAAAAAGCCGCGCCTCTTCGCTATTTTGTACAGGGCAATCCCATGGGCGCCTTTGCCAAGGGTCTCGATCCACAGGATAATGAGCTGATCATTACCAAACAATATCCCAGCGCCTTTTTCGGTACCTCGTTAGCTTCCACTCTGACGGCGATGGGCGTCGACAGCGTTTTATTGACCGGACTGACGACCAGCGGCTGTGTCCGGGCAAGTTGCATCGATGCGATGTCGCACGGGTTTCGCACAGCGGTCGTTGCCGATGCTTGCGGCGATCGACATGAAGCGCCGCATGAAGCCAATTTGTTCGATATGAATGCTAAATATGCGGATGTTGTCAGCGAAGGCGAAACCATGACGTTCCTTCAGGGTTTCAACAAGGATGATGCGCACGCGGACGTCTAACGTACCAAAGACTCACAGGCTTCCAGTCGCACGCCCCAAGGCGTTATGGCCGCGACAGCGAGGCACTTTCCGTGCGGTGCCCATTCCATCTGAACCGGACCAATGATTTCACAACCCCCGCGCTCGGCTCGAGACTGAAAATCGGCAAGGCTAGAGACCGGGAAGCGCAACGCAGCCCATCCCCGCATGGGTGGACCGTCGGCAGAGAAGTCTAATCCCTCACAATCAAATTGGATGATCTCGACCGATCCCTCCATCAGGCCATGGGCTTGATAAACGCCGACGGTCACCAATATGTCGCGGGCCAATCCAATCGGCAGCCCCATGCAATTGTGGCCATCGGAATGCATCCAGCTGGCTTCCTGCACCACTTGCCATCCCAGTTGCTCGACAAAGAAGCGACGGGCCACAGAAAAATCTGACACAATCTGCGTGGCATTGAAAACCCATGATGCCGGTCCGGCGACATTTTCGAATCCGGTCAATGGCGGCGTTACCCGCTCCATCAAAGCAAAGCATAGTCCATCGCCATCGCGCTCCAGTACTTCGCGCACAGACACCGGGTCAAAATCGAAACTGGTGATCGGTGCGGGGGCAACAAAGCCGTTCCGGCCCATGGCCTGGTGGAGACTGTCGATGGATTCCAGCGCTCTGACATTGACATCGAACAGCGCCCCTGTGTCCCAGGCCTGCGCCCCATCGCGCATGATGCCGTGCGACTGGTCTTGCAGCGAAAGCAAACGGATGTGGCCGCGCGGACTGGTTGGGTGCGACAAGAGAAGTTCCTGCCCAGACACATCCTGCTCGATTCCCAGCAATGTCAGAGCAGCGGCGGGAACCTCTCTGCGATAGAGTTCGACGAAACCCAAAGCCGCCGCCAGTCGGTGGCCGCTGCGATCAAGGTCGTCCACAATCCCGACCGTTTCTTGAAACCCGTTATCCCGCGCAATCATCTGCAGACAGATCCTTTCGCGTGAACAATAGCTAGACCGGCACCCGCACAGCGGGCAAGCACGCTGCTGACCGACCAACGGATAGATCGAGCAGTAACATAGGAAGTGACATTTTTGATCCGCATCCATAGGCTGGACCAACGGAGCCAGAGCAAATGACCAGCAGCAAAAAATCAGCAGACCTTCTGAAGCAGATGCAAAAATTGCTGGGCGCGGAAAGCGTGCTGACCGATGCCGATTCCCTCTCCTTTTTTTCCAATGATGTCTACAGATCGGGCGGTCTGCCACTTGCGATTGCAAAGCCAAATTCAGCAGAGCAAGTGCAAGAGGCTGTGCGCCTGTGCGCAGGCGCCGGCGTGGCAATGGTCCCCCGGGGTGGCGGTGCGTCCTATACAGATGGCTATCTCTATCCCTCAGGCGGTCACATATTATTTGATCTTGCTGCCTTGGATGACATCAAAATTGACGCCGCCAATTTGCTCGTCACCGTTGGCGCCGGCACCACATGGGTAAAGCTGAAAGAAGCGCTGGATGCACAAAAATTGCGGACGCCTTTCTGGGGGCCCTTTTCCGGCTTTGCTGCGAGCGTCGGCGGCAGCATGAGCCAGAACACGGTCAGCCACGGCAGCAGCGCCCACGGCGTGTCGGCCCAGTCCGTCCTCTCGATGGATGTGGTTCTGGCCAATGGAGAATTGATTACCACCAGTGCAGCCAAATCAACTCGCCACTATGGTCCTGATCTCACCGGTCTTTTCACAGGAGATTGCGGGGCTTTCGGTCTGAAGACAGCGATCACACTGCCCTTGATCCGGACACTGGACCATTGCGAGCCGATGAGTTTTGCTTTTGATGATTTTGAATCCTACCACCGCGCGACGCAAATCGCGCAAGCCGAACGGCTGGACGATTCCCACTTCGGTCTCGACCTGGCCCTGTCGCAAGGACAAATCGGCCGACAAGAAGGCGTCGGCGCGCGCATAAAAATTGCAGCCGAAGTGATGCGCAAGGCCCCTCGCAAGTTGCAGGGCCTGGCCCAGTTGATGCGCATGGCCGTCGCAGGCGAAGACCCCATGCGGTCTGGCGCCTATATGTGCCATTTCATTGTCGAAGGATTTGATCCCGCCGACGCCGCCGCGAAAGCCCGCCGATTGCGTTTTCTGCTGGCCGATGTTGGACGAGAGATTGCCAATTCCATGCCCGCTTTCGTGCGGGCCATGCCCTTTGCCCCATTGACCAATATTCTCGGCCCAGGCGGAGAAAGATGGGTACCGGTCCACGGCATATTAAACCATGATGCTGTCGTTGCATTCAACGCCGCCTTTCATGCCTTGGTCGCGGAGCACCAATCAGAAATGGACCGTTTGGGCGTCTGGCTGGGGACCATGTTCTCTCCCGCAGGTTCCGCCGGCTTCCTATATGAAATCGCGCTCTATTGGCCGGATAATCGCAGCAGCTATCATCATGATACACTCGGCGCAGAGCATATCGCGAGCATTCCTGCTTTTGAGGAAAATGCCGAAGCGCGCGAATATGCCAATGTTCTGAAAGAGGCGATCATCGCGCTCTACCAGAATTTCGGCGCGGCCCATTTCCAGATCGGTAGGGCCTATCCCTATCAGACGCGCCTCGATCCTCAGGCGCTGAAACTGGTCAAGGCAATGAAGCAGGAGCTTGATCCGTTCGGATTGATGAACCCCGGCGCTTTGGGTCTTTAGGACTTCTGCGCTTCAGGCAGCAGCTGGTTCTTTGTCACCAACCTGCCCCCAACGTCCAAAAATAAACGCCCCGACTATATTGAGCGTTACCGGTATCGCGGCAAAGGCAACAATGATTCCCATCATCGCGGAATCCGATTGTGGCAATCCCGCGACCGCTTTTGCAGAATCAAAGCCGAATATCGCTAGCGTGACGCCAACCAACAAAGTGCCTCCAAGAGCAAACGCGATTTTGTCCGTAGCAATCCAGGCTGCCGAATAGAGGCCAGCATGTTCTTCATCCTCGGATGCAATATCCGACATCATCGAGAAACCGAGCATCGTCCAACCCGAATTGCCGACAGCGGCAACAAAGGAAAGAGCAAAGGTAGCGATGCTGCCCCAGGATGCGGCAAAGCCCCATATGACGTAGGTCAGCAGATAGAGAATGGTTGCAGCAATATATGCCCTGCGTTTTCCAATCGCATCGGCCAGTCTTACCCAGAGTGGCTGCGCCAGAACAATTCCCAAACAAGCCATGATGACAACGACGCCGATTAGCTGGAAAGCGTCGGCACGGCCCATATTATAGGTCAGGAAATAGAGCAGTGAGGCATAAGCCATGCCCGCTCCGGTCAGTTGCAACAAATTTGTCAGCAGCAAGACTGAGTATCGTGGTGCCAGCAAGATTGAACAAGCCTTCTTGAAGGAGAGACGATCAGCCAATGCCGGTCGATCCGATGCCGCAGCAACCTTTGCTGTTTTAGCGGAAGAGAAGAAGGCAATCAGCAAGGAAATGGGGCAGATAGCTGCCAGAACCAGCGCCATATCTTCATAGCCAGACTGCCCACCGCCCTGCATTTCGATGATCGCTGGCGCAAGCGCGCCTGCGACCAAAACACCAACCGCGGTAAATACCAGACGCCAGGCCATGACCACGTTCCGTTGGGACGGGTTGGATGTCAGATCGCCAGCCATAGCCAAATAGGGGACTGAGAAGCTCGCGAACACCGCCATGTACAAGCTGAACGTGCCGGCAACATAAGCCAATTTTAGAGTCTGACTGCCTTCCGGAACGTGGAACAACAAGATCATCGCCAGCGGAGACAACATCGCTCCTGCAAGCAACCACCAGCGCCTTGCAAATTTCCTCCGCAACCGGTCCGACAAAATACCGACCGACACATCAAATATCGTGCCGAACAACAGCTTCGGCACGAAAATCGTAACACCGGCCACGTCGGGTGCGATGCCCAATACTGTTGTCATGAAAAACAACAGCAGGAGCGACGGGAGGTCGCGGAATACCTGACCCGCAACCTGACCCGCTCCATAGCCGATCTGATTGGCTATCGATGCGTTGCGGCTATCCATGCCGGCGGGGATTATTGCCAATTTTGATCAGCTCTTTCTCGGCGGGAAACCGGCAGGCGCTTCTGGCGCTTTCGGCGGTTCCCATCCAGCTGGCACAGGTGCGGGTGTCTGTTCCCGCGCATAATGTTCGAGGCTGGACAGGGACGGTCCATAATCTTCGGTCGGAGCGCTCAACCATTTTTCATCCATGGCCCGGGCTGCCTTGACAAGATGTGCCGGAAGTCCCGCCACTCCTTCAGGAATCGTCTGGAAATGGGTGAAATAGTTAATCTGCCCTTCTGCCGTTCCCATCAACATCCACGGCAGCCAGGGCGTGACCCGCGACCAGGACCCGATATGGGGAATGTGCGTTAGTTCGGGATTTTCAACGTCCTTCTGTTCCACAACATAGATGAAATGTTCCGACACACGGTTCATGACACCAGCGGATTCGCGAACCCACTTGCTCGGTTGAAGCGCGTTTGGATACATGAGATCGATCCCGGTATTCAGGATCATCGTTCCGTTCGGGCCATATTCCCAATCTTGCAAAAACGGCTTGCGCTCGCGCAGGTCTTTGTTCAGCCCGCCATAGGAAGGGCCTTCAGGCAGAAATTCACTGATCGTGAAATTGAAAGGATCATTGGCAATCGGAACCACCTTAACCGTCTCGTTGGAATAGGGGTTGTCCCATTCGGTCAAGATTTCACCAGTTTCCAAATCTGTGTAGAAAACGATTTCACGGAGCATCCGGCGATAGCTGCCATCCTCCAGTTTTTTCACCCGCACAAAGCTAAAGCCTTCTACGCCAAACAGGGTACGTACCTTTTCATTCGGTCGCACGCCCATGGCCTTGCCTTTGATCCAGCCACATTTTTCCTTGGTCGGATCGATATCAGCATCGAGCCGCGCATAGACATCGCGGTTCCATTTCGGGTCTTTAAAATCGATCTTCGTGATAAAGTCGACACCTGACTTTTTGTTATGTGCGCCGGCAACAGCAGGAACGGCTGCCAGACCGGTCGCTAGAGCGGCAAGGCCTAGGCTTTCTCGCCGACTAAGGTTAAACTTGTCCATTATCATCTCCAGCTAATTGCGATCTAAATTGGATATGGAACCACTTGTTCGCGATTCCAACTATCGTCGACACGAAAATGCCCTTGTTGTTCGCCTGCCGGATAGGAAGTTGATCCGCTTATTGCTCTTATGCCAGTGAGCTTGCATTGTTACGGGCAACGAACCCCATTTGGAGTCAGACTGATGCTCAACACGTTTCAACAAGCTCATCATCGCGCCTTGCCCCATGCCTCGCATGACGAAGCAGCGCGCGAAGAATTCACCAAGAGTTTCAAGGGCTTTATCCAATCGTCCCTATTGCCGGGCCTAACCCCTATTTACAATGAACAGGTGAAGCCTGCGTTTCAAAAAGAGCATGGCCGCGAACCAGCCGATCGGCGCGATATTCGATCGGCCATGGTGAAAAACCTGTATTTTCAACATTATGCCTCCGCCAATCGGGTCGCGCAGGAAATTTTGTGGGAATCGGTCAACGTCTCGCTAGACCGGCAATTGCCCGAATTGTTGGAAACCGCAAAACAGCTGTCCGCTTCCAGCAAGGCCAGGCTGGATATTCCGGAAGATTTTACTCCGCCACGCTATATTACCGCGCTCGACATTCACTGCATGCCCGGCGGCTATGCCAGCGAAGTCGCGGAGCAGGACATTACTGCCGGCGCCCTCTATGACCGTGGCGTCTATCTCTATTCCATGGGATATATGGGACCGGAAAACGACGATATGGGCCGGTCGGTATGCAATTATCTGCGCCGCAACAAGCCGGACTTCAAACCCCTTCGCATTTTGGACATGGGCTGCACCGTTGGCCATGCGACCCTGCCCTATAAGGAATATTTCCCGGATGCAGAAATCTGGGGCATTGATGTGGGTGGACCCGTGGTGCGCTACGCCCATGCCCGCGCAGCAGCCATGGGTCATGAGGTCAATTTCGCCCAGATGAATGCCGAGGAGACAAGCTTCCCCGATGGTCATTTTGATCTCGTTGTCAGCCATATTTTGCTGCACGAAACCAGCGGCAAGGCGATGCCGCGCATATTCAACGAATGTCATCGGCTGCTATCGCCCGGCGGCATGATGATTCACGCGGATTTACCGCCATTTGACCTGATGGACCCCTTCACCCAGTTCATCCTCGACAATGAAACCTGGTATAATAACGAACCCTTTTGGGGTGCGATGCGCGAAATGGATCAGGTTGATCTGGCCAAACGCGCAGGATTTGCAGCCGAGGCGATCAAATTTGACAATGCCCCGATGGCGGTCATGGAATTTGCAGGCGGATCGGACGGCTATAGCGAAGAAAGCGCGACGGAAGTGGCCGATCGCGAATTTACCGCTGGCGAATATGCCCCCGGAGGCGGCTGGGAGGTTCTCGTCGCCGAGAAAGAACTGGCGCAGGAGATGGCCGCATGAACGACGATTATATGCAAGATGACCGTCCCCATGTGATCCGCGATGCGCGGGGCAAGCGCCCGCAATTCTATGACACGCCGGGCATGGATCAAGTCATGTCGATGATCATGGTGCTGGCCGGTGACCTGTGTGTCGTGCGTGACCGACTGGATTCTGCAGAGCGTGTGGCCAAGGCCAATGGTATTGATCTAGCCGCAGGTATCGAAGAGCTGGAACTGGATCAGGAAGCCCTGGAAGAACGGGAAGCCAGACGCCAGGACCTATTGGCCCGCATGTATTCTCTGATGCGCAAGGAGGCCAATGAAGCGGCCCAGCAAGAAAGCGCGCGCGGCTATCGTGAGACGATTGAAGAAATCGCCAAACAGTAGATTTTCACTATTTGCTGAGCAAACGAATGGGGAGCTGATCGGTGGTCCGTTCCTCAAGACTCTTGCGCGCACCATTTTGACCGAGACCATGGCCCCTTAAAAACAGGCTCGACAAGCTGACCGCGGCATCCAGCTGTGCCAGTTGTGGCGGACCGGCTTTATCATAATCGCAAATCGCGCCGCCAAAATAATGGTCCACGCCTGCCAGCACCAGTCCATATCGATGGCCGCCGGCCGCGGCCGCGTCATATGGCACCAGATGCCCTTTCCAGCCATCTTTGCTATCGTCCGTGATACCGGGCACGATATCCAGCGTTCCAGTCTGGATGAGCGCGGGCACGGATAGTTCTGCATAGCCTTCGCGGGTTACCAGCACGGGGATGGGCGCAGGTGGCGAGAAAGCAAGCACTGCTTGCACTTTGTCATCATCCAACGGGTCGTCGAATCCTTGGGGAGGAATGGATTTGGCGCCGCCCAAGGTAAGCGCAACCAGCCCGCCATAGCTATGACCGGCGGCAACATAATGCTCGCCGCCAAGATAGGCCGACAAAGCACGCATGTCTTCCAAGCGTGTAGTCCAGCTTGCCAGCCCGGTGTATTTCGCGGTTTCGGGGTGGTCCCGGGAATCGACATGAAGCGGCGCCAACACGCGCCAGCCTTGCGACACCCACGGTTCGATCAGGCGGGTATATTTATCGGGAGAAGATCCAGCGCCATGAGAGAAGAATATGGTTCCGACAGTACAGCGAGAGGATGACCAATCGAAAATCGCTATTTCGCGGCCATTGTCCGCTGTCAGTGTCATTTTCGTCAAAATAGGCGCGCTCTGACCGAAGCGACTTTTATGCGCAACAGCCGCTGTCGCCATGGTCCCGAATCCAACCAGCGCCGCGCGCCGCGTCATCGCCAACGACAGTTTCGAGAAATTTCCTGTTTTGCCGTTGCTGTTCATGAGGCCTCCGATTTTCTGATCATCTTTGCCAGTCCAAATCAACGTGCCTTGATTTCAACCGCTGCGAGCGTCAGGATAAGCCATAGTTTAAGCAAAACAACCGCGTTTGATTCTTGGCAAAGCTATTCACTGCTCGGACAAATGTTGATCAAGATTATATGATACGGACAAGACTTCGCTAAAAGGGCTCTCCTCTTCACGGATAGTTTGACCATAGAATCGCGTGGCGTTCACGGCCGGTGATAGTGACAAAGCAAGTTAGGAAAAGACTGCAATGGCAATAGCTTCAAAATTGGTCCTCGCGACGGCAACTTGTTTCATGCTCGTCGCATGCGGCAGTCAACCAGACAGCGCTGCCGGAGAGGACATAACAACCGAAGTAGCTTCGGTGGCCCCCAAAGCGGTACCCGGCAAGATATTGTTCTTGCAATGCGCGGCATGTCATTCTCTCAAAGCCGATGGCGTCAAGAAGAGCGGGCCCAATTTGCTCGGCGTGGTGGGCCGGAAATCGGGCTCGGTTGATGGCTTTAAATATAGCAAGGCACTGAGCGCCGCAAACCTGACGTGGACCAGGGAAGAACTGGACAAATTTATCACCAAACCCTTCGAAGTGGTGCCCGGCACGATCATGGCTTTTTCCGGCATAGCCGACCCCGAAAAGCGTAAGCAATTGATCGACTATATTGAATCGGCTGCTGCGGAACCAGCCGACTAATATCGTTTTGCGAGGCGCTGTTGGTTCAGTCGTCCGCCATTGTCATTTCCGCCCATGCCAGAAATTGCTGGGGCCAGCGGTCAGCGGTGATATCGTTCTGCACCACCCCGAAGGCGTGCTTTCCTCGGGCATATAAATGCATCTCCGGCCGGTATCCGGCTGCGAAAAGCTTATCATAAAAAGCGCGGAAGCCGATGCCCACTGCGAGATCATCCTGTGCCATAGCCAAAAACATCGGCGGCAGGCGATCTGGCGCAGGCGTCGCGGGGGGCTGCAACCACGGTTCGCTGGGCGTGCCTTCGGGATAGGGGAGATTGGCGGGTGGAATGGCAGGGCCAGGCTCGCCGAAAGGCATACCATAGATCATGCCTACAAAATTCGGACGCTCTTCCAACGGTCCAAACATTGTCATTGCGGCGATGTGGCCGCCTGCGGAGAAGCCCACAGCACCAACCTTCTTCGGGTCAATGTTCCAGCGCGCCGCGTTGGCGCGAATAATACGCAGCGCTTCGGCGGCGTCTTCCGATCCCGGAATACCGCCGACTCCCGGAGCCAAAGTTGCCTGGACACGAGCGCGCATTTCCTCGTTGCTTTCACCGGGGGGTGACTGAATTAGACGATATTTAAGAACGAAAGCGGCAAACCCGCGCTCTGCGAACCAGCGGGCCACCCGAGTTCCTTCGTGATGAATAGCCAGCAAACGAAATCCGCCGCCTGGCGCGATCATCACCGCCATTCCGTTGGCCTTGTCCGGGGCAGGCAGAAAAGCTTGCAGCGCAGGAACAGTAATATTCCAAGCCTGCTCTCCTTCGGCCCGCAGCTCTTCTGTGACCGGAACCTCTGCCAGACCGGGCCAGTCCTTCATAGACGGAACGCCTTTTGGCCAGACCGGCATCGGCGCCAGCTCTTGCCCTTTGCTAGCCGTCCCGTCTGGAGGAGAAGCCAATAGAGGCTGGGCCGTTGCAAAAAGCAATGCGGTCAAAGCTATCAATATTTTCATCGAAAATTCTCCAATATGCTTAACCGTCCACCAGAGTGACTGTGACGTCAGCCAATCCATCCCGCAGTTTCTTGATTTCAGAATATTCAGGAGAATTCCAGAATTCTAGTGCGGCGGCGCGATCCGGCCATTCGATCACGACAGCGCCTGCTCCATCCTCCTCGTCACCCTCCAGAACCTGTCCGCCGCGACCGCGCACAATATATTTGCCTCCCATTTTTTCGGCCAGCTTCGCTGTCACAGGCGAGTAAACTTTACCGAATGTTTCGGGATCGTGAACACGGGCATTGATTATAAACCAGGCGGGCATCTGCTTCTCCATTTTTCCGAGCTTTGATGATATCTAGAACAGGCCCTTGTCTCATTTGCTTTGACCACGCCGCCTGTCCGACCAGCGAGCATGATCCTGCCTTAAAAAGCGATCAATCGCGCGCAGTGGTAAGGAAAATCTAAAGAACAACACCATCAAAAAGGGGTGACCGCTATGTATGATCCGAATGATGAATTTTCCTTGCTAAGCCGCAGAACAATGCTGGCAGGCGGAGTGACCCTCGGCATAGCGGGCAGTCTGGCAAGTTGCTCCCGGGCTGCGCCAAACGCAGAGAACCAAGCCGAAGCAGGCGGACTGATCCGGGAAAGAGGAATCCCGCAAGACACGGCAAGCCGAGTAGCCATGATGCGGAGAATGCGGCTCCGTTCGGACGCCGGACCGGTCTTCTGGTATTTCCGTGGCCGCAACTATGCCCAGCAAGGCGCCAACCTCATTCCGATCTGCGAACTCGTTTTCGGTGCCTTCATGATGGTGGAACCGAAACCCGACGGCACGATGAAGGTGGTCCAATATGAGCTGGGCTTTCGGTCACCACTCGATAGTGCGAAACGCGCGGAACAATTGCTCAATCCGATTACCGGAGAAATGATCGACCTGCCCTTTGCGCCTGTCGGACCGACACACATCACATATGACCAGAACAACACACTACAATTGCCGTCGAAAATCGGCGGATCGACCTTTACCCTCGAACATGTTCCAGAGGTCTTCTATCGCGTCGGCAACACCGTCACGTTCCAGACCCATAGCCGCGCCACTGCCGAAACGCCGGGCCAACCAACACGTGTTCTAAATGATATGAGCATGATCAGCAGTCCAGAACATGAGGCACTGGATCCCAACCTGCATTTCGCCAGCGCTATGGCCTATGGCGGCGATGTTACAGACTATGCTCGGTGGTTGAAGATGCCTGCCGGGGCCGGGACCCAGACTTTGCGCTCTGTCGGCGAGAAAGTCAGCCGCTATGAAGACATGCCGGAAGACTGGCGGACCATGCTGGCTGAAGCCGATCCTGAAATGGCAGCAGACCCCATTGCTGGATTGTCACGAGACGCCGCCGAATATCGGAACTAGATAGGCCTGGTGGCACACCTGATTTATGAGTAGCGGGGTTCGGCCTATACCCCGCTATTCCGCTTCCAATTCACGGTCCAAAAAGGCCGCAAGATCAGCGGTAAAGCGGTCCGGGTCTTCCCACATCGGGAAATGCCCCATATCCTTATACTCGATCAGTTCAACCGTTGTGTTGGTAAAGCGTTCAACAGATTTCTGCGCTGTTTGGGAAATCACGGTGTCATAAGAGCACCATTGCAAAAGCACCGGAACCCTAACCGTTTCGGCAATCGCGGCAACGTCGCTTGTCAGGAATAGCTTGGTATTGGAATCGATATAGGCCTTCTGCCGGGTCACTGCACCGGGCAAATTGTTCATATCGTACATTTGTTCGACCATCTCTGCCGTCGGTTCAAAGCTGTTCGGTGTCGTGTCTTCCAAGATCAATCGATACCATGAGCGCGCGTGCCACTCCGGAAAGAGATATTTGTGAAAGGGCATCATCGCCCGCAACCGCCAGTCAATCTCTCGGGTCTGGCTAGGCCGTTCGAGCGGCAGGACCGAGAATGCCATGACCGATGCGTTGCCCGGATATTGCCGGTTATACTCAAGCGCTACATTCGCCCCGTTGGACGTCGATACCAGTGAAAATTTATCGATTTCCAGTTTCTGCAACAACCCATTCATCAAATCGGCCGCGCGTGCCGTTGTATAGACCCCTTTAGGGTCCGGTCCGGAAAGGCCATAAGGGGGCCAGTCGAACCGGACCACACGAAAGCGGCCTTTCAGCCGCTCTGCAACTTCGTCCCACTCATGCAAATTCAAAATACTGCCATGCAAGAGAACGACCACCGGCCCTTCTCCTTCATCCCGATAATGAATCGGCACATTATCGATGGAAATAAATTGTGAAGGCTGCTGCGCCCATTTTTCTGTCACCTGCTCACGGTCAGTATTCCAAGCGCCTGCCCGCATGGAAAGCACCAGACCGCCAACAACCAGCAGAATGATTACAATAAACAAACCAAAACGTTTCATGCCGCGATTCCCATTGTATCGCGCAAGGTCGGCCCCGGATATTCGAGCCGCAAACGACCGGCCTTCTGCAACAATGGCACGACCTCATCGACAAAAATCTCAAGCTCGCCGGGCATATAGGCTGGCTGCAGCGTGAAGCCGTCACAAGCGCCTGAATCGATCCAGTCGATCATCCGGTCAGCCAGTTGCTGCGGGGTGCCACGGAAAACAGTGTGCCCGCGTGGGGTACGTACATGACCCGAGGCAAATTCGCCCAGTGCAATGCCGCTCGCTGCCGGCTTTTCCAGCATACGGGTAATATCTGCAGCCGGAAATTCTGTGCCAGCAATGATATCATTAAACGGGATCGGCGCCTTCGGGTCGTGGTCGCCCAACCAAAAGCCGATCGACTCCCCTAAATATTCAATGCACAAGGCCTCGTCTGCCAGATCGAGCACCGCTTCATCTTTGGCAATGGCTGCTTCTTCTGAATCCGCCAAAATGAATGACAGTCCGGGCATGATCTTGACGGCTTCCGGGTCACGGCCCGCGGCCGCAATGCGCGCGTGCATATCATTGCGGAAAGCGATGCCGTCTTCCTTGGTTGGAGCAGGGCAGAATATCGCTTCTGCGGTCGCCGCCGCAAAAGCGCGCCCATCCGGAGATTGTCCCGCCTGCACCAAGACCGGGCGACCTTGCGGCAACACCGGTCCGGGCATCGTGCCGTCCATCGTGATATGCTTGCCACGATACTGAACTGGCTCAGCATTGCCCTCCGAATCCGCGCTATCCCAAAGCTCGCAGGCCGCATTTACAAACTCATGAGCCCGGGCATAGCGGGAAGCCTTCTCCGGCATCTCGTCCTGCCCGAAATTCCATGCCGAGGCCGGATGGGCAGTTGTGACGATATTCCAGCCAGCCCGTCCCCCGGTCACCCGGTCCAATGTTGCGAAACGTTCCGCGACAGCTTGCGGTTCGAAATAGGTGGTCGACACCGTGGCGACCAAGCCAATATGATCAGTGACCGCTCCCATCGCTGCCAGAAGCACAATCGGATCGAGCGTCGGGATGGCCACTCGTTCCGGCGTGTGTCCGTTCGCACCGCGCGATTGCAATTGATCCCCGAACACAATGGAATCAAAACAACCGCGCTCGGCAAGCTGACCAATGGATTTGTAATAGTCCACATCGAAGACAGCTTCGGGCGTAGCGTCAGCATGGCGCCAGCCGCTTGGATAATGTCCGATGCCCTGCAGAAATGCCCACAAATGTATCTGTTTGGTCATGCGAATGCTCCTTCGGAAACCAGCTGTTCAGCCAACGGAAGGCAGAGCCTTTCGCGCAAAGTTGCCCCGGATTGCATGTCTTGCCTAAAACCAGAAACGGCTTCTGCAACGGCCGCAATCTTCGGGATATCCTGCCCTGGATCATCAATTTCCCAATGCACGCCAGCGATATCACCCGCTTCAAAACCGGCGACAAGCGCTGTCAGATCAGGATTGAGTCCCGCGCGGCGAAGACAGCCCGTGTTCGGCAGCGTGGCCTGCTGGGCATCGACAATCGCCAGATCGGTCCCGACGGCTTCAAAGGGCGAAGATGCATCGCACACCAGTAGAGGATGTCCCTGCAACGGACGGGCAGCGTTCAAAGGCCCGCGAACCTTGAAATGCGGTCCCTCGTAATTGCTCAAACGGACTTTGGACGCATCAAGATAGCGGCCGGTTTCCTTGTCGATGATCAACGCATCACTCGCCCAACCATCCCAAAGGCTTCGCGCTGCCAAAACCATATCCTCGGTTACCGCCTTGCTATGCGCCGACCCTGCAACCGGGTTCCAGGCGGAACGACCAGATGACAGAAAGTCGATTGCCGATAGCGAACGCGCTGCGTGAAAAGGATGCGAAACAGCAGTAGAGACGCATGGAACAAGTCCGATTTTTTCTGTCATTGGCGCGGCCCATGCAGCCACCACAATCGGATCAAAAGGCAAAGAATTGGGAGCCCCGAGAACGACCAAATCAATACCAGCGCGTTCGGCTGCGGCCAGCGCACTGCTCGCCCACGCAGGATCATTAAGCCCCGGCTGCGAGATTGTTGCGGATAAAATAAAATGTCTGTTCATATAACAATCACCGGTTCGTGTAAGGAATGAATGGGTTCGGCACCGTCGGCCGTGATCACCATCAGATCTTCGCAATGGGCGGAACCCCCGATGCCGGTATCGAGGACCGGGCAATCGACGCTTATGATCATGCCCGGCTCCAAAGTCAGATCCGGTTTGTGGTAAAAACCGCCGGCCAGTTCTCCCGGTTCATCGGTATGGGCAAGTCCGACGCTGTGCGGACTGAACCCGATGGTTGCACCAAAGCCCTTTTGCGTCACCGCTTTTTGACCCATGGTGACAATTTCCGAATAGCGGAGGCCCGGACGCAATTTTTCACGGATCGCTGACCAACCAAATGCCGCCGCCTCTGCGGCCTGGCGCGCGGCTGCGGCGGGTTCTCCCACGAAAATAGTGCGGGCATAGTCGCCATGATAGTTCATGAAGTGGCTCACCCCATCGAGAAAAAGGGACTGCCCGTCTTTTATGGCCTCCTGCGACAGATCCGAGGAGACGCGGTCGACGTTTAAGAATACCGCCTTATTGCCCCGGGATGCGGTCTCAGCAAGATACAGACTCTGCAAATCCCTGTGCGTGGCGCCGGCTCGGACTGCCGCGCCAACGGCATTCAAAGCAAGCACATTGGCTTGCGCCGCCCGGCGCATCAGGGCAATTTCAAGAGGAGATTTTATCAACCGGATTTCTCGGAGAATATTGTCCGCCAATATCAAATCGCCCGGCATATCATGCCGCTCGGCGACCTCTTGAATGACCGGATCATCAAAGCCGATACGCCCTTGCCACAAACCCATGTCCTGCATCGCCTGAACGAGCGCCGCGCCGCTATCCATGAAGCTTTGACGTTGCGCCAATCGCTCGTCCAGCGCAGCGCGTCGATGGCTCTCAAGAGAACTTAGCGGCTCCGCTTTCTGATCTGGACAAAATTCAAATCTCGGCGCGGGGCCAAAATCGCTCTCATCCCCCAGACCATTATATAACCAAGTCTGAACATCATCCCGGTTCCGTCCATCGGACCATGTATAGAAATACAGGAAACTGCTTGTAACGAGGCCAAGTTCCTCAATGTCTCTGCGCGTAATCAAAGCAAAAGTACCGGGCGGTTGTCCTGTCCGCGTGCGCGCTATCTGTGGCCAATGGCCGGTGGCGTGGAAGACATTTTCCGGAGCACCGACGATCAGTCCGTCCAATCCGTGCCTGTCCATCACCGCCAAAGCCCGCTCCCAATTCATTGGACCACGGCTTTCAAGCGCGCGAAGCAAAGTCGCATCATCAGTGGGTGCTGAAATAAGCATGCGCTAACCTCGCACCCACAGGCAGCTGCGCGCAGTTTGTCTCGCCGCTATCCGCCTGTTGGATAGGATTTGCGTAGATTGATTACGGTCCGTCGAACACCCTAGCGTGCTGCCATGACAGACCAAAAAATCAATCGTGCGTTCGTCAGTCTTGATGAAGGCCAGATGCATTTGCGCAAGCTCGAAGGGGATGAAAACACCATCCCAATAATTTTGCTCCATGCCTCACCCGCATCATCATGGTTCATGCAGACGATGATGCAGGAATTGGCTGCCGCCGGTTTTCGCGGCTCGATTTTGGCTCCGGATACTCTGGGCAACGGAGACTCTGATGTGCCGTCAGAAGAAGAACCGGACATCGCCTATTTCGCAGACTCCCTAAATCGGATGATGACGGAACTTGGTATTGAGAAAGCCCATTTATATGGGACCCATACCGGTGCCCGCATAGCCTGCGAATTTGGCATAGTTTTCCCCGAAAAGACAAGCACCGTCACTCTTGACGGGATTACGGAATATGAAGATGATTTGCGGGAACAGATTCTCGCCAATTACGCGCCGAAGGTAGAGCCGGACGAATATGGCCGCCATTTGATCTGGGCGTTTAACTTCTGCCGGGATCAAGCACTCTATTTCCCCCATTTTCAAAAGGCCCCGCAAAACCGGTTGTCCGTCCCCATGCCACCGCCGGAAATTCTGCACCGCATTACGCTTGATGTGCTCAAATCACTGGATAGCTATTCGAAGCCCTATCTGGCGGCTTTCAACTATCGCGCATTCGATAGGATGCCGCAACTGGACGCCCCCACACTGTTGCTGAAACCAGAAGGGGAGCTGGCCAAATTGAACGCGGCCGTCGAAACCGCTCTAAAGCTACTCCCGCATGGTCAAGCTGCTAGCATCGCTCCCGAGCCAGGTCAGAAAGCATCGACCATCGCCGCTTTTTTACAAAAACATATGCGATAGAAAAACAATCTGCGCGCAAATATTAGACGCTAGAATATCCAACTTTCTTGCCCAACAGCGCAGAAATGCCGCAAATCGCAGCGTAGCAACCCATAGACACCAGCAACCCGAACAGAGACGGGATGAGCGCTTCAGGCAAGGTGAGAAGTTCCTTCAAATGAGCATATGCGAAAAAAGCGCCTGCCAGATAGGATGCTATCGCAACCCAATTCCATTTGTGCAATTTCGGTAAATCCTCGGCATCATATTTGCCTTTGTGAACCAGATAATAGTCGACGATCAACGGTCCCACCAGCGGCGGTACCAGTGCTGCGAGCAGATTGATCCAGTCGAGAAAATATTGATACAGGCCCAAACCTAGGACTGTGCCCAGCAAGCCCCAGATCACAACCATCACCCGCTTGGGCCGCCGCATCACCGCAGCCGTCTGGATAGCAGGCAGATAGAGATTGGCATTGCCGGTCGTCCACAAAGCCAGGCTCATGCCCAATATGCCGAGACCGGCAACGATCATGCCCTGATTGAGCAGATAGGTCGTAAAATCGGGAGAACCGGAAACGACAGAACCCATCGCACCAACGATCTGCAGAAACCATTGAGCGACAATCATAACGATGAATGGAATGGCAATCGCGACCCAAGCCTTTTTGGCGAAGCGCGCATATTCAGCCATCACCACAGCTCCGACAACCCAGGACCCGACAACCAGATTGACCGCTGCTGGAAAAGACATGGGAGTCTTGGCGGCGGTTTCTTGAGACAGGGCAAGAAAGGCAGACGCACCGCCCGCATTCCCGACATTGAGATAGATCGCATATAGTCCGACCAGCACAAGCACGACCACCGAAGGAACACTGACTTTCTCTATCCCTTTAACTCCGAAATAGGCAGTTGCGGTAAACAGCAGGCCGCCAAAAATGGCGACAGCATAAAACAAAGGGCTATCGAAGCTCTGGGCAAAGGTGAAACCGAATGCACCCACGATAATCGCTTGCCACCCGGTCAGCAGCATCGCCACAAACACCACAGGCAGATAGACTCCTCCGCGCCCGTAAACAAACTGATAGAGCAGGCCCGAGTTGCAGGCCGTTTTATAGGCGATATACGCGACCAGCGCGCCAATCACGAAATTGATCAAGTTGCCGACAAATGTCGCAAGAATGAAATCAGGCCAAAAGGAAAGGCCAGACCCGATCTGGCCGCCGGCAATCAAGCCGGTGATCAGAAAGCCCCAGCCAAAGGCCAAAGCCAGCATAGGCATCGTATCTTGCCGCTGATCAGGGGTTACCGGCGCAAAAGGATTATCCGCAGATTGCGTTTCCATCGCTTCATCGAGCGTCCACCATTTTTTCAGATCGAATTTCATCATCACCCCCTGTTTGCGATCATAGATCGACGAACAAAGGAGACCATGTTTCTGAGGCACCGACCTTTCCCATAATCCAGTTTGCTCGCGCTGCGGATAGTTTCTAAACAGCGCCGATCAAGGTTGCGGCAGATCGCGCGCAATTCTGAAACCCAAGTGATCATTGCGCGCTTTTGGCGGATCACCGATCCGTTGGGCCACCCGGACGCTCCACCCTTGCAGGCTCCAGCCGCCGCCGCGCACGTTGCGCAACTTGCAGTCTCCAGTCATCCATGCCGAACCGTCGGTCGGCGCATCGACATAATCGTCATGATGGCAATCCTGCACCCATTGGGCGGTGTTTGCTGTCATATCGTAGAGACCGAACCGGTTCGGCGGATAGCTGCCGACCGGTGTTGTGCGGTCTAGATTATGGCCATAATTTGCTTTGTCCGGGTCAATAGCATTGCCAAACGGGTACCAGCTATCGGTCCCGCCACGGCCAGCATATTCCCATTCAGCCTCGCTCAGCAAACGATAAGTTTCGCCTGTTTTTCCTCGAATCCAAGCCACATAGGATAGGGCGTCGGCAAAGTTGACATTGATGACTGGCCTGCGACCCCGGCCCCATCCTTCATCGGACGGTACATAGCCGTTGCAACCACCATCGGCGACGCAGGCATCCCACTGATCGAAAGTGACCGAATAGCGCCCTACCGCTAAATAATAGCCGATGGTGACTGGATGGCGCGGCGATTCCATCTTGTCGAACATCTCCATCACGCCGAGCGTGTCTCGTTCTTCCTGGGAAGAACCCATGACGAATTCTCCCGGCGGGATGACCACCATTTCAGGGCATTGTTTGCAGTCGGTGAAAGCCGCACCTGCCCGCACAGGTGAAAATCTTGGTTGTTCCCGAGGGGGTTCCGCTGCAGCTGAAGCGGCAAACAGCAACAAGGACATTAATTCTTCTCCCCAAATTTTGGGTTTATGGCGCCGCCGCTGTTCCGCAATGCTTGTTCTCGCACAAGATCAATCAATTCAATCAGACGTGCTGCATCTTCACCGGTCGGACAATGGTGCTGTTCGCCGTGGACAGCCTTTGCAAATTCCGAGAGCTGAGCGCCAAAATAGTGGGACAGATCGCGCCCACCCATCTTGTTGCGGTCGGACAATATATCTGCGGCCGGTTCGACCAGCACATCACCATTCCATCGCAATATTTCACCATCTTCAATCTCGGCCACGCCCTTGTCGAAAAACAGCGTCTTCCGGTCATGCACATGGGGCTGGTTGTAAGAGATATGGATGCTGACCATCTTGCGGTCCGGATAGGCGAGCAGCATCATGGCCTCATCTTCGGCCTGCCAGCCTGACTGGTGCCGCGCCGCTTCTGCGTGGACGCGCAAAGGGTCTTCTTTGCCCATGACCAGTTGGACAAAGTCAAGCGCATGAGGCGCAAATAGCGACAATATCAGACCTTCCACAGGACTGCGATCTGCCCACCATGGAGCTTGTGGTCCATCCCAGAAAACGCATTGACTGACTTCTACGGACATCAATTTCCCGAAGGTCGGCAGATGCTCCATCAACGACTGAACCGCTGGTCCGTGCCGGAATGTATGGCCAGCAGCCAGCACCAATTCCACCGCCTCGGCCGCCTTGGCCAGAGCCAATGCCTGCGCCCCGGTTTCGGCAATCGGCTTTTCTACCAGTGCATGTTTGCCAGCATCAATGGCTGACATCGCCTGCTCGAAATGCAGAGCGTTGGGGCTGGCAATCAGAACAGCCTCGACGTCCGGCAGGCGCAAGGCTTCCGTCATAGTCAAAAAGGACTTGGCACCGAATGGCTCGGCCGCTGCCTGCGCTGCTTGCAAGTCCGGATCGACGGTCGCGATTAGTCGGAACAATGGGTTACAATCCGCAAGCGCCGAAAGATGGGCCGCGCTGATCCTGCCGCAACCGACCAGGGCCAATCCAATGGGCTCAGACGTCATCCGTCACTCCGTCAGCACCTTCGATGATCTGCTCATCATCCGGCAAGAACATCCAGATCAAGAGGGCAGCGACCAATTTGGCGACACCGGGGAGATATGCATAAGATAGCACGATGCCTTGAATGGCCTCCGCGCTCTGGGCGATGCCTTGCTTCGCTGATTCCGTATCGAATCCTGTATAAGACAATATGCCGCCAACCACCAATGTACCGCCCGCTGCTATGCCGGCCTTTTCAATGATTGACCAAACCGCCGAATAGGCACCAGCCCTGTTTTCCCCTCGTTCCTCGCGAGACCGTGCAATCGCATCCGAAAGCAGGGATAATATTATGAGGCCCCACCCTGAGTTGAACAGGGCGAGCAGCCCCACCATGATATAGGCAAAATAAACCGGACTATCCGCGAACATGCCGAAGCAAATGAGAGTCAGTCCGTGACAAGTTGCGGCAAAAATATAAGTCCGTTTCTTGCCAAGCCACTTTGCCACATAGACCCATGTTGGTGCTCCCACCATAACCACAATGGCCATGATTGTAGACAATATGCCAATCTGGACGAAGGCGTCATTGCGCTCCATCGCGAAGGTCACGAAGAAGGCAAAGCTGGCATAGGAGATACCCGCAGCAACGGTCATGATGATGGCGGATAGGCATAATATAACAAACCGGCGGTCAGAAAAAACCTTGAGCAATTCTTTCAGTTCCAGCGGCCGGGCGCTGTTCTTCCGGTCAGGAATCTTGCCTGCGCTATGCCATGCTATCAACAAAGCCGCGGAACAGATCAAACCGATGACCCCGATAGACCATATATAGGCTGACCGCCCGCCCCCCAAGAAATGGATCAACACCGGGGTGCCGGCCGAACCCAGCAATATACCCACGCCGGTGAAGCCATGTTTCCATGCCATCAATTCTGTCCGCTCCGCCGGACTATCGGTCATTTCCGCAAATTGCGCCAGATAGGGCACCGAGAATGTGGAGAAAACCGCCATGTAGAAACTGAAGCTGATAAACACCCATGCGAGTTGCAGAAACTGCGACCCTTCGGGTACGGTAAACGCGCCCAGCATCGCAAAAGGAGCCGTTACCGCGCCAACCAACAACCAGCGCCGGCGAGCGAATCGCGCTGCATAGCGATCCGAAACCAGACCGACGGTGAGATCAAATCCTGCACCGAATAGAACTTTCGGTATAAAGATAACCGCCCCCGCCAAAGCCGGCTCAATCCCCAATATGCTCGTCAGATAGAACAGCAATAAAAGCGAAGGAGCATCCCGGAACAATTGCCCGGCGATCTGGCCAATGCCAAAGCCAGCCTTGGTCTGTACTGCCAAGCCCGAGCGCTGCGAAAGTTCGACTTTTTTCGATTGAAAAACCTTCATCTCACCCTGCCCTTGGCGTCAGTTCCCACAAGAAAATTTACATCCAACATGCACACTCTGGACAATTCAAATGCAAGAAGCCGCCGATCGAGGCCAATTGACCGCGTGGTGGATATTGAGTGAAACGAGATTGTAACAATGCGCCTCTCGCAGGACAAACGGTATCGAGTTGAGGTCAGGGAGATCCGACTTGGATAGCGGGGGTGGAATAAAATCCGCGTAATCGCTCAGAGATTAAATCCAACAAGGTCCCATCGAAGGGCCGGACAATATCGGGAAGGTTTCAAATGAAGAAATATCTTACAATGACAAAAAGGGTCAATTGCTCACTCGCAGCAATTGCCGTTGCAACAACCAGTCTGGCACTGCCAAGCGGCGCTGCGCTAGCCCAAGAAACAGAGTCTGCAGCGGACGACAATTCAGGCGTTATCGTAGTTACCGCTCGTAAGCGCGAAGAAGACCTGTTGAAGACGCCGATCGCAATTACGGCGTTCACCGCGGATGCCATCGAGGCAAAGGGGATTACATCGATCAATGATCTGGTCGAGAATACACCAGGTATCAACGTTTCGAACGTCAGTTCTGGCCGGAATGACCGTTCATTCCAGCAGATTTCCTTGCGTGGCTTCACGCCGTCGACCGCTACATCGACATTGACGGCAACCTTTATCAACGGCGTCCCGGTTTCATCGGCTACCGCTGTTAACGCAGTCGTCGATCCAGCGCGGATTGAAATATTGAAAGGCCCTCAGTCGGCCTATTTCGGGCGTAACACATTCGCCGGTGCTGTGAATGTTGTAACTCGGGCGCCAGCAGACACGTTCGGCGGTTCGATCAAAGCATCCGGCGGATCGCGGAGCAGTTATGATTTGGCTCTTTCGCTGGAAGGCCCGATCATCGAAGACGTTTTGAGTTTTCGTGCCACCGGCCGCGCTTGGGGTACCGATGGATCCTATGACAACGCTGCCAATCCAGGCCAGACTCTGGGCGACCGGCAAACTCGCACCGGTACACTTCAACTGGAATTCACACCGACGGACAGTTTGAAAATCAGCGGCTTTGGTCTTTACTCGGAAGACAAGGATGGTCCATCCGCACAAGGCTTGCTTTCTGCATATGAAGTACGTTCCAACAACGGAGCGTTGAATATTCCGTTCAACTCTGGAAACAGTGCCGGCAATATCCTCATACCAAGCCTTTCCAACTGTAACCTAGTTGGCTTAGCGGCTGGCATTGCCGCTACCGAAGCCGCCGTAACGCGCCCTTATATTTGTGGTGCAGCACCGGCTCTTCCTAGCGGCTTCAGTCCTGCGCAAAACACCACCGAGGATTCTTTGCTCGCTGGGATTTTGAACAATTATGATCAGCGGATCACCTCGCCAAGCACCGGTGTCCAAGGCTATGGTCTAGTAAGAAGATATTATCATCTCAACCTGACGATGGACTATGAGGTCGGCGATACCGGCATCACGCTTTCGTCTCTAACCGGCTATAACAACGAGATTTATAGCCAGTTGGCTGATCTGGACAATTTTGACAGTGATTCGATCGTCAATGGTGCGGCTGCATTCATTCCAGGTGCAAGAACGACTTATTCTTTCCCATTCCTGGTCGAACGGGCTAACCGCGATTTCTCTCAGGAACTCCGTGCATCCTATGACGATGGTGGTGCTTTGCAGGCCATGATCGGCGTAAGCTATCTGAATGCTCGCACGGAGAACGATCTAGTAAGCGTGTTTGCCGAAGAACAGTTCCGGGCACCGCGCAGCACCGGTAGCCTTGGCCCTCCAGGTAAAGCTATCACCAAGAGCATCTTCGCCAGCGCAAGCTACGAAGTTATCGAAGGCCTGAAGATCAGTGCAGAAGGTCGTTACCAGCAAGACAAGATTTTTGCTTTTGCTGGCGGACGAGGCCTAACGATATCGCCAACCAATCTATTCGGATTGCCCGGCGGCACTTTTGGTCCGAGGGAACAGTTCTTCTCGAAGAAATATAACAATTTCCAACCTCGGGTAATCGTCAATTACGATATCACACCTGACCTGATGATCTATGCATCATGGGCCAAGGCTGCGAATGTCAGCATCAGCTCTTTCAACACGAGCTTCCTCAGCGGCAGCGCCGGCGAAGTTGCTGCGGCTGCGTCGATCGGTCTTCAGGTTGTGACAGAACCGGAGAAACTGACCAACTACGAGGCCGGTTTGAAAGGATCGTTCCTGGACGGTGCTGTAAGGGCTTCCTTTGCGGTCTACAAAGCCGACTGGACCAACCAGTATAACAACCGGTCCACTGTGTTTAACGACACATCTGTAAACCCACCGGTTCCATCGATCATCAGCGGAGTTGCAAACTCGGGTGATGTAAATCTGTGGGGTGCAGAGCTAGACATGCTGATTAATCCGGTAGAGGGCGTGACCATCACGGCCGCTGGATCAATCAACGACAGCTCTGTTCAGACCTTCTCCGACCCATCAATCTCTCGTGTTACGGGCATTATTGACGGTGGCTTCAACGGAAACCAACTGCCTCTGACGTCCAAATATTCAGGAACATTGGGTGTCGAATTTTATGGCGACATTGAAAACTGGGAAGATGCCGGTTGGTACATTCGGACAAACCTGAACTACAAATCGAAACAATTTGTGGATGCAGCAAATCTGACTTGGATCAAGGGGCGGTCTGTTGTGAATGGCCGGATTGGTTTCACCAAAGGCGACCTGTCGCTGGAAGTGTTCGCCAACAACCTGCTGAACAACAAGCAATATACCTCTATTGCCCAGAACGTTATTTTGACGCCTGACTTCTCTTTGACGGGTGCCAATGGCTATTTGAATGTTGGGCTTCCTGAGAAACGGACCATCGGTATCAAAGCCGGTCTGAAATTCTAAGCTTAAAACCAAGCTAGACAGCAGGGGCGGCGCGTTTGTGCCGCCCCTTTTTTATGCCTGATCGCTACCCGCCAGTCGGTTAATGATCAGTCCAGAATATCAAATGATATTGGACGCCTCCATGTTAAGGTCGAAGGCTACCCATCAACAAGGCGACAGATCCCTATGCGTAAAATCACCGCTCTACTTGCTGTTTGTCTAGCCAGTTCCGCCACGGCTCAAGAGCCCAGACCTTCTTGGCCAAGCGAAGATCAGATTAAGATGGTCGATGAACGGCTCGCAAGCTTTCCAATTCAAACCTCGGTCAAAGACGTCGACTGGTACAAGCCACAAGAAGCGGTGGCCGGCAGCAATGCAAAAAAACTCCAGCCAACCAGCAAACCCAAAATTAGCGCCGCAGCCATCGAAAAAGCCATTGCCCTGGCAGAGCGTGAAAAAAGCTATGCCCTGCTCGCGTGGAAAGACGGCGAACTCCAATTGGAGAAATACTGGGACGATTTTGATCAAAGTTCGCGCTACGTCACGGCTTCGATGGCCAAGACTGTTGTTGCACTCGCAGTCGGAACAGCAGTGGCCGAGGGGCACATCCGCAGCGTGGATGATCCCATTTCCGACTATATTTCTACAATGAAAAACACAAGACGCGGTTCCATGCCGATCCGCGCCTTTCTCGAAATGGCGAGCGGTATGCAAACGCCCGGCGGCAAGCGCACCACCGATGGTGCCTATTGGCAATATAGTCTCGGAGACGACATTGGCGAAGCAACTGCCCGCTGGCCTGACGATTGCGTTCCCTTGAAAGAGTTTTGCTACGCCAATGGCAGCACAGCGATGCTGGGTTGGGCCATAGAAGGCGCGACTGGCATGCGCTATGCGGAATGGCTGTCACGGACGATCTGGCAACCGATCGGAGCATCGGATGCCACGTTGTGGCTCGATCGCGAAAGTGGCTCTCCACGCTATTCCTGCTGCCTGATGGCCAATGCTCAAGACTGGTTGCGCGTCGGAATGCTGGTTCTCAAAAACGGCAAGGTTGGCAAAGATCAGCTTGTACCGGACAACTGGATAAAGCAGATGACGGCCCCGTCGCCAGCAAATCCCAACTATGGCTGGCAGGTCTGGCGCGGCAGCCCGCATGCTCCAAAGCGCGGCTATGGCAAAGGCATCAACGCGGCCGTACCTGCCGCCGAACCATTTGCTCGTGAGGACGTCTATTATCTCGACGGGTCGGCCGGTCAGCGGCTCTACATCATTCCATCGGAAAATCTGCTCATCGTACGGATTGGCACGCCAAGCTTTACCTGGGATGATTCCGCCTTGCCCAATATTATTCTGGCAGGAATCGACTGAAAGTTTCGCGCGCCTATACCCAATGCCGATATGGGCAAATGCACTACCGGTTCGCCGGGCCGGACAAACCGGCCAAGCCGGCACTGGTGTTGTTGCATCAAAATCCGTCATCGTCTTTTGAATATGAGCAGCTGATGGCTGCTGTCGCTACCGACCGACAGGTATATGCCTTTGATACACCAGGCTATGGCATGTCCGATGCACCGCCCGAACCACTCCATATGACGGGATATGCCGCGAGCTTTTCGGATGCGATTGACGCCTTGACAATCGATGGTCCTATCGATGTCTACGGCTTTCACACCGGTGCACTTCTGGCCATTGAGCTGGCGTTGCTGCGCAGCGACAAAATCGGCCGGATGGCCCTGACCGGAATTCCGATGTACCCGCCCGAGAAGCGGGCAGAGCTGCTAGCACAGGCAAAAGACGGGCCGGCTCCGGATGAGAAGGGAGAGGCGACCCTGTCCCTGCTCTCGCGCTTGTGGGATTATATTGTTGTACAGCGTGATCCCCGCGCGCCGTTTGATCGCGCAATGCGTTCTTTTGCCGACAAGGCAATGGTATTGGATCGTGCCAGCTGGGCCTATCAGGGCGTCTGGTCCTATGACTATGCTCGATTAAGCGCGCTCAAGCTTCCTACCCTTTTGCTGCAACCCGATGAACAACTGAGAGACGCCTCTCTGGCGGCAGCAAAATTGATAACCAATATCAAGGTCCGTGAACTTCCGGACCTGGATCGAGACATTTTTGAATTCGCACAGGAAAGAATAGCCAATGAACTACACAACTTCTTCGATTAGCAGTGACCTTCCGGTTGCGCAGATTTCCCATTCGGTGATCCATCCTGATTTTATCGCGCAAGAGGTGGCCGCGCGCTATCCGGTTTCGGGAAAGGTCGAGGCGTGGCTGCTCTACCGCGGCATGAATGACGTTTATCTGGTTCAGGATGCCAAGACAAAATACGCCTTGCGTGTCTGGCGCAAGACATATCGCGATGTCGATGATGTCGCCTATGAACTAGACTTTCTTGCCTTTCTAAAGGATCGCGAATTCCCGGCATCGGTTGCCGTGCCACAGCATGACGGGGCCCTATATTTCAAAGCATCGTCTCCCGAAGGTGACCGGGCATTGGCGCTATATGACTGGGCACCGGGCAAGAAATTCGGTGAAATGTTGAGCGAAGACACCGCTGCCAGCATCGGCGCAAAATTCGCCAAGATGCACCTGCTTGGCATCGAACATGCCGGAGCGGACCACAAGTTCACGACCGACACAGCCTGTGATTACAATATCTGTCTGCCGGCTCTCCTCGATTTTGTTTACGACCGGCCGGACGATCTGCGGGACTATCCTATCATTGCATCCGCACTCGACAAGAGGCTGCAGGAACTTGCTGACGCCGGCGTCCCGATGGGTATCTGTCATCGCGATTTTCATCCCAGCAATGTGCATGTCGATGATCAAGGGATCATTACATTCCTGGATTTCGATGCGGCCGGAGAAGATTTCCTGATGCAGGACGTAAAAAATTACGTCTGGGGCAATCTGTTCTATGATTTCTCACCCGCTTATGGCGAAGCGTTCGAGGCCGGATATCAATCGGTCCGTCCGTTCACTCCGTTAGAGATTGAAAATGGTGAATTGTTCATGATGGCCAAAGCCTTCCGGCTTGTTGCCGGTATGGCGCATAGCTCGGTATCGGTCGGACGAGGTACATTGCGCTTCCGCAATCTTGACTGGCTCGGGGACTATATCAAAACGCGCGCGCGCGATGCAGGCCTCCTGTGACCGTCGGCGGAGCTCCCGTGACATGGCCCCGCACCGGCACGGCCTGGTGGATGGTCAGCCTGCTGTTCCTGGCCGGCATTTTTTCGGTCATTGATCGCGCGATCCTGAATATTGTGGTCGACCCGGTACGGCTCGATCTCGGCATCACCGATGTTCAGATCGGCCTGTTACAGGGTCTGGCTTTTGGCGTATTCTATGCGTTCATGGGTTTGCCAATGGGGTTGCTGGCGGACCGGACTTCTCGCAAACGCTTGCTGGTCGCCGGTATTACGATCTGGAGTTTGGCCACCATAGCAAGCGGCTATGCCACAAGCTTCGGTGAACTATTTGCCGCGCGCCTGATGGTCGGGCTGGGCGAAGCCGCCTTGGGCCCCTGCGCAATCTCCCTGATCGCCGATATGTTCCCGCCAGAGAAACGCGGCCGCCCGATCAGCGTCTATATGATGGGTCAGGGACTGGCCAACGGCATTGCCATATCGGTTACCGGGATCATAATCAGCGTCGCCATCGCCGGCGGTTTTGCCGCTGTCCCGCTGATCGGGGAGATGGCACCATGGCGCACGACCTTCCTCATCTGCGGCGCACTCGGTCTGCTTGTCGCGCTTGGTCTCCTGACAACCCGCGAACCGGCGCGGCAGAATGTCACCGTAACCAAACCGTTGAAATCGGCGCTGCCCGGTGTCGCAGAAGCGCAATTTTTCTGGCGCAATCGCGGGGTAATGCTGCCGCTATATTTCGGGTTCGCGATCGTTTTCCTTGTCGCCTACGGGGCTGGATCCTGGGCACCGGCGATGCTGATGCGCGGCTTCGGCGCATCTCCCGCCTTTCTTGGTGCGTGGCTGGGGCCCTTTTCAATCGCCTTTGCCGCCGTCGGCCCACTGATTGGCGGATTGCTGCTCGATCGCTCAATGAAGCAGGGGAAGGTGATGAAGCGGTTCGGAATCTTGTCTCTGGCACCGTTGCTGGCCATTCCTTCCGCGCTCGCGGTCATGGCGGACAATGTCTATGTCGCGGCTCTGCTCGTTGCGTCCAGCGCCGCTATATTCTCGGTGATCGGAACGGTGATGTTTGCCACGTTACAGGCGATCGTGCCGCCGCAGATGCGGGGCAGTTCCATTTCCCTGACGCTGATCCTCAATACCATGATCGGTGCCGCTTGCGGACCGTTGCTGATCGCGACCGTTACCGAGCATATATTGGGCGATGCCACGCAGGTGGGCTGGTCGATCGCGATCGTCTCCATCCCCGCGCTCATCGTCGGTGCAGCGCTCAATGCGCTGGCCTGGCGCGGCATGAAGCAAGCGCGCTTAGCGAAAACCGAAACAGCGCTGCTGCTGGATCCACAACTTGCGGATCCGGCCTAGTCAGGCTGGATCCGGTTCCACCAGATCTGCTTCATTGAGTTTATAACGGCTGACAATCAGTCCAGCACAGAGCATGGCAACAAATGGCACGATGGTCAGGCATATCAATATAGCATTGACCGCGCTTTCAGGCTGGCTCGCATCCGCCGCCTGGGTGGTCGCGGCATAGCCTCTATACTGCAGGAAAAAGCCCATTAGCGCTATGCCAGCTGCGGCGGACAGCTTGTCTAGCAAAGTGGTGAAACCGGCAAAGGCACCTTCACGGCGCAATCCGCTGCGGATGTAATCAAAGCGCACCGCGTCCGTCATCATGGAATAGGATGTCAGGATCATGCCGCCCGCCGCAACGCCGGTCAGAAGCGCGCGCAGGCCAAGCAATTCGATTGCCTCGCCCTTCGTCGCGGTAAACCAGAGAAGATGCATCAGTCCATAGGATGCCATGGCAGTGATATAGGCGCTTTTCTTGCCGGCTTTGCGTGAGAACCAGACCCAGGCAGGCATCGTTGCAACCGAACCGATCATGGCAACCATATAATAGGATCCCAGATAGCTGTCCGGCAACTCCAAGACATAGCGGGTGAAATAGGCACCGGCAGCTGACGTAACCGCCGTTCCAGCCAGAACGAACATATGAGCGAACGCCAGCAATCGAAACGGATGATTGTCCCAGGCCAGCTTGACCTGATCCTTCAACCGATAGCGCTCTGTCTCACCATCAGGGACGGTGCGGGGCGCATTTGCCAATGCCAACAGCGTGAGCACCGTGGCCAGCGCAACGGCTCCGGCGACAATCATCGACATGCCTGTATGGCCCTGCCGTCCCGCACCCCAGGTAACCAACAGCAACGCCGGCATCGTCGATCCGATAACCACTCCGATAGAATTGCCAAAAACGCGCCACGCCATCAGACTCGTACGGGCATGATAATCCTTCGATGCTTCAACCAACATGGCAAGCCCGGGTATCGTCAATGCGGTGTAACCGCTCGCATGCAACAGCAGAGCAAAGCCCAAGAATATATGCAGCAATAGGGGCGATGCGATATCGGGCGGCGAGAATATCATCAACACCCCCCCGACCATCATAACGCCACCAGCGGCCACAAATGGCAGTCGCCGGCCCCAGCGGGATTCGAACCGGTCCGTCCAAGCCCCGACCGCCGGGTCAAGCAACCCGTCATAGACTTTCACAATTGCAAAGAGGAACCCGGCCGCTGCTGCCGATATTGCTAGATTATCCGTGAAAAAGCGGAAAGCGAGCAACGTGACGACATTAAAGCCTGCAGAGTGGGCAATGGGCAGTGTTACAAAACCAAATTTTACCCGCCAATCGACGCCGCTGGCCATTTTAACTGTCAGCCCAAGCAGATTTCAAAAATGCCCCCGGATCTTGCAAAAGCTCTGGACGACGTACTTTCGCTCGATCAATCCAGGCTTTTGGCACTTCCGCAAAACGCGATCCGGTGCGTCCGGAACCAAAGGCCGAAAGATGGCCCGGATGATCCGCTGGCATTTTCAACCAAGGGCGCCAGCCAACAACATTGCTATAGCCAACCAGGCTAGGCACTTGTTTTGCCTCGGGATCTGCCAAAGCCTGAGCACTGGCATGATAAGTGGAGACATCGTTATATCGGAACGGTTTTGGAGCGCCGGGGAAGAGGGCCTCTGACTGGACGCGTTCGGTCAGCCAAATTTGCCCGTCGGATTGATAGAGCGGGGAAATATGATGGTCCAGCGTCATGCCGGGGATTGGTTTTTCCAGCCTTTGTTCAAGATCCGCACTGATCAGCACAACCGAAGGCGGATAGCCACCGTCGGGAATTGTGACGGTTTCCCCGGTATAAGGATTGTCAAACGTGTCGATGACCGTTGTGCCTTCATGATCAGTGAAATAGCCTAATTCATAAGAAACACTGCGATAACCGCCGCCCGCTTTCGGCCGGCTTTGTGTCAGCACGACCGAAACCACGCCAAATAGCGGCGTCATTTCATCTCCGACCATGCCGAAATAACGTGCCTTGGCCCAGTTCACGACAACCCGCTCATCCAACGCATGCCGGATGAGCATGAACGTCCGCAAACGCTCCTCAGGGCTCTGCAAATCCAACGGCACCGCAGGAGTATGTCCGCTCGCTTGAGCAGGCAGGGCTGCTGCTGCCGCAGACGCTCCCATAATTTTCATCGCATCGCGCCGTTTCAGGTCCATCGTTTTTCCTTCAATTGATTGTCCAAGCTGTCATTTTTGGGCCGCTATACCACAGGCCAGACATGATTATCCGCTAGCCGGACAAGAACGAGTATGATGGCGCATACCACTGCATGATCCATAGATTTCCAGTTTCTTATTTGGCGGAGTATATCCATGCGGTTTTTCAAATGGGCTGGCGGCCTCATTCTTATCCTTATTCTCGGGGTCGCCATTATTCTGGGTACCATGCGCTTGGGCTGGTGGAATCCAAGCTATGAACAGGTGAAGACCGAATATGCAACGCCACCGTCTGAATTTATCCAGGTTGGCGATATTTCGGTCCATATCCGCGATGAAGGCGAAGGTCCGGTCATCATCATGCTCCATTCGTCGATGGCGAATTTGCGCCAGTGGGACGACTGGGCAGACTTGCTGAAAAAAGACTATCGGGTCATTCGGTTTGACTGGGCGCCTTATGGTCTCACCATCGATCCCAATCCCCCGACAGGAATGCCCGGAGCAGTACAATTGTTGGAAGCCGTCGTCGCCCAGAAACAGCTAGAGACATTCACGCTGGTAGGCAGTTCCAGCGGGGCCACGGTTTCGGTGCTTTACGCGTCTGCCCATCCGGAGAAGGTTCGTGCCTTGGCGCTTTCAGCTCTGCCGCTCAAAGCACCGCCGCCGACCGACTTCAGCCAGCTAACATGGGGATTGATCTGGGTTCACCAGAACCTCATCCCCAATTATAACTCTCGTCTCTATTATAAGCAGGCCATGTCCGAGCTTTATGGCAAGCCGGAACGGCTAACGCCTGAAGTGGTGGATTGGTATTATAAGACCAACACAATACCGGGCGGCTATGCCCGTGTGCGCGCTTATTACGAAGCCAATAAACAGGCCGTATGGGCTACGGGCGCAGGCGATTACGCCGCCAAAGTACAAGCGCCGATCCTGCTGCAATGGGGAGACCGTGATCCGGTTCTGCCGATCGATATGGCGACGGATGCGGTGAAACAATTTTCTGGTACCGACGTTACTCTGGTCCACTACCCCGATACAGGCCACTATCCTATGCTCGAAAATAACGTCGAAACAGGGGCGGACCTCAAAGCATTTTTGGTGAAAGTTCACGCGAATGAGGCAGGCCAATGACCGACATTTCAGGCAGTTGGGCAATGCATGGTATCGCACTCGCACCCGATGGTTCAACGATGTACGAGTGGGATGCTGGCATACAGATCAATATCGAAACCGCGGGCGCGAAAGTTGTGATGGAAACATCGGGCATCAAATCGTCCCGCTCTATCAGCTATGCTGAAAAGCTGATCGTCCAGCCGAATGGAGAAATCCAGTTGCGCTATGGCTATGAAGCCGATCCGGACCATGAAGCGACACAGGATCATGATTTTTTCGGTCTGTCACAACTGACATTTGCGCCCGACGGACAAACTGCCCAGGGCACATCCTGCAACTATAACGGCCGCTATGTAATCATGCAGATTGAACTGAAACGGGCCTAATCCGCATTTCTTCAAGCGGAGGTTGCGTTTTCCTCGTCGCGCGCCGCTACTTTTGCGCGTAGCAACGGGATCAGGTCACGGCCGATTGCGATAACATCATCTACCGGGTCAAAACCCCGGAGAATGAAGGCCGAAACCCCCGCATCATAATAATCCATGAGCGCATCACTAAGCTGTTCAGCGGTGCCCACCAAAGCGCCGGAATTGCTTTGACCACCGCGCAATTGGTTGATGCCGTTCCAGAAGCATTTTTCCAGCCGGTCACCCCGCTTGGCAATTTCCTCTGTTCGCCGGAAACCAGACGCTTTTGCCGCAGCCGTGTTCACGTCTAGATCGCCAAGATTGCCAGCGATTGTGTCACGCAGTTCATCAGCGCGCTGCCACGCAGCTTCTTCCGTGTCAGCAATTACTATCCGGATCGACATCAAGAAGCGCGGATCTCGATTGTGAAGCTTGGCATTGGCGCGCACCTTCTCGACAACTTCAGTCATCCCTTCGACGGTATCGCTGAGCGTCGCGAAAACATCCGCACATTCTCCGGCGACATCAAGCGCGGCGGGTGACATGCCGCCGAAATAGATCGGGATATCGGACCGCGTCGGCTTTACGGCTGCAAAACCGCCATCGAAACGAAACCATTTTTCATCATGATTGAACGGCTGTGGGTTGCTCCACATTTCGCGCAATATCCCGATATATTCTCTGGCGCGATCATAACGTTCGACCTTGGAGACATAGTCGCCGTCGGCTTTGACTTCCTCGTCACTGGCCGCCGTAATGATATGAACACCAATCCGTCCCGGCATCAATTGATCGATGGTCGCCAGCATGCGCGCCGCCATCGTCGGCGGAATGAAACCAGGCCTGTGCGCCAGCATGACGCCCAAACGTTCGGTTGCGGCGGCAACAAAGCCGGCAAGGCTGATATTGTCCGGCATGACCGCTGCGTTGGCTAGCAACACTTTATCATAGCCCCAGTCATCGTGAAGTTTGGCCATCCGTATAATGCCGTCACGATCAAAATGCGTGAAAGGAAGAGGATGGGTCTCGCTGGAAATATTGTGGTTGAGCAAACCATTGATTTCGACCGGCATTTGAATTCTCCCTTGGGTTGGGAGAAACATTAATCGCCCTTGGGTAGCCGACCAGCAGACTTGTAACGCCTATCCGACAGGTGAACCTTACACGCAGGGCAGATTTCGCTTCGGCTGTCATATCTCTCGAAACAGAAACCAATACCGAATATCTACTATCCGTCCTGCGGCCAAATTCACTCGAGCGTTCGATTGGACCGAAGCCGAGTGTACATGTTACCACTATGGATAGACAGACCAGCTGATGCGCGATACGTGCAACCAATTCCTCCAGTCGAGGCCTACCGATGGGCCGGCTGACATGCGATTTGTGGTGTTGATTCAGGAATGAGCAATCCACAGCACGTAAACCCCGACGGCACCTCAGATCCGCCACTGCCGCTCAGCGTATGCCTTGGATTTGGTGTGGGTACGATCGGTGTCTCGATCATGCTGAATGGCGTTACCACCTATTTCCCCGCCTTCATGTCCACTGTCCTCGGCAAGGATGCGGAGGTCGCGGGCTATCTCTTGATGGCATCAAAGCTTTATGATGCGATAGCGGATTTTGTGATCGGCTCCATGAGCGACAAGACGCGCACAAAATGGGGAAGACGCCGCCCTTATCTGCTGGCGGGTGCTCTGGTTTCGGCTCTCTCTTTCTTTGCCATTTTCTCCCCGCCGACTTTGGCCGACGAACATATCTCGCTTTATATGTTCCTGGCGCTGATCCTTTATTCTACCGGCTATTCCCTGTTCAACGTGCCTTATATGGCCATGCCATCCGAGATGACCGGATCAAAATATCAGCGATCTCGATTGCTGTCGTTTCGCACATTGTTCGTTTCCATTGGCCAAGTATTGGCCATGGCAGGAACGGCGGCGCTAATCTCATGGGGAGGCGCCGATGCCAATGGCTATATGCTAATGGGCTGGGTAATCGCCTTGGTGATCGGCTCGGCGATGTTGGCGTCTTTCTGGGGCACCGCCAAAGCTCCGCATATCGAGGCATCAAAAGAACCCGAGCCAGCGATAAGCTGGGAAACGGTAAAACAAATCCTCAACAATAAGCCGTTCGTTGCCATCATTGCGGCCAAAATATTCCAGTTCCTTGCCTTCGCAAGCCTTGCGACAACCGGCCTGCTGTTCAAACTGAACGTATTGCTCATCGGCTATAGCGGACAGGTGCAGCTCGCCCTGGCACAGAATATCTCGACCGCCGTATCGATGCCCTTCTGGCTTTGGATGGAAAGACGATTGGGCAAACGCAACGCCTATATTGTCGGTCTATTGTTGATGGCGATCGGTTCTCTCAGCTGGCTGACTACCGACAGTTCTATTACGACCTGGGGCGTGATCTGGCGTGGGATCATTAGCGGCGTCGGCTCTGGCGGTATGATCCTGCTGTCGATCTCGATGTTCGTCGATAGCCTGGCGCATGACCGTGAGGTTACCGGGCTCCGGCGCGAAGGACTGCTATCAAGTGTGATTGCCGTTATCGAGAAAACAACCTTTGCGCTGGGCGTTGCTGCCGTCGGTGCCTATCTCAGCTTTGCCAACTACCTTCCCACAAAAGGCGGCGAGATAGTTCAGCAACCTGAATCGGCTGTGTTTGCGCTCTATTTCTGCTTCGCGATATTGCCGGTCTTCTTCTTCGCCTGCAACGCCGTGTGTATCAGCTTTTACAAAATCGGCGGACGCTATCCGGATACTAAGACGCCTGAGCAATAGCCGAAGCGCTACCCATTCAGGTGGGATGCAATGATCGACAAAAAAGCGGGGCAGAAAAACTGCCCCGCCTATTCATCCAATAAAATAAAGCTCAGTCCTTGGTGGCGGAACAGGCATACCAGCTTCCCAGCATGGTCCGGCCTTCCGGATGGCCTTCGGTAAAGAAATCATCACGGTCGACCTTCAGTTCCGGCACGCCCTTGCGATAACCTACCAAGATTTTGTCGCGTTCGAAACCAGCCTTTTCTGCGACCTCTACCCAGTCCGTCCGGGCGAGAGAGGTCATGAAGGGTTCGTTATTATAGTGCGATTCAAAATCACAACGCATCTGGTCCCAGAGCGACAAATGTTCATGGCGCGGCGGCACTTCAACGTGGCACATGATCCCGCCGGGACGCAGCAAACGGTGACATTCACGCATGATGGCGCGCATGCCCTTTGCTGAGGTTTCGTGGAACATCGCCGACGATGTCACCATATCAAAGCTTCCATCCTCGAAATTGGTGCATTCCGCATTCTGCTGGCTGAAGTGAATGGGGACACCCATGGATTCCGCTCTAGCATGACCATAGCGCAACATCGGTGCGCCCAGATCGATCGCCTGGATTTCAGCATCGGGATAGGCAGCCGCGATCGCGATGGTACTCTGTCCAATCGAACAACCGAGATCCAGGATGCGCTTGGGTTGAAAGTCGGGATAGAAATCCTTTACGTGGCTGGCCAACGTATGACCCCGGCCATCGTTTTTCCAACCGCCGTTCATATTCCGCAAATATGTGGACGAGAATCGGTCGTAAAGAGCGCCAGCCCGGAAATCATCTTCTGCCGTATCGACCGTATAGCTGCCCGGCATCCGGTGATGGTCTAATGCACCAATATAGCGCGGAATCTCGAGATCAGGATTCAGCGTAAGGCTGCCTTTCGGGGCCTTGCTATGCTGTTCAACCTTCTCCGCCAGTTCATCATATTGACGGTCAATGGAACCATCGATCGAACGCCAGATGCGGTCTTGATAATGGAGCGACAGAGTGAGCCAATATTGGTGCAATGGATGGGCTTCCAACGGCTTCCGGACTTGGGCGCTGCTGGTCAGCTCACCCCCAGTTGCCGCTTCCGCCTCGGGCACGATGACTTCATCAAGCAGCCGGCGGTCCAAAGGGTCTACATTGCGATTGGTCCACGCGCGCATCGCCAGAAAATGGTCTTCCATCGCCTGTTCGTCGTGCGTTGCCTGCGGCATAATCGCATGACCAAAATGGCTGTGGTTTAGCTGCTTCTCCATGGGTAGTTCCTTTCGTCTCTAAATCTAGTCGGATGCCACTTCGTTTAACACACCGTCATACGCCGTTTGCTCGGTGAGAGAATCAGGCATCAGACGCTCCAAGGCTGAACCCAAAACACGATCATAGATCGCTTGCCTGTATGCCCCGCGATGCTGGTTGACCTGCCCATCCGGCGAGAAGCGATCAACATCGCCCGGGCCGTGCAAACCGGCCGCCTCAAGCATCCGTTCATTAGCATCAAGCCGATCCTTGAGAACCATTACCTCGCCCAAGAGCGACAAGACCATCCCGGCCAACGCATCCTGTGTTTCATCCTCGAACACGACTGGCTGACTGCCTTTGGACCGGCTTGTGCGCTCCTGGTTTTTGCGTTCAACCATATTTCTACTCCGTCAAATCAAATTGGAACAATGTGCCCGTGCGCGCGGCGATATCCTTCTTGTCTAGATCCGGACCGAAGGCTTCTTCCGTCACCGCGTCCTTTGCTTTCAAATCATAGCCGGTCTGGCTGGACAGCAGGACGATCATCTCCGTTTCGGGTTCCATCGCAAAGGGAAATTCATGCCAGGTACCGAGATGCAATTGGAAACCTGCGGAGCCGTCGAACAGAAACGCCTTTACGGCTGACAAGTCAGGCAAATCATCGTCGCCCGGCGGGGCCATGACCGCAACAAACGGCTTTCCACCAAGCGGAATAAACGCTTGAGTATGCTGAAAGTGCCGCTCCATATAGCGCACTTCTCCGGGTCGGCGGTCAAGGTTTGCCAGAGAGACTTCCACCGGATGTTCGCAGGTGAATTTCACCGGATAGGACATCGCCACCGCGCCTTTATAAAAGTCGACCGCCATTGGCTCCACGCCGCTGGCGCTGCCGATGATCTGGCCGAACGGCGACAAAGCTTCGGCACTTGCCTTGGTCAAGGGTAGATGGATGACCGTCTGGTCGCTCATGATTGTTTTCCCAACATCCTACGCAACACATTATCATTCAGAACAAAGTGATGCCGCAAAGCAGCCAATATATGCAAGGTCAATATCCCGCCAGCACCATAGGCCAGCCAGCGATGGGCCGAAGCGATTGATGAATAGCGCAGCAAATCCGGGCCTTCATAAGACACCGCAGGCAAGAGCCGGGGAATCATGCCGCCCGTCCCAAAGCCGTCATGGCCGAAGAACCAGATCTGCGTGGGGCCAAAGGCCGGGATATCGGCCAGCGATGACAAGGCCGCCCAGCCAAGCAACGGAATGGCGATCAAGCAAATATAGAGTGCCCATTGTACTATGCGGGACATGCGTGCCTGCCACTGCGGCACGCCCGCAGGCAAAGCCGGTGCCGGGTGTTTCAGTCGCCAGAGAAAACGGACAGCCACCAAAGCGATCAGAAGCAGTCCCAATGTCTGGTGTATTTGACTAGCCAATATGTGGGTCTGGTAAACCTCTGGATCAGGATTTCCATAGCTGTTCGCCATAATATATCCGGCCGGAACAAGCACCAAGATCGCGATGGCCACCGTCCAGTGCAGCCATCGCGCGGTGGCAGTCCATCCGGCGGGTTGTTGTTCAGAAATGTCCATATCCATCAAATCTATAATATGCTTCAACGTCTAAAGCAGTCTCGCTGGATACAGCGGCTAGCAACAATCTTGTCCGCTCACCGGATAAAGGGCGTGCTGACTAGAGAGGCAGGCTATGAGGTGGTTTCTTGACCAACCGCTTTCTTTTGGCTGAAGAAGAAAGTGGCCACTCCGTATGGCGGACCATCGGTTTCAAGCTTTCGGATTTTGCGTCTCGACCGCAAAGATTTTGTTGGCGAGACAAGCCTGCAAATTCTGGCTTGGATCATCGAGGATTTGCCAGTCGTTTCCTCAATTGCAGTGTTTCGATCAAGACGAAATGCCCGGCAGCCTTTACGCAGCTCGCACCATCCAGCAATAAGCCAACCATCGGTGAACGCTTGAATGGCAAAAGGCCTAACACCTCGATCAGATTGGTTTCCGATTGCATCTTCATAAATCAGACGCAGAACGATCCGCTCACGGATCGCACGCCGGATCATTTTCGCTGACGGGGCGGCGGAGCCATCTCGCCTGCTCGCAATTATTGGCGCATTCTCGAGCATTTTCTTGTCTGGATCAGGCAACGCTGTTTGGATTTTGATTCGAACCTCAAACTGCCAAAGACCCTGACGACGGACTTTTTTAAACTCAATAGTTTATGGATATATCTGGTGCCAGAAGAGGACACGATTAAACATTATAATATATTGTAATGTAGTATAAATAGTTACACGGCAATTTGGTATGCCCCCTTATATGCCCCCAAATGCTCTCAGCGAGATTAAATTCTGGAAATTCGTGGGTCCTTCCTAGAGATTCACTGATACCATAGCGGGAGGAGACCGCTAAAGTCGTGCACTGGCGAGTAAAAAAAATCGAGACAGAGCGACGACAGGTACATTAAAACATCTCTCTTTAGGGTTATTGCAGTCCCTAGCCAGCGCCTCCCATGGGCGCAAAAACGGACAACAGATTAACTTTGAATTGATCAATGTCTGGCCCTTGCAAGTTTGAGCTACCGATCTCCAGAAAAACGGGTAGCGGTTTATTCAATCAGACGGCACTCATGATTAAAACCTCGCTTGACTTAGGAGTCTACGGTAGTCTTGAAATCAAGTTTACCATTGTAAAAGAGAATATGACCTATGACGCCAGATAGACTCGAGCTGCTTTTGGAAGGCAGGCAGGAGACCGATGCAATAGAGTTTAAGGCTGCAATTCCATGGCATAAAAACACTTTTGTTAAGGATATTCTTGCAATCGCCAATGTTATAAATGGCGGATCAATTATCGTTGGTGTTGAAGATGAAACATTTGCTCGTCAAGGCGTAGGAGAAGATTTGATGGCGACCTACAACGTTGACAAAATGAGGGATCAGATTGCTCCATTTGCCGATCCGAGAGTGATTTTCACAAAACAAATAATGGAAGACCGACAGGGCCTTAGTTACGTTGTTATCGAAGTGTCATCGTTTGATGATATTCCGGTCATTTGCGCTCGTGACGGACTCGATGTCCAGAGAGGCGTAATTTACTACAGAAGCAGAGCAAGGCGACCTGAAAGTGCACGAATCTCTAACACAGCAGATATGAGAGACGTAATTGAGGCGTCAATCGCTCGACGAACTAGACAGCTAAGGCGAATTGGATTCACAGCCGAACCAGGCGAACAATATGACTTTGATGCTGAACTAGGGGGCCTCTGATGAAAGAAGGGCTGCTTGAGCTAATATGCAACTCTGGTTATTGGAGAGTAAATTTAAGGCCATTGAATTTACCTGACGAACCGCTTTTGCTTGGACGCTGTCAGGAAGTCGTTGAAAAGGCACGAGTCTCTATAAGGGGGTGGGATTTTCCGCACATCAATTATCGAAACGATGACGCGGGCGGGTATGAACGTGGAGCAGAATTTATAGAAAATTGGACCGAATGGTCAGGATTTAATGAGTTTTGGAGAATGTACAAAAGTACGCAGTTTCTTGCTTATGTTGCGCTTAGAGAAGACACAAAACCTAATGATCATGATAATCCACAAATACCGATATTGAACATTGTAGGCACAGTGTACCAAATTACGGAAATCTTAGAATTTTGTCATCGTTTGTACAAAGCTGGCCTGTATCAAGGCGGGGTGAGTCTTGGGCTCTCTTTATATGGGGCTGAAGGTCGAATGTTGAGCGCTGGCCAAAATGGAATTCCCTTTCATGATCTTAAGCAAACTCATGCAGAACAGATTGAAATTAACAAGTCTCTTGGCCCTGAGCGCCTAGCCGAAGAACACATGAAAATTGCGATTGATATTTGTGTTGAGCTTTTTGATCATTTTGGCTGGAATCCAGATTCGACACAGTTACAATCTTATCAGGAAGGTTTCTATCGACAGGATTATAGATATTGACTGGAGCTAGTTTCGCCTAACCGGCTTTATTGCCGCCAATTTGAGCGATACAGCTAAGGTCCGCTTTCGGGATGACACAATCACAAGGCCGGCCGTTGGGACCCTGTCACTTGACCGTATTTTGAGGTCATTTCGAACAAATAGATGTACGATCGAAAATATGCCTCTGAAGAGCTTACATGGGTCGAGTATCGAGAGATGCTCGATATCACGACGCCGCTCAAACCTAACCTCCACCCGAACTACAACATAGCTCGAACACAGATCTTGCCGGTAGCCGTCAATGAAAGCAACGAGCATTTGTTGAAACCCATGCAATAGAGCTTAATCCCAACATGGTCGAAAGATCCAACTCGATCCTATTCATTGTTCAATGCCCGGGCAGAGACTCTAATAGAAAAGCCGTCGTTCAAGAACCTTCTCAAGTCATGTCGATGCGCAGTGTTTGTTTCCGGTTTTCATGAGTGGGAGCGGAGTGGCAAAGCCGAGCCGGTTCACCGTGTCCAACGCCGATGGCAGGCCGATGATCTTGGCCAGGCTATGGGCCGACATTGGATTTCTGGAAACGACAACCTATTCTATCATCACGACAGCTGCGACAAAAGCCTTTGAACCAATCCACAATCGCTTGCCAGCGATCCTAGAACGCGAACAGGTTTCGACATGACTTCACGGCGGCTGGAATGATGCTGAGCTAATGACACAATCTCATGGTTGTGATTTGGATGTTGTGCCGACTAGCAATAATGTCGGGAATTTTCGGAATAACTATGATGAACTTTTAGATGCGATTTAGTCACCTACCGTTTGGGAATCAGTTTGCGTTCGCAACATCCCGAAAGCGGAAATGCGATTTTGGTTTCTGTCTTACGTGAATTGTATCGTGATCGCTTCTCTCACCCGTCTTCGAGCAATTTGGGCGGCAAACTTGCGATGCATCCAGGAAAGATATCAAAACAATCAAGCGTGTATGCATCAAGTCTGATAGGCTTTAAAAATGACCAATACTGCTCGACAGAATGAAGATCCGGACCGGCTTAGAGCCAAATTGGCAACTTCACTTTCGTTTTCGGACGATGTCCGGTTTTTTCGCCTAATCTGGGCGTTGAATGCGCTTCAAACCGGTCGTGTCGAAGAAGCGCGCCCATTCCTAGCTTCCTATCCACAGGAGGCTGCAACCGAAGGGATAATAGGAAAGCACGCCATCTACCCTTGGGAGCTTGAAACTCTAGCAAACGAACTGCTTACAACCCCGAAACACGCCTACTACCGCTTCTTCGATTACAGCTCTTGGAATGCGATTAGTGAGACAGTTAATCTCGTGCGAGAGCTTTCAGGCGCAGAATACACCGCTAATCCCGATAAGCCGCACATCCTAGTCGAGATGGGTCGAATTGGAGCACGGCAGTTTCCTTGGCAACGTGGCTTTTTCGGCATTCCGCAGATTTATCGAAATACGTTTATTTATGGTCAAGGCGAGTGCGCAAATTACCTTAATGAAAACTTCCAACTTACAGCGTTTGACATGACGCTTGTTGGATTTGCGCTTACCAGTGTTTTCTATGCAAGCCCAGCGATCCACCCCGCCGATGATCTGCACTTGATTCATGAGTTCGGCATTGATGCCGATACGCTAGCGCGCGCTATAGCTCGTATCTCATGTCCGCTGAGTGACCTAAGGTACGACGCTACGCAACTTCGCAACACTGACGCCGAAATAGCCTACAAACCGAGTATTTTCCGACAGTATCCATGTGTCCACGTCGGCCATCGTAATCGAACAATGATCGCGCCATTGCCAGATCTAATAATGGACCGCGTAACGAATGGACTCTTCTATGATGTTATTGGCGGTGGGGGTGCTGTCCGCGAGGAGATCGGCCAACGCTTTGAAGAGTACAGCTTGACTCTTTTGCGTGGAATGCTGACAGACGCAACATTCGAACCGGAAGTCACCTACTCAACGCAACTAGGTCCGGTTGCCACGCCAGACATCCGAGTGCTCGCGGATGACGGAACAGTTCAACTAGTTATCGAGTGCAAAGCGTCTCGCATGAGCGTAAACGCGCGGTTCGGTGAAGCGCCGGAAGAGGATCGCGGTTACGAAGAAATCGCGAAAGGCGTCATGCAGCTTTGGCGATTCTTTGCCCATTGCGGAAAAGAGAATGGTCCCAATCGCCTCGTGGACAACCCTCAGGGTATGATCCTCACTTTGGACGAGTGGTTTGCGGGACGCGCAACTGTTATTCCTGAGATTATGGAGCGAGCCGGTGAACTCGCTGATGGCAGCGCACATCCTATTTCGCTGGAAGACCGACGATCTGTAGCCTTTTGCACGGTCTCAGAACTTGAAAGCGTATTGAAGACAGCAACGATTGCTTCACTGCTTGAAACGGTAGAAATCGGATCAGGTGATCGCGCTGGATGGATTTTTTCGACGCTTCATCGAGAAGCCAAAGCCGAGAAGACAGAACAGAAGGAATATCCTTTCGAGCAAGCGCTCGGCGAACTCCTTCCATGGTACGCCCTCCTCGGCGAACTGCGCGACGACGAAAATTGATTTCAAGACCGAAACACGGATTTCAAAATCACTCGCATCCCGCGATTTACTGCTCCTCTTGTGAACTTGCGGATCACGCGTTCATACTTCGCCTGTGAAAGGCATACCGAATGCGGACATCAGCTAGCTGGTGGTTTTTAAGCTCGTGAACCTATCGATTTATACAAATCAATTAGAACGGCAACGAGACAGTCACCAACAATTTCCATCCATTGCACTGCCCTTATTTCCGTTGCTCGTTACATTTTTATCGTGACGATCATCAGGTCACCGTTTCATTACCTCAAATCTTTTGGCCAAAAATGAAGGTACTTCTCTCAATGGCATTTCGGGTGAAGAATTGCCGCTACGAACATATAATTTGTCGGCCTCCACTCCTTTTTTGTCTTTTATCGAGAGGATAAGCGGCTCATCGGCGGGTCGAACATCAATTTTACAAATCTCAGTTCCATCTACTTCGGGGAAAGAGACCCTTAGTTTTGTACCCGAAAAGATTTGCCCAAATGCCTCAGAGAACAAATTCCGCAAGTGAAGCTCAAAGCGATCATTGTCAGCATCACCCAAGCAGGAAAAATCCTGGTCCAACCCAACAGCTACTCCAGCATCTGATACTCCAATTAGTAATGTCCCACCTTCATAGCTATTAGCAAACGCGGCCACAGTCTTAATGACAACAGCTTCCATCACCTTGTTGACCCGGCCTTCGGTGACATCCCAACGCAACGTCTGCTTGAATTCGAGTTCGGCACTTTCTCCTTCGGTAATCATTTCCTCGAGAGTGATTGGTGCATTAGGCACTTCGGTCTCAGTAATAGAAGAAAGAAACGAATTTAGTTCATTCGCAAGCAAAGCACGGCGAGCCCTTAAGAACCCCTCGTAGTTTTCTACAGCCCAAAGATCTGTATCGATTGGAATACACTGCTTCGACAATGCATCGGGGTTTCGATCCAGTATTTCACTTAAATACTCCTGCGCCGTCGTTGCACTCTTTGCTCGATTTGCAGTTTGCGTCAGGATCGCACGATTTGTCAGCTCCTGAGCTAACGAGTACTTAATGCGGTTTTTGACACCATATCCAGCTGCTTTGAGCTTGGAAAACGGAAAAATGTGATCGTTTTCTAATGAGTATTTTTTACCCATTGGCTGACGCAATCTGACACCTGTTGTTAGACAATAAGCGTCGCGGCTTTTAAAATACCAACGCATCATAGCGTAGAGTGGATGCGAAATAGTGCGCCCTTCGAATTCTTCAGGTAAAATTTCCAGCGATCGTTCATCTTGGATTACCCGCAGCAACTCATCAAAAGGCTGCGGTAACTCATTGACTATTCGCAAATCACGGTCCAATTTCTGCGGTAGCTGACTGATATATCTTGTACGAATTTGTGAGTAATAAAACCACTTAACAATTTTACGAATTTCTAGCTCACTAAGGTGCTCAACTCCTGTTTTTGCGTCTGCTTTTTGAAAGCAGTAGGCAATTATCGGAATCAAAGCATAGACCGAGTTTATCTCAACTGAATGGTCTACGAAAGCGTGCGATTGCATGATGTTTGCGACGTAATCGAGGATGCTGTGTTCCAGCCGTTCCCATGCATCTCGTATAGGAACATTGTTCGCATCGTCATGCAACAACGCCATATTCGAGCCCGAATGATGAACGCATGCAAGTAAGGCGTAAACAATAAAATCAAGCTTGAATACGAAGCCTCTTGCCTCAAGTTCGACAAGTTTCTTTTTGAATATATCTCGCGCTTCCGGCCAGTATCCCGAAATCTGAGCGAGGGCGAGTTCCGCTTCAGTGAGTGAAACGCCGCCAGAATTGACCTTGTAAAATATGTCGATAGCCTGACGAACGCTAGCTTTAACCGGGATCGTCTGCTCGGGGAAATCCCAGTTTAAAATACTTTCAATACGCCTAATGTTTCCTGAAACTAGGCGTGCAAAGTCTTTGGTGACGTCGGCGCCTCGTGTTTCTAGACCTTTCAGTATGTCTTGATCCCAGACTTCATCTTTAAATATCGCCGTGATGTTTTGCCAAAGTGGATCATTTTCCATCTTCAGTTTTTTGTAATATTCAAGCTCAAGTGTTTCTACATTTACATATAGTCCGCGTGTGTCATTCAAAATCTCAGGCGCGGTATAGTAAGGTGGCAAATTTCCTCTGACCAACATGTAGAGTGTCGTCAATCGCTGTTGCCCGTCTAGTAAAATACGAACCGCTCCTTGCTCCTCGGTATATTTATGCGGCCCCTTGAGTTGTGGAGGAGTGTTGGTTTCCCATGTAAGCATGGTACCGGTCGGGTATTCTTTGATCAACGAATCGATCAGCTGTTTAGCGTCGTTACGTTTCCATACATATTCACGTTGAAATGCGGGCACGAAGAGTTGGTTATCGTCAATCTTGTCTAGTGCTGTAGATATTTTCATCCATGCTCTCTCTAATTATATGAAAACGCTATGTGGTACCGGCTGGCTATTCAAACATTGGGCCCGGAGAAGTCTCAATCTTCGGTCGATGATCGCCAAGAAGCCTTTCAACTAGAGATTTTAACTCTTTGGCACGCCCGGTCTTCCTGCTACCCAGTTCGGCAAGAATCGAAGTCAATTCCGAAGCATCCGCACTGGAATTGTTAACGTACTTTTCAAGTTCTTCGATCAATATGTGCCCGAAAGGGCGCCCCGACCTACCACCACTACATTTCAACAGAAAATCCCATCACGCCGCATATCTCCCATCCTTGAGCCGCCGAGCCATTCCGATACCGGTCAGCGCATCCAGCACCGGCCGGACAGTCGCGGCGCGTTTGCCTTTGAAGCTTCGCGCGATATCTTGCGGGGCAAGCGGAGTACCGGCTTGGGTGAGAATGCCTTGCACTGCCCTGACTTGTTCGGGCAGACTTTTGGGCCAGGGGATGGTATTGTCGGGCAATACGGACGTAGCTTCGCCAAAATCCATCGCTTCGTTGAACGGCGCTTTGTAGCCGGGGTCCTGATACTCAGGGCGCGGATAGCGGATCAGCCCGCGTGCCTCCTCGGCGACCCGTTCCTTGTTGAGCGCCAACAGCCGCGAGAGGATTTCCTCATTGGTAAGCGCTCCCGCCGCATGGTCCGCACCCCAGCCATAGGCCTGCGCCACCAACGCATCGATGGCATCATGATGTTGCCGAATGAGCGTGACCAGCCCGCGGTCATGAATGTCGCGCTCGACATCGGTCAATGCCGGGCCGCCCCTTTCGGCAGCGCGGCGTGCTTCTAGCACATTATACAAATCAGTTAACGTAATGTCCTTGTTCTGTGAAAGAACACGTTTCCTCAAAACATCTAAATTTTCCGCCTCGGCACGAATTTCATCTTTGAGCTCTCTTCCAATATCAGCGGGATACGGAAACTTTCCAAAACAATGTGGGTGATTGTAAACTGGATCATTGCCTACGCCTTGACGCCCTCCAGTCGCGTCAGCCCATGCAACATGGATCGCACTCGACAATATTCCAAGATCGAATGCATCAGACAGAGCAAGAACACGTAGTTTCTGATCGGGTAGAATGGCTTCTTCTAAAAAGCTAAACAACCGAAATTTCGATGTTTCTGTAGTCGCTATATAGCGACCCAGTTCCTTCAACGCTGTTCTCATCTCAACTCGGGCCTCACCAAACCGCCACCAGAATGACCTGTGATTTTCGCGCTCCGCTGTATTTCTATCGGACTTCACATTATCGAAAAGATACTGATAAGTATGAGGGTATTTTGCCCTTAACTCGCTCTCGTCCAATGTACTTACATCAATAATAAGACTTGATGACACGTTGTCAGTTAGATCAGATCCTCCAATGTAGGCCCGCAAATATGGCGACTCATCCAACTCGTCAGCTACATCCGGATATTGTTCAGTTTCCAACCTGAAACCTAATCCAACAGGAATCACTCCCATGAAAGCCAAGCCAGCATTCGACTGCAACTTATTCGCGGTCGTTACGTCAGGTCCGACTGTTAAATCAGAATTGATGATACCACGGCGAGAGTTGAATTCAGGTATGGAAAATCCATCATTCGATCTTGGCTCTGCCGTCACTTCCATTATATTGCCAGCAGTGATCTGATTACTGACAACCGTCATTGAGACTCTAACGGAAGCGTTGGTTTCTTCATCCCGCCAAGGGTGATCGGGAATCGCAAAGTTTATAATCACCGGGTTTTTAGCACCCATGTGTCCCGCCATAACTTTACGGTTAGTAATCTGTTTTATGCTATTCGTTGATACTAGACCGAAACGTTGCATCGAGCCGTTCCTGATCAATTGCGCGCATCGATCCCACCAATACATTACTAGATCCACATTGCCCGGCACGTGTTTCCATGCAGATCTAAGGGTCTCGACATAACCGTCACCTAGCCGCACCCTCATGCGCTTGTTACCAATAAACGGAGGGTTACCGACTATGAAGTCTGCCTTGGGCCATAAGGCCGCCCGTGCATTAATGTAGCTATAGATTTCTACCCTAGAGTTTTCATCAGGTACTTGTTTTCCAGTGACGGGGTGTTTTATCTTTGCCTCCCCGTCCCATCGGGTAGTGGGCTTACCTTGTTCATCGCGAACCAACAATTTTTCATCATAGTCGATCAGAGCATCGCGGTTTTCGATTGTGCGAATATCCTTCAGGATCGGCTCGGGCGGGCTGCGGTCCTTGCCGTTCACGCGGAAGTGCCATTGGAGATAGCCGATCCACAGCACCAACTGCGCAATCGCCGCCGCGCGCGGATTGATCTCTATGCCGAGGAAGTTTTCCGGGGTGATCGTGTGGCCTGAGAGTTCGGCGAGATATTGCCGGTCGCCCAACTCCTCGAGCAATTCGAGCACCTCGCCTTCCAGTTCCTTCATCCGCGCCATGGCGACATAGAGGAAATTGCCGGTTCCGCAGGCGGGATCGAGCACCTTGGTCTGTGCCAGCTGGCTGTGGAAGCCTTCCACAACGGCGCGGGCGGCGTCGATCTTGTCTTCGCCCATCAGGCTTTCGACCGCGCCGCGCACCCCGTCCCAATCGGCGCGCAATGGCTCCATGATGGTGGGCGCGACCAGCCGCTCGACATAGGCGCGCGGCGTATAATGCGCGCCCAGCTTGGCGCGCTCTTTCGGGTTGAGCGCACGTTCGAGCAGGGTTCCGAAGATCGCGGGTTCAACCTCGGTCCAGTCTTTCCCCGCTGCCTCGATCAATACTTCCAGTTCGACCCGCTCCAGCGGCAGCGCTTCGCGCGATTTGAACAGATAGCCGTTGAAATGTTTGACCGGTATGCCGAGCGAGGGGGCAAATTCACCCTTGTCCATCGCGGTCCATAGCGCGCTCAGCTGGTGGTGTAGATGTTCGGGATGATCAAGCTGACCCTTGAGCAGTTCGCTGAACGAGCCTTTGGGTAGCAGTACACCAGTATCTTCGGCGAACATCGTGAACAGCAGCCGCATCAGGAAGCCGCTGACGCTTTCAGCATTGTGCCCGCGCGCTTCCAGCCGCTTGGAAATAGTGGCGAGGTAATCCGCAATCTCGCGCGTCGCCTTGGCCGCACGAGTCGAGGGATCGAGCGCCCTGGGATCGGTCCAGATCAGCGTCAGGCGATCGCGCACGTCCTTGTCGTGCAAATCCTCCAGCATGATACGGTAGGATGAGCGATCTGGGAACTGGGCATAAGCTTTCCCGGTGCCAGTGAAGTCTGCATAGACATCGATGCAATAGCCGATGTCGGTTACCAAAAGGATTGGGGGCCAACCATGTTCGTGAGGCAGAGCCTTCGCATAGCGCTCTGCTTGTCCTTTTGCTTGCAACATCGCGCGGGTCCAACTTGGCGTACCCCGCTTGGCCGTGCCTCGTTTAACCCTAGTGGTCGCGGTCTGACCGAAGAAATCGAGATCTTCTTCACCGCGATTCGCTGCCGCCCGGTCGCCCTCACTACCCTGCTTCGCTTCTAGGATGAAGCAATCGAGCTTATAGCAATCAATACGCCCGAAACTTTCGCTGCCATCGCCGTTATCCTGATAGACACCGCGTTCAAAAACATAATTGTTATGCTCTTCGATCTCTTTTGAGCCATCAGGTGATGGGACGTCGAGTAGAGCACAAAGGCCGTTAATGAAGCTCTGTGTATTGGCAAGCTCAGAGCCGCCAGTTTCACGCCAAGCTGCGATGAACGCATCGATTGATTCAAACGGCATCTCGGATATGGTCATACACCAGCTTTAAACATTGGATACACGCACGAGCAATCAAGAAAGCGTCATTAATTGGAATTTCGGTACATTAATACTTCAAGTATGCATGTGAAAAGACAATATTCTAGGAAACGGCAATCGAAAAATTTGGCTCCACAATAGTTATCTACTACGCTCACTATCGCTAATTGCCTTGATTACAGCGGCTGAACATCCAAACATGGCCGAAACCAAAACAAGCACGGCTACCGCAAACCAAACCGCTGAGTTCGATTCAACGGCAATAAATATCGCCAAAAGTGCCGAAGCAAAAATCAGCCATGCGTATATTGCCATTCGTTTTTCCAACGGCACCTTTTGATCTTCATCCATAGATTACTCCCAAGTTCGATTTTCCGGCTGGAGCCGGGTGGTTCGTAACGTGCGAACTCAGGTAAGCACGCCCCACGTATTCCCCGTGAGGGTATTGTATTTCGAGGGCCGCCCGACATAAGCGGACCTGAGTTCAGCACGTTTGTGCATCGCTGAGACTTACGAGATCTGAGCGATGTGCTCTGGGTAGTTGATCGTTGATATTTTGTCCATTGCAGAAGCTAACCATTGTTCTCGGTAAATCGTGAATTCACTGAACTATCCATATTTGGACAACACTCCCGTTGGCCCGTGAAAAAGCAATTGAGACAGAATTTGAGACAGAGCGATCAACTAGATTGGGCTGCTTTCGATCTTCTTCGCTGCCACCGTCCAACCCGCTTACCAATGACCGTGCCACAATCGACGTGACGACGAGTAATCCCTAGCAAGCGCAATTTGTCGTTGCTGGCGCCTTTGAGGACATATCCGACCACAATATTGAGATTGGTTCGATGTTTTGATGGATTCCTCTGAAAAGTTTTCAAGGTTCCGCCAATCCGACTGGTGTGAATTCGGCCTTTGGTTTTGCGAGGTTTATAGGTCTGGTACTTACGCGCGATTTGGTTGAGCCAGTGATATTGGCGTCTACGCAGCAATGGAGCGAATTCAGGGGGCACATGCATCAGTATATGGACATGAGTGCCGCCTCCAGCCGGGTTTTCGCGTACCCAATTCCAGACTAATCTCTCGCCTTTGCGTGCCAACCAATCCCGGTAACTTTTCATGAACTGGCCTATTGCTTGAACTGCATCTTCATCCTCAATACCCATTGCGGCAAGATTGAGAGTCTTGTGAACATTAGGTGGTCTTCCACAATCAATTGCATCTTCGATCCCTGATAGAAATGTTCTGGCTTGAGTCACCGAAATCAAGTCGCTTGTTCGATTAGCAAAATTTCGAGCCCCTCCTCTTTTGGATTTGATGACTGGTGATACAGGAGACGCTAACTCTGGTTCTATATGGGCTCGAAACCCAACAGGCCTCAAAACATCGGAACTCTCTGAATTTACAAGCTTTCTCATATATCGTCTCACAGAATTTGTAGTAAGTTTCAAAACCAATTTATTCTAGTTTTGTGCTCGCAAAAGGGTTCGGAGAATGACAATTTCACTTCCGAAACATGAGTGGTTTTTCATGTAGATGTAATTTCGCAGTCCTTAGAGAAAGGCTCCACTTGTATGGAACACGGCTCTGTCACCATTGGACCTAAACTTACTTGTCAATTTTGATGTAAATGCTAGATTCCTGACATTGGTGATGCTGGCAGGCCTCGCTTCTAATAGCCCCTCGACCGTTGCACCGGTCGAGGGGTTTCTATTTGGCCTATTGAGCACCGGCCAGCTCCCCTTCACTAGTAGGTAATGTATCTAGCCAAGCGTCCATATCATTTCTGGATATCCGGCTGGCACGCCCGATTTTTCGCAGCTTGATGCGTCCACCTGCGATTTCTCTGTAGATGGAACTGATTGAGATGCCATATTCTTCGCTGCATTGTCGCAGAGTTAGAAGTTTTGTCATGATTACTCTTCCTCGGTTGAATCAGGCGCCACGCGAAGTGGCTTGGCGCTTCAAGATTTGAGGAGAAGTATCGAACGATGAATAATGCGTCAGCCAATTTGGCCAATAACCTCAAAGATTAATGTTTGGATTTATTCTGCTTGAACATAAGTTCAGCGACGTCCACTTTCTCTTTTATCATGCCTTCCGACGGTTCTTTATGCCAATTGATTGAGCACCAATCAGCCATTTCGCGAACACAATCGGCCTTCATCCAACCACGCCCAAATCCGCCACGATGACGAATCTTGTCCGTAGCGACCTCAAGGAACTCGGACCAATTGTAACTAGGCGGACGCCCTCCTTTGTCGCCTTTGGGTAAAAATAAGTCGGTGGTTTGCGAGCGGCTGAACAAGATGCTCCCAGGTCCATTTGCGGATGAAAGGCGAAACTCTTCAAGCTTGAAACTGAGCGCGATATCGCGCTCTAGCAGACTAGAATCTTCCCTCTGCAAACAGATCAAGTCTTTCCGATCGACACTAGATATTATTTGCTCAAGTGCTTCTGACAAACAACTACATTTTTCCCAGGCTTCAAATTCAGGGAACTTTGCAGAACCGCATCCACAATGTTTTGTTGCTGTGACATGTCTTAGCCAACCCACTGCTCTGATTTGCGCATGTTTCTGTCTAGTCTTTAACCTTGCAATCCCTGCTTCATCGAGAGAATTTGCGTAGCGATAGCCTGGTCTAGCCACTTTTGCTGCAGCTATTGATCTCCAAGGATCATCGCAGGAAATTTGAACGACCTCATGATAGCTTCTTGTCGACACCCAAGCTAGCACCTGAGCTAAGTTCCACTTAGTTACTAACTTTTTAACGTTGTGAACCATTTGACCGTTCAAAACTTGATTGGTTGTCGGCCGGAGGTAGTTGGTCAACTCCTTTCGTCTCAGCAGCATGCCTCCGTTGTAGATATATTCTCGCCATCTATCGCGAAGTTCCGGATCTTGTAGATTTTCCAATACGGCTGGAGATGGTGTTCGGCCACCCTCGCCAACAATCCAAGTTTGGTCGACGTCGCTATTTTGAGAAAACTTTGGATTCGGATGATATGGTGATGGCGTTTTCGCAGCCATTTTTATGCTGGATGCCTGTATCGCTCTAATTATTGCCTCACTTGCGTTTTCATAAGATCCAAAAACGGGCTGCAAAACTTTAGCGGCACGGCGAAATGACAGTGAAGACTGTCGTCTTTTCAACGCTTGCTGTCCTTTAAAGCTCGTAAGCGCACCACTTCACCGCCATCTCTTAGCTTATCCAAATAGTCGCTCCACCATTGCGCCATTTTGACCCGCTCTTCCCAGTAGTTTCCTCTGCTATAGGCACCTCGTACCGCATCACTGTCACCATGTGCCAATGCTCGTTCGATCGCATCCGGTTGCCATTTTCCACTTTCGTTAAGTAAAGTTGAGGCTGTTGCTCTCAGGCCGTGGGCGGTAATTTCATCCTTTCCGAACCCCATACGCCGGAAGGCTACATTGATTGTATTTTCACTCATCGGTCGAGATGGTGTATAAAAGGATGGAAAAACATATCCGTCACCGCCAGTTAGTGACTTCAGTGAATTCAGATGTGCAAGAACTTGTTTGGATAACGGAACAGCATGGGCCCGCCTGGCTTTCATTTTGCCGGCCGGAATATTCCATATCGCTGAATCAAAGTCGAATTCGTGCCATTCGGCATGTCGCAATTCTCCCGGCCGGACAAAAATGTGCGGTGCGATTTTTAATGCCAACACCGTAACCGGATTACCCTCATAAACATCTATCGCTCGCAACAATTCACCGAACTTTCCGGAGTTCAAGATTGCAGCATAATGTCTAGCCTTTGGCGTCACCAATGCGCCTTGCAACGCGGCAGCGGGGTCCACTTTCCCTCTACCGGTCCATATAGCATATCGAAACACCCGGCTGGCAAAGGAACGGCACTTCTTCGCCGTTTCGTGTATGCCTTGAGCCTCAAGTTTCTTGAGCGCCGCAAGTAACATTTGAGGGTCAACATCGGAAACGGGCATGTCGCCAATCGCGGGATCGAGAAGCTTCAGGAACCAGCGTGCCTTAGAAACAGTGGTTTCAGCTCGTCCCTCTTTGACCAATTTGGTTTCGATATATTCTTGCGCGATAATTGCGAATGTATTGCCCGAACTAAGTTTCGATAGGGCTTTTAGTTTTTTCCGTTCGACGGCTGGATCTATACCATCTGCGATCTTCGCCCTTGCTTCGTCACGCAATTGCCGCGCCTGTGCCAAACTGACCAAAGGCCATGAACCCAGCGCGAGCCTCTTTTCCTTGCCTACCATACGGAATTTCAGACGCCACAGCTTCGAACCATTGGGAAACACTTCTAAGTACAGACCATGGGAGTCCGATTTTCGGTACGGTTTTTCAGATGCCCTAAAAGCTTTTATTTCTGTGGCAGTCAGACTCATTTGGGGGCATGACCTTCCCTCAAACGAGCAGAGAAGAGCCGCAATGCCCCCAAGCATGCCCCCAGAAAACCTGGATTGTTCAGATTTAACATGATCCACCCCGCCACAACCAGACACGATTAGTGACAGATTTACGAGGGTTATACAAGCTCTGAGGTGCGTCTAGCTATGTGCTAATGGTGCCCAGAAGAGGACTCGAACCTCCACATCCTTGCGAATACCAGCACCTGAAGCTGGCGCGTCTACCAATTCCGCCATCTGGGCCCATGAGGTGGCAATCATGTCATTGCCGCCTGATAGAGGCGCGCGACTAGCCGCTTGTTGGTTCCACTGTCAATGATTCATATCGGCAAAAGCCTGCTTGTTTGTGCCGCTTGCTTGCGACGCGTGCGCTACTGTGGCTCTGGCATCGCAAAAATGATGACCTGCGCCCGGAAAACACTGTTGCTTCACCCGTCTCGCTGGGGCAGAGGCTAAGCGGAAACCAAGCGACGAGTGGAAGATAGACATGGATCTCGACGGACAATTGATTTGCATATTTGGCGGCGGCGGATTTCTGGGTCGTTATATCGCCCAGACTTTGCTGGATCGCGGCGCGCGTCTGCGCATTGCCGAGCGCAGCATTAGAAATGCGATGCACATCAAACCGCTGGGTAACCTCGGACAGACGCAATTTGTCAGCGCCGATGTAACCAAGGCCGACAGCGTCGCTCGCGCGGTTCATGGCTGCGATAGCGTGATCAATCTGGTCGGCATTTTGAGCGGCGATTTTGAACGGGTCCATGTAGACGGCGCGCGCAATGTTGCCGAAGCGTCGGCGGCGGCTGGCTGCGACAACTTGCTGCACCTTTCCGCCATAGGCGCGGATAGTGAATCACCATCCCGATATGGACGGAGCAAAGGTGACGGCGAAAATGCGGTTTTGAAAGCCTTTCCCGATGCCATCATCGTCAGACCCTCCATCGTCTTTGGTCAGGAAGACCAGTTCATCAATCGCTTTGCCGCGATGATCCAATATTTGCCTGTGGTGCCAGTGATCGGCAGCGCGACAAAATTCCAGCCAGTTTTTGTTGGCGATGTTGCGGAGGCCATAGCGCAGGCGTTGACCCATCCCGACCTTCATGCGGGACAGACGTTTGAATTGGGGGGTCCGGAAGTGGTCAACATGGGCGAACTGAACCGGCGCATCGCGTCAATGACTGGGCGCGAACGGGCCTTTGTCGACGTTCCAGACATTGCAACCAAGCTATTGGCGATGATGCCTTTGAGCCCGATCACGACCGACCAGTATAAGATGTTGCAGAAAGACAATATCGTAGCCGATGGGGCCAAAGGCCTGAACAGCTTCCACGTCACCCCGACACCGATTGCGGCTGTTGCCCGGGGCTGGATGGACAAATATACCGACCATGGTCGGTTTGGCGCCCGCGCGAAAGCGAGCTAGGGCCCGGTAAAGAACGCTGGCCTAAAAGAAGGCTAGCAATGCAGCGCCCATCGCCACGCGGTAGACAACAAAGATCATCATCGACGCCTTGCGCAGAAATTGCATCAAGAAAGCCATGGTTGCCAACGCAGCAACAAATGTCAGCACGCCAGTGATGAGCGCCTCTTTTAGAAGCGCGCTGCTCGCACCCATTAGATCGGGAATGATGAGTACCCCTGCCCCGGCAACCGCGGGTATCGACAAGAGGAAGGAAAAGCGCGCCGCCTCTACTCTGGTGTAACCGAGGAACCGCGCCGCCGTCATCGTCACGCCGGAACGGCTGGTGCCCGGAATCAACGCCAGGGCTTGCGCCAAGCCAACGATAATACCGTCTTTCAGCGTCAGGTCTTCGAAGGATTTGACTTGCTTGCCAATCCGGTCAGCGACCCCCAGCAATATGCCATAGACGATCAGATTGATGCCGACGAGCGTGGTGCTACGGAAACCGTCAAGATAGCCGCCAGTCTTCAAAAATAGCCCCACGATGACAGCCGGGATCGTGCCGATGATGATCCACCAGAACAGTCGCCGTTCGGCCGGAGCGTCTCCAATTCCAATGGAAGCAAGTCCGCCCTTGCCCAGACCCCATACATCTTTGAAAAAATAGGTGATGATCGCGAGCAAGGAACCGACATGCACAGCAATGTCAATCATGGGCCCCTGATCGGCATATCCGGTGAATACCGGCAGGAGAATCAGATGGCCCGAAGACGATATCGGAAGAAATTCGGTAACGCCCTGCACGATCGCGAGGAGCAGCATTTGAATGAAGGTCATGAACAGCCTGTATTGTGGTTTGTCGCGCAATAGCGTTTCGCCATGCGGTTGTCGTGAGAAAATATAGGGCCAGTTCGGATCTTTATTGCAAACATAGGCCGGCATCCGAAGAATCTATAAGGCTTTCACATCAATTTGGGACAGAATATATGTCCTATATTGTCATTTCTGCGTGACATCCGTACCATATCTGGCTAATTCCGTCCCCGAGCTCGGGCACAGGGCTCTTGGATATCATCAAAATCACTAGAAACGAGCGTCTGGCATGGCACAAAGCCCGCAGAAATTGGAAATGCTGAAATTTGTAGAGGAAGGCCAGGCCTATCCGGAGAAGCGCCAGCCCAAATTGCGCGCGGAAGACTTTCAGGAGATTGCCGACAAATATGCCCCGCAACAAGCGGCGGAACAATCCGCGCGCTGTTCGCAATGTGGCGTGCCATATTGTTCGGTCCATTGCCCGTTGCACAATCATATCCCGGACTGGCTGCGCCTGACCGCCGAAGGCCGTTTGCGCGAAGCTTATGAAATGTCCAACTTGACGTCGACCATGCCGGAAATCTGTGGCCGTATCTGTCCGCAAGACCGCCTTTGCGAAGGCAATTGCGTGATCGAATTTTCCGGCCATGGCGCCGTTACCATTGGATCAGTCGAAAAATATATCACCGACACAGCCTGGGAAGAAGGCTGGGTCGAACCGCTGAAACCTGGAGCGCCGCGCGGACAATCCGTGGGCATCATCGGCGCTGGTCCGGCGGGTTTGACGGCAGCGGAATATTTGCGCGTCGCTGGCTATGATGTGCATATCTATGATCGCCACGATCGCGCCGGCGGGTTGCTGACCTATGGCATTCCAGGTTTCAAGCTGGAAAAAGAAGTGATCATGCGCCGGGTGCAGCGGCTGAAAGATGGCGGCATCCATTTCCATGAAAGTTTCGAGGTGGGCAAGGATGCGACGCTGGACGCGCTGCGCGACAAACATGATGCCATCCTGATCGCCACTGGCGTTTACAAAGCCCGTGAAATCAAGATGCCGGGCGTGGGCACATCGGGCGTCGAAGAGGCGCTCGATTTCCTGATTGCTTCCAACCGCAAAAGCTTTGGTGATGACGTGCCCGATTTTGGCCCTGACACAGGCGGGAGCCGCTTGAACGCAAAGGGAAAGAATGTCGTCGTGATAGGCGGCGGCGACACCGCCATGGATTGCGTCCGCACATCGGTGCGACAGGGGGCGAAATCGGTCAAATGTCTCTATCGTCGCGACCGCGCCAATATGCCGGGCTCGCAAAATGAAGTCCGCAATGCCGAGGAAGAAGGCGTCGAATTTGTCTGGCTTTCTGCGCCCAAGGCCATCGAAGGTACCGACCATGTCACGGCGGTAAAAACAACCAGGATGCGGCTCGGCGCGCCCGATGCCAGCGGTCGCCGGTCCCCCGAAGTGGAGCCAAATAGCGATTTCACCGTGGAGGCCGATCTGGTCATCAAAGCCTTGGGCTTTGACGCAGAAGATCTGCCGACGTTGTTCGATAGCAAAGATCTGTCGGTCACCCGCTGGGGCACATTGCGCGTGGATCACAAGTCAATGATGACCAATTTGGAGGGTGTCTTCGCTGCTGGCGATATTGTCCGCGGGGCCAGCCTCGTCGTTTGGGGCATCCGTGATGGGCGGGATGTGACGGAGCATATGCACCGGTTTCTGAGACAGAAAAAACTCGCCAAACAAGATGCTGCATGATGATTTGAACAATTGGAGATAATGACATGAAGAAAATTCTACTTTTGGGAGCGGCGACCTTAGCACTGAGCCTGTCCGGACCAGTCTCGGCACAGGACAATCATCAAGATGCGCCTTCGACCGTCGCAGAAGAGGGCGCGAAGGAGCTGGATGCCTTCACCAAATTGTTCGAAAATATGTTCACCAAAGACGAGACGCCTATTGATCCCGCGCTGTTGTCAAAGGGCGAACGGGTCGCTGCTGCGATTGTTCCAAAAGGCAGTTACCGCAAGATCATGGCAGAGACGTTCCAGAAAGTTATCGAGCCGATGATGGCTGGAATGGATCAAATTCCGCTTTCGACCATCGCCAGCTTTGCAGGCGTCCGCGAAGAGGATATTGCGCTTAAAGACGGGGCGACGCTGTCCGAACTTATGGCCATCTTCGATCCCTATTATAAGCAACGCAACCAAAGCATGATGTCTCAGATCACCGACATTCTCATCGACATGTCTGATGATATGGAACCACCCATTCGAGCGGGAATGGCGCAGGCCTATGCACGGCGTTTTTCGGCTGCAGAGCTGGAAACCGCAGCAAAATTCTACGAAACAGACACGGGTGCAAAAATTGCCGGCGAAAGCCTGGCCATTTTCGCAAGCCCGGAAGTCATGTCTGCCTCGATGGAAATGATGCCCAAATTCATGGAGCGACTCTTTGGCGCCATGGAAGAAATATCCAAAGGATCGGACGACATTCCGCCACCGCGCAGATTCAGTGATCTGAACGAGGAAGAGCTAAAGAAACTGAACGAATTGCTTGGCATCGAGGCGGGCTCGGCAGACGACGATGCTGATGATCCGGTTGAAGAAGATGCGGTTGACTGGACCGATCCAGCACGATGGTCAGACGAAGATCGCGCGGCCGTGCGGAAGCTCGAAGCCGATTCCGATGCTGCGTTCGATAAATATCTGGAGGCGCTGGATGCCGCCAAAGAAAACGCCAGAAAGCGTTTGCAGAAAGACTGATATGACCCACCAATACCCAACCCCCCAGCATGAACGCCTTGCGCGTGAAGGCATGTACCGGCCTGATTTCGAAAGCGATGCCTGCGGCGTCGGTCTGGTAGCGGCGACGGATGGCAAGCCGTCCCGGCGGGTTGTATCTTCGGCCATCGATGCGCTGAAGGCGGTTTGGCATCGGGGCGCGGTGGATGCCGATGGGATGACAGGGGATGGGGCCGGCTTGCACGTCGACTTACCCGCTCGTTTCTTTGACGATGCGATTGCCGACAGCGGCCACAAGGTCCGCCCGAACCGGTTGGCTGTGGGTATGATATTTCTACCGCGCACCGATCTGAACGCGCAGGAATCTTGCCGCACCATTGTCGAGGCAGAAATCATTGAATCGGGCTACACAATCTATGGTTGGCGTCAGGTGCCGGTTGATGTTTCTGTGATCGGCCAGAAGGCCCAGAATACGCGACCCGAGATCGAGCAGATCATGATTGCCGGACCGATGCCGGACAAACAGGATGCCCGTGAATTTGAAAAGAATCTCTATCTCATTCGCCGCCGGATCGAGAAGAAGGTCATCGCTGCGCAGATTCAGGATTTCTATATCTGCAGCCTGTCCTGTCAGTCGATCATCTACAAAGGGCTGTTTCTCGCGGAATCATTGTCGGTCTTCTATCCAGACCTGACCGATGATCGCTTTGAAAGCCGAGTCGCGATTTTCCATCAGCGCTATTCCACCAACACTTTCCCTCAATGGTGGCTGGCCCAGCCATTCCGCTGTCTGGCCCACAATGGTGAAATCAACACGATCCGCGGCAATAAAAACTGGATGAAGAGCCACGAGATCAAGATGGCGAGCCTCGCTTTTGAAGACCATGGCGAAGATATCAAGCCGGTCATCCCCGCCGGTTCCTCTGACACTGCGGCTCTGGATGCCGTGTTTGAAACCATTTGCCGTTCCGGCCGAGACGCGCCGACCGCAAAAATCATGCTGGTGCCGCAAGCCTGGCAAAATGACCCGGACATCGATCCGGCTCATCAGGCCATGTATGAATATATGGCCAGCGTGATGGAACCCTGGGATGGCCCAGCCGCGCTGGCGATGACCGATGGTCATTGGGCCGTCGCCGGAGTCGACCGCAACGCTCTGCGTCCACTGCGCTATTCGCTCACAACCGACAATCTGCTGATCATCGGTTCGGAGTCCGGCATGGTCGTGGTTCCTGAAAGTCAGGTCATAGAAAAAGGCCGTCTTGGCCCCGGTCAGATGATCGCGGTGGATCTCGATGAAGGCATGATGTTCAAGGACCGCGAATTGAAGGACCGGATCGCCGCCGAGGAGCCCTATGCCGATCTGGTCAAGGGGTTCCAGACCGTCGACGATCTGCCGCCCGCACCCGCAATGTCAGGCATGGGCTTTTCCAAGGAAGAATTGATCCGGCGCCAAACCGCAGCCGGCCACACGCTCGAGGACATGGAAATGATCCTCGCGCCGATGGTCGAGGATGCCAAGGAAGCCATTGGCTCAATGGGTGATGATACGCCGCTCGCGGTGATCAGCCTGAAACCGCGCCAGGTCAGTCATTTCTTCCGGCAGAATTTTTCGCAAGTCACCAATCCACCGATTGACAGTTTGCGCGAACGCCATGTCATGAGCTTGCGCACGCGCTTTTCCAATCTGGCCAATATATTAGAACAGGACAGCCAGAATGAGGATGTTCTGGTGCTCGACAGTCCGGTGCTCAGCTGTGCTCTTTGGGAACGTTTGAAGCTGGGCTTTGGTCAAGCCGTGGCCGAGATCGACTGCACCATGAGCACCACGGGAAATGCCATAGAATTGCGCGATGCGCTGGCCCGGATCCGGACAGAAGCAGAGCAGGCGGTGCGCGCCGGCAAGACCGAAATTTTCCTTACCGACGAAGATATAGACGAAGACCGGCTGGCGATCCCGATGGTGATTGCGACGGCGGCGGTGCACACGCATCTCGTTCGCAAAGGACTGCGCTCTTATGCCTCGGTCAACGTTCGGGCAGGCGAATGTCTCGACACCCACTGCTATGCCGTATTGATTGGCGTCGGTGCGACCACGGTCAACGCCTATATGTCGGAAGCCGCCATTGCCGACCGCCATATCCGCGGACTGTTTGACGGAATGACCCTCGACGCCTGTCTCGCTCGGCACAAAAAAGCGGTCGACGAAGGCTTGCTCAAGATCATGTCGAAAATGGGCATTGCGGTCATTTCCAGCTATCGTGGCGGCTATAATTTCGAAGCGGTCGGCCTGTCGCGCGCTTTGTGCAACGATCTCTTCCCGGGCATGCCGACCAAGATATCCGGCGAAGGCTATGCGTCGCTCTTCATCAACGCGCAGGAAAAGCATGAGGCCGCCTTCGAGCCAGCCATCGTGCGCCTGCCGGTCGGCGGTTTCTACAAACAGCGCGATGGCGGCGAAGCCCATGCCTATGGCGCCCATCTCATGCATCTCCTGCAATCCGCGGTCGCACAAGACAGCTATTCTACTTATCTCCAATTCTCGCAAACCGTGCGCGAAATGGAGCCGATCTATCTCCGCGATCTTTTGGAGTTCAACTACGCGAAAGAGCCTTTGCCAATCGACCAGGTCGAAGCGATCACCGAAGTGCGCAAGCGATTCAACACGCCGGGCATGTCGCTCGGCGCCTTGAGCCCCGAAGCGCATGAGACCCTGGCGATCGCCATGAACCGCATTGGCGCCAAATCGGTCTCCGGCGAAGGCGGCGAGGAAAAGCGACGCTACACACCGTTTGAAAATGGCGACAATGCCTCCAGCCCGATCAAGCAGGTGGCCTCCGGCCGCTTTGGCGTGACATCGGAATATCTCGGGGCCTGCGAAGAAATTGAAATCAAGGTCGCCCAGGGTGCCAAACCCGGCGAAGGCGGTCAGCTTCCGGGCTTCAAGGTCACCGAATTTATCGCCAAGCTGCGGCATTCGACGCCCGGCGTCACGCTCATCTCGCCACCGCCGCATCATGATATCTACTCGATCGAAGACCTCGCCCAGCTGATCTACGACCTGAAGCAGATCAATCCACGCGCGCAGGTCTGTGTGAAGCTGGTGTCCTCGGCCGGTATCGGCACGATTGCAGCGGGCGTGGCCAAAGCCCATGCCGATGTCATCCTGATCTCCGGCAATACCGGCGGCACCGGGGCCTCGCCGCAAACCTCGATCAAATTTGCCGGCACGCCTTGGGAAATGGGTCTGACCGAAGCCAATCAGGTGCTCACCCTCAACGGCCTGCGACACCGGGTGAAGCTGCGCACCGATGGCGGACTGAAGACAGGCCGCGACATTGTCATCGCCGCCATTCTCGGTGCCGAGGAATTCGGTATCGGCACGCTCAGTCTGGTCGCGATGGGCTGCATCATGGTCCGCCAATGCCATAGCAACACCTGTCCGGTCGGCGTCTGCGTGCAGGATGAAAGCCTGCGCGAAAAATTCACCGGCACGCCGGAAAAAGTGATCAATCTGATGACCTATATGGCCGAGGAAGTGCGCGAGATATTGGCGCGCTTGGGCTATCGATCACTCACCGATATTATCGGGCGCACGGAGTTGCTGCGGCAAGTCAGCCGCGGGGCAGAACATCTGGATGATCTGGATCTCAACCCGATCCTCGCCAAGGTCGACGCGAAGGACAGCGAACGCAGCTTCAATCTCGACACTCCGCGCAATGAGGTGCCCGACAGTCTGGACGCGGAAATGATCAAGGATGCCAAACCGGTATTCGACCGGCGGGAAAAAATGCAGCTCACCTATACGGTCCGCAACACGCATCGCGCCGTTGGCACGCGCTTCTCCGCCGAAGTCACCGAAAAATATGGCATGAGCAGTTTGAACGAAGACCATGTCCATATCCGCCTGCGCGGGTCCGCCGGCCAGTCGCTCGGCGCGTTCCTCTGTCAGGGTATCACACTGGAAGTGTTCGGCGATTCCAATGATTATGTGGGAAAAGGCCTGTGCGGCGGCAAGATTGTGGTCCGCCCGATGGTCAGCTCCCCGCTGATCAGCCAGGACAATACGATCATCGGCAACACCGTGCTCTATGGCGCAACCGCCGGACAGCTTTACGCTGCCGGACAGGCCGGCGAGCGTTTCGCCGTGCGCAACAGCGGAGCGGATGTTGTGGTCGAAGGCTGCGGCGCCAATGGCTGCGAATATATGACCGGCGGCAATGCCGTTATCCTGGGTCCGGTGGGCAGCAATTTCGGCGCGGGTATGACCGGCGGCATGGCCTTCATCCTCGACACCGAAGACAATTTCGAAAAACAGGCCAATGGCGAGAGCATCATCTGGCAGCGGCTCGACAGCGCTTATTGGGAGGGTCATCTCCTGTCCCTGATCCAACGGCATAGCCAGACCACGGACAGCAAATGGTCGGAGACCATATTGCGCGACTGGGACCGCTGGCGGGATCGTTTCTGGCAGGTCTGCCCGAAAGAGATGGTCGACCGGATCGAACATCCGCTATCGGACAAAGAGGCCGTTGAAGCGGCTGAGTGAGCGACGCTTATTCCAAAGGAAACCAACCATGCCCACAGTCACCCCCAATTATCTTGAAATGAAAGCCAGCGACCTGCCCGCTAGCAAGGCATTTTACGAACAGGCTTTTGGGTTTGCTTTCACCGACTATGGGCCGGAATATGCCGCGGTCGAGGGCGGACCGGTAGACATAGGACTGGCCGCAGGTCCCGAACCGATTGCCCCCATGCCAACCTTTCAAACGGATGACCTGGAAGCCTCCCTCGCACAGGTCAAAGCCGCAGGCGGGAAAATCGTACACGAAATATTTGCTTATCCCGGCGGACAGCGCTTTGAATGTCTTGATCCGGCTGGCAACCGGTTGGCAATATATAAGCCGGGCTGAATTTTCTCTCGGTTACAATTGTTTACCTAGCGGGCTTGCTGGTTCAGCATCGACTCAGAGCGAATGGTCTATCCCAAGAGCATAGACAATCCTCTAAAGGAGAACCGCTCATGCGTTATATCAGTTTGCCCATTTTCGCCGCCGCTTTGGTCTTGGCCAATCCGGCTCTTGCGGAGGATCAGCAACCGGATAGCCAGGTCATTCAAAAGCTCAATGACCCCGCGTTTCAGGACAATATGGTGTCGGTTATGTCGGGCTTCATGGTGGCAATGATGGACCTTCCCATTGGCCAATTTGCTGGCGCTATGGACAAAGCCATCCCCAAAGACATGCGCCGTGGTGACGGTTTTTCTTCGATCGACCCTGATGCAACCTTAGGCGATCTGGCGCGCCGCGATGATCCTAATTTTGAACGCAACACCGAAGAAAAGATGCGTCAGGGCACCGCGATGCTAGGGATTATGGCTTCGGAATTCGGCGCTCTGATACCCCAGCTAAAAACCATCGGCGAGAGGATGAAGCGCCGGATGGAAGAGACACAATAAGACTGCAACGACCAAAGCGCATCGCAATGCGACCATCGTGCATCAAAGCTCTTCCACAAAAGCCTATTCGCGACTAACACCATCGCCATGTGGCAGTTGTATCAATTTCCTCTTTGTCCTTTTTCCCGCAAGGTCCGCTTGCTGCTGGGCGAGAAATCGGTCGGCTATGAGTTGATCCGCGAATCGCCATGGGAACAGCGCGACGAATTTTTGTCGATGAACCCGACCGGACGGACGCCGGTGATGAAACATAGCGAGCGCGATATACATCTGGTCGATAGCGTCGCCATTTGTGAATATATTGAAGAAACGGTCGAAAAAGTCCCGATGATCAATGGCACGGCGGTAAACCGGGCAGAGATCCGGCGACTCGTCTCCTGGTTTGACGAACAATTTTACGGGGATGTCACCGCGCCCATGCTCCACGAACGCATGCACAAAAGACTCGTTCGGCGCGAACCGCCCGATGCCAAAGTCTTGCGCGAAGCTATGCGCCGCGCCAACGTCCATCTCGACTATATCGACTATCTGATCGACCACCGCAGCTGGCTGGCGGGCGCTACGATGAGCCTCGCTGACCTTGCCGCCGCGGCACAGATTTCTGTGGCGGATTATCTCGGCGCAATCGACTGGGCCGGGCATGAACAGACCAAAGCCTGGTATCAGATGTTCAAATCACGGCCTTCCTTCCGGCCCTTGCTATCCGAGCGCATGGAAGTGATCACACCGCCGGCCCATTATGAAAAAGTCGATTTTTGACGCGCGACGGATTGCGATAGCATCCCAAACCATCAATCCCGGACGCGACCCGGGATCTCGAACAACGGCCGTTAAAGCGCTTTGATCATCTGCACCTTGTCCATACCAGGTGCAAAGCCGTCTCTCTCGACCTGCCGGACCGCAAAACCCAATTTGACGAAAAACGGCGCAACAATTGGCGTGGTGAACAATTCTACTTCGGCATAATCTCCGGCATCATCGATCGCCTGCAGTCTATGCTCGGCGAGCAAACGCCCCAGACCTTCGCCGTGATGGCGGTTGCTCACCATCCCCCAGGTGAAGCGCGCCTGCCCGCGATCTTCCCTGGAATAGCCGCCGCAACCGATCACCTTGCCATCTTGCTCGAGAGAAAAATATTCCCCGTCGGGATCATCCAGAAAACCCTCAAAGTCTAATCGTTCCGTAGAATCGAAAAATTTGGGGACATTGCTGTCAAAGGCAGAGAGACAGGCCTGTTTGTCCGGCAACGCATAAGGCCGGACCCTGGCCATCAGGCTTTGACGACCGTCATCAGATAGTTGAGCGCGAGATTATCGGACAAAGAAAAGCCGTTGGCCGGACCATAAGATATGCCGGTCGTGTCCAGAACCTTCAGGCCGGCAGCGTTCAACAGAAGCTCCAGCTCTTCGGGTGTGACAAATTGATCATGATGATGCGTGCCGCGCGGGATTTGACCGGTCCGTTCAGCCAGATCGACCAGCAGAATCTTGGATAGGGCCGTGCGATTGGGCGTCGACATGATCATCAGACCATCATCCGCCAAACACCCTGCCAGGCCATCAACGAAGGCTTGCGGGTCGTCGACATGTTCCAGCACTTCCAGCGACGTCACCAGATCAAAACCTGTGTCGCCAAAATCCTCCACCGCTTCGTTGCGATAATCAATATCCAGCCGTTGCGGTTCGGCGTGCGCCTTGGCCACGGCAATATTCTCGGGCGCAGCATCCAGGCCCGTTACGCGGGCGCCCAGCCGAGCCAGTGGCTCGCACAGCAGCCCGGCGCCGCAGCCGACATCAAGCGCTTTTTTCCCGGTAAGCGGCCTAAACTGGCTGCTCTTGCAATGAAAATGCTGGTTGATCGCATCCCGAATATAGCCGAGCCGAACCGGATTCAGCTTGTGCAGCATGGCGGACGACCCCTTGGGGTCCCACCAGTCCGCTGCCAGTGCGCCAAAATGGGCTGCTTCTTCCGGGTTGATCGTGCTGCTACTTGCCTTTGTCATGCCCCCTCTTTATCAGGCTTTTCAATCCTGTTCAGGCCCTTTTTATCGAAAGTTTTACCGACAGCAGCATGGCACGCATAGTGATGAAATTTGGCGGCACTTCAATGGCCGGAATCGAACGCATCCGCCGGGTTGCGCAGATTGTGAAACAACAGGCCGATGCCGGCCATGAAGTGGCTGTGGTGGTCTCTGCCATGGCGGGCGACACGGACCGGCTGGTGAATTTCTGCCGGGAAGCCAGCTCACTTTATGACCCGGCCGAATATGATGTGGTCGTATCCTCCGGCGAGCAAGTGACGTCCGGCCTGCTGGCGATCGCGCTGCAGTCGCTTGGCGCCAAGGCGCGCAGCTGGCTCGGCTGGCAAATGCCCGTCCGCACCATCGAAGCCCATAGCAAGGCGCGGATCCAAACGATCGATGCCGAGAAACTGTCTGCATCGATGGCAAGCGGCGAAATCGCGATCATTCCTGGCTTTCAGGGCATTAGCGACGAAGGCCGGATTACGACGTTGGGACGCGGCGGGTCCGATACCAGCGCCGTTGCGATTGCCGCAGCGGTCAAGGCAGATCGCTGCGATATCTATACCGATGTGGACGGCGTCTATACCACCGATCCGCGCATTGTGACGCGGGCGCGGAAACTGAAAAAGGTCACGTTTGAGGAGATGCTCGAACTGGCCAGCGTTGGCGCAAAGGTCTTGCAGACTCGCTCGGTGGGTCTGGCGATGAAAGAGGGTGTGCGCATTCAAGTGCTCTCTTCTTTCACCGATGAAAGCACCAACTTTACCGCCGACGACCTGCCCGGCACGATGATCGTCAGCGAAGACGAAATGGAGATAGAAGATATGGAACGGAAGCTGATCACCGGCATCGCCCATGACAAGAATGAAGCAAAAATCACGCTGACCCGCGTGCCCGACAAGCCGGGCGCGGTTGCCGATATTTTTGAACCGCTGGCCGAAGCCGCCATCAACGTCGACATGATCATTCAGAACGTCGGTCGCGAAAAAGGCGAAACCGATGTGACCTTCACTGTACCCAGCGTGGATCTCGACCGCGCCATGCAAGTCTTGGAAGGCGCGCAGGAGAAAATCGGTTTCAACCGTTTGATCCCCGACACCAATGTCGCGAAAATATCGGTTGTCGGCGTCGGCATGAAGAGCCATGCTGGCGTTGCCTCGACCATGTTCAAAGCGCTGGCCGATCGCGGCGTGAACATTCAGGCGATCACCACATCGGAGATCAAGGTCAGTGTGCTGATCGAGGAAGATTATACCGAACTGGCCTTGCGCGTTCTGCACACCGCTTATGGTCTGGACGCAGAGGATGCGGCTTGAACAGAATTCCTGACATTGATGGCGCGTTAGCATTGGCCCAAGGCAGGCGTGTTTTTGATATTGATCTAGAAACCAATACTAAGCTCGCGCGGATATCCTTGAATGGACAACCCTCGTTCGTAATTCAGGTGGATACTGAGAAACTTCACATCTGGGTCGAAACGGGAAGCCTCACTTCCTTCGCCAATTCAGTCAATCATGACATCCGGCAGTTTGGTTTCGATGTTTCGGGAAACCCTGCTTCTTCCGGTCAACCGGGAATGCATTCCGGTCTGAGGCCTTTCTTCGGTACAAACGAACTAACTTGTTTCAATCCAGCTTCGCTAGATGAAGCCTGGTCTCTTATTAAGGCATTCTAAAATGACCAATTCCACATTAGCCACTCTCATGCAACGCGGCACCGATTTTCTTGGCTGCGAGACCGCGATCATGTGCGGGGCGATGTCCTGGGTATCGGAACGCAATCTGGTCAGCGCGATTTCCAACGCCGGCGGCTTTGGCGTGATTGCCTGCGGCGCGATGACGCCGGACCTACTCGACACCGAAATTGCGGAGACCAAGAAGCGCACAGACAAGCCCTTTGGTGTCAATCTGATCACGATGCATCCCGACCTTATGGCGTTGATTGCTGTCTGTGGGAAGCATGAGGTCAGCCATGTTGTGCTGGCTGGCGGCCTCCCACCCAAAGGCAGTCTGGAGGCGATCAAGGAAACCGGCGCAAAAGTCATTTGCTTTGCCCCGGCCATGGCGCTTGCCAAGAAATTCATCCGGTCCGGCGTCGATGCGATTGTTATCGAAGGCATGGAAGCCGGTGGCCATATCGGTCCGGTTTCGACGTCGGTTCTGGCGCAAGAAATATTGCCGCAGATCGCCGACCAGCTCCCGGTCTTTGTTGCCGGCGGCATTGGCACGGGCGAAATGATCGCCGCCTATCTCGAAATGGGAGCCAGCGGTGTCCAGCTCGGCACTCGTTTTGTCTGCGCCCATGAATCAATCGCTCATCCCGATTTCAAGAAAGCCTTCATCCGCGGAAATGCCCGTGACGCGATCACCAGCGTCCAGGTCGATCCCCGGCTGCCGGTCATCCCAGTGCGCGCGCTTAAGAACAAGGGCACGGAAGAATTCACCCGCAAGCAGATCGAGGTCGCCAAATTACTCGACTCCGGCGCAATCGAAATGGGTGAAGCACAGCTACAAATTGAACATTTTTGGGCAGGAGCGTTAAGAAAAGCGGTCATTGATGGCGATATTGAACATGGCAGTGTCATGGCCGGACAGTCGGTCGGCATGGTCAAGACGGAAGAATCCGTGGCCGATATTATCAAGTCGCTGACCGAGCAAGCCGAGACCGCATTGGCGCGATAGGCTGGATTCGCCTCCAACATTTGCAACCACTGATGGAAATGTTGGTCGCCGTTAGCGCCGCCGGATCTGTCTTGCCTTGATAACACAGTTTCGCCATAGCTAGCCTATGTCCGAACATGCTTCCAATCCTTCCAGTCCCGATCCGTTTGATGCACTGGAATCCGCTCTGTCCCAAAGCTATAATCAGGGCCTGACGCCGCTCCACCCGCCGCAGAAAAGCTTGATCCGGATCCATATGATTCTGCGCGCGCTGATACTGCTGATATTGGCTTCGGTCGCCGAAACCCTGCTCTATCTGCATCATGAAGTGCAGCCCGGAATGATCCTCGCCCCTGCCATATTTTTCACCGTTTTGCTGGTCTTCGTCCTGCCCAACCGCATCTATCGCCGCTGGGGCTATGACATGGGCGACGAACAATTGCGGGTGCTCCGCGGCTTTCTCTGGCGCACGGACACAATCGTACCCTTCAACCGGATCCAGCATATAGATGTCGCCCAGGGCCCGGTGCAGCGTTGGTTCGACCTCTCGACATTGATTGTCCACACGGCCGGAACCCACAACAGCATCGTCACCCTGCCCGGCCTCGCCACGGCAGAGGCCGAGGATATGCGCGAGACCATCAAAGGCCATATCCGCCAAGACATGATATGACCGAAGACACAGAAAGCACAGCACCGCTAGAGGAAGCACCCTTCCGACGACTGCACCCGCTCAGCATCATCCTGAAATCCGTCACCATGCTGGGCCGGAATCTCATCGCGATTGCTGTCTTGCATTTCAGTCTGTTTGATCAGAATGTTGCACATACACTGCTTGCCGCATCGGCCCTGATTTCTCTGGTTGTGGGGGTGACAGCCCTGATCTGGTCACGCTTTACCTACCAAGTTACAGCCCGCGAAATCCGTATCAAAAGCGGCCTGCTCAATCGCAACAACCGCTCCATCCCCTTCGACCGGATTCAGGATGTCAGCCTGGAGCAGAAGCTGCTGAGTCGCTTGCTTGGCCTTGCGACGGTCGCATTGGAAACCGGTTCCGGTGGCGGTGAAGATGGGCAATTGGATGCGCTCGCACGGACGGACGCAGAGCGGCTGCGCGATACGATCCGTGACTATAAAGCCGGGTTGCAAGAGGACCCTGCCCTTGTCGATGCCGAAAGGACAATAGAGGGTTCGCCTCCTTTATTCGCAATGGACAACCGCCGTATCTTCATTGCCGGATTGTTTAATTTTTCCTTTGTTTTGCTAGCTGTGCTTGGCGCCCTAGCGCAGAATTTCGACTTCCTGCTGCCCGATGGTTTCTTCGATCCCCGAACCTGGATCGACGCTTTGCCTGAGCAGGAAACAATCGATACTTTTGGTTCTGGAATCCGGTTTCTCGGGGCGCTGGCGGCCATTCTATCGCTAATCACGGTGGGCTTCGTCAGCGGCATTGTCAGGACGTTTGTGCGGGAATATAACTTCCGTCTCGATCAAGTAGATACCGGGCAACCGGGGTTTCGGCGGCGGCGGGGCCTGTTCACGCTCACCGACATGGTGATGCCGATCCATCGGGTGCAAGCCGCAATCCTGCAGACCGGTCCCGTTCGCGAGCGCTTCGGTTGGTATCATCTAAAATTCACATCACTGGCAGGAGATGCCAGCGGCGAAACCGACCATAGCGCAGCCCCTTGCGCTCGGCTGTCAGAAATCGACCCGATCCTCGATGAGTGCACCATCGATCAAACTTCCCCCGATCTCGCATTTCAGAGTGTCGATCCTGCTTTCTGGTGGCGCGGGGCAATTCTTATTTGGCTATTGTTGACGGCGGTCGCGGTGGGCAACGGGCTCTTCGTGCACATCGGCCTTTACGCCATCATCCTTCTGGCCATCCCGGTCAGCTGGATCCAATTCTTAAACTGGCGTCATCACCAATATGCGCTGACCGACAGTCAATTATATGTCCGGTCCGGTTGGTGGCGTCGTAAGCTCACCATCCTGCCACTCCCCAAGGTTCAAACCGTTGATATCAGCCAGACCCCATTTGACCACCCGCTGGATCTGGCAACGGTCACCATTGGCATTGCGGGTGGTTCATCAATGACCCCGCTTACCATCGCGGCGATTCCCTTTCACAATGCACTGAATTTGCGCAACGCGCTATTCGCCCAGCAAAATCAGACTTGACTAAAGCTACCGATCATTCACGATAGTTGCCAAAGTTATTATCGGGATACTCTGGGAGAAAATATGATGCGCAGAACACATTTAGCCATGCTGGCACCACTGGCAATGTTGATCAATGTGCCAGTCCTTGCGCAGTCCGATAACAGCCAAAATGCAACCGAACTCCACAATATCATCGATAGCTATTGGGCCTATCAACTGGAACAATTTCCAGAATTTGCATCCTCTCTCGGAGTCGACGATCCGACCGGCAGGGTCAGCGATGCCAGCCTTGAGGCAGAAGAGGGCCGCGTCGCAAAAGCAAAGACCTGGCTCGCACAACTCAATGCTCTCGACATCAATAGTCTGAGCGAGGATGACAAGACCAACTTTGGTATATTGCGGCGGTCTCTTGTCGAGCAAATCGAAGCGAATGGCTATGGTCAGCGCACCATCAATTTCACCAACCGTGGCGGCTGGCATCAGAATTTTGCCAGTATGCAGAACAATCTGCCATTCCGTAATGCCCAGGATTACAAAACTTATGTCAATCGACTGAAGCAATATGCCAAGGTCAATGATCAATCCATTGCCGTGGCAAATGAAGCGCTCGCAGGCGGCTATGTTCAACCCTGCGTTTCCATGGTCGGTTATGAAACCAGCATCTCCGGCCTGATCACCGAAGATCCGCGCGAATCTCGTTTTTTCGAACCGTTCAAACGCAAAGTTCCTGACGGCATGGACCCTGAAGTTTTCGAGGGCCTAGCAGGCAGCGCACTGGCAACCATTAGCGCGCTGATCAATCCAGCCCTGCAAAAGCACTATAATTGGTACACAAAGGACTATGCTCCGAATTGCGCCAAGGCACCGGGCGTCTCGGCGCAACCCGGCGGCGCCGAATATTATGATTTCCGTATCCGGCAGATGACGACGACGGAAAAGTCAGCCGATGAAATTCACAATATCGGCGTCAGCGAAGTCGCGCGGATTCGGGCTGAAATGGTCGAGGTCGCCAAAGAGGCCGGCTATGATACGCGCGAGGCTTTTATCGAGCATCTCCGCACCGATCCAAAATATTACGCCAAAACGCCGGAAGAATTGATGGAAAAAGTCGCACGGGTGACCAAAATCATCGACGGCAAAATGCCTTCGATCATCGGAAAGCTGGCGCGCTTGCCTTATGGTATTAAGAAGATCCCAGCAGAGACAGCGGAAGGCACTACCACCGCATATTATAATCCGGGGTCACCGGATGTGGGCATCGCGGGTTTCTATTACGTCAACACATCCAAACTGGATCAGCGCCCGTTTTGGGAAATTCCAGCCCTGAGCGTGCATGAAGCGGTCCCCGGCCACCATATGCAGATCGCTCTACAACAAGAGCTCGACATGCCGGATTTTCGCAAGCATGGCGCGTTTTTCACAGCCTTTGTCGAAGGCTGGGGGCTCTATTCAGAGCGACTGGGCATTGAAATGGATCTCTACGATACGCCGGCCAAGAATATGGGTCGCCTATCCTATGAAATGTGGCGAGCCTGCCGGTTGGTGGTCGACACAGGCATTCACAGCAAAGGCTGGAGCAAACAGCAGGCGATTGACTTCATGACCGACAATACTGCGCTCAGCACCGCCAATATAGAAGCAGAAGTGAATCGTTATATCAGCTGGCCCGGGCAGGCTTTGGCCTATAAAATGGGTGAACTGAAAATCCGCGAGCTACGCGCCAAAGCAACAAGCGAACTCGGCAACAAATTTGACCTGCGCGACTTTCACGATGTCGTTCTGGGGCAAGGCGCCGTGCCGCTCGATATGCTCGAAGCGCAGGTGAACCGTTGGATTGAAACCACTAAGGCCAACTAGCCTTCAGGGCCTGGCGAATCTTCCGCTCCCGGCGGCACAGCCAGGTCATTTGTCGCTTTCAAAGCTTCTGCGTCCTGGGCTTCGAGCCGTTCGCGAGCGGCTTGCGCTGCGGCATTACGCGCCTCACGCTGTGCTTCGATTTCCAACAACCGCTCTTCAACGGCATCAGAATCAGCATCGATCCGGGCCAGGCGTTTCTGACGCTCTTCTTCGATCAACTGTCCCCAGTTGACCGTGTCATCCACGCCTTTCTCCGCATAAGCCTGCTTCAACAATGCCTGTGTACATCCGGTAAAACCGCCCGGTCCGGTCGGAGAACAGCTATTGGTACCCGCCGCGCCGACATATTCGTATGATCGGACCCTTTCCGACCAGGCTTGATTCTTGGCATCGCCCAAACTACCGCCTCGCAAGGTTTCTGGAATGCGGTAACGCTCGTCCTCATCTTTGCGCGCACAAACGACGATCTCTTCTTCGCTGCTCTGCGGACAGGGGTCATCGCCATAGATAACCAATTGATTGACCCGATCGCCGGCCTGATCTTGTGCCAGAGCAGGTGACACCAACATGACCGCACCCGAAATGGCAGCGGCGGAAAATAGAAATTTCTGTATCATATCATATCCTTTGTACCCGCCGTCCTGAACAGGTGCTGAAGCCGCCGGGGCTGCCTAGATCCGTTTGGACAATCCGATCGCGAATCTGCAACCCAGTCTGATCGCAGCACTCAAAACGGGATAGCCCGGTGTGTCCTCGGCGCCTGCAGCAATTGCTGTTTCTTTATGCTCCAATTCTTCTTCCCGAAACTCCGCAATCATACGGGTCAATTCGGGATCATTCTCGGATTCGAGCGTATCCAACTGTTCTTGATAATGGTGATCAATTTCGGTTTCGACCGCAGCGGTACATGCCATGGCGGCCCGAGGGCCCAGCGCAGCGGTTGTCGCGCCAAGCGCATAGCCCGCGACTTTCCAGAAGGGTTGCAGCGCTGTAGGCCGCACGCCGCGTTCGGCTATCATCTGGTCGAAAGCATCAAGATGCCGTTGCTCCTGCTCTGCCATATGATGAATAGCGCTGCTGTGCGGAGCATCATCACCCATTACCGCAAGCTGACCCTTATAGATTTGTGCCGCACCATATTCGCCGGCCTGGTTGACCCGGATCATTGACGCAATATCGACGTCTGCTTGTCCCAATTTTGTTTCAGCCATGATTGCCATCCTTCCGGCCGGTCGCCACCATAGCCAAGATGAGTATGGCGCCAGCAACTGACAAGAGGAAATTGAAGCCAGCGAGCGAAATACCAAACAGACTCCATGGCGCGACATCGCAGCGCACCAATGGCGCATTCATGATTGAATCGAGCATATCACCACCTGCCGGAAGGTTGGTCGCACAAGCGGTTAAGCCTTCCCACCAGCCATATTCGACGCCGGCGTGAAAACCTCCAATAAGCCCGCTAACCAGCACGGCAATCGCCGCAGCAATGACCAACAAAAAAGACCAGGCTTTGGCTCGCAATATCACGGCAAGCACTGCAAGAATGATTGCTGCGATATGCGGCCATCTTTGCCACATGCACATTTCGCAGGGATAGAGGCCAAAACCATATTGGCTGATCAGCGCACCGCCATATAATGCGGTGGGCAGCAGCAAGGCTAACCAATATGCGTTGCGATTGGGGGCCATCAGAAAACCCTAGTTTTTCGCAACCACAGTTTTCTTGCCTGCCTTTTTCGCAGCCTTGTTCATCGCGATTTTCAATCCGTCCGGACCAAGCCGACCAATGGTCTCAAGGGCATAGTGGAGTTGGAAATCGGCAATGCCCAGCTCCTTCAATTCTTCTGCGGTCTGGCTAAAGCGCGGATCGTCCTTCGTATCCTCTTCGAGCACTTCATCCTTCAATTTAACTTCATTGACCAAATGGCGACGCAGATCCGATTCCCGGAACCGCGGACGGGTCTTGTAATCGGGATCGGACAATTGCGGCACGTTGATATCGGGCTCAATTCCACCCTCTTGCACCGACTTTCCTGAAGGTGTGTAATAGCGCGCAGTCGTCAGGCGCAACGCGCTATCATTGGAGAGGGGCAGCAATGTCTGCACCGAACCCTTACCGAAGCTGCGTTCGCCCATGACCAGAGCGCGATGGTGATCCTGCAGGGCGCCAGCGACAATTTCTGAAGCGGAAGCAGAACCGGCATCAATCAAAACAATGACCGGCAAACCGGCAGCAGAATCGCCAGTCTTCGCAAAATAGCGTTCGATATCCGATTTTTCACGGCCGCGCTGCGACACGATTTCTCCGCGCGAAAGGAACACATCGGAAACCGACACGGCTTCATCCAGCAAGCCGCCAGGATTGGATCGCATATCCAGGACATAGCCGAGCGGCTTCTTGCCGAGCGACTTATCGATACCAGTTATCGCTGCAGCAACATCGGCACCGGTGTCGTTCGAGAAGCTGTTGATGCTGATCACGCCAATTTTGTCCTTGATCTCCCAAGTGACTGGCTTGAGATCAATGATCGCCCGTTTCATCGAAAGATCAAACGGTTTGTCGCGACCGGGGCGGACGATTGTGATGGTGATCGGTTCGCCGGGCTTGCCGCGCATTTCTTCAACCGCTTCATCAAGCGTGCCGCCGTAGATCAGCTCTCCATCAATATGGGTGATATAATCCCCCGCCTTGACTCCAGCGTTGTCAGCAGGCGTATCCTTGAACGGGGCGATGACTTTCACAGCGCCGTCTTCCAGCGTAACCGAGAGGCCCAAGCCCCCATAATTACCATCGGTCTGGGTCCGTAGATTCTCAAAGTCGCGAACATCAAGGAAGCTGCTGTGTGGATCGAGGCTGCCCAGCATGCCTTCTATGGCGCCTTTGATCAGATCGGCATCGTCCACCTGATCCACATAGTCATTCCGCACCCGGTCAAAGACACTCATGAACTGTTCCATCTCGCGATAGGTATTGGCATCCACGGCAGAAATTGCAGAGGTCGTTGCGGGCAGAAGCGCAACGGTCAAAACAAGGGCGGCGGCTTGCAATACGGGCTTTTTCATCAATGCTGTCCTGTATGTCTAGATCTATGCCAAATATAGGCAGGAATGGTTACTAAAGCCAAGCAGCTTAACCAAAAATGACGGAAGCGTTCGACGAACTGCTATTTTCCCATCATTTTGCTGGTTTTCAGCCAATCAGCGCGGCAATATCAATCGGTCGGCCATTGCGACGCAGTTCGATGGTAACCGTGGGGTCATCGGATCCCGACCGGCCAACCGGCGCACCCTGCACAACCCCATCGCCAACATTGACGCTGCTCATGGCCATATTGGTGATCAAACTCGTCCAACCAGCATCATGTTCAATGATCAAAATATTGCCATATCCACGGTAGCGCCCCGAATAGGCAATTCGCCCCGCAGCGGGTGCAACAATCTGCGCGCCAGAGTCCACCGCAATGGTGAGGCCTCGCGAACGATAACCACTATTGGAAATTTCACCGAGGCCGGTCACGATTTCGCCAATGACGGGCAAGCGATAAGCATTGGCAACATCTTCGTTCTGCCGGGCTGCGCTGACGGCCTGATCTTTCCCCTGGCCGGGTCGCAAGATGGGGCCTTCCAGTGCCTCCAGTGCTTCGCGGACTGCGCCGCTTGCGCGAATCTGGTCCATCAGATCCAGAATGTCGCGCGCTTCTTCGCCCAACGCGAGCGCCCGCTCTTGCTCTATACCGGCATCGTCGGACAATTGAGCCGCGTCCACCCGCTCGCTGGCTTCCAGGCCAGCCAGTTGCTGTCGCCGTTCGGTCAGTTGCCGCTGGCTCATATCCAACGATGCAATGGCCCGAGTGGATTGCAGCCGCAGCCGCTCGCCCTGCTTGACTTCATCGCGTAAACTAGCGGTGCGCCGCTCGATTTCCGGCATCACCGCCGAGAGAATCGAGCGCATGTAGATAAGCTCGTCGAGCGAGCGCGGCTCCACCAATGCGAGCGCGGTCGGCTTGCGGGTCATCATCTGAAGCGCAGCGGTCAGGCGAATCATCGGCCCCTGTTTTTCCGCCAGACGCGCGCGCTGGCGCTGCTGAAGTTTGGAGACAATAGAAATTCGTGTGCGCGCCGCTTTGATATCGGCTTCTGCTGCCTGAATGCGCGCAGCAAGAGCCGCAGCTTCGCTCGCGATCCGGTCGGCGTCATTGCTAGCAGCTTCTGCTTGCCGTCGTAAGGCCTCGCTGCGCTGGCGAGCCTCCTCGGACTGCTCGCGCGCCGAGAGCAAGCTGCGTTGCTGTTCGGACAGGCTGGGGCCCGGGGTCTGCGCAGAAATAAAGGTTGAACCACCAGCCGCCAGACCGGCGATACCGATCATAAAGATTGCAGTACGCAGCATCGCCGTCACCCTTCCCTATGGTAGGGATGGCCGGCAATGATCGATGTTGCCCGGAATAGCTGTTCAGCCAACATCGCCCGCGCCATCATATGCGGCCATGTGGCCTTGCCGAATGAAAAGAAATGATCGGCGCTAGAGCGTTCTTCTAAGCTCAAACCATCCGCAGCACCGATCAGGAAACGCGACTCCCGCACACCATCATCACGCCACGCCGAGAGCAAATCCGCAAATTTCTTGGACGTCCAGTTCTCACCAGCTTCATCCATCGCGACAATTTTTGTGACGCCGTCAAGCTTGGGTGTCTTGCCGCCTTGATCGGGCAGCTCGCTGATCTTCACGTCCCAACCGATACGTTTCAGATACCGGTCCACAATTTCCGATTCCGGACTGCGGCCGATTTTCCCGCGAGCGACAATATGCAATCTCATCGCCCTGCTGAATCAGGCTTCGACGGCGTCCGCCGCGTCGCCTTCTTCGTCGACCGCCCACATCCGTTCCAGATTGTAGAAACTACGAACTTCGGGCCGGAACAGATGCACGATAACATCACCGGCATCGATCAAAACCCAATCGGCGTTGGCAAGGCCTTCGATTCGCGCGGTTCCACCAGACTGTTTAACACGCTCGGCAAGCTTTTGCGCGATAGACGCGACCTGTCTGGTCGAACGCCCTTCAGCGATCACCATATGGTCTGCGATATTGCTTTTTCCATCGAGCGGGATGGAAATGACATCCTGCGCCTGATCATCATCAAGCGATTTCATGACAAGCGCATGGAGTGCGTCCGACTCAGCCTTTCCTTCCTTGGAAGTAGCAGATTTCAGAGCTTTTACCTTCGGTTTCGTCAACTTAAATCCTAATCTTCTGGGCCAATCAACTTATGGGTCACTGCGTCACGAACGCAGCGATCATCATATTGCTGATGCCATTGGGGCCGGGCCATCCGGATTGCGGTGGCCGAGCGGGGGTCGGGACGATAGCGCAAAAAAGTCAGCGCTGGCGTACTCCAATTTGTCCAGTTACCACGCTGGCTTGCAGGGTGGACGAATCGCCGAAGCCAAGCCATTGCGGGAGCCGCAAAAGCATCCTCATCATAGCCGGGTCTGGAAATAACTGCAATCGGCAATAGCCGAGCAATTTTTCGCCAGTCTTTCCAGCGGTGAAACTGGGCCAGATTATCCGCCCCCATGATCCAGACAAACTGCCTTTTGGGGTAGCGCCCTACCAAGGCTCGCAATGTATTATATGTGTATCGAGTGCCCAATTGTTGTTCGATAGCAGTGGGTTGGATTGGGCTGCGCCGAGTCATTTTCTGCGCAGAGGCCAGTCGCGCTGAGAGTGGAGCCATATCCTTGGCCCCTTCTTTAAGCGGGTTACCCGGTGACACCAACCACCAGAATTCGTCCAGCTCCAGTTCCTGAATCGCAAAGAGACTGACCGAACGGTGCGCTCCATGGGCCGGATTAAACGATCCACCAAGGAGGCCGGTGGTTTTCATGACAGGCTGGACCATGCTTTCCACGTACCAACGGCATAAAACAGGCCATAGACCAAAACGATCATCGAACTCCAAACCGCAAAGCCGTTCACTTTATCCGGTACAAAAACCAGCAGTGGAAACAACGCCAATCCTCGTAATAGATAAATCCCGCTGATTACGATCAAACCTGTGCGCATAAGTGGCGGTTTCCAACCCAGTCCTGCGCCGGCAAAAGCGAAATAGGCCCACACGGCCAACAATAATGCGATGCCCAATGTGATAATGGCGGGGTAAACCAAGCCCTTTTCCGCCATGCGCGCCATATCCTCACCGGCTCCGAAAAACCGGTACCAATCAGGACCGCCAACAATCACGCCGATGTGCAAGAAGCTCGCTATCAAACTTAAAGTTCCGCCAATAAGCAGTAGTTTCTGACCCAAGGCGACGGATGATTCCATCAAGGCCGCACCTGCCCGGTGCCGCGCACGACCCATTTGTAAGTCGTCAGCCCTTCCAGCGCCACGGGACCACGTGCATGCAATCGCCCAGTGGAAATCCCGATTTCCGCTCCCAGCCCAAATTGCCCGCCATCGGCAAATTGGCTCGATGCATTGTGCATGACAATCGCGCTATCGGCGCGCTGGATGAATATTTCGGCTGTCGGCAAATCTTCGGTAACGATCACATCCGTGTGATGGGAGCCATGTTCGGCAATATGAGCCAACGCCTCATCAACTCCGTTCACCATCGCGACCGACACGATCGGTGCGAGATATTCCGTGCCCCAATCTGAATCATCCGCCGAGACGATTCGTTCGTCCAACTCCAGCACCGCATCATCGCCGCGCACTTCGCATCCAGCATCGATCAACGCCCGCAACAAAGGTCCGGGCGCTGGATAGTCTTGATCGATCAACAAAGTCTCCATTGCGCCGCAAATGCCGGTCCGGCGCATCTTGGCATTTACGGCAATGGCGATAGCCTTGGCCTGATCCGCGTCCTTGTCGATAAAACTGTGGCAAACCCCATCAAGATGCGCGAGCACCGGCACGCGCGCCTCATCCTGCACCCGCTTGACCAGCGATTTGCCGCCCCGCGGAATGATGATGTCGATCAGACCGCTGGCTTTGAGCATCGCGCCGACCGCCTCCCGGTCTGTGATCTGGACCAGTTGGATAGCATTTTCAGGAAGGCCCGCTTTCACCAGCCCTGCAGACATGGCTTCGAAAATCGCACGGTTACTCTCAATCGCTTCGGATCCGCCGCGCAATATAACGGCATTGCCCGAACGCAGCGTCAAAGCCGCCGCATCGGCGGTAACATTCGGCCGGCTTTCATAGATAATCCCGATAACGCCCAGCGGCACTCTGACTCGCTCCATCACCAAACCATTGGGACGCGCACCGCGATCGATAATTTGGCCTACGGGGTCTGGGAGCTTGGCCACATTTTCTACGGCCGCGGCAATCGCTTCCAGCCGGTCTTCATCGATCATCAGCCGATCGAGCATGGAATCGCTCAATTCGCGACTACGCGCGCCATCCATGTCGCGCTGATTGGCCGCTAGAATAGATGACTGAGCGGCTCGCAAATTTTGCGCAGCAGCAACCAAGGCATCCGATTTTTGAGCATCGCTAACCCCCGTTAGCTTAGCGAAAGCGGCACGCGCCTTTCGGCCCATATCGGCGATGAGTTGTGCAGGTTCATTCATAGATGGCTGCTAGCATGGCGGGTGCAGCATTTTAACCCAAAATATTCCTACAGCGCCGGCCAGAAATTTTTATCGCTAGACGATCAGAATATCGAGCGAATCGGGAATATTTGGGTTAAAATTCAATAAATATCGCAATTCACCGCACCATAGGTTCGACTCGTCACGAGTCGCGGCTCGATGATTCGCTACGCTGGAAGCCGTCTGCTAGCGGGTGGCTGGGGATAAAAAACAACGGCGGGTCATGCACAAAGAGAAAACCAGAGAGGGGCTAAAAGCCCGGCTGGACCATATGTTTACAGATCGTGAATTTTTTATGCGATCGCACGGACAGGTCCGGTTTCTAACCATTTCGGCTGTGCTGCAGAAACGCGTGGTATATTCCATCGCCGTTGCGCTGACAGTCTGGCTTTTGATCACACTCGCAATGATGATCAACCAACTGACAGTCACGGGCGAACGTATGGCTCTCGCCGCAAAAGAAGCCCAAGTGAACAGCACCGAAAGCCGTGTTGCCAGTTACAAAGAATCGATTGGCGGCGTCGCTGCAGATCTGGAGCAGCGTCAAGATGTGCTCGATCAGATCACCGAGCAATTTATCGGGGAGCAATCCGAAGTTGCAGATCCATCTCAAAGCGATCCAGACGATGCGCAGTTGTCAGAAAACACAAGAAAAATTAGCACTGCCTTCCCCGAAGCCGCGCATTTGGCTCAGTTGGAAGCGCGTCAGATTACCTTTGCCCGGCGCTTGACCAGGGCTGCCAATCAGCGCACCGCACAAGCTGCGGCAGCGATCCGCAAATTCGGCCTGAATCCTGAGAATCTCGCCAAAAACTCGGTGGATGCAATGGGCGGCCCCTTGATTCCTTTCTTCAAGGATCAAGGCCAACAACTTCATCCAACACTGGAGCGGCTGAACCTAGCTCTTCAGAGGATGGACGCCCTGGAGCGGACATTGGTCGCTATCCCATCCGGCATGCCGGCCAGCACGGAAATGCTGTCGAGCAGCTATGGCTATCGCCGTGATCCATTCACCGGCGGCGGCGCAATGCACAGCGGCATGGACTTTAAGGGCCCGCACGGCCAACCGATACTGGCGGCGGCTGGCGGCGAAGTGACCCATGCGGGATGGAAATCGGGCTATGGCAAGACTGTGGAAATCACGCATGGTAACGGATTGATGACTCGCTATGCTCATCTATCGCGCATTGGTGTGACCGCAGGTCAAAAAATCGAACAGGGGTTGCAATTGGGGGCTATGGGAAGCACGGGACGCTCGACCGGAACGCATCTGCACTTTGAGGTGCGGTTGAACGGCAAAGCAATTAACCCCCGGCCATTTTTGGAGGCGAACACAGATGTTCTCAAAGTCAAAGCCATCGCAAGGCAACGCACCGCAGCGCAACGCGTCGAGTCAGGCCCAGACCGTGGCTAGAAACAGCGGCAGCACCGGATCAAGCTTTTCTGTCATTGGTGACGGTATTCTGATTACCGGAAATATCGAATCGAAAGTTGATCTGCATATTGACGGTGAAGTGATCGGCGACGTCAAATGCTTGTCATTGGTCCAGGGACCAACGAGCAAAATAAAGGGCGCGATCGTTGCTCAAAACGCCAGTCTGTCAGGCTCGGTCGAAGGCTCTATTGATGCCGGCGATCTCGCTATCGCCTCGACCGCGCGCATCGGTGGTGATGTCACCTATGAGAATGTGACGATTGAGCAAGGCGGTCATGTAGACGGCAAGTTCAAACACCGCAGCAACAAGACGCCCAATATCGCCAAGTCGACGGTGAACAAAAGCGAATTGGCAATGCCATTGGAGCTTACCGAAGGCGATAAGGCTGCTTGATTCTGCTGGCGGCACCGGGTTTTCCGTTTCAATGACTAACTGCGGGGCACTTGCCGCCGATAGCTGAGCGATTCGGCCACATGAATGCGACCGATGGCCTCGGCACCAGCCAAATCGGCGATGGTCCGGCTGACTCTTAAAACTCGCGTATAGCCGCGCGCCGTCAACCGCATCGCTTCCGCAGCATGCGCCAACAGGATTCGTCCCGGTTCATCGGGTGTGGCATATGTCTCCAAAGCATCTCCATCGATCTCGGTATTGGTCCGCGCTTCCAGTTCGGTGTAGCGCTGGCTTTGAATTGACCGGGCCTTTGCGACCCGGGCAGCGACTGCAACGGAACCTTCTGCGGGCGGTGGCATAGTAAGATCAGCGGCCGACAACGCTTCTACTTCTATATGCAAGTCAATCCGATCGAGCAGCGGGCCTGACACTTTTGCTTGATAGTCCGCAGCGCATCTTGGCGCCCGCGAACAGGCCAGTGCCGCATCCCCGAGATGCCCGCATCGACATGGATTCATAGCGGCGATCATCTGCACGCGCGCCGGAAAGGTGACGTGGGCATTGGCACGAGCCACGCTGACTTCGCCAGTTTCCAATGGTTGGCGTAAAGAATCAAGCACCGGCCTCTGAAACTCGGGAAGCTCATCGAGGAACAAGACACCCAGATGCGCCATGCTGACTTCGCCGGGACGAACCTTTAACCCGCCGCCAACAAGCGCCGCCATCGAAGCGCTATGATGTGGAGTCCGAAATGGTCTTTGTCGGGACATTTGTCCGCCTTCTAGCGTGCCGGCCACCGAGGCCACCATGGACACTTCGAGCGCCTCGGACGGAGATAAGGGTGGCAAGATGCCGGGCAAGCAAGACGCCAAGAGCGACTTTCCCGACCCCGGTGGACCGTTCATCAATAGATTATGCCCGCCAGCTGCCGCGATTTCGAGTGCCCGTTTGGCAGTTTCTTGACCCTTTACGTCTTTCAGGTCCGGTCCGTAATCTGGTTCGGGTGCCGCACCAGTTTTCGGTGGAGTCAAGATCGACTGGCCCTTGAAATGGTTGAGCAGGGCGAGCAGATCACCGGGCGCCAGTATCTCGACGTCACCGGCCCAGGCCGCCTCGGAGCCTTGCAATTCCGGGCAAATCAGACCGAGATTTCGACCTGATGCGTGAAGTGCGGCTAGCAAAACACCCGGGGTAACAGCCAGTCGACCGTCTAAGGACAATTCCCCAACCACAACATAGCTGACCAGAGTCTCGGCATCGATAATACCCATAGCACCAAGCAAGGCCAGCGCGATCGGAAGATCATAATGCGAGCCGGCTTTCGGCAGATCGGCGGGCGACAGATTGACCGTGATGCGTTTTGGTGGAAGCGAAAGCCCCATCGCAGCAATGGCCGCACGCACCCGTTCACGGCTTTCTGCGACCGCCTTGTCCGGCAAACCGACAACGTTGAACGCAGGCAATCCCGGCGCAACCTGGCACTGCACTTCAACACCTCGCGCTTCCAGTCCGAGATATGCCACGGTCTGAACCAGCGCCACCATCATGACCACCCCATTTTCATAGTCAAAACATTGGCGCTGCCCGGACGGCGAGTCGAGCGTCAACAGCCACTTGGCCGTAACCGTCAAAAATCCCGAAAGTCTGGGCACAAAGCAGGTTAATATCGCTGCAACCACGCGCCCTTACGCTTTGGCAAGCGATTTGCCCCCAAAAGCGACAAATGGAACAGGGCAGATCACTAGATATAGCGGGCAATCGTAGAAGCTCAGAAGGCTTCGGCGGCCTTTTCGTCGGCGCATTTCTTTTGGTCGCCTTTCTATTGCTGCCTGCCGTTCCGGCTCACAGCGCCAGTAGCTATGTGGTCACAGAGACCATCGAAACGCTGGAATATGAGATATATGAGCCAGTAGCGCCGGTCGCAGCAGCCACTAGCACGCTCGGCCAATATGGCCCATTTCGGGTAGTTGCTCATGACGCCGTTGAAATGACCGGTACGGTGGATAGCTATACACCGGCAGCTTTCCGCCAGATGCTCGGTCAATTTCCCGGGATCAAACGGATCGAAATGATCGATTGCGACGGATCTGTAGATGAAGAAGCAAATCTGAACCTCGCCCGGATGATTCGCCGCGCAGGAATCAGCACCCATGTGCCTGCCCACGGCTCTGTCCGTTCCGGTGCCGTGGAACTTTTTCTAGCCGGGCTTAACAGGACAGCACACCAGAATGCTGAATTTATCGTGCACAGCTGGATGGATGAAGATGGCCGCGAAGCGAATGACTATCCGGCCAATGATCCGGTACATGCCGAATATCTCGACTATTATGCCGAAATGGGTGTGCCAGTGCCGACAGCCAAAGCATTTTACGCACTGACCAACAGCGTCCCCTTCTCGGATCAGCTCCGGTTATCGCGCAGCGACATGGCACGCTTTCAACTTCTGCACTAATCCACCCCCGTTCACCTCTCGTGCATCTGCAGCAACAATAATCACTTGCGCACGCTTTAGTTGCGATAGCGGGCTTGCGAGTCTGGTCGCCAAGCACCAAGTGAGATGTAATGAACGATAAACTAACAAAGAAGCGGTGGAAATATACCTCGGGATCGCGATTCTTGCTCGCGGTCATCGGATTCATGCTGATCATTGTCTCACCGATTATTGGCGCGATTCCAGGCCCCGGCTTTATCATTGTTTTCCCGATCGGCCTTGCCCTGGTGCTGCAAAACTCCCGCTGGGCCAAAAAACGCTATGTCGATTTCAAACGGCGATTCCCCCATTATGGCAAATGGACTGACTGGGCGATGCGCAGAAGGCACCACAAAGCCCTTCCCGATGATTTTGAACTGCCGATTTTCGGTAAGGTGAAGGCAGGCAATCGAGACAAGAAAGTCTAGCGCAAATGCTTGACTTTCCGCGCCTGTCTGCCTAATCGCAGCCTCAACGTATCGGCCGCAGCTTATGGCGGCCTTTTTTATCGAAATTTTGACGTAGGATAATCGCGATGAAGCGTACTTTTCAACCAAGCCGCCTGGTCCGCAAACGGCGCCATGGTTTCCGCGCCCGCAAAGCCACTGTTGGAGGCCGCAAAGTGTTGGCAGCCCGCCGTAGCCGTGGCCGCAAGAAGCTCTCTGCCTAACAGCCATATGACCGTCAGTGCTACGCCCGTCGAAGCACGACCATCGCCGGATCATCTGGACTTGAAGTCCTCTGCGTCCGATTCGCATTCCGCTGATTCAAACCAGCCTGTGGAAGTGATTCGCAAGCGTGCGGATTTTCTCGCTGCCAATCGCGGCAAGCGATTTGTCACACCCAGCTTTGTTCTGCTTGCGCATCGCCGCAGCAGCGATCATCCGATCCCAGCCGGAACGATCCGCCAGGGCATCACAGTTACCAAGAAAATCGGCAACGCAGTGGCGCGCAATCGCATGAAAAGAAGATTCAGAGCATTGCTCGCCAATATATTGCCGAGCAACGGCATCACAGGCGTTGACCACATCATGATCGGCCGCAAAGCCAACAAAGAAGTGGATTTTGCAACTTTAACAACCGAATTGGAAAAGGGCCTCAAATATCTGGCCAAAAAGCTGGGTTAGAGATGCTCAGAAAAATTTTTATCTTCTGCGTTCGGCTCTGGCAATGGGGGCCTTCGCGGATATTGCCACCGACTTGCCGCTTTCAACCCACTTGCAGCGCCTATGCGATTGAAGCGATCGAGGAACATGGTGCAATTAAGGGTAGCTGGCTAGGAGCGAAACGGCTATTGCGCTGCCATCCTTGGGGAGGCTCGGGTTATGACCCCGTTCCTTGATACCTTCATACACCGATCCTATTTGCAACAAATGGCCGAAAACAGGACGACATAGTGGACGATAAACGTAATATTATCATGGCGGTGCTTCTCACCGGGATCATCCTATTTGGCTGGCCCGTACTGATGGAGCAGCTTTTCCCAGAAATGGCCAACAAGACCGAAGTCACGGCACCGGCCGTTGATCCGGCGGCGGCTACCGTGGCTGGCGACACTGCGGCCCAGACTGGCGCGCTTGTCGACGGCGGAGCGGAAATCGCTACCGGGGCAGCTTCGGACAAAATTCGTCCGCTGGCGACAGTTTTGCGCGAAAACCCGCGTGTCCTGATCGAAACACCACGCGTCAAAGGTTCTATCAACCTCAAAGGCGGACGCATTGATGACCTGACACTGACGGATCATACAGTGGACATGAGCAAAGATAGCGACCCTGTCCGGCTCTTCTCGCCTTCTGGAACCAAAGATGCCTATTTCAGCCGCGTCGGCTGGGCCGGTGAAGGCGTTGCTGTCCCGGACGACAATACTGTCTGGACACCTGATCAAAGCAAGTTGACCCCCAGCACACCGGTAACCCTCAGTTGGGCCAACGAGACGGGGCAAACTTATACGATCACGCTCTCGATCGATGAAGACTATCTGATCACATCTGAACAGAGCGTCACGAATCGCGGTGAAAATGCAATCGCGCTCAAACCATATGGCTTGATTAACCGGAAACGGGACCTGGCCAATGTTGCGCCAAGCGAAGCCAGCACATGGACCATCCACTCCGGTCCTGTTGGGGTATATGAAGGCGCCGCAAACTACGATGTAGACTATGAGAATGTAGCTGGCGAAGAACCTGGCTTTTTCTCAAGCATGTTCGGCACCTCAGCGGTCGCCGGAACCAATAGCTATGACAAAGAGGTCAGTTGGCTGGGCTTTACCGACAAATATTGGCTGGGCGCATTGATCCCGGAGGATATTAATCAGGTCGACGCCAAGTTCCGCTCGGGCGGCAGTGATATATTTCAGGCCGAGATCGCGAAAAAGACGGCACAGATCATCGCGCCTGGCAAAGAGCTAAAAACCACGACCCGTTTGTTTGCCGGCGCCAAAGAGAATGCCGTTCTGGAAAAATATGAAGCAGACTTCGGTATCCAGAACCTGGATCGCGCGATCGACTGGGGCTGGTTCTACTGGTTTGAAAAACCGCTTTTCTATCTGCTCAACTGGTTGTTCAAAATTGTTGGCAACTTCGGCGTAGCCATTGTCCTGATGACCTTTGTTGTGCGGGGAGTCATGTTCCCGATCGCGCAGAAACAATTTGCGTCCATGGCACAGATGCGGGCCGTTCAACCGAAGATGAAAGCGCTTCAGGAAAAGCACAAGGACGACAAACAGGCACAGCAACAAGCCATTATGAAGCTGTACAAGGAAGAGAAGGTCAATCCGCTCTCCGGCTGTCTTCCGATCTTCTTGCAGATTCCAATCTTCTTCGCCCTCTACAAAGTGCTGATGCTTTCCATCGAAATGCGCCATCAACCCTTTGTGCTTTGGATCAAGGATTTGAGTGCTCCGGACCCATTGACCCCGGTCAACCTGTTCGGTCTGCTGCCATTCGATCCGCCAAGCTTCCTGGCGGTCGGCATCTTGCCGATCCTAATGGGCTTCACCATGCACTTGCAATTCAAATTGAACCCGGCACCGATGGACGCGATGCAGAAACAGATATTCGCCATCATGCCATGGATTCTGGTGTTCATCATGGCACCATTTGCCGCCGGCCTGCAGCTCTATTGGACTGTATCCAACATTCTCACCATCGCGCAACAAAAGTGGCTCTATTCGCGCCACCCGCAGATGAAGGAAATGATGGCGAAGGAAGCAGAAGAGAAGGCGAAAAAAGCGGCTGCTGACAAGGCCGAGGCATGACCCTGGCCAGCAGAAAGAGCAGCCAATGGTGACCCCACTTCACCCAAAGCTGTTCTCTGGCCCGATCAGCTTTCTGAAAAGTGCGCCGCAGTTGCAGTTCCTGCCCGACCCGAAGGTGCCGGAAATTGCCTTTGCGGGGCGGTCGAATGTCGGCAAATCTTCGCTGATCAATGCGCTGACCAACCGCAATGGTCTGGCGCGGACGTCAAACACGCCCGGGCGAACCCAAGAACTGAATTTCTTCGATATCGGCGATCCGCTGATTTTTCGTATCTGCGACATGCCGGGCTATGGCTTTGCAAAAGCACCGCCGAAAGTCGTCCAGAAATGGCGCTTTCTTATCAACGACTATCTTCGTGGGCGAGCCGTGCTGAAACGCACATTCGTCCTGATCGATTCGCGACATGGCATCAAGCCGGTTGACGAAGAAGTGATGGAAATGCTCGACAAGGCGGCAGTCAGTTACCGGGTGGTGCTTACCAAGGCAGACAAAGTGAAGCAGGAAGCTCTGGATGTCACAGCCGAGCAGGTTGCGGCAATTGCCAAGAAGCATCCGGCAGCCCATCCTGACCTATTGCTCACCTCTTCAGAAAAGAAACAGGGTATAAACGAGTTGCGGCTTGCCGTTCTCGAAGCCGTACAAAGCTAATTTCCCCAAAACTATTCTCCCGGACGTCGGTTTTCTATACATTGGTTTCCATATTTGGTTATGGGACAGAATATGAAACTGATAATTGGAAACAAAGCCTATTCTAGCTGGTCGATGCGCGGCTGGCTCGCCTGCAAACAATCGGGCTTGTCCTTCGAAGAATTGACCGTGCCCCTATTCGGCGACGATTGGGACCATGTCCGGGAAAGTGAAAATTTCGCACCTTCAGGCGGGAAGGTTCCGATATTGTGGGATGGTGAGACGGTGGTCTGGGACAGCCTGGCAATCGTCGACTGGCTCGCCGACAAGACCCACCGAGACCGGTTTTGGCCGAAAGATGAAATCGCACGCGGCATGGCCCGGTCGATGGTGGCAGAAATGCACTCGAGCTTCATGGCTCTGCGCCGCCAATGCCCCATGAATACCCGAAAAATATACGAAGGCCTTACCTTAAGCGACGAGGTCAACGCCGATGCCGCGCGGATCATCGAATTATGGGCACAGGCGCGAGCACGCTTTGGCGGCGGCGGACCATTTTTGTTCGGCACCTATGGCGCGGCAGATATCATGTATGCGCCCGTCGTCTCCCGATTCCAGACCTACGGATTCCGCCTGCCCGGCTTTGCCACCAGTTATATGCAGACCATTCTCGATCATGAATGGACCGCGCAATGGATGGAAGCCGCAGAAGATGAGCCATGGGTGATCCAACGCCTAGAGCAGCCAGAAACGGCAGAAAGCTGATCAATCACCCATGACCCTCGCAACAGTAATTGACCTTGCAAAAAAGCTGATCGCCCAGCCCAGCATCACCCCCGCGACCGGCAGCGTGTTTGACGAGATGGAAGCCATGCTGGAACCTCTGGGGTTTGAGATATCACGTTTCATTGCCGGTGATGCGCCCGAAGATGCGGACCAGGGGGGTCCCGTCGAAAACCTCTTTGCCATTCGCAAAGGAGCAGCCGGAGCACGGCATTTTTCGTATGCAGGTCATCTCGATGTTGTTCCTCCAGGCCAGGGTTGGCAAACCGATCCCTTCGTGCCGGAAATCCAAGGTGAATTGCTCTACGGACGCGGCGCGGTCGACATGAAAGGCAGCATTGCCGCCTTTGTCAGCGCGCTCCATGATTTGCCCAAAGACCTGGGCACGATAAGCCTGATCATCACCGGCGACGAAGAAGGGCCAGCCCGCTTTGGCACCGTGGCACTGATGGACCTTATGGCCGAGCGGGGCATTGTCCCTGATCTCTGCCTTGTCGGAGAGCCAACATCGGTCCACAAACTTGGCGACATGATGAAGATCGGGCGGCGAGGTTCGGTCAACATGTGGATCACAGTGAATGGCATGCAGGGCCATGTTGCCTATCCGCATAATGCCGACAATCCAATCACCAAGCTAGGCAAGATTTTGAGTGAAATTGATGCCCTGCAACTGGATCAAGGGACCGACTGGTTTCAGCCGAGCAATATTGAATTTACCGATCTCCATGTTGGCAATCCTGCGCATAACGTCATTCCTGCCAAGGCGGAAGGCCGGCTGTCCATCCGGTTCAACGACCGACACAGCGGCGAAAGCCTGAGCGCCATGGTTCGGGAGATTGTCGAACGGCATGGCGGAGCATTGAAGCCGATCATTTCCGGCGAACCATTTTTGACACCACCGGGCGAATTTTCTGACATCGTGGCCGGCGCCATTCATAACGTCACCGGCGTGGAACCGGAATTGTCAACCTCTGGGGGAACCTCCGATGCGCGCTTTCTAGCCAAGATCATGCCGGTGGTCGAATTCGGCCTCTGCAACGCGACGATGCACAAGCTGGATGAAGCTGTGGCGATTGATGATCTGGAACAATTGTCCAAAATTTTCGCGCTGATTGTCGAGCGGGCGTTGCGCTGACTAGCGCGGTCGCCGCAAAATAATATAAAGCGCGCCAGCACCCCCATGGCGGGGATGGGCGCGACGCACTGTCGCAATGCGCGATGCATGGCGGGATGCAGCCAGCCAATCAGAAATAGCAGAACGAATCGCGCCGCGGCCGCCGGATCGACTGCGTTCTTCTTCGCTTCGCGCTTTGCCCGTAATCAACAACATTGCCCTGTGGCCTGCGGCGAGGCTCAATTCCAATGCGCTGTCGAGGCGTCCGTGCGCAGATGACAATGTATAGCCATGCAAATCGACGGTGACATCCGGCTGGACCATGCCTTTCGCCAGTCGCCGATCCCAGCCACCATCCAGACCATGCCGGGTCGGCACCGGTTTCTGATCGCGCAAGGGAACCGCCTTGGTTGTTTGCCCGCCAAAAGATTCAGCTGTAATCGGTCCGTTGATATCGCGCGGCCTCTTGGCTGTAGGAAGCGATTCCACACGCTTGACCCGCCCGTGATCGAGTGGCTTCACAGTCTCTATAAATTTCTGCCAGAGCGCCTTTTCGCCGGCGGTTAGAGGCCGGTCGGACATGGTTTAATTGCCTCGGGGCTGTTGGGAATCGAGAAGCCGGGATATTGTGCCCTTCGGCAGGAAAATCAGCGCCTGTCCCCGCGAAGCCATGCCGCCTGCTATTCTGGCCGCTTCTTCGCCTGCGCCCCAGAAAGTATCAAAACGGTTGGGACCTTTAATGGCGCCGCCACTATCCTGGGCCACCCAGATGCCGTCGGCAATATCATGTTCCATGTCGAGATAGACCGGAGCGCCCAAAGGCACGAACATCCGGTCAGCGGCAACCGATGTCCGGGCTACAACAGGATGACCCATGGCTCCCAAAGGTCCTGCACCGGTGAGCTCCTGAAAAAAGACATAGCTTTTATTCTCACGCATGATCCGCATGCCTTGCTCTGGATTGGCGCGCAGCCATTCGACAATGCCTTGCATATTGGTCTTGCCATCGGCCAGCAGGCCACGTTCCCGCATCACCCGTCCGATACCGGTATAATCATGACCATTTTGCCCGGCATAGCCAATGCGCATGACCGAGCCATCGGGCATCGCTAGACGGCCGCTGCCTTGAATTTGCAGAAAGAAAAAATCGACATAGTCCTGCGCCCAGGCAATCTCGAGGCCTTGATCAGCAATGGCTCCGTCATCAATGGCGCCGCGATCTTCAAAGGGCACCAGCTTGGTTCCAACAGCCTTGCCGCGAACACGCTTGTCTTTGAGACTTTCAGAAAATTGGCCCAAATCGACATCAATCAAATTCGGCGGTCGGCGATAGACGGGGACCGTATATTTGCTATTTCTAACCCTCGACCCACGAATCTGTGGTTCAAAATAGCCGGTGGCGAAGGCCTCGCCATTACCGACCTGGACGGTTTCAAAATAGGATTGGAAGAAGCGCGCCGCATCGTTCGTCGCCCAACTCTGCGCTGCCTGGCAAGACGCTTGCCAGTCTGCCCCATTGGTCAACCCGCTATTGTCTTCGCGGCGAACCAGGGAACCGCAACTGGTGCGATAAGATTGCAAGGCTGAGCTGGCTTTGGTTGGCGACAAGTTCAACGCAGCAACATCTGGTCCGGCGGCAATGCCGGTGCCCAGAGCGCGTGTGGTATCTTCGCCGATTATCGTCGGCGTACGAACGGAACCGGATGGAGCCCCCGTTGTCCAGCCGCTATCCTGCTGGGCAGAAACCCCTTGGGGCACAAGCGTCATGGAGCAAGCGCTAAACAGCAATGCCGCTCCGAAAAGCGTTCCGATTTTCATAATAATGCCCCCCGGCGACTGAGGGTCAGGCCTCATCGGTCTCGTCAAGCAACCAATTCGGGTCGGCGCTCGAAAGATCACGGCTAAAGGTCCAAACATCGTGGGTTTCGGCGGCGTCAGAGAGCGATCCGCCAATGAGCTTGCCCTTTTTGTCTTTTACCACAGCGGCAATATCGGCATCAAATTGCACCGTGATGCGGGCCACAGGCCGACTATATTCGGCCGCAGAAATCCGTGCATCGTCAATGCGAACAAGCTGGTTTTCGAGGACTTCACCACGTTGTTCACGCGCGTCGATGACTTCTTCGAAACTCTGATAGACATCGTCGTCACAGAGCAATTTCAACTCTTCCTTATCGCCCTTCCAAAAGGCTTCAAGAATCATACCGTAAGCCGCTTTCGAGCCTTCGACGAACCGACCGACATCAAAATTGCGGTCCGCGCTCAGAATTTCACGCATCCCGGCTTCCGCACTGCTGTCATAGATCATGGTTGGCGTGCCCGCAGGAGCAGGAGCGGGAACAATATCTGGAATATGCGGTTTGCCATCTTCAGATGGCCGGCGCTCGTTCGCGCGCGGGTCGATGCTCCGCGGCGTATGCTCTTGTTCATGGCCGGTGCGCTTGCCCAGCACAGAATAGAGCCGCAGGCCAAGAAAAGCCGCCACAACTGCCAAAAGTACAATTTCGAAGGTCACTGCAATATCCAATCTTTCCAATTGCCCTATATATAGGCAGAAAAAGGGCCGGTTTCAAATGCATTAGTAGAAAAGCCACCTTGCTGCAATCGGCCAACCTCTTCTAACAAGCAAATTGTGAACCCGCGCTTACAAATATTGTAAAATGCGGTCCTCAATAAGCCCCGTTTACTCTTTCATTGCCCTCGGTTCCGTCCCCTGCTAGGCGCGCTGCGACCGGCGCTGCAATATGCGCATAAGGACATGTTTGACTGATTTTCCAAAAGGACGCGCCCGATGGCTGATGAGAATGAAAAAGACGAAACCGGTAATGTGACCACTCCGGATCCGCTAGCAAATGGCGCAGACACCGCGCCCCAAATTGGCGTGATTTCACAATATGTGAAGGATCTGTCGGTCGAAAATCCAAATGCACCCGATGTGTATCAATGGAATGCACAGCCGCAGATTGACGTGCAGTTCAACATCGGATCGTCCAATGTCTCGGATGAAGTTCATGAAGTTGAACTGAAGATTGATGTCACCGCCAAGGCGGATGAAGGCGTCGCCTTTGCTATTGAACTTCTCTATTGCGGTCTCTTCGGACTGCGCAACGTTACCGACGAGCAAGCCCATCCGTTCCTGTTCGCTGAAGCGCCGCGGCTCCTCTTCCCCTTTGCCCGTGCCATTATCTCCGACGCTGTGCGCGATGCGGGATTCCAGGCCTTGCTGCTTGAACCCATTGATTTCACAACGCTCTACATGCAGCAGCGCGAACAGATGGCGGCAGAGCAGACAGGCGAGCAGCCGGTTGGCAACGCTTAACCGACACTGCTAGGACAGCAGGCATGAACCTGCTGAAATCCACCGGTACGATTGCCGGGTTGACTTTGGTCAGCCGCGTTTTCGGATTCATGCGTGACATCATGCTGGCGCGGATACTCGGTGCCGGGGCAGCCGCTGATGCATGGCAGCTGGCGTTTCAACTGCCCAATATCTTCCGCCGACTATTTGCCGAAGGCGCATTTTCGGCCGCCTTCGTGCCTTTGTTCAACCGCAAGATGGAGGTTGATCAAGATCGCACGGCGGCACAGAAATTTGTCGTCGATGTCTTGTCTGTTTTCGTGCCTTTGCTGCTGGCCTTTTCCGCAGTCATGATGCTGGCGATGCCTGGCCTGCTCTGGCTGATCGACGATTTCGGGCAAGGCGGGCGATCGGATAGCTTCTCTCTTACACTGGCCCGCATAACCTTTCCCTATCTCGGCCTGATCAGCGTCACGACATTATTCGCAGCGATATTGAATTCGCTCAGCCGCTTCGCGGCAGCCGCTGCCGCGCCGATCATGCTCAATATCTGCATGATTACCGCCTTGCTGGCCTCCTACCTATTGAACGACGGCAGCGATCCGCGCCAGACCGCCTATTTTCTGGCGATTGCCGTCGCATCTGCTGGACTGATCCAGATGCTGTGGCTCTATTACTGGGCGCGCAAAACCGGATTTCGTTTCCCCCTTAAAATGCCACGCCTGACTGCCGACGTGAAGGAATTGGGCATCCTCATCCTGCCAGCGGTATTCGGAGCGGGGATCTATCAGATCAGTCGCTTCATTGACCTGTTCTTTCTCGGACGTTTGCCGGAAGGCTCTTTCGTCTATCTGGCCATGGCTGATCGCCTGAACCAACTTCCGCTGGGCATTATCGGTATTGCTCTCGGGACCGCCATTCTGCCTGCCCTTTCTCGATTCATAGCCAAGGATGATCAAGGCGGAGCCCAGCGATTGCAAAGCAATGCAGTCGAACTGGCTATGTTGCTCACCATACCTGCGGCCATCGCCTTGTTCTTTGCGGCTGGCCCTTTGGTTACATCCTTCTACGTCGGCGGCAATTTTACCGCCAGCGACGGCGAGACCACCTCCGCTGTCGTTGCCGCGCTGGTCGTCGGCTTGCCTGCCTATGTTCTGGTAAAAGTCCTGATCCCAGGATTTTTTGCACGGAAAGATACCAAGACGCCGGTCTACACAGCAGGCCTATCTTTGCTCATCAACATTGCGCTCAACCTTCTTTTGATCCCACTATACGGCATCAAAGGCCTCGCCTTTGCCGGTGCGGTCGCGGCCTGGTGCAATTGCGCTATGCTTTACACCATGCTTCACCGGCGCGGACATTATCATCTGGAATGGTCATTGTTGCTGCGGATTGGCCGGATCACGCTCTCTGCGCTAGGCATGGCCGCTGTCCTCATTTACGCTGCTCCGATCGGAGAAGGCATGTATGACGGCACCATCTGGCAGAGAGTGGGTTCGATCACGGCTCTGGTCAGCGTCGGCGGACTGGTTTATGCGGCGCTCGCATGGCTGACCGGCGCGATCGATCGCGACAAGATCAGCATGCTGACCAAGAAGAAAGCGGCGGAAGAGGCCGCAAACGAAGGAAGTTAAAGCAATGCGTACGGTATCGGGCATCCAGCCTACGGGCAATCTCCATCTCGGCAACTATCTGGGCGCGATCAAAAATTGGGTGAAGATGCAGGACGAAGGAGAATGTCTATTCTTTCTAGCCGATCTGCATGCCATCACGGTTCACAACGACCCCGAAGAGCTTTCCAATAATTGCCGTGAAATGGTTGCCGCGCTGGTCGCGGCGGGCGTTGATCCGGACAAATCGATCCTGTTCAACCAGGCCCGCGTGCCGGCCCATGCTGAGCTGGCCTGGATGCTGATCTGCAATACGCCGATGGGCTGGTTGGACCGGATGACCCAGTTCAAGGAAAAGTCAGGCAAGCACAAACAAAGGTCTTCGCTTGGTCTTTATGGCTATCCGGTTCTGCAGGCAGCTGACGTTCTGGCCTATCAAGCCACCCATGTTCCCGTCGGCGAAGACCAGAAGCAACATCTTGAATTGGCTCGCGACATTGCCTCAAAGTTCAATAACGACACCGGCACCGAGACCTTTGTCCTGCCAGAACCATTTATCGGAAAAACAGCGGCCCGGATCATGAGCCTCCGCGATGGCAATGCAAAAATGAGCAAATCCGATCCGTCTGATCTGAGCCGCATCAACATGAGTGATGATGACGACACAATCGCGCGGAAATTGAAAAAAGCCAAGACCGACCCCGAAGCTTTGCCGGACAATATGGCCGGTCTAGAGGGGCGCCCGGAAGCAAAAAATCTGATCGGCATATATGCTGCGCTCGCCGATCAATCGCCAGAAGACGTGCTCACCCAATTTGCAGGCAAAGGTTTTGGTGACTTTAAACCCGCGCTTGTTGATCTGGCGGTTAGCAGATTGTCGCCGATCCGCGACCGGTTTGAAGAGCTGCGCAAAGACACGACTGCGATTGACGCGATTTTACGCAGCGGTTCGGAGAAAGCTTCGGCCATGGCGCGCCCGACGGTAGAAGCCACCTACGCGGCGCTAGGACTCTTGCGGAACTGATCCCCAGACCAGAGTCGCGTTGGCATCTGCGCAATAGACTTGCCTGCATCACCATTTTCGGTAAATGCTAGACCATGGATATTATCTCGATACGTGGCGGCAATCGGCTGTCTGGCACCATCCCGATTTCGGGCGCTAAAAATAGCGCCCTGACCTTGCTACCGTGCGCGCTTTTGACCGAAGAACCGGTCACTCTGCGCAACTTGCCCCGGTTGGCCGATGTCGACAGTTTTGGGCATCTGCTCAACCAACTGGGTGTCTCTACAACCATTGAAGGGGCGAGGCCGGAAGACTTCGGTCGGGTCATGACGCTCAAAGCGGGCAAGATCACTTCGACCGAAGCGCCTTATGACATCGTCCGGAAAATGCGGGCATCGATTTTGGTGTTGGGCCCCTTATTGGCCCGCGCCGGCGAATGCCGGGTATCCCTGCCCGGCGGTTGCGCAATCGGCAACCGGCCGATTGATTTGCATCTCAAGGCTATCGAAGCGCTTGGGGCGACCATAGAAACCACCAGCGGCTATGTCATTGCCCGACAACCCGATGGCGGATTGCCAGGCGGAGAATTCTCCTTTCCCGTCGTATCCGTCGGAGCAACAGAAAATGCCTTGATGGCAGCGGTTTTGGCGAACGGAACAAGCATTCTCAAAAACGCCGCACGGGAGCCGGAGATAGTCGACTTGTGCAATATGCTGGTCGCCATGGGTTCCGAAATTGAAGGCATTGGCTCTTCCACATTGACCATCCATGGCGTCGATCGACTGCACGGCTGCACCTATCGCGTGATGTCAGACCGGATCGAAGCCGGCAGCTATGCTTGTGCCGTCGGTATTGCGGGGGGTGAAGTCGATCTGTTGGCTGCCAAAGCAGATGAAATGGAAGCAACGCTAGACGCACTGCGGCTTGCTGGCCTCGACATCGAAATCCATGCCAAAGGAATCAAGGTTGCTTCCGATGGCAAGCTCAAGCCTCTCACGCTCTCAACGGCTCCTTATCCCGGCCTGGCCACCGATATGCAGGCACAATTGATGGCAATGCTGTGCATGGCGGATGGCGCGAGCGTGCTCACCGAAACTATTTTTGAAAATCGCTATATGCATGTGCCCGAACTCAACCGCATGGGCGCAGATATCGAGACCAAGGGTCGCACGGCGGTGGTGCGGGGCGTCACGAAACTGACCGGCGCGCCAGTCATGGCAACCGATTTGCGCGCTTCGATGAGTCTGGCCATTGCCGGACTGGCCGCCGAAGGCGAAACCAAGCTGCAGCGCATCTACCATCTGGATCGCGGCTATGAACGGCTGGAAGAGAAACTGGCTGCTGTGGGCGCTGATATCGAACGGATCAGCGGCGATTGATCAACCCTCGCTAGCACTTATGGCAGCTTGTCATGGCAGCGGTTTTGCCGTGTAGTCTCTCCCAAAATTAGGAGAGGATGAGTCCATGTTTTCAGGACCAATAGAAGACCGGTTAGCGATCCGGGAATTACACGATTCTTATTGCGATGCGGTGCTACGGACCGACCCCGATGATTGGGGTGCGCTATGGACTGAAGATGCTGTCTGGTCGCTCATGGGCACCGAAGTGGTTGGCCGCGAAAACATCGTCAACCTCTGGAATGGCGCAATGAGTCAGTTTGACGCTGTCAGCTTTCTTGGCATTCCCGGCAGCCTGCAAGTGACAGGCGATACAGCCTCCGGACGCTATCAAACCCACGAAGTTTTGGTCGAGAATGGCGAGCCCCGCATTGCTGGCGGCCGCTATGATGACGAATTTGTCAAAATTGATGGTCAGTGGTTTTATAGCAAGCGTATATTCAACGTCGTGGCACAGCTCGGCGGAAACAAGCTCTAGGAGATTATGAAAAATGGCTAAAATTTTGATCGCCGCCCATATCGACGTGGATCCGGCAACACGCGAAGAATGCTTGAAGAAAGCGCAGCCCTTTATTGACGGCGCTCTTAGTCAGGCCGGATGCTTATGCTATAGTTGGGCCGCGGACATGCATAATCCGGAGCGTATCGAAGTCTTTGAAGAATGGACCGATGAAGCAGCCCTTGCCCAGCATTTTGACGATGTCCACTATGCCAACATGCTCGCCCATATTGGCAGCTTCGGTCTAATCAATGCCGTCAGCGCCAAATACCGGGTCGATGCCGAGGGGCCCGTTTACAATGCAGAAGGCAAACCCACACCTTCTTTTGACTAATTTGAACAGGAACTTGCCATGAACGAAGCAGTATCCAAATCCCTTTTCCAGCCCGACATTCTGGTCGATCCGTTTGAATTCTATGAAGAGAAACGCGCCAAAAGTCCGGTCTTTTTCGATGAAGCCAGCGGCACCTATGTGGTTTTGGACTATGACCTGATCTCGGAAGCTGTCGGTCGACTGGATGATTTCTCAAACAATTTCAATGCTCTGCTTTCCGGCGGAAAAACCGATGAAGAGCTGAACAGCGATGAAGAATTGCAAGCCATTCAAGCGAAGGGCTGGCCGCAGGTAAACACTTTGCTGACCGCAGACCAACCGGTGCACACACGGTTCCGCAAACTGGTCAATCTCGCTTTCTCCATGCCCAAGGTGAACAAGCTGGAAGACAGTATGCGGGAAATGTCGAACGAACTGATCGACAATTTTATCGACAAGGGTGAATGCGACTTTGTCGATGAATATGCGATTCCAATGCCGGTTAGAACCATTGCCGTGCAACTGGGCCTCGACGTAGCCGATGCCAGCACCATCAAGCGTTGGACCAATGCTTTTGTCGATCGCCTCTCGGGTATGATGACGCGCGAGCGCCAGTTGGAAACCGAGCGCGAAGTGGTGGAATATCAGCACGCGCTAAAAGCCAATATGGACGAGCGCCGCAAGGAAGCGAAAGACGATATCCTCTCCGACCTGGTCAATGCGCAGGTCGACGGTGAACGCCCGCTGGATGATGCAGAATCTCTGTCCATCGTGCAGCAGCTGATGGTTGCCGGCAATGAAACGACAACCGCAGCGCTCGCTGAAGGCATGCGGCTGTTCGCAACCAATCCAGAGCAATATAAGAAGATCCAGGACGATCCTTCCTTGATCCCTAACGCGGTTGAAGAAGTTTTGCGGATGTCCAGTGGTTCGTCAGGCATCTGGCGGGTGATGCATCGCGATGCCGAATTGGGCGGTGTGATGCTGCCCAAAGGCGCGATGGTGATGATGCGCTATCATGCTGCCAATCGCGATCCCAAGCAGTTCGAAAATCCGAATGAATTTCAGGTCGACCGCAAAAATGCGCGTACCCACCTGGCTTTCGGTAAAGGCATCCATATGTGCGTCGGAAATATGCTGTCGCGCAAAGAGATGACTGTCTCGTTCCAGCAATTCGCCAAGCGGATCGACAATCTCCGGATTCCCGAAGGCGCAGAACTGAACTATCCACCCAACATGATGCTGCGCGGGCTTAGCAACCTGCCGATCTTGTTTGACAAGAAATAGACCAATAGACGGGAAAATATCATGGGTTTGATGGACGGAAAAGTCGCGCTAATCTCGGGCGGCGCAGAAGGTATTGGCGGCACAGCAGCACAGCGCGTGATCGAGGAAGGCGGCTCGATCATGCTGGGTGATGTCCAATATGACAAGGCCAAGGCACATGCTGCCTCGCTTGGCGAACGTGCGGATGCCGTTGAACTGGATGTCCGCGATCTCGACCAGTGGCAGGAAGCCGTCAACGCGACGAAGAAGCGTTTTGGCAAAATGACGACCTTGTTCAACGTCGCGGGCATCTCGGAACCGGGATCCGTGGATGAGGTAGAATTGGAGAGTTGGAACCGGACGATTGATATCAATCTGCAAGGCACTTTTTACGGCTGCCGTGTTGGCCTTCCCGCGATCATCGAAAGCGGCGAGGACGGAGCGATCGTCAATATCGGTTCTATGCTGGCGATGCGTCCCGGCGCCCAATTTGCTGCCTATTGCGCCAGCAAAGCCGCGGTCACGTCGATGAGCAAATCCCTTGCGCTGCACTGTGCAGCCGAGAAATATCCCGTCCGGGTCAACACTGTGCACCCCGGCGCGATCGACACGCCGATGTACCAGCGTTATCTTGCCGCCTATCCGGGACCACATGACGAAGCGGTGGAAGTCTTCAATCGCAACCATCCGATTAACCGGGTCGGTTTGGCCGTCGAAGTCGCCAATGCCATGCTATGGCTGGCCAGCGACATGAGCAGCTTCACCACAGCCAATGACATCACTGTGGATGGCGGCGGCAGTTACCGCGAATGATGAAACAAAAAAGGTGGCCACAAAGGGCCACCTTTAAAATACCGAAACAATCTCAAATGCGATGCCCGGCGGTGTCTGTTTGAATCAGCGACCGTTGCTGGCGACAATATCAACCGCCGTGCCGCCGCCCGAACGCTTGTTCAGCGTGATTACATAGGCACCGTCATCGCTGCCTCTGGTTCCGCCCAGAACATGTTCGCTGCCACGCAGCAGATATTCCGCATCATAGCCGCCGCGTTTGGCTTGCGTGTAATAATAATCCACAACATTCTTCATAGGAGAAGATGTCGTAAAGCTGACGACGCGTATGTCGCACAGGCCGCCTTCAACGCCGGCAGCTTCTTGCACATTGGCTTTCGGATATACCGGAAATTCCGGCGGCATCCGGTTGGCCCAACCCATGTCATAGCTTAGCTTCTGGTCGCAGGTGCCCTTGCCCCGCCGTGCCGATTGCTGTTCCGCCTTCGCACCCAAAGTCATCCCTTCGCTTCCAGCACAGCTGGTGCATTCATCATCGGAATTCATCTGGCGTGGCTTCGGCGCGCTCATCATCTTGCCACTCGATGCACCATCGGCAGCGGCGTTGCCGCCTGCAGTCGATCCGGCATAGGTCGCTCCTGGCGGTACGGAACCGTCGGCAGCGCCATTGGCACCCCGGATGGCATTCCCGTTCGCCTGATCGGTGAGATTAGGGTCGACCAAGATCGCATCTTCCAGCGCATCATTCATAGCTGGGTCAGAGGTTAGATTGTCATCCAATTGCGCCAACGCTTCATCGCTGGCTTCATTGCTGCCGCAAGCTGCAAGCGTGAGAGGCAGCGCAAAGGCTGCGGCGGATAACCAAAGAGAACGGGATAGATGGGACATGCGATTTGCTCCTGAATTTAGGGAAGCTCATGCATCAAAAAGCGTTAACATTCCGTTAGGGAAACTGGTTAATCGGGTGACTATTCGTTAACCTATTGTCCCATTCCGGGATTCATCCGAACGTGTCCGGGCCTTCCATTTCGCCAAACCGTATGAGGCGCGAAGTGAGCACAGCTGCCTGCCGATTCACCACCGCTTTCTTATATTCGGGATCCGTGATCATCTCCAAGAATGCGCCGCTATTCGGATAGCGGGCGATGAAGGATGAATCCCACTGCTTGTCATCAGGTCCAATCACCATGCACTCCATCTGTCCGCGCCAAAGAATGGTGCCGCCTACGCGCGCAAATATCGGCCCACTTGTCTTGCCATATTCGGCATAGGCGCGCTCGCCGGTCCAGCCTTTGGCAGCGTTGGGGTGATCGGCCGGATATTGGGCGTCACCATGAAATTGCAGCAGATTGAGCATATTGATCGGCACATCGCGTGGGAGCGCCTTGAATGCGTCAAAATGCTCGCGCGTGGGATCAAGATAGCGATCTTCGGCCATGTTATACTCTCCTATTGGAACTGTTTTCTATTCTCTTGCCATTGTTCGCGCGATTGCCCCCAGTCGTCAACCCGCACAACCTGATAGGGCTCGGAGAGCTTTGTCAGCTCCCCGTTGGCTGCACCCTTGCAAGTAGATTCGGGTGCAACGGCCCAACCCTTCCCACAATTTCGCAATTTCGGCACCAGTAGCACAATCCCTTGAAACTCAAGTGATCTATGCCTATAATACAGCTATGGCTAATATTATCTCCATCATCATCGGCACAATTGCCCTGCTCCTTTCCTTCATCGGCTTGGTCCCCCTGCTTGGCTGGACCAACTGGTTGATCCTGCCGATCGCCGGTATCGGCGCCCTTTTCGGCCTGATCTCTTCGCGTACGAGCGGCATGTATTTCTGCTTGATTGTGATGTGCATCTGCGGCTTCCGGCTCTGGATCGGCGGCGGCATCATCTAACCCTGCACTCCGGTTTCCGGAGCAATAGGATTTCTTGATTGCCCAGCGTCAGCGGGCAGCTTAAGCGCTGCACAATGTCCTTCGCGCAATCCACCAGCAGAATCGGCTTCATGCAAGCGCTTTTGGCGTGCCTGTTCTGGGGTCTGATGCCGGTCTATTTCAAACAACTGCAAAGCGTGGATGCACTAGAAGTTGTCGCACATCGCATCGTCTGGTCTGTACCGGTGTTGCTGCTGATCCTCTATTTTCGGAAAAATCTCGCTAGCCTGGGGACGGCTCTGGCAGACCGCAAGCTAAGATGGTCGATGTTGGCCAGCGCCTGCCTCATTGCCGGCAACTGGCTGATCTATGTCTGGGCCATCCATGAAAGCCATATTCTCGCTGCCAGTCTGGGCTACTATATAAGCCCGCTGCTCAGCGTCTTCATGGGAAAAATCTTTCTCGGCGAAAAACTGTCCCGCAACAAGTGGATTGCTATAGCGATAGCCGCGGCAGGCGTATCGGTGCTGGCGGTGCAAGCGCTGGATACACTTTGGATCAGTCTCGCTCTCGCGGCATCCTGGAGCAGCTATGGGCTGGTTCGCAAGATCGCCGACATCGGACCAATCACCGGACTGACCGCAGAAACCGGCATCTTGTTCCTTCCCTTCATCCTGTTCCTGGTCTGGCTGTCGTTCGGCGGAACACCGAATCCGGATAACCAGCGTCTGGGCGATGACTGGATGATTGACCTGTTGCTAATCTGCGGCGCACTCGTGACTGCAATACCGCTTTTGCTGTTCGCTTCAGCAGTCAAGAAAATGGCCTTCAGCACGATAGGCCTGCTGAACTATCTGGCGCCAACGATCCAGTTTCTGGTGGGTGTGTTTCTCTACAAGGAACCACTAAGCCCCTCGCATATCATCTGCTTCCTGCTCATCTGGACCAGCCTTGCGATCTATTCGACCGATTCCTTTTTGACGGGTAAGGCAACACGGAAAGCCCCCTCCGCTTAAAGATTCAAGACTTGAACACTGGCCAGTCTTCGGCTTGCTCTTCATTCTCCTTTCTCTTGATTTTCAACGCCGTCGCCAACGGTTTAAAACGCCGCACTTCATCAATCATCTGTTCGGCCAGGAAAAAGCCGAGGATTCGATAGGCTTCAAATTGTTGCTCGCTAAAAAATTGATCGCTGGTGGGTTCATCCGGGAATTGTTCGTTTTCCGACTTGTAGGAATATAGACGCGCCGGAAGCCCTTTGATCATCGATGTTTTTATATAGAATAGGAAACAGCGATCATCGCCCTTCTTGCGAACCCGTCGGCCCTGTGCATTCGGATAGAAAATTTCTCCAACGGCAAAACCAAATTTGCTGAAGTTCAATATTCCGGACACGGGATCATCCTTATCTTTGCCTGATCCCTGCACCATATTCTGGAAACTGAAGCTGTTCGTCTGATCATGCTCATCTTTGTCAAAAAATTCTACCGTAACCCCGAAGTCGATAAAGGCTTTTTCCAGTGCGTTGGAAAAACTGGAAAAGCGCGATTGGGGATCAGCCGATCCGTCCAGAAAAACGATGGTTTTCTGGCGTCGACGAAACAATTCGTAGAGGCCAGTATTGTCGAAATGACCGCCGTCGCTCAATTCTATCCAGCCGGATTCGGACTCGCTGCGCAAACCGATGAGCGATTGCAGAAAGCCCGGATATAGGAAATTGGGCGGAAAAATGCGGCTGCGAAAAAGCTTCACTCTGGGCCGGCCATCTTTCCGTTTCCAGGGTGGAATGGGTAGCCGCCGTTGCTGGCCTTTCGGATTGGGGTTGGGGATCCAGTAACCAAGCCGCAGGTTCAGCAGGTTCAGCATCAACGACAAAGAAAATTTCTTGGTTGGGCCGCGTCCGTCAGCGCCAGTCCGGGGGTTCAGCGCGGCACCGGAAATCGCGATAGCTGTCGGCAGCGTGACCGGCCAGACCGGCTTCAAAACGCTGCGGTTCAGAAATCCAAACTCCGGGCTCTTGTCATGGACAAGCCACTGATCCGTTCGAATCCACCCGGTGGCTTCCGAACCACTGAACAGCGGACTCAAGATGAAAGAGTCCCCGCGCCGACTGCGAAAGCGCGCATTCTCCCCTTTGGTCAAGACAACATTGGTATTGATGATATGATAGGGACCATCGGTTCGTGGCCCACACATCTCGTGGACTTTCGCAAGATCAGCGGGCGTTTGTCCGGCTACATCATCATCCCGAACAGCCTGCCGGCTGGGCATGAAGCTCGTCATCAATCGGTCACGATACATCCGGTGCAGACCAGAGAAATTGATATTGGCGTAAGACCAGAAGAGGAAAAACCCCGCCAAAAGACTGAAGAATGTCAGAAAGTCGTCATCCAAGAGAAGGCAATAGAGCTTATTCCCCAGAATGACCGAAATCATCGCAAAGCCCAGCATCAGCAAACTGATCGAACCATTGGTGACAATCCCGAAGGTGATCGGGCTTTTGAGCCCCCGATTGGCGCTAAGCAAATGCCGGCTGGCCAACCCGCCCACGGCACCGAGGCCCGTGATGACCGGCGCGACCATTTCACTCCAATCTGTCAGATTATATCCGAAAAGCTCCTTCTGCGAATATCCCTGATCCAACAGGCCCAAGATAAAGAATCCAACCGTGAATTTGGTCAAGACCCCGCCATATCGTTCGATAATGCTCCGGAAGAACACCGCTCGTCTCTTGCTCCACGGGAAAGCAGTGAACAGCGAATAAGAGACCCAGACCAGAACCAGCACCGCAGAAAGACACAAAGGTATCTTCAGAAATACAGATATCTTTCCATCGTTTATCCAAGCCCCCAGACGCGCATCAATCAGATTAGACACGCTGGCAACATTATTGGAAACCTGGGGTAGCAGACCATCAAGAAAGCCAAGGCTCCACAGGATACCGGCAAATAGAAAAGACAAGATTGATAGATAGGCCGTCAGCGAGGTCAGCATGGAACGGACAACCACGATGGTTGCCGAAAAAGCGTCCAGACCGGCACCCGGCTGCATATAGGCGCTGCGCTGACGGATATAATCGATAATATCCCGCTTGAAGGGCAGGCCCGTTGGCTCGGGATCATGTTTCGATTTCGAGCCCTCTTTTTCGCGAAACGGGAAGTTTGTGCCGATCATGTTGAAACGGCGGCCACCAAAGCCATCTCCGGGGAAATATTGCTCCTGTGATTCCGAGTTGGACAGAAACCAGGTCAGGGCGCCGCCTGCATAGCCGCCACCCGACACCGTGCTCATATAGTCAAACTGGGGCAAGATTTCGTCCCGATGCAGCTTTTGCATGGCACCTATCGCAAAGGCGGCAGATCTGATGCCGCCGCCGGATATCGCCAGGCCCAAATAGCGCGGCTCTTGCTCGTCCACTTCTGGACTCTCGTCAGTCTCCGCCTTGTCGCGATTATAAAATCGATGCCAAGGCTGCGATTTTCGGCGCTCTTCTATATATTCGCGTTCGGCTTTGATGACGCGGCGGATATCACGCGAATAGCCCTCCGGATAAGTTCCAGAAAGTGCATCTTCTTCATTCGGTTCGTTCGGATCGGATTCGGGCATTCAGGCTTCTCCTGAAGTGGCTTTCCAGAACCTTCCCCATTGGCTGCGCCCGATTTTTCTAGTCCAATGGGTTGGAAAATCCTGACAAGCCAGGAGTTGAAGAACGGGGTCTATCATCATCACCCATTACACGTCAATTTTCAATGATTTACGCTTGCTCGCGGACGACAGCGCCTAGCATCGGATCAAGATCCGACGATTTGCCAATTCAATGTCGCGCCCCCATGAAAAGGCACCAACGGGGATCCCGCAGCATCGATATTTTCGGGAATAATGGCAGGCCGTCGCTCCAAACTGACCCGGCCTTCATTGCAGGGCAAGCCATAGAATTTAGGGCCATGCTCAGAGGCAAATCCTTCCAGCCGGTCGAGCGCGCCTTCTTCGTCAAACACCGCAGCATAGCTTTCCAATGCATAAGGCGCATTGAAAATTCCGGCACAGCCGCAAGCCGATTCTTTGGCGTGAACTTCATGCGGCGCGCTGTCGGTGCCGAGGAAATATTTCGATGACCCAGATGTCGCCGCTTTGCGCAACGCCAACCGATGCAGCTCGCGTTTCGCCACGGGCAGGCAATAAGCATGCGGGCGGATGCCACCTGCGAACATGGCATTGCGGTTGATATGCAGATGATGCGGCGTGATCGTGGCCGCAATATTGGGCCCGGTGCTATCCACAAACTGCACGGCTTGCGCGGTCGTAATATGCTCGAAAACAACTTTCAGCTCTGGCAGGGACCGGATCAGCTTCGTCATCACCCGATCAATAAACACCGCTTCGCGATCAAAAATGTCAATGTCGCCGTCGGTCACTTCCCCATGTACCAGAAGCGGCATGCCGATTTCCTGCATCCGCTCCAGCACCGGCATGATGTGCGCCACATCCGTCACACCGTGAGCGCTATTGGTCGTGGCATTGGCGGGGTAGAGTTTCGCGGCGGTAAAAATGCCCTCCGCGTGGCCGCGGGCCATATCATCAGCGTCTGCATCATCGGTAAGATAGCAGGTCATCAAGGGGGTAAAACCTGAACCGGCTGGCAATGCTGCCATGATTCGGTCGCGATAGGCTGCGGCGCTGGCAGCGCTGGTCACCGGTGGTGAAAGATTGGGCATCACAATGGCGCGGGCAAATTGCCGCGCGGTAAATAGTGCAACGGCTTCCAACATCGCGCCATCGCGAAGATGTACATGCCAGTCATCCGGGCGGCGAATAGTGATAGTGTCGGTCATATAGCTCCGCGTAAGGCTTGGTTTTTCCCTCCGCACCCCCTACCTAAATGCCATGACCGAAACCAGACTTAATGACCGCGCAATCCTTCGTCTGTCCAAAACGGAAGATTCCGAAGACATCAGGGAGTTTCTGCAAGGACTGGTGACCCAGAATATGGCGACTGTCGTAAAGGATGCGCCGCAATGGTCCGCGCTACTTACCGCCCAGGGCAAAGTGCTTTTCGATTTCTTTTTGTGGGCCGATGGCGACGATATCCTGATCGACTGCGAGACAGAGCAGGCCGATGGACTCGTCCGGCGTCTAAAGCTTTATCGCTTGCGCCGTAAGATCGAGATCGCCCGGGATGATTCGATTGGCGTGCACTGGGCCTTGGCTGCAGATGACCAGCCGGTTGATCCGCGGTTGGCATCATTGGGCCACCGCTGGCTGGCAGATGCTGGCGAAGGCGAAGGCGTGCAGGAAGATTATCGGAAGCATCGCCTGTCGCTCAGCGTCACCGAGGGCGCTGCCGAACTGGGCAGCGACAAGACTTTGTGGCTCGAATGCAATGCAACCGAACTCAATGGCGTCAGCTTTACCAAGGGCTGCTATGTCGGGCAGGAAAATACGGCACGCATGAATTACCGACAGAAAGTAAACAGGCGGATGGTCGTGGCGCCTATCGGGCAAGCCGATGAAAAGCGGCAGCGGATCGCTTATCCGGAATATGGACTGTCGGTTGAGCATCGACGGGTCGACGATCTGAAGACGCTCGACCTTCCCGACTGGCTAGCCAAAGCAATCTAAGCGAGAAACGGCCCAGCCTTTTCTGCCAAGCCCTGTAAATCCGCAACTACGCTCGGCTCAGTCTAAACAGCATCACTTTCTTCGGTCGCGCGCGGTTTGACCACCCGCTTTTTGCGAGCCGGTTTTTTTTCAACCTCGACCTCCGAGGATTTTGAAATCGCTGGCGGTAGCGCGCTGGCGTCCAGACCGTTCGTCTCGCCACTTTTCTCCGGAGCTTGGTCGCGGGCTGAGTCACTTACGACTTTGCGCGGCCGACGGCTGCGAACCGGTTTTTTCTCTTCAGGCGCATCATTCGATTCCGCCTGTTCGTGATCGTTTCCGTCGTTACGGTCATCGCGCTGCTGGCGATTTTGCTGAGGACGGCCACGATTGTTGTCGCCATCATTATCACTGGAATCATTCTGGCTGGGAGCGTTTTTTCGATTGTCACGATTGTCGCCGCGCGCTTCCCCACGCGTCTCTTCCCGGGCAATCCGCTGTTCTTCCCGACGCGCGATCGTATCGGCGTTGACTCGGAAATAATGATCAGCAAACTGATGATAATATTCGGCTTGGACGCGATCACCATTGACCTGCGCATCCTGCGCCATTTTCTTAAACTTATCGAGCATTTGCGCAGCATTGCCGCGCGCGCGGTTGTCAATCCGGTTGTCCCGGTCTGCTCCGCCACCGCGATTGCCTTGAGGACGATTATTTGTGTTCCGGCCACGCCCGCGGCGGCCAGGTTGACGATTGTTCATCAAATTTCAGGTATCCTTATACCGTTTATAAACTTGGTCTTTCTCAAGTCTTAGCCACCAATCAGGCAGCGATTGCGCTACAGACAACCTGTCCACAACGGCCCATACAAGACAAATAAACGCCGAAAATCAGCTTCTTTATCAAGTTGGGGGCAGGCCAGCGATTTAGGGAAAAAGCCAGAAATCATCTGGGCCTAGGCAAGTCTTAGCGACTCGCTTGATCAAAACCAAGCCCTTTTTACCGCCGCAAGATTAACAAACGGTCATTACCACCTAAATCTTGTTTTAATTCAACACGATAACCGTATTTCGTGACCATTTTTGAAACCGGATCTGCTTGATCAAAGCCGATTTCCAGCAAAGCAATGCCGCTTACCGATAGCAGTGAATCCAGCGCCGGAATGATGATCCGATAATCATCTAGCCCAGCCTCTCCGGCGAACAGGGCGGCATGGGGTTCAAAGCCTGCCACATCCCTAGACAATTGGACCTTGGTAGAAACATAGGGCGGGTTCGCCAGAATCAGGTCGAAACCGGAACCGAGAGACGTCATCCAATCGGCGAGGGTCCAATCCTGGAGCAAGAAACGGACCCGGTCGACCAATCCCAGCGCGTCGGCATTGTTATGGGCAATCTGCAAAGCAGCGGCGCTGGCATCAATCCCCAGACCCTTTGCTTGCGGAAATTCATGCAAAGCCGCCAGCACGAGCGCGCCACTGCCGGTGCCAAGATCCAAGATACTGCCGGGATGCTCAGATGCAAAAGCTCCAACCGCCGCTTCGATCAACAATTCGCTATCGGGGCGGGGGATCAGCACATCGGAGGTTACCTGAAAATCGAGACCCCAAAATTCCTTCTTGCCTATGATATGGGCAATGGGTTCGGACTGCCGTCGCCGTTCGATCAAAGCCGAAAATTCTTTTGGAACAGCCAGTTCCGGCAGCTTCAACAACAGCTCGGGCCGCTCGATCTGCAATGCATGGGCCATCAGCAATTCCGCATCGAGACGGGGACTATCGGATATTTCACTCAGGCTCTGCGCTGCATCGCGCAGGGCACCGGCGGCATCATCCATCTAAATTGGCGAGCCGGCTGGCTTCATCCTCTGCGATCAGCGCATCGATCATTTCACCCAGCGCGCCGCCTTCGATAATTTCCGGAAGCTTGTGCAGCGTCACATTGATCCGGTGATCGGTGACCCGGCCTTGCGGATAATTATAGGTGCGGATGCGCTCGGACCGGTCGCCCGAACCAACCATCGATTTACGCGCTTCGGCTTCCTCGCTTTGCACCGCATCCCGTTCTTGCTCATACATGCGCGCCGCCAGCACCTTCATCGCCTGAGCCTTGTTCTTGTGCTGCGACTTGCCGTCCTGACATTGCACCACAATACCCGTGGGCAGGTGGGTGATCCGGATCGCGCTGTCGGTCTTGTTGACATGCTGGCCGCCAGCACCGCTAGCCCGATAGGTATCAATGCGCAGGTCTTCAGTGCGGATCTTGATATCGACTTCTTCGGGTTCCGGCAAAATAGCTACGGTTGCAGCAGAGGTATGGATACGACCACCGCTTTCCGTTTCCGGCACACGCTGGACCCGGTGCACACCCGATTCGAACTTCAGCTTGGCAAACACGCCCTTTCCCTGAATATTGGCGACGACTTCCTTGAACCCACCGACTTCCGAAGCATTGGCGGAAATCATCTCCACCTTCCAGCCCTGATCCTCGGCATAGCGGCTATACATGCGGTACAGATCACCAGCGAACAGCGCAGCTTCGTCGCCGCCGGTGCCGGCGCGAATTTCGATCATCGCCGGGCGGTCATCGGCGCTGTCTTTCGGTAGCAGTTGCAAGGCAAGAGCAAGTTCGGCTTTTTCCAATGCCTTCTTCACGCCATCCACTTCATCAGCGGCCATCGCCTTCATCTCGGCATCGTCACCGGCCAGCATTTCGGCCAGGCCTTCTTGCTCATCGCGCAGATTTTTGACCAGAGCGGCAGCCTCGGCAACCGGTTCAATTTCGGCATATTCTTTGGAGACTTCGACAAATTTGTCGCCGTCGAGATTCCCGGAGGCCATCATCGCCTGCAACTCGGCAAAACGCGCCTCGATTTGCGCAATCCGTTGGGGAGTGATGGTGGTCATTTTATTTCAACCACCTCATTCCCTTCAAATCCTCCTGCAGAAGAAATGCTTATAGCAAGCTCATGATCTTCTTCCATCTGTGACATCAGGATCACATCAGGTATCAACGTATCAAAGGAAATGGTTTTTTGATCTCCAGACCGCAATATTTTTACGCTGGCTTCTCGTTTATCAAGCTCTTCTTCACCAAGGATGAGTGCCAATCTTGCACCGGAAGCATTCGCTTTCTGCATCCTTTTTTTCATATTGCCTTTATAGGCCATTTCACATTTGCCACCGGCTCGCCGAAGCAAAGCTACAATTTCAGTTGCTTTCGCTTGAGCGCGATCACCGATCGGTATTATTGCAATATCAGGACCAACGGCGCTCGGCTCTCCCAACAACATCCCCAACCGCTCAATCCCGGCAGCCCAGCCAACGGCAGGCGTATGCGGTCCGCCAAGCGCTTCCATCAGGCCGTCAAACCGGCCGCCTCCAAGTATGGTGCTTTGACTGCCCATTTTCTCTGCCGCCGCACTGCCGACCTCAGGAATGAATTCAAACGCGGTATGCCGATAATAGTCAAAGCCACGCACCAGATTGGCGTCGCGCTTCCACACCACATTGCAACTGTCCAATCCTTCCGTAACCTGCGCGAAAAACTCAGATGCCTCGGCGGTCAGATAGGGGTCAATCGGCGGGGCCGTGGCCACAATCGCGCGGTCATTCGGCGCCTTGCTATCCAATATCCGCAGCGGATTTTTTTCCAGCCGCGTTTTGCTGTCGTCGGACAGGTCGGCTTGATGATCGGAGAAATGCTCGACCAGCGCCGCACGCCACGCATCCCGGCTTTCCGCATCACCCAATGTGTTAAGCTGCAAAGTCACGCCCTCATCAATGCCCAGCTCCTTCAAAAGCTGATCAGCAAAGCATAGCAATTCGACATCCGCCGCCGGTTCGCTTGCGCCGATAATTTCGGCATCCAGCTGGTGGAACTGCCGGTAGCGCCCCTTCTGCGGACGCTCATAGCGGAACAATGGTCCATGCGCAGACAGTTTGAGTGGCATATGTTGCTGCCAGCCATTGGTCAGAAAGGCCCGACAAATCCCGGCGGTAAATTCAGGACGCAGGGTCAGGCTGTCGCCGCCACGATCCTCGAAACTATACATTTCCTTCGATACAACATCGGTGGTCTCACCCAGCGAGCGGGCAAAGACCGCGGTCGGTTCAAAGACTGGCATTTGGACACCTTTGAAACCATAGAGCCGCCGCACGCGTTCGAAGGTCTCCACGACATGCTGGAACCGCTCTTGATCTTCGCCAAATATATCCTGTGTGCCGCGCACCGGCTTGGGTGTTTCTATCTTTGCCATAGGGAGGGCTTTAGCCAGAGAAAAGGCAAAGCGGAAGTGGCTTATTTCCAGCAAGCCTCTGGACGAATGTTAGAAAAACCTTCATTCAGAGGCGCTGTTCACTAAAGGGGTTTTCTGCGCATGCGTCTGGTTGGCTTTCTGGGTCTGGTCTTGGCCCTCACCACATCCGCGGTTGCTATGCCGAACAACCTGAGCAAGCCCACTTATACGGCACCTGAGGACACGATTCCGGCCCCAAGAGACAAGCCCTATCCCGGCACAATGCGATTGCTTGTCGATGCGCGGGACAATCGACAGGGCGTGTTCCAAGTCACCCAGACCATTCCGGTAGATCCTGCCATATATCCTGTCGTCCCAGCTAATCCGGCAAAGCCCGCCAAATTCACATTGCTCTATCCCGAGTGGTTACCCGGCAATCACGCCCCGCGCGGAGAGATTGAGAAGCTGGCAGATCTTGAATTTTATGCCGGCGACCAGAAACTCGATTGGGTTCGCGACAATGTTGACGTCTATGCCCTGCACATTGCCGTTCCCGAAGGCACCAGCCAGATAACCGCGCAATTCCAGTTTGTATCAGCCACCACCAGCAGCCAGGGCCGTATTGTCATGGCCCCCTCGATGCTCAACTTACGTTGGCATCAGGTTTCTCTCTACCCGGCGGGCTATTACGTCCGCCAGATTCCGGTCGAGGCAACGGCCATTTATCCCGAGGACTGGCAAGCAGCGACTTCTCTCCGGCCGAAATCAAAGGAAGGCAATACAACGGTCTATAAGACAACCGATTATGACACATTGGTCGATAGTCCGGTTTTCGCCGGTCAGCATTTTCAAACCCACAAGCTGACCAGCCGCGCTCACCTCAATATTGTCGCCGATGATGCGAAATTTTTAAAACCCAAAAAAGCGCATCTCGCGGCGCACAGAAAATTGGTCAAAGAGGCAGAGGCGCTGTTCGGCAGTCATCCCTACGACCGCTATGATTTCCTACTCGCGCTGACCGAAGAAATGGGCGGCATCGGTCTGGAGCATCATCGGTCCTCCGAAAACGGTGTGAACCGGGAATATTTCACCGATTGGAAGGCTGGGCCAGGGCGCCGCAACCTGCTTCCTCATGAAATCACCCACGCCTGGAATGGCAAATATCGCCGCCCGAAAGGCATGTGGACGCCCGATTTCCGGCAACCGATGCGCGACAATCTGCTCTGGGTCTACGAAGGGCAAACCCAATTCTGGGGCTATGTGCTGGGGGCCAGGTCCGGGCTCTATTCGAAACAGGACACGCTCGACGCCATCGCCGCTATTGCTGCGGGCATGGATCAGCGGGTTGGCAGAACCTGGCGCCCGTTGGTCGACACGACTCATGATCCAATCCTCTCGGCGCGGCGACCCAAGCCCTGGTCCAGTTGGCAAAGATCCGAGGATTATTACAATGAAGGCCTGCTGATCTGGCTGGAAGCGGACCAGATCATTCGCCGCGAATCAAACGGCAAGAATTCCCTCGAAGATTTCGCGCAGAGCTTCTTTGGCGGCAAAAATGGTGATTGGGGCGTGGCCACTTATGAACGCAAAGATGTTATCGAGGCGCTCAACAATATCCAGCCTTATGATTGGGACAGGTTCATCGAAGAGCGGGTCTATCGCACAAGCGCGGAAGCCCCGAAAAATGGCCTCACATTTGGTGGCTATAAGCTGGTCTATGTCGATAAGCCCAGCGCCTATATTCTAGCCAATGACAAGCGCCGCAAGCAGTTGAACCTCAGTTATAGCATAGGCGTTGTGATGGGCGGAAAGGGCCGAATCAAATCGGTTGTCTGGGACAGTCCGGCATTTAAAGCCGGACTGAAATCCGGCCTCACAATCTCGGCGGTGAATGGCAAGGCCTATAGCGATGAAGCGTTAAAGCTGGCGATCGAAGAAAATCGGAGCGGAGAAGGCAAGATCGAGATTTTTGCGAAAAACGGAGAGGCCTATCATAATTTTATGGTCGACCATTCCGGCGGCCTGCGCTATCCGGCGCTGGAGAAAATCACCGGAGAGGGTGTTGATCAAGAAGGCGGCATAGATCGCCTATTGCGACCAAAAACCAAATAAGGACCACCTTTCCATGGATATTACGAAAATTGCAATCGGCGATAACCCGCCGGAAAGCTTAAACGTCATCATCGAAGTCCCGGTCGGTGGCGAGCCGGTGAAATATGAATTTGATAAAGAATCCGGGGCATTATTTGTCGACCGGATCCTGCATACACCGATGCGCTATCCGGCCAATTATGGCTTCATCCCGCATACATTGTCACCCGATGGCGATCCGCTGGATGCTCTGGTCGTCGCTCGCTCACCGTTCATGCCGGGTTGCGTCGTCCGTTGCCGTCCGATTGCGGTTCTCAACCTCGAAGACGAACATGGCGGAGACGAGAAGTTGCTCTGCGTGCCGATTGACGCAACCTTTCCCTATTATCGCAAGATTGGCGAAGGCAATGACTTGCCGGAAATCGTCATGCAGCAGATCGAGCATTTCTTCACCCATTACAAAGATCTGGAGCCTGAGAAATGGGTCCGGGTCGGCAAATGGGGCGACGCCGAAGACGCTAAACGCGTTGTGCTGGAAGCCATTGAACTGGCCAAACAACAATGATCCGGGGGACGGCGGTTTTGGGCCTAGCTCTGACGGTCGTCCTTACCGCTTGCGCAACTCCGGAAAGCAAAGTCCGGAACGGACTGATGAGCATCGGCCTGTCCAAGCCTATATCACAGTGCATGGCGGGGCGGATGGTCGATCGCTTGTCACTGATCCAGCTCGACAAGCTCAACGGTCTCGGAAAGCTGCGCAAACGCGATCCCGGCGACATCAGCTTCAACGAATTTGTGAAACGTACCAAATCCCTGCGGGATCCGGAAATCGTCGGCGTTGTCACGTCGTCCGGATTGATCTGCGCCGTTAACTAGATACGTGACTGATATGCCCGACATCTCCATAAGATTGGCGACGTCCCAGGATGCTGCATTACTGCCGGATATCGAACGGTCGGCTGGCAAAGCCTTTTTATCTGTGCCTGGCCTGGAATGGATAGCCAGCGACGCCGTGATGTCCGCCAGAGCGCATCAGATTTTCATTGATGAAGACACGGTCTGGGTCGCGACTTTGGATGGGGGCTGCATCGGCTTTGTCACGACAGCCATATATGATGATGCTCTCCACATTCTTGAATTGGCGGTGGCCGATGGATATCAGGGCCAGGGTATCGGGCGTCGGTTGATGGATCGCGCGCATCAACATGCCGCAGAATTTGGCTTTCAGGCGGTGACCTTGACCACGTTCCGCGACCTGGCCTTCAATGAAGGCTTTTATCTCAAGCTGGGCTATCAAACGCTGGAGGAGACCGAGATACCCGAACGACTCGCGATGATCCTCCAATCAGAAATCGAAAAAGGCCTGCCCGGAGACCGGCGCTGCGCCATGCTATTGACGGTTTGAAATCACAACCCCGAACGCCTGATCGGGGGCCTGGCTAAGACAAGTAATAATTATCACGAAACAGGGTGGAAATAGGGGCCTGACTGTGCTTTAGCCGTGTCAATTGGTCGCTTAACTTCAGATTCCAGACCTCCATTTTGAAAGGTGTTCACCCTTCCTATGAATATCCACGAATATCAGGGCAAGGAACTGCTTGCCAAACACGGCATCGCCGTTCCCGCCGGCCACGCCGCGCTCACCGTTGAAGAAGCGGTCGCCGCAGCCGAAAAGCTCCCCGGACCACTTTATGTGGTCAAAGCGCAGATCCACGCAGGTGGACGCGGCAAGGGCAAATATAAAGAACTCGGCCCGGATGCCAAAGGCGGCGTACGGCTGGCCAAATCGATCGACGAAGTCCGTGCCAATGCAGAAGAAATGCTGGGCAATACTTTGGTCACGATCCAGACCGGTGATGCTGGCAAACAGGTCAACCGGCTCTATGTCACCGACGGCGTTGATATCGAGAAAGAATTCTACCTCTCTATGCTGGTCGACCGGGCCAGTGGCCGTGTCGCGATGGTCGTGTCCACCGAAGGCGGCATGGACATCGAGGAAGTCGCGCACAGCACACCGGAAAAAATCCAGACGATCACCATTGATCCGGCCCAAGGCTTCATGCCCCACCACGGCCGGACCATTGCTTTCGCATTGGGCCTTTCGGGCGACCTCAACAAGCAGGCGCAGAAACTCGGCAAACAGCTCTATAACGCGTTCATGGCGATGGATTGCGAGATGGTTGAAATCAACCCGCTCGTCGTCACCGAAGACCAGCAACTGATCGTTCTCGACACCAAGATGAGCTTTGACGGCAATGCCTTGATGCGTCACCCGGATCTCGCTGCGCTGCGCGACGAAACCGAGGAAGACCCTGCTGAAGTCGAAGCCAGCAAATCCGATCTCGCCTATATCAAGCTCGACGGCAATATCGGCTGCATGGTCAATGGCGCCGGTCTGGCGATGGCGACGATGGATATCATCAAGCTCAACGGCGCCTTCCCGGCCAACTTCCTCGATGTAGGCGGCGGTGCGACCACGGAAAAAGTGACCGCAGCGTTCAAGATCATCCTCGCCGATCCGGCGGTGGAAGGCATTCTCGTCAACATCTTCGGCGGCATCATGAAATGCGACATCATTGCCGAAGGCATTGTCGTGGCGGCCAAGGAAGTCGAACTGGACGTGCCATTGGTAGTCCGTCTCGAAGGCACGAACGTCGCCAAGGGCAAGGACATTCTAGCGGGTAGCGGCTTGCCGATCGTATCGGCCGATGATCTTGGTGACGCGGCTCGGAAGATTGTTGCCCAGGTTAAAGAGGCGGCATGAACGGACGGGACTAGCCCTCCTGACAAAATCGATAATGCTGCACCGCAGCACGAAAGCTTGACGTTTACGTGAACGTAAGCTATAGAGTTTGAGACTTTAGAAGAAGGAAACAGCAATGAAAATCCTGGTGCCCGTCAAACGGGTCATAGATTATAACGTAAAACCGCGGGTCAAATCCGACGGCAGCGGCGTCGATCTCGCCAATGTCAAAATGTCGATGAATCCGTTCGATGAAATCTCCGTTGAAGAAGCCATCCGCCTGAAAGAGGCTGGCAAAGCTGAAGAAATCATCGCCGTTTCGGTTGGCCCGCAAAAAGCACAGGAAACATTGCGTACCGCCCTCGCCATGGGTGCAGACCGCGCGATCCTGGTCATGACCGACGACGAAGTCGAGCCATTGGGCGTCGCCAAAATCCTCGCGAAAATCGTTGAAGAAGAGGCACCGCAGCTGGTCATCACCGGCAAGCAGGCGATTGACGACGATTCGAACCAGACCGGCCAGATGCTCGCTGCACTGCTCGGCTGGGGCCAAGGCACATTCGCCAATGAAGTCGATCTGGATGGCGACAGCATCACCGTCAAACGCGAAATCGACGGCGGCCTGCAGACCGTGAAGCTTGCGCTTCCTGCTGTGGTCACCACCGACCTGCGCCTCAACGAACCGCGCTATGCATCGCTGCCGAACATCATGAAGGCGAAGAAAAAGCCGATGGATGAGAAAACGCCAGCCGATTATGGCGTCGACATCAGCCCCCGTCTCACCACCATCACCGTCGCTGAGCCTCCGGTTCGCCAGGCTGGTGAAAAGGTTGAAGATGTGGATGCGCTGGTCGCGAAACTTAAAGCTGTGGGAGCGATCTGATGAAAACTCTTGTACTCGTAGAACATGACAACAGTAACATGAAAGACGCGACGCTGGCCGTTGTCACCGCCGCGTCGCAATTGGGCGAAGTCCACGCTCTGGTCATCGGCTCCGGCTGTGCCAGTGTCGGTGAACAAGCGGCCAAGGTCGCTGGTGTCGCCACCGTTCATGTCGCCGATGATGCAACGCTGGCCAACCAGTTGGCGGAAAATGCAGCGCCATTGATCGCTGGCCTGATGGACACGCATGACGCGTTCCTCGCGCCCGCCACCACCACCGGCAAGAATATCGCCCCGCGCGTCGCAGCCCTGCTCGACGTCATGCAGATCAGCGACATTCTCTCGGTCGAAAGCGAAGACACGTTCACCCGGCCCATCTACGCCGGCAACGCGATTGCCACGGTCAAATCTTCGGATGCCAAGAAGGTCATCACCGTGCGCGGTACGGCCTTTGACAAAGCGGCAAACGAAGGCGGCTCCGGCTCCATCGAAGCCGTTGGCGGCGCCAGCGACGCTGGCCTGTCGAGCTTCGTCAGCGAAGAAATCGCCAAGTCCGAACGGCCCGAACTTACATCTGCAAAAATCATCGTCTCCGGTGGTCGCGCTCTGGGCTCGTCCGAGAAGTTCGAAGAAGTCATCACCCCGCTCGCCGACAAGCTCGGCGCGGGCATCGGTGCTTCACGCGCAGCGGTCGACGCAGGCTATGTCCCGAACGACTATCAGGTCGGCCAGACCGGCAAGATCGTCGCTCCGGAAGTCTATATCGCCATCGGCATCTCCGGCGCGATCCAGCATCTCGCGGGCATGAAAGATTCAAAAACGATCGTCGCGATCAACAAGGACGAAGACGCCCCGATTTTCCAGGTTGCGGATATCGGACTGGTCGCGGATCTGTTTGATGCGGTTCCGGAGTTGACCGGGAAAGTATAAGCATTTCGATCAAAGTGTTACTTTGATCGCGTTTGACAATTTAGAACCCCGGCGGGAAACCGCTGGGGTTTTTTGTTAATCTAAGTCCGGCATTAAGTCTCGGATACGCTTTGCGGCTTTTGGACTAGTTTTGATGTGAGTCATATCTTGAGCTTCAACAACCCGGCTTTTATGCAACCCCATCACAATTTTTTTCAAATACGTTCTATTTGAGGTTTCTGTCCATTCTACTAGGTCTTCGAAAGACACTTTGGCGGACGAAGATGCCAGAAGCAAAAGCACCTGATCTTCCACTTTCAAATCGGTATTAAGTACTCGTCGAATTTCACCGTTAATCCAAACAATCGGTGTTCTTATTTCTGTCAATTTCTGAACCATTCTTGAGGCTTCTTCCGCCGAGATATTATGAAAGATTCGAACTAATTCGGCCAATATCCATCCCGATGCGCTGACCGCAAAACTTGCATCCATTGAGTTAGAGTTCACTTCCCCACCGACATGTCCAACATCTCGATTGTTTCGGACTTCATAAAGAGCGGGAAGTATTTTGAGTGCCAACATTCTCAGTCCCCTCTCAAGCTGTGTTTGATTCTCAAGTGCTCTACACGCACTATCAAATTGATTGGGTTTCGCTGCCTTGTCAGGATATGATCCTTTTGCGCGGCCATGAATAATTGAATAGGCGATCTCACAGAAACGACCAGCACTGAGCTCTGATGGCTTCCATCGTCCTTCATAGAAGTTTGAAACAATCTCCAAATATTCGGAGATCAATTCATTGCGAAGCCCCACCGGAATACCATGGAGAAGTCTGGAGAAGTCCAACGTTAACCGTCCTTTTGAAGGTCAGATGCTAGTTGCTCCGCAGCTTTTTTGCCCGGCACCGTCAATTTCATATTAAAATTCGGGCTTCCTTTCGAACCCAAAACTGTGACTAATTTCTTTTGCCCCTTCATGTGCGCAGCATAGTTTGTACTGTCGTATATTGCATGAGCCTTGCATTGTTCACGAATATCATCATTCGCCACTATCTCCTGCCCCAACTTCAACTTTGCAAACAAATAAAGCAACGCCATATTCTTGGCTTGTGCAGATTGGGTCTTCCCAGGGATAGTTGCCAAAATTGAAATTGTGTCATCAGCGATGTCAAATACGTTCGAGAAATCATCCAATCCTCCACCGCCAGATGGACCTTCTTTCGCCGGTGTGAGTGGATCCGGCAGAGGCGTACTAACGCCTCCTTCACTTATATTCACGCCCTCTTCTACTATTTTCCGATATTTATCAATGGCTTCCAAGACAAACTCTCTGTCCCCTATAGCCTTTATGTATCCTTTTGAAGCATCTAGAGTGATTTCGAATTGCATATTATCTATCCTTTTCAATGCTTTAATGGTCTTATTAGTCTATTCAATATTTAGACGTCTACTAGAAAGTCACGCCTACTAGCGTGATTCGCCCTACATTGCAAGAACAAAACAAGACCAGGTGCGTAGCGAGATATCGACAATAGCTTTCGAATATGCTGCTAAGAGAAGCTTGAGTTCCGAAATAATCTCAACCCCAATCAACCAAAATAGTATCATCCGTAACCACTCACCTCTCCCACACCTCGACTCACCGCTAAAACCACCCTCTCCCCTTGCGCACTCCAAAACCGCCCCCTAACGGCCCGCCTCCCGATCGATGGATGGGGCGGACGTCAACGGTTGGGTTTCATATGGCCCGCCCGCATGCAGTATCTCTGATACGCCGCATGTACGGATGCTGCTTTGTCTTGGTTGGTTGCATGAGTAGCTCATTGGGAGAGCTCTGACGTTACAAGTCAGGTGAGCGAGTTCGATTCTCGTCTCAACGCACCACGGATAGCTCAGTTGGATAGAGCACATAGATGATAACTATGATGTCGCAGGTTCGATTCCTGCTCCAAACTTGGTCTTTGTAAAAGACTCCAGCACTTCGAATGCTGTCTAAAAATACCGGGTTCGGGGACCGGCATGTGAACGGCGCGGCGTCTGCGGCGGGCGGATATCTTCGGATGTCCAACCGCCAAGGGCAATGCACCTGCCACCATGGCAATCGGTTCGGTCTGTCAAAATGGCTGCGCTGGCCCAACGTCGAGCGGTCTGGTTTTCGAACCGGTCCGATCCGCGCTGATGCCCGCAACGCCCGCTCTGGCTGACCCTCTGTGCGCCATGCCACCGGTCCCTGAATCTTTTTGATCGGGAGAACAAGTCCTGCACCAATTCCGGTGCTGGCAATAAGAAGGAGATTGGCGTGAGCTGATATTTGAGTGAGTTTTATGTTGTATTTGATTGATAGCCTGATGGGGCGGACACGCGTCACCATCAACGAAAACGAACGGGCGGTCTGGCTCTACAAGGGCGAGCTACGCGGTATATTGGGTGCGGGCGAGCATGTCCTGCCAAACTGGCGCAAGCAATTGCGGGTCGAGCGCATGGCGCTGACCAATGGCGCATTTGTTTCGGCCTATGAGAAGGTGCTTTTCGACAAGCTGCCGGATCAAGCGAGCGCTCATCTGACCCAGTACCGGACCGGAACCAACGAGATTGCTGTCATTGAATGCGACGGACAGATTCATTCTGTCCTCTCTCCGGATAGCAAGCTCACCGTATGGACCGATGCCGGTCCTTGGAAGGCAGAAGTCGTGCAGCTGGATACGAACCCAGTGATCGCGCCAGCCTTGCTGCAGCGGCTGATGAAAGCCGGAGTAGCAAGCTTGCTTTCCAATGTCCGGATTGTCGAGGTGGACAAGGGCCAAGTTGGCCTGCTCACCGTTGATGGTCAGATGGCCGGCGAATTGACGCCGGGTGTCACCGGCTACTGGATGGTTGGTCAGAAAGTTGTCGTGAAGATCGTTGATCTGACGCGGCAGCCTCTGGACGTTACCGGTCAGGAGCTTTTGACCAAAGACCGCGTGACTTTGCGGATCAACGTCTCTGCCGAATATCGGGTCATTGATCCGGTCAAGGCGGTGACCGAGGTCAAGGACTTTGCCGATGCGCTGTACCGGGCGCTGCAATATGCGTTCCGGAAAACATTGGGCGCGATGACGCTCGACCAGATCCTCGAAAAGCAGGTGATGGTTGATGCCGACGCGGCGACCAAAGTGCGGTCCGACATGGCGGCCATTGGTCTGGAGGTCACCGATATCACCCTCAAGGACGTGATCCTGCCGGGTGATATGCGGGAGCTTCTGAACCAGGTGGTTTCTGCGCAAAAAGCGGCAGAGGCCAACGTCATCAAGCGGCGGGAAGAAACGAACGCTACGCGGTCGCTTCTGAACACCGCAAAGGTGATGGCCGACAACCCGGTCATGCTGCGGCTGAAAGAGCTCGAGGCGCTGGAAAGCATCGCGACCAAGGTCGATAAGCTGACCGTGACCAACGGCACCACAGGCTTGCTAAACGATCTCGTCAGCCTGTCTGGCGATTAGCAGCCGGTCTGGATGGTCGCTTAAAAAAGGAGGGCGCGGGGAGAAATTCTCGCGCCCTTTCTTTTTGCCCTATTCCATCCGCACCAGAACCAGTTCGGATGGCTCTTCGCCTGCGCTGCTTAGATAGATCTCTGCTCGTTTGACGCGGTCGGGCTGGGAAAGATCAAAGGATAGGCTGTGCTGATGATTGTCAGTCGGCTTGGCAAGGTTGGTCGCATCCCAAAAATCGAATGTGATTTTGGTCGCTCCGTCGGGGGTGCTCATCTTCATTCGGGGCTGGTTGCCTTGCGGGCAATAATGGGTTGCGACCACATCCGCCTGATCGCGATGATAGAGCGTGAGCGAATGGGTTTTACCGCGACTGACCCAGCGTTCGACCAGCACGCTATTGTTAGCGGTTAGTTCAAACTCGATATGGAATTTTGAACCGTCCCTGCCCTCCCGCTTCCAGTCTCCGACCAGTTTTGACATCTGTTCAAAGGAGGAAGGCATCGGCTCCAGGTCCTCCGCCAGCGCCGGACCGCCGAAACTCAACGCCATGATCAGAATAGGGATCAGGGTAGATGTTGAAGCCTTTTGGGACATGATTGCTTCCTAAACCGTAAAGCTTTCCCCGCAGCCGCAATCGCCTTTGGAATTGGGATTGTTGAACACAAAGCCGGCGGTGAAGTCATCTTCCTGCCAGTCCATCGTGCTGCCGACCAGATAGAGCACGCTGGGGCCATCGACATAGAAAACGCCGCCAGGGGTGACGATCTTTTCGTCAAAGGGCGTTTCCTCGGTCACATAGTCGACCGAATAAGCGAGGCCCGAACAGCCACGGCGCGGGGTCGACAGTTTTACGCCTATGACATCATCCGGTGCCTTGGCCATCAGGTCGGCAATCCGTTGCTCGGCGTCCGGCGTCAAGATGATCGCCGCCGGTATTTCGCGTGTCTTGGTGGTTGTCTCGGTCATATCTAAAGCCTTTTCTGCCAAAACATTGCCTTGCCCATTTCGGGGTCCAGCACATAATCTCCATAGCCCAGCGACGCATAAAGCGCCCGCGCCGGCGCATTGCCTTCGAGCACTTCCAGCGTCACTTTGCATGCGCCGATCTCTTGGGCAATGCCATGAATTTCGTCGAACAACTGCCGCCCGATACCGGTGCCGCGATGGGCTTTGGATACCGCAATATCGTGAATATTGATCAGCGGCTTGCCGCCAAAGGAGGAAAATGTCGTCATCAGATTCGCAAGGCCCACGGCTTCCTCACCGATATAAGCCAGCAACGAGGATGCCGCCGGGGTCGCCCGCAATCCGGGAACCAAAGCAGCTTGCGTCTCTGCGGACAAATCTTCGCCGCCGCCCATCGGATCCATCGCATAGCTGCGCAAGACCGTCACGATATCCGCGGCATGTTTCGGATCGTCATAATCCGCGCGAATGATATTCGCGGAAAGGGTAGCGGCTTCGCTCACAACATCCCCAGTTCGAGCTTCGCTTCGTCGCTCATCTTTTGCGGATCCCATGGCGGATCCCAGACGAGATTGACCTCGGCATGACCGACGCCGGGCACGCTGCCGACCTGCAGTTCGATTTCTCCGGGCATGGATTCGGCAACCGGGCAATGCGGCGTCGTCAGGGTCATGGTCACGATTGCGTGATTGTCGGGGGTGATCTCGACGCCATAGATCAGGCCCAGATCATAGATATTCACCGGAATTTCCGGGTCGTAAATGGATTTCAGCGTGTCGACGACCGCTTCATAAAGATCGCCGCCGGCTTCTCCGGCCGGAGTCTCGGTGGGCGCTTGCGCCAGAAAGCCTTCGAGATAATCCTTCTTGCGGTTCAGCTTTGCCGCATCGCTCTCCGCTTCATAGGGCGATGGCGCGACAACCGGTGCAGGCTTGGCTTCCACCGCATCCTCGACTTTCGCCAAAGGCGGTTTTTCCACCGAATCCACTTCTTCGACCAATATTTTGCGTTCTTCGTTCATATCGTCACCTTACCCGAAAATCTTTCTAACCCGATTGATGCCGTCCACCAGAGCGGCGACATCCGCATCATCACTGTAAATCCCGAAACTCGCGCGCGCCGTCGCGGCTACGCCAAAATAGTCCATCAAAGGTTGCGCGCAATGGTGGCCAGCGCGGATCGCCACGCCGCCTTCATCCAATATAGTGGCAACATCGTGCGGATGCACGTCACCGACCGCGAAACTCAAAATGCCCATGCTCTTGTCAGGACCAAAGACCCGCACCGAGTTGATACCGGACAACGCTTCGCGCGCCATAGCCAGTGTTGCATTTTCATGGTCCGAAATCACATCCAGCCCGATACCCTCGACATATTGGATCGCAACATCCAGTCCGACAACACCGGCAATATGCGGAGTTCCCGCTTCAAAACGACCCGGCGGCGGCGCGTAGGTGGTACCATCAAAAGACACGCGGTCGATCATCGACCCGCCACCCTTCCAAGGGGGCATGGATTCTAGCACGGCATAAGGCGCCCAAAGCGCCCCAATGCCGGTCGGACCGTAAATCTTGTGGCCGGAAAACACGTAGAAATCGCAACCGAGATCCTGCACATCAACGGGCAGGCGTGGCGCGGCCTGGCAGCCATCGAGCAACAGCTTCGCGCCAACTTTATGCGCAATCGCGGCGGCCCGTTTTGCGTCCAGCAAAGACCCGAGCACATTGGACACATGAGCCAGCGCGACCAGCTTATGCTGTTCCGTCAGATTGGCCTCGATCCAGTCGAGATCGATCTGGCCATCGTTGGTGAGCGGCGCCACATCAATATGCGCGCCGACCCGCTCGGCCAGCATTTGCCACGGCACGATGTTCGAATGATGCTCCAGCTGCGACAGAATGATGCGGTCGCCCTTGGTGACAAATTTGTTGCCCCAGCTTTCGGCGACCAGATTAATACTGTCGGTCGCGCCGCTGGTGAAGACGATTTCATTCTCGGATGCGGCGTTCAGAAACCCTGCGACGCGTTTGCGCGCGGCTTCATAAGCCAAAGTCATATTGGCCGACCGGGCATAGACGCCGCGATGCACCGTGGCATAATCCGGTCCATAAGCACGGGCGATAGCCTCGAGCACAGCTTTTGGTTTCTGCGCGGTGGCGGCACTATCAAGATAGTGCCAGTCATCCGCTACGCCGGGGAAATCGGCACGGTGGCTGGCGCGTATGTTGGCAGGGGCGTTCAAGACATAGCCCCCAATACCGCAAGCGCCCTGCCTTCAATCACTTCGCGCGCCGCATCATCATCCAGCGACACAAAGGCATCGGCGATAAACGCCTGCAACATCAACTTCTTCGCCTCCACCGGCGGCAGGCCGCGCGAGGCGAGGTAGAAGAGCGCCTGCTTGTCGAGTTCACCGACGGTCGCGCCATGAGCGCATTTCACATCATCGGCGAAAATTTCCAGCTCCGGCTTTGCGTTCGCGGTTGCGCCACGATCGAGCAGCATCGATTTGACCGACTGGGCCGCATCGGTTTTCTGCGCGTGGCGGGCCACATTGATGCTGCCAAGGAAACTGCCCGTGGCCGTGTCTGCCAGCACCGAGCGCACCACCTGATTGGAGGTCGCATTGGGTTCCGCGTGGATGGTCTCGGTGACGATCTCCAGTGTCTGTTTGCCCGATCCCAATATTGCGCCACCCAGCTCGAAATGGGAGCCATTGCCCAAAGTCGCCTTGACCTGAATCCGGCCATAGTCGGCATTGTGCGCGAGCACGTGCAATATGAAGGTCGCCTTGTCGCCAATGGTCACATCCAGATTGATCATGCCGACGCCGTCAATGATCGGCAATTCGGCAATCTGGCGCGAGACGGTTTCACCGGCGGCCACGTTAATATGCTCTGGACCGCCCAGTTTCGACCAGACAGGTTCCAGCGCTTTGACATCGGCATAGCGCCACGCCTCGTCGCGCTTGGATGGAAGAGGAAGAGTCATGTTCATTTGCGTGCCGCCATCATTTCTTTGCGTAATTTACTTAGCAGCTTTGGTTTTCTGGCATCGACGCAGGCCTTCACCGCTTCGCCCTGCGCGCCGTCACGAATGCACCGCACCGTTGTTTTACACAGCCGCTTGTCGAGATTGAGATTGCCACTCGACCGATCCGTCGAGCAGACATATTTGCCTTTCTCGTTGCGACCTACCGAGACAGAAATGCCTTCGAGCCGTTTGCCGATCACAATGATTTCCTCGTCAACCGTCGGCAAAACGGCAGGCGTTGCCATGATCAAAAGGGATGCAATCGTGATCATGCCGCCTCCGCAATCGCTTCATAGCCTTCATTTTCAAGCTGCAGCGCCAGTTCCGGTCCGCCGGTTTTGACAATCCGGCCATCCGCGAGAACATGGACAAAATCAGGCTTCACTTCGTCGAGCAGCCGTTGATAGTGAGTGATCAGCAAGACCGCTTTATCGGGCTTGCGCATGATCGCGTTGATGCCTGAACCCACGATGCGCAGCGCATCGATGTCGAGGCCGCTGTCAGTCTCGTCGAGGATCGCTAGCTTCGGATTGAGTATCCCCATCTGAACCATCTCGTTGCGCTTCTTCTCGCCGCCGGAAAAGCCGACATTGACCGCCCGTTTGAGCATATCCATGTCCATCTTCAGCAGCGCCGCTTTCTCCTTGGCGAGCTTGATGAATTCCGCGCCGGTCAGCGCCTCTTCCCCGCGCACAGCACGCTGGGCATTCAGGCTTTCGCGCAGAAATTGCAGGTTGGACACGCCGGGAATTTCGACCGGATATTGGAAGCCGAGGAAGATACCCGCCGCAGCCCGCTCATGCGGATCCATATCGAGCAGATCCTGCCCGTTGAAATGCACAGAACCCGCAGTGACTTCATAGCCGGGCCGTCCGCCGAGCGCATAGGCCAGCGTAGACTTGCCCGCACCATTGGGCCCCATGATCGCATGAATTTCGCCCGCGTTCAGTTCGAGCGAAAGCCCCTTGAGGATTTCTGTATCGCCGACGGTGGCGTGGAGGTTTTCAATTTTTAGCATTATTTACTGACTCTCAAAAAAAAGAAATTTGGTAAGAAGAAATAAGTTTGTAGCGAAAGGGATCAAACCACCAAAAAGCAAAAGTAACCAGAGCGACCAAAATTCCTTGGGTTTCTGCCCCTTGTTGACATCCATCAGCCCTGCGAAAGGGCCCGCGCCTGTTATCCTTCCCGAAAAAAGACTTTTGATACATAGAAATGCAAACGGAAATACGACTAGCGCACCGAAGAAAAGAAAAAGAAGCGCCGCGCTCACCCCACGCTCCCCTCAAGACTGATCGCCAGCAATTTCTGCGCTTCGACCGCAAATTCCATCGGCAGTTCCTTGAGGACTTCCTTGGCAAAGCCATTGACGATCAGGCTTACCGCCGCTTCCTCGTCGAGGCCGCGTTGCTGGGCATAGAACATCTGGTCGTCGGAAATTTTGCTGGTCGTCGCCTCATGCTCGATCGTCGCGGTTGGATTCTTCACCTCGATATAGGGCACGGTATGCGCGCCGCTCTGGTCGCCGAGCAACAAGCTATCACATTGGGTGAAGTTACGGACATTTTCCGCATTCGGACCCACCCGCACCAGACCGCGATAGGTATTGTCGCTGTTCCCGGCGCTAATCCCTTTGGAGATGATCGTCGAACGGGTGTTCTTGCCGTTGTGGATCATCTTGGTGCCGGTATCGGCCTGCTGATAATTGTTGGTCAGCGCGACCGAGTAAAATTCACCAACGCTATTTTCGCCATTCAAAACACAGCTTGGGTATTTCCACGTCACCGCGCTGCCGGTCTCGACCTGGGTCCAGCTGATCTTGCTATTCTTGCCCTGGCACAGGCCGCGCTTGGTCACGAAATTATAGATGCCGCCCTTGCCATTCTCGTCACCGGGATACCAGTTCTGGACGGTGCTATATTTAATCTCGGCATCATCCATCGCGACCAGTTCGACCACGGCGGCGTGCAGTTGGTTCTCGTCGCGCATCGGTGCGGTGCAGCCTTCGAGATAGGAGACGTAAGAACCTTCTTCGGCGACAATCAATGTCCGCTCAAACTGACCGGTATTTTCCGCATTGATCCGGAAATAGGTGCTGAGCTCCATCGGGCAGCGGACGCCTTTGGGAATATAGACAAAGGTGCCATCGCTAAACACAGCGCAATTGAGCGTCGCGAAATAATTGTCGTGCATCGGCACGACTTTGCCCAGATATTTCCGAATAAGGTCAGGATATTCCTTGATCGCTTCAGAAATGGAACGGAAAATCACGCCCGCTTCTTCTAGCTCCTGCCGGAAGGTGGTTGCCACCGATACGCTGTCGAACACGGCATCTACAGCAACCTTGCGCGCACCTTCGACACCCGCGAGCACCTTCTGCTCTTCGATCGGAATGCCGAGCTTTTCATAGATGCGCAGGATTTCCGGATCGACCTCGTCCAGCGACCCCAGCTTTTCCTTCGCCTTGGGCTCGGCGTAATAATAAGCGTCCTGATAGTCGATCATCGGGATCTCGAGCTTTGCCCAATCCGGCGATTCCATCTTTTCCCACTGGCGGAAAGCCTTGAGCCGCCAGTCGAGCATCCATTGCGGCTCGCCCTTCTTGTCGGAGATGAAACGCACGGTGTCCTCGTTCAGGCCTTTGGGTGCAAAATCCTGTTCGATGTCCGACGACCAGCCGAACTCATAGGTACTGGCCTTATCGACCGCTTCCTGCGCCTCGGCGTTCATTTCCGCGCGTTCCGCGTCATGTTCCGCAGTTTTAACGTCTTCGCTCATTATGCTTTTTCCATTATTCGAATTTTTGGGGTCACCGGGAGATCCGACAGGCTTGCGAGACTGACATCGGCCAGCGCCTTACGGATTGTGCGGTTTACAACGCCCCAATGGGGTTTCACCGTGCAGCCGTCCTCCAGCACACAATCATGATTGCCATCAATGGTGCAGCTGGTGATCGCCAGCGGGCCTTCGACGGCTTCGACAATTTCGGCAAGACTGATCGAGGACGGCGGGCGCGACAGACGAATGCCGCCGCCTATGCCGCGCGTCGATTCAAACAAGCCGGCTGCTGTCAATTTGCTCACCAGCTTTTTCGCGGTGGGCAGCGGGACTCCGGTTTCCTCGGCGAGTTTTGTTGCGTTCAGCTTCCCCTCCGCAAGCAGTGCAGCACCACAATGGCGCGCCGCAGCGGACATCAGGACAACAGCATAGTCTGCGAGGTTGGAAAGACGCATTTTTCTCGAATCGCTCGGGGTGAATGTTTAAACAAGACTAATTTAGTCTCATTTATCCAACATTGCAAGAACCCGCGAGGGTGATGGATGCAATTCGGCATCCGTCAGCATCTGGCCGACCAGCAAACATGCCTCCAATCCTTCCAGTCAGGTGTCGGATGTGAGCGATGTAATCTTGCCCTTCAAATTGCTGCGCTGGTCGATCAGGCTTGCAATCTCGCTCTCACCCACCCGAAGCTTCGTCGGCGTTACGCCGGCAAAGAATTTCACTTCGCGGATCATATGCGATTGATCGTAAAAAGCATCGACCAATTCGAGCAATTCTTCTTCATTCTGCTCTGCATAAGCCCGCGCCGCCCGCAGCGCGCGATATTTGCGCGCGAGATATTTGGGTGGCATGCCATATAGTTTGTTCACCGTGCGCAGCACTTGTCGCGAGCTTTGCGAGGACCGCTCCATCAGCCCGCTGACCGGCGGTGAAGGCTCAGAAGACAGCCATTCATCGACCATCTTGGTAAAAACTGTCGTTTCCGGTTTGAGTCGCGGTTTCAGGGCCCGATAGATCTTGTCCGCCCAGGCCACCATCTCCTCCGGAGACTCGCAACCGCGCAAATACTCCATGTGCTTTTCAATCTCTGGGCCAAAAACCTCGTCGGCATTGACTGCCCGATCTGCATAATCTGCTGCCGATTTCCGCGTTGAAATGGCCCAGCCGGCCGGAAGAATCCCGACGCCAAACATCCGGAACGGTCCGGTCACATCAACATGCATAGCCCCGGTGGATGGGCCCTGCAGCACCGAACCTTCATGGGAAAAGCTGCTACCGTCGGCAAAACTTATAACCGCGCTGCCCTCCAGTAAAAACCGCAATTGGGCGATAGCGGCTCTCTCATTGTCCGCAAATCGCGGCTGGTCATCTTCAAAAAGATAATAGACCGAGACCAAGTCCCGGACATCTTCAGCTGGCGCATAATATCTCAAACTAACCAATTGGGACCCCTCGATCTGCCACTTCCCCAAGTCCAGATGCGTTATGGATGCTCTTTTATCGTTTGAAAATATAGTTAAAAAAAAAGGCCTAACCAATTTAATGGTCAGGCCTGAAAGGAAAAGAGCTCAAAAACCTTCGCAATGCGATGGCATGAGTTCCTCGGGTCGCAGCTCTGCTATGCGCAGGAAAAGCTTCGTCCCTATTGTACAAAAACGACAGATTTTTCTCAAACTCTTGACATTTAAGGACATAGTTGCGGAATTACTTGTTATTCAAAGGGTCGAAGCAATCCAAGCATCGACCCGCTCTTCCATGATGTTAAGCGGCACGGGGCCACTTTTCAAAATCACGTCATGAAATCCGCCCATGTTGAATTTATCACCAAGAGCTTTTTGCGCCTTCGACCGAAGCTCCAATATTTTGAGTTTGCCGATCATATAAGCAGTGGCCTGCCCGGGATAGACAATATACCGCTCAATCGCTTTGCGGATATCGCCTTCCGGATTGGGCGTATTGTCAGTCAGATATTGAATAGACTCTTCGCGGCTCCAGCGCTTGTGATGGATGCCCGTATCGACAACCAGCCGACACGCCCGCCACAATTCCATGCCAAGCCGGCCAAAGTCGCTATAGGGGTCTTCGTAAAATCCCATATCCTTGCCCAGTTCTTCCGAATAGAGTCCCCAACCTTCGGTATAAGCAGTCCAGCCACCAAATCTCCGGAAAGGCGGCAAATCGCCGAGCTCGGTCTGAATCGATCGTTGCAAATGGTGCCCCGGCAAACCTTCATGATAAGCCAATGCCTCTAGCTCCGTCTTCGACATGCTACGCAAATTATAGAGATTCACGTAATAAGTGCCAGGCCGCGATCCATCAGGAGCAGGGCTGTTATAAAACGCCTTGCCAGCCGATTTTTCGCGAAACGCCTCTACCGGTTTGATGACCAGGGGTGCCTTCGGCAACGTGTTGAAAAATTCCGGCAGCTTCGCCTCCATCGCGGCCAATTTGATATCGACATCCGCCAAATAGGCTTCCCGCGTTTTATAGAAAAACTCGTCTCCAGCGCGCAGATGCTGGAAAAAGTCCTGCAAACTGCCAGTAAACCCAACGTCTGCCATGATCTTGCGCATCAAGCCATGAATGCGCGCTACATTCTCGAGGCCGATTTGATGCACTTCGTCTGCCGTCAAATTGGTCGTCGTATAATTGTTCAACCGCTCGGTATAATAAGCCGCACCATCTTTGAACCGCCAGATGCCATCACCATCGACAGCCATGGATTGTTGGCGCTCCATCTCCGCAATTAATTTTTGATAGGACGGCTTCAATCGGCCGGTCAGCGCCGCTCCACCTCGGGCGATCAGATCAGCTTTCTCTGCTTCGGAAATGTCCAGAGCGCCGACCTTCTTTTTGAGATCCGCATAAATAGGTGAATCCTTACCCTTCTCGAACGGGGCACCGCTGATCACATTTTTTGCGTCATTGATCACATAAGGAAATACCCAATCCGGGACGATGATTCCATCATCCGCGCGCTCCGCCGACTGCACAACAAGAGTCTCGATCAAATCCCCGGCAGCGCCAAGGCGGCTCACATAGGCTTCGGCATCCGCCTTATTCGCCACCCGATGGATGTTGATCATGAACGCCGGGATTTGACTCTGCGCCCCATTCATCTGATCAAAAATATAAGAATTGCGGCGGAACGGGAAAGATTTGCTCGATCGTTCGGCCCGCGCCTGAAACAGTCGGTAGCTCAGCTGACTGGATTCGCTTAACTGGCTCTCGTCAAAATCCGCTTCCATTTTAGCGACCGCGGCCTGACCGCGTTCATATTGCTTTACCTCTGCAGCTTCGCTTGCATCATTCCATTTTCCATAGTCCGCATCCCGAATGCCGCGATAGGCTTTGGACAGCGGGGATTCTGCAATTTCCTGATCGTCATAATCTTTGAAAAAAGCAGACAATTGCGTGTTGATGTCCTCTGTTGCCGGCGCGACCGCTTGGTTCGTTGGCATCTCGGTAGCGGATCCGGCGGCACAGCCGGTCAATGCCAATGCAGAGGCGGCGGTCAGCAACATATTTTTCATCAAAATCTTCCTTCTTTGCCTTAAATTTCCTCGGCCCTATCATTCCCTTTTGAATTGCACAAATCTGCTGGACCGCCGGTGCGCTCCGGACTCAGGGGAAGCACAGTTACCAATTGGTGGTTGCTGGCGCGATTGTCCGCCATTAGGCTCTGGCACCATGCAGGCACTTTCTCCGGACGCTCTAATTATCGGCGGCGGCCACAACGGCCTTGTTTGCGCCTATTATCTCGCTCGCGCCGGAATGAAGGTCCGGATATTAGAAGCCCGCAATGTGATCGGCGGCGCAGCGGTGACAGAGGAGTTTCATCCCGGTTTCCGCAATAGCACCGCGAGCTACACCGTCTCGCTCCTCCAACCCAAAATCATCGCCGACATGGGACTGGTGCAACGCGGCTATCGCGTGATCGAGCGGCCCAAAAACAACTTCCTTCCGCTTGGGCAAGGCCAACATCTGCTCCTCGGCGGGTCTTTGGAAGCGACGCAACGAGAGATTGCACGTTTTTCCCAAACCGATGCAGCGCGATTACCAGCCTATTACGCCATGCTGGATTCGGCAGCAGATTTGTTGCGCGATATGGCCTTGGAGATTCCGCCAAATATCGGCGATGGAGCTGCAGCCATGCTGACGGCGATCAAGACGGCTAGGCGATTTAATCGCCTAGCGCCGCTGGAACAGCATAATATCTTAAAGCTGTTCACGCTGAGCGCGCGCGAATTGCTTGACCATTGGTTTGAAAGCGCCCCCCTCAAAGCGGCGTTCGGATTTGATGCCATTGTCGGCAATTACGCAAGCCCCGACACACCCGGCAGCGCCTATGTTTTGCTCCACCACGTCTTTGGTGAGGTCAATGGACAGTCAGGACAATGGGGCCATGTGATCGGCGGCATGGGGAAGATCACAGAACTCATGGCCGAAGCCTGTAAAGAGGCCGGAGTGGAGATCAGCCTCGAAACGCCCGTCGCGAAATTGCTCGTTGAGAAGGGCCACGCCGTTGGCGTGCGCACAACCGAGGGAGAGAATATTCACGCACCTAAGATTGTCGCCAACGTTGGACCGAAGCTGCTATATGATCGACTCATCCGCCCCGCCGACCTGCCCACTGACTTTCGCGACATGATGGCTGGCTACCACTGTGGCTCCGGCAGCTTCCGGATGAATCTCGCTTTGGATGGCCTGCCCGAATTCACTGATCTTCCCGGGATCGGCGATCATCTGAAATCCGGAATCATCATGGCACCTTCTCTGGATTATATGGACCAGGCCTATCAGGATGCCCGCCGGTTTGGGTGGTCGCGCAAGCCAGTTGTAGAAATGCTCATTCCCAGTCTTGTTGACGATAGCCTGGCACCGGCGGGCCAACATGTAGCCAGTCTCTTCTGCCAACAGTTTGCCCCCGCTTTGCCGACAGGTCGCAATTGGGACGATGAACGCGATGCTGCCGTGGCGGCCATTCTGAACGTGATAGAAGATCATGCACCGGGGTTCCGGAACAAGATACTGGGACAAACAGCACTGTCTCCTCTCGATCTGGAACGCAAATTCGGGTTGATCGGTGGTGACATATTTCATGGCCGTATGTCGCTAGACCAGCTCTGGTCAGCCCGTCCGGTGGTCGGCGCGGCAAGCTACAAAGGCCCGCTTGCCGACCTCTATATGTGTGGCTCGGGCACCCATCCCGGAGGCGGCGTCACCGGCGCACCGGGTCATAATGCTGCCAATGTCATACTGAAGGAACGTAGCTTTCTGAGTCGCTGGTTCCGCTGACGCTACGACAGGCTGGTCTTATCAGCTGGCTCTTGCGCCTAAGACATGGGGAGGATAGCTTCACCAAAAAATGGGTGAGGAAATCGATATGCGCAATCCACTGATGTTGGCCGTCTGCACGGCTGCTCTGGCTGTTTCTGGCTGTACCAAAATAGAAGATGATGGCAGCAATAGCGGGGATGTTGAGAACACCGCTTACCCCGAACAAGTGTTTTGGGGCGACACCCATCTCCACACCGACAATAGCATCGACGCTTTCGGTTTTGGCAATCGACTGGACGCTGAAGCTGCGTTGAGATTTGCGCGGGGCGAGGAAGTCACGGCGACAAAAGGCGATAAAGCAACATTGTCACGCCCTCTCGATTTTCTAGTGATTGCCGACCACAGCGATGCAATGGGTGCGACCAAAGCCATTATGGAAGCACCGCGCATCGCGCTCCTCACCAATGACTTTCTCCTGCGTTGGCACGATATGATGAACGAGAGTGACGAAGGCGCATTACAGGTAACATCAGAACTGATCGATCGCGCGGCCAAGGGCACATTGCCTGACTCGTTAACCGATCCCGAACAGACACGGGAACGGACGGCGGACCTCTGGAAAAAGCATGGCGAAACAATCGATCGATATAATGAACCGGGCAAATTTACAGCGTTCATGGGTTTCGAGTATACACCGATGCCGGATGGCGACAATCTTCACCGGGTTGTGATGTTCCGCGACGGTCCAAAAGATATGGGCGACACCGTTCCTTTTCCCGCACTGGTTTCACAGGATCCGGAAAAGCTTTGGGGCTATATGGCCGCCTATGAAGAAAAAACCGGTGGCAAAGTGTTAGCCATTCCGCACAACAGCAATGTCTCGAACGGCAGAATGTTTGCGATGCAAAAGTTTGACGGCAGCCCCATTGATGCCGCCTATGCAAAAATTCGAGCGCTGCGTGAGCCAATTGTCGAGGTTACCCAGATCAAGGGCGACAGCGAAAGCCATCCTTTCCTCTCGCCCAACGATGAGTTTGCCGACTATGGTGTCGCCGGTTGGGACAAATGCAACCTGAGTTGCACCAAAGACATGGCGCCCGAAAGCTATGCCGGAAGCTACACCCGCGAAGCCTTGAAGCGCGGGCTGGAACTGACCCTCGCATTGGGCGCCAATCCCTTCAAATTTGGCGTGATCGGCTCCACCGACAGCCATACGTCGCTTGCCACGGCGGACGAGAATAATTTTTACGGCAAGCATAGTGGCAACGAGGCAAACAACAAAAACCGTGCTCTGGACCCACAGAATCTGGGAACCCGCAAAGGCCGGTTCGGTTGGCATTACCTATCCAGCGGCTATGCGGCGGTTTGGGCGACCAGCAACACACGGGAAGCCATTTTCGACGCGATGATGCGCCGCGAGGTCTATGCGACCACCGGTCCGCGGATGCAGGTCCGTTTCTTTGGCGGCTTTGATTTTACCGCTGAAGATACCGCGGATATCGTCAAAACGGGCTATGCCAAGGGCGTCCCAATGGGCGGAGATCTGAACGGTGGGGACGGTGCAGCACCGAAATTCCTGATCAGCGCGATGATGGACCCCGAAAGCGCCAGTCTGGATCGGATCCAGGTGGTCAAGGGATGGGTCAATGCAAACGGCCAAAGCCAGGAAACAATCTATAATGTCAGCTGGAGTGATGCTGATACCCGCAAGTTGGGAACAGATGGCAAGCTCGCCCCGGTTCCCAATAGCGTCGATCTGACCAAAGGCACTTGGGACAATGCCACCGGCGCTTCGGAGCTGATGACATTCTGGCAAGATCCAGATTTCGATGCCGCGCAAAACGCGTTCTACTATGTTCGTGTGCTCGAAATTCCGACCCCGACCTGGCCGGTTTATGATGCGTTAAAATTCAACCTGACTCTGCCTGATGAAGTGATCAAGATTCAGCAGGAACGCGCTTATAGTTCGCCTATCTGGTATACGCCCGCGGCATAAACGAACGCGGCCGTTCAGGCGGTGATTGAACAATACAGGTTGTACGGAATATGTTTCGCAAGTTAACTCGAGAACCTTTGATCCATTTTCTTGGAGGCGCGCTGCTGGTTTTTGGATTTTTCTGGGCGACCGGCACCAACCGAGACCCGGCGGATTATGCTATCAACGTCGGTGATTCCGATATTGCGCGCCTCAAGGCAACCTGGGTTCAAAATTTCCGTCGGGCGCCAACACAGGATGAACTGGACAGCCTGATTGACCAGGAAATTGCCGAAGAAATCTATTATCGTGAAGCTTTGCGATTGGGGCTCGACAAAAATGATCCGGTCATTCGGCGCAGGCTCTATACAAAGATGCGGTTTATCGATGGCGAAGAAACGGCCAATGCCGATCCATCGGATGCCGTTCTGCAAGAATGGATGGATAAATATCCCAACAAATATGCTCTGAAACCACTCTATGATTTTACACAAATCTATTTGGGCCAAATCGACTCAGCCGATGCAAAAAAACGGATTGATCAAATGAATGCCGGCATAGATCCTGCCAAATTTGCGCAATCCATATCGCTGCCCGCTACACTCACACAAGCCAGCAGCTCAGAGATATCCCGGCCGTTTGGTGATCGTTTTGCCGGACAGATTGAAGCATTGAAGCCCGGTGCGTGGCGCGGCCCGATCACATCCGGCTTTGGCGTTCACGCGGTCAAACTTACCGGCATAACCCCCGGCAAAAAGGCCGCACTCAATGATGTCCGGCAACAGGTGGTCAACGACTGGCGCGCCGATGGTCAAGCCGCGCAAAAGGAAAAGGCGCTATCTGACTATCGCGCACAATATGAAATCACGGTCGCTGGCCGACCATGAACCGCTGGTTCGCTGTAATATTGCTGTGCCTCGGCCTTTCCCTGTGGTCGACAAGCGCGCGCGCCGATGAATTGCGGCCTGCCTATATCGAAATGACCGAGCAATCTCCGGGCCAATGGACGCTCCTCTGGAAGGCATCGGCAAATTCGCGCCTTGGTAGGAACGGCGAAATCATATTGCCCGAGAATTGCAAAGCCACAGATGAACGCAAACGCGAATTTGCGGCCAGCAATATCCTCACCCGACTCACATTGAAATGCAAAGGGTCCATTCAGGGACAAGCCATCGGCCTAAAGGGCCTTGAGCTGTCATCCACCGATGCGCTCGCGCGCATTGCTCCGATTGACAGCGCCATGCAAACCGTCCGTCTGACGCCTGCCCAACATGTCGCAACATTGGAGAAACCGTCCGTCATCTCCAATGTCGCAGCAACTTATACGATCATCGGATTCGAACATATATTGCTCGGATTCGATCATCTGTTTTTCGTGCTCGCACTGGTCTTGCTGCTGAAGGGCGGCTGGCTCATAGCCAAGACCGTCACCGCCTTCACCATTGCCCATAGCCTTACCTTGGTCGGAACGACGCTTGGTTTCTTATCGCTCCCTTCCCGACCGGTTGAAGCGATCATCGCGCTCTCTATTGTCTTTCTGGCTGTCGAGGTTGTCAAAGCCAAACCGGATGATCTGCGCCTATCGGAACGCTTCCCATGGATCGTCGCCTTTCTGTTCGGGTTGCTCCACGGATTCGGCTTTGCCGGGGCGCTAGCGGAAATCGGTTTGCCCGAGGGCGACGTCCCACTGGCGTTGCTAACCTTCAATCTGGGAGTCGAAATAGGACAGCTGGCGATCGTCGCTTTGGCGTTGGCCGTGCTTCACGGGCTACGAAAGTTTCAGCCGAGCTGGTTGCACCCCGCGAAAACGGCCACCGCCTATGGAATCGGAATCATTGCCACCTACTGGTTCGTTGAACGCATGATAGCCTGAACCCGTTCAGCGCTTGCTGCTACCAAGCTGCGCCACTCTAAGCTCAATCTTCTTCATTTCCGCCAGCAGTGACAATAGATTCATCCGGTCGAACAACCACATTTTGAGCAAGCCTACAGATTGGAACAACATCAGAAATCCGGCCGACCACAGGATTGTTTCACGGATCTGCTCGGCCTGAAAAGCCTGCCAGCCGCAATAGAGCGCCAGCAGGAAAAAGGCGAAAGTGGAGATTCCGACGATATAGGACCAGAACCGCATGGGACCATGTAATGTTGCGCCCAGCTGATCAAACAGCCCCCGCCCATTCTCCAGATCGTCCAGAAAGGCTTTGTCGTCCGCTGCAATATCGGCCGCGAGTTCCTCATCAAATTGTGTCATGTCATTCTCCTTCTTTTACATCGTCTGTTAGCAGCTTCTTGAGCTGGCGCCGGGCATGAAACACCCGGCTTTTGGCTGTGCCGAGGGGACAGCCGGTAACTTGAGAAATCTCCTGTACCGTCAGTCCCGAGCCGAAATAGAATGTTGCCGCGATGCGGTGTTCTTCGCTCAACGCGGAAAAAGCCTGATCCAGCGTCACTTTGTTTTCGGCTGATGCGGCTATGGTCTGATCCTCCGCAAAATTGCCCTGCTGTGTCCGTTCGCGCTGATTGCGCCGGATCCGGTCGGAACATTTATGATGCAAGATGCGATAAGCCCATGGAGCGAAGCGGGAAGGATCGCGCAAGTTTTGCCAGCCTTTGCAAATGCCGGCCCATGTCTCTTGCACTGCGGTCCTTGCTTGTTCCTCATCCCGCAACAGCCGAAAAGCGGTGCTCATCAATCGGGGGTACCAACGCGCTGCAAGCCGCTCCCCGGCCCGTCGATCGCCCGCCTGCATGCGCGTGAGCAGCAGCTCATCGAATATCCTGTCGGTTTCATTATATCGCGCGCTCATGCCTCTAACCTTTACCCCTATAGTCGGAGCAAAGCGCAAAAAGGTTCAATCATGCAAAATTATTGAGCGGTATAGCCGCCATCGACAATAAATTCAGCGCCAGTCACATAGGTCGATTCATCCGAAGCAAGGAACAGCACGCAATTGGCAATATCCTCTGGTTCGCCCAGTCGTCCGACAGGAATGGCAGCCTCGATGGCGTCATAATTGTCTGAGTTGGTTTCGGCACCCTGGTCCTGCATATTCGTCCTGATAATGCCGGGATGCACCGTGTTGACGCGAATATTCTCGGCAGCAACTTCCAGAGCTACGGATTTGCTGAACATCTTCACGGCACCTTTGGATGCCGCATAGCTCGCGCTTCCGCGGAAACCGACAAGCCCTGCAACCGATGACATATTGACGATTGAACCGCCGCCGGATTTCCGCATCGCCCTTACCGCAACTTGTGTGCCGATAAAGCTGCCAGCAACATTGACTTCAAATTGGCTGCGCAGCGCACCGACGGCGCGATCGCTGCCCATGCCAGCGACATCCAATATACCGGCATTGTTGACCAGCACGTCTAATCGACCATGGTCTGCGAGCAGCGCTGTGACTACTGAGTCCCAATCTTCCTGCAATGCTACGTCATGCTTTGCGGCAGACGCATTGCCGCCCTTGGCTCTGATCAATGCAGCGGTTTCTTCCACACCCGGCAGATCAATATCGGTGAGAACAACAATGGCGCCTTCCGCCGCCAGCCGTTCGCCAATCGCTGCGCCGAGACCGGGGCGCGAAGCACCGCCGGTCACCAGCACAACTTTGTCATCCATGCGTTTTGTCATGGGTTCTATCCTGCTGGCGGTCTATGCGCCTCGTCAGACCAATCTTGCCGCGCAGCCCATTGTTCCAGCGTTTCGAACTCAACTTCTGGCAGGCGCTGCTGCATGAAGTCTGTGTCCACCTCGAACGGCCTCGTAACGTTGTTGTTGTTATATTCGTAGAATGCGGTGATGCCGGCAGCCATGGTTTCACGGTTTTCCGGTGGCACATCATCGCCGAAAGCTTCAACCAGATAGTCCCCAAATTCCTTTGGTGTACATGGATCATATTTAATTTCATGCCCAAATACCCGAGACAGAATTTCTGCCACTTCTGGGGGTTTGACACGCTGAGGTCCGCCGATGTTAAGCCATGAACCTTCAAAGTCAGGACGGTCCATAGCCGCGACCATACATTTGCCAACATCGTCAAGACTGATCCAGTTCGCTTCCAGAGTCGCATTATGTGGATAGACATAGCGCTTCTCGTCGACGATGAACGGCCGCGCCCAGTTGGTCAGCAGATTGTCCATGAACAAGACCGAACCGAATACCGTTGCCGGCATGCCGGAACGCATGATTTCGTTCACCGCAATGGTATTGTTGCCATATGTGTGAGGATCACCGGGACGTTCCGGAATCCAGCTGGAAGTGTTCCAGACAAAGCGTTCAGTGCCCGCTTCCTTGGCCGCAGCCGCTACCCGGCCGACCATAGTTGCGCGATCTTCCCGCGCTTGTAGTGGATGGGTATAGAAAACAGCGTCGGAACCTTCAAAGGCCGGAACCCAGGTCGAATCATCATAGAGATCGATCGTACGGCATTCATCAGCAGCATTGGTGCCGCCCAGATCGGGGTTTTCGCTGCGTGACAATGCACGAACCTTGTGCCCCGCTGCAGCCAATTGCCGTATTTGTGCCAGACCTTGTCGCCCTGTCGCACCCACAACTGAAACCAATGCCATATTATCTCTCCTTTTGATTATGGAGAGACGCTAGAGCCGAACCTGCCCAGCCCCAATGCTCCATTTTGTCAGGACATTATTGTTAGGGCCGGTTTACCGAGAGCCAACTCAGCCCGCCTCTTCGTTCAACATCGCCTGCCAGCGCTGCATGCCGGAAATCCAGCGCTCCGGATCGGCGCCCTTTTGTTTGATATAGTCACCCACTTTGGGGTGAGGGAGAATCAGGAAGCGCTCGTCCCCAATTGCTTCAACGCAAATATCGGCCACACCTTCGGCACTGATGATGCCATCCTTAGCCACGGTGGATGTATCAACGCCGGCAATCATCGGTGTGTCGACGCCTTGCGGACAGAGCACAGAAACTTTCAGCCCTTCTGCTCCATGGGTGATGGCCAGCCATTCGGCGAAGCTGACCGCGGCATGCTTCGTCACCGAATAGGGCGCGGACCCAATCTGTGCCAGCAGCCCGGCAGCCGAAGCGGTATTCAGCAAATAGCCGCCCCCGCGACCGACCATTTTGGGCACCAAAATCCGCGCGGCCCGGATATGAGCTAGCACATTGATGTCCCAAATATTCTGCCAAATTTCATCATCCACTTCCGCGCCACCAATGGTAATGATGCCGGCATTGGAGACGAACAGATCAATCGGGCCGATATCGTTTTCGACAGTTTCGATGAGATCGCTTATGTCTGTCGCCGAAGAAACATCCGTCTTGATCGCAACGCCGCCCACTTCATCGGCAACGGCTTGCGCCCCCGCAAGATCGCGGTCCGCACAGATGATCTTCTTCGCGCCTTCCGCCCCGAACCGGCGAGCCATAGCTGCACCGATGCCGCTGGCACCGCCGGTTATGACGATAATCTTGTCTTGCAATTGCATTTTGATCTTGTCCTGCTTGAATAAATTAATCACTCGCTTAAAGATGCGAAGCGGGTAGAACAAGCGCAAGATTGCACGCGCAGGAAAACGGGTGCCTATGTTCCAGGCGCGCGGGATTTTGCAGTTCATCGAAAATGCAACGAAGGAGAAAATAATGTTCAGTCATCTCATGGTCGGAACAAACGACATCGAACGGTCCCAAACATTCTACACCGCCCTTCTGGGAACACTCGGCGCTGGCGAACCTATGGTTGATGTTAAGGACGGCACGACCCGGCTCTTCTACATGCATGGTGGCGGAATATTCTCCGTGTCCCAACCGATTGACGGACAAGAAGCCTGCCCGGCCAATGGCGGAACCGTAGGCTTTGCATGCGATTCTCCTGAACAGGCCGATGCTTGGCATCAGGCCGGCCTCGACAATGGCGGAACGTCTATCGAGGATGCTCCAGGCGTTCGCGAAGGCAGCATGGGCAAGCTCTATCTCGCCTATCTGCGTGACCCGGACGGCAACAAGCTCTGCGCCCTGCACCGCATGGGTTAAGGCACATGCCGGACAAGATCATCCGCATCGGCGGCGCTAGCGGCTATTGGGGCGAAAGCGCCATGGCGACGCCGCAACTGCTCGATGCGGGTGTCGACTATCTAGTCTATGATTATCTCGCCGAGATCACCATGTCGATCATGGCCCGCGCGCATGCCAAAGATCCAGCAGCGGGCTTTGCGGGCGATTTCATCAGCGCTGTATTGAAACCTCATGCCAGGACCATTGCCGCGCAAGGGGTCAAGGTCATTGCCAATGCGGGCGGCGTCAATCCCGCTTCCTGCGGAGAGGCGGCAAGGGCTCTGATCAAGGAGCAAGGTCTCGATCTAAAAGTGGCGGTGATCACTGGCGATAATCTGCTTGCCAAGCGGGATGCGATCGCAACTGCCGCGCCTACCGAAATGTTCACCGGTGCGGCTTTCCCTGACAAAGACAAAATCGCCAGCATCAACGCCTATCTCGGAGCCTTCCCGATAGCCCGTGCACTGGCGGAAGGCGCGGATATCGTGATCACCGGCCGCTGCGTCGACAGCGCAGTGACCCTTGGCGCCTGCATCCACGAATTTGGTTGGTCGGCGAGTGACTATGATCTGCTAGCCAGCGGAAGCCTCGCGGGCCATTTGCTGGAATGCGGGCCACAAGCCACCGGCGGCAATTATACCGACTGGGAAGACGCTGGCGACATATCCAATATCGGCTATCCGATTGGCACGGTTTCCGCCGACGGGTCTTTCACAGTCAGTAAACCCGAAGGCACCGGAGGCTGTGTAACCGTCGGCACGGTGTCGGAGCAGATGCTATACGAGATCGGCGATCCGCAGGCCTATATGCTGCCCGACGTCATCTGCGATTTTTCCGACGTCACAATAGCCCAGACGGGAGAGGATCTGGTGCAGGTTTCTCCGGCCAAAGGCTATGCCGCGCCGGATCATTATAAAACCTGCCTGACCTATGGCGAAGGCTTTCGCGGCGGCACTTATGTCAGTTTTTACGGATTTGATGCGGCCCGCAAAGCTCAGAAATTCTGCGACAATGTCTTTGTCCGGGCCAACCGAATTTTGCGTGGCCACAATCTAGGCGATTATAGCGAGACCAGCGTCGAGCTCATCGGTGCCGAAAGCCAGTTTGGCGACTTTTCAGCAAACAGCGCGCCGCGTGAAGTGGTTGCAAAAATCGCTGCCAAACATAGTGAAGCGACGGCCATCGGAATCTTGCTGCGCGAACTGTCTGGATTGGGTCTGGCCACGCCAGCAGGCCTGAGCGGCTTTTCCGGCGCCCGCGCCAAGCCTTCGCCCGTGGTGCGCCTGTTTTCCTATCTCACGCCGAAAAACGCACTGAGCATAGAGATTGATATCGATGGCGGAATAATCGCGTTTCAAGATGCCGACGGCCTGGCTTTCGATCCGGCCGTCATCGAACGCCCGCGGCTTCCATCGGCGCCCGGCGGAACGGATGCCGATCTCATGGTGCCGCTAATCCAGTTGGCTTGGGCACGATCCGGCGACAAAGGCAATAAGGCCAATGTCGGCGTAATCGCCCGCGATCCAGCCTATCTTCCTTATATCTGGGCGGCTCTAACCCGAAATTCCGTGGCCGAACGCTTTGGCCATTTTATCGACGGTGGTGCTGATCCCGCGAAAGTAGAGAAATATTCACTGCCCGGCTCCCATGCGATCAATTTTCTGATCGATGCCGTGCTGGGCGGCGGCGGCGTGGCAAGCATCAGAAATGATGCCCAGGGCAAAGGCTATGGCCAGATATTGCTCGCCCATCCGGTTATGATCCCGACGGCGCTCGCTGAACAGCTAAACAATGACAAAGGACAAATGCAATGATGCAGGAAGCACAGGATTTCAGAGACGAGAGCGACACGCTCGCCGCCGTCCTCGCCAATGCCGATGACAGCCTGCTTGCTACGATCACCCAATTCAAAGGCTGGACGATAGAAGATGTCATTGGCCATCTGCATATCTGGAACGCCGCCGCGTTAATGACGTTGCAGGACCCGGACGCTTTCAAGCAATTCATCAAAGAGATGATGACAGCGCTTCAGGCCGGCAAGAGCCACATCGACATGCAATATGCATGGCTGGACGAACATGCCGGCGGGATCCGCGGCAGGGCTCTGCTGGATGCCTATAGCGACTATTATCCGAAACTTGCCGCCGCCTATGGCGAAGCCGATCCCGAACATCGCGTTGCCTGGGCCGGTCCCGACATGACCACCCGTTCAAAGATCATCGCGCGCCAAATGGAAAGCTGGTCGCACGGGCAAGAGATATTCGATATCCTGGGCCAGGAACGTGCAGATGGAGACCGTGTCCGCAACATCGCGCATCTCGGCGTCACCACCTATGGCTGGACCTATCGCAATCGCCGTCAGGAACCGCCGGCTCCCAAGCCCTTTGTCCAGCTAACGGCGCCATCGGGCGCCATCTGGGAATGGAATGATCCACAAGAAGACAATGTGGTGCGCGGCAGCGCTGTCGAATTTTCGCAGGTCGTCACCCAGACGCGCAATGTCGATGACACCAATCTCGAGACAGTCGGCGCGACCGCCCGCCAATGGATGGAAATCGCTCAATGCTTTGCGGGTGGCCCGGAAACACCGCCGGCGAAGGGGGTAAGGGCTTTGGTGGTTGGTTGAACAGGATTGGATTACATCAATCCACCTTATGGCCGCTCCGGTCTCTTTTTCCGTTCGTCAGCAGCCACCATTTCATGGCGCGGCGCGCGATGAAATGGTGGGGAATTTAGGGCCGATTGCCACTAGCTAGCAGAAGCGCGTCTCTTTTGGGCAGTGGCTTCAAAGATTGTGCAGATTTTCCTTCACTTATCCATTCCCGCTGTTTAGCAGGCAGATATTCGTACGGTGTCGCCAGACTGAGGAATATATGAAGCTAAATTCGGTTCTGATCACCGGCGGTACCGGTTCTTTTGGCAAAACGATGCTCGGCCAGTTGCTTGATTCCGGAGTACCGGAAGTTCGCATACTGAGCCGCGATGAAGAGAAGCAAGATGCCCTGCGGAACCAACTCAACGATAGCAGGATCAACTTTTACATTGGCGATGTGCGCGACCGAGACAGCGTCGACAGAGCGATGGCTGGAGCGGACGCCGTATTTCATGCCGCCGCGCTAAAACAGGTGCCGTCCTGCGAATTTTTCCCGATGGAGGCCGTTAAGACGAATGTTCTGGGGTCGGAAAACGTAATCCGCTCAGCCATCCGGCACAAAGTTAGAAGCTTGGTTTGCCTCTCCACAGACAAGGCCGTTATGCCGATCAATGCCATGGGAATATCCAAGGCCATGATGGAAAAGCTGGTGCAATCAGCAGCGCGGGAAATTGGCCCCGATGCCGACACCATCATTTCTTCCGTCCGCTATGGTAATGTGATGTATTCTCGTGGATCGGTCATTCCGCTGTTTATCAAGCAGATAAAATCTGGCAAACCGATTACCGTAACCGAACCCAAAATGACCCGCTTTCTAATGCCCCTCCGGGACAGCGTTGCGTTGGTACGGTTTGCGTTTGACAAAGCACGACAAGGCGATCTTTTTGTAAAAAAAGCACCGGCGGCAACCATTTCGGATTTGGTCACCGCGCTGATCGAGCTTTTTGGAGTTCCGGAACACGAAGTAAAACATATAGGCTGGCGCCATGCGGAGAAGCTATATGAAACTCTAGCCAGCGCCCAGGAATTGGCGGGAGCTGAGGACTTAGGGGACTATTATCGCCTGCAACTCGATGAGCGTGACCTTAATTACAACGCTTATTTCATCGAAGGTGAGAACAAAACGCAGAAGCTGGACGACTTCCATTCGCACAATACCGAACAGTTGGACGTTGCTGGAGTGAAAGAACTTTTGCTTTCGCTGCCAGAGGTTCAGGCCGAACTAGCTAGCTGGAAACTAGAAAAATCATGAAAATTGCGGTCACGGGTGCGAAGGGTTTGCTGGGTTGGCACGCTTCAGCGCGCATACACGCTGAAATTTGTGGCGACCAGTTTCACGGCAGAACACCAAAGTTTGAGTTGGTGCAGATTGATCGTGAAGCTTTTAGAGATACCGATACGCTTGCCGAAATGCTGCAAGGTTCTGATGCGATCTTGCACTTTGCTGGCGTCAACCGCGGAGAGGAAGAGTTCGTCGAGCGGGCCAATCCGAAAATTGCCGAACAATTGGTTCAAGGATGTCAGCAAGCCAAAATCAATCCGCATATTGTTTACGCAAATTCGACGCACAGCCGGAATGACAGCTTTTATGGTCGCTCCAAACGAATAGCAAAAGAAACCCTCTCAGATTTTGCCAGTCGTTTTACCGACATAGTCTATCCCCATATTTTCGGTGAATGTGCCATTCCTTATTACAATAACGTCACAGCGACGCTGATTGACAAAATATGGAAAAATGAGGAAGCAGAACTGAACCCGGACGGCCGGGTTCAACTGTTGCACGCCGGGAAAGCGGCGCAATTAGCAATTGATTCAATAGTTGATATCAAAACCGGAACCATCGAACCGGAAGGTCGCGACATTTCCGTAATCGACCTATATGATAGGCTAAAATCATTCCATCGAGACTATAGCACAAATATCTTTCCCGATGTCAGCGACCCTTTCGATCTCGCGCTTTTTAACAGCTACCGAACAGCGAGTTTCCCGCATCATTACCCGAATATGCTGAAGGTGAACGAAGATCATCGAGGCATGCTTTTCGAAGCTGCCAAAGGTGGTAATCAACCACAGAGTTTTCTATCGACCACCAAGCCCGGCAAAAGACGTGGCGATCATTTTCACCTCGATCTCGTTGAACGTTTTCTTGTGGTAAAAGGTGATGCCATAATCCGCATCAGGCGGGTTCTTTGCGATGAAGTGCATGAATTTCGCGTATCGGGTAACGAACCCGCTGCCATCGATATGCCGCCACTGCATACACATGCTATTGAAAATCAGACAGACGAGGATGTGACTACTTTTTTCTGGTCTCATCATCTGTTCGATCCAGTCAACCCAGACACTTTTGCTGATCCGGTTTGAGGAGTTCACCCATGAAGTCAAAATTGAAAGTCATGACTGTCCTTGGCACGCGGCCGGAAATTATCAGGCTTTCTCGCGTCATGACTTTACTCGACCAACATGTGGATCACCGGATCACACATACAGGACAAAACTGGGACTATGAACTGAACGAAGTTTTCTTTTCTGATCTAGAAGTGCGAAAACCCGACAATTTTCTCGGGGTCGACACTTCCAGTCTCGGGACGGTGCTTGGCGGCATATTAATCGAGACAGAAAAGCTATTAAAAGCAGACCGACCTGATGCAATGCTTGTTTTGGGTGACACCAACAGTGCCATCGCGGCCATAATAGCCCGCAGGATGAAAATTCCTGTCTATCACATGGAAGCCGGAAACCGGAGCTTTGATCGCAATGTTCCTGAAGAGACCAATCGACGATTGGTAGATCATATCAGCGATTTCAATCTCGTTTATACAGAACATGCCCGCCGCCATTTGCTTAGCGAGGGACTGGAACATCAGCGGATATATCTAACCGGCTCGCCGATGTACGAAGTACTTGAACATTATCGAACCAAAATCGAAGCATCCGATATCCTGAACGAACTGGAACTCGAAGCCGGAAAATATTTTATCGTATCTATTCACCGGGAAGAGAATGTCGACAACAGGGACCGGCTCACATCGTTGGTAAACACGCTAAACGCTTTAGCCGAGAAATATGGGTTTCCGGTCATTGTGTCCACTCACCCCCGCACACGCAACCGACTTGAAAGCCTAGACGGCATGGCGCTGGATGATCGCGTTCGCTACTTGAAGCCTTTTGGCTTTCACGATTACAATCATCTGCAAATGAAGTCCTTTTGCGCGATATCCGACAGCGGAACGATTGCAGAAGAAAGCAGTATCTTGGGATTCCCCGCGATCACGCCCCGCGATGCGATCGAGCGACCGGAAGCCTTGGATACCGGGAATATCATTGTCACCGGACTCAATGAAGAAAATATCCTTGAATCTGTTGCCGCTGTAACTGCCATATTTCAAGCGAACCTTGAAAATGAAAAGCAATATGCAATTCCCACTGATTACCTAATCGAAAATACTGCGGAACGTGTTGCTAAATTGATTATCGGCACGGCAAGACTGTCCAATGACTGGGATGGCATCCGATTAAACGATTTCTGATTGTAAACAGCCATGACTTCTTCGGATAGGTTTCTCAAAAGACTTTTTGACCTAATAATCTCATTGGCAGGATTGCTGGTCTTGTGGCCAATAATATTGGTGGCGATCATTGTAGCAACCTTCAGTACCAAGGCGTTCGGTCTCTTTTCCCAAAAGCGAATGGGACGGTTCGGCAAGCCCTTTACCATTTACAAAATCCGCACCATGCGTATCGTTCACAATAATAAAACGCATATTACTGCGGCAAATGATGCCAGAATCACTCCGATTGGCGGGTTTCTTCGCAAAACCAAAATCGATGAATTGCCCCAACTGTGGAATGTGTTGGCGGGCACAATGTCCTTTGTTGGCCCTCGCCCAGACATGCCGGAATATGCGGAAAAACTAAAAGAACAGGACAAGGTGATACTGAATTTACGGCCTGGAATCACTGGGCCTGCGACTCTTGAATATCGAGATGAAGAGATCATTCTTGCCAAGCAACAGGATCCCATCGCCTACAATGATAACGTGATTTGGCCCCATAAAGTGGCAATCAACCGAGACTATTTTGAAAATTACAGCTTCAAAAAGGATATCGTTTATATTTTTAGAACGATCACATCCACATGAAGATTCTGATCATTTATCGCCATTTTTGGCCGGATAGCCCTCCTTACGCCTCCATGTTGCGCACTATATCTACGCATTTAGCAACGCAAGGCCATGACATCACAATCTGGTGCGAGCAGCCCTGCTATAAATCATCAGACATGAGTCGAGACTGCCCGTCCCATCAAGATCTCGAAGGTGTGGCCGTACATCGGATTAGCCGCTTCCCCTTGGCTAGCAAAATCAAACTGATAGCGATGCTTGGGAAAATATTGTTTCCGCTCCGCATTTTGATCAAAGCCATGTTTGCCAAGCTATCCGGCCAAAAATATGACTTGGTCTGGACAGCAACGATACCACCTGTGGTACAGGGGTTTGTAGGTAGAAAGACCAGCAAGCTGTTCAACGCAAAATTTCTCTACCACTGTCAGGACTTATACCCCGAGATTGCCAATCAAATGGGGCTTTTGAAGGAGACAGGGCTGTTTTACAGGCTGATAAAAGCAGTCGAAAAACGGAACCGGCGGGAAGCCGACTGTTTGGTCACACTTTCAGAAGATATGGCTCAAACAGTTTTGGAATTGCAAAAACCTTCTGGTTCACTCGAGATAGTGAACAATTTCAATTTGGATGACTTCGATACCGCAACGGAGAATACGGCTGAACATACAGCAGCAGATGACCATAACGAGCAGCCCATAAGAATAATTTTCGCCGGTAATTTGGGGTTGTTCCAGGGCCTGGACAAAATTGTCGATGCTGCGAGGATCATTGAATCACAATGCCCAACCATCCAAATATTGTTTCTTGGGGAAGGTAAGGCCCTAAACCAACTAAAACGGTCTGCGAATGGCTTGACCAATATCAAGTTCCAACCGCATCTGCCCTTTGCAGAAGCGAAACATATCATCGCGAAATCTGATTATGGTATTGTCTCCATTGAACCCGACATTTATCGCTTTGCCTATCCATCAAAGCTGCTGACTTATTTCGGTTTGGGCTTACCGGTTCTCGCCATTGTTGAGCAGGAAAGCGAATTGGCCCAAATGATTATGGCCAGATCTTTGGGTTATGTTTCCAAAGGCCGGACGGCTGCTGAAATTTCCGATATGCTGCTTCTGGTGGCGAAAGATCGAAACAAAATCAACATTATGAAATCCAGTGTAGCCAATACGCATCAAATGATGCTGAAACCGGATCGGCGGCTTCAACAATGGGCAAAGATCATTGATGGCCTGGAAAATATGCAATGATATTGCCATTGGGAAATTTTATGCCAGATACTCTAACAAAATCTATTGGCGTGTTCAAATGACCAAGCGAAAGGTGCTAATATTTAACCGATATTTCTTGCCAGGCTATAAAGCCGGCGGGCCCCCAAGAACGCTTGCAAACATGATATCTCTGCTGAGCAATGAGTTTGATTTTTACCTCGTAACCTTGGACCGTGATCTAGGTGATGAAAACAGCTATCCTGATATCGAAATCGGAAGTTGGATTCAAAGGGATAAATACCGAGTAATTTATCTCCCAAGGAAGGAAATTACCTATTCCAAATTGAAAAATTTGATCCGGGGAATTTCCCCGGATGTCGTTTACCTGAACAGTCTATGGGATATGCTATTCACTATACGAATACTGTTCCTTCGACGCTTGGGGATACTCCCCCGGGCGAAATTTGTTCTGGCGATTAGGGGTCAACTCTCGGATGGAGCAATGTCCATCAGGGCGAGACAGAAGCAACTGCTGTTGAAGTTATTCAAAATTTTTGCTGTGCTTCGCGGCCTGGTTATTCAAATCTCCAGCGAAAAAGAGAGAGTTGATTTTGAAAAGCAGCTGGGCGCCGACTTTATCAAAAGAACGAATATCAATATCATGGTTGCCGAGAATATTTCCATGTCCTCCGGAACGCTGATCGAAGGACAACCATTCCCATCCGAAACCACTGGACGTCTCAATTTATCCCTCTTGGGCAGAGTGGCCCCGATAAAAAACATCGATTTTGCAATCGAAACGCTCAAATATGTAAGGACACCTGTCGATCTGGAAATCACGGGACTATGTGAAGATCAAAATTATTGGCAGATTTGCCAGGATTTGGTTCAGACGCTACCCGATCACGTAACGGTTAACTTTTCTGGCCCCGTATCACCTGCGATGATTCCCGATATGCTAAACCAAAAAGATCTGTTTTTCTCACCAACCAAGGGTGAAAATTATGGCCATGCTATCGCCGAAGCGCTTGGCGTTGGATTGCCCGTGTTGATAAGCGACCAAACGCCTTGGATTGAGTTGGATAAAATCGGTGTCGGTTGGGACTTACCCATCGACGACCCGAAAATTTTTGCCGAAAAAATCGACGCTTTTTCAAAAATTGAACCGGCAGAACGGCGCCAAATCAAGCTGAGGTGTTTGGAATATGCGACTGAGAAATTAAATAACAAAAAGATAGTCGACAATAATCGACGCCTCTTCTAAAAACCCCAAGATTGCGCTGGTTTTACAGCAATCACTCCTCCTCTCTCTAATAATCGGACAAACATAAATGTCAGAATTGTCTGAAACTTGCGAAACGCTAGTTGAAAAAATTGACGCACGTCGAGCCGTCGTTGGCATAATTGGACTTGGCTATGTAGGATTACCTTTATCGGTGGCAACTGCTGCCAAAGGATATGATGTTCTAGGCTTTGACGTCGATCCGACCAAGATTGTGTCGTTAAACGCAGGCAATTCTTACATTGATGCCGTTCCATCGGCAAAATTGTCTAAACTGGTTGATCAGAATAAATTTTTCGCGACCAGCGATTTCGACAAGTTGGCCGAATGTGACATCATAATTATATGCGTCCCGACACCATTGTCGCAACAAAGAGAGCCCGATCTGGGGTTTGTCATCACAACCGCGAACGATATTTTGCAACGTTTGCGACCCGGACAGGCCATTGTTCTGGAATCGACAACCTTCCCCGGAACTACAGAAGAAGTTTTAAAAACCATCTTGGAACAAGGCGGGCTAAAGTCCGGTGTCGATTTCTTCCTCGGTTTCTCGCCAGAACGGGAAGACCCTGGCAACGCTACTTATCATACAGAAACCATTCCAAAGGTTGTCGCCGGAGATGGTGAACAAGCTTTGCTGGTTCTGACAAAATTCTATGACTCGGTCGTCGATCAAGTGGTTCCTGTATCAACGCCAGCGACCGCAGAAGCGGTAAAAATAACCGAGAATGTATTCCGGGCGGTTAATATTGCACTGGTCAACGAGTTGAAATTGATCTTCGAGAAAATGGATGTCGATGTTTGGGAGGTGATTGATGCCGCGGCCACCAAACCCTTTGGTTTCATGCGCTTCACACCTGGCCCTGGATTGGGCGGACATTGCATTCCGATTGATCCGTTTTATCTCTCGTGGAAAGCCCGTGAATATGGGATGACAACGCGATTTATCGAGTTGGCCGGTGAAATAAACGTGGCCATGCCTCAATATGTAGTCAGTCGCATGGTAGACGCATTGAGCGAGAAACTGGGGTTGGCCGCTAGCAAAGCACGTGTTTTGATTGTCGGGATAGCGTATAAAAAGAATGTCAACGACATGCGGGAAAGCCCCGCCCTCGCCTTGATCGATTTGCTGGAAGCAAAAGGCACCACAACAGACTATTTTGATCCCCATGTGCCAGAAATTCCGCCAACGAGAGAGCATCAACAACTGGCTGGCCGCAAGTCGATTAACTTAAGCTCCGACACTATCAAAAACTATGACGCAGTTCTTATTGCGACAGACCACGATGCGGTGGACTATGCTATGGTTGTCCAGAACTCCAATCTCATTGTAGACACCCGCAATATCATTGCCAAGCATGCGCTTTCTATGACAAATGTTGTGAAGGCTTGATAGTGATTTTCACGCCTGCATCATCAGACCGATTGGCTGGCTAACGATATGGAACGGGCGAACGACATAAAGGCTATATATGGCGGCACAGCCCTTATGTTGCTTTTATTGACCGTTACCTGCCTTTCCGTTTCGCAGTTTTTTACCAGTGATGGTGTTTTTGAAACAATGACATTCATTGTTCCCATCACATTGATTGCAATTCTGGGAATAGCGAGCATTAAATTGGTAAGTATCGAGCCGGCACTGACATGGTCACCGGCATTGCTTTTCCTCATCTCAACCGCGGCATTTCATGGCTTTGGACCTTTGGTGAACGTATTGGGCAACCCGATAACTCTGGAATATCTTGCCAGACGCCCAATCTACGCATCGCCTCCCGAAGTTTTTGATGCAATAACGTTGAGTCTGATAGGCATATGCTGTGTTGTGTTTGGACTGTTCCTGTCGCTCGGGAAAAATCCAAAAATTGGGGCATTTGTGGATTCTACCCAAGGCTTTTTCATTAGACCTGAGTCGGCAACCATTGCTATATTGGGATCAGGCTTGTTCTTGCGCTATATCCTGATGTTCCCTTCGGACTGGGGTATTGTATCGATAACCATTCCAGGATTTATTCGAACGCTCAGCACGCTGTCAGATGTTGGCTTTGGTCTTTTACTATTTGTCGCACTAAGGCGCGGTCAATGGTGGATGCTATTGTTTGCCGTGGCATGGCCAATCCATTTTGGCTTGACCATTCTCGCATTGTCCAAAAATCTAATGGTCACAGCAATGATCTTTCCCATAATGGGTTACTACATTGCACAGCGGAAGAGTGGTCCTGTCGCTTTGATGACGCTAGCTGTAGTCTCGATCTATGTCTTTAGCCAACCGATCGTAGCCAATGCTAGACTTGAATTACGCGTTGACGGAATGGGCGGCGAGATCGTTGCTGGACCGATAGCGCGCGCTCAAGCAGTTGCCAGCTACTTCGATGAGAACAACCAATCCGTGGCGAAGATAAAGAGGTTCGACGCTCAACTTTGGTGGACACGACTGAATTATACAGCGCAACAGGCCACAGCCATGCGGTTTAAAGCAGATGGTGTCGAATCAAAATCCCTCAATCAGATCGGCATTATCTTTATCCCGCGTATAATCTGGCCGGACAAACCGGTATTGAGGGGGCCAGGACAAGATTTCTATTTTTTGGTGACTGGCCGGGACAATAACCGGATGAGTATCACGCTTTACGCTGACCTATTATGGCAGTTCGGTTGGATTGGGTTGATCCTAATCTGTATCCCTCTGGGCCTAGTGTTTGGTGTAATGAGCAGAATCATCGTACCCGAGCTAAAGGTTTTAAACTTCATTTATATTCCTGCGGCCTTAATCGGAATGAACATTGCGCTGATCGACCTGAATAAGTTCTTCATCAATGGCGTATTAACGAGCATTCCTATGTTTTTTATCTATCTGTATACCATCCAATTTTTTACGCAGCGCACTGAACACGAAGAACTAGCGGTAAGGTAAATGTTGCATCGCCGCCTTATCGAAGCCTGGCATGGTTCATCAGCTGGAAAAACCACAGTTTTTCTGCTGCTTATCAGCTTCACGAGCATTGCGCTTGGCGCTGTTTTAACAATCCTTCTTTCCCGCACTTTGGGTATAGAGCAATATGGTATATATATCTTTGTGTTCGGGATTGTGAATCTGCTGTTGATCCCGGCCGATGCTGGGCTGCCGACTTTGATGACCCGAGAGATCGTGAAGGGCCGCACAGATCAGAAAACCTCGAGCGTCACCGCCGTGATCCTATGGTCTCTATTGCTCATTCTGATTTTGGGCACGGTCACCGCAACAGCTTGGTTCGCATCGGGCATGTTTTTCCCAGATAGCCGAATTTCTTGGAATCTCAGACTTTGGTCAATCGGGCTGCTGTTTGGGTTCGCCCTATTATATTGGGTTACGGGGATTATTCAGGGTTTCGAGAAGCCGATACATTATGCGTTACCCAACGGGATTATTCGGCAAGTACTTTTCTTGACAATATTGCTTGTCAGTCTGACTTATGTGCCACTTACCGCCGAAATGGTCATGGCCATTCATTTTTTTGCGATCTGTATCGCGGTGTTGTGGGCCGCTTCGATTGCAATGCGAAGCATCCGGACCGGATTACCGGACTTTGGAAACGAAAAACCAAATTACCAGTCGAAAGACTGGTTTAGGAGCTTGCTTCCGCTTTCACTCGTTAAAGGCGTTGGGTTTCTCAACCATCGCGTCGATATTGTTATGATCGGCATGCTCAGTACCGTAGTAGCAGTGGGCGGGTATGGCGTTGCTCTTCAATTTTCAGCACTCTTGCTTATCGCACAAACATCAATCAACGCTCTTATTGGGCCCAAGATTGTCCGTGCATATCGAACGGAAAATTATACCTATCTTCAGAAACTGGTTAGCTACAGTGTCACCATATCTTCGGTATTTGCTCTCTTTTTTGCCTTGATACTGGTTTTTCTGGGGCAATATTTTCTCGAGTTTGTTATCGGTCGAGAGTTCCTGATTGCCTATCCTATTATTGTTATTCTGGTTGTAGGTCAGATTTTTAGCGCATGCTCGGGCCCAACGGCTTTGCTTCTAAACATGACCGACCATGAGAAAAAATCACTCATCACGGGGATAAACGCTGCAGTTCTCAACATCATTCTCAACTTGGCTTTGATCCCTTTTTACGGGGCAATTGGCGCGGCCATTGCTACCAGCCTTTCATTGGCGGCCATTCAGGTCCAACGCGGGTACATGGTCCGAAAATATATCAAAATCAAACCCGATATCATTTACGCTTTGACAACCGGTTTAGTCGGCCAAAGATAAAAAGAAATGGAAGTATAGGCCAGCACCATGATTGTCACCGACAGTTCAATATTTATACATTTGCAAAAGACCGGAGGCACCCATGTCGCGAAAGTTCTTTCCGAACTTTTGGATATTGACGCATCGGTCAGCCATGACCAATTGAGGAAACCAGACCCTACACGTGAAATCATCATGGGTATCCGCAACCCATGGGATTGGTACGTTTCACTTTGGGCATATGGCTGCCAATCCAAAGGTCGCCTTTTCGGTTATACCACATCTCCAAAACTTGCCGCGGCGCGACTGCCTCTAGGTGCTTCGCTCAAAAATCCATCCAGATGGAGAGATTTATCCATTCATTTGCGGAATCTGATCAACAAGGATGATGGTTTTTGGCGCGACTGCTATGCAAATAGTGAAGATCCTGAATGTTTCCGAGCCTGGATAAAAGCGATTATGACTGAGCACACTTCACGGCAAACCGGTGAGGAATATTCAGCCCTTGCCCTGAATGAAAGCTGCGGACTGATGACCTCGAGGTTTTTGAAACTTTCGTTGCCGCTTTCGAATTGGAACACCGTCAGAAATAGCATCAAAACACCCAGTGACGCCAAGCAAGTGATTGCTAAATACGGGTTGGTTTCGCGTTATATTCGAACGGAACATATGTCAGAAGATCTACACAAATGGATCCAAACGGTACGCCCGGAAACCTCATTCGACGATGTTGACAGTTTTGCGAGAACCAACACCTCTGATCGTCGTGACGCCAAGTTCTATTTCGATGATGCAACTATGGCAATGGTTGGAACTCGCGATGCGGTTATCACTCAAATGCACGGTTACAGTCTGTGATTTGGTTCAAAATTCTATTGAACACTAGAGCATGGCGCGTCTCGTGAAGCTTACTTATTATTTCAGAAAACCGAGGTATAGGGTGTTCAGTATCGAACGCGTCTACCAAACCGTTTCAGAACATTTGCCAAAAGATATCCAAACCCAGGACTTCATATGCGCACATACGTCTTCGGGCATCCTTAATCGCCTGCGAGATGCATGGGCTGCGCGAAAGTCGCAAGCCGATGTCAATCATGTCACTGGAGATATTCACTATCTCACTTACTTTCTCAGCAGAAAACGTACCATCTTAACGTTTCACGACTTTGGTTCGGTTACCCATGCTCATGGGCTTCGCAAATGGCTGCTTTGGCTTTTTTGGGTCTATTTGCCAGTGAAAAAAAGTGCGGAATTGATCACTATTTCGGAAGCGACGCGCAAAGAACTGCTCAAGCTGGTCAAAGTTGATCCAAACCATATTCATGTAATCCACAATCCATTGACACTAGCCGCTGTTGAAAAAAGGACACCCTTTAACGCCAAACGCCCTCAGATTTTGCAGATCGGAACAAAATCCAATAAAAACTTCTATCGACACGTAGAGGCCCTGCGGGAGATCCCTTGCGAAATGGTCATCGTCGGACAGTTGGATGATCAACAGAAGCAGACATTGAGTACAAAAAACATCCAGTTTACGCATCACGAGAATGTTTCGGATGCAAAAATCCAAGAAATATATGAGGATGCGGACATCCTCCTCTTCTCTTCCCTTGTTGAAGGCTTTGGATTGCCGATACTGGAAGCACAAGCTGCCGGCGTACCGGTCATAACCAGTAACTTGCTTTCCATGCCCGAAGTAGCCGGTGATGGTGCGTTACTCGTGAATCCAGAAAATGTGGATGAGATCCGGCGCTCCGTAGAAAAAATTATCAACGACGCAGACCTGCGTGCAAATCTAGTGGCCAAGGGCAAGAAAAATATTAGTCGCTTTGACCCACAAATAGTTGCCGAAAAATATGCAACTCTGTATCGAAAAGTGCTTCAATCAGCCATAGACTAGCTCAACTTCAATATCCGGCAGGGAAATAGTGTCTATTCTCAATTCCATTCAATATGCGATGTCCCATCCACTTGCGAGAAAAGCCCGCTTGCGGACAATTTCAAACATCGCGCGGTGGCAGATAAAGAGCCGTCTATATTCGGATGCCGTGGTGATACCATGGATAGATGGCGCTAACTTAACAGCTAAGTCGGGAATGGTAGGTGCAACGGGCAATCTATATTTTGGATTGCATGAGTTTGCAGATATGGCGTTCCTGTTGCATTTTTTGCGCAGCGATGATCTATTTGTCGATGTGGGCGCAAATGTAGGCACCTATACGGTTCTTGCCAGCGGTGCCCGTCAGGCAAATTCAATTTGTTTTGAACCAGACCCGGACACATTGCTCTGGTTGAAGAAAAATATTCAAAACAATAAAATGGGTGATCGCGTCGATGTCATCTCCAAAGCAGTCGGTTCGCAGCCCGGAACTGTGCAGTTTAGCGTTGGCCTTGATGCCATCAATCATGTGATAGACGAAAAGGCCCCGGAGGAAGGCTCTGGGCGCTCGATGACAGTTACAACGCTGGACACCGAACTGCGGAATGTGCATCCGAATATCATCAAGATTGATGTCGAAGGTTACGAATCAGAAGTAGTAAAAGGTGCTCAAGAGACATTTGCCAAACCTTCACTACGGGCCATCGAATTGGAAACTGTCGACAATGACCTGATTACAAATCTTCAAAATCACGGTTTCAAGGAATATTTCTACGATCCTTTTTCAAGAACGCTCCGCGACAGACCCGGTGAAATCATTAGCCATAATAGTCTATTTGTCAGAGATCTAGATTTTGTGATCGATCGATTGAAAAATGCACCGCTAATAAATGCGATGGGGCAATCATTTTAACGACCTCAAGGTTTAGACAGGATGACAATATGAATTATCACGACCGCAAACGCGTTCTTGTAACTGGCGGTGCCGGATTTTTGGGTTCGCATTTAATCGACCGGCTGCTTGCCGAAGGTGCTGAAGTGCTCTGTGTCGATAATCTTTTCACTGGCAATAAGCGCAATCTGGACCATCTCATAAACCATCCCAGATTTGAATTCATGCGCCACGATGTATGTCTGCCACTTTTCGTAGAAGTGGATCAGATTTTCAATCTGGCATGCCCAGCGTCACCCGTTCACTATCAATATGATCCAGTGCAAACGACCAAGACTAGCGTACACGGCGCTATTAATATGCTGGGCCTCGCCAAGCGCTTGAAATGTAAGATTCTGCAGGCTTCAACCAGTGAAGTATACGGTGATCCGGAAATCCACCCTCAGGTTGAATCCTATTGGGGCAACGTGAATCCAATTGGTATTAGATCCTGTTACGATGAAGGCAAACGTTGCGCAGAAACGCTGTTTTTTGACTATCACCGGCAGCACAAGATCGAAATAAAGGTTGCAAGAATTTTCAACACCTATGGCCCCCGCATGCACCCAGCGGATGGTCGAGTGGTCTCCAATTTCATTATGCAAGCATTGCGAAACGAAGATATCACAATCTTCGGCAATGGATCGCAAACACGCTCCTTCTGCTATTATGAAGATCTCATCGACGGGTTCTTACGATTAATGAACACTGGACCAGATTTTACCGGTCCGGTGAACCTTGGGAATCCTGGCGAGTTCACCATCAAGGAACTGGCAGAGTTGGTCATAGATATGACGGGATCAAGTTCCAAGCTGACCTTCAACGATCTCCCTTCGGATGACCCAACCCAGCGCAAGCCGGATATCTCGCTGGCCGAAAGTGAACTTGATTGGCAGCCAAAGGTCGCACTCAAAGCCGGCTTGCAGAAGACAATTGAATATTTTGAACAATTCGTACGTGAACAGGATGATACAGGCTCCTGATGTCCTCCCGATCTGATATCGCATTTCTCTGGTCAGGGCTTCCTGATTATGCCGCCCGTTGTATTGGCCATCTCATCGAGGACACGAACTGTGCAGTAGATGTCATTGCTACGCGGCCGCGCGTTCCGATCGAGGGAATGGAAGAGTCACTGGGACAAAAAATTCACTGGCTTGATGATAGACAGGAAAAAATATCTTGGGATAAGTTTGGTTTGGCGCCACCCAAGCTCTTGTTCGTGAGTGGATATGCAATCCCTGCATTTAACAGCCTGGCGGACCAAGCGCGTTCACTGGGTACATCTGTTGTTCTGCTGTCCGATCACAATTGGCAGCGAACACTGCGGCAACGCTTTCTGGATCCCATCCGGCACAGGCTTTTGATCAATCACAAGTTTGACGGCCTTTTCGTGCCTGGAGCTGCTGGCAGAGTCCTTGGCGAACATTGCGGGTTTAAGCCGAATGACATTTGCGAAGGTCTATATGGAGCAGATTCATCCTTGTTTGCACCAGAATTACCTCTGGAATCACGTGAAAAACGGATGTTGTTTGTTGGCCAGTTTATTGACCGTAAAAACATCTTGGGGCTCGTTTCGGCTTTCCGGCGGTTCTCCGACGAGCATCCAGAATGGACCCTCGATTTATGCGGCAGCGGGCCGCAACGAGACCAAATCGAAGCGCATCCGAAATTGATCATACACGACTTTGTTCAGCCACCAGAATTGGCAAAATTAATGGCATCATCGCGTGTACTTGTTTTGCCTTCGTTAGAGGAACATTGGGGTTTGGTTGTTCACGAAGCGGCTTCGTCTGGCTGCGCGCTGCTGACAACCGACAATGTTGGCGCCGGTCATGACTTAATCCGTCCGGAAAATGGTATCCAATTCCCTGCCGGTGATGAAGCTGCGATATATGGAGCATTGTTGGAATTGGCCGGATGGCAACATGAGCAATGGGTCGAAGCCGGGCAATATTCACTCTCGGTTGCGGCAAATTTCGGACCGAAGCGATTTACCGAATCCGTTAAGAAGTTTCAGCTCAAATTGAACGGGTGATTTCAATCGTATGAAGGTTCTTTTTCCAACACGATTGTTACCACAGGTTCCCAAACCATATCCATAGCATAGGCAAAATTGAGTAGCGCAGAGATCAGGTCGCGGACCAAATAGCGGATACGATATATGATCTTCTTCGCGATTCCCTGCCCCGCTATTCTAGCAGCACCGCCATATCGAACAATCTTGAGGTCGCGGCCAACCAGCTTAGCGTCGAATATTTTATCACTCAAAGCAACAAGATGAGTTGGATCGCCCTTCTGCGATGGCAATCCAAACGGACTGCGCCCGTTGGGAAAACGCAAAATGGCCCGTCCGCCCGGCTTCAGCAAAGCCTCAAATGCGTCTAGCGTTGAATCTATCTGAGACATGCTGAGGTGCTCCATCACGTCAAAAGCAAATATGGCGTCGAATTTTGCCTGGCATGTGGCAACAGAGCTGGCGAGGTCGAGCGGCAAAACGTCAACACCGTTCTCTTCTGCCTTTTTAGTCAGAACAGGATTCACCTCTGTTCCCGATAAACTTGCACCTTGTTGGCGAGCCCAGTTCAGAAAAGTACCCGACCCAAAGCCCATTTCCAGTATCTGCGCACCAGAGAGATCCAACTGGTCACATTCCCGGCGATAATAGGCCGCTTGCCCGGCGCTGGTTTGGAAAAATTTGTCCCAGCCTTTCCAGACTTCATAATCTTGATAATTTGCCGGCGCTTCTTGAGAATCACTGCCCATCAGGAAACAGCCTCAACCGCCACATTGTCTCGATCAAATACATAGGATTTTGTTGGAAGCTTAGGCACAATATCTTCATGGATCAGAACGAAATTACACTCGATAAACCGGTCCAGCTCCATCGCCCAATGACTATAGATTTCGATACCCTGAGGGGTCAGCTTGCCAAGCTTATAGGGCATTTGCTCAATTGCCTTAAATACATCACTCAGAAAATAGCCAAAGTCGATCCAGCGCCAGTTATACTCGAACTGCAATATTGATATATTGCCATTCGCCAGAAGGTTTTTGCAGCCCGCTATGACGTTAAAATCATTGCCTTCAGTATCGACCTTGATGATGTCGATCTGATCAATTCCGTGTCTAGAACAAAATGATTCCAATGTATCAAGATCAACTTCGATCAATTCTCCAATCGCACTTCTGCTTCCTGTCGCAATCGCGCTTGACCCGCTTTCCTCTCCCGTCAGGTTGAACTGCACTTTCCCTGTTTCCTGACCGATTGCCAGCTTGTGCAACTGGCCAATATCTTTTGCATATTTGTTGAGATTTTTTTCGGCAATTTCAAATTGGGTTGGCCCTGGTTCAAAAGCATGGACAGCAGTTCCCGCCGCTAGGTTCCGGGCGTTTAATTGCGTGACTAGTTCAACCGACCAATCGGCAAAATTGGCCCCTACATCCAAGAATATTTTGGACGATTTGCTACCGTCGGTCAGAATACCATCTAGATACCACGCAAACAGTTCGTATTCGCCATTGGTCAACGGATCATTCTGCAAATCCCGACGGGCACCCAAATATAAAAACCGACCCAGTTTCCATAACATTTTACGAGAAAACAGGACCTCTAAAATAGCATAAAGTTTCAATTTATTCATTAAAAGTTCCAGCACTGCAGAAAGGAGGTAGGTGCGCAAGTGGCTTATATTCCATAAAAAATCAACAATGGCATTATGTGAATGGTCAGACTATGGATGTCTTTCATAACTTCTGACCAGATGATTGTACTATGATGAACAACCCAATTGCCGTTTTTGCTGGTCATTTCTGGCAAGGCGCAAGCGCATCAGGAATTGCAGACGGCCTATTGAAACAGGGGTGGAAAGTACAACAAGTAAATATTGGCGACTATTGCCGTCAAAAAAATCCATCCATATTAAGTCGTATCAACCAGCGGCTGTTTAGCAAAAAAATGGTGGCGGCATATCATCGGCAAATATTGAATGAATGTGAAATCTTAAAGCCAGACATATTCATAACTGTAAAAGGCTCTGAAATAACCAAAGAATTACTAATAAAGATTAAAAAAATTGGCGTAAAAGCCGTTATGTACTATCCAGATTATCATTTTGAGCACAAAGACGTAAACACATCGTCATTTGAATTTTATGATTACTTTATCACTACTAAAACATTTCATAATGAATATTTAAGGAACTTTTTGGAAGAAAAGGATATTTATTATGCTCCGCATGGGTTTTCGGAATCAGTTCATAGTCTAGTTCATAATAATTCTCAGTCCTTTTATTTTGAACAAGATGTCGGGTATATTGGGAACCATTCCAAATACAAACAAGATTTTTTAATGCAGTTGGTTGAAAGAAATCAGGACATTAATTTGCGAATATGTGGTGCAAACTGGCATGCCAACATCGAAGGAACATTGTTGGAAGAAAAATATGATCCTACACCAAGATCGGGTCTTTCCTATTCCAGTTTCATCCAGAAATCGAAGATAAATATTGCCCTACATTTTGGTGAGGGGCCAAATGGTTGGGCCGATCAAGTTTCAACTCGAACTTTTGAGATTCCGGCTTGCGGTGGTTTCATGCTGCACGTTGATAATGATGAAGTACGCGATTTCTATAGTGTCGGTGATGAAATTGATGTCTTCACAAATCCTGAACAGCTTTGCGAGCGAATTGGGTTTTATCTCGAAAATGAAAAAACAAGGATCGAGATGTCAATGAGCGCCCACAGAAGGGCTAATGGAGCTTATTCTTACAGTGAAATCGCGGGTAGAATAAATGACTTCATATTTAAGAAGCCGGTCGAGCGCTAATTGATCAGAACTGCATCAAAAGGTCTAATTGATATCTTCATATATCCGTCAAATAACACCTTTACATCTGATTGGACCAAGGTTCCCATGGGCTAAACACCAACGGGGAGATCGACACAAGCTTGTCGCTGATCGCTTGTAATTGTCGAGATGTATCGAGGGATAGCTTTTGGCCTGGCGACTTTTGATCATAGCCGAATATTTCAAAATCGATGGCGAACGCCTTATAGATTAACTGTAACGCACGTTCGCTATGTTCAATATTTTTTGCATAGCGGCCTCGGTTAAGCTCACCTAACTCTATCTTAAACCCAAGTTTCTCTTCAACTTCACCCAATTCTTCATCGAGATTCTCCATCCGGATAATCTTGTCTGCTGCGATTTCTCCTTTTTCCCCAATCATCATCGCTACCTGAGGAGGGACAGGGTGCTCCTGGAGCCGCAATAAGAAATTTTCAAAACTGGGGTTTTCATAAAGGTCGCTATAAATCGCGACAAAATCCGAATTGTCAGTACTGCGCATAAGATGCTGGTAGTAAGAATAGCACCAGTCAACTGGATGACGCACCACAGCAAACTTGAAGGCTCCATCAAAAAACTCTTGTCCCATGATATGCTTTGCCGCCAACAACGGCCAGTGTGAATGCGCTCTGAAATCAACGACTTTCGGGTGCACGAGTTTGGGCGCGACAAAGCGGCCAAGTTTTCCGATCCAGTGCCGGTCTTCCACCCGCCGATGGGGCTCCAAAGCACTGGACAGACTGGTGCTCGCAGTCTTCGGTACGCGGGCATAAATGAAGTTTTTATCGGTTGATACAATCATTGCGTCACGGGTTGAGAATGTTCAGCAATAACGAAATCACCTCATCCTGTTCATCAATAGTCATGTCGCTGCCTGACGGAAGACATAATCCATTGTCAAATAGCTTCTCGTCAAAACCACTTCCCACGTAAGATTTTCCGTCGAAAAGCGGTTGTTTATGCATGGGTTTCCACATTGGTCTGGAATCAATTTCTTTCTTCAACAACGCCTGGCTGATCATTTCCCGATTCAGACCGCATAAATTTTCATCAAAGGTGGCGGTGGTTAGCCATCTTGAACTGGTTGACCATTCTGGTTCGGGCATGAAAGCAACGCCCGGAACATTGCCAAGGGCCTTGCTATAACGGTCAAAAATATTGCGCCTTTGTATCGCCCTTTGGTCCAAAACCTCTAACTGGCCCAATCCGATAGCCGCAGCCACATTGCTCATCCGATAATTATAGCCGTAGGTTGAATGCTGATAATGCTGCGCCACATCTTTGGCTTGGGTGGAAAGAAAACGGGCCATCTCTATGACCTTCTCATCCTTGGAAACCAGCATGCCGCCACCGCCGGTGGTAATGATCTTGTTGCCGTTAAAAGACAAAATCGCCATGTCTCCGCCACTGCCGCACTTACGATCACGGAAATTGGCGCCGGCAGATTCTGCGGAATCAACGATCAACGGCACCTCATATTCATTCGCTAGCCCCTCCAAACGGGCGAGATCACAGCTCTGCCCATAGAGATCGGTTGGAATAATGGCTTTTGGTAATTTTCCGCGCTTCCCGGCGGCCTTCAATGCCTCTTCGAGCAAATCTGGACATATGGTCCAGCTTTCTGGCGACAGATCAAAAAAAACCGGTGTCGCATTTTCGTATATGATAGGAAAGACGCCGCCAGCAAACGTCATTGACGACACCCATACTTCGTCGCCTTGATCCAAATTTTGCATACGAAGCGCCAGATGCAGGGCTGCTGTCCCGCTGCTAACGGCTAAGCAGTGAACATCCTGGCCAATATAATCGGCAAATCCTGCTTCAAATTGATCGAGCTGGGGGCCGGCTGGCGCAATGAAATTGGATTCAAACGCCTCTCCGACATAGTCCTGTTCCGTGCCTCCCATATGCGGCCGTGATAACCAAATACGCATTTCAATCGACTTCCATCTGAATGTCAAAACGACTCATTACTGATGCGACCATCTTGGCGATGCCCTGGTGTTCATCCGTCAGTGTTTTACGGCCCTTGCCGATTGATTTCGATGAAACGGATTTGACCGCGCGAGCGATATCTTCTGATGATCCATTAACTTCCAGAAAATCCAAGATTTTACCGAGCTGTTGCTCAGGCGATGATACAAAGTCTTCATATCGTAAAGTGAGATGCTTTTGACCATCCATCAATGCAAAGTCTCGTAGCGAATTTTCAATGCACGCCTGCCACTGCAGGGCACATAATTCCTCCAAAGGCATCGAAGGAGGCAATTTCGTTAACTCAGAAAACTTGGGCCCCCAAAAGGACATATGATCTTTAGTTCCCAGAACCATGGAAATTCGCGCCTGCAGAAATCTCAGGCCGTAGATCGGCAGGTCGAAAATCGGCGTGTTTCGAACTTTGGACCAGTAATAAGGCAAGGATTCCACTTCCATGTCACCTCTCCACCTTTTCTGCGCGGACGCGACCACATCTAGCCCATTGCGCACCAAGAATATGTATTTTGCTTCAGGAAGTACCTTGTCTACAAAACCAACCCGCAGGGAATTGGCACAGGTTTTCTCCAACAAAAACTGAGGCTGGCCACTGCGCTTCCATTCTTTGAGGAAACGGTTCCGAATGAAGTGATTAACCGGCCGAGTTGCCATTTCAGGAGAAAATTCATCATTCGGATAAGCGATATTGCCATGTCGCCAGATCGGATTAATCTCATCGCAATCCCATGTTTCGAAATATGGCAATCGACACATGGCATCGCGCAACATATTAGTGCCTGACCGTCCTGCCCCGACTATTATAACGGGTTGAAAAGGCAGCGTAGACACCATTTTCTAGGACACTTTTTCTAGGGCCAATTGATCAATAATGATTTCATTGGAATCTGAGCGATCAGCACCGCTTATATTAACGTTAAGCCAAACATAATTGCAATTTGACCGAGGTGGTACGCGATATATTTTGAGGCCTTCTGACAGTGTAATCCGTCCGATTGCTTCTGATTTTCTTATGTTTCCACCAGCATCTGCACACCGAAATTCCAGATCCATTCCTATAGAGTTGGATGTTAATCCTTTGGTTTCCACTGTTAGATCGTATGAATGACTGTCCAAATGTAAAAGTTGCCGCGCGACCGTCCCGCTTCCACCCGGCGATATAGAGACAACCAGCTGTTTACTGCCCGTATCAATATCAGCGAAAAATTTCCCGTCCGAAAGTAAGTCCCAATCAACAGGAGGAAGCATCGAAACTCGGTCAAAATCCTGGTTCACAATCTTAGACCCCGACTCCCGATTGGGAGCTAGGCTGCGATAGAGTTCTAACGCTTCTGCATATAACCCGTAGTTCACGAGCTGCGAAACCAACTGCCTATCAACCGATTGCGATGGTTTTTCATTGCCGTCTTGCAACCGTTTCCTCAACTTGACGGCATTGGGCAGCGATGGTTTTGCGGTCAGCATTTGAGACCAAAATTGCTCTGACCATGGTGGCCTTGTCAACAATAGGTCAGCCATTGGTTCTATAAACTCATCATTGGCCAATCCGTTCACCATGGCAGGCAATAATTGAAGAGCAGTTTCGCGACTGGTTCTTAGGCTATAGTCATAGTATTTCAGAAGATTTTGAGTATCCCGCAAGGCTCCGTAGTCTCTAATCAACCAATAGTTGGATACTTGATCTCTTTTCGTGAGGCCGGCAACAATTCTCATAAGTTTTCTGGCAGAATCGATATCACCATCACTTTCTTTACCCAAAGCTAAAAGTCGCAACCCAATGTGCGACAATGGCTCTTGGGCGACGGCATTTTGCGCGAGGTCCAAAATTTTTGCGTCGATCTTTTCCGGAATTTCGCCACCATTTTTGATCAGTGCCTGACGAAAATTATGTTCCGAAACCTCAGCCAGCTTTAGACCGTTGGCCGGCGGAATCGACGCCAAAGATTCATTTACCGCGATATTGCTGAGCACGTGGGCGCCACTCATTAACGCCAGAAACAGAGCGATAGCGATGATTGCCACTGAACGAACAGAAAATTTTAGCATCGGCAATAGCTTTGCTTAAAGATCATCTATTTCGTCAGATTTCTTCGATTGGTCATTTCCGTATCCATAGCCATATGCATAGCCATAACCATATTGCGAGTTCCGCCCATCTAGCTTCGTCAAAATGGCACCGAATACATGTGCATTTGACTTGCTGAGGCGCTCCAAAGCTGATCGGATTGCACGCATTTTTGCGCCATTGGCTTCGATTGAGAAGATTACCCCCTCAACAGATTTTGCAATCAACGGAGAATCCGCGATTCCCATGACCGGCGGCGCATCAATGAGCACATGATCATAATGCTGCAACATTGTTGTGACCAGCTGGCTGAGCCGGTCGCTGGAAAGAAGCTCGGCCGCATTCGGCGGCGTTGGGCCAGCAACCAAATAGTCCAGGTTTTGCTGATAATTGCGACGAGGCAATTCATCTTCGCTGAAATTGCCAGAAAGATAGTTGCTCAAACCTTCTTCGTTTGGCACGTCCATAATAGCGTCCACCGATGGGTTCCGCATATCCCCATCAATCAACAGCGTCTTTTTACCCATTCTCGCCAACATGACTCCGACGGCAAAGGCCGATGTACTTTTACCTTCATTCGGTCGAGTACTGGTAAACGCCATTGATCGCGGCACACCATGATCTGTCAAAAATGATAAACTGGTACAAATGGAGAAATAGGCTTCCGAACTTATCGACTTTCGGTCTTGCAAAAGTTCTGGAACATCACCTTTTTCAAATGTCGGAATAGCGCCTAAATCGGTGATCCCCAATATTCGTTTTATATCGGAAGGGTCGCGAAGACTTTGATCAATTTGCTCCCTAGCAAAGACATATGCACCTGACGCAAGAACACCCAAGAAGAAGGCCAAAGATAGGTTAACCTGCAAATTGGGGCTGGATGGACGATTTGGTCTAGTTGCCCGATCAACAGTCTGGATGTTATTGGAACCGACGCCAGCCACGCCAATTTCTTTATATCTTTGCAAAAGACCATCATAGAGTTGACGGTTTGTATCTACTTCACGTTGATAAATATTATATTGAATTGAGGCACGATTCTGAGAGGTCAAATCACTTTTAAGTTGCTGGACTTTTTGCCGCAAAGTTGTTTCCCTTTGCAAAGCCTCACGATATTGGGAATTAACGCTCTGCTTCACGCGCCGTTCCTCCGCCCGAATGCTGCTATCCAATTCTTCAACTTGCGACGTTAGTGCTTTTACTGAAGGATATTCCGGCTCAAACTGGCTTAACAGATTTGCACGTTCGGCGGCTATTATTGCGCGCTGTTGCCGAAGCCCGGCGATCGTAGCATTTGACATGCTTTGTTCGCTAGCAGAGCCGTTTTGTCCCGCACCGCTCTGTGCTGCGACCCGCGCAGAAATTGCGTCGGACAGCGCCTTATTCATCGCCTCAAGGTCTGACCCAACGAGTGTTTGCCCGCCAACAGTGCGACCATCTTCGGACCGTTTTGAATCGAGCTGCACGATTTCCTGCTGCGCAGCATAAGTCACAAGATTTCTTTCTGATTCCTCCAACCTTTGTCTTAGCTCTGACAGCCGGCTTTCCAAAAACTTTCTGGCATCTTCAGTCGATGCATAACGACGATCTAGATTGGACTCGATAAATTGCTCCACCCAACTATTGGCAACTTTTGCTGATAGTGTTGGATCAGGACTGGTAAAATTAACGTCGACCAAACTCGAGCCCCTGACGGGACTAATCGCAACGCTGGAACGCAGAATTCTAGTTGCCATTTTTTCCCGGCGGCCACGCCCCTCGGATACTTTTGCGCCATTGTCACCCGCGTCTCCTAGACCGATTTCAGACGGCTCAACTCCGTAAGCTTCGAAAAATGAATCATCAGAGGTCAGATTGAGAGCATTGGCAACGCGCTGGGCCATCGATTTGGCCTCCAATAAAGCGTATTGGGTTTGGAAGAACTCCATGCTCTTGCCTATATCGTTGGCCTGCACACCCTCCACATTGGTAATATTATCCTGGGCTCGGCTAATCTCGATCCGCGCGGTCGCCGTGTAAAGCGGAGTGGCCAAAAGTGTTAATACCAAACCGATCAGCAAGCTAGCTGCCAGAATTGTCAGAATGATCCACTTGTGGTTGAAAATCATGAACCAGAGCTGTTCGAGAATTGGCAAGGCCATTGCCGCCGGCCCTCGACGCTCTTGCTCTGAAGCGGGCATATTGTTGTTCACGTTGCTGTTCACGTGCGCGATATCGGGATCAGTCACTGGATCTACCGTGTCAAAATAATAAGAGGAGTTGTGATAAGTGACGATCCTTCAATAATATCTCGAAACAGGCGACGGGCCTGCGAATCTCCAACAACAATTACGTCATTGGCAAATACTTCCGGGTCCTCGTAATTGCCTCTTCTAATGCCCTTCAAGTTATAAAGTCCAGCAAGTTTATTCCCATCGACACTTCTGAATATAACAACGTCGCTCAATTTTGCGAACTCGCCCACGCCGCCCGCGGTAGCCACAGCACGCATCAAGGTCATACGACCCACAACTGGGTATAAGCCTGGACGAGACACTTGTCCGTCTACGGTCACCAGTTGACTAAAAGTTTCCTGCAAATTGACAGTCACCTGTGGGTCTCGGACAAACCGCCCCCTCAGTTTCATCTCAATTATTTCCGCCAATTCACCAGGTGTTGTACCGGACGCCTCCACAACACCGATCAATGGGAACGATAAGCGCCCACTGGCGTCAATCTGGACGTTTTTCTGGAGATCTTCGATACCGAAGACATCAATTTTTAGCTTATCGAAGGGGCCGATCAAATAAGGTCGGCTAGCAGACATTTGGTCGGCTCTGGTCGGAGCCGGCAACGCAGACGATTGCACTAGCGTTACCGCTGAACTTTCACCAAGAGTAGATGAACCAAAACAGGATGTTAGTACCAAGCACAAGGCAATGGATGACAATTTAATCAACTTCATTTCTTATCCTTGCCTATCATCCGGCCGCAATATCGAACATCGCTAAAAGCGTAAACCGATTTATCACCCTAGTAATCTTTTCTCGAAAGTCGATGATCTGAGCTGCGATTCATCGCTACCATACAACATAATATAGCAAAAAAGGCAGCTAAACTTGGTACTCGCATCGGATAGTCAAAAAGGCTAGCTATTCCCCATATCAGGATCAACAGCAGCGACATCAACTGCCTGCTTGGTCGTTTTGGAGTGCTTGACTTGGCAATGTCGATCGATTTTGTGATTAACCAGATTGCAAAAATGACGATCAACAATATGCCGGCCAGCCCGGCCTCAACAATCAATTGAACCAAATCATTGTGCGCCATATTTAGATATTTTGTCGACAAAAGGCTTTGTGGCTCGAACGACTTGTAGACCAGTTCAAAACTACCAAAACCCGCCCCTATAACCCAAAATTCATTCACCATTTCCAGAAGCGTCGGCAACAGCGATATTCTCAATTCATCAATGCTATTCTGACCAATCAGGCGGTCAAGAGCCGTGGCGTTATCCGTCATTTGGGTGGCTATAGCCATCAAGGAAAAACCCAAGAGGAGTGCAATAGGTATGGCAACACCAAACTTCGAATCGGGCATCCAGGATAAAAATCTAGATTTTCCAAACAATTCTGAGCGAAGAATAAAATAGAAGCCCAAGACTATGCAAACGAAGCCCAGCAGCAACCCGGCGCGGGAACCGATAACAAATATCATGGGCAAGAAAACCATCAGACTTACGGCGGCAAACACGCCCTTGATGGCCATATGCTTGTCTGCCTTATCCAGAGAAGCAGCGTACCAAAATGCCATCAGAATAGCGCAAGCCAAATACATGGCATGGTGGTTGCGGTTGGCAAATAAACCAACGGCAGCGCCGTCATTTGTAACTCTATACAGGTAGAATACACTACCTTCCGGGCTCGACAATTGCAGAATGGCCAATATCGAGCTGGCCAATGCAATTCCGATAAAAAATCCAATTAGTCTGCGTTGATGCAATCGGGACTGAATTGCGAAAAGAATCATAGCAGCAAGCGGGATGGCCAAAAAGAATAGACTGCTCCAAGTGCTCGCTGGAGAGAGCGAGATGGGCCGCCAAACGTTGTCGAGGCCCAAAAGCTCGCCCGATGCAATAATCGGCTCGCGTCCCGGCAGCATATGCCAAATTGTCGGTGGCAAGGGAATGAGCTGCAAGAGCACTATGGCGGCAAGCACTGCTAACAATGTTAAAGGAAGGCCAAGGCGCTTTAATTGTTGCTTGCCAGCGACAATTAGCCCCGCAGCGGCAAAGATAAATGCAAGGGGTTGCAATATTGCCAGAGACTGCACATCATTTCGCGACCCGCCCCCGGTTAGAAACACCAACACCAGAAAACTGATTAAAAGGGCAAACCTGCGGTCGTCGCTATTCGACCAGTCAAACAATGCGAATTTCATAGAGCCCGATTGAGCGAACGATAATAGTCAGTCAACTGAAATTTTTTGCAGGATAGGCTCAATGCAACATATGACGGCCTATTACATAGCCTCGCCCTGCTAGCTTATCCGAGAAGCAGAAACACTGCTCCGTAGAAAATTGATCTAACAGCAGGCGACCAACATCCCGCATCTGCGTCGGACCGGCCCAGATACGGGGCTGCAAAAGCACAGACCACAATCATCCGCCAGCTTTCACCTGTTTCTAGAATTATCAAAGCAAAACATAGCCACAATATCGGCATTAGCCGTTAAAAACGACTTTTCAGAAACTGCGGAACAAAGAAAATGGAGGACACGGAGGGATTCGAACCCTCGAAGGACCGTGAGGCCCTTGCCTCCTTAGCAGGGAGGTGGTTTCAGCCGCTCACCCACGTGTCCACGCAGTTGGCTAGATGTCGCGCTATAACCATGGATGGCGTTGGCTGCAACGGGTAAAGTGTAGTGCGCAAAAACCCTCCGACAATGGGAGAAACCCAGCGAATATGGCAATGGGACTCGCACTGCCGCAGAATCGACTCACCTCGTCGTCCGTTCATTGCGTGGTCATGTCCAACAGCCGAAGGCCTTTGGTGGCTGGTAATGGGAAGGAGTTAACCCATGTTACCGTTGTGCATGAAGAAATTTTTGGGTCTATTTGCTGTATTGGCCCTTGCCACTGCTCCAAATCTATCGCCCGCATTTGCGCAGGTTGAGACCATCGATCCGAATGACGTGATCGATGCCGATCTGGCAACGCCTGACTATGATGGAAATTTCGAAGCGGCCGCTTCCAATATTCCGGATAGCAATGTCGTGTCGGATGCGCCGATTGATAGCGATATCAATGCGGATATAATCGCCCCTGCCGATTCAGCCACCAGCGCCGCACAGGCAGGTGACCTCGCCAATGGCACCGCGTCCGATGCTACGGTCGATGACTCCACATTCCAAGACGACGATCTAATTGGCGCCGCAGAAGGCGTGTTCGGCAAGGGTGCCAAAGGCCTGGCCGCAACGATTGAAGACATATTGAAGAAACAAGGCCGCCCCAATGCCTATATCGCTGGCCGCGAAGCCAGCGGCGCGTTTGTTGTCGGGCTGCGCTATGGTTCGGGCAAGCTATATCACAAGATCGAAGGCGAGCGCCCGGTCTATTGGACAGGGCCATCGGTCGGTTTTGACTTTGGCGGAAATGCCGCGAACACATTCGTATTGGTCTATAATCTCTATGATACAGAAGACCTGTATAAACGCTTCCCTGCCGGCGAAGGCGCGGCCTATTTCATCGGCGGTTTCCACGTCAGCTATTTGCGGAGCGGCGACAAGGTCCTGATACCGGTTCGGTTGGGTGCGGGTCTGCGGCTTGGCGCCAATGTCGGCTATATGAAGTTCAGCAAGAAGCAGCGCTGGCTGCCATTCTAGCGGAAATGATTGTCAAGCGCAGGATGGCCTGACGGGGGTTCAGCCCAAAGACCGGACCTGTTCCATCCGCGCCAGATAGCGCGCCAAAATATCAATCTCCAGATTGACGGAACGCCCGGCTTCCAGTTCGCCCAAGGTCGTCACTTGCCCGGTATGGGGAATGATGTTGAGGGTGAACTGGGCGCCTGTCTCATCGTCGGAAACCGCATTCACGGTGAGCGATACGCCATCGACGGTGATCGATCCCTTCGCAGCAATATAAGGAGCCAGCTCTTTCGAAACGCGGATGACGACCGCCCGGGAATCACCCGTTTCGGTGCTGGACACCACTTCGCCAACGCCGTCGACATGGCCGGTCACAATATGACCGCCCAATTCCTCGCCAACCTTTAGAGCCCGCTCCAGGTTGAGACGGCGGCCAGCGGTAAACTGGCCGGATGCGGTGCAGGACAGGGTTTCACCGGACACGTCCACGGCAAACCAGTCTTGTCCTTTTTCCACCACGGTCAGGCAGACGCCCGAACAAGCAATGGACGCGCCCATATCAACGCCGTCCATGGCATAGCCACAGCTGATCCTGACGCGGAGATCGCCGCGCTGATCTAGCGAGTCGATGGTACCGATATCTGAAACAATGCCTGTGAACATGGATGATCCTATTTTTTGTGATTGGCGCGGAGCCTAAGCGGCGCGGTCGTATATCTCAAGCACATCCTGACCGAGGTCGCGCCGATCTGTCCGCCGCCAGTGGCCGTGAGCATCGCCCAGCCCCGCCAGACCTATGTCAGCAATGCCGGACAGGCCGCCGCCGATCACAATCGGAGCGCGATAGAGCAACAGCCGGTCAACCAGATCCGCTTGCAGAAAGGAGGCCGCCGTTTTTGCGCCGCCTTCGACCAGCAACCAATTGATATTGTCGAGGCCAGCGATGGCCGATGGCGCGTCAATCTGCAGCCAATGGTCCGGCTTGTCAGGATCATCGCCCAGCACAACCGGCTGCGGTGACCGGTCGGTCAGGCCGTCAAGCCGGACATCCAGACCCGGCCTGTCGGTGGTGGCCGTTCCCGCTCCGACCAGAATCGCATCGCTGCGCGCCCGTTCGAGATGGGCATGGGCCCGCGCCCGGTCGCCGGTGATCCATTGGCTCGTGCCGTCCGCCATGGCAATGCAGCCATCGAGCGACATGGCCAGTTTCAGCGTGACAAAGGGGCGCTGCTTTTCAACACGACAGAGAAAGCCCGCCATGGTGCGCCGCGCTTCGGGCTCGCGGATGCCGACCGATACCGGAATGCCGGCTTCGCCCAGCCGATCAATGCCTCTGCGCCGCGTGCGTTCATCGGCATCAAGCGTTGCGACAATCACTCTATTGGGTTTTGCGTCGATAATCGCATTGCTGCAGGTCGGGCCTCGGCTGCTTTCATGGGCGCAAGGCTCCATGGTTACGAAAATATCGGCGCCCTTGGCCGAGGGGCCTGCCGCGATCAATGCCATTTCTTCGGCATGCGGGCGGCCGCCTGGCTGGGTCCATCCCCGGCCTATGACGATGCCCTGTTTGACAATGACACAGCCCACATTGGGATTGGCGCTGGTCCGGCCCCGTCCCCGCTCGGACAGAGCCAAAGCGGCTGCCATGAAATGCGCGTCACTGGGAGGGGTCAGCATTGCAAGCCGGCCGGGCGTTCGACCTCTACCTCGCCGCGAGCGATGCGCTTCGCTTTCGCTTCCCGTTCGATTTCTTCGACATCCATGCCGGACATCCGCCCAAGGGCTTTCACCGACTCGCGCCGCTTTTCCTCATATTTGTCTTTCAGGCACTGGACCTCCCAACGGTCTTTCAATATTTCTTCATCCGTCCGTTCATTTGTCCAGTTTTCAACATAAATGACCTCTTGCGGTACATAAGTGTAAGTATTTACCTTCGGATCGAGCCAGAAAAGAAAGAGAATGAACGACGTGCAGCCAATGGCCATAACCGCCGGTAGCAAGCGTGTTCCCGGTTCACTCTGGCGAAAAACAGCGATCAAATCGCCAAAACCGCCGGTTACAGATGCATCTTTTATCAAGCCCATGGTTTTCCAAATAGTGTCAGTGCGCAGCTATGGCCAGCCTTTCCCGAAAAATTGCCCCGGGTGGAACAAGGCTGGCCATAGGGTCAAGCGGTTAGCTATTGATTTCGAAGCGAACTTTTAACGTCATCCAGCTTTCAATCGGCTTTCCGTCGCTGGTAGCCGGCGTGAATCGCCATTTGCTGAGCGCCTGTTTTCGCGTTGCGGTCCAGAAATCCGCATGAGGCGAATCAATCAGTTCGATATTCTTCACACGGCCATCGGTACCCACCAGCACCCGGACGCTGACTTCGCCTTCCCGTTCGAGGCGCAATTGTCCTGTCGGATAGGCCGGCTGAAAATGGCTTGCATAGCGCTGGTTCAGGGTCGCGGCGACGATTACCGGATCGGGCTCTACTTCGATCGCTTGAAACGGGATTTCGTCTCCGGTTCCGTCAGATCCTGTTGCAAGATCAATTCTGGCATAACCTTCGATCGGGACAATCGGTGGAGGAGTCAGTTCTATCCTCGGCTTGTCCGGCGGAGCCTGAACCGTTGGCCGTGCTGTTTTGACTTCAGGTGGCGTCTCTTCAACTATCGGTTCGGGTGGCTTATCGACAGGCACCGGAAACGCGAAGATTGGTCCTTCAAACCTCTCCGGAATCTCAATCCCCGGCATCGCAATCACACCGCCAATAATCACAGCATGAACAACAGCGGCCATTATCACGCCCTTGGAACGTGGAGTCTTATTCTCATATGCGGAAACATAGCTCATCATCACATCCTCTCAACCATCCTCAAAAGTGGCGAAGCGGCATTGTGCCTGTTTGACTATCTCGCCTCAGCGCCAATTGTTATGATATACTATTACACAAATTTGTGCAAATATGGCTGTGGCTAGCGAGAAGTATCGTTTATTTATAGATGGTTAACTGGAAGCCGTGGCCAGTCTTGCCAGTGCGATATCCCTGCCGATTAACAGCAACAAACTATTCATATCCGGACCATGATCCAACCCGGTCAAGGCTTGCCGCAAAGGCATGAACAAGGGCTTGCCTTTGCGCCCGGTCGCCTCTTTGAGCGCTCCGGTCAGCTGTTTCCAAAGATCGTCGGACGCTTCCAATCCTTCCAATGTGCCATGTGCGGCGGACAAAAATTCCTTATCTTCAGCCGATATTTCCGGCAGAATAATCGGCCCGGTGACCACCTTCCACCATTGGCCCACATCGCCCATATCGTGCAGGTTCGGCCGGATGACCGCCCAAGATTCTGCGTCCATTGCTTCGGGCAAGCGGCTTTTAACATCCTCATAATCAAGCAGGTGGACAATCTTCTGATTGAGTTGGGCCAGCTCTTCATCATCGAAGCGCGCTGGCGCCCGGCCAAAACGGGAAAAGTCGAAACTGGCGATCAATTGCTGGACATCGGCAATCGGTTCCACCGGATCGCTAGTTCCGATCCGCGCCAGCAAGGCCACGATCGCTTGCGGCTCGATATGCTTCTCGCGAAAGCTGCTAACGCCCAAAGAACCAAGCCGCTTGGACAGCTTTCCTTCGGTGCCAACCAACAGAGCCTCATGCGCAAATTCCGGTTCCTTTGCACCAAGGGCATGGAACATCTGAATTTGTACCGCGGTATTGGCGACATGGTCCTCACCCCGCACGACATGGGTGATCCCCATATCAATATCGTCAATCGCCGACGGCAACATATAAAGCCAGCTGCCATTTTCGCGTCGGATGACGGGATCGGAGAGCAAGGCTGGATCGAAATTCTGATCGCCCCGGATCCGGTCGGTCCATGTGATCGGCGTTCCATGGTCCAGCTTGAAACGCCAATGCGGTTTCCGGCCCTCCGCTTCAAAAGCAGCGATCTCATCCGAAGTTAGGGTCAAGGCGGCACGATCATAGATTGGCGGTTTACCGCGGCCCAATTGGATCTTGCGCTTCAGATCCAACTCTTGAGCGGTCTCATAAGCCGGATAGACACGCCCGTCGGCCTTCAGCTTCATCCTCTGCTCTTCATAACGATCAAAGCGATCCGACTGCCGCTGCTCCTCATCCGAGGCCAGTCCCAGCCATGCCAGATCCGCCCGGATCGCATTGACATATTCTTCCTTGGATCGCTCTGCATCAGTATCATCGAGCCGCAGCAAGAATGTGCCACCTTCTTTTTGCGCGAACATCCAATTGTGGAGTGCGGTCCGGATATTGCCGACATGAAGGTGGCCCGTCGGGGACGGAGCAAAGCGGGTTTTTATGGTCATACGGTCCTGAATGCGTTGGTGATAGGGTAGCGCCGATCGCGGCCAAAATTTCTCGTGCCGAGTTTGACGCCCGGCGGGGCCTGACGGCGTTTATATTCAGCGATATAGAGCAGCCGCTCGATCCGCACCACCGTTTCCCTGTCAAAGCCCTTCGCAACCAAATCATTGACCGATAATTCTTCTTCGATCAGGCCGTGCAGGAGCGGGTCCAGAATTTCATAATCGGGCAGACTGTCGCTGTCCTTTTGATCTTCCCGTAGCTCCGCACTCGGCGGTTTGGTTATCACTTGCTCAGGCATGACCGGTCCATCGGGACCAAGGCCAAGGCTGGGTTTGTTTCGGTTGCGCCAGGCCGACAGTTTGAAAACAGTCAGCTTATACGCGTCTTTCAGCACCGAATAGCCGCCCGCCATGTCGCCATAGATAGTGGCATAGCCAACGCTCATCTCGCTCTTGTTGCCGGTGGTCAACAGCATATGGCCGAACTTGTTCGAGAGCGCCATCAGGGTAACGCCACGAATACGCGACTGGATATTCTCTTCCGTAATATCAACATTGCTATCGGAAAAACTATCCTCGAGCATCGCATCAAAACCTTCGATCGCTGGGCTGATCGCGATCGTATCCAGCCGGGTGCCGAGCATTTTTGCACAGCCTTCGGCATCATCCAGGCTTTCTTGCGAGGTGAACCGCGACGGCATCATCACGTTCCACACGCGATCTGCGCCGAGAGCATCGACCGCAACCGCAGCCGAAAGAGCGCTATCGATTCCGCCGGAAAGACCAAGCAAAACGCCCGGAAAGCGATTGCGATTCACATAGTCGCGCAGTCCGACAATCATCGCATTGTAGATGTCGGCCGGATGGTCATCCAGCTTGTGAATTTCGCCAGGCGCACAAGTCCATTTGCCGCTCTCGCAAGACCAATATGTATCGACAATCGATTCATCCCAGTCCGGCAACTGATGCATCACACCAGCGTCACCATTGAGCACGAAACTGGCGCCATCAAAGACAATTTCATCCTGCCCGCCGACCCGGTTTAGGAACAGAAGCGGAATGCCGGTCTCGCGAACCCGCTTCGTCGCGACCTGGCCGAGACGGAGATCGTCTTTCTCGATCTCATAGGGGCTACCGTGCACGGATATAAACAGCTCCGCGCCCTGCGATTTGAGATGTTCACAGACCGTCGGAAACCAAACATCTTCGCAGATCGGTAGACCTATTTTGCAGCCTTTGAAGACAATAGGCTCTGGCAGTGGACCTGAGGTAAAGAGGCGTTTTTCGTCAAACGTACCGTAATTGGGAAGTTCGTATTTGTAGCGAATATCCTGGACATGTCCGTCCGCCAGCAATGCAATGCCATTGTAGAGATTGCCGTCTTCCCGAAACACTGACCCGACCAACATCGCTGGCCCCGGACCTGCAGTGGCTGCTGCCAGTCGGTTGAGTTCCGCTTCTGCCCGTTCCCAAAGCGCGGGCTTCAGCACCAGGTCTTCCGGAGGATATCCGATCAACTGCAACTCCGGGAACACGATAAGGTCGCTGTCCGGCCGGCCGCTATGCGCAGCAATCATGGCATCGGCATTGCCGCGCAAATCGCCAACACTCTGGTTGAGTTGCGCCATGGCTATCGTGAGCTTTTTGGTCATCGCGCTCTGATAGAAAGGGCAGACGATCTCGGCAATGAAATTATCCGAAAACCAGGCTTCCCATGATCCGGCCCGGGATGAACGAAAACAATCCGGCTATTAACAATCCGATATATAATCCCTGCATTGCGCGGAGATGGGCTTCGATGTTACCCTTGCGGACCTTGTAAACAGCATAGGGTACAGAGAGCAGGGTCCAAACCGCAAATCCATGAATGAAGCTAAAGCCGCTGCCTGCAATACCCGTTCCAGGGCGCCCAATCCAAAAACTGGAAATAGCGGTAACCAGCATCAGGACCGCCCAAATTCGACCAAGCCTTCTATGCATATTGTCGCCCTTTTTCCGCCAAAGAACAAACGCGCCCAACGGAATCGCCGGAATGACTGTCGAAAGATGAATCATGATCGGCAGACTGATCCGTGGACGGGCACCAGGCGTCTCGGCGCCAGATACAAAGCCGCCCGACAAAGACACCAATGCCATAAGCACCAAGGTGATCAATATCGTTGCGCCCGCGGCCAAAATAGCGCTGCGGATGCTAAGCCCGGCGGAGTTCATATTGATAGGCTGTTCAATCATGCTTTCGTTCCTTCATGCGGTTATGGAAGCATCTTGACTGGCCTGCAGAACAATCACAGCTTGCCTGCGTGAATGCGGATGGCTTATTCGCGAAAGACGCCTATTCTGTACCGTCCACCCATTCACGAAGCGCGAATTGGCATGCTGAAAGACAAAATGGAGACCATATTGCCCACCGATAAGACGAATCTGACCGGACGCTTGATTGCGGTCGAGGTTTTTATCATGGCGGCCATCGGCTTGGTGATGGGCTTCTTGGGACCATTTGGCACTTATGTGATGCCACTCGGCTGGCGGCTTGCTTACTGGGTTCTATTCATCATCATCGGCTATGCCATTTTTCGTCCGATTTCGATCTGTGCCGTCTGGCTGCAGGATGCCATCGCCATTCCCAAATGGGTCGCTGTGCTGATCGGCACCGCGATCGCGGCGCTCCCCATGACGTTTCTGGTCGGCTTTGCAATGGCTGGAATGCGGTTCGACCCGGCCTTCATGGGTAGTCGGTTTCTGCCGCTATATTTGCAATGCGCTGCACTCGGCTTTGGCATTTATATGATGATGGAACTGCTATTCCGGACCAATAGGGGAACCGGCACACCGATAGACAGCCATTCAGAGGCACAAGAGGCGGAACGCCCTCAACCCGTCATTCGCACCGTTTTGCACAAACGGCTGCCTATAGGATTTCCAGACTCCATTCTCGCCCTTAGCGTGGAAGACCATTATGTCCGCGTCCATGCTAGTGACCAAAATGAAATGCTGTTGATGCGCATGCGCGACGCCATCCCGGAAACCCAGCCCATAGAGGGCATGCAAGTGCATCGCGGCTGGTGGGTTGCAAAACATGCGATCACAGAATCCCGGCGAGAAGGCCGCAACCTAAAAATCATACTGGCCAATGGCCTCGAAATCCCGGTTTCACGCTCTTATGCGGGCACGCTAAAACAAATGGGTTGGATTGATTGAAAAGCCTCTTTTGATTTCATCGCCTTCTGTCTAACAGGGTCACACAATTGTCATGGGGCTGCGCGGGCGATTCTGGCGGGCCACAAATCGGGGAACGCACATATGAAACTCATGTCCGGCAACAGCAATCTGCCGCTTGCTACAGATATTGCACAATATCTAAATATTCCGCTCACCGACGCGAGCGTCAAGCGTTTTGCCGATGACGAGATTTTCATAGAGATTCACGAAAATGTCCGCGGCGAAGATGTCTTTGTCGTGCAGTCGACCAGCCACCCCGCCAACGACAATTTGATGGAATTGCTGATCAGCATCGACGCTTTGCGACGGGCGTCTGCCAAGCGCATCACCGCCGTCATTCCCTATTTCGGCTATGCCCGCCAAGACAGGAAGCCGGGACCGCGGACACCAATTTCGGCCAAGCTGGTCGCCAATCTGATCACCGAAGCGGGCGCTGACCGGGTGCTGACGGTTGATCTTCATGCTGGCCAAATCCAAGGCTTCTTCGATATCCCGACAGACAATCTCTATGGCGCACCGGTGATCAGCCAGGACATTAAATCACGCCATGCCGATAAGGATATCATGGTCGTCTCTCCCGACGTCGGCGGCGTGGTTCGCGCGCGGGCGCTAGCCAAACGGCTTGATAACGCTCCTTTGGCGATCGTCGACAAACGCCGCGAACGGGCCGGCGTATCCGAGGTAATGAATATTATCGGCGATGTAAAAGGGCGCTTCTGTGTCATGATCGACGATATTGCAGACAGCGCAGGCACGCTCTGCAATGCAGCAGATGCTTTAATCGCAGCAGGCGCAACCGATGTGGCAGCCTATATCACCCATGGCGTTCTCTCGGGCAAGGCCGTCGAGCGGGTCAACGCCTCTTCGCTGCGCAAGCTGATCATCACAGACACTATCCGCGCACCACAATCCGCGCTTGATTCCGACAAGATCCGGATATTGCCGATCGCGCCCCTGCTCGGCGAAGCGATCAAGCGGATCGCAGATGAAAGTTCAGTCAGCAGTCTGTGGGACTAATCGCAGCCACAATTTCTAACATCGGGAGATGGACATGCCCAGTTTCGACACGCTGCTGAAATACCGCATTCATATCGCGATATTGGCTATTGCGATCTCAGCCATTGCATGGATCACGGAATTGGCCGACCTGGTATATGTCTGTCCATATTGCCGGGCCCAAAGAACAGTCATTGGATTGCTCGGTTTGCTTCTGCTCGCCAATCCTCAGCATTGGTTAAACCGCTGGATCGCGTCGACTCTTGCTGTCCTGGGCTTGGTGGTCGCCGGGATGCAGCATTTCAACGGCTGGAAGAAAATCATGGCCGGTGAATTTTCATGGGGTGAATATTGGTACGCAAATGCCTGGATGCTCTCGGGCTGCGCGCTTTTCATCATCACGGGATTGACGCTGTACCTTTGGGCTTGGCGGCCTGCTCAGCCGGAGACTGACGACCAATGACACCCAAAGACATTGATCTCGCGCAAAAACTCGCCGAAGCGGCGGGCGACGCGATCCGGCCATTTTTCCGCGCCAAATTCGATCAGGAAACCAAGGAAGACTCCTCTCCGGTCACCGAAGCGGATCGAGCGGCGGAAGCGGCGATGCGAGCAATCATCGAGGCCGAACGTCCCGACGACGGAATCATCGGCGAAGAATATGGCACGCGCAATGAAGGCGCATCGCGCCAATGGGTATTGGACCCGATTGATGGCACCACGAGCTTCATTGCAGGCCGCCCGATATTCGGCACTTTGATTGCGCTGATGCAGGAAGGTTTTCCGCTGATCGGTGTCATTGACCAGCCGATTGCCAGAGAACGCTGGGTTGGCGTGGTCGGGCGCGAAACCCTGTTCAACGGCCAGCCGGCAAAATCCGCGCGCTGTCGTGCGCTAGAGGATGCCGTCCTCGCTACCACCTCGCCGCATTGCTTCAACGAACATGAAGCCGATCACTTCATGGGTCTGGCGGGCAAGGTTGCGCAGCGCAAGATCATCTATGGCGGGGATTGCTATAATTACGGTCTGGTCGCCAGCGGTCATGTCGATGTCGTCTGCGAAGCCGGGCTGAAACTCCACGATTTTGCCGCCCTCGCCCCGATTGTCGATGGCGCGGGCGGGATGATGTGCGACTGGAACGGCGAGCCACTCCACGCAGAATCCGAAGGCCATGTGCTGGCGATCGGGGACCATGCTAGGATCGACGACGTGCTTGCTGCGGTGGCTTGTCATCACTAATATTGGCAGATGGTTCTTCTGGTAGGTCTGCTTTTGATTTCCTGACGAGTAGAAATAGAAGCAAACCCAAGCTGCCTATATAGAGCAGATTGTTGAAGAACATCAGAAAGAACTTGCCCATGTCGGGTTCATCGGTTGACCCAAAGTCTTCAAATACATCTGGCATAAGGCCGAATCCAAGAATCAAAAAAGGGACGGGAATCAGCCCCCAGAAACCACTTAAACCTGTGTCATGTAATCTCCGAGACACAGCTGCAGCTAGCAATATTGCCGTTGCTCCCGAAACCATAGCTGAGAATTCTATGAATCCGCTCATATCCGGAAAAAGTCCGGGATGATTGCCGTCAACAGAGATGGAATAGCTATTCGGCCCCTGCCGGATGGTCACTTGATCGGGATTTTGTGTCGCAAACTCCTGCATCTTGGCCATTGATTCCGCCATCACAGGGATCATTCCGGCCATCATTGTAAACACAGCCAAAAAAAGGATTGTCGCTGCATATGACCAGAATAAAACGGAGCCATCTCTACCCGAAAATCGAAAGAGGCCTGTAAACCCGTGCTTTAGTGCCAATAAATAGTCTCGCATCGCTGATCCCCTATCCTGAAACGGATATAAGACAATTGGCGATAATTCCATCCAATTTGCTTGCAATTCCAGCGAATCTAGCTATTGCCGCCCTTCCTATGTGACGCTCTGGCCAGTGTGGGCTGCCATAAGTGTCCGTAACGGTACCATCTAGAGGAGACCAAAATGCCCAAGTTGAAGACCAAAAGTGGTGTGAAGAAACGCTTCAAAATCACCGCAACCGGTAAGGTTAAGCACGGCGTAGCCGGCAAACGCCACCGTTTGATGAGCCATAACAGCAAATATATCCGCCAGAACCGCGGCACCAAGAAATTGTGTGATGCGGATGCTCGGACAGTCAAAAAATGGGCGCCATACGGTCTGGGTTAATCCCGCCGCAGCGACATTCAAACTTACAGGATATAGAAAATGGCACGTGTAAAACGGGGTACGACCACTCGTACAAAACATAAAAGATTATTGGTACAGGCGAAGGGCTATTATGGCCGTCGCAAAAATACCATCCGCATCGCGCGGCAGGCTGTCGAAAAAGCCGGTCAATATGCATATCGCGATCGTAAAGTTAAAAAGCGGGCTTTCCGCGCTATCTGGATCCAGCGTATCAACGCTGCGGTTCGCGCAGAAGGCATGACCTACGGCACATTCATCCACGGCACCAAGCTCGCCGGGATTGAACTGGATCGTAAAGTAATGGCGGACCTGGCGATGAATGAACCCGCAGTGTTTAGCGGCATCATCAAACAGGCGCAGGATGCTATCGCGAAAGCGTAAGTGTTTTCATAAATTCAAAGAAGCGCCGGAGAGCAATCTCGCGGCGCTTTTTTATTGGGTTTTTCGCAAGGGTTGCTAGACGGGCAACGAGAGAAAACGGGACAATATGATGAGCGACATCGAAGCGATCAGGGAAAAATATCTGGAGCAGATTGGCGCAGCAGCCGATGGCGACGCACTGGAGGCTATTCGCGTGGCTGCGCTTGGCAAGAAGGGCGAGATTTCCCTGCTGCTGAAAACCTTGGGAAAAATGACACCGGAAGAGCGTCAGGAACAAGGCCCGAAGATCAATGGCACGCGGCAAGCCGTCGCTGATGCGATCGCTACCCGCAAAGAGCTGATGGAGACCGAAGCGCTCAACGCGAAGCTTGCGATCGAAAAGCTCGACCTTACCTTGCCCCCGCCCATGGCGCCGAAAGGCAGCATTCATCCCGTCAGCCAGGTGATGGACGAACTGGCGGAAATATTCGCAGACCTCGGCTTCTCCGTCGCCACCGGTCCGGAGATTGAGGACGACTGGCATAATTTCACCGCGCTCAACATTCCGGACACGCACCCCGCGCGGGCAATGCATGACACATTCTATTTCCCACAGACCGATGAAGACGGGATGCCAAAGCTGCTGCGCACCCACACGTCGCCGGTGCAGATCCGCACGATGATGGATGTTGCCAAGCGAACCGACGGGGCCGGCGAGCCCATCCATATCATCGCGCCGGGCCGCACCTATCGTAGCGACAGCGACGCGACCCACACACCGATGTTCCATCAGGTTGAAGGCCTGGTGATCGATAAGGGCATCCAAATGGGTCATCTCAAATGGACACTGGAAACCTTTGTCCGCGCCTTTTTCGAGCGCGACGATATCGAGTTGCGCCTGCGCCCGAGCTATTTCCCGTTCACCGAACCAAGCGCCGAAATCGATCTCGGTTTCTCGGTCGAAAAGGGCCGCCGGATCATCGGTGGTGATCCGCGCGGTGAAAATGGCGGCTGGATGGAGATTCTGGGTTCCGGCATGGTGCATCCCAATGTCATCCGTAATTGCGGCCTAGATCCCGATGTCTGGCAGGGCTTTGCCTTTGGCTGCGGCATCGACCGGCTGGCGATGCTGAAATATGGTATGAACGACTTGCGCGCCTTCTTCGACGGCGACCTGCGCTGGGCCGACCATTATGGCTTTGATGCACTGGACGTTCCGACATTGAGCGGAGGAGTGGGCGCATGAAATTTTCCCTAAGCTGGCTCAAAGCCCATCTCGACACCGATGCAAGCCTGACCGAGATTACCGACAAGCTGACCGATATCGGTCTGGAGCTGGAAGGGCTGGAAAACCCTGCCGATTCTTTACGCCCATTCCGCGTCGCCAAGGTTATCGAAGCCGGGCCGCATCCCAATGCCGACAAGCTGCAATTGCTGAAGGTCGATGATGGCTCGGATGAACCGTGGCAAGTCGTCTGTGGCGCGCCCAATGCCCGCAAGGATATGGTCGGCGTATTCGGCCCTCCCGGCACCTATATTCCCGGCAGTGATTTTACCTTGAAGCCTGCCAAAATTCGCGATGTCGAAAGCTTTGGCATGATGTGCAGTGCGCGCGAACTTGAGCTTGGCGAAGACCATGACGGTATCATCGAATTGCCGTCGGATGCTCCTGTTGGCAGCAGCTATGCGGACTATGCGCAACTGGACGATCCCGTCATCGACGTCGCCATCACCCCCAATCGTCAGGATTGCATGGGCGTGCGCGGCATTGCCCGCGATCTGGTGGCCGCAGGCATGGGTACGCTCACGCCGCTGGATATTGAGGCCATTGCCCGCAAAGGCGCCGGTCCCGATATCGCGATTGAGGATCCGGAAGGCTGCCCTGCCTTTTACGGCTGCACCGTCAGCGGCGTGGCCAATGACGCCTCGCCCGACTGGATGCAGGCACGCCTGAAATCGGCTGGACAGAAGCCAATTTCCGCGCTGGTCGATATTACCAACTATGTCACGCTCGATCAGGGCCGGCCGCTGCACGTCTACGACGTCGCCAAGCTCAACGGCGGCCTGGTTGCGCGCAAGGCGCAGGCCGGTGAAAAGCTGGTCGCGCTCAACGACAAGGAATATATGCTCGACGAGACCATGACCGTGATCGCCGATCAGGCGGGCGCACATGGTATCGGTGGCATCATGGGTGGTGCGGCCAATGGCACCGACGAAAACACCAAAGATGTGCTGATCGAATGTGCCTATTTTGACCCGGCCCATATTGCCCGCACAGGACAGAAGCTGATGCTGACCAGCGATGCGCGGCAACGGTTCGAGCGCGGTGTTGACCCTGCCTTTCTTGATGACGGGGTCGAAATTGCGACGGCGCTGGTGCAGGCCCTTTGCGGCGGCCAAGCCAGCGAGATCACCCGTGTCGGCAAAGCGCCGACGGATCAGCGCACAATCGCATATGATCCAAGCCAGTGCAGTTCACTGGGTGGACTGGATGTTACCCCGGACAAGCAGAAGAGCATTTTGGAAGCTCTGGGCTTTGTTGTTGGCGATGATTGGCAAGTCACAATTCCAACCTGGCGCCGGGATATTGCCGGTTGGCAAGATCTGGTCGAGGAAGTCATCCGGATGGAAGGGCTCGATAAGGTTCCATCAACGCCGCTCCCTCGCAAACCGGGCGTAGCGAAACCCACTGCCTCGCCGGAACAGATGTCCGAACGCAAGGCGCGACGAGCGGCGGCTGCTCGCGGCTTGAACGAAGTCGTCAACTGGAGCTTCATCTCCGAGAAAGAAGCCGCGCCCTTCGGCGGCGGCACATGGTCGCTCGCCAATCCGATCAGCGAAGACCTCAAGGTCATGCGGCCATCGCTGCTGCCCGGCCTGATCTCTGCTGCCCAGCGGAATGTTGCGCGCGGAGCGTCATCAATCCGCTTGTTTGAAGTCGGACGGCGCTATCTGGAAAGCACAGAGCATCCGACCATTGGCTTGGTGCTCGCCGGTGAAAATCGCGCCCGCAGCTGGCAGGCTGGCGCGGCCAGTAAATTTGATGCCTATGACGCAAAAGCCGAAGTGCTTGCGATATTGGACGCCGCAGGCGCACCGACCGAAAAGCTGATGGATTTCGCCGAGGCTGGTGATCACTATCATCCCGGCCAGTCCGGCACGTTACGACTGGGCCCCAAGAAGATTCTCGCATCTTATGGCGTGCTCCATCCATCGGCAGCCAAGGCCATGGGCCTAAAAGGCTCCGCTGTAGCCGCCGAGATATTCCTCGATGCGATCCCGTTGAAGAAAAAATCGGGCCATATGCGCGATGCCTTTGCGCCGCCTGCGCTGCAGGGGGTGACTCGCGATTTCGCCTTCATCGTCGATGCGGCGCTGCCAGCGGGCGATCTGGTGCGCGCGGTCAAGGGCGCTGACAAGAAGCTAATCACCGACGCGCGGATTTTCGATTTGTTCGAAGGGCCGAGCGTAGGCGAAGGCAAGAAGTCGCTGGCGATCGAGGTGACGTTGCAACCGACGGACGCGACACTGACCGAAGAGGATTTGAAAGCGCTGTCTGACAAGGTCGTGGCGAACGCTGCCAAGTTGGGGGCGGGGTTGCGTGGATAATCGCCAACGCGTGATAATAGCTGTTACATTTGCCTCACTTGCAGGCTGTGCTGAACATTTGACAAGCACAAATCTCGATTTTTGTGAGATGGCAAAGGGAGAAACAGGGAACATTGGTGATGCCGTAGTCGTCAGAGCCGCAGCATTGGGTGAGCCTCATCATGGTTATTCTCTGTTCCAAGCAGATTGCGATAGCCAATTGGATGTGATTTTTGATGATTGGGATGATCTTCCGGTACATTGGGGCAACGCAATGGAGTTAGCTCCCGCCGGTAAAGCCGCAGTGTTCACTGTCAAAGGCAGATTGGATGCGTACAAGCCAATGGACGATAATCCATCACACAGAATTATTCGTGTGGGCAACATCAGCGACATCTCATCAATCGAATACTTGCCGGAAAGAACAGAGGTGCCGGCACGAGCATTCGCGTATCCTGAAAAGAAGAACAAATGACCAAACCACGCCGGACATTCGCGATCATCTCTCACCCCGATGCGGGTAAGACCACGCTGACCGAGAAGCTGCTCTTAAAAGGCGGCGCTATTCACCTGGCCGGAGAAGTTAAGGCGCGCGGTGACAACCGGCGGGCGCGGTCCGACTGGATGAAGATCGAGCAGCAGCGCGGGATTTCCGTGACGAGTTCCGTCATGACCTTTGAACGCAACGGCATTGTCTTCAACCTGCTCGACACACCGGGCCATGAAGATTTCTCCGAGGACACTTATCGCACACTGACCGCCGTCGATAGCGCAATCATGGTGATCGATGCGGCTAGCGGTATCGAGGCGCAGACACTAAAGCTTTTCGAAGTCTGCCGGTTGCGCAGCGTACCAATCATCACCTTCGTCAATAAGGTCGACCGCGAAGGGCGCGATCCGTTTGAACTGCTCGACGAAGTTGCCGACAAATTGGCTTTGGATGTTTGCCCGATGAGCTGGCCGGCCGGCATGGGCGGACAGTTTGAAGGCGTCTATGATCTTGCCAACAACCAACTGCACCAACCGACCGGTGACAGCAAAATATATGATGGCGTGACCCAGCAATATACAGGTCTGGATGATCCGAACTTGGCCGAAGTGCTGAGCGGAAGCGCGCTTGAGCGCCTGACCAGCGAAGGTGAATTGGCCCAAGGCGGCTATAACAGCTTTGATCTGGAAGCTTATCAGAACGGAGACCTGACACCGGTCTATTTTGGTTCGGCGCTTAAACAATTTGGTGTCGAAGAACTGATTGAGGCCATTGCCGACTATGCACCATCGCCCCGGCCGCAGCCTGCAGAACCGGAACCGATTGATCCGGCCAGCGACGATATCACCGGCTTTATTTTCAAGGTTCAGGCCAATATGGACCCGCAGCATCGTGACCGGATTGCCTTCATGCGCCTCTGTTCCGGCGAGTTTAAGCGTGGCATGAAACTGACGCCCTCGGGGCTCGGCAAACCGATTGCAATCCACTCGCCCATCCTGTTCTTCGCGCAAGACCGCGAGATCGCCAATACGGCGGAACCGGGCGACATCATCGGCATCCCCAATCATGGCACATTGCGGGTCGGCGATACATTGTCGGAAAAAAACCAGGTGCGGATCACCGGCCTGCCCAATTTCGCGCCCGAAATTCTCCGCCGCGTGATCCTGCGCGATCCGACCAAGACCAAGCAGCTGCGCAAGGCACTGGACGACCTGTCCGAAGAGGGCGTCGTGCAGGTTTTCTACCCCGAGCTCGGCGCCAACTGGATCATCGGCGTGGTCGGACAGTTGCAGCTGGAGGTGCTGGTTTCCCGGCTAGAGGTGGAATATAAGGTCGATGCCTATCTAGAAATCGCCCCGTTCGAGACCGCCCGCTGGATCAGCGGCGATGATGCGACCTTGCAGACCTTTGCCAACATCAACCAGAGCGCCCTCGCCAAAGACCGCGATGACAATCTCGTATTTTTGGCAAAGTCGGCATGGGATGTCGGCTATCAGGAAGAGCGCAATCCGGAGATCAAGTTTAGTGCTACGCGGGAGCGGTAAAATTCCTAGCTTAGTTCAAAATAGACGCCATCGAAGCGAACGAGCTTCTTACTGCTTCCCTTAGCCCCGCAACAAGAACACCGCATGTTCCGCCAACAAGTTGGCTGCCGCTTTGCTCGTTTGCGCATCACCGCTCAGGAACCACTGCCCTTCCTGCGCATATTTGCCGTCCTGCACCAGCGCGCGGAAATCGTCGATCGTGACATGGTGGATATTGGGCGTGTCATACCAGCGCTGCGGGAGCAACCGGGTGACCGGCATCCGACCGCCGAAGAATAAGGCCATGCGCACCCGCCAATGGGCAAAATTGGGGAAGCTGACAAAGGCCTGCTGGCCGATCCGCAGCAGCTGGTCGAGCATGATATCGGGCCGATGGGTGGTCTGCAGCGTCTGGCTGAGGATCGCATAGTCGAAACTGCCGTCGGGATAGGTGGCCAGATCGGAGCCGGCATCGCCCTGCACCACCGAAAGCCCCTTGGCGACCGCACTGGCGACATTGGCAGGATCAATCTCCAGCCCGCGCGCATCGCAACCTTTTTCATCGCGCAAGGCGGCCATTAAGGCACCATCGCCGCAGCCGATATCAAGCACCCGGCTGCCCGGAGCGATGTTATCAGCGATAATCTGAAGGTCGGGGCGGAGTTTGATCATGCGGCGCACTCTGCGAAGCGGGAGACAGAAGATTTTTGCGCACAAAGACACGAAGGCATGAAGAGAAGGACAGGCGATCTCTTCTTGGTGCCTTTGTGGCTTAGTGCGAATCCAAAACGGCGCGAAAGACAGGATAAAATCGGATCTGCGGTCATTTCTCCTCCCCCGCCTTCAGAAAGCCGTCGACAATCCGATTCATCTCCGGGTTCTCCAGCAGGAAGCTGTCATGGCCGAACGGGCTTGAGAGCTCCATGAAGCTCACCTCGGCACCCGCGGCGTTCAGTGCGTGGACCATCGTCCGGCTTTCGCTGGTTGGATAGAGCCAGTCGGTGTCAAAGCTGATCAAGCAAAAGCGGGTTTTGGAGCCTGCAAAGGCATTGGCCAACACACCGCCATGTGCTTCGGCCAGATCAAAATAGTCCATCGCCCGGGTGATATAGAGATAGCTGTTGGCATCAAAGCGGTCGACAAAGCTGATCCCCTGATGCCGAAGATAGCTTTCAACCTGGAAATCGGCATCAAAGCCGAAGGTCTTGGCATCTCGGTCCTGCAACCGCCGGCCGAATTTTTCAGTCAGGCCTTCTTCCGACAAATAGGTGATGTGCGCCGCCATCCGCGCCACAGCCAGACCACTGCTGGGCGGGTCATCGTCGGCATAATAAGCGCCACCACGCCAGCGCGGATCGGCCATGATCGCCTGTCGCCCCACTTCGTGGAAAGCGATATTCTGGGCGCTATGCCGCGCGGCCGATGCAATGATCACCGCCGATTTGACCCGATCCGGATAAAGCGCCGCCCAGCTTACTGCCTGCATGCCCCCCATCGAACCACCGACAACCGCATGGAGCCGCTCGACTCCGAGATGGTCAAGCAGCAAGGCCTGCGCGCGCACCATGTCAGCGATGGTCAACACTGGAAAATCCATACCCCAAGGAGTCTCGGTCGCGGGATTGATCGTCGCGGGACCAGAACTGCCGAGGCAGCTGCCAATGACATTGGCGCAGATGATGAAATGACGTTCGGTATCAATCGGTTTGCCCGGACCCACCATCCGCATCCACCAGCCATCCTTGCCGGTGATCGGATGGGTCGAGGCAACATATTGGTCCCCGGTCAGCGCATGGCAGATCAATATCGCGTTGCTGGCATCCGCGTTGAGCTTACCATAGGTTTCATAGGCGAGATCGACCGGCGCAAGCTTTGCCCCGCTGTCCAGCGGCAACGGCCCGAGCAAGCGGACCTTTTTGTCCAATCCAAAACGCACATCTTCATTCATGATTAGAGGGAGCTAAGCGGCGAAATCCCGACCGTCAAATGATAATGCTGTTGACTGACAGGACGCAAAGGTTAGTCCGGCCACACAGATTATCTCTAGACAAGCGGACCAAGGCAATGAGCGCACCAAAACCAAAAGACTGGATCATGGGAATTGCACCCTATGTACCGGGTAAATCCAGCGGTGATGACGGCAAAAAACTGGTCAAACTGTCGGCCAATGAAAATCCCTTGGGATGCAGCCCCGACGCCACCGCAGCATTGAACGCTGCTTCCGCTTCTGTGGACCGCTATCCCGACCCCGGCTCGACCAAATTGCGCGAGGCCATTGCTGCGAAATTTAATCTCGACCCAGCGCGGATCATTTGCGGAACAGGTTCGGATGACGTGCTCCACCTGGCCGCCAATGCCTTCAGTGGCCCGGGCGACGAGATCATCTACGTCAGATATGGCTTTGCGGTCTATGATATTGCGGCACGGCGCTATGGCGGCACACCGGTGATCGCCGATGACCTTGATCATGGTACAGATGTCGATGCGATATTGGCGAAGGTCAATGACAACACACGGGTTGTTTTTGTCGCCAATCCCAACAATCCAACCGGCACATTCTCAAGCCGCGAAGAAATCGCGCGACTGCAAGCAGAGCTTCCTGGCCACGTCTTGCTAGTACTCGACGGCGCTTATGCCGAATATCTAGAAACCGACGAAGATGACGGAGCCCTGTCGCTCGCCGAGAGCAAGTCCAACGTGCTGGTCACCCGAACCTTTTCGAAGATTCACGGCCTCGCTGCCGAACGTATCGGCTGGGGCTATGCTTCGGCAGAGATTATCGATGCGATGAACCGGATCAGATTGCCCTTCAACGTGACCACAGCCGGCCAGGAAGCGGCTCTTGCTGCTTTGGCTGCAGATGCTTTTGTTACCTCCAGTCGCGACCACAACCGGCGATGGCGACAATGGCTGAGCGACGAGATGGGCGCACTCGGCAATCACGGCCTCCGGGTCGTCCCGAGTCACACCAACTTCCTGCTGGTCCTGTTCGAGGGCAAGGTCACCGCAGAGCAGGCCAATAGCGCTTTGCTGGACAAGGGCTATGCCGTACGCTGGCTTCCCGGTCAGGGGTTGGTCAACGGCCTGCGGATGACCATCGGCACAGAAGCGGAAACGCGTGGCTTGGCGCAAGCCTTGCGCGAAATATTGGCAGCAGCCGACTGATGCTGCCTTTTACCAATATCGCGATCATCGGTCTCGGACTGATCGGCTCCTCCATCGCTCACGCGGTACGAGAAACCATGCCATCTGCCCGCCTCACCGGTTTCGACAGCGACCCCGCTACCCGGGCGCGCGTCATCAAACTGGGTTTTTGCGATGATATCAGCGACAGTGCCGGAGCAGCGGTGACCGATGCAGACCTGGTCATGCTGTGCGTGCCTGTCGGCGTGATCGGAGAGGTTGCTGCCGAAATCGCCGCCGACCTGCCAGATGATGCTATTGTCAGCGATGTGGGATCGTCGAAAGAAAGCGTACTTACCGCCTTAACCAAAGCGCTGCCCAATGCCCGCATCATTCCGGCCCATCCCGTCGCCGGCACCGAAGACAGCGGTCCGGATGCTGGATTTGCAACGCTGTTCCAGGAACGCTGGTGTATCCTCACACCGCCGGAGGATGCAGCCGAAGGCGATATCGAACGCGTGAAAGCCTTCTGGGAAAAACTCGGTGCCAATATCGAGATCATGGATGCCAAACATCATGATCTTGTCCTCGCTGTCACCAGCCACCTGCCCCACCTCATTGCCTATACGATCGTCGGCACTGCATCCGACCTCGAAGACGTAACCCGCGGTGAGGTAATCAAATATTCTGCTGGTGGTTTTCGCGACTTCACGCGGATTGCAGCTTCCGATCCAACGATGTGGCGCGACGTATTCCTGTCCAACAAGGAAGCCGTTCTTGAAATGCTTCAGCGCTTCTCCGAAGACCTTACGGCACTGCAAAGAGCAATCCGGTGGGACAAGGGAGACGAATTGTTCGACCTGTTCACCAAGACACGGGCCGTCCGCCGGCGGATTATTGAAGAAGGCCAGGATGATGCCGCTCCCGATTTTGGTCGGACGCATGATTGAACCTGTTTGAGTTGCCCTTGCGCACATTGCGGCGGAGTGGTCAGAAACCCAACATGGACTAATGTCATCGACTAGCCTATTCAAGTCTCTGAAATTATACTGATTTCGGATTGAAGGAGAGCAGAGCCTTTGCGGTACCCATCATATATCAACTGTTTGGCGCTGGCCCTTTGCACTATCGCGCTGCCCGTTTCAGCTGTCTCCGCCGAGACTATCCCTGAACTGGATATCATGGCTGAGGCGGCGGTCGACGAACAGACAGGGATTAAATTCGCGCAAGATCAATCTGCCCGCGGAGAATTTCTTGAAGCCCTTGCAACACTTGAGCGGGTTTTGGCACTCCATCCCAAATCGAATACCGCACGTTTGCTGCATGCAGTAAACCTATGCCGGATCGATGATCAAATGGGTGGCGCCGTTGAATTGGGAAAACTTAAGGCGCAGGATTTCCCTCAAGAACTCTGGACAGAGGTCATGAAAATCTGTCCTCTGGCGGGTAAGGAATAGACCATGATATCGCTTCAGTCCTGTGCCTTCAAAGCGGCCCTCCTCGGTTTAATATTCTCCGGTTTTGCGCCAGCCGTGGCAGATGCAGCGCCTGTACAAGTGGGCATCGCGGCAACCGTTGTCGGTGACGTCCGTCGCAGCAATGCGACCATCAAGAAACCCATCAAAATACCACGTCGTCAGCGGCTGGCCTGGGGTGACATGTTGACCACCAAGAGCAAGAGCAAGCTACAGATTCTTTTGCTCGACAGATCCAGCCTGACCATCGGATCCAATGCCCGCTTGGCAATCAATCGCTTTGTTTATGATCCAGGTAAGAAACGATCATTGGGCGCAACGGTGAGCAAAGGCGCATTTCGTTTCATGTCCGGCCGCAAGACCAAAAATTCTTCCGCTACATTGAATACATCGGTCGGTACGATCGGTATCCGGGGCACGGCGCTGGACGGTGTGATCGGAAAAGATGCCGTGAAAATTGCCAAGAAGGAACCGTTTTTGAATGGCGTCCAAAGCGACAAAGATACGGCAATGCTAGTGGTTTTGCGCGGACCCGGTGCAAATCAAAGCGGTACTTTGGACATCGGCCTTGCTGATGTCAGCGCAGCGGGCAAAACGGTGACTCTGGATAAGCCTATTTTGGCGGCCTATATCCCCAAATTGGGAGCCGAGCCTATTGGCCCTTTCACTCTATCGGCCAGCGGCCTGTCGCAATTGCAGGATATGCTTGCACCCAGTGTGACCAATGCGAACAAGAAAAGCGGCTTGCTAGGGAAATTGCTTCCGGCGGCGGTCATTGGTATCGGTGTCGGCCTGCTTTTGCCGGGCAGCGGTCCAAGTGAATGCACAAATCCTGATGCAGCGGGTATTTGCTAAGAGCACTAACCAACCGCAGAAAAGCGCTATTTTTGGGTCGCCTCAAAGACGCCGTCCCAATCTTTCGTAACAGGGCCAGCCGACAGCTCATCGATCCGCTCACGGTACACTTCAACCAGTACGGACAGGCCCGCATCTCCATAGACCGAGGCTTGTTGATTCAACAGATCACCCGCAGCGGTCCATTGCTGTTCACGATATAGCGCCAGAAATTTGTCATGCTGGCTCTGCAACATCGCAAAATCGGTCCCCTCATTCATTGACTCGTCTCCAAGCAAAGCAAAAACCGTGTCCGATGCATCACGCCCGACCACCTTGACCCGATCCAGTTCCAGCAGGGCAAAACCCTGCAAATGAGCGGCCAGTGCGCTCCCGATCAAAATTTGCACGCCATATTGCTTTGTCAGCCCCTCAAATCGGGACGCGATGTTCACCGTGTCGCCGATCAACGTATAGGATAGCCGCTGTTGTGATCCCATATTGCCCACACAGCACAGGCCTGCATTCATTCCGATACCAATTTGCACATTAGGCGGCCAAACCTGTCCCGCCTTTTGCGGCTGCTCTTGGTTCAGCCGTTCCAGACTGTTTACCATCTGCAGCGCCGCCCTTGCTCCGTTGCGAAATTGATCAGGATCATCCAGCGGTGCATTCCAGAATGCCAATATTGCATCGCCAATAAACTTATCAACGGTGGCCTTGCGATCTAGCAATATATTGCACATCGGGGTCAGGAACCCGGTGAGGAAATTAATCACTTCCTTCGGACCATATTGCTCTGAAATTCTTGAAAATCCACGTATATCGCAGAATAACACCGTCATCTCGCGCTCTTCTCCACCAAGCTGTAACCGTTCTGGATTGGCAGCAATTTGCCGGACCATTTCAGGAGAAAGATAGCGATCAAACGCAGTATGGATATAAGCCCTCTGCTGCTCTTCCTGCCGAAAACTCAAGAGTGTTTGCAAGGCATAGACGAGTATGAGCGTCATGATCGGCCACGTCGGGTCCAACAGATATTGCATCTGATCAAAGGCCACCCAGCTGCCAGCTGCGACCGCAACCGTTGCGATCGCTCCTATGGCCGCGCCGATGATGGCGCGGGCTTTTGGCAACAATATCGCCAGCAGACCGCCAAGCAGGATGATCAAAAGAAACTCCAGACCTGGAGCCCAGTCCGGGCGCGTCAGAAAATGCCCCAGGATAATTTGTTCTGCCGCCTGCGCATGGACTGTGACTCCCGGCTCATTGTCGCTTTGTGGGGTTGAGACCAAGTCACGCAATCCGGTGGCACTGGCGCCGACAAACATGATCTGCCCTTCTACCGCAGCGCGCAATTCCTCTGGTAGAACATCGTCAGAAAGAATCTGCCATGCCGGAATCGTGCGTTCTGGTGCCGGTTCGCTAAAATGCATCCACAGCTCGCCAGCGGCTGTGGTTGGGACATCGAAATCTCCAACCCGAAGGCTGACAACTGCGCCAGATGCGCCAGACGTTTCACCGCTACCATCGCTGGTTTTCACCAATATCGAATCTGCCTGTTGCGCGACCCGCAGGGCTTCCAAAGAAAGCGACGGCACCAGCTGCCCGTTGTAGAAAAAAACCATCGGTGCTCGGCGCAATATTCCATCCGTATCGCCGACAATGCTTAGCGATCCAAGTCCGGCCGAAGCCTCTCTCAATTGCGGCAACGATTGAACCGTACCTCGATATTTTTCTACCGATTCAATGGGTGGGGATCCGAGCACCGCCATACCCGATGGCAGTTCGATCGACTCGCCACGCTCTTCTTGTAACAGGAAAAACCCGCTCACAACGGGGGCCAAAGCAAAGCTATCCGCTAGCACAGCATCGCTGTTGGGAAGGTTCAACAACGAACGAACAAGGGCTGCATTGCCTGCCTGATCTTCTAATTGCCCTGCAATCTGATCGGGTGATGTCCGGTCCGGTTCAGAGAAAACAACGTCAAACGCGATCGCAGCAGCACCGGCGTCAGAGAGCCTTTGCGTTAATCGGGCAATTTCCGTCCGCGACCACGGCCATTGTCCCAACCGTTCGACCGATTCCTCGTCAATGTCGATGATACGGACGCCCGCATCTTCATAGGCTCGCGGCGCGGCATTCTGATAGCTATCGAACACCATCAATCCCAAGCGCTCGAAACCAGGAATGGCGGAAAATTGAAGCGCTGCAATGCCAAAAACAACTAGCAAACCGGCAACTGTAGGTCCGGTTCTAAATTGCTCTGGCCACCATCCGGTCAATCCACTCCAAATCCTGCTCATTGTCCCCATGTCGCTTGGATTGCCTTAGTCACGACCGAACTGCAAGCCACCATAAGAAATAAGGAATGCGGCACGGCCTAGTCGTTCAGCATATTGATGGCCGCATGAACCCGGTCGCGAATATCGTCTCGATCAAGACCCGGCTCGATTTCTGGTTGCACCTCATAGGTGATAACGCCGCTTTTCTGTACAAATGTATCCCTGGGAGAGACAATGCCGCTGTTCAGGGCAACCGGCACCAACGGGATACCCATGAGCTTGTATATTCCCGCAAATCCGGTTTGCAGCTCCGGACGCTCACCGTGCCGGGCTCGACTTCCTTCGGCAAAAATAACAATGGGTCGGCCTTCTTTGACAGCCTTTTTGGCTTGCTTGATAATTTGCCGCATCGCTGCACCACCACCATCTCGGTCTATACCAAGAAGGCCATGCCGCGTCGCGACCCATCCCCATAAAGGGATCACCAGCAATTCTTTTTTGGCAATGACCACAGGCTTGTCGAAATGCCGCAGCAAATCGATCGTTTCGAACATGCTTTCGTGCTTAAACACATAAAGCAATGGTTCATTGCGTATCTCGCCTTTCACCTCGACCCGGATCCCCAGAACCGAGCGGGCGCACAGATAATGGTATCGACTCCAATATTGCGCCATATAGTAGATAGTCGTGGGCCAGAAAAACGCACCGATGAAGGTGGCCATTATGATCGGTACCGAACCGACGTAGAAGACGGCCATAAAAATCAAAGATCGAATGAGTGCCAGCATTCTCAGACACCCGCCAAAGCAGCCAGCCGGCGCATCAGATATTTATTATACTCCGTGAACAGGGTCCCCAGCGACGGTTCGGTATGCACAGCGTCCGACAATATCAGGACCTCTGGAGGCATCGCTCTTTCCAGTTCCAGCCGCGCACGCCGCATATGCCAGTCGGACGTCACCAGCCGGACGGACTTGTCTCCCCTTCTGGCTGCCCAACGCGCAGTCTCCAAGGCGTTCGATCGCGTATCAACCGCCTGAAACCCTAGATCAATGCAACAGTCGAACAAGGCGACAGGCCGGTCATATTCGGCTGCAAGCTCAGCTGGCTTCACATCCCGATCGACACCAGAGATTAGTAACCTGCCTGCGGTTTTGGCCGTAACAATATCCAATGCGCGATCAATCCGGCCCGCACCGCCGGTCAGAACAACCACAGACCCTGTGTGGGAATCATCATCCGCCGGGCGCGGCAAATCGATGGCGAACCAGGCGAAGCCTATGATCCATAGCAACAGCAGAAAAGAGAACAGGCGCAAAATCATGCAACTAAGCTACAATATCTTCTTCAGGGCGCCAATAACCGTCAACTTGGCGGTCACCATAGCAAGGAACATTCCCAATATCGGAATGGCGGCAATTATCAACCAGCTCCACCAATTGAGGCCAACCGATTGCACCAGACCAGAGTCAAGGGCCGTCAATTGCGTGCTGATCAGCCAGATAATCCCTGAGCCGCCTGCCAATCCAAGCAATCCACCTAGCAGCGCGTCCAAAGCGATACGCCGTTGGAACAATCGACTGATCTGCGCATCCGTGCCCCCCAGTAGATGAACCACAGCGATGGTTTCGGTGTGGGTGTTGAGCGCTGATCGCGCCGAAATGATAACGGCCGCACCGGTTGCAAGAGCGAGCAGCCCAACCAAACCGAAGGCAATCCACTGAAAGGATCGCACCAGAGAGATTACCGGGGCAATATAACCGCTGCTTGGCTCTACACGAGCGCTCGGCGCAATCGATCGAAGCGCGCTGCGAAGCGATTGATATTCCGCTTCGGTGGCGACACGGACCAATTTCAGATCGATCAATGCGGGTAGCGGAATATCATCGGCGAGATCCTGCCCACCGAGCCAAGGCTCAATAAGAGCCTCTATCTCGTCAGATGGCAGCAGGCGCACCTCTTCGATGATCGGCAATGTGCGCAATTGCTTCGCCGCAGCGGCGGCCTGCCGGCCGCGAATTCCGGGATTGGCTTCCACGATTTGTACAGTCGCGCGACTGGAGAGTTCGTCGGACACATCCCCCATGGCATGGGTCATGGCGAGCCCGGCCGCAGTCGCCAGAACCGTCAGAAAAATCATAATCGCGATAACCCATGGCATGGGGCCGGACAAGCGGCCCTCTGGTATCAATCGCCGATCATGACCCGGAATGACAAAGAACTTAAGCATGTTTCCCAGACCCTATTGCTGCTGGTCTTTGGGAAGCGGGGGATGGCGCAACGATCCGGTGGGGTCCGCAAGCATCCCTTTTTCCAGCCGCATCATCTGCGCACCGGGTATCTTGCTCAGCAAATGGATATCATGAGTGGCGACAACGATTGTGGTGCCAAGCGTATTGAGAGCCTCGAACAATTGCAGCAACCGAATGGCCATATCGGGATCGACATTGCCGGTGGGTTCGTCCGCCACCAATATTTCGGGCCTGCCAATCACCGCGCGGGCAATCGCCACACGCTGTTGTTCACCGCCGGAAAGCGTCGCCGGCCGTGCCGACGCCCTATCTCCCAGACCGACCCAATCGAGCATCTCCGCCACCGGTGTTTCGAGATCTTTCTCACGGACCCCGGCAACCCGCAGCGGAAGCGCAATATTATCGAAAGCCGAAAGATGTGGCACGAGACGAAAGTCCTGAAACACCACCCCAATCCGTCGCCGAAAGCCCGGCAACCGTTCCCGTGGCATGGTAACCGCATCTTCGCCAAACAACCGAATAACCCCGCGGCTCGGTCGCTGTGATAAATAAAGCAACTTCAACAGGGATGTTTTTCCCGCTCCGGATGCGCCGGTAAGAAAATAAAAGCTACCAGGATAAAGTGTGAAATTCAGATCGGCCAAGGTCTCAGTGCCCGCGCCGTAGCGCAGACCGACATTTTCAAATCGAACAATTTCGTCCATTTGTGCTCTACATTCCAATAACGTGGCGAAATATTGCCCGGTCACGGGACCAATAGGCCGGGAAGACCATCCAAATCAACTGCGCGATCCACCATTGTGATTCCTATGCGCGAGAAAACGCGAAAATATAGGCTTCGGTCTCAAATCGCCCAAGCAGCCACTTGCAGTTTGCCGTCATGGCGTGTTTAGAGGGGGTGTCATGATTTTGAATTGCCCGGCTTGCACAACCCGCTATCTCGTACCCGACAGCGCCATTGGGCTCAATGGCCGTTCGGTGCGTTGTGCATCCTGTCGCCATAGCTGGTTTCAGGAAGCCATCCTGCCGGAAAAAGAATTGGTTGAAGCGCCGGCTACCGGGACAGTAGCACCAGAAAAAAAAGCGGAAACCGTTGCAGCGGAAGATATAGCGCCGACACCGCCTTCCTCTCCTGCGCCGGCATCAACCCCGCCACCGCCAATATCCGTTTCACCCGGCTATGCCGCCGCTGAAAGCAGTTTTGCGCACGAGCCTCCATTCAAACCGCGCCGCAATCCAGCGAAACTATGGACAATGGCAGCCATTGCCTTCGCGGCGCTGGTGCTAGCTGCCGGGGCGGCTCTCTATATTTTCGGACCGCCGCAGTGGGTTTCGGACTATGAATTCGCCTCGGTTGACGAAACACCTTTGCTCATCGAGCTAAGCCAGAAACAAGACCGCCGTACGCTGCCGGACGGCACAGAATATTTTGCCGCTAGTGGAACGATCATCAACCCGACCACCGGCGATCAGGTTGTCCCCCCCATGCTGGTCATCTTGCGCGATGCCAGCGGTCGGGTTGTCTATAGCTGGAAAATGAAAGCGCCAGCGACCTCCCTGGCCCCGGGCGCAAAAATCAACTTCAACGAAGCAAAGCTCGACGTGCCGCGCGCGGCTAGCCAGCTTGAAGTCGGATGGGCTGACCAAGCTAGAGAATAAGCACGCGGCTCAATTTGGTCAGTGAAATTCTTGCAGTTGAATTTTCGAGTGATCAACACTTATCAACTCACCGGTCGAGCGAAGAGGTGCCAATTGAAATATAGCACCACTACCGATCCCTGCATTTGCGCCAAGACGGGTGATCGGTTTTTCAAAATCGATCGTTTCTCCCCGAAGGATTCGGGCGCTTGCCGTGACCTGTACGTGCGATGGTGCGTCAATTGAAGACCCCTCTGGTGCACCGCCGAGAAGAAGCATGAAGAGAAACAGACTGTCCATAAGGCAGGATAAAGCGGAACACAGGCCGGCTGAACAAGGTAAATAGAAGGTTAACGCCGCCATTTTCCAGCGCGTTCATGAGAAAAGTGGTCCGATGACGATGTTTGTGCGATTGCGGGACAAAAGTGTTGCGCCGGTTAACGCCAAAACCACCCGGCAACGAATATCTGTTGCGGCTAAGAAACCCCTTTGCTAAGGGCACGCGCCTACCCGGGACACTATAGTCCCAAGCTAGTGACAGTGCGGTCGTGGCGGAATTGGTAGACGCGCAGCGTTGAGGTCGCTGTGGGGTTAATACCCCGTGGAAGTTCGAGTCTTCTCGACCGCACCAGTCAAGCCTAGCCAATTGCATCAATATATAGAAAATGCGCACCGCCTGGAAAATTACCGGGCAGACGTTGCATCTGCTCAACCAGAGCGATTATCTGCAAAATCCAAAACAATTTTTTCTCGCCATTTCGGATAAGCAGAGCCATCGGCAAGTGCGGATGAAGGCAGTGAAAGCCGCATTGTTTCGACCTTTTCTGCCAGTGTCTCCGGCGTGACATTCCATAAGGCGGTTATCGCCTCTCGCGTTTCCGGCAACAGAGACTGGTCTTTCACTCTTGCGGTACACGCCATCGCCACACCCATTGCCATATCGGCAGCATTTGTCCCCGCCAAAGCTTCTGCTTCCAAAAATTCTGGTGCGCCAGACGGTCCAGCGTAACATAAAGCCAGTCCGACACCGGCCCAAAGGTCCGGATGTCGCTCGCTCGCCATGCCTCCAATCGTAGCTGCCGCTTTTTGGACATCCGCGCCACTGATAAACCAGATTCCGCGGCCAGCGCCCTGATCATATGCTTGCGATGCATAGCCTTCTAGGACCCGTTTCGGACCCGCGAGCGTTTTTTCCGGTTCAAAATACATGTTGTGATAGCCAAGACCGTCATAGGCCAACCATCGATAAAGCGGATCAAGTTCAGCCAAGATCCCTTTCTCACGCCACGCCAGCTTTGATATCGTCAATCCAACACCAGCATGAACCAGAATTGGATATTGCTCTGCGAACAGCGCAAGATAGCGCGGCAGCATGGCCTTACGGAACGGCAGGCTATCCACTAGAGCGCTGCCCATTGCAGCGCCTTCAACAAAAAACCCCCGCAACAACAAGCTTTCCTGTTCAAGTGCTTGGGTGATTTCTGTGAACGAACGAGCCGATAGTGTCAGATTATAGCCACGCAGAAACGCCTTGCCGATCGACTCCAGCCTTTCTTCATGGCTTTTTTCCGCGAGTTCAAATCCCCGCACGCGAAACTCGACACGCCGTGGATCCAGCGCCAGGAACTTTCGAATAAATGCGGGTGGCGGCTTGAGTTGATCGATCCCGGTCATTGCTTGCTATTCCACATAATTTCTACATTGGTCTGTTTCTCATAACCCAATCAGAGGCTTGCAGCAAAATATCTTGATAGCGCCGAGCCGGAAATCGGTGGCGATTGAAAAACTATTTATCTTAAGCGGCCAACCACAGGGATCACACTTGAATTTGTTAACCAGCTCGTAGCGATATGGCCTCAAATTTTGGCAGCTGTCCAAAGGAGAGGCAATGAAATCGATATTGGTCGTCGGCATTCGCGGCATTCCTGATGTCGAAGGTGGTGCAGAAAAATATGCTGAGCAAGTCTTCCCCCTCATCGCTAGTCGGGGCTGGAAGATATGCATCGCCGGAGTGAAGCCTTTTATGCGGGCCGGCCAATATCGTGGCGTCTCTCTCTGGATTGCGCCGTCTGTTGGACTCAAGATGGTCGACGCATGGCTCTATTCTGTTGCGACCCTAGTCAAAGCCATTCGAATGCGGCCCGACATTGTCCATTTTACCGAACTGCAATCCGCTCTTTTGCTTTGGGCCTACAAACTGATCGGTTGCCGGGTCGTCGTACGCTATAACACTGACTGTCACGCAGACCCAAAGACTGGACCAAGCAAATGGGTCATGTTCTGCGCCAAATATCAGTTGCGCTGGGCAGACAATATCATAGCCGTGACACCAGCCCTCGCGAAGAAACTGAGGTCTTCCGGCAAGGAACACGATATTCATATCATTGGCAACGGTCTCGACCAGCCAGAGGCCTTCCCGGAATATGTGCCAGCGCCGATCACGGGAAGCTATATTCTTTTCGTAGGCCAGATAAGTGAGAAGAAAAATATTCACAGCCTGATTGCCGCGTTTCGGGTCTTCGTCAAACGTCACCCGCAAATGCAATTGGTGATCGTTGGCGCCTGGCACAAAAATGCCGATCGCACACAGATAAAAGCATTGGGCGACGAGCGGATCGTGATGCTAGGAAGCCTGCCACGGACCGCGTTGGCCCCGCTGTATCGGGGCGCACGGTTTTTCGTGAACCCGTCTATCCGCGAAGGACATTCCAACACTTTACTTGAGGCCATAGGCTTGGGGTGCCCGGTTTTGCTTAGTGATCTGCCCGAAAACCGAGACCTTAGACTCAATGCCAAACACTATTTTAATCCCGGCAATATTCGGAGCATGATCAGTGCCCTTCATCGGGCCCATGCCAATCCAGCGGGGTTTCGCGTAAAGCCCGATCGCTTCCCGCAATGGCAAGATATCGCGGAACAAACCCATCAAGTCTACAAGACGCTAGTCACTGTTGATGCGGCCCATCCAGCTTCGCAAGGAAAACCCTTGCGAAGTTAGATGGATCGTTGCCACAAATCGACAGCGCGCAAAGACAGGGCTTCTAAAACTTATATCCGACTTCGACACCAAAGCGACGCAGGCCGCCAGGCGAGAGGAATGTACCACCAAATTCAACCGCCGGAATCACCTCATTCAGATAACGCTCGTCGAGCAGATTATCGGCAAAGGCGGTGATATTCCAATTCTCCCCTTCCAGGCCGACGCGCAGATCCAGAACGCCGAAAGCTTTGCGTTGGGTATTCGAATAATCCGCATCGCCAACAAATGCAGGAAGCGCCAACGCTGAACCAGGCAGCAAACCACTGAACAAAGTGGGATTGGTGTTGTTTTGCATGCTGTGGAACCAGGTTGGGCCGGTTAGGCGATAATCCGCCCGCATCACCAAATCAAAGCTTGTTGCGATTGGTGCGACAATCTGTGTTCCAACGTTGATCGTATAGTCGGCTGTATAAGGCGACTTGTTACCGACTGTATTCGGCCGAGACGCATTGGACTTGATCTCGCTATCGGTGACGTTGATCGAACCAAAAATATCCCAGCCTTCAACAATTTCGGCATTGGCATTAAATTCCAGACCATAGATATCGACCTTGTCGATGTTGGAAACGACCCGCAACAAACCAAAGGCGCCGACAAAGAATTCGAAGAACTGCATGTCATCGACTTTGGTATAATAGCCGGCAAGGTCGAAAGTGATCGCGCCATTAGCAGCGGACCCCTTAAAACCAACTTCAAACGCGCTGGATGTTTCTTTGCGGAAAATATCGTTGATCAACACGTTGGTACCGATAAACTGGTTGAAATTCTGGTTAACAATCGCGGCGGAGCCTTGATTGTTGAAACCACCAGATTTGAAACCGATACCCCAGTTGGCGTAAAAGTTCAGATTGTCTGTAAGACCATAGCGAAGAGACAATTTCGGTTGCAGTTCCTTGAACGTTTGCTGCTGGTCGGGAATCGCTCCAAAGGCTTGCCCCGGATTGATGGGCGCGCCAGTAATCGGATCGATAGCGATCGGCACCTGGTTGGAAACTTCCCGCTCTTCGATATCGTACCGCAGTGCCATACTGATATCCAGATTGTCGCTGACTTCATAGTCAAGCGAACCAAAAGCGGCATAGACATTGGTATTGAAATTATCGGAGAAGAGTTGCGAAGTCGGGTTGCTGCTGTTGGCATCGTTGAACAATTGCCGCGAGACACCCTGTCCGAGATCGGCGCCCAAGCTGATCCCGACATCGCGATCGATGTTCAGGAAATAAGCACCCACCTGCCAAGCCAAAGGTCCGTCTCCATTGGACGCCAGACGAATTTCTGCGCTGATATCGGTCTGATTGCGGACCTGATATTGCGTGCCATCACAGGTGGTTGGACTATAAGCCCCGAAGGTTGAACCATTGGCTGGATCAAAAATGAACGGGATGGGATTATTGCCGATGAAGGTTGGCTGATTCTGCGGAAAGCCCGTGAGTTGCGCGGTGGTACCGAAACAGCTGTTCGAGGCCGCCACAGAAGCCGGCGTCGCACCGGGGAAAGTATAGCGTGCGAAATCTGCTGATGTGCCATCGGCTGTTAGCGCTTGATCCACATCGCTGTACAGCGCCCAGGCGGTCAGCGTTGCCGATTCAAATTCATGTGTCACTTTGACCGAAGTCTCGAACGTTTGCTGTTCGTTTGTTGGTCGAATGTTCGAATAATAGCCAAAGGGGTGATCATTCACATCTTCAAAAAAGGCAGGATTAACGCCTGCAAAATTGGGCAGATGGAAAGCCGCGTTAAAGTTGATCGAAGCGCCGGACAGATCAGCGTAGCGCGCTTTCACATCGACTTCAGTGGCGTCACCCAATTCAGCCACGAAACGGCCATCAATCGACCAGGTTTCCTGATCGTCGACAACTTTGCGATTGCCGAGAAAACTGTTGCGGTAGAAGCCGTCCGAAGTGTTGAAAGAACCGGACAGCACCAGACCGGCGCTATCGCCAACCGGAAGTGAAACATAGCCGGAGGCCTTATATGTATTATCTTCTGCGGCGCTGACTTTGATACCGCCTTCCATGATGTCACTCGGCTTCAGTGTCTGGATAACAATGGCACCCGCGGCAGCGTTGCGTCCATAGAGCGCGCCTTGAGGTCCTTTCAGGATTTCAATCTGGCGAAGCGTGCCTTGATCCTGATTAAGCTGGGCGGTGTTGGTTTTAAGAATGCCATCCACTACGAGCGCAACCGAGCTTTCTGCATCGCGGGCGCCATTGATACCACGGATATTGATCTGGGTGTCGCCCGCTTCTGCGGTGCCACTGACAATCGTCACGCCAGCGGTTAGCTGAACAAATTCATCAGCCTGCTGGACGCCGGTCCGGTCCAACATTTGTTCGGTGAAAACAGTAACGGATGCCGGAACTTCCGCCAGCAATTCGTCTTGACGCCGAGCCGTCACGATAATGACATTACTGTCATCAGCTTCGTTAGCCTCTTGCTCACCGCCAACCTGCGCGAGCACTGGATTGAATCCTACCAGCGCGGCAAAGCCGACTGAAAGTGAAAGAGCTGTTTTCATACGACGCATTTTTCTTCCTTCCCTGAATGAAATGATTTGCAGGTCTTTCTGACCCGTCAAACATAATTAGATGAGCAAGTTGGCTCCGCTCGTGTAGACATAGGCTTCTTGAATTTTACCATCTCTGACTCGCCAGCAATTCTGTGGCACCGGGTCGAGTGCGAAGGCTACGCATCGATGAAACGCGGGTCCGTCAATGATGATCGGTGATCGCATTCTCATCGAGCGGGATCCATTCTGGTCACATGTTCGGCTCGGGCGGCGACGCCTGCCTCCTCCGTCGGAATGGGGACAATGGCTTTAATCCGCTTCATAATATTTTCGGTTCGGGCATAGCGATATAAAACTCCCTGCACAGGCTCTATTGTATACAATTGTTATCCGTCAAGCGGAAACTGCCTCATGTCATATGACTTGCCCTTAGCAACTTATTGCCCCAATAGCCGATCATGAGCCGCGCATCCGAAACCGCCTATGCAAAAATCCGTAGCTTCATTCTATCTGACGAGGCCCTTCCAGGCATGCAGTTGACCGAAGAGCGGCTGGCGGAAATTGCGGGCGTATCACGAACGCCGGTCCGCGATGCCGTCCGACGCCTGGAAAACGAAATGCTGCTAGTACGTAGCGCTTCCAAACGGCTATCGATCGCCAATTGGTCGGACAACGAAATCGACGAAATGTTCACATTGCGAGCGATGCTAGAGGCACATGCTGCGGAACGGGCTGCAAAACGGATGGACCCAGAGACCTTAAAAAAACTGCAATCCATCAATGGCGCTCTGACCGAAGCCGTCACGCGACAGCCACCCGACATCGGAAGCTTCCTAAGCGCCAATCGACAATTTCATGACTTGATTCTGCAGCGCGCCCAATCGCCAAGACTGAGCAAATTGCTGCCTGCGCTAGTCGAGCAACCCGTCGTCCGGCGGACCGCCAACCAATATTCCGAGGACGAACTAATGCAGTCCGCCAAGGATCACGATGAGCTAATTTCCGCCTTTACAGCCAAGGACCAAAATTGGGCTGGCGCGGTCATGACCAGTCATATTCGCCGCGCTTTTCACACATTTAGCGTCGCTGCGGGAATTCCAAGCGAGGATTGACCCTTAAATAATACCGCGGTTCCGAAGGTCGGTCATCGTAGCACTATCCATGCCGAGCAGCTCGCCGTAAACCGCTTCGTTATGCGCGCCTAGCTCTGGACCGACACTTTCAATATGGCCCGGCGTTTTCGATAGTTTCGGCGCCACATTCTGCATGACAAAATTATCATGCTGCGGATGGTCTATTTCGACCAATGCTTCTCGCGCTTGAAAATGGGGATCCGCCAGCATTTCAGGCGCTCGATAGACATTGCCAGCCGGAACGCCATGCTCCTCGCACATATCCAGCAATTGCTTGCTTGGGATCGTTTTCGTCCATTCTGAGATCAGCTCATCAAGTTCGGTTTGGTTTTCACCACGCGCGACATGCGTTGCATAGCGCGGATCTTCTCCCAATTCCGGACGCCCCATCATGCCAGCCATGCGCTTCCAGACGCTATCCTGATTGCCACCAATCAGGACGCTACCATCACTGGTGGGGTAAACATTTGAAGGAGCGATCTTAGGCAGAATGGAACCCGTGCGTTCGCGGATATGCCCAGAGACCGTATATTCTGCGACCGTCGATTCCATATTTGCCAGCACCGCCTCATAAATCGCCGAATCGACCACTTGCCCCTCGCCCGTCACGTGCCGGTGTTGCAGTGCCATGAGTCCACCCAGACAAGCATAAGTTGCTGCCAAGGAATCACCAATTGAGAGACCCGCTCGACTAGGCGGCCGATCAGGCTCGCCTATGATGTAACGCATGCCACCCATGGCCTCACCGATACCGCCGTAACCCGCGCGATGCGAATAGGGGCCCGTCTGACCATAGCCAGACACGCGAATCATGATCAGTCCCTTGTTGATCGCGCTCAGTGTTTCGTAATCCAGACCCCATTTTTCCATTGTTCCGGCACGGAAATTTTCGAGGAGAAAATCAGATTTTTCGACCAGTTTTTTGACAATGGCCTGGCCTTCCTTTTCACGCAGATTCAGCGTGATTGACTTTTTGTTACGGCCAACAACGGAAAACCAAAGCGGAGTCCCCTGACCCCAGCTACGCATGGCATCGCCAACCTTGGGCGGTTCGACTTTAATCACTTCAGCGCCGTGGTCACCCATCAACTGACCGCAATATGGGCCCGCAATAAGCTGACCCATTTCGATCAATCGCAATCCTGCCAATGCCCCTTGCGTCATAAGAAATACTCCCGCATCATCCTTTCTTCTATACAAAGCAGGTTCAGGATTGTATACAATTTAAATGAGCAAAGTTAGTCGCACAGCGGTTACTATTCTTGAGGTCGGTCCACGGGACGGACTGCAGAATGAATCCGAAATCATTTCAACAGCGGACAAGCTGGGGCTGATAACGCGCATGATTGATGCCGGAGCCAAGCGGATGGAAGTCGCGAGCTTTGTCCATCCTAAGCGTGTTCCACAAATGGCGGACGCCGAAGCCGTGATTGCCGGATTGCCCGATCGCGATGATGTTTCTTACATCGGATTATGCCTGAACAAGCGCGGAGTGCTGCGAGGCCTCGCAACCCGGGAGGGCAACAAGCGCGGAATCGACGAAGCCGGTTGCGTGATTGTTGCTAGCGACACGTTCGGCCAGAAAAATCAGGGCCAGACCATTAAGGAAGGCATCAAGGAAAACCGTGAGATGATTCGCTTTGCCAAGGCCGAAGGCCTGAAAGCGCAGGTCACTATCTCGGCCGCCTTTGGTTGCCCTTTCGAGGGTGCCGTGAAACCTGAAACGATATTTCAGATCGCGGAAGAAATCGCTGCGGAAGATCCGCTGGAAATTGCGCTAGCCGATACAATCGGCGTCGGGGTTCCTGCGCAGGTTACCGATCTGTTCGGACGGTTACAGGAACTGCTTCCTGACCATATCTCTATGCGGGCGCATTTCCATGATACACGCAACACAGGTATCGCCAATGCCTGGGCCGCCGTTCAAGCGGGTGTGAAAACGCTCGATTCCAGCCTTGGCGGACTGGGCGGCTGTCCGTTTGCTCCCAATGCTACCGGCAATATCGCAACCGAAGATCTGGTAAATCTGCTCGATCGCTCTGGCATCGCGCACGATCTTAATCTCGGCAAAGCTATTTCCACGAACAACTGGTTCGAAGGCGTCCTTGGTCGCCCGTTACCGTCTCTGGTCGCGAGAGCAGAAGCCTGAATGCAACATACACAACAGAAAGATTAAAATATGGGGTATCGATTGGGTGTCGACGTCGGCGGAACATTTACCGACCTGCTGCTGATTGACGAAGCTTCGGGCAAAACTTTCCGAGACAAAGTTCCTTCGACCCCGGCCGATCCGTCTCAGGCCGTCATCAACGGCGCGCGTGGGCTTTGCGAGCGCCAGAATATTGCATCCAGCGAAATAGATTTGTTCCTGCATGGCACGACCGTTGCAACCAATGCGGTGTTGGAAAAGAAGATCGCCAAGGTTGGATTGATTGTCACCGAGGGCCATCGGCATTTGATGCAAATCGCCCGCAGCCTGGTGCCCGGCGGGCTCGCCGCCTGGATCATTTGGCCCAAGCCCGAACCCATGGCAGCCCTACAACGGACCATTGAAGCGCCCGAGCGGATGGACGCCAAGGGCAAGACCGTCCGCAAGCTGGATGAAAAAGAGATGCGCGCCCGTCTCGAGCTTTTGAAATCGACTGAGGAAGTCGAAGCGCTGACGATCTGCCTGATGAACAGCTATGTTGATGGCAAGCATGAAAAGGCTGTCGCCGCGATTTGTGCCGAGGTCTTTCCCAATATTCCCATCTCTATCTCATCGGATATTTTGCCGGAGATGCAAGAATATGAACGCGCGCTCACGACCGTTGCCAATAGCGCGGTCCGGCCAACCGTCGCCCGCTATGTCGGCAATCTCGAAAAAGAACTTGCAGAATGGGGTACGAAGGCAAAACTCAATCTACTCCGCTCTGATGGCGGCTTGATGTCCGCCGAAAAAAGCGCAGAAGCGCCGGTCAATCTTCTGATGTCAGGACCGGCGGGCGGTGTCGCCGGTGCGGTCTGGGTCGCAAAAAGCGCTGGTGTACAGAATATTCTGACACTTGATATGGGGGGCACATCGACCGATGTCGCACTGATTGAAAACGGCGCGGCACGGCTCCAACGAGAAACATCGGTCGGCGACCTGAATGTCCGTGCCTCTTCCATCGACGTCAAAACTGTAGGAGCGGGCGGCGGATCAATCGCTTTCGTTCCTGAACTGACAAAGGCCCTTCGTGTTGGTCCGGAAAGCGCCGGAGCAGAACCCGGACCAGTGGCCTATGGCAAGGGCGGAGAGCAGCCAACGGTGACCGATGCAAATGTCGTGCTTGGCTATCTCCCGGAATCTCTCCTCGGTGGCAGCTTTAAGTTAGACCGCGAGGGAGCTAAAAAAGCTGTGCAGACCATTGCGGATGGACTGGGCATTGATCTGATGGACGCCGCGGCCGGCATTATCGATATCGTGAACGAGAATATGTTCGGAGCGCTCCGCCTGGTATCCGTGCAACAGGGCTATGATCCGCGCGAATTCTCGCTGATGGGCTTTGGCGGAGCCGGGCCCTTGCATGCCAATGCAATGGGCAAGCTGATGAACAGCTGGCCGGTTGTGATACCGCCTTCACCCGGCGTGCTTTGTGCTTATGGCGATGCAACCACGCGTCAGCGCGTTGAAACCCAGCGTAGTTTTAACGAAATGGTTCAAAACACAACCGACGATGAACTTACCGTCTATCTGGATAGTCTTGGCGCTCAGGTAACATTGGAGCTTAAAACCGAAGGCGTTGCGCCCGAGGATATCGAGCTGCTCTACGAAATTGATATTCGCTATGCCGGACAGGCTTTTGAAATTCCATTGTCCGTCCAGCCTGAAGGCCTTTCGATCGAAAGTTTGATCGCGCGCTTTGATACCGAGCACGAGCGATTGTTCACCTTCAATCTGGATGAAACACCGCACGAGATCGTCAATGTCCGCGCTGTCGCGCTGGGCAAGTCCGCGGATGTGGAACCGCCAACCATCGAAAAGGGCGGCCCCGATCCATCAGGCGCCAAGACCCGTGATCACCAGCTCTATATGGACGGCAAGATGCAGGATGCCGTCATCTACGATCGCGCCCTGTTAATGGCCGGCAATCGTATTCCGGGACCTGCGGTCGTAACCGAAATGGATAGCACGACGCTCGTGCACAGCGGCTGTGAAGCATTGGTCGACGACCATGGCAATCTCATCATCAACCTGGTGGAAGGAGCTTAAAATGCCCGCACAGATTATTGAAACCAACAACGCTCCGTTCAACAAGGCTGACGTCGACCCGGTCACGCTGGACATCATGGAAAACGCCCTGCGCAACGCACGTATCGAGATGGATGCAACACTTGTTCGCACCGCAATGTCACCAGGCATTCGCGAACAAGGCGATGCCTTCCCCTTGATCGCCGACCGTGACGGCAAAATGGTCGTTGGCCAGTTTGGCAGCTTCATTGACGGCTTCTTGCGTTCTTATCCCGGAACCATCGAAGAAGGAGACATGATCTTCCTCAGCGACCCCTATAGCTGCGACGGCGCGGTCAGCCATAACAATGACTGGCTGGTATTGTTGCCGGTTTATCGCGGCGGGCGGCTTGTGGCCTGGACCGCCATGTTCGGCCATCAATCGGACATCGGCGGCAAAGTCGCGGGCTCTATCCCGATCGACAGCAAGAGCGTGTTCGAAGAAGGTGTCCGGATTCCACCCGTCAAAATCTATCAAAAGGGTGTTTACAACGAAGAGATGGTGAAGGTCGTCCTGCACCAGAGTCGCAAACCGGACTGGTGTGCTGCCGACCTTAATGCGTTGATCGCCTCCTGCCGGGTTGCCGCCCGCCGGGTCGAGGAAATGTGCGGCCGCTTTGGTGAAGATGAATTTGCCAGCGCCACCGATTTGCTTCTGGCGCGAAACCATCGCGCGATGAAACATCTCATACAGACCAGCATCGGCGAAGAGCCGGTCAGCTTCACCGACTTCATTTGCGACGACGGTGTTGGCTTTGGCCCCTATAAAATCAGCTGCAAGATGTGGCGAGAGGGCGACAAGGTCATTCTCGACTTTGACGGCACCGATCCGCAGGCTCCCAGTTCGATCAACTTCTTCCTCAACGAGAATATGTTCAAGATGTTCTTCGGGATCTATATGATCATGGTCTTCGATCCGCAGATCCTGTTCAACGACGGCTTCTATGATCTGGTGGATGTGCGTATTCCGGAAGGATCTCTGCTCAAGCCGGTATATCCAGCCGCACTGGCAGGACGGACCCATGCACTCGGCCGGATTTTCGATATCCTGGGCGGGCTTTTGGGTCAGCGCCAGCCAGAATTCCTGAACGGTGCCGGATTTTCGTCGAGTCCGCACCTGATGTATTCCGGGTTCGATAAAGGAGGCGAATGGTTCCAGCTGTTCCAGATCGGCTTTGGCGGTATTCCTGGTCGACCCTTTGGAGATGGCCCCGATGGCCATAGCCTCTGGCCGGGCTTCACCAACGTTCCGAACGAGTTTCTGGAAAAATATTTCCCGCTCCGGATCGAGCGCTATGAGGCCAAGCCCGACAGCGGCGGTGCAGGCAGTTTCCGCGGTGGCAACGGTATCCATATGACCTACCGGTTCCTTGAAACGGGAACTGTAGCAATTCATGACGACCGCTGGTTTACTTATCCCTGGGGCGTCAACGGCGGACAGCCCGGTGACCGGGCAACCAAAATCCTGGAACGTGCTGACGGATCGAAAGAGGTGGTCGGCAACAAACAGGATGGTGTCGAAGTGCGCGACGGGGATCTGCTACATTTCATCACCTGGGGCGGCGGCGGATGGGGCAATCCGTTGGAACGCGATCCCGAGCTGGTTGCTTTAGAAATCCGCCAAGGACTGGTCACCGTACAAGGCGCCCGCGACTATGGCGTGGTCATTGCCGATGATGGCACCGTCGACGCTTCCGCAACAGAAAGCCTGCGTACGGAAATGGCGCAAAATGTCGTCGAAACTGACGGGCCGTTCAACTTTGGCCCCGATATTGAAACTTTGCGAGCCAATTGCCTGGAAGAAACCGGATTGCCTGCGCCGATCCAACCCGGGACCGTTGCCGCCTAAAATCACGCGGCTATTCAAAGTGCGGTTTGTGACTGGCTACGCAAAGCCTTAGACCTTCTCCAGGTCCGATGACGGGGAGCAGGTCCAATGGTTGATAGCGAAACAGACGTTCTTGTAATCGGCGGCGGTGCTGCAGGTCTGACTGCGGCTTTGGCGGCTCGGCAATCGGGCGCATCGGTCAGGCTGATCGAAAAGCAAGACCGGCTTGGCGGGACCGCGGCCATATCCGGCGGCGTCGTCTGGTTGCCCGATCATGACCAAATGGCGGCGCAAGGCAAGGACGACAGCCCTGCCGATGCGCTGGCTTACTTCCAGTCTCTCGATCATGGCGAAATGGATACAGCGGTGCTCACGGCCTTTGTCACCGAGGCAAAGCAGATGCTGTCGTTCCTGACCGATCTGGATGCCATCAAGCTTACCATGATGCCGGATTATCCCGACTATTATGAAGATAGGCCTGGCGCGAAAGCCGAAGGTGGCCGCTCGCTCGACAATGAACTGTTCAACTTCACTTCGCTTGGAGACTGGAAAGACCGGGTGTTCCAGCACGGGCCCTTGCCGCGCATGATGCTGCGCGAGACACCGCTTGGTGGCAGCAACGGCATGGTGGAACCGGCAACATTGGAACAACGTGCAACCCAAGATTTGCGCGGCTGGGGACAGGCGCTAATCGGCAGGCTGCTGAAAGCCTGCTTGGACCGCGGCATCGAACCGGCTCTCGGCTGTGGTGGCTATCGGCTCAGCGTGGAAAATGGCCGCGTAACCGGCGCCATTGTCGAACGGGATGGCGAACAGGAAACGATCCTTGCTCGACAAGGCGTCGTCCTGGCCACTGGCGGCTTCGAGTGGAATGAAGATCTAAAAAGCGCTTTTTTGCGCGGCCCGCTGGAGTCCCCTGCCTCCCCGCCAACCAATCGCGGCGATGGGTTGAAAATGGCAATGGCAGCAGGCGCAAGTCTCGGCAATATGACCAGCGCCTGGTGGGTGCCGACACTCGCCATACCAGAAGCCCAGTGGGAGAGCGGCGAAACCCGTTCGATGCCGGTGCTGATTGAACGGACTTTGCCGCACAGCATTTTGGTCAACGGCCAGGGGCAGCGTTTTTGCAACGAAGCAGCCAATTACTCCGCACTCGCCGGGGCCTTTCATAGTTTCGATCCGGCGACTTATGATTATCCCAATCTACCCGCCTATCTCATATTCGATTCCCAATATCGGGAGCGCTATCCGTTGGCGTCCTTCATGCCCGGTGATCCGCTACCATCATGGGTCGCTGAGGCTGACAGCCTGGAAAGCCTTGCCGAAAAAATTGGCCTTGATACGAACAGTCTTGCAATCTCAATCGCCCGCTTCAATGGCCTTGCCGAGAAACTGGACGACAGTGATTTTGGTCGCGGCAAAGCCAATTATGATCATTTCTATGGCGACCGATCCCGCAATGGCGCGGCCGCAACGCTTGGCGCTTTGACCAAAGGGCCGTTTTACGCGGTCGAGATTAAGATGGGAGCCCTTGGCACCAACGGTGGACCGAAAACCAACGCCTCGGCCCAGATTCTGGATGTTGATGGCGAACCGATTGCCGGTCTTTTTGGCGCTGGCAATGTCATCAGCGCGCCCACTGGCAGCGTTTATGCCGGTGCTGGGGGCACATTGGGGCCTGCCCTGACATTTGGCTATATCGCCGGACGTGCGGCAGCCAAACGCACCAATCAGTGAACAAACCTACCAAGGGAATGAAAATATGACTATTTTGGAGCAGTTCAAACTTGAAGGCCAAGTCGCAGTCGTCACCGGTGCGGGCAAGGGGATCGGTCGGGCCATTGCAATCGGTCTCGCCGAAGCCGGAGCCGATGTCGCCGTGGCGGCGCGCTCCGCCGACGACCTGGAGAAAGTTGTCCAGGAAATTCAAGCATTAGGCCGCCGCGCGATTGCTGTGCCGACCGATGTTACCAGCAAGGATGCGCTGGAGAATCTTGCGACACAAACCGTCGAAAAACTGGGTCGCCTCAACATCTGGGTCAGCAATGCAGGCGGTCTGCCCGATGGCACGCCCCGCTATTTAACCCGCACGCCTGAAGCAAGCTGGGATGCCCAGATCGAGCTAAATCTGAAAAGCGTTTGGATGGGGGCCGTTGCCGCAGCCAAGCATATGGATGCTGACGGCGGCGCCATAATCAATATTTCTTCGCGCGCAGCCATGGGCGGGCAAATTAAAAATGCGCCTTATGGCGCGTCCAAGGCAGCGGTGAACAGTCTGACCGCAAGCCTGTCGCTGGAGCTGGCTCCGACGATCCGTGTGAATGCGGTGGCGCCCGGCCCGATTCCGACCGAAAATTTCGATGATTCCATGGGTATTGATTCCGATGAAAAACGCGATCAGCTGTTGAAACAGTTCCAGATACCACTCGCGCGTTTTGGCCGGGAAGAGGATATTGCCGCTGCAGTGGTCTATATGGCCTCACCCGCATCGAGCTGGGTGACCGGCCAGTGTCTTTATGTCACGGGCGGCAAATGATCGCCTAGGTCCGCTGGCGCTTCATCCAGACCCAGACACGCCAATAGTGAAAACCGGCCCATAGATTGAACATGGCAAGAATCATGAGGGCCTCCTGGAGCGCAATGGCTTCCAATTCGCTATGTCCGTTCGCAAAATAGTCCGACAGACCACCCACAAAAACCGGACCAATGCCCAATCCGATCAAGCCCGCCACCATCAGATAGATGGCCACGGCCATCGCCCGTGTCCTATCAGTGGCCAATAGCTGGACCGCGGCAAAGCTCGGGCCAAAATAGAAAGTCGCGGCAAAAGTTGGAAAGCCCAGCAGGATGATCGCTAGGTTGGCATTCCCGGCATTGACGGCGGCGATCATGCCCGGCGCGGCGATAACCAGCACCATTCCGGAAACCAGCAACGGCAGCACCGGATCGCGTTTCCCGATTATATCACCGACCTTGCCGCCAAACCACGCCCCGAAGCCGCCCGTCAAACCGACCATCACGCCAAGCTTCCAGCCCAGTTCCCCATAGTCCATACCATGGACCCGGACAAACAGGCCGCCGTAGAAGCTCGCCAGGCCATAAGAGACAAATTGCACCAGCACGCCAGCGGCGACCAAATGCCAATAGGCCCGTTTACCAGACAGTTCGAGCAAAGCCTGCCGCAAGGTCATCTCACCGGCTACCGGCTGGAAGGCTTTTGCTAGACTGACTTTACCGCGCGGATCCCGCACGGTGAACCAGATCACCACAGCGATGATCAGGCCCGGTAAGCCCGCCAACAGAAACGCCGCCCGCCAGCTAAACATTTCGGTGATATAGCCGCCACCGGCATAAGCCAGAAACGCGCCAACCGGCACGGCTGCCCCCATGATCCCGAGCGCGCCCGCGCGACGTTCCGGCGGGAACAGGTCCGCGATCAAACTATGTGACGCCGGTCCTGATCCAGCCTCGCCAATGCCGACACCCACACGCGCCAGAAACAGCTGCATGAAATTACCCGCCATTCCACATAAGACCGTCATCAGGGACCAGATGGCAATAGAAATGGCGATAATCCGGCTGCGGTTCCAGCGGTCCGCCAGAGCGGCAAGAGGAATAGCTAAAGTTGTATAGAAAATCGCAAAGGACAGGCCGGTCATCAAGCCAAGCTGTGTATCGGAAAGCCCGAGATCGCGCTTGATCGGTTCGGCAACAATCGAGATCACCTGCCGATCAAGGAAGTTGAGCATCATCACGATGAACAGGACGGCGAGCGCATAATTGGCGCGTCGGCGCGAAGCAGATTCAGAATCTGCCGAATTCTCGATACCCTCATTGGGGCGGATGTCCTCTACCATCCGGCGGGTATGGCAGGATTATTTTCTTCCCGGCACCCTTTGTTTAGCTAGGGCGCGCTATCGACCCGTCAGAGCGACTGGCCGTCGTCGATGATGATATCCGACCCCGTCACCATCCGCGACGCATCGGAAGAAAAATAGAGCATCATCGGATCGAGCGATTCGATATCCTGCAAGCGGCGGCGATGGAAACCGGCGATTTGCGCCTCGCCACCTGCGGTCTGGTACCAGTCGCCCTGAATCTCGGTCGGAATATAGCCGGGGTGGATGGTGTTCACGTTCACGCCCATCCGCACCCATTCGCGCGCCAGATTGCGGCCCAGATGGGTCACACCGGCCTTGCTGGCGGCATAGGCGCTGTCCCCTTCCCCGGTTAGCCGCGAGGTGATGGATCCAATGATCACAACACGCCCGTTTTCCTTTTCGCGGCTGCCGCTTGCGATCAATCGTTTGGCGCCTTCACGCGTTACCAGATAAACGCCCTTGAAATTGGTATCGAGAAGGATTTGCAGTCGATCTGCCGGCACCTCGGTCGATCGGCCCGTCGCGGCAACGCCGGCATTGGCGACAATCGTGTCGACCGTTCCGAACCTTGCCTCCGCTGCATCATAGCAAGCGACGATCGAGGCTTCGTCGGTCACATCCAGCGGGACCGCCAAGGCCTCCCCGCCCGAACCATTGATCTTGTCTGCCAGTTCCGCCGTGCGGTCTGTTCGCCGCGCGCCCAGAACCACCCGCGCGCCAGCCGCCGCAAAGAGCTCCGCAAAACGGGCACCGAAACCGGAAGACGCACCTGCTATCAACGCCGTCCGTCCTGCCAGGGAAAAGGGAATGTCCATTTTTCTGCTCCGTAGATGATCAAATATCATGGCGGGTCTAGACGATCCCCAAATGCTCGGCCAATAGTCAATTGCATAGGAGAAGATCATGATAGACACGTCCCTCGATTATACCGGCAAAACCGTCTGCATCATTGGCGGCTCGAGCGGCATCGGCAATGCAACGGCACAGGCCTTTCGCACTTGCGGTGCCGAAGTCCATGTGACGGGCACCCGCGCCAGCACCGATGACTATGACATCGCGGACGGATCCGATCTGACGGGCCTCAGCTATCACCAATTGGACGCAGCGGACGACAAAGCCATCATCGCATTGCGGCAAAAGTTCGAACGCATGGATGTGCTGATCTGCTCTCAAGGCATGGTGCTATACAAACGTGCCGAATTTGAACCGGAAAATTTTGCCAAGGTCGTTCAGGTCAATCTCAACAGTCTGATGACCTGCGCCGGGCAATTTCACGATCTGCTGAAAGAAGCACAGGGTTCGCTCATCATTATCAGCTCGACCGCCGCTTTTCATGCCACTGTTGGCAATCCGGGTTATAACGCATCAAAAGCTGGCGCAGCAGGACTGACCCGAACGCTGGGCAAAGCGTGGGCCCCCGATGGCATCAGAGTGAACGGCATTGCACCGGGCTTGATTGCGACCAAGATGACCAAGGTGACAACCGATAATCCGAAACGACGAGACGCGACAATACAGTCCATTCCACTCGGCCGCATTGGCGATCCAGATGATATGGCCGGACTGTCGCTCTATCTAGCGTCGCCTCTTGCAGGCTATGTCGTGGGACAAACCATCATCGCGGATGGTGGATTGCTGCTTTAGCTTAAGGTGAAGCTGGATGCCCCGGATCAATGCGCACAGCCTTGCCGACCCACCAAAAGAATAGCGCAGCCATGTTCAGGCTCACCACCGCCACCGAAATGACAGGTCCTGTATCTGCAGCGGATGGGCTTTGGTGGCATGGCTCGGAATATGGGGATCGACTTCAATGGCGGCGCGCGCTTCAATCTAACCAAGCTCGAGCCGATGCTGCAAGATGTCCATGAGCGCCTGGCTTCCGTGATCATCGAGTGCATGAACTATGCTGAACTGATCATCAAATATGACAGCCGTCCTGGCACGTTGTTTTATCTCGATCCGCCCTATTGGGGCTGCACCGACGACTATAGTAAAAACCTATTCTCAGAGGACGATTTTACGGTTCTGAGAGACCTCTTATCGTCCATCCAGGGCCGGTTTGTTATGTCGATAAATGCCGTGCCGGAGATCCGTGGCTTGTTCGCCGACTTTGACATCGAGGAGGTAGAATTGAACTATCGGGTCAGTGGGAAGGTGACGCCAGCCAAGGAACTGATCATATCAAACTAGTGGTCAAAATCTGATATTTGGTAACTGATTCCAAGGCGGTTAAATCTATGGAGTTGTTTAGGGAAATGCCATTGAGGTTCACGTTAGCTCATGTCCGCTATATCCCGAAAGCGGACACTAGCTTGATGAACCGGGGCGGCGATCCTTCCATTTTTATTCCAGCGACAAATTGTCAGCCTTCCTCCAGCTCAGCGGACGGATCAACTGGCGCAAGGGATTGACCGCAATCTTAGGCTGCTTCCTGCTATTCGGTGCGAGAGCGATGTGCCGCCAGAACTAGATGTCTACGATCCCTATGCCGGAGCCGCGCCCAATCGGGAAGGCAGTTAAGGAGTATATAAAGGTTTTGACCAACTATTGCCGCAAGCTTGATAGTCAAACAGATGGAGTAAGAAAATTTTTGGCAATCATTGAACCTTGCAATCAAAGCGCATAATCTTACTTTAATTCTAACAAATTTTCTGTTCTATCAAATTGATAGACGGCCGATAGACCGTCAACCCCGTTAACTCCGGGTTGGGTTCTAAAAGCAAGTCTGAAAGACTTTGTATCTCGAAAATCGATCGAAAGGTCTTTAAAACGGTATAAATCGTTTTCCACATACCTAAACTCAATATTTTCAAAACAGAACGGCTCTTCGAATTCCATATCTTGACGAATTGGTGCAGCATTCGTCCGATCTATTACACTTAATCTAGTGACGCAGACTTCGTCTAGCCTCTGAGAAGTAAACAATCCTGGGCGATACGGCGTGGCTCTGAGTATATCTTGCTCCTCATTATACTCGACTTCCATGATCATATCGTTTGAACAGGCTGACAACGCCAAATTTCCAACCAAAATTGCAGATGCGAACTTAATTTTCTCGCCAACTTTAAAAACTTTTCTCATGGAGTCATTTTTTCACTTTTTGTTTGCTCTATTTTTTCTCTTTTTGGAATTAGAGAGCCCGTGACAGTGTACTCTCTAATAAATTGTTTGTCGCGAAATATCACTCGCTCGTTGGCTCTGCCGGTTGGAGAGAATTCACTTTTCAAAGCGGCGCACGAGCCGTCGCCCGACATGCATTTTGCGAAATAGTTCGCCCGCGCTTCAAAACCGTTTTGTAGAAATCCAAGGGATTCTTGGTATTCGTATAGATCATCATTTGATGTTCCACCAAATACCGCGTCTGCAATGGCAGTTCCAATTTGTTGGGCTGCCATGTTAGCAAACGACTCTAAGACGTTTCATCCTCATATTATGCATTAGCGGGTGAATGTCTGCAACTGACTCGTCAACGAAAGTGACGACCGTGGTTTTCTAATGTCCGCTTTTGCGCCCAAAGCGGACACTAGCGCAAGCTTGAAGAAACGTCGGCGATTGAGGCGGAAGCGGTCGTATGCTATCTGGATGACAGGTGTCAGATTTTACCACTAATACTGCGCCAATTTTTGCTAACTAGGATAGACATGATGATTTCCAGTGCTCTAAAACCTCTTGTCTCGATACAAGCGGGCTATCTCGCAGGACAAACCATCATCGCGGATGGTGGATTGCTGCTTTAGCTTAAGGTGAAGCTGGGTGCCCCGAATCGATGCGCACAGCCTTGCCGACCCACCAAAAGAACAGCGCAGCCATGTTCAAGCTCACGACCGCCACCGAAATGACAGAATAGTTAAGCGACATGGTGCCGTAAGAGTTAGCCCAATTGTCGCTCATCACTCCGATGAGCGCAGGCCCGATGCCGTAACCGAGTAAATTGGTCAACAGGCTGCTGATCGCTCCAGCCGTGCCGCGTTCCGTTGGCAAGACCGACGACTGGACCAACGAAATCGCTGCGCCTTGCGTCGATACCAGCAGTATATAGCCGCAGATATAAAGGGCGAGCGTCATTTCCAGGCTGTTTGACAACAGGCAGAACGTCCAAAAGGGTATCGTCAGCAACACGGCAAAAGCACAATACCATGGCCGCCATTTCGGATTTTTCTTCGCTAGAAAATCGGCAAGAAATCCGCCCAGAATCATCGCAGGCACGCCGCCAACAAGCAGGGCCCCTCCCAGATACACACCTACCTCTCCGGATGTGACTCCAAAATTACGCATCAAAGTCGGGGCAAGCCATATGGCAAATGCAAAGGAGGGAATATTGGTGAAGGCATTGGCCAGAACGACCCGGAAGAATATATTGTTCGCCCACAGCGACCGCATAGTGGTCATGAACGGTTCTTGCGTGTCGACACCTTTGCTTGGACCGGACAGCTCAGCCGCTTGTTGGTAGAAACGACCACGCCTGGGTTCACGGATGGTCAAATAAATCACCACACCCAATAAAATGCCTGGCACGCCCAAAATCACAAAAGTCCATCGCCAGCCATATACTTCTGCGATCAAACCACCCGCCGCATAGCCGAGCGCCGGGCCGAGCACTGCTCCGACTGCGAATATCCCCATTGCCCGGGACAATTCATGCGGTTCAAAATAGTCTGTTATGATGGACGCAGAAGGCGGGCCACCGCCGGCTTCGCCGACCCCGACGCCCAATCGGGCCAAAAGCAAGGTCCAGAAACCAACGGCAGCGCCACATAGCGCCGACATCAGACTCCACAAGGACAAAGAAATGGCCACCATCGTCTTGCGATTGGTGCGGTCAGCCAAACGTCCGGCCGGAACGCCGAGAAGCAGATAGAAAACCGTAAACGCGGTGCCCGCCAGCAAACCGATTTGCGTGTCGCTCAGCGCAAATTCGGCTTTGATGTCTTCGATCAGAACCGACATCACTAAACGATCGGCGATGTTGAACATGAAGGTCAACATCAGCATGGTCAGGACATAATAGCGATAGACACCGCCGCCGGTCGAAACGGAACTTTTGTTCATTTGCATCCTCTCCAAAGGATGACAACGGCCTAGCGTGAAAAAGGGGACAGAACCAGCATGGCTCTATCCCCTTAATTGATAGGACTATTTCGGATCAGTTAAGCTGCGGTCAGTGCAACGTGCCGCCGCATGTGATGATCAACACTGCCAAACTCTCCCTCAAAGATCGACAGGCGTTTGAAATAACTGCCCACAGCAAGCTCGTCGGTCATGCCCATGCCACCATGGGTCTGAATCGCGGACTGACCGACAAAACGCGCGGCCTGGCCGATGCGAACCTTGGCTGCTGACACGTTTTTCATGCGGGTCGCATCATCTTCGTCAAGCTTGATCGTCGCAAGATAGCACATTGACATCGACTGCTCATATTCCATCAACATGTCCGCCATGCGGTGCTGAAGTACCTGGAAGGAGCCGATCGGCGCACCAAATTGTTTGCGCTGACGGGAATATTCAACCGTGGTTTCGTTGGTCACTTTCATCGCGCCAACCGCTTCGGCGCAAAGCGCGGCGGTCGCCTCATCCATGACTTTCTCGATCAGCGGCAGGCCATTGTCGGCATCGCCAATCAAAGCATCGCCGGAGACTTTCACATTTTCGAAATAGACTTCCGAAGCCCGGCGGCCATCGACTGTTGCATAATCGCGCGTGCTCACGCCTTGTGCGGCTTTATCGACAACAAATACGGACACGCCGTTCTTGTCCGTCTGCCCGCCTGATGTGCGAGCCGTAACCACCAGATGCGTGGCCCAAGGCGCGCCGATGACAACCGCTTTATGACCGTTGAGAACATAGTCCCCGCCATCGGCCTTTGCGGTTGTTTCGAGGTTGGCCAGATCATAGCGACCACGCGGTTCTGCATAAGCAAATGCAAAAACCATCTCGCCGGAAATAATGCCGCCGATATATTCTTCACGCTGCGCGGCATTGCCGCCATGTTTCAGAGCGCCACCAGCACAGACCACGGTCGGAATGAAAGGCTCGACCGCGAGGCCTTTGCCAAATTCTTCCATGATGATCATGGCTTCGGTCGCGCCGCCAAATCCACCATCTTCTTCTGAAAACGGCGCAGCCAACATGCCGAGTTCGGCCAATTGCGCCCAAAGCTCTGGTCGCCAGCCCGCTTCGCTTGCGATCACGCCACAGCGCGTATCCCAGTCATATTGTTCGCGGATCAAGCGTGAAATGCCGTCACGCACCATATTTTGTTCGTCGGTAAAATCGAAATCCATTTTGGTTCCCCTATATCGTCCCGGTTAAAGGCCGAGGATCATTTTCGTGATGATGTTGCGCTGGATCTCGTTGGATCCGCCGTAGATCGAAGTCTTGCGCATATTGAAATAGGTCGGCGCCGCATGATGGGCGTAATCCGGACCAATCGGGAAGTCATTCGAACCATCATCCGGGAAGCTGCGGAAGTCGGGCGTACCATAATGGCCAACCGCTTCCAGAGTCAGTTCCGTCAGACGCTGCTGAATTTCCGTCCCCTTGACCTTGAGCAAAGAGCTTTCCGGTCCCGGGCCCTTGCCAGCCTGCTCACCGGCCAATGTCCGCAACTCGGTGATTTCGAGAGCCGATAGATCAATCTCCAACTGGCTGATCTTTGTGGCGAAACCCATGTCTTCAATCAATGGCTTGCCATCCAGCATTTCGGCTTCAGCAATTTCCTTGAGCTGTTCGACGCCGCGCTTGGAACGGGCCACACCGGCAATGCCAGAGCGCTCGTGCGCGAGCAGGAACTTGGCATAGGTCCAGCCCTTATTCTCTTCACCAATCAAGTTGGTCGCTGGCACGCGGACATCGGTGAGCCACACTTCGTTGACTTCATAACCGCCGTCGATGAGCTTGATCGGGCGGACTTCAATGCCGGGAGTCTTCATGTCGACCAGAATGAAGCTGATCCCCATTTGTGGCTTCGGTGCGTCCGAGTCGGTGCGGCAAAGGAAGAAACCCCAATCGGCGTGCTGCGCCAATGTGGTCCAAGTCTTCTGGCCATTGATGATATAGTCATCACCATCACGAACCGCAGTGGTTTTCAGCGACGCCAGATCCGAGCCAGCACCGGGTTCCGAATAGCCCTGACACCACCATACTTCGCCGGACTGGATGCCTGGAAGATGCTGTGCTTTTTGCTCTTCATTGCCAAATGTGTAGATCACTGGAGCAACCATCGCGACACCGAAGGGCAAAGGCATCACGGTGTTTTTCCGCGCATTTTCTTCTGACCAGATATAGCGTTGTGTCGGCGTCCAGTCGGTTCCGCCATATTCCGCAGGCCAAGCCGGCGTCGACCAGCCCTTTTTGCCGAGAATCTTGTGCCATGCGAGCATATCCTCGCGGCTCATTTCATCTTGCACACCGCGAGTCCCGATATGCTCCGGGTAATTATTTTCAATAAAATCACGCACTTCGGCGCGAAACGCCTTTTCTTCTTCTGTGAATTCCAGATTCATGGGAGAGCTCCTTGGTCAGAATTTGGCCGGACTATAGGACGAAAACCGCGCAAAACAAGCAATTAACCGAGCAATTAAGCTGACGCTACGGCAGCGCCGGATCAGCGCGGTCCCGTACACTATTCATGTGGGGAAAACTTGTCCTTGCGGCGCTTGCCAAACCTCATGCTGCGCTCCAGTCGGGCGCGCAACGCTGTATAATATGCCTCAAGGAAAACACGCTCGTCGCCGCTGCCCGGCTCCCAACCAATTTTCGCACAGATGGAGTTTGCCACTTTCTCCAGGGCTGCATCCTGACCGCTGCGCAGGACATTTTCCAAAGTTTGCAATTCATATTCGCCATAGACCGACAGATCGTCATCGGAAAATTGATAGCGCGATGCCGGCGCGGCGCTTCCGGGTTCTGCCGATGTTGCCGCCGGGGCTACGATATCTCCCAGATTCTTTTTAACATTCTGGATCACCCACGTTCCGGCAATCACGTCGCCGCCCCGAAGCCGGTCCTTGTTGAAAAGCGGAAATAGCAGAAACATCAAAACCCAGAGAAAGCCGGACCAGGCCGTCAAATCGGTCATGGTTCCGCTGGCTTCGCCCGAACTGATAAACATCAGAGGCAGGAAAAGTTCAACATCGCGGACAATATTCCGCGCAATTACCGATTCCGCCGTCAATCGGCCGCCATCTCTTGCCGCCACTCTGATGCCTACGGCCCGTTTCCCCCAAGTTGCAGCCCGATCGCCCAATTCAAAATACAGAAAATAGGCATTGCGAAACAGGAATATAGCAATGATCCAGACGACAATCAGAAACTGAAATGGCCCGCTGGCATTTTCCAGATCGCCTTCAACCGCCACCCCTAGAGCCCATAAGAGCAATAAACCGATCACCGTCACCAGAAAAATCAGACCCAATATGATAGCAATGTCGAGCGCAAGCGCTGCTGCCCTTGCGCCCGCCGCAGCCACCGTAACGTTCAGCGACACACCTTCAGGTGTGACCATAACCCGGTCCAGTTTCGGGTTGGCCGATCGCCGGATCCATGGCTCAACGGAGCTGCTATCGCTCATGCACCTGGTCTCCGTCGTTCACGGCCAAAGCCGACAAAATAGATGAGCCACAGAAGCAGCATCGAGCCGCCTACAGCGAAGCGACCGGCCGTATTGTCAATCAACTGTCGGGCAAAGCCTTCGAGCAACCCGGCGCAGATCAGCATGACGATGACGCCCACCATGACAAGCGCCGCCCTTTTACCCGCATCGCTTGCGGCTTTGAGATGCGACTTTCCTCCAGGAAAAGCGATTGAACGGCCAACATGAATGCCCGCAGCGCCAGCCAGAAGAATGGCGAAAAGCTCGGTTGTCCCGTGAATGGACAGCCAACCAATGAAATCAACCGTCAGACCCCGTTGCGCAAACACCCAGATCATTGCGCCGAGCAGCGCCATATTGTGAACCAGCAGCAATATGCTCGGGATCGCGAAGGCAAAGCCAAGCGCAAAGGCGAGGATCGCGACCTGCGCGTTATTGCTGAACAAAAATGCGGCAAAGACACCCAGTCCTTCCTCGTCTTGCGATCCAAAAAGTGTGCCGCGCAAGGCTTCCTCGGTTGCCCCCGGCACACGAACGTCCGACATGTCTCCCGGCACCAAAGCATAGAACCAGTCACTGTCTCCCGCGACCAATATATACCCAACCGCCGCGCCAGCGATCATCACGAATAAAGCAATCCAGATGTCGAACTGGATCGCGCGGACCGCCCGACTCCAACCGCCGCCAAAGAAGCTGGAAAGCCAGCGGCCGAAACTGGTCTGGGTGCCGTAGACCAAAAAATAGGATCGCAGCGCCAGCCCCTCAAGATAGTCGATCAGGCCAGCATCAAGGGAATTTTCTCTCGCGATCGAGAGGCTCGACAAGAGCGTCCGGTATAACGTCGGCAGAGCCAGCACATCATCATCCGAAAGGCGGCGGGCCTTGCCCTTTTCCATTTTCGTCACAATCTCTTCCAGCCGGACCCAGTCGGCTTCCCGTTCCAGCCGGAAACGGTCGCTGCGCAGCATCGCTGCGCTCAACATTTGATCCGTGCTCACAGCTGGCCTCGCCTTTTGATGTTGAGATAGCCGTTGATGAGACGGGTTCCGATATCCTGGTGCGCGCCTTCAATCACGTCGATCCCCATATGTTTGAGCTTGGTCACAACCAGTTTTTTCTGATCGAGGAGATTCTGTGCCGTCACCGCCCGCGCAACATCTTCTGCGCTTTCGGGAGACTTGGTGATAAGCTCCGTCAGTTCCCGGTCTTCCAGAACCACGAACAGCACCAGATGCTTGTCAATCAACCGCCCCGCCGCTTCAAGCATCAACTCGGCCGCTGTCGGATCGGTAAAATCGGTGAATATGATAATCAACGAGCGTCGCCGGAGCCGGCCCTGCAACGTTGACAGCGCCAATGTATAATTGCTCTCCTGATGCCGATAATCAATCGTCGCGGCTTCCTGTTGCAGCCGAAAAAAATTGCGGCTGCCAGAAAGAAACGGCGTCGACAATTCCGGCTTTGCAGCAAAGCTGAACAGGCTGCTCCGGTCACCCGCCTTCAAGCTAATATATGCGGTCAGCAAAGCTGCAGACACAGCGCGATCAATACGCGGCAGGCCGTCAATCGGTTCGCACATGGAAGAACCGCAATCCAGCGCGAAGACAATTTGATTGTTCCGTTCGGTATCATATTCCTTGGCCAGCAATTTGCTGTGACGCGCTGATCCCTTCCAGTCGATACTGCGACGGTCCATGCCAGGCCGATATTCCGCAAGCGCCTCAAATTCGCTGCCTTCGCCACGGAATTTCCGGGCGAGTAAACCGAATAGGGAATCCTTCAGAAACATCTGGATGGTCGGGCTGCGCACAGCTGAAATGTTCGGAATCACCGCCACTGACTGCGCGCTTTGCTTTTGAATCTGACGCCACGCGAGACCAAGCGGCCCTTTCCATCTCAGCCAAAGCTTGCCGACTTCCGCTGTCCCGCGCCGGGCAGGAACAATGGTCGCTTGGCCCGCAAAACCATCCTTCTTGGCTTTGTCGCGTACGAGCGAAAATTTGACCGTTCCCCCTTCCGCCAATCGCTCGTCCATCCCGAGATTGCCGAACACATTTTGCGGAGCGATCTTACCGTGAAAGTCCGCCTCTAGGCCCAATGTCATGGGCGTTCCAATTTCGGCACTGTCGGCCACCGCGAGCCGAACCTCATTCGCCTTGGCAGCAACCAGTCCGTCGAGCATCAGCAGACAGAGAAGCATCAGCGCCCAGGCAGCCCCGATGGCCCATAGAGACGGGATGATCGCCGCCAGCACGGCGGCAATCGGCGCCCCTAATGCAATGAGCCAGATGGCCCGACCAGTGGGGTAAAAATTCAACGGGGTGCTTCCGTCCGTTCAACCAGACCCGTGATAATATTATCGACCTGCCGGCCTTCAATTTCCGCAGCCGGAGAGAGCATTGTGCGGTGGCGCAGCACCGATGGCGCTAGCGCTTTCACATCATCAGGGATCACATAATCACGCCCCGAAATGGCAGCCCTTGCGCGCGCTGCATTGGCCAGCATGATCGCGGCGCGCGGACTGGCTCCATTTTCAAGGTCAGCCGTCTCGCGGGTCGCGCGAATCAGGCTCACCACATAATCGACGACATCATCCACCAACTTCACCGACTTCACGACCTCGCTGGCGGCGGCGAGTATTTTGCTGTCAGCTTGCTTTTCAATGCCGAAATCTGCCGGTGTCGATGCGCCAATGCGTTCGCCATATTGGGCAACAATCTTCTTTTCCTCTTCAACCTCTGGATATTCGACCAAAAGTTTGAACAGAAAGCGATCAAGCTGGGCCTCCGGCAGCGGATAGACGCCTTGCTGCTCGATCGGGTTTTGGGTGGCAACAACCATGAATTGTGGACTCAGAGCATGCGTCTCGCCATCAATCGTCACGGATCGTTCCTGCATTGCCTCGAGCATCGCTGCCTGCGTCTTGGGCGGGGTCCGGTTGATTTCATCGGCGAGCAACAGGTCGCAAAAAATCGGCCCCCGGGTGAGCGTGAAGCTGCTGGTCTGGAAATTGAAAAGATTGGATCCGATAATATCACCGGGCATCAGATCCGGGGTGAACTGGACACGCCCGAAATCGAGACCCAATGTCGCGGAAAAAGATTGTGCGAGAAAAGTTTTGGCAGTCCCCGGCGGGCCTTCGAGAAGCACATGGCCAGAAGAGAAAAGCGCGATCAGAAGATGATCGACAATGTCCTCCTGTCCGATGATTGCCTTGGCCACCTGGCCCCGGATATTATCCGCCAGAGTTTTCAGTTCGTCGATGTTCATCCGATAATTTCCTTTTTCCAGGCGTGGAGGGCCGCGGCCCCGTCGGCGATTTCTTGAGGTTTTTGAGCGCGAACCAATTGTTGGAACAATGCAGAGAAACGGTTGCCGTCACTTTCTCCCAGCGCATCCAGCTTTGTATGGATTTCCTGTTCGTCGGCTTGCGGATTGATTCCGATGGCTTCGGCCGACTCCGTTCGAATCATTTCGGCATAGGGATCGGTCACCAAATATCCGCGCTGCATCCGGTTGATGAAAGCAGCGCTGTTGTTGACCAACGCGGTTTTGCCAAAATCGATACTACGCCGCTCCGCGATTGGCGGTCCAAAGCGGTTAAATGCCATCCAAGCCGCTGCCAATGCCGCTATGACCATACAAATGGTGGCCGACAGAAAGGGCGGCGTAAACGCCAGGGTCAACAAATTCTCCGGACTCCCCAGCCCGTTGAGCGTCAAATCAAAAGTCACATCCTCTCCGTCGGCAAGCGACGCTGCCCTGATCAACGCGAGCGCGTGACGAGCCGTCTGCTTTTCGGCCATCCCAGCGTTGTTCAAAAGATCGGCATCGGCAACGATGATCACGGGATAGAAGGATTCATCAATCTCTTCTTCGTCGATGATTTGCGATTCATCCAGACTATCCAGTTGCGCATAAACACCGCCGTCATCGAGATAGGCGATCAACGCGCCCTGGGTAGACGGTTCGCGCACAATTGCTCGGATGAAATCACCTTTGATGGTCACTGGCATCGCGGGGGTTTTGATCGTCGTGCCAAAAGCCGATTCCATCGGTTGGCCAGCGGGAATTTTGTCTTCGATCCTCAGGTCAGCCTCGGCCAGCTCGGCGAGCATTTCTGTTCCCGGCTCCTCACCCCAAACATCACCGCGCACCACCCAGCCCTTTTGAAGCGTCTGGCTCTTCGAGACTTGCCATTTCGGCAATATGATCATCGTCGGCCCAACATAGGCACGTTGCTGGACGATGGCGTCAATATCTTCGGCCGAGGCGTTGGGCCTAGGCGTTAAAACCAGCAGACCGGCTTTTTCCAAACCTGCCTTAGATCGCGAATATCGAACCGGTATACCGGTATTTTCGAGCAGGTTGGCCAGCGCCTTATAGCCGACGCTGCTGTTGGACGCACCATGTGCTTCGCCATTGTTGCCCGATGCCAAGCGGTTCCCCATGCCCAGTCCATAAAGGAGGAGGACGAAAGCCGCGAAGCCGACAGCGAACATGATGATGATCGTGGTGCGCTGGAAAGGATTGGACTGGACGCTCATCTTTTCGCCACCGCCCGCCAAGTCTCCTTCAGCGCAAAACCGGCATAAGCATCGCGCGACGTCTGCCACCCGGCCTCGTCAATCGGCAGGGCTGCAAACAGACCGCGTTCAACCTGCTCCGCGATCACCGCAAACATTGTACGCGAAGCTTCGGGCAGACTGTCAAACCGTTCAATTTCGCGTGATGTATTGGATGGTCGCAACAGATCTGGGCGACGTTTCTCAATATCCGCTATGCTGCGATGCAGCAACAGACGGACCGCTTGGTCAAACTGACCTCTCGACGCCAATGCCTCCGCCTCAGCAAGCAATTCCCGGGCGGCGGCCGGTTGCGGTTGCCAAACGTCCTCCACTATAGGCTTTCTCCCGCGCCATTGCTCTAGATAGGGCGACAAGATCACCCACAATAAGGTCAGCACGCCAAACGCAAGCAAAACCAGCAAAATGATGCGCAAAACCGGCCATGCTGCCGCAATTGCTTCCATCACCGGCGCGAGAAAATCACCCAGGGATTCAAGGAAGTCGCGCCACCATTGCGGAATCTCCGGAGCTTTGGGCGGTTCGCTGGGTGTAAATTGGATGTCATCATCCGCGCGCACATCGCCCCATGCATCGTTGAACGAAGCGTTGCTATTGTCACCCTGTTCTTGTGCGTCCGTTGCCACGCTTTGGATTTCGCAGAAACAAACCGATTGGGCAAGTCCGAAGATCGTTGTTTTGTAAAGCTTTACCTTGGGTTCAATATCTGACAACTTGGGTACGAATAAAGACAAGGGGAAATGGAAATGGCAGACGCAGCAGAGCATTTGGATATTGGCCGGGTGATGAACAACACCTTTGGGGTGATCAAACGCAATCCGTTGATTTTTTTGGGTCTGTCATTTTTGATCGTCGCACTGCCACAGGCGCTGATTCAAATGGCAACCGGCGTATCGGCCGCCAGTGGCGGCGACGCGGAAGCTGTGTTTGAGATGTTCAATTCCCCATCGGTCATTGTCACCGCAGCGGCCGGATGGCTCCTGCTGATCATCTTTTCGGTTTTGCTGCAGGCGACCTTCATCATCGCTACGGTCAAGGACCTCAACGGCCAGCAGGTCAGCCTTGGCGAATGCATCAGCCAGGCGATTGGCAAGATATTGCCTTTGATCGGTCTGGGCATATTGATGACCATCGGTATCATGTTTGGCATGATATTGCTCGTCATCCCGGGCCTCATTCTCGCACTGATGTGGATTGTCGCCTCGCCGGTAATGATGGCCGAAGACAAAGGTATTGTAGAGTCATTGAAACGAAGCGCCGAGTTGACCAAGGGTTCCAAACGCTGGATTGCCCTTTTGTTCGTCGTTTATATGGTTATTGCCGTGGTTCTAGGCTTTTTGATGGTGCCGTTCACTTTTGCTGGTACTGTTGCGGTGGGACTGGTGGGCCTTGTCATCAACACGCTGACGGGCGCGATACAGGGCACCGGTATTGCTGCGGTCTATGTTGACCTTCGTATCGTGAAAGAAGGCGGGAATACGGACGCACTGGCAGACGTATTCGCCTAATTTGACATATTTGACACCGCCTAGCGAATAGATTGGTTGGCATGATAAGCGTCCTTGCCTATCGGTTGCATATTGCCATTCAAACATCCGGGTGAAAATTCCATGATTATGCTGAACGTCAACGGGCAGGACAAAGAGGTCGATGCCGACCCGGCAACGCCGATTTTGTGGGTCGTACGGGAAAAGCTGAAAATGCCGGGCACCAAATTCGGTTGTGGCATCGCGCAATGCGGGGCCTGCACGGTGCATCTGGATGGCAAACCCATCCGCAGCTGCTCGACCCCAATTTCTGCGGCAGCAGGCAAGGCTCTAACCACGATCGAAGGCATAGCCAGCGAAGACGGAACATTGCACAAGGTCCAGCAAGCCTGGATCGAAGCGCAGGTGCCGCAATGCGGCTATTGCCAGTCCGGCCAGATCATGGCGGCAGCGGCGTTGTTGAAGAGCAACCCGAAGCCAACCGACGCACAGATCGATAGCGCGATGGCGGGCAACGTCTGCCGTTGCGGTATGTACGGCCGCATCCGCAGCGCAATAAAGACGGCAGCCGGAATCGAACAACCGTCGAAAGTGGAGGCGTAGATCATGGGAAAATGGTCAAGACGTGCCTTCATCGGAGCCGGCGTAGCAGCTGGCGGCGCTTTGGTGGTCGGCATTGCTGTCCGGCCGGGCAATCCGACAGACAAGCTCAAGCCATCTGTGGCCAGTGGCGATGGGGAACAGCTGGTCAACAGCTGGGTCAAAATTGCGCCGGACAACACCGTCACCGCCATCGTTCCCCATGCAGAAATGGGTCAGGGTGCACACAGCGTGCTGGCGCAGATGCTGGCCGACGAGCTGGATGCGGACTGGGACAAGATTGAAATTCTCGAAGCACCTGGCCTGCCCGATTATGCCGGTGCCGATATCGTACGAGACTTCCTCGCGCCCACGCTTCAAGTCCCCAATATTCTTGAGCCGACCGTTCAGGGCGGTTTTCTGACGCTGGCTGACATGATGTCGATCGGCTTTACCGGCGGTAGTTTTTCCATTCGTGGCGCAGGACAGCGCAGTATCCGCATGGCCGGTGCAGCAGCCCGGCAAATGCTGATCGCTGCTGCGGCTGACAAATGGGGCGTTGCGGCTGAAGAAATTACAACTGCAGACAGCCTACTAAACCACCAGCCCTCTGGCCAATCAGGCACCTATGGCGAATTTGCCGAAGCCGCCGCAGAGCAATCGCTGCCCGTTAAACCGAAGCGCAAGGCCATCAACGAATATAAGCTGATGGGCAAGCCCATCCCGCGCAAGGATATCCCGTCAAAGGTCGATGGTACCGCCAGCTTCGGCATTGATGTCGAAGTTGAAGGCATGAAATATGCGGCGGTCAAGGCGCCGCCAGTGATTGGCGCCAGCGTTGAAAAAATCAACGCCACGACAGCCAAATCTATGCCCGGTGTCCTGCAAATTTTGAACATGGGCAATTTTGTCGCGGTCATCGCCGATGGCTATTGGCGGGCGCAACAGGCCCTTAGCACCATTGAAGCGACCTATTCTGTTACCGAGGCAGACACGCTCGATACCGAAGCCATATTCGCGCGCTATGCGGCGGCGCTTGACGAAGCCGGCAAAGATGGCGGCGATTTCGAAACCGAAGACGGCGATGCTATCGGCGCAATGGCAGAGGCGGCAAAAACCCTGAAGGCTGAATATAGGGCGCCTTTTCTGGCCCATGCCACGATGGAGCCAATGAACTGCACCGCCCAGGTCACGGACGATCGATGCGATCTTTGGCTCGGCAGCCAAAACCCTCTAGGTATGCGCCGAGAAGTTGCCGATGCGCTCGGCATGGATGAAGACAGCGTGCATGTCGAAAATCAATATCTTGGCGGTGGTTTTGGACGGCGATCCTATACCGATGTTCCGATCATGGCAGCCCGGCTTGCCAAAGCGGCGGGCTATCCAATTAAAATGATCTGGTCCCGTGAAGAAGACACGGCACAAGATTATTTCCGTCCTTCGGCAACCAGCCGCTTCGAAGCAGGCCTGGATGCCGATGGAAAATTGATCAGCTGGGACAATATCCATGTCCATCTGTTCGATCCGTCCGAAGCGCCGAAGATAGACCATTATGCGGTTGCCAATAAGTTGATCCGCAAAGTCGATGTCCCGATGCATTTGCGCTTTGGCGCATGGCGATCCGTAGATCACAGCCAGCAGGCCTGGTTTGTCGAAAGCTTTATAGACGAAGTGGCGGCAGAGTCCGGAAAGGACCCGCTAGCGTTGCGTCAGGAATTGCTGGCCAATGAGCCACGCCTTCTTACCGTGCTCAACAAGGCGGCCGAAATGGCCGATTGGGGCGGTTCGATGCCCGAGGGCCATGGCCGCGGCATCGCGCTGGTGCCAGGCTTTGGTTCGATCGTAGCGCAAGTGGCCGAAGTCGACATGACCGGCAAAAAGCCGCACGTGACAAAAGTCTATTGTTGTACCGATGTCGGCTTTGCGATGAACCCCGATGGCGTCATTGCGCAAATGGAAAGCGCCATTGTCTATGGCCTGACCGCAGCGCTCTACGGCGACATTACCGTCAAGGACGGAGCGGTTCAGCAAAGCAATTTCCACGACTACCCCATGTTGCGGATCGACGAAATGCCAGAGGTTGAGGTGGCCTTGATCAACGGGGATCCCGAACGGATTGGCGGCGCAGGGGAGCCCGGACTGCCGCCGATCGCACCCGCCGTGACCAACGCGATATTCGCGGCCACGGGCAAACGGATCCGCGAGCTGCCCATTGCCAAGCATGATTTTGCCGGATCGGAGACCTGAAATGCTGAAATTGATTCGTGCGGTCGCCCTGCCTTCCCTCTTTGCCCTGACGGCTTGCGGCACGGATCCCGCGCCCGAACCGGTAGAGCAGATCATCGTTCGCGAACCCGGAGCGGCGCCGGCAGCAACCGCTGCGGCTTCTGTTGCCAACGATCCTGCCGCCACACTCATCGCAGAAGGCAAAGCAGCCTTTGCCAATTGCGCCGCCTGCCACACAGTGGAGAAAGGTGCGGCCAGCGGCGCCGGCCCCAATCTCTTCGGGATTGTCGGTACAAAGGCTGGCCAAGTCGCTGGATTCAGCTATTCGGACGCTCTGAAAGCGTCAGGCATCACCTGGACCGCATCGGAACTTAATGGCTATATCGCCAACCCGGCAACGAAAGTCCCGGGCACGACAATGATCGCCGGAGCCATTGCGGAACCGGCAAAAAGGCAAGCGGTCATTGCCTATATCGAGAGCGTTGCCGCCAATTGAGCAGCAACTCCGGCATCATGCTGGCACTGTTGGCGGCCGGCCAATCCCGCAGATTCGGCGGTCGAGACAAGCTCGGCGCATTGCTGGGCGACAAAATGCTTGGACTGCATGCAGCAGAGACCGGAGCAACCTCTCCCTTCCGGCATAAGCTGGTGATCGGTTCACCCGATCATCCCTGCGCGGCACAATGGAGCGATCTCGGCTATCGAATCATTGCCAATGAGCAAGCGGCCATGGGCCAAGCAACATCGGTCCGGCTTGCCGCGGCTAGCGCGATTGAAGCAGGAGCGGCAGCGCTTTGCATCATGCTGGCCGATATGCCCTTTGTGACCAGCGACCATATCGGCAGATTGATGAAGGCCTTCGAGACAACAGACGGAACAACCATCTTGGCTTCCAGCCGCAATGGACTAGCGATGCCGCCAGCAATATTTCCTCATCGGACGCTGGAGACATTGCTGGCGCTGGAAGGGGATGCTGGCGCTCGAACCTTGTTGGAGGACGCCCAATTGATAGCCGGTGACGATCCCCTGTTGATGGACATTGATAGCGAAGCGGACTTGGCTCAAGCCCATATCATGGGGCCTGGCGTCCAATAATCACCGGTCGAACAAAGGTCGGGAATCAGCCAGAAAAACGTCTGGCCTGGCCTGCAGACCTTCGATGATCTTATATTTATGCCATGCGCCAAACAGGATCAAAATGCGCTTCTCTTCTCCCGTCACCGCATCAAGGGCGGCGTTGATATTCTGAAGGTGGGCGGCATTGATAGCGCGCCATCCACCGGGGCCCAGATCATTGCCAAAGAGTCGCTCGTAGATCTCCTGACGATCTTTCACCGCCGCATCATAGCCGTTCGAATGGATGAACAGAGGATCATCTGAACGGCCCAAAACCGCATTGCCATAACGCTGGATGGCGGTTTGATAATCCGTCCAATCCTCCGCCCGCGCCGGATCGGCTTCCAGCCGCCTCAATATAGCCCGTCGGTTGCCGGCAATATCTGCCGTCCAGGCGGCAACCGGCACCATGGTAAAGCCCATTTGGCTGCGCAACGGAAACACGACTTCTGTCAGTTCCGGAAAATCATCGGCCCGGCTTTCACGCACATCGCCAAATTGGTCGAAATTCATGGAGGCTGTGGCAAAGCGATCAGGCGGCAATTCCACCAGCACGATATCGGGGTTAAATTCGATCATCGCACCGCGCAAAATGTCGAGCGAATAAGCTTCGCTGCTGCGGTGCTGCCCATGAATGGCACCAACCACCGCGACGATGGTTGCGCCTTGCCGCGGAGAATCAGCCGAAGGCGCCGTACATGCTGTCAGCCCAAGGAAAAGAACGAATAGACTGGCAGCCCATGGCCTCATTCACGATCCAGTCTTTGACCCAGTTTCACGAAAAACAGGATCAGGAAGGGCACCAGCAAGAAGGACAGAACCACCTTGGCCGACCCTTGGCCGAGCAACAATTCTCCAATCGGCCGCTCTCCATAGAAGGCGATGCTGATGAAAATCAACGTATCAACTATCTGCGACAACGCGCTGGCAATGGCGGCACGCAAAGCCAGCAGGCCGCCCTTCATATTGGCCAGGCGGGAAAAGATATAGACATTGAGAAATTGCGATACGCCATAGGCGATGATCCCGGCGAACATCAGGCGCGCGCCCTGCGACAGGATGATCGGAAACGCTTCTTTGGCCGGTTCGTACATCCCCGGATCGGTCGGCAGCGCCAAGACGATCTGAATCAGAACAATCGCCGTGATCAAAGGAATGAAACCGAGGCGGACCAAACGGTTCGCCACTTCACGACCGTGCAATTCGGCCACCGAGCTGGACAGTACCACCAGAAGCAGAAATGGAAATATCCCCGCTTCCACGGCCAGCGGGCCGATTGCGACCTGCTTCGCCCCCAATATTCCGGCAATGCAAGTCATGCCGCCGTAGAGAACAGCAAATACAAAAAGAGATCGGGGGATGAGGTTGGTTTTTGAATTTTCGGTCATTGCAATTGCCTAGCGCGGTCGGCGACGAAAAAAAAGAAATAGTAACACAGCATACTTTTTCTATAGGAGATGCAAATGGACGATAGCAGACCGCGACCGGCTTTGTCGCGCGATCGGGGGAAGTTTTGCAGAGACTAGCAGTTTATTGTGGCGCCAACGCGGGCCAGGACCCGGCTTATGCTGAAGCGACGATCTCGCTCGGCAAAGCCATGGCGGCGCGTAATGTTGATCTCGTCTATGGCGGCGGCCGGCTCGGTTTGATGGGCATTATCGCCGACACCGTGCTCGCGGATGGCGGCAAGGTCCATGGCGTGATCCCGGAAATGCTGAAAGATCTAGAGGTCGCGCACAAGGGCGTCACAGAGCTTCACATCGTCCAGAATATGCACGAGCGCAAAGCCAAGATGACCGACCTAACCGATGCATTTGTTGCTTTACCCGGTGGTGTTGGAACGATGGATGAATTGTTTGAGGCTTGGAGCTGGAATGCACTCGGCTATCACAACAAGCCCTTCGCCATACTGAACATCGCCGGTTATTGGGATTCGCTCATCTCCTTTCTCGACACAATGTCGGAACAGGGTTTCGTATCTGCCGAACGCCGCAAGCAATTGATCATAGCCGACACTATCGAAGACTGCCTCGACCGCCTTGCAGCCGCCTGCACATCAGAGACAGGCAGTTTTACCTGGTGAATTTCGCGCAGCCCAAAAATTTGACCGGGAGACTCCCATGATACCGATCCTGACCAGCATTGCCGGCATGGCATTGATCCTGCTGATAGCCTTTGGCCTCTCGACCGGACGGCGGAACATCAAGCTCCGCGTGGTTGGCGCTGCCTTCGCGCTGCAAGCAGGTATCGCGATCATCGTGCTCTATATACCAGCCGGAAAACGGATCATCGAGGCCATGGCTTTCGGCGTGTCAAATCTGCTGGGCTATGCTTCGGCTGGCACCAATTTCATTTTCGGGCCGCTTGCCGATCCGTCGATTGGCGGCAATAGTTTTGCGATTGCCGCGCTGCCGGTGATCATCTTTTTCTCGGCGCTGATTTCGATCCTCTATTATCTCAACATCATGCAGTTCATCATCAAATGGGTGGGCGGTGCGATCCAGAAAATCACCGGCATTTCAAAAGTTGAATCGCTCTGCGCCGCCGCGAATATCTTCGTCGGCCAGTCTGAATCGCCATTGGTGATCCGTCCCTATCTCGCTAGCTTGACCCAGTCACAGCTGTTCACGGTGATGAGCGTTGGCATGGCCGGCGTGGCCGGAACGATTTTGGCCGCTTATGCTGCCATGGGCATCCGCATCGACTATCTGCTTGCTGCAGCCTTCATGTCGGCTCCGGGCGGAATCTTGATGGCCAAGATCATCATGCCGGACAATCCCGAAGATCCGGATCCCGAAGAGTTGGTTGTTTCCGTCGAATATGAAGACGAGAAGCCCGCCAATATCATCATGGCAGCGGCCATGGGCGCACAAACCGGCGTCAAGCTGGCTGTCGCGGTCGGCGCAATGGTGCTGGCTTTCGTAGCATTGGTCGCGCTCGCCAATGGAGTCCTCGGCGGCATTGGCGGATGGTTCGGCATGCCGGATCTCAGCTTCCAGCAAATCATCGGCTATATTTTTGCGCCGATCATGTTTCTGCTCGGCGTGCCTTGGGAAGAAGCGCTCAACGCGGGCGGACTGTTTGGCACCAAAGTGGTTCTCAACGAATTTGTTGCCTTCATCGAACTGGGCAAAATGCAGGAGGGTATTTCTCCTCTGACCAACGCTATTGTGATCTTCGCCCTATGTGGTTTCGCCAATTTCAGTAGCATTGCGATCCAGCTTGCCGTGACCGGCGGACTGGCGCCCAATCAGCGTCCGGTCATTGCCCGCCTGGGCCTTCGAGCGCTGGCCGCCGGATCGTTGGCCAATTTGATGAGCGCGGCGCTCGCCGGTATCTTCCTGTCGCTCGGCTGATTCATCGCGATTGACAAAAAAGCACGAGAGCGCATTTTAAGACCATGACCCAGACCCAGGATACATTGGCTGCCGTTTCACTCGCAATGGCAGATGACGATAGCGACGCTTTTGCCGAACAGATCGGACGCAGCTTTTCAGACTGGGGTTTCGCCGTGGTGGCCGATCACGGCATTCCTGCAGAACTGATAGAGCGCGCCGAAGCCATGTCCCGCGCCTATTTCGCGCTGCCCGAGGATGTGAAACGCAGCTATCATATTCCGGGCGGCGGCGGCGCCCGCGGCTATACGCCATTCGGGACGGAAAGCGCCAAGGACTCCGACATTCACGATCTCAAGGAATTCTGGCATATCGGCCGCGAACTGCCGGCCGGTCACGCGTTTGAACCCTATATGCCAGCCAATATCTGGCCAAAAGAACTCGAAGGATTTCGCGAAACCTATCTCGAAATGTTTGCCGCCTTTGACAAAGCCGGCGCGCGCATCCTGGAAGCAATCGCCCGCTATCTCGATCTGGCACCGGATTTCTTTGTCGATACCGTCCGCGATGGCAATTCGGTGATGCGACTGATCCACTATCCGCCGGTGCCCAAAGATTCGCCAGCGGTCCGGGCGGCAGCGCATGAGGATATCAACACCATCACATTGTTGATCGGTGCAGAGGAAGCCGGCCTGGAGCTGCTCGACAAGAGCGGTAACTGGCGACCTGTGACCCCGAAATCGGGCGAGCTCGCTGTCAATATCGGCGACATGCTGCAGCGACTGACCAACAACCGGTTGCCATCGACCACGCATCGCGTGGTCAACCCTCCACCGGAACGCCGCAGGCATTCGCGCTATTCCATGCCCTTCTTCCTGCATTTCCGGCCGGATTATGCGATCGAGACACTATCGAGCTGTATCAGCGACGCCGTGCCGGATCGATATCCGGAACCGATCACAGCGCATGACTATCTTATGCAACGCCTGCGCGAAATCGGCCTTATATGACTCCCCAAGCGGTTGGTATCAGCGGCGGCAGCTGTTCGGGAAAGTCGACTTTCGCTACGAAAATATTCGACCGGCTGGGCCCTGCGCAATGCGTGATCCTGCCACAGGATGATTATTTCTTCGGCCTGGGCGATGCACCAGAAGGCAAAGGCGGGCCCAATTTTGATCATCCCGATGCAGTGGACTTTGATCAGCTCTGCAAACAACTTGCTCAGTTGAAAGACGGACAAGCCATTGACCGGCCGCTCTATGATTTCCCCACCCATTTGCCCAAGTTAGAAACCGTCCGAACCGAACCACGCCCGGTGATCCTGATCGACGGCATCTTGATTCTGCAACACAAGCCATTGCGCGCGCTTCTCGATTTCAGCATTTTTGTGGAATGTGATTCCGAAACGCGCTTTGCCCGCCGACTCGAGCGCGACGTACGCGAACGGGGCCGCACCGCGCAATCCGTGCACGAACAATTCGCCAATCAGGTCGGTCCGATGCACGATCTCTACGTCGAGCCCTCCAAAGCTCACGCAAACATCGTGGTAAATTCGCAACAGTCAAAACATGGGTTTGATGCTGCAGTAGAGATGGCCCTGAAGAATATTCGAGCGTTATCTCAATAGTTTACCTGTAGTTCTCTGACAGACAGTCATCGGAAAACAGGTGCAATTCACATGTGAAGAAAACTGTGGATAAAAACTAAATGCTGCATCGCAACAAAAAGTCGTTGCAGTTGAGACAAAACTGTCATTTTTGGGACCTAGGGGGGCTGTGCTTTGGTGTGGCTGCGGAGAATTTCTGCGCGAGCAACCAAATGACAGTTCTTACGCGGATCATGTACGGGGAAATTTATACCATGAAAATCAAATATCTTTTGGCTGCCAGCGTTGTCAGCCTTTCGACGGCGGGCCTGATGGCATCGCCGGCTGCGGCTCAACAGATTACGTCCGGTGTTGAAGGACAGGTCACAGACGCAAGCGGAACACCATTGGCTGGTGCTACCGTGGTCGTTCTCGATACACGTACCGGTCAAGAGCGGACCAGCATCACAGACGGCAACGGCCAATTCCGCGCCGGATCTTTGGTTCCTGGTGGACCATATTCCATCACTGCCCGTGCCAGTGGCTTTGAAGGTCAAACCGTCGAAAACCAGTTTATCAATTTGCAGGGTAACAGAGATTTCACATTTGAATTGGCAACGTCGACCGCCGATGATCAAGTGATTGTTGTCACCGGCAGCCGCGCCAACGCAACCCAGTTGGCTGTCGGACCGGGCCAGTCTTTCGGTACCGCAGAGCTCGAAGGCTTTCCATCCTTGTCCCGCGACGTTCGCGACATCATTCGCCTCGATCCGCGCGTCAGCCTTGATCGTGCCAATGAAGTTGACCGGATCAGCTGCCTCGGCGGCAATGACCGTTCGAACACGTTCACGGTTGATGGTATTGTACAAGCCGATACGTTCGGATTGAACGGCACCCCCTTCGCAGCGCGTAATGCTCTTCCGTTGCCTTATGATGCGATCCGCGAAACCTCGGTTGAATTTGCACCGTTCGATGTCGAATATTCAGACTTTACCGGCTGTGCCGTGAACGTTGTCACCAAATCCGGTGAAAACCAGTTCCACGGCAGCGCCTTTTTCACCTATCGTGATTCAGGCCTCCGCGGCGATACAGTCGACGGAAGAACCTCCAACATCGATCCGTTCAATGAAAAGCGTTGGGGCGCAACTCTTTCTGGCCCAATCATTCCGGACCGTCTGTTCTTCTTCGCCGGTTACGAAGAAACCGATCTTGGCGGCGCCAATGAATTCGGTCCCAACGGCGGCGGTTTCCCGAATGAAGCCACTTTTGTTACCCAGGCGCAGTTCGACCAGTTCGCGAATATCGCCAATACGGTCTACGGGGTCGATGTGGGCGGTTATCCAACAACTCTACCACAATCCAGCGTTCGCTATTTTGGTCGTCTAGACGCCTATTTGAGCGATAATCATCGCCTTGAGGCAACGTATCAGCGTCTTGAAGAAACGAATGTTGAATCCGACTTTGGCGGTCAGGAATTGACCGGCCTCAACAGCTTTGAAGATGAAGGCACGATTTCTGACTATTACTCACTTCGTCTCTATTCGGACTGGAGCGACAATGTCTCCACCGAGCTTCGCCTTTCGCGTTCGGAAGTTGGCGACGTTCAAGGCCCTGTCGGTGGTGGTGAAGCGCAGTCGGCTAACCCGATTGTTCGCCTTTCCGTCGGTGTTGCACCGGTAGCTGGCCAAACAACCCAGGCTGGTAGATTGTCCACCGGCCCGGGCATCTTCCGTTCTGCCAACCAACTCGATCAGACGGTTGATCAAGCCAAGTTCCAGATGAATATTGGCGCCGGAGATCACCAGATTAAACTGGGCGCAGAACTGAATGATCTGAAAGTGTTCAACCTGTTCGCGATCAACGCAACCGGAACAATCTTCTTCCGTAACCTCACCGACTTCCAAAACGGCGTCGTTGCAAACGGCGGATTCTCAAGCGTTTTCGGAAGCTCCGATGATTTGGTCAACGGCGGACTGGGCGGTGCTACAATCGCAGCAACCCCGTCGGGTGACATAAACCAGGCGGCTGCTCAATTTGGGCGTCAGATCTATTCCTTCTATGCTCAGGACGAATGGCAGGCGACGGATCAGCTGAACCTGACCGCCGGGCTTCGCGTTCAAATGTATGCCGGCGATGCACCAAGAGCCAACCCAAGCTTTCTGCAGCGTTTTGGTTTCACCAACGCCAATAGCTTCAGCAAGCTTGACCCGGTCATCTTGCCGCGTTTTTCGGCAACCTATGATCTGGACAATGATGGGTTCTTCCACAGCACCACCCTTACCGGCGGTGTAGGCATGTTCTCAGGCGGCGATCCTGTCGTGTTCTTCTCCAATGCTTTCTCCAACAACGGCTTTTCTTCGGCCAATGGAGATACTTTCTCTGGAGATTGCGCAGGCTTGCTGGATGTCAATGGCAACTTCAATGTCTTGAGCGGTGGCGCATTTACCGGTTTCCCGGGATGTGCAATTCAAGCGGCGTCCAATCGGGCTGCCGTAGGTGGTGCTGACACCCAATCCACTGATCCGGATCTTGATGTTCCAACAGTCTTCCGTCTAAACCTTGGCGTTGACACCATGTTCGGAACCGATGGCGGGTTTTTCTCCGACTGGAACATGAAGTTCGATTATATCTATTCGCGCTTCATTGATCCGCTGAACTTTGTTGATCTCGTGCAGGTTCCAGACATTCGCACCAACAATGGCTTCACCGTCGATGGTCGTCCTATCTATGCAGCAATCGATCCGTTGAATGCTGGATGTGGCGCCCAACTTCAAGGTAACGGCGGTACGCCACCAACCTATACCGGCGTAACAGCGGCTTGTTTCGGAACGCGTTTGGATGATTTCATCCAGCTGACCAATGGTCGCTCCTATGACAGCCATGTTGCATCCTTCGCCCTTTCCAAATATTTTGATCAGGGCATCATCACCGATGGCGGCAGTGTCAGCGTCAACTTTGGTTACGCGTTCACCGATTCCAACAACTATCGCGATGTTGGCAGCTCGACCGCAACGTCAAACTTTGACGTGACGGCTGCTTTTGATCGGCAAAACCCGGCAACATCAACATCGAACTTCGAAACACGGCACAGCCTGACTTTCGCGGTAAACTGGAAAGAACAGTTTATTGATGAATATGATACGTCGCTCGGCCTTTTCTTCTCGGCCCGGTCTGGACGTCCGTTCAGCCTGACCTTTGATGGCGGCGGTGTCTTCGCTGATAGTTCATCAGGCAATGACAATGCATTGCTCTATATCCCGACGGGTATAAACGATCCGAACCTCTCGGTTCGTCCTACTGCTGCATTACAGGCAACACAGGATGCAGCCGTGACATCGTTGCTGGGCTATCTAAACAATGGCGAACTTTCCAGCACGGACTCAGACGGAAATCCTCAGAACAATGTGTTCGGCAAATGTAAGTTTAGCGGCGGACAGACGATCAGCCGGAACAGCTGCCGGAATGACTGGGTATTCGATCTGGATATGCGGTTCAGTCAGGAAATCCCTGGACCGGGAAGCCTTTTCGGAGTTGACGACAAAATCGAACTGTTTGCAGATTTCGACAATGTCCTGAACATGCTGGATAGCGGCTGGAACACGTTCAATCCGGTCAACAGCCTGGTTGATCTGGTAGACGGCGGCGTGGATGCACAGGGTCGTTACATTATCTCTGGCTTCAACCCGGATGATAACAACAATGTTGGCTTCTCATCCTCCATCTGGCGGATCCAACTGGGTGTTCGCTACGAATTCTAGTCGAACCAAAAACAGATAAGAAAACGGCGGTGCTGAAAAGTGCCGCCGTTTTTGGTTAGAGGGTCGAGAGAAGCCGGAGTCCTCTTGGACAAGCGCCAGACTGGCACTAAGCTATTCTTGCTCTAACCGATTATTTGGTAAATTTTTATTATGGCCTTTAACCAAATTGGTTTTCGAGAATTTTCACCATTCCACTGTCAAAATTTTTACCTGTTCGTGCTAGGTCCTTCGGGAGCCAAGTCGTTGACAGGAAAAGCATATGGGTGAGTTGAACAAAGATCCGGTATTGGTGACCGGTGCCGCCGGGTTTATCGGCCATGCCGTTTCCACACGGCTGGTAGAACGCGGGGAATCGGTGATCGGGATTGATAATCTGAATGATTATTATGATCCTGCGCTTAAAGCCGCGCGGCTCGCCAATCTTAAAGCGCTGGACGGATTCCATTTTGAACAGATGGATGTGTCCGATGCCGACGGCGTCAAGGCGTTGGTGCAGAAACACGGCGTTCAGCGTATTGTCCATCTCGCCGCTCAGGCCGGGGTACGCTATAGTATTGAAAACCCGTTCGCTTATCAAAAATCCAATCTGCAAGGTCATTTGTCGCTGCTTGAAGCCAGCCGCCATGCAGAGAATTTTCAACATCTGGTCTACGCATCCTCCAGCTCTGTCTATGGTGACAAGCCCATGGGCGGGGAGGGGTTTACCGAGGACGAACCGGCAAATGATCCGGTATCACTTTATGCCGCTACCAAACGCTCCGGCGAGATGATGAGCCAGTCCTACGCAAAGCTATACGGCTTTCCGCTGACCGGATTGCGCTTCTTCACCGTCTATGGCCCGTGGGGCCGGCCGGACATGGCCTATTTCGGTTTCACCCAGAAGATTTTGGCCGGAGAACCGATAGAGGTGTACGGCGAAGGCCGCATGGCACGGGATTTCACCTATATTGATGATATCGTCGACGGGATTTTGGGGGCCTTGGACCACCCACCGGAACAGCATGGCCATCGCATCCTGAATATTGGCGACAGCCGCCCGGTTGGGCTGATGGAAATGATAAAGGCGCTGGAAGACGCGCTTGGCATGGAAGCGGAAAAGATCATGCGTCCAATGCAACCAGGAGACGTGACGTCAACCTATGCGGATATTTCGCGACTGCATGACCTCACCGGCTATGCACCAAAAGTCATGTTGGAAGACGGGTTGAAGCGCTTTGCCAGCTGGTATGGTGACTTTTACGGCAATCTGCCGCCACAATGAGCCAAAACAGCGCTCAGCGCGTTTCGGCGCGCTGCATGACCTGCTGGGCGACCAGTTTCAGTTGATCGTTCACCGCCGGGTCCTTGCAGACACCATCGCTGAACATGCCGCCCGATGCGTTGATACCCACACCCAGTGGAGTCGGCCAACCGCGTAGAGAATGGACGATGGAACGCAACGCCGCCAAGGTGCTGCCAACCGCCTGCCAGCCATAAGCCGTGACGATGAGGCCGATCGGCAAACCGTCTAAATAGATGCGGTCGTCCGAAGAGGTTTCTTCGACATAATCAATGGCGTTTTTCACTAGACCAGAAATGGTACCATGATAGCCCGGGCTAGATAATATCACGCCATCGGCGCGACGCACCAGCGCGACCAAATCCTTGCCGGTCTGATTGAGGCCCGCGGGGTCCGAACGATAATGCGGAAGCGCCATCAAGCGGTCGGATCCGAACAATTCGATTTCCGCTCCGGCCGCAGCGGCGGCTTCGAGAGAAATGGACAGGGCGACTTCGGTAGAGGATACGGGACTAGTTGTGCCGCCAAGACCGAGGATGAAAGGTTTTTTTGTCTGTTCCACAGGAACGCCATAACGATGGTTGATGGGCAATTGCAACGGCTTATGCAGAGAGCCCGTTTCTTAATTGACCGATTAAATCCGGACCATTAAGACCGGCAACAAATAGCGGGCTTTGAGTAAGCTTCTCTCCCCCTCTGACCAAAGGACCATTTCATGCGCAAATTTACCGAAGAACAACATATGTTCCGGGACGCCTATCGCCGTTTCCTCGCCGACGAGGTCGCGCCGCGGATGGACGAATTTCGGGAAGCCGGCATTGTCGACCGTGAGATTTTCAAAAAGGCCGGCGATCAAGGTTTTCTGATGATCTGGCCGGATGAAAAATATGGCGGCATGGGCGACAGTGACTTTCGCTATGAACAGATCATCATCGAGGAAACCACCCGTGCAGGCTGCGCCGAATGGTATAATACCCTGCATAGCCGCTTGGTTGGGCCTTATCTGCAGAATATCGGCAATGAAGAGCAGCGAGAAAGGTTCTTGCCCAAATGTGTGAGCGGCGAGACGATATTGGCAGTGGCTATGACCGAACCCGGTGCCGGCAGCGATTTGTCCGGCATGAAAAGCACAGCAAAGGATATGGGCGACCATTGGCTGCTCAACGGCTCCAAAACCTATATCTCCAACGGCATTAACGCTGACATCGTGATCGTCGCGGCTAAAATGGACGGTGTCGACGATAAGCATGCCATGGTCTTGCTGATCTTGGAGCGCGGGATGGAAGGCTTTGAGCGCGGACAGAATCTCGAGAAAATTGGTCTGCATGCACAAGACACGGCCGAGCTATTTTTCAACAACGTCAAGATACCCAAAGAAAACACGCTGGGCACACCCGGGAAAGGCTTTATCCATTTAATGGAAGGACTGGCCGAAGAACGCCTGATTGGGATGGTCGGCTATGGCGCATCCGCACGCCGGGCCTTTGATGTCACCCGGGAATTCGTCATGGAACGCGATGTTTTCGGCAAAAAACTGTCAGATATGCAGAATACACAGTTTAAAATGGCCGAAATGGATGCCAAAATCGACATGCTGCAAGTCTATATCGACCATTGTGTCGAGATCCACAATCAAGGCGGCCTCAACGCCAATATCGCGGCCAAAGGCAAGATGCTGGGTAGCGAAATCGAATGGGAAATGGCCGACCTCGGTCTCCAGCTCCATGGCGGTGCCGGCTATATGAAAGAATATGAAATCAGCCGGATTTTCACAGATGCCCGGATGAGTCGCATCTATGCCGGGTCGAGTGAGATCATGCGCTATATCGTGGGCCGCGATGTGTTCAGCCAGAAATATCAATCAATCCTTGAATAGGATAGAGAGACGGCAAGACAGCAATTGACCGAGTCGATATGCGAACCATGGTTGACGTTTACGTAAACTGCTTGACTATGCTGCAGCGCAACATTAGCTATATATGAAACATACCTCCAATTCTTCCAGTAGAAGGAACCTGATATGACCGAAGCCTTTATCTATGATGCGGTAAGAAGCCCGCGCGGCAAAGGCCGCAGCGATGGCAGCCTGCACGAAATCACGGCCCTTGATCTGGCATCGCAAGTGCTTGCCTCGGTCAACGATCGCAACGGGCTGGAAGGCCATGAAGTCGAAGACGTGGCCTTTGGTTGCGTCTCACCGGTCGGAGAGCAAGGCGCTGTTATCAGCCGTTCTGCGGTCTTGAAAGCCGGCTATTCGGAGACAACCTCCGCCATTCAGGTCAACCGTTTCTGCGGTTCGGGCCTGGAAGCCGTCAATATCGCGGCGGCCAAAGTCAAAGCGGGTGAAACCGATCTGGCCGTTGGTGGTGGTATCGAATCCATGAGCCGCGTCCCGATGGGCAGCGACGGTATGGGCGGTATGGCCGACCCGACCCTGGTCTTTCAGGAATATTTCGTGCCGCAGGGAATTTCTGCCGATCTGATCGCCACCAAATATGGATATAGCCGCGATGATGTCGACGCCTATGCTGTCGAAAGCCAGAAACGCGCCGCCCAAGCCTGGGACGAGAAACGTTTTGCAAAATCTATTCTCCCGATTCGCGATGTTATCGGCGAAGTCGTTCTGGACCGCGATGAACTGATGCGGCCCGAAACCAACATGCAGTCGCTCGGCTCGCTCAACCCGGCTTTCATCGGCATGGGTGAACAAATGCCTGGCTTCAACGATGTCGCGATCCTCAAACATCCTGATGTCGAAAAAATGAATCATGTCCATCATGCGGGCAACAGTTCCGGCATCGTCGATGGTTCTGCAGCCGTATTGCTTGGCAATGAATCGGCTGGCGAAAAATATGGCCTGAAGCCGCGTGCGCGTATCGTTTCGATGGCAGCGATCGGCAGCGAGCCAACGATCATGCTGACCGGCCCTGAATTTGCCGCAAAGAAAGCGCTGGCCCGTGCCGGTATGACCGCAGATGATATTGATGTGTGGGAACTCAACGAAGCTTTTGCCGCTGTCGTTTTGCGCTTCATGGAAGCCATGAATGTCGATCACAGCGATATGAACGTCAACGGCGGTGCCATTGCGATGGGTCACCCCCTTGGTGCAACCGGCGCAATGATCCTTGGCACGGTGCTTGATGAGCTGGAGCGCTCGAACAAGACCACAGCTCTGTCGACGCTTTGCATCGGCGGCGGCATGGGCATTGCCACCATCATCGAGCGTGTGAACTAGACACATCGACGCGTTCACCGAAAACACAAATTATCCAGCAGGACAGACAACATGACCTACGAAACATTTACCGTTGATATCGATAGCGATGGCATTGCCCTCGTCACCATCGACGTTCCCGGCGTATCCATGAACGTATGGAACGAAGCGCTCATTGCCGACTTCAAAGCCTTTGTTCCCGAACTGAACAGCAATGACGCCATCAAAGGCGCGGTTATCACATCCGGCAAAAAATCCGGCTTTCTCGCCGGTGCGGACCTCAATATGCTGGGTGGTTCCAAGGCGGCTAGCATGGCCGAAGCCTTTGAAAGCGCCTGGGAGCTCAATGGCATGCTCCGGATGATGGAAACCGGCGGCCATAGTGCGAAAGACCTGCTCAAAGGCAAGGCACATGCGAAACCCGTTGTATGCGCCCTCAACGGCTTGGCTCTTGGCGGTGGTCTGGAACTCGCTTTGGCCTGCCACTATCGCGTTTGTGCAGACAATCCGAAAATCCAACTCGGCCTCCCCGAAGTCCAAGTCGGTTTGCTGCCTGGCGGCGGCGGAACACAGCGCTTGCCGCGCCTTTCGGGACTGCAAGCCGCCGGCATGATGATCATGACCGGTGCTCCAGCAAACCCGCAGGCTGCTAAAGCACAAGGCTTTATCGATGAAGTCGTTCCTGCTGATGAAGTCATCGCCAAGGCGAAAGAATGGGTCAAAGCCAATCCGAAAGCTGCTGCGCCTTGGGACAAAAGGGGTTATAAATTCCCCGGTGGTGCGGGTTCAATGGATCCCCGCGCCGTGCCGCTCTACATGGGTTCGTCCGCCATTGCGCTCAAACAGAGCAAGGGCAATTTCGAAGCCGTTAAAGCAATTCTGTCTTGCCTCTATGAAGGCTCGATGCTCCCCATGGACACCGCCTTGCGCGTCGAAAGCAAATATTTCACCAAGCTGCTCTCCGGCCCACAAGCCAAGAATATGATCCGCACCTTGTTCATCAACAAACAGGCAGCGGAAAAAGGCGCGGCCCGTCCGAAAGACGTCCCGGCAACCGACCTCAAAACCGTCGGCGTTCTTGGTGCCGGCCTGATGGGTTCGGGTATCACCCATGTTACGGCGAAAGGTGGCATGAATGTCATCGTTCTCGATCGCAGCATGGAAGAAGCGCAAAAAGCCATCGCTTACAGCCAGAAGATCGTCGACAAAGGCGTGAAGCGCGGCAAAATGACCCAGGAAAAAGCCGATGCCTTCATGGCGCGGATCAAACCCACCGACAATTATGATGATCTCAAAAATGTCGACCTGATCATCGAAGCGGTTTTCGAACGCCCGGATATCAAAGCCGACGTGATCAAGAAAACCGAAGCGGTTATCGGCAAAGATGTTGTTTTTGCTTCCAATACGTCGACACTGCCGATCACTGGCCTTGCCAAGAATAGCGACCGGCCAGACCAGTTCATCGGGATGCACTTTTTCTCACCCGTTGAAAAAATGCCATTGCTGGAAATCATTCCCGGTGATGAAACGGGTGACAAGGCCTTGGCCGTTGCGCTCGACTATAATGCAAAGATCCGGAAAACACCGATTGTGGTCAAGGACGTTCGCGGTTTCTATACCAACCGCGTGTTCCCGCCTTATGCCAATGAGGCGATGCTGATGGTTGCCGAAGGCGTTAAGCCAGCATTGATCGAAAATGCCGCAGTGGCCATGGGCATGCCCATTGGTCCGCTGGCGATTGTCGACGAAACCACGTTGCAACTCGGCTACGACATCATGACATCAACCAAAGAAGAAATGGGTGATGCCTATGTTCCGAGCGGCACCGAGGATCTGATGGAATTGATGGTCAAGACCATCGATCGTCGCGGGCGTCGCTTTGGTGGTGGATTCTACGAATATAGCGACGATGGTTCCAAGAAATTATGGCCTGGCCTTAGCGAGCATTTCCCGCTGGCCGACGAACAGCCTGATGTTGAGGAAGTCAAACAGCGTTTGATGTACATCCAGTTGATCGCCACCGCCCAATGTTTCCATGAAGAGGTTGTAACCGATCCGCAATCGGCTGATCTGGGCGCTATTTTCGGTTGGGGCTTTGCACCATGGACCGGCGGCCCGATGAGCCATATCGATACGATTGGCGTCGACAATTTTGTGCGCACAGCCGACAATATGGCACAGCAATATGGCGAGCGGTTCAAGCCTCCCATGAGTTTCCGTGAAAAGGCGGATGCGGGCGAGAGCTTTTACAAAGCGGCTTAAACCGAACCAAAACCAAATAAGAAAGAGCTCCTTCGGGGGCTCTTTTTTTGTCTGCTACGAAAGGCGCTTGGTCAGCATGTCTATTTGAGCGGAAAGCTGATCCACTTGTTGCGACAGTCGCCCGACAGCAGAATTGTTAGCGAACTCAACGCCATCACCCGCGCCGTAATGCGCCTGGAATAGTCCCACCATCTGCTCAACAACCGGACTTTGTTCCCGTAGCATATGTTCGCTGTTCAGCGTCATCTCGATAGACCGCGCACTATATTCCAGACTGCCATAAAATATGTCGCGTGCTTGCCACAGGACGGCATTCCCCCTGAGTTCACCACGATCCTGTCCACGGCGAAACAACTGATCAAAGACAGCAACATATTGGCGCAAATGGTCGCGTGAGACGCTGACCTCGCTGTTGTTGCGCCGCAGAGCAAAGCTCAGATTGATGAAATCGGCGTTCACGATCACAGTATTCAGATGATATTGCGCCAAAGCCCGTAAACGGTCAAAAAACCCTTCCGCCTTGGTAGACGCCATGACGGCTTTGGCTTCCAGGGTCAGGCCATCCCAGAATTGTTTGAGCACGGCGAGCATCAATTCTGCCTTGGATTCATAATAGCTGTAGATTGTTCCTTCGCCGATATTGGCCCGGCGGGCGATCTCGGACATGCGCGCACCGTCAAAACCATGTTCCACAAAGACACCGCGCGCGGCATCCAATATCGCCCGCTCCTTGCGCTCCAGCTTGATGCGCTGCGTTTCCAGATTGACCGCCTTAGTCGCCAAAATCCGTCCTTTATTGAACTTGACTCGGAAATACCGAGTGCTATTCAAATAGCCACAGGAGACTCGACGTGTCAAATGACCAATATTCAGCCATGCCATTTCCCGCAAAGGCGCCTTGAACATGCCCCAGTTTAAATCGAAAATCGCCACCGGTTCGGATAGTTTTGCGCAAAATCGCAAAGATATGCTGACGTTGATTGATCATCTCCGCGGTCTAGAAAAGCGTGCAGTCGACGCCTCCGAGAAACGGCGGCCGACCTTTGAGAAACGCGGTCAATTGACTCCGCACGAGCGGCTGAAACGTCTGTTGGATCCCGGCATGCCCTGGCTGCAGCTCTACAATATGGCCAACTATATGGTCGAAGACAGCAACCCCGACACCAGCATACCGGGCGGCAGCGTGATATTGGGTATCGGCTTTGTCAAAGGCGTACGCTGCATGATCTGGGTTGACGACAGCGGGATTCGGGCGGGCGCCGCGACCACTGGAGGCTGGGACGCTAGCAAAGGCGCGCAAAAAATGGCGCAAGACCTGAAGCTTCCCTTCATCCATCTGGTGGAAAGCGCTGGCGCAAATCTGATGGAATATAAGGTCGAGCTTTGGGCTCATGGCGGCATGTTATTCCGCAACCTGGCTTGGCTCAGCGCGGCAGGTGTTCCCACAATGGTTGTCCTACATGGCCCGTCCACCGCGGGCGGCGCCTATATGCCCGGCATGTCGGATTATGTCGTTGGCATTAGAGACAATGGCATGGCCGCGCTTGGTGGCGCGGCACTTGTGCATGCGGCTACTGGAGAAGTGGCCGATGATCGCGAACTGGGTGGCACCGAAATGCATGCCAGCACAACCGGGTCGGTAGAATATCTAGCGGACGATGACGCGCACGGCATTGCGATCGCACGCGACACCATGGGTCGTCTGGACTGGAACAAGAATACCACGCCTATCCGTCGCAATGATTATGAAGAGCCGGTCTATGACATAGACGAGATCGCAGGCGTGGTTCCAACAGACTATACCATTCCTTATGATGTCCGCGAAGTTGCGGCACGTATCGTCGATGGATCCGATTTCGAGGAGTTCAAGTCGCGCTATGGCCCCGGAACGGTGTGCATGCAGGCCAGCATCATGGGACATGCGGTGGGACTGATCGGCAACAATGGCCCCTTCGACCCGGAAGCGGCCGCCAAGGCGACGCATTTCTTCCAGCTGTGTGACCAGTCCGAACTGCCGATCATCTTCCTGAACAACACAACCGGCTATATCGTCGGCACCGAGTCCGAACATAAAGGCATGATCAAACTGGGCAGCAAGATGATCCAGGCCGTATCCAATGTTCGGGTACCAAAATTGTCCCTCTATATCGGGGCAAGCTTTGGCGCTGGCAATTACGGGATGAGCGGCATCGCATTCGAACCGGATTTCCTGTTCAGCTGGCCCAATGCAAAAACCGGAGTGATGGCTGGCGCATCCGCGGCCAACACGATGAGCCATGTTGCGCGGGTCCAAGCGAAACGCAAAGGTGTGGAGCCCGATGAAGCGATGATCGCCAAGCAGGAACGGCGGATCAAGGATATTTTTGAATCCCAGGAAAGCGCCTTCTTCACCTCTGGCCGTTGCCTAGACAATGGTGTGATTGACCCGCGCGATAGCCGTAAGGTGCTGGGCTTTGCGCTGGAGACCATATTCGAAGCGAAAAACCGGACGCTCCATCCCAATGCTTTTGGCGTGGCGCGCATATGACCGATCTCCCGAAAACCGAAACACTGGAGCTCGAGCTCCAACAGGGCTGGCTTACTATCTGGTTCAATCAGCCGGACAATCGTAACGCGTTGAGCGACGCCTTGGTGGCAGAGTTGGGCGCTGTTTTAAAAGGCATTCGCGATGATCGCACCGTCCGTGGCATTACCCTGAGAGGGCGCGGTGGGGTGTTTTGTGCAGGAGCGGATCTAAAGAATTTCAAAGAGAATTTTCAGAAGAGCGGCGACCGCACGGCAATCATCACGATGTCCAGCGGCGCGGCTGAAATTTTTGACCTGGTGAACACAGCACCACAGGTTGTGATCGTATTGATCGAAGGCGCCGCGATGGCCGGCGGATTTGGATTGAGCTGCTGCGCCGACGTTGTGATCTGCGACAGCGGCGCGCGTTTCGCGATGACCGAGACCGCCATTGGTGTTTCACCGGCGCAAATATCCCCCTTTGTGATTCAAAAGCTGGGCTATGCCACGGGCCGTCGCTTGATGCTCACCGCTGCGCGCTTTGATGGAACGGAAGCGCATAAGCTGGGCTTTGCCGATTTCATTGCAGATGATGTTCCCGGGCTCGAAGCAATTGAAATGCAGATCCGCAAACAAGTGCTGGGGGCAGCTCCCGGTGCTGTCGCGGCGACCAAGGAATTGCTCGGACAAATAGCCGGCAAGCCGCGCGAAGAGGTGGTCCGTCTAGCCGCAGAGAATTTTGCCGATCGCATGGTGAGTGACGAAGCCAAGGAAGGCGTCGCCAGTTTCTTTGAAAAACGCAAACCCAATTGGGTGGTGAAGCCGGAATGAACAAATTTTCGGAAATTCTTCCGTTCGACCTTAGCTTGTCGATCGACAGTTGCTGTGATGCCTCGCTTCGACAGGCTCAGCACGAACGGGGTGAAGGAAAAACAATATGACCAAGATCAATACGCTCCTTGTCGCCAATCGCGGAGAAATCGCTTGCCGCATCATGCGCACAGCCAAAGCACAAGGTATCCGAACCGTCGCCGTCTATTCCAGTGCCGATGCGGAGGCTCCCCATGTAAAAATGGCGGATGATGCGGTGCATATTGGCCCCGCTCCAGTTAATGAATCCTATCTGTTGATTGACAAAATCATCCAGGCGGCAAAGGATACCGGCGCTGATGCCATCCATCCTGGCTATGGCTTCCTGTCTGAAAATGCAGCCTTTTCGAAAGCTTGTGCCGGGGCTGGAATCATCTTTGTCGGGCCTCCGGAAAAAGCAATCGACGTGATGGGCGACAAGGCCCGGTCAAAACGTGCCATGATCGCCGCCGGCGTGCCTTGCGTTCCAGGCTATCAGGGCGATGATCAGGCAGACGGCGTGTTGATCTCCGAAGCGGAGAAGATCGGTGTACCGCTGATGGTCAAGGCAGCGGCTGGCGGCGGCGGCCGTGGCATGCGGCTGGTCCATGATCTTGGCGACGTTGCCAATGCGATCAAGCTGGCGCGGTCCGAGGCGGAAAATGCCTTTGGCAATGGCGAGTTGATCCTCGAAAAAGCGATCATCAAACCGCGCCACGTCGAGATTCAGGTCTTTGCCGACAGCCAGGGCAACACCATTCATCTTGGCGAACGCGATTGTTCGGTGCAGCGGCGGCATCAAAAAGTAATCGAGGAAGCACCATGTCCCGTCATGACGCCAAAGCTACGACAAGAAATGGGTGCGGCAGCAGTAGAAGCGGCAAAAGCCGTTGATTATATCGGTGCCGGCACGGTTGAATTCCTGCTCGATCCGTCGGGTGCCTTCTATTTTCTGGAAATGAACACGAGGCTTCAGGTCGAGCATCCGGTGACCGAGGAAATTACCGGTCATGATCTGGTTGCGCTGCAACTCAAAGTCGCGTCAGGCGACTTGCTGGGGCTCGAACAGCAGGACATCACCCTGAGTGGTCATGCGATGGAAGTCCGGCTCTATGCCGAAGATCCTGCGGATGATTTTCTGCCCAGCACGGGACCGGTTCATCTGTGGAAACCATCCGGTCTGGCGCGGGTGGATAGCGGCATTGAAACCGGTGGCGAAGTATCGCCTTTCTACGATTCCATGGTCGCCAAGATCATCACCCATGGTGCTACGCGAGACGAAGCCCGGCGCCGGATGATCAAGGCCTTGTCGGAAACCGCCTTATTCGGTCCCAAGACCAACCGCGATTTCCTGATCGATGCGCTCGACAAGCCTGATTTCGTGAATGGCGAAGCGACCACCGCTTTCATTGCCGAAAATTATGGCGAAGGCGGAGTCGACCTCGGTAGCCATGATTTTTCAGCTTATACCATCGCAGCAGTGATCCATCATAGGTTGCGCCAGCAGGCGTCGCATCGCTTGGCTCTCAACGTGAACGCGGAGATGCTCGACTGGTCGAACAGCGGCGCACTGGAAACCGTGATGCAATATGCCGACGGGGAAGACGCCCAGACCATCCATGTCCATGTCGACAAGCCTGACTATTATCGAGTGAATGCGGGTGACAAGAGCGCTGATATTGTCTTGATGTCCCTAACCAGCGATCGCGCGAAATTGCGGGTCGACGGACGAACCATCGAAGCCATTTACTATGCCGATCATCGCACGCTTCACCTGGCTCTGCCCAGCCGGTCGCTGGCGGTTACCGACCTCAGCGGGGTCAGTGCGATGGAGGATGCAGGCGGCGGCGGAACGGTGGTCGCGCCGATGCACGGGCTGTTGCTGGAAATATTGGTCGAAACCGGAATACAGGTCGCCAAAGGCGACAAGCTTGCGGTTCTCGAAGCGATGAAGATGCAGCACGAGATACTCGCTGAAATCGACGGCACGGTTGAAACCATCGCTGCCACAGCTGGCAAGCAAATTGCCGCCGATGACCTGATCATGGAGATTGCCGCGCTGGAGACGGAAGAAACCGAAACTTGATAACCGCCGTTCCTGTTGAGCTTGTCCAAATGCGATTGCTCGTAAAGGGCCCTTCGACAGGTTCAGGGCGGACGGCAAAAGGAAACCGCCTATGACCAATAAGATCTGCGACCTGCTGGGAATCGAATTTCCGCTTCTTGCTTTTTCCCACTGCCGTGATGTTGTGGCCGCTGTCTCCAGAGCTGGCGGCATGGGTGTGTTTGGCGGGGTCAATTGCTCTCCCGAAATGCTCGAAGAGGAACTCAGCTGGATTGATGCGCATGTCGATGGCAAACCTTATGGCCTTGATATCATCGTTCCAAACAAGGTCGAAGGTAAGGGCGAAAGTCCGGATCCGGAGGCGGTGCTAGCCTCCATTCCGGAAGAACATAAGCAATTTACCAACGAGATATTGGAACGCCATGGTGTCGATTCCGAGCGAAGCGCCGGAGACATCGAGGCCGTCCGCTTGGAACAGGTCGCTTCCACAGAAAATTTGCGCGGCGGCACCGCAGCTGCAATTCTGGAGGTCGCCTTCCGGCATCCGATCGGTCTGGTCGCCAATGCTCTAGGCATACCGCCCCAGGTGATGCTCGATCTGGGCCAGAAACATAATGTGCCGGTTGCTGCGCTGGTCGGCACCAAAGAACATGCAATGACTCAGGTCGCCGCCGGAGTCGATATCATCGTCGCGGTAGGCGGTGAGGCGGGTGGTCATACCGGTGATATATCCACCTTGGTGCTGATCCCCGAAATCTGCAACATGCTCGACGCCATCGGCGACGATACGCCGGTACTCGCAGCAGGCGGCATCGCAACCGGCGCTCAGATGGCCGCCACCATGGCCATGGGCGCCAGCGGTGCTTGGTGCGGGTCGGTATGGTTGACCACGGCCGAAGCCGAAACCAATCCGGTCGTGAAAGAAAAAATGCTCGCCGCCAGCTCGCGGGATACAGTGCGGGCGCGGTCGCGCACAGGCAAGCCTTCCCGTCAATTGCGTTCACCCTGGACCGACGCATGGCAGGCAGAAGGCGCGCCATCAGCGCTTCCCATGCCGCTACAGTCTCTGGTGGCAGAACCCCCGCTGCGCGTGATCGACAAGCTTAGCCAGGGAGACAATCAGGGCGCCAAGGATCTCGCCACCTATTGGGTTGGACAAGGTGTGGGCCTGATGAACGAACAGATGACCGCGGGACAGGTGGTGCAAGGCTTCAAGGAAGATTTTATCACCGCTTATGAGAGGCTCGCGACCAATTTGGGCGAATGACAAACCCCTATCCATCCTGAGCTTGTCGCGGGACTAATTGCTCCATATGCTCTGCCTCGCTCACCATCACGGGGCTGGGATTGAGGACGACATGACAGAAGCAACGCTCACGCAGCCTTTGGCAGGAATCAAGGTTGTCGAATTTTCTACGATGATCACGGCATCGCTAGCGACGATGATGTTCGCCCAGCAAGGCGCGGATGTCATCAAGGTCGAGCCGCCCGGCATTGGCGATCCGATGCGCTGGCTGGGTAGCCAGAAAGCCGGTATTTCGGGCCTGTTCCACAATTGCAATCGGGCGAAGCGGTCGATCACGCTCGATCTCAAATCGGATGAAGGCGTCGCCCGTGCACGGCAGCTCTGCCTGGCAGCAGATGTCGTCATCCACAATTACCGGCCGGGGGTCATGGATCGTCTGGGACTGGGCAGCGAAGCATTGCGCAAGGAACATCCCGAACTCATCTATTGTGCCATCACCGGTTTTGGCCATGAAGGGCCGCTGGCAGGTCGCCCGGCCTATGACCATGTGATGCAAGCCATGGCCGGGTTCATGACCCTGCAGGGCCACCCTGACGGCTTTGCTTATGTCAAAACCCTGATCTGCGACAAGGTCACCGCCTATACCGCGGCCCAGGCTATTACCGCTGCCCTGTTCGCACGAGAACGGATCGGCGTGGGTCAGCATATTGACCTTTCGATGTTCGAAAGCTGTGTGGCGTTCCTCTGGCCTGACGCCGGCATGCATCTTACCCTAAAAGCGGATGACGTGACTCATGGCGCGCCCTTTGCGGATTATTATCAGCTGCCTTTGCGTTCAACGGATGGTGCCATTGCCTATGCCGCGATGACCGATGCCCATTGGGATGCGGTGTTCGATATCGTCGATCGGGGAGATCTCAAAACCGAAGAGAAATATAAGGGCATGGCCAACCGTAGCGTCCATATGGCAGAGCTTGCCGCAATCATTGCCAGCGAGAAACCTGACCTGACCAGCGCCGAGATGGTTGCTGGTCTCGCCGAACAAGATGTTCCCGCAGCACCCTGTCTGGCCTTGGAGGACCTCCCTGCCCATCAACAAGCCATCGCAATCGGTATATTTGAACAGGCCGACCATCCGCTGTTGGGACCAATCCAACATGTCACAGCCCCCGCTCGCTTTGATGGGCGCAAGCTGGAAGATTGCGGCCCCAGTCCAACGCTTGGCGAACATAGCGAGGATATCCTCGCCGAACTAGAGGCCCGACTCCAAAGATAGATTGATTCAATCGGTACCGACCATCGCCATCCGGTTGCCTATGCCCGCAATCTAGCTATTCTCTCGGAAAAATAGGAGAGATTCGTATGACCTGGCAGATGGCTGATATCTGGGAAAATATTGCAGCAGCAATTCCAGAAAAACCCGCAATTGTTGATGGCAATAAACGCTACAATTGGGCTGAATATGAGAATCGGGCGGCCCGCGTGGCGCAAGTGCTTGTCGACCATGGCCTCGATGCCGGCGCAAAACTCTCCATCTATTCCTTCAATTCTGCAGAATATTTGGAGACTCAATTCGGCGCCTTCAAAGCGCGCGTCTGTCCCGTCAATGTGAACTACCGCTATCTCGAGGCGGAACTAACCCATGTCATCAACAACAGCGACAGCGAAGCATTGGTGTTTCAGGCGCAATTTGCTCCGCGCGTTGCCGCGATCCGCGACCAGCTTGACCAAGTGAAACTGTTTCTCGAGATCGACGATGGATCGGGCGAGCATTTGGAAGGTGCGATTTCCTATGAAGCGGCTCTGCACGCTGCCAAGCCGATGCCGCCGATCGAACGGTCGGATGATGACCTTTATATGCTGTATACCGGCGGTACGACCGGCATGCCCAAGGGCGTGATGTATGATCATAAAAGCTTTGCCAGCGCTCTCCTCGCAAAGGGTTTTGAAATGCGCGAAATGGAGCCGCCAACAGATTCATCCAGTTTCGGCCCCTTGGTTCAGCAACTCCATGCTGCTGGTGCGACCGGCCGCTCCATTCCCGCTTGCCCTATCATGCACGGTACAGGCATGTGGATCGGAGCGATGATCCCGCACAGCCTGGGGGGCTGCGTGATCTTGTTCGACAATAGCCATTTTAACCCAGTCGCACTCTGGCAGCTGGCCGAAAACGAAAAAGTCACCGATATCACGATCGTCGGCGATGTCTTTGCCAAGCCGATGCTCGCGGCTCTTGATGATGCCAAGACGGCAGGGAAAACCTTTGATCTATCTGCGCTTCAGATGATGGGTTCTTCAGGCGTGATGTGGTCAACGGAAGTGAAACGCGGCCTGTTAGATTATATTCCGCATATGGCCATCGTCGACAGCATGGGCTCGACTGAAGGGAGCATGGGCAGTTCGATCACTACGGCCGAAAATGTGAATATCGACAAGACAGCCAAGTTCGAAATGAACCCCACGACCAAAGTGCTGACAGAAGAAGGCAGGCCTGTCGCTCCCGGCTCTGGCGAAATGGGCCTGATTTGTAACGGCGGGATGGTTCCTCTCGGCTATTATAAGGATGAAGCCAAAAGCGCGGCTACATTCAAAACCTTTGATGGCGTCCGCTATTCTATCCCCGGTGACTTTGCGACAGTCGAGGAAGACGGGTCGATCACCTTGCTCGGACGCGGTTCGGCCTGCATCAACAGCGGCGGCGAGAAAATCTTTCCCGAAGAAGTGGAAGAAGCCCTCAAAACCCATGACAGTGTCTATGATTGCCTGGTTGTGGGCATTCCGGATGACCGGTTCGGGCAAAAAATCACCGCGGTTCTCTCGCTAAGCGAAGGTGCGGTCTTTGATGAAGCATCGCTCACCGCCCATGTCCGCACGCAGCTTGCAGATTATAAGACTCCGCGCGCAATCTTGGTGGTCAACACGGTTCCGCGCGCCGCCAATGGCAAGGCTGGCTATAAAGCCGCCAAAGAAACAGCCTTGAAAATGCTTGAACCCGTCGCGGCCTAGACAGGCTTTGGTCACGCTTAATCATTGACGTTGCTGGCAAAACATCGCCAGAAGCGCATATGCTTGTTCAACTGATCCACAACCCTGCATCGGGGACGCATGATGAGAGCCGTCTGTCGATATTGGAACAGGCATTTGAGGCTTGCGGCGCATCGGTGGTTTCAGGCCAGACCTCCCTTGCCGGTGAAATCAACTTCTCCGGCAATATCGACCTAATCTGCGTATCGGGGGGAGACGGTGCGCTGCGGCAAGTGGTTGCAGAGATGGCACGACAGGACATCTCCGCGTCAATCTGCGTCTTTCCGGCCGGAACAGTCAATTTGGTCGCTAAGGAACTCGGCTATTCCAGCGATCCTGAGCTGTTTGCACGCGAGATCATGGCAGGCTTTCTCGACAGGGATGACGGAAGGCTGGAGGCCCCGCTGATCACCAGTGACGATCAACCCTTTGTGGCCTGCATCAGTGCCGGTCCGGATGGGCAAGCTGTGGCTAGACACAGCCCCGCGCTGAAGAAACGCATTGGTGGGGCGGCTTATGCCTGGTCCTTGGTAAAATTGCTCGGTAACTGGCCAAAGCTCAGCTTTTCCTTGGCATTGGAAACGCCCGACGGATCGACAAGACAGATGACCAGCAGCGCCTTTTACGTGATCAAGGCCCATCATTATGCCGGGAAATGGACGCTGGCGCCAGCCGCCGGCTTGGCGACAGACATATTCCATATTATATCGCTAAACCGCGGGCGGCGGCGGGATTTTATACGATTCATTATCGGCGTAGCGATCGGCCGAGATCCGGCAAAATTTGATTTTATACAGACTCTAACCGCGCATAGCCTGTCGATAACGCCTGATGATGAGGAATCCAGGCTCGCCGCTTTTCAAGTGGACGGAGATATGCTGTCAGAGCAACCACGTTTGATCAAAATGGCAAAGCGTCGGATAACATATTGCCTGCCACGCCCTGATTAAGGGCTGTTTTTTCAGGCTGCCTTACAATGGGCCCCGATAAGCTCGGCCAACATCGGCAATTTGCTCGGCGGCAGATCATGCCCCATGCCCTCAACCAATTCAAAGCGGGCATTTTTAACATGTTCCGCGATATCCTGTCCGCAAGCAGAAGGGATAAGCGGGTCATCCGCACCGTGGATGACCAAGGTCGGTACCGCGATCCTCTGAGCCACCGGCCGCAAATTTCCCGTGTCTATAATGGCGGCCATCTGACGCTTGGGGCCCGGCGGGTAAAAGGCCCGTTCCTGGGCCAATTTCATCATCGCTCTGCGTTCATCCGGACGTCCACGCCCTTCTTCCGAAGCGATAAGCGAAGAAAAAGCCAACCCCAGTTCCAGGGCCTCGTCCGGGGTTTTCGTTTTTGCACGGGCCGTCCGCATCAGCACTGTCCGAACTTCGGCACTGGCACCCGGCAGACCCGGACCGTTGGTCGATGACATGATCGGCGTGAAAGACAGCACCCGATCGGCATGATTCGCTGCGATCAACTGGCCGATCATCCCGCCCATCGACGCGCCAACAATATGGGCGCGATCGATTTTGAGCGCATCGAGAACGCCAACGGCGTCTCTCGCCATGTCGCTCAAATTATAGGGTGCCATCTGGCGTTTGGCGAAAAAGCGTTTGGTGATCATCTGCCGGATCGGATGCGGTGCGCGCACCCCGTCATATTTATAGGAAAGACCGACATCCCGGTTGTCAAAAGTGACGACCCTAAACCCTTGTTCGACCAGAGCGTTGACGAAATCCATCGGCCAATAGACCAGTTGCGCGGTATAGCCCATCACCAGCAATATGGCTGGGTCTTCGGGGTTTCCGTGATCTTCTACTTCGATATTGATGCCATTGGAGGTGACTTGCATGGACGGTTCCTGATCTGCACAAAACAGGATCAGTAACAGAAAGCCCATAGGTTACAAGACGCGCCTCTGCCGCCCTAAGGCGTATTTAGCCGGCCAGATGGCGCGGTTTCATTATTCGCCATATTGGCATTGCTGCCGACGGTCACTGCGCCCAATCGGGCGACCTGATTGTCCTCGTCGACCACCACGCTCGCCCCCAGATTCACGGGCACTTTGATGGCCTGGGCCGAAAGCTTGGCGATCCGGACCGTGTAATTGCCATATGGTACCCCATCAAACAGGAAGAAACCGTCAAATTCGGTCTGGGTCTCTCGCACAACCCGGCCTTCAACATTGACCAGTTCCATTCCGACACCAGCGATGGAGCCGCCGCCTCTGCGCATCAATGTGCCCTCAACCTCGCCGGCACTGACCAATGGCAACTCGACCGTCACCGCAACGCCGGGTCGCGGCGTGATGACAATACCGGGCAGAGCCGGCTGGACATAAGGGTTTGGCAGACTGCTGCTATCAATCCCGATCAATACCGCTCGGAAAGGTTGCAGATTGTCGATGATCGCACTGCCATTTTCATCGGTGGCGTTAAGCGCGACCGATTGCCCGGCGGTCAATTCTACATTTTTCGCCAAGGCCTCTCCCGGTTGGCGGATGCCATCCCGGTTTTCATCATGATATACAATGGCCAGCGCCTGTCCGTTGTTCGCCAGCTTGTTGCTGGAGAGACGGAACTTGCCATTGCGCGGATCAGGTCCGAGACTGAACGCCAGATTGAGGCCCGCCGCCACAGATCCATCGGTCGCAGCTTCAGCGGTAGCGGTAACCGCAAAGCGATCGAAGCGGCGAATAATCCCAATTCCAGCGCGTCCGCGATCAAGCCCCGCGTCATAGCCAAGCTCCGCACGCCAGTCGGATCGCTCACCAGCCCGCCATTCACCGATCAAATCCACCCGCTCAAAACGCTTTTCCGGAGCCAGGCGGTAAACCGCCTCGCCACGCAAGCGAACCTTGCCAATCCGTCCATTGGCGAGCAATCGTGCTTCCAAACGATCCGGGGGATCGGGACCAATATCGCTAAACCTCTTCTCCCAGTTCAGTTCGCCGGTTAGAGATAAACGTCTGAGATTAAAGGATAATCTTCCCGTTATATCCAGGCTATCCCGGCCATCAGACCGCGTCTCATATTGCGCGTCTATATGGACAGGCACCAGCTTGCTGCCAATTTTAAAGCCTTGGTCAATCGCAAGGCTGTGCCGGGATTCGACATTTTTTTCGACCTGGTCGGAGATGAAACCACCGCGGGCAAAGATTGATTCAGCGGTAATATAGCTATTGCCGAGCTGACCGAGCAGCTGGCCGCGAAACGCCATGCCGCTGCCGAGATCCGATGAAGCCGACAATTCCACTAGCGCCGGTCCCACCGCTCGCCGAACCGATCCTTCGAGATAGTCATGCCGAATACCGTCGATTTGCAGGCTGAACAATGAGGCCGCAACCGAGGTTTTGGCGTTGAGACCACGTTCCACCCCGACGCCGCCACGCCAGCCGGCCTGGCGTATGGGCACAAGATTTCCAAGTTGGATCAAATCCGCGCCTGCTTCGTGGACCCCAGCCCAATAATAGGTTTTCCGGGGCGGAATGGAATCCAGACCCACAGGAATGGATTTCGTATCGCGGCGAATCTGCCCCTGCGGGCCGTAGAGCACGACTTCAAACCGGTTTTGACCGTAAAGCAGTGGCACATCGATAAATTCATAACGACCGTCGGTGCGGTTTTCAGCAAAGGCAAGCAACTGGCCGTTGCGATAGAGCTCTGCATCCCAACCAATGGGCAATTCACCCCTGAAGCTGGTACGATCAAAGCTATCAGGCCGTTCGACGGGACGGTTGGTCACCAAGGCGCCCCGTCCCGCAACGGATTGCGAAACCAAAGGAGTCGAGAAGGTCGATACGTCGCCCAGTGCAAAATGGGTTGCCTTTAGCGGCCCGAGAAGGCCCCCCTTCGGATCGGTCCTGTAAGCACGCAATCTGAGGCTTTCGGGTATGCCATTGTCGTCAGAGGATAGACGGGCATCAAAACTGGCTTTGCCAACCTCACCGGAAGCATAAAGCTCATAGCGAAGGTCATATTTCTGACCCGATTGTTTATCCCTTAGGCCGCCGGCTGAAACAACGGCGTCCACAGAGGGCGTGCGCCAGAATTTATAGGGTTCGGAAGATTGAGGAAGGCCAGATAGATCGAATTGCTTCTGTGGACGGATCTTGGCCGCCTGCTCTTTTCGTTCAAGTGCCCGTTCAAACGGCAGCCTGCTATCCGATTCAATGGTCAAGAGCGCGTTTGACAGATCCGGTATAAATTGAACATCAAACCAGTCAGAGAGGCTCTTAACGTTGACGCACCAGCCTTCTGGCACATCATGAATCTGGCCATATTGCAATTTCTTACGACTGTTCACCTTTTGTACCATATCACTGTCACGATCGATGGTCAGCGTCTGGTTCTCGGAGAAGATCCAACCAGTTGCGCGGCGCGACTTTTTGTCCAGCCGAAGCGGAATATCGAGAGCCATGATCATATCAGCAAGATCAACGCATACACCTGCGTCCGTTTGATAGCCGCGAACCCCGTCGCCCAGGCGATATTTTCCGGAACGCAGATCAAACAGCAGCGCATCGTCATCCGTCGCCGTCCATTTGCCCTCGGCTTGTGCGGGGGCCGCAAGAAACAGCGAAGCCGCCGAGATCGAGATGATCCCCGCGGCTTTGACCAGGGCATTAAGCCCCTGGCCGATCATATGTATTGGCTGTTTCATCGTACAAATCATGACTTATTGGTGGCGTGCAACCACATTAAGTCATTGATAAATATTCTTTATCTAAGAACCATATCGGTCTTGGCGATCAAGCCTCCGCCGGCATTGATGGGCTCGTAATATTCAACCGAGACCTTACCTTTGAGCTGCGCTGCAACCTCAGCCGGAATCGGCAATATAACTTTTCGTTGGTTGATTTCAGGGTAGACGGCAATGCCGCGTGCGACCATCACCGGCTCGCTCAGACCCGCTTTTGTCACCCGGATCTCACCATAGGTGGATCGTTCACCAGCGCGGCTGAGATCGAACGTAAAGGCCTGGCCGTTTTCATCCTGCTCCAAGCGGCCGTTTGCAATAGCGGCCGTTGCCTGCAAGTTGCCTTGCCGGATAATAACGGGAATGGTCACGCCATAAATTGGTGTCAGGGCGATAGAAAACCCTTCAGCCGGTGACTGTTGATCGGTCACCGATCGCGCCTTTGGAATCGCGCGAAAAAGCAAATGCGCGCGATATTCGCCGTCCGCAAGACCTTCAGGCGCGCGCACGCCCAAACGAATCGCCTGTGGCTGATTTGGTGGCAAGGTCACCCGCCGCGGCGCATAGCGGATCATATTTTTGGCCGCCTGCTCAATCTCATTGGCCTCTTCGACGCTGACATCTTTCAAGCGGCCTTCGCTTGTCATGCGACGCAATTCCAAGGAAATCCGGTAGGTTGCGGTCTCCGCTCCAATATTGTTCAATATAACTTCTGTTCCACGCTGGCCATCCAGAACAACCCGGGTGGGCGCCACCAAGAGATCCCCTGCAGCCTGCACAGGTGTCGCCAGTGTTGCGGATGCCAAAGCACCCAGAGCAACACAATATTTGCTCAAATTCTTAAAACCCAGGATTGTCATTTGTTTCTCCGGTCATGGCTGGTCATTCGGACAGGCTGGTTTTGTCAGCCTTTCCCCACAACATCCTTATAGAGGAAGAGGGTTACCAAAGGGCTAACCATGGGTGCTTTTTGAACGCATGTTGGACCTGGGCCCCGCTCGAACGACGGCCATAGAAAAACCCGCTCGCGACGGCGGTCGCAAGCGGGCTCTCGTTCAGTTTTGATCGATGGTGCTAGAGCACCATCGGTTCAATAATCACTGATAGTTGACGGTCACACCGAAGGTGCCAACATAGGCGCCATCGGCCTGGTTAGCGCCAACAGACAGCGTTCCACCAACAGTGAAGCCATCGGTGCCATCAAGAGTGATGGTCGACGCGCTTGGAGTCAAAGAAGCGGTCATCGTGTCGCTTGGGCCGGTCAAAGTAACCGAAGCGTCAGAAGACACGGTTACGATTTCACCGGTGGTGCCGGTAACGTCAAAGCCAGCAGCCGAGGTGGTGCCGGAGCAAACCAGACCAGTACCGCAAGTCAGAGCACCAGCAGAGCTGATAACAACAGAAGAAGCAGTCGCACCGGTTACGATGGTGCCGAAGTCAAGATCGCTGCCGTCAGAAGTCACGGTAACCTGCTGAAGGATGTTTGCACGTGCGTCTGCAGATGCGGTTGCGGCCTGAGCAGCATTTGCACCCATGACAGAGGCTGCAAGTACGGAAGAAGCCAAAGCGGCTTTGATAAATTTTGACATTAAATCTGGTCCCTATTGTTTATTACATTACTGAAAGGACACATGCGGTGTAGTCAGGCCAAACCCACTGGCCAACCATCGCCTGTATCAACATTCAGCTGCTCTTATCCACGGGAAAGGATAAGGCTTTGCTGTCAGTGATGGTTAATTTTGTTTTAATGTAATAAGCACTTGATAAATATAGATTTAATTGCTGATTTATCTAGATTGCACCTTGGGAATCAAAGCAGAAGGCCGATGGTAACAACCGTTTACGGGGGTGAATCCCTAGATATGCTCTCCGGTGAGGCGTTGGCAAATGAGGTCAAGTTGATCAAGATTGGCATATTCGATCGACATCGCGCCGCCCTGCCCGTCAGACTGGATTTTCACCTTTAGCCCGAGCAAATCTCCCAAATGGGTTTCCAGCGCCTGAATATCTGCATCGGTCTCTGATATAGAAGCCCGCTTTTCCGGTGGGGTGGGATTCTTATCTGCCAGGGATTTGCGCACTAGCCGTTCGACATCGCGAACGGACAGACCTTGTTTCGCAACTTGCGGCGCCAACTCTTCGGCATTGGGTGCATTGATCAAGGCACGGGCATGGCCCATGGACAGCTTCTCATCGACAACAAGCGTTTTCACGCTGTCAGGCAGTTCGAGCAATCGCATTAAATTGGCAACATGGCTGCGCGACTTTCCGACAATCTCCGCAAGCTTAGACTGGCTATGCCCGAAATCGATGCTCAGCTTGGCATAAGCTTCGGCTTCTTCAATGACATTCAGATCCCGACGTTGGACATTTTCGACAATCGCAATCTCCAGCGTCTCCGCGTCATTGAGATTGCGCACCACCGCTGGTATCTGATGCAAGCGCGCGCGCTGTGCGGCCCGCCAACGCCGTTCACCGGCGACAATTTGAAAATTCTTACCATGCGGGCGCACGACAATTGGCTGAATCACACCGCGTTGCCGCATACTATCAGCCAACTCGTCCAACGCGTCCGTGTTGAACGTCTGTCGCGGCTGATCAGGATTTGGCCGGATATCGGAAATGGCGATAGAACGCAGGCCATCAATGGCCGCAACAGAAGCCACTTCGCCCCCTGCACTATCCGTTTCGCCCGATGTAGCAGCTACAATGGGCTCTTCCCGCTGAATTTCACCAAACAGACTGTTTAATCCCCGGCCCAGACCGGTCGCACGTTTTTGCGGCTTCTTGTTCTTTTCATCCACAGTCTTTTCATCTGCCATCATGCGGCTACCTTTCTGTCGGGCAAGCGGCCAATCAACTCCCGGGCGAGATCGATATAGGCCACCGAACCGGTGCAGCGATGGTCGTAGATCAAGGCTGGTAACCCGTGACTTGGTGCCTCAGACAATCGAACATTGCGCGGAATGACTGTGTCAAACACAACATCACCCAAACAGGCACGAACATCGTCTGATACCTGCTCGGTTAGCTTGTTACGGCGATCATACATGGTCAGAACCACGCCCATGACCGAGAGTTGCCGGTTAAAGCGCTCGCGAATACGCTCCACGGTTTGCAGCAACTGACTCAATCCCTCGAGCGCAAAAAACTCGCACTGCAGCGGAACCAGCAGAGATTCTACCGCGACCATAGCATTGAGAGTGAGCAAGCCCAAAGACGGGGGGCAATCGATCAAACAAATATCCCAGGCGCCATTGTCAGCGGAATCGAGGGCTTTTTTGAGTCGATGTGTCCGTTCTTCAAACTCCACCAATTCCACCTCTGCGCCGGATAGATCAACGGTGGCGGGCACGATTTCTAGCCCGGGAACCCTCGTCTGGTTGATACACTCGGCCAAAGGAACATCATTGACTAAAAGATCATAGCTGCTGTTGACCCGATCGCCTTGCGACAATCCGAGGCCAGTAGAGGCATTTCCTTGCGGATCAAGATCAATAAGCAGCACTTTCCAGCCACTAGCGGCCAATGCAGTGGCCATATTGATTGCTGTGGTTGTCTTGCCCACTCCGCCTTTTTGATTGGCTATTGCGATACGAACCATGGTCAGCTCAACCTTATAAAACAGGTTTCTAGCCCTTTCCCACCAATATTCCGGCGCTCGGATCGGTCAAACTATGTTCCACGTGGAACATTTTTTGCCGTTTTGGCGAAAGGCCTTTAAGCTCCCTTACCGCATTTTTGCCCTTTGGTAAGAGCCAAACCGTATTTTCTGTGGAAAACCGGTGCGAAAGTGCGATGAGTCGATCGAGCGGAGCAAAGGCACGCGCGCTTATGACATCGGCGGGAAAGCTATCAATTTGCTCCAACCGGTCATGTAAAATGCTAGAATGGTCATCAATTTGTATCTTTTCGACCACTTTGTTGAGAAATTCACATCGGCGCTTTCTGGATTCAACCATGCGCACTTGGTAATTACTGAGGATCGCCACCACCATACCCGGGAACCCTGCACCGGTCCCAAGGTCGAGCCAAATCATCTCCCCTTCTGGCTTGGGAGCAAGAAGAAGAAGTTGAGCGCTATCAACGACATGGCGTGACCACATCAGGTCTGCGCTAGACTTGGAGATTAGATTCTGAAGCAGCATTTCTTCGCACAACAAAGTGATGAACAGTTCGAGCCGTTCCCATGTTTCACGTGAAACATCAAAATTCGCGCGGATCCAGGCCTGCGCTTCGTCTTCCGTCATGCGGCAATATTCCTGCTGTCCCGACGGCGGGCATGAACCAATATCGCCGCAAGTGCCGCTGGGGTTATGCCCCTGATCCGCGACGCCGCGGCCAGGGTCTCTGGCCGCGCTGTTGTCAGACGTTCGACCATTTCGTTCGATAATCCGGCAATAGCTGCATAGTCTAGGTCATCACCGAGACGAATTTTCTCATTCGCCCGCAGATCCCTTAGCTCAGATTCTTGTCGCTCGAGATAGGGTGCGTAACGCGCATCCTCCTCAATCTCCAACTTCAATGCCGGATCAACATCCCCCAAACATGCCTCCAATCCTTCCAGTGATTGAATTGTGATATTGGGAAAGCGGAGCCAGTCGAACAGGCTTTGCTTCGTTCCGTCGCGGCGGACGTCGATCCCGACCTTCACAAGATCCTCGCTGGAACAGACGGTGTCTAACGCCTCAAAGATCATGTTCCGATTGCGCTGGCGATTGTTGAACCATTCCGCTCTCGCCGACGATACGCAACCGGCCGCAATAGCAATGGGAGTCAAACGGGTAGACGCATTGTCCGCGCGGAGCCTAAGTCGATATTCTGCCCGAGCGGTAAGCATGCGATAAGGCTCGGTGACACCCTGCAGAACCAAGTCGTCGATCATCACAGCCATATAGCTGGTGCCACGATCGAGTTCGGGTGTTTCCTTGCCTTGGGCGACACAGGCAGCTGCTAGCCCTGCGATTAAACCTTGAGCAGCAGCCTCTTCATAGCCGGTTGTGCCATTAATCTGGCCGGCACAATAGAGCCCCTCAAGATCCCGTACTTTCAGTGAACGATCCAGCGCGCGTGGATCGATATGATCATATTCCACCGCATAGCCAGGCACCAGTATTTCGGCCTCTTCGAGACCGTCCATAGTGCGCACGAATTCCAGTTGGATATTCGCTGGCAAGGACGTGCTAATCCCGTTGGGATAGATTAGATTTGTGCCCAATCCCTCTGGTTCCAGAAAAACCTGATGCGAATCACGGTCGGCGAATCGGTGAATCTTGTCCTCGATGGAGGGGCAATAGCGCGGACCCTGCGCATCGATCGCGCCACTAAATAACGGCGAACGATCCAGTGACCCGCGCACAATCTCATGCGTTTTGGCGTTGGTGCGGGTGACCGCACAAAATGTTTGAGGAACCGTCCGCCCTTTGGACATTGGAGACATGGTCCATCCGTCATCATCCGACGGCTGTTCCGGCAAAGATGCCCAATTGATCGTCCGGCCATCAAGCCGGGGTGGCGTTCCCGTTTTCAGGCGAGCGATCGGCAGTCCGGCATCGCGGATCTGTTGTCCTAGAGAAACCGAGGACGCCTCGCCTGTTCGTCCCCCTTCAACAGTTTCTTCACCACGAAACAATTTCCCGTTCAGGAAAGTGCCGGTAGCCAGAATCACCGCCTGAGCCGTGATCCTAGAGCCGTCCGCTAGCGTGATGCCGGTGACGCGGGAGTCCGACATCACCAGACTGGAAACCTCACCCTCGACAATGGTCAAATGATCCTGTGCATCGAGCATGCGGTGAATCGCTGCCTTGTAGAGCGTACGGTCCGCCTGAATACGCGGTCCCTGCACTGCTGTGCCCTTGGACAGGTTTAGCATGCGGTAATGGATGGCAGCGGCGTCCGCAGCGCGTCCGATTAAACCGTCAAAGGCGTCAACCTCGCGGACAAGATGACCTTTGCCCAGCCCACCAATAGCTGGATTGCAGGACATTGCCCCGATGCTTTCCTTGGTAAAACTTACCAATGCGGTGGACACGCCCATGCGCGCCGCAACAGCGGCTGCCTCGCAGCCCGCATGGCCACCGCCCACAACTATGATGTCAAATGTCTGCGTCATGCCGCGGCCCATAGCCCAAGCGGGTTTGCAGGTCAAAATCTACCGGTGCCGCTACGCTGTTTCACGTGGAACAGCTATTTTCCGATACAGAATTTGCCGAACAAACCATCCAGCATATCTTCGGTGCTCGCCTTACCGGTTATCTCATCTAATGCCATGCGCGCCGTCCGCAGATGCTCTGCGACGATCAGATAGTCAGGCTCGTGGATCATCGCATCTAGGCTGCCACACGCAGCATTCATTCGATCGGCCTGCCGGGCATTCACGCTGACCTGGTCACCGTCGGGTAGAATGTCTTTGGCCCGCGTCACAAGACAATCGACGAGACCATCCATACCCTGCCCACTGACGGGAGACAGAGAGAAGGCTTCTTTGCCTTTCGCGATATGCTCAGGGTGATCGCTGCGGGAGCTGACCTCAACGAGGTTTTCGCTATCGGGCCCCTGCCCTTCATCGCCCAACCATAAGATAATATCGGCAGCTGCAAATTGTTCATGGGCGCGCTCGATACCGATTTTCTCGATGGTCTCGGCCCCACTGTCCCTGACCCCGGCCGTATCGATAAAGAGAAACGGAATCCCGCCCAAACCGATTGGGACTTCAATTACATCACGCGTGGTTCCTGCTATATCCGAAACAATCGCCGCTTCGCGCTCGACCAAAGCGTTCAACAGCGTAGATTTGCCGCTATTCGGCGGACCACCCAGCACAACCCTGATGCCATCGCGAAGCTTTTCCGCTCGCGGCCGCTTCAAGAGCTCCCGGATTTCTTCTGCCAAAGCAATGGCCAGCCGCTGGAGCGTTTCCGCTTGCGCCGGTGCCACATCATCTTCGTCCGAAAAATCAAGTTCCGCTTCCACCATCGCGGACAATTGCAATATCCGCTGTTGCCAATCGTCGATCTTGCGCGACAATCCACCCCCAGCATTGCGAACCGCTGCTTTGCGTTGCAGTTCGGTTTCGGCAAAGAGCAGATCAGACAGGCCCTCGGATTCCGCAAGATCCATTTTGCCATGGGTGAACGCCCTGCGGGTAAATTCTCCCGGCTCTGCCTTGCGCAGACCGTCCAACTGCTCCAGCGCTTGTTCAATCGCCCGGATCACCGCACGACCGCCATGGCAGTGTATCTCCGCCAGATCTTCACCTGTCGCGCTGTTCGGCCCCGGTAACCAGAGGCACAAGGCAGAATCTAGCAATTCTCCACTAACCGAATTGGTTATATTTCGAAGTACTGTAACACGCGGTTTTGGTAAATCATGCGTGACCGCCTTAAGCGCCTGGCCAGCCAGCGGCCCGCTAATCCTTATGATTCCTATGGCTGCTGGCGGTTGTCCGCTGGACAATGCGAAAATGGTATCAACAGCGGACAACATGGCAGAAAGCGGCGGCTAGTCTGACTTTTTCTTGGTGGATGACGACTTTCCACCGCTTGATCCCGCCCCCATTGCGCCGGTCACAAAGGATGAAAACATCTTCAGCCCCGCCTCACCCATCGGCGCGATGATCTTGGTGAAATTCTGCAGCTGTTCGACCGAATTGGCACCCTGCAAGAATTTGGACATTTCCTTGACGTAGCTTTCATTGAGTTTGGCAACGTCGGGCAAGCCGATCATGCGGCGCGCCTCTTCCGGTGTGCAGTCCAGTTCAACGGTGACTTTCATTATGTCTTCCTCTGTTTCGCGACTGAAGCAAGTTCCCCCTCGTCCAACCGCTTGATGTTCCACCTTGCCTGCTGCTGATATGGGGATATTGTGACCAAAGAATCAAGGGACGATGCAAAGGAGCTTCAAAATGGGTGAGATGGAACAGGTCAAATCGTTGAGCGGAGAGACAGAATTTCCCTGTTATGTTGCCAAGCCGGATGGAACCGCCAGCGCTGCCATATTGGTCATCCAAGAAATTTTTGGCGTCAATCAAGGCATCAGAGCGAAATGCGACCATTGGGCGAGCCTCGGCTATCTTGCCATTGCACCGGATCTGTTCTGGCGGATTAACGAAGGCACGGATCTCGACGCCGACGTCCAGGAAGAATTCCAGATCGCGCTGGATCTGATGGGCAAATTTGATCAAGATCAGGGTATCCGCGATATCGAAGCCGCCATTCACTTTGCCCAGACCGCGATCGGCAGCCACAAGGTTGGTAGCGTCGGCTATTGCCTCGGCGGCCGCCTTGCCTTCATGACCGCCTGCCGCACCGATATTCGGGCATCTGTCGGCTATTATGGCGTCGGTATTGATGGCCTGCTTGGTGAAAAACAGGCCATTGCTCATGAAGTGATGCTGCATATCCCCACCGCCGACGGCTTTGTTCCCGCCGATGCGCAAGCCGCCATGCACGCCGGACTGGACGATCATCCAAAGGTGGTGCTGCACGACTATGATGGCCTTGATCACGGCTTTGCCGCACAATTTGGTGCACGCCGCGACGAAGTCGCTGCAACACTGGCGGACAACCGCACCGAAGCATTTTTCAAGGAGCATCTGGCATGAGCGCCCACAATAATTTGAAAGTCTGGCACGACCATTTCGAAGACAAAGGCGGATCCGGCCTACCCGACCAAATCGCCGACGATGCGGTGTTCCACTCGCCCGTTGTCCATACGCCGCAATCCGGAAAACATATGGTAGTCGCCTATCTCAGCGCCGCTGATCTTGTCCTTGCCAATGACAGCTTTCGCTATGTTCGCGAAATTGTCGATGAGACAAAGAATATGGCTATGCTGGAATTCGAGCTCGAGCTCGACGGCATCCAGGTCAACGGCGTCGATATCATCAGCTGGAATGATGACGGCAAGATTCAAAATTTCAAAGTGATGGTCCGGCCGTTGAAAGCGATCAACAAAGTCTGGGAAGAAATGGGCAAAATGCTGGAGAAGATGAAGGGTTAGGATTCTTCATTTCTACGTAGAAAATATTCACTATAGCCTTGCGGATTAACCGGAATTCCCACAACCGACATTGGAATAATGCCAAGATTCGGAAGCAAGAATTCCGGATCGTAGAGAATTTTCGGGATGGACAGCAAGACCACGAGGCCAATCCACAATAAGAGGAATTTAACCACCGCACGGCGCAAACCATAGCTGTAATTAAACTCGCCGAATCCGGGTGTATCGACAATGATTGCACTGGCTTGGGCATGCTGAAATGCCGGAACGGTCAGTCGGAATCCACCTAGTGCGAGCGGACAAATTGACACTGAACCATGGTTATATCCGCCAATATGAACCAATATCCCGGCTGCATCCAGAAGCGACGCAACAACCATGGTTTCGCTTCGAGAATTGATAATGGCGATCGGGATCATTTGGTCTGACACCACCAAAGCCTAATTGAATTACAAGCTTCGTTCAACAATCGTCAAAACAGCGTCAGCACGCCAATCGTTTGTTCATCACCCACCAGACCCGAATAGATCATCTTGCCGGCGACATAGATGATGACGGCCAGACCCAGATAGGCAATCCATTTGTACCGCTCGATATATTTGGCGATGACATTGGCAGCCAGACCCATCAGGGCAACCGAGAGTATGAGACCGACAACCAATATGCCTGGATGTTCGCGCGCGGCTCCAGCGACGCCCAATACATTGTCTAGGCTCATCGACACGTCAGCAGCCATGACTGCCCAGGCAGCCGCCCAGAAGCTTTTCTTCGATGCGACACCGCTATGTTCATCGCCTTCAATTTCCGGAGACCCGCCAGATTCACCTTCGTGGAAAATCTCGCGGTAAAAATTCCACGCGACCCAGAGCAAAAGCAAACCGCCCGCCAGCACCAGGCCAACAATCTGCAGAAGCTGCACCACAATCAGCGCGAACAATATACGCAGCACCAGTGCCGCGCCGATACCGATCAGGATCACCTTGCGACGCTGGTCCGCCGGCAGACCGCCAGCCAGCGCGCCAACGACAATCGCATTGTCCGCGGCAAAAACCAGATCGATCAAGACGACCTGGCCGAAAGCCGCCAAGGCTTCAGGCGTGCCGATCTTCGAAAAATCGGTGAGAATCGCTTGCCATATTTCTGCAGGCGAACCGAGCCCCGAGGCCGCGGCGGAAAAGATGGAAATCAGGTCAATCATGGAAAATAGAAGGTCCGTAATAGTTCACTGTCGGCATAGGGTCATAGAAATCGTGAAGCAAGCCACGCCATTGTTGATATTCTGGTGATTGCCGAAACCCATCGCGATGCGATTCAATCCGGTCCCAACTGATCAACAATAAATAGCGATCCGGATCATCGGACGATGGGCGGATCTCTATCGACTGAAAACCGGGTTGAGCAGCAACGAGCGGCCGGGCTTTCGCCATCGCCAATTCAAAATCACCCGACTGCCCTGGCCGGACTTGCAATATCGCATGTTCGACGATCATCAGGACAATCCGCTAAGCTTATTGATTCATGCTGTCGAAGAAATCGTCGTTGGATTTGCTGTCCTTCATCTTGTCGAGCAAGAATTCCATCGCGTCGATCGTGCCCATTTGCATGAGGATACGGCGCAGCACCCACATTTTCTTGAGCTTCTCGTCCTCGACCAGCAACTCTTCCTTACGCGTGCCGGATTTCCCGACATCCAACGCAGGGAAGATACGTTTGTCAGAGACTTTGCGATCCAGGACAATTTCCGAGTTACCGGTGCCCTTGAATTCTTCAAAGATGACCTCATCCATCCGGCTACCGGTATCGATCAGCGCCGTTGCAATGATCGACAGAGACCCACCTTCTTCAATATTTCGCGCAGCACCGAAAAAGCGTTTTGGACGTTGCAGCGCGTTAGCGTCAACACCGCCAGTGAGAACCTTGCCGGAGCTTGGTACCACAGTGTTATAGGCACGGCCGAGGCGGGTGATGGAATCGAGCAAGATAACCACATCATGCTTATGTTCGACCAGACGCTTCGCTTTTTCGATCACCATCTCAGCAACCTGTACGTGGCGGGTGGCTGGCTCGTCAAAAGTCGAGCTGATCACTTCGCCCTTCACCGAACGCTGCATGTCGGTAACTTCTTCCGGCCGTTCGTCGATCAGCAACACCAGAAGATAGACTTCAGGATGATTGTCGGTGATCGCCTTGGCAATATTCTGCAACAGAACGGTTTTACCGGTCCGCGGCGGCGCCACAATCAAGGCACGTTGGCCTTTGCCCTGTGGTGATACAATATCGATCACCCGCGCAGACTTGTCTTTCTCGGTTGGATCGAGACTATCCAGCGTGAGCTTCTCATCCGGATATAGCGGGGTGAGATTGTCAAAATTGACCCGATGCCGGACAGCATCCGGTTCATCAAAATTGATCGCAGTCAGCTTGGTCAGTGCAAAATAGCGCTCGCCGTCTTTCGGGGCGCGAATTTCGCCTTCAACCGTATCACCGGTGCGCAGACCAAATTTGCGAACCTGGTTGGGAGAAACATAAATATCATCAGGACCGGCAAGATAATTGGCTTCGGGTGATCGCAAGAAACCAAAACCATCGGGCAAGACTTCAATCGTACCGAGGCCCATGATCAGTTCATCTTGATCCGCAAGCTCTTTCAAAATTGCGAACATCAGATCCTGTTTGCGAAGCGTCGATGCGCTTTCAACGCCTAGTCCTTCCGCCATAGAGACGAGACCAGCAGGCGATTTTTCTTTTAATTCTTTTAAATGCATGGAAGATTATCCAAATATGTAAGGAGGTTATTCATTCTTTTGGCATGTGCGCAGCGCGTTGCTGTTATCGTATCACATGGAAATTCGCCCGAACGGGCTTTGGCGTTCAATTACGCCTTTGTCATTTCTCTGTCAACCAGCCGCAATCAAAACGGTTTGATGATCACCAATATAACAATGACAGCAGCGGTTATCCCCGGCACTTCGTTGACCAATCGCAGGCCTTTGTCGGTCATTGTCCGCTCGCCCTTAGCGAGTTTCTTTACATAGCCGATCATCCAGCCATGATAGCCGGTTAGCAACAACACCACGAGTAGCTTGGCGTGAAACCAGCCCTGGCTGAACGCGCCAATATTATAGGCCAGTATCAATCCGAGCAGCCATACGATGATCAAGGAAGGATTGAGAATGATCTTGCGAAGCTTGCCCTCGCGCTCGATCCATTTTCCATCTTCTTCGGAACCTACCGCACATTCCTGATGATAGACAAAGAAACGCGGCATCATGAACAGCCCGGCCATCCAGAATATAACGAAGATGATATGGGCCGATTTCAGCCAGAGATAGAGCATGGCGATTATTTCATTCATTGCCGTATGAGTGTAAGCAGCTTTTCGACATGTTCAATGGGAGTATCGGGCAAAATTCCATGCCCGAGATTGAAAATATGCGGACGGTCGCCGAAAATATCAAGAATATGGCGCGCAGATTTTTCCAGTGCTTCTCCGCCCGCAATCAAGGCAAGCGGATCAAGATTTCCTTGCAACGGCAATTCAGCGGGCAGATTTTTATGAGCCCAAACAGGATCTACTGTTTCATCCAAACCAATGGCGTCAGCACCCGTTTCATTCGCATAAGCGACCAATTTTGCTCCAGCCCCCTTTGGAAAGCCAATGATCGGGAGGTCCGGATGCACTGCTTTTATCCGGGAAATAATTTCCGCATTGGGCGCAACCACCCATTTTTCAAACTGGGCCGGCGATAGCGATCCAGCCCAGCTATCGAAAAGTTGAATGGCATCCACGCCGGCCTCGATCTGACCCAGCAAATAGATCACTGTGTTTTCAACAATCGCGGCGATCAATTCGGAAAATGCTGCTTCATCCTGATAGGCAAAGCGACGGGTGGCTGCCTGATCCTTGCTGCCCTGCCCGTTGACCATATAAGTCGCGATCGTCCAGGGACTGCCTGCAAAGCCCATGAAGGTTGTTTTATCGTCAAGCTGCGAAGCGACCGTACGAACCGTTGCGTATATAGCTTCAAAATGCTCAGGAGCCGCCTCTAGAGACGCCAAAGACGCATCCAGTAGCTTCGGCGCCAACCGGGGTCCTTCCCCTGCTACAAACCACAAATCCTGGCCCATCGCATGGGGAACGATCAAAATATCGGAAAACAAGATCGCGCCATCAAAAGCAAAACGCTTGATGGGTTGTAATGTGACTTCGGCAGCCGAATCTGCATCATAGCAAAGCTCAAGAAATCCGCCTTTTTTCGCACGCAATTCCCGATATTCCGGTAAATAGCGTCCTGCTTGGCGCATTAACCAGACAGGCGTTTGATCGGTTTTATTGCCGAGCAATGTCTGGAGCAAAATTTTCTGTGAATCATTTCCGTTCGACATAGAAAGACGGTCATCCATTATATTATATAAGTATTTAATATAGATTGTTGTTGATGATAGAGCGTGGAAAAGGCAGGTAACCTGCCAGCACCGCAATTACAAACAGATTGACAGTCTGCCGTTAACGAAAATTTAACCGATTCCCAAATTTGATGCCCGCTATCCACAGTCTGTGGATGGAATCTATCAATGTTGGTTCGCTGTGGATGGATTTGCGGGAATCGGGGAAGAAAATTGCAGTATTGGTTATCCCCATTTTCATCCCTTGCTTTATCCCCCGTGAAATCACAAAGCTTAGGGTATGAACCGGCTTCATCTTCATATGCTCTCGGATTCGACCGGGGAAACCTTGGAAAACATCGCGAAGGCGGCTCTTGCCCAGTTTGACGGTGTCGAGATTATCAAGCATTTCTGGCCTATGGTCCGGTCTGAAAAGCATCTCAACCGGATTTTGGCCGAAGTAGCAGATAATCCTGGTCTGGTGATTTTTACGATCGTGAATCGCGATATCAGAGCGAAGCTGGAACGTGAATGCAGGCATTTGGGCCTACCTTCAGTGCCCGCGCTGGATACAGTGACCGATGCGTTGTCCAATATGCTGGGACAAGAAGCCAAAGCGCGTCCAGGGCGTCAGCATATATTGGATGCTGCTTATTTTGCCCGGGTTGAGGCTATTCAGTTCACCATTGCGCATGATGACGGCGTTGGTTCGGAAAATTGGGAAGAAGCGGATATTGTGCTTGCGGGTGTGTCAAGAACCTCGAAAACACCAACCTCCATCTATTTGGCCAATCGCGGGTATAAAACCGCCAATATTCCGATCGTGCCGGAATCGCCGCCACCAGATTCGCTATACCATCTGAAAAACCCGCTGGTGGTGGGTTTGATCACAGGTGCATCCCGGCTGGTGCAGGTGCGCCGAAATCGGCTTTTGTCGCTGAACCAGGCGCCGGAAACAGATTATGTCAACGAAGAGAAGGTCAAAGCGGAAACCCAATATGCTCGCCGTATGTTCGCTGATAATGGCTGGCCAATGATTGACGTAACGCGGCGTTCGATTGAAGAATCAGCTGCTGCTATCATCAACCTTTATAACGATCGCCATGTCGGCACCGATGAAGATCAAAAGGTTGTTGAAGGTGAATGATGTAAGTTTGATACTGGCCTCAAAAAGCAAGGCCCGGTTAGCTATGCTGACCGCTGCAGGTGTGACGGTTGAAGCAATGGCCCCCAATGTTGACGAAGATTCTCTCAAAGAAGGCCTGAAAAGCGAAGGCGTAACCGCCCGCAATCTTGCCGATGCGTTGGCTGAAGCAAAAGCAGTCCGGCTGTCACAGCGGATCGGAGCGGGCATGATATTGGGCGGTGATCAGGTTCTGGCGCTCGCAGATGGCTCGATGCTCGACAAACCGGTCGACCGTGCCGAAGCGATGGCGCATCTGAAATTGCTGTCTGGTAAAAAGCACAAGCTGTTCAGCGCCGCGGTGATTGCCGAACAAGGGAGATCTGTTTGGCGGCATGTGGATATTGCGACGCTTTCGGTCCGGCAGCTGAGCGATTCCTTTATCGAGCATTATGTCGATTCGGAATGGGACAGGATCCAATATTGTGTCGGTTGCTATGAGATTGAGGGCCGGGGTTCACAGCTTTTTTCTGACATTTCTGGCAGCCAATTCACGATCATGGGGCTGCCGCTATTGCATTTGCTGGACTATCTTCGCATCCGGGGTATTTTGCCGACATGACCACAAACACTTCCTATGCCGAAGTAATCGGAGATCCGATTGCCCAAAGCAAATCCCCGCTCATCCACAAATTCTGGCTCGAAAAACTGGCAATCGAAGCGGACTATCGGGCTTATCATGTCACGCCTGCCGACTTGCCGGATTATATAGCGCAGAGGCTTGCTGACCCGGACTGGCGCGGCTGCAATGTCACGCTTCCGCACAAGATAGATATTATGGATCTGGTAGCGGATCCAGGTGGTGTGCGTGAGAAGATCGGCGCCATGAACACGATCGTGCGACAAGCCGACGGCAGTTTGATGGGCACCAACACCGATGCAGCCGGTTTTCTGGCACCCATAGCCGATACAGACTGGTCGAAAAAACATGCAGTGGTGATTGGCGCCGGCGGAGCCGCACGCGCGGTATTGTTCGCGCTGAAACAGGCCGGAATAGGCGAGATAACCATTGTCGCGCGCAACGGATTGAAAGCGACCGGTCTGCTCATGCAGGCGTCAGCGAAAGGCGGGGTTCTGCCGATGGATGCCCGTTTGCCGGAAGCCGATCTGCTGATCAATGCAAGCCCGCTCGGCATGACCGGCAAAGCACCGCTGGAAATAGACCTCGCGCCTTTGCCTGCAGATGCCCTGGTATATGATCTCGTCTATGCTCCTTTGAAGACGGACCTCTTGCGGGCTGCCAAACAACGGGATTTGGCGGTGGTCGATGGTCTAGACATGTTGATTGGGCAGGCGGCACTGGCCTTTGAACTGTTTTTTGGTGCAACTCCGCCCATGGAACATGATGATCAACTCAGAAAATTGTTGATCGCGTGACACAGCGGGGCAGGCCTTTCATTATCGGTTTGACGGGTTCGATCGGCATGGGGAAATCCACGGTTGCCCAGATGTTCGTCGATGAAGACGTTCCGATGTTTGATGCTGACGCCGCGGTTCACGAGCTACAGGGACCCGGTGGCGCTCTGGTCGATGCGATTGAAGCCCTGTTTCCGGGAAGCACGAACAGCGATGGTGTCGACCGGCAGAAGCTTGGCGCAGCAGTTCTCGGTGATCCGGATGCTTTGCAGCAGCTTGAAAGGCTGATTCATCCCGCTGTCGGGGATATGCGTTTGGCATTTTTGGAACAGAATCATGACCAGCCTTTGATCTTGTTTGATATTCCGCTGCTTTTTGAGAAGGGCGGAGCCGAGAGCGTTGACCATATTGTGGTGGTCTCGGCTGGCGAGCAAGACCAACGGACTCGGGTTCTCGCAAGACCCGGCATGACAGAGACGCGGTTTGAACAGATAAAAGCACTGCAAATGCCGGATGCGGAAAAACGGCAACGGGCCGATTCTGTGATTGATACATCCCTGTCCTTGTCGGAAACACGCCAACAGGTGCAAAAACTTGTCCAAAAACTGAAAGCTTCCCTTGCGTAACCTAATGTTCGGTCCGATATTGGGCTTATGCGAGAGATAATTTTCGACACCGAAACCACCGGCTTTGATCCTCAAAAGGGTGACCGGATGGTAGAAATCGGCTGTATTGAAATGATTGACCGGGTGGAAACCGGACAGACGTTCCATTGCTATTATAACCCAGAGCGGGCGATGCCTAAGGCGGCAGAGAATGTGCACGGCCTTTCCGACGTATTTTTGTCCGACAAAAAACTGTTCGCGGCTGGCGCGGAAGAGCTTTTGGCATTTTTGGACGACTCAAATCTCGTTGCGCACAATGCTCAGTTCGATTTCAATTTTCTCAATGCCGAATTGGTCTTGTGCGGTTATCAGCCGATTTCCCGGTTTCGCATGATCGATACTTTGGCAATCGCCAAATCCAAACACCCCGGCGCTAAACTGTCGCTTGATGCATTATGTTCACGCTATGGCATCGATCGTAGCCACCGGGTCAAACATGGTGCGCTGCTTGATGCCGAATTGCTGACTCAACTGTATATCGAGTTGACCGGCGGTCGCCAGATCGGCCTTGGCCTCGCCGAAAAATCAAAGGGACAAGATTCCCAAGACAGCGCGCGATCGACATCACAGCAAACAGAACGCAAACAGTTTATGGCGCCGCGCGAGCATCATCCCAGTGCCGAAGAACTGGTGCGGCACAAGGCTTTTATGGAGGGAATTGAAAACCCTCTTTGGACTGAAATTTAAGCGCACCACCATTTGCGTCAAGGTGCAGAAAAAGGAGAATATTCATGGAAATTCGTGTTTCGGGACATCAGGTTGATACTGGCGATGCATTGCAAACCCATGCCGAGGATCGGATGAACGCGATCGCCAGCAAATATTTTGCCAAGGCCATTTCAAGCAATGTCACCTTCAGCAAAGCACCTCATGCGCATTTCAAATGCGATATCGCGACTCACGTGATGCAAGGCCTGATGCTGAAAGCGGACGCGGAAGCGGGCGATGCCCACCAGGCTTTTGAACAAGCCGCTGGCAAGATCGAAAAGCAATTGCGCCGCTATATGCGGCGTCTGAATGACCACCATGTTCAGGCGCAATATGCAGCGAAACAAGAAGAAGCAGCCTATCGGGTTTTTGAATCGGTAGAAGAGGAAGAAGAGAGTGAAATGCACGGCGAAGCACCGCCGATCATTGCTGAGACCAGCACCGATATTCCAGAAGCCAGCGTTTCAAATGCCGTTATGATGATGGATTTGCGCAATACCAGTGCATTATTGTTCAAAAACTCTGGCACTGGCGCCCATAATATGGTTTATCGCCGCTCCGACGGCACAATCGGTTGGGTTGAGCCGCATAATTGATAGAGACGCTTCGCTGAAAATAGGCGAATGACCAGCGTGTCTAATGGCTGGTGCAACGCGCATCGATGTCCGAATTCTGGGAAATTTGCCAAAGCGGCTGAGTGTTGCCCGGACAAAGGGAATGAATCATGACGATATTGTCTGTTCGATTGGAACTTGCTGCTGTCCGGGATTATCCCGTTGACGGCGGCAAAGACGATATTTTGCGAATGATCGGCCGCATTGGTCAGGAATGCTATGGCCTGGATGCGGATGAGGTTCAGGCGGGGCTTGTCTCTCGTGAGGCACTCGGATCGACCGGATTTGGACGCGCGATTGCAATTCCACATACAAAACTGGCCAATCTCGATCATTGTGTCGGCATTTTTCTGCGACTCTCCCATCCATTGGATTTCAATGCGCACGACGGCAAGCCAGTGGATCTGGTTTTTGCACTATTATCCCCTGAAAAAGGAGGAGTCGAACATCTCAAGGCTCTGGCTTCTATTTCGCGCTTCTTGCGGGACGACCATATGGTGGCCAAACTCCGTGGAGCAGCGGGTCATGATTCGCTCTATGCTCTGTTGAGCAAGCAGCGTGAGCAGCGGGCTGCCTGAATTTTGGATATGACAGAAAAACCATCACGAGACGCGACAACAGATGGTGCGCAGGAGCATTTCCGTGCTTTGGAACGACTCTATGTTGAGGCTCCGATCAATCAGCTTTTCAATTCTCGTCTGGAAATTGCAGAAGCCGGCATAGCGCGCATATTTTTCGATGTTGATGAGCGATATTATCACGCTGCCGGGGCGGTACATGGCACCGCTTATTTCAAGATGCTGGACGATGCGGCTTTCTACGCGGCCAATAGCCTGGTTTCCGACCGTTTCATCCTCACGACCGCCTTCAACCTGCTGTTTACAAAGCCTGTAAAATCCGGCCCGGTGATTGCAGAAGGTCGATGGGTCAGCGGCAAACGGCGGGTTTTTGTCGCGGATTCGCGACTGATTGATAGCGATGGTGAAGAAATTGCACGGGGAACCGGCACATTCATGCGTTCGCATATCCCGCTGGCTTCGCTGCCTGGGTATAAAAAGGATGATTGAACCGCGACTTTCTGCGGAAATGAAGGTTCAGTCCCTTTTGCGGTTGGTTAGCCAAAATGGCGGATTTGGAGCCGTTCTAAAAAAAGGCGACCGGATATCCGGAGCAATCCTTATCCAATGTATAGAAAAGGGCGCAAACCCTAAGCTCTTAGAGAATATGCCGTCCTTTGACGGACTGCCAAATTGGCAACAAATATGGCCTCAAGACACTGAAAACAATAAAGAATTATCCGAATATATCGCTCAAAGATTCCGCTTTGATCCCGATATGTGGCTAATTGAACTGGACATCCCGGATGCGGAACGGCTCATCGTCCAAATGGGTCAGTAAACTTGACTTTATGGCCAATATCCATATTTGGCGCTCAACTTTGATGCGCAGGTTGCCGCTAGAGATGTCAGGGATGACAATCGGTAAACACGCAGACGGGGAGAACAGAAATAGACCGTTGGCTGGTTTTGGCTCTATTTTTGGTGGTTTTGATGAAGACGTCACAATCGCTCTGGTCTCACCGCATAAAAATATAGGTATATGAGCAAAACTTTTCGAGCTGCTAGCGCCTTGTCGCTAGCCCTTACTACGGCTGCGGCATTGGCCGTCACCGATGTGTCCTTCGCGTTGGAAGCAACCGATGAGACACCAGAGTCGGAGATTATTATCGATCCGGCGCTTTTGGCAGATGAAGAACCGAATGAATCTGTTGTTTTTGCTGATCAACAAGAAGTTGTCGCTGAAATCCCTGAAGATGTGGTGAAATCAGACAAGATTGCCAATGATCAGGCCAAACAAAGTTCAGCAAAAAATGTCGGCTTTGTGAATGACGGGGCCAGTTCTCTGAAGCAACTCGTGCGCCAGCAAGCTGTAAACGGCTCTTTAAATGCTGAAATGCAATGTCTTGCCGGAACCGTCTATTTTGAATCCAAAAGCGAATCGTTGAGAGGCCAGTTGGCTGTTGCTCGCGTGGTGCTGGCGCGGGTTGCATCTTCCCGCTTTCCAAATTCTATTTGCGGCGTGGTTTATCAGCGTCGGCAATTCTCATTCATCCGTGGCGGCAAAATGCCGCGTATCGACACCGGGCATCGGCAGTGGCGCAACGCGGTCGCGATTGCCAAAATTGCTATGAATGATGGCTGGAAAAGCCCTGTTGAAGGTGCCTTGTTCTTTCATGCACGCTATGTTTCTCCAGGCTGGCGCCTCAAACGCATGGCCACGATAGATAATCATATTTTCTATCGATAGAGCCTCGTGCAAGCTTGATTTAGTGAAGGCTCCCACATGGGGGCCTTTATTTTGTTCTTTTTATGTTCTAGCCATCAATCATGACAAAGATTGATGATTCTCTTGGCTTGCTGACGACTCCCGGTGAGTTGACCGGCGCTCAGGCTGTCGCTCGTGGTGTGGCCCGTATGTTTCTGCGACACGATATCATGGTGTTGCCCGAGGTTAGTTTGCGCAACCGGCGTCGCGCAGACCTGATGGGCATTGATGCCAAAGGGCAAATTGTCATTGTCGAGATTAAGGTCGCGCGGAGCGATTTGCTGGGCGATGCCAAATGGACTGAATATCTCGACTATTGTGACCGCTTTTACTGGGCCTTGCCGATGGGCTTTGATGCCTCGCCGGTAGACGGGGCAGATTTCCTGCCAGAACGCACCGGTTTGATCATAGCAGACGCCTATGATGCGGAAATGGTCCGGCCGGCTGCGACCCATGCGCTTGCCCCGGCAAGGCGCAAGACAGAAACCATGCGGCTGGCCCGACGCGCCATGAAGCGTGCAGCCATCTCGGACGGGTGGATCAGCCCGTCTTCAGGGCTACAAGACTTTGAGAATTAGCCTTCGGGGCCAAAGAAACGACCTTCTGTTTTTGGCTCTTTATTGGCGTCTGATTTTTCAATTTCCGCCAATATGGAAGCGGCGCGACGATCCCGTGCGGCATAATCTCTTGCCGATAATCCCGCGAGTGTGTCGGTCCGATCAGGGTTAGCGCCGGCCTTGAGAAACAGACGCACCAGTTCCGCGTCGCGAAGCTGGACCGCGCGAATAAGAGCCGTTTCGCCTTGCTTGTTCTGGTAATCCACCTTTGTCTGTTCGCGCCCTTTTCCCGGGGCTAGCAGGGTTTTGATTCCCTCCACAAAGCGAAGCTGTGTGGCGAGCATAAGCGGCGTTAGTCCTTCTTTGTCGGCAATATTGGGATTGGCGCCTTTTTGGAGCAGAAACGCCAGCCAGGTCTTGTCTCGCCGCGCAACAACGATGTGCAATCCAGTCTGGCCGGACGAAATGTCGCGCGTGTTGACGATTACCGTTCCTGGTCTGCTGAGAAATTTGGTCGCTTCATCGCCATCGCGGTCTTTCACCGCTTTCAAAAAGTTATAACTATCCGAAAATTGGGCCGCCGCTGGAGAGGATATCGATACGGCTGCGGTCGCAATCAAAGCAAAATGAAGCAAAATGAAGAGCTTGCCAGACCAGGGCGCGCTTGAAGAATTTTTACTAAACATGTTTTGGCCCCATTTCTTTCACCGGTAGATCTTCGTACAGATCCGCTGCAATTGCTGTCTATCAATTATCTGTTGAAATTGATCAAGTAGCAGACCATGTCTGGCCCGGTAATGAACAATATAGCAAATTTCACAAAAATGATCCTGGGGGCAGGACTACTTGCCCTCATGGCTGCTTGCAACCCGGCACCGGATGGAGGTCTTTCGGCCAATGCGGAACCACCGCTTGCCGGGGCGAAAATCGGTGGGACGTTTACCCTCACCAATCAGGATGGGGGAAAAACTTCGGACGAGGAGTTTAAAGGGCAATATCGCATCGTCTATTTTGGTTACAGCTATTGTCCCGATGTATGTCCGATTGACCTCGCCAATCTAATGTTGGGGTTGAAACAGGCTGAAAAAGTCGATCCGGCGCTGACCAAGAAAGTCCAACCGATTTTCATATCGGTCGACCCGGAACGCGATACGCCAGCTGTCTTGAAGCAATATGTTTCTGCTTTCCACCCTCGGTTGATCGGTCTGACTGGCAGCGCCGAAGAGATCGCGTCCGTCGCCAAAAAATATCTGATCATTTATGATATCCGGAACGATGAAGGATCAACCGAATATCTCGTGGATCATAGCCGTCAGGCCTATCTATTCGGTCCAGATGGAGAGCCATTGGCGCTGCTGCCGTTCGACGGCACACCGCAGGATGTTGCCAACGAAATTGCCCGATGGGTAAATTAGTTTCCGAAACGCCCTTCTGGGAATTGCCGCTCGAATCGCTGGACCGGGCCCAGTGGGAAGCTCTCTGCGACGGGTGCGGCAAATGCTGTTTGCTGAAAGCAGAAGATGAGGATGACGGTCAGATCTATATGACCAACATTGCCTGTAAATTGCTCGATCTCAAGGACGCGCAATGTAGCGATTATCGCCACCGGAAATTTCACGTCCCGGATTGTGTGCGGTTGACGCGGAGCAAGCTGGAAGAATTTGAATGGCTGCCCGACAGTTGCGCCTATAAAATGCGCGCCCGCGATCTGCCGTTGCCGGAGTGGCACTATCTGGTCTCTGGTGACCGGGAATCCATCCATGCCGCCGGCCAGTCCATTCGCGGGAAGGTCATTCCCGAATCAAAAGCCGGGCCGCTCGAAAATCACATTATCGATGCGCCCCTTTAGGTCGACAAGATCCACACGGCCAGAGCCATTGGCGATTAGCCTTGATGGCATAAGCTATCCGCTTGAATTGCGACGATCGAAACAAGCCCGGTCTATCATTGTATCACCGGACACGGTGAAAGGTGTGGTTCGCCTGACGTTGCCCACTTATGCTTCCGAACAGCAGGCCCTGCGGTTTGCCCGGTCAAAGTCCGATTGGCTCAACGCTCGCTTTGCCGAAGCCCTCCCGCCAGTACCGATTATCGATGGCGGCCAGATTGCCTTTCTGGGTGAACCGCAGCGCATTCGCTGGTCTCCGGAATTCTCCCGAACCCCTGAACTTGCCGAAGGAGAAATCCGATTGGGTGGCCCCCAAGAATTGGTGGAATCCCGGATCCTGCGCTGGCTGAAAGCCCAAGCGCGGACGATTTTTGCAGAAGATTTGCAATTTTACTGCGACCGGGCCGGTTCTGATCTGCCCCGGCTGGCGGTTGGCGACGCACGACGACGCTGGGGAAGCTGTTCCGGACACCAGTCTATTCGATTGAGTTGGCGTCTGGTCATGGCACCCTCCCATGTGCGCCGGTCGGTGGTGGCGCATGAAGTGGCGCATCTTACCCATATGGATCATAGTCACAGATTCTACGCTCTGCTCGATCAGATTTATGAATCAGATCGCCGGACAGCCGATCGTTGGCTCAAGGACCATGGTCGGGGTCTGCATATGGTTGGAGCGGAACGACAATCTCAAGCGGCCGGGTGATGCGCCGCTATTGCGATTCCGCCCGAACGGCTTCGGGAAGCAGCGATTCGGGCTGACCTTCGGGCGCTTGTGGACTGGGCCTTGGTGCCGGAGCCGCTTCGGGCCTTTGCGGCGACGGGTCGGCACCACGGCCGAGCACGGAATCGATCCAATCTTGATCAAGCTGCGGGCCATCGGCAGCCTCGCCATCCTCTAGATCATATTCGATCCCGCCGCCGGTTTCGATCGGCATGCCATTTTCGTCCACATAGATACCGTCTTCCGGTGCACCGTAAAGTTCTTCTTCGTCAGGCTCCAACTGCCATTCCGGCAAGATCAGTTCGGTATCGAATTTCTCAACCTTGCGTTTGGCCACAGCAATTTTCATGAATTGCGCGAAAGCGGCAGCCGGTGCCCGGCCTCCCTGCAGGCCACGCACGGGTTTTGCATCGTCGCGGCCCATCCAGACCCCTGTGGTCAGGCCACTGGAGAAACCTAGGAACCAGCCATCTTTGTTGCTGCTCGTGGTGCCGGTCTTGCCGGCAACGGGACGACCGATCTGTGCCGCCCGTCCGGTGCCGGTATTGACCGCCGTCTGCATAAGGTCGGCTATGCCAGCGGCCACCCATGGATCGACGAGCACGCGGCTGCCGTCAAACTTGCTCTGATAGAGGATATCGCCCTTCATGGTTTGCACTTTGGTGATGCCAAATGGTGTTATGGCGACACCCTTTGCGCTGATGGATGCGAACGCGCGGGTCATGTCGAGCACCCGCACGTCCGAGGTGCCGAGTACCATCGAAGGGTTGGTGTTGATTGACGTAGTGATGCCAAAACGTCGCGCCATATTTGCGATGGTTGAGGTACCAATATCATTGCCAATGGCCGCTGCCACCGTATTTTTGGAAAATGCGAAAGCCGTGCGGACATTAATATCTCCGGCATAGCGATCGCCGCTGTTGCGGGGGGTCCAATTGCCGATGGTGATCGGTTCGTCGGTCACTGTGTCATTGGGCGTATAGCCAGCCTCTAGCGCGGCCATATAGACAAAGACTTTCCAGGCGGAACCGGGTTGCCGAACGGCCTGCGTTGCCCTGTTATAATTGGATGTCACATAATCCGTGCCACCGACCATAGCGCGAACGGCGCCATCGCGATCGATCGCGACAAGCGCGCCCTGGGCGCCGGCGGGCACGCGGGACTGGATGGCGGTTGTGGCAGCGCGCTGCATATCCAGATCGAGCGTCGTCCAAACCTCTATCGGTTCAACCGCTTCATCGATCAGCAGATCCAATTGTGGCAAAGCCCAGTCGGTAAAATAGCGCACGCTATTCTGTCGTGGTTCGGGTGCAAGCTTGACCGATGCCGGGCTGGTTTCCGCCGCCTCTGCTGCGCTGATCGCTCCGGCGTCTTGCATCACTTCCAGAACCACGCCGGCGCGGCCGATGGCCGCCTTGGCGTCCGCAGTGGGTGAATAGCGGGACGGCGCCTTGACCAGTCCAGCGATAATCGCGGCTTCGGCCAGGCCGAGCTCGCGCGCGCTATGGGCGAAGAACCGCCGGGAAGCAGCATCAATGCCATAAGCGCCGCCGCCATAATAAACCTTGTTTAGATAAAGCTCGAGAATCTGTTCTTTGGAGAATTTCCGCTCCATCGCCAGGGCGAGCAGAATCTCGCGACCTTTTCTGCCAAAGGTGCGGTTGTTGTTGAGAAACACATTCCGCGCCAACTGCTGGGTGATTGTTGAGCCGCCCTGTGCCCAATAGCCTCGCTGCATCCTGACTTGAACCGATCGTGCGATGCCAATGGGGTCGACTCCCGGATGGTTTTCATAGCGCCGGTCCTCTACAGCGATCATCGCCGCTTTCATGACCTCCGGTATATCGTCAAATTGCAGCCATTCACCGTAGCTTGGCCCCATCGAAAACAGCTCTTTGCCATTTACGTCCAGCACCCGGATCATTTGCCCGTTGGGAGAGGATTTGAGATCCTCGAAGCCGGGAAGAGAGGAGCGGATCACCAACACGGCAACGACCAAAGCTATTGTGGCCAGAAGACCCGCCACAAATCCCGTTTTGACGAGACGCCAAAGCCATTTGCGCACCGGCCCCTGTTTCTTTTTACGTTTTTTGCCCCGCGCCATACCAATTCACTCATGTTCCGCTATATTTTAGATTTTCTAGCGTGTTTGTGCCTTACTGCAGGCTGAACAGGGAAGCACCAGACAAATCAATCTGCCTTGGGTTCGAAGGCCATAGCGGCGCTGTTCATGCAATAGCGAAGGCCGGTCTCTGTTGGTCCATCGGGAAAAACATGTCCGAGGTGGCCGTCGCAAGTCGAGCAACGGATTTCGACTCTGCGCATCCCGAGGCTGTTGTCGACCAGCTCGGTGACCGCTTCCGGATTGGCTGGAGTGGAAAAGCTTGGCCAACCACAGCCGCTGTCGAATTTGCTGTCGGATTCAAACAATTTGCTATCGCAACCGGCGCAGAAAAATTCGCCGTCCCGATATTCGGTATTCAGCGCTCCGGTGAACGGGCGCTCGGTGCCCGCTTCGCGCAGCACGTGATATTGTTCCGGCGAAAGCTGTTGCCGCCACTCTTCATCGCTCAATGTTGTTTTGTCCATTTCTCATAAATGGCCGTTCAATGGCAGTCGGTCAAGGGAAGTGGTGAAGACTGTCACTCTGGATTTGCTGCACTCTTAACCAGATATTTAGCCTATTCGGGCAGATTTGACGATTATGAAGTTGGTCGTGAAATCCATGCTGATCGGGGCAAGTATGATTGCATTTCTGGCATTTTTGCCAGAAGAATCGCGCGCGCAATGCCGTTTGTGCGCGGCCAGTTCTGATTCCGAAACGGTCGCCAAAGCAGCGTCCGGAAAACCGGAGATTCCGCTGCAGATCGAAATCACCGCCAACCTGGATTTCTCCCGCATGGCGCTGCATGGCAATGGCGGCGGTGTGATCAGCATAGATCCGGTGTCCGGTGCTAAGCAAATCCGCGGCAACATTACCAATCTTGGCGGCATGGCGCTGCATGGTGAAGGCCGGTTGCGGGGCGAGCCGGGCCGCAATGTGCGGGTGTCTCTACCCGAACGCATTTTGCTCAGCGCACCCAATGGGTCGATCGCCGAACTCGAAAAATTGGAAACCGATCTTCCCGCCCTGGCGACACTGGATAGCACGGGACGGCTGACCTTCGCCTTTGGCGGTCAATTGCGGGTAAAGGGCGATACCAGTGGACAGTTTCGCGGCCGGATTGCAATCACCGCGGACTATGAGTGATCTAACGGCCGCTGGCCGCTTTCCGCGCAATAAGAAGCAGCTCGTCCTCGAGCAGCACATGATCTGGTTTGCCGCTGCTCTTCATCCTAATCTCCAGCTGTAATATCCGTTCGATCAGCCTAGCGAGATGCGTAGACCGCCAGATCCGTAACTGCCGCTTATAATGTTTCTGATCCTTGAAAAAAATACTGGGATGTCCGGCAACGGAGTCAATGTTGCCACCCTTGTCTACCTTAGCGCGCAATTCCGCGAGCTTTGTCAGTTGGCGCAGCATGATCCGGATAAGACCAATCTCGTTCAAGCCTTGCGCACGGGAAGCCGCTAGTTCCTGTGCCAATCGGGCCGCATCACCGTTGAGAGCGGCATTGATGAGCAGGCTGATGTCTTCTTCGTCATTCTCGGCGCCGAGCAAGAGCAGAATATCATCTTCCGGCGCTTGCGGATTTTCTTGGGTTGCATCGAGATAAAGCGCGATCTTCTCGACTTCCATGCGCGCCAGCACCAGATCATTGCTTGTCAACGCGGCGATTTCTTGGGCCATCTCCCGGCTCAGCCGAAGGCCCTCTGTCTTGGCCATTGAAAGAATCATTGCCGCTGCTTGCTCGGGCGTGGTTTCGTAACAGGTGGCGATCAATGCATCCGGCGCGCTTGTGATGGTTTTTGCCAAAGCGGTTTTATCGCCCATGCCGGGCGCGATGACGAACACAGGATCGCCGCCAGTTTCGCTCGCCAGCAAATTCTCGATGGCTGCTGCCGCTCTGACGGCTTCGCCGCTGTTCAGACGCAAAACGATGAACCTTTTGTCCCCGAACAGAGAGGCCGAATTGGCTTCATCGTTCAGCCGGGCGGCACTGTCGCTTATATCGGAGATGGTCATATCGACCCGCTCGGCAGATTGGGACAGTGGCTTAACCATCTCTTCGACCAAGGCCTGACAACGGGTGACATTGGGACCGCATAGCAGGACTAATTTACAGGTATCGGCAGCGGCCTGAAAGCGTTTGACAATGTCTTCCGGCTTCGCCTTCATGATTCCGGTGACGCGTTGGCCTCGGTCCGGGCGAACAAAGACAGCCGGGTCACAATTTGATTGGCAACACGGACTGACAGATTTTCGAGCGCCGTATCTTCTGCTGCAATCGTCGCATATTCTGAAGAGACCACGTCGATACCGGCGTCTGACCCAGCCGTGGCGTCGAGCATGACGACTGAATCGGATAAACGCACCAACTGATATCGGGCGCGTAATGTTCTGCGCTCTCGCGTGATCCGGTCATCGCCCCGGACACCAAATCCCGCAATCTTGTCTTCCAACGCAACAATCAGGCGGTATTTTGCTTGTTGTCCCTCAAAGGCCTCAAGCTGATCTTTAAGCGCGTTGCGCGTGAGCCATCCCGCTTTGCCCGCGATCGGTTCAATCTCGATATTGCCGAGTTGCTGGGCGACAACGCCGTTGGTTCCACCCGCATAAAGCGGTCGCAAACTGCAACCAGCCAGCAAGGCCGACAATGCCACCAATATGGTGATCCGGGCAATCATATCTCTCATATTACGATATTGACCAGTCGATCGGGCACGACAATCACCTTCTTTATATCCGCTCCATCCAGACTACGCTGCACTTTCTCGGATGCGAGAGCAAGCTCTTCGAGATGTTCTTTGCTGCTACCCTTTGCAGCGGTCAATGTATCACGAAGCTTACCGCGGACCTGAACCGCGATGGTCACTTCATCCTCGACCAGGAGACTCTCGTCTACTTCTGGCCACGGCGCGTTGGCGATCAAATCGCTTTCGCCAAACAACGCCCATGCTTCTTCGGCAATATGGGGAACCATCGGCGCAACGATCCGGGCAAGGGCCTTGATTGCCAGCGTCCGGTCTGCAGAGGGTTGGGATTTCTCGATCAGATTGACCAGTTCGAATATCTTCGCCACCGCTTTGTTGAACGACAGGGCTTCCACATCTTCGGCGACGCCAGCGACAGTTTGATGAAGCTTGCGGCGGAGCGCTATGTCCTCGCCAGAAGGTGTATCACCATTATCCGTCACGCTGATGAACATGCGCCAAAGTCGATTCATGAAGCGCCAGCTGCCTTCGATGCCGGCCTCCGACCAAGGCAGGTCGCGTTCGGGCGGACTGTCGGAAAGCATGAAGAAGCGCACCGCATCGGCACCATATTGTTCGATGATCGGATCGGGGTCGACGACATTTTTCTTCGACTTCGACATTTTTTCAATGCGGCCGGTGGTGACCGGCGACCCGTCGGAAATCACGGCCCAGTCTGCGCCGTTTTTCTCGACCTCCTCGGGCGAAAGCCAGCTGCCGTCGCCATGTTTATAGGTCTCGTGTGTCACCATGCCCTGGGTGAACAGACTCTCGAACGGTTCTGCAAAATCCAGCTTGCCGATGCTTGCCAAAGCGCGCGTCCAAAAACGGGCATAGAGCAGATGCAGGATTGCATGTTCGACGCCGCCGATATATTGCGTGACCGGCAGCCATTGTTTGACCACGTCCGGATCAAAGGGCCGGTCGTCCGGCTGGCTGGCAAAGCGCAGGAAATACCAGCTGCTGTCGACAAATGTATCGAGCGTGTCGGTCTCGCGCCGCGCCGCCTTGCCGCATTTGGGGCAGTCGACATGTTTCCAGGTCGCGTGCCGTTCCAGTGGATTGCCGGGCGTTTCAAAATCAATATCTTCGGGCAACACGACCGGCAATTGGTCTTTGGGTACGGGCACCGGACCGCAGTCATCGCAATGGATGATCGGAATCGGTGTGCCCCAATAGCGCTGGCGCGAAACGCCCCAGTCGCGCAGCCGCCAGGTGGTCTGGGCCTTGCCCCAGCCTTCGGCCTGCGCGCGGTCGATTACATTTTGTTGCGCCGCTTCGACCGTCATGCCGTCGAGAAACGCGCTGTTCACGATTTTTCCGGGACCGGTATAGGCTTCCTTGCCTGCGAAATCTGCGTTTGTTTCCTCACCATCGGAAACCACGCGTTTGACCGGCAGGTCATATTTGCGGGCGAAGTCGAGATCGCGCTGGTCATGGGCGGGTACGCCAAAGACCGCGCCGGTGCCATAATCCATCAACACGAAATTGGCGACATAGACGGGCAATTGCCAATCTGGATCAAGCGGATGGGTGACGGTCAGGCCGGTATCAAAGCCCTTTTTCTCCATGGTCTCAAGTTCGGCGGCAGTGGTGCCGCCCGCTTTGCATTCTTCGGCAAAGGCCGCGAGCGTAGCGTTTTGGCTAGCCAGTGCCTGAGTCAGCGGATGGTCGGCCGACAATGCGACAAAGCTCGCGCCGAAAATCGTATCCGGGCGGGTCGAGAAAACCTCGACGCTCGCAATATCGCCTTGCGCTTCCGCGAGGTCGAAATGAAATTGCAGACCCTGCGATTTTCCGATCCAGTTTTCCTGCATCAGACGCACTTTTTCCGGCCAGCCTTTAAGCTCACCGAGACCCGCGAGCAAATCCTCGGCAAAATCTGTGATTTTCAAAAACCATTGGCTGAGCTTGCGTTTTTCTACCGGAGCGCCGGAACGCCAGCCTTTGCCATCGATCACTTGTTCATTGGCGAGCACGGTCATGTCGACCGGATCCCAGTTGACTGCCGATTCCTTGCGATAGACTAAGTCACCTTCGAACAGGTCGATGAACAGCGCTTGTTCCTGACCATAATAATCCGGTTCGCAGGTTGCCAGTTCCCGGCTCCAGTCAAAGGCAAAGCCGAGCGTTTTCAACTGGCTGCGCATCGATGCGATATTGGCTCTTGTCCACTCTCCGGGATGGACCTTCTTTTCCATCGCGGCATTTTCCGCTGGCATGCCGAAGGCATCCCAGCCCATGGGGTGCAGCACTTCGTAGCCTTGCATGCGTCTAAACCGGGCCAAGACGTCGCCCATGGTATAGTTGCGGACATGGCCCATGTGGATGCGGCCCGAGGGATAAGGAAACATCTCGAGCACGTAGCTGCGCGGCTTGCTGCTCGCATCATCTGCCTCGAAAGTGCCGGCTGATGCCCAGCGCTCTTGCCAGCGTTTGTCAGCCGCCAGTGGATTGAATCGCTGATCGGTCATTGCGGCCCTATGCTATGGAAGAAATATTAGTTGGTGATCGCACCGCGCCGCAAGTCGCGGGCCTTGGTGAGGATGATCTGCTCCAGCTTCTGCGTGGTTGCGGCCTTGACCGGTGCGTCCACCCAATTGCCATTGCGGGCAACCTGGCGTGACGCAGCAACGCGCAAAGCGTCAGCGCGCAAATCCTGATCGAGGATCGAGACATTGATTTTCATCCGCTCGCTTGGATTTTGGGGGTTCACATACCAGTCGGTCAGAATAACGCCGCCATTGCTGTCGGTCTGGGTCAACGGCATGAAGGCCAGCGCATCAAGCGAAGCACGCCACAAATAGCTGTTCACACCGATGGTCGTGACCTGTGACGCAGCCATGTCGGCCTGGGGCCGTTCCTTGCCACCGCAGGCAGAAAGCAAGGACAAGGCCAGCAGGCTAGCGGTTGCAGGTCGCAAGAAGAGAGAAGTTTTGAGGCGGGACATGAAGCGCTCCTGGTTGCATTTTGTGCCGATACGAAATCTTTTTTGCAGGATTTGTTCCGGACATGAATATATTTCAGCGCTCTCTATAAATGCTTTGCCGCAGGGGGCAAGCACAAGAGCATGTTTCGCTCTTGTCCCGTGCGGACTGAACGCCAGTTGAATGACCAAAAATCATGTTTCGTTCATCTTTCTGCTGCTAGGCAGTGACAAATGTCCGGACAAAAGCGTAACCGAACTGCAACAGAAAGCGGTTAGTTTGGGAAAATCGGACAAAAACAATATGTTGACTCGTGCTGATGAACATATTTTGTTATATCGATTGCACATCAAGGGGATTCTAGGTTCGTCATGAGGAAAAAGGGCAGTCATATCGGTTGGTTAGCGACGGGATTCGCTATATCCGGTCTTGCTATGACTCCGGCTCTGGCGCGCGTACTTTCCAGCGATGACGGGATGGTATCTCTGAAAACGCTCGGATCTGTCGGTTCTTTTACCGTGGCCGGTGCCGATCCTGACCTTGCGGCCAAATTCAAACTAAAGACTTTACGCGGCAACGCGAGTTTCAAGTTTACGCCTTCCGGCAGCACGCGCGGCGGAGACCGTTCGGTCACTGTTGTGGTACGACAGAAGTCCGAAGCTGGCGCCGTTTCTATTCGTGAAAACATCCTCGCGGCATCGCCCGGTTCGGGCGTGACAACCGCAGCGAAAATCGCACCGGTTTCCTATAGCCTCGGTTCTGCCAAAGGCTTGAAGAGCTTTGCTATTCCGGTCAAGAAATTGGGCAGCAACCTGCCAGACCTTTCGGAAATCGGCGCAGCAAGACTGTCCACCGAGTCAAACACTGGCAAGAAGAGCCGTTTCAACACCCGCATGTCGATCGATGCAACGGCCCCGATCGACGCTTCGCCGCGCGCATTGGACGCCAGCCAGAAAGATTATACGCTTGATGTTGGCGGCAGCTACTCGCTGACGCGCAACTTGGATGTGACCGCCGGTGTGCGGATCAACAACGAGCGCGACCGGATGGCGCCATTGACCGACAATCGCCAGGATAGCCAAGCGGTCTATGTCGGAACCCAGTTCCGCTTCTAAACATTTCCATTCGAAAAAGCATCAATCGCGGCCCAGCCGTGGGACCGCTGGTTTCTGCGCGCGCGATAGCGGCGAGGGTTCATTCCCCCGAGATATATAACTGCCCCATTACATAAGGTCGCCAAGCGCTGGACCTGCACGGCGTTCATCGGCCGCTGGCCAGGATGGGATTGGGTGGCAAATATCGGCGATAGAAAGAAAATATGCGCGCCATTGCGGTTGGCCTGGTGGATTTCCCGAGCATTGTGAACCGGTGCGCTGTTTAAAAGGCCTGCCGCTTTGGCCCGAGCCGTATCGCGACCATGGACCCCATCGGCACGCCAGCGTCTCGCAAGCGCCAGCGATCCGGCCAATAGCAATCTATGCCCCTGACGGCGCGCCAGGCTTCGTACAAATTCAAATCGTGCGCGCCGAGCGTCCTCGGGCAAGTGATAATGCCGAAAGATGATTCCGCTGCCCCGCGGAAGACGCAGGATGGCTTGCCGTAGAAAAGCATCATTCCGTTCGTCGGTGAACAACCATATCCGGGGCAGCGTTGAATCTGTCGGGCACGGAAGGTCGGCGCAGGGCTGGTCTCGCAACATAAGCAGGCCTATAGACCGAAGCTCGGCGAAAGAGAATGATTGAGAAAGATACGAACTTGGAAGATCAGGCATTGAACGATGTAATTGGCAAGATCGAAAAGGGCGCGCGGATAGCGACCCGCAAAGCGTCCGATGTTGCGCTTATCGCCGTATCGAAAACCCGCGGCGCTGATGAGATTCGACCGCTTCTTGATGCCGGACATCGTATCTTCGGGGAAAACCGCGTCCAAGAGGCGATGGAGAAATGGCCTGGGTTGAAGGCGGACTATCCGGACGTTGAACTGCATATGATCGGACAGCTGCAATCCAACAAGGCCGCCGAAGCGGTTGCTCTGTTCGACTATATCCATGCGCTGGACCGGCTCTCGCTGGTCAAGGCGCTGGCCAAGGAAATGCAACGACAGGACCGCCAGATCCCTTGTTTTCTTCAGGTCAATGTCGGGGAAGAATCCCAAAAAGGCGGTTGCGATATAGAGGCCCTACCCCAACTTCTCGAACAAGCGCGGGAAGCCGGAATAATGGTGGCGGGTTTGATGGCGATACCTCCAGGGGATACCAATCCGGCGCCCTATTTTGCGTTGCTCGCCAAATTGGCTCGGGACAACGGGCTTGATGGACTCAGCATGGGCATGTCGGGAGATTTTGAAGCCGCCATCAAGCTGGGCGCCAGCCATATTCGCGTTGGCACGGCCTTGTTCGGACCGCGTTCCCCGCTACCGGCCTAATCAGCTGTCGCCGTTTTTCTCGCTGTCTTTGGCTGCACGGACCGCTTTGCGCTCTTCCGGAGTGTCCGGAGCAACATAGCTGACAACAATATCACCATCCTCAATGACTGGCCGGGCGTCGGTGGCAAAGAACAGCAGCCGCCGATCTGGTTTAAAGACCGCAAGCGGTTCTTCACCCTCGTCCAGATTTTTGCGATAATCGTCAGCCGTGAATTTCTCGGTGATATTGGTTTTGCTGAATCGCCAGCCAGCGAGATCACGATCTAGCAATGTACCGAACTCCGCTCCGGATTCGAACAATAATCTGCCGTGCCCAACCCTGCTTTTGCTCTGCCCGTCATTGGCTAGGCGGCTGATTTGCTCATAGCCCATTTCAGGGCCTAGATCGGCTGTGATCAACTGATTCTGGCTATCATTGTCAGTCGCAGCAATCAGATGCTGAAACTCACCCATGTCGATATTGTCATTATGGGCCTCGTCGAGCACGTCACCATGACGGATGGTGAGGCCTTCATTGCGGGCTCTGCGTAACGCAAATTTGCTATTGTCGGTGATCAACACGTCAATATCGAGAGACTTCAGCATTGTGCCCAGAGCGATCGACCAGCGATTGGCCCCGGCGATCAAGACACCTTCGCCTTTGCCTTCTGCAATACCCAGCCGCTCGGCAACCCAGGAGGCAGAAAATCCGTGCGCGAAAATGGTCGCAATAACCACGGCAAAGCTGAGCGGAACAAGTGCTTCTGCCCCTGGGAATCCTTGATCCACCAGGCGAATGGCAAACAAGCCGGTAATGGCGACCGCGACTATACCGCGCGGTGCGATCCACGCGATAAACAAGCGTTCGCGCCACGGCAGAGAACTGAACAGCAGAGCGATCAGTACCGAAATAGGCCTGACGACAAACAGCAACAAGATCAGGAAAATCACAAATTGCGGCCGGAATTGCTGGACGGTTTCCCAGTCGAGCGTTGCCGACAATATGATGAACACGCCGGAAATCAGGAGAACCGCTAAATCCTCCTTGAAACGATGGAGCGCCTGACTCGAATAGATTTGCCGATTGGCCATCACGATGCCCATCACCGTGACCGTGATCAGGCCGGTCTCATGCTTGATCAGATCGGCGATGACAAAGCCCGCGATGACCGTCACCAACAGAAAGGGTGCTTTGAGATATTCCGGTACCATCCCTCTGGGGAATAGCCAGGTGATGGCAAAGCCCAGTCCAGCGCCGATCAGTCCGGCAATGAAGCTTGCGGCCAGGACATCCATGCTGATCACAGCGATATTGGCATTGGGGCCTTCGTAGGTAATATAGGCATAGATGCCGACAGCGAGCAGTGCGCCGATCGGATCGTTCACAATGCCTTCCCATTTCAGCACGTTGCGAACGCGCGGCGGTACACGCAGTGTCCGGAGCATTGGACCGATGACAGTCGGCCCGGTGACGATCATGATTCCGCCCAGCAACGCCGAGATTTCCCAAGACAGGCCGGCGCCATAATACGCTGCTCCTGTGCCCAGCACCCAGGCAATGGGGCCGGCAACCAGCACCATTGCTGATACAGCGCCACCGGCTTGCCGCAATTCCCGGAAGTTCAGACTGAGTCCGCCCTCAAACAGGATAACGGCCACCGCCAGTTTGATAATCGGTTCCTGCAGTGCGCCGAAGTCGCGTTCAGGGTCGATGATTCCCAGCACGGGTCCAGCAATAATGCCGACAATTAGCATGAGAGCGATGGCCGGCCGACCAGTGCGCCAGGCTATCCATTGTGCGCCGATACCAAGCAGGCCGATCAGCGCGATTTTGACCATGAGAGAATCAATTATTTCCATGATTCGGTCTTGGCCGTTTTTCTGGACTTATGCAAAAAACTTCCCTCAGTTTCCTGAACCGGCGAGCGGTAACGCAAGCTGTTTTTGATCGATCGATTCTGTCTCCCTGTCTTGAAACGACAGCGGGAAACTCACTGGCTTCTCTTTGAGACCAATGATCGCCTCTGCCGGTCCACCGACGCAAGCCTCGATCGCAGGATGATCTGCCGCCATGCCGCCAGTCAAAGCGCCAAAGGCTGGCATGATCAGGTGCTGGCGGCCTTTGACGAAACAGCGGCGCGATACGTGGCGCCCGCGGACCGGGACGCGGATTTTGGGATGATAATGTCCGGAAATCTCGGGTAACTGGCTGTCCGCGTTGGCCTCATGGCGCAGCGCTAACCCTTCTCCGGTCCATTCGTCCAGCACCGCTCCGCCCCATAGGCCCGCGACGTCACGATCATGATTGCCGGTGATCCATATCCATTTCAGCGCCGTGGTCATTGCGATCAGTTGCTTTGCCGCTTCCTTTTCCAGCCGCGCTTCGCCGTCGCCGTCATGATAATTATCACCGAGGCAGAATATTGTGGTCGCACCGGTTTCGCGAACCAGTCCGGCCAGTTCTGCCAAGGTTGCTTGGCTATCATAAGGCGGCAGCATCTGACCCTGACGCGCGTAGAAGCTTGCTTTTTCAAGATGGAGGTCGGCCACGAGCAGCGCTTCTTTCGCTGGCCAATATAGCGCGGCCGGAGCCACAATATCGAAACGATGATTGGCGAACAGAAGGGGAACCATGTGGCTGCTATGCGATGAACGATTGCGCTATGCAAGTCGCCGGGTTGGAAATTCTTGTGCAGCCGCCCTATATGCGCTGGCATGACCGAAACTCTATCTCCCGTAAAAGTCGCTGCGCTCTATCATTTTGCTGTGGTTGATGATCCTGCGGCCCTGCGTCTGCAAGTGCTCGCCCTGTGCGAGGAACATCATCTCAAAGGCACGATTCTCTTAGCCAATGAAGGCATCAATGGTACCATTGCCGGTGCGTCGGATGACATTGATGCGGTGATTAATGGATTGCGACTGTTGCCGCGCTTTGCCGATCTTGAGGTTAAATATTCCGAAGCGAGCGAGATACCCTTTCTCCGGATGAAGGTCCGGCTGAAGAAAGAAATTGTATCGATGGGCGTCGAAGGGGTCGATGCGGCCACGGAAAAGGGCGCCTATGTCGATCCGGCGGATTGGAACAATCTGATCGCCGATCCCGACACCATCGTGATCGACACGCGCAATGCCTATGAAGTGGCGATCGGCAGCTTTGACGGTGCGATCAATCCGCAAACCGAAACCTTTCGTGACTTTCCCGCTTGGTTCGATGCATTTTCGGAAAAATTGCAGCAGGACTCGGAGAAAACGCCGAAGATCGCGATGTTCTGCACCGGCGGCATCCGTTGCGAAAAGGCGACGGCCTATGTGAAGGCGCAAGGCTTTGATGATGTCCAGCATCTCAAGGGTGGCATATTGAAATATCTTGAACATGTGCCCGAAACGGACAGCCTCTGGCAGGGCGATTGTTTTCTGTTTGATCAGCGCGTCGCGGTGGGTCACGGCTTGAAGGAAGCCGACTATGGCCAATGCTATGCTTGCCGGATGCCTTTGAATGCCGCCGACCGTGCTTCGCCCGATTATGTGCCGGGGGAAGCCTGCCCCCATTGTATTGACCAGCGCACGGACGAGCAGCGCGCGCGCTATCGCGAACGCCAACGCCAAGTCGACAAAGCCGCGGAGCAGGGCCGGCAGCATCTGGGTTCCGTATGACCGAAATGCCGGTCCTCTATAGTTTCCGGCGCTGCCCCTATGCGATGCGCGCCCGGATGGCGCTGCTGGTCAGCGAGACGCCGGTCCGTCTGCGCGAGGTCGTGCTGCGCGACAAACCGGCGGAAATGATCGCAGTCTCTCCCAAAGCCACGGTCCCTGTGCTTATATTGCCGGATGGAGATGTTATCGATGAAAGCCTGGCAATCATGTATTGGGCATTGGAAAGACATGATCCGCAATTCTGGTTGCAACGCGATGACGCCGAAGCAAGGTTGATCGCGGAAGCAGACGGCCCGTTCAAAGACCATCTGGACCGCTATAAATATCCTAGCCGATACGAAAATGTCGATGCGGTTGAACATCGATCTGGGGGTTTGGTTTTTCTCGAGAAGCTTGATGATCTAATCCAGACATCGGGACAGTTGATGGGCGCGAAGCCCAGTCTGGCCGACTATGCAATTTTCCCCTTCGTTCGCCAGTTCGCCAATAATGATCGCGACTGGTTCGACCAATTGCCGCTGCCAGCTTTGCAACAATGGCTAGATGAGCATCTTGCTTCCCCGCTGTTCCTCACAACGCTGCAAAAATATCCACAATGGAAAAGCGGTGATCAAGAGCCGGTGTTTGGTTTGGAAGCTGCTGCATAAACGAATGGAGCGTCAGGTTCCGATCCGGCTGTTTCTTGGCTCGTCGACGTGCAGTCGCGCATTTCGGGGAGTCAGAAAGTGGATCTTCCGTTTGGGAAAATCAATCGCGACCCGATCAAATTTCCGCAACACGTCCATACCCATCAACAAGGTTGGTTTGTCGGCAAGACCGAAGCGTTCAAATGGTGGAGCGTCGGCAAAGGCAACGGAAAGACTCGCGAAGCGGGCCCGGCCAATGCGAAAATCGCGTGCTCTTCCAAATTCGACGCCCAAAGTCTCACCGGTGACGGCGATCAACAGTTTGTCATCGCCCAGTTCGCGGGCGCGTTTCATAAGCCGTTTCTGCAAGACCTTATTGGCTATGGAAATCTGAGCCCCGGTATCCACGATAACATTGATCTTGATTCCGGAAATAGTCGCATCGGTGAAAATCAGTTGGCCGGATCGCCGTTTGGCGGTCACCACGATTTCTCGGGAGCGGGGCAGGTTGCGCGCTTTTTCAGCATCTTCGATGATAATCTGACTGGCCGCAAAATCGAAGAGAATGCGCTGGTCCTGCAAACCGTCAAGACCCAATATCCCATCGGCCCCGATATGGCGGGCAGCCAGGACGGGTGAAATCAAACCTTCATAGCTTTTTTGGCCCAGAGTCAGGCTGGGCACATAGACCATGTCGACCATGCTTGTGCCAGCGATGCTCATCAATTCAGCCGGCTCTTCGCCCTCTAGTTTCAAATTATCTGCAATTTTCCGGGAGATCACGCTGCGTTCGGCGCCAGTGTCGATGACGAAGGAAAAGGGCCCCTTTCCTTCAATGCTGACCGGGACGGTCATGCGTTCCGCGCGGTCTTCATCAAGATCGACAATCTCGCCTTCGGGATTGGTGAGGCCACCGGGTGTCACCGGCTGGCCCAGTGGAACGGGATAGGCTATCGCTAATGCGGATGCGAGAAAAGCGGGAGTGATGGTCGTCAAAAGGGCCGACATATTATCTCCAGTCTGGTTGTTCCGGACAGCGGAAGCTTAGTTTCGAGGTTCCTGTTTACAACAGCTATGTCACAAACGGCCGTTCGCTTTCGACAAACCGCTTTCTAGCTATCTTTGGGAAGCAGAAAATAGATTTTCCGATTGGCAAAATCGATTGCCACCCTGTCAAATTTCCGTAACGCATCCATGCCGAGAAACAGGGCTGGTTTCTTGTCCAGTTTCAATGCCTTGAACGGTGCAATATCAGAAAAGGCAATGGGAATGACGCCAAAACGTGCTCGACCGATATGCAGTTCTTCCGCAATACCATAATCGGCTTCCGTCGCCTGGCCGGTTATGTCCACAAGATTGATCTGCGTCATGGCGGATGATTTCAGTCGCAACCGTCTTTGCAAAATCTTGTTGCCGATGGACAGTTCACCGCCGGTATCAATAATCACATTGGTTTTGATTCCGGCGATGGTTGCATTGGTGAAGATCAGCTGCCCCGATCGCCGCCTTGCCGTGACGACGATTTCCCGGCGCGACCGGCTGCGTTTCTTTTCACTGGTATCTTCGACCGCAATATTCTTGCCAACAAAATCAAAAAGGATGCGTTGGCCTTGCAGGCTATCCAGCCCTAGAACACCGTCTGCGCCGATATTTTTGGAACGGAATGTGGGTGCAATCAGGCTCTCATAGCTGCGTTTACCGAGCGTCAGGCTGGGGACGTAGACGGTTTGTACGATGGTGGTGCCTGCCAGTGCGACAATATTGACTTCATCTTCGATATCGAGCGCCAGCGCGCCGGCAATTTCCTTGGACAGGATCGTGCGTTGGGCAGCGGTATCGATGATGAAGTCATAAGGGCCTTCATTCTCGATCGTGATCGAAACCGTCATCCGTTCGAGCCGGTCCTGATCTATGGCAATCTGCTCGGCGTCGGGCTGAAGAAATTGATCCGGCAGGGCATCGGCAATGATGGCCTCGGTCTCGGGCTCTACCGGAATGCTCGCTGTAACTTGTGTTGCCAAGAGGGAAGCGCACATCGGCAAAAAGAGTGTTGAGCAAGACATGCGATCACCCTAGGCCAAAAGCCCGTTCCCACCAAATGCCAAGTGACGAACCGCCGGCCCTTAGTCGATTTTCATCGCTTCGTTGATCAGGGATTCCGCTTCGATCAGCAGCGCATCATCGGTCGCACCCTGCGCGACATGTTCCCGTCCGATCATCACCAGCAGCGGCACCGCAAGCGGGCTGACCCGATCCAGATCAACATGGACGAGCGAATGTACCGCCCGGTCGAGAAGATCGCCGAGACGCCCGACATCGGTCATCCGCGCCCGGGCATCGGCCCAGGCTGCCTGCATCAGCAGATGGTCTGGCTCATATTTGCGCAGCACATCAAAGATCAGATCGGTCGAAAAGGTGACTTGCTTGCCGGTCTTGCGTTTGCCGGGATGGTGCCGCTCCACCAGACCGCTGATCACCGCAACCTCTCGGAAGGCTCTTTTCAGCAGATGAGACCCTTCGACCCAGTCGAAAAATTCATCCTCCAAGATATCGGCACTGAACAAGGGCGCGGGATCCGTGACCGGCTCGACACTAAAGCAGGCCAGGGCATAGTCATTGGCGACAAAGCCAACCGGCTTGAGGCCGCGATCCTCCATTCGCCGGGTGAGCAGCATGCCCAGCGACTGATGCGCGTTCCAGCCTTCAAAACTATAGCTCACCATATAATGCAGCTTGTCGTGGGGGAACGTCTCGACCAGCAATTGTCCGGACTCCGGCATCACCGAACGATAATCCTGTATTTCCAGCCATTCGCGGACATCATCGGGGAAGCGCGCCCAGCCTGCTCGATCGGTCAGGAAGCCGCGCACCCGGTCCGACAAATGGGTGGTTAGCGGCAGTCTGGCACCGCCATAGCTGGGGATCATGGCGGCTTTCTTGGATGCGCGCACGATGACGTCGCTGCTGTCCATCTTGATCAGTTCGAGGCTCAGACCGGCAAAGAAAAATGTGTCGCCCACCGACAGCATGGCGGCAAAGCTATCCTCGACCTTGCCCAGATTCCGACCGTTTTTGAACCGCACGGACATCATTGCGGCATCGACAATGATTCCGGCGTTGAGTCTGTGCTGGGCTGCAAATTTCGGATGAGTCAGAGTCCATAGGCCCGTCGTATCCCGGCGGAGTCTTTTGAACTTGTCATAGGCTTTGAGCGCATAGCCACCATCGCGCGTGAAATTGAGAACCTGCTCAAATTGCTCTCGGGTCAAGGCGCTATAGGGCAGGGCGGATTGCAGTTCGTCGAGCAGATCATCTTCTTGAAAGGGCGCTGCACAGGCGCAGCTCATGATATGCTGGGCAAGGACATCAAGGCCACCGGGGCGAAAGGGTTCCCCGTCACGCTTGCCTTCATTCACCGCATCCATGGCCGCCTGGGCCTCTAGATATTCAAAACGGTTGCCGGGGACGAGCAGGGCTTTTGATGATATGTCCAGCCGGTGGTTGGCGCGGCCAATGCGCTGGAGCAGCCGCGAGGAGCCTTTTGGCGCGCCCATTTGGATGACGCAATCAATGTCGCCCCAGTCTACTCCGAGATCGAGCGAGGCGGTGCAGACGAGCGCGCGCATCCTGCCCGACGCCATGGCGCCCTCGACCTTGCGGCGCGCTTCCTTGGACAGGCTGCCATGGTGGATACCGATGGCGAGAGTCTCGTCATTGATATCCCATAGCTTCTGAAACGTGAATTCGGCGAGAAAGCGGGTGTTGCAGAATATCAGCGTCATCCGGTTGCTGCGAATCTGTTCCATCACTTGCGGCATGGCATAGGTGCCGGCATGGCCGGACCAGGGCACCCGCACCGGATCGCTTTCGGGTGTTTCGGGCAGCATGATCGACAGATCGGCAGCCGCGCCTTCTGCGCCTTGCACATGGGTCACGCTGTCAATATCACCATAAGGGGCAAGCCACGCGCGAAAATCATCAGGATCTGCCACCGTTGCGGACAAGGCAACCCGCTGCATCTTCGGAGCAAGCCTTTGCAATCTTGCCAAAGACAGAGCGAGCAGATCGCCGCGCTTGCCTGTGGCGAAAGCGTGGACCTCATCGATCACCACCCGCCGGAGACCTGCAAACAGGGTCAAGCTTTCTGGCTGGCTGAGCAGCAGATTGAGTGATTCCGGCGTGGTCAGCAGAATCTGGGGCGGCTTGACCCGTTGGCGTGCTTTGCGATTCGCCGGCGTATCGCCGCTGCGGGTCTCGACCGAGATGGGCAATCCCATTTCTTCAATGGGGGTCAGCAAGTTGCGCTGGACGTCCACAGCAAGGGCCTTGAGTGGCGAGATATAGAGCGTGTGGAGGCCATCAAAGTCTGTTTGTTCCACAAGATCCACCAGCGTGGGCAAAAAACCCGCCAATGTTTTGCCCGCTCCGGTTGGTGCTGTCAGCAAGGCATGGCGCCCCGCCTGGGCCGCTTGTAACATGTCCAGTTGATGCTGTCGCATAGCCCAGCCACGGGCGGCAAACCAATCGGTTAGGATAGACGGAATGGTTTCAACGGTCATTGCGCTGGAATGGTGCTCTCTTGTTTCAACACCGCTCCCGGTTTCTGTGACGCTAATATATCATTGTCGCAGCTTTCAAAAGATTTGAACAGAGGGCCATGTGGTAGAATCAATATTTTGCAGATCGCGGCTGATCCTTGCCCGTCCCGGATTATTCCCGTATCTGCAGCGCAGAGCAACGATCCCGCGGCCGCGAATGCGGACCCAATAAGAGCAACGCAAATGGACAATCAGGCAATATCGAGAAAACGCGTTGAATGGGGTTTTATGATCGCTCTTCTGGTGATCGTGTCGCTGGCGTTTGCGGTGCTGGTTGAACCGTTTTTCGGCGCCGTAGTCTGGGGCGTCGTTGTCGCGGTTCTTTTTCGTCCGGTTTATGAACGTCTGCTCGGATATTTGCCCGGACGGACCAATCTGGTCGCCGGCATCACGTTGGTCCTGATATTGCTGCTGGTCGTGGTTCCCGCAATATTGCTCGGCATGGCGCTGGCGCAAGAAGCCGCGAGTTTGTACGTGCGGATTCAAGACGGAGAGATTGATTTCGGGGCGGCGTTCGAAGCGTTTGAAAATTCCTTGCCCAATTGGATGCAAGCCCAATTGGCGGCTTATGGCTATAATGATTTTGCCAGCATAAGGGCGGAAATCGAACAATCTATTTCCGCCATATTGGAATTCATGGTCAGCCAGTTGCTCAACGTCGGGCAGGGCGCATTCCAATTTCTATTGGGTCTTGGCGTCATGCTCTATTTGACGTTCTTCCTGCTGCGCGATGGCCGTGCGCTGGCCGAGCGTATCGAACAGATGATCCCGCTCGGAGAAGAAAGACGCGGGATTTTGATGGACAAATTTCTGGTGGTGATTCGTGCGACGATCAAAGGCAGCCTGATTATCGCGATCATTCAAGGCAGTCTCGGTGGTTTGGCCTTTTGGTTGCTAGATATTCGCGGCGCATTGCTCTGGGCAGTGCTGATGGGAGTATTTTCACTCATTCCGGCCATCGGTACCGGCTTTATCTGGGCTCCGGTTGCCCTGTTCTTGCTGGTCACCGGTGACGTCTGGCAAGGTGTCGTGCTGATACTTTGTGGTGTGTTCATCATCAGTATGGTCGACAATCTAGTGCGGCCGGTTTTGGTCGGCCGGGATACGCGGATGCCGGATTATGTTGTGCTTATTTCCACCCTTGGCGGATTGCAGTTGTTCGGGATTAACGGCATCGTGATTGGCCCGTTGGTAGCGGCTCTGTTCATCGCGATCTGGGGCATTTTTTCGGATATGCATATGGAGTCTAAGATGGTCGCCAAGGCCGGTGATTAGCTCTTCGACGGTGCGCGCCTAGGGTTGGAAAAGCTAGCGGGGATCCCGCAAATGATAGGTCAGAGCCATTGCGATGCAATGTTTGACGATATCAATGGGTAGAGCGCATTTTGCGTCAAACACCACGGCGCGACTGCCTTCAAAGGCCAGACTGTTACTATATAATTGTTTGTAACGATCGATCAGATCGGTTTGGCAGTGCACATAGAAGGCATATTCGTCGTCGGATTTCTTGTGACGATTGATCCGTATCGTTGTGCCTGACTTTGTATGCGATGTCAGGAACGCAGGCTCGCTCCATTTCAGCGTCTCTTCAAGCGGGCCAATGGCCGGGTTCTCGTTGGCAACCTCCAGAACCAGTGAACGAAGTTCTATTAGCTTTGCCGTCAGTGATTCTGGCAAACCGGCCCAGGCTGAGCGCGTCTGTTCCGGGATGCTTTTTTTCACGCTCCGCGCACCAACCTGCCCGGTCGTGCGCCGGTTGATTGGTCAAAGCGCCGGATGATTTCTCCGGACACGATTGTGGCGTCATAGCCGGAAGCCCGCTGATGCAGCCTTTGTCCGCCAGCCGGCAGGTCGCGAACAACTTCAGGAAGGTGCAATTGCAGCTTCTCGAGATCAATCACATTGATATCAGCCTTGGCGCCAAGCTTCAGCAAGCCGCGCTGATCCAGCCCGACCGCTTTGGCGGCCTTGTGTGAAAGCATGTGCACGGCTTCCGCCAATTCAAAGCTTTCGGCCTTGGGATTGCGAACAAATTGGGTCAGCAAAAAGGTTGAATAGCTGGCGTCGCATATCGCCCCATAATGGGCACCGCCATCACCGAGGCCGGGAACGCAATGGGGGTGGCTTAGCATCTCGTGGGCGCTGGCCAGCGTCCCATTTTCGTAGTTGCCCAATGCTGCAAGGAAGAGACCCTTGCCTTTGGTTTCCAGTAACCGGTCATAGGCGATCTCCTGCGGGGTACAGCCTTTGGCTGCTGCCTGCCCTGCCATGCTCATCTCTTTTGGCGGTGCATAATCCGGTGGATTGTCGAGCGGGAACAGCCAGTTCCAGTCGCGGGCCAGCGCGTTGAACGGGTGGCCCTCTTCAAAGTCTTCGCTCAGCAGTGCAGCGCGCAAGTCAGGGTCGCGCATCGCTGCAACTTGCTCATCAATTGGCAAGTCCGCAATTTTCGACCAGCTGGGGCAGAGAATGAAGGGGTGAACGGTCAGTTCCAGTCCGGCGATCAGCCCGATCGGGCGCGGCATGATCTGGGCAGTTGCCTTGCCGCCCTTGGTGTTGGTGTTTTCGATCATATCGAGCACCTTGCGCCAGCGCGGCGGGCCGTCATTGCCGGAGGCCAGCGTGAAGGTTGCGGGCCGGCCGGAACTTTCCACGACCCGTTCAATCACTTTATATTCTTTATCCCAGCCGACAAAGGCATCGAGTACGACCTGAAAGGTTCCTGTGCCAGCGTCCGTCATGCCGCCACAAATGGCTTCCAGTTCTGCGACGTCGGCCTCAAATGTCGGGATGGATCCGCCATCTGCCGTCTTGTGAATGGATAGCCGTGAAGTGGCGAAGCCGATTGCTCCGGCTTCCATCGCTTCCCGCGACAATTGTCGCATCTTCGCCAGATCGTCATCATTTGCGGGTTCCCGGGACGCCCCGCGCGCGCCCATGGCATAGACGCGTAGCGGCGAGTGCGGCAAATAGGCGGCGACGTCTATGTCGCGCTTGCCCTTTTCCACGACATCAAGATACTCCGGAAAAGTCTCCCAGTTCCATGGCAGGCCATCGGCCATCACCACGCCGGGAATATCCTCTACGCCTTCCATCACATTGATCAGCATGTCGTGATCTTCTGTACGGCAAGGCGCGAAGCCGACACCGCAATTGCCCATGATTGCCGTTGTCACGCCGTGAGACGACGAGGGGCTGAGTTCTTCTGCCCAGATGCACTGACCATCATAATGGGTGTGCACATCGACAAAGCCGGGTGTTACGATTTTGCCCGCAGCATCAATTTCTTCGCGACCTGAGCCAGGGACCTGTCCGATGGCCGTAATTTTGCCGTCATCCACCGCGATATCGCCGGTGATCAGATCACCGCCGCTGCCGTCGGCAATGGTCCCGCTGCGGATGACAAGATCATGTTCGCTCATAGTCTATCGCCTCTCATGCTTTGATCCAACGTACGATGCTGCCGATCAGCGATCCCAGCACAAAAATATAGATGGGCGGCATGCTGATATAGAGCCAGCGGAGCCGCTTTTCCGGTGCTTTGTGATATCCCAGAGCATAGCCAACCCGCATGAACGGCCAGATCAGGCCTATAGCGGCAGCCCAATAGGGGCTGATAACATAAGCGAACAGCCACATGCCGGGCAGGAACAATATCAGATGCTCCAGCGTGTTTTGATGCGCCCGGACATAGCGTTCATATTCGGGCGGGCCGCTGTGCGATGGCACGGCGACATTAAACCGTCCACGCGCCAGACCGGCCATCAGCAGCGTGAAATAATAAGCCAGCAAAGCCAATGCGCTTACGAATGCGACGTAAATATAAGGGTCCATGATCAGCAGGCTTCCTGTCGTTTGATCTTCCGATCATAGGGAGCTCAATCAGGATATCTATACTGCAAATGGATAAGGGCAGTTGGGCAAGGCTTTGATCCGGCTTGTGGATCAGTGTCCCGCCTGTTCTCCACGCTCCAGACCGGACAGCGCCAATTGCTCGTCAATCTGTGCCATCAAACGGTCGAGGCCTTCTTGTGATTTTGCTTCGGCCCGGGCCACCAGTACATCTTGTGTGTTGCTCGCTCGGAGCAGCCACCAGCCATCGTCGGTATTCACGCGCGCGCCGTCAGTGTTGTTGACGTTCGCTCCACTGGCAGAAAGTCGTTCCAGCACTTCATCGATCACTGCAAATTTACGGCTTTCGTCGACTTGAAAGCGCATTTCCGGCGTGTTGATCATATCGACCATATCGCTGCGCAACTGGGTCACGCTCTTGCCAATGTTAGAGGCAGCCTGAATCAAGCGGATCGCGGCATAAGGCGCGTCATCAAAGCCATAATAGTCATGTTTGAAAAAGACATGGCCGCTCATTTCACCGGCGAGCGGTGAGCCCGTTTCCTTCATCTTGGATTTAATGAGGCTGTGACCGGTCTTCCACATGAGCGGTTCTCCGCCAAGTTCGGCTATCCGGTCGTATAATGCCTGTGACGCCTTGACGTCTGCGATGATCGTGGCGCCCGGTTCGCTTTTCAATACGTCTTCGGCATAGATTTGCAGCAATTGGTCGCCCCAGATTACCCGGCCTTCGCCATCAATGGCACCAATGCGGTCACCGTCGCCGTCAAAAGCAACGCCGAAATCGAGATTTTTATCGGCGACCAGAGCTTTTAGGTCCACGAGGTTCTTTTCCTCGGTCGGGTCTGGATGATGATTGGGAAAAGATCCATCGACATCGGTGTAGAGCAGGTGATGTTCCCCGGCGCCGCGATCCGAGAGCAGTGCAGTCAGTTTCTCGACCACCGGGCCGGCAGCTCCGTTGCCGCAATCCCAACCAACTTTAAACGCGCTGCCGGTGAAGTTTTTCAACAAGCGCTCGACATATTCATCTTCGATTTCGATCCGTTCCAGAGAGCCGGTTCCCTGATCCCAGTCGCCGGCTGCTGCCATGGTTCCAAGCTTCAATATGTCGGCGCCGAAAAAGGGGCGTCCCTGAAACACCATTTTGAAACCGTTGTAATTTGCCGGATTGTGACTGCCGGTGATCATGATGCCGCCTTGCACCTGATTCAGTACAGATTCGGCATAATATAGCATAGGAGTGGGGCCCATTCCGACAGAAATGGCATTGACTCCGGCATCATTGAGTCCACGGACAAGAGCGTCCTCGAGCATCGGTGAACTCGTGCGGCCATCAAATCCGGTGGCGACTGCTGTGCCGTTATCACGGGCTATTAAAGTCCCGAATCCCCGGCCAATAGCATAAGCATCATCGGCACCCAGCGTTTCACCGATGATACCGCGAATGTCATATTCGCGCAGCGAAGTGGCGTGAAATTCATGGGTATCGGGTGCGGTCATGGCGGAGTCCTATATTGTTGGATTTTGCAGTATCATTAGGATGCAAATATCAGAAAATCCAGCAATACTGCTCTGATGCGGGGACATGTTACCGGCGGCCAGATGCTTCCAATTCTTCCAATAAGATGTCCCGCGCCCGGTTTATCATCTTCGCCAACTGCTCATCTCCGCCATTGTCAGGATGATGCTCTGACAGCCTTTCTTTCCAGGCCGCGTTAATCTCTATAAAACCCGCATCAGCGCTGATGCCCAATAAGGATCGTGCGCGGTCCAGTTCAAAATTGCGTGGTTTGCGTTTCGGTTCTTCCTTGTCGCGCGCTGGAATCAATATCCGCCAACCGCTCAGAAAGGCTGCGCCCGCTAGCATTGCGCCACCCATGATCCAGCCACCGCTGCGCAGGAAATTGGCGCCCAACAAGGCTACTACGAGGGCCAGCCATTGATTGGCCGTCATCGTTTTGGCTTTGCCGGATAAGACCAGCCAGGCCAAAATTGCGCCGCCGAATATGAGTAGTGGCATCATCGGTCAGGCCACCAGCTTGGGCTTTGGAAAGCTTGGTTCGTCGTCTCCGGGCGAACGCTGGGCTGTTTGCGGCAGTGCGAGATGTTTGATCAATTCACGCAATTCCTGCCGCGCTGCCAAATGACTGGTGGCGAGTCGTCCCAGATGCTGCTTGTCCAGCATCGTTAGGCCCGCAGGGAAAAGTTCACGATATATAACCCGCTCGCTAAGACCCGGGATGATCCGGAATCCGACTCGCTGGGACAATTCTGTCAGGGCGGCCACGATCCGCTTCATATTGTGGGCTTCTACATATTGGGTCCGGTTTCTTAACACCACCCAGTCGATTGTTGTGCCATCAGCTTTGGCTCTCGCTTTGCGCGCTTCCCAGATCAATTCCGCATAAAAGCTCAGTTTGCGAACCTTGAAGGTTTCCGGGTCTACTTGGCCGATTAGATCGAAATCGACAAAGCTGTCATTGATCGGCGTGACCAAGGTGTTGGCCCGAGTTGCTACGAAGCGTGCATATTTGTCATCGCGGCCTGGCGTGTCGAAAAGCAGAAAGTCGGTGCCGTGGGACATCCGTTCGATGAGCTGTTCGAGCCGGGCAAGATTGGCATGTTCGAATACTTCATAACTGGGTTGCGGAATCTCTATGTTTTTCCGCTTCATCGTCGCGTCGCGGTTTTCCAGATAGCGATAGGATGTACGCTGACGCGGATCCAAATCGATGATGCCGACCTTGTGTCCCTGATAGGCAAGCGCAACCGCAACATGAACAGCAGTGGTCGACTTGCCTGTACCGCCTTTTTCATTGGCAAAGACAATATGATGCGCATTGTTGGTCACGTTTTGAGCGATACCCCTGTTCTTGGCCCTTGCGAAGGACGTCTCACCATCGCATAGCTTATCTGAGCCTTACCGCAAAATCTAAACGCAAAGAGAAACGCATGCAAATTGTTCGACAGCTTGACCCGCTGCGGGACGCTTTGACAGAGATTCGTAAAGATGGATCGAAAATCGGACTGGTGCCGACCATGGGCGCGCTGCATCGGGGACATATGCGGCTGGTGGAAGTGGCAATGGAGCAATGTGATAAGGTCGTGGCGTCTATCTTCGTCAATCCAGCCCAATTCGGCGAGGGTGAGGACTTGGATGCCTATCCACGTCCGGAGGCTGAAGATGCTGCCTTGTTGGAGGCGGCGGGTGTGGAATTGTTGTGGGCGCCAACAGCGGAACAAATCTATCCAGAAGGCTATGCTACCAATGTAACCGTGGGCGGAATCAGTGATGGTCTGTGCGGCGCTGCCCGGCCCGGCCATTTTGACGGCGTTGCCACAGTGGTTGCAAAACTGTTCAACCAAATTCGTCCTGATGCTGCCTATTTTGGCGAAAAAGATTATCAGCAGCTTGCGATCATCCGGCAAATGGCTCGCGACCTTGATTTTACGCATGACGTTGTTGGTGTTCAAACGGTTCGTGACCCTGATGGTCTCGCCTTATCGTCCCGCAACACCTATTTGACTGAAGAACAGAGAGCGAAAGCTGCGGTGCTCCCAAAAGTGATGAAGGATGCGGCAAAAGCAATCGCAGCGGGTGAGAATTTGTCAGTGGTTTTGGACAATGCGAAAACACGATTACTGGCTTCGGGCTTTCATAAGATCGACTATCTGGAGCTTCGCAACGCCATTGATTTGTCAGTTTTGGATGTTTTTACAAATCCGGCCCGTCTTTTCGTCGCTGCCCGCATCGGTCAAACCCGCTTGATCGACAATATCCCCATTTCCTAAGGCTGCAGCAGCCTATGGTTAATGATCCAAAATTGCAAAATGGCCTGATTTCAAGGGTTTTTGACTGAGTCAGACTAATTTTCTGCGATTCACGTTAACCATTCCTTTAGGAAATTGGGTTGAAAGTCTCCCTGTCGCCAGAAAACGCGGCAATTGAAACAGGGACGAAACAATATGGGCAACAGCATGAAAAGCGCCGCCTTTCTAATCGAAAGTCGCCTCGCCGAGGCATCGCAGGGCAGCAGCAATGCATATTTTGATCTTGGTGTGATCTATTCTACCGGCTCGGAAGGCGTAGAGGTTGATTTGATCGAAGCGCATAAATGGTTCAATCTGGCTGCTTTGTCTGGGCATGATGAAAGCAAGGTTTGCCGTGCAGAAATATCGCTTGATATGACGGCTCGGGAAATTGCGGAAGCTCAACGAGAAGCCCGCAGCTGGCTTCAGGCAAACACACGCCGCGCGGCTTAAGTCGAGTTTGATTTCTTAAATGGGCCCATGTCGGCCAGAAATTCAATGTCCGCACTAATAGCTTGCCGCTCTCGTTCGAGATAGTCGGCAATGGCTGAGCGAAACCCTGGATCGACAATATAATGTGCCGACCAGGTAGGCACGGGCTGATAGCCACGCGCCAATTTGTGGCTTCCTTGGGCTCCGGCTTCGACTGTCTTCAATCCCCTGGCGATGGCTGCGTCAATCGCCTGATAATAGCAAACCTCGAAATGCAGAAACGGGATATTGCGCGTACACCCCCAATAGCGACCGTAAAGAGTCTCCGAACCAATGACATTGAGCGCGCCCGCTACCGGCACTCCCTCTTGCATCGCGAATATCAACAACAATTTGTCCGCCATTTTCTGATTCAGCAGATCAAAGGCACTTTGGGTCAAATAGGGTTGGCCCCATTTGCGCAGGCCGGTATCCTGATAAAATTCCCAGAAATAATCCCAATGATGCGGTTGGATTTCATCGCCAGAGAGATGAATGATATCTACTTGTTCGACGGCCTTGGCTCGTTCCCGGCGAATCGCTTTGCGCTTCCGGGAGGACAGGGCCGAGAGAAAACCGTCAAAATTCTCATAGTCGTCATTGCGCCAATGAAACTGGCTGTCGGTGCGGATCAGCCAGCCAGCCTGGCGAAAATATTCGAGTTGATCTTCTTTGATAAATGTTGCGTGTACCGATGAAATGCCATTGTTCTCAGCCAATTGTTCGGCCGCCCGCAACAAGGGAATAGCGAAGGATTCGTCGCGCATTAATAGACGAGGTCCCGGAACGGGCGAAAAGGGTGAGGCGACTTGGATCTTGGGATAATATTGTCCGCCAGCACTTTCAAACGCGTGGGCCCACTGCTGATCAAAAGTATATTCGCCCTGACTATGTGATTTGAGATAGCTGGGCAGGCAGGCAGCTATGTTTCCCCCCTCATCTTCAATCACGATGGGTAGGGATTTCCAGCCGGTGCCCGGCCCGACACTATTTGATTCTTCCATTGCGGACAAAAAGGCGTGCGAGACAAACGGGTTGGCTGGCCCCGCACATAAATTCCATTGGTCCGCCGGAAGGCTCGCTATGTCATCGGCAACGCGCGCGAGAATTTCAGTGGGAGTGACAGAGGAATCAGACATCAATATCAATGCTATCAGTTCTGGATCATCTCATAAACCGGTTCGTCAGCATGTATTGACGCGACTGCTTCTTGTTCAGCAGAGCGTACCGTCCAAGTCACTATCGGTAGGCCCCGGGCACGCTGGGAAGTTGCAAAGCGCGACGGCAAGTCACGGATATCATAAGCTAAAAAATCCGGTTGCGCAGTCCAAAGATTGCGGTGTCGAGCGATGCGTCCTCGCCAATTTTTGCCGTTCTCTTCCGTAACAACCAATCCACGAACGATATGATTGGCATTTTTTCGAAACCAGGCGCCAACCAGCGGATTGAAGGACATTATCGCAGCTTTGCCGCCATAGCCTTCCAAGGCGCGCCTAACCGAAAGGCAAAGGGGCCCAACCTGCAGATTGCGCGACTTGATTTCAATTAGGACCGGCACCCGCGCAGCAACCTGCGCCAGGGTTTCGCGAAGTCTCGGAATTTTGCCATGCCCGCCGTTTAACTGGATCTGATCAATATCCTCGGCCCGCAGTTTCCCTATGGCACCACTTTGGTCAGTCAATCGATCCAATTCATAGTCGTGAAAGACAAAGGCCCGACCATCTTCTGCGGCTTGCACATCACACTCAATGCCATGTCCGAGCTTGATTGCGGCTTCAAAGGCCGACGGACTGTTTTCCAGGACATCATTGCCATGCAATCCGCGATGCGCATAAGGCTGGCCTTTCAGGAACGCCACACGGTCTGGCGCAGGAGCGGGCGCAAATGCCTTATCGAGCAGCGATCCTATCACTCGGTTTTAAGTGCGATGATGGCATCAACCTCGACCGCGACGCCAAGCGGGAGGGCTGCTACGCCTACGGCGCTACGGGCATGGATTCCTGCGGCACCGAAAATCACTTCCATCATGTCAGAGCAGCCATTGGCAACCTTCGGTTGGTCGGTATAATCCGCTGTGCTGTTGACGTAGACACCCAGTTTAACAACACGATCAACCCGGTCGAGAGATCCGACCGCTTTCTTGATTTGTGCGGCAATCATCAACGCACAGGCCTTGGCGGCCTGTTGGCCTTCCTCCAGCGACATATTGTCACCGAGACGTCCGGTGATCAGTTCACCATCGTGCATGGACACCTGCCCGCTGATATGGAGCAATCCATTGGCTTCCACCGCAGGAACATAAGATGCAACGGGGGCCGCGGGCTTTGGCAAATCAATGCCTTTGGCTATCAAAGCTTTTTCAATATTGTCAATCATGGCGCAAAACTCTCATGCATGGTTGGTGGGGTCAAGTTCTTGTGATGGCAAGTCCATCGCAGGAGCCGGTTCGCCCTTTTCAAATTTGTCGGCGATCCAGTTCACAGCTTCGCTCCATCGATCGATTCTACTATGGGCGGCAGGATTCGTCTTGATATGTTTCGCCAAAATCGGTTCGCCAACCATCTGCAGTCGCCAGACATCGGGCGCATGTTTGGCGACGCTGGCGTGCTGATGACCCAGATCATCAACAAAGACGGTTGCAGAGGGTTTAAATTCAGCGATAATATTGTTTAGCAATTCGCCCTTGCCGCCTTGATTGGTATAAACCGGAAAATCTATGCCCGCAGCCTTCAGCTGCTCTGCACGCGCCGTACGGCGATCATCCAATAGATTGGTTAAAATCACTACATCGGCCGTCTCGCTTAGCTTGTTGATAGACTCTACCGCATCCTCAATCGGCCCCTGCCGGTGCATTTCGGAGTCAAAAAATTCTTTGAGCATCGGCCAGATTTTTTCCGGTAGAACCTGAGTGCCATCATGTTTGTGGCGTAGTGCGTTCGCAAAATCACTGCCATTTTCAAGATCGAAATGAATGTCTTTATCGCTATCCAGCCATTGCTGAAACGGCACCACCATATGCAGCAAAACTTCGTCGCAGTCACTGATCAGAAGTGGCTTCTTATTCATGAAAATCTCCGGGAGGGTTGAGTTGGTCTGCAGCCGCAGCCAGTTTGGCGGGGGAAACATCGATCGCTTCGGCACAAGCCAATAGATCGGGTTCGTGGTTCGCTAGAAAGCCGAGCAGAGAAGCAAGCATTGTTGGATCTTCAAGCCCGTTTCTCAGTTCGCGCGGATCCAGCCCGGTCAGCGCAAGAAGGCGCTGCGCTCGGTCCTGATCCTGCAGCACCCAGCCGAGTGCTTGCAAGGCGATGATTTCAGGGTCTTGCCCTAGATTGGGATTTGTTTCCATTGCCGCTTTCGCCTAATGGGTCGGCAGCAAGTTTGAAAGGGCAAATCAAGTCGTGGCAAAAAGAGTGTTGGTGGTTGAGGACAATGAATTGAACCTCAAGCTATTTTGCGACCTGCTGCGGGCTCATGGTTTTGTGGTTGAGCCGGTTAGCGATGGCAGAGAAGTGCTTGAAAAGGCGCGCAGCTTTGTACCGAATCTAATCGTTATGGATATCCAATTGCCCCATGTTAGCGGACTGGAACTGATCGAGCAGATCAAGAAAGATAGTCAGCTCAAGATCATTCCGATCATGGCTGTGACGGCATATGCCGGCAAAGGGGATGAGGACCGGATATTGAGTGCCGGTGCTGAGGCTTATGTTTCAAAGCCCATTTCTGTCGCAAAATTTATCGAATCGGTGCAGAAAGTTCTGCACCGCTAAAGCTCAGTCAAATAGTCGCTTATTTGATTTTGGCTTCTTTAAATTCGACATGTTTGCGAACGACGGGATCATATTTGCGTTGCACCATTTTTTCGGTGAGATTCCGCGGGTTTTTTCTGGTTACATAGAAAAATCCGGTGTCCGCCGTGCTGACGAGTTTGATCTTTACATTGGCTGGTTTCGCCATGGTGCATTCCTTAAGGCAGAAGCTGAAATAAAAACAGCGACGCTATCTAGCGCCGCATTCGTTCGTCGCGCTAATGGTGAAAATGCGACGGGTTGTCAAGAAAAAGCCTTCGCTGTCCCCCGACTGATAAACTCGGCTCCCTTTACGCCATCTTAACCATGTTTTTGCATGGTTGCATGGAAACAGGGAAGAATTGCGATGAACCATGATAAAAATCTGTTCGTGCATGCTGAAATGCTAACGTTGTTAGACGACCTGCCAGCAGAATTGGTTGGCCAGCACCCGCTCCAGTTTCTTTTGCACCTCGACCATGTCCGGCAGAAAGCAACGCAACACCGTCTGTCCGCGCTTCGTGATCTCAGCTGTGCCTTGGAAACAGCGCTACAGCCCGCCATTCAAAATGGTGGCGCGGTGACTGTGGCGCGTTCATATTTGGAGGCGATGCGGGCGGCACTTGATGTTGATGAGATGAGTCCGGCCATGACGGAGGCGCTTATGGCCAATGTGGCGCTTCGTCTAGGCGGACAGGCCTGAACGCCGCAGCCGGTGGATGCTTTTCTAACCTCACTTTTTGCTTTGGCCGTTGCCGAGTTTGGCGACCGGCCACAGATTTTATGTGCTGCACTGGCTATAAGATATGGCCGGATGTCTCCGATCATCTGGGGCTTGGGGCTCGCCACCCTCTGCAATTGTCTTATATCAGCAATAGCCGGTTCGGCGGTTCATCAGTGGATCAGCGAAGATGCTTTGCAGCTCTTCTATGCACTGTCCCTATTCTCTGCGGGCGTTGGCATGGTGGCGTGGCGGCGTCCGGTCGATCTGTTGCAAGATTGGAGTCTAGGGCCCTTTTGGACTTCATTTGTCGGCATCTTCATTTTGCAATTTGGTGACAAGGGGCAATTTGTGCTGGCGGCTACCGCGGCACGAACAGATATGTGGGCATTCTCCACAGCCGGTGGTTGGATCGGTATGATGATTGCTTGCGTGCCCGCTATCCTCTTCCGTCGTCAATTGGCTGAAAATATCCCGATACAGTCTATTCGATATATTGGGGGGACGGCCTTCCTTTTGGTCGGGAGTATTCTGGCGCTTGGCGCCTGGGGAATTTTCTAGCTACACAGTCGTCATTTTGTGATCAGCTCTTTAGATCGATTTTTTCAATCTGTGATAGTAAGTTTCCTCGCTTTACCGATCACACAAATCACGATATCCTTTTGGGCATAGATTAGATGAAGCCAAAAAGGAGTATGAAGATGACAACAGGTGACAATGCAAAGGCAGCGGTAGCAGAAGCGTTGAACGGCATTCTGGCAGATAGTTTCGCACTCTATCTCAAAACCAAGAATTTTCACTGGCATGTATCTGGCCCGCATTTTCGTGACTATCACCTCATGTTTGACGAACATGCGGCACAGATATTCGCCACCATTGATGTGATTGCGGAACGCGTTCGCAAGAATGGCCATCGCACGCTCACATCAATCGGCGACATAACGCGACGCCAGAGCATAGCGGACAATGATGCCGCCAAGGTCGGGGCAGCGGACATGCTGGACGAATTGCGTTCGGACAATTTGATGCTTGTCGCGAAATTGAGGGAAACGAAGGAACTTGCGGCAGAGGCGGGTGACAATGCCACTGACGGCTTGATGGACGATTGGACCGATCAGGCAGAAGAGCGAGCGTGGTTTTTGCTGGCGATTGCGCAGAAAGATTGAGCTGCTCCTTTGAATCGAATCAAATTCCTGCCGCCCGTCCGCAAATGTAACGGGCGACGGCAGGTTTTTGGCCGAAATCAGCAAATGTCTGTTGCTAAATCATCACAGAAGTAACTAAATTTTAACTGTTGCAAGTGGGAATCCCGCAGAAATCCATGGTTTTCTGCCAATTGTTGAATTTTCCTCGTATATTTCGCTTTGATTTGGGTAACAAAATCAAGCAGAGCAGGCGCTTGAGTCTATTCGGACTGAATTTTACAGGGGACTTTTTTCCATGATCAAGAATTTCGGACAAACCAAACGTTCAGCGCTTCTGCGCACAGCGGCGGCGGGGGCAATTGCTACACTCGCTCTGGCAACACCTGCTCAGGCAATTGTACCAAACGACAATTTCACCCCGGACGATATCGTAGATACCGACGGCGGCGTGAATGGCGTTGGCATGTTCTTCCGTAACGATGGTTTTGTTTGCTCCGGCACTTTGATCAATCCGCGTACTGTCTTGTTTGCCGCCCACTGTGTGAACAGCAATCCCGAAAGTGATTTTGCCGATGGTAACATCAACTCGGCATTTTCTTTCGATGTAAATGCCCTTCCAGGTTTCCAAAACTGGATCGGTAATGGCTTTGCGTCCAACCCTGATCTGTTTGTTTATAATATCAGCCAGATCTATTATAGTGCCGACTCTCTTGTCGACCCGAATGCATTTGGCTTTCTAGAAGCCGATATCGCGCTTGCAGCTCTGGATGATCCGGCGCGAAATATCCCTACTTGGGCGCTTCTATTCTCGCCACTTCCGGATCCTGGCGCGATTAGTGACGAAGATGGCACCGGCTATCACGTAAATATCACTGGCTACGGTCGCTCGGGCAGCGGCACGACCGGTGCTTCCTCAGGCATTGACTGGCGTCGTAAAGCGGCCGAGAATATGCTGGGCTCGCTGACATCGTTCGATGACCGCAATACCTTCCTGTTTGGCCAGCCTTTTGGTGACTTGCCACAGGTTCTATACCGTCTCGATTTCGATGATCCGAACAAAACAAACCCGTTTGATTTTAATCTCTACAAAGATGAGCCTCGCGCAAACGAAGGCACCACGGCTGGCGGTGATTCGGGCGGTCCATTGATCCTTGATGCTGCAAACAACGCAATTACTGACGAAGATATCCAAATTGGTGTTCTTTCCGGTGGTTCACGTTTCTTTGGAGCTCAAGTCTTCAGCTCTTATGGTACAGAAAGCTTTTATCAGCCGCTGTTCCTTTTCCATGACTATATCGCCGCAACAAACCCATATCGCTACGTGAGTGCGAAAGCGGGTGACGGCGCTTGGGAAGACCCTACGCATTGGCAGACCGATCTTGATCCGGCCTATCGCATCATTGATGCGGATGGAAATATCGTAAACGGATTTCCTGATACGCAAGAGCTCGGACGAACTGGTGATAGTCCACAATTTGGCGAAGTTTGCTTCGATCCAGAAGGCGATAATCCTGGTGACGGCTGTTTTGACCTAGCAACAGGACAACCTACGCCTCCATCGCGACCAGCTCCGACACCGGCGCCAACTTCCAACATCGGACAGGCGCAAGTTCCAAATGCGACACCCGCCGAAGTAGCGGCAGTTACGCCAACGGCTCCAGTCGTTGAAGCCTCGGCTGAAGTGCAGGCAACTGCTGTGACCTCAGAGGCTGCTTCTGCAGGCCGGCCAACAATCGCTGCCAATGCTGCGATCCGCGGCGAAGGTATGATTGTCGAGAATGTTGCCATTAGTGGCGGCGCCACACTGGTTGAAAATATTGCCATTAGCGGCGGTGCTCAACCAATTGGCGAAGTAGCGATTAGCGGCGGTGCAACACCGGTTGCTGTTGCTCCAGAAGCCAATGGTGGACCGGAAGCTTCTGAAGAACAGCCTCATGCACCTGGCGATCCTCAGCCAACACCAACCATTGCCAATGGTTTGGTTGGCGCGACGGATTTCATTCCTGAAAATGTTGACTCCGATGTTGACGGTATCCTGGCAGGCCGTCGTTACTTTGAAGTGACGCTTAATCAGGCTGGCACGACAACATTGAGCAGCGCTCGTACCATTGACCGCTTGAATGTTGGTGGAGCTGCTGGATTGGTGATCAATTCCAATGGCAGTTTGACATTGGAAAATGATGGCAACCAGACTGGTGGCCGGGTTGCTGTTGACGGTATGTTGAACAGTGCCAATGACTACACCATTTTCTCAGGTGTACTATCCGGTACGGGTACCGTTACGGCTCCGTTCGTAACCAGCATCGCTGGTGCGATTGCGCCTGGCACAATGGGTACAGTCGGCACATTGGCGATTGATGGAAATCTCATTGCTGCTTCTGGTTCAACAATGCTTGTTGATCTCGGTGCATCAGGAAATTCCGATCTCCTCACCGTTACCGGTGAAGCGAATATCGGCGGCAATGTTGCACTCGCTTCGGTTGCAGGTTTCCAAACCACGACGCCAAGTACATATCGTATCTTGACGGCCGATGGTGGTGTGACCAACCAATTCAACGGCGTATCCAATCTGTCAGCAATTTTGTTGTCGACGCTGACTTATAGCGCAAATGCAGTGGACCTGACGGTTCGTGCACAGAGCTATAATAATGTCATTGACGGCAACAATGCTGTGCAGTCCAGCTATGCTGGCCTAATGAACCGTAACCGCGGAAATGCCGCGCTTGCTGGTCTGTTCTCATTCTTGGATTTCACGGATGCAGCAACAATCCAATCCACCTTTGACAGCTGGGCCCCCACGACGGAATCAACGGTTCAATCAATGGGTCAGGGCTTTCTTGGTAACGTTGCTGATTTCCATCAGAACAGAATCAGCCTAGCGGATCGTTCGTCAAATGGTGGTACTGTTGCTGTTATTGGTCGTCCGATGCAATTGGCTGCAGCCTCTCTCGGTGGCATCGCAGTGAACGGAGCCAGTGTCTTGAGTGATGCGGCTGCAAATGCGGACGATACAGAAGTTCGTTCCGGTGGTGTTAACGAGGATATGGCAGTCTATCTGGCTGGCGGCTTTGTGAATGGCGATGGTGGATCTATGCCACTTCGCAATGGCGGCGCTGGTGCTGATGGCGAAGATGAGTTTGACGGCTTCTTTATCGCTGGTGGTCTTGAATATTATCTGGATGAGTCCTCATTCATCGGATTTTCCGGTTACTATTCGGATGTCGATGCCACGGTCGCATTGGGTAACACTGCGCAGGCAAGAACGATCATGGGATCGGTCTACGGCCGTAGCAAAACATTTGCTGACTTGGTATTTGATGCCCGCGTGTCTCTGGGTACCTATAATGCGAAGACGGCACGCTCTGTTGCTCTTGGCCCACAGGCGTTCAACCTGACAACCGATGATGATAGTTTGATATTCGCATCGGAACTGGGATTGTCGAAAGAACTGAACTTGCTCGATGCAATCGTTGCTCCAGGCATTCGTGCACGGGCAGCGAAGATTAACTTCAGCAATGTCAGTGAACTGGGAGGTGGACCAGCCTTGACGATTGTTCGCCCAGATTATGCCAGCATCCAGGGATTGGCAGGGGTTGAATTTAAATCGAAGCCAGGCAAGAAATTGCAACTGCGTGCATCGATGCATTATGTTCATGAGTTCATGGACAACCCATCGGCTTTCTCCGCTAACTTTGTTGGCGGAAATGGTGGAACGGTTCCATTCGCTCTCGTTACCCCTGACAAAAACTGGGGTGAGGCCGGCGTTGGCTTGCGCTACAATATGGGCAATGTCTCTATTGACCTTTCGGCCGATACGACGGTTGGACGGACGGACGTTTCCAGTCAGGTTTATTCGGGCGCGATTAGCTTCCGCTTCTAGTAACCGCTAAACCTAGAAAGCCCGCCGGACTTGTTCGGCGGGCTTTTCTGTGGCCATCTGCTGTCCATGGATCAGTGGCTTCAACACACAAAAAAAATGGCGGGGAAACCCGCCATTTTTTCTATTGATGTGATCTAACGCACTATTTTGAAACCAGGTTCACCGCCGCGGTCTTGCCACGTTGATCGACTTCCAATTCAAATTCTAGTTTGTCACCTTCTTCCAGCCCACGCATGCCTGCGCGTTCAACCGCTGAAATATGCACGAAAGCATCCGGTTGCCCGTCATCACGCTGAATGAATCCAAAGCCTTTGGTGCCGTTAAAAAATTTTACGGTGCCGGTCGCTTTTTCTCCGGTCAGTTCTCTGCGAGGGGGACCACCGCTGCGCTCTTCACGGCCGCCACCATTATCGGGAACTTCGATCAGGTCGCCTTCGATCTGAATGTCCGAAGCGGAAACTTTTCCGCCACGATCAACCAGTGAGAAGCGCAACGTCTGGCCCTCAGCAAGGCCTTTGAGGCCCGCACGTTCGACTTGACTGATGTGAACGAAAACATCCTCGCCACCGCCATCTTGAACGATGAAGCCAAAGCCCTTTTGTGCGTTGAAAAATTTTACCGTTCCGGTGCTTTCGCCCACAACTTGGTCAGGCATGCCACCGCCGCCCCGCCTAGGGCTGCCGGAATCACTGTCAGGCCGCGTGTATCTCTCCACGGGCGGACCGTTATCACCTTGGTATCCATCGAAGTTTTCGTCGCCGAAGCCGTCGCGCTTGTCCCGGCCTCTACCTCGCCGGTTTCTGTCAAAACCCATTCTTAAATCGTCACTTTCAATCCGCCCTGCCCAATCATACCAATGTCACAGCGGACGATTTCCGGAGCATTGTTTCACGCGAATCCCATTGCCGCGTCTCTCAACGATATAGAAAAACGGGACAATAAGCCAATGAAATCGGCTTTTTGGCTGCCGCTTGGATCAAAACCACAATAAGAGAGGCCTAGATCAGAACAGCCAGGTTTTGGGATCTGCAATCGGCTCTTGTTTTTGCGCTTTCAATAGAGCGACAACCGAGCGAACCAATATCCGGACCGTTAAGGCGAGAAGAATGGGGATGCCGATCAGAACAAAAGAGAGAATAAGGCCAATAATGCCGACCACCAATCCGATGACGAAGGTCATGATATGAAATTGCAAATGGCTTTCTTCCCAAGTTCCCGCGACTTCATCCTTCCACACCAGCGCGAGGATAACACCCACCAAACTGGTAACACCGACCACAAATCCCGCCAAATAGAGCAATGAAATTATGGTTGCCTTGTTCAAATCGAAGCCTGGCGTAGCCGGTTGGGGAACATTCTCAGTCACAATATCAAGCTCCTAGCTTCGTTTACGGGCAGCCTTTGCACAACGATAATTAAACTATACTTGCTGTTTGAACCTGCCTGCGGCACATAGCATTACCAATGAAGCGGTGCTGTCAATTCTCGTTCCGGAGTTCGGTTAAGGTTTAAAACCAATGGTTTGAACGGCGTTATACGAGCGTTATGATCGAGAAAATGAAGCCAGCCCAGCGATAGAACAGACAGGCAGATCATTATGGCAGTTTTTTTTCATGAAGAAGATATTCCCGCAGACATGTTGAGCGATGGCGCGGTGGCCGTTGATACCGAAACCATGGGTCTTCAAACCCATCGTGATCGTCTCTGCCTTCTCCAAATATCGGACGGTCAAGGTGACGAACATCTGGTGCGTTTTGGCCCCGACAGTGACTATAGCGCTCCCAATCTAAAAGCTATTTTGGCGGACAGTAATCGCGTTAAACTATATCATTTTGCACGCTTTGATTTGGCTGCAATCGAAAAATATCTTGGCGTGATGGCCGCTCCAGTATTCTGTACCAAAATTGCCTCGCGGCTGATTCGAACATACACAGATCGTCACGGATTGAAGGAACTCGTGCGTGAACTACTTGGTCAGGATATTTCGAAACAGCAACAATCGAGCGATTGGGGTAATCCCGAACTCAGCGATGCACAGAGGGAATATGCTGCATCTGATGTCCGTTTTTTGCATCGTCTGAAGGATGTGCTTGAAATTCGGCTCGAGCGAGAGGGTCGGACTGCGCTTGCGCAAGCTTGCTTCGAATTTCTGCCAGATCGTGCAAGGTTGGACTTGGCGGGTTGGCCAGAAACCGACATTTTTGCTCATGCCTAAATGGTTGAAGTCCTATTCTTTCACAGACAAATTGATTGCGAGATTTTAGTTTAGCCATGTCCACCAACGCGAATATTGTCCGGACGAAGCGTCAGGAATTTGCTGCTCCGAATAGCAAGCATGATAGAAACGTAAGATGGCTTCGCTTCATCCTTCCGGTCGGCGTTGGAATATTGGGTTCTATGCTTGCGCTCGCTCCTTTCACTATGTCTGGCGAACTGAGCTTTGTTCTCGATAAGAACAGTGTCGACGTCGCTAAGGAACGAATGCGGGTAACCGAAGCGCTATATCGCGGAGAGGATAGCGAAGGCCGTCCTTTTTCTCTAAAAGCAGGTTCTGCAGTACAGAAAAGCTCGAACGAAGCGGTTGTGGATTTGAAGGATCTTTCTGCCCGTATCTTGTTGACGGAAGGTCCAGCCCAGATACGCGCCGGCACAGGTCGCTATGATATGGATCAGGAAAACGTCCGGGTGCCTGGGCCCGTGCAAGTTGAGGCTGCCAGCGGATATCGCTTATCTACGAGCAACGTAACAGTAGACCTCAAACAGCGTACATTGAAAAGTGATGGTGTGGTCGAAGGGCGAACCAATATCGGAACGTTTCGGGCGGATCGGTTGGAAGCAGATTTGGTGGCGCGCACCGTGAGCCTTGATGGCAATGCGCGTTTGCGGATCGAACAAAATGGACTAAGAAGACCTTGAGATGAAATTGAACCTTTTTCTATCGGTGTCCGCGGGCACGGCAATCCTCGCTTCGGCACTTGTCCTATTTGCAGGACCGGCACCCGCACAGGTTTTTGGAAGCCACAATAGCAATGCCCCGGTGAATTTCGATGCGGGGCGGATCGAAGTTCAGGATCGCGCTGACCGTGTGATATTATCAGGTGCGGTTCGTGTTGAGCAAGCTGGATTGGTGCTCAATGCAGCGCGCATGACGGTTGCCTATCGCAGCACCGGCGGAGTTGAAATCGACCGGATTGATGCAGCTGGCGGTGTTACGATAAGGAAAGCGGGCGACACTGCATCCGGAAATGTAGCCATTTATGATCTCAATCGACGGTTGATCACCCTGATTGGTGATGTGACCCTTACCCAGGGTACGAACCGTCTTTCCGGCGGTCGTGTTATCATCGATCTGACATCGGGCCGATCAACGATCGACGGGCGCTCTACCGGAGGTTCTTCGGTGGGTTCCCCAGATTCCAATGGGCGTGTTTCTGGCACGTTCACGGTACCGCAACGGAAAGATTGAAGTCTCGCTTGGCAAAGACAAGAACGACGCACCGTTGCGGAAACGGACGGACTGTCTGTTCACTTCCCCAATTGCGCTCAAAGACCATTTTCCATCTTCCATGCACAAAGCTTGCCAATTGACTTCAGGTTGGGGCATGCTGTTAACCAATAAACAAGACGCCCATGCGAATGAGGACGAATGATGAACGACACTGCCGTGACTGATATTCCGACAATGGCCGATCCGGGCGCAGCGATGGCGAGCGATGCGATGGAACATGGCTTGGCGGTTGTTTCCATTGCCAAAAGCTACGACAAACGGTCTGTCCTTTCCGATGTGTCCCTTTCCGTCGGTCGCGGCGAAGTTGTCGGCTTATTGGGTCCGAATGGCGCCGGAAAGACAACATGCTTCTATTCGGTAATGGGTTTGGTGCGTCCGGATGCCGGGCGAATCATGCTAGACGGGGAGGACATTACATCGCTTCCCATGTATCGCAGGGCGATTCTGGGTATCGGCTATCTTCCGCAGGAAACATCGATTTTTCGCGGCATGACCGTGGAGCAGAATATCATGGCCGTCCTAGAGATGGTTGAACCCGATGCTAGCGTGCGGCAAGAAACGCTAGATCGTCTGATCGATGAATTCGGCTTGGAAAAGCTACGTAGCTCGCCAGCCATGGCACTATCAGGCGGCGAACGCCGTCGATGCGAGATCGCTCGCGCACTAGCGGCCAGCCCATCGATCGTACTTCTGGATGAGCCCTTCGCTGGCATCGATCCTCTTTCTATCGCGGATATTCGAGATTTGGTGTGTCAATTGCGAGAGCGTGGCATCGGCGTCCTGATCACCGACCATAATGTTAGAGAGACGCTCGATATCGTAGATCGCGCCTGTATCATTTATGACGGGCAAGTGTTGTTTGCCGGCAGCCCTGAAGACCTTGTGGCAGATGCCAATGTCCGGCGGCTCTATTTGGGCGAAGGCTTCGCTCTATAGCTGTGGCATTGGGCCCTCGTCTCGATTTGCGACAAAGTCAGTCGCTGGTGATGACGCCGCAATTGCAGCAGGCGATCAAGCTTCTAACATTGTCCAATCTCGAGCTGGAAACGTTCATATCCGACGAGATTGAGAAAAACCCGCTTCTGGATACCGGAGAGATTTCCACCGAGAGTGGTGAAGGAAACGAGAGCGAGCAAGGACCGAGCGAAGCCGCCGCTCAGGGGAGCGATGAAATCCTGTCTTCCGGGCCTGCTGAATCCGAGTCCACACTCGACATGCAGAGCGACACAGATAGCTTTTCTAACAACAGCGTTGCGGACAGTGATGGCGCGCTAGATGGTCAGCTGGGCCTGAATGGCGCCAGTACAAGTTCGACAGGGTCTGGTGAAGCGCCGGATTTCGAGAATATGCTGGAGGCTGAAATAACGCTGACAGACCATTTGATGGATCAGGCGGGCGCCGTTCTTTCCGGTGCGGATTTATTTATTGCTCAGCACATCGTCGATCAGATTGACGAGAGCGGGTATTTACAGGCCGATTTGCTAGAACTGGCCCAGCGCCTGGGTGTTGGGTTGATAGACATCGAACGCATATTGGGCGTTGTTCAGACGCTGGACCCTGTCGGAGTGGGCGCGAGAGATCTTGCCGAATGCTTGGCGCTGCAAGCCAAGGATGCCGATCGCTATGATCCTGCGATGGAGCGTCTGATCGACAATCTGGAACTGCTTGCCAAAGGTGCGCTTCCTCAGCTCAAGCGGATTTGTGGTGTCGATGATGAAGACATGATGGATATGATCAGTGAAATCCGCAACTATGACCCAAAGCCTGGTGGGCGGATTGGTGGTGTTAGCGTGCAAGCTGTTGTACCCGACGTTTTCATCGCGGAACGGGCGCACGGTTGGATCATCGAAGTGAACAGTGCCACCCTGCCCAAGGTGCTGGTGAACCGCAGCTATTATTCTGAATTGAAGGACGGGGCGCAGGACAAGGAGTCCAAGGAGTGGTTGAACGAATGCCTGGCTGACGCCAATTGGTTGGTCAAAGCACTCGATCAGCGGCAGCGCACTATTGTCAAAGTCGCAACAGAAATTACCAAGCAGCAGGAAGAATTTTTCCGCAAGGGCGTGGAACATCTCCGTCCCTTGACCTTGAAGAATGTTGCCGAGAAGATCGAGATGCATGAGTCCACGGTTAGCCGCGTGACGTCCAACAAATATCTGTCTTGTTCCCGGGGTACGTTCGAGCTCAAATATTTCTTCACCAGCGGTATCCAGTCTTCGACCGGCGGTGAAGCCTCATCGGCGGAGGCGGTTAAGAGTCATATTAAGACGCTGATCGACAATGAGGACCCCAAGAAAATCCTATCCGACGACAAGCTGGTTGCGCTGTTGCAGGCCAAGGGCTTTGATATCGCCCGTCGCACGGTTGCCAAATATCGGGAAGCGCTGGGCATGGGCAGTTCGGTGCAGCGGCGCCGGCAAAAAGCCCTCGAAGGCAAAGCCGCCTAGATAGGCTTGCGAAGCACCGCAAATTCAAGCTTTGAAGATTTTGGCAGCCCAAAGCGCGCGTCACCGTGCGGGAATGGCCGATGTTCGCCCGTCAGAACATAGCCGCGGCGTTCATAATAAGCGATGAGGTCGGCGCGTTGACGGATGACCGTCATCTCGATTGCTTCTGCCTGCCAATGTTCGCGAACATATTGCTCGGATTGCAGGAGCAATTCCTTTCCGAGGCCGGCCGCCTGTAAGGCGGGATCGACGGTCAGCAGGCCGAGATAGGCAAGCCCGTTCCCGATATTGGACAATTGCACGCATCCAGCAATGGCGGGACCTTTCTTGGCTAGAAATATGACTTGCCGCTTGTCTGTGATGATGGCGCGCAAGGCTTTGGCATCTGTGCGCTGTCCATCCAAGAGATCCGCTTCATGGGTCCAGCCCTGCTTTGCGCTCTCTCCGCGATAAGCGCTTTCAACCAGCGCATGAAGCGCCGGGATATCGGGAATTTGGGCAAGATCAAAATTCATGCGAGTCGTATTCCCTCGGCTTCCAACAAACATCCGTCGGTCACGCGACCGGTGACGATAACCCGCTTTTCTACTTCGTCGATCGGCGTGCGGATCAGTTCCAGCCGATAGCGGACATTGTCATCGCATTGCAGCATGAAGCCGGCCTCGTCGCGCTGCAGCAGTCCGGTATATTCCGTGTCAGTGGGGTTTTCTGTCACCATCATGCTGTGGCGAGCAATGTCTCGCTGAGGTCCCAGAGCCGCTCGGCGTCAACGTCATTGGCGATATGCGGCGCGCAATGCTCATAGGGCAGCGAGTTCTCGCCCATCAACTGGGCGACATCGCAATCTTCGCAATAGACGCCGGGCATGTCGTCGAGCATCGATGAAGTGGCCGCCCATAAGGTCGTCGTGCACCCCTGTGTCGGTGTTTTGAAGATTTGAGCGACCATCGGCGGGACGCTGCCGTCCTTGTTCAGCCAGCCTAGTTCCACTTGTTCTTCAATGGGCAGGTGGCGCTGGAGCGGCGTGAAAATTCCGCCCGGATGGACCGAGAACGCGCGGCCACCAAAGCCCTCCATCCGTCGACTTAAACCATTGGCGAACAGCGCATTGGCGCTCTTCGCTTGGGCATAGGCCGTCCATTTCTGATATTCGGTTTCTTCAAACTGGATATCATTCCAGAGGATGCCGTTGCGCTTATGGGCTATCGATGACAGCGCGACAACGCGCGGTGCCTTGGCCTTTTCAAGCAAGGGCATTAGCGCCTTGGTCAGCGCGAAATGGCCCATATGATTGATCGCAAACTGGCTTTCCCATCCCGGCCCGACGCGGTCCAGCGGACAAGCCATGGTGCCGGCATTGTTGATCAGCAGATCGAGCGTATCGACTGTGTCCAAGACCGCGGCAGAAAAATCACGCACCGAATCGAGATCGGCGAGATCCATTTTTGCTGATGTGACATTGCCCTCGACAGTGGATAAATTCATTGCTGCCTTGGCCGGATCGCGCACCGGTACGATCACCGTGGCGCCGGCGCCTGCCAGTGCCCGTGTGGTTTCCAGACCAATACCGGAATAGCCGCCGGTGACGATGGCAGTCTTGCCGGTCAGATCAACGCCAGTCAGGACCTCATGTGGTTCGCTCTTGGCATGAAATCCCGAGCCGAGCGGCTTCTGGTCTGCTGCTGACATGTCAATTGATCCTCTTCGCTATATTGTGGCGCCTACTATCTCCGACACCGGCATATAGTCATAGCCCAGATCGTCCGCGACCGCCTTGTAGGTGACCTGACCATTCCAGACATTCAGCCCTTCGGCAAGATGTGCGTCCGCTTTCAGTGCGTTCTTCCAGCCTTTGTTGGCGATGGCAAGCGTATGGGGAAGCGTTACATTGTTGAGCGCATAGGTCGAGGTACGCGATACCGCGCCCGGCATATTGGCCACGCAATAGTGGACGATATCGTCGACCACATAGGTCGGCTCTTCATGGGTGGTTGCCTTGGAGGTTTCGAAACAGCCGCCCTGGTCGATCGCCACGTCGCAGAGCACCGAACCGGGACGCATGGTTTTCAGCATCTCGCGAGTCACCAGCTTGGGCGCTTCGGCTCCGGGGATCAGGACTGCGCCGATGACCAGATCGGCTTCTGCGACACATTCGGCGAGATTGGCCTTGTTCGAGAAACGGGTTTTGGCGCGCGATTCAAAATGGGTTCCGACCGATTCCAGAACATCCGGATCGCGGTCCAATATGGTCACATCTGCACCCAGTCCGGCTGCCATTTGCGCTGCGTTAAATCCGACAACGCCGCCACCGATGATCGTCACTTTGCCGGGGGCTACACCGGGCACGCCGCCGAGCAAGATACCCCGGCCGCCATGGGCTTTTTCCAGTGCGGTCGCGCCAGCCTGAATCGACATGCGCCCTGCAACCTGGCTCATCGGTTTGAGCAAGGGCAGCCCGCCGGTTCCGGTCACTGTTTCATAGGCAATGCAAGTGGCTTTGGATTTGACCAGATCTGCGGTTTGCTCCGGATCGGGTGCGAGGTGAAGATAGGTGAATAAGATCTGGCCTTCGCGCAGCATCGCTCGCTCGACCGGCTGTGGTTCTTTGACCTTCACCACCATTTCGCATTGTTCGAAGACGTCGGCAGCAGTGGCGGCAATGGTTGCACCCGCATCGACATATTCCGCATCTTCTGCGCCAATGCCAAGTCCGGCGCCGGTTTCGACCAGCACATCATGACCATGGGCCGTCAGTTCGCGGACCGATTCAGGGGTCAGGCCGACCCGATATTCGTGATTTTTGATTTCTCTGGGGGTACCAACGCGCATGGAGGAGCTCCTGTTTTAGCGAATCTAATGGCTGCACATTACCAGCAAATGATGTTCCGCGCGAGATGCTTTGTAATTAAATTGCGCTATTTTGAAACTTTCCTAATCGGCACAGGAATGGTGCAAATATTGCCATAGCCATCATGGGCTTCGAGATATTGCAGTAGCGCCGGGCTATAGCTGGAGAGATATTCATAGGCCGGCTGTTCGGCGAGCGGCAATTCGCTGGCCAGCCGGATCGACTGGATTTTGATATGCTGCGATTTGTCGGTGTAAAAGCCGCCAGGTGCGGTGCCCAAAGGCAGGTTTTGCAAATGCTCCAACCCGTCGATCACCCGGCCAACCATGCCGAATGTGGTGTCGAGATTGCGGGCAGCCTCTCCGGTGATCACCGATAGTTCCGCGCCCGTCCCGCTATCCGGCGGATCATAATGGGCGGGTGAAAGCGATCCGCGACAGGTGACCGGATAATATTTCGTCTCGCCATCTATGGTCTTGCTGCCAATCGGCCAGCCAGCGCCAAAGCCGACTTTTGCGCCATAGCTTTCGTAGATGATCTTCATCAGCGGCTGGATATTGGTGCCGACATATTCATTGTTATAGGCGACCGCCGCTTTCAGCGCGGTCATATCGGCGTCGCGCTTTGTCCCCAAAGCAGCGTTGAAATATTCACTTTCCGGGACGGTTTCGAGCCCCTTGGGGAGCTTTTTGGCATCGGGATTGCCGCCAAATTGGGTGACAAAATCTTGGGCCACGCGGTAAATCTTGGTGCTGTCCCACCAGCGGGTTCGGGCAAAGGTTCGGACATTGCGGACATGGCCGCCGGAGAGGTTGGCCGGGAGCAGTTGAATCACCGCTTGGCGTTTCGCTCCGTCAGTCGCGTCCGGGAGGGTAAGGACCATCAAGTCGCTGACCGAGATCGGTAGCCAATGTTCGGTGGGTGCCGCCGCTAGGACTTCTGCCGGCGTCATGGCGGGTGATTCTTCTTCTTCTTCCGTTTGTGCCAGCACCGGAGAAGCCAATGAACAAGTCGCCGCAACCAGCGTAGCAAAAACCATAGGTCGCGCGTTCCAGAAAAGTTTTTTCATCAGGCGATATCCGTTGCTAACTTTACAAAGTTTACAGTGTTAATGAAAAATAAGTCCGGTTCTTCCGAAAAGCCGAGAAACTGCCGAAAATTTGGAGACAGGAAGGATGGTGGTAGGGCAATCATCATGACTCCCATTTACCCAATCAGGCCGATGTAGGAAAGGTGGCTCTCATTTCTCGCTCACCCGTCGCACCGGTACCGGAATATTGCAGATGTCCGCTCCGCCGGCCGGTTTGATAAAAAACGGATCACGACGATTGGCGCGGGCATCGGCATATTGGGCGAAGACGTCGCTGTTTGTGTCGAGATATTCGAAAGCGGGAGCTGAGCCGTCACCCAACGCATCCCCCAGACGGATGGATGTGATCGGAACCCGCTTGCTAGCGTCGGCATAAAATCCCAACTGCCCTTTGCCGCGCGGCAGGCTGGAGAGATGTTCGATCCCTTCGATGATCCGCCCGACCACGGCAATATTGCGATCGAGATGGCGCGGCGCGTGGCCGATTACGGTATAGAGTTCCGCGCCGCTGCCGGTGTCAGGGGAATAGTTTCGGCCGACGCCAACCGCGCCGTAGCAGTGGATGGGCCAAGTCTTTCGATCTCGAAAAGCGAGTGCCCAACCTTTGATAAAGCCAGTTTCTTTGGAATATCCATCCTGTAGTGGAAATGTTGTGTGCCAGGGCCAAAAACTTGCGACTGCTCGCCCAAAACTTTTCCGCTGTTCGCTTGAAAGTTGGGCGTCAAAATCAACTTGATATTCACTCTCAGGCACCGTCTCCAAACCTTCCGGCAAAACCTTCTGCTCGGTCTCACCCGATTCCGGATTATCGTAACCGGCATCCCCCCATTGCACGACATAATTGTCCTGCACTCGGTTGATGCTGGTGCCATCCCAGAATTTTGCTGCGGTCAGCTTGCGGATATTGCGGATCCAGCCTTGCGAGAAGGGTTCTGGCATTAGTTGGATGACAACGCGACGGGCTTCGCCCTTTGCGTCGGGAGCGAGATCCATGACCAACAGGTCGCTTGGCGCAATTTTCACCCAGTCACTGGCGGGGGCAGCATCGACAATGGCATTAGGGCTCGGATATTCGGGCGTCGCGCCTGTTTGAGCGATCGCAGGGATCGTGCTCAATAGAGCGAATAGTGAAACAATAGCCCTGATTTTTCGCATAAAAACATCCCCAAAATTCCGTTCATGCTGAGCCTGCTGAAGCATCTGGCCTGGCGCAATCGGCCCTTCGACACAGTCAGGGCGAACGGGTTTCATTCCTGACAGGCACCCTAACCCCACACTATCGCTTGCGAAAGCCCGTTTCCGGCATTAGGGAAGCGGCGCTGTCTGAAATTCGACCAGATTCACGGGTCAGATAGTAAATGCGGAGCCGTGGCAGAGTGGTCGATCGCGCACGCTTGGAAAGCGTGTATAGGGCAACCTATCGAGGGTTCGAATCCCTCCGGCTCCGCCACTAAATTTTCTACAACTCTGATTTACAAAGACAAATGTCCGAGTTTCAATTTTGTACCGACACTCGGCCCCACGTCGCGACTAGGCTTGATCCTAGTTGATTTGAATTTGCACCTAAAGCGGACTCTAGAAGTCTGAAAATAGATTCCTAACACCCGGCAAGGTCAGTTTAACACCAGATGGTATTTGACGTTGGATTGAGAATTATTTTGGATCCGTATTTCGAACCGATCCGTAAATATTGGCAGCCATTGACAGCTGGCCTTTTTCTTTACTCCCGGTTTCACACAAACTGGCGCACCTTCGCTGTTGCTGACGTGGATCGTCAATTTCGACTGTTGAGATGGAACCAATGCAACTGTGGCTTTTTTGCCTGCTAGGAATAGCTGCTCCACCACAAGACTGCTGCTGCCTAGAACCGTGCCAGACTTGTAGGCAGGTCCCAATATTCGCCCGCGATAGACTGGCGCTGCCAATTCCGGATTCTGGAGAAGCGCGATTTCAGACCATTGCTTAACAAGATCATCAGCCTTAGCGTCAGCAGGACGCGCGCCAATGACGGTCAATATTTGGGTCGCGCGTATAAGGTCGTCGGCTTTACCAGATTTTAGTGAAGCCTCGCCCAGTATCAGGGCATCCGCGGCCCTCATGACATTGCTCCGTGGATCGGCTGCCTCGCCAACGGCATCCATTGTCGAAAAAGCAGCCGTCTTGTCTGCAGGAGAATGGGCGCACGAGACACAGAGACCGAGTATCAAAATGATCGAGACTTTCGATATTGAAACCGGGTTGTTGTTCATAGTTCACTGTCCATCATCACTGTAAACACAGCCCCAGGGTCAGCGTCATCACAACGGATGACAAGCCCGTTCCGGGCTGCCAGTGCCTTTGAAAGCGCCAAGCCCAATCCATGGCCGCTAGCGTCATTGGGCTTTAGCCGGGTAAAGCGATTGAATATCTTCGCTCGCATATTTTCCGGCACGCCGGGGCCATTGTCTCGAACGCGGATGACGGGCCCCGGTTTGATCGAGAGCGACACCGCACTGCCACTGGGTGAAAATTTGAAGGCATTGTCGAGCAAATTGGAGATGATCCGCTGCATGTGGGCAGGCTCTCCGGTCATCATAACGCCAGGTGCAATCCTATATTCAAAATGAATTTCCAGTTCTTGCGCACTTTCGGCGTATAGGTCCGCCATATCGCGGGCAATTTCGGACAGACTAAATTCGGTGAGCCCGGCCCGGTCCCCCTTTTTTGCGTTGCTCGAGGCGATGTCCAACAGCGAGTCGAGCAATGAAATGATATTCTTGATGTCTGTCCGTGCCGCTATCAGACCGGTTTTTTGATTCTCGATCGTCATGTCATTCATCGCGCTGACCAAACGATTGTCGAGATGCATTAAAGGTGTCCGCAATTCATGCGCCGTGTGATCTGAAATATCTTTGTGGGCATTCACCAGATTGGTGACTCTGGACACCATTTCATTCGTGTGGCGTGAGAGTTCATCCAGCTCATCCCCACGATTGTCTATGTCCACTCTCGCATCAAACTGGCCCAGGCCGATCTTGCGAAAGGCTGCGTTTATGGAAGTCATTCGCAAACGTAGTCTTCGGGTAGACCAATAGCCAACGACCGTGACTAACGCTACCATCGCTGCTCCAGCCAACAAAAAAGCCATCCTCAATCGAGCAAGCAGGGCTTCTCGACTTTCCAAATTCCATCCGACCACCAGTTTTAAATCTGGCGCAAGATGCGTGGCACGCGCGAACATTTCAGCGTCATCGGAAATAGAAACAAAACCAGCTTGAGAGTTTTCGGAGGACAATTCAGGCCATTTTGCCAAATTTCCAACAATCTGCTTTCCTGCGCCGTCTGCGAGCAGGTAAAAGTCGCTGGAACCGGCCTGACGGATCATTCCAATTCTATCACTGAGGCGCTCGACAAGCTCACCCTGCCCGCCGGACACGAAAATATCAGCCAGACCGGCGATATCGGTATCCACTGCCATCTGAATTTGACGCTCTGTTTCGGCTTTGACAATCCCGTTTGCCAGCAGGAACAGGATAAAAACTGCAGAAGCAGTTCCTAAAGATATCCAGATGGAGAACCGTCCGAACAAGGATGTGAAGAGAGGTGCAAACATTTTATTTAGCGCGCCAGCAAACGGTAACCCGCGCCCCAGATTGTTTCGAGTATTGCGCCGTCGAACCCTTCCTCCAATTTTCGCCTTAGCCGTCCGACATTGACGTCGATCACATTGGTCTGCGGATCAAAATTCAAATTCCAGACATCACGTAGCAGCATTTCTCGTGTGACCACTTCGCCGGCATTTTGCATGAAATATTTGAATAGCTCAAATTCCTTGGGGCTCAGCGCTATATGCTTTCCTTGCCTGTGAGCGGTCCGGGCCTTGATATGGCATTCCATATCTCCGAATATAATCACGGCGCTGTGAGACTGGCCGCTTGCCCTGCGATGCAAGGCGCGAACCCGCGCAATTAGCTCTTCCTGTTCAAACGGTTTGGCGAGATAGTCGTCAACGCCAGCATCAAGCCCTTCGATCCGGTTTTCCGTGCGCCCCAAAGCCGAAAGCATCAACACAGGGACATCAACACCTGCGTCCCGCAATTTCCCGATTATATCAATACCGCTCATATCAGGCAGCATCCGGTCTAGAATTACCAGATCGAATTCAGAAGAAGCGGCAGTGCGAAGGCCATCTGTTCCGTCAACTGCCCATGTGACGGTATCACCGGCTTTGGCGAGAGCAGTTGCAACTGTATCGGCTGTCTGCGGATCATCTTCAATATGCAATATCTTGAGACCGGTCATAGGGGAAAACTAATCCAAATTGGGTTTCAGAACTAGTCCGTAATAATAGCATCCAAATCAGTCTCCGTGGCAGTGACAAATGCTGTTAGTTTTACGACTTCGGTGCGATTAGCTTTGACAATTGGTCAGATTTTCGGGAGTTTCCTGTTAACATTCGGGTCGCCACGTTTGTTATGTTGAGGATTCAATAATGCACGTTTCAATGCGATGCAATTTCGTGTCAGCCGGCAATGCCGCAATATTGCTTCTTCTTAGTTTGGCCTGGCCCGCTGGTGCCCAGACCATTGAGCAAGCTGAGCCGTCAACAAACCGACCAACCGATCCGGCCTCAAATGCCGACAACTCACGTAACATCGAACAGCTTTTAAGGGAGATGGAGGCGCGTGATCGTTTTGCAAAACCCGCCCTAGAACGAGATGCTTGGCTATCCTTCCAAAGTGAATTTGATGACCAGCCATCAATGACTGCCGAGCAGCGCATACGGATGTTGAGCCGTGTCGCGGTCTCTTATTTTTATACTCAGGAATATGAAAAAGCATGGGGAGCCATTGCCGCTGCAGAATTGCTCGTCAGCAAAAATGGGCTCGCGGATTTGCCGTTTATGTCAGAAATCTATGCTTATGGATCCTTGATTTCTACCGATCAAAAAAAACGTGAGCGGGCCAAACTATATGCTGACAGGGCGCTGGAAAGAGCCGCTCTTGATTTCGGAGCAGACAGCGCTGAAACCGGGTTGGCTTACAATGCACTTGGTTATTTTAGCTTCAAGACCGGCGATCTGAAGACGGCCAAAGGACAGATGTGCAAAGCGGCGATGCTTAGCGAGAAACATCTACCGGATGATGATCCGATGGTCGTCAACAACCTTACCAGCTGTGGCGTGATCATGTATTTTCAAGATGATACCGGTACAGCGGATATGATGGAGCGGGCAGCGAGAATTGCCCATAATAATCTGCCTTCCGATCACCCGGTAACATTGCTGGCATTGACTGGATCAGCCGGCGTGCTCATGCAACTGGGCCGTTATGCGGAAGCCGAAGCCTTGTTCCGGCGGCTTACGCGTCTGGAAAGGCAGTTACGCAAGAAAGATTCACCAGAAGTCTTCAGCCCTATGTCGATGCATGCGGATGCCCTTTTTGCGCAAGATAAGACAGCAGAAGCATTGGCGATTGCGCAGGCGGCATTGGCATATTCCAAAACCATGAAAGCTGGTGGTGATCCTTCCTCTCAAGGACACGCATATTCTCAGGTTGCGCGAATATTGAGTTCATTGGGCCGGCATGAAGAAGCACTAGACCTGTATCGACTGGGATGGGCAACCAATGTTGCCAACCTCAAGGAAGGGGACATGAACATCGGGATAACCGAGATCACTTACGCGCAGAGTCTGATGATCAATGGCCAGCTTGATGAAGCTTTGAAACACGCCGAATCTGCGCGAAGAAAATTGCTGGAAAAGCTTGGAGGAAGCAGTCGTCGCGCGATAAATGCAGAATTCTCCTATGCCGAAATATTGGCCGCATCCGGGCAGATGGATAAGGCCATCACAGTCGCACGTAGTGCCTCTGTACGTCTCGAAGAGCATCTGTTTGACTATACTGCGTCTCGCCCCCAATTGGTTTCCTTGTCGCCAATCATGACCCAAGGATTTGCCTCTTACGCTGCCGTTGCCATGCAGGCGGGGGAGGATGCGGAGGCTGTGAAGGCGGTGCAGCTAGCGCTTGCGTCGGAATTGTTTCTAGCCAACGCTGATTTGGCGGCAAAAGCCGCTGCCCGCGATGAGGGTGTTGGCGATTTATTCGAACAATTGCGTCAAGAACGCGCCGCAGAACGCAAAGCCAAGGAAAAATTATTCTCTGCTCAAGCGAAGGGTGAAGGCGATTTTTCCGTACTAAGCCTAACCGCAGAGAATCTTGGTTTGCAAGTTAAAGACACCGAACGCGAATTGAACAATCGCTTTCCGGAACTGGCTGAAATTAGCCGCCCTGCAGTACCGTCTTTGCTTGAAATTCAATCAAACCTACGACCAGAGCAGGCCGCAATTTTCTCGCTTACTCTACCAGATAAAATTATAACGCTCGCTGTGACCAAAGATGCGGTGCATTGGTCAAAAAGCGCCATCTCTGGTCGCGTTGCAATGGATTATAGAAAACGACTTTTTCAAAGCATAGAGGATTACCGCTTTGCTGTATCCGGTCCGGTTCAAACCACATTTGATACGGACGCTGCACATCAATTGTTCAAATTGCTTTTTACCGATGAGCTATACGCGAAATTGGACGAGAACACTGAATTGCTATTTCCTGCGAGCGGAATATTGGCATCCATTTCTCCCGCCTTGCTGCTTACAAAGCCCTATGAGAATTCTAACGATCTGGCGAGAGCGCCTTGGTTGGTGCGGGACAAATCTGTTGCGATTGCCACGGATTTGTCAAAACAACTGGCGACTACGGACGATTCTACCGACATCAGGTTTGCGGGCCTTGGCGCTCCGGAACTTGCCCAAAATAGCCAAGGCCAAATCTCTTATGCTGCCCTATTTCGAGGTGGCGCGGTGGATATCAGTTCGTTGTTGGAATTGCCTACACTACCTGCTGCTAAGACCGAATTGACCAGAATGAGTGAAGAATTCGGTGCCCAAAATAGCCTTGTGCTGACCGGAAAGCAATTCACAGAACCCGCAATACGATCCCTAGACTTTACTCCATTTTCGGTTGTGACCTTCGCAACACACGGTCTGACTAGCGGAGAGATTGCTGGACTGTCGGAACCTGCTTTGGTGTTTACGCCACCCAATGAGCAAAGCCATGAAGATGACGGGCTGCTGACCGCAAGCGAAATTGCGGGAATGAATATTCCGGCAGATTGGGTGATATTGTCCGCCTGCAATAGCGGCGGCGGGCAAAGCGCTTCGGCTCCAACTTACTCCGGCCTTGCAAAGGCTTTTCGACTGGCTGGCAGCCGGTCATTGCTTTTGTCGCATTGGCCCGTCCGCGATGATGCTGCGACTATCTTGTCTTTGGCCACGGTGAAGGGAGCGGTTGTTGATGGACTCAGTCGCGCCGAAGCGCTGCGACAAGCGCAATTGGACCTTATGTCGGACTCGACCGTTCCCGGTTCGGCCCATCCGGCTGTCTGGGCGCCGTTCATACTGATCGGAGACTGAGAAAAAAGGACGCCCTCCGGGGTGGAGGACGCCCTTTCTAACCAGCGAAACCGCTGCGCTCGGGTCGCATTAGCGCAGGTCTTCGACGGATACCCATCCTTTGGTGCCGTAACTGTCGGTCACTTCGACAAACAACCCATCTTTGTTGCCTGTCGGGATTAATTTCGTGTCCGCCCGCAAAGACCGGACTGCGCCGCCTGTTTTGGTTGGAGCATCCAACATCTTGGTCGCGACAGCCACGGTATAGCTGCTGCTGATCGGGGCGACCGCTGTGGTTTGTTGCACGGCGCCGAGAGCGCCGGCTTGTGATGCCAATCCATTAAAGGCTTCGATAAAGGCGCTGGTGACCATCTTGCCATCTTTTGAGCGTCCATATTGCCCAAATTGTCCTTGGCTGGCCGCGACCCAGTCGGTTCTGCCCAAAACTTTGATGGTCGATTTCTGGCTCCGGCCACTTCCGGAGATCAATGTCTGGCCATTGGCTGGGTTCATTAGGCGCAAGCCGGCGGTGATGGTTTTCTTTTTGCCACCCAAGCCGCCGAACATGCCCATAAGCGCTCCACCCATTGGGACTTTACTCAAAACTGCTCCTGCTGCGCCTGAACTTACCAGCCCTTGGCTGAGGGCCCCTTTGGCCATGCTCATTGTCTGATCGATTTCTTCCTGCGAACCGGCAACAGCGGACATCAAGTAATTGGCAGGCTTCCCATCAACTCCGGTGTGGAGTGTAAAGCATCCGGACTGCTGAACGATCGCGCCGAGCATTCCCCGGGGGCTCGACAAACCAAATTTTGTCCAACCCTGTGTGTCGCCATCTGTGATCGCTATGGTCCCGTGTGAAGCCTCACATTGCATCACTTTCACGACTGGCTTCTTCTTTGCTGCCAGCGCAGGTGACGTCGTCATAATGGCCAATGCCAAGCCCGAAAGAGCGAGTGGAATGAATTTGTTCTTGGTCATGATCTTTCTACCCCTTGATAAAAACTGCTTTGAATTCGCAGGAGTAAATTGTTCTCTAAGGGGTGTTGGGTCCAGTTACAGCCGCTGTTAGAGACATTACAAATGCTGTTAGTTGGAGTTGATCAGGGCCCGGCTCGCCCGGTACAATAGAGCGTACAGCCTCAAAAATCCGTGTAATTTAATAGATGATCTCGAGTTCTCCACCCGGCTCGCATGATGGAAATCCCGAGATCAATTGTGCAGATAATTACATTATTTGCCGACAACAATCACCCGAACGGGTGGTTGTGCGGCATTTGTTTCTGGGCAACTATGGCGCGAGTGGAGTCGCATATGGAGACAGATATCAACGGCTCGGAAAATTCGGCGCCAATGGAAGGCAGGGGGCAGCGGACGTTCAGTCTATGGCAGCTTTTCAGCTTTGGTGTCCTGACCACGCCGCTGTCAATGGGCGGCCTTGCGATGGTCATGTATCTCCCGACATTCTACGCATTTGATATGGGCCTGGGGCTCGCGCTTGTCGGCGCGGTCTTTGTTGCGCGGAGCTATAAAAATATTCTGCAGAATCTCTGGGGAGGTTGCAGGTATCTGCATATGCTCGATGGGGCATATATGCGGATCATTGACGGTTCCGACCGATTTTGGTTGTTGCTCGTCAGATATCGTCGATCATTTCCGCCAGAGTGGCAAGGCATTCGCGGGCGAGCAAGTTGCAGCGTTCGGGCGACCAGCCTTGCTCTGGATCGGGTAGATCGCGGTTGTCCTTAAACGGCATTTCCAGCGTCATCGCGACGGCGCCATAGCGCTCGGCGAGTTGATTGGTAGACATGGACAAATTGGCTTTGCCTTTGGCAGCCGTCGGATAGCCGAGCTTAGTCTGGAAATCCGGCGTGCGTTGGGCCAGGCGGTTGCGATAGCTGTGGTAATTTTCAAGCTGCTGGTCGTTGATTGACGGAATGCCTTCAAAACCGGCGATGAAAACCGCTGGTATGGCTTCGTCCCCATGTGCATCAATTGCAAAATCCACACCGCTTTTGTCCATGGCATTGCGGACGCATAAAACCTCGGGTGATTTTTCAGCGCTTGGCTCGTTCCATTCACGATTGAGGTTGATACCTGCATGATTGGTTCGCAAATGCCCTCTTCGCGAACCATCTGGGTTCATATTCGGTACGATATGGAACCGGCACTTCTGCAACAGCAATCGGGCATATGGGTCTGCGGGGTCGGTCAGCATTTCCAATATGCCTTCCATCCACCACTCCGCCATGCTTTCGCCCGGATGCTGGCGGGCGTAGAGCCAGACCTGCTTGTCGCCGCTTCCCATTTCCAGGCAATCGATCGCTTGGCCTTCCAGGCTATGGCCGAGTGTCCGTGCTGTGACGCCTTCGATGCCTGCTGTTTCGGCGATCAGGTCATGGTGCCGTTCCATGCTATAAGGCGCAAAATATGCGAACCAGACGATATTGCTGCTCGCTACGTAGCGAATCGACAAGGTGCCGCTTTTCTCGTCATATTGGCTTGGTGCGCGGCCCCAATAGTCGCGGTCTTCGCTAACACAGGCGTCATAATCGGGCCAACCTGGCGGATAGGCGGATTCTTCCAAACCGGTGATGCTGAGTTCCAGTTCGTCGCCAATCTCGCAGGCCACACGAAAATGAAACCACTGGAAAAACTCGCTGTCTTTGTCCTTGCGGATTGAAAGCGTGGCATTGGTGCCGTTAATTTCGTGGACTTCGATATTGCCGCTATCGAACGCGCTGTTGATTTGAATGCTCATGGCACCCTGATAGTGGTTCCGGACTCTCCGGGGAAGTCCCTGAATAACGCTTCGGTCAATTTGGCGGCAGCCAGTCCCGGCTGGGATGCTGGCGACCCGTCCTTTGCCTCGACCGATGCACGGCCTTCCCAGACGACGATATTACCTTCTCGCTTTGCGATGCGCACAGCGAGGTCGGTGGCAATCTTATCTTTCGGCCGGCCGCCGAGATTGATGCCGATGCCCAATCCAACGCCGGAACCATAGCTGCCTGTGCCGCCTCCTACGCCGACCGAAACCGGTGATCGCGATCCGCCGGCACTAATCTGAGACCGTTCCAGGGTGTAACGGGCAATATATTCGCTGTTTTCGGAACCACTTCTAGCCTCGGAAAAGCCGATTCGTTGCAGTTCGCGAAGCAAAGCGGCGTTATAGGTGGCATATTCGAGGCTTCTGCTGTGGCCTTGGTCTGGATCATTCGCCTCAATCGAGACACTGCCAGCGATAATTGCAGCGTCCTGTGCGTTGTGAAAGCGGGTGACATCAACCGGCGGCGCAATTGTCGTGCAGCCAGCCAAGAGCAATCCCGCAATAGTCGCCGTCGCAAATGATCGAAAGTCAGTCATGATAGTCACTCCTCCATTGCCCCCGGCTCATATTAGCGCATAAAATCCGCTAACGCGGTAAAAAATTGCATCTCATAGTTGCTGTGGTTAACCGATTCGTGAGATTGGCACGCTAAACGGCCAATATTGCAAACTTACAGGGATCTGCGGAACATGACGAAACCGTTCAAAATCTTGGTGACCGGCGGCGCTGGTTATATCGGTAGTCACGCCGTTTTGGCTTTGCAGCAAGCCGGCTGGTCGGTTGCCGTCATTGACAATCTGACCACGGGGTTTCGCTGGGCGGTTCCGGATAGCGCTGCTTTCTACGAAGGCGATATAGAAGATTCTGCATTGCTTGAGCAGATCATCAAGGCTGAGAATATTGGTGCCGTCATGCACTTCGCGGGCTCGGTCGTGGTTCCCGAATCGGTGACTGATCCGCTCAAATATTACAACAATAACAGCGCAAAGAGCCGCAGTTTGATTGAATCAGTCGTGGCCGGCGGTGTTCAGCATTTCATTTTCTCATCCACTGCCGCAACCTATGGCATTCCGGAGGAAAGCCCGGTGAGCGAGACGACGCCGCAGAAACCAATCAATCCCTATGGCATGTCCAAATTGATGACCGAGCATATGCTCCACGATGTCTCGGCGGCACATGACCTGAATTTTTGCGCGCTTCGCTATTTCAATGTCGCTGGTGCCGACCCGGAAGGGCGGACCGGACAGTCTACAGCCGGTGCGACCCATCTGATCAAGGTTGCGGTGGAGGCGGCGCTGGGCAAGCGCGACAGTGTCGCGGTCTTTGGGACCGACTATGATACGGCTGACGGCACGGGGGTGCGCGACTATATCCACGTATCGGACCTCGCCAACGCGCATGTGTTGGCACTTGACGCGCTGATCGCGGAGCCCAATCAAAATCATCTGCTCAATTGCGGCTATGGACGCGGCTTCTCTGTACTCGAAGTGCTCAATGCCGTTGATCGGGTCACGAACCTCAAGGTTGTCCGCAAAATGGAGGGCCGGCGGGCTGGTGATCCCGATTCGCTGATTTCGGACAATCGGGCGATTATGGAACGCTTTCCATGGCAGCCAAAACACGCCGATCTAGACGAAATTGTGGCCAATGCGCTGGCTTGGGAACGTAAACTCGTCGAAATTCGCGGAGAATAGCGCTGGTCGCTTGACTTTGGCGGCTGTCGACCTTAATTGCCCTGCTCAACGCAGCAAGGCTGCTTTCAAGAAATTCAGATAATCAAGGCGTGGTACCAAAATGAAAGTCCGCAACTCTTTGAAGTCGCTTAAAAACCGTCACCGGGATTGCCGCGTCATCCGTCGTCGTGGTCGCACCTATGTGATCAACAAGACGAATCGCCGGTTCAAGGCTCGCCAAGGCTAATTGCCTGTATTTGGCAGGAGATACTGCCATTTCCAAAATTGACACCGTCATCTTTGATATTGGCAATGTCCTCTATCATTGGGATTTGCGCTGCCTGTTTGCCAAGCTGATTGATGATCCGGAAGAGCTGGACTGGTTCCTCTCCCATGTGGTCACACCGGAATGGCATTTTCAACATGATGCTGGACGCCCCTTTGCCGATATGGTCGCAGAGCGCAGCCGCGAATTCCCCAAATATGCAGATCATATCCTGGCTTATTCCCGGCGTTTTCCCGAATCCATTCCGGGTCCGATAGAGGGTATGCTTGATATGGTGCGTGCGCTCGCGAAACGGGGTGTCCCCTTATTTGCGATCAGCAATTTCGGTGCCGAATCCTGGGCACAGTTCCGGCCAGAGGCCCCGATATTCGACCTCTTTATCGATATTGTCATTTCCGGCGAAGAAAAGTTGATCAAACCCGATCGCGCGATTTTCGAGCTAGCGCTGAAACGTTTTTCCCGGGGCGCCGGTCAATGTCTTTTCATCGATGACCGGCTCGACAATATCGAGGCCGGGCAGGCTGTCGGCATCGCGGGTCATCACTTTAAGAATGCCGCAATGCTCGAAAGCGAGTTGAGAGCCTTGCAGCTGCTCTAGCCGCCTTTCAGTTCATCTCCGCTTAGTCTGACGACATGCAGCAAATTGGTTGACCCCGGGGTTCCAAAAGGCACGCCGGCACAGACAATCAACCTTGATCCCGCCTGACCCAGCTTGTGGCGCAACGCCATGCGTTTGGCTTTGGCAATCATTTCTTCAAAGTCACTGACATCCCGCGTGACCACGGCATAAGCACCCCACAGCAATCCAACACGCCGTGCGGTGTGGCGATTGGGGGTGAGCACCATCAGAGGCACCGACGGCCGTTCCCGCGCCATTCTGCGGGCGGTCGAGCCGGAAGATGTATAGCAGACGATGGCCGACGTTTCGACGGTCCGGGCGATATTATAGCTTGCCGCGGCCAAAGCATCTGCGGTTGTTTCATCAGGCACGGTTTCGGTGAAATGCACTCGGTCCGCGTATGAAGGATCATTCTCCACCTGAGCGGCAATCCTGTCCATCATTGTTGCCGCTTCTATCGGCCAGTCACCAACAGCGGATTCGGCTGATAGCATGATCGCATCAGCGCCGTCATAGATAGCGGTCGCAACATCCGACACTTCAGCGCGGGTCGGCGTGGGCGATTTGATCATGGATTCCAGCATCTGGGTGGCAACGACCACGGGTCGTCCCAGTTTGCGGGCCGCCCCCACGATTTTTTTCTGCAATGGCGGAACTTGTTCCGGCAATAGTTCAACGCCCAGATCGCCGCGCGCCACCATGACGGCGTCGGATAGCTCGAGTATTTCGTCCAGTCGGTCGATCGCGGCAGGCTTTTCAATCTTGGCCAGCAATGCGGTCTTGCCGCCGATCAGTCGCCGCGCTTCGGCGACATCTTCCGGGCGCTGCACGAAGCTCAATGCGATCCAGTCGACATCTTGACCCAAGGCAAAGGTCAGGTCCTTGCGATCCTTGTCGGTGAGCGAGCTGACCGGCAACACGACTTCTGGCACATTGACGCCTTTGCGATCCGAAATTTCGCCGCCGACAATCACTTTGGTCTCGACGCTTTTGCCGTCTGTCTTGGTAACCTCCAGACGGATCTTTCCGTCATCCAGCAGCAGGGAATGACCGGGCTGCAATGTGCTCAGGATTTCCTTGTGGGGCAAGGTAACCCGGGTTGCGTCACCTTTCTTCTTTAGCATGTCCAGTGTGAAGCGTGCGCCATCTTTCAGCATCACCGGTGGTTTGGCAAATGTACCGATCCGCAGCTTTGGCCCTTGTAGATCGGCTAGAATGGTGATCGGCCGCCCGACTTTCTTTTCCAGCGCTCGGATTGATGTCACGTTGGCTGCATGTGCCTTATGTTCGCCGTGACTCATGTTCATCCGAAAGGCATCGACACCGGCACGGTACATTTTCTCGATCATTTCGGGACTGCCGCTGGCCGGGCCCAGCGTCGCCAGCACTTTGACCTTGCGGTTACGGGAGAAGATCGGCGATGCCATTTACAAATTCCTTAGTGGCGCTTTACCTGCGAGATGCCTATTTCTAAATCATGACAGGATTAAAACAAATAACAATGGAAACAAACATGACCGACCAAATTTCTGATGCAGCGGCGGCCGCTGCCTTTCACCGTCTCGTCACTCATCTTCAGCACCGCCATGACGCGGAAAACATAGATTTGATGGGACTGGCGGGCTTCTGCCGCAATTGCCTGTCGGACTGGGTGATGGAGGCGACCAACGAAGCAGGCGGATCCATGACCAAGGCGGATGCCCGTGCGGCAATCCACGGCATGCCAGCGAATGAATGGAAGACCAAATACCAGACGGAGGCGACGCCGGAGCGGCTCAAAAAGATGAAGGAAAGCGTGGCCAAAAACGCCGACGCATCTTAAAGACAGGCTACGAATCCGAATATAGTTTTTCAAAGGAATGAAAGAATGAGCGAAGGCAATGTTGCCGCAGACCAACTGCGTCTGTTTATTGAGCGTATCGAGCGGCTGGAAGAAGAGAAAAAAGGCATGGCGGACGATATTCGCGATGTATATTCCGAAGCGAAATCCCAGGGCTATGATGCCAAGATCATGCGCCAGATCGTTCGTCTGCGGAAAATGGAAACCCATGACCGGCAGGAAATGGAAGCCATTCTGGACACCTATAAGTCGGCGCTTGGTTTGGCCTGACCAATAGGGTAAAGTTTTTCGGAACAGGAGAGCAGCAATGATCGTTACCACGACACCGAGCGTCGAAGGCCATGCAATCCGTGACTATCGCGGGATCGTCATTGGCGAGGTGATTGTTGGCGCAAACCTGTTCCGCGATCTGTTTGCTAGCATCACCGATATTGTCGGCGGGCGCTCGGGCAAATATGAAGATGTATTGAAGCGCGCGCGCGATGAAGCCTTGGCAGAGATGGAAGCGGAAGCAGCGAAGGTCGGTGCCAACGCTGTTGTCGGCGTGGACCTTGACTATGAGGTCGTCGGCGACAAAGGTTCGATGCTGATGGTATCGGCATCGGGAACTGCGGTCATCGTAGAATAAGAACAGTGGGAATTTGAGGTAAAATGGCAGGCCATAGTAAATTTAACAATATCAAGCATCGCAAGGGTGCACAGGATAAGAAGCGCTCGGCGCAATTCTCGAAGCTAAGCCGGGAAATAACCGTGGCGGCCAAATCGGGCATGCCGGACCCGGATATGAACCCGCGCCTCCGCCTGGCTGTAAACAACGCCAAGGCAGTGTCGATGCCCAAAGACGGCATCCAGCGCGCGATCGACAAGGCCTCCGCCAATGAAGGCGATGATTATAGCGAAGTGCGCTATGAAGGCTTTGGTCCTGGCGGCGTTTCGTTGATCATCGAGACCCTGACCGACAACACCAACCGCACCTTCACCAATGTCCGGACGATCATGTCTCGCAATGGCGGCAATATCGGTGAGACTGGATCGGTTTCCCACGGGTTTGATCGTGTTGGATATATCCAATATCCCGCCAGTGCCGGCGACGAGGACAAAGTATTGGAAGCCGCCATGGAGGCGGGTGCCGATGATATTGCGTCCGACGATGACGGCCATGAAATCTGGACCGCGATGGAAGATCTGCACGAAGTGTCCGGCGCGCTGGAGACGTCTCTGGGGGAAGCAGGAAGCGTGAAGCTTGCGTGGCGCCCTTCCGTTCAGGTCGAAGTCGATCAGGAACAGGCGGAAACGCTGCTTGGTCTGATTGATCTTCTGGAAGAAGATGATGACGTCCAGACCGTCTGGGGCAATTATGATGTGTCCGACGAGATTATGGAAAAACTGAACGCCGAGTGATCATGGGAGCATGATTATCTTGGGCCTTGACCCCGGCCTCGGCACAACCGGCTGGGGCGTGATCAGCGCCGACGGCAATCGTCTGTCCCATATCGCCAATGGCCATATCAAAACCGATCCGAAAATGGCTTTGGCGAGCCGCTTGCTCAAGATCGACTTGGAGCTGACCGACCTGCTGCTGGAATATAAGCCGGAAGGCGCGGCGGTTGAGGAGGTGTTCGTCAACAGCAATCCGCAGAGCACATTGAAGCTGGGGCAGGCGCGCGGAGTGGTGCTGCTTGGCGCGTCTCGGACCGGGATAGAAGTCGGTGAATATTCGGCGCGCACGGTCAAGAAATCCGTGGTTGGGGTCGGCAATGCGGCCAAGGATCAAGTGCAAGCGATGATCAAAATCCTGCTGCCCGGCGTGAAACTGGCTGGCGAGGATGCCGCTGATGCGCTGGCCGTAGCGATCACCCATGTGCATCACCGGAAGCGGTAAGAACGAAAAGAACAAAACAAAAACTCGACAGATTCGCCTGCCGCGTTAAAACAGCCAGATGATTGCAAAACTAACCGGCACCATCGATGAAATCGGCATGGATAATATCGTGCTCGACGTGAATGGCGTCGGTTATCTGGTCTTCTGTTCGTCGCGCACCATTGGCGCGATCGGCGGCAAGGGTGATGGCGCGACCATCTATACCGAAATGCAGGTCAGCGAGACCGATATGCGTCTGATGGGCTTTGCCAGCGGTTCGGAGCGGGACTGGTTCCGGCTGCTGATCTCCGTGCAAGGCGTTGGCGGCAAGGTCGCGCTGGCGATATTGTCGGCACTGGAACCCGGAGAGATTTCGCGCGCGGTGGCGACCGCTGACAAGGCGATGGTCAGCCGCGCCAATGGCGTGGGGCCAAAACTGGCGCTGCGGATTGTCAATGAATTGAAGGACAAGGTCGGCGGCATCGCGACCGATCCGGTTGCTGGCGGCGGTGCGGTCCACGCGCCCTCGAACAACAACGCAGATGCGGTCAGCGCGCTGCAGAATCTCGGTTTTAAACCGGCGGATGCGAGCGCGGCTGTGGCTGCGGCAGATGCCGAGGCCGGCGATGGCGTGACGCTAGATGCGCTGGTGCGGCTGGCATTGAAGAAGGCGGCGCGGTGATGGAGAGTGCAGAAATCAATCCTGCGAGGTATGCCGTTTTCTTTGGGCTCGGCTGCCTATTTCCTCCAATAGTCACTTGGTTAGCATTAACTTGGCGAGAGGATAGCCTCTTTGTCAGTCTGTTTGCATACCTTTTAGGGGCTTTTCCTTTTATCCTAGCGTTTGATAGATTGAAGAGACGTGTATTTGCAGGTGTCCTGTATTTAATATTCATGGCACCGGTACTCGCTTTCGTTGTTCTTGAGCGATTATGCACTCTTTACGGCGGGTGTCCTTAGTTCTTGTGACCGGTGAACTCCTCTTTTTCCTCTGTCACCCTGAACTTGTTTCAGGGTCTACTTTCCCACGCTCGCAGGCTGTGATTGGGGCGGGGTGGATGCTGAAACGAGTTCAGCATGACGCTGGTGTTGTGAACTCAGTCACGTATCGGCGGCAGCCCAAGATTGACCGCCAGATCGACCCATTGCGGGTTTTCGGACTCGATCAGATTGACCTTCCATTGGCGGCGCCAGTTTTTCAGCTGTTTCTCGCGCGTGATCGCAGTGGCCATATCGTCGAACATTTCGAAGCGGACAAGGCGGTATACCGCATACTCTCTCGTAAAGCTTTCGACCGCACCTGCGCGATGCTGGTACAGGCGCTGGATCAGGTTCGACGTTACGCCGATGTAAAGCGTGCCGTAAGATTGGCTGGCGAGTATATAGACGCAGGGTTGTTTCACTTGTCGCACGGGCGGTATATGGGCGCACCATGGACCCTGAAACAAGTTCAGGGTGACGCATTCGGGGGTATTGGCCGTTACTGATAATCCGCATCTTACGCCGCAGCGGCAGCCGGAAGACATAGACGCCGCCCTGCGTCCGAAAACGCTCGACGAGTTTATCGGGCAGGAAGCGGCGCGCGGGAATTTGCGGGTGTTTATCGAAGCAGCCAAGGGGCGCAGCGAGGCGCTGGATCATGTGCTATTCTTTGGGCCACCCGGCCTGGGAAAGACCACGCTGGCGCAGATCATTGCGCGGGAACTGGGCGTTGGTTTTCGCGCCACGTCCGGTCCGGTTATTGCCAAATCCGGTGATCTTGCCGCGCTTCTGACCAATCTCGAAGAAGGCGATGTCCTGTTTATCGACGAAATCCACCGGCTTAATCCGGTGGTCGAGGAAGTGCTCTATCCGGCGATGGAGGATCGCGCGCTCGATCTGATCATCGGCGAGGGGCCGTCGGCGCGCAGCGTGCGGATCGACTTGCCGCAATTCACCCTGATCGGGGCGACCACAAGACAGGGGTTGCTGACCACGCCCTTGCGCGACCGTTTCGGCATTCCGGTGCGGCTCAACTTCTACTCGACTGAGGAGTTAGAAAAAGTCGTCCACCGTGCGGCAAAATTGCTCGATCTCGATATCGCTCCGGATGGTGCCACCGAAGTCGCCCGTCGCGCAAGAGGCACGCCGCGTATCGCTGGCCGCTTGCTCCGCCGGGTCCGCGATTTCGCCAATGTGTCGGGGGCCGCGATTGTCGATCGGAAAACCGCTGACGGCTCACTCACGCGGCTGGAAGTCGACAGCATCGGCCTCGACGCGATGGATCGCCGCTATCTCCTTATGATCGCGGATATCTACAAGGGCGGACCGGTGGGTGTCGAAACGCTAGCCGCCGGCCTGTCCGAACCGCGCGATACGATTGAGGAAGTAATCGAGCCTTATCTGATCCAGCTCGGCCTGATCGCCCGGACGGCGCGGGGGCGAATGCTCAACGATCGCGCATGGACGCATCTCGGCCTGACACCGCCTGCGGGCAAAGCCAGTGACGGCGAGCTGTTTGACTAAGCGTTTCCGGTCGGTCCGCAGGATTTAGTCGCGCTGTGTCGGCATGAAGCCGGATTTGCTGGTCTGATATTGAGCAGCAAACACCCGTCCGTCTCTAATATAAAGCGGCCCGTCATCAGCGCCTTTGGCAAATTCTCCGACAATATAATAATCACCGGACCGGGGAAGGTTGAGCCGGCCACAACTTGTCATCATCGGGATCGGGATCGTGACAAATTTTTTGCGTTTTTCAGCTGTGACCAATTGGGCCCGTACATAGTCATAGCGGTTGGCGTTTTGCTTGGCCGTATATTCGGTAAAGCGGACCTTTAGCTGAACCTTGCCTTCCGGAACATCTGCCAATGGTGCCTTATGGGCCATGCTATATTGTGTTTCAAACTGCGGCCCTTGGCAGGCATAGGCAGCCGAGTTCGACAAGCCGGCAATGGCGAAGATGGCCGTTCCAAAAAGCGCCGTGATATTCTGCATGGTCTGCTCCGTAGGCCATTTGAGATAGGTCCTCGTAGATCATAGACCCTGTCGACTATCTGAACAAAAGCAAAGGCTTTGCTTTGCTAGCGCGCCTTGATCTGCTCCGCTGTGGCCCAAGTCGCATGGGTGCCACTCGATATCCGGTGCGGCAATATGATCGTGCAGACCGGTCCAGCCGCGACATTCTGCGCATCGATAATGATGCACTCGCTGCGATCCTGCGCCATATCGGTGATGAAACTGATCAGATAGCCGTCATCTTCTGACTGTGCATTGGCGCGCGGAATGAAGGGCGCTTCGGACCCGAAGCGCTGCTCGCCAAAGGAGATATGGTCCGCTTCGCCTGTCTCCAGATCATGTTTGGTGAGGCCATTGAAAAGGAACCAGCCCGGCTCCCCGGTAGCGCTATAGACATAGCGATAGGGCTGTCCGGCGACCTGCTGGTTGATCATGCCAAACTCGACCGGATAATCGTTGAACAATGTCTCTTCTTTGGTCTCGCCGGTTTTCATATTGAAACGCCAGCGGTGCAGCTCTGGTTTGAAGCTGTGCAGATCGATGCTCGCGCCCATGCTTTCATAGCCCGCCGGGAAATTGGTCAGCGGTGCCGGCACAGGTTCATTCTGGAAATAGCCGTCGAGGACGACCTCATCGCCATCCTCATAGGCATTGGTCCAGTGCAGCACATAGGTCGGCTTGGCATCGAACCATTTGATATCTTCCGGCTGCCCCATGCGGGGGATGATGCCAAAGCGCGTGGGTTCATCGGGGTGATAAGCGGGAATGTAGAGGTTCCGTTCGATCAGCTCCGGCTTCCAATAGAGCGGGCAGTCGTTGAATATCGCGAAATTCTCGGTGAACGCCATATCATGGGGCAAGCGCGCGCCGGGCAAGTCGATGGGCACGAGATGTTTGAGCTGGTTGTCGGATCCAACGACACCATATTGAAGAAATGGCGCTTTGGTCGAATAGTTGAAGAATAGCAATTCGCCCGTGGCTTCGTCGACCTTCGGGTGGGCGGAGATACCATCCTCCGGAACCCAGCCCGCGGTACCGAGCGTTTCCAATGTCTCCGGGTCGAGCCGATAGCCTTCGCCGCATTGATAGAATGTCGAGAGGATCGCGCCGGCGTGAACCACAACGTCGGTCGAGCTGCTGTCCTTGACGCTGCCATGCGCCCCCCATCCCTTGCGCTTGGAATCATCGGGCTTGCCCATGATGCCAACCCACAAAGGACCGCCTTCGGCCTGTTCGGCTTCAAAGCCCTCGGTCCGGACAAAGCGATTGCGATAGCTTGCCTTGCCGCCCTGCAAACGGATGGTGTGGATCATCCCGTCGCCATCGAAGGGGTGATAGCGACCGATGCTGTCATGAACCGGGTTTTCTGTATTGCGGATGTAGAGGCCGTCAATGTCGGCTGGAATGGTCCCGATTATTTCGAGATCATCCCGGTCGACTTCCTCGAAAACCGGAGTCCAGGCGCCGTTGCGATACGGATGGTCATTCGGCTGCAGCGTCGCCTTCACCTGATCCACCCGGGTCGCCATCAGTCACGCAGCAATTCGTTGATACCGGTTTTGGAACGCGTTTGCGCATCGACCGTCTTGACGATCACGGCGCAATAGAGGCTTGGTCCTGGTACGCCATCAACATTGACCTTTGGCGGCATCGTTCCAGGGACAACCACCGCATATGGCGGCACTTCACCGATCCAGATTTTGCCGGTGATACGGTCGACGATCTTGGTTGATGCGCCAAGATAGACGCCCATGGAGAGCACGGCGCCTTCGCCAACGCGGACGCCTTCTGCGACTTCGGACCGTGCGCCGATAAAGGCACCATCTTCGATGATCACAGGGCCCGCCTGCAACGGCTCCAGAACCCCGCCAATGCCAGCACCGCCGGAAATATGAACATTTTTGCCAATCTGCGCGCAGCTTCCGACCGTGGCCCAGCCATCGATCATGCTGCCTTCATCCACAAAAGCACCAATGTTCACAAAGCTTGGCATCAAAACAACGCCGCGCCCGATATGCGCGCCCTGCCGCACGATGGAGCCGGGTACGGAACGGAAGCCTGCTTCGCGGAAACGGTTTTCACCCCAACCGGCAAATTTGCTCGGGACCTTGTCCCAATGGTTCGCGCCACCAGGGCCTTCGATCACTTCATTGTCGTTGAGCCGGAAGGAGAGCAATACGGCTTTCTTGAGCCATTGATTGACGACCCACGCGCCGTCTTTTTTCTCCGCAACACGCCCGGTCCCGTTGTCGAGCATCGCAAGAGCGGCATCCACGGCATCGCGAATCTCGCCCTGGGTTGTCAGGCCAAGGGATTCCCGTTTTTCCCAGGCGTCGTCGATGATGGTCTGCAATGCTGCGGTCATGTTGGTTGTTCTTCCTTCATATTGTGGAGGCCGGTGACCCAGCTTTCCAGATCGGTGATTTCGTGGTCAATATAAGCAGGATCATGCTCCCGGCCAGCCCATTCTGCACCGGTGTTGATCCACACGGTCGTCATGCCCAAATCTTTCGCCGGGCGCAAATTACGGGCCATATCTTCGACGAATAATGCGCGGGTTGGATCGATACCGGTGGCCGCGATCATGCTGTCATAGGCGGGCTTTTGTGGCTTGGGGACGAGGTCTGTATCCCGGATATCATGCATTTGGTGAAACAGCTCGCTGAAGCCGCGCCTTTCCAACACCCGTTCGGCATAGGGCCGGTCGGCATTGGTGAAGACCAGCTTTTCTCCGGGCAGCGCGGCAATGGCAGCGCGGATCAAAGGCGCGGGAGACAGACGGTCCATATCGATATCATGGACAAAATCGAGGAAATCGGCCGGATCGGTGTCATGATGATGCATCAAGCCCGCCAGCGTGGTGCCATGATCGTGGAAAAAACCCTTCTGGATTTTCCGCGCTTCCACGAGATCACAGTCCAGTGTCTGGGAAATATATTCCCCCATTTTGATGTCGATCAAGGCGAATAGATCGCACTCGGCCGGATAGAGCACATTATCGAGATCAAAAATCCAGTGATCGATATGGGAAAATTGTGGTGGCATAAGGCAATCGCCTAAAGACCGTTTCCGGCAATCACAAGCGGCAATATGGGTTAGGCCCGTGCTCCGGCATCCTCGACGCTCGTGCTATTGTGGCGGAGCGCCTTCAGCACGGTATCGACAATGCCGTCCGCATCAAGACCAGCTTCGGCATATTGTACATCCGGCTTGTTTTGATCCTGAAATAGGTCGGGCAGGCGCATGGTCCGGATTTTCAGGCCAGCATCCGTCAGACCCTGATCAGAGGCCATGGTGAGCACATGGGCGCCGAGGCCGCCGACAGATGCTTCTTCAACCGTGACCGCGACTTCATGGCTGGTCAGCAATTTGCGGATCAGATCTTCATCCAAAGGTTTGGCAAAACGAAGATCGGCAACGGTCGTACTCAATCCTTTGGCTTCCAGTCGTTCGGCCGCTTTCTTGGCTTCTTCGAGGCGCGCGCCCAGAGAGAGTATCGCGACCTTGGTGCCTTCTTTGACGATCCGGCCTTTGCCGATTTCCAATTGTTCCAGCTTTTCCGGAATAGGCACGCCGGTGCCATTGCCGCGCGGATAGCGGAAGGCGATGGGGCCTTTGTCATATTCCGCAGCGGTATAGGTCATGTGCGCGAGTTCTGCTTCGTCAGCGGCGGCCATCACGACCATATTGGGGAGCGTTGCGAGATAGGTGATATCAAAAGATCCCGCATGGGTGCTGCCATCCGCGCCGACCAGGCCAGCCCGGTCAATGGCAAAGCGAACCGGCAGATTCTGGATCGCCACATCATGGACAACTTGATCATAGGCGCGCTGCAGGAAGGTTGAATAGATTGCGCAAAAGGGCCGCATGCCTTGAGCCGCGAGACCGGCTGCAAAGGTAACGCCATGCTGTTCGGCGATGCCGACATCAAAAGCTTTGTCAGGATGCGCCTTGGAAAATTTGTCGACGCCGGTGCCCGACGGCATGGCGGCGGTAATCGCGCAGATACGGGAATCATTGTCGGCCAGTTTGGCGAGGGTTTCGCCGAATACATTCTGATAGGCAGGCGGTCCGCCACCGGGGCCCTTATTCTGCTTGCCGGACACCACATCAAATTGCGCTACGCCATGATATTTGTCGGCAGCTTCCTCTGCAAATTTATAGCCTTTGCCCTTCTCAGTGACGACATGGATCAGGCAGGGACCTTCCGCAGCATCGCGAACATTTTCCAGGATGGGAATAAGATGCTCAAGATTGTGGCCGTCGATCGGTCCGACATAATAGAAGCCCAGCTCTTCGAACAGGGTGCCGCCCATGGTCATGCCGCGGGCATATTCATCAGTCTTGCGCGCTGCATCATGCAGTGCCTTGGGCAGCTTTCTGGCGATGCGCCGGGCCAGCTGGCGCACGCCCAGAAATTCGCGGGATGAAACAATCCGCGCGAGATAGGCCGACAGTCCGCCCACCGGTGGAGCAATCGACATGTCATTGTCGTTGAGAATGACGACCAGCCGGTTGCCTGCTGCTTCGGCATTGTTCATCGCTTCATAAGCCATGCCCGCACTCATCGCGCCATCGCCGATCACTGCAATGCCCCGGCCCGGCTTGTCATTCAATTTGTTGGCAATGGCAAAGCCCAGCGCCGCGCTGATCGAAGTGGAGCTATGTGCTGCACCAAAAGGATCATATTCGCTTTCTGATCTTTTGGTAAAGCCAGACAGGCCCCCACCTTGGCGGAGGGTTCTGATGCGATCTCGGCGACCGGTGATGATTTTGTGGGGATAGCATTGATGGCCAACATCCCAGATCAACCGATCTTCCGGAGTGTTAAAAACATAGTGGATTGCGGTCGTCAGCTCGACCACACCCAGGCCTGCGCCGAGATGGCCGCCGGTTGTGGATACGGTATCGATGACTTCCGTGCGCAGCTCATCGGCAAATTGACGGAGCTGGGCTGGTTTCAATTTACGCAAATCTGCGGGAAGGGAGACATCATCCAGCAAAGGTGTATTCGAAACTGGCATATTCACTCCCTATTTGATCCCAGCTTTAACGGCATCGCTTTGTTCTGTCGAACTTTCAGCAGACTGTTAGTGAATATTTGCTGACGAACGAGAAGGATCAAATGCATTTCTGGCAAATACCGCGCACTTCGATAACCGGGCGGATGGAGTTGAATCCTTGGCTTTGTGCTACTTTTCGCACTTGTTGGGACAAGGGTTCGTCGTCGATATGCGTGGCTTCTCCGCACGTGTCGCAAACCAGAAAAATACAATCATGTTCGCAACCGGGATGGCTATTGGCAATATATGCATTGGCGCTTTCGACCCGCATCGCGAGATTCTTCGCCACAAATAGGTCTAGAATCCGGTACACACTATTCGGTGCCACGCGCTTGCCGCGCGCGGTCGAAACCAGTTCGGCAATGTCATAGGCAGAGGCCGGACGAGAGAATCCAGCCAGCGCTTCAAATATCGCCGCCCTTGTGTCTGTCCATTTTTCGCCGGACTTTTCCAGATTGACGCGTGCTGCATCCGCTAAGGATTCGCCGTGATGCTCGTGATGATCATGTTTTCCCATAGGGATAATTTAGGGATGTTTGGCCGCGAGGGCAATGGGCAGTAATTAATGCGTGGCGCGGTAGTTTAGGTCATGGGCCAACGCAAGAAATCCGACGCCTAACATGGTGTAGAAAATCTCGGCACCGCTATGGCCTTGATCATGTCCCAGCGTGATCGCGCCTATCATCATGCCCAGCCCCAGACTGCCAACGGCCACCGGCATGACATAGCCATGATCCAAGACGCCCCGACCCAAGGTGAAAAAGCCCAATGCAATAGCCACTCCCAATCCGATTTCATGGACCAGCGGATCAAGCAGCATGCCGCCTGCTGAAGACAGGAGCGCGACAAAGGCAATGGTTGAAACGCAATGGACAAGACATAGGCCAGAGACAATCACGGCTAGACGATCCCACAGGCCATCCCTGATCAAAAGACCATCTTTGTTCCACAAATTCGCTGTCGTAAACACGACTCACTGCCTCACTTGTTCGTTTCGTGGCGCCGATATAGGAATAAACGTGTTAAGATACAACATAACATTATTGAACTTTGGCTTTTTTGTGGTTGGTCGCGGCCTTTGTGGTTGTCACGCCCTGCTTTTGATACCAAATAGCAGCCAATGACCGATCAGATCGTTCCAAATCAACCGGATATCACGGCAAGTCCGCAGCCTATCGCTATCGCAAACTGGCTCTATTCTGTCGCCTTTCTGGTGTTTGTCATGGTGATTGTCGGCGGTATCACCCGGCTCACCGAATCGGGTTTGTCGATAACCGAGTGGAAGCCGGTAACCGGGGCATTGCCTCCGTTGAGCGAGGCGGACTGGTTGTCCGAGTTTGAAAAATATAAGCAGATCCCAGAATATCTGGAAATTAACGGCCCTGCGGGCATGACGCTGGCGGATTTCAAATTCATCTATTTTTGGGAATGGGTGCATCGTTTGCTCGGGCGTTTGATTGGCCTAGCCTTTGCATTGCCGCTACTCTGGTTTGCAGTGAAGCGGGCCATCCCCAACGGCTATGGCGGACGTCTATTGGCCTTGCTGGCGCTCGGCGGGCTGCAGGGTACAATTGGCTGGTGGATGGTCAGTTCTGGGCTGAGCGAACGAACGGATGTCAGCCACTATCGGTTGGCGGTGCATTTGTTGACAGCGCTGGTGATTCTCGGTGGGCTTGTCTGGACCGCACTGGATTTGCGTCAACTTGCCGTGGGCAATGTTAAGCCGGCCCGTGTGACGGGCTTTGGCTGGTCGGTGCTAGCTGTGCTCTTCATACAGCTTCTGTTCGGCGCTTATACGGCAGGCCTCAACGCCGGCTATGTGTCCAATACATGGCCGTTGATGAATGAATATTTCATTCCCGGCGGCATCGAATGGGCCAATGGAATTTGGTCGGCTTTGAGCAATGACCCCTATCTGATCCATTTCATTCATCGCTGGTGGGCCTGGGTTGCTGTCGGCTTTCTGGTCATTCTCGCTCGCAGGGTCCGTCCCATAGATCGCAGGGCCTCCGTTGCGATTCATATGGCTTTTGGAAGCCAGATACTGCTCGGCATCGCGACCGTGATGACGGGGATTAATATTCATCTTGCCGTGCTGCATCAGGCGGTAGGCGCACTGGTCGTCGCGTCGACCATATGGGGCGTACATCTGATCGGCCATAGGCAAGCCGAAAATAGCAAAAGGTAATATTATACCCGTCAGCAAAGCCCCGCTTTCGCTTGACTTGCCGTGAAAACATCGCCAATAGCGCCGCAGTCTGCCGGGCCAATACGTCCCGGCTTTTGTATTTTTTGAATCAATCCATTCTCCCAGAAGGAGCAAAGCCCATGAAGGCTATCACCAAACAGACACAGTCGGTCAAACCAGCTGATGTCGAAAAAAAATGGCATATCATTGATGCCACCGATCTGGTTGTTGGCCGCATGTCATCAATCATCGCCAATATCCTGCGCGGCAAGCATAAGCCAAGCTACACCCCGCATGTCGATTGTGGTGATCATGTTATCGTGATCAATGCCGAAAAGGTGAAGTTCACTGGCAATAAGACCAAACAGAAAACCTATTACAAGCACTCCGGCTATCCCGGCGGCATCAGCGGCACGACCGCGGAGAAGATCCTCGAAGGTCGTTTTCCTGAACGTATTGTAGAAAAAGCTGTTGAGCGGATGATCCCAAAGGGTCCTCTTGGTTTCGCACAGATGCGCGCCTTGCACGTCTTCGCTGGTACCGAGCATCCGTATAACGGCCAAAACCCAGTGGCGCTCGACGTCGCTTCGATGAACCGTAAGAATAAGGTGGGCGCATAATGTCTGACGTAAAAACTGATCTCGCTGATCTTAAAGATATTGCCGGTGCGGCTGTAGTGGATGCACCTGTTGCCGCTGATGCGGACGCAGAAGTTGGTGCGGTTGAACCACCCGTATCGACCATGCCATTGCGCGAGCAAGAGCTGGACAAATTTGGCCGTGCTTATGCTACCGGTCGCCGTAAAGATGCGGTTGCCCGTGTATGGCTGAAGCCCGGCAAGGGAACGATCACGGTGAACGGCCGCGATCAGGAAACCTATTTTGCACGCCCGACCTTGCGTCTGGTTCTCAATCAGGTTTTTGCCATTACCGAACGCGAAGGCCAATATGATGTGATTGTTACCGTCAAAGGTGGCGGTCTTTCAGGACAGGCGGGCGCGGTCAAACATGGTATCTCGCAAGCGCTGACCAAATATGAGCCAACGCTTCGCGCGACGGTCAAGGCAGCCGGCTTCCTGACCCGTGACAGCCGTAAGGTTGAGCGTAAGAAATATGGTAAGGCGAAAGCGCGTAAGAGCTTCCAGTTCTCGAAACGTTAAGCGAAACCAAATCGAATTGCGAAAAAGGCGGCCTGCGGGTCGCCTTTTTTTATGGTCTGGAGGATCCGGATTTGGCCAACTCCGGATGGGCGATCACCGCCCGGCTGGAGACGAACAAGATGATCGTGGTCAAGACCGCAGAAATCAGCATCACCCAAGCAGCGCCGATTGTACCGAACATCGGCAAAAATAGGGCCATGAGCAGTCCGAGCGCGACCAGTCCGGCAACCCGCGCCATAAGAGCATTGCGCGCCCGCCCTGCAGCCTGAAGCAGAGGTTCAAGTCCGAGCCCAGCCAGACTGATGATGGTCGAGGCTCCGAGCAGCAGCAAGATCGGGAAGGCAGCCAGATATTCCGGTCCAGAGATGAAAGAAATGAGATACTGGCCAAGCAGCAGCAGTCCGATGAATAGGACAGCGCCGCTCAGCGCGGATACCCGCAGGGACCGCCAGAATAGAGCACGCAATTCCTGTGATTGACCCACTGCGAACAGACGCGACAATTCCGCGAAGAGCGGGCGAGCAAATACCTCCGCTAGGCGATTGAGGCTGTTGGCAAGCTGGTCAGCCAATCGGAACAGTCCAGCCGCGGCCGGCCCAACGAAAAAGCCGACGATTACCACCACTAGGCGTTCGCGGATGACATTGACCAAATAGGCTAGATTGGTGAACAGCAAAAATGCGAGAAATTCTGTCCGGCTTGGCGGTGATGCCGCGATTGCCGTTTCGCTGCTCAGCGGGTGGACAGAATCTCGATGTCGCCAAACCAACAACCACATCACGATAAAGCTGATAAATTCGGAAAGCCCCCATACGATCAGAAACCCCGTCATCGATGGCGTTGTCAGCCATAGGAAGAACGCGCCGATGAAACGCACAATCGGAATGATTGCATCACCAAAAGCATTGCCGCCAAAGCGATCCTGGGCGCGCAATATACCGATTGGTGTGGATCGCACCGACAGGAATACGATGATGCCATAGCCCATGATCGCGCTAACGACCGGATCGCTCCAGGCAAATTGCGATGCGCCATAAGGGAGCATCAACCACAACGCGCCGCAGGCCACCAACCCGCCGATGAACTCGATCCAGAAATTTTGAAATGACAATTTTCGAAAGGCCTGATTCTGTCCGGCCAGCAAATAGGGGACACCAAATTGCACGACGGCTTGCCACGTCTGGAGTTTCAATATGGCGGTGAGAACCTGGACAGCGCCGACAATGACCATGAATTCACCAAAGCCTGAGACGCCCAGGGTCCGGGTCAATATGGCGAGATAGAAAATGCTCATGATCGCGCCAATGCCTTTGGCGGAAAACAGCCAGCTGCTGTTGCGAAACACGCGAATGAGCGGGTCCTCGCTGCGGGACCATTTGGTGAGCCAATTTCGCGACACTATGTTCAACTTTTCCCATATATGATCTGGCGGTTGCGCTTCTCTTTATCGCAAAGTTCAGCTTTTTCTATTCTCTTCTATTGCGAGAGTGACGGTTGAGCAAACCAATGTACGGGGTTGATGACATTCATGACACGATTTTGGGGTGGCTTGCAGGGCGGTCAATGCTAGCGGGGGATTATGAACAAAGATAATCGCACTGCAAACATCGCCAATTTTCTTACCCATCTGGAATGTTCCAAAACCGGAGACAAATTGCCGGTGGGAACCGTACAGAATCTGTCACCCGCGGGCGCTCCCATTTTGGTGCGCTATGACCTTCCGTCGGTCGCTGCCCATCTGACCAAGGATGTGCTGGCCAATCGCCCGCCGGATCTCTGGCGGTATCGCGAACTGCTCCCGGTCGTCAGCGCAAGCAATATCGTCTCGCTCGGTGAAGACATGACGCCCTTGATCGCGCTTGATAACTCGCTTGGATCCAATGTGATCGTCAAGGATGAGGGTCGTCTTCCCACTGGCTCGTTCAAGGCGCGTGGTCTCGTCATGGCGGTATCGATGGCGAAAGAGCTGGGACTGAAACGGCTTGCAATGCCAACCAATGGTAATGCCGGCGCGGCCATGGCGGCTTATGCCAGACGCGCGGGAATGGAAGCATTTGTCTTCTGTCCTGATGATACGCCCGAGGTCAATGTCCGGGAGATTGCCTTGCAAGGCGGCAAGGTCTGGCGGGTGAATGGACTGATCAATGACTGCGGCAAGATCGTCGCCGATGGCGAAGCCGAGATGGGCTGGTTCAACTTATCGACGTTGAAAGAGCCGTACCGGATCGAAGGCAAGAAGACGATGGGACTGGAACTGGTCGAGCAATTGGGCTGGCAAGTACCCGATGTCATTTTCTATCCGACTGGCGGCGGCACTGGCCTGATCGGCATGTGGAAGGCTTTTGACGAACTGGAAGCCATTGGCTTTATTGATTCACGGCGCCCGCGCATGGTCGCTGTGCAGGCGACCGGTTGCGCTCCGATCGTCGACGCGTGGGAAAAGGGGCTCGATCATGCACCGCTTTGGGAAAATGCCCACACCATGGCCGCGGGCATTCGTGTGCCGGTTGCGATCGGCGATTTTCTGATTCTCCGCGCCGTTCGCGAATCCGGTGGATTCGCGATTGCCGTCGAAGATGAAGCGATTGTCGCAGTGCAAAAACGGATTGGACAGGAAGATGGTTTGCTCCTCTGTCCCGAAGGCGCCGCCACGGCAGCTGCCTATCTGCAAGCGCTCGAAAATGGTCTGGTCAGCAAGAGCGACCGCGCGGTGCTGTTCAATTGCGGCAACGGGCTTAAATATCCAATGCCAGCCGCCGATGCTGCTCTTGATCGCCATCAGCCGATCGACTGGAGCGCCATTGCCAGCGCCTGATCGGCTGGTTAAGGCTATCGGCATGAAATGGCTTGTCATATCCGGAATAATGCTCCTCGCTTGCGTCGGCTTTGCTTGGTGGTTTTTTTCACAGCCCGGACCGAAGCAGCTGGATATGGCCAATAATATCATTCCCGGAGATAGCGATGCCAGGTTGCTGGTCGATAGCCAGATATATGATTCCGAGCTTGGCCTGGGTCTCAACATCTGGGTCCCGAAAACGGAAGCGAACCAGCCTTTGCCCGTGGTCGTGTTCATCTACGGCGGCGGCTGGCGAGCCGGAGCCAAAGATCAATATGCTTTCGCGGGCCGGGCGCTGGCCAATCGCGGCTATATGGTCGTTTTGCCCGACTATCGGCTGTACCCCGACACCCGTTTCCCGGGTTTCTTGGAAGATAGCGCAAAGGCCCTTGCCTGGGTACATGACAATATCGGTGAGCATGGCGGCGATGCGGAGCGAATTTTCATTTCGGGACAATCCGCTGGCGCCTATAATGTGATGATGTTGGCCTTGGATCGCCAATGGCTGGGGCGGGAAGGAAAATCGCCGGATTTTATCAAGGGCGTGGCAGCATTGGCCGGACCTTATGATTTCTTCCCTTTTGATTCCGAAACCACGAAACAGAGTTTTGGCGATTATCACGCGCCGGAAATGACTCAGCCGGTAAATTTTGTCCGTGCTGATGCGCCGCCCTTGTGGCTATCGAGCGGCAACAATGACACCCAGGTGAGGCCGCGGAACAGCAAGATCTTGCGAGACAGGATGCTCGAAGTGGGTGGTGATGCTGAATATGTGGAATATCCCGATGTCGATCATCTTGAGATCATGATGGCGCTGGCAAAGCCGTTTCGGCACAAGGCCCCGGTCCTGGATGACATGGTTGCCTTTTTTGAACGCCAGAACTGATTGCATCTTTTGATAGCCGAACCGTTGTTTTTGCAACGTAAAACGGTTGAGATACTGGCACTTTTTGGTTATGCCCGTCCACAGAACAAGGGAATCCGATAGACATGGCTACTTTCACGCTCCCCAAGAATAGTAAGATCCGTAAAACCGGCGAGTTGCACAAAGCCCTCACCGATGGAAAGAAGCGGCCGTTTAAAGTCTATCGTTATGACCCTGATAAGGGCGAAAACCCTCGCTACGATACGTTTGAAATCGATACCGAAGATTGCGGACCAATGGTGCTCGATGCCTTGATCAAGATGAAGTCTGAGCAGGATGCCACGCTGACCTTTCGCCGGTCTTGCCGCGAGGGCATTTGCGGATCTTGTGCGATGAATATCAATGGGAAAAATGGCCTGGCCTGCACCACCGCGATTGAAGATTGCGGCAACAAGGTCACCATTACCCCGCTTCCTCACATGGAAGTGGTCAAGGATCTGGTTCCCGATTTCACCCATTTCTATGCACAATATGCCTCGATCCAGCCATGGCTGAAAACGGTTACACCGACACCTTCGGGCAAAGAACGGCTGCAATCTCCGGAAGATCGCGGCAAATTGGATGGTCTCTACGAGTGCATCCTATGCGCTTGCTGCCAGACCAGTTGTCCGAGCTACTGGTGGAACAGCGACAAGTTTCTTGGCCCCGCAATTTTGCTGCAAGCCTATCGCTGGCTTGCCGATAGCCGTGATGAAATGACCGGCGAGAGACTCGACGAACTGGAAGATCCATTCCGGCTCTATCGCTGTCACACGATCATGAATTGTGCGAACGCCTGTCCGAAGGGTCTGTCCCCGGCCAAGGCGATTGCCGAAATCAAAAAGATGACCGCCGCGCGTGAAATCTGACTGGTCTGCAAGCTCTATCGATGACCGAAGGCACAGGCAATTTTATCATCAGTGAAGCTGATCCGGACTATCCGGGCTGGAACACGTGGGTGCTTGCGGATCCGGACTGCTATAATAGCTTCTTGGGGCGGATGATTGTTCGGCGTGGCGGTGATGGCGTTGGTGAAAATATAGCACGCGTCCGGATGTTTCCGGAAAGAAAGCACCGAAATCTGGGTGATGCGGTGCATGGCGGGACGATGATGGGTTTCATCGACTGTTCTCTGTTCGCCGCGATGCGAGTGCTCGACCTGGGTCCCTCCGGCTATGCAGTGACGTTGGAATTGCAAACGCACTTTCTTGGTGCGGCTCGGATGGATGAACCGCTGGAAGCGCAAGTGGAAGTGACCCGGGAAACAGGCCGTTTTCTATTCATGCGCGGGCTGGTGGTTCAGGGTCAGGATGGGCAGGATAATATGTCCTCCTTTACCGCCATTGTGAAAAAGGCTCCGCGCCAGAAGACAGACTTGCAATGAGCAGTTTCTACCAGCGCTATCAAGAGTTGATCGCGCAGGGAGAGTTGAAGCCCGATGCGGATCAGGATGGCTGCGCGATACGCCTTGCCCGGCTTCAGGAAGAACTAGAAGCGGTGCCGCCGCGAGGCAGTCTCCTTTGGCGCACATTCGCTAAAAAACCGACTTCGCCACAAGGGGTTTACATGTGGGGCGGGGTCGGGCGCGGCAAGTCGATGCTGATGGATCTTTTCTACAATAGTCTCGATATTCGCCGGAAGAAAAGAGCCCATTTTCATGAGTTCATGCTTGATGTGCATGCGCGGTTGAATGTCGAGCGCAAGAAGGAACAGGGTGATCCCGTCATTCCGGTGGCAAAGGCTCTTGCCGGTGAGGGCCGCTTTCTGGCTTTTGATGAAATGGTGGTGAACAATAGCGCGGATGCGATGATCATGTCGCGGCTGTTCACCGGACTGGTCGAAGCGGGGGTGACGATTGTCACGACCTCCAACCGACCGCCGGATGACCTCTATAAAGATGGTCTCAACCGCGAGCATTTTCTGCCATTCATCGAATTGCTCAAAACCCGGCTGGAGGTCATTTCCCTCAACGGCCCAACGGATTACCGGAGAGAACGTCTGGGCGATGTTGATCTGTGGCATGTGCCCAACGGAGAAGCTGCCACCAAGGCGATGAGCGAGGCCTTCTTCCGTCTGACCGACTATCCGCCGGAAGACCGTGAGCATGTTCCCTCTGCGGAGATCGAGGTGCAGGGCGGTCGAAAGCTAATCGTTCCGAAGTCGCTCAAAGGTGTCGGCGTGTTTTCGTTTAAACGGCTTTGCGCGGAAGCCCGCGGTGCTCAGGATTATCTGGCCATCGCCCGCCATTATCATAGCGTCATCATCGTCGGAATTCCTTTGCTGTCCAAAGAGAACCGGAACGAAGCCGCACGCTTTGTCACGCTGATCGATGCGCTATACGAGCACAAGGTCAAGCTTCTGGCTGCCGCAGACGCAGAGCCTGATGCGCTATATCCAGAAGGGGACGGCAGCTTTGAATTTGCCCGAACCGCATCGCGGTTGGTCGAGATGCAGTCTGATGACTATCTCGCTCTGGGTCACGGCGCTGCGGTTTAGAGCAGGCTCAAACTATCCAGGTCCATCGCCATCTGCGCCGGCCTTTCCGCCATTGCGGCGAACATCTTGTCTCCCCGCTCCGTCTGTTCAACATGGAGTGAGGCGTTGATAGCCATGATGAATCCGGAAAAGGCATGGCGGCGATATTCGGTCCAGAACGGGCCGAAGGCGGGGGCTTTGGTTCGTTGCGCTAAATAGGTCTGGACCAAATTCTCTTCCTGATTGCGCCGTTCTGACGGGTCGGCGAAACTGGTGCCGATCATATAGGCGATATCATTGGCAGGATTGCCCAGGGAACAGGTTTGCCAGTCCACCAATGCCGCCAACCTCCCATCCTGATGGAACAATATATTGTCGAGCCGCATATCGCCGTGCGTGATCGCAAGTTCGAGCGGTTCATGCGCAACATAGGATTCGATCCGGTTGATCAATTCTTGTCCTAGGTCGAGAATATCGGATGACAAAAGCGACGCATATCGCTCCCGGAAAACGGCATAGCCATTGGGCAAGCTGTTTTTGAGGAAATCGCTATTGCCTTGACCATGATGCAGCCATTTCAAACTATCAAAGCCCGTTTCCGGCTGAAAACTATGCAATGTAGCGGCTTCCGCTAGCGTGGTTTCGACCTGGATCAACGTGGCTCCGGCCAGTTGATCGCCTTGCGCAGCGGGTGTCATGTCTTCCAGAAGGAGGACAAATTCTTGTTCGTTGTCCGCGATGTCGGCGTGATAGGATTTGGGGCAAAGCGCTTGGCAATCATCGGCAACATCCCGGTACCAACCGACTTCCATATCATAGAGATGGAAGATGGCGGCTGCCCCCCGGCTTACAGGATCGGCGCTGGGACATTTTGCGATGAAGGTTGCAGGGAGATTGCCATCCGACCATTTGCAAGTGAAGCGATAGCTGTCGCAGACTTGACCGGTTCCGACCGGTTCGTGGGTCAGCGATTGGAGCGATCCCGGCGCTGCGTCGAAAACCCTCTCGACGAAAGCGGTTTCGAACTCTTCTGGACGGACAGGAAAGCGAGCGATCATGCCGCTGGATCCATAACGCCGGTCAGGCCACTGCTGGCATGCGGGCCGATGAACAATTGTTCGGCAACACCAATGCCTTGATGGTCTTTGCCATCGATGGTCAGCACCACATCGCTGAGCGCCTGAACATGAATGGTGGTCATATCGATTGCCGGTTCAGGATTGAGAGCGATGACATCATGAGAGACTTCTAGGTCGCCATGATCCATCCCGTGGCCCCAGACAGGATGCAAATAACCGAGGCCAGACATATAGAATGTGCGTGCCGCATTGCCAGTCCGCGGTGTGATGGAGAGCGATCCGTTGCCGGTCTCAAGCTGCACCTGTTTGATGCGGCGGGAGCCGCTGTGATAGCTGAGATCGATGGCCTTGGGTTCGAATTCCAGGGCTTTGCCAGAGATAGTATCGACTACGCCGCGCCGGTTCCATGGCGCTCCTTCGCCGTCGTCATTGCTGTGAAAAAAGCAGCAGTGATCGTCAAAGTTGAGTGGGGTCCAGAGCCACCAGAATTGCGGGAAAGGACCGGTGGGTGGCGGTTGTGACTCCGCGGCGCCAACCGGACGAATGCCCCAGCTGCGATCGCGGGTCCCCCGGCAATTTCCGACGTCAATATCCTGCCCATCGATGGTGACCGTGCCAGACCAGTCGCCGTTTTGCGTCATTCTGGTATAGTCCATCATCAGGCGTGGACCTTCGCGGCGGATGAAACGGGGTTCCTCGATAGGCTGGTGGCGAGCGGAGAATATAATGTCCGCAGTGACCGGACTTTCATTGCCGGCGACCGTTAGCCTAAGTTGCTGAAGCGGTTCAATAATCGTGATGGTGATCGGGCCGACCGTGAGGTCGAGCCGCTCGCTGGACATGCGTTTGGATGCCCGCAGATTATGCTGCTTTCCATCAATCGAAAGGCAAAAGGCGGCATCCATTATGTCGAGTTGCGGATAGATGCCGAGGGCGGCGGCGAAGAAAATATTGCCATCAGCGCTATAGCCGTTGAAGAAATAGCGGTCGTAGAAGTTCCGATTGCCACCGGAAACTGCCATTGGTTCCGGGCTTTGGTGCAACGGATAGTCATCGCCTTTGGTCAGCATATTGTCTCTCCTAACCCGTATCATGGCATTCCCATTTTTCTTTGCAACGCAAAAGATTGGAAGGATTGGAGGCTTGTTTTCCTTTTTGACGATCCCGGACCGGGATCGTCAAAAATCCGATGGGCGGGAATGGCGAGCTTGCCGGTTCCGAGATCGCTACAGCCTGCTAGGATCGCCAATATTGTCCAAATCAACCACACACTATTGCTATTGCGAACTAGTTGCAAAGATAGCAGGTAAAATGATGCTATATGCGGTTGAATTTGTCTTAATTGCGGCCTAATCCTGCCGTTAACGTCCTTTTCGACTCTATTCTTAGGAGAATTTCCCAAAATGGCCCGTAACAAAATTGCGCTGATCGGCGCAGGCATGATCGGCGGCACGCTCGCTCACCTCGCAGCTTCCAAGGAAATGGGCGACGTCGTCCTGTTTGATATTGCCGAGGGCATGCCAGCGGGCAAAGCGCTCGATCTGTCACAGGCCGCTCCGGTCGACGGGTTTGATAGCAATCTTAAAGGCACCAATGATTATGCCGATATTGCTGGCTCCGATGTGATCATCGTGACCGCCGGTGTTGCGCGCAAGCCGGGCATGAGCCGCGATGACCTGATCGGCATCAACCTGAAGGTGATGAAGGCTGTTGGCGAAGGCATTGCTGCCAACGCGCCGGATGCCTTCGTTATCTGCATCACCAACCCGCTCGACGCGATGGTTTGGGCTTTGCGCGAATTTTCCGGACTGCCGCACAACAAGGTGGTCGGCATGGCCGGCGTTCTGGACAGTGCGCGCTTCCGTCACTTCCTGGCGGACGAATTTGAAGTCTCGGTTGAAGATGTCACAGCGTTCGTTCTTGGCGGCCACGGCGATACGATGGTTCCGGTTCCGGCTTACTCGACGGTTGCTGGCATCCCGATCCCCGATCTTATCAAAATGGGCTGGACCACACAGGACAAGATTGACGCAATCGTTGACCGCACCCGCAAGGGCGGCGGCGAGATTGTTGGCCTGCTCGGCAATGGCTCGGCTTATTATGCGCCGGCAACCAGCGCGATCATGATGGCGGAAAGCTATCTCAAGGACAAACGCCGTGTGCTACCAGCCGCCGCGCATCTGACGGGCCAATATGGCGTTGACGATCTCTATGTCGGCGTGCCGGTTATTATCGGCAAAGACGGTGTCGAGAAGATCATCGAAATCGAGCTGAGCGAAGAAGCGCAGGGCAATTTCAACGTGTCGGTCGACGCGGTGAAGGAACTGCTGGTGGCTTGTAAGGCACTGGATTCCAGCCTCGCGTGATCACAAAGCTGCTTCTTGCTTTGCAGGCTGCTGCTGTTTCGACAGCCGCACCCTATCCATCCGGAAACGTTCTGGAGGCGTTTGATGCGGCGTGCCGCAATATCGCCAGCATAGAGGCGGTTGAGACTGATCTGGCGGAGCAGAAGTGGGCGCTGGAAATACCGGCGACGGATAGTCCTTTGGACCGTTTGCTCGCCGTTGGCCGCGCAGGTGCTGCAAAGATATTGGATGAACCCGGCGACAAGATGTCGGATGCGCGCGTCTATACGAAGACGGTGAGCGGCGAGCGGCTAGACATCATTGTCTCGCGCGTCGAATCCAACGGCACGTTCGTGAATGGATGTCGCCTCTACGATGTCGCTGAAACCAGGTCCATTGATCGTGCGGCGGCAGAGCAATGGATTGGCCGCGAGGCGGACAAGACTATCGATCGCGAGGAAATATCCATCGCCAACTGGACGCCGGGCTATGCCGACGGGCATGACAGTTTTGAAATATTTTACGTACCGGAGGGCAGTCCTCTCATTAAACTGACGCAGTTTAACGGGATTGCGCTCAAAGCAGATTTTGTTGGACAGATCAAAAAATGAGCATTTTAATCGACAAGAATACCAAGGTCATCACCCAAGGGATGCGCGGCATCGTTTTCGGAACAATAGCCACTCTCATTGCATTCTCGTCACCGGCGTTAGCCGAGGCCGAAGAAGAATCTCCCAACCTAGTCCCTGCATTTGCAAAAACGTGTTTGATGCCGGGCGTTGCTCATTCTGACCGGATCGCAGCGCTGGCAGCCGATGAGACTTGGGAAACTCAAGAATCGGTATCGTATGATTTGATCGGCCTGCAACCATCACGTGCAATCGGATCAAAGCCCAAGTTCAAGCATTATACCGACGCGGCTCAATGGGACGGCGAGATTGATGGACGCAAGGCAAGTTTTCTGCTTCTGACCTTCAGAGAAAAGTCACGTTTCCGACATGCGTGCGTGTTATTGGTCGAAGGCCTCAGGAACGCGATGCCCTATGGAAGTGATCTAAAAACTGCCTTCAAGGCTTTCGGCGCGGGCGGTAAAAGTGTTGATCTCGTCCATTATTACGAATTTGCCGGAACACTTAAACCGGGGAAACATCCTGTAGAGGCGAAGCAAAAAGTGCACGGGGAGATCTTCTCTCGGTCACAAGCCGGTACAATGAAAGAAACCACGCACATCTACGTTGCATATTGATCGGAGACAAATAACATATGTCCATACTCATAGACAAGAACACCAAAGTTATCACCCAGGGCATGACCGGCAATACCGGTACATTTCATACGGAACAGGCTTTGGCTTATGGCACGCAGATGGTTGCGGGCGTGACGCCGGGCAAGGGCGGCACGACCCACATCGGTCTTCCCAATTATGACACGGTTGCGGAAGCGAAAGACGCGACCGGCGCGACGGCATCGGTTGTATATGTTCCACCGCCATTTGCAGCGGACTCGATCCTTGAAGCGATTGATGCGGAAATTGAACTGATCGTTGCGATTACCGAAGGCGTTCCTGTTCTCGACATGGTGCGCGTCAAGCGCGCGCTGCAGGGCAGCAAATCTCGTCTCATCGGTCCGAACTGCCCTGGCGTTTTGACCCCGGACGAATGCAAGATCGGCATCATGCCCGGCAGCATCTTCCAGAAAGGCTCCGTCGGTGTGGTTTCCCGCTCTGGCACGCTGACCTATGAAGCCGTGCACCAGACGACAGCGGTTGGCCTTGGCCAGACCACTGCGGTCGGCATTGGTGGTGACCCGGTCAACGGCACCAACTTCATCGACGTGCTGGAATTGTTCCTGGCCGATGATGAAACCAAATCGATGATCATGATTGGTGAAATTGGCGGCAGCGCCGAAGAAGAAGCGGCGCAATTCCTCGCTGACGAAGCCAAGAAGGGCCGTTCGAAACCAACCGTTGGTTTCATTGCCGGTCTGACGGCGCCTCCGGGACGCCGCATGGGCCATGCGGGTGCGATTGTGTCCGGCGGCAAAGGCGGCGCGGAAGACAAGATTGCGGCGATGGAAGCAGCCGGTATCCGCGTGTCACCAAGCCCGTCAGAGCTTGGCACCACATTGGATGCGATGCTGAAAGAGCTAGTCTAGATTATTTGGGCCTCTGCGCGAGCAGAGGCCACCCTCCCCAAGGAAATGATCATGGGTTTTGAAGGTCAAGAATTTCTCGAATCAGAAAAAGAGCCCGGCCCGAGCTGGCAGCGCAAGCATTGGCCGATTGATGATGCCGATGAACTGAACAGCGCGCTCGATCCCACACAAATGGGTATCGAGATCAAGGCGGCTGCGGCGAAATCCGGCAAAGCGATGTCCGACGCCGAAGTTGGCGTGGCGGCGGAAAAGTCCATCCGTGCGATGATGCTGATCCGCACCTATCGGGTGCGCGGACATCTTGGTGCAAATCTGGATCCGCTTGGCCTGTCGAAGCTGGAACAGCCGGCTGACCTGACTCCCGAATTTCATGGCTTTACCGCCGATGAAATGGACAAGCAGATCTTTCTGGGCGGCGTTTTGGGTTTTGAAACCGCTACTATTCGGGAAATCGAAGCCGTGCTCCGCGCCAATTATTGCGGGTCGGTTGGCCTCGAATATATGCATATTGCCGACATCGAGGAACGGCGCTTCCTGCAGGACCGGATGGAAGGCAAGGATGCCGAGATCCACTTTACGCCGGAAGGCAAGAAGGCGATCCTCAACAAGGTGATCGAAGGCGAGGAATATGAAAATTTCCTCGGCAAGAAATATGTCGGAACCAAGCGTTTCGGCCTCGACGGCGGCGAATCCATGCTGCCTGCGCTGGAAAATATCATCAAAAACGGCGGTGCCGCCGGTGTCCGCGACATTGTCTATGGCATGGCCCATCGTGGCCGCCTGAACATTCTCGCCAATGTGATGGCCAAGCCTTATAAAGTGATCTTCCACGAATTTCATGGCGGCTCGGCCAATCCCGACGATGTCGGTGGTTCGGGCGATGTGAAATATCATCTAGGCACCAGCACCGACCGCGAATTTGACGGCATCAATGTGCATATGAGCCTGGTGCCGAATCCATCGCATCTCGAAGCGGTGGATCCAGTGGTTCTCGGCAAGGTGCGCGCCCAGCAAGTGGCGCGCGATGATCTGGAAAAACATGATCAGGTCCTGCCGGTACTGATTCACGGCGATGCCGCCTTTGCTGGGCAAGGCATCGTCTGGGAATGCCTCGGCTTCTCTGGCATCCGCGGTTATAATACGGGTGGTTGTATCCACTTTGTGATCAACAACCAGATCGGCTTCACAACCAGCCCGCAATTTGCGCGCTCGTCACCCTATCCTTCCGATGTCGCCAAAGGCGTGCAGGCGCCGATATTCCATGTGAATGGCGATGATCCGGAAGCGGTGACCTTTGCCTGCAAAATCGCGATTGAATTTCGCCAGCGCTTCGGTCGCGATATCGTGATCGACATGTGGTGCTATCGCCGTTTTGGCCATAATGAAGGCGACGAACCGAGCTTCACCCAGCCGGTCATGTATGCCGCGATCAAGAAACATCCAAAGGTCAGCAAGCTTTATGAACAGCGGCTGGTTGAGGAGGGCGTGATCGATGCGGATTGGGGCCCGGCCACGCGCACGGCATTTTCCGAACATCTCGAAACCGAATTTCAGGCGGCGGCTGACTATAAAGCCGACAAGGCCGACTGGTTCGGCGGTCGTTGGCAGGGCTTGCATATTCCAGCCGATCCGGAAAGCGCGCGGCGCAATGTGGAAACGGCGATCGACAGCAAATTGTTTGACAGTCTGGGCCGGACATTGACCACCGTTCCTGACGGGCATCGGATTCACAAGACTTTGGGCCGCGTTCTTGATGCGAAAGCCAAGATGTTCAAAACCGGCGAGAATTTCGACTGGGCAACCGGCGAGGCGCTGGCCTACGGGTCGCTTGTGTCCGAAGGCTATAACATCCGTCTGTCGGGTCAGGATAGCGGGCGCGGGACCTTTTCCCAGCGGCACTCGGTCTGGGTCGATCAGGATACGGAAGAAAAATATATTCCGCTCAGCACCGTGCCGCATGGCCGGTTCGAAGTGCTGGACAGCCCGCTCTCCGAATATGGCGTGCTTGGTTTTGAATATGGCTATGCCGGTGCCGACCCGAAAACATTGGTGCTCTGGGAAGCGCAATTTGGCGATTTTGCCAATGGCGCACAGATCATGATCGACCAGTTCATTGCGTCGGGTGAAGCCAAATGGTTGCGCGCCAATGGTCTGGTGATGCTGTTGCCCCATGGTTATGAAGGCCAGGGTCCGGAACATAGTTCGGCGCGGCTCGAACGGTTCCTGCAATTGTGCGCACAGGATAATATCCAGGTCGCGAATATCACCAGTCCGGCCAATTATTTCCACATATTGCGTCGTCAGATGCTGCGGTCTTTCCGCAAGCCTTTGGTGATCATGACACCCAAATCGTTGCTGCGGCACAAGATGGCGGTATCGAAAGCGGAAGAATTTCAGGGCGACAAGCATTTCATGCGGATATTGTCCGACACCAATCCGCCGGCCGACAAAGATGTGAAACGTCTCGTGCTCTGTTCGGGCAAGGTCGCTTATGACCTGATCGAGGCGCGCGATGCGGCGGGCGACAAGAATACCGCCATTGTACGGATCGAACAGCTTTATCCGTTCCCCGGCGAACCTTTGGTGGTCCGCCTGAAACGGATGAAAAATCTTGAGACGGTCATCTGGGCCCAAGAAGAGCCAAAGAATAATGGCAGTTGGTATTTTGTCCGTTCCTATCTTGAAGACTGTCTGAAGGAAGCGGGCGTTGACACGGCCGATCTGGATTATGCCGGACGAGCCGCAGCGGCGTCGCCGGCAACCGGTCTCGCCTCTCGGCACAAGCAGCAGCAGGCCCAGCTGCTCGCCGAAGCACTCGGGCATGAAGTAACGTAAGATTTAAGGCCGTTCGCCTGCCTCGGCAGGCACAGATGAAGCTACGAAAGCAGAGTAGAAATTATGGCAACAGAAGTAACAGTCCCGGTATTGGGCGAATCGATCACCGAAGCGACTCTGGGCGAATGGCTCAAGCAACCGGGCGAAGCGGTTGCCGCCGATGAACCCATTGCCAGTCTGGAAACCGACAAAGTGGCGCTGGAAGTGCCCGCGCCGCAAGCCGGTGTCATGGGCGCGCATCAGGTCGCTGTCGGAGACACGGTTGAAGTGGGCGCGGTGATTGGCACGATCGAAGCAGGAAGCGGCGCGGCGGCCCAGTCAGCCCCGAAAGCGGCAGCGGCACCGGCTACGGCGGAAACCAAAGCAGAAGAATCCGACGCCTCGATCACCTTGTCCCCGTCGGTTCGCCGTCTGGTGCTGGAACATGGTGTCGACCCGAGCCAGATTAACGGCACCGGCAAGGATGGCCGACTGACCAAGGCGGATGTCGAGCAATATGTGAAGTCCGGTGCGCAACAGGCACAGACGCCGCTGGCTGAAAAAGGCACGGCCAAAGGCGCGCAGGCCCCGTTGGCATCTACATCTTCCGGCAATCGCAATGAAGAGCGGGTACGGATGACCCGCCTGCGTCAGACCGTCGCGCGGCGCCTGAAAGAGGCGCAGGATACAGCGGCTCTGCTCACTACATTCAACGATGTCGATATGACCGCGGTGATCGAGACGCGCAGCAAATATAAAGAGCTATTTGCCAAGAAACATGGCGTAAAGCTTGGCTTCATGGGCTTCTTCGTCAAGGCGGCCTGCATGGCGCTCAAAGACGTGCCCTCGGTCAATGCGCAGATTGATGGCGATGAGATTGTCTATCATGATTATGCCGACATTTCGGTTGCCGTGAGCGCGCCTACAGGATTGGTGGTTCCGGTTATTCGCAACGCCGAAGCAATGAGTTTCGCCGATGTTGAGAATAGCATCGGTGATTTTGGCAAGCGGGCCAAGGACGGCACGATGACCATGGCGGATATGAAGGGCGGTACCTTCACCATCTCCAACGGCGGTGTGTTCGGCTCGCTGATGTCGACTCCGATCATCAACCCGCCGCAATCGGCTGTTCTGGGCTTGCACCGCATCGACCAGCGTCCGGTGGTGATGCCCGATGGTTCGATTCAGGCCCGTCCGATGATGTATCTGGCGCTCAGCTATGATCATCGTCTGATCGACGGTCGCGAAGCGGTGACCTTCCTCGTCCGCATCAAGGAAGCGATCGAGGATCCGGCGCGGCTTTTAATTGATCTTTAGTTTCACGCGTCATGCTGATCTTGTGTCAGGATGACGGACCAAGAGGTATGACATGACCGATAAATTTGACTATGATCTTCTGGTAATAGGCTCTGGCCCCGGCGGCTATGTTGCTGCGATCCGGGCGGCGCAACTGGGTCTCAAAACCGCTTGTGTGGAAAGCCGCGAGACGCTTGGCGGCACCTGCCTCAACGTCGGGTGTATCCCCTCAAAGGCGATGCTCCACGCGTCCGAACTTTATCACGAAGCCCATAGCGGCGGGCTGGAGAAATTTGGCGTGAAGCTGACCGGTGCCAAGCTGGACCTGAAGCAAATGCTGGCCGAGAAATTGAAAGCGGTCGAGGAACTGACCGGCGGTATCGCCTTTTTGTTCAAGAAGAACAAGGTCGACTGGATCAAGGGTCGCGGCGCGTTTGAAAGCGCCAATAGCGTCAAGGTCGGCGACAAGAGCTACACCGCGAAAAACGTTCTGATTGCAACCGGCTCTTCGGTCACCCCCTTGCCCGGCATCGATGTCGACAATAGCAAACATGTGGTGGTCGACAGCACCGGGGCGCTCGAACTGCCGAAAGTGCCGGGTCATATGGTTGTCATCGGCGGCGGCGTGATCGGTCTCGAACTGGGTTCCGTCTGGCTCCGTCTCGGTGCGAAGGTCACGGTTGTCGAATATCTCGACAAGATCCTGCCCGGCATGGATGGCGATATCCGCAAGGACAGCGCGCGAATTTTCAAGAAGCAGGGCTTTGACATCAAGACCGGAACCAAGGTCACCGGCTGCACCGTCAAGGGCAAGAAAGCGACGCTCACCATGGAACCGGCCAAGGGCGGGGACAGCGAGACGATGGAAGCCGATGTTGTGCTGGTCGCCATTGGTCGTCGGCCGAATATTGACGGTCTGGCGCTCGAAAATTCCGGTGTGGCAACCAATGACCGTGGCCAGATTGAAGTCGGTCATGATTTCCAGACCGCGGTACCCGGCGTTTATGCGATTGGCGATGTAACCCCTGGCCCGATGCTCGCGCACAAGGCTGAAGATGAAGGCATTGCCGCAGCCGAATTTGTCGCCGGACAGCAGGGCATCGTGAACCACGACCTGATTCCCGGCGTCGTCTATACCCATCCCGAGATTGCCAGCATTGGCAAGACCGAGGAAGAGGTGAAGGACAGCGGCACGGACTATAAGGTCGGCAAATTCCCTTTCGCGGGCAACAGCCGTGCAAAGACCAATCGCGATACCGAGGGCTATGTCAAAATCATCTCGGACGCCAAAACCGACCGCGTTCTGGGCGCCCATATCATCTCGTCGCTCGCCGGCACGATGATCGCGCAGGTTACCCAGGCGATGGAATTTGGCGCGACGTCCGAAGATATTGCCTATACCTGTCACGCCCATCCTACGCATTCGGAAGCGATCAAGGAAGCGGCGATGGCGGTGCAGGGCAAGCCCATCCATATGTAATCTATGTGATGGCCCAAGCGTTAAGACGTCTGTCCGGACTGATTATCGCGGTCCTCGCGGGTTGCATCTATATGGGCTTGGCCGAGGCCCCGCGGTCCTATTTGCTGGTCAATGGGGGCGCTCTTGTTTGCGCCATCGGCTTCGCCACATTTCTGAAGCGTCCCAGTCCAGGTTTGGGAACCATTGCATTGACTGGCATTGCGGTGCTGTTCTGTATCGCAACGCTTTTCAGCCGCATTGAAATGGAGGGAGTCCAACGCTGGATTGGCATGGGGCCGATCAGATTGCATGCTGGCTTGCTTTTGCTCCCCGTGATTGTTTCTTTCTTGCCAGATCTGCGCAAAATATTGGCGTTGCTGGCAGTTTTCGTACTTGGCCTGACGATATCTCTGCAACCCGACAGAGCAGCTGCGGTCGCGTTGCTTCTAGGCGTGTTGACGCTGGCAACGGCAAAGCGCGACCGTTGGTCTTTCGGGATGCTGGCCGTTGCCGCCATGGGTTGCGTGGGCGCATTCTGGCAGCAAGACCCGCTTCAGCCGGTTCAATTTGTCGAATATGTGGTGATCGATGCCTGGCAATTCCATCCATTGATCGCGATCATTCTCTCTGGTGCTCTGATGCTTGCATTTGTGCTGCCCTTGAGGGGTTTGGGTCTTAGAAATAATATTCATCTGTTCGCTGCGATGGCGACAATCATGGGCTTTGCGATCATGTCTCTGCTTGGACCCTATCCGACACCGCTTATTGGATATGGTGCTTCCGCCATTATCGGATATGGCTTGGTTTTGGGGTTGGCGACGAGTCGTGAAATCGTGCGGGGCAATGGATCATGAATTCAACGATATTATATAATGCGCTGGGTTGGCTGGACCTGTTCGGCATCGGAGTCTTTGCGATATCCGGAGCCTTGGTCGCGGCGCGTAACCGTCAAACATTGGTGACCTTTGCCTTTTTCGCTTTGGTCACCGGGGTTGGCGGCGGCACGGTTCGCGATCTGTTGATCGGCGCGCCGGTTTTCTGGGTGCAGGATGCCCGGGTGCCGATTCTTTGTCTCGGCATAGCCTTGCTAATCTGGATCACGCCGGTCAAATTCTGGCGCCCGGCGGCGGTAGACTGGTTCGATGCTATCGGTCTGGCGGCATATTCGGTTTTCGGAGCAGCCAAGGCTTTGCAACTGGGGATCGATCCGGTGCCTGCGGCGATCATGGGAATCATCACCGCCTGCGTTGGCGGGGTGATCCGCGACCTGATTTCCGGAGAGCCTTCGATCATCGTCCGGCCCGAACTTTATGTCACCGCCGGCGCTCTGTCCGCCTTTGTCTTCGTCCTGCTGGCGCAAACCGGCGTGCCGGGGTTCATCGCGGCGTTGATTGCCTTTGTCGCTGGTTTCGCCTTGCGCGCCGTGGCCATTGTCAAAGGCCTGTCGTTGCCAGCCTATCGCGGATCGGAAGATAAGGAGTAGCGGAGAAGATTTTCGACCCAGCCATCCGGCGCCAACCTGTTCCGCTGCACGTTGATCCCGCACTCCAGACATAGGGCCTGCACATCTTCACGTGCAAGCAAGCCTTGTGCGGTTGCCAAGGCGTCACCGAACATCGCCTTTTGACGTTGTGCGGCCCAACCCACCACACCGGTGATGGGCGCGCTTTCTTTCTGGACGAAGGGAATGCCGCTAAAGGGCAGCAAACCGAGACTATCTTGTGGATCGAGATATTGGGCGTGATAATCACCCTCCGCTAAGCCTGCCCGTTTGGCGGCCTCGGCAAGCGCTTCGGTCATGCCGCCAAAGCCGTCAACCAGACCCAATTGCCTTGCCGTACCTCCATCCCAAACGCGGCCCTGCCCGATGCCATCAACCTCTTCGGCTGTCTTGCCACGCGCGGCCGACACCAGTTTGATAAAGTCGCTATAGCTGTCTTCGACCCCTGCCTGTAAAATGGCATTGAGGTCTTCGCTGAAGCCGCCCACGAAATCAGGTTCGCCGGATATCGGTGTGGTGCGCACGCCATCGGCGGTAACACCCCATTGCGCCAACGCCTTTTCGAAGCTCGGTAGAACCGCGAAGACACCGATGGACCCGGTGATAGTCTCGGGTTCGGCAAAAATATGGTCGCCTGCCGTGGCGATCCAATAGCCGCCACTGGCTGCAACATCGCCCATTGAAATGACGATGGGTAGCTTCTTTTTCTTGGCTTCCAGCAAGGCGAGACGAATCTCTTCACTGGCATAGGCCGAGCCGCCGGGTGAATCAACGCGCACAACCAGTGCCTTTATTTCGTCTTCATCCAATGCCGTATAAATCTGTTCGGCAATCCGCCCGCTGGCGGCCATGCCGGGGCCACTTGATCCGCCGACAATTTCACCCGCCACCGTGATAACCCCGATGGGGGAGCCATCTGTGTCGACAGGATTTCCGGCAACAAAATCATCAAAATCTATGCTTTTGAAACTGTCTGGCGCGGGTGTTTCGTCGACGCCCACTTGCTCCGCTACAAACCTATCAAAGGCGGTTTTATCGCCTAGCTTGTCGATGAGCTTCTGCTGTATCGCAACGTCGGCATAGTCCCCGCCTGCAGCGGTGACAAAGGCGGCGGGGTCATCGGCAAAGGACTTGACCATGGCCTGTGGCCGCGCCTTTTTGATTTCGGCAAGCCAGCTTTCCCACAACACGCCATAAAGCGCTTCGGATGCTTCTTTGGCAGCTGATGATTGATCGGCGCGCATATAGGGTTCGACCGCGCTCTTATATGTGCCAACGCGATAGATATTGGCGGTCACTCCCAACCGGTCGATCAGGCCCTTGTAATAGAGTCGGCTGCCGCCGGGCCCTGCAAAGATAATCCCGCCCATCGGATCCATCCAGATTTCGCTCGCATGAGCGGCCAGTTGATAGCTGTCATCGCTGAAGAAACTGGCGAAAGCATAGATGGGTTTGCCTGCTTTTTTTGCCCGGGCCAGTGCATCGCCGACATCGGTCAGGCTGGTCTGGCCGCCACCGACGAAACCGCTGAGGTCCAGGACAATTGCCTTGACGCGATCGTCCTCCACCGTTGCATCAATCGCGTGGACGACATCCCGCAAGCGATATTCGCGCAGGCTGTTGCTGCCATTGCTGGCGAGGAAATCCTCGAAGGTCGGCGCCGCCGGTTCCTCGACAATCACGCCACTCAGATCGAGCAGAAGCGCGCCGTCGCGGATCGCGCCGCTATTGGGTTGGGAGGATAGTATCGTATAGAGCGCGCCGAAGAACAAAAGCATGGCAATCAGGACCATGCCGTCCTTTACCGCGACCAGAAATTTCCATGCTGCCCGCGCAAATTGCATATTCATACCCCTGTTTAGACTTCGTCCGTCCATTCTATATGGGATAGGGCAGCGATATTACCAGCGGATTAGATGGGGGACGATCAGTCGACCCAGAAACGCGCAAATCATGACCGACAGCGTGTACCAAAGTCCAATATAGAAAATGCCATTGAACGGACAGTGCAGCCCATAAGCCGCGGCACCCAAGGCGCCGGAAGATATGCCGACGAGCCAGCCTGCACGGTTCAGGGCAACCGGAGCGCTGCGACGGAGCCAACCGATTTGAGCAGTGGCTATGCCGCAACCCACCAATGCACTGACACTGAGGCATTCCAGACCATAGCGCGGAACGAAAACGGCCATGTTATCTGGTGCTGCGATCAGGGCCATGACGATCGCCGTGGCCGGAAAGAGCAGAGCAGCACACAAGGCCCAAATCCAGCCTTTGAAGCTATTGCCAACCGCTGGCTGGCCCATTGCGATAACCGCATAGCAGCTGGTCACGCCGAGCAGCAGCAGAGCACCTGCCCGCAAAAAGAACATCGGATGGGGCATGCCCATCATGATGTCGCCACGGATCCCGAGGGTCATGACGACGATCGCTGCAAAAACCGCGGTCAGCCCTAGCGTGAGAACTATGCCATCGCGGTTTTTTAGCGGTTTGATCGGCGTCAAGTCTTCGACGAGACGATCTATTGTGTTGGACATCATCTAAACTCTTTTACTATCATTCTGTTTCGACCATCGACGAGAGCTTTTTCAGTCCGCGATGGATGTTCACTTTGACCAGAGATTCGGACTGGCCGGTTTTTGCTGATGCCTCGATAATGCTGAGGCCTTCAATTTTGACGAGGCTGATAACCTCTGCCTGTTTGGGCGGGATCATGCCGAGCAGCCGTTCCAGACTAACTTTGGCGGTGACGCCTTCATCCTGTGGATCGGCGACCATCTCCTCGTAGAGCTGATCATGTTCATGCCGGTAAATCTTGCGCAAACTGTCGATCCAGCGGTAGCGACCAATGGCGGCAAGCCAAGGCAAAAAGGCCCTGTTCGGATCATAGCTTGATCGCTTGCGATGGAGCGAGATCAGGGTCTCCTGCACCAGATCATCAATCGCAGACGGGTTGATCTTGCGGGCGTAATAGCGGCGAAGCCACTTTTCGCATTCGACGAGCAGGCTGGAATAGCAAAGCTTGTCGCCGCCTTGCGCCTTGATCATCAAGTGCCGAAGAGTTTCTTCGCTCGCAATCACCGGATCAGCCTAGCTTGTGACCAATCAAACGGTCGAGCGAGAAGATGCCGCCGCCGCGTGTGATCAAGATCAGCGCCATCGCGGTCCAGATCATATGAGTCTGCCACCAGACGGCCATTTCCGGAAAGACGAATATCTGGATGACCATGGTCATGCCCAAAATACCAAGCGCGCCGAACCGTGTAGCCAGTCCAAACACCAGCAAAATCGGTAGAAAATGCTCCATATAGGTGGTGACATAGGCGCCCAATTCGCCGTTCAGCACAGGCACCTGGTTAAAGGGCGCATCCGAAAACTGGAAAAAGGTCGTGTCCTTGATTGTCAGGAAGCTGCCTTCTTCGACCTTTGTGCGGGCCGAGCGCCAGAAAATGCCAGCAAGAGCTATGCGCGTGAACAATAGTGCGATGCCCTCTGGCACGGCGCCGCTCAAACGGTTGATCAAATTTTTCAACATATCCATCATTTTCCTATCCCTCCAAATGCTTCAACGCCCCAATCTGGATCAGCTTGACAATATGCTGCATCGCGGTGGCTTCATCACTCAGTTCGAGAACATGTTCCAAAAGGTTACCCATAGTGGCGCTCTCGGCAATCTTTTTCGCAATTTCTTGTTCCACAGCGGTCAGCGGATGGAATAATATCTGTGCTTCCGGTCGGGCGATCATCAGTGCATCCGGATTTAGGTCGGCCAGTTCAACAAGCTCCGGGGACAAGGGACCGGTGATTGCGATCAGATGCATGGCGGGATGGGCGGCGACTGGGAATGCCAGCAAATCAGCTTCGGCCAGGGTGGCTATATCGCTCAGGACGACGGGTGTGGCGTCGGCACTGCGATAGCTTTGCAGCCAGGCCCATTCGATCCGGGCAAGATCAACCTCGGTGCCGCCAAAGCCGCGGTCGATCAAAAAAGCAACAAAATCGGCACCGATACGGTTCATATCGCAGGCCAATATATGGTCCTGCTCGACATAATCGCGCGAAAGGGCGTGAAATTTTTCATGGCCCATATGCGCGTGCAGACGCGGATAGCTGTCTTCCAATGCGACCAGGCGGGCATGGGAGATGGTGTTGGCATGCGCCTTCAGCCCGAGCAGTGCGCGTTCGCTGCTCTCCGAGAACAGGTCAGCGGGAAAATGGTCGGGCCCTTTTTGCAGGCAGGTTATGAAGCGCGACTGTCCCTCAGCGAGCGATGGCATGGCGCGCCTCCGCTGATTGCGGGACGCTCAAAATGGCCTCGGCCTTGGCGACTTCGGCCATGAGCGTGTCATATTCGGGAATATCCGTGTCCCATTCGATCAGCGTCGGCTTGGGACCAGCGCGTTCGATGAACCGGCGATAGAGGGTCCAGGTGATATCGCTGACCACCGAGCCATGGTCGTCGATTAGCAACGGGCCGCTGTCATGACTTTCCCGCGCATGGCCGGCGAGGTGAATTTCGCCAACGATAGCGGGATCGATTGCGTCAATATAGGCCTCCATGTCGAGCCCGACATTGGTGGCAGTGACCTCGACATTGTTGATATCGAAAAGCAAGCCGCATCCCGACTGGCGGCAAAGCCTGTCAATGAAATCCGTCTCGCTCATCTCGTCGTCTCGATAGGAAAGATAGCGGGACGGGTTCTCGATCAGGATGGTGCGTTGGAGCCGGTCCTGTACCTTGCCAATCTCTGCGGCAAAATGGTCAAGCGCTTCGCGCGTGTAGGGAATCGGTAGCAGATCCGGGTAGCGGTCATGGGCGTTGCCGCTCCAGCTAAGATGATCGGAAAGCATGGCCGGTTGGTAGCGGTCGCAAAGGGCGGCGATTTTCTCGAGATCTTGGCTGTTGAGCCCGTCGGCGCTGCCTAGAGACAGGCCGACACTGTGAAAGCTCAAGGGGTAAACCTCGGCGATGGCGGTGAGCCAGCGGTGTGCCGGGCCACCATCGCCGAAGTAATTCTGTGGGTGAACCTCAACCCAGGAAGGGCGCTTCGCGTCTGCGGCCTCATCCAGCACATGATTATAATGTACCGACTTGAGACCTATGCCACCCGATGGAGGGAGGGAGCGGGGCACAGCAGCCGCTAACGAAGCGTGAGGATCAGGAATTGCGGCCATCCACGGAATTTAGCGCGTTTAGCCCTTTTTGGGAACCGGTTTCGCATTGCCTTTGTGCGCGGACAATGTGCCGCCCATATCGGCGCATGCGCCTTTGGCGACATATTTCCAGGCATTGCCCTGATAATTGATGGTCGACGTGCCCGAACAACTGGTGCCCGGTCCGGCAGCGCAATCATTTTTGCCGGCAAGTGCAACGCCATAGCATTTTTCTTTGGCACCGGCGGCTTGCGCAGCAGTGGCAGACAGCGACAGGGTTGCGGCAGCGGCCAGCGCAGCGGCGGTAGCGGTTGATTTGATCAATACAGACATTAAATTTCCTCTCTCGAGATTGGGGGATTGATGTGAACCCGCCAAAGCGGGCACATAATGACATTCGTGAGTCCGGACGATCGGGTTACACAGCGCTTCGGCTTCGCCCCGCAAACGAATCGCAACGCCTCGGAAATCCTACAAAAATGAAGAGAAATATTTTCTGCTCTTTCCCTTGACGGCGGATCAATAGCGATTACATGGTCCCTGTTAGCACTCGAAAGGAGAGAGTGCTAATTCACACAGATTCTGCTCTTACGGCCGGCGACAAAAGCGGGCCTGAAGAGTTTTGGATTGGACAAGAAAGGGAAATCTATGAAATTTCGTCCATTACATGACCGTGTACTGGTGCGCCGCGTAGAAGCGGACGCAAAAACAGCTGGCGGTATCATCATTCCGGATAGCGCTCAGGAAAAGCCAGCAGAAGGCAAAGTTGTTGCAGTCGGCAATGGCTTGAAAGACGACAGCGGCAAAGCAACCGCGCTTGACGTCAAAAAAGGCGACAAGATTTTGTTTGGCAAATGGTCCGGCACGGAAGTTACCGTCGACGGCGAAGAGCTGATCATCATGAAGGAAAGCGATATTCTCGGTATTCTCGAGAAATAAGCATTTGCTCCATCACAACTTCAATCAACTAAGCAGAGGAAAATATCATGGCTGCTAAAGACGTAAAATTTGGTCGCGACGCTCGCGAACGCATTCTGGTCGGCGTGAACACGCTTGCGGATGCTGTTAAAGTAACCCTCGGCCCTAAAGGCCGCAATGTTGTGCTCGACAAGAGCTTTGGCGCACCGCGCATCACCAAGGATGGTGTTTCGGTTGCCAAGGAAATCGAACTGAAAGACAAGTTCGAAAATATGGGCGCACAGATGCTTCGTGAAGTTGCATCGAAAACCAACGATGTTGCTGGCGACGGCACCACCACGGCTACCGTGCTCGCGCAGGCGATTGTCAAAGAAGGCATGAAATCTGTGTCTGCTGGCATGAACCCGATGGATTTGAAGCGTGGCATCGACCAGGCTGTTGGTTCGGTTGTTGCTGACCTTCAGAAGCGCTCCAAGACGGTCAAAGGCAGCGGCGAAATTGCTCAGGTTGGCATTATCTCTGCCAATGGCGACCAAGAAGTTGGTGAGAAAATTGCCGAAGCAATGGACAAAGTCGGCAAAGAAGGCGTTATCACGGTTGAAGAAGCCAAAGGTCTCGACTTTGAACTCGACGTTGTGGAAGGCATGCAGTTTGACCGCGGTTACCTGTCGCCTTACTTCATCACCAACCCGGACAAGATGATTGCGGACCTCGAAAACCCTTACATCCTGATCCACGAGAAGAAGTTGACCAACCTGCAGCCATTGCTCCCAATCTTGGAAGCTGTTGTGCAAGCCGGACGTCCGCTTTTGATCATTGCTGAAGATATTGAAGGCGAAGCGCTGGCTACTCTCGTGGTCAACAAATTGCGCGGTGGTCTGAAAATCGCAGCGGTGAAAGCACCTGGTTTCGGTGATCGCCGTAAAGCAATGCTCGAAGATATCGCGATCCTCACCAAAGGTGAAATGATCTCCGAAGATCTCGGCATCAAGCTGGAAAGCGTCACGCTGAACATGCTCGGTGAAGCCAAGAATGTTACCATCGACAAGGATAACACAACGATTGTCGACGGTTCTGGCAAAAAGGCCGACATCAAGGCTCGCGTCGAAGCGATCCGTGCGCAGATCGAAAACACCACCTCCGATTATGACAAAGAAAAACTGCAAGAACGTCTGGCGAAGCTCGCTGGCGGTGTTGCCGTGATCAAAGTCGGCGGCGCGACCGAAGTTGAAGTGAAAGAGAAGAAAGACCGTGTCGACGATGCGCTGCACGCAACCCGTGCTGCTGTTGAAGAAGGCATTGTCCCTGGCGGCGGAACCGCGCTTATCTATGCAACATCTTCGCTCAAAGGCCTCGAAGGCGCAAACGAAGACCAGACACGTGGTATCGACATTGTTCGTAAAGCGTTGCAGGCTCCGGTTCGCCAGATTGCTGAAAATGCAGGCTTTGACGGCGCCGTTGTCGCTGGCAAATTGCTGGACCAGAAAGACAAGAACTTCGGCTTTAACGCGTTCAGCGATAAATACGAAGATCTCGTCAAATCCGGTGTGATCGATCCTACCAAAGTTGTGCGCGCTGCTCTGCAGGACGCTTCCTCGGTTGCAGGTCTGTTGATCACCACCGAAGCGGCTGTCGCAGACTCACCAGACGACAGTGCCGGCGGCGCTCCAGCCATGCCTGACATGGGCGGCATGGGCGGCGGCATGGGCGGTATGGGCTTCTAAACCCAAACGCTCGGCTCACGTTGAACCTATCAAGGGGGGCTGGAAGGAAACTTCCGGCCCCTTTTCTATTTTCAAAGTGCCTTTTCGCGACAATTTGATACAAGTTTTCCTTTGAATATCAGGAGAATATCGTTCTTGCATCAGCGCGGGGCGATTGATGGGATGGAGTGTCTATATGCGTGAGTACCAATTGCCTTTCCGTGCTGTATCGAGAACCGCTTTGATTGTGTCCCTCGGATTCATCACTGCCTGCGGCGGTGGTGGCGATAGCGGTACTTCAACGGTAACTCTGCCGGTGGCTGCAACGCCGACCCCGACACCCGCACCAACCCCGACACCCGCACCAACGCCAACAGAAATTGTTGCCCAGTTCACGACTATCGATTTCGACAATTTGTTGAACTATGCCAATCCCACATTGCCTGCTTATTATGACAATACTGTCGCTGGACGGGACAATGAGCCCGCTAACAATCAGCTGGAAGACCGTATCGCGTCATTGGGTCGGGTGTTGTTTTATGACACTCAGTTGAGCGTCAACAACACGAAGTCCTGTGCCTCATGCCACCAGCAGTCCGCAGGCTTTGATGATCCGGACCAGTTCAGCACAGGCTTCGAAGGCGGTGCATTTACCAGCGCCCATGCTATGCGATTAGGCAATGTGCGCTATTTTGGTATCGGCTCTGCATTCTGGGACAAGCGTGCCGCTTCGCTCGAAGAGCAAGCTACGGAACCGATTAAAAATCCGATTGAGATGGGTTGGGACAATGCCGCTGGCGGGATCGATGCCCTCATCACCCGGATGGAAGGCCTGGAATATTATCCGGCCCTCTTCGAACTGGCATTCGGCAATGCGACGATCACAGAAGTGCGGATGCAACAGGCCCTGGCACAATTTGAACGCGCAATGATCTCGTCCGATAGCCGATGGGACCAGGCTTATGCTCAGGTGTTCGACCCCAATGCAGCCAACCGCAATTTGAACGTGGCCCTGCCGGGCTTTTCGGCTTCGGAAAACCGTGGCCGACAATTGTTCATGACGCGTCCAAATAATGGCGGAGCGGGATGTTCTGTCTGCCATCAACCACCCACCTATGCGTTGGCAAATAATAGCGACAGCAACGGATTGGATGCCGGGGAAACGATCGAGTTTAAATCGCCGTCCCTAAAGAGCGTCGGGCTATCCAGTTTTTTCATGCATGATGGGCGGTTCAATTCGTTGGCCCAAGTCGTGGAACATTATAATAGCGGGATTCAAGATGGACCTGCCCTCGACAACCGGTTGCGTCAAGGCGCTGCTCCACAGCAGTTGAACCTGAGCGCCACTGATAAACAGGCGCTCGTGGATTTTATGGAAACATTAAGTGACGATAGCCTGTCCAATGATGTCCGGTTCACAAATCCATTCCGATAACAGATGGTGCCGCCGACGGGCCAGCCATGGCCAACATGGGCTGGTCTTCGGTTCAGGCTGAACCTATCAAGAAGGGCTGGAAGGAGACTTCCGGCCCCTTTTTTTGTGGATGTTTTCAATTCCCGGCGTTTGTGCCATTGGTTACGAATGTAACCCTATTGGCAAGGATCCGAAAATATGACCAAGTTTCTCACTCTCCTGTTGGTTTCCACAAGTCTGGCAGCAGGAGCGGCGCAGGCAGAATCGGCGACACAGGAAACAGCGGCATCGACCGTTGCGGTTTCGGAAACCGAACGTCTCAACATCTGGTTCGATGCCAAGTTTGAGGAACGGCTTGCCACCAGCCCGATCACGCAAACCTTTCTGGGGCGCAAAACCGGCTATGGCGCGATGGATGATTACTCGCTTGCCGCTGCCGATAGCGAGCTGGCGTGGATGCGCGATGCTACGGCGGAGATGAAACGCGATTTTGACTATGACAAGCTCTCGCCCGAGGCGAAAATTTCATGGTCTATGTGGCTCTACAATCTGAAACGGCTGGAAGCGGCAGTGCCTTTTCGCGAGAACCAATATGTGCTGCACCAGTTTAATGGCCAGCAATCTTTCTTCCCGACTTTTTTGATCAACCAGCATCGCGTCGCATCCGAAGCCGATATGGTGGCCTATATTGAGAGATTGAAGGGCAGCGCCCGGGCCCTCGACCAGCTGCTTGTCCGCGCCCACGCCAATGCTGTGGCAGGAACGCGTCCGCCGCGTTTTTCCTATGAAGGCGTGATCGAGCAGTCGAAAAAAATCACCACCGGTACGCCGTTTGACGACGGTGATGCGTCGGCGCTTTGGGAAGCAACCGAGGCGAAGCTTGGCGGATTGGTGCGGGACGGCAAGATCACAGACGCGCGCGCCAATGTGTTGCGAGAGGAAGCGCGGGTCGCTCTGACCACAGTTGTCCAGCCGGCTTATGACCGGATCATCACCTGGTTCCAGCAGGATTTGCCGAACACCAAAGCCGAACCTTTTGGTGTGTCCGCGCTGCCCAACGGGGAGGCTTTTTATAATTATCGCCTTGCCGACCAGACAACGACCGATCTGAGCGCCGATCAAATCCACAATCTGGGTCTATCCGAAGTGGCGCGTATCCGCACCGAGATGGAAGCGATCAAGGATGCGGTATCATTTGACGGTGACCTGCAGGCCTTTTTCACGTTCCTGCGGGAAGATGATCAATTTTATTATTCCAGTGATGATCAGGGCGCGCAGGATTATATCGATGCCGCTGAAGCCCATCTGGCGACGATCAAAAAGCGGCTGCCGGAATTTTTCGGTCTGTTGCCAAAGGCCGATCTGGTGGTGAAACGGGTCGAACCTTTCCGGGAGCAAGACGGAGCCGCCCAACATTATCGTCCCGGCACGGTCGATGGCAGCCGCCCGGGCACCTATTATGCCCATTTGTCCGATATGCGGGCCATGCCGATTCACAGCCTGGAGGTGATCGCCTATCATGAAGGCAATCCCGGCCATCATATGCAGAACAGCATCGCGCGCGAACTGACCGGGATTCCAAAATTCCGGACGCAAGGCAGCCGTTCGGTAGCCTATGGTGAGGGCTGGGCGCTTTATTCCGAACTGCTTGCCAAGGAAATGGGAGCCTATGCTGACCCCTATTCGGATTTCGGTCGCCTGACGACGGAGATGTGGCGGGCGATACGGCTGGTTGTCGATACTGGCTTGCATGCCAAGGGATGGAGCGAGGAGCAGGCTGTTGCCTATTTTCTTGCCAATAGCCCGATTCCGGAAACTGCAGTGCGCAGCGAAGTTCGTCGCTATCTGGTGATGCCGGGCCAAGCGACCACCTATAAGATCGGCATGATCAAGATCCAGCAGTTGCGCGCCAAGGCGGAACAAGCGCTGGGCGATGATTTCGACATCCGTGGTTTCCATGACACCGTGCTGGGCGGTGGTTCGGTGCCGCTCAACATCTTGGAAATCCAGGTCGATCAGTGGATTGCCAGCGTGCAAGCATCCTAGCGGTCGGGACAGGATATGGTCGCCAGCACATTTGAGCTGTTCAAAATTGGCGTAGGCCCGTCGAGTTCCCACACGATGGGCCCGATGCTAGCGGCTGCGCTATTCGTGGAACGGGTTGCCGAGACCGGCCGGCTCGCAGATGTGACGCGGCTGGAAACATTGCTTTTTGGTTCACTGGCGTTGACCGGCAAGGGCCACGCGACGGATCGGGCGATTCTATTGGGCTTGTCGGGTCAGCGGCCGGACAATATTGAACCCGATGCCGCCGATACCCTGGTCGAGTATATTCGGTCCGATCAGCAAATCAGCTTGAACGGCACACATGAGATCGCCTTTGACGAGGCGGCAGACGTTATCTTTGATCAAAGGAAGCGTCTCGATTTTCATAGTAATGCGATGCGACTCAATGCTTTTTCCGGCGAGGAACTGATCGATACGAGAGTCTATTACTCGGTTGGCGGCGGCGCGATCCTGGACGAGGACCAGATCGGCAGCAACAATCCGGAGAATGGATTGTGGGACGTACCGCATCCCTTTTGCTCGGGTGCCGATTTGCTGGAAATCGCCGATAAGGAGGGTCTTTCTATCGCCGATATCATGCGCAAAAACGAGCGCATGGTGAAGTCGGACGAGCAGATCAGCACCGATATCCGCGCCATTGCCGATGCGATGTCGGCCTGTATCGACCGCGGCATCGCACAAGGCGGGATTTTGCCCGGCGGTTTGCGCGTCAAGCGGCGGGCCCCATTAATTCACGCCCGCTTGATGGAACGACAGGAACGCGCCTTGTCTGATCCGCTCACCATTTTGGACTGGGTCAATCTCTGGGCACTGGCGGTGAATGAGGAAAATGCTGCGGGCGGCAAGGTGGTGACCGCACCGACCAATGGGGCGGCTGGCATCGTCCCGTCTGTGCTGCGATTCTATGAACGTTTTGCACCGAAAGCCGATGCAGCGGGTGTGGAGACCTTCCTGCTGACCGCTGCGGCCATCGGATCCCTGTTCAAGGAAAACGCTTCGATATCCGGTGCGGAAGTCGGCTGTCAGGGCGAAGTCGGCGTTGCTTGTTCGATGGCGGCTGCGGGCTTGACCGCCGCTTGGGGCGGGACGCCGTCGCAGGTCGAAAATGCCGCCGAAATCGGTATGGAGCATAATCTTGGTCTGACTTGCGATCCCGTCGGCGGGCTGGTGCAAGTACCCTGTATCGAACGCAACGCCGTCGGTGCGGTCAAAGCGATTGAGGCGGCACGCTTATCGATTCTGGGCGATGGCACCCACCGCGTCAGTCTCGACGAAGTGATCGAGACGATGCGCAAGACCGGCCTCGATATGAGCGAGCGCTACAAAGAGACCTCGCAAGGTGGACTCGCTGTCAATTTGGTGGAATGCTGATTGAAACGAGGGGCGTGAGCAATGAAGAAGCTGGGCTTGGGACTATTGCTATTGGCGCTGCTGGCCGTTGGGGCGGGAGCTTTGTTTCAGGAGCAAATCGGTAAGCGGCTTTTTGCAAGCGCTGTCGAGACAGCCGTGGCGCGCGACGTCTTAGGTGATTTGCCCGACGGCATTCATGTCGCGCTTTGTGGTTCCGGTTCGCCGCTCCCTGATCCCACGCGCGCAGGGCCGTGCTCGGCGGTCGTCATTGATGGCAAGATGTTCATTGTCGACGTCGGCGGCGGCGCGGTGCGCAATCTTGGTCTGATGGGCCTGAGTCCTGGCGCGACAGAAGCGCTGCTGCTGACCCATTTTCATAGCGACCATATCGACGGTTTGGGCGAATTGCTGCTGCAACGCTGGGCTGGTGGCGGACGCACAAGCCCGCTTCCCGTCATTGCGCCAGAAGGCGTGACCGCTATCGTCGATGGCTTGAACGCCGCCTATGCCGCCGATGTTCAATATCGCATTGCCCATCATGGCGAAGCAACCATGGCGCCGACGGGAGCTGGCGGGATCGCGAAGCCCTTTGTCGCGCCGCAAGGGCAAGAGCAGCTTGTCGTCTATGACCAAGCGGGGATTACAATCACCGCCTTTTCTGTGGGACATGAGCCTGTCTCGCCGGCGGTCGGCTATCGCTTCGACTATAAGGGCCGGTCGGTGGTGTTCAGCGGCGATACGGTGAAAATGGCAACGGTCGAGCAGGCCTGTAATGGCTGCGATCTGATGGTGCACGAAGTGTTGAACGCCGAGATGGTGGGCACTTTGGAAGCCGCATTTGAAAAAGCCGGCCGCAAGCGGCTGGTCAAGATCATGTCGGATATTCCCGATTATCACACAACGCCGGTCGAAGCCGCCAAGACGGCAAAAGCGGCTCAGGCGAAGATGCTGGTCTTCTCCCATATCGTGCCGGCGCTGCCGATCGATTATCTCGAAGGCTATTTTATGGAGGGTGTGTCGGATGTCTATGACGGGTCCGTGGTGCTGGGCAAGGACGGGATGCTGTTCAGCCTTCCCGCCAATAAGAATAGTATCGAACAGGATGATCTTCTCTAAGCTGTGTGCCAGATGAGGAGAATGATGTCGTGACCACCAACCGTTTCTGGCAATTGAATAACCGTCCCACAGGGCAGGACGTTTCCGGCTCGCTATCGCTGGAGAGCGAAACGATGCCCGAACTTGCCGATGGCGAAGTGCTGGTCAAGGCCGCCTATCTGTCGATGGACGCGGGCACCCGCATGTGGATGACCGAGCGCGAGGACGGCTATCAACCTCCTTTGGACTTGGGCACCAAAATGGCTGGACTGGTGCTTGGCCATGTTGCGGCTTCCTGTCACGCGGGCTTTGCCGAGGGCGATCTGGTGCGCGGTTTCGGGCAATGGGCCGAACTTAGTATCGTGCAACCGGAACTGGCGGGCCTCGTGAAGGTTGATGACAGCATCGACGATATCAAACAGCATTTTGGTGTGCTCGGCTTCAACGGCTGGACCGCGCTTTGGGGCTTGCAGGAAACGGCGGGCGTGAAGGCCGGCGACAATGTTCTGGTCTCGGCCGCCGCTGGCGCGACCGGCGTTCTGGCTTGCCAGATTGCCAGGATATTGGGCGCGAACGTCTATGGTCTGGCGGGCGGGCCGGACAAATGCCGCTGGCTGGAGAGCGAACTCGGCATCACCAAAGCGATTGATTATAAGAATGATGATATCGCGGCTGAACTGGCCAAGGTCGATGGCGGGATCAATGCCTATTTTGACAATGTTGGCGGACCGATATTGGATGCAGTATTGCCCAATATGGCGCTTTATGGCCGCGTCGCGCTTTGCGGCCTGCTTGCCCAATATAAAGGTGATGGCCGCGGCCATGGGCCGGAACATTTCGATCAGATATTGATGAAACGACTGCGCATCGAAGGCTTTTTCTCACCCGATTTTATGGATCAGGGCGAGCGGCTGGCAGCAGAGTTGAAGACATGGCTGGACCAAGGCCTGATCGACACGCCCTTCGATGTCACCGACGGCATTGATAACGTCCTGACCGCATATGAAAAACTCTTCACGGGGGGCAATATCGGCAAGGTCTTGGTGAAAATCTAGGCCCGCGCTCTGCCGACACGCAAGCCCCAAAGCGATAGCGCCATGATCGACAGTGCATAGCCTATCGCCATGATCGAAATGCCTGACCATCCGCTATATTCATAGGTTGCCGCGCCCAGCCAACTGGAGATGCCGCCACCGATGAACATGATCACGATATAGATGGTCATCAGGCGCGTTCTGATTTCGGGCGCGCGGCTGAACATGATTGTTTTGCTACATATATCGACGGAAGCGCCGCCGATGCTGTTTAAAATAACCGCGATCACTAAAAGCCAGAGGTTGTTGCCGGCAAAGGGCAGGAGGCAGACACCGGCCAATTGTATCAGGCAAAAATAGATCCGCGTGCGCTCCGGGCCGATCCGGTCTGCAAACCGGCCGACATAGGGTGACCCAAGGACATTGACTATGGCGATGATCGCCAGATAGCCGACCGTATCCACGCCATAGCCGTTGCGCGGCAAATGCAGGCCGATGGCGATCCACAAAGCGAGGAACAGTCCGAAGGAAAGCGCCTGTATCAGTCCGCCCAATGGCACTTCCGGAAGGGATTTGAATATCGGCCAGAGCGAACGGAGCAACTCGCTGTAGCGCGGCGGCTCGCTATTGGCGGGCTTCTCATCCTGTTTGCGCTCCATGATAGACGGCAGCAGGACCACCAGCAAAGCCATGCACGCCACCCCGACCCAATAGGCGGAACGCCAGCCGAAATAATGCCCCAGCAATCCGCCACCCACCCGGCTACCCAATATGCCAAAGGTTACGCCAGCGGTCATGATTCCGGTGACATGTCCAATCCGGGCAGGATTGACGCGCTGGGTTACATAAGCGGGCAGCAGATAGGGCGCGATCGTGAAAAAGCCGAGCACGGACGAGGCGGCAGCAAATATCAGGAAGCTTCCGGACAGCGCCATCGCAAGCATGGCGAGAAACTGGCCGATGACAAAAACCGTGATCAACTTGCGGTTGTTTATCCGGTCCCCGAGCGGCAGCAACAGCAATATCCCGAGTGCGAGCGCGATCTGGTTGAGGGCAGGCGCGAGCCCGACGGTTGCTCCGCTGACGCCAAATTCTTCGGCCACCGGCGTAATCAGCGGATGGATATAATAGGCATTGGCTACCACCGCTGCGGACGACAGCGCGAAGAGGAAAAGCTTTAGCTCGCTGATGCGACGTGGCGCATCCGATGGGGGTGATTGTGTGTCAGGCAGGATTTGGGCTTTCAGACGCTATTTGCCTATGGCTATGCCTATCTTGGCTCGAAAAGTCGTCTGTTTGTTTTGCGAGGCCGGCCGGGTTTCTTCTATTGTGCTGGCTGTTCAGGGAAATACCATACGCGGCGGATCAATCCGTCGTCGATTTGATAGACCACATTGGAACTTTGCGCCTTTTTCGCGCCGGATGCCGACGTCCAAGACGCTGTTTCAACCGCCGAAACAAACGCGCCATTGATCCCCCAACCGCCGAGTGTGCTCGTGACCTTGGTGGACCCTCCAAAATAGTCTCCCATCTCGGCGACCATTTTCGTCTTGCCGTCCGTCGTGACCGAAGAGCTGCCCGCCGCCACCGTTATCCACTGGATATCGGGATGCATCATCGTCGCCATGGCAGAGACATTCTGCATATTAAAGGCCGCGGTATAGGCCTCGATCAGCGCCCGGTTTGGCGGAGACGCCGGTGTTGGCGCGGTCACGCAAGAAATCAGAGATAGACAGGCCAAGCCCGATATTGTGATTTTGATGATGCCGCTCGTCATGGCCCATGCCACTACCAGCTGGCTTTTGATGGAGTCAAATCTATCAACTGGTTCTGGGCGGGAGGATTTGCTCCAGATCTTTCAATACCGCATCATAGTTCCGTTCGCGGAGCATCGCCACGAGTTTCGGATTGGACCTATCCGGGTGGCCGCTGGCAAAGGGCGGGCGGGGATCATATTCGAGACCGAGCTGCACGGCCTCCGCAAATTCCGGTCCGGCAATTTCAGCGATCACGGTAAGTGCAAAATCAATCCCAGACGTGACCCCGCCCGCGGTGATGATATTGCCATCCTTGACCACCCGCGCCTTTTCAAAAGTCGCACCAAAGCGCTGCAGAAGCGAGGTATACGCCCAATGGCTGGTTGCCCTTTTGCCATCGAGCAGGCCCGCTGCTCCCAGCGCAAGCGAACCGGTACATACCGAGCTTATATATTGCGCACCGGCGGCCTGATCGCGCAAAAACTGCAGCGTGTCGGCATCGGCAATCACATCCTTGGTTCCAAAACCACCGGGCACGCATAGCAGGTCTGCTTGCGGACAAGCTTCGAAATCGCAGTTCGGCACTATCGCAAAACCGCTGTCGGTCTCGATGGGCTTGATGCTTTTTGCGACGGTATGGACAACCGCGCCCGGCATCCGCGCGAGAAATTGGGCCGGACCCGTGAAATCAAGTTGGGTAATGCCGTCAAACAGCAAGAAAACAATGTGGAAAGGCTTTGGACTATTGGTCATAGGGCGGCTCCAGATTTTGAGAAGTGCCCAGGCGATCGGCTATGACAATCATTCGCTCCCCGATGGTGTCCCATCTCGATATCGCCAGTCACGAACTATGCGTTGGTCTAACAGCAAATTTCCACGCAAACAAACCGGAAATGGTGTCGGCCAGCATATATTCATCCCTATGCTGCTAGGGCATGATCGTGGACCATGTCTTGAAAGATGATTGGCAAGAGCGCGCAAAATCAGCGGTGGCTGTGGTCACTCTGCATGCGGTTGTCGGTTACGCACTGGTCAGCGGCATGGGCATGGACATGGTCAGGAGTGTGGACGCCGGGCTCAAAGTTATCAATATCACAGTGCCAAAGCCGCCAGAACCGGTTGTGGCAGTGAAATCAGCCAAGGCCGAAGAGGCACCGGCTTCTCCGAAGAATTTGAGGGCCAAGGCAACCCAGATTGTGGCGCCGAAACCGGTGATTGATCTGAAGATTGAATCGCCGGTGATTGCAGCCCCGATTGTCGGTGCTGGGAATGACAATAATGCCGGCGCTGCGGACCAACCGGGCCCTGGTTTCGGCAACGGCGGGGAGGGCAATGGATTGGGCGGCGGCGGCATTGTCTCGGGGCCGCGCCATCTGTCCGGTGCGATTGGCCGCAAGGACATCCCGCGCGCCGTCTGGAAAGCCGGAAATCGCGGCAATGTTGTGGCCCATTTCACCGTTGACGTTGATGGCCGGGCAAAAAATTGCCAGATCCGACAATCCAGCGGCCATACTGTTCTGGATGCCACCACCTGCCGGCTGATAGAGCAACGCTTTCGGTTCGAACCGGCGCGGGATGCGCGCGGCAGAGCGGTCGCGGGCCCCTATGGCTGGCTACAGCAATGGTGGCAGGATGGCGGTGGTCCGCGCGGGTGAACTGACCGGCCCTACATTCCCATATAATCGCGTTTTCCGACCTCTACGCCCTGCATGCGCAGCAAATTATAGGCCGTGGTAATGTGAAAATATAGATTGGGGAGGAAGAAGCTGAGGACATAGGTTTCGCCATCCAGTTCCATCGTCTGTTCGGGACCGACTGGCATGGAGAATGTCATGCCGGCATTGCCGTCAATCGTGGCATTGTCGGTGGCGGCGACTTGCGCTGCACAATCGGCTACGCGAGCCATCAAAGCATCAAATGTGTCCCCCTCCATCGGCATGTCGGGCAGATCGTCGGTCGCCACACCGGTCATTCGTGCGGCACCGCGAACAGCAAATTCGGTGATCATCTGCACTTGCCATTTCAGGTCGTTCATATCGGGAAACAGCCGCGCGCCAAGATAGGCTTCTTCCGCGGTTCCGGCGGCTTCGGCGGCAGCCTTGGCCTTGCCTAGAATCGTGGTTAGGCCGCGAAACGCCTGGGCGGTTGAACCTTTGAAAATCTGGGAGAGGGCTGTGGTCATATAATGTCTTTCCAAAATCGGGTTTAATATAATATCTAGAATATACCGGCGAGGAGATAGCCGCCGAGCGCAACGAAGCTGCCAAAGGTCGAGAGAGCCCCAATGGCGCGAAAGGCCTGAAAAATCTTGCCCGTTTTGGCGCCGTGCGATCCGGCAACGGTCGACAAGGCAATCGCGTGGAAGATCCGGCCAATAATGAAGACCAGAGCGATGATCCGGACGATATTGTTCGGCACCACGGTCATCTCCGCTAGCGCGAGAACGGCAACGAAAAGCGCCGCATTTTCCGCTAGATTACCGTGACGCCTGATTTTACGTTCCAGTGCCAGATCGTCACCTGTTCCTAGATTCACCCTATTCTTGATGCGATGCATGCCGACCAAAATCATCAAAATGGCCTGCAGGATGATGAGAATGGCGCCGGCGACGGCCGCGATCAATGGGATGGTCATGCGATATTCTCCTAGTCGAATAATGTTGTCGTTGGGGGACTTGCGGCAAATGATGCGTGAGAGCAAGATTGTTACCGGTGGAAAAATAGGAAGTCAAAAATCCTATTTGCACATTCATGGTGCAAATTTTAGCCATGGAATAGCGATCAATTGCCGCTACAAGCTTTGTTCATGGATTGGGAAGACGTCAAAACATTCCGCTCGGTGATGGAATCCGGAACGGTGCGGGCCGCCGCCAAGCAGCTGGGCGTGCATCACAGTACGGTCAGTCGCAGGATTGAGCAGTTGGAAAAATCGCTCGACAGCCGCTTGTTCGAACGGCGTCCGGAGGGTTATTTCCCGACGACGTCAGGGGAAGAATTGGCGCGGGTCGCAGATCAGTTTTCGGAAGAATTATTCACGGTAGAGCGCCACATTGCGGGGCGCGACAATGAACTGTCGGGCAGCTTGAAGGTGACCATGGCAGAGCCGTTCGCGCTCACCATATTCGCTGACCGGATACCGGAATTTTGCGCGGCCTATCCGGGTTTGGATCTGGAGATCATCACCAGCTTTGATCTGCTGGATGTGGCCCGCAGAGAAGCGGATATCGCGATCAGGATGGACAATAACCCACCTGATGCCTTGGTCGGTAAACGGCTGTTTGCTTATTGTGCGTCAATCTACGCCAATCCGGATTATCTGGCCAAGCAGGATTTTGAGAATCGACCAGAAGATGCCCGCTGGCTCGGTTGGAACGATCGCGAAAGCCGCTTTCCCGACTGGACGCAGGATACTGAATATGCACGAGTACCGGTCTGGGGCAATTTTGCCAGTATTGGCCTACAAGTGCGACTGGCGCAGGCTGCTATGGGGTTGATCATGGTGCCTTGCATAGCCGCGGATGGCGTGCCCGGTCTGGTCCGAGCAACCGACCGTGAGCCGATGCCATCACGCGACATCTGGATCTTGACGCATGAAGATTTGCGTCGGACCGCGCGGGTTCGGGCCTTTATGGAATTTGCAGAAATGGTGCTGCGAGACAATCGCGCTGCCCTGCAAGGATTGGTGGCGGGCTAGTGTGAAAAAGCGACTTCTATTAACCTAAAGATGCCTGATGCTGGGCAAGTTCACACCTTTTCCCAACCAGACTGTTAACCATCATCTTGCACCGTCGATCAATGAATCTGGGCTAGTCTTCATCCTCATGGACAAGACCTTCTCCAGCATGTCGCCTATTCGTCAGACGGCCATTATTTCTGCGGTTGCGGTCCTTTTGTCGTTCACCTTGACGGGTTCTCTCTATCTTTTGTTTTTTGGTATGGATTTCCGGTTCTGGCAGGCAATGGTTCTAGCAATCATGGTTCCTTGGGGCATCAGCATTCCGCTGGGCCTCTTTTTGTCCAAGCAACGTTTCAGGCTCATCGAGTTGACTGAGGGGCTAGAGCAAGCGCAATTGAAGTTGCGCCAAGTCAACAAGGCGCTTGAACAACGGGCCAATTTTGATGCGATGACCGGTTTGCCCAATCGTGAAAGCTTTCTTGCCCGGCTTGATCTTATGCGCGCCGACCATCTCGAAAATGTGTTGATGATTGTCGATGTTGATCATTTTAAGAACATCAATGACAGTTTTGGTCATCCTATCGGGGATCAAGCGCTGATGCTTCTTGGTAAGGTGTTTCGAAAGATACTGCGGAAGAATGACCTTGTCGGACGTATCGGCGGTGAAGAATTTGGTATATTTCTTCCCAATACAAGCGGCGCCGAGGGACAGATTATTGGCGAGATGGTGCGACATGAAATAGAGAATATAATATTCGAGCCCCATAAGAATATGCGCCACGTGATCACCGTCAGCATCGGCGTGGCTCACATTGCTGCGCATCAGGATCGCCCGACGATCATGGGGAATGCCGATGCTGCCATGTTCAGGGCTAAACGGCGAGGTCGCAACCGGGTCGCTTTGTTTGAGCCGGGTATGCGGGCCAAACCAGGCCCGACCCATGACCAGAATCTGGACTTGGACATGGCCCTGCCGGACGCAATTCTTCGTTGATATCGAAATTGAAATGACGAAGCTTGTCGGCGCTGCTAGTGCTGACCGCTATGATGGAATCTCCAGACAGCAAACCCAATCATCTCTACCTCGTTGACGGCTCGGCCTATATTTTCCGGGCCTATCACCGTCTCCCGCCGCTGACCAATATACGCGGTGAGCCGGTCGGGGCGGTCTATGGCTATACCACCATGTTGTGGAAGCTCGCCGACGAGCTCAACAAAGCCGACGGCCCGACCCATTTGGCGGTGGTATTGGACAAGTCGGGTACCAGCTTCCGCAATGATCTCTACGATCAATATAAGGCCAATCGTCCGGAGGCTCCGGAGGATCTGAGACCACAATTCCCGATGATCCGGGATGCGACGCGTGCCTTTTCGCTGCCGCTGATCGAAGAAGAAAATGTCGAGGCCGATGACATGATCGCCAGCTATACCAAGGCGGCGGTTGCCAAGGGCTGGAATGTCACGATTGTTTCATCCGACAAGGATCTGATGCAATTGATCGAGCCGTTTGACGACAGCCGGGTCGACATGCTGGATACGATGAAAAATGTCCGGATGAACCGGGGCACGGTCGAAGAGAAATTCGGTGTTGGCCCGGAAAAACTTGGCGATGTGCTCGGCTTGATGGGCGACAGTTCCGACAATATTCCGGGAGTCCCCGGGATCGGACCGAAAACCGCTTCCAAGCTAATCAACGAATTTGGCGACATTGAAAGTGTGCTCGCCGCCGCGCCGGAGATGAAGAAATCCAAGATGCGCGAAAATCTGATAGAATTTGCCGAGCAGGCGCGCTTGTCACGGGTACTGGTCACGCTGAAGGAAGACTGCCCGCTGCCCGACACGCTGGAGAGTTTCCTGATTCAGGATATTCCCGAAGATCCATTGCGCGCCTTTCTGGCCGATCACGGCTTTAGCAGCCTGCTGAAGAAGCTTGGCGACGACGGCCAGTCGCAGCCCCAGGATCCCGATGTAGTGGATCAGGGGGCATCCCTTCCGGCAAGCAAAAGGCCCGAAGTGCCAGCCATCGATCGGTCACAATATGAATGCGTTCAGGATATGGCGGCGCTCGACCTTTGGATTGCGCGGGCCACCGAGGCAGGTGTCTGCGCGGTTGATCTGGAGACGGACAGTCTGGAAAGTGTCACCGCGCGTATTGTCGGCGTCTGTCTTGCCATCGGCCCCAACCAGGCCTGTTACATCCCGCTCGGTCATGGCAGCGGAGACATGTTCGGTGAAACGCCGCTGCAGATCGGTCTGGACGATGCGCTGGCGAAACTGAAGCCGCTGCTCGAGGATGATGCGGTGCTGAAGGTCGGGCAGAATCTGAAATATGATATGGGCGTATTGGTCCAACATGATGTCCGGATCGCGCCGTTCGATGACACATTGGTGATGAGCTTCAATCTGGATGCCGGCCTGCACGGACATGGTATGGATGAGCTTAGCAAATTTCACCTCGGCCATGAATGTATCAGCTTCAAGAGCCTGACCGGGACCGGCAAAAAGGCGATTGGCTTTGCCGAAGTGCCGCTCGACAAGGCGACAGAATATGGCGCGGAAGATGCTGATGTCACCCTGCGTCTATGGGAAATCCTGCGCTTGCGGATGGTCCCGGAACAGGCAACGCGCGTCTATCAAATGGTGGATCGCCCGCTGGTCCCCGTGATTGCAGGCATGGAGGGAACCGGCGTGCTCGTTGACCGCGAGGTGCTGGCGCGCTTGTCCAAGACCTTTGCCGAGGAAATGGAAAAGCTGGAAAAGCAAATCCATGAGCTGGCCGGAGAGCCCTTCTCTATCGGCAGCCCGAAACAGCTTGGAGAGATTTTGTTCGGGAAGCTCGGCCTCAAGGGGGGCAAGAAGGGGAAATCCGGACAATATTCGACCGATGTGACCGTGCTGGAACGGCTAGCTGGAGACGGCGAACCGATTGCCCAGAAAGTCGTCAACTGGCGGCAGCTTTCGAAGCTTAAATCCACCTATACCGATGCGCTGCAGGAACAGATCAACGAGAAAACCGGCCGCGTGCATACTTCTTATAGTCTGAGTGGCGCGCAGACCGGGCGTCTGTCCTCGACCGAACCAAATTTGCAGAATATCCCGATCCGTACCGAGATCGGACGGCAAATCCGGCAGGCTTTTGTCGCCGCTCCCGGTAATGTCATATTGGCTGCCGACTATAGCCAGATCGAATTGCGTCTAGCGGCGCATATTGCCGATGTTGATACGCTGAAAGAGGCTTTTGCGGCCGGCGAAGATATTCACAACCGTACGGCGCGCGAACTGTTTGGCAGCGAAGACCGGGATGCCCGTGCGCGCGCCAAAACGATCAATTTCGCCATTCTTTATGGCATTTCGCGATGGGGGCTAGCCAAACGGCTGGAGGTCGAACCGGATGAAGCGCAAAATATGATCGATGTCTATTTCGAACGATTCCCGGGTATCAACCAATATATTTCCACCACTTTACAGGCTGCAAGAGAGGCAGGCTATACAGAGACGCTCTTCGGGCGCAAAACTTGGTTCGAGCGGTTGAAGTCGCAGAATCAGGCCGAACGTCAAGGCAGCGAACGGGCAGCGATCAACGCGCCAATCCAGGGCACCAGCGCCGATATCATCAAGCGCGCCATGGCCCGGATGTTGCCAGCGCTGGACAAGGCGGGGCTGGGCAATGTCAAAATGCTGATGCAAGTGCATGATGAACTGGTTTTCGAACTACCGGAAGGCGATGTCACAGCAGCCAGCGAGGTGATCCGTGCGGTGATGTCCGGTGCTGCGGAACCGGCGGTCAAGCTGTCCGTGCCGCTGGACGTGGATATCGGAACCGGGAAAAATTGGGACGAGGCGCACTGATCTGGGGGTCAGGTCTTGATCCAGAAACGGATGAACAGGCCGACGGCGCTGATTACCAGCACGCCCATCACCCAATAAGCCAGCAGCCACAACAAGCGCTTAGACAAGGGTGCGTTATCTGCTCTTTTGCCGTCGGAGGAAAGCGGATCAAACGCCATTAGTGATAGCCGTCTGAACCGACTTTGCCGCGAAAAACCCAATAGGCCCATCCGGTATAGGCGAGGATGATCGGTACCATGATAGATGCGCCGATCAGCATAAACATCTGGCTCTCATAGGGCGCCGCGGCCTCCCAGATCGTTACCCGGCCAGGGATCACATCCGGCCACATAGAAATGCCTAGGCCCACAAGGCTTAGTCCGAACAGCCCCAACGCGCAGAAAAAGGGTGCAGCCTCTTGCCGCTTGGACAGGCTCCGGAAAAACAAGATAGTGATCACGAGCGTGGCCAGCGGAACTTGGGCCGTGGCCAAAACACCCGGATAGGCGAGCCAGCGCGTATAATATTCTGCTTCGAGGAAAAGCGTGGCCACGCTGACAATGCCGATCGCAACGAGCAGCAGGATGCCGAGGCGGCCCGCATAGCTGTAGCATTGTCGCTGCAACGCTCCTTCGGTTTTCCAGATCAGCCAGCAGCACCCGAGCAAGGCATAGCCGGCCAGCAAGGCAAATCCGGTCAGCAGGCTGAACGGTGTCAGCCATTCCCACCAGCCGCCGGCATAGGCGCGGCCTTCGACTGTAATGCCTTGTAGCAAGGCACCCAATGTTATGCCTTGCGCAAAGGTCGCGATTATTGATCCGGCGGTGAATGCAAAATCCCAGCCGGCCCGATGGTCGGGATCCCGCCAGCGAAATTCAAATGCGACGCCGCGCAAAACCAGTCCCAGCAACATCGCGATCAAGGGCGCATAAAGCGCGGGCAGGATGATCGCATAGGCGAGCGGGAAAGCGGCCAACAGACCTCCACCGCCCAGCACCAGCCAGGTTTCATTGCCATCCCATACCGGCGCGATACTGTTCATCGCCGTGTCGCGATCCGGCCCGGCCTTGAAGTTGGGGAACAGGATACCAATGCCCAGATCAAAGCCATCCATGATCACGTAAACCACGACGGAAAAGGCGATGATGCCAGCCCAGATGACTGTGAGATCGAGGCCGGTCATGTCATTGCCCCTTTCTCCATAGGTCCATCGAGCACAGCGGCGGCGGGCGTTATCCCTGCGGTGCGCGTGGGGCCATCGTGTGGCGTCGGTTCATGCGCTTCCGGTGTCTTCGCGGCGAGCTTGAATATATACCAGATGCCTGCGCCAAAAACGAAGAAATAGACGACGACAAAGGCGATCAAAGAAGTTGCCACAGCAGGCGCATCCAACGGTGCTGCGCTTTCGCTGGTGCGTAACAGCCCGTAGACGGTGAACGGCTGGCGCCCGACTTCGGTCGTTACCCAACCTGCTAGCACGGCGATGAATCCGGATGGTCCCATCACCAAGGCGGCACGATGAAGCCAGGTCCAGTCATAGAGTTTTTTGCGGGCGCGGGCGACAAGGCTCCAGAGACCGATGCCGAGCATCGCAAAGCCAAGGCCGACCATGATCCGAAAGGCCCAGAACACGATTCCGACGGGCGGCTCATCCCGGTCGGGAATTGTATCCAGACCGGCCAGCGGCGCATTCAAGTCGTGTTTCAGGATCAGCGACGAGGCTTTTGGTATTTCAATCGCATAGTCGATCCGCTTTTCCTTGCTGTTGGGAATACCGAACAGGATCAGCGGCGCCCCATCGGGGTGGCTTTGATAATGGCCTTCCATCGCCATCACCTTCGCCGGTTGATGCTCAAGCGTGTTCAACCCGTGCAGGTCTCCCATGAAGATCTGGGTCGGCGCCACGAGCGCGGCCATCCACATGGCCATGGAGAACATTTTGCGCGCGCCTAGGTTGGTCTTGTCTTTCAGCAAATGCCAGGCCCCAACCGCACCCACGGCAAAGGCCGTGGTCAAATAGGCGGCCAGCAATGTGTGGACGAGACGATATGGGAAGCTGGGATTCCAGACAATATCCCACCAGCTCGCTGCTGGCACAAATTGCCCGACATCATTGATCGCATAGCCAACCGGCGTCTGCATCCAGCTGTTCACCGACAATATCCAGAAGGCGGAGATAAAGGTCCCGATGGCGACCGCCAAGGTCGCGATGAAATGCAACTTGCGGCCGACCTTGTTGATGCCAAACAGCATCACGCCCAGAAAACCCGCCTCGAGGAAAAATGCCGTCAGGACCTCATAGGCCATGAGTGGCCCGATGATCGGGCCGGCCTTGTCGGAAAACACCGACCAGTTCGTCCCGAACTGATAGGACATGACGATGCCGGACACGACACCCATGGCAAATACCACGGCAAAAATCTTGAGCCAGTAGCGATAGAGATTGGCGTAGACGCCCTTGTCGGTTTTCAGCCAGAGCCCTTCCAGAACCGCGAGATAGCTCGCGATCCCGATTGTGAATGCGGGGAACAGGAAGTGGAAGCTGACGGTGAACGCAAATTGCGCCCGCGCCAAATTGATTGCGAGATCGTTTTCCATCATATCAGGCCTCTTGCCATCCAAGTGTCGGTCATATTATCGGCTTTGTCTTCCAAGTCCGCAATTGCAATTAGCGCGGAGTAAGCTGCGTTTTGCGAAAGGAAGACTTTCCCGGACAATTGATCTAGAAAATGGGAGCGATTCAATCGGTCCATCACCGGGCCTTTTACTTCCGACAGATGCAGCGAAATCCGGCCGTCTTCCAACCGATGGTTGATCGCCTCGATACTTTCCAGCGCCGAGGCATCGATGGCGTTGACTGCGGAGCACATGAGCACGACGTGGCGCACGGTCTGCTGCTCCGCCACCTGCTCGAGGATGAATTCTTCCAGCCAGCGGGCATTGAGATAGGTCAGACTTTCATCGATCCGGATCGTCAAGATACGCGGATCAGTGAAAACCTTGTGACGATTGACATTGCGAAAATGTTCCGTTTCCGGAACCCTGCCGACAATGGCGGCATGGGGTCGCGAGCTGCGCCACAGGAACAGGGCGAGACTGAGACTGACCCCCGCAATCACGCCGGGCTCAACCCCGGCGAGCAACGTGACACCTATGGTGGCGGCCATTGCCGCAAAATCCATTTTCGAATAGCGCCAGATCGTAAGGGGCGTTTTGAAGTCGACGAGGCTCAGCACCGCAACAATGATCGTCGCGGCCAAGGTGGCAATGGGTAGGGAGGCCAGCAGCGGCGTCAGAAACAGCGCGGCCAGGGTTATACCGATCGCGGTATAGGCTCCTGCAGCGGGCGTCTCTGCACCGGCATCGAAATTAACCACCGAACGCGCAAAGCCGCCGGTGACCGGATAGCCTCCCGAAAATGCTGCGGACAGATTGGCCGCGCCCAGGCCGATCAGTTCCTGATCCGGATCAATGCGTTGGCGTCGTTTGGCCGCCAGCGTCTGACCGACCGATACAGATTCGACAAAGCCGATGATGCTCAGCAGCAGCGCCGGAATGGCGAGTGTTTTCCAAAGCTCAAGATCGACCAGTGGTACAGAAAAGGGTGGCAGGCTTTGCGGTATATCTCCGACCACCTTCACGCCTTCGGCCTCCAGATCGAACAGGATGGTGACGATGGTGGAAACCGCAACGGCTGCGATCGGGCCGGCTTTGGCGATCAGTTCGGCCGGGCGCGCAGGGAGGCCCAAACGCACAAGAAGTGGTTTTAGACCCTTGCGGACCCAGAAGAGAAAGGCGGTTGCACAGACGCCGATGATCAGGGTTGGCAGATTGGTTGTCCCGATCGTCGCGGCGATGCTGGACAGCAGTTCGGGCATCGCGGCACCGCTGGCCTTGATGCCGAAGATCGACTTCAGCTGGCTTGTCGCGATGATGATGCCGCTAGCGGTGATGAACCCCGAGACCACCGGATGGGAGAGCAAATTGGCGAGAAATCCCAATTTGAATATGCCCAAAAGCAGCAAGAACAGGCCGGACAGCAGCGCCAGCACCAAGGCCGCTGCAATAAATTCCGCGCTGCCGGGCGGAGCGATGGCGCTCGCTGCGGTCAGCGTCATCAGTGACACCACCGCAACCGGTCCGACCGCCAAAGTCCGGCTGGTGCCGAATATCGCATATGCGATGAGCGGCAGGATAGAGGCGTAGAGCCCGATTTCCGGCGGCAATCCCGCCAGCATGGCATAGGCCAGGCTTTGCGGGATCAGCATGATCGTCACAATGATCGCCGCCACGCCATCATTGGTCAGCGTGCTGCTGGTATAGCGGCTGCCCCAATCGAGGATCGGCAGATAGCGGGAGATTTGCATGGCTTTTCTTATTCCGCACCAATGGGGTGGGGCCGGACCATCCATTCACGCCCCTTGAGCATGCCATGCCAATAGACCGGTGGCAGGATTGTGTCTTTGAGCAACCACGAAAGCCGCGATGGACGCGTGCCGTCGATCAGCCAATTGGGAAAGCTCGGGAGCAAAGTTCCGCCATAGCCAAATTCGGCCAACACAATCTTGCCGCGTTCGACGGTCAGCGGGCAACTGCCATACCCGTCATAGTCTGCAACCGGGGGCTTGCCGCGAAGGGCCGCAAGCGCGTTGACCGCGACAACCGGGGCTTGCTTGCGCGCGGCGGCCATCGTCTTGGCATTGGGTGCGCTGCAGGCATCACCGAGCGCGAATATATTCGGATATTTGCTGTGCCGCAGAGTTGCGGGATCCACATCGACAAAGCCGTTCTCTGCCGCCAATGGGCTGGAGCGGATAAAGTCCGGCGCTACTTGCGGCGGGACGACATGGATCATATCAAATGCAACGTCGACCCGTTGGCTATCCTCACCCTGCTTCTGTTCAAATGTCGCGATTTTGCGCTCGCCGTCAACAGCGACCAAGGTCGATTCAAAGTTCAGATGCGCATCATAGCGCGCCACATATTCCATCAGCGCCGGGACATATTCTTTGACCCCGAACAGCACCGCGCCGCTATTGTGAAACTGCACATCTATATCGCCTAACACACCTTCTTTTTCCCACTTGCTGCAGGAAAGATACATCGACTTTTGCGGTGCACCGGCGCATTTGATCGGCATCGGGGGTTGGGTGAACAAAGCGGTTCCGCTGTTCATTTCCTTGACCAGACGGAACGTATAAGGTGCCAGATCATAGCGGTAGTTCGACGTGACTCCATTCTTGCCCAGAGTTTCTGGCAGGCCGTCAATCGCTTCCCAATCCAGTTTGATGCCCGGGCAGACGATGAGCACATTATAACCGAAGTCCTGCCCGTCGACCGTTCGGACGGTCTTGTTGTCTGGATCAAATGATGCGACCGCAGACTGTATCCATCGGGCCCGATCGGGGATCAGATCCTTTTCCTTGCGGCGGGTGAATTCCGATGAAAAGGCACCACCTCCAACCATCGTCCATCCGGGCTGATAATAATGGTCATCGGCAGGATCGATAATGGCGAGCGATATTTTCCCGTCACGCTTCAACATGCTGGCGGCGGTGGCGATTCCAGCGGAACCGCCACCAACGATCAGGACGTCAAATTGGCCGGCGCTGTTTACGGTCATGGCAGAATCCTTTCGAACATGGGTTTAGCTGGTCGCTCGGTGAGCGATCATGCCGGCGAACAATGCGGCGACAAAAGCAAGGGCAGGCAGCGGATTGATGGCCAGATCCGCCAGGCCCGGCCCGGGACACAGGCCGCTAATTCCCCAACCAGCGCCAAATAATATTGCCCCGAGCGTCAATTTGCGATCGATGAGCGATGTGCCTGGCAGAGAGAAATCTTTGGCGGCAAATGGCCTGGAGAGGCGTTTTTGAATGATCCAGGCCAGCGCCATGGGAATCATCGCTCCGCCCATCACAAAGGCGAGCGTCGGGTCCCATTGGCCGAACAGATCCAGAAATCCCTGTACCCGGGCGGGATCCGCCATGCCGGAAAAGGCAAGGCCAGCGCCAAATAGCGATCCAGCGAATAGGGCGACGAACATCTGTCTCACAACAGGCCTCCCGCGCGCATCAATGCGACGGTGATAAAGCCGCTGGCCATGAATATTGCCGTGGCCATCAGAGAACGCGGAGACAATCGCGACATGCCGCAAACGCCGTGACCGCTGGTGCAGCCGGAACCGAGGCGGGTGCCAAAGCCGACCAGCAATCCACCGATGATTAGCGGGATGATTGATGGCGGAAAGCGGGTCTCAACACCCCCGATCAGTGCTGACAGAATGAAGGCGCCCAAAGGCAGGCCAACGACAAATGCGATCGCTATGCTGCGGGGGGTCCCACTATTGGCAATGCCAGTGGCGCGCGCTGCCAGTCCGCTGACTCCGGCGATGCGGCCAAGACCCAGCAGCATCAGCGCCGCGGCCAATCCGATCATCAATCCGCCGATCAGACCTTCCAGCGGCATGGCATGGGGGAAAGCTGAGAGGGTCATACGCCGTTCAACGGTATTTTGAGGTAGCGCACGCCATTGTCTTCAGGCGGTGGTAAATGCCCGGCGCGCATATTCACTTGAATAGACGGCAGGATCAGGCGCGGCATATCCAGAGTCTTGTCCCGCGCCGTGCGCATGGCGACGAAGTCATCTTCGCTGATTCCGTCATGCGCATGAATATTGTTCTGGCGCTCTGCGACAACCGTGGTTTCCCAGACATATTCGGTCCGGCCCGCGGGCAAATAGTCGTGGCACATGAACAGTCGGCTGTTGTCGGGTAGCGACAATATCCTGCGCATGGATCGATAGAGCTGCCGCGCATCGCCACCGGGAAAATCGGCTCTGGCCGAGCCATAGTCCGGCATGAACATCGTATCGCCAACAAAGACCGCGTCGCCAATGACATAGGCGATACAGGCCGGTGTGTGGCCCGGCACATGCATCACAGTTACATCAATATTCCCGATCTGGAACCGATCGCCATCGGCAAACAGATGGTCGAAATCCGATCCATTCCGTTGAAATTCCGTGCCGGCGTTGAACAATTTTCCGAACACATTCTGTACCGTCACGATATGCTCGCCAATGGCAATTTTGCCCCCAAGCTTTTCCTGTAAGTAAGGCGCTGCAGACAGATGATCGGCATGGGCATGGGTCTCCAGCAGCCATTCGACCGTGAGGTCCTTTGCCGTAACATAGGCGATCACTTCATCGGCGGAATCGAGGGCCGTGCGGCCAGAAGCCGGATCAAAATCAAACACGCTGTCGATGATGGCAGTGCATTTGGTTTCCGCATCATGCACGACATAAGTGACCGTATTGGTGGGGTGATCAAAAAACGATTTGATCACCGGTCGATTTTGCCCAGTCTGGGCAATTTGTTCTGTTGCATGAATCAGGGTCGAATCAGTCATAGAAAATTCCTAATATTCATATTTACATAAACTATGTAATAGACTATAAGGGCTGCGTCAACATGACCGTATTTTTCAACTCGCCGGAGGGGCCAAATTTAATGATGGAAGAGTTACCGAGACAGCCCGTTTCCTTGCGCATTGGCGATAGCGCGCCCGACTTCGAGGCGCGCACAACCCAAGGGTCCGTTAAACTTTCAGATTATCGCGGTCGCTGGTTGATCTTCTTTTCCCATCCGGCCGACTTTACCCCGGTATGCACCACAGAATTTGTAGCGCTGGCGCGACAGCAGGACCGGTTTGCAGCTCTGGATTGCGCGCTCTTGGGCCTGTCCGTGGACAGCCTCTATGCTCACCTCGCATGGGTGCGCGCCATTGAAGACAGATTTGGTGTCACAATCCCATTTCCGGTCGTGGAGGATCCGAGCATGGCGGTGGGAAATGCCTTTGGTATGATAGATGATCATGCAGCCGATTCCGCTGCCATGCGGACCAGCTATTTCATTGACCCCGAAGGGATAATCAGAGCCACTACATGCTACCCGCACAATGTCGGCCGTTCCGTCGACGAGATGATCCGTATGCTCACCGCCTTGCAGTTCACGGACGAAAAAAATGTCCTGACTCCCGAGGGCTGGCAACCCGGAGAGGATGTGTTGCAAATACCACCGCTATCGGCTGACGCTATCAGCCGCGAGGAAGACTGGTTCTGTCATGAGGTGAAAATCCCGTGACAACGATTTATGAAAGCCGAGAGCGGGCCGATGAAGCCACCGAGAAGTTGAAGGTTTATGCGCAACCCCAACGGTTGATGATCCTGTCCTATCTGTTGCGGGGCGAAGGCAAGGTCAGTGACATCGACACGGCGACCAACATAGGTCAGCCTGCTCTTAGCCAGCAACTTGCCGCGCTGAGGCGCGCCAATGTTGTGAAAACAAGGCGTGAAGGCAAGCAGGTCTGGTATGATCTCGCGGATGACGCCTCGCGCCTCTGCATAAGCACTATGGAGGCTTTGCTAACCGATAAACCGGACCCGCAGCTGGTGATGAAGGCCGCCCGCTCGCTTCGTACCTCCGGTGCCCGACTGGTCAGCGGCAGTGGAACCGCCGGCTTTGCAAAAATTTTATAGGATAGGATATTTCATGACCGATGACCGCAGCAACCAAGGCCAACAGCCTAACGATCCGCAACCGGAAGACTGGGCTGGCGAAATGGGTTTGAAATGGCTGGCCAGCCTATCCTTGTTTGAAGAAATGATCGCGCCCATCGGTGATGCTTTGCTAGAACGGGCCAGCTTTAAACATGGCGAGGCGGTCATTGACCTCGGATGCGGTGGTGGGGCTACCACGCTGGCCATTGCGCAGGACATTGCGTCATCCGGAAAGGCCATGGGCGTCGATATTTCTCCTGATCTCGTCGCTGCTGCCCGGGGCCGGGCTACCGATGCCGGTTTGACCAACATAGATTTTACCTGCGCCGATGCCGCAACAGTCCAGCTACCTGCCGCTCCTTATGACCGGCTCTTTTCCCGTTTTGGCAGTATGTTCTTTGCGGATCCGTTCGGCGCTTTTTCAAACCTCCACAGCTTGCTCCGCAAGGATGGGCGTATGGATCTCGCGGTCTGGGGACCACCGCGCGATAATCTCTGGATGATGGAGATGATGGGCGTCATCAGAAATCATGTCGAAGTCCCACCGGCAGTGCCGCGCGCGCCCGGACCATTTGCGTTTGAAGATCTGGAATATCTGGGTCAGATCCTCGACAGCAGCGGATTCTCAAATACGGATATCGTTGCTTATGAAGGTTTGCAACCGGTCGGCGGTGTTGGTGCCACACCCGAAAAAGCCGTGGAATTTATCTTTGCCTCGATGGCAGCCGGCCGACTGTTGCACGACCAGGGTGAGGCGGTCTTTGCGGCTGCGAGCCAGGAGTTGATCGATTTGTTTTCTGGCCACCATGTTCCCGGCAAAGGTGTCATGATGAAGGGGAAGGCTTGGTTGGTATCAGCCACAGCTTGATATTAGAGGCCTCGTTGATCAGTGCTTAGCTTAGATATTCATCCATGGTCATGTGCAATCGCCTGATCCGCGCTTCCTGATAATTGCCCAACGATTGCGCGCCCTTTTTAGAAGCTTTCGCGCCGTCCCTTTGCATGGCCAGATTGTCTGTGTCCTGATCGAGTATCTCTGCCAGGACAAACCCTTCCACGTCCGTGTAACTGTCTTCGACTTCTAGCCGTATCGGTTTGGCAGGGGCGGGACGCTCGCCATTCTCCGGCAAGGGTTGCAGTACCAATATTTCGTGCAAGCAATGATCCACATCGATCGGCCGAAACCGGTAACACAGACGGATATTGATGCCCGGAAAGAAGAACATATTGGGGAAGAGAAAATATTCGATGCTGTCGATCATCTCGCTGGTCGATACGTCGGACAGATCGACATGGAACGCGGTGCCATATTCTTTGCGCAGCATATCCGCATGCGCTGCCCGTGCCGACGCACCCGCGGGCAAGTCACCCGGATTCCGGCCGAGTTTTTCGAACAGCTTTGCTTCGCTGACCGGCTGTTTTAGATGCGGGCTTGGCACACCGACCGCGTGCATGAAGCGGCTGACATTCTTGCCAAAAATATCATATTGCGCATTGGCATCCGCTGCCGTGTAGACCGCCTGTGAATGGGTTTCCAAAACATGATAGGCCTCGAGAAAAGCCTCCATCGCCATCTTCCAATTGGCCGGCAGGACTTTCTGCGTGTGCAGCGCGACATAGCGATCGTCCATCGGCCATTGCTGGAAATGGTCCGGCAATATCTCTAGATAGTCTGCCAGCGGCGGTGCGTCATCGTCCATGTTGATAAACACAAATCCACCCCATTGATCGCAATGAATCTCGGTTAGGCCAAAATTGCTTTCGTTGAGATGCGGGAAATCCCAACGGCAGGGAATTTCTTTGAGCGATCCGTCCAAATGGAAGGTCATCCCATGAAAAGGGCAACGAATATGCGGGCGTTTGGTTCCGCTGCTGCCCTCTTTGGCGAATTGCATACCCCGATGCGGACAGCTGTTTACAAAAGCTCTGATTTTTCCGTCATCGCCGTGCACGACGAGAATCGAGTGAGGGCCAACATCGTAGACATGGCGGTCACCGGGCGCAGGGATATGCTCTTCGCGACAGGCCCATTGCCACGTCCGGTTCCACATCTGGTCGATTTCGCGGTCATGGATATCGGGATGGATATAGCGATCAAAGCCAAGATCCTCATCACCCAGAAATTCATATTGCTCGGTGCGCATGGCGGCCGGCGGATTGTCGCCATCGGCATCCATGATATCCTGCATCGACGGTCCCGGGCACCGCGCCTCGCCCGGTGCGAGGCTAGGATCAGAAGGCTTTGTCAGGTCATGGGCCATCGGCTGGCTCCGACTTGCGGCGCATTGCGGCCCGGCCATAGAGCGGGTCTGAGGGTTTGCGCGATCCGACTAGCATCGGCGTGGCAGCCAGAAAATCGTCCGCGCATGGATCGTCGCGCACCCAGTCCACCAATTCCGATCGATAGGCGAATTTCCAAATGCCACCCCGGTTTTCTAATCGGTCAATATAGCGCCCGCTGATAACCAAGTCGCGTTTCTCGCCCGCTTCATTGGTCAGCTTGTGATAGGCTTGATAATAGACTTCGCCAAAGGCTTCATCATCCGAGATCTCGATCAGATGTTGCCCGATCATATGATGATTGCGGTCGTGTTTCGTCAAAGACTCGATGCAGAAATCGACAAAGCCATCCGGGCCACCTTCATATATGCCGTAGCCCAGATAGGCATCGTCCCAGAATTGCGCGCGCAGCAAATCACGGTCCAATCGATCCAGCCCGCGCATATAGAGCGCCGCCAGATCCCGGATCTGCAGATTGGCCTTCATGGCGGCTAGCTCGGTTGCACAGATCGGATCTCTCCTGTTCTTTTGGTGCATAGTAGGGGCCGCCCGCATCAGGTAAATTACCGTTATCGATAGCAGGAGTTTTACATGTCGAACAAAACGGGCGCGCATGAACCAGGCCGCATAGCCAGCGCCGCGGAACTGGCCGACCGAGCGGCCATTGCCGAAATCATCGCCCTGCATTGCCGCGGCGTCGACCGTGCAGATGAGGAAACGCTCAAAAGCTGCTACTGGCCCGATGCCACGACAGCCTATGGCAGTGATGCGGTTCCGGCTCACGGCTTCTGCGCGGAGCTTGTCTCGGCGATCCGGGCTTTCCGGCAGACCCACCATATGGTGACCAACAGCATATATGCTTTCGACGGCGCGCAAGCGCGGGTGGAAAGCTATCTGATCGCCTATCACTATCTGGCCGGGCTGGATGGCGACGATAGCGAAATGACCTATCTTGGTCGCTATCTTGATCGGTTCGAAAAGCGCGAGGATATCTGGAAAATCAAACATCGCGAACCTGTGATGAGCTGGAGCCAGAATGCCGCCACCACCCATGATGCCCATCACCCCGCTCTCGCAGCGCTGCGCCAGGCAGAACGATTTCCAGACGATATTGTCTACAAATAGCCAGCGAGGGGAGCCCCTCGATAGCGGGGCGCTTTTGCCAAGTGGAGAATAGTGGTGCGCGAGACAGTCTATAGAGAACAGGTCTCAGACTTGGAATTTCCCTGCTTAGCGGCAAATAACAGGGAACAGCGCGAGCATCGGCAGGGAGATTGCTTTCCAGAACGTTCGTTGGCCATGTAGAGATCGGCCAAGCCATGGAAACACAGCTGCATATCGATCGAAAATCGCGATTTCTGAAAGAGCAAATGACGTTTATTTTTCACCCATTAATGGCCATTCACCCCGTCGTCATGAGGACAGCTACTTATCTGTTTATAAAATCAGGAGTTGAGCGCGCGGCAAACGCTAGTATCAGTCCATTGATGCAATAAGAATACACGCCATTATTTGATGGGTTAATGAAGCTAAATTTTTGTCAGGGAACGATATGAAGGTTGCACAGAACATCAATGTTGAAGGGCGCCACATGACAACGGCACCTCAGGATATCGGGCAAGAAAGTGCAGCTAGTTTCGATGTCTATCGGAGCCTTCGGCACGATATAATAGCCAATAATTTGAAGCCAGATCAAAGATTACGGTTTGATGCGCTCAAGCAGGCTTACCAAGCCGGCGTCGGAACCCTTCGTGAAGCGCTCTCGCATCTGGTTTCTGACGGACTGGTTCGGACTGAAGTTGGTCGGGGTTTCCGAGTGGCGCCTGTATCGGTCACCGATTTGATGGATGTAACAGAATGGCGGATAGAGTTTGAAGTCCGGGCCGTTACAGCATCGATCCAGAAAGGGGATGACGCGTGGGAAGCGGAGATCGTGACTGCATACCATTTGCTATCCAAAGCCGGATTGCCGGATCATGATGCGCCTGCAGAACTGTGGCTCGCCTATTCCCAGAAACATGAGCGTTTTCACAACGCACTTGCGGCCAGTTGTGGCTCTCCTTGGCTGCTCTACTTTCGCAGCGCGCTAAGCGCACAGGCACAACGCTATCAGGGCCTTGCTGTCATTCGAACTGAGCCCAGGGCCCATAGGGGTGATGATGAACATCGCGCGATCATGGATGCGGTTCTCGGGCGCGATAGAAAACTAGCGTCGAAATTGATCGAGACTCATATTCGCCATACCGCCGATATTGTTGCAAAAGAGCTTGCTGATTTCGAAGCCACGGTCCCGGAAGCGTCTCCTCGTGCCGGCAAAAGAAAAGCCGGCAAGCGCCCCAGCAAGAAAGCCAAATCAGAGGGCTGATCATCGGCCAAATTACAATCGCAATATCACAATCTGGGGTTCGACCGCCGATCGGGCCCTCTTCGTTAAGCTCTAGCTTGCCATTTCTTTAGCTTCTTCAGCCTCTTCGGCCAATAAAGCTGCGATGGTGCGGCGCGCTCGAACGGCAGCTTCATCGGTCGGTAAAAGTAACGGTTTCAAACTCAACAAATCATTGGTTTCCATATTTTGAGCACATAATCCAACCATTCGACCGTCTTCATTGGCGAAGGTGTGAGCGATTCCCTTTTGAAGTCCCTGGCTCGCCTCTTCGGAGTCTATGTTTTGATCGCGGCAATTGTTCCAGAAATAATGAGTTGAGTTTTCATCCGCGGGCGTGAGCATATTGGCTCCTGGCGTATGGGAGCCAATCTTGCGATCCGTATTCATTTCCACAATGCCTGCATCGAGCAACATGTGGCCGGGAGCTTCCCAGCGGACATTGAAGTAATTTTCGACAATGTCCGGTGCTTCAGGCCACAGAAGGCTAACCAATGGAAGCTTCGGGCTGTTAAGCTCGCAATGATAATCCCAGATCACATTTCCTTTTTGCTCCGTGTGATATTTCCGTTCGAAATTTTCGGGCAATTCAAACCCCAAATCAAGAAGTGGATGGAGGAATTGAACATGTGTCCGATCAAGAAGATTGTCCGTGACAAGTTCGTAATGTGCAGGTGTCAGATGGTGACCGTAGACCGTTTTGACACCTTCACGCTGCTCAGTCATCGAAAAGTCGGGAATAAGCGATAGGTCTGCTTTTGCGGGATCACCCATCCAAATAAAGAGAATGCCCCATTGCTCGCTAAGCGGGTATGTCTTTAACCGAGCCACTTTTGGAGCCTTAAGGTCGGTCTTGCTACCTTTGTCTCCATTGGGATTGCGGACGCATTGTCCAGTGGCTGCAAATTCGAGTCCATGATATGGGCATGAAACATTGTCACCAATACGGCGACCTTCGCTCAGCGGAGCAAAGCGATGCGGGCAGACGTCAGACATTGCGACAGCGTCACCGGCCTCGGTACGATAGAGTAAAACATTTTCACCGACCAGCTTCCGTCCGACCAATGCTCCGTCATCCAACTCATGCGAAAAACCTGCGCAATACCAAACATTTTTGAGAAATGGCATATTTCTACTCCCCTCCAGAATCATAATTTTGACTTAAAAGAGCATTATGGAACTCATTTGTAAATAGATAAATGCAACAAGCTACCCTCGGCAAAATCACGCTTCAGTCGACCGAACATATTTTGTTGATAATGCACGGAAATAAAGGTGCCGGAGCAGAGCAGATCCGCTGCAAGTCGAAATCGGGCGTCCGCTCCTGTCAACCGGCCGAGCGGCAACTCCACAAGGAGGAAGTCCAGGCTCTGCGCCATCAATTCAAGCAGGCAATTAGAATCTCCAATAGGCAAAAATGCATCCATTGGAAAAACGATGGCGTCCGTATTTTTCTTTTTTGAAGTTGAGCAAAGTCCGTGGAGCCCCCATTGAGAAAGATATGACTGAAACCAAGACTCCTTCCCTTGCGAGTATTCCTCTTGATCCCGAGATTGCAGCGCCTGAACTGAGCAATCGCGAGACCAAGCGCATAGAAATGCTCAATGAAGCTGCGAAGACCCTGAATCGCCGCGGCGTAACGCAAACTTCACTAGCCACAATCGCCAACAATGTCGGAATTTCCAGGGCCGCACTATACTATTATGTCAACAATCAAGAAGACCTTGTCTATCAATGTTATGTTCGGACATGTCAGCAATTGAGCGGCTTGCTAGATGCGGCAACGGCAAAGCACACCCATCCGCTGGAAATTATATGCACTTTCATCGCCAACGCGATTAACGAAAACCGAGCAGAGTTCGCATCGCTCAGCGACATCGCTTTTTTGCAAGGGGAAAAGCGCAGCATCGTAATGGGATTGTACAAAGGCATTCGCGCAACATTGGCGGATATCGTGTCGCTAGGAATTGAACGGGGCCAAATTCGTCCATGCGATCCCCGCATTACGGCGTCAACTGTCCTCGGGTTGATTACGTGGGTGCCAGTAACCCTGGTGTGGATGCCCGATGACGGTCCTGCGAAAAATCTTCTCAGTAAAACCATTCAGGACATTGTCCGTATAGGCATTGCATGTGATCGCAAACGTCCCGGTAAATTTGAAAGACATGACGTTCGCTCTTTCGTGCCGTTGATTAACAATGTCTTTGATAGCAAAGCTCAAGCGGCCGCCCGAAGGGAAACATTGCTGGCTTCGGCTTCCTGGCTGTTCAATCAAAAGGGCATCGATGCCACTTCTCTGCAAGAGGTTGCCCGTGGTCTCGGCGTTACCAAGAAAGTCATCTATCACATTATAGGCAGCAAAGATGACTTAGTAGCCGAATGCTGTCGAAGAGGGTTTCGCTTTTTTGAATTTATGTCGGATGCGACCAGAAAGTTTGACGGAACCCGAATGGACGCGCTCTGCACCAGCCTCGCTACTCTCGCTGAAGCAAGTGTTCGGAGAGACTTAACCCCTTTTGCGCCGATCACTGGCCTTGATGCATGGCCAAGCGATGTAAGAGCTGAATTGCTGGGCTTTGCTGCACAGCTAAGGAAGAATTATGACAGTGTCTTGGCCATCGGCGTGACCGAAAACAGCATCCGGAACATAAACGCGCAGGCCGTCATGACCTTGTTTCCCGGCTTCTACGAATGGATGTCGCGATGGATAGACACGCTCCGGGAAACAGAGCAAGAGCGAGTGCCCGATGAAATCGCCAATTTGCTACGCCTTGGCCTGGCGCCAGTTTAACGAAACCTGGCCTTCCAAAAATATATTGCCCCGACCCTAACGCGAACCAAAGGCTTATTCGTTCAGACGGCATTGTCACATTAACTTGGCGAGCGACCATTGTCATCTGGATGAAATGCTGATTGTCATTCGCGGAAACCTGTACTGGTTAAGGCGAGCCGTGGACAATGGAGATTCTGTGGCCGGTCCATGAATTGTAACGCTTCATCCATGCTATCGCCCGCTTTGAAACTCATCCCCTGTTCCATTGGTCAAGCAAGAAAATTATTGACAAAATGTTACAGGTGCCTTCACCTTGAAAGAAAAAACGAGTCGCTCATAGAAATTTACTAGGGGGCGACGCTATGACCGATTTCCAATCTATACTTCGGACTGGATCAAAAGCTTTAAGCTTTGCAGATGACATAAAGCATCTGTCATCAATCAGTGCAATCGCCGAGCGCTACGATGATATTGTAGAAAAACTCGGGCAGTTTACCTCTCCCGAAGATATTGTAGATCAGATCATCAAGGGCACGTTAGACGAAAAATTAGAGGATATTCTAAAAGATTTGGGGTTGGCTAAGGACCTCAAGAAAGTAACGGAACTGGTTTCGGGAGTTCAGGACTTTTCTGATGGCAATCTGAGGCCATATTACAACTTGGTCAAGCCGGTGTCTGCTTTTGATGAAGGCGCAAGCCCATCAACCAGTGTGGTGTTTTCAGGCGATGATGACGGGCTGGTCCGATGGCCCATAGTATCAGAATCGAAGAAATTGTCGGCGCCTCAAAAGGACCGTTACTCAATAGATCTGGGCCTGGATGCAGAACTGGACTTCGAAGCCGGCGATACTTGGCCCTATAATTCCGATTCAATGCCGGATCCGCTTCTTAGAATGGGTTTCAAAGGTTCCGCAGAAGCAGGAGCAAAGGCGGAACTGCCTTTAAAAATCGGCTTCATTGGCGGTGAGTTTGAAACAAAAGCGGGCATCGACTGTCAGTATTATTACGATACAAAACAGACCAATGGAATTTTTGCTTCGGAAGTTGCAACGCGTTTGCCCCGCCTTCCCAATCCGTTTGATTTCGACAGCGTGTGGGATGCGTTTGGCGATCCTCGCTATGGGCTGTCCGGAATTATTCTGAAGTATGACGGCAATATCGGTTTCGATCTGGAAGTTGGCCTGGGTAAAAAGTTTGCTTTCGCCAAAGGCATCGAATTGGGCGCCAATCTCTCGGTAAAAGTCGGCGTCAAGCGGCCAGGCTCTTTTGAGCTTTCCATGAGATCCCGGAATCTGGCGGCCGGGGGCGGTAAAACCATTGTAACAACGCTATCGAGAGGTGAGGTTAAAGAGCGTACCGTTGGTTTCGGTCTGGGTATCGAGCTTGATTTGACGGGAGCCGCATCGCGTGTTCACAAGCTCTTGTCTGAAGCATTGGGCCACTGGGACAAAGGGCTTGAGGCGGTCAAACCATATTTGAGTCCCGGTACGTGGATTCAAGAAAACCTGAGCGATCAACTATCCCCGCTTTTGGATGATCTGATAAAAAATGCTGAACTCAAGCAAGCCCTATCGGATGATTTGCAAATTGCCCTCGGCATCAAATCGGACGATGAATCAGCATTGAAGGAATGGTTGAAGACGGAGATTGTAGAGAAAGCTGACAATGTCAGCGCGCTAGCGACTTCCAAAGCCTCGAGTGTCGGAAGCGACATAGCCACCCATATAGCGGGAAGTCTTCCGGGAATACTTGGTACTGAACTTCAAAATCCAATCAACGAGATGCTCGATGGATTGTTAAAACAACTCAACGAGCGCTTTGAAAAGACCATTGAAGATATCTGGACTGAATCGGACAAAGCCTCTTTGAGCAAAACGCTCAAAAAACTGGGAGACAAATCAAGTAAGTCCGTTGCCGGTCTTGATGATTTCGGCAAGCGGATCGAGGCATTGCTGAACCGCTACGACAAGCTTTTCAAGAAAGTTGTAAAGGCCACGGGCGATGCCGCGAATGCCAAAATATCGGCCTCAATCGAAATCGAGGACACTCTGGTTAGAAAAGCGACTTACCAGTTTTCGGGCGAATTCCTCAAACGCGATGATGACACTCGAAGAATTTTTCGCGCTATGATGAAGGGAGAGTTTCAGCAAGCAGCAGAAGTTTTGACCAAGCAGTCAGACGGTTTTGCGCTTGATCCTGAAAAATCACAAATCACGCGGTTTAGGCAGCACACCAGTAAGTTCGGCTATGCCTTTGTTGTGTTCGGGCTTGGAAAAACCGCACAAAAATCAATCGATGGAATGACCACCATAACATATAGAGGGGATGGCGGCGTTGACGTTGCGTCTCAAGCTCTTGGTATCGCGACCGAGTCTCGAAAAAGTGACGAGACAAGATCCGCCAGATTTGTCGCAGCGAGTTCGATCCTCGCAAGCCGGTCCTTAGCCGATCAACCGCAACACGGGACCCGGATGATGGATTTGGGGCTTCAGTTCAGACACGAGGATGATGAACTGAGGCGGAGAGAACTTGATGGCATAATCAAGAGTCTCGTAGATATCGAACTCGTACCTGCCGGCACAAGAGCAAAGGCGAAAGACTTGCTGGATGAGTGGGTTGGTTTTGGCAAGAAATCGAAGATTAAAGCAGATGTCGATGTAAAACTGGTTCTGGAGCGAAACGGGCTACAGAATTTGATGCAAATTAGCTCCAAAGACGTGGACCCCAAGCTGGATGATGCGGCACGCCAAAAAATCGGCGATGGTCATAAACTGGCCCGTGCGCTGGTAAGCAAGTTTAAGGATATCAGTGATGATGGAGAAAAGATCGATCGCGAAATAAAAGACTACGAAAAAATGATAGAATATATGCGCAACATATATTTCTCCATTCCGGCCGGGCTTTCCGACAGTGACGGTATTATCACCAATGCAGGATGGTCACTGGAGCAATATAATAACGCTGAACGCGAAATTGAAAAAATTGCCAAGAAGAAGATTCGTCATTTTAAAGAAATAATAGGCGGAGGCGGGTTCGGTAACGCACTGGATCATAAATTTCTGTTGTTCATGAGTACCTTGGCGAATCTTGCTGCAGATAGGCAAACCGACGCCTCTGGCTCTTTCGACACAGCTCTGTCGATCGCGATCGTAATAACTCGCAGGTCAAAAAACACTGCTCCTGTAACAAAGGTGCTGATCTAAATGTGCGGCGTAGAGCACCTCAGACGCAAACTTGACAAAGTAGGGGAACCGCAAAGTTCCAATCAGACGTCTCGAGGATTGAACCAAGCAAGAAGTATACGGAGATAAAAAAATGAAATTTAATACATCTGGCTGGCTTGATCAGGCTTCGATAGAAAAATCACCGAATTTTTATGCAAAAAATAATTCCAAAGAAATAGTCGTGATGCACTATACAGCCGGCTATTCCGCCGCTTCTGCTGTAAACACTTTCAAGAAGAAATCCGCAAAGGCAAGCGCACATTTTGTGGTGGAAGTCGACGGATCTATAACCCAGATGGTGTCCACTGAGCAATGTGCATGGCATTCCGGCTACGGACGTTACCAAGGCCGTGGTCGGGTAAATGATTTTTCGATTGGAATTGAAATAGTAAACCCCGGTTACCATTTCCGGGACGATGACGGTACTTATCTGAACTGGCAGAAGAAGGCTATTTCCAAGAGCAAATTGGCTCCTTTTCCGGGCATGCTGAAAGTCAGGGATCCTTGGGTTGGGAGCCGAGATGCTTTTTGGCCTGAGTTTCCAGTTGAACAGCTGAAAAGCTTAGAGCAGCTGTTGAAAGCGCTCTTGAAATCATATCCATCCCTTCGGGATGTCGTTGGTCATCGTGATGTGGATACGGTTCGCAAAATCAAGGTCGACCCCGGGCCAGCATTTCCTATGCGTCAATTCCGTTTGCTGCTCGATAACCGAGATGATGACGAAGGAAAGCCTGTACCGTTTAAAGTGTCAATCTCCTCCGGTGGCTTAAACGTCCGCGGTGGTCCGGGCACGAGTTTCGAACGAATGGACTGGGGGCCGCTTTACGATGGCGAATTTGTGGAGCGAATTGAATCCGAAGGCAGTTGGTATCTTATCAGGAGATGGATTGAGGGACAGATGAAAGAGGGGTGGGTATATTCCCGATATCTAGTCCCGCGCGAATAGAGCGGAGGGAGGCCGTTCTTTTGCAAACAGCAAGCGCGGTTTTACCAAGCTGAGAGTGATGGTGCCGCTTAGAGGATTCGAACCTCTGGCCCCCGCATTACGAATGCGATGCTCTACCAACTGAGCTAAAGCGGCATCTGTGAAATGGATGGGCACGAACCGCATGCATTTCTATTGATCGCGCGCCACTACCAGCACAGCTTTGTCGTGACAAGTCTGCGTGGTCTATATTTTATGCCGTCCCTGTCTTTGTGCGCGACATATCTCCCGGCGGGGCCAGGACAGAGATTCTCTGGGAATTTACCAAATATTTACCATGTGCGGTGCAAACCAAGGTCGATTTAATGCAATTGCAATGGGGCAGCATGGAAAACCTACGAAATCACGGCGATATTAGCAGTCAGGACATTGCTTCCGCACCTGACTATACGGCCTATGAAGATGATGATGGCGCAGTAGAAGCGCCGCCAGCCATCGGTCAGGACGAGCGCCGCATGCATGTGCGGGCCTATAATTTCTGGGCAGGCTTGCTCGGTGAACGGCAGTTTCCCAGTGTAGAAGACCTATCTCCGGAAACCGATGATGATTTCGGACCGAACAGCGTTCTTCTGGATTTCACCAATGGTATTGAAAATCCGTCGATCCAGTTTCTGGGTCAAGCTCTGCGCGAAGAATGCGGGATAGATGATTCGATTACCGCAGTTGCCGATGTACCGGCGCGTTCCTTGCTCTCGCGGATCACCGACCATTATCTGCAAATCATTGCGAACCAGGCACCAATCGGTTTTGAAGCGGAATTCGTCAACCAGCGTGGCATCACCATCATGTATCGCGGTATCTTGCTGCCTTTCTCAACCGACGATGACACGATTGATTTCATCTTTGGCGTGATCAACTGGAAAGAAGTAGCGGCCGATACTGTTCAACTAGAAATAGAACATGAAGTGTCCGAAGCGATGCAGTCGGCCTTGCCACGCACCGTATCCGGACCGGTTTGGGAAGATGGGCCGAATTCCGGCAATCTCAACGAGCTGGTGCTTAGACCGGAGCTGGAACTCACGCCGGAACTGGAAATTGGTTCTGATGCCACCGATATTCTGGTGCCCGAACAACCGGATGATGATGCAAGCTTAGCTGACTGGTTGTCTGCCGCTCGAAGCAGCGCTGACAATGCCGTGCATTGCGAGTTGCGAACCCGGTCCGCGCTCTATGCTGCCATAGGTCAAGCCTATGACTTTTTCCTGATGACCGAGCAGCATCCGGAAGATTACGGGATTCTCCTCGAGGACTCGGGCTTAGCCGTGCAGGAACGCGCGCCGATGACGCCGATCGTTAAGCTGGTATTCGGTCACCAATATGACAAAACCAGGCTCACGGAATATGCAGCCGTGCTAAAATATGCCAAGCGCAATGCTTTGGAAAAAGGCACGCTTGGTGACTATCTGGGCCAGTATGACGGTGGACTAAAAGCCATTGTCTATGCAGAGCGCGAGAATAATCGGCCGGCTGGTTTGCTCTCTCGAGCGCAGACGATCGGTGAAGACCTCTTGGCCAAATTGCGCTCGGCGCCCAAGCGGCAGTTGCAGGATATTGACGCCGGTGACTCTGAATTTGTCGTGCTTGTTGCCCGTAAGGATCTGGACGGCGATCTCACCATTGTCGGACCCGTTCGCGGCAATGACAAGCTGACTAGCCAGGCGCTTAAACACACCCAGGTCTGAATAGGATAGCGGCGCAGCGATGCGCCTCTCACCATGACCTATAGTTACACATGTAACCAAAATACCACTATTGGCGATATTCGCCGGAACCCCAGCGAATTGGCCCGGCTAATGGCTTGAGCGTGCGGTGGAATAGGCGCATAGCATGCGATATTCTGACTCATCTTGATCCACCTGGGGGAAAAATGGCAGCCAATCGCGACCGCAAAACCGCGCGCACCCGAACAAAATCCGACGGTCTGGAAGCGTTTCTGGTGGCAGCCTTTCGCGAGAGCGCCTTGCCAGGAGAGAATATTGGTTTTGACGCAAAGGCCTGTGAGGAAGCGGCGCGGTTTACCCTGCGATGCCTCGACCAACGCCAAGGTAACGAAACCAACCTGTCACTGGAAAGCGTTAGCGGCCCTCAAAATCACCGGCATTTGCGCCTGGCGATTGTCAACGATGATATGCCATTTCTGGTCGATTCCATCTGCGCAACCATTGCTGGTTTCGGTTTGACCGTGGAGCGATTGATCCATCCGGTTGTCGCTGTGCGGCGTGATGGCAATGGCAAGTTGATCGAAATACGCGAACAAGCAAGCAGCGGCGAGAAACGGGAATCCGTCATCTATGTCGAGCTGGAAAGAACCGACGCACGGGTGCGGCGGGCATTGGTACAGGCGCTGCGCTCCAACCTCAAAGACGTCGCCGCTGCCGTAGCGGACTGGCTGAAATTGCAGATCGTGCTGGGTGAAAATGCCGACGGACTGCCGGAGGGTGAGGGGGCAACATTGCTGCGCTGGTTCCTCGATCGCAACCTCACATTGCTTGGCCATGAGATTGTTAATCCGAAGGGTAGCCGCTCTCAAAAACTGGGCGTCGCCCGGATGCGGTCTCAACCGATGCTTTCTGCCGAGAGCCGGAAACGGGCGTTTGACTGGTTTGAAAATGGCGGGAAATCGCCTCTGATCATCAAGTCCAACCAGCTTTCGACGGTCCATCGCCATGTCCTGATGGACCTGATCATCGTGCCGATAAGAGACAAGAGCAAGATTGCGGGACTGTCGATCATTTCAGGCATGTGGACCAGTGCCGCGCTGGCTGCCGCCCCGGAAGACATCCCGCTATTGCGGACCCAGCTGACCCGGTTGTTCGACAAGTTCGAATTCTCACAGGCGGGTCATGCCGGGAAAAGCCTGACCCATGCGCTGACATCGTTGCCGCATGATCTGTTGGTGACTTTCGCGCAGGATGATCTGGAAAAACTCGCATTAATCTCAATGTCGCTGATCGATCGCCCACGACCCAAATTGCACAGCGTCATGTCTCCGCTTGCCCGTCATCTATTCGCTTTCATTTGGTTGCCGCGCGAGCAGCTCTCGACCGAGCGTCGACAGAATGTGGAAAATATGCTGACCGCGGCTACTGGCGCAAAAATTTTAAGCTGGTCCAACACCATCGAAGAGGGCGGCGTATCCTCTCTGCGCTACACGCTGGACATGGGGGCTGATAGCAAGATTCCCGATCCGGATCTGCTGGACCAAGAGCTGGAAAATATGGTCCGAGGCTGGAAACCCGAAGTCGAACGGAACCTGCGGGAAGCCGGCCAGGAGAATCGGGCCGCGGTTCTGGCGCAACGCTATGCGGATTGTTTTCCAGGGACCTATCAGTCAACCTACGGCGCTTTGGAAGCGGCCAAGGACATCATGCGGCTGTTCCGGCTTGAGCGTGGTGGTCAGCGATCCACGCGGTTATACCGGCTGGCCAGCGACGCAGACCATTTGCTGCGCTTGAAAATCTACCATTTGGGCGGAGCGTTGCCACTTTCCGATGCTGTTCCGACGTTAGAAAATTTCGGATTCAGCGTGCTCGAGTCCGTTCCGACACCGTTGGAAGATGGCCGATTGGGTTATATTCATGATTTCCTGCTGGAGCTGCGCTCTGAGGATCATGGCAAAAACCTGATTGCACGGTCAGACGAAATCGAGGCCGCGATAACCAGCGTACTGGATGGTGAGGCTGAAAATGATGCCTTTAACCAGCTCATCATAACGGCGGGTCTCGATGCCCGATCGACGGTTTGGATGCGGGCCTGGTTCCGTTACCTGCGCCAGACCGGTTTGAGCTATGGCTTGATTACCGTTGTCGAAGCCCTTGCGAAAGCGCCCGAAGTTACAGCTGCGTTGATCATATTGTTCCGCGCTTTGCATGACCCGGATTTCGAGGGAGATCGTTCGAAAGCCACTAACGCTGCTACCCAGGATATCGACACCGCTTTGGTCAGCGTGCACGCAATCGACGACGACCGTATCTTGCGGCTGTTTCGGGCGGTCATTGAATCGATTCTGCGCACCAACGCCTTTGTCTATTTGCCGGGCGAAGCCTTGGCCTTCAAGATTGAAAGCGCCAAAATTCCAGAGCTACCCGCGCCGGTGCCTTGGCGTGAAATTTTTGTCTACAGCCCGCGGGTGGAAGGGATTCACTTGCGCGCTGGACCGGTAGCCCGGGGCGGCCTGCGCTGGTCAGACCGGCGCGATGATTTCCGGACGGAAATATTGGGCTTGATGAAAGCGCAGCGGGTCAAAAATGCTGTGATTGTTCCGACCGGCGCGAAGGGCGGTTTCTTTGCCAAACAATTGCCCACCGGCGATGACCGCGATGCCTTTATCGCGGAAGGTATCGAGGCCTATAAGATCTTTATCTCAGCCTTGTTGTCGGTGACCGACAATATCGTTGACGGTAAAGTCGAACCCCCGGCACGGGTCGAACGTCTTGATGAAGACGATCCCTATTTCGTGGTGGCCGCAGACAAAGGCACGGCAAGCTTTTCGGATATCGCAAACCAGATTGCCGTCGATCGCGGCTTCTGGCTGGGCGATGCCTTCGCCAGCGGCGGCAGTAACGGCTATGATCACAAAGTGATGGGCATAACAGCGCGCGGGGCCTGGGTTTCCGTGCAGCGCCATTTTGCGGAATCGGGTATCGATGTTCAAACCGCGCCGGTGACCGTCGTCGGCGTTGGTGACATGTCGGGCGACGTGTTCGGCAATGGCATGTTGCTGTCGAAGAGCTTGAAGATTGTCGCGGCCTTCGATCACCGCCATATCTTCGTCGATCCGGATCCTGACCCCGCGAAAAGCTGGAAAGAGCGGAAAAGACTGTTCGATTTGCCGCGCTCCAGCTGGGATGATTATGACAAGAAATTGATATCAAAGGGTGGTGCTGTCTTTGCGCGCAGTTCGAAGACCATCAAAATCTCAAAACAGGTTGGCGCTTTGCTTGGCCTGCCCGAGGATGCCGATACGACGCCATCGAAATTAATGACCGCCATATTGGCGTGTAACGCTGATCTGCTTTGGTTTGGCGGCATTGGTACATATGTGAAAGCATCGTCTGAAAATCATATCGAGGTTGGCGATCCAGCCAATGATAAGATTCGCCTCAACGCCGACCAATTGCGCGTGAAGGTTGTCGGAGAGGGTGCCAATATGGGCATCACCCAGGCCGCCCGGATCGCTTTCGCCGCCAAAGGTGGGCGCATCAACACCGACTTTATCGACAATAGCGCCGGCGTTGATTGCTCGGACAATGAAGTCAATATCAAGATCGCCCTAAATGCGGAGCTGGCCAGCGGCAAATTGAAACCCGATGTCCGCAATGCTTTGCTGGAATCGATGACCGATGACGTCGGGGCGCTGGTCCTTGAAGACAACCGGCTGCAGGCCCTAGGTCTGTCCATCGCCGAGATGGGCGGGGCGAAAACCTTACCATCTTATGTCCGCCTGATTGAGCAGTTTGAAGATCATGGCCAATTGAATCGGGCCGTCGAAGGCCTGGCCAGCAATGAGGATTTGATCCGACGCGGACAAGAAAACCTGGGTCTTTATCGGCCAGAGCTGGCGGTGCTGATTTCTACGGCCAAACTGGTGTTGCAGGATGCGATTGAAAATAGTGACCTGGGCAATGACCCGGGATTGAACCGCGAACTGTTGCAAGCCTTTCCAGCGGCGATGCAGCAAGGCCATGAGTCGGCCATTCTCAACCATCAATTGCGCCGCGAGATAATCGCCACCAAGCTGGCAAACCGGATGATCAATCGTCTGGGTCTGATTGATCCGTTTGAACTGGCCGAGGAAGAAGGCTGCACTTTGGGAGAGGTCGCCCGCGCCTTCGTCATGGCCGAACGGCTATTCGATGCCGATAAGCTATGGCTCGCGCTGGAAGTTGCCGAGATTAACGAAGATATCCGTATCGTGCTCTTTGACCGCCTTGCTTATGTCTTGCGCTCGCACATGGCGGACTTGATGCGCATCGGGGTTTCGGACGACCGGATCGAAGACACGGTCAATATGTTGTCGCCTGGCGTGACCGTGCTCAACGAGAATGTTGACAACCTGACCACCGCCGAGGGTCGATTGCAGGCTAGCAAACAGATGAAATTGCTGGTCGAATCGGGGGCTACGCCGCAAATCGCCGGCCAGATTGCCAATATCTACAAGAATGACGGAGCCGCGGGTATCGCCTATCTCGCCCATAGTCGCGAGATTGATGCTCTGGATGTGGCCTTTGCTTTCACCCAGCTTGGCAGCCAGCTTGGTCTGGATTGGGCGCAAATGACGGCGACGCGGATCAATCCTTCAGATCCTTGGGATCGCTTGCTCGTCGCAGGTTTGGCGCGCGATTTTCAGCAAATGCGTCTGGATTTTCTACGCCGGACCCGTGGCAAGGATATGCAGCAATTTGTGGAAAGCTGGGGGGAACGCAATATCGATCGTGTGGCGCAGTTTAGAAAGATCATGGATCGGGCACAGCAAACGCCAAGACCGTCCATCTCGATGCTGGCTCAGATCGCCGGGCAAGCGAGGCTTTTGCTCTCGCGTTAGATCCAATATCCCAAAGTGTGGAGGGACAGGCCCACCAAGCCGCCGACAAGCGTGCCATTGACGCGGATGAATTGCAGGTCGCGGCCAACCGCGTTTTCGACCCGATCGGTGATCGTCTGGGCATCCCAGCCACGGATCGTCTCTGACACGAGTTTGACGATATTGTCGCCATAGCTAGCGACCACACCGATGACTGCGCGCCGCCCAAAGCGGTTGATCTGGCGATTGAGTTGCTTGTCCTGCTGCAGGCTGGTGCCCAACTGGGTCAATGCGTCGCCAAATTGTCCGGCCATTGCGGCATCGGGGTCGCGGGCTGCCCTGAGCAGCGCTTCGCGGCCTTGCTCCCAGACGCCATCAAGCCATGATGCAATAGCGGGATTCTCGATCATCTCGAGTTTCCAGTCGTTCACCTTCTGGCGAAGATCCGGATCATTTTTCAACTCTTCGGCCAGCTGCGACAGGCTCTCTTCGGTTTTGGCACGGACCGGATGATCGGGGTCCGCCGCCATGTCGGCGAGCAATTTGTATAACCCGTCGAGAACCTCGTTCGCGACCCGGTCATCAAGACCGGTCCAGCGCATCACGGCATTGGCGCGGTCGGTCACAATGTCACGGATCACCAACTCGTTGGTGTCCAGCGTTCGATAGGCCCAGCGGATGGAGGAATCGATCAATGGTCCATGGCGTTTCTGCGCCATGACTGCGGCCAATATTTGACCCATCGGTGTGGCGATGTCGAGACCCACGGCTTGCGTTTTGACAGCGCCCTTGAACATGGTGCCGAGGCGGTCCTTGTCGAGCGAGGCAATGGCATCGCCCAACAGGCGGGAAGCCCCCGACTTGAGCCGCCCTTCCTCGCCGCTGGGCGATTTCAGAAAACGTCCAATGCCACTGGCGAGATCGACGTTCCTCATTCGCTGGGCCACCAGCTGGGAAATCAGGAAATTATTCTTTAGAAAATTGGCAAGTGTATCACCGATCCGATCCTTGTTGCGCGGAATGATCGCGGTGTGCGGTATCGGTAGGCCCATGGGATGACGGAACAATGCGGTAACGGCGAACCAGTCGGCGAGGCCACCCACCATCGCTGCTTCGGCGAAAGCACGCACGAATCCAAGCGCTGGGTGGACCGCTTCATAGCTTTTTGACGTGAAATATATGATCGCCATAACCACCAGCATGCCGGTGGCGATGATCTTCATGTCCTTGCCAGCATTGTTGGCTTGGGAAGCAGAAACCGGACCGCCGCCTTTACCTATGTGTGACGAGATCGGTGTCACTCGGCTGGTTGCACCCCGGCGTCGGGCCGGTCATGGCGGTCATCGCCGGGCTTGTAAGTGAGCATTTTATTGCGCAGCCATGGTCCGGCTCGGCGTTCAAACCCGTCCGCTAGGCTGAAACCTGCGGGGACGATGACAAGGGTCAGCAGTGTTGAAACGATCAAGCCGCCGATCACGACAATTCCCATCGGTGCGCGCCATGCTCCATCGCCAGACAGCGAGAGTGCAGTCGGCACCATGCCCGCGGTCATAGCTACGGTGGTCATTACAATCGGCTGTGCTCTTTTATGTCCGGCATCCATGATAGCCTCGAACTTTGGTACGCCTTTTTGCATTTCCTCGATTGCAAAATCGATCAACAGGATCGAGTTTTTACTAACGATGCCAAGCAGCATCAGCATGCCGATCAAGACCGGCATGGAGAGGGATGCGCCCGCTGCCCAGACGAACAGCATGCCACCGAGTGGAGCCAGTGCTAGGGAGCCCATATTGACCAGTGGGGACATCAGACGCTTGTAAAGCAGCACGAGCGTCGCAAAGACCAGCAAGATACCGGCGATCAAGGCGATCCCGAAATTGACCAACATTTCCTGTTGCCACTCATCTTCACCAAAGGCCTCATTCGACACGCCGGTTGGCAGGTTTTTCATGATTGGCAGATCAAAAATTGCGGTCATTGCATCGCCCTTGATCACGTCCGGAGCCAGATCAGCGCCAACGAAGGTGCGGCGGTTCTGGTTGTAGCGTTGGATCGATGTCGGTCCGGAACCAAAACTCACAGTGGCGACACGGTTGAGCGGAACGGTCCCGCCGCTAGCGATCGGGATGGGCAGGTTTTCGATCGTCGTCAAATCTGTCCGCGACTCTAGTGGTAGCATGACCCGGATCGGAATCTGCCGATCTGATAGAGAGAATTTGGCAGCATTTTGATCGATTTCACCAAGCGTCGCAATTCGAATTGTTTGACTAAGTGCGGCTGTCGTCACCCCCAGTTGAGAAGCCAGGTCCATATGCGGGGTGATGATGATTTCTGGCCGACTGAGATCCGCTGCAATCCGGGGCGCGCGCACCAGATCAACGTCTTTCATCTGCTCAACCAACTGGGCTGCTGTAGCATCGAGCAAAATGGGGTCAGATCCGGTTAGCATGATAGAGATTGCCCGACCGGTACCACCACCGCCATTTTGTGACCGGAAAGAAATCCGGGCATCAGGAATTTTTTGCAGCTCAGGCGATAGGCTGCGCTCAAACTCAATCGATGTTTTCTCGCGTTCTTCCTTGAAGCTCACGAACACTGTCGCGTTGGTTTCACGAACCCGCGTCAAAACGCGTTCAACCTCAGGCTGTGCATACATCAGGTCCGAAACCTGATCGGCAATTTTTTCCGTCTGTTCGAGCGTCGTGCCTGGCACAACCTCGATCTCGACACGGCTGTTGTCTTCATTGACGGACGGCTGAAACTCCATCGGTGTGATAGCAAATAAGATCACGGTCAAGACGAAGGAGAGAATGCCGGTGGCCATCATCCACATCCGATGATCATGGGCCCGGGCCCAATAGCGACCGGATCGATATGCATACCAATCGGCAAATCTTCCGCCAAGCACGCCCACGATGAACCTGAGCAACAGCATCACTAGGGTCGCAATGAAGAGGCCGACGGCGATGCCAAAGACTAGGCTCAACAATGCCCGCAAAAAGTCACTTGGTATCAAAGTTTCCAGGAGGCCGAAGACAGTCGTGCCGACTCCAAACGCCGCGCCAATAAAGGCAGCAACAATCAGAGTGAACAGAACGAAGCCGAGCATATAGTGCCACCACGAGGCTTTAGCAGGGACAAGAGTTTCCCGAATCTTGTCTGATTGCGTACGGTCCAACACCCACTCCAGCAGACGCATATACCGGTCCATCCAGACACCTTCACCATGTTCTGCATGGCCGTGAGCCTTGAGAAAATAGGCTGCAACCATCGGGGTGATCATACGTGCGACGGCGAGGCTCATCAGCACGGAAATCACGACCGTAATACCGAAATTTTTGAAAAACTGTCCGGATATGCCGGGCATCAGTCCAACCGGCAGGAAGACCGCTACGATACAGAATGAGGTGGCTACAACCGCCAAACCGATCTCATCGGCAGCGTCAATGGATGCCTGATAGGCGGTTTTCCCCATGCGCATATGGCGCACGATATTCTCAATTTCCACAATGGCATCGTCGACCAGCACCCCCGCAACCAGGCCTAGCGCTAGCAGTGAGAGGAAATTGAGGTTGAACCCGAGCAGATCCATGAACCAGAAAGTCGGAATCGCGGACAATGGGATCGCGATGGCGGAGATGACGGTGGCGCGCCAGTCACGCAGGAAGATGAAGACCACGACGACTGCCAATATGGCGCCCTCAATCATCGCCAACATCGAACTCTTATATTGTGATTTGGTATATTTGACGCTGTTGAACAGCGGGATGAATTCGATGCCTGGAACTTCTGCTTCAATCTTGTTCATGATGACCATCGCGTCGTCGAATACCGTCACATCGGAGGCGCCACGCGCGCGTGACATCGAGAAGTTTACGACTTCAACACCACGGACTTTGCTGATCGAACTGCGTTCACCGAATGAATCGGTGACTTCCGCAACATCACTCAATTTGACTGTCTGGCCATTGCGCAGGGATATTTGCGTCTGCGACAAGGCATAGGCATCGTCAGCATTGCCCAGAACACGGACCGACTGCCGCGTACCCCCAACTTCGGCCCTGCCACCAGCGGCATTGATGTTGATCTGCCGCAAAGCGGAGTTGATCTGGCTTGCCGTAACGCCAAGCGCCTGCATGCGGTCCGGCCGCAGAATGACCCTGATCTCTCTATCGACGCCGCCAAACCGGTCGACTTCGGCCATTCCGTTCACGGTCAACAGCCGTTTGGCTACACTGTCATCGACAAACCAGCTGAGCTGTTCGACGGTCATATCATCGGCTTTGACGGCAAAAAATGCGATGGGTCCGCCGACGGCATCGACCTTTGATACTTGCGGTTCCAGAATTCCGTCTGGCAAAGACCCGCGGATTTGATCCACCGCATTTTTCACTTCGTTGACGCTGTTGTTTACGTCTGCGCCAATTTCAAATTCGACAAAGGTTCTGCTGCTGCCTTCTCGTGCCGTCGAGCTGATATTCTTAACGCCGCTGATCGAACGCACGCCAGCTTCGACTCTCTGCGTGATCTGGTTTTCAATTTCGGTGGGTGCAGCGCCTGGCTGGGCAATTTGTACGACGACAGCTGGAAATTCGACTTCTGGATTGTTGACCACATCCATGCGGTTGAAACTTAGCAAGCCAGCGAACAGCAAGCCGGCGAACAGCACCAATGGGGCCACCGGATTGCGCGTACTCCAGGCTGAAATATTGCGAAGGTTCATTGATCAGGCCTCAAATTTGCGCACGAATCACGCGCCGCCAGCTTTCTTTTGAACTTGCGGCTGAACAGTCTCGCCCGGACTGAGGAAACCACCCGCACGGAGCACCACTTTCTCGTTTCCGTTCAAGCCGGAAGTGATGGATAGTCCCGCGGCAGACACTGCGCCGATCACAACATCGCGGCGGACGGCCTTATTGTCTGCTCCGACGATGTAGACAAAGCTTCCTTTGCTATCATGCTGAACAGCAGACTCGGCGAGCACAGAAGTCTCGGACGTTCCGCTCTGGATTCGCGCGCTTGCAAAACCACCCGGTCGCAAAGCGCTATCATAGCCTAAAGAAATGCGCGCGATGCCTTGGCGGGATTGAGGATCGATAACCGGTGAAATTTGCCAGATTTGTCCGGTTAAAACTTTGTCGCTTCCGACAGGAGTGACTTGCGTGGTGGTACCCACGGAAACATTGGCCAAATCGCTTTCACCGAGTTGAGCCTGCAGTTCCATTTCGCCATTTTGCGCCAGTAAGAAGAGCACGCCGCTGCCTTGCGTGACGGTCTGTCCTGGTTCGACGTTGCGTTCCAGCACAAAGCCGGCCTTGGGGGCTACGATATTCAGGCGGCTGTTGCGCGCCCGGGTCTCGTTCAACTGGGCCTGCGATACCCGCAGACGCGCTGCGGAAGAATCACGTGTGGCCGTCAAACGGTCAATATCCGCTTTGGAAATAAAGCCCCGTTCGATCAATTTTTCTGCGCGATCGAGATTGGCCTGCGCAAGGTTGAGGTCAGCACGAGATGCACCAACGGATGCTTCAAGACTGGCGGCTTGCTGGGATTGCACAGACCGGTCAATAGAGGCCATGATCTGGCCCTGTTTAACCCAAGAGCCCGCATCGACATATACTTTGGTAATCCGGCCACCTTCGCCAACGACGCCAACAGGAAGCTCCCGCCGCGCTGCCAGAGTTCCGGTTGCGTTAATGGTGCGCGTAACTTGCTGCTTACCGGGGACCATGACGGTGACGGTTGGTGCTTGGCTTGCCGTGTCTTCCTCGGCAGCGCCGCCCATAAAATAATGATAGCCAACATAGGCCAATAGAAGCGCAACAACGACCAGCGCAGCGAGGATTAAGCGCCGGCGGTTTACGGAACGGGCTTCGAAATCATCCAGAACGGATAGATTTTTATTGGGGATGGTGGATTCATAGTTCATTTTTTTACTCTTCAGTCGGGCTTGTACCGCATTTTTGGAGCGCAATACACAAAAGAATCGCCGATTTTCGCACCAATTTGATTATTTGATCACTGTGTTACATCAATATAGCACTGGCAGCAAGACGGAACACTATCTGGCTAATATTACAAGCCTAGGTTCGACCAACAGTCGATATCGTCATACGAAAGGGCCGGTCTGCGAACAAACCGGCCCCCCTGTCTTTTCAAAAAATCTATCAAAAAGTGAGTTTTAGCGCACTTTTCCGCGTTGAATGAGATTCAAGATCAACAACAAGATAATGGCGCCGGCAAAAGCGGTGAACAGACCGACGATCGAGAATTCTTGAATGCTGCCACCAAAGCCGAAATAACCACCGACAAAATTGCCGATAACCGATCCGACGATTCCAACAACGATGTTCCAGAAAACACCCATTGAAGCATCCCGTCCCATAACCATACTCGCTAGCCAGCCTGCGACGCCACCTACGATCAATGCAATAATCCAACCCATATAATCCTCCTGATTTTAGACGAGCGCTGTTTTTACGCTCGCGAACCACGCTGTGTAGAGTATTATCGCTTTGACTTGAAGAAATAAAAAAAGACCGCCGGAGCAGGTCCGGCAGTCTTTTTGATGCATTATGCTAGCGGTACGCCCGTCAGTATTTTTGCTGACGCTCGTATAGGTCGCGATAATGCTGAATGCGTGTCACTCGCAGCCCAGGCATTCCCGAGCGATCAACAGCCCGTTGCCAGGATGCAAATTCTTCCAGCGACAGGTCATAGCGATCGCAAACATCATCCACGGTCAACAAGCCACCGTTTACGGCTGCCACGACTTCCGCCTTGCGCCGCACCACCCACCGAGTCGTACCCGGTTTCGGCAGATCATCTATGGTCAATGGTTCACCCAGAGGCCCGACTACTTGCGCTGGTTTTATTTTCTGGTTTTCAATCATACTACCCTCAATTTTGCCTTTCGGCATTTTTTGCCCTGTTTCCGGCGACGTCTGGCCTTTCGTACCGGTAGAGCTTTGCGATTACCTGAATTGCCAAGGTAAACGCCGTGTTCATACTTTCGATTATTCGTGTATTCTGGTCATATCTTGCTTTGCTAGATCAGGCCGAAAACAACCGGTTCTAAACAAAATTACTTTCTTCGGACTGGTCTCCTCCGGCGAAGTTCTTCCGGCAAAAAAAGCCATCCGATCTTCAATGGAAGAGGTTTGAACTGCCCTCGGGGCTTGTTGGGCCGCAACGAAATCCTTGGCCGATTGGCTCGAGGCCTGCCGGGCAATGACGCCAGCGAAAAACGCCCGATGATCCGCGAATTGCGTGGATACATCATTGGCTTCATCAGCTGCGGTCCATTCAAGGTCCTTGTGAGGGAAGTTCATTTCCATGGACGTTGTTCTAGCACCCAAGGTATAAACTTCTGTAAAAGAGACGTTCACTCGGCCTTAGGACAGGTTAAGCAATTCTTCCCTTCGTCGTGCCAATTCGTACCAAAATGGACCAGATCAGGACAAAAATGGGGATATGCTCGCAATGCTAGCGCAAGCGACCGGACTTCTTTAAGGGGTGCAATCATTATGATGGATCGAATCAACGGAAACTTTCAGCTGGGCGATGACCTGACCGGCAAACGAATCGTTGTCGCGATGTCGGGCGGCGTTGATTCCAGCGTCGTGGCGGCTCTGGCGGCGCGAACCGGCGCCGAGACAATTGGCATTACGTTGCAGCTCTACGACCATGGTGAAGCTGTCGGGCGGGTTGGAAGCTGTTGTGCTGGTCAGGATATTCGCGACGCGCGCGCTGTGGCCGACCGGCTTGGCATTGCTCATTATGTTTTCGACCATGCCAGCCGATTCAAGGATTCGGTCATGGATGTTTTTGCCGACGAATATATGGCTGGCCGAACGCCGATTCCTTGCGTGCAATGCAATATGGGTGTCAAATTTACCGATCTGTTGCAGCTGTCCCGTGAACTGGGTGCCGATTGTTTGGCCACAGGCCATTATGTGCGGCGCGCTGAGGGTCCGGATGGCGCAGAATTGCACCGCGCTCTCGATCCGGCGCGTGACCAGAGCTATTTTCTATTCGCCACAACGCAGAATCAGCTCGATTATCTGCGATTTCCGCTTGGAGATATGCCCAAGACCCAAGTGCGGGAGATCGCAGAAGAAATGGGACTGGCGGTGGCCTTCAAGCCCGACAGTCAGGATATTTGCTTCGTTCCCAATGGGGATTATGCCAGCGTCGTGCGCAAATTGAGGCCGGATGCGGACGATGATGGCGAGATTGTCCATATCGATGGCACGGTGATGGGGCGGCACAAAGGGCTTATCCATTATACAGTCGGTCAGCGCAAAGGACTGGAAATTGGCGGTCAGGCAGAGCCGCTCTACGTGATTCGGCTGGAACCGAATACCAAGCGCGTGTTCGTCGGCCCGAAAGAGGCCTTGGCGGTAGCTTCTGCAACTTTGCGGGACATTAACTGGATTGGCGGTGACTATGCCGGTCCCGTTGAAGTGAAGGTCCGCTCTATGTCAAAGCCAACCCTTGCCCGGCTGGAAGGGCAAGAGCTAAAATTCCACAACCCGGAATTTGGCGTGGCACCGGGCCAAGCGGCGGTGTTCTATCTTAAGGAACGGGTTCTGGGCGGTGGCTGGATCGAAAGCACTGCTGCAGTGGAACAGCAATGGCTGGCTGGGGTCGAAGTCTAGCCTATTCCGATTGTAATTGTTTGTCGGTCAGGATCACGCAGCCCCAGCCTTCGCGAAATTCGGCTGTGGCAGACTCTATCAACAGCGCTGAAGCCGTTACTCTTTTGCGCGTGTCATCCACTGACAATCCAATCGCTCCCATGCCCGGTTCGAAATCCTTCCGGCAATCGTCGATATCCCGTCCTCCAACATAGTGGCAAGAGCAGGCCGCGCGCGCGCCATAAGCAGTGCCGACGTCCAACTGGCCTTTGATGGTTGCAAAATTATAGACGAATAGCGCGATCAGGATGAGCAGGAACAGACCTCCAACATAGAGTGCAGTACGCTTCTTGCTGCGGGGAGGCCGCGTTGTGTTTTTTCCAGTTGCCATGACGGCTTCTATTGGTGCAACGAAGCCTTATGCACAAGATTAAACTCGCCTTGATATCTCTCCTGACGCTCCCTGTTCTAGGGTGTGGAGCATCCAGTGAACCAGACGCGGCACCACAGAAAACTGCGGCGGAACTGGCCTATATCTCTGATGATAGCCCTATGGCCAAAACGCGGTTGGATGCCGCGATTGCGCCGCTGTTCGACGATCCGGCAATGGCGGAAACGCGGGCGCTTCTGGTCATGCACCGAGGCAAAATCATCGCAGAACGCTATGGCGAGGGCTATGATGAAGACACGCGATTCATCAGCTGGTCGATGGCAAAAAGTTTTACCGGCGCGCTGATCGGGTTTCTCGTGGCCGATGGGCGGCTGGTGCTTGATGACCCGGCCCCCGTGCCCGCTTGGCAACGGCCTGGCGATCCGCGCGGCGACATCACCTTACGGCATCTGCTGCATATGTCCTCCGGACTGGATCATACAGAAATCTCTGAAGAAAACGGCAAGGCGATATATGAGGCTGACACAAATCGCATGTTGTTCCTGGATGGTTCGCAGGATAGCGCTGGCTATGCCGAGGCCCGGCCGATGGAAGCCAAGCCCGGGGAAAAATTCGAGTATAGCACTGCCACCAGTATCATTTTGTCAGACATTATTACCCGCACGCTGACCAAGAGCGATGATCCGGACGTTCGGCAGAATGTGACCTTGCGCTTCATCAAGGGGCGCCTGCTCGAGCCCTTGGGAATGGACGGCACCTATCCGGAATTCGATCCGAACGGCACATTTCTGGGTGGCAGCTTTGTTCAGGCCACCGCGCGCGACTATGCGAAGTTTGGAGAGTTTCTGCGTCACAATGGTGCGCGAAAGGGCGCACAGCATTTGCCCGTCAGCTGGGTGAGGTTCATGAAAACATCGTCGGAGAATGATCCTGCCTTTGGCGGTCATATCTGGTTGAACAAGAAGCGCCCGGAAGGTCGCAATCAAGTCCTGTTTCCCGACAATGGTCCCGAAACAATATTCGCTGCTCTCGGCCATCTGGGTCAGCAGATTGTTGTTTCACCCGAACAGAAGTTAACCGTGGTCCGGCTCGGAAAGACTCAAGATGATGTTCTGAAGCCGATGAGCAATCAGATCGGGCGAATCATGGCGTTGTTCCCGATCGGAGGATGATCTCGCGAAAAGGGAATATGGCTATAGATTAAATGCGCCGTCCACTACGGTCACGCATTGTCCGCCCAGCCATGCACGATCCCCGTCAAGCCGACAGTTAACATAGCCTCCGCGCTGACTCGCTTGATAGGCAGTAAAACTGTCGCGGCCCAATTGCTTGGCCCAGAAGGGGGTGAGCACGGCATGGGCCGATCCGGTTACGCTATCTTCATCGACACCGGCGCCGGGCACGAACACCCGGCTTAGCACATCGGTATCCTTACCGGGCGCGGTACAGATAAGCTGTTCATTGCCGCGGGCAGCAAGCGCTTTCATATCCGGTTTAAGCGCCAATACATCCTCGGCATTCTCGTAACGAAGAACGTTATAACGGCCTTCGTGAAACTGCGTTTCAACCGGACTGCCGCCAATGAGAGCAACTATTTCAGGCATTGCTGACGGCGCGGGTGGATAAGCCGGGAGGTCGAGTGCATAGCCTTCTCCGTCGCGCACGACGGTTAAGACGCCGGCGGTCCGGGTCCGGAAGGTCACTTGCTGCTGGTCGGGGTCTTGCGACAATATAATATGCCCGCTGGCGAGCGTAGCATGCCCGCAAAGCGCGATTTCCAATGTCGGCGTGAACCAGCGCAGTTCATAATCCGCATCTCCGCTATTGTCCGGAACGTAAAAGGCGGTCTCGGCAAAGTTATTTTCTTCGCCAATGGCTTGCAGGATGGAATCGTCTAGCCAGCTGGTCAGCGGCATGACGGCAGCCTGATTGCCGGTGAAGGGCCGGTCGGCAAAGGCATCGACATGATAATATGGCAGTGTCGTCATGGGTAGAGCAATCCTTCCGTCCAGTCTTCGTTGTTGCGGGTAAATATGCGTCGTTCGTGCAATCGATGCGCGCCATCTTGCCAGAATTCAAAATGTGCGGGAATCAGACAATAGCCCGACCAATGCGGTGGACGAGGCACATCGCCGCCGGCGAACCGCTGCGTCATTTCTTCAAAGCGAGCGACAAAGGTTGCGCGATTGTCGAGCGGGCGGGATTGGTCCGATGCCCAGGCGCCCAATTGTGAATCCCGGCCGCGAGACGCAAAATAGGCATCTGCTATGCTATCCGCTACCGTCGACAGGTGACCCTCGATCCGGATTTGGCGGCGCAGGCTTTTCCAGTGAAACAAGATCGCGGCCTTCGGGTTTTCCTCTATTTCGCTCGCCTTGCGGCTTTGCTGGTTGGTGTAAAAAATGAACCCGTCGGGGCCATGGCCCTTCAATAGCACCATTCGCGCCGAAGGCTGGCCTTCGGCATCGGCAGTGGCAATGGTCATGGCATTGCTATCATTGAGCTCGGTTTCACGCGCTTTGGTGTACCAGCTGTCGAATAAGGAAAAGGGATCGGTCATCCGCCATTCTTTAACAGCCTGCTGGCAACGGGCAAACAAACAAAAATTTGTTCGACGACAAAGCGCCGTTTTCTGATAAAAGAACCGAAATTGAGGGGGCATTATGAACTGGGACCTAATTTTCACTGTTACCAATATATACGCCATGGTGATGTGGCTCATTCTTTTATTCGCGCCGCGCAAGCCGCCCTTCATCACCGGGCTGTTTTACGGAGGGGTGGGATTGTTGGCGGCTAGCTATGCGGGGATCATGATTCCGTTGATGGCTGGATTGATTGACAGCGGCGCCGGTGCAGCGATGGATTTCTCGAGTCTCGCTGGAGTCCAGCAAACCTTGTCCAGCCCGGGCGGCGCGACCATCGGCTGGATTCACTATCTCGCCTTCGATCTTTTTGTTGGAATTTGGGTGGCCCGCAATGCGGACAAATACGGGTTTGCACGCTGGATACAGGTTCCTATCTTGCTGTTTACCTTCATATTGGGGCCGATCGGGTTGGTGCTTTACCTAATGTTGCGTTTCACGCGCCACAACAAGGTTGCGGACGCCGTTATACCCGAATAAGACAGTACAGTTGAAAATTAGCGAAAAATCCCGATCTCTGAATGGTAAGGATTTGAAAAAGGGCAAATAATGATAGATCCCTATCAAGCATTGGGTGTTGCCAAAGGCGCGAACGAGAAGGAGATCAAGAGCGCCTATCGCAAGCTCGCCAAGGAACTGCATCCCGACAAGAACAAAGACAATCCCAAGGCAACGGAGCGTTTCTCCGATGTCACCAGGGCCTATGATCTCTTGTTGGACAAGGACAAGCGCGCGCAATTTGATCGCGGCGAGATTGATGCGGAAGGCAATCCAACTGCACCATATGGTTTTGGCGGTGGCGGCGGCGGATATCAACGTGGGCCGGGCGGCCAACAGCAAGGCTTTGGCAATGCGGGTGCGGATTTTGGTGATATATTTGAAGGCCTGTTTGGCGGCGGTGGTGGAGGCGGTTCGCCTTTCGGCGGTCGTCAGCGCAGCGCCCCCCCGGCCAAGGGCGCCAATGTCGCCTATAGGCTGAAGGTCGAATTTATTGCGGCGGCGACGCTGCAGAAACAACGCATCACGATGGAAGATGGTAAAACCATTGATCTTAGCCTGCCCAAAGGCGTGGAAGAAGGCACACAAATGCGTCTCAACGGCAAGGGGCGTTCGGGTCCGGGCGGCAATGGCGATGCGATTGTTACCATCCATATCAACCGCCATCCTTTTTATGAACGCGATGGCGACAATATCACGCTGGAACTGCCGATCAGCCTGAAAGAGGCCGTCGAAGGGGCAAAAGTCAAAGTCCCCACCGTCGACGGACCGGTGATGTTGTCGATCCCCGCGGGTTCCGCTTCGGGGCAACAGTTGCGGTTAAAAAGCAAAGGGTTCCACAATAAGTCTGGTGTCCGGGGCAATCAGCTGGTGACGTTGATGATCACGCTTCCGGAAAAAGATGAAAAGCTCGCGGCATTTGTGAAAGACTGGGATCCGCAAGACAATCCACGCGCTAGCATGGGCGTGTAAGCTTGGCCCGGCTAGCCCATGTCTGAGCTATCTCCCGAGGCCCGGCGCCAAGATCGGGGTGCGCCCGGAACGCCAGCCAAAAGAGCCTATGAACATCTGGCCGATGAGAGCCCATTACGCCGCGCCTTCATCGTCATCGAGCGCACCGCCGTCGGTGTATATTATGATGGCTTCACATTTGCTGGAAATTTTGCCTATCTCTCGCTGCTCGCGGTGTTTTCCTTCTTCATTGTCGCAGCGGCGATTGTCGGGGGTTTTGGGCAGACCGCGGTGGGCACAGACATTGTCGAGGCCTTTCTGGTGACGGTTCCGCCTTCCGTCGCGAGCGCACTACATGACCCGATCCGCGCTGCGATGATGGCGCGCACCGGTCCATTGCTCTGGCTCAGCGCGATTGTCGGGCTTTGGACCACGACCAGTTTGATCGAAGCAATTCGCGAAATCCTTCACCGTGCTTATGGCGTGCAGGCGCAGCGCGCGTTCTGGCAATATCGCCTGACATCCTTCGCGCTCATATTATTTTCGGTGTTTTTTGCGATGTTGGCGCTCAGCGCACAATTTGTGGTGGCTGGCGTTAGCGGTTTTCTGGGGACTTATTTCCCGGCGATCGAAAGCGATGCCTTATGGCTGTCGCTCTCCAATGCGGTGCCATTTTTTGTCCTCTTCGCGACGCTCTATCTCTTGTTCCGTTTGCTGACTCCCCGTCAATATCGTCCGCGGCAATATCCCAAATGGCCAGGAGCGGTCTTCATCAGCGGATGGTGGCTCCTGATCACAGGACTCCTGCCCGTCTTCCTCAAATATGCGGCCAATTATCAACTCACTTATGGCAGCCTCGCCGGGGTTATCATCACGCTCATATTTTTCTATCTGGTAGGCTTGGGCATGGTAATTGGCGCAGAGTTGAATGCTGCCTTGGCCGACGGGTGGTCGCGAGATGATAATAGCGAATGATCCGCTGGAAAAACATTTGGATAGAGTTTATCAGCAGAGAATATCGAATTTCAGGAGATACCGGCGATGAGTGAGTTAATGAAGGGCAAGCGCGGCTTGATCATGGGACTTGCCAATAATAAATCACTGGCGTGGGGCGTGGCTCAGCGATTGGCTGCGGACGGGGCTGAATTGGCGATCAGCTATCAAGGTGAAGTCATGGCCAAGCGTGTGAAACCGCTGGCCGAGCAATTGGGTTGCGATTTTCTTCTCGATTGCGACGTCAGCGATATGGACCAGCTCGACGCTACATTTGCCGAGATTGAACAACGCTGGGGCAAGCTCGATTTTGTCGTCCACGCGATTGGCTTCACCAATAAAGAAGCGTTGCGCGGCAAATATTACGATGTGACTCTCGACGATTTTCTGATGACAATGAACATCAGCGTGTTCAGTTTCACTGCAGTGGCAAAGCGTGCTGCCGCTTTGATGAGCGAAGGTGGATCGATGCTGACCTTGTCTTATTATGGGGCGGAGAAAGTCATCCCGCATTATAATGTTATGGGCGTGGCCAAGGCAGCGCTTGAAACTTCGGTCAAATATCTCGCGAATGATGTCGGTCCCGATGGTATCCGGGTGAACGCCATTTCCGCCGGACCGATCAAAACATTGGCGGCCTCGGGCATTGGCGACTTCCGCTATATTCTGAAATGGAACGAGCATAATGCACCGCTTCGGCGCAATGTAACCATTGATGATGTAGGCTCATCAGCGCTCTACCTTCTGTCTGATTTGTCTTCTGGTGTTACCGGTGAAACCCATCATGTTGATGCCGGCTATCATACGGTTGGCATGAAGCAGGAAGACGCGCCGGATATCGCGCTCGATTGACGGTTCATAAGCAGCTGATGAATCGGTTTGTCTTTGGCCGTGGTTCCCATTAGGTAAATTTCATGAGCTTCAATACCTTCGGTCGCACTTTCCGTTTCTCCACATGGGGCGAGAGCCACGGGCCTGCATTGGGCGCGGTGGTCGATGGCTGTCCGCCGGGACTGGAACTGAGCGAAGCGGACATCCAGCCGTTTCTCGATGCGCGCCGGCCCGGACAATCGAAATATACGACCCAGCGACAAGAGCCGGACCAGGTCAAAATCCTCTCCGGTGTGTTTGAAGGCAGGACCACTGGCACACCCATTTCGCTGATGATCGAAAATGTCGATCAACGCTCGAAAGACTATAGCGATGTTGCCAAAGCCTATCGTCCCGGTCACGCCGACTACGCCTATGATCAGAAATACGGATTTCGCGATTATCGCGGCGGCGGTCGCTCCAGCGCTCGGGAAACGGCTGCGCGCGTTGCGGCTGGCGCGGTTGCGAGGCTAGCTATTCCCGAAGTGTCGATCCGGGCATGGGTCGCTGAAATCGGCGGTGATGCCATTGAAATGGCAAATTTTGACGCGGATGAAATTGGCAATAATCCTTTCTTCTGTCCGGATGCCGTTGCCGCGAAACGCTGGGAAGCGCTGGTCGATGGCGCGCGCAAAGATGGCAGCAGCATTGGCGCGATTATCGCCTGTGAAGCGGTCGGCGTGCCCGCTGGTTGGGGCGCGCCCGTCTATGCCAAGATGGACAGCGAGGTAGCCGCAGCGATGATGACGATCAACGCGACCAAGGGTGTGGAAATTGGCGATGGCTTTGCCGCTGCCCGTTTGCGCGGTGAAGAAAATGCCGATGCCATGCGACCGGGGACAGATGGTCCCGAATTTCTCGCTAACCACAGCGGCGGCACCGCTGGCGGAATATCCACGGGCCAACCGATTTTCTGCCGCGTGGCGTTCAAACCGACCAGCTCGATTTTGACGCCGGTACCGACGATAAGCCCTGAAGGGCAGGCGACCGAAATATCGACCAAAGGCCGTCATGATCCCTGTGTCGGGATTCGCGGCGTTCCGGTGGTTGAGGCGATGATGGCGTTGGTATTGGCCGATCAGAAATTGCTACACCGGGCGCAATGCGGGTGAGCAGAGCGCTAACATTATGTCTGGCTCCCCTGCTATTGTTGTTTCTCGGGGCTAATGTGCAGGAGCGACCTCGCCTGACGCTTGCCGGGCTGGGGGACGTGCGGATCGGCATGTCTTCCGATCAGGTTAAAGCTCTGGGTTTTCGGCTCACCAGCACTGGTCCTTGGGACAAGGTTGGCGATCCGACTTTTATTTCTTGCCACTATCTCGACAGCGCCGCGCGCTTTCCGGGTGTCGCCGTGATGATGAGCAATAATCAGGTGGTGCGCATAGATATCGGGTTTCGCAGCGGGGTTGAAAATTGGCAGAGCCTGTCCGGTGTCAAAATTGGGATGGCGCTGGCTGACGTCAAATCTATCTATGGCGACTGGCTGCAGATCAGGCGGCATCCCTATCTCGATGAAGCGGGATCCTATTTGACGTTGACCTCTAGCGATGGCCGATATGCCATGATTTTCGCAACATCGGTCAAGAATATGACGGATGAGAATGAGGGCGCAACTGAACAGTCGCAATATGTCACCGACTTTCGCGCTGGTATGGCGGAACCGGTAAACTACATCGAAGGCTGTGCATGATCGATGATTGATCTGATCCTTCATATCATTGACGAATATATTCAGGAGAATAAGGCGATTATCGGCCTTGTTATCTTGGGCTTTCTGTTCGCCGGTTTCATCATGGAGCGTTTCCCCGCAGCGGTGGTGGCCGTGCTTGGGGCCTGTATGTTCCTCTTCCTCGGGATCATTGATTCCGATGGTTTGTTTTCGGTCTTCTCCAACACGGCGCCGATCACCATTGCCGCAATGTTCATTCTGTCGGGTGCTTTGCTGCGTACCGGCACGATTGACGCGATCGCCGGTTTCATCATCAAACGCGCCAAGCGTCGTCCAAAGCTGGCGGTAGCCGAGATGTTTCTCGGCGCCTTTGTCGCCTCCGCTTTCATGAACAATACGCCGGTTGTTATCGTTCTGATTCCGATCATTCTTCGCCTCTCGCGGGCCACCGGCTTCTCTTCCAAGAAACTGCTAATCCCGTTGAGCTTCATCTGTATCTTGGGGGGCACAACCACTTTGATTGGAACCTCGACCAACCTGATTGTCGATGCGGTTGCCCGGGATCAGGGCATGGCGGGTTTCGGGATATTCGAAATTACGCCTTATGGTCTGATCGCCGCCGTCGCGGGGACGATCATGATGGTGCTGTTCAGCAGCTGGCTGCTTCCCAGCGGGCAGGTTGAAGGGCAATTTGACAGCAATGACGAAAGCGATTTTCTCACCGAATTGACGGTACGCCGGAAGGCAACGGTAATCGGCAAGCAACTCTTGGCCGTCTCGGAATTGCGCCGGGCCGGTATCGAAGTCACGGCGATCAAGCGACTGAGTAGCTATATTCGCCATGATCTGGATTATCATGAACTGCGCGCTGGCGACCGGATTGTCGTGCAATTGGATCTCGCCGAGTTGATTTCCTTGCGTGGATCGGAAGACTTCAAGGTGGGCATCGTCCATCAGGGCGATGCTGGACCTCTTGGCGAAGAGCTTGTGGAAGCTACGGTGGCGCCAAGCCATCCCAGCATCGGTAATCGCCTGTTCGATATTCCTTTCTTGTCACAGCTCAATGTCCGCATCTTGGGCATGACCCGCTATCGCAACCTGCCACGTTCTGATCTGACCAATGCGCGCATTCATGCCGCCGACCGATTGCTGGTCACAGGGTCCAGCGAAGATATTCGGCGGATGTATGAAAACCCGAATTTGTTCGGCGTCGGGCAAACCAAGATTCGCGCCTTTCGCCGGGACCGCGCCCCGATTGCGATTGGCGCATTGGTTGCGGTGGTGGTACTGGCCGCGCTCAATATCATTCCTTTGGCGGTGGCGGCCATTCTGGCAGTCGGCGCCATCTTGGTAGCGCGTTGCATCGATGCGGAAGAAGCCTGGGGTTCGATCGACGGCAATGTCTTGGTTCTGATTTTCGGCATGCTAGCCGTCGGGCTGGGTATGCAGCAAGCGGGCAGCGTCGACCTTATTGTGTCGGAATTGACGCCGTATCTGCGAGATATACCGCCCTGGGGCCTTGTCTTTGCAATTTATGTCTTGTCCGTGATCATGACCGAAATTGTGACCAACAATGCGGTGGCAATCATCATCACGCCGATTGCCATAGCCTTGGGCAATGATCTGGGCGTCGATCCCCGACCTTTGGTCATCGCAGTGATGTTCGCCGCTTCCGCCAGCTTCGCGACACCGATCGGCTATCAAACCAACACATTGGTATATGCAGCCGGCAATTACCGGTTCACCGATTTTTTCAAAGCCGGCATTCCGCTGACCTTTGGTGTCGGTTTGGCGACCTGCATGGCGATCAGCTTCTGGATGTAGCGCAGCCCTAAAAGCTTGCCGCGCCCCCTTGCTGACGATAGGCATGGCGTAAGAAAATTATCGGGGAAATCGCATGTTGGCATTCTGGTTCAAAATTCCACTTTGGCAGCGGGTGATTGCGGCCCTTATTCTCGGCGTCATCACCGGGTTGATGTGGGGTCCCGAATCCGAAACGATCAAATGGATCGGCGATTTTTTCATCAAGTCGATCAAGATGCTCGTCGTACCGCTGATTTTCTTCTCGCTTGTCGCCGGTGTCGCCGCGCTTGGCGATCTGAAGAAATTGGGCAGCGTTGGCGGACGGGCGATGATCTTGTTCGTGGTGACCGGTCAGATTGCTGCCTGGCTCGGTCTCGCGCTCGGGACGTTTTTTCAACCTGGAAAAGGCGTCAACACAGACGCGATCGAAAAGGGCGAGACGCCGGTGCCCAATGATACCAGTGCGATTGATATGATCCTGTCGATTGTCCCGGACAGTCCGGTACAGGTGATGGCTGATGTGCGGGTCTTGCCGTTGATCGTTTTTGCCTTGCTGATCGGCATTGGCATATTGATGGCCAAGGAAGACGGGAAGCCGCTCGCCAAAATCTTCGATAGCGGCGCCATCGTCATGCAAAAAGTCACGATGATCGTGATGGAGCTGACTCCTTTTGGTGTGTTTGCGCTGATGGCATGGGTGGCTGGAACGCTGGGGACAGATGCTCTGATCTCGCTGGCCCAGCTGGTCGGGCTCAACTATCTCGGTTGCTTGCTGATCATCGGGGTGATCTACTCGTCGATGATCAAAATTATCGCGAAGCTGCCGGTGGTGGATTTCTTCCGTGGGATCGTGGATGCGATCGCGGTCAGCTATTCAACGGCCTCGTCCAATGCGACGCTGCCGGTGACGTTGCGTTGCGTCGAACGCAATCTGGGTGTTAGCAATTCGGTTGCCAGTTTCGTGGTCTCGCTCGGTGCGACGATCAACATGAACGGTACCGCCATGTATCTCGGCCTCGCTACGTTGTTTGGTGCGCAGATCTTTGGCGTCGACCTGACATTTGCCGATTATGTGCTGATCTCAATCACCTCGACATTGGGCGCAATTGGCGCTGCGGGCATTCCCGGTGCGGGCCTGATCATGATGGCTCTGGTGTTCGGTAGCGTCGGCGTGCCGCTCGAAACTATTGCCTTCGTTGCGGGTGTCGACCGGATCATGGATATGATGCGGACCACGACCAATGTCTCGGGTGATGCAGCGGTAGCGGTAACGGTGGCGTCCATGACCGGCGAGATTGATCGCGCAGAAATGATTTCGGCGGATGATGTTTAACGGCGAGGTACTGGTTTCAGATATCCGCTAAGGCGGTATCAACGATATTCTTGGCGACCGTCCGGGCATCGGCAGCGACCTGTTTATGCTCATGCAGATGGGCGAGAACGATTGCCCCTTCTTTGACGATCAGCAACTGTCTGGCCAACCCTTCAGGGTCCTGCGCGTTTGTCTTCTGTGCTATTTCCGCGAAGTAGATGGACAGCAGACGCTTATGTTCCGCTGCTGTTGCGTGGATAGGGTGGCTGCTATCCTGATATTCAGACGATGCCTTGATGAACATGCAGCTTCTGAATCCAGCTTCTTCAAACCATTCTTCTAGCGCGTCGAATATCGCTAGCAGCTGACCTTCGGGTTCGGCCGCCAAGGCTTCTATCCTGCGTCGGAGCCAGTTCCGGAATTGCTCGTCCCGGAGTCGTAACGTAGCGAGTATCAACTCTTCTTTGGTGCGAAAATGCTTGTAGATTGCAGTTTTGGATACGCCGGTCTCTTTTGCCAGGCGGTCCATGCCAATCGCGTGAAAGCCTCCTTTGTAAAAGGATGCGAGCGCTTTCTGCACAAGCTCGTCGCGTTTCGATGCACTCACAAGTGATTCCTTCATACCATTACTGATCGGTAAATAGCGATTCGCGGGTATGGAATCAATAGCTGCGAGAATATCAGTCTGAATATTCTAATTATTCTCACTAAATATCAATGACATCATGATCGGATTTCAAAAATCTACTCAATAACATTGACAGATCGGTACACCTTTCTTATTTCAAGGTTAACCGATCAGTACATGTTGGTGATCGGTGGCCACCTGGCCTTAACAAGAGGAACAAGAAAATGTTGAATTCAAAAATGCAAACCAGCGTCATCGCCCTAATGGCCGCAACTTTTTCTACTGCCGTTTTCGTTGGCGCTAGCGTGGCGCCGGCCATGGCATCGCTAATCGCCTAGCCCTCCCCAAACCAAAGGAACCGATCATGTTTTTCTCACCAGAACCAATTGCGCATGAACCGCACAGTCTCCGCTCCACACTCTCCAATGTGATGGCGAATATTCTGGTGGTTAGCATCGTTGCGGGCGTGTTCGCTGCCTCTCCCGAAGCCAGTGCGCGGCCAACGCAAAATGCGGTCGAGCAAGTGAATCAAGATGTTTATCACCGGACCGTTTCCATAGACGGTGTCGAGGTCGCTTACCGCGAGGCTGGCGATCCTAATAAGCCAACGATCTTGCTGCTCCACGGTTTCCCTACTTCTTCGCAGATGTTTCGCAACCTGATCCCCGAACTGGCAGCACGCTATCACGTGCTGGCCCCCGACTATCCAGGCTATGGGGCAAGTTCGATGCCCAGCCGCGAAAGTTTCGAATATAGCTTTGCCAATTTTGCCCATATTGTGGAGCAATTCGTCGACAAAAAGGGAGTCTCTTCCTACGCGATCTATCTGATGGATTACGGTGCTCCGGTGGGGTATCGGCTCTTCGCAAAACATCCGGAGCGGGTCACAGGTTTCATCATCCAGAACGGAAATGCCTATGATGAAGGCCTTCTAGATTTCTGGAAACCAATCAAGGCCTATTGGGCGGATGGTTCCCAAGAAAATCGGGACGCGTTGCGCGGACTGCTAAAACTGGATGCAACCAAATGGCAATATACGCACGGCGTTGGCGATGTTGCCAAGGTCAGTCCGGATACCTGGCACACCGATCAATATCTGCTCGACAGGGAAGGCAATCAGGAAATTCAGCTCGACATGTTTGCTAGCTATGCAACGAATGTGGAGGAATATCCCAGTTGGCAGAAATTGTTCCGCGAACATCAACCGCCGGCACTGATCCTGTGGGGTAAGAATGACCAGATTTTCCCCGTCGAGGGGGCCCATCCTTACAAAAGGGATTTGGCTAATGTGGAGTTTCATCTGCTTGATACCGGCCATTTTGCCTTAGAAGAATATGGTGATCAGATGGCTGACGAAATCCTCGACTTTCTAGACCGCGAAGTCCTCCCCCGGGACTAACCCCCGCGCGGTTTCCTGCGGGACACCCCCTCCTCCTCGGGCGTCCCGCAGGCCCCCTTAAACTCGACAATCTGGAAACAATAATGACACAGATACTCGTCCCCCCGTTCACAGAAGAAACCGCCCGCGCCAAGGTGCAGGCCGCAGAAAATGCCTGGAATAGCCGTAATCCTGATCGCGTGTCTCTCGCCTACACGGCCGACAGCGAGTGGCGCAATCGTGACAGTTTCCTGACCGGTCGAGATGAGATCAGGGCCCTGCTGAGCGCCAAATGGCAGAAAGAACGGGACTATAAGCTTAAGAAAGAACTCTGGGCTTTTGGCGGCAACCGCATCGCCGTTCGTTTTGAATATGAATGGCGAGACGAAGCCGATCAATGGTGGCGCAGTTACGGAAATGAGAATTGGGAATTCGCACCCGATGGCCTGATGCAAAAACGCTTTGCGAGCATCAACGATGTGCCGATCAACGACACCGAACGCCGGTTGTAAACTTTCTTTCCGAATAGCCCGTACCGATCAAGGAGATATCCGATGCCCCGTGCCTTTGCCGAAATCGCTTTCACCCCATCTGTTCAAGCCATTCAGGAAAAGCAGGGATCGGCAGCCAGCTACGCCAAATTTCTGCAACCCGACGTGACCGGTGGTGACAGGTTATCTCCCCGTGAAGCTGAGTTTATTGCCGACCGCGATGGTTTCTATCAGGCCACGGTTTCCGAAACGGGCTGGCCTTATGTCCAATTTCGTGGCGGGCCGCGTGGTTTCTTGAAAGTGCTAAGCGAAACGCAAATTGCCTATGCGGATTTCCGCGGCAATCGCCAATATGTGAGCGCTGGCAATCTGTCAGGTGAAAACCGCGTGTCCTTGATATTGATGGACTATCCCAATCGGCGAAGGCTCAAGATATGGGGCCATGCCAATATCATCGATGCGGAGGATCCGTCAGCAATGGCCCGTCAGTTACATGATGAACATTATAATGCTGTAACCGAACGCGCGGTTGTCATTACGATTGATGCGTTTGACTGGAACTGCCCACAACATATCCCGCAGCGTTTCACGCTGGAGGAATTGGAGCAGCTCCAGATATTAAGCTGACGCAGGCTTTGTTGTCCGGTCAGAAGGCGCCATCAATCGGCAAACGGATCGGTCACCAATATCGTATCTTCGCGTTCCGGCGACGTTGACACCAATGCCACGGGGCATTGGATCAATTCTTCGACCCGTTTGATATATTTGATCGCCTGAGCAGGAAGATCGGCCCAGCTGCGGGCACCGGCGGTGGATTCGCTCCACCCTTCCATCGTTTCGTAAACGGGTTCGACAGCCGATTGATCCTGATGATGAGGCGGCAAATAGTCATAGGTCGTACCATTGAGCTTATAGCCAACGCAGATTTTCAATTGCTCAAACCCGTCGAGCACGTCCAATTTGGTCAGGGCAATGCCGTGGACGCCTGATACCGCTAGGGCTTGGCGGACGAGCACTGCATCAAACCAACCGCAGCGCCGTTGCCGGCCGGTGTTGGTGCCGAATTCATGACCGCGCTCGCCGAGCCGCTGACCGATATCGTCATCAAGCTCTGTCGGGAAGGGACCCGATCCGACCCGGGTGGTATAGGCTTTGGTAATGCCGAGCACATAGCCAGTACCCGATGGTCCAATACCTGACCCGCCAGCAGCGGTCCCCGAGATTGTGTTGGAGCTGGTGACAAAGGGATAGGTGCCGTGATCAACGTCAAGCAACACGCCCTGCGCGCCTTCGAACAATATCCGTTTGCCGTCGCGGCGCGCTTCGTTGAGACGTTTCCAAACCGGTTGCGCATATTGCAGCACGCTGTCGGCAATTTCTTTCAGGTCATTGAGCAGGCGTTCGCGATCCACGGGTGGTTCGCCAAATCCGGCCCGGAGCGCGTCATGATGCGCGCACAGCCGGTCGAGCTGTGGCCCCAAATCATCAAGATGCGCGAGGTCGCAAACCCGAATGGCCCGGCGGCCGACCTTGTCTTCATAGGCTGGGCCAATGCCGCGTCGGGTGGTACCAATCTTGCCTTTGCCACTGGCGTCTTCGCGCATGGCATCAAGGTCGCGGTGAATGGGCAGGATCAGCGGGCAGGTTTCGGCAATGCCGAAATTGTCCGTGTTGATGGCAACGCCCTGTCCGGTTAGCTTCTCAATCTCGTCACGCAGATGCCAAGGGTCGAGCACCACGCCATTGCCGATGATTGACAAAGCGCCGCGGACAATGCCGGACGGGAGCAAGGAAAGCTTGTAAACAGCGCCGTCGACCACCAGCGTATGGCCCGCATTATGGCCACCCTGAAAGCGGACGACCACATCCGCACGTTCGGAGAGCCAGTCGACTATCTTGCCTTTGCCTTCGTCGCCCCATTGTGCGCCGATTACCGTTACATTTGCCATGGATATACCTTTCCACCCTGCCAGAGTGGATCCGAAACGTCCTTCGACAGGACTCGACGTACGGATGGAACTAAAGGCGTGGACAGCCTTTGTGCGCTGCGGTGGTTACCGACTCAAAATAGGTGCGTCAAGCCACATGCATTTCACGGGGATCAGAGTGTCTGAATCTCGTCACCATTCAATATATGGGTGCAACCCAACGTCTGTGCATCGTCCTTATCGGACAGTGCCGCAACCGTCCGCCAACCCTGGTTGCGAAGCTCTCCGGCTCTTTGGATATCATAACCAAGAGGTAAGAAAATCTGGTCTCTCGTCTTCGCTCCAAAGCCAGCATCGATCAGCGGGTTGGGATAGAGCGAGAAGCCAACTGCGGCTTCGGAAGTTCCATTGGGATGGACAATTTCATAGCTGCCACCGCGCCCGAGCGCGCCGATAAATCTATCCGCATAAAGCGTAAAACCGAACCAGTTCTGATATTCAAACCCGTGCCGCTCGGTCGGATCGAGGGTCAGGCTGGCTTTCCCCCTTATGCTTTCGGCAATCTGGGATACACCGTCCAGTCGCGAATTGAGCAGTCCGCCCGTATCAAAGTCTCGCAGCCGGGCCATTGCCTCGTCAAACGGCCCGGTCGCCTCTATCAAGGGCAGATAGCCGGTGGCGCCTATCGCGCTCAGGCCGCCGGCGTCCTTCATGTCCAGCTCGCCGCGCACTTCCGCGATCTGTGCCTGGTTTAGCGGCAAGGGCCCCGCCGCCAATATATCGATCAAGTCTGGCATGGTGAAGTCGACCGTGATGCCGGTGACACCCGCACGCTCCAGCGCCTCTATGGCCACAGTCACAATTTCACTGGCAGCGACGACGCTGTCATTGCCGATCAGCTCTGCGCCGATCTGCAGGCGGCTGCGTTCCGGTTGCAGCTGTCCTGAACGCAATTTCAAAACCTGTCCCGAATAGCTGAGCCGCAATGGCCGCGGCCGATCGACCAAGCTAGTTGTCGCGATACGGCCGATCTGCATCGTCATGTCCGGACGCAACGCCAGGGTGCGTTGAGAAATAGGATCCACGAAGCGCATCAGATCATTGCGGGATGCGCCCTGCATCCGTTCGGTCAAGCCATCTTCATATTCGGCTAGCGGCGGCGTCACCCGAACATAGCCATGGCTGGCCAATGTATCGAGCACATCGCGTTCTAGCCGCGATGCCGCCTCGGCATAAGGCGGCAGCGCGTCGTGAAAGCCTTCGGGCAAGAGATTGGATTGCGTTCGCATGGCCCTGCTCCATAGCCCAAGCAAAGCCTCAGGCCATCTTTTTTCTTGGGTCTCTACCTATCGGATTAAAAGCTCAGTGCTTTGACTGTCTTCACGCCTTCGAGCTGACAAACAGACCATAGCACCGGCTCTTCAACCGGCGAATCGATGGAGAGGAGAAGCACGGCCTCACCGCCCGGCGCATCGCTGCGACGACCAAGGTGGAACGTGCCGATATTGACACCAGCTTCGCCCAAGGTTGAGCCAACGCTACCGATGAAGCCCGGTTCGTCACGGTTGACGATATAGAGCATATCGCCTTCCATATCGGCTTCGACCTTGATGCCGAACATCTCGACCAGCCGTGGCCCGGAAGAACCGAACAAAGTACCGGCAACCGATTTCTCGCCTTCGTCGGTGGTCACAGAAACGCGGATCAATGTGTGATAGTCACCCTCGCGTTCATGACGGATTTCGCGGACATCAAGGCCGCGCTCTTTCGCCAGATAGGGCGCGTTGACCATATTCACCGTGTCGCTATAGGCGCGCATCAGCCCGGCTAGGACTGCTGCGGTAATGGGCTTCTGGTCCAGTTCCGCTGCTGCGCCTTCGACTTCAACCGCAACGCCTTTGATCTGGTCAGCTGCGAGCTGACCCACAAGAGAACCCAATTGGGTGGCCAGCGCCATATAGGGTTTGAGCTTGGGTGCTTGCTCCGCCGATAGGCTTGGCATGTTGAGCGCATTTTCGACGCCGCCATTGACCAGATAGTCGGCCAGTTGCTCTGCGACCTGAATTGCGACATTCACTTGAGCCTCGCTGGTGGAGGCGCCCAGATGGGGCGTACAAATGAGGTTCGGTGTTCCGAACAAGGGGTTTTCCTTGGCCGGCTCCTGAGCATAAACGTCGAGGGCTGCACCAGCGACATGCCCGGATTCCAAAGCTTCCTTCAAGGCCGCTTCATCGATCAGGCCGCCCCGCGCGCAATTTATAATCCGCACCCCGGCTTTGGTTTTGGCCAAAGCTTCGGCAGACAAAATGTTGCGCGTCTGGTCGGTGAGTGGTGTGTGCATGGTGATAAAATCGGCGCGAGCGAGCAGTTCGTCCAGCGTCACTTTCTCGATACCAATTTCAACGGCGCGCTCTTCGGTCAGAAAGGGATCATAGGCGACAACCTTCATCCGCAGACCAATGGCGCGTTCGGCAACGATCGAACCGATGTTACCCGCACCGATCAGGCCGAGCGTTTTGCTGGTCAGCTCCACGCCCATGAATTTGGATTTTTCCCATTTGCCGGCCTGAGTCGAGGCGTCGGCGGAGGGCAGTTGGCGCGCGAGAGCGAACATCATTGCGATGGCATGCTCTGCCGTGGTGATGCTGTTGCCAAATGGTGTGTTCATGACCACGACGCCTTTGGCGGACGCGGCAGGGATATCGACATTGTCGACACCGATACCCGCACGGCCAACCACTTTCAGGTTCGTTGCCGCTGCCAGCAACTCAGCAGTCACAGTGGTTGAAGAGCGAATGGCGAGACCATCATATTCACCGATGATCTTGATCAGTTCTTCCGGTGTCTGTCCGGTGATTTCGTCTACTTCGCAGCCCCGTTCCCGGAAGATTTCGGCGGCTTTTGGGTCCATTTTGTCGGAAATTAATACTTTTGGCATGTTGGGAATCCTTTTCGGAATGTCATGTCAGCTATCGCTGGCATCCAAATGAATGTCCTGAGATTTGGGACAGTCATTGGGCCCCGGCCGTAGCCGGGGCGATAAATAAAATTAGGAAAGTTCGGCTTTCACTTGCGCAAAGGCCCATTCGATCCAGGGCAGCAGACGGCGGACATCTTCTGCCTCGACCGTCGATCCACACCAGATACGCAGGCTTGGCGGCGCATCACGATAACCGTTGAAGTCATAGCCGATGCCCATTTCATCGAGCATGCCGGCAATCTTCTTTGGTACAGCAGCTTTGGCATCATCGCTCAGGCCATCATACCAGTCGCCTTGAAACACCATGCAGACGCCGGTGTTGGTCCACTGGTCGGGATTGCCAACCATATTCCGCATCCACGGGGTGGATTCGATCCAGTCATGGACGATTTTCGCGTTGCGATCGGCACGGGCATGCAATTCGGGCAAGCCGCCGATGGATTTCGCCCATTCGAGCGACGCAATATAATCTTCGGCTGCCAGCATCGACGGCGTGTTGATTGTCGCGCCTTCAAAGATCGCGCGGTTGAGCTTGTCGCCCTTTTTCACGCGGAAGATTTTTGGCAGTGGCCATGATGGCGTGTAGCTTTCGATACGTTCGACGGCGCGTGGGCTGAGGATCAGCATGCCGTGACCGGCTTCTGAACCCATGACCTTCTGCCAGCTGAATGTCGTGGCATCGAGCTTGGACCAGTCCATTGGCTGAGCAAATACGGCGCTGGTTGCATCGTTGATGGTCACGCCTTCGCGATCATCGGCAATCCAGTCGGTGTTCGCAATTTTCGCGCCCGAAGTGGTGCCGTTCCAGGTGAAGACAATGTCATCGCCCTTGTCGATTCCGGTCAGGTCTGGAATTTCGCCATAGTCCGCTTCCAGCACGGTGAGGCCAGCCGGTTTCAATTGCTTGACCGCGTCTTGAATCCAGACGTTGCCAAAGCTTTCCCAAGCCGCAACGGTCACTGGTCGTGCGCCCAGCATGTTCCACATCGCCAGTTCGACGGCGCCGGTATCGGATGCCGGCACGATGCCGATCAGATAATCGTCGGGAATGCCAAGCAGTTCGCGGCTGAGGTCGATGGCATATTTCAACCGGCCTTTGCCGGTGGCCGAACGGTGCGAACGGCCCATGGCGATCGTGTTGATTTTGTCGAGAGACCAGCCAGGAAATTTGGCGGTCGGACCCGAAGAAAAATTCGGGCAGTCAGGACGCAACTCAGGCGTCGGTACAGTCGTATCAGTCATTTTAACGCTTCTCCTTACAGAGAGCTCGCGCGGCGTTGGGACCGCGTGGCCCGGCGCCGCATTGAATGGTGCAGCGCAGCAAGTCAAGCCTGATCTTACTTACGAATGAAACCGGTTATGGTTTGCGGAACAAAACTTTACCGCGACGGGAAACCAATAGTTTTTCCAACGAAACAGGATGGAAATAGGCTTCAACCCGGTCGCCTTCAGGGGTGGTGCCATAGACTTCATAGCAGCCGCCATCGACCTTGGATTTCTTGATTTTCCAGCCCTGTTCAACCAGGTTGGCTTCCAGTTCCGCCCGGGTTTTCCAGCCAGATTGTGGCCCCGCTTCGCAGGACATTTTGCCGGTGGCAAAGGCAGGAGCGGACAAGCCAGCGGTGGCCAAAACAGCGGCGGATGCAGCGGCAATTACAGAATATTTCATTTTCACAATCTCCAAATCTACGGTGTTTGCAGCGTTTCGTGCTGCGCGGTTTTGTTGTTTCTTTGTCTGTATATAATGATGATGCGCCATAGTTCTAGCAGCGCGAGCGGAACAAAATGGGCCAGCGCTCCGCCGACACCATCATGGATCAACAGCCAGTGCGCGAGGGTCAGCAGAGCAGCAAAATAGACGAGCCGTTGCAGCCGTTTCCAGCCGCGTTTGAGCCGCCGCATCGAAGCGTCATTGCTGGTAATCGCAAGCGGAACAAACAATAGCAATGCCGCCCAGCCTGTCCAAATTCCCGGTGCCCAAAATTCAGCCAATATCGGTTTAAGCGCTTCCATATCGATTATGTAAAACACCAGATGCAGGACGCCGTAGCCAAAGGCCGCAAGCCCGAAAGTGCGGCGGCGTTTCAGAAACCAACCAACCCACGGGCGATTCCCGAATATCACTGAAAAGGGCGTGGTGAATAGCGCAATGATCATGAACCGGGCAGAAAATTCGCCTGTCGGATGCAGCAGATCCATGGCGATTATATCGCCGACCCAATAGCCGCGCACCATGAAAAGGCCGGGCAGGCTCAAAAGAATCCACAGGACCGGCAAGCTGTTTAATTTGCGCAAGAAAGACATGGCGGTATCATGGGTTTTGGAGGCATGTTGGTCCAGCATAAATTTGTCGCAATTTGTAGCGGATCCCGATTCGGGCTGTTGGTAGGGACTTGTTAACCATGGTCTTCAGCCGGGGATTAAGCATCTTCTGCCATTGACCCGGCATGGAAATGAAATTGCAAATCAGACGCCGTGCGCGAACCGTTGGGCTTTTGGGCTTGGTCTCGCTAATTCTCAGTGCCTGTGGCGCGATACCCTCGGGCAACGACGGTCAATCGTCCCGACCGCAGGCCTCTGCCGGTCTCGGTTCCTTTGACCCATCACCTTCGGCCCGTCAGTGCTTTAGCGACTTGGGCAAGGCCAATGTCCGCTTCTCTCCTTTGCCCAATCGCAAATTCAGCGGCGGCTGCAGCCAGATCGATAGTATCAAGCTGCTCGATGTCGGCGCGGATGTGACCAATCTCGGTCCTGTCAAATGTGAGCTGGCCGGGAAATTTGCGGCGTGGACCGAATATGCGGTGAAACGCGCGGCACGCAAATATCTGGGCAGCGATCTCAAGCGGATCGAAACGATGGGCAGCTATAATTGCCGCAATGTCGCCGGATCGGGTAAATTGTCGCAACACGCCCATGCCAATGCCATCGATGTCTCCGCTTTCGTTCTCCATGACGGCCGCCGGATCTCGGTTGAGAAAAACTGGAAGAGCGGACGCCAGGAAATGCAGTTTTTAGCCGCTATCCACAACAGCGCCTGCAAACGCTTTGGCACCGTTCTCAGTCCCAACTACAATGCCGCGCACAGAGATCATTTTCATCTCGATATGAGCGGCAATGGATATTGCCGATAGCGCTGCAAGGCCACTGGTCAGCCTGATGTCTTTGCTTTAGAGCAGTGGCATGACCAATAAAGATCTCCATGACCGTCGTTTTTATCGCGCCAAACAGGAAGCTGAATTTGCCGAAAAGGCTGATTTCGGTACCGCCCAAACGCAAGATCCTGCCTATCGGCTAGCCTTTCAGGACAATGATTTCCTGCTTCGCGAAGAGCTGCGCCCCGTTCGCTTCCAACTCGAATTGCTGAAACCGGAAATGCTGCTGGACGAAGCCGGCATTGGTTCTACCTTGGTCATGTATGGGTCTGCGCGCATCCCGGCTCCCGAAAATGCCGACACCTTGATCGATGCGGCTACCGACGAAGATTCTCTAAAAATCGCTCAGCGTTTGAAAGAGAAAGCCAAATATTATGACGAAGCCAGGAAATTGGCGCGGCTAGCGAGTGAATGCGGCATTTCTTTTGAAGGGAAGCGCGATTTCGTCGTCTGTTCCGGCGGCGGTCCGTCGATCATGGAGGCTGCCAATCGCGGCGCTGCGGATGCCGGTAAAGAATCGATCGGACTCAATATCGTTCTGCCGCACGAACAGGCCCCTAATGAATATGTGACGCCGTCGCTCAGCTTTCAGTTTCACTATTTTGCGCTCAGAAAAATGCACTTTCTATTGCGGGCAAGAGCTGTCGCGGTTTTCCCCGGCGGTTTTGGTACGCTGGATGAGTTTCTCGAACTCGTCACGCTCGTGCAAACCGGCAAGATGGAAAAGCTTCCGATATTGTTGTTCGGGAAAAATTTCTGGAATCGGGTCATCAATTTTGACGCGCTGGCCGAAGAAGGCACGATCAGTCGCAAGGATCTCGAGCTGTTTCAGTTTGTTGAAACTGCAGATGAAGCCTGGGCGATAATCCAGAAGTTTTACGATTTGGACTGCAACTAGGGTCTGGCCCTAGGGCAGCTGGAGCGACAAGCCTATTCCTCAGCCGCCGCTGCGTCCGCTTCTACTGCTTCTTGAGCTTCGGCATCAGCGCCAGCTTCCGCTTCAGCCGCATCCACGACTTCTTCTTCCTCAGGCTCTTCGACGATTGGCGCTGCCGGGAGCGGGATATTAGAGCCTTGCGCGTTCATATATACCATCAGGTTTGCACGGTCTTGGGCTTTGCCCAGACCAGCAAAGGTCATCTTCGTGCCATTGGCATATTTGCGGGGGGAGGTCAGCCAAGCGTCCATGGCCGTCCAATCCCAATTGCCTCCAACGCTCTTAAGAGCATCGCTATAAGCAAAGCCGGCGACATGGCCATGCGGTTTGCCCATTGAATTCCACAAATTGGGTCCAATGCCATTGGCTCCGCCTTGGTTGATTGTGTGGCAAGCGGCACATTTGCCAAAAACTTTTTCGCCAGCCGCGGCGTCGGCGGTCTGCAACAATGTCTCGATGGCTGGGCCTGTATCAGCAGCGCCGGCAGAGGTTTCTACGCCTTCAATGATGTAACCCATGACTTCCGGGCGTTCGTGTTTGCCGGCATGAAAATATTTGCCACTGGCAATGGAAAAACCCAATACGGCGATGCCGCCAGCAAGAACCCAGCCTGCGATGGTGTTATTGTTGCTCATATTGTCTCTCAAACCCCTGAGTGAGCGGCGACGAATAGCCTGCCAAATTTGTGCTGTCTGTAAAGAGGGCAACGGGCCAACGCAAGGCCTCAATTGCCGTATGCGGTGCAATTGTGGATGGAAAATGTCACTCAGCCTTGGCGGACGAGCCACTTCTTTCTTGCCCCGTGCTGTCCGGTTCGACTATCGCGGCGCAGCAAAAGAGGGGTAAGATGGACAGCTTTCCGCAAAACGCACTGGGTATGGTCAGGAAAATGACCGAGAAAGGCGCTGAAATGCCGGAAAAGGCGATCGCGTTTCAAGGTGCGCCGGGCGCCAATTCGCATCTCGCCGCGCTCGACTATGCGCCAGAGGCTCTGCCGGTACCATGTTTCGCTTTCGAGGATGCGATTGATGCGGTGAAGCAAGGCACCGCAGGCTGCGCGATTATTCCGATTGAAAATTCGCTGCACGGTCGTGTCGCCGACATTCACTTTCTGCTGCCCGAATCGGGTCTTCACATTGTCGATGAATATTTCATGCAGATACGGCATTGTTTGATGGCGCAATCGGCGGACGCCGAAATCAGAACGGCGATGAGCCATCCCCAGGCGCTCGGCCAGTGCCGTCATTATCTACGCAAACGGGGAATCATCCCGGTGGCCTACGCGGATACTGCGGCAGCCGCCGCCTTTGTAGCACAGGCGGAGGATCCGCATGCTGCAGCCATTGCGCCCCGGCTGGCTGCCCAGATATACGGCCTGCAGCCTGTCGCCGACGAGATTGAAGATGCGGCCCACAATATTACGCGATTCGTTGTTCTTGCGCCGGAAGCGGCCAAACCAGCAGCAGCTGGCCCGTTGATGACGACCTTTGTTTTCGAGGTGAAAAATATTCCGGCCGCGCTCTACAAGGCGATGGGTGGTTTTGCGACCAACGGCGTCAACATGACCAAGCTTGAGAGTTATCAACAAGGCGGCAGCTTTGCTGCGACCGAGTTTTTTGCCGATGTCGAAGGTGCTCCGGGTGACCCGGCCGTTGATCGCGCGCTGGAAGAGCTTAGCTTTCATTGCAATAGCGTGCGGGTGCTTGGCACCTATCGGCAAGCGCGACCGCGGACTGTGAAAAGCTAGCGCCCGGCGAGTTTTTTCGCTTCTGCAAGATGGGTCCGCCCGATCCGGATCTCTGTATCGCATTTGAGGCAGGCCATCCAAACACCGCCGCCGTCGTGGCGCAGGCCAGCAATCCAGTCGCGCCGAACCAGATGTGATCGGTGCAGCCGGATAAATTCATCGGGGTTGAGTCGTTCTTCAAGGCCGGTGATCGTTTGGTGCAGCAGATAGCTGACGCTGCCGACATGCAGACGCATATAGTCCCGCTCCGCCTCAACCCTGTCGATCTCTGTGGCGACGATGCGGCGCAATTCAGACTTATATGGCACCCAAAATTCGTCGGCCCAGGGCGAATCTTCATCGGCGTTGCTGCGCATCTCTTCGGTTCGTTCTTGGACGCGAGAAATGGCCAATGCCAGCCTTTCATTTTCGACGGGTTTGAGCACATAGTCGATTGCGGCGACATCAAAGGCCTCGACGGCAAAGCGGTCAAAGGCCGTGACAAATATGATGGCCGGAGCATTGGCCTTGCCGGACAATGCCCTGGCGACATCCAGCCCATCCTTGCCAGGCATGGCAATGTCGAGCAGCAGAAGATCGGGTTGCAATTGTTCGGTCAGCCGCAACGCTGCTTCGCCATCGCTGGCGGTGCCGATGAGGTCGATATCCTTCTGCCGCGCGCAGAGCAGTTGCAAACGCTCGATCGCCAAAGGTTCATCGTCGACGATCAGGGTCTTGAGCGGCTTGACTTCGGTTTCTTCTATCATGGATTGTCCATCATCAGAGGCAAGGTCAGTTGGGCAATATAGCCACCTTCGGCGGGACGTACAGTCTGCAGTCCGGCCTGGCGACCAAAGCGCGTTTCGAGCCGGTCGCGAACATTGGCGAGACCAATGCCACTGCTGACGCCATTGTCCTGCAGGTCCACGGGGCGCGGATCACCGTCATCGGCCACCGTCAAAATCAGATTGTCACCATCCGACCGCGCGCTAATCATTATCGTGACGGGCCGTTTGCTATGCGCGACACTATGTTTGATCGCATTTTCTACCAGCGGCTGCAGAATGAGGCCGGGCACTAGAACGGAGAGCAGATCATCGGGAATGGTGACTTTTGTCCGGAGGCGTTCGGGAAAGCGGACCGCTTCGATATCGAGATAAAGGTTTTGCAGATGGACTTCTTCTGACAGGGGCACATCTTCCAGCGGATCGCCAGACAGGCTGGTCCGATAGAATTTCGAGAGATTGAGGATCATTTCCTCTGCTTCTTCGGGCTGGCTGCGCATGACCAAAGTGCTCAAACTGTTTAGCGTGTTGAACAGAAAATGGGGATTGACCTGATAGCGCAAGGACCGAAGTTCGGAATCCTGAGCGGCCTGCGCAAAGCGAGCGGCCTTGCGTTCTACTTGCCGGACTTCGCCGGCATAGCTTAGCGTCAGATAAAGAGATGCCCAGCTGATGATGAAGAAGAAGCGACCTGTAGCATCTTCGAAAATGGCTTTGAATGCGAGATTTTCCTGGGCCATATATTCGCGCATTTTCTCGACATGCGCTTCGTCCCACAGGTTTTCAGGATAATAGACGTTGAAAACATAATAGTTGCACGAGGCGATCAGAATCGCACAGGGAATGGCGGCAGCAAAGGCTGTGATGATCCGGGTCGAAAGGGCTTTGTCCTCAAATTGGCGGAGAAACAGATAGAGCAAATAGGTGATACCGATGCCAAAAATGGTCACCACAATGCGTCGCACCGCCATCTCGCCCTGAGCGGGCCAATCCCCGACCGAGATACGCAGCGTCAGGACGATTGCATAGAAAAGCCAGAATCCGAGTATCGATAGGATTGCAACCTGATGTCCGACAGACGGCTTGTGGTTTCCGAGTTCAAATTTTCGCATGTTCATTCAATTCATGGTTTCCACGGAGCTTAGGCGAAGATGGTATCAATTGTCTCTAGTGGAATCGTGACCGGTCGAAACAGGCTTGCGGTTGGTCGAAACTTTCTAAGTCTAGCGCGCAATTTTACAAGTTCGGGCAGCTGTTGCTGAATTAATATGCACGGTTTTAACCGATTGCTAACCATGTTCGGGTCAAATGCACTGGTGGGATGATTTAACAAGGAGTCCCGAAAGCATGACCAAGGAAATACAAGCTGTGCCCGGTGCGATGACGCTGGCCGAAATGAAAGAATTTGCGAGCTTCAGTTCCGCAACGCAGCGCTATATACGCCGTTCGCTGGATGTGGGCCTTGATCGTTCGGACGCCATCGAAACATGGTCTCGCGACAAGGTCGAAGAGGCCGGCATCAACGTACAGAAATCTCTGTATCGGCGGATCGGCGATATTCGCAAAGCCATTCCTCAGGATTGTGCGATCGACAGCATGGAAGCGTTTATGCCTTCGCTGATTTCCCTAGCCGCTTTTGATATCGGCCAAGGCCGCATCCACAGTTTTCCGGCTTTTCGTTTTCTATATGAACGTCTGTTGGGTCCGGATTCGCGTCCGTGGCTGCCTGGCGCATTTTGTGCAGCGGCTTCCCTTCCCCATCTTCATCCGAAAACCCGCAAAGGCTTGTTGCAATCAATCAGCGAAGCGGCTGCCACCGCACCCGGCTGGTCCAACCGCCAGCCAAGCTTTTTCCCTGAATGGGTCGATAAAGTGGATATGAGCAGAGCGGCCCACTGACCGCCAGTTTGAACTTCAGGCGGTTGCCGGTTTTCCGGTAATTGCCGCTTCATATTCGCTTTCAGCCCGCTGGATCAAATGCCGGTCATCTTCGTTCCAGGGGTGAAATCCGGGCAAGAAGAATTTGATCCAAGGGATGATGATCGCCCGTGCAATGCCCGGTTTGACGAGCAGGAACTTGATCAGTTTAAGCTTTATACGCCATCCGGTCATCCCGTCTTGCGCAAGCAGGTCGAGCGTGTCTGTCCACCGGTTGCCCCAAAAATTGCGCGTGATGACCAGCATCATTATGGCCTTAACCTGCCAGCGCTTGAGACGGGACCAATCCTTGGTTGCGTATAGCCAGGTGTCGTAGGCGACGCCCTTATGTTCAATCTCTTCCAGTGCGTGCCAGCGCCATAGATCAGCGGTTTCCTGATCGGAATTTTCCCAGTGCCGGGGGTCGGCCAGAAACTGCTGCGCCATGATCGCGGTAAAATGTTCAAGAATCATCGTGGCCGCGAGATTGGTAATCTTGGGGCGGTCTTTGGTCATGTTCAGGGATTCTGTGATCCGCTCTTCGATTCGGCTGGTGTCATAGCCGGAATCCTCGAGCCTCCGGTTCAGTGCCAGATGCTCGCGGCTGTGAATCACCTCTTGTTGCACGAAAGCACGGATCTCTTTCTGCAGTTTATCCGGTGTGCGATCTCTGAATTCCTTCACGCTTTCGATGAAAAATGCTTCGCCGCGTGGGAAGGTAAGCGACAGGCAATTGTAGAATGCTGTCGCGATGGCATCGCCATTTTGCCAGTATTTACCGAGTTCCTGGCCTTCTTCCCGCCCAAAACGGCGGTCACGTGGTGTAATCTCATGACCCGCTGGCGTCGGCGTATCTATGGTGTCCGGCTGGGCGGTGACGGGTTTGAGCATATTCATCAGATGTTTCCATTGAACGAAATTCGGCTTATAGCCAATTGGTTACAGATAAGGTTACTTACATAAATGTCAATAGCGAAACGACGCCTCTCCCCGGAAGAAAGCCGCAGCATGGCGCTTGCAGCGGCGCGTGATTTGCTGATCGAAACCGGTCCGCAGTCGGTCACATTGAAGGCTGTGGCCGGACGAATTGGCCGCACGCATGCTAATCTTTTGCATCATTTCGGTTCCGCTTCCGGCTTACAAAAGGCCTTGGCGGCTTATTTGTCGGATGAGGTCTGCGGTCTGATCGGGCAGGCGATCCTGAAAACACGGACCGGCGAGGGGTCCGTGCGCGACATTGTCGATCTGACCTTTGATGCGTTTGACAAACAAGGTGCGGCGGCCCTTTGGTCCTGGATGATGCTGACCGGCAATGAAGACGCACTCGATCCGATCGTAGACGCGATCCATACATTGGTGGACGATATCGGAGAAGGCGGGCACGAAGACCGGGAGATGCATGAAGATACTTTGGCCCTGGTTCTCATGGCCTTGGGTGATGCGCTGATTGGCGAGCGCCTATCAGGGTCGCTCGATTTGGCTCGAAATTCGGCCCGCGATATGGCGGAGCGCCAGTTGGACGACGCGCTTGGCCGATGGCGGCAGGAACACGAATCCTAGGGCTTAGACTTGGGAAAGCGGAACGGGATCAATCCTTAGCGAATAGCTGACCATCGTCGCCAAAAGCTTTGAACTCCAGTGCGTTGCCACTGGGGTCACAAAAAAACATCGTGGCTTGCTCGCCAGCCTGTCCTTTGAAACGAACCGTTGGATGGATGATGAAGTCGGTGTTGGCCGCTTTCAAACGATCCGCCAGCGTCTGCCAGCCCGCCATTGTCATGACTACGCCAAAATGGGGTACGGGCACTTGCTCTCCGTCTACCGCATTGTTCATCGCCCGGTTGGCGAAATGCGCGTCCAGATGGGCGACAATCTGATGCCCGAACAGATTAAAATCTATCCAATGCGGAGCGCTACGTCCCTCTTCACAACCTAGCAGTTCACCATAGAATGTCCGCGCCTCTTCAAGGTCCCGCACCGGGAATGCGAGGTGAAATGGCCGCAGCGTGCCAGCGGCGCTAGTGTTCATATTTCCGCTGCTTGTCTTCGGGAGCGGCCAGCGTGAAGCAATGTTCAAAATCCAGATCGGAACTTTGGCCCTCTGCCTCTTTCTGCTTGGCATCGGCCAGCATCGCTTCGCGGCTTTGCGTCAGTAAAATGTCGCTTTCTTGACCGCTCAGCCCTTCGGCGCGCATTTTGTCGCGGGCGCGGCTGTCGAGAACGGCGGCAAGAGTCTTCAGGTCCTGCGCTGTCTTGGATAGACCTTCGCGGTCATGCACTTCATCATAGGCCAGTTGCAAAATTCCTGCGCATTGGTTCAGATCGGGCTTTGGTGGGGGCGGAACTGCCGCATCGAGAAGAGGGAGGCATTGTGCAATTTCCTCTTCTATGACTTCATAGGCATCGGCCGCTTCCCTGCCTTTCTCCTGTTGGGCCGCAACGGCCGCGAGCATATCCTGCCGGACCTGTTCTTTGGTCTTTCCGGTTTCGCTCACTATCTGTTGCCCGATCAGTCCGGCATAGGTTGCGCCCCGATCGGTTAGTAGAGGATAGTCGAGCGCGCTTATGACGCCGCGTTCTTGCTCCGATGCAACAATCGCAAAGACCGCAACACAGGATAGATTGCGCTTTTGTATTTCGTTGAGCGGCACCGGCTGGTTTGCTGCGGGTTGCGCCAGGGCAAGTGTCAGGAGGGGAATGATATTCATCAGGATGCAATAGCAACCAAATCCCCGTTCCGGCAATTAGCAATTGAATGGTCGCCGTGAACAGGTCAAAAGCTGCCGGTGTTAAAAGTTCGAGAAATGATCAACCGCCACCCCTTCCTGTTTGCGCTTGTCGCCGGCGGAATCAGCGCAACCGGCTTTGCGCCGCTCAATTTATGGCCGCTGACTTTGATGATGCTGGCCTTGTGGATCGTGATTTTGATGCAGTTGCAGAGTCGCAAGGCGGTGTTTTTGTCTGGCTGGCTATTCGGTGTCGGTCATTTTGTGGTGGGCCTGAACTGGATCGCCAAGGCCTTTACCTTTCAGGCGGCAATGCCCGAATCACTGGGCTATATCGCAGTGATATTGCTGTCGCTCTATTTGGCGGTCTATCCTGCCCTGGCAGCTCTGATGGCTTGGTTGATGGGCAAGCGCAGGCCATGGGTGTTCATCATTGCCCTTGCAGGCTCGTGGATCATAACCGAATGGCTTCGAAGCTGGGTGTTCAGTGGTTTTATCTGGAATCCTTTGGGCGCAGCATTGCCAGAGATATTCTGGGCAGAGAGTGCCTATGTCGGGACCTATGGACTTGCGGCGCTGGCGATTGTCGCCGGCGGCATATTGGTTCAAATGGGCGCGGCGATGAAGGGCAGGAAATGGCGGCAACTGCTCATCATCGGACTTGCCATTCCCTTTTTCACCAGTGCCATTTTGTTGCGGGCGCAGTTCACCAATATGAATATGATATTGAAAGGCGAGCCGGATGGCATTCCTATCACTGTGGTCCAGCCCAATATCGGCCAGCAGGACAAATGGAAGGCTGGCTATGAAGAGCAAAATCTGACAAAACTGGCGCAGCTTACGCGCCGGGAAGATGACAGCCCGCGAATCATTTTCTGGCCCGAAGCCGCCATTCCCGACTATCTCGAAACCGGATATCCAGTCCGCTATTATTACGGGCGCCCGCCCGAATTTGTGCGTCAACAGCTGGGTTTGTTGATGCGGCCAGGCGATGTGCTGGTGCTCGGCGCGTTAAAACTCGAATTTGACGAGGCAGAAGGGCGCGCCGTTGGCGCCCGCAATAGTGTCTTTGCCATGGATTCAGAGCGGGAGCTGCTCGGGCGCTATGATAAGGCCCATCTGGTGCCTTATGGCGAATATCTTCCGATGCGGCCGTTCTTATCCGCGATCGGCCTGTCCCGACTGGCGCCCGGCGACTTTGATTTCTGGCCAGGTCCGGGTGCGCGCTCACTTGACCTGGGCAAGTTCGGTAAGGTTGGTCTGCAGCTTTGCTATGAAATTATTTTCTCGGGACAGGTGGTGGACCGTGACAATCGACCGGATTTCATTTTCAACCCATCCAATGACGCATGGTTCGGGGCATGGGGGCCGCCGCAACATCTCGCGCAGTCTCGTTTGCGGGCCATTGAAGAAGGTCTGCCGGTCATTCGTTCGACACCGACCGGAATTTCGGCGGTGATCGACGCTGAAGGCAGCGTCATTGACAGTATCCCGATGGGTGAGGCCGGCCGGATCGATGGCCGTATGCCACGCGCAAAACCCCCAACACTCTTCGCGCGCTACGGTAATATCTTGCCGCTTGGCCTGGCGATAATTTTGCTTATCTCGGCCATTGCCATTCGAGTTCGCGCCCGTTAAAGTACATATAAAGTTTTCCTTATGTCCCATTGATCGGCCTATTGCCGGCCTAAATTCAGGATTTTGCTATGCGCTCAGAATTTATTTTTACCTCCGAATCGGTCTCTGAAGGCCATCCCGATAAAGTATCTGATCAGATTTCTGATGCGATTGTTGATCTGTTTCTTGCCAAAGACCCGGAAGCCCGGGTGGCATGCGAGACCCTGACCACCACCAACCGGGTGGTGCTTGCCGGCGAAGTGCGTGGCAAGGGCATGATCGACACGGATGGAAATTGGGCGCCTGGTGCACAGGAAGAAATCCAGACCGCGGTCCGCGAAACGGTGAAAAATATCGGCTATGAGCAAGACGGTTTTCACTGGCAAAACCTCACGTTCGAGAATCACCTTCACCCGCAATCGGCGCATATTGCGCAAGGCGTGGACGAAAGTGGCAACAAGGACGAAGGCGCTGGCGATCAAGGCATTATGTTTGGCTATGCCAGTGACGAAACACCGGAATTGATGCCAGCAACTTTGCAATATTCGCACCAGATCTTGAAGCAGATGGCCACCGACCGCCACAGCGGCAAAGCGCCTTTTCTAGAGCCCGATAGCAAGAGCCAGGTGACGTTGCGCTATGTCAACGAAGTGCCGGTTGAAGCGGTCGCCCTGGTGGTGTCTACGCAACATGCGCCCGGCTACTTTAAAGATAGCGATAATCCGGCGCTATATGAAGAATTGCGGGACTATGTGATGGGCGTGTTCCATTCGGTTTTGCCCGAAGGTTTCATCACCGACAACACGGTGTTCCACGTCAACCCGACCGGGCGGTTCGAAATTGGCGGCCCCGACGGCGACGCTGGTCTGACCGGACGCAAAATTATCGTCGACACCTATGGCGGTGCAAGCCCCCATGGCGGCGGTGCCTTTTCCGGAAAAGATCCTACCAAGGTTGATCGGTCGGCGGCCTATATCACGCGCTACATGGCCAAGAATATCGTTGCCGCGGGCCTTGCAAAACGTTGCGCTATTCAACTGTCCTATGCGATCGGTGTTGCCGAGCCCTTGTCGATCAATGTCGACTTGCACGGCACCGGAACGGTCAGCGAAGAGAAGCTGGAAGAAATTTTACCGAAGTTGGTCCGTCTAACGCCCAAAGGCATCCGAACGCACCTCGGTCTCAACGCACCAATCTACGGCCCGACCGCGGCTTATGGCCATTTCGGCCGTGTAGCCGAAGGTGAGCTTTTCACGTGGGAAAAGACCGATCTCGTGGACGCATTGAAAGCGGCCGTCTGATTCTTTAAAACGCTTGTTCCGCTACCCAATTGTCGCTTATTCTCAAATTTCATTTTGGGTGAGGTAAATTTTCATGCGTGCATCAGCAACGTCGTTTTACGGGATGATTCTGTCTTTAGCGATGGCGACGATTCTCGCTGTGGTTCCTGCACAGGGGCAAATCAAACAGCGCACTATTGAAGCCAAGGCAGGAGAAGATTGGCATCACGCGCAAACGGGTGTTGCGATGCCAGCCGCGCTTGGCGGTTTCGAGCGCCAATATATACGGGACCTGACCGAGAACGGGTTGGATGTCTTCGCGCAATATCATGGAGACAAAGGTCGGACTCGGGTCACTCTATTCTTCTATCGGGCTGCCGTTGACAGCGTTCCATTGTGGTTTGATGCCGCGAATCAATCTTTGCGCAGGAACGTAGATTTTCTACCGGATAGTAGCGAGTATCTCTCATCTACATTCACGCCGCCGGGACAGTCCAATGCCAGTGGAATGATGGCTGTTTACAGCACGAAGGGTGGCGATTTCAAAAGTAGCGGCGTGGCAATGATGCCACTCAATGGCTGGTTGGTCAAAATCCGTTTCAGTTCCGAAGAGCTCTCACCGGAAGAAATGGCAGTCTTATTGGAACCGATGTTGAACGATATTCAATGGCCAGAAAAGATCGTCTCTGCACCAACCGCTGTGCCAATTTTATCCTGTGCGGGAAAATTGAAGCTAGCCGACAAGGTCAGCCGAATCAAACCGACGACAACGGATGCTATCATTGGTGGCCTTACCGGCGCTTTGATGACCGAAGAATCGCCGGAAGTTGAGGAAGAAGCGGTTGTTTATTGCCGCGATCCGCAAGATTTCGGGCGTTTGTCCATATATCGCCCGGATGAAACGAGAACAGGCTATCTGTTGCCTCTTGGTGATGCTGGTCGCGCCGCTTCTGTGTCCATCAACGATATTGGTGGCCTGATCGGCGGAAGTAAGGGGAAGCGATATACGCCGATCCTTATGAGGCTGGACCAGAATGTCATATTCCCTGATTTGAATAAGTTGCCGACACCACAAACGCTTATGGCTGCCACGGGCGACAATGCGGCGATATCGAGTGTAACGACCTGGCCACTGTCGAGCGGGTCAAACATAACGATCAACGTCTCACCCGATGAGGATCAATGACCATATCCAAAGAAGGCGACCCGACCACCATTCGCCAATTATACGGTCGGCGTCAGGGTCATGCGCTGCGTGATCAACAAGTTGAGTTGGTTGAAAAACTGTTGCCGCAAATTGCGGTTCCTGTTGAAGGCCCGGTGTCATCGTCGACACTGTTTGGCGGCGACCGCCCTCTCCATTTCGAGATAGGCTTTGGCGCGGGCGAACATCTTGCCGCGCGCGCTGATATGCTTCCGGACCACGGTTTCATTGGCTGTGAGCCTTATTTAAATGGTATGGTCGGAGCGTTACAGCACATTCGTGACGGCCATTTGGCGAATGTCCGTTTGCATATGGGCAACGCGCTGGACGTGCTGGAACGGATTCCCGATGGGTCCCTTAGCTTCGTCTACCTGTTGCATCCGGATCCCTGGCCCAAGGCGCGGCACGCCAAACGGCGTTTCATGAACCACGGACCGGTTGACATGATCGCAGCAAAACTAAAGCCTGGAGGCGAGTTCCGTTTCGGTACCGATCACCCTGTTTACCTCGAGTGGGCCTGTATGATCATGAACCAACGTGATGAATTTGATTGGCTTTGCAAAAGTCCGAAGGACTGGAAGATCCGTCCGGGGGGGTGGCCCGAAACGCGCTATGAAGCAAAAGCTCGTCGCCAAGGACATGACGTCTGGTATTTCCGGTATCGTCGAAAATAAACCAATAATTTCGCAACATCCTTTTTTTGAAGCGCCGGAATTCCGGCGTTTTCATCATAAATAACCAGAATTTAACCATGAAGATTAAGCATGCTGGGATGCTGATCTTTAACCTTCCTTTTCTATAAAACGCTTAACCAAAGTCATTGTCGATGCCGGTTTAGATTGGAATGGAGGGCCTAAAAATAGACATGGGTAGGACACCACCCCCTATTGATTCTGCGATTGAATCCGATCCGTCACGCCACAGCGCGACTCCGGTTGATCTGCATATCCAATCCCGTAACCGCCATTTCGCGAGCGCAGCGATCGAGCGGCGACGCTGGATCGGCGGCGATCCCTATGCATCGGCCTTTTTCAACGCGCTATCGGTAACGTTTCCCAAAGGCGAGACGTTTTTCATCGAATCGCTCAAGAAATATCTCGGGCGTGTTCCGCCGAAATTAAAGGCAGAAATTCGTGCGTTCATTCAGCAGGAAGCCGTCCATAGCCGCGAGCATCATTGTTTCAACCAACATTTGACCGACTGTGACCTCGATATTTCGCGACTCGAAGAATCGATCAGCAATGTTATGAATGGCATAAGGGCCATGCCAGAGATCTCGCATCTCGTGGCGACCATGTGCATCGAACATATTACTGCAATTCTGGCGGCTGAGGTGATTGCCAATCCGCGGCATTTTGAACATGCCGACGAACATCAGCGCAATCTTTGGCTCTGGCACGCGTCGGAAGAGATTGAGCATAAAGGCGTGGCTTATGATACATATCTATATGTCACGAGAGACTGGAGCCCGCTGAAACGCTGGTTTGTGCGCAGTTCCTTCATGGCCAAAATTTCGCTTGGGTTTACGCTCAATCGGATCAGGGGCATTCTTGATTTGCTGCGGCAGGACGGGATTTCGGGGGTTCGCGCTTGGGCTGGACTGGCAAAATATGCGCTGTTTACCCCTGCTCCGTTCAGACGGACGCTTGGCCCTTGGGTGCAGTTTTTCAAACCGGGATTCCATCCCTGGGATATTGATGACCGTGACCTCATCCAGCTTGCCGAGAGTGAATATGAAGCGGCCATCATGCGTGATGGGGAAGGTGCCAAGAACGTTTCTGCCTTGGAAGAGCGGAAAGGCTCAGGCCCTTTGAGAAAAGTGGCCTGAGGCTTTTGCTAGGCGGCGAGATTTTGCATCATATCACCCGCCGAATCATCATCAGATAAAGAACGAGTATATTCGACTGCGTCTACGGCCTGTCCCCTGCCTTTTGAAAAGCGAGGCGCGGTTCGTCCGGTCGGTCTGAAACCCAGATTCCGGAGGACTTTTCCTGATGCGGGATTGTCGACAAAATGCTCAGCCTGTATTTCTGGATGACCCAATGTTTTGGCAATATCCAGCACCGCGTGGCCGGCCTCGGTCGCATAGCCATGTCCCCAGTGATGGCGGGCAATCCAATAGCCCAGCTCGAGGTGGCCTTGGCCATCATCTCCGAATCCGATTGAACCGAGAAACTCTGGCGCTTTGCCGTTGCGGCTGAAGATTAGAAAATTCGGATTGAGGACAGGGCGCGGCATTGCCAAAAATTCCGCGGCATCCTGGCTCTCATATGGCCAAGGGGCTTTTGCAAGGTTGCGGACGACCACTTCATCATTGATCGCGGCGAACAGGGTGCCACTATCTTCAGGCCAACCAGGCCTCAGAAGCAATCTTGGTGTTACGGCAAACATCGGGACTCTCCATCATCATCTATATGACGCCCCTGTCTTGATTGATGTATCCATTAGCGGACCACCGTTACAAGACCGTGACGTTATGACAGGGAGAGACAAAAAAAGGGAGAGGATGACCCTCTCCCTGAAATTGGTGGTTCTTGTGAACCTGCCGGGTCATCCCTCTAGAGGACAACCCTTTATCGATTGTCCGATTATTCTGCGGCTTCCGCCATGACGTCGACCGACACATATTTGCGGCCGAGCTTGCCTTTGTGGAATTCCACTTTGCCATCAACAAGTGCAAATAGCGTATGGTCTTTGCCCATACCGACATTGCGACCTGGATGGGTCTTGGTTCCGCGTTGGCGGATAATAATATTGCCGGCGACAACAGCTTCGCTGCCAAATTTCTTGACGCCCAGGCGACGACCTTCTGAATCGCGCCCGTTGTTGGATGAACCACCTGCTTTTTTATGTGCCATGGTTTAGCCCTCTTTCTTGGCAGCCGGCTTTTTAGCGGCTGGCTTCTTGGCCGGTGCTTTCTTCGCAGCAGCCGGTTTTGTTTCGGTTTTTGCAGCAGCTTTTTTCGCTGGTGCTTTCTTGGCCGGAGCGGCTTTCGCTTTAGCGGCTGGCTTTTCTTTAGCCGGAGCAGCTTTTGCTTCAGCGGCTGGCGCAGCTTCTTTTTTTGCAGCGGCTTTTTTCGGCGCTTTTGCAGAACCGATGGCGCTGATCTTCAGCACAGTGTGCTGCTGACGATGGCCGTTTTTCCGGCGATAATTATGCCGGCGGCGCTTCTTGAAGATAATGACCTTCTCGCCTTTTTCTTGCGCGATGATCTCTGCCGCAACGGTCAGACCCTTGGTGTCCTTGATGTCGCCACCGTCACCGGCCAGCAAAACGTCGTCCAGAGTGACAGAATCACCAGCTTCACCAGCTAGTTTTTCGACTGCGATAATATCTCCTGCGGCAACCCGATACTGTTTGCCGCCGGTGCGCACAATTGCGAACATGGCTATTTTCCGTTTCAAATTTGTGGTTCCAGCGCACATGACCGTTAACGCGAGTCCTTCGGCTCACGCTGGAAAGAGTGGGCAGCTAACCGATGAAACTGGCGCTGTCAACCAGCTTAAGGCGATTTAAGGCTATTCGAGGTGACGTGGCATCGCTCCGCTTCTCGTTGGAGATTGGCCGTTGCAGACGGGTTAAGCCTCTCCTAAAGACAGAGCAATGAAAAAACTCTCAGCTTCGGTAACGATAATCTCTGTGACCTTGTCGGGTTGCGCGATGCAGCAGGGCGATTTTCCGTCGCTTCTGAAACGCCCTTATGAAGATGATTCGCCGATCCGCGAATCATCCGCACCTGCCGTTGCGATTTCCTCTCTGTCCGCGGAACAGCAAAATCGACTAAACGCAGCAGCAGCCAAGAGCGTTGCTGCGGATGACAAATTTCAAACCAGTCTGCCACGCGTCAAAAAACGGGCGGCTGCGGCGCGCGGCGCGGCCGTGTCGAGTGAATCGTGGGTCGTTGCGCAAATGGAACTGGCTGCGCTAGAGATTCTCCGTAGTCCCTCGGTCGAGGCGCTGGCCGATATCGATGCTCTCTATAGGGAACAGCTGGTTCGCCAAGGCGGTCAAAACGCGTCAGGCGGAACCGCGGTCATTGCAAAGCAGCGCGATGTCGTGCGCCGGCAGGTGGAGCGTCAGCAAGCCGAGATCGACTCAATGAAAGGCCAGCTGCGCTAGACCAAATTGCTTTATGCCAGGCCGTCGACCGCCGCTTTGTGCGCCTTCGCATTTTCGACATAATGGGCAACGCTCATGCGCATTCCGGCAATCGCTTGCTCGGGCAATTCGCGCATAAATTTAGCGGGTGAGCCTGCCCACAGTTGTCCCGTGGGGATCCGTTTGTTGGGCGTCAGCGTCGCACCGGCTGCCAGCATCGCATCGCCTTCTACCACACAGCCGTCCATGACCGTCGTGCTGAGGCCAACAAAGGCCCGGTCTTCCAGGGTCGCCCCGTGTAGCATCACCATATGCCCGACAAGAACATCATCACCGATGATGGTTGGGTGGCCATTGGGCGTAACCGGGGTGGCGCTGTCGCAATGGATGGTGGTGCCATCCTGAATATTGCTGCGCGCACCGATTCGGATGAAATTCACATCGGCGCGAATCACACAATTATACCAGATGCTCGCTTCCGGACCGATTTCGACATCGCCGATAATCTTGCAACCCGGTGCGATGAAGGCGCTGGGGTGGATTTTGGGCGTCTTGTCATTGAAAGGCAGGATGAGGGGGTCGGTCATTGGTTTCTCTCTGTACAATAGGTGACATGGCGTAGCAGGTCGCTCTCGGGATCGACGCTGGGGTGATCAAAGTCCAGTTCCGGCAAATATATCATATCCAGCCTCTCCATCACGGCGCGGCTGCGCCGGTTGTTCTCGCTGGTGATCGCCCAGATTTGTTCATCTGGATATTGAAGCGAGGCCCATTGAATGCATGTTTTTGCTGCTTCGGTGATATATCCGTTGCCCCACATATCGGAACCCAGTCGCCAGCCGATCTCCAGCTTGTCGAGAATAGGAGCATGGCTGCCGCGAATCATTCCGCACCATCCGATCAGGCGATCATCCGACTTTCGGTCCAGTGCCCAGAAGCAACATCCATCCTTAGCCTGGAGCTTCTGCATCCGGCCTATGAGATCTGCCACCTGCTCCCGTGTCATGAGAGGTCCCAATGTTTCTCGCACCTTGGGATCGTTATTGATCGCGTGAAAAGCATCCAGATCGTCTGAGCGCCAACCCCGCATGATCAGATGTTCTGATTCGAGGAAAAATTCAGCCATTGAGGAGGCGCGCCGCATCTGCCGCGAAATAGGTCAGCATGCCGCTGCAACCGGCCCGCTTGAATGCGGTCAGGGTTTCCATCATTAGCGCATCATGGTCGCCCACACCGGCTGCCGCGCCGGCTTTGATCAGCGCATATTCGCCAGACACTTGATAGGCGAAGATCGGCACGTTGAATTCGGCCTTGGTGCGATGGATGATATCGAGATAGGCGAGGCCCGGCTTGACCATGACGCTATCCGCGCCCTCGGCAATGTCGAGCGCAATTTCGCGCATCGCTTCGTCGCTATTGGCCGGATCCATCTGATAGGTCTTCTTGTCGCCTTTCAGCAGCCCGCCAGAGCCAACGGCATCGCGAAACGGGCCATAGAAGGCGCTGGCATATTTGGCAGCATAAGCCATGATCTGGACATCGTGATGATTGGCAAGTTCCAGAACGCTGCGGATCGCGCCGACCCGACCATCCATCATATCGGATGGCGCGATAATATCGGCTCCGGCATGGGCCTGATTCAGCGCTTGTTTGGTCAATATTTCGAGCGTGCGGTCATTTTCGACATAGCCCTTGTCATTGAGCAGCCCATCCTGGCCATGGCTGGTATATGGATCGAGGGCGACATCGGTGAGGATGCCGATATCATCCCCGAGCGCGTCTTTGACCGCTTTGGTCGCGCGGCACATCAGATTGTCTGGATTGAGCGCTTCTTGGCCATCGTCGCTGCGTTTGCCGTTTGGCGTATTGGGAAATAATGCGACACAGGGAATGCCCAGATCACGGGCCTCTTTTGCGCGCTCTACAATCAGGTCCACCGACCATCGAGAAACGCCGGGAAGGGAATCAATCGGTTCTTGAACATCGCTCCCCTCGGAAATGAAAAGCGGCCAGATCATATCCGCAGGCGTGAGATTGTTTTCACGGACCATTGCTCGGCTCCATGTCGAAGCACGGGTGCGGCGGAGACGGGTGTGTGGGAATGAAGCGCTTGTGGTTGTTTCCATGATGCAGCCTTAGCCGACCCTTCAAGGCTTCTCAATATCCCATAAGGGTTTTGGGCCTTGCAATCTTGCTGCCTGTTGGGATTGGCGAGAAGATGAACCCGCCCGAAGCAAAGCTGGAAGCGGCAGTCGCGGTTTGTGTCGGCAAGACCTGAGGCCATTCGCCTCAGCTGACCGTGCTTTTCCCCAGGCGGCTAATTTCCCGCTGCTCTTTCGGAGCAGTTGTGGCGCTTTTCAGCGTCACAAGGGCGGCCCCCGGCGTCACTTGTTTGACACGTTTCAATTCGCTCCGGAATCGTCTCAGTTCTTTTCCACTCAGTTCCGCGCGTTGCACGAATTTTACCGAATTGGGATTGATCGTCCGTCCGCCGCGATAGAGTTCATAATGAAGATGCGGTCCGGTCGAAAGGCCAGTTGATCCGATATAGCCGATAATCTGGCCCTTGCGCACGCGCCGTCCGTTGCGCACCGCGATCCGGCTCATATGGGCATAGCCAGACGCCAGTCCGCCCGCATGTTTGATTTTTACAAAATTGCCAAAGCCACCTTTGCGGCCGGCATAGGTAACGGTGCCGTCTGTGACCGCGTAAATGGGCTTGCCATAGCCGCCGCCGAAATCCAGTCCGCTGTGCATGCGCTTGTAGCGCAGGATCGGATGGCGCCGCATGCCATATCTGGATGTGATCCGTCCATTGGTGGGCCGGGCCAGTTCGCCATTCGACTGGCCGACTCCGGATGCCTCAAACCAGTTGGTGCGACCGCCGCTCTGCCATTTCAGCATTTGCGTCTTCGCTTTGCCGCCGCGATCCAGGCCGGCGTACATGAGTTCACCAACTTCGACTTCACCGGTCTCTGCGCGGCGATAGGAGAGGATGATGTCAAATTCGTCGGTGCTGCGAATGTCTCGGGAAACCGACATTTTCTTGCCGATCACTTGCAGATATTTTTGGACAGCATCGGCTGGGGCACCGGCGGCGCGCGCCGAGCGGTAAAGGCTGGACCCGACCGTACCTTTGATCCGCAGCGGAGTGTCGTCCACCAATATAGGTTTGCGATTGAGCTTAAGTTGCTCTCCGTCACGCAGCACTTCCAGATTCAGGTCGAACCGTGCACGAAAAGCCAATTGATCCAGCGGCCGGGCCTGGTTCTTGGCCGGGCGACGACCGAGGACAACGTCGATTTTGGTGCCGGGCTTGATGTCGCCAAGAGCAACAGCGCCGCTGACCAACCTATTGACCTGCGCTGCTTCATTGCTGGCCACACCGGCGCGCTGCAAAACCCGTCGCAGGCTATCGCCGCGACCCAGAGTAGCCACCAGTTCGACGGACGGGCGTTCCGGGCTTTCCGCCAGCGGGCGCACCGCATCGGTTGCGGCCATTCTTACGCCGGTGTCGGATCCATATGCGAGCGGCGCGATCATCTGCGAACGGGCCTGATCCGCCCGGTATCCACTGAGCGGATCCGCGCGATGTCCGGTAATCGGACCGAAATCGGGGAGACAATATAGGGCTACGCCGCATAAGGTCGCGAGGGTCACTAGACCGCGGAACCAGATCAGACTTCCGATGTTCACGCCAAGATCGGGTACCCACTCGACTTCGGCAAAATAGTCACGCCATTCACCAAGCTTTTCTTTGGAGAAAAAGGCGGCGGGCAGCGACGATTGAAGAGGGTTTTCTGCGATGGTTGCAGCCCCTTGCACTGGCATGTTGATATCGTCGATACTCTTGAACAAACGAACCCCTTGGCGACGCAATTTACGGCTTTGCATCCAGATTACATGAAACATCTGTGCACGAACTTAGTTAATGTCAAATTAACCCGCCGCGGTCGCGTCATGCATGCGGCGAAACGTGCAAAATCGCAGTTATCCAGTCTCTCTGCGCCGATTTTACGCCAAGCCTCTTGCAACTCGCAGCCTTATAAGCTGTTGTGCAGATAATGTCCCCTGTTGATCCGCCGTCCCTTATCGCCGTTCTCGGCCCGACCAATACCGGTAAAACCCATCTTGCTATCGAACGCATGTGTGCGCATTCGAGCGGGATGATCGGATTTCCGCTGCGTTTGCTAGCGCGGGAAGTCTATGATCGGGTGGTCGCTCTCAAAGGCGCCAATCGGGTGGCATTGGTCACCGGTGAAGAAAAAATCATACCAAAAAATGCCCAGTGGTTCCTGTGCACGGCCGAAGCCATGCCGATGGATCGCGAATTTTCCTTTGTCGCGATTGACGAGGCGCAGATTGGAATCGACCCCGAACGCGGCCATATATTCACCGACCGGATGCTCTATGCCCGCGGCCGCGACGAGACGATGATCTTGGGGTCGGAAAGCCTGCGACCATTGATCGAGACGCTGCTGCCCGAGGCCGAGATTGTCACCCGTCCGCGCTTTTCCACTCTGAGTTACGCTGGCCCCCGCAAGCTTTCTCGTTTGCCGCGGCGATCAGCCATCGTCGCCTTCTCGCTCGAGGATGTCTATACGATCGCCGAGATGCTCCGCCGGCAGCACGGCGGCGCGGCGATTGTCATGGGATCGCTTTCCCCGCAGACCCGGAATGCACAGGTCAAAATGTATCAGGATGGCGAAGTCGATTATCTGGTGGCAACCGATGCCATTGGCATGGGGCTTAACCTGGATGTCACCCATGTTGCCTTTGCTGCTTTAAGGAAATTTGACGGCCGTCGCCGACGACGGCTCACGCTCGCGGAAATTGGACAGATTGCCGGACGGGCCGGACGCCATCAGAAAGATGGCAGCTTTGGCGTGCTATCCGGACTGGCCTCGTCCGATGAACTGCAGGCGGAAGATATTGAAAATTTGGAATCGCACCATTTTCCCCGACTGGAATGGCTTTACTGGCGCAATGCAGAACCCGATTTCGGGTCGGTAGATCGCTTGATCCGTTCGTTGGAAGAAAAGCCGCACGACCGGCGATTGCGCGCTGCGCCAGAAGCCGTCGACTTGGCGGTTTTAAAACGACTCTCGCAAGATCCGGCCGTGTCTCGGCATGCGGTTTCGCCGGATATGGTGCGCTTGCTTTGGGAGGCCGCGTGCATTCCAGACTTTCGCAAGGTCGGGGCGGATCACCAGGCGCGTTTCATCGGCTCGCTCTGGCCGCATCTCGCATCCGCTTCGGGCAAAATCCCCCATGCCAGAATGGCGCAGGAAATATCGCGGCTGGAAAATGTGCAGGGTGATATCGCGACGCTGGGAGCGCGTATCGCCGCCGCGCGCAGTTGGAGCTATATTGCGCAGAAAACCCGCTGGGTGGAACAACCCGAGGTAATGATCGATCGCACGCGCGCGCTGGAATCGCGACTGAGCGACGCGATGCACAGTCAGCTTACCCAGCGGTTTGTTGACAAACGGACGCGGGTTTTGATGCGTGGTCTGATGAAAGATACTCTGCCACAAGACGTAATCGTCGATGAGGATGGGACGGTTCTGGTTGAGGGACAGGAAATTGGAACACTCAAGGGCTTCCAATTTGTTGTGCCATCCGATAGCCGGAGAGAAGATCGTAAGATGCTGCTTGCCGCAGCAGAAAGATATTTGGGACGAATTATGACGGAAAATGCAGACGCGCTAGCCAAGGCACCGGACAGTGTTCTGGCCTTGGTTCCCGATGCGGCGGGCCAGCCGGCGATACTCTGGGGTGACGAACGGCTCGCGGTGCTGGCCAAGGGCAGCACTTTGTTACAGCCCGAGATCAAATTCGACCGTGCGATCAAGGACATGGCGCCCGAAGATGGCCAGAAAGTCATCGACCGGGTGAAAGCCTGGGTCTCGGCGATGAAGGACAAGCATCTGCAGGGCTTGGTGAAAATTGACGCGCTGGCCAATGAACCGGCAACGCCGGCCGCGGTGCGCGCGCTATTTGCCCAGATTGTTGACGCTGGCGGCATCCTTTCGCGGCGCGATATCGATGAAGCCGTTCGCGCGCTCGACAATGACATGCGCGGCCATGCCCGCCGGGCGGGTCTGGTCTTCGGCGCGCTCGATATTTTCCATCACGCGCTGATGAAACCCGGCGCCGTGCTGTGGCGAACCGCTTTGTTCGCGGCCCATGACGCGAAGCCCATGATCGATCAGGCACCGGACAATGCCGTGCATCTCAAGGAAGGGACGTTTGCGGCGGCCGAGCACGCATCACGGCTCGGTTTTCGCAGAATTGCTGATGAATATGTTCGGGTCGACATGGTCGAACGTTTGATAAAACAAGCCCATGAAGCGCGGAAAGCCGGCGAGATATTCTCTGTCGATGCTGCGCTGGCAACATCTTTGGGGCTATCCAAAAGCTGTCACGAGGCGCTGCTCGGCCTGGCTGGCTTCGTCAAAACCAATGACAAGCCCGCAGCGGCGAAAGAAGTTGTTGAGAAAGCCGATAGCGCTCCGACTTCCTCCGGTGAAGAAGCGGTGGCCACGCCAGAAGATACGGTCGCATCGAATGCGCCGCCAGCTGCCGAAGCAGAACCAGCTAAGACGCCATCCGAGGCCAGCCCAGAATCGAAGGGACCTGTCGAGCCTGCGCAAAATTGGCGTTGGAAGGGAATGGCGCGCAAGAACAATCGCAATCCGTCAAAATCCGCTCGAAAAAGTCACAAAAACGTTAAGAATGCGCCTGGAAAGCGCAAGGTTGAACCGGTCCTCGCCACCGCAAGCGGTGCCTTTGCTGAACTGGCGGCGCTCAGGGACAGTATGAAAAAATAGGATGCAGGCTTGAGCAGAAGAGACGTGAATCGAACGTCCGTGGCGGATCAAACGCTGCGGATCGACAAGCTGCTCTGGTTTCTCAGATTTGCCCACAACCGGACTATGGCCCGTAAAATTGCAGAAAAAGGACATGTCCGCCTGAACGGGCGGCGTATCGAACGCGGGCATGTGAAGGTGCGTCAGGGTGACATATTGACGATACCTCAGGGCCGCAACGTCCATGTTGTGCGGATATCAGCGCTGCCGGAACGGAGGGGCAGCGTCGCGCTGGCGCATTCCTGTTACGAGATATTGCAGACTGGCAATTGAAATAGCGGTCAAACCAACTGTTGACGTGTCAGAAATTGCACAATAGCTAGGATCGGATCGCCACCCACAAGTAGCGGACTGGTATAGGGGAGTTCACGACCAGATGACTTATGTTGTTACCGAAGCCTGCATTAAGTGCAAATATATGGACTGCGTTGAAGTCTGTCCGGTGGATTGCTTTTACGAAGGCGACAATATGCTGGTCATCAACCCCAGCGAATGCATTGATTGCGGTGTTTGTGAACCCGAATGCCCTGCGGAAGCGATTCTGCCGGATACCGAAGACGGCCTTGAAAAATGGCTCGAGGTAAACACCAAGTTTTCCGAAGAATGGCCGAATATTACGGTTTGCCGCGAACCGCCTGCTGATGCTGATGAGTTCAAGGGCATGGAAGGCAAGTTTGAAGCGTTCTTCTCTGAAAAACCCGGTCAGGGCGACTAGTTCGGAGGGCGGACAGCGGGCTCAATAGAGTCTGCGCCGATCGTCGATCAAACCCAGCAAAAATCGCTCCTTTTCGGTTGTGAACGGCGGGTAAGCTTTTCTCGACGGCGATGCGTTGTGCATTGCAACGATAAATTGCTTTTTTGTGACGAATCTGTTATGCAGTTCCGGTAATCGGCTGAACACCTGAGCTTGCGGGTGGTGTTCGGTCGTTAAATATATGTACGAAAGGGTTTTTTCGTCGGGCATGACGAAGATTGAACGTTACCAGCGTTCTTTTCCATTGAATCAAGAAAGGCTTTTTATGGCTGCGAATGTGCTGTCCTTTGATGTGGGCGATTATGTTGTTTATCCAAAACATGGTGTAGGCCGAGTGATCGAACTGCAAAATGAAGAAATTGCAGGCATGCAACTCGAACTATATGTCTTGCGCTTTGAAAAAGAGCGGATGACCTTGCGGGTTCCGACCAACAAGGCCGAAGGCGTGGGCATGCGCAAATTGTCCTCGGACAAAACGCTGCGTGAAGCTTTGGAAACGTTGAAAGCAAAGCCCAAGGTCAAGCGTTCCATGTGGTCGCGCCGGGCTCAGGAATATGAAGCGAAGATCAATTCCGGCGATCTGGTTTCGATTGCGGAAGTGACCCGCGATCTGTTCCGCGCTGATGACCAGCCGGAGCAAAGCTATTCCGAACGGCAGATTTTTGAAGCGGCATCCAGCCGCCTGGCCCGCGAATTGGCGGCCATGGAAGAAACCGACGAGCCAACGGCTCTGACGAAAATTCTCGAGATTTTGAATATTGCAGCGCCGCAATATTATGAAGTTAAGGAAGATTGATCGATAGTCTTCTGTCGTTCGTCGAAATAGGAAAGGGGTTGTCACAGCGATGTGGCAGCCCCTTTTTTCATGCTTGGATGAGGGTATTTTTAATTTGATCTCCGTCGAGCAAGGGTGTATTAGTTAATTAATACAGCATGGAGGCATAGATGAAAAAAGCAATATTCTTGATACCATTATTGGCGCTAGCAGCTTGCGAGGGCTCAATCGCCAATGCTGTTGGAGATGCGGCATCCAGCACCAGCAGTTTCTCCGATGGCTTGGCCATCGGAACCAGCGCAAGCGATCCCGGAGCCTTTGACGGCGTAACGCTGGCTGGCCCGGACAATATAATTTTCACAACCGCCGATGACTTTTCGATCCGGGCTGAAGGCGATGATGAGGCGATCGAACAATTGCGATACAAAGTCTCCGGCGACCAGATTAAAATTGGTCGAGAGAAAAACGGTATGTCATGGAATAGTAACGGCAAGGCGACGATCTACGTTAGCGCACCGGCTCTGAAAAGCGCAAAGCTTGCCGGTTCTGGTGACATAGAAATAGATGCGATGACGACGGATTCAGCGGCGTTGAGCGTGGCTGGTTCCGGCAATATCCGGGTGACAAAGGTCGATACCGCCTCGCTCAGTTCCAAGATTGCCGGATCTGGCGAGCTATCGATGGCTGGAACTGCAAAAGCGGTGGATATTTCAATTGCCGGATCTGGCGACGTCAATGGCAAGGCATTGGAAGCAGAAAGCGCCAATATTTCTATCGCGGGCAGCGGTGATGTCGAGCTGTCATCCGATGGCACGGTAAATGCCAAGGTCATGGGGTCTGGTGATATCCAAATCCACGGTGATGCAGAATGCAAGTCACGGAAGTCAGGGTCCGGTAAAATTACCTGCGGTTGATCGCGTGACCAACATGCTGAAATCGCTTGGCGATCTGTCCATGCTGTGGCAGATTCGCCGGCGATGGCAAATTTATGGGAAAAATATGCGGTTCCAAAGCTGATCCGCGTAGCATGTTCGCAGCCTGCGGTGATGAAAGACCGCAGCATGATCGTACCAAAAGCCGAAGGCGAGGTGCTGGAGCTCGGTTGCGGTGGTGGGATTAACCTGCAATTTTATGACCGGTCGAAGGTGCGCAAGCTAACCGGCCTCGATCCATCGGCAGAATTGCTCGACTATACCCGCAAGGAAGCAAGCGACCGGGGTTTTGAAATGGATATTTGCGACGGCATCGGTGAAGCCATGCCATTTGCCGATGCCAGCTTTGATACCGTGCTGACCACATTTACATTGTGTTCGGTGCAGGATGGCGCGCAGGTGCTCTCGGAAATGCGCCGTGTATTGAAGCCCGGTGGCAAGGTCCTGTTCCTAGAACATGGTCGTGCGCCCGACCAGGGCCCGGAAAAATGGCAGAAACGGATCGAACCTGTTTGGAAGCATATTGCTGGCGGCTGTCACTTGCATCGACCGGTGACAAAATTGTTTGAAACCCATGGCTATGCGATGACCGACAATGATGGTCATTATGCGCCGAAGACGCCGCGCTGGCTTGGTTGGATGGAATTTGGCGAGGCACGGCCAACATGAGATTTATATCTATTGCCCTTTTAACCGCATCTTTGCTGCTTTCTTCAGCGGCGTCAGCGGCAGAGCGCAAATTCTCTTTGTTCGGCTTTGATGATATTCGCATCGGCAATGGAGTGGATGTGGTGCTGACATCGGGCAAAGGCCCTTCGGCACAAGCAAAAGGCGAAACCCGGGAACTTCTCGACCGGGTGTCCTTGCAGAAGAACGGCAAGCAGTTGATTGTCTCCGTGCGTCCCAAATCTTTGGATGGTGATGACTATGATGCTGACAGCCCGGTCACGCTATATCTCAGCAGCTATGCAATCAGCAATATCACGCATCTAGGATCCGGCCTGGTGACGTTGGATCGTTTGTCCGGCCGGACGCCGCGCGTGCGGTTGGGTGGCTTTGGTACCCTCAAGATTGCCGCGATCGACGCCGACCGGGTGGATGTTGCCATGACCGGCGGTGGTCAAATGACAATGGCGGGTAAGGTGCGCGACGCGCGGCTAGAGCTGCAGGGGGCAAGTATGTTTGACAGCCCGGAACTTACGGCTGAAAAACTGAAATTAATTCAGCGCGGTCCGGCAAGCAGCCGAATGAGAGTGACTAGGGAAGTGGGTATTTCCAACAGTGGAACCGGACAGATTTCCATATCCGGAAAACCCAATTGTACGGTCCGAACCGATGGCGCAGCCGATATCCTCTGCAATCCAGATCGCTAAGTCAGTGTACTGTTCCGATCGTCTGGTCGATCGATAGCAAAACGCAGAGCCGTTCGACCTGCCGCCACTTACAATAATGAATATGGTTGCCGAGGGACCGGCTCTTGTCTGCGCGGTTGGCCGCTTCCAGACCTGCTTCTTCGCCATAGCTGGAAATCAACATCTCGGCGTCGCTATAATGGGTGGAGTCGATAAATACGGGTAATTGCATCAAGGGCTCCTTTTGCGGGAAACGATCGCGCTTCCACTCAGAATTCAAAGTCCTACAATTTACCTGTGGATATATCTTGAAAAGCTAGAGTTAACAACATGTTAACTATATGTTGGATCGGAATCTCTGGCCATCACGCAGCGCTTGGTTTAGGGCTGTCGCCATGGAACCCGAAACCTCAAAACATGCTTCCAATCCTTCCAGCGACGGATCGGAAAATCGCAGCGGCGGCGGCGTTTTCATTGCCATCGGCGCAATTGCTGGCGTATTTGTCGGCGGCTATATGGGACAGCCTTCTGCTGGTCTGCTCGTCGGACTAGCGCTGGGCGTCATTGCCGCACTCGCCATTTGGTGGAGAGGCCGGTAAGCGATCAGACCGCGCTTGTCAGGACGTTGGACGCCACCTATTATCGCTTCATGTTAAAACATCTCAGAAATGTAACGATTCTGCTTATCATCCTTGGGGTGGCCGCAGGCTATTATTTTACCCGGGGCGATACCGCTCGTTTGCCGCTCGAAGCAACCACCGGCGTTGAACCGCAATTGACCAATGTTCGTTCGGAAAATTTCCCGACGATCAATGTCGCGGAAGCTGAGCCTTGGGGGGAAGGAGAAGGGCCACTGGCTGCTGATGGCCTTGTGGTAGAACGATTCGCCGAAGGTTTGGATCATCCGAGAACGATGTTCCGCTTGCCCAACGGAGATCTTCTGGTGGCTGAAACCAACAGCCCGCCCCGGACCAACAAGGGTATTGAAGGCTGGTTCCTGCGCAACTTGATGAGCAAAGCGGGGGCAGGGACTGAATCCGCCAACCGGATCAGCCTGTTGCGGGACACGGATCAGGACGGTCAGGTCGATGAGAAGTTTACCTTCCTCGAAAATCTGAACTCTCCATTCGGAATGGCCTTGATCGACGAGACGTTTTACGTGGCTGATACGGACGCGGTTTATGCCTATCCCTATGCTGAAGGCGAGACCACAATCACCGCCGAAAGCCGCAAAGTTGCTATTTTGAACGCGAAGGCTCCGAACAACCATTGGACTCGCGATCTGCTGGCCAGCCAGGACGGAAAATTCCTCTATATTTCGGTTGGGTCGAATAGCAATATTGGTGAAAACGGGATGGAGCTTGAAAAGGAACGCGCAGCGATTTTGCGGGTTGAGTTAGCGACCAACAAGAAGGCTATTTACGCCGATGGCATGCGCAATCCTGTGGGGATGGCTTATCTGCCGGGTACCGACAAATTCTATACGGTGGTCAATGAACGCGACATGTTGGGCAGTGATATGGTGCCGGATTATCTCACTGAAGTCCGTTGGGGCTCTCATTATGGTTGGCCTTGGCATTTCTGGGGAGGCCATGTCGATCCGCGGATTGATGCAAAAAACCTCGATCACCGTCAATATGAGCGCCGACCGGACTATGCTCTAGGTGCGCACACGGCGCCGTTGGGCCTAGCCTTTTCGCATGGCCAGGCGCTGGGCAAGCCGTTCAATACCGGCGCGATTGTGGCGCGACATGGATCGTGGAATCGTAAACCCCTGTCTGGCTATGATGTTGTCTATGTGAATTTCAATGAGCGTGGCGTGCCGGAAGGCAAGCCTGTTACGATCCTCAGCGGATTTACCAATGAGGAAGAAATGGCGCGGGGTCGCCCTGCGATGGTCGCCTTTGACGAGACAGGAGCCCTGTTGGTCAGCGATGATGTTGGCGGCATTATCTGGCGTGTTTCCCGCAAAGCGGTCACCGGTGGTGCTGCGGCAGAGTGATCGGCTAAGTTAGGGCAACGCCCGTTCGTCCGGCCAGTTCGACAATATATTGCCATGCTATCCGGCCTGACCGGCTGCCGCGTTGTTTCGCCCATAAAAGCGCGTCTTCGCGATCGAATTGCAGCCCATGGATTTCGGCATATTTGGTGATTATCGCAAGATAGGCGTCCTGTGACGCGGCGTGAAAACCTAAGCGCAAACCGAAGCGATCGGACAGCGCCAGTTGGTCATCGACGGCATCGCGCGGGTTGATCGGGTCATCTTGTTCGCTCATCTGGCGTGATAGGATATGGCGCCGGTTGGAGGTCACGTAGAGGCGCACATTGGCGGGGCGTTGGCTCGCACCTCCTTCCAGCATTGAGCGCAGCAGCCGTGGTTCACTGCTGCCTTCGGCAAAGCCTATGTCATCGATGAAGAGGATGAAGCGGCGCTTTACCGGAGCAAGCGTCTCGAACAGCAGTGGCAGTTTTTCGAGCTGGTCCGATGGCGCCTCGATCAGGGCAATATCCTTACCTTGCTCTTGCAGCGCCCAGACTGCCGCTTTGGCGAGGGCCGATTTCCCCATGCCGCGTGAACCCCACAGCAAAACGTCATGGGCCCCATGACCTTTGGCGTGGCGGTCCGTATTGTCCAGCAAGCGTGCCTTTTGTTCATCAATACCGGTGAGCAGATCGATAGCGATAGGAGCAAATGGGATTATCGGACTGGCGTCTTGGCCATCCCAGCGAAATGCATCACCGGATGTCAGATCAACCGGGTTGGCAGCCGCGGGAGCGAGCCGTTCGAGCGCATCTGCAATGCGCTCCAGTGCCTCTCTATTGCCCCCATCAACCATGGCTATCCGGTCAATTCCGAGCTGCTGAGTTGATATAATATGTCAGCGCCATCCATGGCTGCGGCCTCTAGTCCCAATGCTTCCGGGACGATGTGATCCAGATAATAGCGTGTTGTCACGGCTTTGGATTTCAAAAAGCTGTCATCGCCATTGGAAAGTTCTGCCCGAGCGATGCGATTCTGTTTCTTCATCAACATGCCGCAGGTTGCGGTGGCCAGCATCGTCATAAAGGGGTAGCTCCCAGCCAAGCGATCATCGATCGATGCATCGCCGCTGGCCATCCATTTAGCCACTGTTTCACATGATTCTGCCAGCGCCAGCAGTCCGCTTTCATCGCGGCTCTCAGATTTGGCCTCGGCCTTGATATCGGCGATCAAGGACATCATCGCGTCACCGCCATCGAGCCCCAATTTGCGGCCTACCAGGTCGGCAGCTTGGATGCCGTTTGTGCCCTCATATATCGGTGCAATTCGGGCATCACGGAAGTGTTGGCCTGCGCCGGTTTCCTCGATGAAGCCCATACCACCATGTACTTGCACACCGATTGATGCGACTTCATTGCCGATATCGGTGCCATAGCCTTTGATCAGCGGGGTCAGGATCTCGGAACGCGATTTCGCTCCATCTACACCCAATGTCGCGCGATCGATGCTTGATGTGGCATAGTAAAGCAGCGCCCGTGCCGCCTGTGTCAGAGCTTTGGATCGCAAAAGCATCCGCCGCACATCGGGATGCTCGATGATCGCCACAGGCGTCTTATTGCCGCTGCCAGCGCGGGCCGATTGGACTCGTTCTGAAGCGAAAAGGCTAGCCTGCTGGGTTGCCCGCTCGGCGATTTGCACGCCTTGCGACCCAACGTTGATCCGGGCGTTGTTCATCATGGTGAACATCGCCTTTATGCCACCAAATTCGCCACCGATGATCTCGCCGATACAGGCATCTTCCTCGCCATAAGCCATGACACAAGTTGGCGAAGCGTGGATCCCGATCTTATGTTCAATCGATACGCAGGTGACATCATTGGGCGCACCCGGATTGCCGTTGGCATCGAGATGATATTTGGGAACAATGAACAAAGAGATGCCTCTGGTCCCTTCCGGCGCGCCCGGTGTCCGAGCGAGCACAAGATGAACAATATTGTCGGTCAGATCATGTTCGCCGAATGTGATATATATTTTTTGTCCCTTGATCCGGTATTTCCCGGCATGCTCTCCATCGACTATCGGTTCGGCTGTGGAGCGCAACGCGCCAACATCGGATCCCGCTTGTGGCTCCGTCAAGTTCATGGTGCCCGTCCATGCGCCAGAGATCAGGTTGGGGAGATATTGAGCCTTCTGTTTTTCGGACCCGTGAACCTGAATCGCTTCGATCGCTCCGAAGCTAAGCATGGGGCAAAGGGTAAAGGCGAAATTTGCCGCGCCGCAAGTTTCGAGGATTAGGGCTGACAGGGAATAAGGGAGATCTTGGCCGCCAAAGGATTCCGGCCCGTCGATAGAGGCCCAACCGCCTTCGACAAATTGTGCATAGGCCTGCTTATATCCCTCAGGCATGGTCACCTGTCCGTCATTCCAGCGTGCGCCTACCGTGTCGCCAATTCTGTTCAGCGGCGCAAATTCGCCTGCCGCAAATTGACCGATGCCCTCGACAATGGCCTCGACCATATCCGCGCTCGCTCCCGCAAAACGATCATGGTCAGCCAGTTCATCGATGTCAGCAACATGTTTGAGGACAAAATTTTGTTCGCGACCGGGGGCTGTAAAACTCATGAAATTACTATCCGTTGTTGCCTGAAATTCCGTTGGGCTATAGCGCAGGGTCATGTCCGGCTCAAATGATCATATTGGTGCAGAAGTCCGCCGCTACGGCACAGCGACGATTGGCGAGGCCGTCAAACGACTGCGCGCAGGCAGTCTGGTCGCCGTGCCTACGGAAACCGTCTATGGTCTGGCGGCCGATTCGACCAATACAGACGCAGTGGCGGAGATATACCGGACCAAGGGGCGTCCGGATTTTAATCCGCTGATCGTCCATGTTCCGGATTTGAGCGCGGCGAAAAAGCTTGGAGATTTTGGCAATCTTACCATTCAGTTTGCTCAAGCATTCTGGCCGGGCCCGTTGACGCTCGTTGTTCCCAAAGCCGCAAACTGTTCCGCTGCCGCTGCAGTGACCGCGGGCCTAGATACGATCGCTATCCGGTGTCCAGTGCATCCGGTGATGCGCGAATTGTTGGCGGAATCGGGAATGGTTCTCGCTGCTCCGTCAGCCAATCGAAGTGGAGGGATCAGCCCGACTACAGCGGATCATGTTGCGCGCAGCCTCGGAGATCGAGCCCCGTTGATTCTGGATGGAGGTCCATGCGAGCGAGGGCTAGAATCCACTATTGTTGCGATCGATGACAGCAATTATCGGATTTTGCGACCTGGACCGGTCACTCCGATGCAATTGGAAAAAGTGGCTGGCAAGCCATCGATGACTACAAGCACTGGAAAAATCGAGTCTCCGGGGCAATTGGCTTCGCATTATTCGCCTTCCAAGCCTCTGCGCCTGAACGCAACGGCTGCCGAACCGGATGAATATCTCATAGGTTTTGGATTGATTGCGGGCGATTGGAACCTTTCCCCCCAGGCTGACATTGCAGAAGCCGCGAGCCATTTGTTCGCTGCGCTGCACGATGCTGACGCGAGCGAAGGCCTTAAAATTGCAGTGGCTCCTGTGCCTGACGACGGTATCGGTCTCGCTTTGAATGACCGTCTTCGGCGCGCTGCATCGCCCGAATAGCAAGCCTCTTACACACTGTTACATCCTGTAACCTTGGAAAAACAGCCAATTTGCGGTACCGTTTGTTGGTTGGCGTTTGAATACGCTGTTTATCGATTGGAAGGGGAGGGTTATTATGACAACAATGCAAAAATCTTTAGCCGAATTTCTGGGGACATTCTGGCTTGTCTTCGGTGGGTGCGGCAGTGCGGTAATTTCCGCAGCATTTCCGGAAGTGGGCATTGGCCTTTTGGGCGTTTCACTGGCATTTGGTTTAACGGTAGTCACGATGGCCTATGCGATTGGGCATATTAGTGGGTGCCACCTTAACCCTGCAGTCACGATCGGTCTTTGGATGGGCGGGCGCTTTCCGGCCCAGGAAATTCCGGTCTATATTGTTTCACAAGTCGCCGGAGCGATTCTAGCCTCCGCTGCGCTCTATTTGATTGCTTCCGGCAATGCGGATTATAATCTTGCTGTGAATGGCCTCGCGTCCAACGGCGTAGCAGAGCATTCACCGGGCGGATTTTCTATGGGATCGGGCATCGCCATTGAAGTCTTGCTGACATTCTTTTTCTTGATGATCATTTTGGGTGCGACAGATGGTCGCGCTCCGGCCGGCTTTGCGCCCTTGGCGATTGGCTTGGGTCTGACATTGATCCATCTTATCAGCATTCCAATTACCAACACTTCGGTTAATCCAGCCCGCAGCACCGGGCCTGCCTTGATTGAAGGCGGCATAGCATTGTCGCAATTATGGGTGTTCTGGGTAGCGCCAATCGCAGGTGCGGTTTTGGCTGGGATCGTTTACAAAGTCATGGGTGGCTCTGCTAAAGACGTCCCCAGTACCGACGGCTGATACTGACTCATATATGACACATCCAAGGGGCCGGATTTGACAATCCGGCCCTTTTTGGTTTCATTTTGCAATTTTCTACTGGTCAAGCCCTGATAGCTACGTAAGATGCGTTCATTAGGGGTGGTAGTTCGCAATATGACGCTTGGCAGAACGATAATATCGATTTTGGTCGGCCTGGTTTTTCTGACCGGATGCAGCACCAGCGAGCCCGATGACAAACCCGAATCAAGCGAACCCATTCCCGCAGTCGTGACAACTGTTCAACCGATCAGCGCCAATGAAATCATCAACGCTGCAGGAACGGTTCGTTTGCGCAGGGAAACCTCTCTGGGCTTCACGACAAGCGGCAAGGTCGCATCGGTTCGATATGACGAAGGCGATAGGGTAAAGCGCGGCGCTGTGTTGGCTGCTTTGGACAATAGTATTGTTGCAGCGAACCTGAATGCAGCTCGTGCGGAACGCGACCGCGCAGAATCCGAATATGACCGTATCCAGAAATTGTTCAAAGATGGCTGGGTAACCAAATCCCAACTCGAACAATCGGAGGCCGCCGCGCGTGCGGCCCGAGCGCGGATCGAGTCAACTGAATTTGCCAGCCGCACTTCCCATATTCATGCGCCGAGCAATGGCATCCTGCTGACTCGCAACATTGACGTCGGCCAAATCGTAGGCGCGGGCACGACCGCTTTGGTTCTAGGAGAAATTGACAAAGGCTTTGTCCTGCGTGTGCCCATGACCGATTCCGATGCTGCCCGTTTGACGGTTGGCATGCCTGCCAAGGTCTCACTTTCTGCGGTTTCCGATACATTTCTCGAGGCTGTTGTGAGCGAAAAAGATGGACGAGCGGACGAGCGGACTGGAGCATTTGAGGTTAGTTTCTTGCTTCCTGGCAGCGATCAATTGCGTTCCGGTCAATTGGGGACGGTCGAAGTCCAGGTGGCACGGGAGGCATCGTCTAGCTTCGCGATTCCGGCGAATGCCATATTCGGGGTTCGTACCGGAGAAGGCTTGGTTTTTGTAGTAGATGACAAGAACAGGGTCAGGCATCGCAGCGTTACCCTTGGAAATTTGACCGATAACAACTTGGAAATTTTGGCAGGATTGTCGGAAGGCGAGGTTATCGTGATGCGGGGCATCGAGAAACTGCGCGACGGCGATTTGATAAAACCTCTCAGGACAGAGCGGTGATCGCTGCCTGGACCCAAAAGGACCGTCAAGCCTGATATGCTCGCCCAATTCGTCATTTCTCGCTGGCAGCTGACCTTGGTCCTTTTCCTGTTGCTGGTTGTGCTGGGCATGGCTGCGCTCAACAATATTTCAAAGGCTGTTGATGCCCATTTCCCTATACCGGCGGTAAAAATCATTGCGATCCAGCCCGGCGCCGATGCGCAGGAAATGGAAGAGACGGTAGCCAAACCCATAGAAGATGTTGTTCAAGGCCTGGATGATATCGTCGAAGTGCAGTCAACGAGCACGGATGGCGGAACTGTCGTCACCGTTGAATTCAGTGAATGGTCAGGGGATGTCGATGGTTATTTCGATGACGTTGTCCGCGAAGTCTCGGCCATTCGTGATCAACTTCCTCAAGAATTGCAAAAACTAGAATATCGTAAAATCCGTACGACCGAGGCTGCGGTGATGCAGGTGGCTTTGGTCAGCGAAACCGCTTCTTGGCGGCGGATGGAAAAATATGCAGATGATTTGGTGGACGTCTTTACCCGCAATCCCGGTGTCCGGGAATCGCGGATATTTGGCTTGCCTCAACCCGAGGTTAGTGTGGCAGTTAACCCGGAACGATTGTCTGAATTGCGCGTTCCCGCTAGTGCTGTTGCTGATGTCATTCGTCAGGGCGGTGCAGATTTGCCCGGAGGCGCAGTACAAAGCGGCGAGTTGAGGTTGAACGTCGAGGCCGGCGGTGCTTTTCGGGATTTGGATGCCATTCGCGGATTGCCGTTACGAGCGTCGGACGGTTCGCTTTTAACCGTCGGAGATGTCGCGGACATTGGCTGGGGAGCGGAAGAGCAGATTTATCGGACCCGGCACAATGGTCAGAGGGCCGTGTTTCTAACCGTGACGCAGAAAGACGGCGTCGATGTTACCCGTTTGAAAACCGAGCTTGATATTGCGCTGGATCAGCAGCGGGCGATTTTGCCTCAAGATATCAACCTTATCATGCAGTTCGATCAGAGCCGGGACGTGAAGAGACGATTGAGCGAGTTGACCCGCGACTTTTCGATTGCAATCGCATTGGTGATCTTCACGCTTTTGCCGCTTGGTTTGCGGTCTTCGGCGATCGTGATGATCTCTATCCCGCTGTCGCTGGCTTCCGGTCTTTTGGTCCTTTACGGGATGGGATATAATCTCAGCCAGCTTTCGATCGCTGGTTTTATCGTCTCGCTGGGTTTGCTGGTGGATGATAGCATTGTCGTGACAGAGAATATTGCTCGGCATCTGCGAATGGGCAAGACCCGAACCCAAGCAGCAATTGAGGCGAGTTTGGAGATCCGTGCTGCGGTTATTGGGTCGACTGCTGTTTTGGTTCTGGCTTTTGTACCCCTGCTGTTTTTGCCCGGTGGTGCGGGCGCTTATACCAAGTCTTTCTTCATCGCGATAATTGCGACGGTGATCGCTTCTCTGGTGATTTCCCTCTCCCTTATTCCCTTTCTCGCGAGCCGCATGTTGCGCCGCAATGAAGATCCGGAAGGCAATCGGGCGCTGCGTTGGGTCAACGACAAGATTCATAGGTTTTACCGGCCGTTTTTGGGCGTCGCATTGGGCGCTCCTGTGAAGACGGTTGTCATCGCTTTGGCTTTGTGTCTCTCGGCTTTCGCGTTTGTTCCCGCACTGGGCTTCTCGCTCTTTCCCTTTGCAGACGCCCCTTATTTCCGCGTCGCAGTTGAAGCAGAGCAAGGCAGCAGCCTTGACCGCACGGACCAGATTGTCGCGGAAGTTACGAAAGTCCTGGAAACCGAACCCAGTATAAAAGTGCGGGCCGAAAATATCGGCAACGGCAATCCTCAGGTATTCTATAATGTTGGTCCGAAGGCCGAACGCATCAACTATGGTGAAGTGCTGGCCGTGCTGGACGAATGGGACGCCAGTGAAGGTCCGGAGATGATTGATCGTTTGCGTAAGCAATTGGATCAGATTGCGGGTGCACGGATTAAGATTGAGCTTTTCCAAAATGGCACGCCGGTTGACGCACCAATTGTCATCAGGGTCACTGGCCCTGAACTGGACAAGTTAAAGGAACTGTCGAGTATAATTGCCGATGTGTTGAGGAAGACTCCGGGTGCCCGGGATATTGTCAATCCAGTGGAGACGGACAGGATTGATCTGGATATTGGTCTGGACGAGAAAAAGGCGGCTCTGCTCAATATACCGTCGGGCGAACCCCGGCGCGCTATCCGGCTTGCGATTAGTGGCGAACGCGCCGCATCGTTCCGCGATCAGGAAGGGGACAATTATCCTGTGACTGTTCGCTTCCCCTTCGAAGACAGCCTTCCGATATCAGTGCTGCAAACAATCTATGTCGCCACGCGCGCCGGTGATCCAGTGCCGCTATCTCAAATAACCGACCCCAAACTTACCAATGTCACTCCGCAAATTCAGCGCTATCAGCTGCAGCGGACAGTGCTGGTTACAGCGCAGGTTAACTTTGGCGAGGTCCCTTCGAAAGTCAATGATCAGGTCGTGCAACGGCTGGAGCAGGTCGATTTCCCCGATGGTTATAAATGGTCGGTCGGCGGCGAAAGCGAAGCCATCGGGAAGACCTTTGGAGACTTTGGGCCGTTGATCATTACTGCACTGATGCTGATTCTGGCCGTTTTGGTCGCCGAATTCCGGCGCTTTCGTGAAACGATTGTTGTTGCTGGCGTTATTCCTCTCGGGACTTTTGGCGGTATTCTTGCTCTTCTTATCACCGGGAACTCACTAAGCGTGATGGCCATTATCGGCTTCATTGCCCTGATCGGCATTGAAATCAAAAACTCCATATTGCTTGTAGACTTTACCTCACAATTACGAGCCCAAGGTATGGGATTGCGGGAGGCGATAGAGAAGGCAGGGGAAGTGCGCTTTCTTCCCGTTCTGCTTACCTCTATCACCGCGATTGGCGGCTTAACCCCTCTCGCCTTATGGGGGGGAGCAATGTATGCGCCCTTGGCCGTCATCATCATCGGAGGATTGATCAGTTCGACCCTCTTGTCTCGCGTGGTAACACCCGCCATGTATCTTTTGGTGGCTAGAAGCGATGAAGAAGGCAAGGGCACGGAAGAAGATCCAAGAGGCGATGCCGTCGCCGTATAAAGGAAATATATATGGCAACACAGGAAGCTATTTTTGCCGGCGGTTGTTTTTGGTGCACTGAGGCGGTGTTTAATGACATTGCCGGAGTGACTTCTGTCGAGAGCGGCTATATCGGAGGCGCCAACCCCGATCCTACCTATCGGGAAATTTGTACGGGCACCACTGGCCATGCAGAAGCGATCAAGGTCACCTTTGATGATCAGGTGGTGAGCTATTCGATATTGCTGGAAATCTTCTTCGCTACGCATGATCCGACGCAACTCAATCGCCAGGGCAATGATATTGGCACCCAATATCGTTCGGCAATTTTTCCATTGGATGATGATCAGCGCGCTGAGGCGGAAGCGGGAATCATAAGCGCCGGCGAGGGGCGCTCCGAGCCGATCGTGACCAGCATCGAAGGGCCTGCGACCTGGTATCCGGCAGAAGACTATCATCAACAATATTGGGCTGATGAAGGGCGCGGAAACCCTTATTGCTTGGCCACCATCCCCCCCAAATTGCAGAAGCTCCGAACCAGTTTTGCCGATAACCTGAAGGACTAGATCGAGACCATGAAACCAATTAAAAAAGCCGTCTTCCCGGTTGCAGGCATGGGAACCCGTTTCCTTCCGGCAACCAAGGTGATGCCCAAAGAGCTGTTCCCGATCGTTGACCGGCCCTTGCTCCAATATGCAGTGGATGAAGCGCTGGAGGCCGGGATCGAGCAGATGATCTTCGTCAATGGTCGTGGCAAAGGAATGATCGAGGATCATTTCGACATGGCATATGAGTTGGAACACACCATGGCCGATCGATCGAAGGACCGGTCGGTTCTCGATGGCACCCGCCTCAAACCTGGTGATTGTGTCTTTGTCCGGCAGCAGGAGCCGTTGGGTCTGGGGCATGCCATCTGGTGCGCCCGGGATATAATCGGCGACGAACCGTTCGCGATTTTTCTGCCCGACGAGTTCATGGTCGGTGCGCCCGGATGTATGAAGCAAATGGTGAGTGCCTATGACAAGCTGGGCGGCAATATCGTCTGCGCGCTGGAAATCCCGATGGAGGATACGCCGTCTTATGGGGTCATCGATCCGGGTAAGCGGGATGGGCCGATTACCGAAGTCAAAGGCCTGGTGGAGAAGCCAGCGGCTGGCACAGCGCCATCCAATTTGATTCTGCCGGGTCGCTATATCCTGCAACCCGAAGTGATGCGGATATTGGAAACCCAGGAAGCCGGGGCTGGCGGAGAGATCCAGTTGACCGACGCCATGGCACAGATGATTGGCAAGCAGGCTTTTCATGGCATGACCTTCGACGGGAAGCGCTATGATTGCGGATCGAAACAAGGCTATGTCGAAGCCAATCTGGCCCTAGCCCTGACCCATCCTGAGATTGGTCGCGACATTCGGGCAATGGCCGAGAGATTATTGGCTGAATCCTGAAACGATCCGGCATTCATCCGGACTTCATGATGGGGGCGACATAAAGCAATTGAGGAGTTTTACATGCGTGTATTTCCTAGCTATTCTGTGGTTCTTTCCTCTCTAATATTGTCTGGCTGTGTCGCGAGCACGATCATCTCAGCGCCGTTCAAGGCCGCCGGCACCGTTGTCGAAACCGCCGTCGATGCTACCACCCAGTCGCAATCCGAAAAAGAAGAAGACATAGGACGCCGTGTGTTGGCCGAGCGCAAAGCGGAGCGAAAGGCCTGTCTGGACAGGGCCGACAATAAAGAAGAGCGCAAGGCCTGTAAAAAGCAATATAAGGACGACTGATCGCCCGTCATTCCCATGCTATCTGCCGGAATGATCAATCATTGATAGCAAGCAAGGGTGGTGCATATTTGCCATCGACCGGATCGACCGCCGCCATTTTCGCGATTTCCTCTTCGAACAATTGCACCCGCTTTTTCCAGCGATAATGGGTTGAAGCGGAGAAGATGCCTTTGCCATGTTCCTTACCATAGCGGGTCCAGAAACGGATTGCGGCCTGCGGGTCATAGCCGGCATTGGCCATCAACCAGACCGATAGCCGGTCCGCTTCAATTTCAGCCTCTTTGACCCGACGGGCGCTTTTGCCAAATTGTCCGAAAAACCCTCGATTGACCTTCTGGGCATCAAGCCGTTCCCGGTGCTTCAGTAGATTATGGGCCAGTTCATGCGCGACAACCGCTGCAAATTCATCATCATCCAGAAAATATTCGGCGAGGCGAGAGGAGACGCGGACCAGCTTACCATCGGCGGAAGCGCTTCTGTCGGCGCTGACCCGGATCTGAAATTGTCCAGGACATGTCAGAACCGACGCAATGGGAACAGTCCGATTGATCCCTTTTTGGGAGACCGTCAATTGGACATTATTCTCCACCAGTGCCTGCTCGATCATCCGATTGATAGCGGCGATCCTGCGATAGGCGGGTTGCTCCGCCAAAAGCTCTGGATCATCAACCGTGATTTCATCGATCGACATGGTGTTGATCGCGCGGAGCGTGTCGCCCGGTGTCAATTTTACGAGGTCGGCCGGACTGTTGGGCGCCACCGCTGTGATTCCTATCGAACTATCGAACCCCAGTGCGAAGCGGGCTGTTTTCTGATCGGCATATTGGGCTACATCGTTGAGTAGTAATCCCGTTCGGGCCGCCTTCGTGTCGCAAAAGCGTATATTGGCATGAACGAGCCGATAGCCGATGTTGTGCAACCGCTGATCAAGTCGTTGCAGGCCTTTTACTGCGTCCAGCGCCTCCGGGTTGAAACCGTCATCGGGCGCTTCTTTTGCAGAGACAGGCGCCGCCAGCGTCAAGAACACCATAGAAAGGCAAAAACGGATCATGGCACACATCTAGGCGATGGCTCCTTTCGTCAGGTTGAACACGCTCAGCATGCTGCTGTCGGCGAGGTTCCACCAAGCCAAAATCAGCGCTGCTCCTATCAATACAGCAGATGCAATCTTCTGAAACACGGGTTGTGCCTGATCAGCATTGCCCAGATTGCGCGCCTTTGAAGCAAGCGCTGCATAAAAGCTCAATCCGATGGTTTCGGTGATCACGGTCAGACCAGCCAGGATCGCGAATTGCATCAGCAAGGGGCTGTTAGGGTCGATAAAGGGTGGGATGAATGCGGTGTAGAATAGCAAGGCCTTGGGATTGGACATATGGACCGCCAAGCCGTTCAGAAACCCTTTGGTGAAATGGGCACTATTGACCGGTTGCGCGTCAAGCTTGCTAGCGGCCTGTCGAAACATCCGGAAACCCATCCATGCAAGATAGGCGACGCCAATCCAGCGTAGGATGGAATAAGCGGCCGGCACAGTCTGTATCAGGGCAATCAGTCCGAAAGCGGTTAGCCCATACCAAATGAAGTTACCGACATTGATGCCGACCATAGGTCCCAGTGCACCGCGCATTCCGCCTGCGGGACCTTTTGGCAAGGCATGGCTGACGGTGACCATCGTCGCAGGCCCTGGCGTTAAACAGAACATCAAGTCGACAGTGATGAATAGGATGATGGTTTCGATCGGCATTGATATTTATATCTGTTTTCCTGACGAACTTTACAAAGTTTACAGTGTAAGAGCAAAAATAACTTCATGTTCGATTTGGGTGAAAATCCTATTCTGAGGCACATGACATTGTCCACGTGGATCAAATCTATCGGCATTGGCACTGATTCTAATTTCATGATTCATAAGACAAAGATACAGCTTTCGGCGTGTGTAGGACAGAAGGAATGATCGGCAATCGATCGGTTCCGCCACAGGCCTTAGCGCAGCTTGTCCTTAAGATAGTTGATGAGCGCATCGACCCGGGCTGGACGCAAGCGCGATGGCGGCATGATTATATTCAGAGCGATATCACCCATGCGCCACCCCGGAAAGACATCGACCAATTCTCCAGAATCCAGTGCATTTTGACATAGAAAGTCGGGCAAATATCCAATGCCCCGTCCGGCAATGAGCGCTGGCAGCATTACATCTCCATTGTTGCTTCGGAACCGGCACCTGGGTGTGACATTCACCGTCTGGTTGTTCGGCCCAGCAATGTGCCAGATCTCGGGGCTTGTGTGGTTGGAATAGAGAAAACAGTCGTGAGCGGCGAGATCGGCTGGCGTTTCTGGTTGGCTGGAACGATCGAGATAACTTGGGGCGGCAAGGAAATAGCCCTTCATCTTGCGCAGTTTGACGGCTCTCAGGCTGCTGTCAGGCAGAACGCCAATGCGGATCGCACAGTCAAAACCCTCTTCGATCAGATCGATTCTTGCATCATTGAGTTGGAGGTCGACAGTGATCCCGGGATATGCGCACATGAAATCGGCGATTACAGGTGCGAGGTGCGAGAGGCCATAGCTGAGCGGCGCGGCCAACCGGACCTGTCCTTGCAATAAGTGGGTGGTATCGCGTGCCGCCTCCATGGCGGCTTCCCCGTCCCGCGTAATTTGCTGTGCATGATGCAGAAGCGATTTTCCTGCGGTGGACAGAGAAATTTTACGCGAGCTGCGGTGGAACAAGACCGTACCAAGCGACCGTTCCAACCTGGATATCGCTTTGGATATCGTGGGTTTGGAAAGAGCCAGCTCATGCGCTGTCGCGGTGAAACTGCCGAGCCGTGCAACCGCCGCGAAAATCGCCCATGCTTCATAATCGGGTAGAGCCATGAATTGATATTAGATAATATTGGGAAACAATCAAATTCTATATTGTCTATTTTAGAAACTGATAGATCATCCTATCTCCTGATCAAGCGGAACCGAAACGCCTCCGTTCGAAAAGGAGAAAGACGATGATAGAGAAACGCGAATTCAAAGACCTGGCCCACATCAATCATGACTGGCTTCAGGCCCGGCATCATTTTTCCTTCGGCAAATATTGGGATCCCGCCCGCATGGGCTTTGGTCCGATCCGGGTGTGGAATGATGATGAAATCAGCCCGCAAACCGGATTTCCGATGCACGGCCATCAGGATATGGAGATCATCACCTATGTCCGCGAAGGCGCGATTACCCATCGCGACAATATGGGCAATGAAGGCCGCACCGAGGCGGGCGATGTTCAGGTGATGAGCGCCGGCAGCGGAGTGATGCACAGTGAGTATAATTTGGAGAATGTCGCAACGCGTCTGTTCCAGATCTGGATTGAGCCGCGCGCACCAGGAGGGGATCCTCGCTGGGGAGCGCAGAGCTTTCCGAAAGCAGATCGGGCGGATCAACTCGAAATTCTCGCCAGTGGTTTTGAAGAGGATCTCGATAGCGGCGCTTTGATGATCCAGTCCGATGCCCGCCTATATGGCGCTACGCTGACGTCTGGGACAGAGATCGAGCATGAGCTTGCCGATGGAGCCCATGTCTATCTGGTGGGCTCAGCGGGGCAGATCAAGGTCAATGGCGAGCATATCCATGCCCGCGACTCGCTCGCTATCAGAGATGTCTCTATGCTGACGATCGAAGCGATCGACGATGCTGAGCTGGTCTTTGTAGAGGCATGGGATTCGCCAAATTAACACCCGTGCCCGGAGGGATGCTCTCATCCCCTATGACCCAGAGCATCCCTCCATTCTTACCGCATAACCCCAATTCAAAAGGAACTGATTTTATGACACAGACACCAAATATACTCCGCATCGATGCCAGTGCGCGCACCGCTGGTTCGTCTTCCCGCGCCCTGACAGATGCCTTGATAGAGAAGCTGGCACCGAATAATGTGGTCACCCGCGACCTAATCGAACCCTTGCCATTTGTGACAGAAGAGTGGGTGGGCGCAAATTTCACCGACGAAAGCGAACGGACCGCTGAGCAGAAGGCTGAACTGGCTTTGTCAGATCGGTTGGTAGATGAATTGTTTGCGGCCGACATATTGGTGATTGGCACGCCGATCTACAATTTTGCAATTCCGGCTTCTCTCAAGGCGTGGATCGATATGATCGCCCGGGCCCGCAAGACTTTCCACTATACCGCCAATGGTCCCGAAGGCTTGCTGTCTGGCAAGAAGGCCTTTGTGCTGATCGCATCGGGTGGAACCGAAGTGGGCAGCGACATCGATTTTGCTTCCGGCTATTTGCGCCACATACTCGGCTTTGTCGGGATCACCGATGTAACGATAGTCGCGGCTGACCAGCAGATGATGAAGGGTGAAGCGGCGCTGGACCAAGCGCTGGCGGATGTTGCTGAAATCTAGACAGCTCTACAAAAAAAGCCCCGCTGGAGATCGTCCAGCGGGGCTTTTTTATTTTGGCTTGGACCGTGACGTTTATTCTTTTTCGTCGGTCTCGGTTTCCTCAGAAGCGTCTTCCGCAGGTGCTTCTGCAACCGCTTCAGCTTCTTCTTCAACGACCACTTCTTCTGCCGGAGCTTCAGCTTCTGCTGCTGGAGCGGCGAAGACGTCTTCTGCGGTTGGCTCTGCTTCGACAGGAGCGGCAGCCTGGGCTACTTCTTCTGCCTTCAGTTCCGCTGCAGCCTGCATCGCATCCAGCATTTTCTGCTGTTGCGCCCGCAATGCCGCATCACGGCTGGTTGCGGCGATACGCGCGCGGTTCATACCCGCTCCGGTACCGGCCGGGATCAAACGACCCACGATCACATTCTCTTTGAGACCGATCAGCGAATCCTTCTTGCCCTCAACAGCCGCCTGGGTAAGCACCCGGGTGGTTTCCTGGAAAGAAGCGGCAGAGATGAAGCTGCGGGTTTGCAAGCTCGCCTTGGTGATACCAAGGAGCACTGGCTTACCAGCTGCAGGCGCCTGCTTTTTGGTCAGCTTGGCGTTATATTCGAGCATCTCTTCAAGATCGACCTGTTCGCCCGGAAGAAGCGTCGTATCACCGCCGTTGGTGATTTCAACTTTCTGCAACATCTGACGAACGATCGTTTCAATGTGCTTATCGTTGATTTTCACGCCCTGCAGACGATAGACTTCCTGAATTTCCGATACGAGATATTCGGCCAAAGCCTCGATCCCCAGAACTTCAAGAATATCATGCGGATCCGGAGAACCGGAAACGAGATTGTCGCCCTTCTTGACGAAATCGCCTTCCTGAACGTCGATGACTTTCGTCTTCGGTACCAGATATTCGACTGATTCGCCCTCTTCCGGAACAATCGCGATTTTGCGCTTCGCTTTGTAGTCGCGAACAAATTCAATCCGGCCATCGATTTTCGCGATGATGGAATTGTCTTTCGGAATACGCGCTTCGAACAGTTCGGCTACCCGTGGCAGACCACCCGTAATATCACGCGTCTTCGCAGCTTCGCGAGACACACGCGCCAGTACGTCACCAGCAGCAACCTTGGCGCCGTCGTCGACGGACAGGGTTGCGCCATTGGCGAGCATGTAGCGACCGGATTCGCCGCTATTCTCATCCAGCAGGGTGAGGCGCGGACGCAGGTCCTCTTTGTTGGCACCACGGCCGGAAGCCCGATATTCCGTGATCACACGCTGTGCGATACCGGTGGCTTCATCGGTTTGTTCGGTCATCGTCTTGCCGTCGATAACGTCCTGATATTTGATGACACCGGGTTTCTCAGTGATCATCGGCATGGTGAACGGATCCCATTCTGCCAAACGATCGCCGAGGTTAACCTTCGCGCCATCCTTGATCAGCACGCTGGTACCATAAGGCACCTTATCAGCCGAACGTTCACGTCCCTCACTGTCGATCACGGCGATAATACCGCTACGCGCCAATGATAGGAAGCGACCGTTCTTGTCTTCGATAACCGGCATGTCGCGATATTCGACTGTACCTTCTGCTACCGCTTCCAGATTGGACTGTTCATTGAGCTGTGCCGCGCCGCCGATGTGGAAGGTCCGCATCGTTAGCTGCGTGCCTGGTTCACCAATGGACTGGGCTGCGATAACACCAACGGCTTCACCGATATTTACCGGTGTACCGCGAGCAAGGTCACGACCGTAGCATGTGCCACAGACACCCATTTTGGATTCACAAACCAGCGGTGAGCGAATGCGCGCGGACTGAATGCCGAGCTCTTCGATCACAAGGATGGCTGCTTCGTCCAGCAAGGTGCCGGATTTGATCACAACGCTATCGTCTTTGCTGTCGATAATATCTTCCGCCATGGTCCGACCGAGGATGCGTTCGCCAAGCGATGCAATAACCGAACCACCCTGGACGATGGCCTTCATCTCCAGTGCGTTTTCGGTGCCGCAATCGACTTCGACGATGGTGCAATCCTGAGAGACGTCAACGAGACGACGGGTCAGATAACCCGAGTTTGCCGTCTTCAACGCCGTATCCGCAAGACCTTTACGGGCCCCGTGGGTGGAGTTGAAATATTCCAGAACCGTCAGGCCTTCTTTAAAGTTCGAGATAATTGGTGTTTCAATAATCTCGCCAGAAGGTTTGGCCATCAAGCCGCGCATACCGCCCAGCTGCTTCATCTGCGCCGGTGACCCACGCGCGCCGGAGTGGCTCATCATGTAGATCGCGTTAATCTCGCGCTCGCGGCCATGTTCGTCCTCTGGCGTCGCAGCCAGCTCGTCCATCATGGCGTTGGCAACCGTGTCACCACAGCGAGACCATGCATCGATGACCTTGTTGTATTTTTCCTGCTGCGTGATCAGACCATCTTGATATTGCTGTTCATAGTCAGCCACCAAGGTCCGGGTTTCTTCAACCGTAGCATCTTTGGAGTCAGGAATGATCATATCGTCCTTACCGAACGAAATACCGGCACGGCAGGCGTGGCGGAAGCCAAGACCCATGATCGCATCGGCGAACAGGACCGTGTCTTTCTGACCGGTGTGACGGTAAACCTGGTCAATCACGTCGCCGACTTCTTTCTTGGTCAGCAAGCGGTTCACGATATCGAACGGCACCAGATGTGACTTCGGCAGGCATTCTGCGATCAGCAGGCGGCCAGGGGTGGTTTCGAACCGTTTGAGGATGGGGTTGCCATCTTCATCGGTCTGCGGAACCCGGGTGGTGATCTTGGAGTGCAAGGTCACCGCACCAATTTCCAGCGCCTGATGGACTTCGGCCATATCGGCCAGCAACATGCCTTCGCCCGGTTCGCCTTTGCGATCCATTGTGAGATAATAGATGCCGAGAACCATATCCTGCGAAGGAACGATGATGGGCTTACCATTTGCTGGTGACAGGATGTTGTTGGTCGACATCATCAAGACACGGGCTTCCAGCTGCGCTTCGAGGCTCAGTGGAACGTGGACCGCCATTTGGTCACCGTCAAAGTCGGCGTTAAAGGCGGAACAGACCAGCGGGTGAAGCTGGATGGCTTTGCCTTCGATCAAGACCGGTTCAAAGGCCTGGATACCCAAACGGTGAAGCGTTGGCGCGCGGTTCAGCATCACGGGATGCTCGCGGATCACTTCTTCCAGAATGTCCCAGACTTCTTTGCGCTCTTTTTCGACCCATTTTTTGGCCTGTTTGAGCGTCATGGAGAGGCCCTTGGCGTCAAGGCGCGCGTAGATGAATGGCTTGAACAATTCCAAAGCCATTTTCTTCGGCAGACCACATTGATGCAATTTCAGTTCAGGACCGGTCACGATAACCGAACGGCCGGAATAGTCGACGCGCTTACCGAGAAGGTTCTGACGGAAACGGCCCTGCTTGCCTTTGAGCATGTCGGACAGAGACTTCAACGGACGTTTGTTCGCACCGGTAATCGTCCGGCCGCGACGGCCATTGTCGAACAACGCATCAACCGATTCCTGAAGCATACGCTTCTCGTTGCGGACGATGATGTCTGGCGCGCGCAATTCCATCAGGCGTTTCAAACGGTTGTTCCGGTTGATAACCCGGCGATAGAGATCGTTGAGATCGGAAGTCGCGAAACGGCCGCCATCCAAAGGCACCAACGGGCGCAACTCGGGTGGAATCACTGGAATGATTTCGAGGATCATCCATTCCGGTTTGTTGCCAGAATCGATGAAGCTTTCGACGACTTTCAAGCGCTTGATGATCTTCTTGGGTTTCAGCGTCGACTTGGTCGTCCGCAGATCTTCCATGAGATCGTCGCGTTCTTGTTGCAGATCGAGGTCCTGCAACATGATTTTGACGGCTTCTGCGCCGATGCCGGCAGAGAAAGCGTCTTCGCCATATTCATCCTGCGCTTCGAGCATTTCGTCTTCGGTCAGCAGCTGGAATTTTTCCAGAGCCGTCAGACCGGGTTCGATAACGACATAGCTTTCGAAATAAAGCACGCGTTCCAGCTGCTTGAGCTGCATGTCGAGCAAAAGACCGATGCGCGATGGCAAGGATTTCAGGAACCAGATATGCGCGACAGGAGCGGCAAGGTCGATATGACCCATGCGCTCACGACGGACTTTGGTTACTGTGACTTCAACACCGCATTTTTCGCAAACGATGCCTTTATATTTCATGCGCTTATATTTGCCGCACAGGCATTCGTAATCTTTTACCGGACCAAAGATACGCGCGCAGAACAGACCGTCACGTTCCGGCTTGAAGGTCCGGTAGTTGATGGTTTCCGGCTTTTTGATTTCACCAAAAGACCAGCTGCGGATGCGCTCTGGCGAAGCTAGACCAATTTGAATTTGGTCAAATGTTTCTACCTTGGCGATCGGATTTGCGAAATTTGTTACTTGATTCATGTCTTAATTCCTCTTGGGCTTTCGCCCCAAATTTGAAATGCTGCGTGGTGTGAAGCTCGGGCTTCACTCCGCCGCTATCGCAATCCCGTCGTCGTCTTCCTCATCGTCGTCACCAAAGCTGGAGAGTTGGATGTTGAGGCCGAGCGACCGCATTTCCTTGACCAGAACGTTGAAGCTCTCCGGCACGCCGGCTTCGAATGTATCGTCGCCTTTGACGATCGCTTCGTAAACCTTGGTCCGGCCGATGACATCATCCGATTTGACCGTAAGCATTTCCTGCAGCGTGTAAGCCGCGCCATATGCTTGCAGTGCCCAGACTTCCATTTCCCCGAAACGCTGTCCGCCGAATTGGGCTTTACCGCCGAGAGGTTGCTGCGTGACCAGGCTGTAGGGGCCAATGGAACGAGCATGGATCTTGTCGTCGACCAGATGGTGAAGCTTGAGCATGTAAATATAGCCCACGGTCACCTTACGGTCGAACTTGTCGCCGGTACGGCCGTCAAACAGATTGACCTGACCACTGCGATCCAGACCCGCCAATTCCAGCATGTCGGAAACATCGCTTTCATGGGCACCGTCAAACACTGGCGTTCCCATCGGGACGCCGTGGCGAAGATGGCCAACCATTTCGACGATCTCATCGGAATCACGGCTATCAATATCATCATGATATTGTTCGCCATAGATGACCTTGAGCCGTTCCTTGACGGCATCCGGCGGCGGTGCCGCTTTCGGATCTGGATTTGCCAGCTTCCACTCTTCCAGAGCTTTCGTTACCTGTTCGCCAAGACCACGTGCGGCCCAGCCAAGGTGGGTTTCGAAAATCTGCCCGACGTTCATTCGCGAAGGCACACCCAATGGATTGAGCACGATGTCAACCGGTGTACCGTCTTCCAGGAACGGCATATCTTCTTGTGGAAGGATGCGGGAAATAACCCCTTTGTTTCCGTGACGACCAGCCATTTTATCGCCGGGTTGCAGCTTGCGCTTCACCGCGACGAAGACTTTGACCATCTTCAACACGCCCGGTGCGAGTTCGTCGCCGCGTTCCAACTTCTCACGACGGTCTTCGAACCGCTCGTTGATCAGTTTGATCGCTTCGTCATATTGTTGACGGGTCGCTTCAAAGTCGGACTGAACCTGGTCATCCTTGACCGCGATCTTCCACCAGTCGACCTGTTCCAGTTCGGTCAGGCCTTCTGCAGTGATTTCAGCACCCTTCTTCATCGGCTTCGGAGCGGAGGTCGCGACCTGGCCAATCAGCATATCCTTCAATGCGTTGAAGGTTGCACGGTTCAGAATAGCGCGTTCGTCGTCACGATCCTTGGTAAAGCGCGAGATTTCTTCGCGTTCGATCGCCAGGGCACGTTCGTCCTTGTCGATACCGTGGCGGTTGAACACACGAACTTCGACAACCGTACCAGCAACGCCGGGATGCAGTCGCAAAGACGTGTCGCGAACGTCGGATGCTTTCTCGCCGAAGATGGCGCGGAGGAGTTTTTCTTCCGGCGTCATCGGGCTTTCGCCTTTGGGCGTAATCTTGCCGACGAGAATATCGCCTGGCTCGATTTCAGCACCAATATAGACAATGCCTGCTTCGTCGAGGTTGCGCAGGGCTTCCTCACCGACATTCGGAATATCACGGGTGATATCTTCAGGGCCCAGCTTGGTATCACGCGCCATCACTTCAAATTCTTCGATATGGATCGAGGTGAAGACATCGTCTTTCACAATCCGCTCGGAGATCAGGATGGAATCTTCGTAATTGTAGCCATTCCAAGGCATGAAGGCGACGAGGCTGTTTTTGCCAAGCGCCAATTCGCCCATATCCGTGGACGGACCATCAGCAATCGTGTCGCCCTTCTGGACGATTTCGCCAACCTTCACCAGTGGACGCTGGTTGATGCAGGTGTTCTGGTTGGAACGCTGGAATTTCTGAAGCGTGTAAATGTCCACGCCCGATTTTCCGGCTTCCACGGCGCCCGATGCGCGGATCACGATACGGGTGGCATCCACCTGATCGACAATACCGGCGCGTTTCGCGGCAATGGCAGCGCCAGAGTCGCGGGCCACGGTTTCTTCCATGCCGGTGCCGACAAACGGCGCTTCGGCTTTCACCAAAGGCACAGCCTGGCGTTGCATGTTCGATCCCATGAGTGCGCGGTTGGCGTCATCATTTTCCAGGAACGGGATGAGCGAAGCAGCAACGGATACCAGCTGTTTCGGACTAACATCCATCAGGGTAATGATGTCGCGTGGCGCCATCAGGAATTCGCCAGCCTGACGGGAAGAAACGATTTCTTCCACAAAGCTGCCGTCTGCGGTCAGGTCGGCGTTTGCCTGTGCTACGGTGTGCTTCTGCTCTTCCATCGCGGAAAGATAGACCACATCGTTGGTTACTTTGTTGTCGACGACTTTCCGATAAGGTGTCTCAATGAAGCCATATTGATTGACGCGGCTAAACGAAGCGAGCGAGTTGATCAGGCCGATGTTCGGACCTTCAGGCGTTTCAATCGGACAAATCCGGCCATAGTGGGTCGGGTGAACGTCGCGGACTTCAAAGCCGGCACGTTCACGGGTCAGACCACCGGGGCCCAACGCCGATACACGGCGTTTATGCGTAACTTCTGAAAGCGGGTTGGTCTGATCCATGAATTGGGACAGCTGCGAAGAGCCGAAGAATTCACGAACCGTTGCAACAGCAGGTTTCGCATTGATGAGATCGTTCGGCATCACTGTGGATACATCTACGCTGCTCATGCGCTCCTTAACGGCACGCTCCATCCGCAACAGGCCAACGCGATACTGGTTTTCCAGAAGTTCGCCAACCGAACGGACACGGCGGTTTCCGAGGTTATCAATGTCATCAACTTCGCCCTTGCCGTCTTTCAGATCGACGAGGGTTTTCACGACGGCGAGAATATCTTCCTTGCGGAGGATCGTATAGTCAGCAGGCGCATCAAGTTCGAGACGCATGTTGAGTTTGACACGACCCACAGCGCTAAGGTCATAGCGCTCAGGATCAAAGAACAGGCCTTCGAACAAGGCTTCAGCGGTTTCACGCGTTGGTGGTTCACCAGGGCGCATGACGCGATAGATATCGGACAGCGCGCCGTCCCGATCTTCAGCCTTGTCGACTTTCAAGGTGTTGCGGATCCAAGGGCCGGTCGTGACATGGTCAATGTCCAGCAATTCGAGCGCGTCGATGCCGGCATTGTCAATCTTCTCAAGATTTTCGGCGGTTACTTCGTCACCAGCTTCGATATAGATCTCACCAGTTTTCTCATTGATCAGATCAAAGGCGCTGTAGCGACCGAAAATTTCTTCGGTCGGGATGACGATGTTTTTCATGCCATCGGATTCTGCCTTTTTCGCAGCGCGCGGCGTGATTTTGGCGGTGGCTTCGAAAACGACTTCGCCGCTCTCCGAATCGACAATGTCGAAGGTCGGCTTAAGCCCGCGCCACTGTTCTGCTACGAAAGGAATGGTCCAGCCATCTTTCGCACGCTTGTAGACAATGCGCTCGTAGAATAGGTTCAGAATATCTTCTTCCGAATAGCCCTGCTTGACGATCTTGACGATTTCAGCGCTCTTAGTGCGGCCTTCATCTTCAATCTTGCCGCCGTTAAATTCGATTGCGCCCATCGGCTCGCGGATGGTGATCAGATTGCCGTCAATTTCCAGGATTTCGGCAGGCTGTTTCATCCCGCCAACCCGAACCATTTCGCCGACTTTGAAATCAGGCTTCTTTTCTTTGACTTCGAGAATTGCGTCACCCAGCGAACGCAGCAATGCGGTCACAGGTAGTTTGCGCTTCCGGTCGATGCGGACGTTGACGATGTCTTTGGCATCAAATTCAAAGTCGAGCCAGCTGCCGCGATATGGAATGACACGGGCGGCGAAGAGGAATTTACCAGAGCTGTGGGTCTTGCCGCGGTCATGGTCAAACAATACGCCGGGCGAACGGTGCATCTGGCTGACAATGACGCGCTCGGTGCCATTGATGACGAACGTGCCGTTCTTGGTCATCAAAGGCATGTCGCCCATATAAACGTCTTGCTCTTTAATATCGAGAACCGAGCGCGCTTCCGTTTCTGGATCGACTTCAAAGACGATCAGACGCAGCGTGACTTTCATCGGCGCTGCATAGGTGATGCCGCGCTGACGGCATTCTTCTACATTATATTTGGGATCTTCGAGCTGATAGTTGACGAAGTCCATTTCAGCGGTACCGGCAAAGTCGCGGATCGGGAAAACGCTGCGCAGCGTTTTTTCGAGGCCAGACACATATCCGATCGAGGCATCAGAACGCAGAAACTGTTCATAGGATTCGCGCTGTACTTCGATGAGATTCGGCATCTCGATGACTTCGTGAATATCGCCGAAGATTTTGCGAATACGCTTTTTTCGGGTGGGTGTCGGAGCCGTCGTTTTGACCGAAGCTGCTTGGGTAGCCATATAGTTTTGCCTTCTCGCCATCGCCGGAAAACCGGCGGAAAATCAAAATGTGGAGGCGCTTCAAGACGACAAAAGCCGCATGTCTCCCAAAGCGGGAAACTGCAGCTTCTTAGCGTCCTGAAAACCGTTCAAATTCCATTTCTTTTGGCGTGCCGCGCGACTGCACGCCCTGTCTCGAAATCTGTGGTAGGCGCGGGATATAGAGAGATGTTGGATTTTGGTCAAGGGTTGGCAATATCCTTTGGCACCTGTCCGTCACTTGGATCCGCCTGATACCATTTTGTCGCCCCTATGCGCACCAGCCAGAAAAGCATGATGGCCAAAATTAGTGGTTCCGGTGCGGACAAAATACCGCTTTCACGAACCGCTTCGGGAAAGGCCGATGCTCCCGGGCCGGTGAACAAGGAGCCGGCAGCAATGAAATAGGCAAAGCACATCCGCCACAAATGCCTGGCGATGCGCTGTTTGCCGGCAATACCACGTTTCGCAATCAACGAGATGTCGCCTGCTGCCGCGAACAAAGCCAGTGCTCCGAAAAAATAATGGGGGAAGGCTGGCAAGCCGTCCTTCAGGCCGGTCGGGCTGTTTTGTGCCTCCAGCCCAAAGGCCAGCCCGCCAACGGCAACGCCGAGTGCCAGTGCAAGCGCCAGATAGTCGAACATGCTCGTCCCGCTTCTGGTTCCACGCGCCGCAAGCCAAGATGTGGCAACGAGATAGATTGTGAAAACGCCGACCAAGATTGAAATTGCCATCGGCTTGGCAATGGCCAGATAAATGCTAGCGGCGGCCATGATCAGCATGGTGCCGAAAAATATAGTGCCGATCATGCGATGAGGGCGTGAGCCTTTGCGCACCATTAGGGCACCCGCGCCTGCGAAAACGGCGAGTGTTCCCATGCTGATATGAATGAAGATGATGAACGACATTGGCTTTCCTTTGGTGCTGCCTTGAGATGCCGAATAAAGTGAAGCATATCGAAAAACAATAAAATAATTGACGATTATCGATATTGTGATATTGAAGAACGATAAACAATGACGAATCAGAAATGGAATCAGCAATGACGGAAACCAAAGAAGCAAATGATATGGTGCTGAAGTCAGCACGCGGGATATTGATTTTCACCAAATGGTTGTTGGTGCTCGGGGTCGGCGGGCTGGTTGTCGGCATACCATCGATTTTGATCTTCGCGGACAAGGTAACAAAAGGGATGGCGGACGTTTTTGTTGCGCCGCCCGGCACCGAAGTTGTCTGGATGATTGCAGGCATCATGATGTTTGCGGTGGTCATGTTGCTGCTGACGCTCTTTTCTATCAACCGCCTGCGCCGAATTGTGGACTCGGTGGCGGAAGGCAATCCTTTCACCCGGATAAACGGCACGCGACTGCGCGGCATGGGCGTCGCGGTATTTGCGATTCAGGTGGTGACATTTTTTGGAGGCGTGCTCGCCACAACAATTCTGACGACCCTGGGAGAGGTGAAGCCGGATCGGGACTTCCACATGTCGATCGATGGCGGCATTTCGGTCACCGGCATTTTGTTGGTGCTGCTTCTGATCATCCTCGCCCGGGTCTTTGATCGAGGCGCTGACATGCAGGACGAGCTGGAAGGGACAATTTGATGATCAATATAATCGCTGATCCCTTTTTAAAAACCGGGGCTTTCGCCCTAAAGGCGGGCCAGCATCTCTTTGCCATCGCCGCTGCGCTGGTTCTGCTTGCGGTGCCGCTCGCGGTCGTCTTCTCTGACCATATATTGCAGGCTGTTCACCAACATTTCTCGATTGCAGAATCGCACTATCCAGTTGGCCCGGTCGTGCTGCTAATGCTGCTGGTGTCGACGGCCCTATCTCTGTGGTGGATGTTCTTTCGCAATCTGGCAAATATCGCCGACACCGTGGTCAAGGGCGATCCATTCATCGCCAGCAATGCAGACCGATTGCAGCGGATGGCCTTTCTTTTGCTCGCGATCCAGTTGATCTACATTCCCACAGCGGCTTTCGGATTGATCGTTGAAACGGCCTTTAAGGGACCAACATCAACCGTGGACGTTTTCTGGGATTTTACGGGAATGTTGATGGTCATCACTTTGTTTGTTTTTGCCCGCGTCTTTCGCCAAGGCACCGACATGCGTAGCGAATTGAAGGGATTGATTTGATGGCGATCACTGTGAAGCTCGACGATCTGTTGCACGACAACCGGATGACCCTCACCGAGCTGGCAGAGCGGGTCGACATAACGCTCGCCAATCTCTCCATATTGAAAACCGGCAAGGCCAAGGCCATGCGGTTCACGACATTGGAGGCGATATGCCGCGAACTTAATTGTCAGCCTGGCGATTTGCTGGCGTTTGATGAGGCCGCGGCAAAAGGATCGATCGGATGAACATCCAAGATAGCGCCTTGCAAGCCAGCCCTCAAAAAATAGGCCGGATAGCTGGCTGTTCCTTGTTGGGAACCATCTTCATCGGGATAGTATCAGCGCTATTTGTAGTGGAGGGCATCGACATAAATCTGTCCGCAGATGTAATCGCCACAGCGCAAAATATGCTGGAAGCCGAAACGCATTTGCGCGCGAAAGCCTATATTGGGCTTGCAACATTCGGTCTTGGAGTGGCGGTGAGTGTCGGATTGTTCCTGCTTCTCAAACCATCCGGTCAACTGCTGGCCGGGTGGAGCCTTTTGGTCAGCCTGGGCTCCGCCATATTATCATTGCTCGGCGCGGTGTTTGCCTTGACCGCGGCTGAAATCGCAGGTGATGTTGCTTATGCCCAACTCGCCAGTGATGATCAGCGGCTTTTGCTTACCGGTCTGCAAGCGACCTCAGATTATACATCTTTCCATCTGGGCCTGATTCTTTCAAGCGCATCCATGGCTGGATTTTTCTATCTGTTTTTGAAATCTGGTTTGTTGCCCAAGATTCTCGCCGGCTGGGGTTTGTTTGCCTCGCTCTTTGTCGTCACAGCGGTCGTTGTCCGGGACTTCATACCTATTGTCGGGCACAATGCAGTTACGCTTTCGTTCATGGCGTCGAATTTAATCGCATTGGTCGGGACAGGACTTTATCTTGCGATCAAGGGCGTTCGTTCAGTCTGATTGGCTCAAACCGAAGTCCATCATCGTCACAACTTTACGAACCAGCTCCGGATCATATGCAATCTGACCATCCAGGATTAGCATCGCTAGCCCGTGTACCAGCGACCAAGAATGCAAAGCGGCGGCCGTGCGTTTTTCCTCCGGCATTTCACCGGGCATCATGGCGGCAATGCCGGCCTTTAACTGGCGAAACGCCTCGCCCATTTCATCGGGATCGCAATCCGCCAGATCGACATTTTCGACACGGTTGTAAATCAACCGGAAAAGAGCAGGGTTGGCGACCGCCCATTCGACATATGTAATCCCGACTTCTAGAAAACCTTCGCGGCCTCCGCCTGCTGCCATGCCAGCCTTGGCCTGATTGCTGCCCAGGCGATAGAGCGCTTCCAGCGCCAATGCATCCAGCAGAGCGTCTTTGTTGGGAAAGTGCCGATATAGCGCTGTTGCTGAGACGCCGAGATCCCGCGCCAGAGCGCGCAGTCCAACGTCGGGATGTTCTTGTTTCTCAATCCGCACCATACCCAGTTCAAGCACCGCTTTGCGCAGATCCCCATGGTGATAGCTACTTGCGTTCTTGGTTTCGCCTTTAATGTTGACACTGTTATCATTTGCGTTCATGTTAACGGCATAAACATTCCTGCTTGTACGTGTAAAGGAAATTCACCATGGCTTCCGTAATCGAAAAAACCATTCGCGCTGCCGTAACCCCCGTTCTGACAGGCGTTGCCGGCCTCAACCGCAAACGGATGAAAGCACCGGAAGGCGGACACCCCTATTTGACCGGCCCGCACAAGCCGATGACCGAAGAAGTGACGCTTGCTGATTTGCAGGTCGATGGAGAAATTCCGGTAACCCTCGACGGCCGTTATCTGCGCATCGGCCCCAATCCGGTCACTCCTCCCGACGAGGCAAGCTACCACTGGTTTGTCGGAGATGGCATGACGCACGGTATCCGGATCGAAGATGGCAAGGCTCTGTGGTATCGCAACCGCTGGGTGCGGTCCAACCAGGTCAGCGATGCTTTGGGAGAGGACCGCAAGCCCGGTACCCGCAAGCCGCGAACCGATACCGCAAACACCAATGTGGTCGGGATTAACGGCCGGACCTTTGCGATTGTCGAGGCTGGTGGATACCCGGTGGAATTATCTGATGAACTGGAAACGATCGCGCACAACCCGTTTGATGGCACGTTACAGCACGGATTTTCCGCTCACCCGCATCTTGACCCCAAGACCGGCGAAAGACATGCCATTGTTTATGATGCACCGGTTGCCGACACAGTCTGGCACACCGTGCTCGGTCCGGATGGACTGGTGAAGCGGCAGGAACCGATCCCGGTCAAGGATGGCCCGTCCATCCACGATTGCCAGATCACCGACAATTACGTGTTGGTTTTTGATCTGCCTGCAACTTTTTCGATGAAACGCATGCTCGCCGGTTTTACCTTTCCTTATGACTGGAATCCGGATCATCCGGCGCGTGTTGGACTGTGCCCCCGCAATGGCCTGGGTATGGAAACTATCTGGTGCGACGTTGATCCTTGTTACGTCTATCACCCTGCCAATGCATTTGAAACGGAAGACGGCAAGGTCATTGTTGATGTTGTGGTGCACGAAAGCACCTACGCGCGGACGACTTTCGGCCCGGGCGGAACATGGTCGCGGCTTGAGCGCTGGACGGTTGACCCGGAGGCGAAGAGAGTGGATCGCAAGATATTGCACGATCGGGCGCAGGAATTTCCACGTTACGACGAACGGAAGACCACGCAAGATTATCGCTATATTTATAGCATAGCGCTTGCAGGGCGTCCGGATGAGCTCGACATGGCGGGCACAGAATTGTTCAAACATGATCTGACAACGGGGAAAACCGCTGTTCGAACCTTTGGCGAAGATCGCCATCCCGGGGAATTTATATTCGTCCCTCGCAGCGAGGACTCCGGCGAAGATGAAGGTTGGTTGATCGGCTTGGTGATCGATATGAGCAATGAAACCACCGAGCTACAAATTCTGAATGCAGATGATTTTCTTGGGAAACCACAGGCGGTTATATATTTGCCGCATCGCATCCCTCCGGGATTTCACGGCAATTGGGTCGAAAACTAAAGCAATTCGATAAACCGCGCTGCCTCTCGGGCGGCGCGGTTGGCAGCCCGTTCCAGATTGGCGTGAAAGTCGCCGGAACTTTCGCTGTTCGCGCCGTCGGTCACCGCCTTGATCCCGGCCCATGGTATATCGAGTAGCGTGGCGATTTGCGCCACGGCTGCTGTCTCCATATCTACCAGATCCGCCTTTAGCGCATCGCGCAAATAGCCGGAGCGGTCCGGGCATTTCACAAAGCAGTCCGCCGTGGCAATGCGGGCATGGGGCAGGCCCAGCCCATCAGGCTGGGGCAGGGCCGCAAAGGGGGACCATTCCGCTGGCCCGATTGGCCAAGCGCCTGCGTCATAGTGGGTAAATCCTCCGTGATCGCCGAATTTCTCCAACGTCCCATAGTCGGCCTGCACGCTTTCATGCAGATAGAAGCAATCGCCTTCACCGTCGCTTACCTGACCTGCTGTGCCAATCACAAGAAACAGGTCCGGTTTGAAATGCTGTCGCAAAAACATCGCGGCCGCCCCGGCGTGCACTTTCCCGATGCCTGAACACAGGACCGCCAGCTTTGCTGGAATCTTGTTCAGCCTTGGATGATATAGGGTCCGATAGTCGCCAAAGGGACTGGCTTCTCGATCCGCACTTTGGTCCCGAAGAAAGGCATCCGCTTCATCTTGAACGCCAGTGATAATGGCTATCCGATTGATATTCCTCAAGGCATCAATCACCGGCAAAGGCCATCAATGCCATGGGCTGCACTCCGGCGCCGGCCAGTTTCTGAGCGCCGCCAAGGTCAGGCAGGTCGACAATGAAAAGCGCCGATTCGACTATCGCACCCTGACCCCGCAACAATTGGACACCTGCCATTGCTGTTCCGCCGGTGGCAATCAGGTCATCGACGAGCAGCACCCGCTGCCCCGGCTGGACCGCATCGACATGCATCTCAATCCGGTCGGTTCCATATTCCAGCGCATAGTCGATGCTCACCGACTGGCCTGGCAATTTCCCCGGCTTTCGCAACATGACCTTCCCCTTTTGCAAGGCATAAGACATTGCTGCCGAAACGATGAAGCCGCGCGCTTCTATCCCTGCAATCAGATCGAAACGTGAGGGATCCACCAACGCGATCATCCGGTCGATGGTTTGTCGAAAGGCTGGCCCCTCGAGCAGCAAGGTCGACACATCGCGAAACTGGATTCCCGGCTTTGGATAGTCCGGAATTGTCCGAACCAGATCGATCAGGTCCTGATTGTCGGCCATGTTGTCCCTTCTCTTTTTCCAAACCCTAGTCGCGGAGCCGTTAAACTCTGTCAATCACCCTGCCCCAGAAAGAGACCGGCATATCGGGCAGCTTCCGCGTTATCCAGAATCGCTCTATGGATGGATCATGACCAAGTTTCAGATATCGCTTGCCGCCAGTTTTGCTGCCCTGGCCCTTTCCAGTCCAGCGCAAGCGGATGAACTATATGGCGGGTTGGCGGCGCATCAGGTGGCCACCATCATCGCGGTGGATTCCAATCAGGAAGGCGTTGATTTTCAGGTCGGCTATCGCGGAGACCCGATTGAAGGCCTGTCCTTTATCGGCAAGCCGTCGCCTTATATATTGGCATCGATCAACCTCTCTGGCGATACCAGTTTTGCTGCAGCCGGCTTGAGCTGGAAGTTCGGGGACAAGGTCTATGTGCGTCCTGGCATCGGTATTGCCGTTCATGATGGCCCCGAATTGCGCTTCGCCCCTGACGGCTCGCAAACCCAATTGGGATCGCGGATATTGTTTGAACCGGAATTGTCAGTGGGTGTGCGATTGTCGAACAAGGCCGACTTGGAAGCCACATGGGTCCATCTCAGCCACGCGGGTATCTTCAGTAGCGTTCAGAATCCCGGGTTGGATATCATTGGTGCCCGGCTGGTCATCAAACTGCCATAAAAAAGGGCGGCTTCCGCATTGGAACCCGCCCCTTGAATTGGTTGTAGTCGAAAAGCTTACTTGAGCTCGACGGTACCGCCAGCAGCTTCGATCTTGCCTTTGATTTCTTCTGCTTCGGCTTTGCTAACGCCTTCTTTGACGGCCTTAGGCGCGCCTTCGACGAGGGCTTTGGCATCGGTGAGGCCGAGAGCCGTGATCGCACGGACTTCTTTAATCACCTGGATTTTCTTGCCGCCGTCGCCGGTCAGGATTACGTCAAATTCGCTCTGCTCTTCAGCAGCTTCGCCACCGCCTGCAGCCGCAGGTCCAGCAACAGCAACAGCAGCCGCTGCAGAAACGCCCCAAGCTTCTTCCAAAGCTTTAGACAGTTCAGCCGCTTCCATGACGGTCAGTTTCGAAAGTTCTTCAACAAGTTTAGCAATATCAGCCATTTTATAACTCCAAATTTCTAATCAATTTAATCGGTAAAAGTTCACTCACCCGTAGCAGCATAAGCGCTGGTTACGCGTGCAACACTGGTTGCCGGCTCGACAAGAACCCGAGCGATTTTGGTTGCTGGTGCTTGAAGCAGTCCAACAATCGTTCCGCGCAGTTCATCAAGCGAAGGCATAGAGGCCAGCGATTTAACGCCAGCTTCGTCCAGAAGGGTATCGCCCATTGCGCCACCAACGATTTCCAAACGGTCGTTGGTTTTTGCAAATGCAACTGCAATTTTTGCAGCAGCCACCGGATCATCCGATGTTGCGAGCGCGACTGGACCCGTTAGCAAATCTGCTATCGGGGCATAGTCGGTTCCTTCAAGAGCCAGTTTGGCAAGGCGGTTTTTAGAGACTTTGAAGCTTGCGCCTTCTGCCCGCATTTTCGTCCGCAGCTCGGTTGATTGAGCGACAGTCAGACCCAGGTTGCGTGTTACCACGACGACCCCGGCCTCTTTGAAAGCTGCGTTCAGAGCGGCAATCGCTTCGGTCTTTTGACCACGATCCATATTTTGCTCCTTCACATGAATATGAGCCGAAACCCATATCCCATTCTAGTTACCGTCATCCTGAAACAGGTTCAGCATGACGAGCGAAAGGATTGATCGAAATCAATCCTGTATAATCCGAAGGGGGGTTTTGGCTGCTCTGCCAGGTTAGCTAACCTTGGCTGCGAACCCGTGTGTCTCCACACGAAAAAACTGATCCCCGTCTAGGCTGGAAATTAAGAGGGCCAAATTACCCTCACCCGCTGTCTCGGACGGAAATTGTGATTCGTTTGACCGAACCGCAATTTGTAGGGGAGCCATTAAAGGATGGGGCAAGGAAGTCAAGAGCTGTCGCTGCGCCATAGGCGCCGAATCTCGCCGTCAGCGCCTCGGACCTGACTTCCGATCTGCCTCTTTATTCGGCAAGGCTTTCCATCGTTTTCAAGTCGATGGCCGCAACGGCAGCTTTCAATTCGTCAATGGAATCGACCTTGCCTTTGGCCTCTACATTGAAGCGATCAGCAAAAATCACGCTGTAGCGGCCCCGTCGGTTGCTGCTATCATAGCGTTCTGTTGTCATTCTTCCGTCAACCTTGCCGGTTTTCTCCTGGACCGTTCCGCTTTGTTTCTCTGATTCGATGTTCAGGGCTCCGCCCAACGCAGCAAGGCCTGCGACCCCGCCCAGATCGGTGATTTCGAGAGTGATCTTATTTTCGCCGGTGCCGTAGGTGGCCTCGGCGGCCGATCCTCCAATGCCGGCAACGGAACCGCCGTTGGTTTCAAAACCGGACCGATCCAGCCCGCCGGATAGGCTGGTTGGCAATAGTTCGAGCAATTGGGCTGGTGGTGTAGCGGGCGATGCGTCGCCGTTCTGGGCCTTTTCGCTAGCAGCAGCGAGTTTTTCGCCGGCTTCTTCCAATTTGCCGAGATCCAAAGAGCCGACGCCCGGAACAGAAACGGTTCCGGCGATCCTGCTATCATCATCCAATGTAGAGGCCCCGCCAGCGAAGAGTAGCATCAAGGGAGCCATGATTGCGCTCAGAATGAATCCGGCAACGGCGGCGGAGACCACGATAACAGCGGTGTAAGCGATGCTCTTATCTTCTGGCGCTTTCATCAATATGGGTAGGCCGGTGTATAGAAGATAAACACTATAAAGCCCGAGAAGCGAGAGCATGCCCAAGCCCGGCACAAGATTGAAAATGGCCGCAACCCAACCGGCAGTGGCGCTATAGGCAGCAATCTTGAACGCCTTGTCCCGATTGGCTGTCGCGCCAAATTTCGGGGCCAAAAAGTCAATCAGCAAAGCCAAAAGATAGACAATGATGAGGGTCGCCAAATAGCTGACTATTGCGGTAGAAATGGCGCTCAAGAAAGACGGGCGATAGGTGATGCCAAAGGCGCCGTGTCCGAAGACCAGCGAATGGAACAGTGTCGCGACGGGCCCGATTGCTGCGAGCGGGAGAATGTAGGATTTATAAATTTCTGCTACGGATGTGGTCTCGCCATCAATGACAGACCATTCCGCCTTCGGCTTCATCAATATACCTTTGACCCGATCCACTATGGCATTTGGAAAATTTTTCTCGACCACTATCGTCCTCCTATGATGCTCACAAACGAGCATGGATGTGAAATCTAGGCAAGGTCTGTCCTTGCTTCGATTGTGTAATATATCCTGTAGAAATAGCTATTTATAGTATCGCCTGGGCGCAACCAACTAAGTTCTTGGCGCTATCATAGTCCGTTAAACAGCGATGGCAGTGAGGCAGATCACTGAGGAATGTCAGGAAACCGGTTTCGCTATGTCCACTTGGCGCGCAGGTCCGTTTTAAGATCTGAGGCCAACAGGACTTTAAGTGTCCCGCTGCAAAACCCCTTCTTCAATTGTATAATAGTCTCCCTTGTCAGCGACAAAGATGTGACTCCAGATTTTGGTGTCCGTCGGCGTGTCAAACACGCCCATGGCAATGGCGATCTTGTCGTGATGGATGGGATCCCAGAACAGAGATGCGCCGCACGTGTCGCAAAAGCCACGGCGGACTTTGTCTGAGGATTGATACCAGCGGACATGGTCTTCGCCCGTCACGCTCACAGAGCTGGTGGGGACATCGGTAGAAGCCCAATAATGGCCGGACTGCTTGCGACATTGGGTGCAATGGCAGGCATCGGCCTCGGGCAGTTCACCCGCGACTGTAATCTTTACTGCGCCACAGAGGCAGGAGCCTTTGTGCATATTTTCCTCCCGGATTAGTTCGGTGACTATCCTAAGGGAAAAATCTTTCCGTTTGAAACTCTGAAATTGTCGGCTGGATTTCGGACGGGTGACACTGGCACGCATGCCGAGTGCTTAACCCAAAAAAAAGGCCGGGATTGCGCCCGGCCTTTTTATTAAATCTTCGGGCTGAGCCCGGGGCTTATCAGGCGCCTTCAATCTCGTTGAGATCAATCTTGAGCCCTGGGCCCATGGTTGAACTCAGGCCGATTTTCTTGACATATTTGCCCTTTGCACCGGCTGGCTTAGCTTTGACGACAGCATTGACCAGCGCATCGAAATTCTTGCGCAGATCTGCTTCCTTGAAGCTGGTCTTGCCAATGCCGTTGTGGATGATACCCGCTTTCTCAACGCGATATTCGATCTGGCCGCCTTTGGCGTCTTTGACCGCTTGCGCGACATTCGGGGTAACCGTGCCGAGTTTCGGGTTAGGCATCAGGCCTTTTGGACCAAGAACCTTACCGAGACGGCCGACAACGCCCATCATGTCAGGGGTTGCGATGATGCGATCATAGTTGAGGTCGCCACCTTGCATGGCTTCCATCAGATCTTCTGCGCCAACCGTATCAGCGCCTGCTTCTTTTGCTTCGTCTGCTTTCGCATCCTTGGCAAATACAGCAACGCGGGTTTCTTTACCCGTGCCGGCAGGAAGCGAGATCACGCCGCGAACCATTTGGTCTGCATGGCGAGGATCAACACCGAGGTTGATAGCAATATCAAGCGTTTCATCGAACTTGGTCGTCGATGCGAGGCCTTTCAGCGTCTTGATTGCTTCGTCGATGCTGTACAGTTTTTCACGATCGACTTTTTCGTTGACCGCCTGCATTTTTTTGGAGAGTTTCGCCATATTCTTATCCTCCCACCACGTCGATGCCCATCGAACGCGCGCTGCCTTCGATGATTTTCATGGCTTGCTCAATGCTGTTGGCGTTGAGGTCGACCATTTTGGTTTCAGCAATTTCTTTGATCTGCGAAGATTTGATTGTTCCGCCTGATACTTTGCCAGGTTCGCTTGAACCTTTTTTCAGCTTGGCGAGCTTCTTGATCAGATAGCTTGCTGGCGGGGTCTTGGTTTCAAAGGTAAAGCTGCGATCGCCATAGACCGTAATCTTGGTCGGGATCGGTGTGCCTTTTTCAAGCTTGTCTGTAGCCGCGTTAAACGCCTTACAGAATTCCATGATGTTGACGCCGCGCTGACCCAATGCTGGACCGATCGGCGGGGATGGATTTGCAATACCGGCAGGTACTTGCAAATTGATATAGCCATCAATTTTTTTAGCCATTTGGCTGTCCTTTCATTCTTTTGGGATTGGCGAAATTGCCGCACCCGCAAATTAAGCGGTCAAACAGAGATCGAAACCTCCTCCCGCGCTGGCATTCGAAACCGAAGTTTCAAATTCTGTGTGCTCCGAGTTAGAATCCGGAGCGTGAAAACTAGCTGATCAGGTCGACTTCGCCAAAGTCCAGTTCGACCGGGGTTGCGCGACCAAAGATGGAAACGGAAACCTTGACCTTGTTCTTGTCGAAATCCAGTTCTTCGACAATGCCGTTGAAACTGTTGAAGGGGCCGCTCTTGACCTTGACCTCGTCGCCAATTTCGTAGGCGACTGTGATCCGCTCTTTCGGAGCGTTGGCCGCTTCTTCCTTGGTGTTCAGGATACGCGCTGCTTCTGCTTCGCTGATTGCCTGTGGTTTGCCGCTGCTGCCGAGGAAGCCGGTAACCTTGGGCTGGTTCTTGACCAAGTGATAGACATCATCGGTCATTTCCAGCTTGGCCAACACATAGCCGGGGAAGAATTTCCGCTCCGACTGGATCTTTTTGCCGCGTTTGACTTCGGTAATGGTCTCGGTCGGGACTTCGATATCCTCGACCAGCTCGGTCAGGCTAAGCCGCTTGGCGTCAGCCTCAATGGCTTCTTTGACCTTGTGCTCAAAGCCCGAATAAGCGTGAATAATATACCAGCGTGCCATGCGAATAACCTAAAAAACTGTGAGGGGCGTTTAAGCGAGGCTCAGGAGCCAGGCCACAATGCCGTTAAAAACCGAATCAACGCCCAGAAAAAACAGGCCTAGAATAGTGGTCATGATCAGCACGAGGATCGCCGTACGGACGGTCTCGGGCCATGTAGGCCAGACGACCTTATTGGTCTCGGCCTTGACCTGATTCATAAATTCGCCTGGATTGACTTTCGCCATGCTTGATTCCCTAAACTTTCTCGCCGGTTTCCACATAAACTCCGGGTGTCAGTCATTTGACTGTGTTCGGATATATGCATGGTTTCGGAAAGAACCAGCCCTTTAGACGCAGATTCCCGGATTCGCAAGAAAAAGAGTAGGATTTTGCCGGATGCTCGTCCCTAGATCAGGGACCGTATCCAGGGAAGATGTTCCCGGCCAAGGAAGAGTTGGTCGGCAATGATATAAGATGGTGATTCGAAAACCCCCATTTCTTCAGCCTTTTTCCGGCTCGTCATCAGCTTTGCGTGCGCCGATTGCGGATCGGGGACCACCATATCCAGCGAAGCAAGCAAGGACGCTACCACCGATTCATCATTCAAATCTGCTTGCTCTATCCAATAGGCATCGAAAGCGGTCTGGATGAACGGGATCGGGTTGCCTTCTATGCCAGCCATGGCCGCGAGGGCGTGGTCGCTGCCGGCAGGGGCGTCCGAAAAGCACATCTGGAGACCCTGAACCGCGGCATAGTGTAAATGGGTGTCCCGCTGGGCAATCGCACGAACGCGACGGTGGCGATCACCCACTGTCTCGTCAGGCCTTTCTTCCGGCACGGAAAAGGGACGAACCGAAAAGGGAAGCCAGTCAATTTCCACACCGGTTTCCTGTGCCAGATTCAATGTCGGCCGAAGCGCCAGATAGGATGCCGGCGATTTGAAATCGATGGAAACCGTCAACATGATACGGCCTCCAAGGCTTCGATCTCGTAAGCTATGTCGGGGGCCGAGCCTTTTTTGCCTTCCAGGTGCCAGCGGACAAAAGGCAAATGTTCGCGACCGAACAGGATGGTGTCATCAAACACATAGGTTGGGACACCATAAATACCGCTAAGGTGGAGCTGGGATTGCAGCTCATCATGCTGGAGGCGTCCTTCGCCTTGTTGAAAGGCAGCAAAACCCTCTGCATTGATTCCCGCAGCCTTCAGGCAGCCTTCGACCACCGCAATATCTTCAATATCCAACTCACGTCGCCAAAAGGGAGGATAGACGGTCTCCAGATAGGCGCCGAGTCGATTGCGGTCCGTCTGCATGACCCATAAGATCCCGATATTGGCGATCGAAGAGTCCCAGATTTTTTCTGTTCCCTTCAGCATTAGTCCCTGGCGTTCGGCATAGCGGCGTGCGTCGCGATAGCCGTATTTCACACGCTCCCATTGGCTCGCGCTGCGGGTGCTTTCGACCACTTTGCCCTGACTCTTGCGCGCGGAGCCCAGATAGCTTGGAATGTCGAGCGTCAAGGGCCGCCAGTCGAATCGCATGCCGAGCGCTTGCTCCAGCGCCAGCGTTGGCCGGATGGCGGCAAAGGCATAGGGGCTTTTGATGTCGATATAGATGATGAGCGGCGCGTCGCTTTCCAGGGCTTTCAAAGCTATCTCCTTTGACACGAATTATATCCGGCGATCCGATTGACTAACCCGCCAATGTTCTGCCCGGATGCATGCCATCGACATAGCCCATGAACGGCTCGTGGATAGAATAGCCCAGCAATTCCTGAACGCGCTTTGGCAAGGCAGCGGCTTTGTCTTCCGGCACCGCCAGCAACATCGTTTCGAGGGGCCGCATCCAGCCCGGGCAATATTGCGGTGTCACGATCAAACGCGACTTGTCTGAACGGTTTGCACCGCCACGATGCCATAGATTTCCCTTGGTAATCATCAGGGAGCCAGCTGGCATGATGGCCTTTATTGCGTCCTTATGTGCGCCGGGATCCACATCTTGATCGTCGCTGCCTTTGCTGATGAAATCGCCGAGGCTATTGGCGCCGTTCAATTCGACCTTGCCCCATTTGTGGCTACCCGGAATGAGTTCGGTCGCGCCATTATCTTCTGTCATCGGATCAATCGCCCAGAAGGTGCTTACCCCCAAGGCTTTGCGAGGAGATGGCTGGCGACAGTGGTCATCGTCCATATGCCAGGGCTGGACCGTTTCTCCCGGATGCAAGTTGATTGCAAGACAGGCTGACAAGAGGCAAGACTGTCCCAGTTCTTTTGCCGCAAAAGCCAATTGCAGAGGATGGACTATCAGGTCGGAAAAAACAGGATCTTTGCCCAACATGGCGTAGATGCGATTGGACTGGACGCCTTCAAATACATTGCGCCCGCGAATGTCGGCTTCGATAAAGGGTTGCAACGCGCCCCGCTGCCGTTCGATATCTTCCTCGGACATGATTCCTGGGAAAATCACATAGCCATCGGCTTCATATTGTTCCCAGCATTGCGCGAAACTTCTGCCGCCCAGATAGGGCTCCAGTGCGGCCTCGTCGGCTGATGCCATTTTATGTTTGTTCATGGGAGGATAGTGGCAGAAAATGGCGCTTCAGGCAATTTACTGTGGTGACGCTACGGCATCCGATTATTAGTGCCGTTCGATCAGATCCCATTTGTTGCCAAAAGGATCCCGAAAGACAGCCACCTGACCATATTTTTCGACTCGGGGTTCTTCCACAATGTCGATGCCGGCCCGCTCCATGAGAGCGAAATCTCCCTCAAAATCGTAGGTTTCGAGGAACAGGAATACCCGGCCGCCGGCTTGTTCGCCAATGATCTCTTCCTGCGCTTCATTGCTCGCTCTGGAGAGCAGCAGGCGGGTTTCTGTGCTGCCGGGCGGTGCTACCAGAACCCAGCGTTTGTCCTCGGACAATTCGGTGTCTTCGATCAGCTCGAATCCCAATAAGCCGACATAGAATGCGATGGCCTGATCATAGTCGGGAACGACTAGCGAAACGGCGGAAATAAACTGGGTCATGAGAATTTCAATCTTCAATGAAAGAAATGGCAGGAGTGCACGGACTCGAACCGTGGGCCCTCGGTTTTGGAGACCGATGCTCTACCAACTGAGCTACACTCCTGCACGGGACGTATCACCCTTGCGATACAGCCGGTTCGCGCGCCTTAGCGTCCCGAGATGCTTTCGGCAAGCGTGATTGTACGCAAGCAGGGCAAAAGACAAGATGGTTAAATTTTACCAAATGGCTGTTTACCTCGAGGAGGAAGACACGGTTTACCTGCGAAGACCAATATGTTTCTGTCGCTGGCTAATCAAGGACCAGGGCGGCGTTGGACGCCGTATAACCCGCGCACAGGAAACAGAAATGTCAGACTTAACAATCGACTTGCTTTCAGAAGTTGCCAATGATGCAGACGAGCTTGTCCCTTATGCCATTGCTTCTGATGAAGACCGATGCTCCCCACGGCATCGACTGGCGATTCCTGCGCGAATGCGATTTTCCTGTTCCAGTGGCTTTGCTGTGGAGGTCACGGACATGTCGCTTGCCGGCTTTGCCTGTGATGCCTTGCTTGAAGTGCATCCCGGTACGCTATGCTGGATAACTCTCCCGGGTCTCGGCGCGCTTGAGGCCGAGGTGGTGCGGCATAGCAATGAAGGTATTGGCTGCGCTTTCAAAAACCTGCTGAATTTGGCTGTCCTGAAGCATTATCTGGACAAATATCCCGCAGAATAGGCAAAGCCTAACAATTTGCCCGCTTTTCCTGAGGGCGTCTGCGCTGCTATGTTCCCCTTCTACTTTGATCCGGAGGAATATATGACAGACGCAGGCGCTCCCATTTCCCAAAAGCCGGAACCGCTGAAAGTCATGCGGATCTTCAGGGGCCAGGATGCACCCAGCCTCGATGAAGCGGGACATATGGCATATGTCGACAAGGATCCGGTGATATTGGATGGTGCGGCCAAGCTTGGCGAGGCCGGTATTGGGGAAGGCGCCGTTCTAAAATGCCTGTTCAGCGGCTTTGGTTTCTCGCTTCATTATGTGTGGTTCAAGCCCGCTTACCCGTTGCCGTTGCACAGCCATGACAGCGATTGCCTCTATTATCTGATCAGCGGTACAATCAAAATGGGCACGGAAGAAATGGCGGCGGGCGACGGCTTTTTTCTGCCGGCCGACACCCCCTATACTTATACGGTCGGGGACGAAGGCGTCGAGATTCTTGAATTCAGAACCCAGGAAGATTTTGATATTCAATTTAAAGGGAAAACCGAGGCCTATTGGGAAAAAATGCTCGAAAAACTGCGCACTGAGCAACCCAAGTGGAAGGAAGCGATGCCCCCTGTTCGGGAATATCGCAACGTCTGAGCCCCGCTATTCCGCTGCTTGCAACTGCGGCGCGAATATCTGATCCAGTTCCGCGTCATCGGCCTTGATCAACCGGTCGACCCATTGGTGGAAGACCTGGCCACCGCCTTCGTTGCGGCCAAACCAGACCTTGTCCATCAATCCGGATTGCAACGCTTCATGCTGCCGCTTTCCGGTTTTATAATCTTCTTCCGCGACGACCGTTTCCAGAAACGCAAATTGATCATGTGCGCCTTGCCGGACGGCGTCATCGGTCGGTTCAAATTCCATCACATAAAATTGTGTGGTGTAGCTTTCGCCCACGGTCTTGCCTGGGAAAAGCTGTGAAATAAGCGCGCCACGCCCGCCTCCGCCATAGAAGCTGGCGATCGAGATGTGCGGGAAGATCGTCCAGACGCCCTGCAAAAGAGCATCAATTGGCCAGTCTTTTTCATCAATTTCAGTGAGATCAATTTGCTCATCGCTGCCGGTCTTCTGAATGCATTTTGAGGGCGAGGAAAGGCGCTGATGTGGCCCCCAGGCAAAGAAATTGGCGCGGTTGAAGAAATCCGCGCCGAACGTGTCCTTGTGGAGGACAGGCAGGTGGTAAAAATCGAGATAGCCATCATAGGCTGTCTTCCAGTTGGGTCCCGAAATCGTACGCTGATCGAACAGATGCCAGCCGTCGAAACCAAAATGTTCGAGTAGGCTATCATAGCCGCACAGATAGGCTTCGATATCGAGCGTGCTTTCCGGATCCAGGGTTGCCCAGATCAAGCCGGCGCGTTCCAATGTCGGAAATTTCTTGAGACAGAATTGCGCTTTGTCGACCGTACCAAAATCTTTAGGCGACGCGACCGCTAACAAATCCCCGTCATTTTTGAATGTCCAGCCATGATAGCCACAGGTGAAACGGGTGGCTTTCCCAGAACCTTGGGCAACCGGATTGCCACGATGTGAACAGCTGTTGAGGAATGCCTGTGCGGTGCCGTCCTTCTGGCGGGTCATCAGCACAGGGATGCCGGCCATTTCCATCGCTTTGTAACAGCCCGGCTCAGGCAATTCGCACGACGGCGCCATCATCAGCGGCAAGCGTTTGAAGATACGATCTTTCTCAAGTTCGAAACGGTCTTCATCAATATAGTCGGCCACGGGTACCGCGACCACATCATCGGTCAGTTCCATGGTGTCTGCTTTGCCATGTTCTACCAGCGAACGAGTCATTTCCAACAATTGCTGCCGCGACATTTTTCTCTCCTTAATTCACCCGTAGAATATCAGATTCGCGTGCAGCGCACACTATTCTTTCTGCGAAGGGGGGCGGGTGATTGCTTTTTCAGGATCGGGCTCGTTGCGGGTCCATATCCAGCTGCCGCTGATCAACGCTGCGGCAATGGGAATGAGGTTCCAGGGCGGTTTAACAAATAGAAGGGCAATTACGCAACTGGCTGCAAAGGCGGCTGTCGCGGCCCATTTTCCGCGGCGGGTGATGGCCCGTCGCTGACGCCAGTTGTTGATATGAACACCGAATACAGGATGCTCGACGAGCCACGCTTCCAGCCGTGGCGAGCTATTGGCAAAACAGAAGGCGGCCAATATCATGAAGGGTACGGTCGGGAGCAACGGCAGAATCACTCCGATGCCGCCGAGGCCGAGCGATATCAGGCCCGCTATCAGATAGAATTGCCTCTTCATATTTGTGCTCTATCACGGATTGTCAGGAACGCCGATAGATTCGATCGATCCATTTGATCTACCAAAAGGGTGTTTAGCCATTGTTGGTTCTAGCGGCTGGAGCGGTGTGCCGACGAGAAAAACCGCAAGAGACAATATCCCAGCAGACCCGAGACCAGTGAACCGCTAATGACGCCCAGCTTGACGGTTTCTATCTGGGCGGGATCGACAAAAGCCAGGTTACCGATGAACAGGCTCATGGTGAACCCGATCCCGGTCAAGCAGGCCAGTCCATATAGTTGGAGCCAAGAGACGCCGGTTGGTCGCTTAACCAGGCCGAGCTTGGTCGCGAGAAACATGAACCCGAACACACCGATTTGCTTGCCGATAACGAGGCCCGCCGCCACGCCAAGAGCCAGGGGCGCCATCAAGTCGGAAATTTCTAGTCCGGCTAAGGAGACGCCGGCATTGGCAAAGGCGAATATCGGCAGCACCAGGAAGGCGGTCCATGGATGTAGGGTATGCTCGAGATGCTTTAACGGCGAACTGCCATCTTTGGCGTTTAACGGTATAGCAAGAGCGGCAATCACGCCGGCCAGCGTGGCGTGGACGCCGGATTTCAGGACGCAAATCCAAAGGAATGTGCCGACCAATATGTAGGGGGCCGTCCGAATCACGCCCATGCGGTTCATTGCAAACAAAAGGATGGTCCCGCCTCCCGCGAGCAACAGAGAGAAGCTCGATACTTCTGCGGTATAAAAAAGAGCGATGATGACGATTGCTCCGATGTCATCGATGATCGCGATCGCCAGGAGCAATATTTTCAGTGAGACGGGCGCATGTTTGCCGAGCAGGGCGAGAACACCCAGGGCAAAGGCAATGTCGGTTGCCGCCGGAATGGCCCAACCGTTGATATTCGAGGGGATCGACCAGTTAAAATAGAGGAAGACAAGCGCCGGGACTGCCATGCCACCCACCGCTGCGATGGCCGGAAGCGACGCTTGCTCGATACTCGAAAGCTGTCCCTCGAGCAGTTCGCGCTTCACTTCTAATCCCACCAGGAAGAAGAAAATCGCCATCAAACCGTCATTGATCCATAGCGCTAAGGGTTTGGCAATTTCCAGTCCGCCAAATTGCACGGCAACCGGAATGTCGAGAAAAGCCAGATAATAAGGACTCAATGCGCTGTTCATCGCAATCATGGCGGCGACGGCCGCGCAAAATAAAACAATGCCTGCGCTGGTTTCCTGCGCAATAAACTCCTGAAGGGCGGTGCCCATTTTTTTTACCATCGCGGCATCATCCTGATTGAAAAAATAGGGGCGGCTAGCGGGAGAGGGAGTGCTGCCGCCCCAGGAGAGGGGGAACGAAAAGGATCAAGCGGATTCGCTTGGTTGATTATATCGGGTCCTGCGCTGTAATTCCTTCAGCTCAAGACCTTCTTCGCTATTGTCGTGATCGCTCGCGATCTCATGGTCCAATTTGCGCCGATTTCGGATTAAGCTGTTGGCGTATTGTTCCATGATTAATACTCTTTCTATCGCGCATCAGCGTCGATAGAGTTGATATATCGAAAAACGCATGATAACCCCAATCGAATGAAATTGTAAAAAACGATAGAAATTTTCTATAAGGTGAAATGATAGGTTTATGCCAACTTTACGCCAATTCGAATATCTAGTCGCAGTTGCTGATCACGGTCATTTTGGTAAGGCGGCCCAGGCCGCCGCTGCTTCGCAACCAACGTTGAGTCATCAGCTGCGAACCCTTGAACAAAGATTGGGCGTGACCTTGGTGGAGCGGCGCACCCATGGTGCGGAACTGACACCTGTGGGCCGCGAGATTGCTGCGCGCGCGCGACAGGTGTTGGTGGAAGTGAAAGATATTCGTGATTTGGCTGAACGGGCGAGCGACAGTCTCGCCGGTATATTGCGTTTCGGTGTGTCTCCGACTTTAGGCCCCTATCTCATGCCTCCGGTGATTGCAGCCTTGCACCGGACGCGACCGGATTTGCGCTTTTACATGCGAGAAGGGATTCCCGATTTACAAGCTATGGAGCTGACCAAAGGCTCGATTGATATGTTGCTAGGGCCCTTGCCAATCGAAGGCGAAAACCTTCACATTGAACCGCTTTTCCGCGAGCCGTTGATGCTTGTCGCGCCACCCGATCATCCGTTTGCGTCTCGTGACCATCTTACGCTTTCCGATTTGGCCGGCTCGCCGGTGCTGAGTCTTGATCGACGGCATCACCTGCACCGTGATGTGGTCAGCCAATGCCAACAACATGATATGAACCTGCTGCGCGATTATGAAGGCACTAGCCTGGATAGCGTGCGACAAATGGTTGCATCGGGTCTGGGATTGGCCATTTTGCCGGAACTATATGTTCGCTCCGAACTGGCGCGCGGCGGTGATGTAGCATTGCTCAATGTCGAGGGCTGGTCCGTGACTCGCAGCATCGGGGCTGCTTGGCGAAGCAACGCCGGTTTTGCTGCCGAATATGCTTTGATTGCGGCAAAAATTGCCGATGAAGCACGCGTGTTGATGGCCAGTTGAGCGGTAGCAAGTCTGGTCTGATTCGATATGGTCGGGTCACGCTGTTCAGGATATCCTTTCAAAATGACAATTGACCTCGACCTGCTTCTCAAAGCCTATGCGTCCGGGATTTTCCCTATGGCGGATGCACGGGATGACCCGGATACATTCTGGGTAGAACCGAAAAATCGCGCGATCATGCCGCTCGACAATTTCCAGATGTCTCGCTCGCTTCGCAAAACCATCAGATCCGATCGCTTTCATGTGACCGTAGATCGTGCTTTCGCTGATGTTATTGCGATCTGTGCAGAAGAAGCTGCTGACCGGAGAGAAACTTGGATCAATGCCGAAATCGAACAGTCTTTCAATGAACTGCATAAACGCGGATATGCGCACAGTGTCGAATGCTGGCTCGCAGATGATGCTGGCGGCGAGGATGCCCTTGTCGGGGGGCTTTATGGCTTAGCCATTGGCGGAGCCTTTTGCGGTGAAAGCATGTTTTCAAGAGCAAGTGATGCGTCGAAAGTCGCGTTGGCATGGCTCGTAGCCCGCTTGAAAGTCGGCGGTTTCCTTCTGCTCGATTGCCAGTTCATAACGGACCATCTCGCCTCTTTAGGGGCGATCGAAATCAGTCAGCAAGAATATCTGGAACAGCTTAGTCGGGCCAGGGGTTATTCGTCTGCTTCGGTTTCGGCGATCAAGTCACCGATCAAATCTTCCGGCTCGGCTGCAGGTGGCGGTGCGGGAGCAACTGGTGCGGGCCTGGCCGGCGGCGCGGCTGCGGGGGCTGGCGCTGGAGCTGGAGCCGGTGCGGCGGTTTCAGGAACCGTTTCGTTCGGGGCGCTTGATACGCTATTGGACAAATTGGAAGAAGATGTACGCGGCGCGGTCGGATTGATCGAATCTTCCGGTGGACTTTCTTCACCCGGGAAGCTCATCGCGCAGCTCTTGACCCACACATCGTAAATCGGATGTTCCACTACGTTTAGGGACGGTGATTCCCGAAACAGCCAGCCTGAGAATACGCGCTTCCATTGATCATCGCCGGACCGACTGGACGGGCGTTCATTGACAAGCAATTGCACAAAAGCACCTTGTTCGGGAGTGAGCTCCCAAGGGGCTGCTCTCTCGCAAGCGCGCAGACGGACAATGGCCCGTCCGATCCTAATCGACTGACCCGGCCTGAGTTCTAGATCTCGCGTCAGTCCGTTGCGTTTGTTCAAGAAACCAAGCGTTGCCACACGTTCTGCCATCGGTGTCCCGATCTGCTCGGTCACGGAAGCGATCAGATCATCATCCGTTGCCGCGACTTCGGCCTTTTCGGCAGATTGTCCGGTGGCATTTTCATCCACATTATCACTGTTGAACCAGCTGCAACCAGTCAGCAGGAAGGTTGCCGCGAGCAGCGAGAAAAGATTGGATTGGCGAATCATGCCGGTCATTCCGCTTCGGCGGGGTTCCAGGATTCATAGTCGCCGGTTGCTGCAGCGCGATGGCCGCCTTCTTCTAGCGCACCTGCAGGCCGATAGGCTTGCGCGGTTCCGGTTAGGTTTCCGCTCGGTTCTTTTTCCCAGATCCGCGGCTGTGGAAGATGGCTTTCGGGAATTTCATCATAGCTATTGTGAAGCCAGCCATGCCATTCGGGCGGCACGCGGCTGGAATCGTTGGAGCCATTATAGATGACCCAACGTTTTCTCGCGGGATGGCCGGTGCCAGCTTTCTTTGCCTGAAAATATATATTGCCAAACACATCTTCGCCGACGCGTTGACCATTGCGGGCACTGAACAGGGTCGTGCCGATTGTTGCGCCGTCCCACCAAGTGAAAATTTTCGCCAATATGCTCATGGCGTTCGCTTAGCCCCGCAGCCATGCGCTTCGCAATGAAAAAATGTCAAATTGGACGGATGTTGGTCGATGCGGAGGTCATCGAGGCCAAGTGACCGTGTCACCCGGACCGATATTCAATTCCGCAGCGCGGCCTGCAGCAATTTCGAGCACCGTCGCAACGGGTTCGTTGGAGCGAACCGGAGCGAGTGAATAGGGTATGGTATTGGCTGCAATCGATTCGATCGTTCCATCCCGCCGGAGAAAAATTATGTCGAGCGAAATGACGGTGTTTTTCATCCAGAAACTCGCAGCGCGATCCTTTGCAAAAGGAAAAATCATACCCTTGTCGGGTGCCAATTCGGTCCGAAACATCAAGCCCTGCGCCTGTTGAGCGCTGCTTTCCGCGACTTCTACGACAAGCTCATGGGTCGCATTGGCTGTCTTTATGCTGAGCGGAACTTGACGGAGGCCAGCCTCCGATAGTGCCAAATCACTCTGCGGATTGGCTGCCGCAGCGTCACCCGCTCGGGCATTGCAGCCGGACAACCCCATTGTGAAAAGCAGCATCAGGGCCAGCGTGGCCGCTTTGTTCATCTTTTTCATAGGCGCTATATTCTATTTTAGTCGGACGGATGCAAGCACACTTGCACTGCCATATGACCGCGGTCGCTGGCTTTTATGCGAGCGAGCAATTGTTGGCCAGGCACAACTTCCGCCATGCCGGCATCGCGCAGCGTTTCCATGTGCAAGAATATGTCGCCACTGAAATCGTGACTGACAAGAAAGCCATAGCCTTTGACGCGATTGAACCATTTCACTTCTGTCTCGGAGAAAGGGGATGCATCATCTACAATGTGCATTGCCTGACGAGGGTCTGACGTTGCCGATGGTTCGATTTCTGCACTGCAGGGCGAGAGATCGATGTCGAGGATTTTTGTCGCTTGCAACCCTTTGGGCGCAGCCACATATTCGCAAGTGACTACAGCTTTTTCCGGAAGCTCCCGGGTGCCAAGCGTCTCGAGGAGACTCCAGTGCACCAATATATCCGATTGCGGGTTGGACAGACCGTCGTCAGATTGATCGTCTTGCGGAACGATGAAGCCGAAGCCGCGATGACTATCGAACCATTTCACGATGCCTTTTGCGCGAAGCTGATCTGGATCTGCAGAAGCATGATCATCTTCGCTGGGAAAGACTGTGTCACTATCCGCAGGGACTGGTTCAGCAAATAAGCTTGCCACGATACATCTCCGAACAAAACTAAACCAAATCAAAAGTCTATCGGACTTCCGACTCGGTGATTTCTCTATATCATATTAATTGTAAACTGGCGATTCCGGACGTCAAAGCGTCCCAGGCGATCGTCTCTAGTCTTCCTCCGTTAAATCTGCGCCAGGTTTCGCGAAGACAAAGCGAGACGCCAAATCGAAGTCATGGCCGGCCCGCATGAAGGCCTGCAGTTGCTTGTGGCGTTTATCGGGATCTTGCTCGGTTTCGGCATAGGGACCCACTTTTCTCTTGCGAGCAAATTTATCCGCTGCTGCCCATTTGTTCGTTTCGCTGGCATGGAAAGCCTCGCGACCATCCGTTTCACTAATGCCCGCCTGATACAGCGCTTGTGATACTCGACGGATTCCATATCCGCGGCGGGTGAGGGAAGCTGCCTTGGTCTGGGCGTATAGCGCATCATCTATATAGCCCAGATCAGCAAACCGCTCCACCAACTCCTCTACCGCGGCAGGGGCTGCATCTTGCCATTCCCTTTCCCCAATTTTCCGGTGGAGATAATCTGCCAGTTTCTTGCGGGTCGTTGCATATCGTTCGACATAGCGTATAGCCAGCCGATACAAACTCTCCTGATTTAACGTTTTAACGCTGTTTTTCAACGGTTTGACCTTCAACTATGACCTTTGCCCTTTTTGTGCCACAGTCGGGTCGAAATTTAAACGCCAGAGGTTATCAATGACGATGGCAACACAGGCGAAAGGGAGGTCAAAAATACCGAACTCCCTTACCGAAGCAAGAAGATTGGTTTTAGGAAGGCTGGACCTTCCGGAAATGGATATTGGATGACTGAACTGACATCAACCCCGACTTTGGACGAACTGCCGCGCCGTTTCTCGGATTTTGATACGCTGGGTGATGCCCTGGATTATGCGGCACAGGGCCAAAAGGGTTTCAACTTTCACGATGCGCGTGCTTCGCTGGTCCGGGTATACCCGTTTAGCGAGCTGCGTGAAGACGCACTGGCAGCAGCAAAGCGATTGATCGCTTCCGGCATCAAGCCGGGCGACCGGGTCGCGCTGATCGCCGATACCGAACCGCAATTTTGTGCTCTATTTTTCGGAGCTGTCTATGCTGGCGCCTTGCCGGTTCCTTTACCTTTGCCGACATCTTTTGGTGGCAAGGAAAGCTATATCGACCAGATCGGTGTGCAATTGGATAGCTGTAACCCCGCATTATTGTTGTTCCCGGATGAAATTGCAGAATTGGCGGCTGCGGCTGGCCAATCTCGCGACATTCCGGTTTTTGGCTGGGATGCATTTGCCGAACAGCCTGCGCCCGATGTCGAACTGCCTTCGGCCAAAAGCAGCGATATTGCATATCTGCAATATTCAAGCGGTTCGACCCGCTTTCCGCACGGTGTCGCGGTGTCGCACGAGGCATTGTTGCACAATCTCGGTTCGCATGCTCACGGCATGTTGATCAATAGTACCGATCGATGCATCTCTTGGTTGCCCTTTTATCATGACATGGGGCTGGTCGGTTGCTTCTTGTCGATGGTCGCAAATCAGGTCTCAACAGATTATCTCAAGACTGCCGATTTTGCTCGACGACCTTTGTCCTGGCTCGATCTCATTACACGCAACCCGGGCACATCCTGCAGCTTTTCACCGACCTTTGGCTATGAGATTTGCGCGCGGCGTATCGGCAGTCAGTCGAACGTAAAAGAGCGCTTCGATCTCTCGCGCTGGCGGCTGGCAGGCAATGGCGCGGATATGATCCGGCCCGACGTGATGCAAAGGTTTACCGATGCTTTTGCGCCCGCAGGATTTGACGCGAAAGCTTTCCTGCCAAGCTACGGTCTCGCAGAAGCGACGCTCGCGGTGACATTGATGCCATCTGGCGAAGGTATGGAAGTGGAACTGGTTGAAGAAACCGAGCTTGCCGGAGAGAAAAAGAGCGATGGCAGTCGCCCCAAACGTTTTCGGGCGATCGTCAATTGCGGCAAACCTGTGCGGGACACATTGCTGGAAATACGCGAGGAAAATGGCGCGATTCTGGCTGAAAAAACCATTGGCAAAGTTTGGATGAAAAGCCCAGCGGTGATGGATTGCTATTATGGTGATCAGGAAGCGACCGATGCCTGTCTGGTCGACGATTGGTTGGACACGGGTGACATGGGCTATTTATCCAACGGCTATCTTTATATTGTCGGCCGGGCGAAAGACATGATCATCATCAACGGCAAAAACCACTGGCCGCAGGATATCGAATGGGCGGTGGAACAATTGCCAGGTTTCAAAGCGGGAGACATAGCCGCTTTTGCGATAACCACGCCAGGAGGAGAAGAAACACCTGCTGTGCTGGTTCAGTGCAGGACTTCTGATGAAATCGAACGTTTGCGGCTATGGAACGAGATTAGAGAAAAGGTGAGAGCCATTACGGGAATGAATTGCGTCATAGAACTCGTGCCACCGAGAACATTGCCACGCACCAGTTCAGGAAAATTGAGCCGCGCAAAGGCCCGTAACCTATATCTTTCAGGAGATATTCAACCCTACGCGATTGCTGCCTGAAGCAGATTAATTCTTATTAACCGAGAATTGCAAAAAAAACTTAGCCCGTCCTTACTTTTCGATAAGAATTTCGACGTAAGGACGGGGCGTGTTAAAAAATGTTACTCAATCCGGTCTGCCACGGGAAATCCCGCTTAGCGTTCTACTCGGCCTCTCCGATCCCAAAGGGATTGATTGGGGGAGAATTCGTGCGCTTCAGTTCAGCGGAATTCATCAGCACAGCCTGCTGAAAATTCTTTCTGCCATCGTGTGCGGTCTTTTGACCGTGCAATGGGGAATTGGTCAAATCAATGTCATATCGCTCAGTGTCTGGCTGTTGGGGCTCACTGCGCTATATGTCTATTCGCATTTCAAGTTTCGCAAGCAATCTGCGTGGCAGAGAAAAACTGTTGATCGTTCGGATACACTGTTTGTCTATCTCATTTCCTTAGCCAGTGGCGCTTTCTGGGGCGCTGGATTTCTGCTTTTCTCATTCAGCGCGGATCTCATGACGATGATCCCGGTATGGGCGACCATCATTTGTCTGATGGTGGGTTCTGCAATGATGTTCTCGGCTATGCCGTTGAGCAGCATCTTGTTCATTGCATCGACAAGCCTCTCGCTGGCCTTTGGTTGGTATAATGTCGGCAACGTTCAATTGGCAGTTGCATCAATAGCGATCGCGGTCTTGCTGACCTCTGCCTGCCTGATGACCGGTCGGGCGTTCATTGACCGAAAGGTCGCCGAAGCGAGTCTGAATGAAAAAAGTGAAGTGGTTAGCCTGTTGCTCAAGGAATTTGAGGACACAGGTGCAGACTGGCTTTGGCAGACTGATACATCGCGGCGCATATCTCATGTTTCTCCGCGCTTCGCACATGCCATTGGACAGCCGGCTGAGGAGATTGAAGGCAAACCCTTTTTGCAGCTGGTTGCCGGAGAATCTTGGGAAAGCGGGAACTTCTCTAACGCCCTGCATGAGCTGGCAGACAAGCTGAAACAGCGTGACAGTTTCAGCAATATGCTAGTGCCGGTTCAAATTAATGGCGAAAGCCGCTGGTGGGAATTGTCTGCTTCACCGAAGCTTGACGATAATGGGGCCTTTCATGGTTTCCGCGGCGTTGGATCTGACATCACCGAACAGCGTGAGTCGGCCGATAAAATTTCGCATATGGCGAGATTCGACACGCTTACCCGTCTGCCCAATCGCCTGCAGCTGACCGAAGCGGTCGGACAATCGATTGAGATGTCCGACAAGTGGAACGGTCGCTGTGGTTTCATGATGATCGACCTTGATCGATTCAAGGCGGTGAATGACACGCTCGGTCATCCGGTGGGTGATCGGCTGCTAGCGCGCGTGGCGGATCGTTTGCGCTCGATCATGACCGAGAATGAGCTCTGTGGTCGCCTGGGTGGTGATGAATTTGCTATCGTGGTCAGAGACGCGAGCGACACGAATTACATGGAGTCGTTGGCGCGACAGATTATTGAAACGCTCTCGCGGCCCTATGAGGTCGATCAGCATACATTATATATTGGCGCGAGCGTCGGAACGGCACTAGGCCCTCGTGATGGACGCACCGTGGAAATGCTGATGCGCAGTGCGGATCTCGCGCTTTATCGCTCAAAAGATCAGGGCGGCGGTTCCTTCAATCAATATGAACCCAAGCTTCACGTGCAAGCGGAAGAACGGCGCGTGATGGAAATGGCGCTGCGCAAAGCGCTGGATAATGATGAATTCTCGCTCAACTATCAACCTGTGGTCAGCGCTGAATCGGGCGGAGTAGTAGGATTCGAGGCACTTCTGCGGTGGACCAGTCCCCAATTTGGCGTTGTGTCACCGGCTAAGTTCGTGCCGTTAGCAGAAGACGCGCGTCTGATCGTTCCGATTGGCGAATGGGTCATGCGCACGGCCTGTAAGGAAGCCATGAAATGGCCATCTACAGTTAAAGTTGCCGTAAATGTCTCTGCCGATCAGCTGACCGAACCCAATTTTCTCGAGATGGTTGTGTCCGCGCTCGAAGACAGCGGACTTCCTGTCAATCGCCTGGAAATTGAAGTGACCGAGAGCATCTTCATGCGCGAAGGTACTGGCGCTGCCGAAATGCTCGATCAAATTATCGCGCTGGGAATAAATCTATCGCTCGACGATTTTGGCACAGGCTATTCTTCTCTTGGCTATTTACGCAAAACGCGCTTCACAACGATCAAAGTCGACCGCAGCTTTGTTCAGGGGGCCGCGAAAAATGCCCCAGAAAGTCTTGCGATCATTCGCGCGGTTGTTGCGATGGCCGACGCGCTTGGGATGTCCACTACCGCCGAGGGAGCTGAGACAGAAGAAGAAGTGAGAATGATCAAGAAGCTGGGTTGCCGGAAGATCCAAGGATATTATTTCGGACGACCCATGATCGCCTCTGATGCGCAAGAATTGTTCAGCACATTTGATGCTGGGCAGCCGGAGTATAATCAACGGTCCGCATAAGACCGCTGTACGCTGCCTATTTCTTCGCCAATCGCTTTTCAATGCCGCGCCAAATTTTGGTGTAAGCCTGCGCAGCCGGACTGCGCGGAGCGAAGCTACCGACCGGTTTTTGCAATTTTGTCATCTGTTCAACCGCACTCGACATCGGGATAACGGGCCATTTTGGTTTTCGGATCAAGCCTTGCTTATGGATCGATCGCCGCCGATCGACCATCGTGTATATGGGCAATAAAGGTGCGTGCTTTTTCCCTTTGCCGTTGAGGAACATCTGGACATCAGTCAGCGCTCGTTCCGAGAGTGGAGAGGGTATGACTGGTACAATGACGACATCCGCATTGCGCAAAATTTGCTCGCTCGTTTCCGCCAGACCTGGAGGGCAGTCGAGAATGATTCGATCATAGTCTTTGCTCATTTCCTTAAGCAGTTTGCCGAGATGCCGCTTTTTGCTGATCTGGAAAAACAGTCGATCAAGGCCGCGCAGAGAGACGTCGGCGGCCAACAGATCCAGGTTTTCCAAATCCGTATGCTTGATCAGCTTGCTCGGCTTGACATTGCCGGCAACCATTGCGCGTGCGCGGTCCTTTTCCGCCTGTCCCCCTTTGAGAATGAACGAAGCGGCGCCCTGCGGATCAAGATCCCATACCAGCGTTCTGCGCGAGCTGCCGACGGCGCTATTCCAGGCCAGGTTGACGGCGGTACAGCTTTTGCCAACGCCGCCTTTCATACTGTACACTGCGATTACCGACATAGTCTTTCCCGGTTGGTTTCTTCAAATCTGCCGAGAGAGCATCTTGTCAGAGTATTTCTTGTACGATGTCCTGTGGCCGGCACAGTCTGACCCCTTTTTCCGTCTCAACGAGAGGCCGGTTGATCAGGCTCGGTTCCTGAGCCATCGCATCCAAGATCTGATCGGCTGTCGCACTATCATTTGTCAGCCCCAATTCCTCGGCAGGGGATCCGCGCACTCTTAAGCCTTCCTGGGGGGTCATGCCAGCATCGCTGTACAGCTGTTCCAGCTTGGCACGTTCAGGCGGGTTTTTGAGATATTCAACGACGGTAAGCTCTACTCCGGGCGCTTCCTGCAAAATGGCCATGGTCTTGCGGGACGTACCGCATTTCGGATTGTGCCAAATAGTCGCTTTCATTTCTTCCTCCTCAAATATTTCGTTTGTTGCCAAAAAACATCATCATTTCCCAACTGCAAGGAAAAACGCAGTTATCAATATTTCTCGTTGCTTGTGAGAATCATTATCATTACCAGCAGGGTGATATTGAGAATGATTCTCAAGGACTGTTGATCAGGGAAATATTGAATGTTCAAGCCTAAAGCGACTTTGGCCTTTCTGGCTACAACCATGATGGTTCCATATGTTGCCCATGCCGCAGAAGCGGACGCCGAGAATAGAGACGACGATATCGTGGTCGTAGGTGATGTTCTGTATTCGAATCAAATCAATGCCGTAAAGACGCCAACGCCTATTATCGACGTTCCTCAGAGTCTGTCTATCACTACTGCTGATGAAATCAAACAGCGCGGCTTTACCAGCATCGGTCAGATAATCGACTATACGCCCGGTGTGAATAATACCCAGGGAGAAGGCCATCGTGATGCGGTCGTTTTTCGCGGTGTCCGTTCAACCGCTGACTTCTATATCGATGGTGTTCGTGACGATGTTCAATATTATCGAGGCCTCTACAATCTGGAACAGGTAGAAATTCTGCGCGGTCCAAACGCGCTGCTCTTCGGTCGTGGCGGCACTGGTGGCATATTGAATCGGGTGACCAAGAAAGGAACAATTGGCGAAACCTTTGGCGGAGGGCAGGTCGCGATCGATACTTTTGGTGAGTTTAGCATTCAAGGAGATCTCAACTTCTCTGCCGGTGAGAATGTTGGAATCCGTGTCAACGCAATGTATGAGAGCCTGAACAACCACCGCGATTTCTACAACGGGGATCGAATTGGATTCAATCCCACTATACGGTTTCAAGCCGGACCCGATACAACGCTCGATCTCTCTTATGAATATGCAAACCATGAACGTTTCATAGATCGCGGCATTCCAACAGGCACCGACGGGCGACCGGTTTCCGCTCTCAGAAACGTTGTTTTCGGAGACCCGGATCTTAACTTCACTGAATTGGAGGCGCATCTTCTGCGGGCCAATCTTCAGCATAGCTTCTCGGACAATTTCAAAGGCAATTTTAGTGCCTTTTATGGCGATTACGAGAAGGTCTATTCGAACTTCTATGCATCAGGCTATGATCAAGCAAACACACCTAATGTCGTTACGCTTGATGGCTATATCGATACAACCGAGCGTCAGAATCTAATTCTCTCGGGCAATCTGGTGGGAGAATTTGAAACGGGCAGCATCGGTCATACATTGATGTTCGGCGGTGAATATATCAGCACCTCATCTGATCAGAATCGGCTGAATGCATTCTGGAATACCACAATGGACGACAATGAGGTTTTTGCGATCGAACGTCCTCTGAATTTGCGTGGCGGCATTGGCGTGAACGCTGCGGGCATCGCGACCGCGAATGATTTTTTTGTTGATACCAACGATGACACGCGGGTCGATATCGATGTTTTCTCTTTCTATATTCAGGACGAGATTAAGGTGACGGATTGGCTGAATGTTGTCCTTGGCGGGCGTTTTGATAGTTTTGACATTACCGTCAATAATGTTGTGGCCGGAGATATCCGGACGCGCAAAGACGAAGAATTCTCGCCGAGAGCCGGTCTTGTTTTCAAGCCGATGGAGAATGTCTCTTTCTACGCAAGTTACAGCAAAAGCTTTTTGCCGCGCAGCGGAGAGCAATTTGCAAATATAAACGGAAGCAACAATGCTCTTGATCCCAATACATTCACGAATATGGAAGCAGGGATAAAGTGGGATTTTGAGCAAGGCTTGAGTTTCACAGCTGCGATATTCGAAATTGAGCAAAGTTCGCCGCAACCGAATGACAATGATCCTTCAACCCTGGATGTTATCGATTCTGACATTCGCGGATTTGAACTACAGCTTCGAGGCCAAGTGACAGACAATTGGTTTGTTTCTGCGGGCTATAGCTATCTTTCTGGTGAACAGGTCGATCGTGCGGGCGCGACAGGGCTGCGTCCACGCGAGCTTCCAGAAAATACATTTTCGATCTGGAACAGCATTCAGATATCAGACCGCATTGGTTTTGGCCTTGGATTGACCCATCAAGATGAGACTTTTGTTAACAATGGGAATACCGCTATTTTGCCAGCCTATACCCGTATCGATGCGTCAGCCCATTTTGATGTTTCCGAGAATTTGCGATTGCAGGTCAATATCGAGAATTTGACAGATACATTGTATTTCCCGAGTTCTCATAGCACGCATCAGACAACAGTGGGAGCGCCGTTGAACGCCCGTTTTTCGATTACCGGGCGATTCTAATCGATCTCTATAATGGTGGAGACTCGACCCCCTGATCGGGTCTCCAATTTCCCACCGAGTCTCGGCAAATATTGTAGATTCTAGTCTTTGGGTGTTAGCGCCGGCACGGCCTTGGCCGCGTCCTCCGGATCAATGCCGGGCGGTGGTGCTGCGCTGAGTACCGTTTCTCCGCGAGCGACGCGTCCGGCGCGCTGGATGGCTTCTCGGATCCGTGGATAGGTGCCGCAGCGACAGATGTTGGTAATTGCCTCATCAATATCATCGTTGGACGGATTGGTATTTTTCTTCAGCAGCACCGCGGCAGCCATGATCATGCCGGATTGGCAGAAACCACATTGCGGTACATTCTCGGCTGCCCATGCCTGTTGCACAGGGTGACTCCGGTCCCTCGATAGTGCCTCGATTGTGGTAACAAATCGGCCTTCCATTTCACCAATAGTAACGAGACAGGATCGGATAGCCTCGCCGTCTACATCGACCATACATGCTCCGCAATCGCCGGTACCGCAGCCATATTTGGTGCCGGTGAGATTGGATGCATCGCGCAATGCCCAGAGGAGCGGGGTTTCCGGGGCCATGCGATATTCGACCGGGCGATCATTGACGGTGAACTTTGTCATAGGACGTTACTCATCACCCCGAACCTGTTTCAGGATTTCCTAGGCTTGATCTATTCAATAAGACTTGCTGAAACAAGGTCAGCATGAGGACGGCACTATCATTCGCGCCAGCTTCTATCTTCGCGATCCACCAACCGCACCATGGCATCAAATTCTGGCACGCCCTGTTGCATAGGATCGATCGACGCTTGTGACAGGTTGTCGAGATGCTTCTTGATCACCTCTTCGCCGATCATCACTGGTTTTCCCATCGACAAAGTCTGCATCTGGATTTCGCAAGCGCGTTGCAACACCCAGTGGTTGAGGAACGCTTGTTCCAATGTCCGTCCCATGACCACAGGACCGTGATTCTCCAGCATCATCATCCGCTTCTTGCCGAGGCTGGCGAGAAAGCGCGGACCTTCATCTTCATGCACGGTAATCCCTTCAAACTTGTGATAGGCGAGGCGCGGGACGACCGCAGCTGCATAAAAGTTTATCGGTTGGAGCCCGCCTTCAATGGAGGATACCGCCATGGTAGCCGTGGTGTGCGTGTGGATGATTGCATGGACATCGGGGAGCTCGCGGTGGAACAGGCTATGCTGCGTGAAGCCGGCCTTGTTGATCGGGTAAGTCGAACCATCCAGCGTGTTCCCGTCGATATCGATCTTGACCAGTGTCGACGCCGATACTTCGCTGAAATGCAGGCCATAGGGATTGATCAAAAAGGCATCATCCTCACCGGGCACTTTCAGGGTGATGTGATTGAAGATCATCTCGTCCCATCCAAGATAAGCGAAAATACGGTAGCAGGCGGCAAGCCGCTGGCGCGCCTTCCATTCTTCTGCGCTACAGCTGGACTGCACATTGATCGCGGTGGCCATTTTGTCTCTCCTCGAATCGGCTGATGCCTTGTTGTTTCGATATCCTATAGCAAAGCCCATAAAACAGGAATGCAAAGCTCTTGGCAGAGCCGCCAATAAATCGTGGAAAAGCTTGCCTCCGTGCCGAGAAATTGATAGGCGGCCCGAGATTGAAGCAGATTGATTCTGCTGCAAACCCTTATTTATGGCTTTTACACCAATTCAGGCCAGAAGAAATTGCTTCTGGTCCGCTACGAAATTTGAACGGAGTTACTCAGTCTTATGCAAATCATGGTTCGCGACAATAATGTCGATCAGGCCCTCCGGGCGCTCAAGAAAAAGTTGCAGCGCGAAGGCGTCTATCGCGAAATGAAACTTCGCCGCCACTATGAGAAGCCTTCTGAGAAACGTGCTCGTGAAAAGGCTGCTGCGGTGCGCCGTGCCCGTAAAATGGACCGTAAGCGGATGGAACGCGACGGCCTGATTTAAGCGCTTCAGCATCACAACTAGAAGGTAGCCTATCGATGTCTGTTACGACCGTTCCAATTCATCCCATTAAAAAGGGCTCCCTGACCAAAATCTGGATCGGCGTTCTGTTCATTGCTGTTGCGGCGATGGGAATTGCTTATGCCGGCACTCAGGATGTTGTTGTGAATGGCGCGTCCAATGAACAGTTTCTCGCTGCCAATGCGGGAGAAGATGGGGTTATCACAACCGAATCCGGCCTTCAGTATAAAGTGATCAAGCCCGGCGAAGGCACTTCGCCAACGCTAACAGACACAGCACTGGTCAAATATGAAGGCACGTTGCGGGACGGCACGGTCTTTGATGCCAATGAGCAGACCCCGATGCCGGTTGGCGGCGTCGTACCTGGTTTCTCCGAAGCGCTGCAACTGATGCAGAAGGGCGGAGAATATCGTATCTGGATTCCGTCAGACCTCGCCTATGGCGAAGCATCCCCGGGTGAACAAATTCCCCCGAACAGTCTGCTGATGTTTGATATCACTTTGCTAGACTTTATTACCGCAGAGCAAATGGAAGAGCTGCGGCAGCAAATGCAAGCACAAGGCGTACCTGGCGCTCCCGGTGCCCCTGGCCGTTAGACGATCGGCTTGGTTCCATTTCGGAGAATAGTTCGTGGGTAACGACCGCTCTCAACTCGATATTGATAGACCATCCTTGCCGATCAAACCCTTCGGTTTCGGACTGCTATTCGGCGTCATTCTAATGGCCGTGCTCGCCGCGGCAATTCCGGAAAAAACCAGTCCGACAGAATTTGCTCAAGCCGGGTGGGAAAAGTTTTTCCCGCCGCCTGGTAACGCGGAATTTCTGATTGAGAACGGAAAACAGGCGGATGTCGTAACAACGCAATCCGGCTTGCAATATAAAGTCATCAAGCCGGGTGAAGGTGATTCGCCTACGGCTACGGACACTGCTTTGGTCAAATATGAGGGGACGTTGCGGGACGGCACGGTCTTTGATGCCAATGAGCAGACCCCGATGCCGGTTGGCGGCGTCGTACCTGGTTTCTCCGAAGCGCTGCAATTGATGCAAAAGGGCGGAGAATATCGCCTCTGGATTCCTTCAGATCTGGCATATGGCGAAGCATCTCCCGGCGAGAATGTTCCGCCCAATAGCCTGCTGATTTTCGATGTGACTCTGCTGGATTTTATCACCGCCGAGCAGATGGAAGAATTGCGGCAGCAGATGCAGGCACAAGGTGTCTCCGGCGGACCGCCCCCTGCTCCTTAAAAATTGCCGAAGTTGCGTTAAGCGCGTTCGGCTTGGGCGACCGCTTCAGATGCCCGCAGCGCAGACAATATCCGCATCAGATGATGGACATTGTGAACTTCGAGATCTACATCAAACGTATGGAACGGCCCATCGCGGTGTGAGAGGCGCAGGTTCAAGATATTTGCGTTGTGAAAGCCGAAAATCCCAGCCATCTCGGAAAGCGTTCCCGGCTTGTTGTGCAGTACGACGCATAGCCGTGCTGCCGCGCCATCGCTTTCCGTGCCCCAGCTGAGGTCCACCCAATCCGCATCCACACCATCGGCCAGCGTATGGCAATCGATGGTATGCACTTCTACATTTTCACCGCTACGGCGCAGCCCGACGATGCGATCACCGGGCACAGGATGACAGCATTCTGCCAGGTTAAAGGCAACGCCTGGCGTCAGGCCCTTGATTGAAATCGCACGATCCTGTTCAGGCCATTGGCGCTCGTCGTCATTGTCGTGGACACTGCCGGGAACAATGGCTTCCATCACCTCGCGGTCGCTTAGCTGGCGGGTACCAATTGCGATCATCAGATCATCGGTCTCCGGCATGTTGAGTCGATTTAGAGCCGCCTTGATCGCCCGCTTACCAATTTTTCCGGGTAGTCGTTCGATGATTTCTTCATAGAGCTCTGTGCCGATTGCGACCATCTCATCACGTTCCTTGAAGCGCACATTTCGTCGGATGGCCGCTCGTGCCTTGCCGGTGATGACAAAAGAGAGCCAGCCCGGTTGTGGTTCTTGCCCTTTGGATTTCAGAATCTCTACAACGTCGCCATTTTGCAACTGGGTCCGCAATGGGACATGCCGACCATTGACCTTTGCACCCACCGCCTGATTGCCGAGATCGGTGTGCACGGCATAAGCAAAATCAACGGTGGTCGATCCTCGAGGCATTTGCAGCAAAGTGCCTTTAGGCGTGAAAGCAAAAATGCGATCCTGATACATTGCAAGCCGGGTGTGCTCGAGCAGCTCTTCTGCATCTTCCGCTTGGTCGAGAATCTCGATCAGATCCCGAATCCAGCCAGCCTGGCCGTCGGGTTGATTGCCCTGCTTATAGGCCCAATGTGCGGCGAGCCCATATTCATTGTCTTCGTGCATGCGCTGCGAACGGATTTGAATTTCCACCCGCATATTATTGCCGTGCATGATCGTGGTGTGCAGCGACTGATAGCCGTTGCGTTTTGGCGTCGAAATATAGTCTTTAAACCGGCCCGGCACCATTTTCCAATTGTTGTGTAGGATGCCCAGCGCGCGATAACATTCTGTACTATTGTCGGTGACGACCCGGAAGGCCATGATGTCGGTCAGCTGCTCAAAGCTGACATGCCGTTCCTGCATTTTTCGCCAAATGGAATAGGGGTGTTTTTCCCGACCGCTGACCTCAGCTACCAAACCACCACTTTCCAGAGACTTCTGGATTGACTGGGCTATTTTATCAACCTGGCCCTCGTCCCCTTCCTTGATAGCCTGCAACCTCTTCGTGATGGTTTCATAGGCTTCGGGTTCCATGTTTTGAAACGCCAACAATTGCATCTCGCGCATATATTCGTACATGCCCACTCGCTCGGCCAGCGGAGCGTAGATATCCATTGTCTCATGCGCGATCCGGATCCGCTTTTCTTCACTTTTGATGAAGTGCAAAGTCCGCATATTGTGCAGCCGATCCGCAAGCTTGACCAAAAGAACCCGGATATCATCGGACATGGCGAGTAGGAATTTGCGGAGGTTTTCGGCGGCACGTTCATTGTCGGTTTGGGCTTCGATCTTGGAAAGCTTGGTTACGCCATCGACCAGCCGGGCGATTTCCTTACCGAATAATTTTTGGATTTCTTCTGATGTGGTCAGCGTATCTTCCACGGTATCGTGGAGCAAAGCAGTGACAATCGTCTGCTGGTCCAGTTTGAGGTCGGTCATCAAACCGGCAACTTCGATTGGATGGCTGAAATAGGGGTCGCCGCTGGCACGTTTCTGGCTGCCATGCTTTTGCACAGAAAAAACATAAGCCCGGTTGATCAGATCTTCATCTGCATCGGGATCATAGGATCGCACCCGTTCCACCAGTTCATATTGCCTGAGCATTCAGGGAAGATGTCGGGCTTTCGAGGCTGGGGCAACAAAAAAGAGCGCCGAAGCCAGTTCTAATCTTCTGAGGTTGGAAGATTAGTCTGACTTCGGCGCTTAGGCTGACCGGTGGGGGCCGTTACATTGGCTGCTTTTTGGGAGCATTGGGCCGGTCAGGAGGGGGTTGCTAGATCAGTTGTTGCACTTGGCAATGGCTTCGGGGTCAAATGCTTTGCCTTTATAGGCGAAGCTTTCGACCGGACCGAATTCATCGACCAATTTGGCGCAGATCGTTCGGGGTGATGAGCTGCTTTGTGCACCGATACATTCTGTGCCAGCACAGCGGATGACGGTGCCTCTGATTATTTCCTGCGCGGCTTGCACCGGTGCCTGCAATTCCGCGGTATAGGCGATCGGTGTGCCGCGCGCTTCGGCTGTCGTAGCGGTAAACAGCGTGAGCGAGGTCATCGCAGCAACACAGAAGATCATGGAAGAACGAAGCGGGCTTTGGGAGAGAAGCATGATAATTCCTTTCGTATCAGTTGGTTTTGTGGTCCCCGTTCGGGCAACCAGCAGGGAGAAAAATTTCGTTTGCAATATCAGTTGCGAATCAATACTTAGATTAATAGGTTTTAAGTTGCAACTAAAAACTTATATTTTTTTCGCACTCATCGGAAAACTGGTTTAGGAATAGGGTCATGGACAAAATTAGAGAAAATCTATCGAGCCTGGCGGACGATGAGTGTAGTTTACCCATATCTTTGGAAGTGATCGGTGAGCGCTGGTGCTTCATGATATTGCGTGCCGCACTGAATGGCGTTGGGCATTTTGAAGATTTCCTGTCTGAAATTGGCATTGCCCGGAATATCCTGGCCAATCGGCTTACCCGGATGGTGGAAGCGGGTATTATGACGCGTCGTCCCTGTGACCATGACAAGCGTAAGGTTGAATATCGGCTTACCGACAAGGGACAAGGCTTACTGCCCACCATGATTGCGCTCCGGCAATGGGGCGAAAAGTGGGAGACCGGCGTACCTTCCAATCCAATATTGTGCGATTCGCGTGATCGCCAACCGATCGGCGAGATCACGATGCGGGCGCATGATGGCCGGGTTCTCGAAATGGATAATCTGTGCTGGATAGATGAATCTGAATTGAAATCCGATTCAGATCGCAGCAGTCGCGATGACATGGTTGTTCGTCATCTTAAAGAAATCGGCGAATCTTCGGTGGCCTAAAGCCTGTTCGATATCCTTTCTTCCCGTCCGGCTTGTGGAATTTCGATTCTCATCGACCGGGCATCATTTTCTGACATATTTGTTCAAATGACAGGCGATTCTTTCCCAAGCGGCATTGCCCCGCTATAGATAGCAAGATGGCCGTTATGGAAATCCGTCCCCAGCCGTTTTTTGGCAACAAGAATCGGGCATTTTGGAACCTGCAATCCGCAGGTTGGGCCGGCGCGCTTATTCTGCGCGCGGTCGGCGGCATCTCCAATGGACTGCCGCTGAGCTTCCTGGTCCCCGTGATCATATCCACCATCACCGGCTATTCCATCTCTCTGCTTTTGTCGGTGGTGTACAAGAATCTGATTCACCGCCGACCGATTGTCACGTGGAGCATAACGGCGGCGATCCTGGCGGTGGCGGCTTCCCTCTACGCCTTCATCGATGCCTGGGTTTTCCTTATCCAAAATCCAGCGACGGAAACCGCGTTTGGTACCCTGTTTCTGGGCTCTCTGTTTCTGGGTATCATGTTGCTTGGGGCCTGGTCGGCGCTTTATTACGCCATCAATTTCTTCCTTCGGGTGGAAGAACAAAATGATCAATTGCTGCAGTTGGAAGCGCAGGCAACGCGCGCGCAGCTTGCAATGCTGCGATACCAACTCAATCCGCATTTCCTGTTCAACACGCTGAACAGCATCTCCACGCTGGTGCTGCTCCGGCAGACCGAACCGGCCAATGCCATGTTGTCTCGTTTGTCCTCATTCTTGCGTCACACGCTGGTCAATGAAGTGCACAGCCGGGTGACGTTGGCCCAGGAAGTGGAAACCCTGCATCTGTATCTCGATATCGAGAAAATGCGTTTTGAAGAGCGGTTGCGATCGAATTTTGATATTGATCCCGCGGTTCGCGATGGCCTGTTGCCATCATTGCTACTCCAGCCGTTGGTCGAGAATGCCATCAAATACGCGGTGACGCCGCAAGAAGACGGGGCTGATATCCTGGTTGCTGCCCATCTTGACGGGGACAAATTGCGCATAACCGTCTCGGATACCGGGCCAGGAAAGAACAATGCCTCAGTCGGAAAAACAGATTCCACCGGTGTTGGACTTGGCAATATTCAGGAGCGATTAAACCGGGCTTATGGAGAAATGGCAACGTTCGAGACGCAGTCGTCCCCGGGCGAAGGCTTTTCGGTCTTCATCGCTTTGCCATTCGAAACGAGAGAGCAGATCGAACGGGAAGCTGCAGACGATTCTGCAACAGACGAACAAGTAAGAAACGAGACAATTTTTGGGGAGCATGCATCCAGTGATGACCATCAGCGGGAACCGGTGAATACGCCGGCGATGGCATCGTTTCAGCATAAGGATTTAAAAACATGACGATCAGGACCATATTAGTCGATGACGAAAAGCTGGCGATCCAGGGTTTGCAGATCCGGCTCGAGAAATTTGATGATATCGAGATAGTCGACACTTGCCGCAATGGCCGGGAAGCGATTCGCAAAATCAAGACATTGAAACCCGATCTGGTGTTTCTCGATATCCAGATGCCAGGGTTTGACGGCTTTTCAGTGGTCCAGGGGATCATGGAGATTGAGCCACCCATGTTTATATTCGTGACGGCCTATTCAGAACATGCCGTCCGCGCTTTCGAGGCCGAGGCGATAGATTATCTGGTGAAACCGGTCGAAGAAGATCGGCTGGCTGATGCAATAGACCGGGTCCGCAAGCGGCTTTTGGAAAAACGGGGCGCAGACGAGATAGAAAAGCTGAAATCGGTGCTCAACGAAGTGGCACCCGGTGCGATGGCCGATATGGACGAATCGGAAGAGCCCGCAGCCGCCAACCGCTATGAGAAGTTGATCAACGTGAAAGATCGTGGTCAGATTTTCCGGGTGGATGTCGATACGATCGAACGCATTGATGCGGCTGGCGACTATATGTGCATCTATACGGCGGACAATAGTCTGATTCTCCGGGAAACGATGAAAGATCTCGAGAAGCGCCTGGATCCCCGGCATTTTCAGCGGGTGCACCGTTCGACCATCGTCAACCTCAGCCAGGTTAGAGAGGTGAAACCGCACACCAATGGCGAATGTTTCCTGGTGCTGGGTTCAGGAGCGCAGGTAAAAGTCAGTCGCAGCTACCGCGACGTTGTGGCGCGCTTCGTTCACTAGAGTCTAGTTTCGGCGGCTCTGGAAAAATTCTACAAGCAATTTCGCGGAAATATCTTCTGCTATTCCTGCATAGACTTCCGGTTTGTGATGGCAGGTTGGCGATTCGAAGAATTTGACCCCGCTATCGACCGCGCCACCCTTAGGGTCATCCGCTCCGAAGTAGAGCCGTGCAATGCGGGCATGGGCGATGGCGCCTGCGCACATGGTACATGGTTCCAATGTGACCCATAGATCGCAACCTTCGAGTCGATCATTGCCAAGAAACTGCGTCGCCTGCCGAATCGCTACCATCTCGGCATGGGCAGTGGGATCATTGTCGATGCGGGTGCGATTATGGCCCCGGCCAATGATTTTATCATCTTTCACGATCACCGCGCCTACTGGCACTTCCCCGACAGCGATGGCCGCATTGGCCGATTTTAGCGCGTCGTCCATGAAAGAGGTGAATTTTGTTGCTACCATCGCTAAGGATTAGCGGGGAACCGACGGGAAGGCCATAGTCAGACGTATCGTGCAATTTGGCCCCGATATGCTTGACGCATGGACTGATTGAGGTTAGGGGACCGCTCTTTCCCGCTGGGAATCATTCAATAACAAAAAATTGGACTAAGCGATGTCGCGGATTTGCGAACTGACAGGTAAGACTCGGCTGGTAGGCAATAATGTGTCCCACGCCAAAAACCGGACCAAGAAGACATTTTTGCCCAACCTGCAAAATGTAACCCTTTTGTCCGACACACTCGGCAAAGGTGTGAAACTGAGGGTTTCCACCCATGGTCTGCGTTCAGTGGAACATGTCGGCGGCCTCGACAATTGGTTGCTAAAGACCAAAGATGATAAGCTAAGCCTGCGGGTCAAGCGCCTCAAAAGGGAAATCGTGAAAAAGCAGGCACCTGCCGCTTAAGCGATCAATCTTTTTCGAATGTTGAAAAGCCGGGGTTCGCTCCGGCTTTTTCATTTTTGCCTCTAGAGTCGCGCTTTTTCTGAGCAGTCTTCCCCTTCAGCAGTTTGAATTTGAGGAACAGCGTTTCCTGCAGCGGTGAAAAATTGTCATCCGAGGCTATCCAGATGATCTTTTCCTTACCGTCCTGCGTGACAGCCAGAGCTTCCATATTATCAACTTTCAACGGCGGTTTCAGAGTAGCGATCTGGGTGGATGTCGCTATCTCCCCCGGTTGGAAATCCTCAAGCTGAGCGATTGACAATATCGCAGACATCCCATCGAGCGGCGTGAAGCGCCGGTGTAGCATCAAAGCGGAACTATCATCGAGCATGGTAGCGTCCGTTAGCTTGTAGCCCTTTGGGGGCTTATATCCGAAGCGGACTGACTGGCTTTCCGGATTGGACGGGTCGATATCAAATATTAGTGCCTGATAGCCGCCTTCCGAATGTTCTGCCGATTCCGAAAAGACTAGAAAACGGCCATCGTTCAATCGGAGCATGGCTTCTGCCCCTCCATTTTCAGGCCATTTTTGCATCGCTTTCGGATAATGTGCGGATTCTTTCCGCGCAAAGGACGGGCCGTAGCGCCAGATACTATGTTGATGCTCATAGCTGACCCAGAATTGGCTCGTTTCAGGATCGTGAAGCAGGGATTCGGAATCCCAATTTTGCTCTGCAAATTCATTGGGCTTTGCCGGGCCGTCTGGCAGGGGGGCAATGAACGGACGAACCGCCTGATGCTTATCTTCATCGAAGGTAAACCCGACAAGCGAGCCATTGTCGCTGAGCATCAAGAAACGGCTGTCCGGTAGTGCTAGCATGGATGATATGCCACCGAAGGCCGCATTGTCGCTGGTAATTTTCCAGCCCCCAAGAAACTTGAGGCGACCAACCTTGGTGCGGTTTGCGTCCTTTGCATCGAGAGCAATTGGTTCGAGTTTGATATATTGGCTATCGTTAGCCGGCGGTGCGGGCCCGCGTACATAAGTGACCGGCACGAGAAAAAATAAAAGCGATAAACAAGCAAACAAGCGGATCATGGTGCTGCCCATAACCGATAAGTGGGTTCAAACATATTCTATTCTGGACGCTCGGGCGCTACCTGCGCTAGATGACTGGCAATCTGTCAAGGAAGCCCGAATATGAAAAAAATCTACCCGGATGCAGCCGCCGCTCTCAGCGGTCTTTTGTTCGATGAAATGCATCTTTGTGTTGGCGGCTTCGGCCTGTGCGGGATTCCGGAAAGGTTGATCGACGCGATTCAGAGTGACGGAGTCAAGGGCCTGACAATTGCATCCAACAATGCTGGAGTTGATAATGAAGGTCTCGGTAAACTGCTTCGCTCGCGGCAGGTGAAAAAAATGATCTCTTCTTATGTGGGCGAGAATAAGGAATTCGAGCGTCAATTCCTCTCCGGTGAGCTTGAAGTTGAATTTTGTCCGCAAGGCACTCTGGCTGAACGGTGCCGCGCTGGCGGAGCCGGTATTCCAGGTTTTTACACAAAGACCGGCGTTGGCACGCAGGTTGCCGAAGGCAAGGAGCATAAGGATTTTGATGGAAGCACCTATATCCTGGAACGCGGCATTTTTGCAGATCTATGCCTGATCAAGGGCTGGAAAGCAGATAAGGCAGGCAATCTGATGTTCCGCAAGACTGCGCGCAATTTCAACGCACCGATGGCAACCGCAGGCAAGATCTGTGTTGCCGAGGTTGAAGAGATTGTCGAAGTGGGGGAACTGGATCCGGATTGCATCCACGTGCCGGGTATATATGTCAAACGACTGATCAGCGGTGCACCTTATGATAAGAAAATCGAATTCCGGATGACACGGGAGCGCGAAGAAGCCTGATGACTCGCAGGCCCCTGTCCCTGATCGCATTGGCTACTCTGCCATTGCTCTCCGGTTGCGTGGCAGCATTGTTGCCGCTCGCGGCTTTCGGGACTATCGGCAAGCAACAGGTGGATCGCATCAGGGCCAAGCAGGAACTGGTCTCAGCAGGTGCCATTGATCTGGCTATGCCGGTTGGTACTGTCACGATCAGCCCCCACGTCGATGTCATAGATGCTCTGATCGATGCGGATGAGAAATTCTCCGGACAAGGCGGCTCTCTGGATGTTGTAGAAGCTGGCATTGATCGTGATGTGGCTGATTACAGCTCGCGTTTCTCTGGCCCCTTGGGACCGGGAACTTCGCCTTATGCCGATTTCGTTGCACATGCTTTGAAGCAATCGGCCAGACAGCAAGCGGGAGAAGGCGTTGAATCGGTGGTGCTGATCCCGCGCGTCGATATCTTCAAACCGAAAACAATAGGATGTGCAGGCAAGCCATTGGCTGTGGCGATTGATCTGGATGAGAAGAATAGCCAAGATTGGATGGAAGCCGAGACGCTTTATCGGCAAAATGGCCTGGTTGAAATATTGCAACGTCTGCGCGCCGCCGAAATCAGTGTGATTTGGTTGTCTGATCAACCTGTAGCGGCATCGCAGAAAATATCGGCCATTCTGAACGAAGCTGAATTTTCGCACTCCGAATCGGATGATTTCCTTTTCCTGGACCGCGGCGGGGATGATCGCAAACAGGTTCGGCGCTGGGATGCTGCGCGCAATTATTGCATCGTTGCCATAGCAGGCGACGACCGCGCAGATTTTGATGAGCTATATGACTATTTGCGGGATCCCGATGGCGCAATCACGTTAGAGAATATGTTCAACAATGGTTGGTTTATAACGCCGCCGCCTCTGGTGGAAGCCACCGACGCAATAACGGCAAAGCCCGAAGATAAAGAAGGATAGATATGCCCTGGACTCGTGATGAAATGGCCGCTCGGGCGGCGCAGGAACTGCAGGATGGCTATTATGTGAATCTTGGAATTGGCATCCCGACGCTGGTTGCCAACCATATTCCCGAGGGCGTTGAGGTCACGTTGCAAAGCGAGAACGGGATGCTCGGCATCGGCCCATTTCCTTATGAGGACGAGATTGATGCCGATCTGATCAACGCCGGCAAGCAAACGATCAGCGAGCTGCCTTCTTCAAGCTATTTCAGCTCATCCGACAGCTTTGCGATGATTCGGGGCGGGCATATTGACTTGACCGTATTGGGAGCGATGGAAATCGCTGAAAATGGCGATATTGCCAACTGGATGATCCCCGGGAAGATGATCAAAGGCATGGGCGGTGCCATGGATTTGGTCGCGGGCGTGAAGCAGATTATCGTTGTCATGGATCATTGCGCGAAGGACGGGAGTTCCAAGTTTATTCCCGCATGCACATTGCCGCTAACCGGCACCAACGTGGTCGATATGATCATAACCGATCTTTGTGTTTTTCGGCGCAAGGATCATGACAGCCCTTTCCAGCTGATCGAACTAGCTCCGGGCGTCAGTGCAGAAGATGTCGCTGCGAAAACGACTGCGACATATGAATCTGCACTTTAAATATCGAACGTGAGAAAATTTCTCGCGCTGCTGTTCGGGGTTGCCGCACTTCTGCTTGTTGGCTGGTATGGCTATCGAACTCTCGTTGAACAGCAGGTCGGCTTTCCTCTGTCAGCGCTCCTCGAGCCAGAGCGAAAATCGTCATTGCCCACCGAACCGGACGACTGGCAGGGCAAGATCGACTATCGCAATCTCGACCGCGACTTTGCCGCTATGGCGGCGCGCCCGGAAATGGCCGGATTGGCTATTGCGATTGTCGAGGATGGCGAGATCCGCTTCGTGCGGACATATGGTGTAACGGACAAGCGCAGCGGAGAACCAGTGACACCGCAGACGGTGTTCCGTTGGGCGTCGGTATCAAAAGGTGTCGCTGGCTCACTGGCCGCAAAATTGGCAACAGAAGGCACGCTTAATCTCGAAGCCCCGCTCAGCGGCTGGCAAACGTCTCTGCGGCTTCCGAAAAGCGCAGAGATGCGAATTTCCCTAGCCCAGTTGCTGTCACACCAGACCGGTCTCACCAAAAATTCCTATGACAACAAGCTGGAGGATGGAGAAAGTCCAAGCTTGCTGCGTGGCCAGCTTTCGGTGGCGCCTTTGAAGTGCGAGCCAGGCACCTGCCACAGCTATCAGAATATCGCTTTTGATGCGGTTAGCGAGATATTGGGACAGGCGACGGGAACATTATATTCCGGCGCGGTGCGAGAGCAGCTTTTTGGCCCTCTGGGCATGAGCAGCGCACAATTTGGACGGATAGGGCTCACCGGCGCAGAAAGCTGGGCGCGGCCTCATCGTGGCGATGAAGTGCTAACCCTGTCGGAATCCTACTGGCGGGTACCGGCTGCTGCCGGCGTTAACAGTGATATTGTCGACATGGCGCGCTGGATGCGCGCTCAGATGGGTGTTGATGAACCGATATTGTCCCGTGAGACGATCGCAATCGCTCAGGCACCATTGGTAAGGACGGGGCGGGTTTATGGCGGCGACCTCGCACGGGCTCTTACAACACCATCTTACGGACTGGGTTGGCGTAGTTTCAACTATACTGGCCGGCAATTGGTCGGACATAGCGGGGCGGTGGATGGCTATCGGGCGACAATGATATTCGATCCCGCTGCCCGCACGGGCGTGGTCGCGATGTGGAACAACGGCTGGGGTAGGCCTTTCACCATACCTTTCGCGGTGCTCGATAGCTATTATGGTCAGTCCGTGAGCGATTGGCTTGATTTGTCAGAGGTGCCTTTGCCAGCTCCGCCAACTGATGTGCCTGCTTTATCGAACTGACTCTGGCTGGCGGCAATGGCGCGATTCGCCCATGATTTTCTCTCGTCTTCCGCAACAATCTCGAAATTGGGCACCTCGATGTCGATATCGACATGTGGTCCAAGCAGGGAAACGAGCTCTTTTAGCGGGAACACGCCTTCGCCGGGTATCATCCGGTTCATGGCTTCTGGAACATAATCATCTGACCGTCGAAAATCAGGACCATCGCACAGCTGGACATAGCCGATGATTGCCGGATCCACGGCTTTTAGATGATCCAACGTGCCGCCAGTGCGGAAAAGATGGAGCGCGTCTATCGCTATCTTCAGATTGGATTTGTTCATCCGGTCGTGCAGCGCGACGGCGGCATTCAGACTGTTGCATCCATGTGCAAAGCCGGTAAATTCGAGACCAACTTCCAGCCCGTTGTCATTGGCCATTTCGCACAAATCAAACAGCTGATCTTCCGCACGTTGCCGAGAGGTGTCGTGAATATGGGTCACCAGTCGCTTGGCGCCGAGCTCTGCGGCCAAAGCGATCGCTGGCAGATAATGCGAAACATCTTGCCCATTCATGACCGGAAAATATTCAGCGTTGATGACTCGCACATCATGCTGGCGCAACAGATCTTGAAACGACTTCACCTTGGCTGCCCCGACTATCGGGAACATATTCCTGCCATTTTCGTCGGTTGGTGTAGCGGTGAACAGGCAAACCCGATCGAGCCCAGCTTTGGCGGCAAAGCGCACGAGGCCTTCCGGTCCGCCGTCCATCATCGTGATCTGATGCAATGCGAGTTTGTGCATGATCCAACTCTAGAACAGCAAGGCGGTGTTTTGCCATTGGATTTCGGTCTTGCGGGCTAGTCAATATGCTAGGCTGTATGCTCCTCCACCATCCCTATGTATTCGGAGGCATAGCCGATCACAGAATCGCGCAAAGAGGATGAAGATATGACGGAAGAAGAGATTATTTCCATTGGCGATGTGGTGCGTTTTCACGCGCAGGAACAGCCGGACACGGTCGTCTTCACCTTTGAAGGTGATGAGATGACCTATGCTGCCCTGGATAGCGGAAGCAATCGAGCCGCACAGGCATTGGCCTCCAGAGGTGTCAGCAAAGGCGATCGGATCGCCTATATGGGCAAGAACAGCCATCTCTATTTTGAAATATTGGTCGGAGCCGCCAAATTGGGCGCCGTCATGGTTCCGGTCAATTGGCGACTGGCGCCGCCTGAAGTGGCCTATATCCTGAACGATAGTCAGGCAAAAACTCTCTTCATCGGCCCTGGTTTTGATGATCTTGTGCGCAAGATCCAAGACCGTCTGGAACATGTCGAACTGATATTGGGCAGCGAGAAGGCCGAAGGTAACTTCGCCGCCTATCCGGACTGGCGAGACGGTTTTGATCCAGTCGACCCCTTGACGCCTTGCGCGGAAGAAGATGACGCGCTGCAGCTTTATACATCGGGAACGACAGGTCATCCCAAAGGCGCGATCATGACGAGTGGATCGATTTTTTCATCGCGCAGTGCTGGTCTTACCGAGGACGATCTGATGGATTGGCAGAAGCCGATACCGGGCGAGATCACTCTGCTCGCTATGCCTTGTTTCCACATAAGCGGCACCGGCACAGGACTGGCTGTGATGTTCAGCGGCGGCAGCGCTATTGTTCTGCCGGAATATGATCCGACGCAGGCTCTGGATCTGATCGAACAATATACGATTTCGAAGATCTTCATGGTTCCGGCAGCGATCCAGATTCTGCTCAATCATCCGCGGGCCAAAGAAGTCGATTTCTCAGATCTCAAATATATCACCTATGGTGCCTCGCCCATCCCGCTCGAGTTGATGAAGCAGGCCATGGATGTGCTGGGCTGCGGTTTTGTCCAGATGTACGGGATGACCGAAACAAGCGGCACTATCACGACGCTCAATCCCGAAGATCATGACGTGAACGGCAACGAGAAAATGCGGTCTGTGGGGACGCCTTTGCCGGGGGTCGAGATCAAGATCATAGATCCGGATACAGAAAAGACATTGCCACCGCGCACGATTGGCGAAATCGCAACGCGATCGGCCAAAAATATGAAAGGCTATTGGAACCGGCCGGATGCCACAGCCGAAACGATCGACGCCGAAGGCTGGTTGCGCACCGGAGATGCTGGCTCTCTTGATGAGGACGGCTATCTCTATATTCAGGACCGGCTCAAAGACATGATCATTTCGGGTGGAGAAAATGTCTACCCGGCGGAGGTCGAAAACGCGATCTACGCCAATCCAAAGGTTGCCGACGTGGCGGTCATCGGGATTCCTGACGAAAAATGGGGGGAGGCGGTCAAAGCCTGTGTTGTTGTCAAAGCGGGTCAAGAGCTGACCGAAGCCGAATTGATCAGCGATGCTCGCGAGCGGATTGCCGGTTTTAAATGCCCGAAATCGGTTGATTTTATCGATGCTTTGCCACGCAATCCTTCGGGCAAGATTTTGCGCAAGGATCTGCGGGCACCTTATTGGGAAGGCAAAGACCGGGCGGTAAACTGATTTTTGGGATAGAGGACGCAATATGACAAATCTGGTGCTCCGCGAAGATCAAGATGGTTGGGCGCTTCTGACGCTCAATCGTCCGGATAAGCTCAATGCTCTGACCGTCGCGATGTTTCGAGAGTTGCGAAGCCATGTTGCGGATTTGCGCAAAGATAAAAGCATCGCTTGTGTCGTGCTGCGCGGAGCAGGGAAATGCTTCTCAGCTGGCCACGACTTGGGTGACATTGCCGAGGGTGAGGCGGTGCCGTCCGCCGGTTGGCATTCCGAAACTTTGCGCATGTTGGAAAAGCTCCCTCAGCCGGTTATCGCCGCGGTACATGGCCATTGTTATACAGGCGCGCTGGAAGTGGCTCTGGCAGCAGATTTCATCCTCGCGGCTGACTCCGCTCGTTTTGGCGACACTCATGCAAAATGGGCGCTGACCCCGGTTTGGGGAATGAGCCAGCGTCTGCCACGCCGGGTTGGGATCGCGACCGCGAAACGCCTGATGTTCACCGCTGACATGATCAATGCCGATGAAGCTATGCGCATAGGATTGGCGGAAAACGTGGTACCGCTCGAGGATTTCGATAGCGAGGTTGCGACATTGGCTCAGAAGATCGTTGCCAATTCGGGCTTCTCCCATGCCGCGAATAAGCGCCTCTTGGAGGCAACCGATGGGGGACCGATCGACGCAGGCCTACAATGGGAAGTGATGGAAAGCGAGGGCCATGGCCCCGACATGCACGAACGAATTGCAGCCTTTATGGGCAAAGGCAAATAGGCTCGCGCTAGTTTAAGCGAGCGTCTCCATATCAATCACAAACCGGTATCGGACATCCGATTTTTCCATCCGGTCATAGGCGTTGTTCACATCCTGCATCGCGATCATCTCTATCTCTGGAAGGATGTTTTCCTCGGCACAGAAATCCAGCATTTCTTGCGTTTCGGCAATGCCGCCAATGCCTGATCCGGTGAGGATCCGCCGGCCCAGAAGATGGCCGCTGTGCATTTCCGGAAGGACACCGATAACGCCGACCAACACCTGGGCGCAGTCGATTTTCAACAAGGGCATATAATGGGTTACCGGGTGCGGAACCGGAACGGTGTTCAATATCATATCAAAGCTGTTGGCAGCGGCCTTCATCGCGGCGCGGTCAGTCGATAATAATATATTTTTTGCGCCCAAAGCTCGCGCGTCCGGGAGCTTGTCTTCGGTGCGGGTCAAGACCGTGACCTCTGCGCCCATTGCAGCGGCAAGCTTAACTCCCATGTGCCCGAGACCACCAAGGCCGACGACCGCCACTTTGCTACCCGGTCCGACGTTCCATTGTTTGAGCGGAGAATAAGTGGTGATTCCGGCACAGAGCAAGGGAGCTGCCGCGCCCATGTCCAGGCCGTCGGGAATGCGTAGGACAAACTCCTTGCGCACAACGATCTTGTCAGAATAGCCACCGTGGGTGATGCTGCCATCGCGGCGGTCTTTGCCGCCATAGGTGCCAGTCATGCCGTTCAGGCAATATTGTTCCAGGCCTTGCGCGCAATGATCACATTCGAGGCAGGCATCAACCATGCAGCCTATGGCAACACGGTCGCCTTCTGCAAAGTCGCTGACATCTTCGCCAACCGCTCTGACATGACCAACAATTTCATGACCCGGGACCACCGGATATTTGCTTCCACCCCAGTCATTGCGAGCGGTGTGCAGGTCTGAATGACAGATGCCGCAATGCGATATCTCGATCAGAACATCATCGTTCCGCAGGCCCCGGCGGTTGAATGCAAAGGGTTCAAGCGGCTGATCCGATGCATGGGTGGCATAGCCTTTGGCGGAATATTCGTTGGTCTGCTTGTCGGTCATGATCATGCCTTTAAAACAAAATCGGGTTCCGGCGGATAAGCCGGAACCCGGGAGACGAAGCATTGCTGTCTATATTGCTCCGCATCAAGTGCGGGGCAGAAAGCGCTTAGAATTGGACGCGTTTGGTGAAGCCACCATCGATCACGAGATGCGCGCCTGTCGTGTAGCTTGATGCCGGGCTGGCAAGGAAGACGACGCTGCGTGCGACATCATCAGCATTGCCGAAGTCACCCAAAGCAAAACCCGCTTTGGTCATTTCGTAAAACTCCGGCATACCGGCTTCGATCTGTGACCAGTTGCCGCCTGGGAATTTGATCGGTCCAGGGGACACCATGTTCACGCGGATGCCCTTGGGCCCCAACGACTGGCTGAGTTGGCTGCCAAAGGTGATCAGCGCGGCTTTCATCGCGTTAAATGCCTGTGGTGCGACAAAGGTTTCAAATGCGGCGGTGGAGGACATGAAGATCACGCTGCCATCGTCGGATTTTTCGAGATGCGGTTCGAGCACTTCCATCGCCTTGACCGCGCCGATAATATCGGTCTGGAAAGTGACTTCCCAATCGCCGGTAGCGCCAGCGCCAGACGAGCTAACGTTATGAATGAAAATATCACAGCCGCCGAGATCGCCGGCAGCTTTTTCAAGCCACGCGGCATAGCCATCAATATCGGTCATATCCAGCGCATCGGCGACAACCTTGCCGCCATGGGCTTCCAGTTCGCCTTTTGCAGCTGCGACTTGCTCAGCATTGCGGGAGAAAAATGCAACATCTGCGCCTTCTTTGGCGAAATGCTCCAGCGCTGCGCGCCCGAGGCCCCGGCTTCCGCCGGTTAGAATGACTTTTTTGCCCTTGAGTCCTAAATCCATTTTATGCTCCTTTTACGTTTTTTCTGGTGTTGGTTTTTCGTTTAGAATTTGGCGATGGTAGTTTCGCAGCTCCAGCCGATCCCGCGTCTGAGCAGGTCATAAATGATCGGTTGCTGCCAACCGGACCGATCTACTTCCGGCCACCAGTCGAGCACTGGCTCCATGTCATAATGGCCGCGGCAATGTCCCATGGTCAGATAGAGTACGGCGCCTTCGCCCATGCGGCGGATATAGAATACAGGGTGACGGCTCTTCTTGATGTCGCTGTGGACAAAGCCGCTAATATCGTCTTCGCCATTATACTCGGTATCGAGCAGAATATCGAGCTCCGCCCGGGTTTCGACGAGATATTGCTCGTCGGTGGTTTCAAAACTGGGGATGCCTTTTACGAGCGGATGGTCCGGCTGGGCGTTGTCGACCGTGAAGGGAATGATCGGCGGATGGGATAAAAAGCGTGTGCCGAGCGTGTCGGCGAAGACCGGCATTTCATCCGGGGCGTCGACCAGACCATCTTCTAGAAATTTCAGAACGGCGTTGGTGCCATGCAATGCAAAATAGCGACCGCCACCATTGACGAAATCCTGTATCGTTTTCTGTGCCGCTGCACTGGGTTGTACGTCGCAAGTATAGCTTACCAGAAAATCAGCGTTCTTGATCGCATCAAGATTTTCGTAGTCCTCGAATACCCGCACCCGGATGCGGTCATCCTCGGCGAGCAGCTTCATCACTTCGAGTCTGGCATAATCGATATCATGATATTTGCCAGCTGCGACCAATACGCACTGAATCGGTTTCTGGTCGGGGCGGCGTTCTGGCGCTTCGCTCATCTATTCTTTTCCTATCACGGGGTTTGTTTTTCCATCCCAGTCGAGATGCATTTGGCGCATTGCGCCAAAACCGTCGATACCGGCTTGCGGGATTTGCAGATATTCTATGATGGTTCCCGGTCCACCGCCATAATCGGCGTAAAATGCTCCACCGGCGCCGCCGGGCAAACTGACTTCCTGGATGATTTCGCCGCCGGCATCTTGGGTCAAGGCGCGGGCATGTTCGAGATCATCGACTATGAGGCAGAGATGCTGGACGCCCTGCAACCCCTTCTCGCGCCAATCCTTGAACATCGATGGTGCGTCGTTGTTCGGACGGATGAGCTCGACCTGGATATCGCCCCAATAGCCGATCGCCATTGAAAACTGGATGTCCGATGGCTCGCCGCGATATTTGACATTTTCCAGCTCGACAACTTCGGTGTGGAAAAAAGGGCCAGCGCCCATTTTTGTGGTCCAATAGTCAAGCGCTGCATCATAGTCGTCCGGCACATAGCTGATCTGCATGATCGAGCCGAGCTTAGCGAGAGAGGCAGGTTTTTCGTTCATTCTTCACCACGCCAGATTTCGGCCGAAGGCCTTTCTTCCATCATCGCGGTAAAGCGCGCCAGATTGTCTGTACCCGCTGGCAGGCTCCACCCAACCGTGCCGCCAAATTTGATGAAACAGAAGGCCACCAAATCCGCCAAGGTCAGTCGGTCGTGGCAAATATAGTCTTTTTTGCCCAATTGGCCGTCGAGCCAGTTCCAGTGCTTGTCTGACATAGCGGACAGCTCGGCTGCTGCTTCGGTGCTTACCACGTTCATCCGTGGCTCGAACATCGGGCGGCCCGCGCCACCACGGAACCCCATGGTCATGGGAATGGCTATTTCTTGATCAATGCGTCGCGCCCAGCGCCGTGTTTCGGCGCGCTCCAAAGCGGTCGATCCGATCAGCACCGGGTCTGGTTTATATTCTTCAAGATATTCGCAAATCACGGTCGACTCGGTCAGCAAGGTGCCATCGTCGAGTTCCAGTGTCGGCGTCGTTTGCATCACATTCTTCTGCGCATATTCATCCGAGCGATTCTCGCCCGTGATAATGTCGAGATGGATTCGTTCGACTTCGATATTCTTTTCCACCAAGAACATCCGCGCAAGGCGAGGGTTCGGGCCTAGACTCGAGTAGAGTTTCACGGAAATTTTCTCCTTTGCGCATGTTGGACACCGGCAGACTCATATCTGCTTCTTGGAAGAGAGGATACACAGGTAACGGGTCCGCGCTATCCTCTCAAAAACAACAGGGTCGGCTGCCAGAATCACTAGTGGCAACGCCCAACCTATGCGCTAACTTGATCGTCAAAGAATATCTGTTTTCAGGAGAAGATAATGGTCGAGACGTTAACCGGACATAATCGGTCGAACGGCATTTCCTACACCGAATTGCTGGAAGGTGATAAAGTTGCGCCTCCCGCCATATTTCTTGAAGAATCGCCAATGGAGCCAGGCGTCACGACTGTTGAAGTCAGTCGCTACTGGACCAAGGAAGAACATGACCGCGAAGTAGAGATGCTTTGGAAACGCGTCTGGCAGATGACCTGTCATAAGGACGATATCAAGGACGTTGGAGATACGTTTGTCTACGATATTGCCGGACTTTCTTTTCTGATCGTCCGTGTGTCCGAAGATGAAATCAAAGCCTTTCCCAACAGCTGTATGCACCGGGGCAGGGCTATATGCGACAATCACAAAAAGGGACAAAAGGCGTTGCGTTGTCCGTTCCATGGCTGGTCTTGGGAACTGGATGGCAAGCTGAAGGAAGTGCCCTGCCAGTGGGATTTTCCATCAGTGAGCGAAGAGACCCACAGTTTACAGGAAGTCCGTATTGGCGAATGGGGTGGTTTCGTGTTCATCAACCCTGACCCCAATTGTGAACCATTGGAAGATTTTCTTGGTGATATCGACCGCCACTTCCAGATCCCGTTCGAACGCCGGTACAAAGCCGCTCACATGATCAAGCGCTTGCCGTGCAATTGGAAAATTGCGCAGGAAGCTTTCATGGAGTCCTACCACGTTGTCGGCACGCATCCTGAACTGATGCCTGCTTTTGCCGATGCGAACAGCAAATATGATGTCTGGCACAATGTGTCCCGAGCGATGTCCGCTCATGGTCAACCTAGTCCGCATACCGATCTGGTAAACCCGGATCCAACCGCCTTCCCCGATGCCAAGGCATTCCAGAGTTTCATTCACCCGATCAGCAAACACAAGTTTGAACGGCTGGAAGAAAATCGAGTCAAAGTCTCTCTGCCTAACGGAAAAAGCGGTATTTTCGATATGGAATCCAACTATATCGAAGGCGATCTAAAATCAGCCGATCCGCATATGTGCAACTGGATCGGAGGCAAGATTGCGCCGGAAGAGGAAGAGATGCCGATGGTCTATACCGACGTTTCGGCTCATGCTTTACGGGATGACGCGGCCCAGGCGCGGCGTGAGGAAATGCGGCCGGCTTGGGGCGATATGGTGGACGATATCAGCGATGCAGATCTCGTGGACGCTATCTTCTACAGCGTTTTTCCGAACTTCAGTCCTTGGGCGGACTTCAATCCGATCTTCTATCGGTTTAGGCCGGATGGCGATAACCCAGAGCAATCCCTACATGAGGTAATGTTCATGGTGCCGTTGCCCGAAGGTGCGGAACGTCCCGAACCAGCAAAATGCACTTTCTTGGACCTGCATGACGATTATACGCAGGCGACCGAATTCGGCAGCTATCTGAACAAGATTTTCAATCAGGATTATCTGAATCACAAAGCCATGCAAAAAGGTGTGAAGAGTCAACCGAACGGCGTGTCCCTCTTTGCTGAATATCAGGAATCAAAACTCCGCCATTTTCATGAAACCCTCGATCTGTGGCTAAATTCTGAAGAGCCACCGAAGAGTCCGAAAAAAGCGGTTGCCTGACATTGAACGATAGCTCTGGGGACAATATCTCGGGGAACAATATCCCGGACGGCTTTGAACGGGCGACATTTTCCAACCCGTTTCTGGATATGGCTGGGCCTTATTATGTCCGCTCAGATGGCGATCGCATCGTCGTTGGGGCGCGGATTCACAAAGGCCAGATTAATCATATCAAGGTTGCCCATGGGGGCGTCCTGGGGACACTTGCCGATGTCGCCCTCAGCCTGCAGGTGCACGAGGCCGAACGACCCCGCTTGCCCGTGGCAACCATGAGCCTGAATACAAATTTTCTAGCAGCAGCCAATCTTGGTGATTGGGTCGAAGCTCATGCGAGCATCGACCGTATGAGCAAACGCACGGCTTATTGCAGCGGACGAATAGTCTGTGGAGATGTTGTGCTTATGACGATGACTGCAGTATTCGCTATATTGCGGAGATAGGCGTTAGTCGGTGGCGCCGAGATATCCCAACTGACCGGCTTTGAAAATTGTTTGTCCGCGATTGACGCTGTTCAGCTTTTGCCCGGCCCGGTTAACGTGATAGCGGATCGTGGCATGGCTAAGCGAGAGGATCATGCTGATCTCTTTGTCGGTCTTGCCAATGGCGGCCCAATGCAGGCATTCGGCTTCGCGCTTGGATAGGATGCAATTGGCCGGCATCCTGTGCTTTTCACGCATGGCGAGGACATAGCCAGTGACGAACCGGCCGGTCACAATCGCGAAAAAATCCGAATAGAGCCGATAAGGCTGAGTTAGATCGGTTATTTCCTGGTCAAGTGGCGTGAAGCTAACCGCGGCAATCTGACCGAAGGGAAGGTGAACAGGAATCAGTATTGCCGACTTGGTGGTAGCCCCTTGCGTATAAAAATCTTTGAGGTCGATTTTGTCGAGATATTCATTAGGCCAATGGCCGTGAAAACCTTCTGCATTGCACCAGACTGGTTCGCTCTCATAACGACAGGCTCTCGGTAGGGGCGAGCTGAGTGCTAGACGGGTATCTTCCCACCAGCGTTCTCCTTCGGCGACCCAACCGAACACATCCTTGTTGATCAAATTGCCGTCGGCATCAACCAGATGGGCCTTGGATGAAATATCCGCTGAAACCGCGATGCGGAATCCATAGGAAAGCGCGATCTCATGAACCGCTTCAGCTGCAGGACGAATTTCCGCTGGAACTGTAATGGTGACACTGTCCAGATTCGCGCGAAATCTCTTCCGACCAATTTCGGGGATTTCGGCGATAAAATTCTCGGCCATCCAGCTACACTCCTTGCGACATTTATCATTATTGTCCGCAGTGTGTCGCTTTGTTTGGTTTTGCAGTCAACCAAACATTCCTATTTATAGTGATAGGAGGGATGGGCCCGTTCAGCCTTTCCTATTCGATCGTGCCGATTAGCTCGCCAACGGGGTATTCTTCCCCATCGGCCTGGATGACAATTTTCAGTTTTCCGGTCGCTGGTGATTCGACTTCTTGCGTCGATTTCTCATTTTCCAGCGCATAGATTTCCTGTCCTGCGGTCACATCCGCTCCATCTTCGACCAACCATTCTGCCAGGATGCCGGATTCCATGCTAAAACCCAGCTTTGGTATACGTATTTCTGTAGCCATTGTAATTTTACCCTAAGATTTTGTGTACTTCGCGTTCGACGTCATCCTGATTGAACATCCAGGCTTTCTCGATCGCTGGTGAGAAGGGAACCGGCGCATAGCCAGAGCCCACCCGTCCAACGGGGGCCTTGAGTTCGGAGAACAGTTCTTCATGAATACGTGACGAAATTTCTGCGCCGACCCCAAAGTTGCGGACCGCTTCGTGAACGACCACCGCGGCTTTGGTTTTGGCAACGCTTTTGAGGACAGTCTCTTCATCGAAGGGAGCGATGGTGCGGAGATCGACAATCTCGCATGAGATACCATCTGCCGCGAGCTTGTCTGCAGCGCCGTGGCATCTGCTGATACTGCTGCCATAACCGATAAGCGTGATATCCGTGCCTTCGCGGGGAATAGAGGCTTTGCCTAGCGGCACAATATGATCAGGCGCTGGCGCTGGGCCTTTGACAAAATAGCCTGGCGTATTCTCAATGAAGATCACTGGATTTGGATCCATGATTGACGAATAGAGCAGACCATAAGCATCGGCCGGATTGGATGCTGCAACAACCTTGAGTCCGGGAACGTGAGCGAGCCATGCTTCAAGCATATCACTATGCTGTCCGCCAAGGCCGGTGCCGGCGCCAGTGGTTGTGCGGATGGTTAGCGGCACGGTGGTTTGGCCGCCCGACATGAACCGCAATTTGGCAGCGTGATTGACGATCTGATCCATGGCAACGGTGATGAAATTCATCAACATGATTTCGGCGACCGGCTTGTAGCCAACCATCGCAGAGCCAACGGCTGCACCGACAATCGCCTGCTCGGAAATTGGAGTGGAACGGACGCGGTCTGTGCCGAATTTCTCGGACAGGCCCAGGGTGACTTTAAACACGCCGCCGCCTTGTTCATCGGCGATATCTTCGCCCATGATGATGACTTTCGGATCGTCTTCCATTGCTTTGGCCATGGCCATGTTACAGGCTTGGGCGAACATGATTTCTGCTGGTTTCTCGGTCATGCTGCGATCTCCACGTCCAGAACATCGATGCGATATTCCTCACCGGGAGGATAAGGGGTGTCGAGCGCAAATTGCGACGCTTCTTCTATGATCGCGGCATTTTTCGCTTCAATTGTAGCAATATCAGCTTCGCTGACCTGAAGATCGAGAAGCTGTTGGCGCAGGATTGGCATTGGATCATCCTTCTTCGCCTGCTCCATTTCTTCTTTCGGAATATAATGGCTGGTGTCGCCGAGCAAGTGACCGTGGAAACGGAAGGTCATTGCTTCGATCAAAGTCGGCCCATGGCCGGCGCGCGCATATTCAACGGCTTCCTTTGCCGCGGCATACATAGCGCTGGCATCATTGCCATTGACCTGCACCGAACGCATACCAAGGCCTTCACCGCGCTGTTTTATGGAATCCGAGCTGGTGGCAAAAGCCATTGGCGTGTGTTCGGAATACAGATTATTCTGGCATAAGAAAATGACTGGTAGCTTCCAGACCTGGGCCATGTTCAGCCCTTCGTGAAACGCGCCGATATTGGATGCACCATCGCCAAAGCAACAGACCGTGACTTTGCCGTCCTTGTCGAGCTGGCTGCCGAGTGCCAAGCCGTTGGCGATCGGAATGCCGGAACCCACAATGCCGGTGGTGACCATCACGCCAGTTTCGGGATGCGTGATATGCATCGGGCCGCCCTTGCCTTTGCAAGTGCCAGCCATTTTACCAGCAAATTCTGCCCAAAGGTCTTTGGAGGGAATGCCCTTGGCAAGTTGATCATGCAGGCCACGGTATATCGTGACCAAATAGTCTTCTTGATTCACGGCAGCCATCATGGCCGACGAGACCACTTCCTGGCCGCGGACGGGATAATAGACGATTTGCAATTGTCCTGCGCCAATCATTTGACGGAATTTGATATCCGACTGCATGATGAGGTCTGCGCGGGTAAAAATATCTATGAGGACGTCTTTGTCTGCCAGTTCAATATTGGCCAAGGCTTTGCTCCTTAAAATTGCGGCCCTCTGATGGGGGCGCTTTTCGCTGAAAACTTCATAGCGCAGGTAGGGACACTCGCCACTATTGTTATAGGGAGTAAGCAACGAATGTCAGGTGCCGCGATCAAATATAGCGATTGGCAAAATTGCTATGGAATATTCTGGTCTTTCTCCAAAAACCGATGCTGAGGGAGATGATGATCTCGCCAATTGCTTGCCTAGCTATCAAAGCTGGCAGTTCGATTGTCTCGCTGAATCCGTCTAACAGGCTTCCAAGTCTTCCAATGGAGAGAAATAATGACCGACAACAGGCAGTGGCTGATCAACGGACGTCCCAAGGGACGAGGACTCGTGGACGATGATTTCAAGAAAGTCGTAACCGAAGTGCCGGAATGTGCGGAAGGCCATGTGCTGGTTAAAAACGAAATATTGGGATTTGACCCGGCGCAAAAAGGCTGGATGGAGAATATTGGCGGTTATGTTGCGCCTACGGAAATTGGTGAAGTGATGCGTGGTTCGGGCGTCGGAACCGTTGTCGAGTCGCGGCATGCTAAATTCGCTGCAGGTGACAAAGTCATGGGCATGTTGCGCTGGCAGGACTATGCGCATGTTCCAGGTGGTGAGCTGAATAAAGTGCCTGACGATGAACTGCTGGCAGCAAATTTGGGCGCGCTGGGCACCACGGGAATGACGGCTTATTTTGGCCTGCTTAAACATGGCCGGCCACAGCCGGGAGACACAGTGGTTGTGTCTGGTGCGGCCGGCGCCACAGGTTCGATGGTTGGTCAGATTGCCAAGATCGCAGGCTGTCGCGTCATTGGCATCGCGGGTGGTGAAGAAAAGTGTAAATGGCTGACCGATGAAGTCGGCTATGACATTGCCATCGACTATAAGAATGATGATGTGCGAGCCGGACTGAAAGAGCATTGTCCGCAGTCAATCAATGTCTTTTATGACAATGTCGGCGGCAAGATTCTGAATGATGCCTTGGCGCATTTGGCTTTGCACGCCCGGGTGGCAATCTGCGGCGGGATCTCTCGCTATGAGACGGGCAATTTGCCGGCAGGCCCAGAAAATTATTTCAACCTGATCTTCAAACGCGCCAGCATGTCTGGTTTCATCGTCTCCGACTATGCTAGCGAATTCCCAGAAGCTCAGAAGCGTATGCGGCAGTGGATTAAGGAAGGAAGAATTACCTTCAAGGAAGACATTCAAGAGGGCTTCGATAATATCCCGACAACCTTGAAGCGCCTGTTCGCGGGTCAGAATTTTGGTAAGCAAATGCTTCGTCTGGATTGATGCACGGGATGACAACGCTAACTAAATGCGCAGTGCCCGCGTCATGCAAGCTGACATATGACATTTTCGTGACGAGAGGTTAGATCATGAGCGATCTGGAAAATTTCCGTACTGAAGTGCGGGCATGGCTGGAAAAAAACTGCCCCGCAGAAATGCGTGATGGTGATATTACCGCTGAAAATCAGTGTTGGGGTGGGCGCCAATGGGAATTCCAGTCCGAGGCGCAGAGGCTCTGGTTTGAGCGTGCGTTGTCCAAAGGCTATACCGTTCCGACTTGGCCGCAGGAATATGGCGGCGCTGGCCTGTCTGCGGACGAAGCAAAGATTCTCGATGAAGAGCGACAGGCGCTCAATGCCCGGAAGCCGCTAAGCAATTTTGGTATTTCGATGCTCGGCCCTGCATTGCTTGCCTATGGCACGCATGAGCAGAAACAACAGCATTTGACCGCAATCGCACGCGGTGAAATCCGCTGGTGTCAGGGCTATTCCGAGCCAGGAGCCGGCTCGGATCTGGCATCTCTTAAAACGAAATGTGAAGACAAAGGCGATCACTGGCTGATAAACGGCCAGAAAATCTGGACATCAAATGCAGATATTTCGGACTGGATTTTCTGCCTGGTCCGCACCGATTTTGATGCCCCGAAACACAAGGGTATCACATTCATTCTGATCGACATGGCGAGCGAAGGCATCAGCGTGAAGCCAATCGTTCTCATTTCCGGCCACTCGCCATTTTGCGAGACATTTTTTGACAATCTCAAAGTGCCAAAGAGCTATGGTGAAGGCAATAACGCGGTCGTCGGCGAGGTCAATCGCGGCTGGGATGTGGCGAAAAACCTGTTGGTGCATGAGCGCGGAATGTTAGGCACAATGTCTCCATTGCGCGGGACCAGCGGACCGGAAAGTCTTGGAAAATTTGCAGCAGAGATGATCGGGCTGGATGAGGCTGACCGGCTCGATGACCCTTCTCTCCGCCAGCTTATTGCGCAAGCAGAGCTCGACGATTGGGCCTATAATCTGACGGTCGAACGCATGACGGACGAGGCCAATGCGGGCAACGGTCTGGGAGCCAAGTCTTCCATGCTGAAATATGCGGCGTCTGAATTGACCAAGCGTGGCACCGAATTGCGGATGGATATCGAAGGCACTACCGGTGCAACTATTGGGGAGGATGGCATTGAATATGGCAGTCTCGCAAGCAGTTGGCTCTACAACCGGGCTTATTCGATCCTCGGCGGCACCACCGAAGTTCAATTCAACATCATTTCCAAGCGCGTCTTGGGACTGCCGAGCCAATAGGGCGAACGAATATGCCTCTCATACTCAACGAAGAACAAGAAATGTTGCAGGATGCCGCGAACGGCTTCCTAGCGGAAAAAGCGCCTGTCGCTGCCTTTCGCAAGGTACGCGACAATAAACCAGCGGATGGGTTCTGTCGCGAGCTTTGGTCGGAAATGGCGCAAATGGGTTGGGCGGGGATTATCGTAGACGAAGAGCATGGCGGCAGCGGTTTCGGCTATGTTGGTGCTGGTGTGCTGGCGGAACAAATGGGCCGTAATCTGACCGCCTCTCCCTTTTTCTCTACATCCGTTCTGGGCGCCACGGCGATTCAGCAATATGGAACTGATAAACAGAAGCAGGCAAATCTCGCGGCGATCAGCAGCGGCGAAACCTTGTTTGCTCTGGCGGTAGATGAAGGCCCGCGTCACAACCCCAATAAGGTCGCATTTTCTGCCAAACCGGCAGGCAATGGTTTTTCGCTGTCGGGCACAAAAACTTTCGTTGCCGATGGTCACGTTGCCGACAAGCTAATTGTTGCTGCCCGCACGTCGGGAGAGCGCAACGACCCGCAGGGTATTACGTTATTCCTGATCGATGCTGATGCACCGGAGATCACGCGCGAGCATACGCCGATGGTGGATAGTCGCAATGCCGCCAATATCTCGATCGATGGCCTCGAAGTAACGGGTGACGATATTCTAGGCGAGCTTGATGGCGGCTATGGCGCGCTGGAAGGTATATTGTCTGCCGGTCGCGCCGTGTTGAGTGCCGAAATGTCGGGCTCCGCGCAGCAAGTATTCGGTGTTACGACCGACTATCTTAAAGAGCGTGAGCAGTTTGGGCAGAAAATTGGTTCCTTTCAAGGATTGCAGCATCGAGCTGCCCATTTGGCGACCGAGATAGAGATGATGAAATCGGCGGTCCTTAAATCGCTGAAGGATCTCGACGAGGATTTTGACAATGCGGGCCTGACCTGTTCGCTGGCAAAGGCCAAAACCGGACAAGTTGCGCAGCTGGCAACCAAGGAGGCTATCCAGATGCATGGCGGAATCGGAGTGACCGACGAATATGATGTCGGGCTCTATTTCAAACGCGTGCACGTTGCACAGCAGATGTTTGGTGATTCTGGTTTCCATAGTGATCGTTGGGCGAAGAATTCCGGTTATTGATCGACCGCCACTAAGCGAACTAGGCGTTCTGGACTGTCAAATTGGTGGGCCCAAAATGAGCTGTCATCTTGGCCACTTTCCCATCGGGATCAAATTCAAAAATATCGATGACTTCAACGACCGTAAGCTGTCCCTCCGGACCTGCTATCTCGGCACGAAATGGGAAGGCTGCTGCTTTGGCCGAAATGCGCACCGGGCCGGTCAATTCAACCTTGGCGCCGCCGGAAAAGGCGTTCGTATAAAATTGCAGAATTGCATTGCCGCGCTTGGGCTCTGTGCCAGCCGGGTCTTCGACCGAAGCATCATCGGCATAGAGTGCCATCACCGCTGGCATGTCGCCGGCGTTGATGGCGGACAAATATTGGTCCACGGTTTGCTGCATATGTTCCGGCGTGAGCATCAAGCATCCTTTCACTATAAATTATGTCGAAGCTAGATGGTTGGGGCAGGATAGACTTCTGCTGAATTAGATAGGGAGATGAATATGTCAGGTCAATTGGAGGGTAAGGTCGCGATTGTAACCGGCGGCGCATCGGGTATTGGCGCGGCCACGGTCGAGCGCTTCGTGAAAGAAGGTGCGAAGGTTCTGTCCACCGATGTTCAAGAGGAACTGGGTCAGTCCGTCGCGGAGGCGGCGGGCGCGATGTTCATGGTGCAGGACGTCGCAGCGCCGGTATCTTGGGATCAGGTGACGGCCAAAATCCAAAGTGAATATGGCCGCCTCGATATCATGGTCAACAATGCTGGAATCGTGATGGGCAAGAATATCGAAGATGTCGATCTGGACAGCTGGCATCATTTGCTCGCAATCAATCTGACCGGTGTCATGCTGGGTTGTCAAAAAGCCATTGCAGTCATGAAAGAAAATCCCGGTGGATCTTGCGGTTCCATCATCAATATTGCGTCGACCAGCGCCTTCGCTGCCCTTCCTGGAGATGTGACCTATACGGCATCCAAAAGTGCGGTGCGGATGCTGTCCAAATCAGTCGCTGTCCACTGCGCGCAGGCCGGATATAATATTCGGTGCAACAATTTGGTGCCCGGTGCGACCCATACAGGCATTATCGATACGGCAGCGAAAACCGTCCCTGGTATGATCGAAATGGCCGCCAACATGTCACCTTTTAACCGAATCGGACAAGGGAGTGATCTTGCCGCGGCGGCAGTGTTCCTGGCCAGTGATGATAGTGGTTTCGTCACCGGCAGCGATTTGTTGGCTGATGGCGGGATGCTGGCGGTTCATCCCGGATACTGACGTCCGGTTATCCTAGCCGTTTTGGCAGTTATTGGCGGCCTGCTTTCCACCTTATAGGACTTCCAGAAAAAGGGAGAGAGTTTCGTGAGCGCACAGCCGATTGCCGACAATCTGTTCACCTCTGACATGAGCGCGCTTGTTGGCGCGCGAAACAAGGAAACCGGACATATATTCTTTCCATTGCCATTGACTCCCAATGACAATATCGAGCCGATCGCTTTGGCGTCGCGTGGTACAGTCTGGACATATACCGTCCAGCGCTTCCCGCCCAAGACACCCTATGCCGGACCAGCCGAACCCGAGACATTCAAGCCTTATGTGGTCGCTTATGTCAGTCTGCCAGAGCAGACTATGGTGGAATCGCGTTTGACCGGCATTGAACCGGAAGATGTCAAAATTGGCATGGAAGTAGAATTGACGGCGATACCGCTTGATCCAAACGCGCCGCCGTCGGAGCAAATACTCATTCACGCATTCAAGCCTGTTCAGGGAGAATAATCATGTCAGACGTTTGTATTGTAGGAGCAGGCATTCATCCTTTTGGTCGTACCGAAGGACGTGACGGGATGGATCAAGGGGTTTTCGCTGTACGGCAGGCGCTCGCCGATAGCGGCATCGAATGGAAAGATGTGCAATTTGCTTTTGGTGGCTCTGCTGCTTCGGGCAATGCAGACAATATGGTGTCCCAGCTCGGGCTGACCGGCATTCAGTTTATCAATGTTTCCAATGGCTGCGCGACTGGCGGTTCTGCGCTCAATGCCGCGGCCAGCGCGATCAAGTCGGGTGAATATGAGATTGGCATGGCCGTAGGTTTTGACAAGCATCCGCGCGGCGCTTTCAACGCTGATCCGGCGAGCTATGGCCTGCCAAATTGGTATGGCGAGGCCGGCTATATGCTGACCACGCAGTTTTTTGGCGCCAAAATTATGCGCTATTTGCATGAGCATAACCTTAGCCGGGAAGTGTTGGGTCGCATTGCCGAGAAAGCGTTTCGTAATGGTGCCAAAACAGATCATGCGTGGCGGCGTAGCGAAGTCGATCTCGAAACGATTATGAACGCGCCGATGATTTCCGATCCGCTTAACAAATATATGTTCTGTTCGCCTGCTGAGGGCGCTGTCGCGCTGATCCTGGCGAGCGAGAAAAAGGCCAAGGAATTGGGCATGCCGCTCATTCGCCTCAAAACATCGGTGATGCGAACGCGGCCAACGGGCTCTTTTGAAGTCTTTGCTGCCTCTATTGATGTCGAGCGCGGTGGGACGGCAACAGAACTGGCTGCAAAGGCAGCTTTCGAGCAGGCGGGCATGGGGCCGGAAGATATCGATATAGCCCAATTGCAAGATACCGAAGCCGGTGCGGAGATCATGCATATGGCGGAAAATGGATTCTGTCCCCATGGGGATCAGGAACAATGGCTGATCGAAGGCAAGACCGAGATTCGTGGCGAACTGCCGGTCAACACAGACGGTGGCTGTCTAGCATGCGGCGAGCCTATCGGCGCGTCGGGCTTGCGTCAGGTCTATGAAAATGTGGTGCAGTTACGCGGAACCGCGGGCGAGCGGCAAGTGCCGGGTGATCCTAAAACCGGCTATACACAGGTCTATGGCGCACCGGGCGTATCTGCCGTAACGATTCTCCAACGATAGGAGATTTGATGACCAAAGATATCAGTGCCGAGGCACATGACATAGCCGAACGGGTAGAGACTTTCGTTCGCGAAAAAATATTTGCCTTTGAAAAAGATGACCGTTGCGAAGACCATGGTCCGACCGACGGACTGGTGCAGGAAATGCGGGTGCTGGCCAAAGAAGCTGGTGTTCTGACACCTCATATCCGCGAGGATGGCAGTCATTTGACGCATCTGGAAACGGCGCTGGTGCTACGCAAGTCTGGCTTGTCGCCGCTTGGGCCGCTGGCCGTGAACACGTTCGCGCCCGATGAAGGCAATATGTATCTGCTCGGCAAATGCGCTTCTCCGGAACAAAAAGAGCGGTTCCTGGAGCCGCTGGTATCCGGCCGGGAACGCTCCGCTTTTTTCATGACCGAGCCAGCGAGTGAAAATGGCGCGGGTTCCGATCCGATGATGATGCAGACCACGGCCAAGCCGGATGGCAACCATTGGGTGATCAACGGCCGCAAGACTTTTATCACTGGTGCCAAAGGGGCGAAGGTCGGTATCGTCATGGCGAAATCGGAAGAAGGAGCGACGATGTTTCTCGTCGACCTTCCCGACCCTGCGATAAAGATCGAGCGCGTGCTGGACACGATTGATAGTTCGATGCCGGGTAGTCACTCGGTCGTACAAATCGATAATCTTCGCGTCCCGGCGGATCAGATGCTGGGCGAAAGCGGCGAAGGTTTCAAATATGCACAGGTGCGATTGTCTCCGGCGCGACTGACTCATTGCATGCGCTGGTTGGGTTGCTGCGACAGGGCGCAGGAAATCGCGATTGATTATGCCTGCAAACGGCAGGCCTTCGGCAAACCGCTGATCGACCACGAAGGCGTTGGTTTCATGCTCGCTCAGAACCAAATCGATCTCAAGCAGGCCGAATTGATGATAGACTGGTGCGCCACCGTGCTCGATACCGGCGCATTGGGAACCACCGAAAGTTCCATGGCCAAAGTTTCTGTTTCCGAAGCCTTGTTCCGCATCGCCGATAATTGCGTCCAAGTCATGGGCGGCACAGGGCTGAGCAAAGATACGGTGGTCGAACAAGTGTTCCGCGAAGTGCGAGCTTTTAGGGTCTATGATGGGCCAACCGAGGTCCACAAATGGTCCCTCGCCAAGAAAATCAAAAAATCACACAAGCTTGCGAATGAAGGATAATCTATGACCAAGAACCGCAAATTTACGCTCGTCAGTCGCCCCGTTGGAGAACCAAAAGAAAGCGATTTTGCGTTGGTTGAAGAAGATCTTCCTGCGATAGATGATGGCGCGTTTATCGTGCGCAATCACTATATTTCATTGGATCCGGCTCAACGTGGTTGGATGAGCGATGCGGAAAGCTATATGCCACCAATCGCTTTGGGGGCAGCGGTCACCGCCAGCAGCGTTGGCAGAGTCAGTGAGTCCAAAAACCCCGATTTCCCGGTTGGCCAATGGGTCGTCGGTCTGGGTGCGATGGAAGAATATTCTGTTGTACAAGCGGGGGGCTTTACCTCACCAGTGGACGCGTCGCTCGTCCCTTCGCCGACCAACTTTCTATCGGTTCTCGGCGCTGTTGGCATGACCGCCTATTTTGGCATGATTGACGATGGCAAGCCCAAAGAGGGTGAGACCTTGCTGGTCACCGGTGCTGCCGGGGCTGTGGGTTCGCTGGTCGGGCAAATCGGCAAGATCAAAGGTTGTCGGGTTGTTGGCATTGCTGGCGGAGCGGAAAAATGCGCACGGCTTGTGGATCATTATGGATTTGACGCCGCTATTGATTATCGCGGCAAAAGCCAGTCGGACCTTGAAAAGGAAATCGCCGCAGCGGCTCCCGATGGCGTGGACATCATTTGGGAAAATGTTGGTGGCGAAATTCTCGATGCTGGGATTACCGCCATCAACGAACATGGCCGCGTCGTGCTCTGCGGAATGATCAGTGAATATAATAGCCCGGATCCGATTGGAATTCGCAACCTATGGTATCTGATCTCGCGGCAGGCGACGATCAAAGGCTTCCTGGTTCGCGACTATCCACCTCGCTTCCCTGAAGGTATTGCCCAAATGGCGCAGTGGATGGGCGAAGGCAAAATCAAGCATGATGAGGATATCGATACAGGTATCGAAAACAGCTACGCCGCATTTATGAAGCTATTCTCCGGCGCCAATCAGGGCAAGATGATCCTTGATGTCTCGCCCGCAAAATAGAAGAGGAGATTGACGATGTCTGACAGCAAGCAACAGGTTCTCGATTTTATCGAAGCTTGGAACCGTATGGACTATGACGCGATCTACGCTGCTATGGCAGAGGATATTTTCTACCATAATATTCCCATGGAACCCTGTGTTGGTCTTGGCGCGGTAAAGGCGTTTTTTGATGGCTCCGGCATGGGTTCTGAAGGCGCGGAATGGATCGTGCATCACATAGTTGCTGAAGGCGATACGGTTTTGACCGAGCGCACCGACAAGTTCAAGATCAACGGGCAGTGGATCGCGATCCGCGTGATGGGGACGTTTGAAATGCGCGAGGGTAAGATTGCGAAATGGAGAGACTATTTTGATCTCGCGGAGTTTCAGAGCCAAATGGCGGCTGTGATGGGTGCAGCCTAAGCCTGGTTTTAATCCGGTTTGTAGAGCAAACCATTGTCTACCGGATATTCGCCTGCCGTCATGAAGCGGGATTCATCGCTAGCGAGATAAACGCATAATTTGGCAACATCGTCAGGATGCCCCAATCCGCCAAGCGGGATTATTCCGGTTGCCGGTGTGGCATCTCCAGCTGCGCCGACCGATTCTTGTCGAACCATCGGTGTATCTATGCCAGCCGGATGAAGGCTGTTGCACCGGATTGGATAATTTTGTTCCTTACAATGCAAGGCCACTGACTTGGTCATCGACCTGACTCCACCCTTGGCTGCAGTATAAGCGATAAACGGTGAATATCCTTGCAGCGCTGCCATGGAGCTGAGATTGATGATCGAGCTCGGCTGGTCATTGGCTTTCATGACATTGACCGCGGCGCGACAACCGAGAAACACGCCGTCGAGCATAACAGATGTCTGTTTGCGGAACAGTTCGAGTGAGCAGCTTTCGATTGTGCCGGGGAGAACGAGACCGGCATTGTTGACCAAGATGTGCGGTGTTCCAAAGGCGTCAATTGTTGCCTGTACAATGTCATCCCATCGCTGTTCATCGACAACATCTTGCTGCAATGCGATTGCCTGTGTGCCAATTGCATTGGCAACCTTCGTCGCGCTGTCCAGATCAATGTCGGTCAGAACAACTTGCGCGCCTTCGTCCGCGAATGTTTCGCTGATCGCTTTCCCGAGGCCAGAACCGGCTCCGGTTACGATCGCGATTTTTCCTTTTAGGCGGCCCATCTCTTGTTCTCCCATAATGACTAATATGTCTCTATAGGCGTGGGGCAGGGCGAGGGTGCAATGCTTATTATCGCTAGCATTGTCGCTACGGCATCTTCCGATTTTTCGCTAAAAACACCTAAATGTTGCGGGAAAAACACAGTTTTCGATATTTGCTATCAATTTGGCTAGCAGAGCCAACCGAAACTCACGCTTAGAACCAAAACATATCAAGGCGCTTATAACCGCCAGTTTTTTAGTGAGGATCCGGTTCAAGCACCGGATCAAATGGGAGAGAGCAATGACCACATTTTCGTCGCGTAACAAGTCCGTTTTGGGAAGCAAGTCCGCTAGATCGTTATTGTTGGGTTCGGTCGCAACAATGGCACTGGCCGGAATCGCATCACCAGCTGCGGCGCAGGATGCAGATGAGCTTGATGAAAGTAATGTAATTACGGTTATTGCGCGTAAGCAAACGGAAACATTGCAGGAAGTGCCAGTCACCGTAACGGCAATTGGCGGCGATACGCTGGATAAATATCAGGTGGATGAAATCGCCGATGTTACCAGCCGCGTTCCTGCGCTGAATGTTCAGGTGGGTGGTTCCGGTTCCGGTGGTCAGATAAGTTTACGGGGTGTCGGCTCTTCCAATATCTCCGCATCTTTTGATTCTGCAGTGGCGTTCGACTTCGACGGTGTCCAGGTTAGCACCATGCGTATGGTGCAGGCTGGCTTTTTCGACGTGGCGCAAATCGACGTTTTGAAAGGCCCGCAGTCTCTATTCTTCGGTAAGAGTGCTTCTGCCGGTGTTTTCGCTATCCGGTCTGCAGACCCAACGCCTGATTGGGAAGTCGGAACCAAAGTTTCCCATGAGTTTGAAGAAAATGGCACAACCGTAGGCGGTTACATCTCTGGTCCTATATCGGGTGCTCTAGGTATTCGCCTGGCAGCGCAATATCAGAATATTGAAAATTATGTCGATCTCGCTCCAGGGACACCGGCATTCAATTCTGGCGGTGCTTTCAAAGGCAGCCGTGGACTGAAAAACTTCGTTGGCCGTGCAACTTTGCAATGGGACCCGTTTGACAATTTCAGTGCCAATCTGAAGGTCAATTATATCAACAACAAGAATGACGGCGCGATCGCCCATTCTGATATCAATTGCGGTGCAAATGGCCGTGCCGATGAAATCTTCCTGCTCGGTGGCGGCGTTGTCATTCCGTCAAATGCAGATTGTAACGACTCAGATGGCCTCTATCATCACACCGATGCCCATCCTTCTTTGAGAATTCTTCCTCCTGGCGCTCCCGGGTTGGGCACGCTTCAAAATGGTCGGCCTTTCGGTGAGACGGATATTTTCTTCGGTCGCCTAAAATGGGATCTGGACGTTTCGGATTCCTTCACCGTGTCTTCGGTCACCGGCTATCTTAATCTCGATGCCATTGACTACGATTGCTATGGCTATGTCGGTATCTTGCCGGGCGGAGCTCCAGGCGGTGTCGGCTGTAGTGATCCAAACAACCGCACCGAGCAATTCACTCAAGAATTGCGTTTGGCAAGTGACTTTGATGGTCCATTTAACTTCATGGTTGGTGGGTTCTACGAAAGCCGCGAAATTGATTTCGATACGTCGCAATTGGGTGTGAATATCGGCCTTTTGGCACCTGATCCGGTTACCGGCAGCGGCTATGATTGGTTGAAGAAACATAACACCAAAACTGAAGCGATTTCGTTCTTCGGAAGCATGGTTTTTGATATTACGGATCAATTGGAACTTTCTGGAGGTCTGCGTTGGACCAATGAAACCAAGGTCAACACAATCGCAGTTCCCTATGTTCATGCATTCCTGTCCGCGGGACCGGCATTCATTAACAGCGGTTTCTTCTCCGGTCCTATCAACTTCTCGGACTCGAATTTCTCACCTGAAGTCACCCTGAAATATCAGGCGACTCCGGATGTGAATGTCTATGCTGCGTTTAAAACCGGTTTCAAATCCGGTGGCATCGACAATAGCGCACTGCCATCTTCCAGTTTGCTAGGTTTTGATAGCCCCGATCCAGCTGTTAGAGCAGCAGTTGCTAACGCTCTGATCTTCCAGTCTGAAACTGGTCAAGGCGGCGAAATCGGTGTGAAGTCGCAATTTGCAGATCGTACGGTCACTTTGAATGCTTCTGTCTTCTACTATGTGTTTGATGACCTGCAGGTGCAGAACTTTGACGCTACAACTGTTCAGTTCCAGACATTCAACGCAAGTCAGCTGACCAGTCAGGGTATTGATCTGGAGTGGGCTTGGTCCACGCCTGTTGAAGGCCTCAACCTCTCGGGTGCCATGGCTTACACTGACGCGAAGTTCTCATCGACCTTTGTAACCACCTCAGGAGAGGATTTGGACGGACGCGCAGCGGCTCGGGCTCCAAAATTCGCAGCCAATGTCGCATTTGACTGGGCTACTCCAATCGGAGACTCCTTCGAACTGGGTTTGAATGGTAACCTGCAATATAGCGGATCCTATTTTACCAATGAAGATTCCCTCTCGGATCTTCGCCAGGACAGCTATGTTTCCATCGATGGCGCCATTTCGATCGGTGATCCGGATGGTGCTTGGAAGCTCTCTCTCGTTGGCGTTAATCTGACGGATGAAATCTGGATCAACACAAGTGGTGGTCGGCCGTTCCTTGCTCCAGGCGGCAATGCTCTGGGCCTACCGGCTGGTGATGACCTCGTTGTCACGCAAAACCGTGGCCGTCAGGTGTTCGTGGAAGCCAAATTTAAATTCTGATCAACCTCCCGTTGATCTGATCTGGCCGGGACAGCTTGCTGCTCCCGGCCTTTTCGTTTTTGGCGTAGAGCAAATAGCCATATTGAGAGTGGAAACAGGCAACCGTGACACGTTAAGTCTCGGATAGCCTATAAAGAGGAGCGGATTTCATGGGACGTCTAGAAGGTAAAAAAGCTGTCATTCTCGGTGCTGCTGGCCAAGATAATATGGGGCAGATTATCGCAAAACGTTTTCGGGATGAAGGGGCGGATGTTCTTGTTGCCGGGCGTAAGGAAGACGAGCTGAAACGCTTCTCTGAAGAGATTGGCGGCCATTATGCGCTTTGTGATCTAACCAGCGAGTCGGATGTCAAAGAGCTTGCTGAAGCGGCCAAGAGCAAAATGGGCGGGGTTGATATTGCCATCAACGGAACCGGTCTCGGGTTCCTTAAACCCTTTTTGGAAAATACCCGCGAAGAATTGGAAATGATGTCGGCGCTGCAACTGGTTGGCCCGTTTCAATTTTACCAAGAGATGATCAAGGCGATGGAAAATGGTGGATCGATCATTCAACTCAGTTCTGCGACCGCCAAAATTATGCTCAATGACCATGCTGCTTATATGGGCACAAAGGCCGCGACGGATCATATCATTCGCTGCGTTGCCCATGAATTCGGCGAGCGCGGAATTAGGGCAAATAGTATTTCGCCAGGCCTTACAAGAACCCCAATGACGGCAGGTGTTGATCAAGTGCCTGGTTTGGTGGAGTCATTCGAAGCGCGTTATCCGCTGGGTCGCATTGGAACGAGCGAAGATATCGCAGCCGCAGCCGTATTCCTGGCGAGTGACGAATGCTATATGAGCGGCGAAAATCTGCAAGTGAATGGCGGCTTGTGCTTACGCGGCAATCCAACCCGCAAGGACCAGGAACTGATGATGGGGGCGATCGCGGCCGCTTCCTAGATACTGCAAATGCGGAGGCTGGCCTTTTGCGCCACCCTTCGCAGCACAGGCCAATTAGATATCTAGATTTGCTACATTCAAGGCGTTATCGACAATGAACTCGCGCCGTGGCTCGACCACTTCGCCCATAAGCTTGGTGAAGATATCATCCGTCACATCGGCCTGTTCCACAGTCACCTGCAATAGCGAGCGCACTTCGGGATCAAGCGTCGTTTCCCAAAGCTGTTCGGCGTTCATCTCTCCAAGACCTTTGTAACGGGAAATGGCCAAGCCCTTGCGACCTGCCGCCATGACTGTGTCGAGCAGTTCCGAAGGTCTTGTGATCAATGTGCCATTGGAGCCCAAAGCTTCATCATCACCAGCATCCGTGTCGCCGGAAGCCGATTTCACCAACCGGCTGCCGCTATTATAGGTAGTGGTTTCTTCAGATGCGAGGCGATGGAGTTTGCGAGCTTCGGCGCTTTCCAGAAATTTTGCTTCGATGATATGGTGATCGGTGACACCGCGCCAAAAGCGTTGGAACAAATAGCCGCCTTCTTCCGACACTTGGCCAGACCAGCGGCCCTCTTCGTCAACTTTGTCCATCCAGGCGGCGGTTGCGTCCACGGCGGCTTGCCGTTCTGTGCGGCCATGATCGGGGTTGAGAGCGCCGGTGAGCGCCATTCCTTCAACAATGGTGCTGTCATAGCGCCGCGGCACATAAGTCATCAGACTGCGCATGCGGCGAGCATGTTCTATCAGGCCGCGCAGATCTTCGCCGCTTCGCGCGCCTTCTCCTGTCTGGAGGATCATACCGGTCAAGCCAGCCTCGACCAGATATTGGTCGAGCGCATTGTCATCCTTGAGATAGACCTCGCTTTTGCCCTTGCCCACTTTGTAGAGCGGTGGCTGGGCGATATAGAGATGTCCGTTGAGGATGATCTCCGGCATCTGGCGATAAAAGAAGGTCAGCAGCAATGTGCGGATATGCGCACCGTCGACATCAGCATCGGTCATGATGACGATCTTGTGATAGCGCAGCTTTTCCAGATTGAAATCATCGCGGCCAATGCCGGTGCCCATGGCCTGGATGAGCGTGCCAACTTCCTTGGACGAGAGCATCCGGTCAAAGCGGGCGCGTTCCACGTTGAGGATCTTACCTTTCAGTGGCAGGATCGCCTGATATTGGCTGTCACGGCCCTGTTTCGCAGAACCGCCAGCGGAGTCTCCTTCCACCAGGAACAATTCGCACTTGGTCGCGTCACGCTCACGGCAATCGGCGAGCTTCCCAGGCAGCGAGGCAATGTCCATTGCCCCTTTGCGCCGGGTAAGTTCTCGCGCTTTTTTCGCGGCTTCACGAGCCGCCGCGGCATCGATGACCTTCTGGATCACCATGGCGGCATTCTGCGGATTTTCTTCAAGCCATTCGGCGAGCTTGTCGGCCATCAGGCTTTCCAGCGGTTGCCGCACTTCAGAAGAGACCAGCTTGTCTTTGGTCTGTGAGCTGAATTTCGGATCGGGCAGCTTTACCGAAACGATGGCAGATAGGCCTTCGCGCATATCGTCGCCGGTCAGTTTGACCTTCTCTTTCTTCAGCGCGCCGGAACTCTCGGCATAATTGTTCAATGTCCGGGTCAAGGCCGAACGAAAAGCCGCCAAATGGGTCCCGCCATCGCGCTGCGGAATGTTGTTGGTGAAGCAGAGAACATTCTCATAATAGCTGTCATTCCACTCTAGCGCGACGTCGATAATGACATCGTCCCGGTCGCCGTGAATAGCGATCGGTTCGGGCACCAGAGCCGTTTTATTGCGGTCGAGATATTGAACAAAAGCAGCGATTCCGCCTTCATAAAACAGGTCGATTTCACTGGGCTCTTCATGCCGTGCATCGCGCAAAATTATGTGCACACCGCTGTTGAGAAAGGCCAGTTCGCGGTAGCGATGCTCCAGTTTTTCGAAATCAAATTCGGTGATTTTAAACGTCTCTGGAGAAGGAAAAAATGTTACTTTTGTCCCCTTTTTTACCCCGGTTTCATTATCTGCTGGCGGTGCGTCGCCGGTCACGGCTAGCGAACGAACGGCTTCGCCAAATTCAAAGCGCATATTATGCGCCTTGCCTTCACGCCAGATGTCCAGCTCGAGCCATTCGGACAGAGCGTTGACCACCGACACTCCGACACCGTGAAGGCCGCCGGATACCTTATAGGCATTGTCGTCAGACGTATTCTCGAATTTGCCGCCGGCGTGAAGCTGGGTCATGATGACCTCGGCCGCCGACACGCCTTCTTCACTGTGCATGCCGGTCGGAATGCCGCGCCCATTATCCTCGACCGATACGCTGCCATCGCCGTTGAGCGTGATCAGGATCAGGTCGCAATGGCCGGCCAGGGCTTCATCAATTGCGTTGTCGGAAACTTCGAACACCATATGATGGAGTCCGCTGCCATCATCGGTGTCGCCGATATACATTCCCGGGCGCTTGCGAACAGCATCTAGGCCCTTGAGAACCTTGATGGAATCTGCGCCATATTCATTTTGGTTGGAAGTATTGGAAGCATCTTCCGGCATATCATTTTCACTAATATCATTCATCGCCGGACCATAGCCGCTGGCGCTGGCAAACCCAAGAAAAATGTAGGATTTTGCGATATTAAAAGCATTTAAAATCAAGGATTTATATTGATTTATCAGCGCACGTCAAAATCCTGCGAAAAGTCAGGACCATCAAAATGAATAGGGGTGCAAATTGGCGGTCGATGTGCCATCATTTGTTGGAACCCGAGAGCATTTGGCAGCTTTTTGGCCCTGCTACCAATCAAATCGAATCGTTGCTTTTTTTGACCGAAAAACCCCAAAAGGATTCAAATCTATGACCAATCCAGCTGACATGGTGCCCTTTGCCAAAACCATGGGTATCACGATCACTTCGATGGAAAAGGAGAAGGTTTGCGGCGAGATGCTCGTGCGGCCAGAGATATGCACGGCCGGCAATGGACGCGGCACACCCAGCATCCATGGCGGCGCGGTGATGACCTTTGCCGATGTGCTCGGAGCCTTTGGCGGTTTTGCCAACCTACCGGAAGGGTCGAACGGCACAACGACATCGGAAAGCAAAACCAATTTTCTCTCCGCGGCCCCGGAAGGCAGTATCGTCTATGGCGAGGCCATGCCGTTCAAGGTCGGGCGGCGACAGTCTGTCTGGCAAACAAAAATCACGCTGGAAGACGGTTCATTGGTGGCGGTGGTGACGCAAACCCAGATCGTGCTGTGACGGGTTGGAGGCACTTTATATTCGCAGCTTCCCAAAGACACCGCTTTTGCGCTAAACCACCTTCATGAAACGATCCCTGCTCGCCGCGTCCCTAATATGCCTGACCATAACAGCATGCTCAGAATCCACCAAGGTCAGCGATGATCTGGCGGACAGTAGCGATTATCTCGAAAATCCAACCGGCCGGACCGAGCGGGTCGAGGCAGGACTCACGGCCAAGGCGGTACGGATAGGCGAAGGCGGTCCCCGTTTCGATGCCTGTCAATCTGTGGGCCAGGTCGGTCGCCATGTCAGCGGCGCCCTGCCGGTGCTCAGCGCGCCTTTTGATGCTGCTAACAAAGTTGATAGCCTTGGCGCGGGCCAATCTGTTCATATTTGCACCCGCAGTCACGACCAGCAATGGTATGGCATCGTCTATGACAAGCCATCCAAGTCGGCGGCGCAAGAAGGCGAAACAGCCGCCGCTCCGGCGCAAGGCGTCTTGGATTGCGGTGTCTCGTCTCCGGTGCGCGTAAAACGCAACTATGAAGGCCCGTGCAAGAGCGGCTGGGTCGAAAGCACTTATGTGGTGCTAGTCGCGGGATAGGCCGGTCTGCCGGGCCAATTCCGCTAAGATGCGATCTTCTGGCACCATTCAGAAATAGCGTCCGTATCAAACGCAAAAACGGAGATCCGATTTGCGTGGATCGATCGTCCTGCCCGAAATTGAATGGGCGGTCGCGTTGGATTGCGATGACATGGAATGAGCAAATCCATTCCATTCTTTCACCTCCGCCAAGACCTATGTTCTTAATGGGATGATGTTTTCGGGCGCCTAGTGGTTTGGGTAGTGGCGCATTCCGTAGCGTCTTTCATTATGCAACAGCAGATTCCGGAAAAAGATCTTCAAAAAAACTAACCCGGGATAGTCAAAAATGACTGCGCAGGGGAGACGTTTGAGATGAATATAATTTCACATCACGCCGACATAATTTTTACCACAAAAAAGCTTCGGGCCGCGCTGATGACTTCAGCAATGGCTATTGGTGCCTGCGGTTTTGCCGCTCCGGCTTTGGCGCAAGATATGGCTGAAGTAGAGAATAATGAGAATATCATCATCGTTACTGCGCGTAGCCAGGCAGAGTCTTTGCAAGAAACGCCGGTGAATATTACGTCCATTGGCGCCGACACTCTGGAATCATTCCAGGTGAATGAAATTGCTGACGTCGTTGGCCGGATTCCGACGTTGAATGTTCAAATCGGAGGCTCTGGCGCGGGTGCTCAAATCAGTTTGCGTGGCCTTGGTTCAAGCAACATCTCCTCCGCATTTGATTCTGCGGTTGGCCTTGATTTTGATGGCGTGCAGGTCAGCACCCAGCGGTTGTTGCAATCGGCATTTTTTGATGTGGAGCAAATCGACATTCTCAAAGGCCCGCAATCGCTTTTCTTCGGGAAAAGCGCATCGGCAGGGGTTTTGTCTTTGCGATCGGCCAATCCGACGGCGGAGTGGGAAATCGCCGGCAAGGCATCTTATGAATTTGAAGAAGAAGGCTACACATTTGGAGGCTATATTTCCGGGCCGATCAGCGATACGCTGGGCGTTCGTGTCGCGGCGCAATATCAAGATATTTCCAAATATGTTGAACTGGAACCGCAAGTTGCCGCACGTGACCGGGACAAAGGGATAGAGAATTTCATTGGCCGCATCACCCTTCAATGGGATCCAGCGGATAATTTCAGCGCGAATCTGAAAATAAATTATAACAAGCAAAATAGCGAAACGATCCTTGGCCATTCCGATCTTTCTTGTGCCAATGCCACGCCCAACCCGACGTCATCCGTTTTCGGCGGCGCCTTCGCTTCCAGCCACAGTTGCAACATCAATGACGGGCTCTACCCTTTTGCCGATGGTAATCCTGCGCTCGGAACGGTTCTCGCTGGAACAACGGGGGACGGTCGAGATCTTTCCCAGCCGTATAACGATACCAAGATTTTCTTTGCGCGGCTCGCTATGGATTTGGAGCTGACCGACACGCTGACCTTGTCATCGCGAAGCGGTTATATCGATCTGTTTAATGAATATAACGGCAACTTTAACTATACCGGCAATGCCAACGGATCGCCCGCCGGATTCATGGCCCCCTTCCGGAATGAGCTGATTCAGTTCACGCAAGAATTTCGTCTGGCCAGTGATTTTGATGGCATGTTCAATTTCATGCTGGGCGCGTTCTGGGAAGACAGGAACATCCCATATGGAACGTCGCAAAATGCGTTTACTGCAGGATTGGCGCGGCCCTCCATTCCGGGAGGAGAAACATTTGACTGGTATGCAGAACGAAACGCCAAGGCGGAAGCTCTGTCTTTCTTTGGCAGTGTGACTCTGGATATTACGGATCAGCTGGAATTGTCAGGCGGCGTTCGATGGACCGATGAAAAGAAATCCACCACGATCGCTTTCCCATATGTTCATGACCTTATCACGACGGCCTTTGGCTTTGTGTCCTCTGGATTTTTCGCCGGTCCAGTCAGGTTTTCCGACAGCAATGTGTCACCCGAAGTTTCATTGAAATATAAGCTGTCCGATGATGTGAATATTTATGCAGCTTACAAGACCGGTTTTAAATCTGGCGGGGTCGATAACAATGCGCTGCCGTCCAATTTGGTTACACAATTGAACAGCGCTGATCCGGCGGTCGTCCAGGCGGCGGGAGACGCATTGCGTTTCGCGTCTGAAACATCACAGGGCGGAGAAATTGGCGTAAAATCGCAATTGGCCAATCGCTCAGTCACCTTCAACGTGGCGGCTTTCTATTATGCATTTGATAATTTGCAGATCCAGGAATTCGACATTAATATTTTCAATTTCCAAACCTTCAATGCCAGTAAAGTGACAACAAAAGGCATCGATATTGATTGGGCGTGGCAGACTCCTGCCGAAGGACTGATCCTATCGGGTGCCGCATCCTATACCGACACCAAATATGGCGAAGATATTGTGAGGCCCGATGGTTCGGTTGCCTTGGTCGACGGTCGCGCAACGGCGCGCGCCCCGAAATTCTCTGGCAATATCGCCTTTGACTGGCGGATGCCGATGGGTGATGCGCTTGAGTTTGGATTGAACGGAAACGCCAGCTATTCCGACTCTTATTGGACCAATTCGACCGATACAATCTATCGCCAGCCATCCTATGTTACATTGGACGGTTCGATATCAATCGGCGATCCCGATGATAAATGGAAATTGTCTTTGATCGGTCTAAACCTGACGGACGAGATTTGGACAAACACCAATGCCGCCGCTCCGTTCACCGCTGGTGACCGGGTGCACACACAAAACCGCGGACGACAATTGTTCGTGGAGGCCGCTTTCAAGTTTTGATCAACTCTCCCGTTGATCATAAATGGGGTCGGGTAAGCATGTGCTTGCCCGGCCCTTTTTTTGGGATGGACGTGATTGCGCTAACGTCCGCTTTGGGCGCAAGAGCGGAGGCTTCTAATTGGCCGGACGTTGAGCATCTGAGCGCTGGCGGTGTAAGGAAAATCAATAGCACAAGAGGAAAAGTCGATCAGCATCAAGGCAAGTAACTCCTTCGCTCCCCGCTCACTGTTCACGGCTTTATCAGTGTGCGTTGGACTAATTTATGCCAGCTATAGTGGCATGCTTCTGACGTCTTTTGTGTCGATGGATGCCATGAAGAATATTCCTTATCTGCGGTCAGCGCTTGCATCCCTCAGTGATATCGCGGTGATGCTTTTGCTAATCAGCCTTGTCCAGCGCCAATCCCTATCCGAACTATTGGCAATCACTGGGCTGCGCGGCCCATGGAGCCCCGCTTTCATTTGGATTGTGCTGGTAATTGCGCCTGCCGGGCTAGTCTGTTTGTTGGCAGCAAAATTCTCTCCCGACTTGTCGGTACCGGCGTTAGCCTGGCTAGGCATCGGTGGCCCAATAGCTGAAGAAATTGTCTATCGCGGATTGGCGATTGGCGTCCTGATGCAGCTATGTGGATGGAAGTTTTTGCCCGCCTGCCTTCTGCCCGCACTGTTCTTTGGCTTTGCCCATTTCTCTCAAGGCAGTGATTTGGAAAGCACTCTTGGAATTGTTGCGATAACCGGCGCGGGTGGGTTGCTCTTTGGTTGGTTGTTTGTGCGCTGGGGATATAATCTCGCGCCGCCATTGCTATTGCATGTTGCCATGAATTCGCTCTTTGTCCTGTTTGATCTCGGCGACAATGCCATCGGAAGCTGGCTACTCAACGGGCTTCGCATTGCGATCGTCGCAATCGCTATTGGAGCAACTCTTAAGTTCGCCCCAACGCGCAATATTGGTGCGAGCAGCTCCTAGAACCTTCGCTTCACACATAAAAGACGAGTGGCAAATTGGATTCATCGAGGGCAAATTTGGTGAACATATTGCCTGGTTACCCTGGTAAATTTCAATGTCCTTGACATTCGCAAACACTTGCGCATAAATTTGCGTATATTGTCGAATAGCCCCTTCTTTGAACAGCTTTCTGTTGCACCGGCCTTTGTTGGCGCACGCGCTTTCAGGCTTGCTAATCTGATAAGCGAGCAGGTTCAGGCGTTTCTGAAAAATGCTGATTTGGTCATCCCGACACAATGTGTTTCGCTCGTTTTGTTTCTGGACAAAAACGGTCCCGCGTCTTTGGTCGAGATAGCGCGCGCTCTGGATGAGCAACATCAACTAACCGCTCATCGCGCTAAGCAGCTTGAAAGCCTTTCACTGGTGAGACGAAAGCAAGATGCAAATGACAAAAGACGACGCACATTTCATTTGACGCAAAAAGGTAGGGTCGAGGCTGAAAAAGTCGAAGCTGTCTGTCGCCAAGGAGTTGAAATTTTTGAAGACCTAAGTGAAGAACTCGGTTGCGATCTGAATAGGGTTTTGAACAGCGCCCATGCGCTGCTTCAGCAACGACCAGTGGTCAGTCGCGCTATAGAGAATCAAAAGAATGATGTTCGGTCCTAGCATGAGCATCGGTCCTGTCGCTCTGTTCGATTCATCGTCTTTTTTCTTGGCCCGACGATCATGTTCATTCGGTGACGAGCATGGCTAAGACCGCAATTATGATGTGATGGATATGTCTACAGGAAACACAAAGATAAATGGAAAGTATGGCCTAGGATGAAAGATACGGAACACACCAAGTCGGCTCTCCTAAACATCAGGAAGATGGAAAAAATCAAAGTCAGCGTGTTGGGACAATGCTATTCAACCCTCGGCAATGTGATTTGGCAAATCCTATGCGAAATTTATCTGCGGACGATTGAAGATGTCGATTTTTCCGGACGCGACCTCGCCCAATCGATCTTGGTTTCCGAAACACTGACCAAGAGATTCATCGCTGTCTTGCAGGCCGAGGGTCTCATTATCTCATCGGGAGCAACCCTGAGCGCACTGGACGATCATCTCTCGCTTACTGAACTTGGTGTGTCGAAGGTCTCGCAAATTATCGAGGAAAGCGCGAGCGAAACCTCGCATGCGACCGATACCCGTCAAGCCAGTGTCTTTTTCGCCTAATGCCAATTCCGGGGTTCAGTTGAACCTGACAATATACATATTTACGCATCCATAAAGGCAAGCATCGGGGTGCCTGACGGCACTTTCCTATGACATCATTGAACTATGGGGCATGCGAACTTAGCGAATTGGGCGAGCGGTAAAACCAGTGCGCGCTGCCACCCCGATCCTGACGGATCGGCGGCCTGCCGTTCGCGTCTCGAGATTTCAGACGGCTCTAGAGGTTGACCGTCACGAACAGATAGAGGATCCAGAATGCCATCGCGACGATCGAAATGGCTGTGCCCAATACGCCAATTTGGCGGAAGCGCAGATTGCCGGCGCCGTGATGCTGGTACATGCCATAGATGTGGAGCACGCGAGAGATCAGGAATAGCGCGGCCAGCCCGGTGAGGGTCCAGTGATGGGCACTGGCCAGTTCCAGCAAGGCCATCAGGATCAGGGCGATTGGCGCATTCTCGGCCAGATTGGCGTGGGTGCCGCGGACCATTTTCATCTCGTCATCGTCGCCGGCACCAAACATGGTTTCGGTCTTGACCCGCTGACCGATCACTTTGAACTTCATGAAGATGAGCATCAGTGCGCAAATTGCGGCGGCCAATGCGGTTATGGTCAATGTCATGATGTTTCCCCTGCCTTTTCTCTACATCTTAGGCGCTTTTGGAAAAAGCGCAAATCGGCCGCCGGGATTGGCTTGGGCGAAGAGCAGGGACATGACAACGTCGTGCCTATTGAGGGGAGGGTGCTGTGCCGCAACCTTTGCAATGGGCATCCTTGGGCAGATTGATGCTGCGCATGGCGGGGGCCAGACCGTCGAACAGCTGGAGCTTCCCGGCCGGATCCTGGCCAAAGCCGGTGACCACGCGTATCGCCTCCATCGCCGCAAAACTGCCCATCAGGCCGACCATCGCCCCGAGAACGCCAACTTCGCTGCAATTGTCGCAATCATCGGGATCGAGCGCATCGCCGACGAAACAGCGATAGCAGGGCTTGTCCTCTTCCCATCCACGGAACGTGCCGAGCTGTCCCTGAAACTGACCGATTGCCGCAGAGATTAGCGGAACGCGGTGCGCGACCGACAGATCGGAAACCAGCAGGCGGGTCTGGTAATTGTCCGAGCCGTCGATGATCGCGTCAAAGGGCGCGAAAAATGTTGCAGCATCTTCGTCAAAATGCTGCGCGGTAAGTCTTTGATTAATAGTATTTATTGCAATATCCGGGTTGATCCGCTGGGCAGCGTCTTTGGCGACCGCCACTTTCGCTTTTCCAATATCATCATCGGTAAAGAGAACCTGACGCTGCAGGTTCGAAAGCGACACCACGTCATCATCGACAATTGTCAGAGCGCCGACTCCCGCGGCCGCGAGATATTGGATGGCGGGGCAGCCAATGCCGCCCGCACCAATGATCAATATATGCGCGTCGAGTATATTCTTCTGTCCCGCACCGCCAATATCCTTCAGCACGATATGGCGGGCGTAACGATCCAATTGCGCGTCGGTAAGTGCGCTCATTCAGGCCAGCGGAACGTGATCGCCTGACGGTACCATTTCTGGTCTCCCGTGCGTTTGACCGCACCATTATGTCCGGCATATTTTGTTAGATGTGCGATGACATATGCCTCCAGTTCCCGGCAGCCGGTGTCGACAGGCACGACTTTGGTCACGCGCCCATCCGAAGAAACCTCGAGCGCAACATCGACGCGCGCATGGACCCAGCCAATATCGGTCGGCAACTTGCAATTGGCTTGCTTGGCGACACGTTCGGCTTGCCGTTCATGTCGATCACGAATCGGGAGTTTCTTTTTGAACGTGGCCAATTCCAAATTGTAGAAATCGGAAGACAGTTCTTTGATTTCAATATCATCGGCAGAAGCGGCAGCTCCTGAAAGGACCATGGCAGCTAGAATATCGATCATCACATCACCTCTTTAAAAAACCTTATGAACCTTGTTTATATGCCAGTTGACCCAAAACCGCCAGACCCACGCTCCGTTTCGTCCAGATCTGCCACTTCCATCAGAATAGCGCGCTGGACAGGGGCAACGATGATCTGGGCAATCCGGTCCCCGCGCTGGATCATGAAATCCTCCGCACCATGATTGATCAGAATGACTTTCAATTCGCCGCGATAGTCGCTGTCGATGGTGCCCGGTGTATTGGGTATGCTGACGCCCTTCTTCAGTGCAAGGCCGGATCGCGGGCGCACCTGAATCTCATAGCCAGCAGGAATCGCAAATGCGAAGCCCGTCCCGACGAGCGCGCGATTGCCTGGCGCGATCACGGCTTCTTCGGCAGCGCGAACATCCATGCCAGCCGAGCCGCTGGTTTCATAGGATGGCAAGGGAAGGTCGCCGGCGCTTTCTAGACGTTTTGCCGGAATATCAATGGGTTCAAACATCAGGCGAATTCCTCACTTATTTTGGCAACGAGCCGCCTTGCGACCTCCGGTTTTGGTAGCCGCTCCCACATTTCATTGCCGCTGTGGGTAATGATATGCACGCTATTGTCTGCGCCGCCCATCACATCCCCGGACACGTCATTGGCGACAATCCAGTCGCAGGCTTTTCTCTTGAGCTTTGCCTGAGCATGTTCCGCCACTTTCTCGGTTTCGGCAGCAAAGCCAATCAGCAAAGCGGGGCGCTGGTCGCTTTGGGCAAGACCCGCCAATATGTCCGGATTCTCGGTCAGTTTAAGCGGTGCCGGTGCCGCGCCTTTTTTCTTGATCTTCTGCCCGGATTGGTTGTCGGCACGCCAATCGGCGACCGCAGCAACCATGATCGCGACATCGGCGGGCAGGGCGTTCTGCACTGCCTTTTCCATTTCCAAAGCGGTCTGGACATCGACGCGCATGACGCCAGCCGGTGTGGTGAGGTGGACGGGGCCTGCCACCAATGTCACCTGTGCGCCGGCATCGGCAGCAGCGGCGGCGATCGCAAAGCCCTGACGCCCGGAAGAGCGATTGGCAATATACCGCACCGGGTCAATGGGCTCGTGGGTTGGGCCAGCGGTGATGAGGACATGTTTACCGCGCAATGGTCGAGGCCGGTCCGGCGCGAAGGCCGGCTGTCCGTCGAGGGGGTTGGGGCCCAGTTCATTGTCGGCCAGCAGATCGGTCACGTTTATGTCACCACCGAGCCGTGTTATAATTTCCGACAACATCATCGGTGGTTCAGGCAATCGGCCGGGGCCAAATTCACCACAGGCCATATTGCCTTCATCGGGCTGCATCACGGCAACGCCGTCGTTCTGCAGTTGAGCGATATTGCGCTGCGTTGCGGCATGTTCCCACATGCGGACATTCATTGCCGGAACCGCGAGCACTGGCGTGTCGGTTGCCAGGAGCAGGGTTGTTGCCAGATCATCGGCAATCCCGCCGGCCATTTTGGCGAGCAGATTTGCGGTCGCCGGACAGACTACCACCAGATCGGCCTCACGGCTGAGCTGGATATGCCCCATCTCGGCTTCGTCCTTCAGGCTCCATAAGGTTGTATGCACTTCATTTTCCGACAGCGCTGCCAATGTCATCGGCGTCACAAATTGCGCGCCTGAATCGGTTAGTACGCAGCGGACTGTCATACCCGCTTTCTTGATAAGACGAATCAGCTCGCTGGACTTATAGGCAGCGATCCCCCCACCAATGATCAGGAGAATATGTTTGGGTTCGTTCATAACGTTCTTCTTTACACCGAGAATTCCCTCGGTCCACATTTTCATAATCTACTTGTGACAATTCAATTCAATGGCTTGGTGTAAATGGAGAAAGCAGCCAGTTTGGAGAAGGGAGACAGCTTCGGAATGTTGGACGTTGGCGTGACCTCTCAATCATCGGCTTAGGCACCCGTTTGGCAATCAATATCGACACTGTCGCTGGCATGTGGTGGCGTTTTGTGCATAATGTAAAAAAAAGTAAAGTTGGTCGCGCATCAAGTTTGAAATCAGGGGTGTGCAATGAAACAGGTTTCTTCCGCAATATTATTGGTGGCCATGCTCGTCCCAGCGGTGGGCCTCACCACTTCATGTTCTTCCTCGATACAGCCGCCACCGCCGCCGCCACCACCGCCACCACCACCGCCACCACCACCGCCACCGCCACCACCACCGCCACCGCCGCCGCCACCGCCTTCTTTTCCCGATGTTAGAGTGTCGCCGGAGCTATGCAGAACATCGACCGATTCAGTCGTTATTGCCGCATGTTGGAATACCGGATGGTTGCAACCCGAGCCGGTACCTGCTGCTAACCCGCCACGGCGAAACCTGGGGCGACCTTTCCGGCCCGGAAATTTGAGCAGTGGCTATTATGGCGGTTATAGGCCGATGAATTCGAGCTCCGATGCTGAGGGCTTTGAAGATGCGGGCAACGATCCCTTGATTGAATGCATAATTCAAAACCCTAAATTGCGAGAAACGATCCGGATTGATGTTCGGGCCGTCGAATGTGAAAGCTTCACCCGCCAGATCCAGCGACTAAAGGATGGCGGTTACTTGCTGACGGTACCGCAAGCCATGCCATGGCGATCGAGCACCAAGGTGATTTTGGCGATGGCCAACAAGTCTTATCAAAAAGACCTGCAGCCGACAGAATCAGAAGAGGAGAATGGGCGAGTTTTTACCGGTGAAGTCGCTATTTCGCAGTTTATGTTTGCTGAAATTGTCGATGATTCGGGAGCCTTTGAAGTTTCGTCTCAATCGGAAAAAGTAGTCGATATGATGATTGATCCCACTCCAAAATGGGAATGGAATCTGAAAGCAAACAAGCTAGGAAAGCATGACATCACGGTGAGGATGGGGATTCGCTTAACTGCCAACGAAGGTGGACGGGATCGATATTTTCCGTTGCAACGGAAAACCATCAAAGTGTCACCGACCCTGTTACAGAGAGTTGAGCTGTTTTTCACCGATTTGACGAAATTGTTCAGTTCGCCGCAGGAAGCGATCGAAGAATTGGCGGCTTTATTTGGTCTGTTGGGCGCTTTGGGAGCAGCCTATTGGGCAATGCGGAAGAAATGGAGAAGGCCTGAAGCGGCCTAACCCCACCACCACATCGCGCCCGCACCTGCTACACCCGCGGCCAATGCTGTGATAAAATAGCGCCAGAAGCCGCCATCTTGGCCCTTGGTCCGTTTCGCCCACATCAATTCCACTTCGGCCACCGGCAGTGCAGGCGGCGCGCCGCCTTTGCGGGGAAGTTGGGCGTCGAGACGGCGGACAATATCCGGCAGCATCATCAATGTACCGACATCGTCATTAATCCGATCGGCGATGGCCGCTTCAGGGCCAAGTTCGCCGCGAATCCAGTCTTTCACATAGGGCCCGCTGGTGTCCCACATATTGATCAGCGGATTGAGGTCGGTGGCGATGCCTTCGACCATCACCATGGTTTTTTGCAGCAGCAGCAAGTGCGGCTGGGTTTCCATGTCGAAATCCCGGGTGATCGCAAACAGACCGTCGAGCATATCGCCGACCGAAAGCTCGCTTACCGGTTTGCCGCGCATCGGCTCGCCAACGGCGCGCAACGCTGTCGCGAAGTCCTCCATACTATGATGATCAGGCACATATTGCGCCTCGAAATGGATTTCCGCGACGCGTTTGTAATTGCCGGTGGTCAGGCCATAAAGAATTTCCGCTAGCCAGAAGCGCGCTTTCTTGTTGATCCGCCCCATGATGCCAAAGTCGATCGCGACAATGGTGCCGTCCGCTTTCACAAACAGGTTTCCCTGATGCATGTCGGCATGGAAATAGCCCGCTTCAATCGCCTGCTTCAAGAAGGTGCGCACCAGTCTGGTCGCGATATCATCAAGGTCATGGCCAGCCTCGATCAACGCGTCGCGTTTCGAAATTTTTATGCCATCGACCCAGTCTAGCGTCAGAACACGTCCAGAGGTGCGATCCCAGTCGATCGACGGTATTTCAAACTGGTCGACATTGGCCATATGCTCGGCCAGTTCCGATGCGCTTGCCGCCTCACGCCGCAGGTCCAGTTCCCGCATCGTCCAGCGACGAAAATTGGCGATCACCAGCGCAGGGCGGAGTCGGGTGGCTTCCCCGCCCAATGCTTCCAGATGAGCGGCCGCCCATTCGTATGTCTCGATATCCTGATTGAATTTCTTGATGATGCCGGGACGGAGGACTTTGACCGCGACATCTTTGCCTTCAATGGTTTTCGCCCGATGCACTTGTGCGATCGAGGCTGCGCCAACTTGGTCCGGATCAATCTCGCTATATAGCTCATCGACTGGTTTCCCGAGGCTGCTCTCAATCTCGTCTTTGATCTTGTCAAAAGTGACCGGCGGGAGATTGTCCTGGAGATCAAGCAGGTCCTTCGCAGCGGCTTCACCGATTATGTCTGGACGCGTTGCCAAAGTCTGGCCGAGCTTGATCGCCGCGGGGCCAATGGCTTGCAGGGCGGCAGAATAATTTGGTGTCTTGGGCTGGATCGTGCCCAATCTTGCAATACGGAACAGACGGCGGACCTGGGGTGGCGTTGCCTTGTGCTTTTCCAGGTCGCGCAGCGCGCCATGCTTGGCGAGTGTGCGGCCCCATTTCAGGAGGCGGAATATATGGGTGCGGGAACTGGTCATAAGATGGGGGCGCTTAGACCTTCCAGCCGCTGTGGATGGCGACCAGGCCGCCCATCATAGGTTCCACCTTCGTTTGGCTGAATCCGGCGGCTTCGATCATCGAACGAAATTTTTCCATCGAGGGAAATCTCGCGATTGATTCGGCGAGATAGCGATAGCTGGCTTCGTCATTTGCGACAGCCTTGCCAACCTTCGGTAGGATTTGATGAGAATAGGTCTCGTAAATCTTGTCAAAACCGGGCCAATTGGTCTGCGAAAATTCCATGCAATAGAAACGCCCGCCATATTTCAACACCCGATGGGCCTCTGCCAAAGCTTGATCAATGCGGGTGACATTGCGGATGCCAAAGACGATCGTATAGGCATCGAAATGGCAATCGGGAAAGTTCAGCTGCTCGGCATTTTGCTCGCTCCAGACGAGTCGTGTTTCATCTCGTTCAAGCGCCCGTTCTACGCCAGCGGCCAGCATGTCAGCATTGATATCGGAAACGGTAATATCTGCTCCGCTGTCGACCATCCGAAAGGCGATATCTCCGGTGCCGCCAGCCATATCCAGGATGGTCTCGCCAGCGCGTGGTTTGACGCGGCGCACGAAGCGGTCTTTCCATAGCCGATGGGTGCCACCGGTCATGGCGTCGTTCATCACATCATATTTGGAGGCGACGCTTGAAAAAACCGCGCCAACCCTGCCGGTCTTTTCGCTTTCATCGACCTCTTCATAGCCGAAGGAGACGGTTTTGCTTTCGATAGCCATTTTTTGCCCGTGCTAATTTTTCTAGAGAATCCCGAGTAGACGAGCCTTGGCAGCACTGCAATCACTCTGTAGCTGCCCTTTGGACCATAGCGGATAAGGATTGTCATGCCCGAACTGCCCGAAGTTGAAACGACCGTCGCCGGTTTGCGGCCTGTGCTGGAAGGGCAGCGACTCACGCTGGTCGAGCCGCGCCGCGCCGACCTGCGCTGGCCGATTCCTGTTGATCTGCGGCAACGGATGACGGGAGCTATTGTAACCTCGCTCGGCAGGCGTGCCAAATATGGGTTGGTAGAAACCGATCGCGGGGACGTGATGATTTTTCATCTGGGCATGTCGGGCCGCTGGCGGATCGATCCGGTGGAACTGGAAAAACATGACCATCTTTTGATCGAGACCGAGACTGGTCGTCGGATGGTGCTCAATGATCCTCGTCGATTCGGATCACTCGATATCGTGCGTGCGGAAGACCTGGATCGCTATAAGCCTTTTATATTGATGGGCCCAGAGCCGCTTGGGGATGATTTTAATGCGACCTATTTGAAGGGGGCAACCAAGGGGCGCAAGGCGCCGATTAAACAGCTATTGCTCGATCAGCGTATCGTTGCGGGACTTGGCAATATCTACGTGTGCGAAGCGCTCCACATGGCTGGTATATCGCCGCGCAAAAAAGGAGATGCGATTTCAAAGCCGCGCTATGAACGGCTGGTTGCCGCCATCAAAGAGGTTTTGACTGCCGCTATTGCAGCCGGCGGTTCGTCGCTGCGTGACTTTGTCCGGCCGGATGGAGAATTGGGATATTTTGCCAAAGACTGGCTGGTATATGGTCGCGAAGGAGAGGCCTGTCATTGCGGCGCGCTGGTACAACGGCGAGTCGATAGCGGGCGGTCGACCTTTTACTGTTCGCAATGCCAAAAATAAGCGGTTCACTAAGCTATTGACGGGAATCGGCTCCCACGCTATTGGCCGCCGTCTTGAGCCGGAAGCGATACGAAACGTCCCGGCATTTAATTTCAGATTTTGAGGGTTTTTCATGGCTAATACGCCGCAAGCAAAAAAACGTATCCGTCGCAACACGCGCCGCACCGCGATCAACAAAAATCGCCTGAGCCAGATCCGTACGAAGATCAAGGCCGTCGACGCAGCTGTTGAATCCGGCGATAAAGCCATAGCCGCAGCGGCGCTCAAAGCTGTTCAGCCAGAATTGGCACGCGGTGTGAGCAAAGGCCTGTATCACAAAAATACAGCATCGCGGAAATTCAGCCGTCTGACAAAGCGGGTTGCAGCGCTGTAATCAGCCTGACAATCTGACACAGAAAAACCCGCCCGATTGTGGCGGGTTTTCTTTTGGGCGACTGCCTTCTGATTCGCGAAAAACCCCTGCGCTCCGATTGCCGCTTTCGGAAAATGGCGCAAGAAGAGCGTGAAGGGCCGCTTTGTTTTTACTTGTGCAGATGACCTGAAAGGGTTCAAGTTGATCTGAGGTCGTAATCTGGCGCTGTTCAAAGCCGGTTCAGCCTGAATTCTCTATCATGCTGGTTATGATGATAGGCAATCTGAAGGAATAGACATGGCAAATTTGGTGAAGCAAAATCCTGGGCGTAAAGGGCTTTTACTGCTCGCGCCGCTTGCTCTTTTGACGCTGAGTGCCTGCGCAACACCCTTCCGCGCCGACGTACAGCGGTTTGTTGCGCTGCCCGACACCACAGGTCAGAGCTTCGCAGTGGTCGCCGCCGATCCTGATATGTCTGGCGGATTGGAATTCGGTCAATATGCTACATTGGTGGAACAACGCATGCTTGATCTGGGGTATCAGCGCAGCGCCGATCCCGCGGCAGCTGAGCTGCTCGTCAGCATGGACTATGATATCGATAAAGGTCGGGAAAAAACCGTGGGTGACTATGATCCGTTCATGTCATCTGCGAGATTTGGCGGCTATTATGGGCGTGGCTATTACGGCCGTCATCGTTACCGCTATGGATTCCACGACCCGTTCCTGTTCGGGGGACATGGTTTCTCCGGCTATAACGGGGTTCGCAGCTTCACCGTTTACACCGCCGAATTGGACATGAAGATTGACCGGGCCGTTGATGGCGAACGTCTTTTCGAAGGCAAGGCCGAGGCATTGTCACGGTCGAAAAACCTGACCTATCTCGTGCCCAATCTGGTTGAAGCAATGTTTACCGATTTCCCTGGCAATAGCGGTGAACAGGTCCGGATTTCGGTAGCGCCCGAGAAAAAATAGTCTCGCCGGCGCTCAGCTTTCCAGTTGGCGGAGAAGCATGCGGACGTCATTGTCCATTTCGCTATCTTCGCCACGCAGATGTTCGACCAATTTCACCGCATGGATTACCGTGCTGTGGTCACGACCACCGAATTTCCGTCCGATTTCCGGATAGCTGCGGGGCGTCATCACCTTTGCGAGATACATTGCGACCTGCCGCGGCCGAGCGACAGCCCGCGCGCGGCGTTTGGATGACATCTCATTTCGATCGAGCCGGTAATATTCGCAAACGGTGCGCTGAATTTCGTCAATCGTAATCCGACGGCGACAGGCGCTCAATATGTCGGACAATTGTTCTTCGGCCAATTCGCGGCTGATTTCGCGACCCGTTAGCTGTGCATAGGCAAGCAATTTGTTGAGACCGCCTTCCAGCTCGCGCAAATTGCGGCTGATCGTGCGTGCGAGAAATTCCACAACCTCTTCTGATACATGCTGATGCGGCATGGTGGCGAGACGATGTTTGAGAATGTCGCGGCGCAGTTCGAGGCCAGCAGACTGGATGTCAGCGACTAGTCCCATCGACAGGCGGGAGAGCAAGCGTTGGTCGACACCATCCAGCGCCTGAGGCGGACGGTCTGCCGCGACCACCACGCGCTTGCCTTGGCTGATCAGCGAATCGACCGTGTGCAGAAATTCTTCCTGTGTAGAATTTTTGCCAACGATGAACTGAATATCATCGACCATCAGCAAGTCGGCTTCGCGCAGCGATGCCTTGAACTCCATCCCCTCGTTGCGACGCATGGCAGAAACAAATTCGATCATGAACCGTTCGGCCGACATATAGATAATCGTGGAAGACGGAAATTCCTCGCGAAAGGCATGGCCGATGGCGTGCATCAAATGCGTCTTGCCCTGGCCGGTCGAAGATTGAAGATAGAGCGGGCTGAACAGGGGTTTTTCAGCCGCGGCTGTGCGCTGCGCCGCATTGAGCGCGAGAACATTCGAATGGCCCGCGATAAATTGGTCGAAGGTCATCCGAGGATCGAGGTCTAGCCGAAATTTGCTTTCGGGGTTGGCGTTGTGATGGCTGTTTGCCGCAGAGGTGCTCGCTTGCGATATCTGAGCGATTTTAGCAGCGCCGGACTGGGCTTGAAAAGAAAGGCCTTTGATTGCCGGGTGATGGGCTTTCCACGCGAGCAGCAAGCGTTCCGAATAACGATCACGCACCCAATTGGCCGCAAATTCCGAAGGGAGCGTGAGCTGCAAGATACCGGAGTCGGGGTCAAATGTGGTTAACTGTACGGGCTTGATCCACTGGCCAAAAATCTGTGCGCCGAGATCCCGCCGCAACCCGGCACAAATTTTTTGCCAAATCGTTTCGAGATCCGCAGAAACAATATTCTCAGATATTGCCGACTCATTTTCAGGCAGACCGTCAATCCGATCAGATACGCTTTCGTTCACGAACATCCCCCGACATTATCCCCTTGGCCCGCACAATAGCAGCGCCAAAATTCGATTTGAGGCTTCTTATTCCTAACCAATTCAATACCCCCCAGCCATGGGAATAGATCAGGCACAACAAGCCGATGTTGAAAACACTGTTTCAACCGATATTTTTATTTTCATTTGAGGCGAGGAAATTGCATCCGAAGCCGCCAGCCAAGATTTGTTACTAAGCGCCTGAGTCCGATTCGATCAAGGGTGGCGCTGTAAAAAAAATGAAATATTCCTGTTGACAGCGGCTAGCCTCGGTTTTTTCCAAAAAACCCCATAAGATACTGATTTATAACTATTATATTCTGTGGATAACATGGCAAAACGAGCGAATCGCGGAGTCAGCCTAGGTTCCGGAATTTTGGTTAACCGTCATAGCTGATGGATGCCTGAAATTTTCTAAATGGAAACTACATGATCAACCAATGTAAATAGGCTTGCCAAAGGCTTCATGATTTGGCAGTGGCGCTCGCCTAACCTCTACGATGTGAAATAGCATCGATCATGGGGGCGATTAGCTCAGTTGGTAGAGCGCTTCGTTTACACCGAAGATGTCGGCGGTTCGAGCCCGTCATCGCCCACCATTACCCCCATTTCATATTCGGCGGGGATCTCTTCAGCCAAGGTTGACGAGGGCGAAGACGCTAGCAAGCGACAGAGTGGCTGCGATTATCACCGGCAAAAGATGAGCGCGATTCTCTGGCAAGAGGTCGGACGGGAAATCTTGTCGGTCTCGATGACCGGAAATCATCGGCCAAACCAGCTTCTCTTTGATCACAAAACGGTAGATTGCGATGGCAATGAGGTGCAGCCCGATCAACAGGGATAATATTTTGAAGTTGAATTCATGGATATCCGCTGCTTCACGTCCGGTCTCGAATGAAATCCATATCGCAAGGGGGCCGGACTCAAGCCCGTCAACATCGACAGAAAATAGCCCGGTCGTCACTTGGGTAACCAGCGCCAGCAACAAGGCAAAGACGCTGAGCACCGACAAAGGGCTGTGGCCAAAAGTCGGAGCAAATTGACGGTTCCGCAATGTCCCGAGATAGGGTCGCAGCGATCCGATCCGTCGCACCATCGGCACGAAGCGCGCCGTCCAGCTTCCCATGAAACCCCATATCAATCGGAAAAGGACCAGGCTGAACATCGTTAGGCCCAGGCTCTTGTGCCAGTCCATATGGCCCTCTTCCGCTGTCCACCAAAGCAGAGGAACGAGGACAACCATCAGCCAATGTACCAATCTTATCGTCCAGTCCCAGACCAGGATTTTCGAAGGGCTAGTGGTCATCCCAGATCAGTCATCCAGGCGATATTTGTCGTGGCAAGCTTTGCAGGTGCCGCCTGTGGTTTTAAACGCGGCACCAATTGCAGCAACGTCTCCACCCTGAGCAATTGTCTCAAGCTGAGCGGCGGCCTCCTGCAATGCGGTGACCTTGTCGTTAAAATCGGCCGTGTTTTCCCAGATGACCGGAAGAGCTTCCGTTTCAACCCCAGATTCAGGGCCGGAACCTGCCGGGAACCAATCGGCCATGCCGACCGCTTCTTTCGGAACAACGGCTGCAGCAGTCTGGATCTGCGCCACATCCGGGCTACCGGCCTTTAATTGATCGCTGATGGCTTTGAACGCCTTGCCCATTTTCTTGAGCTGTCCCTGACGGGCTTCGATCTGTTCTTTGACTGTCATTCCGTTCGGGAGTTCAGCGCTCGCTGCTTCAGAGGCCGGTTCGCTTTCGCTATTTTGCCCGCACGCGGAGAGCAAAGTTAGTCCAGCAAGCGCCGGTAGAATGAATTGTATTTTGCAGCGTTTCATCGAAATCTCCCTCAAATCAGCAATGCAAAGACTAATAGAATTCGGCAGAAACACAAATGATTCTGGCGTTTGAAGCGGAGTTTCTTGTGTGCGGTTCGAACGGCTGCGCTTTTTTTAAGTGCCGGACCTAATTTTCGGAGAGTGTTTCCTCGAGCAGCGTAGCGGCCTTAGCGCCATCCCAATCCATGGCCCCGATGACTCTCCACACTTCTTTGCCCTGCGCGTTATACAGCACTGTGGTTGGCATAAGGCCGGAACCGAAGCCGAAGCTTAAACCGTTTTCCGGATCCAGATATGGCTCCAGTTCCCGGAAATCGCTGCGGGCAAAAAACGGCAGGACTTTCTCGGCACCCTGAATGTCTTGCGACACAACCAGCACTTCCAGACGGTCTTTCTCGCGCACCGCCAACTCGTCGAGCATCGGCATTTCAACAATGCAAGGCGCACACCATGTGGCCCAGATGTTCACCAATACCGGCTTCCCGATAAAATCGCTTAGTCTTACGGTGCGTCCGTCAGGGGCTTGGAAGGTCGTACCAACCATGTCTGTGCCGCGTTGCGAAATGTCTAGCTTTCCAACTAGGCCCGACACGCTTTCGATGATCTCCCCCTCATCCTGAGTCTCGCCCTCAGCAAATTCTTGCTCCGCTTCGCCGGAGTCTCTATCGCAGGCGGCTAGGCTCATCACTAGGACCATGAATAGGACGGTACGCATCACAAAAGGCACAAAAAATTCCAATATCATGTGGGGCGGCAGATTTGCTGATGGCCCTTCATCGATCATGCGCGAGATAAACGCGTCTATCCCGTTCGACAAGAAATTATGGCGGCATGATATTCGCGCTAGCTTGGCTCATGTAGCGATGTTGGCGGAACAGGGGATTGTCGAAGCGGAAGATGCAACGCAGATCATTCACGGTCTGAATCAGATTGCGCAGGAATTTGAGGCCGACGGAGTCACCGAAAACCTCGACCTAGAAGACATACATATGCACGTGGAAGCGCGTCTCGCAGAGATTGTTGGGCCAGTTGCCGGCCGTCTGCATACCGCGCGCTCGCGCAATGACCAGGTCGCCACCGATTTCCGGCTCTGGGTGCGCGATGCCATGGACATGGTCGATGGCGCGCTGGCGGCCTTGCAAAAGGCGCTGGTTGATCGCGCCGAAGAACATGCTGAAACCATCATGCCGGGCTTCACCCATTTGCAATCTGCGCAACCGGTCAGCTTAGGCCATCATATGATGGCTTATTATGAAATGATCCGTCGGGATCGATCGCGTTTTTCCGATGCCCGCAAACGGATGAACGAATCACCGCTGGGCGCAGCTGCGCTGGCGGGGACAGGTTTTTCAATCGATCGCGATAAAACCGCATCGATGTTGGATTTTGACCGGCCGACTGGCAATAGTCTTGATTCGGTTTCCGATCGGGATTTTGCTCTCGATTATTTGATGGCAGCAACCCAATGCAGTTTGCACCTGTCCCGGCTGTCCGAGGAATTTGTGATCTGGGCGAGCCAGCCTTTTGGCTTCATCAAACTGCCTGACAGTTTTTCGACCGGCTCCTCGATCATGCCGCAAAAACGCAACCCTGATGCTGCCGAATTGGTGCGTGGCCATTGTGGGCGCATCGCTGGTACGATGAATGCGCTCGTCATTACGATGAAAGGGCTGCCGCTCGCTTATTCAAAGGACATGCAAGACGACAAGCCACCCGTGTTTGAAGCCCATGATCTGCTCGGCCTGTCGATTGCCGCGATGACAGGCATGGTCTCCGAAGTTGAATTCAGTGACCAGCGGATGCGCGCGCTGGCTGAGGCCGGTTTCTCGACCGCAACCGATTTTGCCGACTGGCTGGTGCGTGAAGCCAAGCTTCCGTTTCGTGAAGCCCATCATGTCACGGGCGCAGTTGTGAGTCTCGCAGAAGAACAAGGCTGCGGTTTGTCCGATCTCACGCTGGAGCAATTCCAGGCCATCGACAATCGCATCCATGCCGGGGTCTTTGATGTGCTTGGAGTCGATGCCTCGGTGGCCAGTCGATCGAGCTATGGCGGCACGGCACCCGATCAAGTAAGGGTTCAGATTGCAAAGGCCAAAAAGATGTTGGGGCCGGAGAACTGAAATGAACAAAGTCCATTCCATCCTGTTGCTGGCTGGTGCCTCTCTCGTTCTGGCGGCCTGTGGCAATCGCGGCGCTTTGCAGCCAGCCAAGGGTGAGACCCTACCGCCCGCCATTTATGGCGAATCAGAAGCGCCCAGTGGCGAGGACTTGTTGCTGCCATCGACCCAGGCCTTCCCGGAGCGCAGCGATGAGCTGCTCCGCCGGTCAGAAGAACGGCAGGATGATGAATTTGATCTGCCTCCTCCCAGCTAGCTCCGTTTAACTCGTTTGAAAGTAGAAGATATTGGACCATTTCCAGCTCAAAAATGGTAAATTGCACGCGGAAGATATGCCGCTTTCGCAAATCGCAGAAGAGGTCGGGACTCCGGTCTATGTCTATTCGCGGGGGACACTGGAACGTCATGCCCGGGTTTTCCGCGAAGGCTTGAAAGATGCTGGAAAAATTCACCTCGCCTTCGCAGTGAAGGCGAATCCCAATCTTGCGGTGCTTAGAATATTGGCCAACCAAGGCTATGGTGCCGACGTGGTGTCTGGCGGCGAGTTGCAGCGTGCCTTGGCGGCGGGCATGAAAGCAGAAGATATTGTTTTTTCCGGGGTCGGCAAAAGCCGCGAGGAATTGACGCTGGGCCTCGACAAGGGGATCGGTCAGTTCAATCTGGAATCCGAAGAAGAGGGGCAAATGCTGGCAGCCATTGCTGCTGCTCGAGGCGTGAAGGCCTCGGCGACTTTGCGCGTGAATCCGGATGTCGATGCAGGCACCCATGCCAAGATTTCGACCGGCAAAAAGGAGAATAAATTCGGAGTGGCGATCGACGTTGCGCCCGATATATATGCGCGTCTCTCCAAGCTTGAAGGCCTCGATCTTCGCGGCGTTGCCGTGCACATTGGCAGCCAGCTGCAACGGCTTGAGCCATTGGAACAATGCTATGCCAGAATGGGCGAACTGGTAACGCAACTGCGTGGTGCGGGGCATGCCATTACCCATGTTGATCTGGGCGGCGGCCTGGGCGTTCCCTATAGGCCCGAGGACAATCCACCGAGCCCGGCGGAATATGGTGCCATGGTGGCGCGGGTGACCCGCGATTGGGACGTCACACTGATGTTCGAGCCCGGCCGGGTCATCGCCGGGAATAGCGGGATCATGATCACCAAGGTCATCCGTATCAAACCCGGAGTGAACAGCGATTTTGTCATTGTGGATGCGGCGATGAACGACCTGATGCGGCCGGCTATCTATGACGCGTGGCATGATTTTGAAGCCGTTGAGCCGACCGGCGAGACCATGGTGGCTTCGATTGTTGGCCCGATATGTGAAAGCAGTGATATTTTTGCCAAGGAACGCGTCGTCGATCAGGTCCAGACCGATGACCTCGGGGTTTTCCGCACGGCCGGAGCCTATGGCGCGACCATGGCGAATACCTATAATAGCCGACCTTTGGTGCCTGAAGTCCTGGTCGATGGCGACCGATATGCGGTGGTCGCCGAACGCATCGAGCCGGAAACGATCATGGCTGCGGAACATGTGCCCGACTGGCTGAAATGAAGCAGCTGCCGATCTTTGTGAACCTGCATGAACGCAAGGTCATATTGCTTGGTACCGGAGAAATGGCTGATGCCAAAAGGCGCTTATATGAGCGCGCTGGCGCTGTGGTTGTCGACGATGAAACGACGCTGGACGCAACGCTCGCGGTGGTTGCATTGGAAAATGATGACGAGGCGCTCGCTGCCGTAAAGCGACTCAGGGCTAGAGGGCTGCTGGTCAATGCCGTCGACCGGTCTGCCTTGTGCGATTACACCACACCGGCGATCATTGACCGCGATCCGGTGCTGATTGCAGTCGGGACGGGTGGTGCGTCTGCAGGCCTTGCCAAATCCTTGCGCCAGAGATTGGAACAATTGGTGCCCGGTAATTTGGGGCGTCTCGCAAGCGGTCTTTTTGCGGCGCGGGAAAGGATCAAACAGATCTGGCCTGATGGCGCGCAGCGGCGGAAGGCCATTGATGCCGCATTGGATCCGGGTGGCGTTCTGGATGTGCTTTCTGAACATTCAGAAGCGAAACTCGAAACTTGGCTGTCTATGCCTTTCGCAGATGATCTCTCCGAGGTTGAGGATCTGCTTTTGGCCAGTGCCGATCCCGATGATCTAACGATTCGCCAAGCGCGTTTGCTGGGTCGCGCCGATCAGGTCTTTGCCAGTGATGACGTGCCGGAAGCGGTGCTGGATCGTGCCAGGGCCGATGCAGAACGGTTCAGCCTTGCGCTTTGGGACGAGAAGCCCGCAAAAGGACTGACCTTGAGAATTAGGATGAAAATATGATCTCAATGCTGCCGGAACTGGGAAATCCAGACATTGTTACGGTCCTTCAAACTGCCATGGCGCCAGCATTTCTGCTGGTTGGGCTAGGCGGGATGCTCAATATTTTTACGGGTCGTTTGGCCCGGATCATTGACCGGTCGCGGGTCATGCAAGACCGGTATCTCGAAACTGAGGGGGAAGAGCATATTCTATGCGTTCAAGAGCTTCGGGATCTGCAACTGCGGATCAAATTTGTGAACAGCGCAATCTACTTTGGCGTGGTCAGCGCCATTGTGGTCTGCGTTTTGATCGCATTGTTGTTTGCGATGGGTTTGACCAACCATCCGGCTTTGGCGCAAATTGTGGCCGGGGCTTTCATTGTCGCGGTGATTTTGCTCTCGATAGCGCTGGTTCAATTTTCTCGCGAAGTGCGCATCGGTATTCGCGATTTCATGATCCGAGAGGAATATCTTGAGCGCGAAGACAGCTAGTTTTCGAACGGACTATAAGAGCCTCAAATGAAAAGAGACTGCCCATCACTCGGGATGGACAGCCTCTGAACATGGGTCAGCGGTAGGAAGTGCCGCTGCCGGGTTGCCTGATCCTTAGATCAGAATTGCTCCCCGAACGGATATTTCCGACCCCTGTGCTGAACCATGAGACATCGGACCACCTCCTTTCGCTTGTGAATAAAATACGAACTGTTGCATTGATAATTCTCCGCTGTTCGACGGTATGAATGTGAATCAAACGCGATCGACGAACAAGCCTTGAATTTTTTTATTTTGCTGTCACAATTGCGCGTTCCGGCCAGGATGTCAGGCCCGGCAATCTTCCACCACGCGACTGAATTCCGGCCAGACCGGGATAGCAAGCGACCTTAGCCCGCTCGCTTCGACCGCAAATCGGCCGCGACTATAGGAAATGCGATCCATCATGATATCGCCCGGAGATACCGAAATAGCAGCGTAATCGGGATTTCCCCCTGTGTTGCCAGCGGTATAAGATTGCAGGCCGGAACTTGCCCGCAAGACCATCTTGGTACCGTTTCTGAGCGAACCGGAGCGGGAAAGGAACAATTGCCGGCGCGATTTGTCACAGCGCACAATGAAGATCGCATCTCTATTGGCTTCACCAAATAAAGCCAGCGAGCCCCGAGCATCTTTTCGGTATACCCAAGCGCCCGGAGTGATTGGCCAATCGATCCATTCGCCTTGCGGCTGGACTATCGTGGGCGCTGGTGTTGGCGTTGCCAATGGTTTCGTCGGTTGCGGCGCGGGCGCAGGCTCGGGTGGCTCAGTTGCGCAGGCCGCCAGAGCCAGTACAGCCAGCGGAAAAAAGAGTGATTTGGATGTGATTCTCATAGCAAAGGAATATGGCCAAAAGCACGACGCTAGGCTAGTCCTCATTTCCCATGTCCCAGCCTGAACCCAAAGTTATAAAACAACGCGTTGATCAAATCCTGACGGATCGCGGTCTCGCAGAGAGCCGGGCAAAGGCGCAAGCCTATATCATGGCGGGTCTTGTGACCGTCGCCGGCAAGAAAATTGATAAGCCGGGCCATAAAATCGCCAGCGATGCGGCGATTGAATTGAAGGGCAAAGATCATCCCTGGGTTTCCCGCGGTGGTATCAAGCTTGACCACGGACTTCAGCATTTTGATCTTAATGTCGCCGGCATGACTGCTATGGATGTCGGCAGCAGCACGGGCGGGTTTACCGATGTCCTGCTGTCCTGTGGGGCGGAAAAGGTTTACGCCGTCGATAGCGGTACCAATCAGCTTGCCTGGAAATTGCGGCAGGATGATCGGGTCGTGGTGCACGAACAAACCAGCGCCAGAATACTTACCGACCAGCATGTTCCGGAAAAGGTGGATATCATCGTCTGCGATGCCAGCTTCATCTCGTTGCTCAAAGTGCTCGAACGGCCGTTCGAATTTGCCAAAGAGCAGGCCATGCTTGTGGCGCTCATAAAACCGCAGTTTGAAGCCGAGCGTATTGATGTTGGAAAAGGCGGCGTTGTTCGAGATGAAGCAGTACGCCAGGCGGTTTGCGACAAGGTGAACGATTGGCTGGTCTTATGTGGTTGGGAGGTTCTGGGAATCACCGAAAGTCCGATCACAGGTCCAAAAGGAAATGTGGAGTTTCTCATAGGCGCTCGGAAATCCGGCGGCGCTTAGAGAACGGGTTTTGGAACACTTGGCTTGTTATTTTCGGTGCTTCTCCCTAGCTGGAAACCTATGACACAAACGACGGATATCGCTCGCACACCGCTCCTGCCTGACGTTGGAACGTCTATCCAGCAAATGATGCTGGAAGGCTCCGATTGGCTGACAAACCATTATGTAGAGCTGATTATCGCAACGGCGGTGGGCACCGGATTCTTTTTCATATTGGGTGCGATCAAGCGGTTCGCAGCGCGCTATGTCCGCAACAACCAAAATCTGACCGGCTATCGGACCATCATCGTTACGGCGCTTGCCCGGACGAGCAAGTTCTTCATGCTCATGGTTTCGGCTGAGCTTGTCCTCAGTTTTGCCAATGCGCCGCCCAGCTTTGAGCGTCTAGTGCATGTTCTGTTCACGATATCGATGGTGGTGCAGGTCGCCATCTGGCTTCGGGAAATCATCCTCGGTCTGATCGTCCGTCGAACGTCTCAAGATCCTGACCAGCATGAAACGCTGGAAAATGCGATGGCTTTGATCCGCTTGCTGGTGACGGTCGTGCTCTTCGCGATTGCGGCGATCATGATCCTCGACAATCTAGGAGTGGATGTAACCGGTCTGATTGCAGGACTCGGGGTTGGCGGTATCGCCATCGGCCTTGCCGCTCAGGGCATTTTTTCCGATCTGTTTGCGGCGCTTTCCATCATTTTCGACAAGCCCTTCCGTCGAGGTGAAACAATCACTTATGATGATACCATCGGTACGGTTGAAAAAATCGGATTGAAAAGCACCCGGCTGCGGGCTGTGACTGGTGAAGAGATTATCATTTCCAACACCAATTTACTGGACAAAGAAATCATCAACTTCACCCGCCTGGCGAGACGGCGGACCCGGTTTTCTATTGGTGTTATCTATCAAACGCAGCCGGATGACGCGCGCCGAATTCCTGCCATTTTGAAAAAAATTGTTGAAGACAATGATGCGGTGTTTATCCGCTCGGGTTTTGTAGGTTTTGGTGATAGCTCGATCAATTTCGAACTCGACTTCGATATTATGAGCAGCGAATATGAAGTCGTCTATGAGGGGCGTCATAAAATCGGTTTGGCGATTTTGCAGACATTTAATGAAGAAGGTCTGGAATTTGCTTATCCAACGCAAACAACCTTCACGGCTGCGCCAAATGGCGAGATGGTCCTGCCTTATCCAGAAGGCGGTTTTGGCGCTCGGATTAGCAAAGACTAGCAAGGGCCAGCGTTCCGTAGCGGCAATGGACCGTAGAAAAAATGCCTTGTTAATTGGTCGGTTAACAGGGACAATGTGCGCCAAATTCGACTCCGATTTAAACATGAAGGAATATCAATATGCGTGACGCAGTCATCGTTTCCACCGCTCGCACACCCATAGGCAGAGCCTATAAGGGCGCTTTCAACACAACCACCGGCGCGACGCTGGGTCACTATTCCGCGAAAGCGGCCGTTGAAAGAGCTGGGATCGACCCGAGCATGATCGACGATGTGGTTTGGGGCAGCGCGCTGCAACAAGGTTCTCAAGGCGGCAATCTTGCGCGCCAAGTCGCACTTCGTGCCGGCTTCCCTATTGAAGTCCCGGGGATGACGATCGATCGGCAATGTTCATCAGGTCTGATGGCAATAGCCACCGCGTCCAAGCAGGTAACAGTCGACATGATGGATGTGGTTGTCGGCGGCGGACAGGAATCAATCTCGACCGTGCAGACACCGGAAATGCGCGTCCAACCCGATCGCGCACTGCTAGAAATGCACGATGATATCTATATGCCGATGCTTCAGACCGCCGAAATTGTTGGATCGCGTTATGGCATTAGCCGAGAAGCTTGTGACGAATATGCCCTCCAGTCGCAAATGCGCACGGCAGCTGCCCAAGAGGCTGGTCGTTTTGACGCTGAAATCGTTGAAGTGACGACCAGCATGGGCGTGCAAGACAAGGAAACCAAAGAGATTTCCCATGTCGAAGTCACCATCAACAAGGATGAGGGCAACCGTCCCTCGACCACGCTGGAAGGCCTGCAAGGATTGAAGCCTGTGCTCGGTCCCGGAAATATCATCACCGCCGGCAATGCATCGCAACTTTCTGACGGTTCTGCCGCCAGTGTTGTTATGGAAGCGAAAGCCGCAGAGAAGGCCGGCCTCAATCCATTGGGCCGCTATATCGGCATGGCTGTCGCGGGCACCAAACCGGATGAAATGGGTATTGGTCCCGTATTCGCGATTCCGAAACTGCTCGAGCGCTTTGGGCTGAAAATGGACGATATCGGCCTGTGGGAACTCAATGAAGCCTTTGCTGTTCAAGTGCTCTATTGCCAACAGAAGCTGGGTATCCCTGGTGAACTGTTGAACGTCAATGGCGGCTCTATCTCAATTGGCCATCCTTATGGAATGACCGGTGCACGTTGCACTGGTCATGCCTTGATCGAAGGCAAGCGTCGCGGCGCCAAATATGCCGTGGTGACCATGTGCATTGGCGGCGGACAAGGCGCAGCTGGCTTGTTCGAAATTTTCTAGAATAGAGATATATTGGGCCGGCGTGGAAACGCTGGCCCTCTTTTAATCAAGGAGAACCATCATGGCAGCAGTAGGCGTAGTAGCGACATTGACCGTGGCCGAAGGCAAGAATGCCGATTTTGAAGCCGCTTTTTCCGAGCTTGTCGCAGCAGTGCGCGCGAACGAACCGGGCAACGAATTTTATTCGGTGTTTCAGAGCAAAGAGAATCCGCAGGAATATAAGGTCCTCGAACGCTATGTCGATCAGGAGGCGCTGGATGCGCACGGGAAATCGGATCATTTCCGGGCAAGCGGACCGAAGTTGGCGCCCTGCATGGCTGCTGCACCGGTGATCGAGCGCTTAGACGGAATTTAATCCCCGTTATCTGGCGGCAAAATATGGCCCGCCTCAAATTCGAAGCGTTCGTCTCGGTCTTTTGCCAGCAGCAGAGGGCCGTCGAGATCAATCCATTGCGCGAGTTGTGCCAAAGCGAATGCCGGTCGAATTCCTAGCGATGTAGAAAGCATGCAGCCGACCATGATTTTCATGTTCATTGCTTGTGCCGCATGTGCGATCGCCATAGCCTCGGTCAATCCGCCGGCTTTGTCGAGTTTGATGTTTACAGCATCATAGAATGGGGCAAGCCTCTCGACATCGGCGCTCGTGTGGCAGCTTTCGTCGGCGCAAAGGGGGACAGGCGAATTTACGCCACTGATCAGATGATCGTGCCCGGCGCTGACGGGCTGCTCAATCAGTTCGACACCAAATTTCTTCAGCCGTTCGGCTTCAGCGGCAATGTCGAGATCGTTCCAACTCTCATTGGCATCGACTATCAGGCGGGCATTTGGCGCGCCGCGGTGGACAGCCGCAACCCGTTCATGATCACTCTGGCCCGATAATTTCAATTTCAGTAGGCCGTGCCCGTCAAGGGCGGCTTGATGGGCTTGGGCTTCCATAATCTCGGGCTGACCGAGTGATATAGTGAATGCCGTTGCCAAGGGTTTTGGATTGGGCAATTCAGCGATTTGCCAAAGGGGCTTGTCCTTTTTCCGGCGTTCCAGATCCCAGAGCGCACAATCTAGGGCATTGCGGGCGGCCCCACGCCTCATATGGTGTAGCAGCACAGAGCGATCGGGTGCGGGATGTTTCGCAACGAATTGCGTAATTTCCTCCGCACATTGCTCTGCGCTCTCTCCCTCATAATAAATGGGGGTTGCTTCGGCGGCACCAATGTAGCCGCCGTCCTCTATCTCGCATTTAACAATATCGACGTGGGTTTTGGTTCCCCGGCTAATTACGAAAGAACCGGCTACAGGCCATCGTTCGACGGAGACAGAAACAGAAAGCGCCATGCGTCGCTTCTACTGTCTTGTGCCGAATCCGTCACTCAATTTGTATAAGTGCCGCCGGGGGTCTGTAGGGCCAGGGGCTTTTTTGTTCCGGTTAGCCGTTTTTTGATCGGACGCCACTGGGCTTCTGCCGCACGGCGCGAAATGTAAGTGTCGAGACCGATCTGCAATGCCACCAGCATATAGATAAAGGGCTGGTAAGCGATTCCGACAAAAAGAGCGCCAACGAGGAAAATGATGTGACCGTGCTGCAAGGCGATGGCGAGGGGCGCGACCCATTGTTCGCCTTCCTTCTTTGATTTTGCATATTTTCGGCGCAACACTTCCATCCGCCAGATGCCGCCGACATGGATGATCAGCCACAGGATCAAGCCGGGATAGCCTTGCTCGCCGAGCATTTCGAAATAGCTGCTGTGAAACGCACGTGCTTCATCCTCGACAAGCCGGGCGTCGACATCGTCTGGATCAATGCCCCATTCTTCATATTGCGTGACGTCGACTTCCGACAATTCGTAGGTCAGCTTGTTGATCCGATAGACGTCAAACCCTCCGCCAAACGGGTTTTGCTTCACATAGTCCAAGGTCCATTGCCACACCGCGATACGGGTCGATGCGGATTGATCCGCTTCGTAATTTTCAATCGTTGCCATCCGGTCGGTAAAGCTTTGGGGCAGAAACGGAATGGACATCAGGCCGAGGGCGACGGCGACGCCTCCGTATAGCAATCGGTAGCGGACGAAGCGCAATTGCAGGACAACCCAGACCCCGATGCACACCAAACCGGTCCGCGCCTGGGTACCGATCGGGATGAGCAGGGCAGCCAAGACCAGCGCATAAGAGAATATTTTAACGCGCCAGTCTGGTGGAAAAATTGTACCGTGATTGGCGAGCCAGAGAATGAGCGGGATGATACAGATAGCGACCGTAGAAATGATCGATCCCTCATATAGGCCACTATTATTGTCGACCAGCAACACCAGGACGCCATAGCCGCCACCGGACGCCAATGTCTTGATGCCGCCCGTTATGATCAATGTGCCGGCACACAGCACCATGAAAAGGGCCAATGCCTCCAGCCGCAATTTGGTTTTGAGAGTGAGGGGCAGGAATATCGCGAATATCAGGGCCTTCCAAACCCAGCCCCATTTTTCCAGCGCCGCATCGGGGACTTCCGCCTGTATGGTGGTATACCCACAATAGGCCAGTAGAAGCAGCATCATCGCCTGCCGTATCGAGAACCGGCTGTCTTGTTTGTTGTCCGCGAACATATAACCGAGGAAGGCAAGCGCGAAGACTATGAGCGACAATGGTACAGAATTGAGCATGAAATAGCTCAGCCGCTGCGGGGCGACTATGTCGATATAGGCATAGACCAGGGTGAACAGAAACGGTCGCTTGAAAGCGATAAACAGCAGCGCCACCAGATATCCAACGAAGACGAGATCACGCATCGTGCTGTGACCCGCTGTTGGAAGGCCGATTCAAAAAGCCGCTGGGTTCTTTGTCCTGTTCCGGGGGATCTTCGAGATCGAGATCGTCGCGATGAATCAGACGCCAAGCCGCGATCAGCAGCAAGCCATGCGTCAACGCGATAGAAAAATTGTCAATCATCTACCCAATTCATCCCGGCACGAGCGGCGAACACACGCTCTTCTAATATCGGGCGATACAGGCATTGGGTTGACGGGACGTTAATCCTTTTTTGGCAATGCTTCAAACCATGACCCGGATATTGCACATCTTAGATCACAGCCTGCCGCTCCACAGCGGCTATTGTTTTCGCACAAGGGCGATCATGACGGCGCAAATTGCCAGCGGTTTGACCGTGGCAGGTGTGACCGGAGTGCGCCAGAACCAGCATGGTTATGTCGCAACGCAACCCTATGAGGACATCGATAACCTGCGTTTCTTCCGCACTATGGCCCAAGTACAAGGGCCTTCGCCGGTGCGCGAATGGCGAGAAGTTGCGGTTCTGGAGGAACGGATCGAACAAGTCATTCGTGACTGGCAGCCGGATGTTCTGCATGCTCACTCGCCTGCGCTCAATGGATTGGCGGCGTTGCGCGTTGCCCAGAAGACAGGATTACCGCTGGTCTACGAAATTCGGGCCTTTTGGGAAGATGCTGCTGTTGGCAACGGCACCGGCAAAGAAAATAGCCCGCGTTACTGGTTGACGCGACAGTTGGAGAACCATGTCGTTAGCGGCGCCGATGCGGTCGCGGTGATTTGCGAAGGTCTCCGATCTGATTTGATGGGCCGCGGCGTGAAGTCTGAAAAAATTACAATCTCGCCCAATGGCGTTGACCTGGATCTGTTCGGGGAACCGCCGGCCCGCGACGCCATATTTCTCGAAGAGCTGGGCTTGGCTGGAAAATCGGTCTTGGGCTTCATCGGCAGCTTCTATGACTATGAAGGGCTGGACGATCTAATCGCAGCTCTGCCATGTCTTCAATCATCCCATCCGGACGTGCATTTGTTGCTCGTTGGCGGTGGACCGAAAGAAGATGCGTTGAAGGCGCAGGTTGCTAGCTTGGGATTGGGAGACGCGGTGACCTTTACCGGGCGTGTGCCCCATGCGGAGGTGGAGCGCTACTATGGGTTGATGGATATCATGGTCTATCCCCGCAAGGCGATGCGTCTTACCGATCTCGTGACCCCACTAAAACCTCTGGAAGCCATGGCGCAGGGCCGTTTGGTGGCAGCGTCGGATGTTGGCGGGCACCGGGAGCTGATAAAGGACGGCGTAACCGGCACTTTATTCCCGGCTGGTGACCCAGAAAAAATTGCTGAAAAGCTGACCGGTTTGTTGAATAACAGCGGTTCATGGCCTCAAACCATTGAAACTGCGAAGAAATTTGTTGAGGCTGATCGTAACTGGTCGTCAAACATTTTGCGTTACACTCCGGTTTACCAAAGGCTGATTGCACGCAAACCATTTGAGCGCGCGGCCTAAGCTGGTGGAGATTGATGTGGACCCGACAGAGCAGGATATGGATCGGTTTAAAAAACCCGCGATAGCCATCGCGGGAGGCATTGCGGCATCGCTCGTGATCGCCACCTTGCCCCATGTCTATCTTGAAAATGTTGTCGGTGCGACCGGCCTATCCGAGCTTGTGTCAGCGGCGGCACCGCCGTTGGGGAATACAGCGCGTGGCCTGATCGCTGTGGTCGCCGGTCTAATCTCTGCTTCTACGCTTTACATATTCTTGAATCATAAACTGAAATTTCTTGGAGGAGGCTCCGATATGAGCTTGGCAATTCGCAAAAATTTGACACCAGAACCGATAGAGCCTGAGCGCGAAAGCAAATTGCGCTTTGCTGTTCCAAAGTTGAATCTTTCGGCAAAATCGCTGACCAAATTCCTCAAAAAACCAAAAAAATCTGCGGGCGAAGTGACCGAGCTGAAGGATTTGCCGGAGGTCAGGCCTGCCGATAGTCATCCAGATGCGCCAGCCCGCCAGCCGATATTTGCGGCTTCGGACTTGGGGACGCCGCTTGATGGAAAAATTCAGCAATTCGATCAACCGGAAGCAGAGCCGGAAATGGCCGAAGCGGTTGAACGCCCGGAGCCTACGATTGCACAGCCAGCCCCGTTTGTGGGCGAGAAGGTTTTTGCTGCGTCGCCCGAAGCAGATGTTGCGCCGGCGGCCGTTCAGGCTCCCATTTCGACGGAACAAGCCGATTTGTCGACCTTGTCACTCGCGGAATTGACCGATCGCCTAGAAACGGGCCTCAAGCGTTTGGAAGCATTGGAAATGCTGAAACGGAACGTGGAACCCCAAGTGACGCAGCAAGCTGCGCCGATCGTCGAAGAGCCCGCTCCGCAAGCGGAAGTGCCCGAAATGGCCGCTCCTGTTGCCATGCCACCGCTGCGGTCTGTTGCTTCCGTGGAAGCGGATGTCCAAGACAATCGGCAAGCGGATATGGATGCTGCCTTGAAGGCGGCTCTCGGCACTTTGGAGCGTATGACAGCCCATCGTTGATCCACTATTGGGCTCAGCGGTTATCGACGGGATCGATGATCGATAAAGCTTCGATCAGCATATGATCTTCTGATTGTTCGGTGGCTATAATATCCGCGACAAAATAGCCGGGTATTGCGAATTCGGTGTTTAGCAAAGCTGTGGCAAAATTCCGAAGGACACCCAATTGCGGGATCTCGGGCCAATCCACCGCATAGCTATAGCGTATTCCAGTGAAGGTGATGCTTGCCCAGGCGCGCTCACGGACCAGGCTGACCTTGGCCAAGTCCCCCGTCAGAGCGCCTATCTGAGTGGCCAGAATCATGCTCGGTGCTTGTGGGCGTCGCGCTGGATCAGCGGGCATGGTCTGCGCGCCATATGCTCATAAAATGCTCTGCTCTTTCAGATACCGGCTTACCGGGCTGGCGTCCGTTGCGCAGATCTTCAACAAAGCGAGGGTCGCTGACGGAGAGCCGACCGAACTTTGTCCATGGCATTTGGGTTTCGTTCAGAAATATTTCGATTTTTCGTAACAGTGGCACAAGCAGTTTCCTTCTCGCTGTTGGTCGTCTCTTGCGACGACTCGTTAAATAGGGAAATTCCTATTTGAATAGTGATTTCCTACATGTCTAGGAAAAATCCTATTGCCAATTTCGGACAGCAGAGCTATAATTGCGCCACTATGACCGAAGACCCCCGCCACGCCTTGGAGGAATTGATCCGCAGCAACGGACATGATTTTGCTGCAATATCGAAAATGCTCGGTAAAAATTCAGCCTATATCCAGCAATATATTCGTCGTGGTTCTCCCAAAAAGCTGGACGAGGAAGACCGGCGCAAACTGGCAGAATTTTATGATGTGGACGAGCGCTTATTGGGCGCTCCTGCAGTGCACGAAACGCTTGGATCAAGGCGGATAACTTCCGGTCAGTTGCTGCAAATCAAACAATTGCGGGTCGGTGCTTCGGCTGGCCCAGGATCATTGTCCGAAGATGAACAGGCCGAAGCCATGGGGTTTGGACCAAAGTGGCTCAAGCGACTGGGCGCAAACCCCGATAATCTATCACTGATTGTCGTTGATGGTGATTCGATGGAGCCGTCGCTCGGAGATGGTGACGACATCATGGTTGACCACAGCGCCGCCTCGCGGCCGTTGCGCGATGGAATATATGTGCTGCGGATGGACGATGTCCTGCTGGTTAAGCGCATCGCTATGGGCCCCTCTGGAAAATTTTCGGTCCGCAGTGACAATCCGCGATATCCTGACTGGGAAGATGTCGGTGCGGACAGCGTGAATATCATCGGCAGGGTTGTCTGGACTGGGCGCCGGTTGTGACCGGCTAATCAATAGGCGGCTTGCAACTTCGGGATGTTGTCGCCAAATAGTCCATCATGACAGAAGCACCTCTTAAGGCCGTGATTATTCCGGTCACTCCGCTCCAGCAAAATTGCACATTATTGTGGTGTACGAAAACCAACAAGGCCGCGCTTAGTGATCCTGGTGGCGATTTGTCGCGGCTTAAAGCCGCGGTCGAAGAACATGGTGTTGAGCTGGAGAAGATCATCATCACCCACGGCCATCTTGATCATTGTGGTCAGGCGGGCATGCTGGCCGAGGAATTGGGTCTCCCTATAGAAGGGCCGCACAAGGACGATCTGTTCTGGATTGATCAACTGGATAGCGATGGTGCGCGCTATGGGATGGAAGCAAAAAGCTTTGTTCCGGATCGATGGTTGGTAGATGGCGATCAAGTGACCGTCGGCGATCTAGTTCTCGATGTGATCCATTGCCCAGGCCACACGCCGGGGCATGTGATTTTCTATCATCAGCCTTCAAAACTAGCGGTCGTAGGCGACGTCATTTTTCAAGGCTCTATCGGGCGCACCGACTTCCCGCGCGGGAATCATCAGGATCTGATTGATGCCATCACCCAGAAGCTATGGCCGCTGGGTGATGACGTGACATTCATTCCGGGTCATGGCCCGACCAGCCAATTTGGCTATGAGCGTAAGACGAACGCATTTGTCGCCGATGATGTTTTGGCCGCGCGCTGAGCCTATTCAGCTCATGTAGGGAATCGTGATCGCGTAGATCGCAAGGCCTAGAAGCGTGAGCATTGTAACCAGGGTCCCAATCATGCGACCTTGGCCAAATGCTCCGTCGTCCATTCCTATGCCATGCGCAACGCGCCCTAGCAGAAACAAGCCGCCTACGATCCACAACCAGGTTGCAGAGCCGCTCGCCAGCTCGATGGCTGCAACCAGAAGCAATACAAATGGAGCGCTTTCGATATAGTTGCTATGGGCCCGCATACGGCGGATAACCTTGTCATTACCGCCATCACCGACACTGACTTTCTCACTGGTGCGCACCTGTCCGACGCGGATCATCAGCCATATATTGATCAACGCCGCAGCGCCCGCAATGGTCAGTGTAATCGGTAATATCATGATGTTCCCCTAGATGTTATTCTTATGGGACTTCTATAGGAGTAGAATGCTTGCAACGCACGGGAAATTCGTTATACGCGCCCTTCGCGTGCAATTGGCTGACGATTGACCGAGCGATTCTCTGCAATATTTCAGAGCCACGCTTGTTCGTCGATAATGTTTGGCTTGGTTGTGCGGACAGATGATATTTAAAATTTAAAGAACAGGCTTAGCAATGGCTGTACCTAAACGAAAAACTACGCCGTCCAAGCGCGGAATGCGCCGGTCACATGATGCTTTGAAAGTCGAAGCCTATCAAGAATGCCCGAATTGCGGCGAATTGAAGCGCCCGCACCATATGTGCGGATCTTGCGGTCATTATAATGGCCGGGAAGTCTTGGCCACCGATCTTTAATCGGCTAGTCTCTCCGCTTCTGACGCGCAATCAAGGGGAATAACCGGTGGGAATGAGACCGCGAATCGCGATTGATGCGATGGGCGGGGACGATGGCCCGCGCGTCATGGTTGCAGGCGCCGCGCTAGCGCGGCATCGTCATGCAGGCTTTCAATTTCTTTTTGTCGGCGATGAAACGCAGATTCGGGAAGCGCTCCAAAGTCACCCCGGTCTCAGCGCAGCATCTGATATTTTGCATGCAGAGAAAGTTGTTTCCGGCGACGATAAGCCGGGACAAGCGCTTCGCAGTTCCAAATCTACATCGATGGGAATGGCCGTCAACGCGGTTAAAACCGGCGAGGTCAGCGCTGCGGTAAGCGCTGGCAATACGGGTGCCCTGATGGCCATAGCCAAACTGGCTTTGCGCACGATGCCGGGTATCGATCGCCCGGCTTTGTCGGCGCTGCTTCCGACGATGAAAGATACCGATGTGGTGATGTTGGATCTCGGCGCGAATACCGAATGTAATAGCCGAAACTTGGTACAATTCGCTGTCATGGGTGCTGCTTACAGTCGCATCATGCACGGATTTGATCGCCCAAAAGTGAAGCTGCTGAATATCGGGACCGAAGCAGCAAAGGGGACCGGTACAATTCAGGAAGCTGCTGCGACTCTAAGAGGGGCCGCGGAACTGCACATGAATTTTCAGGGCTTTACTGAGGCGGACAAGATATCAACCGGAGAGGTTGATGTGATTGTAACCGATGGTTTTTCCGGCAATGTGGCGCTCAAAGCGCTGGAGGGAACGGCTCGCTTTGTTACCGATCTCCTCAAACAAAGTTTTTTGAGCAGCCTCCGCTCCAAAATTGGATTTTTGATTTCCCGGCCGGCTACGGAATTGTTGCGAGATCATCTTGATCCGAACAATCACAATGGTGCGGTGTTTCTTGGCTTGAATGGTGTCGTGGTAAAAAGTCACGGGAGCGCGGACGCAAAAGGCGTGGCCAATGCTGTTGAAGTTGCTGCCCGACTGGTAGAAGATAGCATTCTTGGAAGAATCAGTGAAGATTTGACGAAAATCAGCCAACCTAATCCTGCTCCAGAGGTGTCCAAATGAACGCTGCTGCAACCCGACGTTCGGTTATAAAGGGCACTGGTTCGGCACTGCCACGGACGCGGGTATCCAATGCCGAGCTCGCTAAGCGCGTGGATACAACGGATGAATGGATCGTCGAGCGCACCGGTATCCGATTCCGCCATATTGCCGAAGATGATGAAACAACATCCAGCTTGGCCACCGAAGCGGCTGAGAAAGCCATGCAAGCCGCTGGCTTCAGCAGTTCCGATATTGATCTCATCATTGTTGCCACTGCGACGCCTGATCAGACGTTCCCGGCAACGGCAACGATCGTTCAGCATGCATTGGGTTGCAATGGCGGCGTCGCTTTTGATGTGGCTGCGGTGTGTTCAGGCTTTCTATACGCGCTGTCTGTAGCGGATAGCATGATTCGAGTTGGCAGTGCGCAAAATGCATTGGTCATCGGCGCCGAGACGTTCAGCCGCATTCTAGACTGGGAGGATCGCGGGACGTGCGTGCTTTTCGGCGATGGAGCCGGTGCAATCGTTCTGTCCGCCGAACATGGTGAAGCCGGTGTTCTGGGAACGCGGTTACACGCAGATGGTGCCCATAATCAGCTGCTATATGTTGACGGCGGTGCCGGTACGACCGGAACTGTAGGCAAGCTGCGCATGAAAGGCCGTGAGGTGTTCCGTCATGCCGTTGTCAATCTGGCATCGGTTCTAAAAGAAGTCTTGGAAGAAGCCGGTGAATCGATCGACAATGTCGACTGGGTGGTTCCTCATCAGGCCAATGCGCGCATATTGGATGCCACTGCGAAAAAGCTCCACTTGTCTCCAGAAAAAGTGATCAAGACCGTTGATTTGCATGCCAATACCTCTGCGGCATCGGTTCCATTGGCATTGGATACCGCTGTACGGGATGGTCGAATCAAGGCCGGCGATCTGCTTGTCTTGGAAGCTATGGGTGGCGGTTTTACCTGGGGCGCATCGGTCATCCGGTACTAATTCAACCGTTCTGACGCACAGACAGGCCCTAAAATGTAGGCTTCGTCGCCGATTTTACAATTTGGTCGAAAGCTGGTTGAGAAAATCGCTTCTCGGCTCCTAGCTCTGCGGCATGGATTATCCGCTATCCAAAAATTTGAAGATCTCGGCTCAGTTTTTATACCGAGCCTATCTCAGCTGTCATGCACTGCAGGCGCGAAAGCCGCAATTGTTGAGCGCATTACAATGTTCCGAATCGGAACTGCGAGATCCCGGTTATCAATTGGGTGATCAATCGATAGCCAGCCTTTGCGCGGCAGCTAGAGAAGAGCTTAACCGCATGGATGTCTATTCTTTGATCGGCAAGAAAATGGTTCCGCGAGGCTTTTCTGACTCTGGCTTTGCCGCCTTTTTCCAAGCAAGCTTTGGCGAGGGACTCATCAAGCTTGTTGAAGAACAAAGGCTGGGCGGTGAGAGGCCCGTCGTGAAAATCATGTCTCTTTCCAGCGGTGATCGGCTGGTATGGGATCATGACAAAATGGTTTCCCCGGATCTGCTTCACATCGTCTTCGCGCTTGTTTATCATTGTGGTGAATTGCTTGCAGATGGCCGTTTTAAAACTGTTAAGGCAGCCCATTTCGAGCATCCGCGCCCTGAAGGCTTTAGGCAGCTCCCCGAAGGCAATGCGAACAGAGAGCCTATCCCCTGTTACTTCAACCGACCCTCGACTTATCTGGAATATCATCCTCGGGCCATCAACATGGCCTTGCCGCTGCACAATCCGGAAATCCTGACTGCGATGCGCAAGCAAAAGACCTTTTTTGCCAGAAGCAGATTCGAGCGGGCGAGCCCTGTTAAGCTGACTTATGAGTATCTGCTATATCTTCTCGACAAATCCGGCCTTAGCCTTGATTCTGCCGCGCTAACATTTGGCATTGCAGAGCGGACATTGCGGCGTAAGCTGGTCGCGGAAGGCATGTCCTATCGTCAGCTGTTGGAGCAGGTCCGACGAGACACCTGTCAGCTTTACTTTTTGGAGGGTAGGCGCAACCTATCCGAAATAGCCGCAAAACTCGGTTATAGCGAGTTAAGTGCATTCACCCGCGCCTATACGAGCTGGTACGGCCATCCCCCAAGTCAGGACACTGGATCGGCGGCAGCGCTAGCTGCCTGAACAATATAATGTCTCTGAAAATGGTGGGCGTAGAGAGAGTTGAACTCCCGACCCCTTCGATGTCAACGAAGTGCTCTACCACTGAGCTATACGCCCACGCTGGAGGCCGTCTAGCCAGCCGCTTCGGCTGGCGCAAGGCCTAATTCAGGTCGCTGATACTGTCAGGTTCAAACAGCCGGTCGACCTCCAGAACCAGATCCCGCAAATGGAACGGCTTGGACAATATTTTTGCTTTCGGAACGGATTCCCCGGCGCGTAATGTTACGCCAGAAAAACCGGTGATAAACATGACTTGGGTTTCTGGGCAGACGGCGGCACAATGTTGTGCCAGTTCGATTCCATCCATCTCCGGCATGACGATGTCCGTTAACAAAAGATCAAATTTCTCCGCTTCAAGCAGCGGAACTGCTGCAGTTCCGCGGTCTACGGCGACAACTTCATAGTTGGCTTTCTGCAGAGCCCGTGTAAGATGCTCACGCATCGCCTGTTCATCTTCCGCGAGGAGAATTCTGATCATTTTGTCGTGCCTTCCCGAATATGTCTGATTGCAGACCGGCCATTATGCCGAGGCCAGTATATAAGTGCAAATCGGTTAATTTTTTGCCGAAATCGAGGATTTTTTTGAAGGCGTGTGTTGGCTGTTTTGGGGGTGAACATGTCCAGTTCTGTTCCAGATAGGCCAAGGTCCTCGGGATCGCCGTATTTTCTGTCAAATGTAGACGGGCCAAAATTTCCGGTGCTGGTGAGCGTACCGCACTCCGGCCGGGAGTATCCGTCCGAGTTGCTCGACAATCTGAATGTTTCAGCGTCCCATCTCCTCAGATTGGAAGACCGCTATTCAGATCGGCTAGCGGCCTCCGCTATTGGTTCCGGTTTCCCGTCGATTATTGCCAGAAAGCCAAGGGCTTGGGTCGACCTAAACCGCAGCCCTTCCGAAATCGATCCGGATATGGTGGCCGGGATGGATCGGGCGCAGACCCCCCAGATGAGTAGAAAAGTCAGAGGTGGATTGGGCATATTGCCGCGTCGCCTGCATGGCGCCGGAGACTTGTGGCGAGAAAAATGGCAGCACCGGCATGTTATGGATCGAATCGAGCAAGATCATGAACCCTATCATCTGATGGTAGAGCAACTTCTTGATCAGATTAAATCTGCCTTTGGTTGTGCGCTCCTCTTGGACTTGCACAGCATGCCATCGGTGTCCGATGAAAGCCGCCGCCCCATTGGGTTTGTTGTCGGCGACCGATTCGGGCGCAGTTGCGACTCGAGATATGCCGAACTGGTCGCTGAGCATCTAAGGTTTCATGGTCATCACGTCCAAACCAACCACCCCTATGCGGGCGGCTATATTCTAGAGCGACACGGAAACCCCGGTAGGAATATTCACGCCTTTCAACTCGAGGTGGATCGATCATTATATCTTGACCAGAGCATGCGCGAGCCGATTCCAGCGGCCGGGTCTGTCGCGAAATTGATTCGCGACTGTTGCGTGATGCTGGCCGAGCAATTGTCTGGCCGTCATCATCTGGAAGCGGCGGAATGAGTGACTTCCAATAAAAAACCACCTCGCCGGTTAGGCGAGGTGGCCAAGGTTCAGGGAGGTGGCATTTCGAAGAAATGCCTGCAGGGAACCGATCGGGGGATGCGGTCCCATACACCATCAATGTGGGCCTTGTTGGGACGAGTTGCAAGTCCCAATCAGTTGATTATTGTTCGATTGCTACTGGCCCGGTTCAGTTGAACCGGGCGAGATAACAGGCTGCCGTCCGGTCAGACTTGAACGGAAGGAACTTCCGTTACTTCTGGCATCTTGCCGGCGCTGACCTGTCTTGCGAACACATCGCGCATCAATTGCAGGGAGAAGAGATGGGCATAGATCAACGGCAAAATTCCGTTCTGGTTGAGCTTGCGAAGTTCATCGCCGCGCAGGTCACGCAGTTTTTCTTCGTTGACCATCTTGAAGCCACGATAGACAAAAGGCTTGTCAACGCCGTTCTGTTCGATGGAAACTTCGCCATCCATCAGCAATTCCAGTTTTTCAAGCTCTTGCACAAACTGGCCTGTGCGTTGACCGGCCTGTTCAAACTGCTCGCAGAAATCCAGGATATTCTTGGTCGTTTCGCTTGGTTGATCCTTGTCAAACAAAGCGTCGCCTTCTTTATATTCGCCGATCGCATCTGTTGTCGGGTCGAAGCAAAGCGACAGTTCTTCAGCTTCCGGGCTCAATTTGGCCAACATGAAAGGGTAGCGCCGGACATAGGCTGGAACATAAGCCGGTTCGCTGAAACGACCTTCGTCGTTCATGAAGGTGTTAACGCCTTCATTCAATCCCATCAGGATCAATGGTACGCTGTTGTCACCGACTGAAAACACAATCGGGTAGTTGCGCGAAGCGCTGGAAAATTCTTCTGTGGTGATCGGTATGGCGTGCTGGGACTGCATGAAAGATGCATCGTCGAGCCCTTTGACTTTCCATTTCGCATGTTCTTTGGAATTGAGTGGGACAAGGTCCTTGTAGAACATTGGTAGTGCTTGCGCTTGCGGCGTGCTCGCCATGGTCAAATTCTCCGAAAAATTACTGTTGATACCGAATAGTTGTCTTGCGCTTTAAGAGCCTGATTGGCTGGACGCAAGAGGAACGAGTTTGCCCGGGTTCATAATGTTCTTTGGATCAAGCGCCATTTTTATCGCGCGCAGCATAGAGAGGCGCGCATCGGACGATAGTCGCCCCAGTTCCGTCCGCTTGTTTTGCCCGATGCCGTGCTCGGCTGAAATCGAACCACCGGCTGCAATGACGAGGTCATGGACGAGCGGCGTTATCTGAGTGCTATAGTCTCGCATCCATTCCTGCGCCTTTGCGCCTGCGGGTGCCTTGACGTGAAAATGCACATTGCCGTCACCCATATGGCCGAATGCAGCGACTTCTGTCCCGGGGAATTTTGCCTCGATGACCGGCGAGGCTGTGTTGATGAATTTCGCCATGCCGGGGACGGGAACGCTGATGTCATGTTGCAAAGCGGGCCCATTCGCGCGTTCCGCTTCGGCAATGGAATCTCTGATTTTCCAGAAATCCTCGGCTTGCTGCTCGCTGGCCGCGAGAGTTGCATCCTCGATGAGATTGCGCTCCAGTGCTTCTGCTAGCAGATTTTCAATGATCGACCGGGGGTCTTGTGCTTCCGGTTGATCGCGGACGATTTCGATCAATACATGCCAGCTATGAGATTCTTCTAGGGGCGGACGGGTGCCTGGGATGTGGCGTAAAACTGATGTCAGGCAGGAGGCCGGGATGATTTCAAAGCCTTCCAGCGATTGCGGGGTCCGGCTATTGAGAAATTGGAACAATTGATAGGCTGCATCGGTGCTTTCAACGCCAGCCCACGCAACGCATCGGTCCACTAAGGCAGGCACGCTTTTCAACGTCGCGGCGGTGACCACTCCCAACGTGCCTTCGCCCCCCACGAACAATTGTTTCAGATCATAGCCGCGATTGTCTTTTTTGAGTGCCGCAAGCCCTTCGAAAATATCCCCGTTGGGTAGCACGGCTTCAATCCCTACAACCAATGACCGCATTGTTCCGTGGCGCAGCACCTGCGTGCCACCGGCATTTGTAGAAATGAGGCCGCCCACTGTGGCCGAGCCTTTGCCGCCCAGAGTCAGCGGGAATCTTTGGCCTTCATCGGCAAGGGCTTCGTGTAGATTTTGCAGAATGACGCCGGCTTCGCAGATAACCAACTGGTCGTCGCTCTCAATGGCACGGATCTGGTCCATCCGGCGGAGTGACAAGAGGATCGAGTGCCCGCTGTCATCGGGTGTTGCACCGCCGACCATGCCGCTATTTCCGCCCTGTGGAACGATGGCCACGGCATTTTCATTCGCAATTTTCAGAATCTCTGATGTCTCTCGCGTGTTCGCGGGAGAGATCATCGCTGTTGCTGCGCCGGTATAGCGTCCGCGCCAGTCGGTCAGCCAGGGAGCCATATCATCACCAGCACTGGTGAACCCTTTTGCGCCCACAACAGATTCCATCTGTTTCAGCCATTGCATTGTTTCTGGCATTGTCACTCCTGGGTCGTGGTCATATCTTTTTGCATCTAAGGTTCATATCCATCATCACTGCGCTGACGTGATGGACAAATTGCTGCAAGTTGCCATAGATGGTATTTTCTCAGTTCATGCAATATTCAATCGCCGTTGATATAGCGAAGACAAGGGTTAGTTAAGGGATTTTGGTGAGCCTGTCACTTACAGCAATATTGCTGCTCTCTGTGCCAGATACGCATGAGGTGCAGTCGGTGGATGATGTATCTACAGAAGCGGCGGCGACTTATGTGCCGGCCCGCCCTATCTCCTATGCACAAGTTCGAATTGAAAAACGGGTGATCATTCGGGTGCCTCGACGACGCGCGAGGCCATTGGCGCCGCGCGCCGATTTTTCTCGGGAGGCCCCGAAAATTACATATCGCGAAAAGAAAATCGGAAAATGCCTGCCAATGAACAATATATTGGGCGTGCAGATGTTTGCGGATCGATATCTTGACCTTGTTACCAAAGACCGCAGGCGAATTCGGGCGGAACTCGAGGACAAATGTCAGGCCCGCAGCTTCTATTCGGGTTTCTATGTAGAGAAAACCAAGGATGGCAGAATATGCGCCAGCCGCGATATCCTGCACTCGCGCACGGGGGCGAAATGTGAGATTGAGCGGTTTCGGGAACTTGTTCCTAAACCCTAGATCAAGCGAGAAAGCTTGACAAAATCGCGATATGCGATCATTGCCCGGCACAGCCCGAGAGGCTGAGACCGGATGCAAGGTGCATCCTATATTTTTCCGGAACCACTATGAAATTTGCCGATATCGGCCTGTCTGAAGAATTGCTGAAATCTGTAGCCGAGGCTGGCTATGATGAGCCGACGCCAATACAGGCTCAGGCTATACCTCCCGTACTGATGATGAAAGACATCATTGGCATCGCTCAGACCGGGACCGGCAAAACGGCAAGCTTTGTGCTGCCGATGATCGATATCTTGGCCCATGGCCGCTCGCGTGCGCGCATGCCGCGGTCGCTCATTCTGGAGCCGACTCGGGAATTGGCTGCGCAAGTTGCCGAGAACTTTGAAAAATATGGAAAAAATCATAATCTCAGCATGGCCCTGCTTATTGGCGGGGTTTCCATGGGGGACCAGATCAAGTCCCTAGAGAAAGGTGTCGATGTATTGATCGCCACACCAGGCCGGTTGATGGATTTGTTCGATCGCGGACGGATTTTGATGTCGGGTTGCGAATTGCTGGTGATCGACGAAGCGGATCGTATGCTCGATATGGGTTTCATCCCTGATATCGAATCCATCTGCTCGAAATTGCCTTCTACCCGCCAAACGATGCTGTTTTCCGCGACAATGCCGCCGCCGATCAAGAAATTATCGGATCAGTTTCTCAGCAATCCCAAATATATCGAGGTCTCGCGACCAGCAACGGCCAATACCTCGATCGATCAATCGCTGATTGAAATTGCTCCTAAGGGCAAACGCAAATTGCTGGTCGATATATTGGACAATGAAGGCGTCGAAACAGCGATCATCTTCTGCAATCGCAAAACCGAAGTACGGGATCTGTGCCAAAGCCTGCGCAAAGATGGTTTCGATGCCGGCCAGATCCATGGTGATATGGATCAAAGTTCGCGACTGGCGGAGCTGGAACGATTTAAATCCGGTGAAATCAATATTTTATGCGCATCCGATGTCGCTGCTCGCGGGCTGGATATCAAGGGCGTCAGTCACGTCGTCAATTATGATATTCCATGGCATCCGGACGATTATATCCACCGGATCGGCCGGACCGGCCGGGCAGGCGCAACCGGCGTCGCCATCACATTTGTAACCCGCAGCGATGCCGAGCATGTCGAGAGCGTGCAAAAATTGACGGGGATGAAAATTCCTGTGCGCCCCGAACGTAAAGGCAAAGCAGGCAACAAGCCGGCTGAAAAATCATCATCGAAGCCTGCACCGGCAAAACCGGACGCACCAAAGGCCAAAGCGCCCCGGCAGGATGATCGGCCAAAAAATCCTCGGCAGGACGATGCTCCGAAGAAACCGCCACGCCCTGAAAAGGTTCGCGAAGAAAAGCCACCTGTGGCGCAGGGCGGTAACAATGATACAGCCGATGATGGCTGGAACGGCCCGATGCCTAGTTTTCTAGGCGCTAAGCTCGACCGTTAGGATTCTGCTATTGCAGGGTGAGGCTATCCAATATCGTTGAAGCCAGCGGGTCTGTCGCCTTGGCCTGATCGGCGGCATAGGTGATTTCTGCTTGTACCATAGTGCCATCCGGTTTCCGGAGCATCCGCTGGTTCGATTTCACGCCTTCGGTCAAAATGCCCGAGGCGCGATATTCATTTTCGCCAACCGCTGCACCATTCATGGTTTCGTTGCTGTCTTCGACCGCTTGAACCGTTTTGCTCCAAGCCGCGTCTTCGCGATTCTCTACCCAACTCACCGCCAGTTTCGCGCTGCTTTCCGCGTCGACGAATGTACCGCCATTGTCATCACTGGCCGCTGCATCTGCTTTCCAGGCGTCCGGTACCAGGATCGTATAGCCGCGTAATGCGTTGGTATAGCTGTCTAAACTGGCCAGATCGACAGCCGCTTTCTCATCATCCCCGTCGGCTTCGGCGGCTTCGTCGCGAATGGCCTGACTGGCGGCATCCGCTTGTTGTGCCAGCTCTTCGCTTGATGGAACATCGCCCACCGCTTCCTGTTTTCCGCAGGCCGATAGGAGCAGTGCGAGCGTGAGAGCGGCACCGAGTGGAAGAGTTGGAAGCATGTTTTTCATAGCAGCAAGACTTAAGACCAGCGGTGCCAAACATCAATGGCGATGTTGGATTTCGGTTGGATTTGCTGCAATTACAGATGGCCGAAAATGTCAAATCCAACACAGGATCTTTCAGACATCGTTGGAATTATGCCGCGTTATCAATGCCCAAATCAGCCAGCTTACGGTATAATGTCGAACGGCCGATGCCCAAACGCCGCGCAACTTCGGTCATCCGGCCGCGATAATGGCCAATGGCAAGGCGGATCACGTCGGCTTCAATTTCTTCGAGCGGCCGCAAATTACCATCCTCGCTATATAATGTGATGCCGATGCCTTCTGGGCTGGCGATGAGGTGCGATTCATCATCCCCGGATTCAGCCACAAAGGATGCGATTTGCGGAAATTCCTCACAAGTGAGCGCATTGCGGTCGCACATAACGGCCGCGCGAAAGAGCACGCTTTGCAATTGGCGCACATTTCCCGGCCAGCGGTAGCTGCGCAAAAGATTGAGCGCTTCGTCGGTGATGCCCAGGCTGCGCAGGCCGGGTTGAAGCGCCAGGCGCGCGAGAAAATGTCGGGCCAAGGCAGGAATGTCGCCGGTCCGGTCGCGCAGCGGGGGGATGGTCAGCTGAACAACGTTCATCTGATAATAGAGGTCTTCCCGATAATTGTCATTTTCGACTTCGCGCTGCAATTTGCGATTGGTGGCGGCAATGATCCGGACGTCGAGCTGAAAACTGTTCGGGCTGCCGAGCGGCTGGATTTCTCCATGTTTCAGAAAACGCAGCAAGCGAACCTGTGTCTCGGGTGGAATCCGATCAACTTCATCCAGGAATATCGTGCCACCCTCGGCTTGTTGCAGCAGTCCAATCTTGCGATCGAAAGCACCGGTATAGGCGCCTTTCTCATGACCGAAGAGGATCGAATCGAGCAAATTGCCAGTGATCGCGCCACAGTTGAGCTTCAGCATAGGCAGTTTGGAACGGGGGCTGGCGGCATGTATGGCATCGGCGATGACTTCCTTGCCAACGCCGCCTTCTCCCTCGATCAACACCGGAACCCGGGCACGGGCCGCCTTGGCGGCGATCGCCAATGCGGCGCGGAAGGCTGGCGTAGCGCCAACAATCTCTTCAAATTCAAGCGGAACCGAAATTTTCTCGGTCAGCGGGCGCAATTCGCCGTCATCTTTCGATGATTCAACCGCGGCATCGAGAGCCTTAAGCATCAATTCCGGTGCGACGGGTTTGATCAAATAATCGGTGGCACCGGCGCGCACGGCGTCAACAGCTTCGGTAATCGAGCCAACAGCGGTGAGCATCAGGATCGGCAGGGCAGGACGACGGGACTTGAGTTCGGTAATAAGATCAGTGGCTTCCGAGCCAGGAACCCAATGATCGAGGATGATCGCATCCAGCATCATGCCGTCTTGCGTGCCAAGGGTTGCAATCGCGGTTTCGGCGTCTCGCGCATAGATTGTGCGAAACCCTGCCCGTGAGGCCAGCGCGGAAATCAAACGGCATTGTGCAGGCTCATCATCGATCAGCAGCAGTAATTTTGTGTCATTTTGCGCCATTTTTGTCCCGATTGTGCCAGAATGAAGCATATTCTTAGCGGCAACCGGTAAAGAGCCGATTAAGGGCCCATCATATTTTCTATTCAAAATGACGGTGGGTAAGTCTTGAGCGGCGAGTAATATAGGGTTACACCTAGTGCCTATTTTGAACAAAGACATGGGGAAATCATGACATCTAATAACAATATGGGACCGGCAGAAGAATCATATAGCGGCTTTTTGTCGTTGCTGAAAATTGGAACGATTGGATCCGTTCTGGTAACAATATTGGTTGTTGCTCTAATATCCTAACTGATTGGAATGCTTTGTGAAAATTGCGGTTTTGAAGGAACTCGCTGAGGGCGAGAAGCGTGTGAGCGCGTCACCAGAAACGGTTAAGAAATTTATCGCTTTGGGTGCCTCAATGACCGTCGAAAAGGGCGCTGGCGTGTCTGCGTCCGTGTCCGACAAAGACTATCAGGATATCGGGGCAACGGTCGGAACACGCGCCGCGGCCTTGAAAGACGCGGATATTGTTCTGGGCGTTCAGGGCCCTGACCCGAAATCGCTCAAAGGCATGAAGAAGGGGGCTTGGCTCGTCGCCAGCCTCAATCCTTTCGGTGAACGCAAGCGGGTCGATGAATATGCCAAGCTGGGGATTGATGCCCTAGCGATGGAATTCATGCCGCGGATCACCCGCGCGCAATCCATGGACATTCTTTCGAGTCAGTCGAACCTGTCGGGTTATAAGGCAGTGCTCGAAGCGGGGGCGCATTACGGGCGCGCTTTCCCAATGATGATGACGGCTGCTGGCACGGTATCGGCTGCCAAATGTTTTGTCATGGGTGTGGGCGTTGCCGGATTGCAGGCGATCGCCACAGCAAGACGATTGGGCGCACAGGTCAGCGCAACCGATGTGCGGGCTGCGACCAAGGAACAGATTCAATCGCTCGGCGCAAAACCGATTTTCGTGGAAAGCGTCGAAGGAATCGAAGGCGAAGGCACTGGCGGCTATGCCACCGAAATGAGCGAGGAATATCAGAAGGCGCAAGCCGAGCTGGTTTCTTCTCATATCGCGAAGCAGGATATTGTTATCACCACGGCGTTGATTCCGGGCCGTCCGGCGCCGCGTCTGATTTCGGATGCGCAGATCGCAACGATGCGAACCGGCAGCGTGATTGTCGATCTGGCGGCTGAACAGGGCGGCAATGTCGAAGGCGCTGTTGCTGGCAAGGTTGTTGAAAAACACGGCGTCAAAATTATCGGCGCGAACAATATGCCATCGAGCATGGCGGCGGACAGTTCCGCGTTATTTTCTCGCAATCTATACAATTTCCTCAGCGCATATTGGGATGAAGAGGCCAAGCGGCCGGTGTTGCCCGATGATGATGAAGTAACGATCGGGATCCGCCTCACCAAAGATGGCAAGGTCGTAAACGAGCGCTTGTTGGCGTGAAAACCCGCTCTAGCCTGATAGCCTTGCTAGCCTGCTTGCCAGCGCCCGCCTTGGCGTTCAGTCCGCAACCTGAATCTATCTCGCCTGCGGTTCTTTTCGAAGCGCAAACGGAACGCACGGATTTGCGCTATGAGATACGTTTCTATTTTGACCTAACGGAACCGGCTTGTCCTCCGGCGACTCCGGAAAAATATCGGACTGTTCTTGCAGAACGGGAAGGGGATTTTGAAAATTTCATCTCGTCCATGCAAGATACACAGCTGCTACTCGACGTGAACATCGCGGTGCAAGACGGTCGAAGAAATGCCTATGCGCGGCAATCTATCGTCGATTGCAGCTATCCCGAAGTCCCGACGGAGCTGCAGGCTAAAGTTTTTAAAATGGAAATGGCAATGGCTCGCAATCAACTGGAAAGAATCAAGAGTGCGGCGCAGGTCGCCTTAACCCGACTGGGTATGGAAGGGGACGAATAATGGACTTTATATCAATTCTCTCAATCTTCGTGATGGCCTGTTTTGTGGGCTATTATGTCGTCTGGTCGGTGACTCCGGCCTTGCACACGCCGTTGATGGCGGTAACCAATGCGATCTCCTCGGTGATCATCGTGGGTGCGCTGATTGCCGCGGCAGCAGGGTCGCAGGCGGATGGCGGCCAGACCGCCAAATGGTTGGGACTGGTCGGTGTCGTTCTCGCCAGCGTAAACATATTTGGCGGCTTTGCCGTGACCGAGCGGATGCTCGCAATGTACAAGAAGAAGGAGCGCAAATGATGCGAAATGCATTGATTGGCGCATCCGCGCTTCTATTCTCAACCCCTGCGCTCGCCTCCTCTGGTGAGGCGGTGAACCCTTGGGTCGCGACGGCTTATCTGGTTGCCGGCGTTCTCTTCATTCTCGCCCTGCGCGGTCTGTCTTCGCCGGAATCAAGCCGTACGGGCAACCGTTTTGGCATGGTCGGCATGTTGATCGCTGTGGTCACAACCTTGTGGACACATAGCATCGCAAGCCTCCCGGAAATCGGCATCGCTATCGCCATTGGCGGCGCAATCGGTTTCTTTACCGCGCGCCGTATCGCCATGACCGACATGCCACAGCTGGTTGCTGCCTTCCACTCGCTGGTTGGTATGGCCGCTGTGTTGGTCGGTGTTGCCGCCTATCTCAATCCCGGTGCCTTTGGCATCTTGGATGCGACGGGTGAAATTTTAACGGTCAGCCGTGTTGAGCTGGGCCTCGGCGTCGCGATTGGTGCGATTACCTTCTCTGGTTCGGTTATCGCCTTTCTGAAACTCAACGGCAATATGTCCGGTGCGCCGATCATGTTGCCAATGCGCCATGTCATCAATCTTGGTGTGTTGGCCGGAATCATCGGCCTGACCGCCTATTTTGCGATTGCGCCAACCATCGGTACCGGAGCGATTTTCTGGACCATTGTCGGGCTCAGCTTTCTCATCGGTTTCCTGCTGATCATTCCGATCGGCGGCGCAGATATGCCGGTGGTCGTGTCGATGTTGAACAGCTATTCCGGCTGGGCAGCAGCAGCCATGGGTTTCACTCTGGGCAATACCGCCATGATCATCACCGGTGCGCTGGTTGGTTCGTCGGGCGCTATTCTGTCCTACATCATGTGCAAGGCCATGAACCGTAGTTTCATTAGCGTGATTGCGGGCGGCTTTGGCGCAGAAAGCGGGCCAACGGAAGGCGCCACGAAGATCGACCGGCCATGGAAACGTGGGTCTGCTGAAGATGCCGCCTATATGATGAAACAGGCAGAAAATGTGATCATCATTCCTGGCTATGGCATGGCCGTTGCGCAGGCGCAGCATGCTTTGCGTGAAATGGGCGATATGCTCAAAGAGGCTGGCGTTGGTGTTAAATATGCCATCCACCCGGTCGCGGGCCGGATGCCGGGTCATATGAACGTCCTGCTTGCCGAAGCGAATGTGCCTTATGATGAGGTCTTCGAACTGGAGGATATCAACAGCGAATTTGCCCAGGCCGACGTGGCTTTTATCATTGGTGCCAATGACGTGGTCAACCCGGCGGCGAAAACCGACAAGGGATCGCCAATTTATGGCATGCCCGTGTTCGATGTGGAGAAAGCCAAGACAATTTTCTTCATCAAGCGCTCTATGGGCGGCGTCGGCTATGCCGGGGTTGATAATGAGGTTTTCTATATGGACCAGACCATGATGCTGCTCTCTGATGCCAAGAAAATGTGCGAGGAAATTGTCAAAGCGCTGTAGCGGCGGCCATCCCAACTGTGCCAAATGGGGACAGGATTTGTGCGATACAGGATGTGACGCTGGATTCTGCCGATTTTGGTCTATTTATATTTCATTGAAGTCGACGAACCCGCCTATTGAGTGATGTGCGGGTTCCAGGAATGGAATATAATGAAAGACATCGGACCCTATTTGAAACTGACGGCGGTTTTGACGTTGGCGGTTCTCCTTGCTTATCATAGCCCGGGACAGTCGACGGACGGCTTTTCGGGCGATCGGACTATTGCGTCCGATTGATCGCCTTTGACAATACTTGTATTTTTGTGCCGCAGCGCATAGCCTTTAGAGCTGTTCGAGTGGCGTTATTGTACACCGCTTGCCAAGGGATTTAATATTTAGATGCGGAAAATTGGCCTCATTGGCGGGATGAGCTGGGTATCGACCGCCAGCTATTATGAGCGGATCAACAGCGAAGTGCAGAAACGGTTAGGCGGTTTTGCCAGCGCGCATATGTTGATCGAAAGCGTTAACTATGGTGACTATGCCCGGTTGCAGTCTGATGATGACTGGGATGCGGCAGCGGGTTTGATGACCCGGTCGGCCAAGCGGTTGGAACAATCAGGTGCGACCGCGATTTTGATCTGCTCCAATGCGATGCACAAAATCTACGATCAGGTGCAACCGGAAGTTGGCATTCCGATCCTGCATATCGCCGACTGTGTGGGCGAAAAAATGGTCGCCGATGGGATCGCTTCGGCGACATTGATCGGGACCCGTAACGTGATGACCGAAGGCTTTTATCGCAAGCGGCTGGTTGGCAAAGGGATAACATTATCGCCGCCCGACGAAGAACGGGTCATGGAAATTGACCGGATCATCTACGAAGAATTGATGTTCAATCAAGCCAAGCGCGATTCCGAACGGACGATGAAAACCTATATCACCAATATTGCCAAGATGGAGATCGAAGCGGTCGTATTGGGCTGTACTGAGCTTGATCTGATCGTCGATACCAAGGCGAATATCTTGCCGATCTACGACAGCACCGAAATTCATGCCGATGCTGCAGTGGATTGGATATTGTCCGAAGCCTAGCTTTGACAGTCTAAAAACCACGGACAAGACAAAACGGCCGACATGTCCAAATTACTGACATGAGTGTCAATGCTCTTGGCATGGGCGGGATTTTGCGGCACTATCCTGCACAATTGGAGGAGAGAGATATGATCCGCAGTTTATTGGTCGCCACCGCGCTTTGCCTGAGCGCTCCAACACTCGCAAAAACCGTTACCGTCGCGCCGGGTGCCGATGCGCAGGAACGGCTGCAGGAAGCTCTTATTCTTGCAGAGCCCGGAGATGTTGTGGAGCTGAGCGCGGGTCGCTTTGATCTCGTCGATGGTCTCTCCCTGGATGTAGATGGCGTGACCGTTCGCGGCGCTGGCATGGCGCAGACCGTGCTCAACTTCGCCGGACAATTGGGCGCCGGAGAAGGCCTGCTGGTGACCTCGGACAATGTTGTGTTGCGCGATTTTGCGATCGAGGACAGCAAAGGCGACGGCATCAAATCGAAGGGCGCGGACAATATCGTCTATTATAGGTTGCGGGTGGAATGGACCCGCGGGCCGCATTCGGAAAATGGTGCATATGCGATCTATCCGGTGGAAAGCACCAATGTGCTGGTCGACAGCGTGACCACGATCGGTTCATCTGACGCGGGTATTTATGTCGGTCAGTCCGAAAATATCATCGTTCGCAATTCGGTCGCCAGCTTCAATGTCGCCGGCATCGAGATTGAGAACAGCGTCGGCGCGGACGTTTACAACAATGTCGCGGTCAACAATACCGGCGGCATATTGGTGTTCGATCTGCCCAATATTCCGAAACAGGGTGGCCGCAATGTCCGGGTGTTCGACAATATCGTGGTCAATAACAACACCCCGAATTTCGCCCCCGAAGGCAATATTGTTGCGGATGTTCCCGCTGGCATGGGTGTCATGGTGATGTCGCATTATGAGGTCGAGGTGTTTGAAAACCGCTTCGCAGAAAATGGCACCGGCAACATATTGATCGTATCCTATACCAAGGGTCAGGACGATCCCAATTACAACCCGAAGCCGATCGGTGTACGGGTGTTTGAAAATGATCATGGCCGGGCAGGCTATAAGCCTGCCTTTGCTGGTGGTGAGATGTTGAAGGCCGCCTTTGGAGGCGCCATTCCGCCGATTGTCGAAGATGGTACGGGTGACAATATCCTGATCGGGGATGATGTCGCGATCCTGTCCTTGGGTCTGACCGAACCGGGCCAGCCCTTGACCGAAGCCAAACCCTCTTTGGCGGAAGGGGCTAGCGAACCCTTTGACGGCCGGCAACTGAAGCCGATCACCTTGCCCCAGGCGATGGAAGACGCAATCAAATAGATGCGATTGCTGGTTTCCGCTTGTGCGATTGTCGCGCTGACCGTCTCGGTCGGCGCGCGGGAACCTGCGGGCGTCGCGGATGCGGTGATCCTGTCCGATGGTCTGCCACGGAGCCTTTCGGACTATCGGTTTTTCAAAGATGGTGCCGGTTGGAAGCCGAATGAACGGGTCGAGCCCTATGCGCTAAACATGCCTTTGTTCACGGACTATGCGGAAAAATACCGGTTTGTCTATGTGCCGGAAGGGCAACAGGCCAAGGCCAATGGCGACGGATTGCTGGACTTTCCGGTGGGATCGGCGCTGATCAAGAGCTTTGGTTATGAAATTGATGGCAAACCGCGCTTGCTCGAAACACGGGTGCTGCTGCACCGTGCTGATGGCTGGCTGGCCTTGCCTTATATCTGGAACGAAGCGCAGACCGAAGCCAGGTTGAAGGTGGCAGGGGCGCGGATTCCGGTAACCTTCACCGATCCCTCCGGCGAAGAGCGTTCGATCCGCTATGGCGTGCCCAATAAGAACCAATGCAAGGAATGCCACGGTCTTTCCGACGCGGTCATGCCGATTGGCCCCAAGGCCCGCAATCTGACGCATGACGGACAGCTAGCGAATTTCGTCCGACTGGGTCTGATCGATCAAAACCCCAAAGTCGAATATCGGATTCCGACATGGGGGGAAGCCAATGCGCCGCTGAACGACCGTGCGCGGGGCTATCTGGACATCAATTGCGCCCATTGTCACAACGTCAACGGCTCGGCCAGCAACTCCGGCCTGTTCCTGACCTATGAAGAGAAAATGCCGGTGCGCTTCGGTGTCTACAAGCGCCCGGTAGCGGCGGGGCGGGGCAGCGGCACCCATGATTTTGATATCGCTCCGGGTGATCCCAACGGCAGCATCATGATCTATCGCCTCAACAGCCTCGATCCGGGCATCAGCATGCCGGAAGTGGGTCGTTCCATGGTTCATGACGAAGGCGTGGCTTTGCTAAGCCAGTGGATTGCGGAGATGGACGAGAAGGACTGAGGTCCTACAACCTCTACTTAGCCCGAGCCCAATTCTGCGCCTGACAGAAAAATGCGACGCAGCCCTTCATCTCGAGTCGATTTTGGGATTTCAGGCGGACTTCCGAGCGATAGGTTTTGCCATTCTTCGGGTCATAGATCTTGCCGCGCCAGATTTTGCCATCAGGCTTGAATCCGGTCAAAATCGCCATGCCCAAAAGCGTACGACTGCGCAGTTTTTTGTTAGGATTGTTGACGTCTTTCTGGCCCGTACCATCGGGTGGCGGGACCAGATATTTATAGATGCGTCCGCAGACGGTTGCGCCGCATTTGGAAATCTTGATGATGGCATCCCGTTCCTGGGTCATCCAATTGCCGTGGATCGAGTCCGCCGCCAGTGCGGGGGTCGCGAAGGCGAGCGCTGCGGGGATCAGGCCGGCTGCGATTTTGCCGGGTGTCGAGAGTGAAAATGCCATGCTTTTGTCCTTGTGATGGGCCATTCTACCCCAAGCCTATAAAGTGTCAATCTTCGCTAGCTTGTCTCTGGTTACGCCAATCTGAACGCGGCGGAACAGGCGACCCTCTTCGGCCCAGAATATGAAGGTCAGAGATGCCAGTCCGCAGACCAGATAGCCGGCGGCAATCGGCATGATGGTTCCGTTAAATTGCAGACCGATTGCCGCGCCAATCGAAGCTGACAGCAAGGTGCGGGAAAAGTTCTGGAAGGAAGAGGCCACGCCCGCGATTTTTCCGAAAGGCTGCATCGCGATGGAGCTGAAATTCGCACCGGTTAGTCCGACCATCGCCATGGAAGGTGCAACCAGCGCAGTAAAAGTCCAGATATTGATACCGTCTGTCATGGCGAGGATAAAGTGGATGGCTGACATCAGAATGAAGAATATAAGGGCTGACTGCGACACCCGGCGCGCGCCAAAGCGCATGACGATGCGGGAATTGGCGAAGCTGCCGAGTGACATGGCACCTGCATTCAGCGCGAAGAAATAGACGAAAAGATCCGCGGCATCGAACAGGTCGAAAAAAATCTGCTGGGCTGATGCGATATAGGCGAATAACGGTGCCATCATCAGGCCGCTGGCCATGACATGGCCAAAGCTGTTGCGATTGAAGAGAACCTGACGCCAAGCCGAGACGATGGCTTTGGGACTTATCGGGGTTTTATTGTCCGGGTGCAGGGTTTCCGGCAGTCTTGCCCAGACCCACAGGAACAAGCACACTCCGGCCGCGGACAGGATCAAAAAAATCACCTTCCAAGGGGCCACCAGCAGCACCATTTGACCAAGCAGGGGCGCGGTGATCGGGACGATCATGAAGACCATCATGATGGTCGACATGGACCGCGCCATTTCATCGCCCTCATAACGATCCCGGATGATGCTGTTCACCAGCACGCCCAGCGCAGAGGCCGCCAATCCCTGAATGAACCGGGCGATCAGAAGCATGTCATAATCCCAGGCAAAGGCACATAGGATACCAAAGACGACGTAAACGGCCGTGGTGATCAGCACGATGGGTTTGCGTCCGTAGCGATCCGCCAACGATCCATAAATGATCGAGCCTATCGCCATGCCGTAAAGATAAGAGGTTATGACCGCTTGCCGGTCGTTGACCGTTAGCAGGCCGAAGTCATCCGACATCAACCCCAATGCTGGCAGCATCATATCAATGGCTAGCGCGTTTAAAGACATCAAGCCGGCAACCATGATGATCAGCTCGATACGACCGATCGGAAAAGGATGTGCTCTGTTGTCCACCGACGGGCTATGGCAAGATCACATGAGTGTGGCTATAGCAGAAATGATAAGTTTGATACTCCCGTCGATCGCCGGTACCGAAGGAAAAACGCAATGATGAAGCCGGTATTCTTGCACCTCGTATGGATCGCAATGCTGATCTCCGGAACCAGTGCGGCACACGCAGAAACAATATCGACAGAAGGCAGTTGCGCTTCCGTGCAGCCTGACATCTGGGGAGAGGATAAGCCGGATGTCACCCGGCATGATGTTGACGGGTCTCAGATTGAATCCATGTCCGATTTTAAGCGTATGATCGTCAAGCGGAACGCCGGAGTTTCCATTGTCAGAGGCGGCGATTTTTCCGGATGGGACTTTAGCGCCATTCCCCTGTCTGGCATTTGCTTTGAACAGAGCAAATTGGGGGACGCAAACTTTGCCAATGCGATCGGGCGCGGTGTGGGTTTTATCAAGTCGGATTTGACTGGCGCCAATATGAAGGGTGCTCGCATGCCCGGTATCATGTTCCGCAACGCCGGATTGACTGATGTGACAGCAACGGGCGCCGATTTTTCCAACGGCAGGTTTGATGGCGGCTGGTTCGAAGGGAATATCGAGCGCTGGAATCTCGACCGAGCAAATATGACCGGCTTCACCTTCGATTGCGGCATCACTTTAACCGATGGTTGCCCGGTCTATCAGGGTGGGGCCGGGATGAGCGCAAAGGGCGCGGACATGCACCGCGCAACGCTGCACAGCTTTGGTCTCTACAATGTCGACATGACCGATGCCCGGCTGGATCAAACGATCATCGGGCCTCGCCAATTGCCTTATTTGAAGACGGCAGAATTTCGTGGTGGCATCGTGCTGCGCGGCGGCGATAGCGATGTGCAGCTGACCGCAGAAGAAGCGCAAAATCTAATGTCTGAAAATTCCAAGCAAAAGGCGAAAGAGGCCCAGCCTGCCTTTGATTGCGGCAAAGCAGCCAGCAAGGTCGAAAAGGAAATTTGCGGAGAATATAGTCAGGACCTGCGCGCGATGGACCGGAAATTGTCGTCTCTGTATAAAAAGGCAAGGGCCGGATATGCTGGCGTCCGTGCTAGTCAGCGCGCTTGGCTAAAACAGCGTAACCGTTGCGGGGCATCGGAATATCCTATGGATTGCCTTCGGGAAACCTATAGCAAACGGATCGGCGTGTTGTTGGGCTTGATGGGCCAATCGGAGTGGTTAGGCCGCGGGGAGGCAGCGCTTTTCATTGGCGACATTTTGCCGGTTTCCGAAGATTTTGCAGATTCTGATCTATATTCCAAAATCACTCCTGCTTTGATCGGTGCGTCGATGAACGAGATTCTGATCGAGCGGGGGAAAGACGGACTCTACCAGATCAAGGGCAGTGCCGTGGGCGCCAACGCCCATTTGTGCAGCCTCTATGCCTCCCATCTCTATCTCGACCGGAAATCCGGCTGGTATATACCGGTATCGGAAACGGCGGCGGTCCCGATCTTCCGGATCATCGGCAATCGGCTAGAGATATTTGCCAATGGTCGACCGGATTATAAAGAATATCCCGAGGCATCCAATTTCATGAGCTGCGGCATGCGCGCCGGTTTTTCGGAGACGGTCCGGGTTGATGCCGACGATGCTGTAATTGAGCGCTATAGAAAATCACTGAACGAAGAAATGTAGCCGCTCCCCAAGCGGAGCAACAGTCGCTAGACTGACGCAATGTCCGATTCCACGCCAGATCTGCTGCAGCGCAAGATCATCCATATTGACATGGATGCCTTTTTTGCGAGCGTAGAACAGCGGGATTTTCCCGAATTGCGCGGCAAACCGGTGGCTGTGGGCGGTTCATCAAAGCGTGGTGTTGTGGCAGCGGCTTCTTATGAAGCGCGCGAATTCGGGGTTCGTTCGGCGATGCCCTCGATCACTGCCAAGCGTCGCTGCCCCGACCTGATTTTCGTGAAGCACCGGTTCGCGGTGTATCGCGAAGTGTCGCAGCAGATACGCGCGATTTTTCGAACCCACAGCGATCTTGTCGAACCGCTTTCGCTCGACGAAGCCTATATCGACGTGACGCAGGACAAGATGGGCATCGGCAATGCCACAAGGATTGCCGAGATGATCCGCGCCGCGATCAAGCAGCAGACCCAGCTGACCGCCAGCGCCGGAGTCAGCTATAATAAATTTATCGCCAAAATTGCTTCGGACCAGAACAAGCCCGACGGGATTTGCGTGATCAAGCCGCATCAAGGGGCGGATTTTGTCGCGCAGCTTCCGGTGCGCCGTTTCTTTGGTGTCGGCCCCAAGACGGCGGAGCGGATGGCCAAGTTGGATATCCACACCGGCGCCGATCTTCGCGCGCAGTCGCAAGATTTTCTGCGCCAGCATTTTGGCAAATCGGCGGGCTATTTGTTTCGCGCTTCGCGCGGTGTGGACCATCGCGAAGTGCGCTCCAACCGCATCCGCAAATCGGTCGGCGGCGAACGAACCTATGGCGATGACTTGGTGTCGGACAGCGATCTGCACGACGCGTTCGAACATATTATCGACATCGTGTGGAACAGCATCGCCAAATGCGAGGCGCGCGGGCGGACAGTGACGCTCAAGGCCAAATATGCCGATTTCCGGCAGGTGACGCGGTCCCAATCGGTGGATCATTATGTCGCGGACAAGAATGAATTTGCGGCAATCGGGCGCGAGTTGCTGGCGAGCATCATGCCGGTTGAAAATGGTGTCCGCCTATTGGGCCTTACACTCGCCAATCTGGAGGGTGCGGAGAATAAGCAGTCGAATAGCGCGGAAGGTGACGATCCTGATCAGGAAGCCTTTGATTTCTGACGATTCGTCACGCTTGTTCTGGTCAGAAACTCATTTCGTCATAGATCTTGCTGACATCGCCATTCCATTCGCCATGATAGCGGTCAAGCAATTGTGCTGCTGGCGATTTGCCTTTGGCAACCACCTCGCGCAGCGGATCGAGGAAACCACTTTCGTTGTCGCCGCTGACGTTCAGACGGTTGCGCGCCGTCAGACCGGCAGAGGATATCTCCAGAATTTCGGCAGCGAGATCGTTTAATTTTTCGCCATTGGGAATGGGCGTATCGAGCCCGAGTGCAGGAACGGCATTGCGCAACTCTTCGCGCTCTTCCATGCTCCAGCCCTTCACCCTATCCCAGGCAGCGTCCAGCGCCGTCTGATCATAGAGCAGGCCGACCCAGAAAGCGGGTAGCGCGCAAATGCGGTTCCACGGACCGCCATCGGCACCGCGCATTTCGAGGAAGCTTTTCAGGCGCACTTCCGGGAAAGCGGTGGAAAGATGGTCGTTCCAGTCCGAAAGGGTTGGCTTTTCGCCCGGCAGCACCGACAGATTGCCGTCGAGAAAATCCCGGAAGCTTAGGCCTGCGGCGTCGATATATTTGCCATCGCGGAATATAAAATACATCGGCACGTCGAGCATATATTCGGCATAGCGCTGATATCCGAAATCCTCGTCAAACACGAAGGGCAGCATACCGGTGCGATGCGGATCGGTGTCGGACCAAATATGGCTGCGAAAGCTCTGATAGCCGTTGGGCTTGTTCTCGGTGAAAGGCGAATTGGCGAATAAGGCGGTGGCAAGCGGTTGCAACGCCAGTCCGACCCGGAATTTCTGCGCCATATCGGCTTCATTGGCATAGTCGAGATTGACTTGAATGGTGCAGGTCCGCAGCATCATGTCGAGCCCGAGCGTGCCAACCCGCGGCATATGATTCTTCATGATCTTGTAGCGGCCCTTGGGCATGGTCGGCAATTCGGCGCGGGTCTTGTCGGGCCACATGCCCATGCCAAGAAACCCTTTGCCGGTCTTTTCGCCAATTGCCTTCACCTGCTGCAAATGGCGTCCGGTTTCGTTGCACGTCTCGTGCAGATTTTCGAGCGGCGCGCCGGACAGTTCCAGCTGGCCTGCGGGTTCCAGACTGATCGCGCCATCGGAACCGGTCATGGCAATGACATTGCCATTTTCGTGGACGGGTTCCCAGCCAAACTCCTGGGTGGCGAGCAGCAGATCTTTTATGCCACCCGGTTCGTCATAGCTCGGGGCATGATGGTCAGTGGTGCAATAGACAAATTTCTCATGCTCGGTACCGATCCGCCAGCTATCCTTGGGCTTTTCGCCCTTGACCATTGGTTCGACCAATTGGCTAAGATTCTCGATCACGGGATCGTCGGTGCTGGAAACCTGTCTGGTGCTCATGATCCGGCCTTAAGAAAAGATCAGCGGCGGTGCCACTGAAAAAATGCTGTTCCGCTGAAAGCTTTTATTGTTTGTCATAACAGCCAGCGGACCGCTGCAAAACCACCGATGAACAGGATGCCGCCAACCGTTGTGGCCAGCGCAAAATTCTTGTCGATCCAGTCTTTCATCGGTGGTCCGAAATAGCGCAGCAGGACGGCGACCAGAAAAAAGCGCGCGGCCCGGGCGATAATTGCGGCACCGATCAATATATACAGAGGCATTGCAGTGCTGCCTGCGGCGATGGTGATCACTTTGAACGGCAGCGGCGTGAAGCCGGCAAGCAGAACGACAATCCATCCCTGTTCATTAAAATTCTGTGCAAAAACATCGAATTTATCGGTGACCCCGTAAAATTCGAGGATCGGCATGCCGACGGTTTCAAAGACAAAATAGCCAATGGCATAGCCGAGCAGTGACCCGAGTACCGATGCGATGGTGCAGATTAGAGCATACCAATAAGAGCGCTTTGGCTTTGCCAGACACATGGGGGCCAGCATGACATCGGGCGGGATCGGGAAGAAGCTGGATTCAGCAAAGCTTATCCCCGCAAGCCATTTGGTCGCTTGCGGATGGCCCGCCTTGTCGAGCATCCACTCGTAGAGTCGCTTAAGCATGTCTGATGTACCTCAAGCGCTGCTGTCGTCTTCTAGCAATTCCTTAGGCGTTTCCCGGCCATGGTCGGTGCCGGCGGATCGATTGCCCTTGGCGAGAGCGAAGACCACGCCGGACAGCGCCAGCAAGGCAATGATGTTTGGGAGGGTCATCGCCGCATTGGAGATGTCTCCGAGACGCCAGACCAGCTGCAACGGCGCGAAGGAACCGATGAAGATGACCACACACCAAAGGATCCGCCAGATCATGTGCAGGGTTTTCTCGCCCTTCAAACTGGACCCTGGCAGACGGTCGTACAGATAGGTGATCGCCCGTTCGCCATAATAGCTCCAGGTGAGCAAAGTGGTGAAGACGAACAGGATCAGCGCGATCGATACGATCAAAGTACCGATCGGAACGCCAAAGACCATAAACGGAAAGGCTGCGGCATAGGCGCCGGATGTCATGGCAAAACCCTGCAAGTCAGATTGCCACGCATGTTCAACAACCTGTTTGACGCCATTGGCATCGGTGAAGGTGAAATCGCCGGCGACGGTCAGCATGACCAATGCGGTCATCGTACAAATAACCACCGTGTCGATAAAGGTGCCCATCATCGCAAAGCGGCCCTGTGCCGCCGGATCATTGGTTTGCGCGACCGCATGAGCGATTGGCGTCGAACCCTGTCCCGCTTCGTTGGAGAACAATCCGCGCGCAACACCCGCCCGGATGGCCATGATGATCGCGGCCCCGAGGAAGCCACCGCTTGCCGATTGGACGTTAAACGCTCCATCGAAAATACGGCCGAAGGTTTCAGGCAGATAAGGCAGGTTGATCAACAAAGCGATCATCGCCATCAACAGATAGGCGCCTGCCATCCAAGGGACGATGGTTTCTGCAACCTTGCCGATGGATTTAATGCCGCCGATAATAACCGCAAACACAGCCACTGCAGCAACCGCTCCGCCAATCCATTCCGGCACGCCGAACAGCTCGCTGGCGCTGTCGCCGAGGCTGTTGGCCTGAATACCATTGCCCGTAACCAGGGCTGAAAACAGGGTGCCGAGACAGAATAGGATCGCAAGCCATGTCCATTTGGGGCCAAGGCCGATGGCAATATAAGTCATCGGGCCACCACGATAGGTACCGTCGGCAGATTGAGAGCGAAAGCGCACGGCCAGTGAACCTTCTGCAAAAGCAAGGGCCATGCCGAACAGGGCCGTTACCCACATCCAGAAAATCGCACCGGGTCCGCCCAGCGTGATCGCCGTGGCGACCCCCGCAAGATTGCCGGTGCCCACTTGGCCAGACAATGCAGTGGAGAGCGCTGCGAAGGGAGATATCTCACCCGCGCCTTTTTTATCAGATTTCTTGAACAACCCTGCCAGTGCCGGGAAAAGGCGCCGCAATGGATAGCCGCGCAAGCCGATCATGAAATAGATACCGGCACCCAATAGGATGACAACCATCGGTGGAATCGGGAGTATTTCTACTCCGTCCCAGCTTCCGCCCCAGATAAAATCCGACACGTTGGTGATCGGCTGGATCGCCGCTTCGAGACCTGAAACAGGTGCTGCACTCACAAAACTTCTCCCCGATGGCGCCATGGGCGCATATTCTTTCCCGTGTGGCTGGATTAGCAGGCGGACGGTTTTTGGCAAATGCTTTTGCCATCTGGAAGCTAGCCCCTATGCTGGGTGCGAACCGGAAAATCGGATGGAGTCAGAATGATGCAGAGCCTGTGGGTAAAAAAAGACGATCTTGTGCAATCAGAGTGGCATGACAGTGACGTGCCGGTTTTGGCTGACGGGCAGATTCTACTCGCGGTCGAAAAATATGCGCTGACGGCCAATAATATTACCTATGCAGCGGTCGGTGATGGCTTCGGCTATTGGAACTTTTTCCCAACCGGCGATAACGAATGGGGAATTGTTCCGGTCTGGGGTTTCGCCAATGTCGTTGCGTCTGAAAATGCGGATATTGCGGTAGGCGAACGGGTTTACGGCTATTTGCCGATGGCTAGCCATTTGCTCGTCACGCCAACCAATGTGCAAGAGGGTGGCTTCGTGGACGGGGCTGCACACCGGCAGGGACTGGCTATCATCTACAATCAATATCACCGGTTGGGACAAGAGGAGAGCCCGCTTGAAGCAGAGCGCGCCATTTTCCAGCCTTTGTTCACCACCAGCTTCCTGATCGAAAATTTCATGCGGTCGAATGACTGGTTCGGTGCCGAAGCGTTGCTGATGACCAGCGCGTCATCGAAAACCGCGCTGGGTCTGGCGATGGTGACGAAAAACCTGAGCCCGACAATCAAGCGCATTGGTCTGACGTCAGCGGGCAACAAGAGTTTTGTCGAGCAATCCGGGCTTTATGACGAGGTTCTGACCTATGATGCGCTCTCGGCTGCTGATGCCGCTAAGCCCACAGTCTCTGTCGACTTTGCGGGCAATGGTCAGTTGCTGGACTCTATTCACAAGCAATATGGGGCTGCGCTCAAATTCAGCTCGTTGGTTGGCGTGACCCATATTTCCGAGCGCGGGGGTGCGGATAATATACCGGGTCCGAAGCCGGAAATGTTCTTTGCACCGACCGCAGCCGAAACTCTGATGAAGGAAATTGGGCCGGCAGCGTTTCGGGCCCAGGTTGATGACCAATTTTCTGCCTTCGTGGCCGGTGCCACCGCTTATCTGCAGATCGAAAGACTGGATGGCTTAGAAGCCCTGAAATCCGCATATCTCGCGATGTTGGCGAATGAAGTTGCGCCCAGTCGCGGGCTGATGTGCCATTTGGGTTGATGCCAAAGACTTGATTATAGGACGATTTAACCGGATAACGGCGCAATGCGGGTCGCACCGACGGGGAAAATAGCGTGGCTGAATCAGAAGAAATGCCGGAATTGGGCAGACACGCCCTTTTTGATGGAGTGGCCCCGAAAGCGCTGAACGCATTGCAAGCGGCTTCGGTTCTGCGTCCGATTTCGGGCGGAGAAGCCCTTGTTCGCCAAGGCGATGATGCCGACGCGCTCTATTTTGTCGAATCTGGCCGGTTCCGGGTGGTCGTCAACAAAGTGCGCACCGTTGCCCATATCGAAACCGGAGAAGCCGTCGGGGAACTCGCCTTTTTCGCAGGAGGCAAGCGCACCGCGGATGTTTTTGCGACGCGCGACTCCATGGTCCGGAAAGTATCGCGGAAGGCGTTTGATGAAATCGCTGAACAGCATCCCGAACTAAATGCGGCGATGGTGAAAATGGTGTCGCAGCGCTTGGCTGTTGCGACAGCGCGGACCGCGTCCATATCATCAAATAATCCACGCGTGATAGCGATGCTGCCCGCCGGAAACAGCAAGTTGCCGGATGGGTTTCTGGCGCGACTGGCAGACGCCTTCGAAGCCCTGGTCGGCGGTGACACGCCAGTGGTGCCGCTTGACCGAGCGACGAGCGAGTCAGCGGATGCCGGTCAATATCAGACCTGGTTGGCGGAACAGGAAGCCAAGGGCGCCTATGTCCTGATTGATGGCAGTGGATCCGAGGACTGGGGGCAAATGGTCTGCCGGAATGCCGATGCATTGTTGATGGTGGCCCGACCCGGGCAGACTGATCCGGAGCCCAATGCGATGGAAATGTCGGCCATGCGCTGGATCGCAGAACCGCAGCGGACGTTGCTTCTATTGCGCACGAGCGCCGATAAATTGATTAGCAAAAGCAGCGAATGGATTGACCCGCGCAGCCCTAAATTGCACCATCATGTCGCGCTCGACAATGACGCAGATTTTAGCAAGGTCGCGCGATTCCTGACGGGTCGTGCTGTGGGCGTGGTCCTGGCCGGAGGCGGCGCCCTGGGTTGCGCGCATCTTGGTGTCATCCAGGCACTGCGGCAGGCCGATGTTCCGATTGATTTCATTGGCGGGGCGAGCGCCGGAGCCGCAATGGGCGGCGCCATCGCGCGTGGCATGTCGGTCGACGAAACGCTCGATCAAATGGAAGCGATGTTCATTCATGCCAAGGCGATGAAACGACTGACCTTGCCAATTTTTTCACTGCTCGACCCTACGGTATTCGATAGCGAATTGAGAACCCGTTACGGCACCAAGGATATCGCCGATCAGCCGATCAATTTCTTTGGCGTTTCTACCAATCTCTCGACCAATGGCTTGCATGTCCATCGGCGTGGGCCATTGTGGGAATGCGTTCGTGCGTCGGGATCCTTGCCGACCATATTGCCGCCGTTCATTGATAAGGAGGGGAATATTCTTGTCGACGGCGGGGTGCTGGACAATGTCCCGGTGAAGATCATGCATGGGCTTAAGGCTGGCCCGAATGTTGTCGTGTCGCTGGGGGACCCGCATGAAATATGGCGCACAGAGGCTCTGTACAATGATGTTCGCGGACGTTGGAGTTTGCTGCGAGACGTCATTTTCCGCCGGAAACGCAAAGTGGAATTCCCGTCTATTGTAGAGATTATGTCGCGGTCGATGGTGGTGGCCAGCCGGATGGCTTCCAAAGAAATGCTGGGCGAGCAGGACATATTGGTGAATCCGCCGATCATTCCGAACATGCAGATATTGGACTGGCATCACGGCCGGAAACTAGCGGAAATGGCGGCAGAATATATCACCGAACATGTGCTTCCGACCAGCGATTTCACGGATAATTTTACCAAATAGGTTATAATTTCTTGACATCGTCACGCTAGTTAGGTACATATCAGGAACATCGCGAAATTGTGATTCGGGCCGACCAGCTCAGAATGATCCCACTGACCAAGCGGGCCGTTCTGACCGGAAGGCCTTTTTTGTGCTCGGGTCGTTCGCGTCGATCCGGCACGGAGTATCTTATGCCAAAATCAAAAACCCAGGGATGTTATGACGACAGACGCAAATTGAAATTTTTGAAATTTCTCAGCATTAGCTCGCACGTGGCTGCTTCGGCCAAAGCCGCCAATATTTCGGTTTCCACCGTCTATCTTTGGCGCAGTCGCGACCCGGAATTTTATGACTATTGGATGCGGGCTTTGGCCGCTGGCTATGAACTGCTCGAAATGGAATTGCTCGACCGCGCCCGCAACGGCGCGGAGAAACATATTTTCGAAAATGGTGAAAAAGTGGCGACTGTGCGGGAGTATAATGATGGCCTCGCCGTCAAATTGTTATTGGCCCACAAACAGATGGTGGCACTGACCCGCGTGGAAGAGGACAATATCAGTCCAGCGCAAGTGGGCGCCGAGCTCGATCGGAAACTGGGGGATATGCGGACCAAGCTGCTCCGCCGGCGGGCGCTTGCCGAAGCCCGGGCAAAGCCTGCACCGTCTGCCAATGATGAATGATAAAACCGAGGCAGAAATTTTTGCCGAATGGACTGCAATGGAGCGCCGTATTTTTCTGTCCCGTCTGAGCGAACGGGAGAAACAGGACTTTCTATACCGGTGGGATTTCTGGGCGCGGCCTGAGCAAAGACCACCACCAGGTGACTGGCCCATCTGGCTGATCATGGCGGGTCGGGGCTTTGGCAAGACCCGGGCCGGAGCGGAATGGGTGCGCCATATTGCCGAAGCTGACGCTGGCGCCCGCTTTGCTCTGGTCGGGGCCAACTATGCGGAAACCCGCACGGTGATGGTCGAAGGGGAAAGCGGTCTGTTGTCGATTGCGCTGCCAGACCAGCGCCCGGTTTGGGAGCCGTCATTGAAGAGACTGACATGGGGCAACGGGGCACAGGCCCATCTCTATTCGGCGGCAGAGCCTGAAGCCTTGCGAGGTCCGCAGCATAGTCATGCCTGGTGTGACGAGATTGCCAAATGGATGAACAACGCAGGGCAAGCAGAAGCGGCTTGGGACAATCTGAAAATGGGTTTGCGACTTGGATATCGGCCACAAATGGTCGCGACCACAACGCCGCGACCGGTGCCGCTGGTGCGAGCACTGACCAGCGAGGGAGTGGCAGTGATCACTTCGGGTCGGACCCAGGACAATGACCTGCATCTGCCGCAAGCCTTTCTGACGGCCATGGCAGCGGATTATGGTGGCACGAGGCTGGGGCGACAGGAGCTGGATGGCGAGCTGATCGAGGAATTGGAGGGCGCCTTGTGGTCGCGGGCAATGATTGAAAACTGCCGGATGGCGTATGCGCCTGATCTTGTCCGGATCGTCATCGGTGTCGATCCGCCTGCGTCCAAAAACGGAGATGCTTGCGGTATCATTGTCGCTGGGCTCGCCGTGGACAGCAAAAGCTATGTGCTGGCGGACTATAGTGTTGAAAAGCCGAGCCCCGAAACATGGGCGCGCAGAGTGGCTGATGCTGCTGAGCGCTTCAACGCGGATCGCGTCATCGCGGAAGCCAATCAGGGCGGTGCGATGGTGAAATCGGTGCTTCTCGCGGCGAATATCTCGTTGCCGATCAAGCTGGTCCATGCCTCGCGCGGCAAGGTGGCGCGGGCAGAACCGGTGGCGGCTCTATACGAGAATGATCGGGTGCATCATGTCGGCGCGTTTGAGCGTCTCGAAGACGAGATGTGCGGATTGCTGATTGGCGGACGTTATGAAGGACCAGGAAGATCACCGGACCGGGCGGATGCTCTGGTTTGGGCGCTGACGGAGTTGATGTTGGGCAAAAAGCAAGAACCGAGGGTAAGATAGCAATGCCTCCGTCTTTGCTGCGGTAAAAAGGAAATAGGATGACAATCTGGCAAAACCTCTCGCTCGCTTTCAAGAGCGGGAGTGGACCATCGCGGCCGCCGTTAGGGCGGTCCTATATCGGCACTTATGGTGGCGCGGCTCTTTCGGGGGACGCGCCCTTTTCTTATGAGGGCCGGGTGCGCGAGGCCTATGTCGAAAATGCCATTGCCCAGCGGGCGGTGCGCATTGTCGCCGAAGGGGTTGCTGGCGCGCCGCTGCTGCCGACAGAGGACAAGATCGCGGATCTGATTCAGGGGAGCGGCGCGAGCCAGTCGTTTTTGGAGACTATCGCCGCGCATTTGTTACTGCATGGCAATGCCTATGTGCAGGTCATTCGCGGGGACGAGGATCAGCCCGCCGAGCTTTATGTGTTGCGCCCGGACAGGATCACGGTTGAGCCCGATGCCAAGGGCTGGCCGGTGGCTTATGCCTATCGCGCCGGCGAACATCGCACGCGCTTTGCCGCGCAGGATGCGATGGGCCGTCCGGAGATTGTTCATCTCAAGGGCTTTCACCCGACCGATGACCATTATGGTCTCGGCTGTCTGGGCGCTGCGGTGAAAGCGGTGGCGGTCCACAATGCGGCGGCAAAATGGAACAAGGCGATCCTCGATAATGCGGCCCGGCCTTCGGGCGCTTTGGTCTATGATCCGGGTGCTGATGGATCGGCGTTGACCGGGGAGCAATTTGACCGGCTGAAAGCCGAAATGGACGCAAGCTTTGCCGGATCGGGCAATGCCGGCCGGCCGATGCTACTGGAGGGTGGCCTCAAGTGGCAATCGATGAGCATGACCCCGGCGGACATGGATTTTGTCGCGCTAAAGGAAGCGGCGGCGCGGGAGATTGCGCTGGCTTTCGGTGTACCGCCGATGCTGCTCGGGCTGCCGGGCGACAATAGCTATGCCAATTATCGCGAGGCCAACCGCGCCTTGTGGCGGCTGACGATCCTGCCGCTGGCGGGGAAGATACTGGACGGACTGTCGGGCGCGCTGGCTGCGTGGTGGCCGGATGCGAAGCTGGCCGTGGATCGCGATCAGATCCCGGCCTTGTCGGAAGATCGCGAACGGCTGTGGAAGCAGGTGTGCGAAGCCGATTTTCTGACACCGGAGGAGAAGCGCGCGATGCTGGGGGTGTGAGGGTTTTTTATAGAACCTCAGGCGCCGGGCGGGCGCATCCGCGCCCTTGGCTATCGCGCCATAAGGCGCGGCGGCCGGTCGGCCTTGCCTCGCTGCGCTCGGTGATAAACTAACCACGATTGGGAGTGCCAAACCGACACGAAGCGGAGGCAAGCGCGACCGCGCGCCCGCAGCGTAGCGAGGATAGCCAAGCGGGCGGATGCCCGCGCCCGGCGCTTGAGGTTTAAAAAAGGAATCAATCAAATATGAATAACGACGAAATGCTCGCCCGCCTGATGGCGCAGGCGGAAGGCGATGGGGCTGATCTTGTCACCCTCAGGGCGATTGTCGAGGAGGCGACGGATAGTGGCGCGGGGCGGGTGCTCGACCGGCTGGGTCTGGCCGATCCCGGCGCGCAGGATGATATTGACGAATTGCGCGAGCTGCTCCGTGCCTGGCGCGATGCCAAGGCCAGCGCGTGGAAAGCGGCGATCCGTTGGATTGTCCGCGGGGCGCTCGCCTTGCTGTTGGTCGGGATCGCGATGCGGCTGGGGCTGGGGCATCTTGTGTCATGAATATGGCGAACAAGTCCGCTCGCCCTGGTCCTGTCGAAGGGCGTCTCGCGGCGAAAGCTGCTTCGACAGGCCCAGCACGAGCGGAGACCTCAAACATTATTCGGTTCGCCGGCTATGCCGCCATCTTCAACCGGATCGACAAGGGCGGTGATATCATCCGGCCCGGGGCTTTTGGCGAATTGCCAGAGGGACAGTCTCTTCCGCTGCTTTGGCAGCACGATGCTAGGCAGCGGATCGGCCGTGTTGATCATGTGCGCGAGGACCGGCGCGGATTGCGGGTGATCGGGTCCATCTCGACCGAGACACAGGCTGGGCGCGATGCGGCGGCCGGTTTGGCAAGCGGCGCTATGAAGGGTTTGAGTTTCGGGTATCGGGTGAACCGCTCCTCCGGTCAAAAGCCGCGCGAATTAATCGACCTGGATGTTGCCGAAATTTCGCTGGTCACTTTCCCAATGCAAAGCCTGGCGCGGGTTCTCAGGATAGAATGATATGCCGATTTATCTTGATACAATTCCGATGAAGAGTATTAGTGAGATAATACACTCTGGAGAGTCACGAATATGAAGATCTTTGCAGCCTTCCTAACGCTTCTTTACTTCGCGGCTCAGCCAGCTCTCGCAGAAGACATCGTCAATGAAGAACCTGAACCCGTTCGGGTCATGGTGTTGGGCGTTTATCATTTTGCCAATCCGGGCGCTGATCTGAATAACGCCAAGGTCGACGATGTGCTGACGCCTCAGCGGCAGAAGGAACTTGCGACTCTTGCGGAGACTCTGAAGACGTTCCAACCCACTGTTGTCGCGGTCGAAGCTTCCGCAAAACCGCCCTATGCGGATGCTGGCTATCGTGACTTCAAACCTGAGGACCTGACCAAGAAACGGAACGAAACGGTGCAAATCGGATATCGGGTTGCCCATGCCGCTGATATCGACCGGGTCTATGCGATCGATGAACAGCCATCCGAGGGAGAACCCGATTATTTCCCCTATGACCGCGTCCATCAGCAGGCGGAGGAAACGGGCGATGCCGAGCGTCTCAAAACAATGTCGGACTATGGCGTGCTGATTGCGGAATTTGAAGAGCAGCAAAAGAGCCAATCGATTCCTGAGCTGTTGAAATTCTGGAACAGTGGCCGGTTTCCGGATGAATTTTACTGGAATGTGATGACCCTCGGTGAAGGCGAGAAACAAACCGGTGCGGAACTCGCGGCTTACTGGTTCATGCGCAATGCCAAGATTTTCAACAAGCTGGTGCAGGTGACCGAGCCGGGCGATCGCGTGATCGTTGTTTACGGCAGCGGTCATGGCGCATGGCTCCGCGAGATTGTCGAGAGAACACCAGGCTATGTTCTGGAACCGGCCATGCCCTATTTGCACAAGGCCACGGACGCCTTGTCCGAATAGAGCAGGATATTTTGAAACAACCGAGCCGCCCCTCACCGGGCGGCTTTTTTATTGCCCCCAAGAAAGGAAAGATATGACAGATTCCCCCAAGTTTGAAACCAAGGCCGATCCGCTCGAAGAGTCTTTTGACGCGGTGCTGATGGCCGAGGATGTTGCCAATCAAAGCGGCGAAATCAAATCTCTGCGCACCGATGTCGACGGTCTCAAAAGCCAGATGACCGATATCTCCAAGGCCTCGGCGCGACCGGCGCTGGATGGCGCGAAAGGGATGCCGTCTTCGGCTGCCGCGCAGGATTTCGTGGCCAAATATCTCCGGCGTGGAGATCAAACGGGCATCGAACTGAAAGGCTTCTCCGGCACATCCGGACCCGAGGGGGGCTTTGCTATCCCCCAGGAAATCGATGGTCTGATCGGAGCGACTCTCAAGGATATATCGCCGATCCGCTCGATCGCGACGGTGGTGCAGACCGGTACCGCCGGATATCGCAAGCTGGTCACCACCGGTGGCACACCCTCTGGCTGGGTTAGTGAGACCGCGGGCCGTCCGGAAACCGATACGCCTGATTTCAACGAGATCGCGCCGCCAACCGGAGAGCTTTACGCCAATCCGGCGGCGTCCCAGACGATGCTCGATGATGCCGCCTTCGATGTGGAAACCTGGCTCGCCGATGAAATCGCCCGCGAATTTTCCCAAGCGGAAGGCGCGGCCTTTGTCGGTGGCTCCGGCGTCAATCAACCGCGCGGTCTTCTCAATGCTGCGGTGACCGACGAGCCTGACGATGTCCGTGATTTCGGGGCTCTGCAATATGTGCCGTCCGGTGCGAGCGGCAGCTTTGCCAGCGAGGATGTGCTCGTTGACCTTGTCCACACGCTGCGGCCCGCCTACCGGCAAGGCGCATCTTTTGTGATGAACAGTTCGACCCTGGCCCATATCCGCAAGTTCAAGACGGCGGATGGCGCATTTCTGTGGCAGCCTTCGCTCGCCAACGGGCAGCCCGCGACCTTGCTCGGCTATCCGGTGGTTGAGGCAGAAGATATGCCCGATATCGCTGCAGACAGCCTGTCGATTGCCTTTGGCAATTTCCGCGCCGGCTATCTGATCGCCGAACGCAGCGCGACCAGCATTCTGCGCGATCCGTTCACCAACAAGCCATTTGTCCATTTCTACGCAACCAAGCGCGTGGGTGGTCAGGTGATGAATGCGGAAGCGATCAAACTGATGCAGTTTAGCGCTTCCTAAGCCCTTGCTGCGCTTCGGTGCAGCGCGCCCGCGCCGGTCGCTCCCCTTCTATCTGGCGCGGGCGCATATCTTGAACATCAAATGAAAGGATGCTGTGATCGTGAGCTTCCCCATTGCTGACTGGCCCGATGTGCCGGCAGATCTGATCGCAGAGGTCAGGGATTTTATCCGGATCGATCATCTGGTCGATGATGATGCCATCGATGCGTTTCTGCGCAGCGCAGCCTCGTTGTGCGAGGATTTTACCGGCCAGATGCTGATTGCCCGTTCGGTGACCGACATGCTGCCAGCGCGCCAAATGTGGCAAAAACTGAAGCGGCTTCCGGTGCAATCGATCGTCTCGGTCGAGCGTGTCGCGGCTGACGGAATCGCGTCGGCGCTGGCGGTCGAGGACTATGCTATCGACATAGACAGCGACGGAATCGGCTGGATCAGGCTGTGCCAAAGCGCTGACGATTCCCGCTTGCGGGTGCGCTACGGTAGCGGTCTGGCGACCGATTGGGACGAGCTTCCAGAGAGTTTGCGTCAGGGTATCGTCCGCATGGCCGGCTATCTATACGCCAATCGCGACGGTGTGGATCCCGGTGGGCCACCGAGCGCAGTGACCGCGCTATGGCGCCCCTATCGCCGGATGCGGATCGCGTGATGGGGCAGGAATTTTCAGGCTATTTGCGCGAACGGATAACAATCCAGCGGCAGTCTGCCGCGCGGGATATGTTGGGCTCGGCCGAATCACAATTTGAAACCATCGGTGAATATTGGGCAGCAGCAGAAGCTCTGCAAAGCAGCAGCACCAGCGAAGCCGAGAGCCGTTCCGCCATGCCGCGCTGGCGATTTCTTTTGCGAGAGACGCGAGCAATCAAGCCCGGCGACCAGCTGCTTTGGGGCGATCGTGTGATGACTGTATCGAGCGTCACTCTGGAGCATCGCCTGATCCCGAAAACCATCCTGCAGGCGGAAGAAAAGAGATGATGGATAGTCTGAAGAAACGGGGCGACGTCGTTGCCGGAAAACAGCTGGCTCAGACCAAATCCGAAATCAAATCGGCCCTGGAAGAAGAATTGCCCGGCGATGCCCAGATCCTTGAAACTGTGGAGGGTGTCGTGGTGGAAGCAGATGGGTTGCGAGAGCAGCTACTCGAGAATAGCAGCCTGCGCGATGTCGCCTTTCTGATGCGGGCGGCACGATGAGTAGCGCGCTGGAGGCAGTCCAACAGCAATTGGTGATACAGTTGAACGGAAACGCGCCCTTGATGGATCTGGTCAGCGGCATTTTTGACGGTCCCCCGCCGCGTGCGGATTTTCCCTATATCGCCTTGGCGACGGGAGCATCTCTGGACTGGAGCCACAAGGGTGGCGTGGGCCGCGAGCTAAGCCTCGCACTCACCATATATGATGACGGCGAAACGGCGGCGCGACTGCATCGGCTGATGACCCTGGTCGAGGATGCCCTGGAACCGGGACTGGACGACCCGGCTGGGTGGCAGATCGTCACCTTCGATTTTCGCAGGACGCGTGTTTTGCGCAGTGCGGTTAGCCCGTGGAGCGGGTTGATCGAATATCGGGCGAGGGTTTTGAAGGTTTGATTTAGCCTCAAGCGCCGGGCGGGCTGTTTACTTTGTCTCGCGGCAGTTCGCTACGCGAACACCTCCGACGGGGCGGGCTATCGCCCGATGCGCGGTCGCGTTTGCCTCCGCTTCGCGTCGGTTCGGCTCTCCTACTGATTATTAGCTTCTAACCGAGCGCAGCGAGGCAAGGGCGCGGATGCGCCCGCCCGGCGCCTGAGGTTCAATAAAAACCCCCCGCAGCAAATTGCCGCGAGACAAAATAAACACAATATAAAGGAACCAGAATATGGCAGCAGAAAAAGGCAGCGCCTTTCTTTTGAAAATCGGCGATGGCGAGAGTCCTGTCGGCTACACGACCATTGCGGGCCTGCGGACCACGCAAATGTCGGTGAACGGAGAACCGGTTGCGATTACCAACAAGGACAGCGGCGGCTGGCGACAGTTGCTGTCGGGTGCTGGTGTGCGCTCTGTATCAGTGTCCGGCGCCGGCGTGTTTACAGGGTCCGATGCCGAACTGAGGATGAAGGGTCATGCCTTGGGCGGTATCCTCGATTCCTATGAGCTCAGCTTTGAAGGCGGTGAACGCATGCAGGGCAATTTCCTGGTCGTGCGGCTGGACTATAGCGGCGATTTTAACAGCGAACGCAGCTATACGCTCAGCCTCGAAAGCTCGGGTCCGGTGATCAATGTCTGATCCCGCTAACCGTTTGCGCGGCGAGGCAAGTATATTGGTCGGCCATGAACAGATTGTCCTGCGTCCGACTTTTTCCGCTCTCGTTGCTGCAGAAGACGAGCTTGGTTCGCTTTTCGATCTTGTCGAACGGGCATCTGCGGGGCAGCTGAAGTTGAGCGAGATTGTGACCCTGTTCTGGCATTGTGTCCGGGAGCGACCGGATCATTTGACCCTAGACAGGTTGGGCGAGGCTGTCGCGTTGCTCGGTCTCAGCGGCGTGACGCCAGCGCTGAAAATCCTGCTCATGCAGATTTTGCAAGGCCAGCCGGCCGAGAACTGATGGCCGAGAATTTTGGTGCATCCGCAGCGCGCCTTGCGAGTCTTGTACCCCTGACCCTGGGCTGGACGCCGGATCAGTTCTGGCGCGCCACTCCGGAAGAGTTGACTGGGTTGTTCCGGTCTCTGGAGGGCTCTGTAGCCGGTCTGGATTCCCCCTTGCCGCTCGATCAATCGACTTTTGAACACTTGAAAGAAACCTATCCCGATGGATGAAGAAATAGAACGTCTGGTCGTCAGCGTGCGCGCGGACACCGCTGGCTTTGCGAAAGATATAGCGGATATGAAAGGGCAGCTAGATGGCCCCTTTGCATCGGGGCTGGACCGGGCCGGGTTGGCGCTGGAGAATACACTTAGCCGGGCGATCCGGCGTGGCTCTCTCGATTTTGAAGATCTACGCCGGGTTGCTCTTTCGGTCATTAACGATATCGCCAGTGCCGCGATCAATGGCGGATTATCGGGCCTGTTCGGGAACGGAACTGCCGGTACCGGCAGCGGTCTGTTCAATTTAGGAACGTCTTTGCTGAGCGCCTTTTTGGGTGCACCGGGCCGCGCCACCGGCGGCCCCGTCACCGGAGGTCGCGCCTATATGGTCGGCGAGCGAGGGCCAGAACTATTCGTGCCGACCGCAGCGGGCCGGATTGAACAGACAGCGTCTGCTGGCAGCACAGCGAACATCCGTTTGACCATCAATATTTCGGACAATGGGCAAGGAAGCGCGCCGGATCAAATGAGGCGGTCGAGCCGACAAGTGGCGCGAGCGGTGCGCAACGCGCTGACGGCAAAGGCGGGTTGATCATGGGGTTTTGGCTAGCCGAGAAAAGAACTGGTCAGCGCAGCAGCTTCATCCAGCGTTTCGATCCCCGTTTCTGGACGATCAACTTCCCGCGTCCGATGATGGCATCGGTTGTGACGACGGCTGCAGATGCGCTGCGTGTGGATGCGATTTTCTACAATAGCGATGATCTTGCGGGCCTGATCTGGGAAAGCGAAGACACGCTCGATCATCCGCTGCTCGCCTATGAAACCGTGCGCGACTATGCACGGCTCAAATGGGAATTTCATTGGCGGTCTTCGGGTATCATGCCGCTCGATGCCATCAACGGACCGACACTGACTATCGAAGGTCGGGATGCAGCGGGGGTTGCCAAATCCTGGTATGTCCGGCTCTGGAACTATGCCAGCGGTACGCCGACGGATGCGCAGATTTCTATAGAATTTTCCAAGATGGATGGCGGCTTTCTTCTGCCGGGGGAAGCCGACCCGGTCTTTCCCGAAGATATCGACCGGCTATCTATATCCATCATTCCGCCTGACTATGATGGACTGGGTGCCCGCTACACCACACCGAAAATCGGTTGGATCGAAATGAGCGGCATCCGGACCGACGGTCGGGGCGCTGTGCTGGAAATCGGTGATATCATGCTGCCGGAAAACGGGCTCGCCATGGCGACCGCTTATGATGACAGTTTCAACCAGACGCCGGAGCGCTTGTTGAGGATGGTGCGGGCCCTGGGCTATCGCGGGTCGATCAATCATTATCTCGGAATGAGTCACTATTTTCGATTGGAGACTCTGGGGGAGGGACTCTACGTGAGCCTGTCTGCGCCGCAAGCGGGAGAGGAATATGCTGCGATCAATCAACCGGCAACGGCTTGGCACCGTGATCTAATCACCCGCGCCGAGGCCATGGGTTTTTCGTTGATTCTGTCGCTTTCTTACGAGCTATTTGATGCGCATTGCTGGAACGACTGGAAACAGCGCGCGGAAAATGGCGACCCGGCGCTGACCGGCTGGGAGCCTCCTTCGACCTTATTGTCTCCAGCCAACGGCAATGCGATGGCCTATCTACAAGCCGTGGCCCGGGCTTTTGCGGCGATTGCGCGAGATGCAGGTGCGGCGATCCGTTTTCAGGTGGGGGAGCCATGGTGGTGGATCATGCCGGACAAGCGGATTTGCCTCTATGATGCTGCGGCCAGTGCAGCCTTTGGCGAGAGCTCTGTGAGCATCACGAATATTGATGGCCCGAAAACGGAGGCGCAAAATGCGATGCTGGATCAGGCGGGAGCCTTGTTGGCCCAATCGACGGCTGATCTGCTGGTTGCGGTAAAGGATGAGGCGGGTGCAACGCCAGTGGAAACCCTTTTGCTGGCCTATTTACCAACGATTCTGGATGATCAGGCCCCGGAAGCGCGGCGCGCCAATTTGCCACTGGGCTGGGCCAGTCCGGCGTTCGATATATTGCAGCTGGAAGATTATGACTGGGTGATTGCCGGAGATCGCCCTGCCACGGAGCGTGGCGTCGCCTTGGCAATCGATCAACTGGGCTATCCGATTGCACAGCAGCATTATTTTACCGGCTTCGTGCTGCAACCGGCGGACCGCTTCATCTGGGCCAATATGGTCGACGCCATTGCCGATGCCCAAGCGCGCGCGACGCCGGAGATTTTTGTCTGGGCGCTGCCGCAAGTGGCGCGGGATGGCTTTACCTATTTTCAAGAAGAGGAAGAGGATGTGAACGCATTTGACGATGTGCAATTCCCGCTGGCCATTGGCCAGAACGCCAGCGTGTCGCCTGGCTTTTCTACCCGGATCGTCACGACCATGTCCGGTCACGAAACCCGCAACAGCGACTGGTCCGATGCGCGATTGGAATTTGATGTCGGACCGGGCGTCCGGAGCGAGGAGGAATTGCGGATATTGATCGCATTTTTTCGAGCACGGCGGGGAGCGGCTAAGGCCTTTCGTTTCCGTGATCCTTACGATCATAGTTCGCGCGAAATGGTCGGTGAACCAACGCCAAACGATCAGTTGTTAGGCATAGGCGATGGCCAAAAGACGGAGTTTTCACTGGTGAAGGGCTATGGTGATCCGGCCGGAGAGCCCCAGTTGCGCAGAATTACCCGGCCCGATTCGGCATCGCTGCAGATTGCGATCGATGGACAAGTGACTGGTCACTGGACGCTTGGCCCCGCTGGCGTAATCGCTTTTGATACACCGCCAAGCCAGGGCAGTGACATCACCGCCGGTTTCCGCTTCGATGTGCCGGTCCGCTTTTCCAGCGATCAGCTACAGATGAACCAAGCGACCTTTCAGGCTGGCGAAATTCCGGAGATTCTCCTGGTCGAGGTTCGGGAAGGATCATGAGCCTCGACTGGTTGGACCGGACCGTCACGACCAGCGCCTATCTCTGGCGATTGGAACGCGAGGATGGCATCGCGCTGGGGTTTACATCGCATGACAGTGATCTGGTGATTGATAGCTTTCGCTATCGGGCATCACCAGGAATGGTGCCGTCCTCGATCGTGCTGACCGACAGCCTGGAAATCGACAATGTCGAAATTGCAGGCGTTATGACGAGCGCGGCGATTGCCGAAGCAGATTTGATCGCGGGTCGCTGGGACGGCGCGCTGCTATATATAGCGTTGATCAACTGGGAGCAGCCGGATGCCGAACCGCTGCCTTTGATTTGCGGGGAATTTGGTGAGATCATCCGGTCAGGAGATGGCTTCACGGTCGAGATGCTGGGCGCCACGTCTTTTCTCAATGAGCCAATTGCTCCGCTCACCTCTCCCACCTGCCGTGCTGAACTGGGCGATCGTGCGTGCAAGCTTAGCTTGCACCGCTACGAGCGACAGGGACGAATCATTTCGGTTGGCGAGGACGAGATCGGGATTGAAGGTCTGAACGCTGCTGCCTCTGATTATATATTCGGTTCTCTTCGCTTTCTCGACGGCCCGAATTGCGGGCTCAGCTATGCGATTATCGACGGGCAGGGGGATGTTGTCAGGCTTGCTGACAGGCCGGATCAATCCGCTGCCTTGGGCAATCGGGTTTTGCTCACTCAGGGCTGCAACAAGAATTTCGCGACCTGCCGGGACCGCTTTGCCAACAGCATCAATTTTCGCGGAGAGCCTTATCTACCCGGCAATGATCTGCTCACCCGCTATCCCGGCGCATGACAAAATTCCGGAACGCTGCAGAAAAGATGAAAGAGAAAGCTCTGTCTTTATGCGGGTGTGAATTTCGTCTGCATGGCCGACACGAGCATTTTGGTTTGGACTGCATCGGTCTGGCTGCCCAATGTTTATGCGCGGCGGACTTGGAGTGCCAGATACCCAATGGCTATTCGATCCGGGGCGGGTCTGAAGCGACGATCAATGGTTTTATGACGGATATTGGGTTTAAGCGGCTCGCGCCAGAAAGCGCGCTTTGTGAAGGCGATATCATTCTCGTTCGGCCCAGTCCGATCCAGTGGCATTTTATGATTAGGGCCAATGACGGTTTTGTTCACGCGCACGCAGGTCTTGGCAAAGTGGTATTCTGTCCCGGCGATGCCCCTTGGCCGATCATTACGATTTTCAGATTGATGGAGGATTGAATGGCGACATTGGTTTTGACCGCCGTGGGTTCTGCTATTGGCGGGCCAATCGGTGGTTCGATCGGAGCGATTGTCGGTCAACAGCTTGATCAGAACATTCTCTTCAAACCGAAAGGACGGGAAGGTCCGCGACTGCAGGAACTGGCCGTCCAAACATCGAGCTATGGATCCCAGATACCCCGTATATATGGCAAGATGCGCGTAGCGGGGACCGTGATCTGGGCAACCGATCTGAAAGAGAGCCGAAGCCAGGAAGGTGGCGGAAAAGGAAAGCCGAGCACAACAATATATAGCTATTCGGCTTGCTTTGCTGTTGCCCTTTCCAGTCGCAGAATCAGAGGTATCGGTCGAATTTGGGCAGACGGAAAAATTTTCCGGGGAGCAGCGGGCGATTTTAAAACTGAGACACAATTTGCTTTTCATCCGGGAGGCGAAGACCAGGCGGTTGATGGGCTGATGGCTAGCGCAGAAGCTGCCGGCGGGACGCCGGCCTATCGCGGCCTTGCCTTAGCTGTTTTCGGTGACATGGATTTGACGGATTACGGCAATCGCATTCCGTCCCTGACGTTCGAAGTCATTGCCGAAGACGGCTCGGTGGCCATTGCTGATATTATCTCTGATATTTCGGGGCAGCGAATTGTCCCGCAGCTGGCCGACACAGTGATCGGTTTTTCTGCTGGCGGAGAAGATCGCCAGGCCGCGATACAGTCTTTCTCAAATATTGTCCCGCTGTCATTCTCATCCAACCCAGAGGCCATTGATCATATCGGAGCCCAAAAGCGCTCGGATGTCCAGGCGCCAGCTGCCGAGACAATCGATAGCGAATTCGTTCGGGCGGCCGGGCGGCAGAAAGTTGCACTGCCCGAAGCACGCACCGCATCAGCGGCATCGACACCAAAAAAATTGTCGGTTCGCTATTATGATCCTTCTCGCGATTATCAATCGGGTGTTCAGTCAGCGTCGCGCCCGGGAAAAGGGCGAATCACCCTAGTCCGAGAATTTCCAGCCGCCATGGCGGCGAATGCAATGCGAACCATCGCTACAACGGGCCTTTGGTCCGAATATGACGAGCGTTCAGCTTTGCAAATTGCGGTGCGTTTGCAGGGCGTCTCTCTTCGGCCCGCGATGTTGCTTGAGTTCACGTCTTTTGAAGGTCTGTGGCGTATTCGCGAATGCGAGATAGGTTCTGGATTCGTGCAGCTTTCGCTGACGCGGGTGCGTGGAAATGACAATCCAAGCCCGATCGAATCGGATCATGGCCGGAATGTAGCGGATTCCGATCTGCGTGCAGGAGCGACTCATCTTTTGCTGGCTGATTTGCCGTTTGCGATCAATGCGCCGAACATGTTGTCGCACAGCGCTAAACTCTATGCTTTGGCGGCGGGCGATAAGGGTTGGCGCAACGCCCAGCTGTTTGCGTCCGGAGCAGATGGTGCGCCGAATGAATATTTTGGACAGATTCCGTCCCCGTCCATCATTGGCGCCACCTCGGGGGCACTGCATTGGGCGAATCCGGCCTTGATTGACCTGGTCAACCATATTGACGTAAATTTGCATCATCCGGAGATGGTGTTGACCCATGCCAATGATGCCCAGTTGCTGACCGGCAGAAATATCGCCTTGATCGGGCAAGAAATCATCCAGTTTTCCAACGCTACACCCCTTGGATTAGGGCGTTTTCGTCTGTCTCATATGATAAGGGGGCTTGGTGGAACAGAGACGGAAATCGAGCGGCACAGCGCTGATGAAGATTTTGTCCTGCTGGATTCGGGATCGATGTTGGACATTAGCGCGATGGTCCGAATGCCGTTTGTGCCCATCACTCTATTTGCCTTGGGACGAGATGATCCTGCCCCGGTTCCTGCAACCTTGCAGTCGCCGGGGCGGGCCTTGAAGCCGTGGTCCCCCGTTCATCCGACATGGCGTTTTTTGGCGGGCGGTGATCTGGAAATCGCTTGGACGCGGCGGTCTCGAGCCGGATTGATCTGGCTCGATCAAGTCGACGTGCCGTTGGGCGAAGAGATTGAGAAATATCGGATTATGCTGGTTGCGGATGGCGGTGAAGGCCCCGGAATGCCCTTTGAATCGCCGGTACCCCAGATCATTGTGCCTCTGGCGCAAATCGAGTCGTTTCAGCTTCTTAATGGCGACAGCAGTCTAAACGTCAGAATATATCAAGTCGGAGACCATGGTCTGTCCCAAGCGTTGGGCTTTCAGATACCGCTTTGAATTCACTCCATTTTTTCTCCATCTTCCTACTAGAAAGAATAGAATATGACGATATCAAGGACCGCCAGAATCGAACTTCCTTTGCTCGCCGTCGGACAATCCCACAAAGAATTGTTCCACAACGAAGCCCTGGCACGACTCGATTTTGTGCTTCATCCGCACGTGCAGGCGATCGAGTCCGATCCCTCCAGCCTAGTGCCAGAGAACGGCCAATCCTGGCTGGTTGGCGCAGATGCGACAGATGCATGGGCGGGCCGGGAAGATCAGATTGCGGGTTGGACAGGAAATGGCTGGTTGTTCATCGCGCCACTGGCTTTGATGCGCGTTTTTGTTGAATCCATCGATAGTTTTGCAACTTATCGGGGGGCCTGGCAATTGAACGACGCGGTCACAAGCCCTTCAGGGGGCTCAGTGATTGATACTGAGTCGCGGTTTGCGATTGATTCGCTTTTGGCGGCGCTTCAAGAACAAGGAATCCTCAAGCCCGGCCTATGAAAACGATTCTTGAGAGCCGCAGGTTAGAGAATTTTACGAAGACAGCTCAATTTGAGAGCAATTTTTCGGACTAAACGCCGCAAATGGCGACATTTTCGCAACAGTTCTGCAATTTGGCCGCTTGCACTGTTCGAGGCGAGGGGTTAGAACGCGCCGTGAATTTTAGAACCTAATTGAGAAGGGGAATTTAAATGCGGAAGCTTGCCTTAGGAATGGCGCTTGCCTCCACGGCGCTCGCCACACCGGCTCTGGCTCGTGATGACCAGTGGTATGTTGGTGTTGAAGGCGGTGCGATGCTTGTTGAAGATATTTCAACAAATGTTGCCGGCAATATTGGTGCGTTCGAAACAGATCATGACACCGGTTATGATATCGACGGCATCGTAGGTTATGATTTCGGAGGTTTCCGTCTGGAAGCCGAAGTTGGATATAAAGCAGCGGCTGCCAATCGCGCGCAAATCGGCGCTCCTGGCATTCCAAGCTCCGCAAACGGTAGCGGTATTACTCAGACTGGCGTTCGCACGATCAATGGCGAAGTAAATGCGCTCAGCTTCATGCTGAACGGACTGCTCGACTTTGGTGATGATGACGGCATCCAGGGTTTTGCTGGCGGCGGCGTCGGTGTTGCTCGGACTGAAGTAACCAATGTCTTCGCTGGACCATATATCAATGATTCGGACACTGGCTTTGCATGGCAGTTGCTTGCAGGCATCCGCGCTCCTTTGAGCGATAGCTGGGATGTCGGTTTGAAATATCGTTATTTCAACGCTGACAAAATCAACCTCGTTGACCAACTTGGCCGTACAGCTGATACGCGTCTGCGGACCCACTCAGTTTTGGGTAGCTTGATCTACAACTTCGGCGGCGAACCAGCGGCACCACCGCCACCACCGCCTCCACCACCACCACCACCGCCACCTCCACCACCGCCACCACCGCCACAGACGGTATGTGCGCCTGGCCCTTATATTGTGTTCTTTGACTGGGATCAGTCAGACATCACACCAGAAGCGGCTTCGGTTCTCGACAATGCGGTTACCGCATATGCTGATTGTGGTTCGGCTCAGGTCATGTTGGCTGGTCACGCTGATAAATCTGGTTCTGCCAGCTACAACGTCGGCCTGTCTCAGCGTCGTAACGGTGCTGTTCGTGCGTATCTTGAATCGCGCGGAATTGGCGGCGGCGCTATCTCGAGTGAAGCCTTCGGTGAATCGCGTCCTCGCGTTGATACCGCAGACGGCGTTCGTGAGCCTCAGAACCGTCGTGTTGAAGTTATGTACGGACCTGGTTCCGGTAACTAATACCGACATTACGATAAATTGTGAAAAGGGCTGGTCTTCGGACCGGCCCTTTTTCGTTTCCGGTCTGCGTGATAGCGGCGTGTCAGGATCTTGCCATCATCCGGCTACCAACAGGATGGAAGAAATGCGCAACGGCATGGCGAGCGCCACGAACCGGACCGCAGCATCGGCAGCCGTGTTTTCTAAAAATATATAGTAGATAAGTGGGTAGCGAACGCCAGCCTGCATCTGCAGGCCCGCATCCTCACAACGACAATCTGATATTGCTTAGCCCAAAAGGCTTTCAAACAATGCGATTCCGTCGGTTCCACCATGTTTGTGGTCAATGGCACGCTCCGGATGGGGCATCATTCCGAGGACGTTTCCGGATTCGTTGATAATCCCAGCAATATTGCGCGAAGAACCGTTGATATCGCTGCGGTAACGAAACACAATGCGATCGTCATTCTCCAACCGATCAAGCGTGTCATCGTCGGCGAAGAAATTGCCGTCATGATGCGCAACCGGGATCGAAATGGGTCTCTTGTCCGAATAGCGCGTTGCAAATCTATTATTGGTATTTGTGACATCAAGATCTGCATCTTTGCAGACAAAATTGATGTTGCTGTTTCGCATAAGCGCACCAGGCAACAGGCCCGTTTCGGTCAGAATTTGAAATCCGTTACACACGCCCAATATATTGATGCCGCTCTGCGCAGCCGCCATGATTGCCGGGACAATGTTGGACCGCGAAGCCATTGAGCCGGAGCGCAAATAATCGCCGTAGGAAAAGCCTCCGGGGATTGCGATCATGTCCAATCCGGAAGGCAGTTCGCTGTCGCCATGCCAGACCATATGCGGCTTTTTGCCCGAAACTGTTTCAAGGGCGACAGCCATGTCGCGGTCGCAATTCGATCCAGGAAAGACGATCACTGCTGATTTCATCAGGAGGTAGACTCCAGCGCCGTTTCCGGTAGTTCAATTTCGTAATTTTCGATGACTATGTTGGCGAGCAATTTGTCGCACATTTTGTCGATCTCTTCCCGACTGACAGATGGATCGACATCAAGCTCGATCAATTTTCCGGCCCGAACATCATTAACTCCAGAAAAGTCCAAGCTTTCCAGGGCATGATGAATAGCTTTTCCCTGAGGGTCCAACACACCATCTTTTAGCGTTACGAATATTCTGACTTTCATCTTGCGCCCTCGCGTTTTTCAACCGCCAATGATGCTTGCTATAGCGTCAAGTTTTGCAGGGGCAAGGGCAAGAAAGAAAAATGGAAAAGGCGAGACGCAAATTGCTGCGATATTCTATCAGAAATAGCGAGCGAATTTGAAATTAACCCGATGGCGGCTCATTTCGTAGAGGCCATAATTGCTGTCAATGCGCGAGTAGTTATAGTCGACGGAGGGTGAAAATCCGAGAAATTTGACTTTTCTGCTGCCGACATAAGCACGTGCGAAGCTCCGCCAGTCCTGGCGTTTTTCTGTGGAATAGAGAAGTAGGGGAGCATCAAATCCGGAGCGACTGACGCTGGCCGATACACCCGCATTCAGGCCGAGTGGTAACTCTCCACCTATTCCAAGGTTGACACCGTAGTTGAAGCTAGAGAACCCATCTGCATTGAGCAGGTCACGGCGGGCAAAAACACTCGCTGAGGCAATCAAAGATTTGCCGATAAGATGCTCATAGGTGGCATTTGCGCCCAGTTGCCATCCGCTATACGCATCGCTGAGTTGAGATTCTGTGCGACGAGCATCTAGCTCGATGCCCAATCTCTGTCCTTCGCTCAGGGCCTGTTGATATCCAAACTTACCGCCATATTCACGGGTTGCCAGCTGGCCGCCATACCAGCGCTGCAGACCAACGGCTTGCAGCGAAACACTAGCATATTGCGCGATCCGTAGTTCGGGCCCTGCGGCGACTTGTACAACAATATCGTCAGCTGCTTCACCCTTGTAATTCACGATCTTGCTATCCGCATCGAGCAGCAAAGCCAGTCGCTCGCTCGCTTTTACGCGTATGCCGCCGGAGAAACCGGCGGTTTGGCCGACGCCCGAGCGTTCCCGCGCATTGTCATCCAGCTGCAAGGGCAATGTAATGGGACCAAAGTTGATGTCGATGGATTCGGCGTCGGTTGCGCCATTGATATTGGTGTCCGGTGCGAAACCGAAGTCGAAACTGAATCGCCAGATACGCTGATCGCGCAAGATGCTCCGGGTGTTTCGAATGGTCCGGGAGATTTCGTCCGGCAGATTTTCGTCATTTTGTGCGAGGCGGAAATGATAGTCCGCGCTGGCTTCCTTGCCGGTCAGTAAATAGGCTCTTGCCAATTCAAGCCGCACCCGGGTCTGGCCAGGGTTTTCATTCAATATCGACCGGAATTTTTTTATCGCGCCTTTTACGTCACCCGTTTCAATGGCGATAAAGCCAGCCAGAAACTGCTGCTGCATTTGCAGTTCAGGTACTTGTCCCAGGGCCTCGACCATGGGAAGCGCTTTTTGATATTCCTTGGCATGAATCAATGCTTCGGCTTTGGCCAAAAGTTGCTGGGGGGTCACCCGAACATGGCATTGGCCAGCAGCGTCACAGGTGGGTTGGACGATCGCCGCCATGTCTGCTGACGCCTCTGCGGCAATCGGTAGCGGCGCTGCGGCCAAGGCGGCCCCTGATGTCGCAGCAGCGACAAAAGATACAACTGTGGCTTTGCCCAAAATAACGAATCGTGACACGATTAGCCTCTAAGGCTGCTTGCCGACAAAAGTTCCCAATATATCGATCCGTTCGTCTGGCGTACCACCTACGATCCGATAACCGCCACCGACTTCTGCACCATTGGGGCCATAAAAAGCGCCGTCGATGCTAGAACCGGCAATGACCAGGTCCAGTCTGTTGCCACCTGGATTTACGAACCAGGCTTCGCTGAACTGCCCGAAGAAACCGCCTGCGCTAACCAGGTTGATATCGCCTGCACCATTGGCACGAAATTGGGCGTTTTCCAGAATGCTATGCTGGCGGCTTGTTCCATCAAACAGGGGCGCACCAACAGTTCCATCGAGCGATAGTGCAAATGTGTTGGCGCCGAAGTCGACACTGGTCGTTGCTTGGCCGGCAATCCACTGGAAATAGGTATCGAAATTTCCCGTTGTATCGGGTTGGTCGTTGAAGACCATTGTTGCCAGCATTGATCCTTCGAATGTCCCGGTACCTGTTGTTGGTATTTGATCATTTGGAGTCACTTCTCCGAAGGCAAAGGCACCGCGTTCGAGTTGGTTATTCTGACGAATGAACTCTGTGGATGATCCATCAGCATTCTCGATTGTAATATTGCTTACCGAAGCCCTGTTGCGCAAATATCCAGCGAAAGACACATATTGTGTGTCGGTTCCAGGCGTTTGATAAAAGAAGGTTGTTGAGTCGTAACTGCCGCCCTGATCAGGATCAATCAGGCCAAAGGCAAATTCGCCAGGCACAGAAAAGAACACGTTGTTTGATGATCCGGATTCAAGGTAGTTGATACCTTGGATACCAAACTGCGCTGAACCCAAATTGGGAGTACCGATTTGTGGTTCAACGACACCGCCGAAATCTGTGCGGTGGAGAGGATCCTGAAAACGGCTCGTGGCACTCGTTCCAGCAAGGGCGTTGTTAAAGCTGACATCAAAAATCGCATCTCTTGGATTATATGCAATGGTGAGATCGCTGTTGCGAACTGTCGTAGCATCACCCTGATAAAGTTGGCTACCTTGGCCGGCGCCGGCCGCTCCTGGCGATTCAACAATGTTGTTATAGCTGTGAGATGCGCCAACCGCTGTATAGGTTTTTGGTTCTGTGGGATCGACAAATGTATGAGCTGTTCCGCTCCCGCTGCCGCCACCGCTCGTGCCACCGCCTGTTCCGCTGCCGGTTGGTGGCGCGCTGCTGCCAGCAGATTGTGGGCCGGCTCCACCGCAGGCGGCGAGCATCGTTGTACTGGCAAGTAAAATCAAAAGGCGCATCGGAAAAATTCCTCACATGAGTTCCACATGAGGGCGGTGCTATCAGTTGAATGGTTAAATTCGCGTAAACCATAGCGTGTTTTTGCCCGCCCCTGCTCAATGATTCGCAGGGCCGCGTAACGATGGAGCCAAGGTTTTTGGTTACTTTCCGCGCTTCTTTCGTTCACTATTCAGGTCTGTCACTTCACTGGAACCCTCTGGAAAGAGGCCTAGGCGACGCGCAACTTCTTGATATGCCTCGGCTTCTCCGCCCAGATCGCGACGAAACCGGTCTTTGTCGAGCTTTTCATTGGTCTTGAGGTCCCACAGCCGACAACTGTCCGGACTGATTTCGTCGGCCAGGATGATCCGCGAGAAGTCACCTTCGAAGATTCTACCGAACTCTAGTTTGAAATCGACAAGCTTGATTCCGATGCCTGCAAACATGCCGGCCATGAAATCGTTGATACGGATAGCCATGGCCGAAATGTCCTGCATTTCCTCCTGGCTGGCCCAAGCGAAACAGGCGATATGCTCTTCGGCGACCAATGGATCTCCCAGTGCATCATCCTTGTAACAATATTCCAGCAAAGTATGGGGCAGCGCAGTACCCTCTTCAATGCCCAGTCGCTTGGACAGAGAGCCTGCGGCCACATTGCGGACGATCACTTCGATGGGGACAATCTCGACCTGCTTGACGAGCTGCTCGCGCATATTGAGGCGGCGAATGAAGTGACTCGGTATGCCGATATTGCCAAGCAATGTGAAAATATGTTCGCTGATGCGATTGTTGATCACACCCTTGCCATTGATCGTGCCTTTTTTCTCCGCATTGAAGGCGGTGGCATCATCTTTGAAATATTGGATGATGGTGCCCGGTTCGGGACCTTCATAGAGAATCTTGGCCTTGCCTTCGTAAATTTGGCGGCGACGGGACATTGCTTGGTTCCACTTTGCAAAGAGAGCGACAAAAATCATGCCCCGGCAAACCGAATCGTATGATTTCGATTGAACCGGGGCTTTGAGTCTTACTTATATGCGAAACTGATTGGCGGTGCAATCAATCGTCTGACGCTGCGGCAAGTTCGATCCGGCGGCCCCAGAATGTGCGGTCAGTGGATTTGAACCGGCGGCGCAGATATACCGCGAGCATCAGGATCAAAATCCAGGGTAAGGTGATCGCAAAAAAGCTGATAGCCGCCCCAACCGAAGACCCCAAGGTAGATGCGACTCCGGCAAAAGCTTCGCGGATCGGTCGAAGGAAGCCGCCGGCCCCCGGTGCACCGGACTGATAGTTCACCGTGATTTTGCTGAAGGCGACGCGACCCCGCATTTCTTTGAGCCAACTGCGCGCCTGATCAATTTCTTCATTCACCTGGGTTACGGCCCGTTCTGCTTCGACCAGTTCCTTAACCGAACCGCTTTTGGTGCGGAGCAATTCTGTCAGACGCTGCGACAACAATACACGGCTGCGCAACCGGGCTTCGGTATCGACAATCTGCTTGGATAGATCCTCACCGCTTATGGAGGCCGCGATTTGACTGCCTTCATAATCTTCCATCGCTTGCGCCATGGCGGTGCCAAAGCCGCGGGCCTGACGCGCGGCGACTTCTATGTGAAGCATCCCGGTCGCATAGTCGCCTTCACCACCGCTATTTTCCATGTTGAGGACGCGGCAAATTTTGGGCCCGCGTTGTTCACAAAGCGAGACATGGGCTTGCTGCGCTGCGGGTATCTCGCTTGCCGGCAATCGGAAACCAAATTGATAGCGGTAGGCAATTTGCGGCACGGAAACGGGAATATCTCCTCCAGCGACGGTCTCTGTTTTTGCAGAGCCGGCAAAATTTTCAGCTTGCACTGCATCGGCCGGCGCTTCCGCGGCGCTTTCCACCATGTCATATGCAACCGCATTGTCTGCGTTATCGCTGCAGCCGGCCAAAGCAATTACGCCCGCGGTGATTAAGAAAGATTTTCGCATAAGGATTGGTCCTCTTTGCAAGTGGGAGATTGTTTGAATAAATGAGATATCATAACATAGTCAACGGTGAATCGTTATATATGTACGACGAAATGACATAATCGCTAGATTTGCGCCTGATGCATCACCGATATTTCCTATAGATTGCCATCGAACCGACGATCCAGCGGAGATATGCCATCACCAAATATGCCACAATCGATGAAGTCATGGACACTCTATATGATTGTATTTCCGGGCCGCCAGGTGGACAGGACTGGGAACGGGACCGTGAAATTTATCACCCCCGTGGGCTGATTACCCGCACGCGGATCGAAGACGGCAAACCGGTTGCTTATACATTTAGCTATGACGAATTTGTGGAAGCAACGATCCCGTTGCTTGAAGGCCGAAGCTTTTACGAGATAGAGATTGGGCGCAAGACCGATATATTTGGCCAGATTGCCCATGTCTATTCAGCCTATGAAGCGCGCGAAACGCCAGAGCATCCGGATATTCAATTTCGTGGTGTGAATATGGTGCATTTGTGGAACGATAGTATCGCTGAAAATGGAAAGCCTGACGGTCGGTGGTGGATCATGGGAATAATTTGGGACAACGAACGGGACGGGCTGGATTTGCCCGAAGAATGGCTTTCCTAATGACAGAGATCAGCGGGAAGTTTTTTCCGGCTCTCGCTATGACATTATTGTCGGCAGCATTGACGTTCAGCTTTCTGATGATCGTTGGTCCGGATTGGACGCTCCATGCACCAGCAAGCTGCACCGAAACCAAATGCTTCTGCGAGATGCCAAGGCCTGGCGCGCTAATAGTGCAGCCAGCCAATAGCATTTCGTCCTTCGGATATGTCTTTGCGGGTTTTCTGATGATCTTGCTGGCGCGATCACGAAACAGGGTGTCGGCGTTTCCGCCGATGGCCGCCGGTGTTCTGGGGATGGCAGCTATCATCGTCGGGATCGGCTCCGTCCTGCTCCACGCGACGTTGACTTTATGGGGTCAGTTTTTTGATGTGCTCGGAATGTATCTGGTCAGCGGCTTTTTTCTGGTCAGTGCGCTCGCAAAATGGCGCGACATTCCTGACCGGCGCGCGATGATCTATTATGCATTGCTATGCGGGGTGCTCGTCGCAATCCTCTACGCGCTGCCAGAAGTTCGGCGTTGGCTTTTCGCGGTTGTCCTTGTGGTAGCGATCTGCCTTGAACTCGTTTTAGCAAGACCGATGCGTTTCCAAGTCCGGACCGGCTATTATATTTCGGGCCTGATCGCAAACGCCGTTGCTTTTACGATCTGGAATCTGGATCAACGCGGACAGCTGTGCGAGCCGGAGAGCTTGTTGCAGGGCCACGCGATCTGGCATTTGTTGGGTGCTGTGGCACTATGGTTTGCATTCCTCTATTATCGCAGCGAGCGGTCTGCGACGTAAAAATACTTTCCGTGTGCAAATCCTTCATCATTCCGCCACTTTCCCTCTACCAACCCTGAATCCACCCTGCTATCGCAGTCCTTATGAGTGATGTTACTGAAGCTCCGCCAGAGGAGCCCGACGATGAATTTGACGCGATAGTCGAAGCCCCTTTTGATGCGGCGATTTCCGAGCGTTATCTGATCTACGCCATGTCCACGATCACCGCACGATCGCTGCCTGACTTGCGTGATGGGCTGAAGCCTGTGCATCGCCGCCTCTTATGGGCGATGCGTTTGCTCAAGCTCGATCCGTCACAGGGGTATAAAAAATGTGCCCGCGTCGTTGGCGATGTCATCGGTAAATACCACCCGCACGGAGACCAGTCGGTCTATGATGCCATGGTTCGGCTCGCTCAGACATTCTCGCTGCGCTACCCTTTGGTCGACGGTCAGGGGAATTTCGGGAATATTGATGGCGATAATGCCGCCGCCTATCGGTATACGGAAGCCAAGCTAACCCGCACGGCGATCGAGCTGATGAGCGGTCTGGATGAGAATGCTGCCGATCTAAAACCCACCTATAACGGCGAAGACGAAGAACCCGAGGTCATGCCTGGCCTGTTCCCAAACTTGCTCGCCAATGGCGCTAGTGGGATTGCGGTGGGCATGGCGACCAGTATTCCGTCGCATAATGTGCACGAAATTATCGATGCAGCGACCTTGTTGATCGATTCTCCCAAAGCCGAACATGCCGAGATCATGGAAATCATCAAAGGACCAGATCTCGCAACCGGCGGCACATTGGTGGACCCAAAGTCGGTCATTGATGCTGCCTATGAAAGCGGACGCGGCGCGATGCGGGTGCGCTGCAAGTGGGAAAAGGAAGACGCCGAGGGGCGTGGCGCGTGGCAGATCGTCGTCACTGAAATTCCCTATCAGGTGCAAAAGGGCAAGCTGATCGAGCAGATCGCCCAGATCATTGCCGATAAGAAACTACCGATCCTTTCCGACATTCGCGATGAATCCGATGAGCAGATTCGGATCGTACTGGAACCAAAGAGTCGCGCGGTTGATCCTGAGGATCTGATGAACGCCTTGTTCCGCATGTCTGATCTGGAAAACCGGTTCTCGCTCAACATGAATGTGCTCGACAAGGACCGGGTGCCCAAAGTGATGGGCATCACCGAAGTGTTGAAGCACTGGATTGTCCATCAGATTGAAGTGTTGGTCCGTCGTTCACAACACAGGCTCGACAAGATCGATGCCCGGCTGGAACTGCTTGAAGGCTATATCATTGCCTATCTCAATCTCGACCGGGTGATCGAGATAATCCGTAATCATGACGAACCCAAGCCAATGTTGATGGACGAGTTTAAACTGACCGATCGTCAGGCAGAAGCGATCCTCAACATGCGTTTGCGGTCTTTGCGCAAGCTAGAAGAAATGGAATTGCGGACCGAGCGTGACAAGCTTCTCGCAGAACGCGATGGGCTGAAGAAGCTGATCGAGAGTCCGGCGCGTCAGAAGACACGGCTCAAAAAAGACCTGGCCGAAATGCGGAAGCTTTATGCTGAGGATACAGCATTGGGTGCGCGACGGACGATGTTGATCGAAGCGGCGCCTGCGCGTGAAATATCGCTCGAAGCCTTTATCGAGAAAGAGCCTGTCACTGTGATCATGTCGCAACGCGGCTGGATCAAGGCCATGAAAGGGCACGCGGACCTTGCGGCGCCCGACAGCTTTAAATTCAAGGAAGGCGATGGACCGAAATTCGCCTTTCATGCGCAGACGACCGACAAGCTTTTGATGTGCTGTGACAACGGGCGCTTCTACACCATAGGCGCGGACAAATTGCCGGGCGCCCGCGGTTTTGGTGAACCTGTTGGATCAATGGTCGATCTCGAAGCTGGCGCGGAACCGATTGTGCTGATGGTCGCCGATATGAAGGCCAAGCTTTTGCTTGCTTCTACTTGGGGGCGGGGTTTTGTTGCGAACATCGCTGATGTTGTGGCTGAAACGAAAAAGGGGCGTCAAGTTGCCAATCTGAAAGGCGACGCGCGGCTTTTGGTTGTACGCCCGATTCCCGAAGGTGCAGATCATGTCGCAGCCATTGGTGAAAACCGTAAATTGGTTGTTTTCTCTCTCTCCGAAATGCCGGAAATGGCAAAGGGGCAGGGTGTGATGTTGCAGCGCTATAAAGATGGCGGAATGTCAGACGCGACCGTATTCAAATTGGAAGAAGGGTTGAGCTGGGCTATGGGCGGCGACAGCGGCCGAACCCGGACCGAGAATGACCTAACCATGTGGCGTGTCGCGCGTGGCGCTGCGGGGCGTTTGCCACCGACAGGTTTCCCCAAGACAGGAAAGTTCGATTGACAGGCTAGTCCTGGGCGCATTGTATCTTCTAGATACTTAGTTGCTGAAATATTCGACAGAAGTTTAAAATTCTGTATCATGCGCCACAAGTGATTCTACTTAGTTGACTTAGCGTAAAAAAAGGACTCATCTTTCCAAATGTCAATTGATCGCGTCGTTTATTTTAGGGAAGTTTTCTGAACCGATGAACAGTGACACAGAGGCCTTGCAGGACTGGGTTGATCAACTCGAGCAGATTCTTGAAAATCTGGATTCGATCGACGCGAAAATTGCCGCAATCCATGTCGACATTGCGATTTTGGAACTGTGCGAAATCGGTGAGATCGAAAGAAAGAGTCGAGCGACAAAAGCCGCTTAACTTCGCCCTGATATCATATTCAGAAATTGGCGAGTTCGCGGCCGATTATTCTGAGCGCATTGCTGGTTAGTGTATCCCCGGTTTCGGTCAATGCTAGAGACATTCTCTCCGTAACCGCGGCATCCTTGTTTTTTGTGATCAGGTCGATATCGATCAAAAAGGTCACATATCTTATCATCGTGCCGATCGCCACATTGTGCGTGACCGCCATATCATGAGATGTGACCGGTTCTTCCGTTTCTTTTGAAGCAATCAAGTCCATCAGAATATTCCAGGCGACGTCATCGATCTCGGGTTTTCTATCGCGGAAATATTCGGTCCGGATGGCACGACTTTTCAGCAATAGCATCGCGGTTTTCGCGGTATCTATTGTACGCCTCTCGTCGATCTGAATGACCAAGCCAGTCATTATAAACCACTCCAGTGTGCGATGAAGCGCAAAGTCGACAAGGACGATTGCAACATCAAATTTTTTCGCTCGTGCATATCTACCTCTTTTGAAGGTCTATCAGGAGCGCGTACCAACCGATCGGTTGGTAGTCAATTATGATTGATAGATATGCTTAAGATTAATAAGAACTATCCAAATTAGTGGGGCGAGCAGCGCAGCATTTTACATCGACCAATTGTCCTGTTATGCGCGCGCTATGAGCACTCGGGTAACCATCATGGACGTCGCCGCCGAAGCGGTTCGCAACAGCGGTTACAATGGATTCAGCCTTGATCAAATAGCCCGTGATGTCGGGATCCAGAAGTCTAGCATCTTCTATCATTTCTCATCGAAGACCGAGCTTGTCGCGGCCATATTCAGACGGTATTCTAACGATATATTCGCGTTCCTGGATCAAACGACTATCAAAGAAGCGCGCGGAGGCGATCGATTGATGGCCTATTTGTTGGAATCTAGAAAATTGCTGGAAGAAGGGAAGTCGATTTGCATGTCGATTGCCCTCAATATCGATCAAGAAAATTTGCACGCAGAAATCATCGATGATCTTGCTGTTTTTCATGAGACCAATATCAAGTGGCTGATTGAAGCCTTTGAACTTGGCATGCGAGATGGCAGCATTTTAGAAGAAGGAGATCCAGAGGAGAAAGCGCACGCCTTTCTCGCCCTCGTGGATGGCGCTCAGTTGATGGCGCGCTCTCATAAAAATGTCGCGATTTATGACACGGCCACTGCGTTGGCTCGATCTAGAATTTCCTTATAAGCATCGGAGTGATGCTTATAACCGGCCGATAGCAAAGCGCCGATGCTGCTCTTGGACAAGCGGCCATATCAAAACATGTTTGCGCTATGCCCTCCTGCCCCCTAGCTTAAAGACAATGTTACAGGGGGGAAGCCAGCATGGCTGAAAATAGACCATATGCGCCGGACGATGGCGTCGAAGCCAGCGAGAATGAAAAGGCCTATTGGTCGCAAAACATCCGGCTGCTTTGGACTCTGATGACAATCTGGTTTGTCGTGTCCTTTGGTGCGGGCATTCTCTTCCGCGAATTTCTGGATCAATTTGCGATAGGCGGATACCCGCTTGGTTTCTGGTTTGCGCAGCAAGGTGCGATCTATTTCTTCATTCTCCTGATCATCTTCTACAGCGTCCGGATGAAGCAGATCGAACGCCAATATGATCTTGATGATTGAGCGCGGCTGATATGGAAACCCAGACACTTATCTATATTTTCGTTGGCCTGTCCTTCGCGCTGTATATCGGCATCGCGATCGCATCGCGCGCCGGTTCGACTAAGGAATTTTATGTCGCCGGCGGCGGGGTTAATCCGGTGGTCAATGGCATGGCGACTGCTGCCGACTGGATGTCCGCGGCAAGCTTCATTTCCATGGCCGGGATCATTGCTTTCTCCGGCTATGATGGTTCTGTCTATCTGATGGGCTGGACGGGCGGCTATGTGATGCTGGCCCTATTGCTGGCGCCCTATCTCCGGAAGTTCGGCCAATTTACGGTGCCCGATTTCATTGGTACCCGCTATTATTCCAAGGCGGCCCGGGTGGTTGCGGTCATCTGTCTTATCTTCATCAGCTTCACCTATATCGCAGGGCAGATGCGCGGCGTCGGTATTGTATTCTCCCGTTTCCTCGATGTCCCGATAACTCTGGGCGTGATCATCGGCATGGGCATCGTCTTTGTCTATGCCGTGCTCGGCGGAATGAAGGGCATTACCTATACGCAGGTCGCGCAATATTGCGTGCTGATCTTCGCTTACATGGTCCCGGCTTTCTTCATCAGCTTCCTGATCACCGGCAATCCGGTGCCGCAACTGGGACTGGGCTCCACCGTCGATGATGGCTCCGGACTTTATGTGCTGCAGAAGCTCGATCTGGTGCTGCAGGATATGGGTTTTGGCGCCTATACCGATGGTAGCAAGTCGATGATCGACGTCTTCTGCATCACCGCGGCTTTGATGATCGGCACGGCTGGTCTGCCCCATGTGATTGTCCGGTTCTTCACGGTTCCCAAGGCATCCGACGCACGCAAGTCGGCAGGCTGGGCGCTGGTCTTCATTGCGCTGCTCTACACCACCGCGCCTGCGGTCGGTGCCTTTGCGCGGCTCAACTTCATCGATAGCGTGCAGAATACGGAATATGCCGAAGCCCCAGCCTGGTTCAAAAATTGGGAGAGCAATGACCTGATCGCCTGGCGTGATAAAAATGGTGATGGCAAAATGCAACTGGGTAAGGGCGAACCCTTCAAGGGCGCACCATTATTTGCCGAGGAAGCCGGCACCAACGGCGAACGGATCGTGCAGAATGAGGCGGCGGACGATAATCCGAACGAGGTCTATGTCGACCGCGATATCATGGTGCTTGCCAATCCGGAGATCGCCAATCTACCGGGCTGGGTAATTGCATTGGTCGCTGCGGGCGGACTGGCTGCGGCGCTATCAACGGCGGCGGGACTGCTGCTCGTTATCTCATCGTCGATCAGCCATGATTTGCTCAAGAAAACATTCCGGCCCAAGATCACCGAAAAGGGCGAACTGTTGGCCGCGCGACTGGCAGCGACCGCAGCGATTGTCGTGGCGGGCTATCTGGGTATCTATCCACCCGGTTGGGTCGCGCAGGTGGTTGCCTTCGCCTTTGGCTTGGCCGCCGCATCTCTGTTCCCGGCGATCTTCATGGGTATCTTCTCCAAACGGATGAATCGCGAAGGTGCGATCGCCGGCATGGTGGCCGGTCTGAGCTTCACCTTCCTCTATATTGGTTGGTTCAAACTCTGGTCGCCGGAGAGCAATGTCGCGGCCAACTGGCTGTTTGGAATCTCCCCCGAAGGTATTGGTGTGATCGGGATGGTTTTGAATTTCGCGGTGGCCATTGCGGTTGCGAAATTCACTAACGCGCCACCGAGAGAGATCGGTCAGTTGATTGACAATATCCGGGTGCCGCGGATCCGTTAACGGCTTAGATTAGCAAGAAAAGTCAGCGTTTTTTTGCAATTTTGAGCTTGTCCGACTTGGCCCGTTTTTTGATCGATTCTTCGCTACGGGTCAGGGCTTTCGAAATGGCTTTGAGGGTCATTCCTTTTTTCGCAAAGGCATGAAGCTTTTGGATCTCTTCGCTGGTCCAAGGCTGTTTGTGGCGTTCGAAATGTTCTTTCATGGTTTCCCGCTTACCAGATTATCGCGTTCATGCACCCGATATAGCGTTGGATGGATGGCAACGGCAGTTTTTGATCTTGTCTAAAGTGGGGTTTGCATGATCCCGCTTCTCCGCTAGCCAGCAACGGATATTTTAAAAGGGACCCCATGATGCAGTTTGATGACGTTATCTTCGGCCGCCGCAGTACGCGCGGATATTTGGACAAGCCGGTACCAAAAGAGCTGATCGAGGAAATATTGAAACTGGCGATGCGCGCGCCGTCTTCAATGAATACGCAGCCTTATAATTTCTATGTCATCACTGGAGAACCGCTGGAGAAAATCCGTGCCGGCAATACTGAGCGCATGCTGGCTGGCGTGCCGCAATCGCGTGAATTCCGGACCGGCGAAGCCTTTGCCGGAGCGCACCGCGAACGGCAAATCGGCGTCGCGAAACAGCTGTTCGGCGCGATGGGAATCGAGCGCGATGACAAGGATGCGCGACAGGATTGGGTCATGCGTGGTTTCCGCCAGTTTGATGCGCCGGTATGCGTCATCATCACCTATGACAAAGTGCTGGATGGCAGCGATGATACGCCGTTCGATTGCGGCGCCGTGGCGACGGCTTTGGTCAACGCTGCATGGTCGCGCGGCTTGGGCACTGTGATCAACAGTCAGGGCATCATGCAATCACCGGTGGTTCGCGAACATGCAGGTATCGCCGATGACCAGGTGATCATGAAGAGCATCGCGCTTGGCTGGCCAGACGAAACATTTCCAGCAAACGCGGTGGTGTCGATGCGCAAGCCTGTTGATGAAGCCGCTGTTTTTGTCGGCTTCGACGGCTAACGGTTCAGCCGCCCCTCAATCAGCGCATCAACCACGCTGGGGTCCGCCAATGTCGATGTGTCACCCAGCGCGCCAAAGTCATTCTCCGCAATTTTGCGCAAGATACGCCGCATGATTTTGCCCGAGCGGGTTTTGGGCAGCGCTGGTGTCAGGTGGAGATGGTCTGGCGTGGCAATCGGGCCGATTTCTGTGCGGACATGGCCACGCAATTCGGCAACCAGATCATCGGACGTTTCGACGCCCGCGTTCATCGTGACATAGCAATAAATGCCTTGTCCCTTGATGTCATGCGGATAGCCAACCACCGCAGCCTCTGCGACTTTGGGGTGTGAGACGAGAGCGGACTCAACCTCGGCGGTGCCCATGCGATGACCGGAAACATTGATGACATCATCGACCCGGCCCGTGATCCAGTAATAGTCATCGGCATCACGCTTGCAGCCATCACCGGTGAAATATTTGCCTTTATAGGTACTGAAATAGGTCTGGATAAAGCGTTCATGGTCGCCATAGACGCTGCGCGCCTGTCCTGGCCAGCTGCCCGTGAGGCATAGATTTCCGTCTGTTGCACCTTCCAGCACTTTGCCATCACCGTCGACGAGTTGTGGCTGGACTCCGAAAAACGGTTTGCCTGCGCTGCCTGGTTTCATGCCATGTGCGCCGGGCAATGTGGTGATCATCACGCCTCCGGTTTCGGTCTGCCACCAGGTATCCACAATCGGCGACTTGCTCTCACCGACCACGTCATAATACCAACGCCATGCCTCCGGATTGATTGGCTCGCCGACCGTACCAAGCAAGCGGATGGAAGAGCGGTCATGTGCTTTGACCGGACCATCGCCCTCGCGCATCAAGGCCCGAATGGCGGTGGGCGCGGTATAGAAAATATTGACCTTATGCTTGTCGATCACTTCCCAGAACCGGCCATGGTCGGGATAATTGGGAACGCCTTCGAACATCAGTTCGGTGGCGCCGTTTATCAGCGGTCCATAGACGATATAGCTGTGGCCGGTAACCCAGCCGATATCGGCCCCGCACCAGAAAAGTTCGCCGGGCTGATAGTCGAACACATAGTGAAAGGTCGTTGCCACCCAGACGGCATAGCCGCCGGTCGTGTGCAGAACGCCCTTGGGCTTGCCGGTTGATCCCGATGTATAGAGAATGAAGAGAGGGTCTTCCGCGTTCATCGGCTCGCAGGGGCAGTCCGTGGGCACATCGATCTGTAGCTCGTGATAATAATGATCGCGTCCGGCGGTCATCGCGATATCGCTATCCGTATGGTTGATCACCAGCACCGCATCGACAGCGACTTTTTCCAGTGCAGCATCGACATTGGTTTTCAAGGGAACCGGTTTGCCGCCACGAAGCCCACCATCCGCGCAGATCACGAACTTGCTATCGCAATCCTCGATCCGGCCAGCCAGTGCATCGGGAGAGAAACCGCCAAAGACCACGCTGTGTATCGCCCCAATGCGGGCGCAGGCGAGCATCGCAATCGCGCCTTCCGGAATCATCGGCATGTAGATGGTCACCCGGTCGCCTTTTTGGACGCCCATTTTCTTCAGGCAATTGGCCATTTTGATGACCTCTGCCAGCAAATCCGCATAGGTGATGGTACGGCCCGCTGATCGGGGATCGTCGGGTTCAAATATCAACGCTGTGACATCGCCATTGCCTGCCGCGACATGGCGATCGATCGCGTTGTGGCAGATGTTCAGAACACCATCTTCAAACCATTTGATAGCCACCGGATCGAAGGACCAGTCGGCGATTTTCGTTGGCGTTTTCTGCCAGTCTAGCCGCTCTGCCTGGCGGGACCAGAAGCCGTCCGGATCACTGATGCTTTCCTGATAAAGCCGGTCATAATCTGCTGCTGTGCAATGGGTAGACGCATCGCCGCGTGGTGAAACGATCAATTCGACCAAATCCTTCTGTCCCGCATTGTCAGTCATTATCTGTCTTCTCCTGTTTCGGCGCGCTTTTTGGATTCGTTTTTCCGCCGCAAATATCAAGGCTATCGTAACGCTTTTCTTGTCTAAGAATGAAGGGGAAATTCCTGTTCATCGACAAATTTTTTGATCCACGTCTCGTCTGGAAATCCCTGCGCAATCCATGCTGTTTCGATTGTCGCCAAAGTCTTTGCGACAACCGGGCCGGGTTTGAGACCCCGTTTGATTAAATCGCCGCCGGTTAGAGGGAAGGTTGGCGGCTGCCAGTCTTTCAGTTGTGAAAGCATATCGAGCAGGGCGCTCTCGCCTGCGAACAGCAACGCGGTATCACGGGCCGCATCGACGCTGGTCCGATAGGCAATAGAGCGGCTGTTTGCTTGGTTGTCAGCAGCCAGGGTGAAACCAGAAGAAAGCCGCTGACCAATTGCTTTCTGTTGCTTTTTCGACAGTTTTAGATCCTTGGCAATCGCGTCAGCTTTATGCACGTCTTTGGGAAGTATGGCGACCAGCCGCCGGATCGCAGTTGGCGCAACAGCCAGTCGTTGTTCGCGTTCGACAAGTCTGCTGATCTGAGCGCCAGCATCGCCGTCAATCTCTCTGATAATATGGTCGAAAATCCCGGCGTCGAGCATCTGGTTGACCGCAAAGCGGGGGTCTTCGGTTTGCAGCAGTTTCAATAGCTCGTCCGCCACGCGTTCACGGGAGAGCGTTTCAAGCTTTTCAGCCGCCGTTGTGCAAGCATCAAAGGCTTCGTCGTCAACCTGTCGCCGGCCAAAACGCGCCAGAAAACGAAAATAGCGCATGATCCTTAGATGGTCTTCGGCGATCCGTTCCGCTGCCGATCCGATGAAACGGATATGCGGGCCTTCGAGGTCATCCAGCCCGCCGAAATAATCATAGATTTCTCGACTATGCGGATCAGCCGAAAGCGCATTGATCGTGAAGTCGCGGCGAGCGGCGTCTTCCTTCCAGTCTTCGCTGAAGGCAACAGTGGCCCGCCGACCATCTGTCGAAACATCGCGGCGAAGCGTGGTTATCTCGACCGGACCGTCAGGCAATATGGCGGTAACCGTGCCATGCGCGATGCCGGTGGGAATGACCTTGATCGATGCGGCTTTGAGACGTTCTATCACATCGTCGGGCAGCAGCGGCGTGGCGATGTCCACGTCCTTTACCTCGAGATCCAGCAAGGTGTCACGCACGGCTCCCCCGACATAGCGCACCTTGTCATCCAAAGCCGCAATCAGAGCCGATAGGCCTTGTCTTTTGGTCCAGTCTGCCGGTGGCAATCTCATGGTCCCCAGCCTAGCCTTTTTTCGAGATTATTCAAAATGCCCGCGGTAATTCCCCAGATGCGATAATCCTGCCAGTAAATCTCGTAATAATGTCGTTTGCGTCCGTTCCATGTCCCTTCATGGACCGTCCGGTTTTTGGGATCGAACAGGAAGTCCAGTGGTGCTTCGAACCAGCTTTCAACCTCGTCGGGATCTGCAACAAAGGGCAAGTCAGGGGGGATGACGCTTAGCACGGGTTGTATGTTATAGCCGCTGCCCGACTGGAAGCGATCGGTCATGCCGATAATGTCCACATGGCTGCGGTCCAGAGCCACTTCCTCATGGGCTTCGCGGAGCGCCGCATCAATAGCATCCTGGTCGCCCGGATCAATCTTGCCTCCGGGGAAAGCCACCTGTCCGGGATGGTTGCGCATATGCTGTGGTCTTTGGACGAAAATCACGCCCGGGTCAGGGCGATCGGTCACGGCAATGAGAACCGCTGCGTCGCGCAACACCCTCTTGTCATCAATATGGTCGCGTTCATTATAGAGCAGATGGTCGAGGTCATTTTCATGCCCTCGTACAAGCGCCTTTTCCAGACGGTTGCGCAAAGTCATGATGGCGCTGCCATCGGAAAGAACATGCCAGATGACCATATGCCGACCGGGTCAGCGTCTTCTTCCAGTGCCAGCTCGGCCAGTTGATAATAGACCGGACGCGCCAGAACGGCTTCCAGTCGGCTGCGCACTTGTAGATAGGGTTGTGGCTTGTCCGCGCCAAATCGCAACGGATGATCGGCGCCGGCAACCACCAAATGATCGGTGTTCAGTCGGAAGGCGAGAGTCCGTTCCGCCCCGCTGCCTTTGCTTTCCAATTCCACAGCGACAAAGGGCACGTCTTCGACGGCGATGCTCAGCTTTTGATAGGGTGTGACTAACGCATAGCTGCCATCCGGTTCGCGTCGCAATATGCTGGAAAAGGCGCGCACCATGGCAGGGCGCTTGATCGGATCGCCTTGATGAAACCAGCTTCCGTCTGAAGTGATACGCATTTCGCTGTCGCCGCTTTCCTGGGGATCCCATTGATCGACAGGGGGCAGTTTCTGTGCTTCGGCCAGCTCTGCGATTTCGGCGATGGAGAGCGAAGCAAGTTCAGGCGGAGGGGAATATGGCATAGATACGGCCTATTGCCCGGCACCATTTCTGTAAACCCTTAGACGCGCTATCTTACCCAGGGACCGAGCTTGCCTGTTTTCGGCAAAGGCAGGCCTGAAGGTCCCGGGCGCATTAACAGCCGCGACGGTTCCCAAGGTCCGGGCAGTGTCCATCCACCAGTCGCTTCAGCCGTAAACCCGAAAAACCGGTCATAATATTCCGGGTCACCGATCATCACGAGAGGCAGCGGATCTTCCGGTTGAATCTCTTTCAACAAAGCCGCCATCATAGCGCGGCCAATGCCTTCGCGTTGCAAATCAGGATAGACCGCAACCGGACCGACCATGATCATAGGGTGTTGCAGTCCTTCGTCATCGGTCAGGGCGATCGGCCAGCATTGGATGGAGCCAAGCAACTCGTGTTTTTCTTCATCCACGGCAGCCAGTGACAGGCCCTCGAGCATGTCCATGCCTTCGCGCAATTTATACGCCGTGCGTTCATGCCGGTCCGTACCAAATGCGGAATCAAGCAGCGCCTCGACGAGCTGCGGATCAATTTCGGCAAGAGGGATGATGCTGGTCAATTCGTTGAACTCATAATCAAGGAAAAACGCGCGCTACCTCGGTTTGTGGCAAAAGTCGAGCCACATAGGTTGCATTTGCAAGATGGAGGAGCAGCAGCTAAAAGATTGATCTGTTAAGGGAGTTTGCATGTGACCGACCAGAATGAGGCACCAGCGCCAGCCACCGGTGATCAGCCGCAGGCGGCTCCGCCAGTCAAATCAGGCCGGTTCGGGTCGTTGCGCCGTGATCCCAAAGGCTGGTTGATCCTGCTATTGGGTCTGGGCGCTCCGTTGGCGTTCTTTGTTGCCGCCGCTGGCGGTGGGCTGGGCCTATGGGGATGGCAAGCCGGATTGGCCGCGATACCGTGGATCATACTGATCGCTGTGCTCACGCTTGTTCTCGCGATTGTTTTTATCGTGCTCAACCGGCGCAAAGGCCGCAAAACACGTTGGCCTCTATTGGGACTTGGTATGATAGGAACATTGGGGTTCCTTGGTTTCATGATACCATATGGTACCGCGATTGTGACGCTTCCCGCCATTCATGACATTACCACCGATCTTGCCGATCCGCCGCAATTCACGGCGTTGACGTTGCGTGCCGACAATTGGGACAATATCCCCGGCGCGGATGACAGCGATATGCGCGGTATGAACCCACGCCAACGCTGGGCAACGGCACATCAGGACGCCTATTCCGATATCCGTTCGGTCCGTATTGATGAGCCTGTCGCAGTGGTGATTGAAAAAGCCAAGCGTCTAGCAGAAGATCGCGGCTGGAAGGTCGTCAGCGTCGATCCAGCTGCCGGTAGCCTGGAAGCAACCGATACAATTTCACTGTTCCGGTTCAAGGATGATATCGTCATTCGCGCCCGCGCCGCAGAAAATGGGGCGGCCAGCATCATTGACATGCGTTCGGTCAGCCGCGTCGGCGTGCACGATATCGGAGTCAACGCAAAGCGCGTCCGTCAGTTTTTGAGTGACTTGTCCGGAACGACAACCGCTGCTTCTTAATAGAAGGACAGCCGCAGGGCGTTATTTGACCGGCGTCAGCTTGAGCATACGACCGTCTTCGCCATCTTCCAGCACATAGACCGCTCCATCCGGGCCTTGCTCTACTTCGCGAATCCGGTTTTTCATCAGGAAACGTTCGGCTTCTTTGGCGCTATCGCCATCGAAACTGACGCGGATCAAGGCTTCACTGGCAAGGCCGCCAATGAAGGCATTGCCTTTCCACGCGGGAAATAGGTCACCGGAATAGAAAATCAGACCGCCGGGAGCAATCGTCGGCACCCACGCAACTTTTGGCGCTTCAAATTCAGGGCGCGTGTCATGATTGGGAATTTTTTTGCCGTCATAATGATCGCCTTCCGAAACGATCGGATAGCCATAATTGGCGCCGCGCTGGACCAGATTCAGTTCATCGCCATCGCGTGGACCCATTTCCTGATTCCAAAGCTGGCCTTCGCTGTCAAAGGCGAGACCCAGAATATTGCGGTGGCCCAGTGACCAGATTTCGGGAAGCGCGCCTTCCTGGTCCACAAATGGATTGTCCTTGGGGACGGTGCCATCCGGATATATTCTGATAACCTTCCCAAGGTTGGACGCCATGTCCTGTGCCGGATCAAATTTTTGTCGATCACCCGAGCCAATGAAGAGATATTGGCCATCGGGTGAAAAGGCCAAACGGTGAGAAAAATGCCCTTTTCCTGTTACTTTTGGGATTTGTGTCCAAATGGTTTCAAGCTTTTTTAAAGCGGGTTTTTGATCAGTCAAAACGAGCTCGGCCCGCCCAACGACGGCGCCGCGGGTGTCATCTTCGCCAGCCTCGGCCCAACTGAGATAGACCATATTGCTGTTCGCAAAATCCGGTGCGAGTATAATATCTCCGAAACCGCCCTGACCACCATAAGCAACTTTGGGTAAGCCGCTGATTTCGGTTTTCTGGCCCTTGTCATCGACCAGTTGCAATTTCCCTGATTTTTCACTGACCAACATGCGGCCATCGGGCAGGAAGGTCATCGCCCATGGTTCGTCAAAGCTGGCAATTTCTGTCGTTTCGAAAGGCTTGCGATCCACTGGTGAGATTTGGGCAAGCGGTTGAACTTCTGTGGAATTATTGCCGGTAGCCTGGGCATCATCGCCATTGGTGCACGCCGCCATCAAGACGACGACAGAGAGCGAAAGTCCGATATTTTTCATGAGAATTCCGTGTTTTACCATCAATATAATTCCACCCGCCTTAGCCGAACAATATAGGCGTGATGATGCGATTTTCCTAGGCAAATCCGAGTTTTTGTCATGTGATTGCCAGTTTACCGCTTGCTTACCATTATTCGCTATACGCGTGGCATGTTCAAACAAAAATCCAGAAGCGTTGATCCGCGGCCGCAATCGGCGGTGTCTCATGGCGTCGGTATCGCAGGCCTGATCGGGCTTGCCTCATGGGTGATGATCGCCCGCCAATATGGCATGGACGGGCCTTATTCTGCGCTAGTGGCCTGTTTGGCCTGTGCGGTGCCGATGGTTGTCTGGTCGCTGTTGATGGACAAGGTCCATTTGCGGCCATCCACCGGGATCGACTGGCAGAACCCGAAAGGGCTGAAAGAGATCTTCGATATCAGCCTGGTGAAACTGACAGGTCTTTGGGCAACTTGGGGACTGATCGCCACCATCTATTGTGTCGGACGCTGGTATTGGACGGGTCAATATCAATTTTCCATGGAGATGCTGGAAACAGCGGCTCCCTGGCTGTTCATACTGTCCATTCCTTATGTACTGTTGATGGACCGTTATACCATCGAACCGCGCGATGGTGCCTGGCATTTCGGGCAATTTCTGACCGGCGGAAAAGGACTTTTTGACCGCGAACAGATTTATCATCACCTGCGCGCCTGGGCAGTGAAGGGTTTCTTCCTCGCCTTCATGATATCCATTGTGCCCGGCGGTTTTGGCGATCTGGTCCGGTTTGATATCCAACAGGTTGTTGGCGATCCTGTGGCGATCGCTCGTTGGCTGATCATCGCGATGTTCGTGGTTGATGTGCAGTTTGCGACTGTAGGCTATCTGCTGACAATGAAGCCATTGGACGCTCATATCCGCACGGCGAATCCGCATTTGGCCGGCTGGGTCGCTGCACTGATGTGCTATCCGCCTTTCATATTGATGGGCGACAACGGCCCGCTCAACTACCACGTCAACATTGCGGAATGGTCTTATTGGCTTGAAGGTCATGCAACCATTCTCTGGATCTGGGGCGGATTGTTGGTGTTCCTAACCGGCGTCTATGCGTGGGCAACGGTTGCCTTTGGCCTTCGTTTTTCCAACCTCACCCATCGCGGGATATTGACCCACGGCCCTTATAGCTGGACCAAGCACCCAGCCTATGTGGCAAAGAACATCTATTGGTGGCTGGCGAGCATGCCGTTCCTGGTAACCTCTGGTAGTTTTACCGACTTCGTTCGCAACACAGTGCTGATGGCCGCGGTTAGCGGTGTCTATTACTGGCGCGCCAAGACCGAGGAAAAACATCTGCTGAGTGATCCGGCCTATAAGGAATATGCCGAATGGATGGATCGCAATGCACCGATTCCGCGACTCATTAACTGGACCAAGCGCCGGATCGGCTGGTGGGCCCCGGATCAAGGCCGCGAGCCGGAAATTCAACCCGCCGAATAGAATTGTCGTTGTCGCTAGGTTTGGCTAGTCTAGCAGCATGACAGTGATTGGAACGGACGGAAAACACCGGTGCTTTGGCGGACAGGCGGGCAAGGAATTTTACGGTGATTATCACGATCAGGAATGGGGTTTCCCGGTCCATGATGACCGGCTGCTTTTCGAAAATCTGATCCTCGAGGGCGCGCAAGCCGGGTTGAGTTGGGAAACAGTGCTCCGCAAACGCGATGGCTATCGGCGGGCGTTTCACGGATTTGACATCGCGCTATGTGCTGCCATGGATGATGAGGAACTGGAAATGTTGCGCGAAGATGCGGGCATCATCCGCAACCGGCTCAAAATCTTTTCGGTCCGCAAGAACGCGCTCGTCTTTCTAGAAATCCGGAGAGAATTTGGCAGTTTCGATGCTTGGCTCTGGGCGCATCTGGAGGGCACTCCGCCAGTCAATCGACCCGGTCAGTTCTCCGACATGGCCAGCACATCCCCGATCAGTGATTTGATCTCCAAAACGCTCAAGAAACGCGGCATGAGCTTTGTCGGCAGTACGATCATCTATGCCTATATGCAGGCGATCGGCATGACCGATGATCATCTCGCCGGATGCTGGAAAGCCTGAGCCGAAACTTCGACCAGCCTGTCCGAATCAATTTGGGTTTTTCAGATAGGCAATCACGTCTGCGCGCTTCTGTGCGTCGGGCATGCCGGCGAAGATCATCTTGGTTTTCGGAATCACGCGCTGGGGTTTCTCCAGAAACTGGAACAATTTCTCTTCCGTCCAGATGATGCCGCTATTGGCATTGGCTTCGGTATATCTGAAGCCTGAGACAGAGCCGGCTTTATGACCAACAATGCCCGCCAGTGACGGACCAGTGCGGTTCATGCCCGGATCGGTGACATGGCAGGTGCGACACTGCATGAAGGCAGACTTGCCAGCCGCTGCATCGCCTGTGAGGCTGGCATAGGCGACACCGTCCAATGTGGCGACGTCATCTGCAGCAGGCGGACCGCTCTCGACGGGCGGTGATGCTGCTTCAGCAGGTCCGGGCCCGGTATCACTGGTTTCTGATCCTCCGCCAGAACAGCCAGCCGCCAAAGCTGATAAAGCCACTGCCGCAGTTACCGTCTTGAAGCTGAGCATATTCTTTCCGATCGATCTGTGGTGAAATCCAATTGCAGAGCCCATCTGTCATTTCGGCTTTTCATGATCAAGTCTTTCATGATCCTGACGTGCAAATAATGCTTCAGGCGGGCCAGGAAAATGACAACCGGGATTCGCCGTTCACTTCGGCGGAAGCTGCATAGCGGCGTTCTGTGATCGAGCCACGGCCTTGATGATCAATCGCGACAATGGTGCTGCAGCGCGTCCCATAAACCGGATTCTTGATGAATATCCCAGAGCTTTGGGGTTCAAACTGCGTTGGCAGATCGGTTTGGGCTTCTCCCTTTAGAGGATAAGGAGATTGGTTGGTCAGGACATCCAGCAAGCTGGTCGGATCCGCTTCATGACTTTCAAGCCATCGCTCCAAGGCTGCATCGAGATGCTTTGCCTTCTCCCATGGTTTTTCCAAGGGACCATTGGAAAGGCCATGGATGCCGGGCGCGAGTGATCTGCTGATGCTGTCTGGCCGATTGGAATGCACAATCGCCACGTCATTCTCGATGGTGATCAGGTTGAACGGGTTGAAGTCCGAGAAAGAAACCGCATCGAGTTTGGAGCAACGACCATCGCCTGATAGGAAGTCTCTTAAAAGATCGCCGCGAGAAGCGCGATTGCGATCGGGGCTGTCCTGGCTACTGACATTGGTGACCACCGCGAAACGGCCTTGCTCGGATACTCCAAGCCACGTGCCGCCTGCCTGGACATCCCGTCCAGCTAGCATGTGATCATGATCTGTCCAGCGGTCTAACGGCTGGGCCGGCCGGCCATGCATCTCGTCTCGATTGCCGATGGCGATCAATTTCCAGTTGGGATGGGCCTGCCAGGCAAGCGAAATGATACACATGATGTGACTAATAACGGATGGAATATGCTTGGCGACTAGATTCTAGATCGCCGTTCATTTTCTCCCGAAAACGCCAACCCCGTCCTGCACCCGCTCAATATAGTCACGAAGAGACTGTTCTTGATTCATCCTTGCTGACACCCATGTCTCGGGTTGATTGTCCATGCCGGAAGCCAGCATGCTAGCGACCGTAAAATCGTGGACGGTCATGCGATCGGACGCGATGTATTCATGGTCCGACAAACGCGCGACGAGCGCATTGATGTCGCGATCCAGAAAAGAACGCTGCTCTGCCAGACTATGTCGTCCCAGCCCGTGTAGATCATAAGTCTGGCGCACACGGCGGCGCGCGATGACCGGGACAATATTCCGCAAAGGCCAAGGCAAGCTGCTGAAAAAGTCCCGTTTGACGTTTTCGAACCATTCATCATTCAACCAGCGGGATGCTACGATCATCCAGTAAAGATGATCTTCGGCCAGACGGGTGAAGGCGGTGCCGATCGCGATTTCTTCGGCGGTAAGTTGACCATATAGTCCGCCATTGGTCTTGCTATCCAAATGGGCGAGGATCAGTTCGGAATCTGCAATGATTCCATTGTCATCCAGCCAAGGGGCTTTGCCCTTGGGTGCCTTGTTCAATTCCAATGTTGTCTTGGCTTCAAAGTCCAGCTTCAAATGGACCAAGGCCATTTCCGCTTTCAGGCAGAATGGGCTTGGATTGCGCTGACCAAATGCTGGAGGCAATGTGTAAAGCGTGATCATATTTCTCTCCGGTGAACCTGTTGGACCATATTATTATTTTGCAGAGACTTTGGCATGATTTCGCGATCCGTTGCAATCATGCTTCTGAAATCGACGACCTATTGGAACCAGTGATAATATGTCCGGCGGGTTCAATGGTGGACAAGGCAACCGGTCCTCGTCTAACTCCGTGGGAAATAATCCGCTGCACGCAACAGCGGTGGTTAGGGAACAATCCAAAGGAGAATCTATCATGCGTGAAGCTGTCATTGTATCATATGCCCGGACCGGGCTTGCCAAAGCAGGTCGCGGAGGTTTCAACATCACGCCGCCAATGACGATGGCTGCCCATGCGATCAAACATGCGGTCGCAAAATCGGGCGTCGAAGGCGATTTTGTCGATGACAGCCTGATGGGCAATGTCTCGCATGGTGCTCCCAATATCGGTCGCAATGCGGCACTATTGGCGGGACTCCCGAAAACAACAGGCGGCGCTACGGTCAATCGCTTCTGCTCATCCGGCATGCAGACGATCGCTATGGCAGCCAATCACATTCGCGGAGATGGGGCGGATTGTGTTGTCGCAGGCGGCGTTGAAAGCATTTCGATGCAAGGGGCCCGCGCGCCTGAAGGCAGCATTGACAATGAGATTCTGAAAATTGCTCCGGCGATCTTCATGCCGATGATTGAAACAGCCGATATTGTCGCTGAACGCTATAATGTGAGCCGCGAGTATCAGGATGAATATTCTCTGGAGTCGCAACAGCGGATGGCAAAAGCTCAAGAAGCCGGACTTTTTGCAGATGAAATCGTTCCGATGCAGACAAAGATGAAATTGGTCGATCGGGAAACCAAGGAAGAGAGTATCGTCGACTACACGGTTGACCGGGACGAGTGCAATCGCCCGACCACCACGTTGGAAGGCCTCGCCGGTCTAAAACCGATCATGGGTGAAGATAAATTCATCACAGCTGGCAATGCCAGCCAATTGTCAGACGGCGCCGCAGCGCTAGTCCTGATGGAAGCCAAAGAAGCTGAACGCCGGGGCCTTGCGCCATTGGGCCGCTTCGTATCTTGGGCGGTGGCCGGGTGCGAGCCAGACGAAATGGGCATTGGTCCCGTATTTGCGGTTCCGAAGCTTCTCGAACGTCAAGGACTGACCGTCGACGATATCGATATTTGGGAACTCAACGAAGCTTTTGCCAGCCAGTGTCTGTACAGCCGCGATCGTTTGGGCATTGATCCGGAAAAATATAACGTCAATGGCGGCTCGATCTCCATCGGCCACCCATTTGGCATGACAGGCGCACGTTGTGCTGGACATTTGTTGCAGGAAGGCCGCCGTCGTGGCGCCAAATGGGGTGTTGTCACCATGTGTATCGGTGGCGGCCAAGGCGGAGCCGGACTGTTCGAAATCTATCCCTGATTTTCAGGATAGTCAGATTTCGACATATTTTAAGGAATAGAAGCAGTTTTGGAACAATTAACGGACGAACAGGTCGAGCGCCGGTTGTCGGAGGCTTTGGCCCATCGCGCCTCCGTGCCTGCGGAGAAATTGATAGGCGGATTGCTCCGAACCTTTAATCTCACGGATGATGGGGCCGATGAATTTGTCTTTCCGGCGCTCAATTCGACTGCGCGGGAACGGATTTTTGGCGGCCAGGTGATTGCGCAGGCAATTGTTGCGGCGGATCGTACCGTCGATGACGAGAAGAATATCCATTCGCTCCATTCCTATTTTCTGCGGGCTGGTGATGAAACAAAGCCGCTGCATTTTCGGGTGCATCGCGACTTTGACGGGCGGAGCATTTCCAATCGCAGGGTTGTTGTCCGGCAAAATGACAAAGTCATATTCAACCTGACGGCATCCTTTCAAAAACCTGCTGATGGTCTCCACCATCAGATCGACATGCCCGATGTTCTGCCACCAGAACAATGTATGAGCGCGATGGAGCAAATTGCCCGGAACCCCCAGGTTTCGGACAAACATATCCAGCGGATGAGCATGCCACGCCCTTTTGACGTTCGGAGCTTCCGTCCCGAGGGCAAGACAAAACACGCGCGGCAATATCAGTGGTTTAAAACTGTCGCACCCTTGCCAGATGATCCTTTGACCCATCGCGCAGCATTGGCTTTTGCATCCGACATGGGGCTGCTCTCGACATCGATGATTCCGCACGGTCTCCACTGGACCACGCCCGGATTATTCTCGACCAGTCTCGACCATGCCATGTGGTTCCATGATGATTTTCGGATGGATCAATGGATCTGCTACGTTATGGACAGCGACTGGACCGGCAGTGCGCGCGGTCTCAACCGGGGTTCGCTTTATACCGAAGAAGGCGTCTTGGTGGCATCCGCCGTGCAGGAAGGCCTGATCCGGCTGATGCCACCCAAAGACTGAGCGTCAGAAAAGCGACTTCAAATCCTTTTTCAAGATTTTGCCATTGGCGTTGCGCGGCAAGCTTTCATCGCGGAACAGGACTTTTACCGGCACTTTGAAGTTCGCCAGCCGCTCGCGCACCCATTGCTGTAATTCCGCTTCGTCAGCCTTTTGTCCGGGAACCAATTGCACGATGGCGGCGGGTTCTTCTCCCAGCGTCTTGTGATCGATGCCGATCAGTGCTGCATCCATAACCGCCGGATGATCATAGAGGATATTCTCCACCTCGGATGAGTAGATATTCTCTCCGCCCCGGATGATCATGTCTTTTGCACGATCGACAATATAGCAGAATCCCTCGTCATCCAATCGCGCCAAATCGCCGGTCCGGACCCAGCCATCGACGAAGGTCTCGGCCGTGGCTTCCGGACGTTTCCAATAGCCTTTCACAACCATCGGACCACGGGCCCAAAGTTCGCCCACTTCGCCAATCGGCACTTCCTTATTTGTGTCTTCGTTCATGACCTTCAGGTCCGCAGCCGCCACGGGCGGGCCGCAGCTGGTAGGGCGGTTGAGATAATCCTCGGCGCTATGGGATGTTACCGTCGCCGTTGTTTCGGTCATGCCCCAGCCATTGCCAGGCAAGGCGCCAAAAACTTCATAAATTTTCCGGGCCAGTTCCGGGGCGGAAGGCGCGCCGCCATAGCTGATCGAATCAATCGTGCTCAGGTCATATTTTTCGCGGTCCGGGTGCTCGATCAGCTGCCAAGCAATGAACGGCACGCCACCGGTCGCATTGACCTTTTCCCGCTCGATAATTTCCATGGCTTGCACAGTGTCCCACTTGTGCAGGAAGACCATTTTATGGCCGCCTTGAACGGTCGGCATCATGATGGCTGAGCAAGCGGTGCAATGGAACATGGGCACAACGGTCAAGCCAACCCGCACGGTGGGTTCGGGTATTTCGTCCCCTCTGCGCAAAGCTGCGGCAGCGCCGGAATAGCCGACCGAGATCGCGTTGGTCGTGAGATTGCGATGGGAACCGAGTGCACCTTTGGGCTGACCGGTTGTCCCGCTGGTGTAGAAAATCGTAGCCGGGTCATCGGGCGCAATGTCAACGGCTGGGAGATTCTGATCTGGAAGCTTGGCATAGTCGTTGGGCTTGCCAATAATATCCTCCAGCGCACGGGCCGGCTGTGCCAGTTCGCTTTGGCCTCGTGCCACTATGACGTGCTTTAACTCAGGCAAATCGGCCAAATGCGCAGACACCCGGTCCCACCGCTCGGCATCGCATAGCAACACGCTGGTCTCGGAATTCGCCAGGCCGAATAAAAGCTCCTGATCGGTCCACCAGGCGTTGAGCGGGACCACAATAGCGCCAATGGAAGCCGCGGCAAAGAAAATCACTGGCCATTCCGGCAAGTTGCGCATGGCCAGCGAGACACGGTCTCCTTTGGAGACGCCCATGTGTTGCAGTTCCACTGCCAGAGCGGCCACGGCACGATACCAATTGGCATAGGTGACGCGTTCATCTGCAAATATCAGAAATTCGGCGTCACCATGACTGCGCCCAAGCTCTGCCAAAGCGGCAAGGCTAGGCGCGGCATTTTTCCAGACACGGGTTGCTACGCCGTCAATCTCGACCATTTCCATCTCAAAGGGTTGGCCAGGCGCGCATAACAAGGCTGCTGCATCCTTGCGTGATCGTACAGGCCATTCAGCGGGTGGCGTCCACTTTTCCAGTGGATCTATTCCTTGGACTGACAAATATTCTCTCCTAATCGGTAAGTGCGGTGTTAAGCGTTGAACTTGCCTCCCGCATCGGCCTTTTCCTGAAGCATTTTTGCAACCGGCAGACCATGTTTCTTCAAACCGGCAACAACATTGTCGAGCCCGACTGTATCGGCCCAGAACATCGGCCCACCGGTGTAAAGCGGCCAGCCATAGCCGTTGATCCAGACGACATCGATGTCGCTCGCGCGCTGGGCCATGCCTTCTTCAAGGATCTTGGCGCCTTCGTTGACCATGGGATAAAGCAGGCGCTCGCGGATTTCGTCTTTCGAAATTTCACGCTGTTCCTTGCCGGCTTTCGCCGCGAATTCGGCGATGATTGTTTTGACCTCGTCAGCCGGCGTGCGTTGGCGCGCTTGGTCATAATCGTAGAATCCTTTGCCGACCTTCTGACCCCAGCGGCCGACAGCACATAAGGCGTCGCGCATGGTTTCGATGCGTTCGGGGTCGCGATGCCATCCGATATCGACGCCAGCCAGATCAGACATCTGGAAAGGACCCATGGGAAATCCGAAGTCGAGCAATACGTCGTCAACGTCCCAGTAATTGGCACCTTCCATGATCATCAGATTGGCCTGTTCCTGGCGCGGACTAAGCATCCGGTTGCCGATAAAGCCCGGACATACGCCGGAGACGGCCGCCACTTTACCGATTTTTTTGGACAGTTTCATCGCCGTCATCAGCACATCATCGGCGGTTTTTTCGCCGCGAACAATTTCTAGCAGCTTCATTACATTGGCGGGTGAGAAAAAGTGCAAACCGAGCACATATTCGGGCCGTTTGGTGACAGCGGCAATCTCGTCAATATTCAGATAGCTGGTGTTACTGGCAAGAATCGCGCCCTGTTTGACGATGGCATCAAGCTTGGTGAAGACTTCCTTCTTCACATCCATATTTTCAAACACCGCCTCGATCACCAGATCGCAATCGGCAAGATCGTCATAGGACAGGCTGGGCGTCAATATGCGCATCGCATCCTCGACTTGCGCCTCTGTCATTCGGCCACGCTTGGCTGTGTTCTCGTAATTTTTGCGGATCACACTAACACCGCGGTCCAGTGCTTCTCCTTTCAATTCGACAATGGTCACGGGAATACCAGCGGATAGAAAGTTCATCCCTATGCCGCCACCCATGGTTCCGGCACCCAAAATTCCGACCTTCTTGATCGGGATCAGGTCGATTTTGGGATCAATGCCGTCAATCTTGTTGGCGGCGCGTTCGGCGAAGAAATAATGGCGCATGGCAGCCGACTGGGTGCCGGTCATGAGTTTCATGAACAGTTCGCGTTCTTTCAAGACGCCATCGGTATAGGACATTTCGCCCGCCGCCTTGACCGCCTGAATGCCCGCTTCCGGTGCTTCGAATCCACGAATTTTGCGGCCATTTTTCTGACGGAACTCGTCGAATATCGCTGGATTTTTTACGCCATCCTCATTGGCTGTGCCTTCGGAGGAGCGCGGCGGGTTTTTGCCAATCTGTTCTTTTGCGAACGCGATGGCATCGTTGGCCAGACTGTCTTCGCCCACGATCTTGTCGACCAATCCAATCGCATGGGCCTTTTTCGCCGGGATCGGGTTGCCGATCACCACCATTGGCAAGGCTGCTTCCGCGCCGACTACGCGCGGCAAGCGCTGGGTTCCGGCAGCACCGGGGATCAGGCCCAGCTTGACCTCGGGCAGCCCCATTTTGGCCGAAGGAACAGCCACGCGATAATGACAAGCCAAGGCGACTTCGCAGCCTCCGCCCAGAGCCGTCCCGTGGATCGCCGCCACAACCGGCTTGCTGCTCGCTTCCAAGCGATCAAGGGCTTCGCCCAGATTGGGTCCTTTCATCGGCTTGCCAAATTCTGTGATATCCGCACCGGCAAAAAATGTACGCCCATCGCACCGAATGACCACAGCTTCGATCTCATCATCCGACAAGGCTTGATCAATACCATCGACCAGTCCCTGCCGAACGGCAGCGCCCAGCGCGTTGACCGGTGGGTTGTTTGAGATGACGACCAATATATTCTGGTGCTTTTCTGTGGTGACGACGGACATTTTTCTTTCCTCCAAGATCAGTCGCTGATGATGAACAGATGCAGTGCGGCATGTCAAACAAACGTCGCGGTGAAGATGAATAACTGCGTGTCTGGAGCAGCGGTGATATCATGATGGAATGGAGTCGGTCCGTCGATGAAGAGCGCATATGGCGATTTGACCAAGTCAGCTATGCGCGCAGAGCACCTCGCAAAAGCGCCGCCATAGCGTCTCAAAAACCCATGTGGGTGGTTTTATGTATGAAAATATTTGTAGTGGTGACGGTTGCCGTCCCTACCGAACCAGTCTCTTCAACGAATTTCCCTGTTCTACGGAAGTTTACAGGGAAGATTTGCGAAATCTTGGCAGTATTGGAGGAAGCATGGCGGCTGAGGTCCAGCGCTTGTTAGAGTTGGATGGGTAAATTCCTTGAGCGATAGAACAGGGAATAGTTTTCGAGCTGCTGGAAAAACTCGAGTTTTTGCGAGCGTTTGGAAACGTTCGGTTGGAACTACCGCACAAAAGGAGCCATTGCACTGGCGGGTTAGCGGCAATTGCCTGCTACCTTGCCTCCTTTGATCATGATAGGTTGATTCCCTATGACGCGGTAAAGTCCATCGCTGAAGCCCGCTTTCCAACGACCACCCTCTTTATCTAGGTTGAACATCTTCCCGTTTGGCATCGCGATTTGTGGTGGATTAGACATATTTTGGGCATCAACCGTAACAGTGATCCATGTTGACGGAGAGAATCCATCGAGCGGGAAGGCAAAGCCGGCGACTGGACCGTAGGGAGCGGTATAGCCTATTTTTACGGTCCGCTCGCCATTTGCAGCAAAGGCAAAAACATTGGTTCTAAAACTGTCCTTGCGGCCGATTTTTACCAATGTGTCATTGGTCATCTCTCCATCTACGTCGAAAGCATAACTGACCTTGGTCGCGCCGCTTGGTAGATTTATCAATACTCGCCCCGCAATCTCGGATTCCAAGGAATTGGCGATTGTTGCCGTTATCATGGTTTTGGATTTTAAGCCGCAAATAGAAATGTCGATAGATAGTTTTTCAATGTTAAACGGACCTTGTTCGCCATCCGGATGTTTTTCGCCGGTCAGACCATTTGGTACAGGCTGAATTGTGAAATCTTCCGGATTTTGTGCATGAGCTGGCACCTCCGAAACGCAAAACGCAAACACTATTGCCAAGACAATTTGAAAATATCGCACCATTACATCCTTTGTGCCGAGGATAGGAGAGCCAAGCATTTGCACCATGCCATGAATATGGGGCGGAACCTTTGAGGTCGATAGTCTAAACCGGGAGGAGGAGGATTGTTCCGGTGTTGCATTTTCTGTTACTCTTGGCTGCCACTCCCGTTGCGGCAGCTGATACCTCTCCCAAACCGGAAGTTACGCGCACCTTTAAGGATTGGGTCGTGGGCTGCGATAATCACCGCTTTTGTATGGCGATGAGTCTTGAGACTCCCGACGGAAATGAAAACCAAGCTCCTATCACTATCTACCGGGCTTCCGGCCCCAACTCGCTTGCCAAAGTTACAATTGACGTTTCGATGTTCAAGGACTTCCAGCTGACAGTGGATGACGAGTGGGTATTGCACAGATCGCCCGATGCCCAAGCAAAAATCAGATATTGCGGAGACGATGCACGTGATTTGATCCAAAAAATGGCGGATGCAGATCATATATTCGTTAGAGATTCTCGCGACTCAACATCCGGCAGCCTTGATAATCATGGCCGCACATCGCTTGCGGGTCTCAAAGCCGCCTTATTTTACATGGACGATCAGCAAGGGCGCGTTGATACGTCAACCGCACTGATCCGGCCAGGCACCAAAACCATATCCAATGCATCTCTCAGCTATTCGGTTACTTTTGTGCGCCCACCCGCTTCCAAAAAAACACCCCGCAGAATTTCTCCGCAAGCATTGCAGAAATTATATGATGGCCATGGATGCTCGTCCGATCAATTGTCGCAAAACCAGCAGCCTATATCAGCGCGACTCGATGCAGATAACAGCCTGTTTGTTGTTCACTGGGCCTGTGGAGGTGGTGCCTATAATTTCTTCGCCGATACGCTGATCGTCGATGAACAGGGCAATATGCATACCGCGCGTTTTGACATTGGCGCAGGAATGACCGGCGAAGAAGTTGGCAACATCATGGTCAACGCACGCTGGATTGCACCCCTGCGCTTACTCGAATCATTCGAAATTGGTCGAGGCATGGGTGATTGTGGCCGGCGGAGGCGGTTCGTCTGGGACGGTGAGATGTTCCGTCTGGCGCAGCAGGAAGAGATGAATGAATGCCGCGGTGCTGCAGGATTTATACAGACCTTTAATGCCAACGTCTTTGATCGCAAAAATTAGAGCTATTCAGCGTAGGGCTTGTCCAGAAAGCCACCCAATGCCGTTTGATAGGTTCTGAACCATTGTTTCATCGGGCGACCATCACAGGTCAGCATTTCCAGTTGCTGAACCAGCTTGAACCGGTTTCCTGTCCATGCCCATTTCTGTTGCCAGCCGCAGTCTCCGGCATCGGTTTCCTTGAACGTCCCGGTGATGATCCCTGTTTTAGGGTCAAAGTCGCTGTTCGGCAAACTGTGCATCTCAAGCAGGGACGTTCCTTCTGTCCCGGGAATAAACATGGTTTTGAATTGGCCAGATGCACTTTTAGTAATCCAGAGCAGGCGGGGGTTACGCACTCTAGGAAAACCGCACTCAATGGACCAAAGTCGGTCTCCGCTTACCAATTGATATGCTTGCGCATCAGGTGTTTTGCTCGACAATTGCGATCCGCAAAATTTTGCCCTTAGTGCTTCGACCGCTTCGGTAGCGGGCTGATGCACAATCAACTCGCTCACCTGGCCCGCTGCATAGACCCATGGTTTTCTCGGTTTAGGCGGGACTGATTGCCATGATTTATGCCCGCTCTCCAACAGTGCCGTTATCGTGCCAACTCGCCCCTGTTGCCAGTCTACATATCGCAGGCTCGCATTCAATCCTTTGGTGGTAATGATGCCGAATATCTCACCATTGGCCGACCGGATGGCGGCTAGATTGGTCCTGCTACTTTCTGCCAAAAATGTAGGAATATCATTTTCGGCGACATAGTATCTGCCCGTTTCGCGTTCTTCCAATGTATAGGCCTTGCCGATTTTGTCAGTAAGCGCATCATAATATACATGCAGTGAAAGGGGTGAAGCAGACTGTGTGTCTCGATAAAAAGAGAAATCGAAGAGCAGCACGGGCCGCTTCAAGCGGCCCGGTTTTCGCCCGATCCACATAGTCAGACCGCTAAATCTGCCTTCATCATCTTTTGCTTCATTTTTTTCCGTTGCTCGGGAAAAGCTGCCCGCCGTGCAGATCTTGATATTGTCACAGACAACGGTCCAATCACCAAATTCTCTGATCTTTGATGGAAGCTCGATGGCAGGAGCCCATATCATTAGTGGTTCAACTGCTCCGGCTGGTTTGGATCCTACTGACATCATCAGTAGCAATGACATAACCAAATTATGCATTTTCCTTACCCTGTTTCCAGCCGCGCAATCCCGCGCAGGCACCAACTATCAGCAGAAGGAAGGAAATCAGATAAAGCCAGATGACATTACCAAATTGCGATTGCTGTTTGACTGCCTCCGTCCGTTGAAAGCTATCCTTGTCATAACTCGCAACATCGGACAGAAATGTTATCATTATGGTGTCGCCTTCATCATAGCGGGCGTATATTTCCGGCCCCACTGTCATCGTGTAGGGATAGGGGAGCGGCCTTCCTTTAGAGGTTAGTTTCTTCCCGGAAGCATAGTCTTTGTGTTTGGTTGCAGCGTGCTTGTCAAACGACAGAGTGAAGGTTTGCAGGATATTGTTGCGACTAACCAAACGCCCGCCGCCGGCTTGTACTTTGGTTCCCCGCGATTCTTCGAAATGCTTGCTTTCGATGATGGCGACCGAAACCACGCCCTGCTCGCGCAGTTTATTCATCCGGCCGCTTATGTCCATTGCCACAAATGGAAGTGTCAAAGCGACCAACAGAGCAAAGGCGGCGATTGCAATCCAAAGCTCGCCTTTCTTTGATTTGTGCTGTTCCGTCATTTAAGAGAGAACCGGCGGCCGGTGAACCAAAACGTGACTGCAAGCACGCCAAAAATTGCCATCCAAAGATAATAGCTGGCGGGAGAATAGTCGCGTAATTTTGCCAGCGTCCAAGGGTTTTGAGGCTCATAGGGTGTGTTGACGACAGTCAGGACCTGGCCCACCTGCACCATGACAAATTCCGTATCATCCATATCCATCACCCCCGTGCTTTCGTCCTTTTTGGGGACAGGTAGATCAGCTTCCTTTACGCTCTTGCCAAGTTCCGAATAAGTGACGGTGGATTTGGGATCATGGACAATATGGACGAAATTTTTCGATGACTCGGCCGTCTTCCCCTTGGCGTTTTTCAGCGTGTAACTATCGACAGCCTTGTCAAGCACGAGCGCCTTTGAAACAACGCCTTCGTTGATGTAGCGAAACCGTTCTTCCTCCACGCCCTGCATGACAAAGAAAACAGCGATCACACCAATCAATGCCAATCCGGCCATGCATTTGAATATCAGACCTAGATACGCTTTCTTCACTTCGGCCTGTTCCGTCTCGCTCATATTCTTGATTGCTTCAGCAGCATCATGGTTGCTCATGATTTATTCCTTGTATTGAATTGTATTGTTTGAGTTCTGGAACTTAATCGTCGGGTAAATCTGAAGCGGGTTCAAAAAATGGTTCTCTGTATCCATGGCTCAGCGTGGTTCCCATTACCCGCCAGCGCCCGGCCTCCCACAGTTTTGGCCAGTACAAAGTCGGGATATTGCGACAGAGCGGCATTTTGGTCGATGAAATAAGGACAAAGCCGTTATCGCCATTCCAGCCCCAGTTCATCTGGTATCCGCAATCCGAACGCCCTTTTTTGCGGACAACCATCATCATCAATCCTGTTGCTGGGTCAAATTCCACTTCGCGAGGATGGTATCTTTTGCCGTTCAGGTCATCGAGATGGAGTTGTTCGATCACGCCGCCCGGAAACTGACTATAAACTTTGGTTTCCCGCGGACAGTCAACCAGCCATAGCCGCGCACTTTGTGTCAACTTCCATACCCTGTTGCGTCGAGGGGCCAATTCTCCACATGGTTGTTCCAAATCCGGTTTTGCCGTTGCAATTTCATCCTCGGCGGCAAAAATATCAAAATCAAAACGCGGTGGCCCACCATTTCCTTCAAGTTCCTCGGGAAAAATCTGCGGGACATGTGTGCGTTGTTCGCGCTCGGCATAATCAAGCAGCTTGCGTAAATTTCCGTGCGGCATTGTCGCAAAGGCAAGCCCTTGCTCTCGAACTTCGGTTTTCTTGTTACTGGTTAGCATCGCAAAAAATGCAGATATGCGCGAATGTGGCAGATAGTGGACTGGATTGCCCGCACCTCCTTCCAGCTCCAGCGGCACTGGGGTCCGTTTATGGGTTTTGCTTATCCGGAACAGGCGTAGTCCTTCAGGCAAAGCTTCCCTGCTTTCGTCGCGTCCCGCGTTATCAAGAAAGACAATCCGCACATACCAAGGGGCGTTTGCATCTGCCTCGCGATCGAGCATTACAAGCGCCCGCGACTGGGCCGGGCGCTTGAGTCTTTTGACCACGCCGCGAATGGCGCAATTGTTTTGAGCATCGCACAGCAAGTACCAGTCACCACTGCGCATTTCAGGGCCTTGGTCGCGAACATAGCCTGGATTTTTCTTCGTTGCCTGAACAGGGAAAGCAATCAAAGCAGCCAAAATAAAAGTGACTAGCAGACGGATCATTCCAGCCACCTCCCACCGACATTTTCGGCGCGATAAGTGCGAATCCAGTAAGCCCGTGCAATACCCCTGCCGCAAAATGGCATTTCGCGTCGTTCGACCAGTTGCCAACCATTCACCGTTGTCGCCCAACGGCGTAATATTCCGCAATCGCCTTCCGAGCCACTGAAGGCAACCGATTGCAAAATGCTGCTGTCGGGGTCGAAAGTTGAATTGTATAGGCCGTCTATCGCTGCCGGAACGTTTCCACGTGGTTCCGGCAGTACAACCCGAAACGGTTCGGCATTCTGCTCATCATATTGATACCAATGGGTTAGACTATTGCGGCTGAGTCGGTTGCAATTCAGCGCAACGAGCCGGGTGCCATCTGCTAATGTGTAAACGATGGGTGGTGACGGAATTGAATCCAGATCGCAGGGCAGCCCCTCCCGCATATCCCGCAACGCGTCTTGCCTTACTCCCTCGCTCGCGGAGACAAGTTCTAGAGTTTCCGCTTGTGGTTCAACAGACTGCTTTCGACGCGACTGATATTTTGTACGCTGATTGGTAATCGCTTGGTCTATTTTGGTATAGCCATTTTGTGGAAATCGAACACGCGGCGCTTCACTTTTATCATTAATGCCGATGATGGCTTCGCCAGCACTCATCATCTTCCGCAACTCAAACCCAGATTCTGGCGGCAACCTGCGCGGTTCGTAAGTGAAGCGGTAGCGGCGACCCCTATCGCTGGGCAGATTTCCGATCTGGAACAGCTCGATATCGTCGACGATGGTTTTTGCCATGGGTAGCATAGTCATTGTGCCAATCGCCCCCAACCCACCTTCAACTTGATAGATCAACGCCATTTCATAAGGCATGTTAGTTTGGGTTTGAATTGCAGGCACGCCGATCGCGGTGCAGCGTGACAAATTGTCGCAGCCAACGGCCCAATCGCCGTGTCTCGCTACTTGGCCTTCAACAGCGAAAGGTTTTCGAGCGGGTGTTTTTACATCTCCGCAACCCGCAATGCAGGAAAAAGTTGCAGCAATTGCAATTGCATATTGCCAAGGCATGGTTGTTTCCTTTCCTTTCCTGACTGCACTGCGATTTATGGAACATTGTTTATGGCGATCAGACGGAAGGATGCCATGCCATATCTGTGGGGCGGACAAGTATCGCGTGCTGTACATAAGGGCTGCTGGCGGATGGACTTTTACGATCGAAAAATCGGGAGGAACTGGCAATGCGATTTGTTTCCACATTGGTGGCCATAGCGGTCACATTTTTTGCAAGTATTCCAGGTATGACGCATCAAATGCGCAAATATCCAATCATGGTTGGCGGTGATGCAGAGATTGATGCCTGTGACACGCGGGCAGAAGTGCAGCCGCTAAATCCAAAAGGTGACGGGTATTTGTCTGTACGTATCGGGCCAATGGTGACGGCAAAAGAACTAGCCCGGATTATCTCGGGTCATTCCGTGATCGTATGCAATGTCAGTAACGATGGCAAATGGGCAAGTATAGTATATCAGTCATCTCCTAAGGGCGATGTTGGCGATTGCGGATTATCGTCGCCGGATATGCGGGAACGTCACCCATATGATGGGCCCTGTCAATCGGGATGGGTTGCGATGCGATATTTGTGGCTAGCTGCGGGTTAGTAATTTGCAGATCGCAGACTTGCCTGATGAGCTGGGGCTCCTAGGGTTGGAAGGCTTCATCAGTTCCGCCAAAAATGACCTGTTGGTGTTTCGGCATGATTTTCGGATCAGGCGTGAAGGCGATCTATTTTCTGTCGCAGATATGGAGCGCGGAATGGTCGTGGATTTGTTGATGAAAACTGCGGATGAAAATGCCGCCTGCATCTTTTTCCTCGAAGAAATGTCAGGCCGCTATCATTTTCTTACCACATCACGCGATCCAAACGAGATAGCAAAGATTGAAGCGGCACTTTCATCTGCTGCGATACCTCACCTGCGTAATGATATTCCTGAAATATTCGGTAAGGAAATTACCTGTTTTCGCTTGTTGGTTCAGGGTAAGAATATGGCCTATGCGCGATCAATAATACAATAAGCAGTGACTTTTAGTCGCATTTGGATATCAATTAAAATGTATATTTCCCACCGTGCCATATGCCATATGGATGGCATGTCCCGATACTAGGGGGTGCCATATTGATGGTGTTATAGCCATTCATCCGCATTGCCGAATGTTGGCATCACTGTTTCGAAGTCCCGGGAGATATCAAAGTGCAATCTAACAACGCGTTGCAAGCCGGGCGAGATTGGCAGCATTTTGCTAAGTTCGCGGGTGCAATTGTTGTCATTCAAGCTTTGTTTTGGCTTGTCTTCAATCCAAATTTCGTATCGCCCAAGGGTCAACCTTTCGAAAGCTATGAATTGTCAAACATGGAGTTTTCCAAGCTCAGTTCGCCTGATACGGCGGGTCTCGCTAAGGCAAACTATGTACCTGTTCAGGAAAGCCCGGTCATCTTTCAAGAGCGAGGATATTATTCCTGGAAGTTTAGCGCCAACCTCTCCACTATCCCTGAAGAAGGACTGGGTTTGTTACCAAATGGCGCAGCGGACAATATTCGGCTCTACGTCAATAAGCATCTAATTTTTGGTGAAGGCAGGATGGAACTGCCCGATGTCACCTATGATTTTCTTACAAGACCGAGAATTAGGGTTCCGGCCGCTGCACTGGCAAAAGGCGAAAATACTTTTGAGATAGTTCAGGTGATCGAGCTATCGCGTGAGACTTTGAATTTCCCCTCGAAGCTGGGTGACTATAAAACCATTGAAAATATTTCTGATTGGCGGCTTTTTCTGTTTCGTGATGCCAATATTGTCTCAACCACCGTCGGATTTGTTATATCCTTTTTCGCATTCATTGCACTGCTGCGTTCTAACTCCAAGACCACGGTGGCGTGGTTGTTTATATTGGCTCTATTATGGCCCATTCGAAATCTGTTTTTGATATGGGCGGAAATGCCACTACATGGAGCGATCCGGCCCTTTCTCTATGGATTTACGACCCTTTCTCTATCCGCAGCCTGGCCGCTATTTGTTGACGCATGGTCGAACAAATCGAAACGAAGGTTTGTTCGATTTAACTTGTTGATTTGGTTTTTAGGTATCGCCTTGATTGGCTATTGGACGCTCCTGTCCGGTAACGTTGGGGCTTTTACTAAAGTCGAAACACTTCTCAACTATTTCGGGATTGCGTTCATGTTCGCAACCATCACCCGCTTGGTCTGGCATTTTGTTGGGACGCGGGATGACCGCTATTGGGAGGCGGCCATATTGATAATGCTGGTATCGCTTCTTGGGTTGTTTTTGACCTACACATTGCTTTGGGATCAACATAAGGGCTATTTGGATTTGGGGCAGCCGCTATTGCTGTTTGCCTTCGCCATCGCCTTTTTTTCTCGCAATTTCCGCCTTTTTCAATCCTCGGCGGAAATCAGTTCTTTGCTCAAGACTCAGCTCGACGATCGCACTGCTGAACTCGAGCTGGCCCATGCCCGAGAGAAGGTCTTTATTCGCAAAGAAGCCTATGACCATGAACGTCAGAGGATTATGCGTGATATGCATGATGGACTTGGCAGCAACCTGATGTCGATGCTGCTTGCAGCTCGGCGCGGAGAAGCAAAGCCGGAAAAAGTGGCTGAAGGGTTGCAATCGATTGTCGACGAAATGCGTCTGATGATTGATTCCATGGATTCAGTTGGAGAGTCTCTGGCGGTAGCTTTGGCCACATTTCGTGAACGAGTGCAATCGCGTGTGGAGGGGGCTGGTTTCAAACTCAACTGGACTAACAGCGCTGGACGTGATCTTCCAGAACTTGGCCCGCGTCAGGTGTTACAAGTCTTCAGGATCATGCAGGAAGCCGTTACCAATGCGCTTAAACATTCCGGAGGGGATGTGATCGATGTTAATATTTCTCATAGTGACGAGACAAAACAAGCAGTCCAGATCAGCATATCCGACAATGGTAAGGGTATGAAGGCTGACAAGGTGGCTGGTCACGGCCTGGACAACATGCAAAGTCGTGCAGCTGCCATTGGTGCCGAGATCACTAATGACAGCGACGATGATGGAGCCAGAGTGACCCTTAGCCTACCGGAAACACTCAAGAAGATAGTTTGAGTGCCGAATATACTAACCACCATATATAGGGCGTACTGAAAAAGAATGATCGCGGTTAAACTGATCAACCGCAAATGAATGAAAGGCCAGCTAGGGAAGAGCTGTGTGAAAACAATCGAAAATAAACAAAACAGCCGGATCGCTATTGTCGAAGATGACTCGATAGTGCGCGAGCATTTTATTGAAATTATCAGCTCTGCCCCGGGTTTCGATCTTACTGGTGTCGCACCAAATCTTGCCAGAGCGAGCGACTTGATTGATCAAAAGCCAGACTTGTTTCTTATCGACATCGGCTTGCCCGATGGCAGCGGATTGGACTTTGTTCCAAAGATCAAGGCGGGGTGTAATGCCAAAGCACTTGTTGTAACCAGTTTTGGAGATCGTGAAACCGTTGTTCGTGCTATCCGCGCTGGCGCTGATGGTTATTTGCTTAAAGACAGCAGCCCCTCTGTCATTCTCGACGGTATCAAAGTGACACTGGAAGGCGGCGCGCCGATCAGCGCGGCAGCGGCAGTTTATCTGCTTGATCGGCTGCGTGATGGCGCCGAAATTGAAGTGGCCACGCGCGAGGATTCCGGTCTCACTCCACGCGAAATTGAGCTGCTTGAGCTGTTCGCCAAAGGAGAGAGTTACAAGGACGCGGCGCGCACGCTCGGCATCTCTCCCTTAACCATCGGTAATCACGTAAAATCCATTTACCGCAAGCTTGCTGTCCATTCCCGCGGTGAAGCTGTCTATGAGGCAATCAAGACCGGTCAGCTTAAAATCTAGCCATCCTCAAGCCTGCCACGATCATGGCACTAGAGGCGTGGCATATCGCGGCATAGCGCACCACAGTACCAATTCTCTCACATCAAGTTTAATCAGATTGAGGGAATGTAATGTTGTTGAGCGTAAAGAGAAATCTCCGAGGCACCACCGCTACAGTAGGGGCTGCAGTTTACAGCATGTTGGCAGCTACCTCGTCTATGGCCGCTACCGTTAATTCAGTTACTGTCACCTCTGTCGGCCAGGCCGGTAATAACTGTAATTTTGCGGGACAGGTGAGTGTGACAGGTGATACAAATGATGGAAGCAATAATGACATTATCCATATTGGCGCAGAGGATTCGGCTGGCGTTCGACGCAACGCGCCAGCTGTAAGGGTTGTAGGTGTTGGTCAGACAAGCACAATCCTTCAAGCGGTTAGTTACACAACAACATCGGCGGTTCGTGATACCCATTTTTATGTCGTGCGGGATTCCAATACAACGGCGACCAATGGCTTTCGCGGATCAGTTGTTGGTTCAGCGGCAGTTCCCCGGGCGATGTTGGTTGCGGCTGGAGGCTCATGTGCCAACATCGCGGTCAATTCCGCTCCGGTTGTCAATGCAGGCCCAGATCAAACTTTGCAAACAGGCGGTGTTTTAATTAATCTGAATGGATCGAATTCTACAGATGCAGATGGCGATAACCTGACTTATCAGTGGCAACAAATCAGCGGGCCAACAGTCAATTTGAACAACCGCTTCATTGCAAACCCAACATTCACAACTCCTGCGGCGAGTAACCAACAGCAAGTCATTATATTCGAACTCTCAGTCGGTGATGGAGTGGATCCTGTACGGCGCACTGACACAGTTTCCATAACTACGGTAGCACAACCAAATACACCTCCAACGGTCAACGCAGGAACCGATGCGACGATTAGTGCCGGCGCAACGATCAATATGGCTGGAACGGCAAACGATTTAGATATGGATCCACTTACTTTTCAGTGGACACAGGTCGCAGGGCCTGCCGTTACGCTGAATGGTGCGACGACATTAACACCGAGCTTTGTGGCTCCGGTCAAAACCGCATCGGCGCAGGTTCTTGATTTCAGCCTTATCGCCAATGATGGAGCTGTAAACTCTGCCCCGGATCTGGTTCGATTTACCCTCCCTGCGAATGTCGGTCCAACTGCCGATGCGGGGGCAGTGCAGTCAGTCGGTGGCGGAACAACGGTGACACTTGACGGTAGCGCGTCGACCGATGGGGACGGTGATGGGTTGGTCTATCAATGGATACAGACCAGCGGTCCAATGGTAACATTAAACAATGCCAATAGCGTCTCTCCAACCTTTGTGGCACCGCCATCAGCAACTGCTGTACAAACACTTGGGTTCAGTCTTGTCGTTTCCGATGGTATCGCAAGCTCTGCTGCAGCCACAACCAGCGTTGACATTCTGGCCAATGCGCCGCCGACTGTAAATGCCGGTATTGATGTCACCTTCCCTGGTGGCTCTTTCGTAACTTTGGAAGGTATCGGTACTGATCCAGACGGTGATCCGCTAACCTTCCAATGGACCCAGGTGGCTGGCCCATCAGTCACGCTTGCTGATGCTACGACATTGAATCCAAACTTTACCGCCCCGCCAAAAACCAACGCAGTGCAGGTTCTAACATTCAGTTTAGTTGCCAATGATGGGACCAATAATTCCTCTCCCGATACGGTCGATGTCACTATCCCCCCCAATGTTGGTCCAACCGCCAATGCTGGTCCTGATGCCACTGTAAATGGCGGTTCTGCGGTCACTCTCGATGGCTCGGCTTCAGTAGATGGTGATGGAGATGTGCTGACCTATCAATGGTTACAGACCGGCGGTCCTGCTGTTACGTTGAGCGGTGCGACAACGGTTTCGCCAACATTCACTGCACCAGCGGCAACACTCGTTTCACAGGCGTTGACTTTTGATCTGGTGGTTAGTGATGGCTTAGCCAGTTCAACAGCAGATAGGGTGTCAATAGCAGTTGCAGCAAACACGCGTCCGGTAGCCGATGCAGGAACAGACCAGGGGCCGATAAATTCTGGAGCGACGGTGACATTAAATGGCGGTGCTTCATCCGACTCGGATGGTGATGTTCTGAATTATGCCTGGACGCAAATTTCCGGCCCGGCAGTAACGCTATCGGGAGCCAATACCGCGAATCCAACTTTCGTTGCTCCGGACGTTCAAGGCACTCAGGACATGATGTTCCAGTTGATCGTTAACGATGGAACAGTGGATTCAAATCCTGATTCCGTGACAATCGGCGTCCGCGGCGTTGGAACGATAACAATCATTCAGCGCGTTGTTGGAAATGATACCAGCGTCGTTTTTACTTCTGATGTGTCAGCACTTTCGGGCGCAATTGTAACGCGCAATGGTGTTGGCCAACGGGTCGCAAACAACGTAGCTGCCGGTAATCATACAATCAGCGCCGCCAATCTGTCATCCGCTGGATATGCTCTAACGGATATCAGCTGTAACGATAGCGATTCCGCAACTAGTTTGGTCAACCGCTCGGTCGCTATTGCCTTGTCGCCCAATGAAAATCTGGTCTGCACCTTTACCAGTACGAACACCCGCGAAGCCGCGACCGTAGCTATCAATAACTTCCTGACGGGTCGCAACGCGCTCATCCTGTCGCATCAACCCAACTTGCAGCGGCGCCTCGACCGCTTGCAAGGGCAGGCGGGTGCGGCAGGCAGCGCAACCGCATTTGGTTTGCCAGTGCCGGGCTCAGGGAGATTGCCATTCAGTGCAGCTGTTGGCAATGATCAGAGTCGGTTTGCATCTAGCCTTGCCATGGCGGGGGCAGCGATGGGTGATCCAGATCGTGGCAAGCAACCATTTGATATCTGGGCAGAGGCCTATTTCTCTAAGGCAAGGCTCGGTTCCCAGCGCGGTAATTTCCGGATCATTTATACCGGTGCTGATTACCGTGTTGATGACAAGCTGTTGATTGGTGCACTTGCCGAGTTTGACAGTTTTAACAATCGTGGTGCTCTGGCTAGCGGTGAATCCGAGGGCAATGGCTGGATGGCGGGACCTTATGTGATGGCCCGGATTGCACCCGATCTCTACGGTGAAATTCGCGCGGCGTGGGGCAAGTCTGACAACAGCGTCTCGCCATTGGGCACGTTTGTTGATGATTTCAAAACAAGTCGTGCGTTTTACAGCGGTTCAATGATCGGTCAGTTCGATATCGGTAAAAACACCGACGTCCGTCCCGAGTTCACGGTCCGCTACATCAGCGAGAAAGCAAAGGCATATACTGACAGCCTAAACATCGCGGTTCCCGGGCAAACAGTGGATCAAGGGGATATAAGCTTTCGTCCACGCGTTCAGCATATGGTCGATCTGCAGAGGGGCTGGTCACTAAGACCCTATGGCGCAGTTGAAGGTATCTATACCTTTGGAACCAAAGCGAACGGTGTAATCAACAATGGTTTGCGCGCTCGCCTCGAAGGTGGTTTGGACCTATTCAGTGCCAGCGGTTTCCGCACAAGCCTATCCGCATTCCACGATGGCATTGGCACCAGCAATTATCGCAGTACCGGTGTGCATATCTCGGTTTCCCTTGGTTTCTGATCGCCCGCAATAAGCTGTTTATTGGTTGTAGATGTCTGGTTTGGTTCTCTATTGAGATGCAAGCAAAGTGCCAGTGAGAAACAAACACGAGGAAAGGTTTGTATAGGAACGATCACGTTCCCGTTCAGAAGTTGGAGAAATCGACTTTGGGTCAAAAATTGTCATCAACAACAGGGCGATAAGGTCTATTATGTTAAGCATCTGATGACGCTTTTGATTGAGCATTGGTTCCATGCTGCTTGCGCCTTTGTAGCATGATGTATGACGGACTTTGATACGCCAAATTCCCCTGCCAGAATGGACGGAGAAGCTCCCTCAGAGCGTCTTTCATTGTGACAGAAGTGAGAAATTTTTCGTCACATTTGAGTAGGTTATTTGTCAATATGTGACAAATTCAGGCTCGGAGGTTGGGTGTTTTCGGTCACACTATGATGCAGTGATAGGTTCGTTTGAGACGTCGTGATGTGCACTCAAACTGAAGTTGGCTAATCTTCGTTTTACTCGAGGCGGTTTGTTATCAACCAACACGCACGAGAAACTCGCCACCTTTCTGCTGATCAAAACTAGTCTTGCATCCAGTGAATCTCTCAACAATATCAGCACCGGTCAAACTATGCTGACTAGGCTTCACAGTCGTAAACGACCCGCCGCCAGCAAGGGCAAAGGGCAGAAGCAGTTGGTCCGCAAGATAGGGCCCCGCGAAGGCTTCACTTTCCATATAGCCCTTCATCCGGTTGGCCGCTGTCTTGGCTAGCCGCTCTGCCTTCAGGCCAAATTTGCCGAAGCCGCTGACGACTTCGCTAACATTTTCAAATGCTGCTTCCAGAATCAAGATATTTCCCGGCCCCTGATCTTCCGGAAGTTCGCGCACGCCAATGGCGCCTTCATCCCAACCAAGTACCTTATTGGCAGCTTTGACTTCCCGGTCTGCAATATCAAAAGGCAGACCTGCAAAATAAGCCGTGCCTTTGGTCGACCAAAGCTTGCCTCGTTCCACACAGTCAATGCGCTGAAGAGGCGCAGGAGTGATGTCAATTTCAATCCGGCCTCCACCTTGAGGATAGAAACCGTGCCGGACCAGTTTGGCGGACACCGTTGGTCCCATCCGATTGATGATCGGCAGAAAGGTTCGTTCGATGAAATCAAAGGGCGGTGCCATGAGATTGTGGGTTCCGCCATCCAGAACAACATGGGAAGGTCCATCCGCAAAGATTAAGGCAGGCAGGATAGTCTGCAGAACGAGATTAGTACTTCCCGCAGTCCCGACCGCAAATTTGTAGTTACCCGCTTTAACCGCACCCGGCCGAAAAGTGATTTCAGACGCGCCAACCGCAAGGCCATCACACTCAGACGCGCTGATTGAACAAGCGGCTTCAAGCGACGTGACATGCTGTCGCATCAATCCTTTCTTTTCCCGCTTGCCGCGAATGTTGCTAATCTGAAAGGGTTGTCCAGTGACAAGCGAAAGCGATGCGGAGGTTCTCAGAACCTGCCCGCCACCTTCTCCTTCTGAGCCATCAATAATAATCATCTCAATTGTCCTTAAGAATTGGTGTGTGAAGGTTACCCCTTCACACACACAACCTGTTTCAGCGTATGGACAATCTCGACGAGATCATCCTGCGCGGCCATGACCGCTTCGATTGGCTTATAGGCCTTTGGTGTTTCATCGAGCACACCGATATCCTTCCGGCATTCTACGCCTTTGGTGTCTTCGATATGCTCTTCGATACTCACCGCTTTCTTGGCTTCGGTCCGGGACATGACTCGGCCGGCACCATGACTGCAGCTTTCGAAGGCTTCCCGGTTTCCGAGGCCCCGAACAATGAACGATTTTGCGCCCATTGATCCTGGAATAATACCCATCATACCTTTTGAAGCGCGCACTGCCCCTTTCCGGGTGACAAGCACATCTTCACCGAAATGCCGCTCCCGATTGACGTAGTTGTGGTGGCAGTTAATCGCTTCCATCTCCGCATCAAACGGTTTTGCAATCTGGCTACGCAGCGCCTTGATGACATTTTTCATCATCATCTGACGGTTCGCCGCCGCAAAATCCTGTGCCCAGCCGACCGCTTCGACATAATCGTCAAAATGGTCGGTCCCTTCCGGGAAATAGGCCAGATTCTGATCCGGTAGATTGATATGCCATTTACGCATATCTTTCTTTGCCAGTTCGATAAACTGAGAGCCAATGGCGTTACCCACGCCCCGCGAACCACTATGCAGCATTACCCAAACCCGGTCTTCGGTATCGAGGCACAGTTCAATAAAGTGGTTGCCTGTACCGAGCGTACCGAGATGCTTAATGTTGTTGGTTTTCTTAAAGCGCGGATATTTGTCCGTGATCCGGTCAAAACGTGCAGACAGCGGTGCCCATGCGTCGGTAATCTCGCTTTGCGGATCACCCCATGAGCCCGTATCCCGTTTCCCCCGACCAACCGACCGACCATGCGGCACGGCGGCTTCGATAGCACTCCGAATGCCCTCTAGGTTGTCCGGAAGGTCACTGGCCATAAGCGATGTTTGCGCGGCCATCATGCCGCAACCAATATCAACACCTACAGCGGCTGGAATCACAGCGCCTTTGGTCGGAATAACCGAACCAATGGTTGCGCCAATACCGATATGGACATCGGGCATTACCGCAAGGTGGCTGAAAATGAATGGCATCTGCGCCGCTTTGGAAAGTTGGACGCGGGCTCCATCATCAACCGGGACACCGCGTGTCCACATTTTGATTGGGTGTCCGCCTTCAACGTCCACATATTCGTATTTTGTATCGACCATTGCAGGTCTCCTTATCATATTCTTTAACAGTAAATTCTGCGCGGATAGGATCTTTAAATCTGGTCAGGACGGCTGGACTTGACCCAACAGACTCATGCTTCCAAAGCACGCGTTCTACCGATTGAACTACATCCTGCTTTTGGAAACCTCTGGAGCAGCTGGCCCATTCCAGCCGCTCCGGTTTCCGCTGCATCCGGTTGACCATGTTTGCTCAATCAATCGGACACCCATATCATTGCAGCGAGCGTGCCAACTGAGTGTCCTGTTACTTGAATACCCCTTAACATATTGAATTTTAATTATTTAAATCCATTACAGTGTATTGACTTAATTTGAATTGGAGTCGAATATTATATATCATTAGATAAAATGTTATCTTATAGGATAAAATGTGAAGCCACTTGTTGTAATAGGATTTTTGGGCTCAACGCTCGACGCGGGTAAATTCGGGCCGACCCGCTGGAACAAATGGCGGCCATCGGTTGCCATTGCGATGCATGAGGATCTGCGCGTTGATCGATTTGTCCTCATCCACGGCAAACAACATTATCGATTGGCCGATCAGGTCGCTGCCGATATAGCGTCAGTCTCGCCTGAAACAGAAGTGGATCAGAGGCTTTTGGGCTTTGATGACCCGTGGGAGTTCGAAGAAGTTTACGGCAAGCTTCTGGATTTTGCTCGGGACTATCCATTTGATCCTGACAAAGAAGATTATCTGATACACATCACAACGGGCACGCATGTGTTACAGATTTGCCTGTTCCTTCTTACTGAGGCTCGCTTCCTGCCCGGCCGCCTTTTGCAAACGCAGCCCGCCAAAAAGATGGACGGAAATTTTCCGGGTCGGTTGAGTACGATCGACTTGGACCTGTCGCGATATGACAGCCTGGCATCTCGCTTTGCGGTACAAATGGCCGAAGGGTCTTCCTTTTTAAAATCCGGTATCGAGACCAAGAACAAGGCCTTCAACGCTTTGATTGACGAAATAGAGCAAGTAGGAGGTCGCTCAAAAGCCCCGATACTTCTCACTGGTCCTACGGGCGCCGGTAAAAGCCGGTTGGCACGCCGAATCTTTGAACTCAAAAAGCTGAAGCATCAGGTCTCGGGAAGTTTTGTGGAAGTGAACTGTGCCACTTTGCGTGGTGATAGCGCCATGTCCGCTTTGTTCGGCCATACCAAGGGAGCGTTTACCGGAGCAGCCTCTGAAAGAGCAGGTCTCTTGCGAACGGCAGATAAGGGCATGTTGTTTCTCGATGAGATCGGAGAATTGGGCGCGGACGAACAAGCGATGATCTTGCGCGCGATCGAAGAAAAGCGGTTTCTGCCGGTCGGGGCGGATAAAGAGGTGGATTCAGAATTTCAGTTGATCGCCGGTTCCAACAAAGATCTGTCCGCCGCCGTTGCCAATGGAACTTTCCGAGATGATTTGCTTGCGCGCCTGAACCTCTGGACCTTCGCTCTTCCCAGTCTTGTGGATCGCAAAGAGGATATTGAACCCAATTTGGAATATGAATTAGACCGCTATGCCGAGAGAGAAGGCAATCGTGTGACGTTCAATAAGGAAGCGCGTGATCGATTTCTGAAATTTGCTAGTTCCCCGAGTGCGCTTTGGTCGGGCAACTTTCGAGACCTCGCGGCCAGTGTAACCCGAATGGCGACTCTCTCTCCCGAAGGCAGAATTGGCCGAGAAACGGTCGATCTCGAAATCATGAAGCTCGACCGGCTCTGGCACGGCGGCAAGGTGGCAGCCAGTGACGGGTTAGACAATCTGATCAATGATGAGGCGCTGGATGCGCTAGATCCGTTTGATCTCGTACAGTTGGCCGAAGTCGTTCGCATAAGCCGCGAAAGCAAATCCATGTCTGAGGCCGGACGAACCTTGTTCGCTTCATCTCGGAAACGTCGCAAAACCGCAAATGACGCTGACCGTCTCAAAAAATATCTCGCCCGCTTTGGTCTAAGCTGGGCCGAAATCAGTGCGGAGACATAGTCGCTTATGAAAACCATATTGTTCGATATTGACGGAACTCTTGCAGATATTGACTATCGGCGAGGCCATCTCGAAAAAGACAAACCGGATTGGAAGTCTTTCAATGCGGAGATGGGTGGCGATACGCCTAATGTACCTGTCGTTTCGTTGTACAAATCCCTTTGGGCGGCGGGGACACATGAACTAATCTTGGTGACCGGACGGAATGAACGCTCGAGGAAGCTGACCGAACAATGGCTCGCTTGGAATGAAATTCCATTCGGTCGCATTTTGATGCGACCGGACAATGATTTCAGGGCTGATCACATTATCAAAGAAGAGATATTGCATCGCCTGTTAGCGGCAGAAAAACTAATCGAATTTGTGGTCGATGATCGTCAGCAAGTTGTCGACATGTGGCGCCGGAACGGCATTACGTGTTTGCAATGTGATGTGGGAGATTTTTGATTCGGTCAGCTTGATACAATCGTCTTCAGATGCTGTTTTGCGCCGGAAAAGCGGGCTTTCATTTTGAAAGCACTTTTTTGCCGGTTTGAGACTGGAGCGCGATTTCTAGCCCAAAATCCCGGCAAAATCGGTCTCTGTATCAGAATTGTGAATTGGGCAGCGGCTAACTCTCGGGAAACACGCATGAAAACACCACGAAAAATCCAATTAAGTTATTGATATTTATGGATTTTATGCGTGGTGACCCCTACGGGATTCGAACCCGTATTTCAGCCGTGAAAGGGCCGCGTCCTAACCCTTAGACGAAGGGGCCATACCAATTGCTGGTCAGCGAGCAACGGCCATTAGGGGTGTGCTTGGCTTTGGTCAAGCCTCTTTTCGCCGGATTTAGACCCTATTTTCTGGCGCTGTGGCAGACCGCCTGTAGCTTGTTGCCCTCAGGGTCGCGAACATAGGCCCCATAATAGTTGGGATGGTAGTGGGACCGCAGTCCTGGTGCGCCTTCATCGCTGCCTCCGTGAGCGAGAGCGGCGGCGTGAAAGGCATCGACTATGGCGCGGGATGGCGCCAGAAAAGCTGCATGATTGCCATTGCCGGCGCCGGCTGGCTCGCCATCAAAGGCAGGGCCTATGAACAGCTTGGGACCGGTGGCGGTGCCATAAGCCTTTCCGGTTTCATGGCGGAGAAATGGCAAGATGCCCAAGGTTTCCATGATCGCATCATAAAATGGTTCCACGGCCGCAAAATCATTAATGCCCAAGGTGATATGGCTGAACATGATTCCGTTCTCCTCAATCGGCCCAGGCGGCATCTTCCAGATGGATTTCAGCGGATGGTCGGCTGCCCCAGTCGTCGATCTTGGCGCGGCCTGCAATCCATAGCTTTCGCCCGCGGGGTGCGCTGAGCAATGCCTGGCCAAGATCGCTCTCAGCCGCGCGGAAAGCGATGGTTTTGATGGATGCACCATCATCACCGCCAACGATCATCCGGACATGATCGGTTCCGACAATATCACATTTGATGATTCGCACCGGGCCGGTGACGATGCGCGGGGCAGGCCAGCCCATGCCATAAGGTCCTGCACCATCCATGGCTTCGACGATCAGCGGATTGACTCCCTTGGGCGAGAGCAGGGCGTCGAGCAACAAAGCTTTGCCATCCTGCGCCTTGCCGACGCTATCGGCGAGCCGGTCGTTGAGAAATTCCGAGAAAGCATCCACTTTCTCGGCTTCGATGGTGATGCCGGCGGCCATCGCATGGCCACCGCCCGCGACCAGAAGTCCGCTTTCCTTTGCAGCGATGATCGCGGCGCCCAAATCTATGCCGGAGATCGAGCGTCCCGACCCTTTGCCAATTCCGTCTTCATCCACGGCAATGATGATCGCCGGACGGTTCAGCTTCTCTTTGATTCGTCCGGCGACAATGCCGATGACGCCGGGATGCCAGCCTTTGGAAGACAGCACGGCGACGGCTTGATTCTGCTGCGAGGCACACATTGCATCGGCTTCTTCGAGCACATGGGCTTCGATCGCGCGGCGTTCCTGATTGAAATGATCGAGTTCAGCCGCGATGGATTGGGCTTCCTCTGGGTCTTGCGTGATTAGCAAGCGCACACCGAGGTCGGATTTGCCGACCCGCCCTCCGGCATTGATCCGGGGGCCAAGCGCAAAGCCCAGGTCGGAACAGATTGGCGCACGTTTGAGCCGGCTGGCGTCAATGAGCGCCGAAAGACCGATATTTTGACGGCCTGCCAGGACCTTCAATCCTTGCGCCACAAATGCCCGGTTAAGCCCTCGCAGTTGCGCGACATCCGCCACTGTTCCCAAGGCCACGATATCCAGCAGTTCAAGCAATTTCGGTTCCGCACGATTCGTGAAAAAACCCTGATTGCGAAGAGTCCTGACAAGGGCGGCACCGAGCAGAAAAGCCATGCCCACGGCAGCAAGATGGCCGTGTTCTGCGCCGGCATCGCTCTCGTCCAGCCGGTTGGGGTTCACCAGTGCCAGAGCCTTAGGCAGCTCGGTTGCGCATTTATGGTGGTCGACAACGATGACTTCGACGCCCGCCTGATGCGCCATGTCCAGAGCATCAAAAGCCATGGCACCGCAATCAACTGTAACCACCAATTGGCTGCCCTGTTCGCCAAGCTTGACCAGGGCTTCGCCAGACGGACCATAGCCTTCCATCAAACGGTCCGGAATATAATAGCCGGCCTCGAGTCCGAGGTCTCTCAGCAGCCGGATCAGCAATGCGGCACTGGTCGCGCCATCGACGTCATAGTCACCGAATATTGTCACCTTTTCCTGGTTCTTGATAGCCAGGCTCAGGCGCTCCGCCGCTCTATCCATATCCTGAAAAACCGAGGGGTTTGGCATGAAGCTCCGGATCGTTGGATCGCGGTTGATTTCCAGCGTTTCTCTGGTGGCTCCCCGTGCGAGCAGCAATTGGGTGACCAGGTCATCGGGCTGGAAACCCGGGTCGCGGGCATCGGCGCTGGTGCTGCGCCAACGCCAGCTTTGACCGGACAAGGAGTTTTCGATGTTCAATACTGCGTTCATAAGGAGCGCTATGCGTGAATCCTGCAGCGCTGACAATCGGTCTGTTAGTTGCTAGGAAGACTATGATGAAAACACTCTTGATCATTTATTATAGCTATACCGGCGGGACCGCGCAGATGATCGCTGCTGCCGCGAAAGCGGAGCAGGTTGAGGAAGGTACGAAAGTGCAAGTCATTCGGGCTGAGGACTGCGAACCGGCGGACATGATGTCTGCCGATGGCTATATTTTTGCGACGCCTGAGAATCTTGCCGCCATTGCCGGGGTGATGAAGGCGTTTTTTGACCGCTGCTATTATCCTTTGCTCGGCAAGATTGAAGGTCGGCCTTATGCAGCGATGATATGCGCGGGGTCGGACGGCGAAAATGCGAAGCGGCAGTTGGAACGGATCGCAACCGGCTGGCGGTTGAAGAGGGTCATCGATACGCTGATAATTTCTACCAATGCGCAAACAGAGGAAGCCATTTTGGCTCCTAAAACCATCTCGGAAACCGATCGCGCGCGTTGTGCGGAGACGGGGGCCACGCTGTCCGCAGGCCTGGCAATGGGTGTCTTCTAGACCAGCGCTCGCACACGTTTCTGCAGGACCGGAATAACATCGGTTTCAAACCAGCCATTGGCTTTGAACCAGCGGATGTTGCGCGGGCTGGGATGGGGCAGAGGCAGATGATCCGGCCAGAATATTTGCCAGCGCTTCACGGTTTCGGTGAGTGTTTTCGATTTTTGATCTCCCAGATGCCAGTCCAGCGCATATTGACCGAGGACAAGCGTGAGCTGAACGTCCGGCAAAGCCGCCATAAGCGGCTGACGCCAAGCCGGTGCGCATTCTGGTCGGGGCGGCAAATCACCGCCTGTACCGGTGCCGGGATAGCAAAAGCCCATGGGAATGATCGCAAAGAGGTCGGGATCGTAAAATTGCGCTTCTGTCACGCCGAGCCATTGTCGCAGTCTTTTGCCGCTGGCATCGTCAAACGGCCGGCCTTTTTCGTGAGTCTTGCTACCAGGGGCTTGCCCGGCGATCAAAATTTTGGCTTTTGATGAAGCCTGCAACAAAGGTTGCGGGCCAAGGGGCAAGTCGGAGCAGATCGTGCAGGCGCGCACTCGAATGAGCAGATTTTCCAGGTCAGCGGTTTTTTCGGGCTTCATTCTGTCCTTCGGCACAGGGCGAGATGATCGGGCTTTTCCCCTTTGGGAACGGGCGGCAAGATGAAAACATGATCGAGGTGGGTTGCTTTGCGCCCCTCTGGCATTCTGTCGCCGTTGACCACCGCAACAAAATCCCGACAAACAGGGGCGCTCAGCAAATAATTGCTGTGACCGGTTCTGCCGCGACTGGTCGCGCTGGTATCGACAATGGTCAGCGCCGTCTTGTCAATTTCCTCGGTATATTCAGGATGGGCAGCATAGCATCGTTCGGGCCGGTTGTTGGCCCTGAGGTCAGCCGCTTCAAAAGGGTCAAAGCATCTGGGGTAGCCCAAGCGCGGATAGCCGTGGAAATCGTTGGACAATGACAATGCCCGGTCTTTGATCGATGCATATACCGTGATTCTTCTGTCGTTTCGAACCCGTCGATCCGACAATATTTCTTCGGCAATGTCGCGCTCAAAATCCTGAGTGTCGACGTCCGGTGATGCGAGAATGATGTTGGAAATGACGCTGGAATCGCCATTGGAGACATTCCTGTCGACATATTCCAGCGAAGGCAGGACAAGCCGCGCACCAAGCGAATGGGATAGGAGGACGATTTCCTTCGTCGATGGGAGTTGGGCCAATTGCATCAGGAATTTGCGAAAATTTCGTTCATCCCAATACATGTTGGACTCATCGACGGGATATTTCAGCAAGGCCCCTTGAGAGGGCCAGCTATACTGGATGATCGGTCCCGCAAATCCGGTCAGTCTCGCAATCTGTGCCGTGTCTCGGGAACTGGTATAAAAAGTCTCTCGATACCCATGGACATATAGCAGAACCCGTCCGTCAGCAGCGACCATCTGGTCATCGAGGCTCTTCCACCAATTCTGGGGATGGGCTAGCGCTAATGGAATTGTATTCGTGGGTTTTTTTGAACCACGTTTAACGTCTCGCGGTCCCGCAAAACGGCCATAGCGAACCTGGTCTGCGCGATGGTGCAGCAGGCTTATGTCTTCAGACAGGCAGTTTGGCAGGCGGCTGGTGACAAAGAAAAATGGTTTGTCATTGCCATCCACAACAGCCGCCGCTGATGGGTTGCACCGGTCCGGCGCAACATAATCGGCATGCGGTATCTTGCCATAGTCCACAGGAGTCACGCACCCGGCAACCAGCCAGGGCAAAACCAAGATCGACCATTTTGTCTGTGACGCAAAACGCTTCAACATCGGAAGGTTTGGCATCTTCATAGTCAGTTGTTGCGATGCTCGCTCTTCACCCAGCGTACGGTGCCGGAAGAAGCACGCATGACCACGCTTTCGGTGGTCATCTTGCCGCCGCGCAGCTTCTTGACACCTTCCAGCAGAGAACCGTTGGTAACGCCGGTCGCAGCGAAAATCGCATCGCCCTTGGCCAGTTCTTTCAGATCATAGACTTTATCGAGATCTTCAATGCCCCATTTATAGGCGCGTTGGCGCTCGTCATCATTGCGGAAAAGCAGGCGTCCTTTGAATTGTCCGCCAACGCAGCGCAGTGCAGCTGCCGCGAGCACGCCTTCGGGAGCGCCGCCGCTGCCCATATACATGTCGACCGTTGTGTCTTCGTCTGATGTTGCGATGACGCCAGCAACATCACCATCGGGAATCAACATGATGCCACAACCGATAGCGCGCAATTCCGCGATAATCTTGTCATGACGCGGCCGGTCGAGGACACACACGATAATGTCTGCAGGTGCGACACCCTTTTCCTTGGCAACGGCTTCGACATTTTCGGTAACCGACTTGTTGAGATCGATGATATCTGGCGAATAGCCGGGGCCAACAGCCAGCTTGTCCATATAGACGTCCGGCGCGTTGAGCAGGTTGCCCTTTTCAGAAATGGCAAGCACGGCCAGCGCATTGGCACCGGCTTTGGCGGTGATGGTTGTGCCTTCCAGCGGGTCCAACGCTATATCAATGGCAGGCGCTTCGCCTTCGCAGCCACGTCCGACTTTCTCGCCGATGAAAAGCATCGGAGCTTCGTCGCGTTCGCCTTCGCCGATGACCACAGTGCCACAAATGTCCAAATTGTTCAGTGCTGCTCGCATCGCTTCGACAGCAGCAGCATCCGCCGCTTTTTCATCACCTCGGCCAATCAGGTTCGCCGCCGATATGGCAGCCGCTTCAGTCACACGTACCATTTCCATAACCAGTACGCGGTCCAAAATATCACTTGCTTTGGGCATATTGTCGGTTAGTCCTTCTATAAGGGGCTAAATTTGAATTCTCGATAGAGGAGCGATATTGCAATGTCGAGACTGGTTTTCCTGATCCTTTTATTGATACCGTCTGCAGCGATTGCGCAGGCTGAGTTCCCGACGGACCGAACCGCGCAATTGCTGCAGAATGCTCGGCAAATGGTGGCGGTTGATGCTGACGGCTGCCTGCTTCGTCGCACCAGCGATGAGATCGTGGTTTGCGGCATTCCCGAGATTGACCGACTGCAGAGGCTGCCATTTCCTGAATTGGCGGCCATCGAAGGCGAAAGGATTCGCGAGCCGCTTCCGAAAGGCAATGCCGAAATCGTTCAACAAGGCCGCTGTTATGTGACAACGTCCGAGCGCAATTGCTTCAAGGGCGTCCCGCTTTTCAGTGTCAGCCTGGGCGGCGCTGGCGGCGGGGTCGGCGGCGCCGCTGGCCGGATTTGGCAAGTGATTGAGCCGGATGTGCCAGACGAAGATTATGTGCGACAGGCGATGATCAAACCCCTGTCTCCTGCCCCTATTGAGTGATCAGTCTTGATCGCTAAGCAAATGCATCACAACCGGTGCGACCTGCAAGCTGGTCGAACTGGAGAGGGCCTCGAGGCTCTTCGCAACATTGCGTTCGCGGCTGTCATGGGTCACCATCGAGATCAGCACTGATCCTTCGTCGGTTTTTTCGGTTTGAATGAGGCTTTCGATTGATACATCGGCATCGCGCATCGCCGCTGTGATCTCTGCCAACACACCGGGCTTGTCTGCGACGATGAAACGGATGTAGCTTTTGCCGGACCGGTTGCCGCTCTCGGCGCGCTCACATGGCTCCATCTCGCCGGCGGGTGCGGCAAATACCGTGCCGGTTTCGCCGCGAGCGATGTCGATCAAGTCAGCAACGACCGCAGAGGCGGTCGGACCTTCTCCAGCGCCGGCCCCTTGAAACATCAGGCGGCCTGAGAAATTGCCTTCGGCAACCACAGCATTGGTCGAACCTTCGATATGGGCCAGTGGATGACCTTCGGGTACCAGATAGGGGTTGACCCGCTGGAACAATTTACCATCGTCGATCCGGGCCATGCCCAGCAAACGGATGCGATAGCCGAGGGCCTTTGCCTGGCCGATATCCTCCGCCATTATATGGCGAATACCGTCAATTTCCACGCCATCAAAATCTAGAGCCTTGCCGAAGGATAGTGCAGCGAGAATGGCGAGCTTGTGCGCAGCATCCACGCCATCAATGTCAAAACTCGGATCGGCTTCGGCATAGCCAATGTCTTGGGCGGCCTTCAGCACATCGTCAAAAGCATGGCCATATTTCTCCATCTCGGTGAGAATATAGTTACAGGTCCCATTGAGTATGCCGTAAACGCGCTCGATCCGGTTGGCCGATGCGCCGTCGCGCAAGCCTTTGATTACCGGAATGCCACCGGCGACCGCCGCTTCATATTTTAGCGAGACTTTTCCTGCTTCGGCAATCTTGGCGAGCTCCATCCCATGATGGGCGATCATGGCCTTGTTCGCTGTGACAAAGGATTTGCCTGCTGAGAGACTCTGGCGTGCAAGATCCAGCGCGGTGCCTTCGGAACCGCCGATCATTTCTACGACACAATCTATGTCGTCAAGCGTTGCAAGCGCTTCGGTCTGGTCGAACCAGGAATAGCCGGCCAAATCGATACCGCGGTTGCGGTTCCGATCGCGAGCAGAAATGGCAGATACGACGATAGGCCGCCCGGCCCGTTGTGCGATCATGGCACCATTTTCTTCTATCAGCCGGATCACTCCCGTGCCGACGGTGCCCAGTCCAGCGAGCGCGATGCGAAGCGGAGCAGTCATGGTCATTAGCCTCTTTGTGTTTTTGGTGAGTGTGTTGGCGCCTTATTAGCGCCGCCATGGGCGAATGCCAGAACTAGTTATGGCATTCTTATAGGGGGCCTATGGGCGGCGTGATCTCGGGCAGTTGCCGAGGTCGCCGAGCACAAGCCGATAATCGCTTCGTGCTTGCCGGGAATTTGACGATATATCACCGGATAAGGCTGCGGAAGGAAGCTGTTGAGGCAGGAAGCAGGCCATTCGATACCAGAGCAAACTATTCCTGACCGGTGCCCGGGCGGACTCGTCAACAATTTCACCCAGTGACACGGCCCAGAATTTGCGCTGGCCATCCCGTTTCAGCACGGTGATGGAGATTGGAGACCCGGTTTCGGTTTCCATGAAAATCTGCGTTTCGCCTTCGCCCAATATAGTGCCGGGGACATGAAAGGCGCTCGCGATGCGGGAAATGGCGGGCGGCGCGTCATAAGCGACCAGCTCGCGGACCAGCGAGCGTACACGCTGTTCGCGGCTTGGCGTCCAGGCGATCTGTGCATCCTTGTCGACGAGCTGGACATTATCGCCGCCACTGGCGGGGCGCCGCGCAAATATAATGAAGGGCTTCTTTTTGATCTTCGGAGCCCGGCCGCGATCATCGAGGGGCAGATCAATGACGTAGCGAATCGTTTCGCCGACCCCTCCTTGACCGCGAATCAATGCATTGGTTGACGCGATAATATAAAAGCGTTGCGTTCCCGGAGGCGCATTTGGTGCTCTCTCCGGGGCGACTTTAATCGCTTTCTTAACGGTTGCATGGACAATGATTGGAGCGTCCGCACTGAGGTCGGCCAGGTCCGCATATTGCAACGGATCGCGTACATCCTGAGTCTGAGAAAAAGCTGGAATTGCACCAATTTGGCTCAAAAATAGGGTGGAGAAGAACATCGTGATTGGGCGCATGAATCTCTCTGAATCAGGGTTTAAAGATGTCTGGTTTTACCGCCTATTATGGGTCTTTGACAGCTTAATCGGTGCTGAACCAATAAAGCGATTGCCTGCTTGGAACTAGCACGTTAAAACAAATTTAAGATGGCTTTCAAGCGAACGAAAAGCTGTCATGGGGATAACAATGGTCGCGATGGTATTTCAAACCGAACGATCTTTGTCTGAAACTTCAGTGATGAAGTATTCGACCTTTGATGGGGAAAAAGGAGTTACATTTCTGAATGGCTTATGCTGACCAAGAGATGAGTTCGAGCAAGATTGTATCAATTGCTCTTGTCGTAATCATCCACCTATTACTTGGCTATGCGCTGGTCACGGGACTAGCCTATACAGCCGTCAAGAAGGTTGCATCGCAACTGGACATGATTGATATTCAAGAGGAAGAGCCGCCGGAAGAACCGGAAGAGCTTCCTCCGCCACCTGAGAAGCCGATTGAGCCACCACCGGTGGTTACACCGCCTCCCATCGTGGCGCCAGTGGTTGCACCGCGGCCGGTGATACAGACAGCGCCAACCGCGCCGCCTCCACCGCCACCTGTGGCAGCGCCTCCACCGCCGCCGCCGCCACCACCTCCACCCCCACAGCGGGCGAATCCGGAGCCACGCGGCAATCCAGGTAGATGGGCCAACGCGAATGATTATCCGTCTCGTGCTCTGCGCGAAGAACGCGAAGGGACCACACGTTTCCGTTTGACCGTTAATGCTAGCGGTCGGGTAGACAATTGTCAGATCACAGGTTCTAGCGGCCATGCTGATCTTGACGCTGCTGCCTGTAAAAACTTGAAGCGGCGTGCACGGTTCAGGCCGTCCCTAGACTCGAACGGAAACCCAACAACCGGCACATATTCCAACGCCGTTCGTTGGCAGATACCCAAATAATGAATCTCGGGAAGGGCATTGGACAATGCCTTTCCCGCAACATGTTTTTTGAAATTAGTTTATCCTGAGGGGAATGTTAAAATGTTGATTGAAATTTTGGCCGCTGCACCAGCAGCTCCACAAAACGCTTTCGGTTTCTGGGAAGCAATGGAACAGGGCGGTGTTATCGCTTGGTCTGTTCTCGCAATTCTGACGATCATGTCTGTTTCGTCTTTCTACATCCTGTTTTCGAAATTGTTCGAACAGAATAAAGTCATGAAGCAGGGCCAATCGATGCGTTCGACTTTCTGGCGTGCAGGTTCGCTTAAAGAAGGCGCTGCGAAGCTCGAAAAAAATTCAGCTTACCGTCAAATCGTTGACGATGCGATCCAAGCCGATGCCGATCACGCGAAATTGACCGATCCGGTTGAAGCGCATGACTGGTTGCACGGATCCATTGAACGGTCGCAAGATTCGATCAAATCCAAATTGGCAACTGGCCTTCCATGGTTGGCAACCGTTGGTGCAACGTCACCATTTATCGGATTGTTCGGTACGGTTATCGGTATCTATCGCGCTCTGATTAAAATCGGTATCGCTGGTCAGGCGTCTATTGATGCTGTTGCTGGTCCGGTTGGTGAAGCACTGATCATGACCGCACTTGGTCTTGGTGTGGCTGTTCCAGCTGTTCTTGCTTACAACTGGCTGCAGGGACGCAACAAGCGCATCTCTGAACAACTAGGCGCATTTTCAAACGACGTTCTCGGCTATATGGCTTCGGACGGCGGCGTGAAACCAGCTGCAGCGTCTGCTGCTGCGAAGCCGGCTGCTAAGTCTGCTGCACCAGCCGCAAAGAAATAAGCCGGGGGTCAGGTTGCCCGCGCCGTTTTGCGCGGCAACCTGACCAACGCACAGAAAGGGAGACTATGCTCCCTTTAGATGGTTTAGTTTTGAGAGGATAAAATCCTATGGCGATGAATGTTGGGGGCGGAAACGAAGAGGAAACTCCTCTATCCGATATTAACACTACCCCACTTGTGGACGTTATGTTGGTCCTGTTGATCATTTTCTTGATCGCAGTTCCCGTAGTGATCCAGACCGTGGAACTTGAACTTCCGGTGCTTCCTTTTGAGGTGACCACGACCAAGCGCGAAAACGTGCTGCTTGCGGTTACAACGACGGATGCTGCAGGTCGTGATCCCGGTGATCCAGAATATTCAGGCGCTACGCCCGGCGGCAATTGTCGCGTGTATTGGAACACCACACCGGTCGATTCCAACGAGTTGGTAACCCGCGCTGTGAAACAGCTGGAAGACCAGATCGAAGCCTTTGGCGGGGTCGAAAATATGACACCGGAAGATATGCCTGAAGTGCATATCCGCGGTGACATCAATACACCCTATAAGTGCATTGGCGGCGCTATCTACACGATGCAGCGCGCCGGTTTTGCGAAAGTGGGCTTTTTGTCCACGCCGATTGTCGTCGAATAAAATCGACCGGCATCAAAAGTTATTTAAGGAGACGCACAAATGGCTATGAGTGGCGGAAGCGATGATGGCGAGCCAATGATGGAGATGAACACGACGCCGCTTATCGACGTCTTGTTGGTTCTTCTCATCATGTTCATCATTACAATCCCTGTGCAGACGCACGCGGTTAAGATCGATCTACCGGTCGCGGATGATAGTCCGCCACCAGAAAATTTTGTCGATCCGGTTAAAAATCGCCTTGGGATTACGGCAACAAACCAGATTCTCTGGAACGACACACCGGTATCATTGAACCAGGTTAAGCAATTTCTTGCACAGACCAAATCTATGGTTCCTGAGCCAGAGCTTCAGTTCCAGCCTGATCCGCTGAGCGCCTATCTGACCACTGACCGTACATTGGCGGTGATCAAGGATAGCGGCGTGAGCAAATTCGGCTTTGTCGGAAACGAACAATATGGCAGCTTCAATGCTGCGAAGCGTCTGCCGAACTAGTTTCGAACGACCATTAAAAAAGGGCCGCGATTTTTATCGCGGCCCTTTTTTTTGTGCGTGTTGCTCAAAGAAGCTCGAGGCTCAAAGAAGCTCGAGGCTCAAAGAAGCTCGAGGCTCAAAGAAGCTCGAGGCTCAAGGAAGCTCGAGGCTCAAGGAAGCTCGAGGCTCAAGGAAGCTTGAGGCCCAGGTTCAAGAAAGGGGTAAAATACCTCTAGATGCGCTTCTAACGAGCTTTGTCCATGCTGCTGAACTGCAGTTCGGCCAATCGAGAATAGAGCCCGCTTTTTGCTATCAGGCTGTCATGGTCGCCCTGTTCGACGATCTTGCCTTCATCCATGACAATGATGCGATCGGCTGATCGTACTGTCGCAAGACGATGGGCAATGACGATGGTGGTGCGATCTTTCATCAAATGATCAAGCGCATCCTGCACCAGCTTCTCGCTTTCCGCATCCAATGCCGATGTGGCTTCATCCAACAACAGGATCGGCGTGTTGCGAAGCAATGCCCGCGCGATGGAGATACGCTGGCGTTGGCCGCCGGACAGACGGGTTCCCGCTTCGCCCATGAAACTGTCTAGTCCCTCAGGCAGGGCACGCAGGAATTTTTCGGCATTGGCCACGCGGGCAGCTTCCCAAATTTCTTCGTCGGTCGCATCCCATTTCCCGTAGCGCAGATTATCACGGGCTGATGCCGCAAACAAAACTGTTTCCTGCGGAACCAGCGCCATGCGCTGGCGAATTTCAGAAGGATCCGCTGATGGCAAAGCCACGCCGTCAATGCGGACCGAGCCACCTTGTGGATCGTAGAAGCGTTGCGCCAGTTGAAACAAGGTGGACTTGCCGGCCCCGGAGGGTCCGACGACGGCGACGGTTTCTCCGGGGGATACCGTCAGTGAGAAATTGCTCAGGGCTACCGTGTCGAGGCGTGTTGGATATGCAAAGGTGACATTGTCGAAGGCAATCTTGCCGCGCGAAGGCGTGGGCAGGGCGATAGGATTTTCCGGCGCTGCAATTCCCGGTTCTTCGGAAAGCAGTTCGGCTAGGCGTCCGGCGGCGCCGGCACCACGCAATAGATCGCCATAGACCTCGGTCAACGCCCCGAAGGCACCGGCAACAAGACCGCCGACAAGCACGAAGGCGGCAATTGTACCGCCGGTTATCGATCCGTCTGCGACGCCGATCGCGCCCCTCCACATCAGCATGGTGATGCCCGTAAAGATCAAGCCAATGACGATAGCAGTCATGGCAGCTCGCAAGCGGATACGGCGCTTGGCCGTATCAAAAGTGGCCTCGACCGCGCCGCCGAACCTGTCATGTTCGCGCTTTTCCTGTCCAAAAGCCTGCACGATTTTCATGGCGCCCAATGTCTCGGCAATCATGGCACCGACATCTGCTACGCGGTCCTGGCTGGACCGGGAAACATTGGTCAGCTTCCTGCCGATGAAGACGATCGGAAGAATGATCACAGGAATACCCAAAAGTAGCCCGGCGGTAAGCTTCGGTGCAAGAGTGAACAGATAGATTATGCCGCCAATACCGATGACAATGTTGCGAAGGGCAACGGAAACCGTGGTGCCGACCACCTGTTCGATAATGGCGGTATCAGAGGTCATGCGCGATGCTATTTCGGATGGTCGATTCTCCTCAAAGAAACCGGGGGCCAGGCGCAGAAGATTGTCCTGCACCGCGAGCCTGAGGTCGGCAACAACCCGCTCCCCGAGCCAGCTTACAAAATAAAACCGAAAGGCCGTTGCCACCGCCAGAACGCCAACAATCCCGAGCAAGGCTTGGAAATATGGAGCGACATCTCCATTTCCGGCCATGAACCCTTCATCTATTATGGTCTTAAAACCGGCTGGTATTGCAAGAGTGGCCATCGCCGAAACCACCAAAGCCGTTAAAGCGAAGGCTATCTGCTTTGGATAAGCGACAGCGCGTTCGAAAACCATGCGCAGATTACCGATTTTCTTGAGTGTTGCCGGAGAGGTGTCTTCTTCACTGGAATTGGTTTTGTCATTCATGAGCAAGCGCCTAGCAGTCCGTCCAATTTGTCACAATCAAAGCTTTGATCGGTTTTGACCAGAGAATCCTATCTGAACAACATGGCGATGAAGCTGAAAATACCAAGAGGTGCCCCAATTTGGTTCGAATGGAGGGAGCCTTGGTATCGACGGCATAACGCTGGCAAAATGCCGAGAAATTGTTAAAAGCAAAGGCGTTTCAGGCATTCTCATGCTTGGACGATTCGTGAAATTATTCGATCAAGGATTCTGCCCCTGTGAATCAAATTGCTTCAAAAGGTCAGCTGCGGATGTCTTTGCTGCGTTGGATATTGTTCATCGTGCCGATTACCGTGCTGATCGGCTTTGGTATGAGCCAATTTGCCAATTCCGGTGAAGAAAATCGCTGGTTTCAGGCGTTGACCAAACCGGCTTTGCAGCCGCCGGGCTGGGCTTTTGGCGCTGCATGGGCCTTGCTTTACACAATGATGGGGACAGCCTTTGCGATGGTGCTCCATGCCCGCGGTGCGCCATTGCGAGGCCCAGCGATCATTTTATATCTGGTGCAATTCTCGCTCAACCTGTTCTGGCCGATCTTGTTTTTTGGCATGCATCAAGTCTCCGCTGCATTTTGGTTGCTGGTCATTATTTTTGTGATGGCACTCGCCACAACGGTGGTTTTTGGTCGTATTCGTAAGGCCGCAGCATGGTTCATGATACCTTATCTTGCGTGGCTTTGCTTCGCTGCGGTGCTCAACAAACAGATAGACTGGTTGAACCCCGGGGCGGAGACCCTTGTGGTTCCGGCTGCAAGAACCCAGATATAATAGACATTTTTTGGTCCTGCGGGGCCCATGACGGAGTATAATGATATGCAAAGCCAGAACCGCTTTTTCGATGACCTTTCCAAAGTCCTCAATGGTCTCGCTGGAACCGTGGCCGGTGTTGGCCGTGAAGCCGAAGCCGGCGCCAAGGAGCGGGCCAAGGAATGGTTCGGTGGCATGGACTTTGTGTCTCGCGATGAATTTGAAGCGGTGAAGGAAATGGCGGCCAAAGCAAGGGCCGAGGCTGATGCGCTCAAAAAACGTTTGGATGCACTGGAAAAAGACACTGCTGCTCCCGTCAAAAAAGCGCCAGCAAAGTCTGCGGCTAAAGCGGCAACAAAGACAGCCACCAAGACAGCTGCAAAACCGGCGGCGAAGCGGACCGCTACTCGCAAGCCTGCGGCCCGCAAACCGGCTGCACGGAAGACCGCTTCCCCTAAAACCGGCAGCTGACCTCTGCCGCTGATTGCCTATTGATCAGCGTTCATTATCCACAGCGTTCCCACAATCAATGTGGAGGCCGACGCTGCGCTGGCTTGCTCTGGCCCGGCGAGTGGGCCACTAGACCTTTAGATGCAATGGATCTGGAACCGCAATGCTTGACGACCAATGGGAAGAGCTTGATCAGGATGAAGCGCCGCCCGTGGATATGCTGGCGGCCTTTTTCGAGGCGCGTGGCTGGTCGGTAGATCATGTTGGTGACGATGAACTGTCGGTCGAGATAAAGGGCAATTGGACGAGCTATCAGATGCGTGCCATCTGGCGGAACGAGGATCACGTCCTGCAAATATTGCTATTGCCAGAACTTCGCGTTCCCGAAGATAAGAAAACAGTGATTTACGAAACGCTTGGGCTGATCAACGAGCAGCTTTGGCTGGGCCATTTTGATCTTTGGTCGAACAACAATATTCTACTGTTTCGCCATGCGACCCTGCTTGGCGGCAGCGGGATGTTGGGACTCGATCAAGCACAGACGATTGTCGATCTGGCGATTGAAGAATGGGAACGTTTCTATCCCGTCTTTCAATTTGTATTGTGGAGCGACAAGAGCCCACAGGATGCCATTGAACATGCCATGGTCGATACGGCCGGCGAAGCGTAATGATCTGGCCTGACCGTATCTGGATCGTCGGTTGCGGCAATATGGGCGGAGCGATCCTCCAGGCCTGGCTGGACAATGGCGCACCCGCCGAGAATATCACCGTTATCAAGCCCAATCAGACCCCGCTGCCCGGCGGATTGCAATCCCGGCCGGACTATCCGGACGGCCCCGCGCCAGACTTGGTCATGCTGGCAATGAAGCCCTATCAATTGGCGGACGTCGCAACGAAGCTGGCGCTGCTGGTTGGGGACACGAGCAGGATAATATCCGTATTGGCGGGTACAGAAATCGACATATTGCGTCAGAATTTGCCAAGTTCCGGTACAATTATACGGCTCATGCCCAATATGGCCGTGACCGTTGGTAAATCACCGATGATATTGATCGCGGAAAATGATGACGAGACAGTGCGCGAGGACATGAACGCGCTTTTCTCCCCTCTCGGCGCACCGGAATGGCTGGATGATGAAAGCCAGATGCATATTGCGACAGCACTGTCCGGTTCCGGCCCTGCCTTTGTGTTTCGCTTCATTGATGCATTGGCCCTGTCGGCTGCGGAACTGGGGATGGATCCCGATCAGGCTGCTCGGCTGGCCTTGGCAATGGTGGACGGGGCAGCAACATTGGCGGCAGGTTCCGACGTTGACCCCGGCGTATTGGCCAGTCAGGTCGCTGGTAAGGGCGGTACAACCCGCAAAGGCCTCGACGTGATGGATGAAGATGGCCGGGCCAATGCTCTGCTCCATGATGTTTTGAACGCAGCGATGAAGCGCAATATAGAAATGGCAGAAGAAGCCAAAAACTAACCCTGTTTCAGGCGTCTCGTGTCAGGCTTTGTCGCCGCGCAGGTCAAACACCATCTTGCGATCGCTCTCAGGCACCAGGCCTTCCAAAACATGCCAAAACCCCGACACGGATTCTTGGCCGGCAGAAACATAAGCGGACGAGAGCTTCTCCCGCAGCTGACGAAATAGCTCTGCTTCCAGATCCGCCCCTTTCTGGGTGAGGCTTAACAGTTTCTGGCGCCGATCGACGATACCAGGCGATGTTAGAATGAAATCGCGTTCCAACAATTCTTTGACGACCCGGCCGAGTGATTGTTTGGTGATTGCCAGCAGCTTAAGCAGTTCGCCAACGGTTAGGTCTGGCTGCCGTGCAATGAAATATAAAGCCCGATGGTGCGCCCGACCGAGACCCTGTTTGGCAAGCTCCTGATCAATGGCATTGGTCAGGCGGGTATAGCCGAAATAGAGCAGCTCGACGCCGCGCCGGACTTCGTCCTCGCGCAGAAAAAGCGGTGAGGCGCCGGGGGATATGGCAGGGCGAGATACGTCAGTCATGTTGACGTATCTTGACAGGCTGATTAGAGGATTGCAAGACAATTGGATTATGCTTCCAATTCTTCCATTGGTTGGCATGTTTCACAGCGAAAGCAGCAGTATATGGCCGTGACAGAGGACCTTGAATTTAGTCTAGAACCCAGCACTTCTCCTGTTGCCGACAGCGAACGCGACAGACTTTTGGAGAACCCGGGCTTCGGGTCTTTGTTTACCGATCATATGGCGATGATCCGCTATACGGAAGGCGATGGCTGGCATGACGCCCGCATTGCGAAGCGGGAACCCATCATGATGGATCCTGCTTCTTCCGTTTTACATTATGCTCAGGAAATTTTTGAAGGGATGAAGGCCTATCGTCTTGCCGATGGCGCGACGGCTCTATTCCGGCCCGAAGAAAATGCGAAGCGGTTCCAGGCATCGGCGCGGCGCATGGCAATGCCGGAATTGCCGCAGAAGCTGTTTCTCGAATCGGTCGAAAAGCTGGTCGAAATCGACCGGCAGTGGTTTCCTTCTGTCGACGGGGGTTCTTTATATTTGCGGCCTTTCATGTTCGCCAGCGAAGTGTTTCTCGGCGTTCGCCCCGCAAAAGAATATCTCTATATGGTCATAGCCTCTCCCGCTGGCGGCTATTTCAAGAGCGGGGCGTCGGCGATCACCATCTGGGTGTCCGACGATTATAGTCGCGCAGCACCTGGCGGTACTGGTGCGGCAAAATGTGGTGGCAACTATGCCGCCAGCTTGATCGCCCAAGCAGAAGCCATTGGCAAAGATTGTGACCAGGTGGTGTTCCTTGATGCTGCCGAGCATAAGTGGGTGGAAGAATTGGGCGGCATGAATTTGTTCTTCGTGATGGACGACGGTACATTGGTGACGCCTCCGCTCGGCGGCACGATCCTGCCCGGTATAACCCGCGAATCGATCATGACACTGGCCCGTGAAGAAGGACTGACCGTGGTTGAACAACCCTATGCGATGGATCAGTGGAAAGCGGATGCGGCCAGCGGAAAGCTTCTCGAAACCTTCGCTTGCGGCACTGCAGCAGTGGTCACGGCAGTTGGAACCGTACGTTCGGACGACGGCGAATTTACGATTGGCGGCGGCGGCCCCGGCCAGTTGACAGAGAAATTACGGCGGCGGTTGGTTGATATTCAGTGCGGCAATGCACCGGATGATCACGGCTGGGTTAAAAGGTTGTTTGAAGCTTAGATAAACTGCCTCTTGCCCCTTGCGAGCAAACTGGATAATAGGCCCGTTCACCAGCGTGGCCCTGCAATTGTAGGGGCGCCAATATTGGGGTGTCGCCAAGTGGTAAGGCAGCGGCTTTTGATGCCGCCATGCGCAGGTTCGAATCCTGCCACCCCAACCAAATCTTCCTAAGATATTCCGATTGATCTCCCAACCGTGCCCAGGCGCTGCATGACGAGGATGTGATGAATTATTTTTAGTTTGTTACCCCCGTTTAACCCCCCTATATGTAAATGATTGTAAATACGTGCGCTAATGCTGGTAAAACCGGTCGATATGATTGTAAAACGCTGAACATAAAGCCACCTAAATGAGCGTGTTACCCATGGGTTTCGTTGGATGGCCGTGAGGAGAATGGAAATGCGTGTAGCGATAGCTGATGATGATTCGGAGATTATCGATTTTTTGGGGAAAATCGTCGAAGGGCAAGGCCACGTCTATGCGGGTTATCCGGATGGGACTGCGCTCTCAAACGGTTTGCTTCGGGATACATTTGATCTGGTGATTCTTGATTGGAATATGCCAGGTAAAAATGGCATGCAGATTTTGGAATGGATGGAAGGCGCGGTTGAAGATCGTCCACCTGTGATGATGATGACCAGCCGAACGGCAAAGCAAGACATTAGCGATGCGCTCAATGCGGGTGCCGACGATTATATTACCAAGCCAGAAGACAAAGGCGTCATTGCCGCCCGCATCAATGCGTTGCTACGCAGGAATAGCGGCGCGTCCGCAATGGAAACGACAGCTGAATATGGCGACTATCTGCTTAACCGCATCGAGCAAACCGTTACGCACGGCGGCAAAGAAATTGCTCTGACAGCGAAAGAGTTTGAACTTACCGATTTGATGTTTCGCAACCGTGATCGGACCTTGTCACGGCGATATATCATGGAGACCGTTTGGCGCACAAACGCCCATCTCGCTACCCGTACCCTCGACATGCATGTTTCTCGGATTCGGTCCAAGCTATCATTGAAGCCAGAAAACGGGTTTCGGATTTTTACGGTTTTCGGCTATGGGTATAGATTGGAGACGCTTGGTAACGGAGGGTGATTGTGTCTGAAAGCTTCAGGGATTTGATTCCATCATCAGGCCTGCGCCTTTTGGCCGTTTGCTTGGCCTTTGGACTAGTTCTCGCGCCAAGCGAAGCATCCGCTCAAAAGAAATCGAATGCGGATCAAGTCCCCTATGTGTTTGAGCGTGGTGATACACTGATAGATTTCGCCGACAAATATTTGCGCAAACGATCAGACTATTTCGCTGTCCAACGCATCAATCATATTGCCGACCCTCGCAAAATTTCGATCGGAAAACGGCTGCGGATTCCTGTGAAACTACTTAAATATCGTCCGAGCGAGGCTAGTCTAAGTGCGTTTCGAGGGGCTGTTGCGATAAGCAGTGGCGGCCGTAACATGACCCCTTCCGTGGGGCTAGATATCGGAGAGGGTAGCAAGATTTCGACTGCCGCGCGCAGTTTTTTGACGCTGCGGCTTGAAGACGGATCGAAGGTTTCTTTGCCCTCAAACAGCCGCGTCCGGATCAGTCGTTTGCGGCATATCCTGCTGACCGATAGCATTGATTACGAGATTGCCGTCGACAAAGGCCGCATTCGGTCCAAAGTCGCACCCTTGAAAAAGAAAGCAGACCGTTACCGGGTCCGGACGCCGGTCGCTGTTTCCGCGGTCCGCGGTACGGATTATCGCACCCGAGTCGACGAAGCGTCGGGCACGGCGTTTTCCGAAACAGTAGAAGGTGAAGTGATTGTTGCTGCTGGAGAAGACCTAAACAAAGGCGGAGCGATTTCTGTACCTGCCGGCACCGGAGCGGCTGCTGCTGTCGGTGGTAAGCTCGCCAAAGCTGAATTGCTCTCTCCACCGGAACTATTGGACCCGGCCAAGGTTCAGTCTGAATCTGAACTTCGGTTTGCGTTAGCGTCGGGAGGATCGGCGATCGGTCATCGCATCATCATTGCATCCGATGCCGGCTTTGTGGATGTGGTCGCAGAAGCGCAAGGACAAGGATCAGGAATCCAGATTCCTGCAATTCCAAACGGACGATATTTCGCGAAGATGACCGCATTGTCAGCGGATGGGTTTGAAGGCATGCCTGCTGCTTATTCCTTCAAGCGCCAGCTCAGCACTCTGGGTGGAAGCGCCGACGCAGGTGATTTTGGTTACCGCTTTAAGTGGGGCGGCAAAGGCGAAGGGCAAAGATTTTACCGCCTCCAGATCCTGAAGGACAGTAAAACGACTGTTCCGATTGTTGATGAAGCGGGACTAATGCACAGCGCTGTGACGTTATCAGATCTCGCGGACGGGGACTATTTTTGGCGCGTGGGGGTGATTCAATTGTCTAGCGATCAGACAGACCATGAAGCGATCGAACAATGGACCGATTTCGAGAAATTGACCGTCACCAACTAGCTATCAAGGCTAGGGCCTTGCTCGACTTTCTATGGAAGAATAATCACCGATGAAATTACGCCAACGTTTGGTTTTGGAATGGTTGGCCGTGGCGTTTCTCGCATCTTTGGTGGTTTTGATCCTGATCCATTGGGACAGTATCTCTCGCTTTGACAATCTGGTTTATGATCAATTGTCAGAGATCGATCGACCGGTGCCGCAACCTGACATTCTGATTGTTCAAATTGATGAAGACAGTCTGGCGGCTTTTGGAAAATGGCCATGGCCGCGCAACCGGCATGCTGAATTGTTTGAGCAGCTTGCCAAGGGGAAGCCGAAAGCGATCGGTTTTGATATTCTATTGAGCGAACCCGGAGCACCGGATGATGATGCGCAATTGGCGCGTGCTATGGCCATTAACAGCGGGTTGTTCTTGCCACTGCATTTCGTTTTTCCCGGCAGAGATGGCGCTGAATATGATGTCAAATTGCCGATCGGAGCTTTCGCTGATGTAGCTAGCGGTCTGGGTAACGTGAACTTGACGCTCGATGCAGATGGCCTTGTGCGTCGTTCGGCCTTGTGTTTCGGGGATAAGATGTCTGAATCAAACTGGCCGCATTTGATGGAAAAAATCTATCGGTCGGTGCATGGTCGGCCGTCCCCGGCATTCAATCGTATCCAAGATTGCGAAGAAACTATGCTGGTGCCCTTTGCACAACGCGGTGGATATCAATCCGTATCTTATGCGGCTCTGGCCAATGGGGATGTCCCGCTGACTTTTCTGAAGGACAAGATCATTTTGATTGGCGCGACTGCAAATGGCCTGGGGGATCAATATTCAGTTCCGCTTGGCGATGGCGGAACACTCGCAGGGGTTGAAATCATGGCCAATCTTTACGGTGCGATTGTCCGGGATGATTTGGTACGGCCAATTTCATTTGGTCCGCAAGTACTGCTTGCGCTTCTGCCGGTCTGGATATTGCTGTTCGGGTTCTGGCGATGGCATCCGCGGACCACGATCATTGTCTCGTTTGCCCTGATACTGGCGATCTTGGTAGCGAGTGCGACCTTCCTGCAATTTGCCCTCTGGTTTGCCCCGGGAGCCGCCCTAGTGGGTGTCATTCTGGTCTATCCGATATGGGGTTGGCGCCGGTTGCAGGCGACCAGCGATTTTATGGATAGCGAGTTGAATAATTTTCATCGTTCAAAAATCGACATTCCAATCATGCGGCCGGAACTCGGTCCCGTCGATGTTATCACAGGCCAGGCGGAACAGCTGACACATGCCATTTCGCATGTCCGTGATTTGCGGCGGTTTATTGGCGACGCGCTCAGAAACCTCCCCGACCCGATGTTCATTACGGATCTTGAGGATAAGGTCACGTTCGTCAATCAACTGGCTCAGACCGGGGTGGAAGACGGAGCGCAGGAACTCGCGCTGGATGATATGCTCAATCGCTTTGTATCCCTTGATGACCTTCAGGAGGTTAAGGATTATCTCGACCTGAAAAACCGGCCAACAAAGCAAGATTATGTAGAGTTCACCTCACTTGACAGTGAAATTTTCGCAATGCGGCGCGCGCCCATTGTCTCGGATGAAGGATCATTGAAGGGATATATCCATTATCTGGCTGATATCACCGAGGTCGCGCATGCCGCCGAGCAGCGGGAGCAAGTGTTACAACTTCTATCCCATGATATGCGGGCACCCCAGGCCGCCATTCTCGCTCTTCTCGATGGGGAAGCGGCGAATGATATCACCGGTCGGATCGAAGGACATGCGCGACGCACGTTGGCGCTGGCGGACAATTTTGTCGGATTGGCTCGAATAGATTCCAGCGAGTTTGCTGGAGAAGATGTATTGCTAGCGGAACTGGTTGCGGAGGCTAATGACAGCCTATGGCCTCTTTGCAAAACGCGAGGGATCCAATGCGAAGTCGATGACCAGTCGGATGGGGCCTTCGTGAGCGGTGAACCCTCTACGCTCTATCGTTCGTTCGTCAATCTTATCGACAATGCGATCAAGTATAGCCCAGAAAATGGTGTAGTGGCTGTGGCAATTCGAGTGACCGAATTAGACCGACAGCCATTTGTGTCTGTCGCGATAGCTGATCAAGGCGAAGGTATTTCTAAAGAGATGCTGGGACAATTGTTCGAGCGGTTTGCCAGTGATGACAGCATGGCCCATTCCTCGATAAAAGGTGCAGGACTGGGATTGAACTTTGTCGCCAAAGTGATGGAACGCCACGGGGGGCATATCCGCGGTGAAAATCAGAGGGACGGGGGCGCCCGCTTTACCGTGCTTCTGCCGTTGGCTGCTGAAATTGAAGAAAATGAGGAGTGATTTAGTCCGTGCCCAAGCGGCTATGCGTTGCACTTCGCGGTGCCTCACTCACATCGGTATCCAAACCGGACAGAGCGGATTTGGCCAAAAAAGGCAAAGATTTCTGGATGGTGCCTTTACAATGATATTCTGACGCATTGCCCGAATATAGTTTTGATCCACGGGCCTGGTCGAAAAGGTTTACTGTCAAACGATGTTCGCGGTCTTGGCAAGATTGGAGAGGCTTCGCTTTCTTGGCAATCGCGATCGTCTCTTCTGCGGTCTTGTCTCCCGCATTTATCGAAAAGTTGGCTAGCCGGTCAGACAGCCCGACATGGACCAATATCGACGCATTCGGAGTGAGCTGATAGCCTTTGGCACTCAGAGATTTTGCGACGACATCGCGAGCGAGCGCTAGATCTTGGTTAGCCACAGCGTCTAAAGAGGATATGGTAAATTGCTTCTCTGCAGGAGAGGCGATCACCTGATGTGTTTGAACACGCGTTTGAATCGGACCGGAGCAACCGGAAACCGCTATAGAGCCTGCTAATATCCATGAGAGTGATTTGATCATCACGTTCTCCACCCGCTTTATAAGCGCGGTTGATAGTCTGCCGGTTCGTAAAAGTCACGCAAATTGGACCGGCGTGAAGGGAGCCTATCGCGTGAGTGCGTAGTAGATCACATAGAGCCACGATAAGAACCCATGGAAAATGGCCCATAGAATCGATTTGTGTGTGGTGAAGCTGATAGCGATCGCCAGTGCACTGCCAAATCCGACGCCTTTGCTCACAATCCCTTTGCGAACATAGGTGGCTCCTCTGCTCATGGGAGATTCTCCAGGTGCATAATCCTCCGGGCGCATTCGCTCTGGTCGCGTTTTTTCAACCATGATCAGGCCGCTTCCTGCGAGCGTTCGGACAGTTCCTGGTTGAGCATTTCTGCTAGTAGGAACGCGAGCTCCAATGATTGCGCTGCGTTGAGGCGCGGATCGCAATGAGTATGGTAGCGATCGCCGAGTGATGCATCGGTTATTGCGACACCGCCGCCTGTGCATTCGGTAACATTCTGCCCGGTCATTTCGCAATGGATGCCGCCTGCAAACGTACCCTCCGCTCTATGTACGGCGAAGAAACCGCGCACTTCGGCAAGAATACGATCAAATGGTCGGGTCTTGTATCCGCTGTCCGCCTTGATGACATTGCCGTGCATCGGATCGCAGGACCAGACAACCGGATGGCCTTCCCGTTTAACTGCTCGGACAAGTGGTGCCAGGCCGCTTTCGACCTTGTCATGTCCAAAGCGTGAAATCAGCGTAATCCGGCCGGCTTCGCGCGATGGATTGAGCGTGTCGAGCATTTTCAAAAGCGCATCTGGCTCGAGTGAGGGGCCGCATTTCAAACCGATCGGATTACCAATGCCGCGCAGAAACTCAACATGAGCAGAGCCTTCGAAACGGGTTCTGTCTCCAATCCAGAGGAAATGGGCGCTGGTGTCATACCATTCTCCGGTCAGACTGTCTTTTCGTGTCAGAGACTGCTCATAAGGCAGCAACAGTGCCTCGTGGCTGGTGTAGAATGATGTGGCTTTCAATTGCGGCACGGTGTCAGGATTGATCCCGCAGGCCTCCATGAAGGAGAGCGCTTCGCCGATCCGATCAGCCATTTCTTCAAATTTTTTCGCCCATGGGCTGCGAGCCATGAAATCATGGGTCCAACCATGGACTTCCTTAAGATTTGCGTATCCGCCCGTGGAGAAGGCACGGAGCAGGTTGAGTGTCGCAGCTGCCTGATTATAGGCGCGGACCATGCGATCCGGGTCGGGATCACGGCGATTGCTATCAAATTCAATGCCGTTGATTATGTCGCCGCGGTAGCTGGGTAGTTCAACACCATCCTGCACTTCAACATCAGAAGAACGTGGTTTCGCGAATTGACCGGCCATGCGACCGACTTTGACGACGGGCAGCTTCGAGGCATAGGTGAGCACGACGGCCATCTGCAAAATGACGCGGAAGGTATCGCGAATATTGTTCGGATGAAATTCTGCAAAGCTCTCTGCACAGTCGCCGCCCTGGAGCAGGAATGCTCGGCCGGCAGCGGCTTCGGCCAGGTCTTTTTTCAAGCTACGCGCTTCACCGGCAAAAACCAGTGGCGGGTAGCTGCCAAGCAGCTCCTCTGTTTCCGCCAGTTTGGCGGCGTTAGGATATTCGGGCATATGCAGCCCTTTGAAATCCCGCCAGCTATTTGCCGTCCAATTTGTCGCCATTAGAGCGCTCCGCTTCATTTCCGATAAAATCGAGAGCCTTTAGGCGGGAGTGGCGGGTTAAGGCAAGGAAAACCCATTGTTGGTTGCCAGCGAAACTATTGAGAAATGGCCGCTCTGGTCTATCCTCCGGGTTTTTTCTTCCAGGTGCCGCTGTTGCGAAATTCTGGCTTGATCTGACTGACATTGGGCAGGTTCTGCCCAGCATAGGCTTTGTCGCCGCCTTTGGCTTGCGCTTCATTGCTATAAGCGGGAGCCTGGTAAGAACGGGGGGCGTTGACATCTAGCGCCGGAGCAGGTCGATCGTGCCGTCTGGCATTGTCGGCTTGCAAGGCCGCTTTTTTCTCCGACTTGGCGGCTTCCGCTTCGGCTTTGCGTCTGGCTGTTTCATAGGCTTTTTCCAATGCAATGGGATCAAGCGATGATGTGCCACCATTTTTGGCGGTAGCAGCATAGTTCCGAGGTTTCGGTGCTGCCAAAGGCTCGCGGCCACGATATTTCTGGCTGAACGCGCTGGCTTTGCCGGCCTTGCCTTTCCAACTATAGAAGCGGTGTGCACCCACCGTCCCCAGGAAGCGCAGGCTTGGTGCCCAATAGGGATAGACATAGGTCGCGTGATAATGGGTAGCAGTGCCGACCGTCGTATAGCTTGTCCCGGCGAGCGCCTCAGCCGCGACCTTTCGAGACCGATCCCAATGAAAACGAGCAGGTTTGCGGCGGAGCGAACCGTCGCACGTATATGAAAACTGACAACCTGTTTTCCGTTCGCTGCCTTGATAAATTACGCCGCATACTGTGCTCGGATAGCTGGGATGGCGAACCCGGTTCAATATTACCTGCGCCACACCACGTTGGCCGGCATCGGGTTCCATTCCTGCCTCATAATAGATCGCTTGGGTTAGACAATGCAGTGCCCGGCTATTGTCGATTGCTGATCCCCGAAAGGCCATTGGTCGAATGAGATGCGCCGGTGATGTTTGATCCCGATCATTTTGGGTCAAGCGGGATAGTCCATCGATCGCTTCTTCTCCCGGTTCCGCGAGAAGATCGCTGCCTATGTCACCGTAGTTCTGCGGGATCGCATAGTTGGGATCAATGAAGTAGAATGCCGAGCCGGCGAAATTTTCTTCTGCGCGTTCGACCGATTGCAGTCTGGGATCGCTCGGATTGAATTGTTGTGCATCCACACTGGATTGCGGCAAAGTCGCGGGAATCAGTATCAAACTGATCATGAAAATCGCGGTCAATATGCGTTCGCGAGCTGTCATTTTCAAAAGGGAACGCTGTTGTTCTGGCGCTGCAGCAGGTTCAGGTTCGGCTTCGGGTTGAACGGTTTCCGTGGGCGGAAGGCTTTTGCTATTTATAGTTAATCGTTCGTCGGGCCATTCATTTTGTCCATAGTCTGGAATTTGACTGCTCAATGGCGGGACATAGGGTGGCGGAACACGCACGTTTATTTAAAATACCTGATTTGGCCCAAACGGGCGAATTAGGCGGGCCTTAGGCGATTTTTCCGATTCGTGCGCGGGGCAAAAACATGCTGTTCCATCGCGGGACGCGCTTCGCTAGCAAGTTAAATGGTTAACGCGGCCCGCCGTTGCTGCAAATTCACCAGATATTGTGCGATCATATATCCGGCTATGCCGAAAATTATGCCGCCTAAGGCCGGCCCAACCAGAATGCCATCCAGTCCATAATATTCGCGGCCAAGCCAGAGGAAAGGGATAAGCCCGAGCGTATTGCGCAGCCAGTTTGTAGCCGTCGACCAAGTCGGACGACCTAGGTTATTACAGGCGGCATTGCTGATGAACAGCATTCCGTTGAAGAAGAATAGCGGTGTCAACAAGACGACAAAAAGCCAGAATACATGCTGTCCTTCGCCCTTCAGATGGAAGGCGTTGCTGATGGGACCGCTCAGAAAATACAAGATGGGCCAGATCAACAGCGTGTAAACCAGGGCAAATATGGTCGCCTGTTTGATCGTTGTGCGCACCCGATCAAATTTCTGTGCCCCAAAATTCTGGCCGATTATTGGACCGACCGCGCCGGAAAGGGAGAACATTAGGCAAAACGCTACCGGCACGATCCGGCCAACGACTGCAAAGCCAGCAATCACATCATTCGAATAATCGGCAATGAAGCGATAGGAGATAAACCCACCAATTGGCGTGGCAACATTGGTCAGGATCGCCGGAATCAGGATCTCCATAATCGGACGAATATCCTGACGAAAACTTGGCAGAGAAAAACGTTCGAAGCCGCCGTAATGCTTAACGATCGACCAAATCGCGAATATCGCCGATACAACAATTGCACAGGCGCTAGCGGCCGCCGCGCCATTGATTCCCCAACCGAAGCCAAAGATAAAAATGGGGTCTAAAATGGCATTGGTAATGCCCATGCTGAGGGTAACATTCATCGCACGCCTCGCCGCGCCATGAGCTCGCAGGAACCCAGAACATACCATCGCGGCAACGCTGAAAGGCATGAATGGCGCGACAATGCGGATATACCCGGTCGCGGCTTGGTTCGCCGTTCCGTCGGCCCCGAGCAATGCTAGAATATCCGGTGCGAAAACGAAAAATAGGATGGCCAAAGGCACGATCAGTATCGTGCTGAGCACCATGATGTTGGTCAGATATCGGCGGGCTCGATTCGGATCGCCTTGACCGATATGGCGAGCCGCCAGCGCGCTGGTGGCAATCATGAGTCCGATATAAAAGGCGGTGCCGAAAAACAGAATAGTGGCCGCAAAGCCCATGGCTGCCGTCAGTGCACTGTCTTGAAGTTGGGCAATATAAAACAGATCAGCAAAGTCGACCAGGAATATGGTCAGCATGCCGATGCTGGCGGTCAGAGACATTGCGGTGATGTGCCGCAAAGGGCTGCCGGTTAGGAATATGGCGGGTTGCGTCGCGATATTTTCTGTTCCACTGCGAAACGCCTGGCCGGAACTGGCAATGGCGGAAGTTTTATTTTGCCCTATAGTCTTTTGCTTAGGGGTCAATTCATCTCTAAAGGAAAATGATTTTTGGAGGGCATCGGATGATCTATCGAAAAGGACTGATCGCGCTGATGATCGCGATCTTGGCGGGTTGCTCTGTCGTTGAGGAAGAAGAAAAGCAATCCTCGCCAGAACGCGATGTGTTTGAGCGTCGAAACACCGCACCGGATCCAGCGGACAACGGGTTGGCGCCGAGAAAGGCAGAGCAGGCTTTTGCGCGGATTGCGCTCAACTGCATCAACAAACAATATCCCAACAAGATCAGCCATGTTTTGAACAGTGCAGCCGATGTCGGCGAGCCCGAAACGCTGACTCCCGTTTTCTATGGTTGTTTCGACTGGCATAGCGCGGTGCACGGTCACTGGCTGCTGACGCGTTTGTGGGGGCAAAATCTCGTGCCCGAGATGGATGATGAGATTGCCGCTCGGCTTGCAGCGAATTTCACCGCAGAAAAAATTACCGGTGAACTGGCCTATTTTAACGGTGCAGATCGCAAGGCGTTCGAGCGGCCGTATGGCATTGCGTGGTTCCTGCAATTGACCGACGAATTGCGTGAGATATCCGATGGGGAAGGCGACAAGGCCGAGCAAGCAAAGACCTGGCTCTCCAGGCTCGAGCCCCTGGAGGCTGTGATTGTGAGCAATATCAAAGACTGGTTGCCGAAGCTAGCCTATCCCATTCGATTAGGGACGCACAATCAGTCCGCCTTCGCTTTTGGTTTGGTGCTCGACTGGGCGGCGCGCAGCGGTGACACCGACATGACCAGTCTTGTGAGCAACAAAGCACGCAGTTTTCACAGCAATGACCGCAATTGTCCGATGGCTTATGAGCCTTCAGGGGAGGATTTTCTCTCTTCATGCTTGATGGTTGCCGACCTGATGCGCCGCGTGATGGATGAAAATGAATATGCCGGCTGGCTCTCGAACTTTCTGCCCGATATTCCGATCGATGGCAGCGCTGCATGGCTGGAAATTGGGGTTGTCAACGACCCGAGTGACGGGAAATTGGTGCATCTTGATGGCCTTAACCTCTCTCGGGCTTGGGCGTTGGAAGGGATGGCTTCTGCACTTCCGATCGAAGATCCGCGACGCGCATCGCTCCTCGCTTCAGCAAGCCTGCATGGCAAATCAGGAGAAAAAGCGGTGAGCACACCGCATTATTCTGGCAGCCATTGGCTGGCCAGCTTCGCTACTTATTGGCGCACCCAGAGGGGGATTGATAAAAGCAGAAGCACGCCGACTTCGTGAAACCTGCCTCTACCATGCGACCTGTGCGAACTGCCGAAGCCGCGACAACCTCGTTGTTTCACAGGCTTTTCCCAGTCAACCGAGATATCGCGATCAAGTCGATATTCGGTGTTTGGGGTGCCTATTTTGTCTTTGTGACAAGCCGTTTCCTCTATGTTGCCCAGGGGAATGTCGATGCGCTTTTTGTCCAGCGGATACTGATGACCAGTATCTGCATCACGTCCACCTGGTTGCTCTACCGTTTGCTGATTGCCGTGCGCGGTCGTGGCATGAAATCGGCGATTTTCATGCTGACATTGCCGACCGTAGTCTTGGCCAACTATATCGCCATTCTTGATCAGATAGTGTTCGATCATGAGGCCGTTGTGTTCGACTTTTCTTACCTGCTCAAAGCAGTGGACTTTGCCTCGTTTGATTGGGCCTATGTTCTGGACGAAGCGTTTACACGCTATTTCATATTTGCTGGTTGGGGGGCTCTCTATCTGGCCTTGTCCCATAGCCAAGACGCGCAACGGATGATGGCACACAGCCGACAGTTGGAGCGGGTCAACCGCGAGAGTGAGCTGCGCGCGTTGCGCTATCAATTGAATCCGCATTTTGTCTTCAACGCCCTCAATTCGGTGAGCAGCTTGATCATTGATCGGCAAAATCAACAAGCCGAGAAGATGGTGGATGATTTGGCCGACTATATGCGCGCGGTGCTTACTGGCGGTGCCCAGGACATGATCACGGTAGAACAAGAAATTGCGCAACAGGTGCGCTATCTCGAGATTGAGCGAATGCGGTTCCCGGAGCGGTTGCGCTATTCTGTAGATATTGATCAGGCGACGAAAGATTGGAGTATACCGTCGCTGATCATTCAGCCGCTCATTGAAAATGCTATCAAATTTGGCGTTTCAGGATCGGATCAGCCTATTAACATCACTATCTCGGCGCAGAGCGAAGGCGATCGGATGCGAATTAGCGTGGCCAATGACGGACGGGTCATTGAACCAACTGCTCGCGCAGATGATCGGTCTACCGGAACCGGAACCGGTCTCACGAATGTGCAAGACCGTCTGAGAACCCTATACGGGCAGAATGCTTCGTTGCTATTGGCCAACAGCAAGGATGGCATGGCCACTGCGACCATAATCTTGCCGGATCCGTCCCAAATATTTCAGGATATCTGAAGATGTCTATGTCACCGCCTTCCGTTCTGATTGTGGATGATGAGCCGCTCGCTCGCTCTCGGCTTAAAGCGCTCAGCGAACGGACCGGGCTTTTCGATCGTATAGAATTGGCCAAAGGCGGTCGTGAGGCTTTGGAGAAAATCCGCAAACTGCAGCCGGATATCCTCCTGCTCGATGTCGATATGCCTGATCTGTCGGGGCTGAAAGTTGCCGAATTTTGCGAAGGCCTTGTTCGAATGCCTCAGATAATTTTTACAACCGCGCATAGTAGATATGCGGTTCAGGCGTTTCGACTGGAAGCCACCGACTATCTGCTGAAGCCGGTTAAAGAGGCATTGCTCCGGGAGGCGGTGAAGCGTGCGATCGATAGTCTAGAGCGGGATCGTATCGACCGGGAACCTGATCTCGACCAACGTCTCTGGGTGCAGGATCGTACAGGGTCACTGCAGTTGATCATTTCGGATATTGAATGGGTGGAGGCGGAGCGCGACTATATGCGGCTGTATTTGCCGGGCCGCAGTTATCTTGTGCACCAATCGATGCGGTCTTTGGAGAACCAGCTGCCGGACAGTCTCTTTGTCCGTGTCCATCGATCCGCGATTGTCCGGCGTGATTGTATCGCGGAGGTTCGCCGGCAAGGTCGCAAGAAGTTCGTCATTCTCCACGACGGCAGTCAATTGTCCATTGGCCCCCATTATGCAGACAGGGTTATAAGCGCAGCTCAGACCGGACGTTTAGGGGGGTCCGAAACCGTAACCGAATAACGAGGTGCCGGCGCAGGTTGCATCAATCCATCGACATCAACAAAAGTCTCTCTTGCGACATTGTGCGGATGTTCTTTGGCTTCGACCAAAGAAAGAACCGGCGCAAAACAAATGTCCGTACCTTCCATCAGTTCGGACCATTGAGAACGGGTCTTGGTCTTAAACAATGTGGTCAGCTTTTCTTTCAATGCAGGCCATTGTCGAGGGTCCATTTGCGCATCAAAATCCTTGTCTTCGACTAGTCCTGCGACTTGCCGAAGTTCGGCATAAAATTGCGGTTCAATAGATCCGATCGAGATAAATTTGCCATCGGAAGTTTCATAAGTGTCATAGAAATGCGCACCCGTGTCCAGCAAATTGACCCCGCGTTCGTCGCGCCATTGGCCGGTATTTTGGAAATCGAAAATCATGGCCATCAATGCCGCAGAACCATCGGTCATGGCGCAATCCACCACCTGACCTGTCCCGCCGGTCTTGGCATGTAGAAGAGCAGAGACCATTCCGAACGCGAGCATCATGCCACCGCCACCGAAGTCACCGACCATATTGATCGGCGGAGTCGGCTTTTCGTTCGCTCGCCCGAAAGCATGAAGGGCACCGGAAATTGAAATATAATTGATATCGTGACCGGCTGCGGGCGCCAGTGGTCCCGTTTGCCCCCAACCCGTCATCCGGCCATAGACCAGCTTGGGGTTGTCACCGAGCAACACGTCCGGACCCAAGCCCAAGCGCTCCATTACTCCGGGACGAAAGCCTTCGATAAGACCGTCAGCATTTTTCACGAGGTTGCGAGCCGTTTCAATGCCTTCGGCTGACTTTAGGTCTATCTCGACCAATTTTCGAGAGCGAGAGAGCGCGAGGCGCGGGTCTGGAGCCTTGCCCGGTCGATGGAGAACGGTAACAGTCGCCCCCTGGTCCGCAAGCATCATGCCGCAAAATGGTCCGGGACCGATTCCGGCAAATTCTATGATGTTGATTCCGGTTAACGGCCCTGCCATGTCATGCTCCTATTAATCGATTGATTAACAGGTCCTATGCAGGGTGCGAATTCTAATCAAGCTTAATGTTGACGGTTAGCCGTCAGTTCAGCGGGGCGGCAGATTTTGACGAACGGGATAGGTTTTTTTGGTCGGCTGACGCAAATATCGCGGTAGACTCACTTTTCCTTGCCCAACCGGTTTCCGGGCCAGTTTTGGATCAATTGGGTGATCAAATGCGATGCCGAATCTGCCTTGAGCGACCCAAGCGACATATCCCGTTACTTGGCCAATGTTGCGCAGTTCCAATTCCACCTTGTCACCTCTTTTGGCGAGCACGGGTGCTTCTGCCATAAGGCCGCCCGCCGATAAGTTACGGACCCGGACTTCACCGCAGTCATCGCCATCAATGAAACGCAGGGCTGCTTTTAAAAACAAGCTGTCCCGATCGAGCTCTCGCTTTGGTTGCGAAACCGCTTGGCTGTTCATTTGCAAATTATCGTCAAATGTTTCTTTCATGAGCTTCCCGCAGTAAATTAGTGTAACATGATGTGTCGCGGGGCACATGATAAAGCCGAAGAGGTGCAAATTTTATTAATATCCGGGAAAATTTGTTCGGGATAGAAATTTGGCCGTGCATATGGAGCACGGGCTCATCCGGCGTCCATGAGCCTAGAAAGTTAACTTTAATGTACGGGTTGCGGTTAAACTACTGATCCCGAGAGATTTTCTCGTTCCGCTCATGGGCTTCCTGCGCTTCGACGGTCATCGTCGCTATCGGCCTTGCTTTCAGTCGATCAAGCGAGATTGGCTCGCCGGTCACTTGGCAATAGCCATATTCACCTTCTTCAATGCGCCGCAGGGCCGCTTCGATTTTGGTTGTTAATTTGCGCTGACGATCACGTGTTCGCAGCTCTAAGCCCCAGTCGGTTTCACTAGAGGCACGGTCATTGAGGTCTGCTTCCTGAATCGGGCCATCTTGCAGATGGGCCAATGTTTCCTTGGACTCTCCGATGATTTCCTGTTTCCAGTTTTCCAAAGCCTGCCTAAAATAGGCGAGCTGGCGCTCATCCATAAACTCTTCATCTTCGCTCGGTTCGTAGCCGTCTGCGAGGGTTACTTCTGCGCTATTCTTTTTGGATGCTTTTTTAACCGAGGATGCCAACATACTCTCCAAACACCTGCCCCGATAGAATCCGAAGGGATGGGGCTAACTATATTGCGAGCCTATAGCCAGCACACTAATTCGAGACAAGGCGCAAAATATCTGTTTGCCCAATAATCCAAAAATCACTGATTATCAGCGGTAGGCAATGAGGATCGGAGCAGATTTCTGACAGATTAAAACGAATCGGGTTCGTTTCCTATTGGTTGCAAATGCGCCATTCTTTAGCATTTTTGCAAGAAAGTCGGCGCCAATGGTTCCAATTCGGGACATTAACTGTTGTTGGATAGATTCTGGTAAGGGTTTTTATCATTTTGCTGAGGGAAACAGGGTTAACGCAATTGTGGTTTACTATTTCTTCTGCGTTTCTGTGTACGTCGGAAAAACGAGAAAGACCGTCAGCGACTAAATGCTGATAGGCTAATTGTTTCCACAGCGGAAGAGAGATGATATTATGTCGGTACGGATGGCTTTAGCAAAATTATGCGCTTGCACTTGCGGTGGGGCGTTAATTGGCGGTGGCGCAGTTCATGTTTCAGAGGCGCCTGCGGCTCCTTATGTGAAGAAACTCACAAAAAAGAAACCGGTTCGGGCCCGCATGGTCAGAAAAGGTGAGTCTGCGCGCAAGATAAAGCGCACGCGGCGTACTGTGACCAAAACGGTGACGGCTTGCCAGCCAACCGTGGTCACCATTGCCCAGGCACCGGCTCAACAACCCATGCCGATTCCATTGCCTCCTTACATGCCACCGCCACCACCACCAATGCATGATGGTGGGGGTAGCTCTATCCCTGTCGTGATTGGCGGCAGCAGCGGCGGCGGCGGAGTTGGCGGCGGCTTCTTTGGTGGCTTCTTTGGCGGCGGCGGGTCCGGTGGCGGCGGCGGTAGCGTCGTTATTTCCTCCACCAGCAGTGGCGGATCAACCAGCACGTCTTCTGGCGGTAGTTCCACTAGCGGCGGCTCCACAAGTTCGTCGACCGGCGGCTTCTCTAGCACTAGCACGGGCGGATCAACCAGCACCTCGACCGGCGGCTTTTCCAGCACTAGCACGGGCGGTTCCACCAGCACCTCGACCGGTGGTGTAACCAGTACAGGCGGTTCCACTAGTACATCGACTGGCGGCGTCACCAGCACTGGCGGTTCTACGAGTACATCGACAGGGGGCAGCAGTTCGTCTTCCTCCAGTTCTTCGAGTAGTTCGTCGAGCAGCTCATCAGGTTCATCTGGCGGCAACGGTTCGTCTGGCAACAACGGTTCCTCTGGTGGACATGGCTCCTCTGGTGGACATGGTTCCTCTGGTGGATATGGCTCCTCGGGCGGCGGTTCCAATGGATCATCAGGAGGCGGCTCTAACGGTTCTTCTGGATCTTCAGGAAGCTCGGGCTCGTCAGGATCTTCAGGAAGCTCAGGAGCATCCAGTAGCTCTACGAGCAGCGGTTCAAGCTCCTCTTCTTCCTCTTCTTCCAGTTCCGGCGGCAGTTCTACGAGCACGTCGTCTGGTGCAACCGGCGGTTCCTCGAGCTTCGGCGGCAACAGCACGTCAACAGGTTCGTCGGGCACGTCGTCTGGCTCCAGCTCGACTTCGACCTCAAGCAGCAGCTCTAGTTCATCTTCGGGTGGCAGCACTGGGGGATCCACCGGCGGGTCAACCGGCGGTACCGAGGTTCCTGCTCCACCAGTTATCCTGCTCTTCGGTGCAGCGGCAGCGGCGCTATTTGCCCGCCGTCGCAAAGCGAAAAAGGCAGCTGCAGTCTAGACGATCTGCACCAAATGATTGAAAAAGCGGCTGGAGCAATCTGGCCGCTTTTTTCTTTGCAGTCTTGCAAGTGAAACGGACGAACGGCATAGGCATTGGCTATGCATGATATAAAATATATTCGCGAAAATCCGGAAGTTTTTGACGCTGCGCTTGTGAAGCGCGGGGGCGAAGCCGTTGCTCAAAATATACTCGCACTGGATGAACAAAGCCGCGCGCTTAAAACCCAGATGCAAGAAGGTCAGGCTCGTCGCAACGAAGCCTCGAAAGCCATCGGGAAGGCCAAAGGTCAAGGGGACGAGGAAGCAGCGCAAGCGCTGATGGCCGAAGTCGCCAAGCTGAAAAGCACCATGCCCGAGATAGAAGAAAAAGAGCGAGAGGTTTCCGGTAAATTGCAGGATAGTCTGGCGGCTCTTCCAAATCTGCCCGCTGATGACGTCCCGATTGGTGCGGATGAAGAAGGCAACGTCGAGATTGAACGTTGGGGTGAGCCGCGCACATTCGATTTCACCGCGCGGGAACATAGCGATATTGGCCTTGCATTGGGTCTGGATTTTGAAACGGCAGCCACGATGTCCGGTGCAAGATTTGCCTTCTTGCGCGGTCAGATTGCCAGATTGCAGCGCGCTATCGGTCAATATATGCTGGATCAGCAGACAATGATCAATGGCTTTCAGGAATGCGCGCCACCCGTTTTGGTGCGCGATGAGGCCATGTTCGGTACCGGGCAGCTTCCCAAGTTTTCGGAAGATTCTTTTCAGACGACTGAAGGACACTGGCTGATACCAACCGCCGAGGTCAGCCTGACCAATAGCGTTAACGGACAGATTCTGGAGGAAGCACAGCTGCCGATCCGACTAACCGCGCTTACTCCTTGTTTCCGCAGCGAGGCAGGCTCTGCTGGCAAGGATACCAAAGGCCTGATCCGCCAACATCAGTTTGAAAAAGTCGAAATGGTCGCCATCGTGCATCCCGATACCAGTGATGCTGAGCATCAACGGATGACGGAGGCCGCGGAGTCGATTCTTAAGGCGCTGGAATTGCCTTATCGCAAGATGCTGCTTTGTACCGGTGACATGGGTGCAACGTCTCGCAAAACATATGATCTAGAAGTCTGGCTACCAGGACAGGATACCTATCGCGAGATTTCCAGCGTTTCGATTTGCGGTGACTATCAGGCCAGACGGATGAATGCCCGCTTCCGGCCAGAAGGCGAGACCAAAGGAACGCAATTTGTGCATACGCTGAACGGCTCTGGTTTGGCGGTTGGCCGGACATTGGTTGCTGTGCTTGAAAATTATCAACAGGAGGACGGCTCAGTCACAATTCCGCAAGCCTTGCGCTCCTACATGGGCGGTATCGAGAAATTGGAGCCAGCGTAATGCGTATCCTGCTGACCAACGATGATGGTTTTGATGCACCGGGCATGAAGATTTTGGCGGACATCGCCTCGCATTTTTCCAACGATATATGGATTGTCGCTCCGTCTGACGAGAATTCAGGCGCTGGTCACTCGCTGACACTCACCCGGCCGTTGCGGATCCGCAAGCGCGGCGACCAGCAATATTCGGTCGATGGGACACCCACCGACAGCGTGATGATGGCGGTCGCAAAAATCATGAAAGACGGCCCGCCGGACCTCATCTTGTCCGGCGTTAATCGCGGCGCCAATCTCGGGGAAGATGTTACCTATTCCGGAACTGTTTCGGCTGCAATGGAGGGTGCGTTGGCCGGAATTCCGTCGATCGCGCTTAGCCAGACTTTTGTTCGCGGAGATATGGGAGCAAATCTACCGTTCGAAGCCGCATCGCAATGGGGCGAGCGCGTGCTGCGCCCTCTGATCAAGCAGCGCATGGATCACCGGACACTGGTGAACATCAATTTCCCGGCACTGCCGGCGAATGATGTGAAGGGCGTACAGGTCGTTTCGCAAGGTATTCGAGACTATGGCCGGCTTCAGATCGTCAGCAATCGTGACCCGCGCGGCTTTGAATATCACTGGTTTGGCCTCGGTCCGATGGTAGAAACGCCGGCCCATAGCACCGATTTGGAAGCGATCGCGGATGGTTATGTTTCCATTACGCCGCTTCATTTGGATCTAACGCATTATGAATCGATGGATGGTTTGACAAAACTTTACCGCTGAATGTGAGACGCGGTGCCGCAAATTCGCTAGTTTTGGCCAAACGGGGCTGGCAAGCAGCGCTTTTGCTGCTAATAGTAGCGCCATAGAGGGAAGAGTTTGTTCATGGGATCACATATGCGGCAGATTGCGATCCTGATATTGATTCTGGGCACTACGGCCTGCATTCCACCCGGTCGCGATACTTATGCCCCACCACAAGCAGGGCCGCAGTTGCCGACCGATCCTAATGTGCTCGGCACCGCGCCTGATCAGGCACCGCCATCGACGTGGCAAACCAGCACCGTTACCGTAAACGCCCAGCAGGTGGAATCGGGTATATATATTGTGCAACCCGGCGACACATTGCGGGGGATTGCCAACAAAACTGGCGCCGGATCGCAGTTCATTGCGTCAGCCAACGGATTGGTTGATCCCTATATCATACAACCGGGTCAGCAGCTCACAATATCCGGTGGGCGCTACCATACAGTAAACTCCGGAGAGACTGGTATCGCGATTGCCCGCGCCTATGGTGCGCCATGGCGCGAAGTTGTGGCTTTGAATGCTTTGGAAGAACCTTATGTTCTGCGCGTGGGCCAGAAACTGCTGCTACCGGCAACTGTGCCCAGCGACCCTGCGAGTTTGAGCATCGAGCAGCGTGCAGCGGCCTTTGATCTCGATATCGATGATATTGTCACTGGCAGCCAGCCGGCGCTAGCCGACGGCGCGGCCGCGAAAGAGCCATCGGACTGGCGGAAAGCTGTTACACCCAATGCAACCATCGCGACACCGGCGGGTTTTACTGGACGGTTCCAATGGCCGATTGATGGCACGGTGATTTCGTCTTTTGGCAGCAAAGGCGGTGGCAAAGTCAATGATGGTCTGAATATCGGTGTCCCTAAAGGCACGCCAATCAGGGCATCCGCCGATGGTGTTATCGCCTATAGCGGGGACGAAATTGGCGTATTCGGTGGACTGATTTTGATCAACCATGGCTCCGGCTGGGTTACCGCTTACGGTCATGCTGACACGCTGAATGTTACCCGCGGCCAAAAGGTCAAAGTGGGTCAGGTGATAGGCCTTGCCGGTGACAGTGGCTATGTGCAGGAGCCGCAACTGCATTTCGAAATTCGAAAGAATCGCAAGCCGGTCAATCCGAAAATCCATTTGCCGAAGCGCAGCTGAATTCGCGATGGTAGGAAACAGCAACCGCAAATTTTCTGACTATTTTACTCTTCGACGTCGCTCAAGCCTGCCGATCTGGGCAGATATTGCATGGCGGGTGGTCTTTGTCCTAGCGCTTATGGGCATGGCGGTAGCGGTGCATTATTTTGATCGCAACGGCCTGCAGGACAGCTATGATGGTGACGTCAGTTTCCTGGATGTTGTCTATTTCACGATGATCTCCATCACCACCACGGGCTATGGTGACATCGTTCCGGTTACGGAGCGCGCGCGGATGTTTGATGCGCTGGTTGTGACTCCTATCCGCATCTTCGTCGTGCTAATCTTTGTCGGCACGGCCTATAATTTTGTTTTCAAACGAACCTGGGACAATTGGCGCATGAAACTGATTCAAAGCAATTTGCACGACCATATTGTGGTTGCCGGCTATGGTACTAGCGGTAGTGAAGCGGTTCAAGAACTGCTCGCGCGCGGCACCAAGCCTGAAGAAATTGTCGTGATTGACAGTTCGGATGATGCCTTGGCACAAGCGGAGAAGCTCGGCTGTGCAGTGATTAATGGCGACGCCACGCGCGACAACGCGTTGATGAATGTGAAGATTTCACGTGCGCGATCGTTGATCGTGTCTGCGGGGCGTGATGATACCAGCATCCTGATCGTCTTGACCGCGCGGCATCTGGCCTATCATTTGCCGATCAGCGTGTCGATCAAGGCTGCGGATAACGAGCTGTTGGCGCGGCAGGCCGGTGCCACCACGGTTATCAACCCGGTCAGTTTCGCCGGCCTATTGCTCGCGGGTAGTTGTGAAGGTGCAAAGATTTCAGACTATCTCAGCGATCTCGCTTCCGCCACAGGGCGCGTCAAGCTGGTCCAGCGGGCCGTTGCCGAGGACGAAGTCGGGATGGCAATGAGCGAAGTGGTCGGTACGGGCCTTGGCGTCAGGATATACCGGGGCGACACGGTCATCGGCTTCTGGGAAACCGAAGCCAAGAAGCTCGAAGCCGGAGATGTGATCGTCGAGATTATTCCGGGCAATGGCGCTGGCAAAGAGGCTAGCGAGAAAGCCTGAATCAGGCTGTTCTTTAGTTCATGTTGCACCTGCGAAATAAACATCTATTCTGGCGGTTTGATGATGGAGCTTGATGATGGCCGACGCGATACCCATGCCCACCGGACTGCGCGCACCCGATAGATTGGCGCAGCTTGGCGAATTGTCGCTGCCGCTCGATCTATTCCGCTTTGGACTGCAGTGGCCCCGTCTGGTGACCGCGCCGCGCGGCGATGGACGGCCGATCTATTTGATCCCGGGCTATGGCGGCAGCGAACTATCGATGCGGCCGCTGGAAGGCTTTCTCAACCAGATAAACTATGACGTCGCCGACTGGTCGCTCGGCCGCAACAAAGGGTCGGTAGACCCTGATATTGCGCGCTTCATCGAGGTGGCCGAAGCGCGTTTCGCCGACAATGGCGGGCAGGCCTTCACTCTGATCGGCTGGTCGCTGGGCGGGATTATCGCTCGTGAAACCGCACGGCAATGCCCGCATCTGGTGCGCGAGGTGATCACCATGGGCACGCCGATCATTGGCGGTCCCAAATATACCTCGCCCGGCCAACGCTACGCCAAGTCAGCCAATATCGAGCTCGATCAGTTCGAACGCGAGGTCCATGACCGGAACAGCATCGGCTTTGACCAGCCGTTGACCGTTCTCTATTCCAACCGCGACGGCATTGTCGGGCCCGATATCGCCAAGGACATCTACAATCCGCAAGCCCGCAACATCCGCGTCGATGGCGGTCATCTGGGCCTGGGCTTCAACCCCAAGGTCTGGCGGATCATCGCCGATACGCTAGCCGGAGAGGGCTAGCCCAGCCAGGCGTGCACCGCACCCATCGCGGTATAGAAGAGCAGCCAATAGCCGGCATCAATGAAGAATAGTGATTTATTCTTCTGTGAAAACAGATAGTTGGTTCCAATCGCCGGCACAATGAAGCCGAGCGCAATGCCAAAGGCGGTCAGCACTTTTACCGCAAAGGACAAATCCATCGTATAGGTCGCGAAAGTATGGGCCAGCGTCCAGGAAGCGACAAGGCTGAAGGCAAATGCCCCGCCATATATTTTTCCCATGCTGCCTTCTTTGATCTGTTCTTCGGTCAGGCCCACCGCGCCCATCCATTTCTTGCCCATCACCGGACCATACCAGATGCCCCCGACCAGAAATCCCGCCAACGCCCCCACGACGACGGCAATCCAGTTTACATCAAAGATATTCATTCCACCCTCCCAGATTTATGAAGCCTCTGTTTACACTGAATTGACCGGAAAAACCAGTTTGCGTGCGCGAGGGCGTGACTCGCTTGCAAAACACGCCTAAAGCGCCCGCAATATGGCAACTGAAATTCCTTCTCCGCCCAAAGTGGGCATGGTCTCGCTGGGCTGTCCCAAGGCCTTGGTCGACAGCGAACGCATTCTGACGCAGCTGCGCTCGGACGGCTATGACCTGTCGGCCGACTATGCCGGCGCGGATGTCGTGCTCGTCAACACCTGCGGTTTTCTGGACAGCGCCAAGGAAGAGAGCCTGGAAGCCATTGGTGAAGCAATGGCCGAAAATGGCCGCGTCGTTGTTACCGGCTGCATGGGTAATGAAGCCGATATGATCATGGATCGTTTTCCCGATGTGCTCGCGGTCACCGGCGCGCATCAATATGAAGATGTCGTCACGGCGGTTCATGCGGCGGCTCCAGCGGCGCGCGGCGCCTTTGTGGATCTGGTCCCGGAAGCTGGCCTGAAACTAACCCCGCGCCATTATAGCTATCTCAAAATTTCCGAAGGCTGTAACCATCGTTGTTCCTTCTGCATCATCCCCAGCCTGCGCGGCGATCTGGTCAGCCGCCGTCCCGACGCGATTCTGCGCGAAGCGGAGAAGCTGGTCGAAGCGGGCACCAAGGAATTGCTCGTCATCAGCCAGGACACCTCGGCCTATGGTGTCGATATCCGGCATCAATCCCGCCCATGGAATGGCCCGACCGGGCAGGGCCGCGACGTCCGCGCCCATATGACCGATCTCGCCGCCGCGCTGGGTGAACTGCGGACACCCGAGGGGCAGGGCATCTGGACCCGGCTCCACTATGTCTATCCCTATCCCCATGTCGACAAGGTCATCCCGTTGATGGCCGAGGGCAAGATTACCCCCTATCTCGACATTCCGTTTCAACATGCCGCGCCCAATGTCCTGAAACGGATGAAGCGCCCCGCCAATGAAGCCAAAGTGCTGCAGCGGGTCAAAAGCTGGCGCGACATTTGCCCTGATCTCACCATCCGCTCGACCTTTGTCGTGGGCTTCCCCGGCGAGACCGAAGACGACTTCAAATATCTGCTCGACTGGCTCGAAGAAGCCCAGCTTGACCGCGTCGGAGCCTTCCGCTTCGAACCCGTAGAAGGCGCGGAAGCCAATGCGCTTGACGGTGCCTTGCCCGAAGAGGTCAAGGAAGAGCGGTACCAGCGGATCATGGAAGTGACCGCCCGGATCAGCGCCGCGAAACTGACCGCCAAAGTCGGTCGCACCTTGCCCGTCATCATCGACGACATCGGCGAACCCGACGAAGACGGCGATATCGGTGCCACCGCCCGCAGCGAAGCCGATGCACCGGAAATTGACGGCAATGTCTTCCTGCGCAACGTCAGCGCCGATCTGTCCGTCGGCGATATCATCGATGCGACGATTGAAGATGCCGACGAGCATGACCTGTTCGGGGTCGCGGCTACATAACATCCATGTCTTCCCCGCGAAGGCGGGGACCCAGTTTGCCGACACTCTCGTCTGCGCATTCAGATCCATCTTGTCAGCATGCCCATCGCCCACCCGAAATTGACAAAGTTTACACGGTCATAGATTTTTTCCTTTCCCCGCCGCCAGCGCGCCCACGGCAGCAATGTCGGCGGCCATTTCGGCGCGGCCGATGATGGCGGAAAGGCGCGCATCATCATGCAATGCGCCGGTGGCTTTCGCGACCAGTCCGGGCACTTGGCGCTCCATCTCGGCGGCTTCTTCGGGGGTCATGCGGTAATAGTCAGGCGGTCCGTCATCATCCGGCCAGGTCAGCGCGTAAAATTCCGCGCCGTCCTCCTCCTCCTCCTCCTGCTCCGGCCTCCCGGGCGTCTCAGCTTCGGCGGCCCGCGTCGCCAGTTCCTCTTCCGTCGGAGCGGCGATCAGCGGGGCGGTGTCTTCGCCGGCGCCAATGGCATCCAGCATATCGCCAAAGCGTGCCGCGCCGCGTTGTGCCGGGATCTGCTCGGCGACCTTGTCGAGCCGCGCCAGCAGCGCGAGCAGCAAGCGGCTATCATAACGCCGCCGCGTCGCCACCACCTCGCCATGATAGAAAATCTCTTCCTCGACGCCTTCGATGGCCCGCTCTTGCAGCGCATCCTGGGCCGCCTCCCGCGCCAGTACCAGCGCGGCCAGCCAGGCCCGTGCAAAATCGACATCGCGTCTTTTCAGGGCATAGGCGGATTGTCTTGTCCGCTGCACCCACATCGCCGCCGCACCGACATTGCCCGTATGGGCCAGCGCTTCGAGAAATTTGACGCGGATATCGGGGTGCCAGCCATCGTGGCGGATCGTGCGGGTTGGGGCATCGCCTCCATCCGTTCGTCCTGAGCCTGTCGAAGGATCGAGTTTAGAGCATTCTAGAGGCTCAGGACGAACAGATTTATAGTCACCGTCATTCTCAACGGCATCGTCCGCGTGGAGGTGGTGCCTCAGTTTACCGCCACTTTCGCTAGCATGGTCAGCGTCACCTGGATTCCCGCTGTCGCGGGAATGACAAGCCGCATTCCCGTTACCCTGATCCTGCCGAAGCGCCACACGCCGCTTAAATTCATCCTGAAAACCCATAAGCCATATTCCTTCTAAGAGACCATCCTGACCGCATCACCGGTCCGGAGGAATCGGAGCGGCAGTCCGTTTATGGTTTGTCAAAGAGAGATTTATAACCTATTTGGTTCTATGTAGGAAAGAACTCACTTCAGACGGCATGTCTATCGACGTCCGCTTCATCCCGAAAGCGGACATTAGCAAAAATCACTAGGATAAATTGAGCGTTATATCTTGACCCATTTCCTTTTCACACCTCAAATGGAAAGGGCCGATTTTCTTATCTTGTGTAAGCATATAATATGAGATGTTGCCGGAAAATGCGCCTGCCTTTGTTTTATGACTCTCTTTTTCAATTATTTCGAATGGGTCTTCCTCTAATATGTCCGCAAGCATCTTTTCACATTCGATCAAAAATCTAATTAGTTCTCCATCTTGATCCGTCATCTCAGTTATCCCAAACTATTGCGTTATATCCGCTATATCCCGAAAGCGGACATTAGCTTTCATCCCGTCGAATGTCTGAAAGTGGGGGTGGAAGCGGACGCCAACTAAGTCACGTGCTGGAGGCTGGAAACACCCGAAAGCGGGATTTTACCCAAATTCGGTCCAACACCATTCACCAGATAGCGATTTCTTAAAATCCACTGAAACGGGAGACCAATTCCCATTAGAGATATCCGGGTTATCATGGATAACTCTATTCTCGTAATTGCACACGGCTCGTTTTTTGTCCTCCCCATACCACGCGCAATGAAAGTCTCTCTCTTGACTGGTTCCTTCTGCCATTTCCGGGATCAAACAATTGCCATAGAGCACACACTCGCAACTCTTACTTGCGTCTATTTCTGCAATATCTGGCAAGCCATTTGACATTGAACAGCTAGCTACCAGTGATGCAGAGAGTGCCAGAACCAAGAGTCGATAAGAGTTAAACTTCATTTTTTAAGTGTAAGCTTAAGTTCCAACGCTTTCAATGAACTCATACAACAAGGTAGAACAAATCTAGAGACCGCTTTTCGCCCCTTACTGCTATTGGCAAATGATGGAGCAAAGGTCTGGAAATGGGTCGTTAGCGGAAGGTCAGCTTACATTGCCACAATGTCCCCAATATCCCGAAAGCGGACGCTAGCATTGGTCGCTTTTGACGGCAACAATTGAGTAGGGAACGGACATTCCGCTCTCATTGTTTTAGTCGCAGCTTCCGCTTCAAACGGACTAACAGATCGCACGTGGCCGCCCCGCCGAATGCCATCAACGGGGTACCGAAGATCAAGAACAAAAACCGATAAGTGGCATCGCCAACGGATGACAATGGAACGAAACTGCCGTTGAACCAGCGAAATGCACTAATGACCATAAGAGCCATCCACACCGGCCACAGTATGGCAGAGGCCATCGGCCAAAGGCTTCTGAAATAAGTAAAAAGCTTTCTCATCACCATTCTTTTACACTCAAACGGAAGCTCCACAAGTGGGGCGATTGCCGAAGGGCAGCTTCTGCATTAGTGGCTGCTACATCCCGAAAGCGGACACTAGGTTGATGAACCGGGGCGGCGATCCTTCCATTTTTATTCCAGCGACAAATTGTCAGCCTTCCTCCAGCTCTCTATTGAGAGAACTGTAAATTCCCCTCCGATAAAATCATCCTTTTTGAGAAACTTATAATCAACCAAACCATTTATTCTCAAAACAAAATTTGGATCTTGAACGTTTCGATAAGCTGCCCGAGCTATATCGGAATGCAACTGATCTCTTGGAATGATCTTCGACATATCGACACTGAAATACTTCTCAGGACAACTTTCAAAGTAGATGGCATAGCCATGAGAGGATGAAACCAAATCGAATTTCACATCATATTTGCCATTGGAGACTGCGTCTGGATCATTACAAATTTTTGATTGAAAAGATTTCAGATTCCTCTGGACGTGACTACACGAAGACAAACTTGACAGCGCAACCAGTCCTAATGCCAATGTCCTAATTACAGGTTGCATGCATTGAGCCCGCGCAAGAATTTCTTATCATGGTTTTGTCTTCTTTTTCGATCATCGCCGTCCTCTCATTTAACGTAAGGTCGTTAATGTCGCAGAACTACCTGCTGTCTTCAGCCTAGCCTAGTTCTAATATCCGCTTTTGCGCCCAAAGCGGACATTAAGCTTGCGACCGCAACATCCCGAAAGCGGACATTAGAGTTCACAAGTCGAAATCTCTTTTGCCACACTTTGGACATGGATCGATAACCCAAGGCACGAAAACCCCAGGCATGAAAGATTTGGTCGTCTGGCAAACCAGCCCATGTCCGCACTTTCGAAATCGCAAAATTAGTGAATATGCGTAAACGAATGAAATGAATGACGTTGCAACCCAAAAATATTCTAGAATGCACGAAGGTGGAAAAGAAAATATTCCCGTCATTGCGATAAGACCGCTTAAAATCATGCGACGAGAATACGCACCCTTTTCTTGCGGCCATAACTTGAAGGCTAGCTTCTGATAAATGTTGTGCTTCCTCCCACACCAGCGAAGAGATCGGTCTAAATTATTCTATTAGGCCTTGCATCCAGTCCAAAGGTCAATACGAATTCCCATCCTTCCACAAAAAAATGCGATGTTGGAATTTCTAATGTCCGCTTTTGCGCCCAAAGCGGACACCAGGAACCGCAAATTTAAGGTAAGCTGCCTAAGGTATAAACGGAGTCTTTCGGTCGGATTGAGCGTTGCGCTTTTTTGCCAGCATTTTGTTTAGCTCGCCAAGCGACCAACTGTTGCCGGCTTTGAAAAATTTGACCAGTCGCTGCGATTCTTCATCCGGGCCGTAACCGATGCCTGAAATGGTGATTTTGGTTTGACCATTTTCCAAAGCTTCAAACTGAAACACCGATACCAATCGGTCCAAAATATCGCGCGACGCAAATCCTGGAGGCGCTTGGGTGTTTTTAAGCACCAGCAATTGTTCCGGAATATACGCGAGAATTTCGTTCTTGATATTGGCTGGATCGCCTATTTTTGCCTCAGGATTATAACTTGTTTCAAAAAACCCACCGACGCGAAAATCGACAAATGCAACGGGAACAGCCCATGATTTATATCCGTCTTCGGTCGCAAATGCTGCCCAAACATCGGCAACAGGCGACGAAATGACGGCGATATTCTGAAGAATGATCCGCTCATCAGCATCTGCGATTTCCAGATCGGTGATTTCGGGAACTGTGTCACTCGGTTGTTCTGCCGATGCGGGCACGGAAGATATTAGCGAAGTCGCCACAATGAATGAAGCTATCAACCGTTTCATAGAAAACTCCTCGCACCAGAGAAGATCTTGATAGCCTTTTTCACGTCTCGCAGCAAGTTTGCCCATGGTTTCTAAATGCACGAAACCTAAGTCCGGGCTAGGCTCTTCTACAAGTGTTTAGCGTTCCAAAGGACGGCTTCATCCTGAAAGCGGACAGCGGTGCGATCTCCGCTTCGTTGTTTCTTGATGCAAGTCGATGCAATGTCAAAAACCGGGGCGATTGCCCATTGTTTCGCCAAGACGCACCAATTTTTCCGGTGCCCAATCGGCGGACAAATCGATGGCATGTTGCCGGAACAGCATAATCACGGTTGAGCCGAGCAGAAAACGACCCATTTCATCGCCCTTTGCGAGCGTGATATTCTGGTCGGCATAGGTCCATTGCGTCATCTGGTTGGCGGGCTTTGGTTTGACAAGGCCGTGCCATATAGTCTCCATGCTTCCGACAATTGTAGCGCCGACCAGGACCATGGCGAATGTGCCATGCTCTGGTGATTCAAATATACATATCACCCGCTCATTGCGTGCGAAAAGACCAGGCACGCCGCGCGCAGTCGTAGGATTAACGGAAAATAGCGAACCGGGCACATAGGTCATGCTTGTAAGCTTGCCGTCACAAGGCATGTGGATGCGATGATAATCCTTCGGTGACAGGTAGACATTGGCGAAGCTCCCGTTCCGAAACTGGCTTGCCAATGCAGTGTCTCCGCCCAGCAATGCGGTCGTAGTGAACGAATGGCCCTTCGCCTGAAGGATGTGATGGTCATCAATATCACCAAGCTGGCTGATCGCGCCATCTACCGGACAGGCAAAATCCGCTTCCGTAATGGGGCGTGCGCCGGCTTTGAGCGGACGGGTGAAAAAGGCGTTGAAGCTTTTGTAGCTGGCGATGTCGGGATTGCGGGCCTCGCTCATATCGACCGCATATTGGCCAACGAACCAGCGGATGAGTCGGGTTGTAAACTTGCCTTGTTCTGCCCCGGCAACGCGGCCAGCAAAGGCGGTAAGGCCCCGTTTTGGCAATATATATTGGGACGCGACTTTCAAACGTTCGAACAAAATTTAACTCGCATCAATTGATCAACCAACTTTTAGGCCGTTGGCCCTGCTAGATCGCCGTTTCGGAATGGTTTGGATAGGAGATGTTCTGGGCGGAAGCAACCACTGCTCAAACTCCAGCCGCAACGCCCGCTTATCCGCAGTTGCGGGTATCGACAGCTTGGCCAATGGGCGTGGCATTAAAATGCTAGCCCGCTGTCCATTCTGTACAATGCAGCCAATATTCCAAATGCTACACCCCCTATCGGAACGGAGATTGCGACCCGTCGTTCCAACACCCCGTTCGACCATTCCGGTCGGCGGGGTTTTCTATGGGCGTCACTATTCCCGTTCGGGATGCTGCGGATGATGGCCCTTCTTGCGTGATGCCCAATATCGGCTTTTGCGCCGCTAGCAAACATCCGCAAAGCGCCGACCCTTTTTTTGTCCCCAAGCCGTTAAATCCCAGCCGATCCGACCGTCATTAGACAAATGAACAGTTTTGACCTTGATGCTGCCCCTGAACCAGCGCCCTCTGACGAGCGGGAAGAACGCGTTCACCGGCGGACCGATGTCGAGATCGAGTTTGATGATGGCCGCCGCTGCTCGGCCGTTGTGACCAACCTGTCGACCCATGGCATGGGGGCGGAAATGCAGGGCAGCTTGCAGCCTTTCTCGCTGATCAGCGTCATCAAGCAAGGCTATGGCCGGGTGCAGGGCGAGGTTCGCTGGGTAGACCAAGACAGGTTCGGGGTGCTCTTTGCCGAGCCGGTAAATGTGGAATTGTTCAATGGGTCCGACTGCCATCCGCAGGGCCCTCTGGGCGAGCAACCGCAAAATGGTCAAAGCGCACCGGGTTTCGATATCCACAGCGCGACGGGACCTCAGATTTCATTCTAGTCGCTGCGGCGGGATGAAGCACCGCTGATACGCCTTCCGGCAAACTCCAACTTTACGTATACCGTGCGTTCCGGATCACTCTCGGTTCCGGGCGGCTAATCCACCAGAACATCAAAATATAGGGTGGCGGTGGTGCCGGGCGGCAAGTCGTCAAGCTGTCCCGATACCGTGGTTCCAGAGTAGGAGCCGCCAGGAGTGCCTGTCGAGAAGTCACATTCTCCGGCAATGGTGCTGCCATTGATCTTGATCGTGCCGGGCAGAAATGTCACCGCCATCGGTAGCAGGTCGTCGAAAATACTGACGGCCTGTGCGGTGACGCTGTTCGCCTGATTTTCGGCCTGGATGCAATATCGCATCGTCGCGCCAGGAATGGCCTTGGGATTGCTTGTGCCGCTCACCGGATCGGAAATGACGATCGAAGATTTGGTGATGTGTAACCCGACGACTGTCACAGTTGCGGTTGCCGTATCACAATTGGTCGGATCGGCGGTTTCACAGATTTGATACTCGATTGCATAAGTGCCAGGCGGTACGCCGGCGGAGACGCTGATATTGCCGCTGGCGGTGTCGAGCGTTACGCCAGCGTGTGATGCTGCGGTGACGACCGAGATCGTTGCCGAGGATGCCGTCGGCGCGAGCCCGCGGAGCCTATCATTGGTCAATATGTTGAGAATATCCGTTGCGCCAACGCCAACATCGATCGAACCCGCATTATCGTCATCGGCGGCTATTGGCGCGCTCGATTTCATGATGAATATCTTGCCGTCCCCATGGTCCTGGGTGGCGGCAATAAAATCAACTTTGGTGATGACAGAGCCGACCGGAACAAGAGGATCGAGCAGGAACAATGCAATGCCGATCGTGCCATTGTTGGAATTGACCCGGCCGGATCCCCAATAGTCGACTCCGGTTGCAGGCGCACTGGTGGTCGCCCCCCACAATGTTGATCCACCATGGACGAATGTTCCACCAATGATCTGCTCGGCCCCGCCGCCCACTGGCGTGCCAAATATCCGGATATAGTAACAGTTGTTCGCGTTGCGCTCGGTCACCGCGAGGATAGAACCGGCGGTTGCGGGAACACCAAAACCGTATGACAGACGTTGGATCTGATTGGAGGTCGATGATATCGCAGCGGAATTGTCGCAAATATTGGCATTGTTGTTGGACGCGCTGGCTTCGAATTTGAAGTTGAGGTTTCTGCTGGTGAAAGCTGCGGTTGCACTGCTATTCCACGACGCGTTTGCACTGCTGCTTTCGATCTGCACGCCGTTCTGCCGGATGTGGTTTGAGCTGTGGCCACCGGGGCCAACTTGCAGCATTGTATAGCTTGTCGGCAAGGTCAGAGCATCATAGATAATGCCGTCGACGGTGACGCCTGACAAAGTTGCCGAATCTGTTTGGCTAGACTGTGAATCCGACCATTGAAATGTAACCCCGCTGCGGATGCTTTGTGCGTCTAAACACTCAAGTCCAGCGACCATAAACAACAAGATGGTCACAAATAGCAGAATCTGGATCAGGTTTTTCAGCGACAATTGCGACACCGCAAAGTCTATCGATTTTTCGGCGATCGATTCCCAATATGTTATCAGCATGAATCTTCACCGACCGACTATGATCATCTTGGATTGGGCAGGCGGCAATGCGCCTTGAATGCCGGAACTGAAAAAGAATGGACTGATAACAATATACATGGGGGAGAGGATCCTTTCTCTGCTTGGATAATCAAAGAAGACGGCCAAGCGGAAGAAGAATTAAGACCAATTTGACTACATTTTTTAATAAGTCGAATGATGTTCAAGCTTTTGAAATACCACGATTCCGTTAGTTTTCTGCAGATAGCGCCCGTTCGGCTTCATCCCAGCCCGGTTAACCCGAGTCCGGAAATGACAAATACATAGCCGAGAAGGCCATACATTGCGGCGCGGAATATCGGATAGGGGATGCGGGCTTTGTCCGGATAGCCGGCGGGGTGGACCACCGTCATCATCTCGCCGATCACCGGGGTCGGGAAGGGTGTGTAGAGTGGATCGCGGACCTCGATAAAGCCGCCGCGCTCATCGGGCACCAGCAATATTGCGCTATACATGGTTGCACCGCCGCGCTTGGCATGGTGATGGCGAACCACCTGAGAGGGCACGCGGCGGGTCTCGTTGCGGATGAACAGCACGTCGCTGCGCAAGGCCAGCGCCAATCCCGAACCCGCGAGCGCGAGACCCATCAAGAGGAAGATAGTTTCGATGGCGCCCAGCTATCACAGCTTTGGATGGCTGTTAAGCGGCGTCTGATCTCGGGCTATTCAGCGACTAGTCTGCGGTGTGCTTCTGCCATTGTGTGCGGGTCACTTCCCACACCAGCGACGGCCGGGTGGAGCCGTCGGCGCGCTGGCTGAGGGTTTCTCCCATCCGACGAAAGCCCAGTCCGTCCAGCAAATGGGCGGTCCGGTGATTGTCGAGCGAGGCGGTTTCGCAGATCAGGTCGAGGCCGAGCTGGTCGAACATCCAGTCGAAACTGTGCCGTGCGCCTTCGATGCCGCGGCCTTTCCCTTGCCGGTCGGGGTGGACCGCGCCGCCCAGTTCGCCGGCGGCCCACTGCGGCCAGATGCAGATATCGGTATAGCCACCGATCCGGCCCTGGTCGTCAAAATTCAGGAATAGCAAGCCGATGCCTTTTTCGCGCTGTGCCAGATGGTCATTGATAAAGTCGCGGACTGCATCGACCGTCAACGGGCGGGGCAGCGTGTAGATGGGCGCGTGTATCTGCGGATCGCTGAGAAATTCATGGAAGATCGTGGCATCCTCGGGTTCGGCTAGCCGCGACGAGGCATTTTCCGTCTTGATCGCCGTGGCGGTCGCGACCGAGTCGCCAATTGCTGCGGCTTTCTCGTCCGGGACCGGATGTCTGGTGATCGGGATCTGGGGCATTTCAATCATCGGGCGAGTCTAGTCTGTTTCGCGGAGGGAGGCCATGGCTTAACCGACCGGTTAAATTGCCAATTGCAACTTTTCCCTCGCGGTGGCATAGTTGTAAAAAGCTGGGAGAGACGGCATGCCTGACAAGACGGGGGCGACACAGATCGCCAACACGGTTAGCGACGCAACGATATCGGTCGATGTACTGATTGTCGGTGCCGGGATTTCGGGCATCGGCATGGCGGTGCATCTGGGCGACAAATGCCCCGGTAAAAGCTTTGCCATAGTCGAACGCCGCGACGATATTGGCGGGACCTGGAACCTGTTCCAATATCCCGGCATCCGCAGCGACAGCGACATGCACACATTGGGCTTTAAGTTCGAACCCTGGACCGAACAAAAATCGATTGCCGATGGCCCTTCGATCATCAAATATCTCCACCGGATCAAGGACAAGAATGATCTGGAGCAGCATATCCATTTTGGTCATAAAGTCTTGTCCGCAAGCTGGTCGAGCGAAGACGCGCGCTGGAGCGTGACGGCTGAGAAGGCCGACGGTTCGCAGGTCGTGATGCACGCCAATTTCGTTTATATGGGCGCCGGCTATTATGACTATGACAATCCCTATGACGCGAAGATAGAGGGCTTGCAGTCGTTCAAAGGCGACGTGGTTCATCCGCAATTCTGGCCCAAGGATTTCGACTATAGCGACAAAAAAGTGGTGATTATCGGCAGCGGCGCGACGGCGGTGACGATTGTCCCGGTGATGGCCGAAAAAGCAGCCCATGTCACGATGCTGCAACGGACCCCGACCTGGTATGCGGCGCGCCCGTCGAAAGATATGTTGGCCAATTTCCTGCGCAAGGTGATGCCGGAAAAATGGGCCTATGCGATCATCCGCAAGAAGAATGTCTGGATGCAGGATATCACCTTCCGGGCGTCGCGCGACAATCCGGAAAAGGTGATCAGCAAGCTCGAAAAGCCGATGAAGAAAGAGCTGGGCGACAAATATGTGAAGGAAGATTACACGCCGCCTTACGGTCCGTGGGAGCAGCGCCTGTGCCTCGTCCCCGATGGCGATATGTTCAAAGCGATTGCCGCCGGTACGGCTGATTTGAAGACCGGCCATATCGACACGGTGACCGGCAGCGGCATCAAGCTCAAATCCGGTGAGACGCTGGACGCCGATGTCATTGTCACCGCCACGGGCCTGAAGATGGCGGTTGCTGGCAAGGTCGCGTTTGAGGTGGATGGCAAGCCGGTCAACTGGCCCGATCATTATTATTATAAGGGCTGCATGTTCTCCGACATTCCCAATCTGGCGATCGTGTTCGGCTATCTTAATGCCAGCTGGACGCTCAAGGCGGATATCGTCTCGGAATATACCTGCCGGTTGCTCAACCATATGGATGCCACATCGACACGGATCGTCAATCCGGTGCTGGACACGGACGTCGAGCAGGAAGAACTTTTCGACTTCTCTTCCGGCTATATCCAACGGGCGATTAATGAATTGCCGCGCAACAGCACCGCCATGCCGTGGAAGCTCAATCAGGATTATCTCTACGATAAAGATATTCTGCTCAACGGCGCGATTGATGACGGGGTTATCCAGTTTTACGGCCCCAATTCGCAACGGGGGCTTGATGAAGGCGAACCAGCGCTCGAAGCTGCTGAATAAGTCCGATGCGGGCTTGGCCACGGATTGATTAACCGTTTGTTGACCGGACTTCGATAGTCTCCCGTTCTAGAGGTGGGGACCATGGGACTTATGAATTCGCAATATCGAGCGGTTGCACCGGCGCTTGTTGATCAGCGCCAAGTCTATCGTCATGCCGTTCAGATCCAGCGGACCAAGATCAGGCAGCAAGGCAAAACCGCTACGGCTGGCGAGTTGATCGATGTGTCTATCTATGGCTGCCGGGTTGCGAGCGATCAAATTTTTGCCGAAGGCGCGCGTATTTGGCTGGGCTTTGATGGCGGTCAATCTGTTCCGGCAACCGCCATATGGTGCAAGGGCGGCCATGTCGGCTGCCGCTTTGACGAAACCATCGATCCGAAGTTGTTTCGCGCCTTGACCCTGATCAGCGAATAGCCAAAACCTCGTAAAATCACGCCCTTGCCAGCTAACACTCATGTCAGTAGTGTGCGGGCATGGAAAATAAGATTCTTGACGTTCTGATTGTCGGCGCCGGCTTGTCCGGTATTGGCGCGGCTGTTCACATCACCAAAAGATGCCCTGGCAAGAGCTTTGCCATTGTCGAGGGACGAGAGCGGCTTGGCGGGACCTGGGACTTGTTTCGCTATCCCGGTATCCGATCGGACAGCGACATGTATACGCTGGGGTATAATTTCAAACCCTGGACCTCGCGCAGAGCCATTGCTGACGCGCCATCGATCCTTAAATATCTCAACGAAACGGTCGACGAATATCGTCTGAAAGACAAAATTCAATTCAACCACAAGGTTGTGGATGCCAGCTGGTCCAGCGAAGAGGCCTTGTGGACCGTCAGCCTGCAACATGGTGATGGTTCGCTCAGCACAGTCCAGTGCAATTTCCTCCACATGTGCTCGGGCTATTATGACTATGAGGAAGGCCATAACCCGGACTTCCCGGGAAAAGCCGAGTTTTCCGGACAGATTGTCCATCCGCAATTCTGGCCCGAAGATATGGACTATAGCGGCAAGAAAGTGGTGGTTATCGGCAGCGGTGCGACCGCGGTGACGATTGTTCCGGTGATGGCGGAAAGCGCCGAACATGTGACCATGCTCCAGCGTTCTCCGACATATATCGTATCGGCGCCCGGTGTCGACAAATGGGCCTTGCGATTCCGCAAAGCCTTGCCGAGCAAACTCGCTTATTTGATGACCCGCTGGAAAAATGTCCTGTGGGGCCTGTTCACGTTCAATCTTGCCCGCAACAAGCCCAAGGCTTTTAAAAAGCGCTTGCTTGATATGGTGCAGGAAGAAATGGGGCCGGACGTGGATATGGCCAATTTCACGCCCAGCTATAATCCATGGGATCAGCGCCTGTGTCTGGTTCCCGACAGTGATCTATTCGCGTCGATTAAATCGGGCAAAGCGTCGATCGTAACCGATCATGTTGAAAGCTTTTCCAAAGAGGGAATCAAGCTGAAATCGGGTCAGACACTGGAAGCGGATATCATCGTCACGGCGACGGGCCTAAAAATGCTCACCGGCGGCAGCGCGACTATTTCGGTTGACGGAAAGCCAGTCAATTTTGGCGAGACCATCAATTATAAAGGCGTCATGTTTTCCGGCATTCCCAATTTCGGGATGACGATGGGCTACACCAACGCCAGCTGGACGTTGAAAGCCGATCTCACCAGCGAATATGTTTGCCGCCTGGTCAATTTCATGGCCGAGAACGGAACGCCGATCGCGACTCCGACTTTGCCGTCCGACGGATCTATTGGAACAGAGCCGATGCTGGATTTCAGCTCCGGCTACGTCCAGCGGGCGATCAAGGATTTGCCCAAACAAGGTGATCGCAAGCCTTGGAGGCTCAATCAAAATTATCCCAAGGATATTATCAACCTGCGACACAAAACGGTGGATGACGGGGTTCTCGTCTTTTCCAAGGCCGGGGCGGTCGCGGTTCATTCGCCGGATAATCAGGATGATGTGGCAAGCATCGCGGCAGAATAGACTCTCGCGCTCGGCTTCATCTGGAGCTATAGTGATCAAATGACTGATTTTAAGGCATTGATCCAGGCCGACACCGGCCAGACCGCGCGCACCATCCAGATATTGGATGTGCATAATTTTGAAGATTGGCTGAAAGGGCAACCGGAGTCGATCCGGGCCATTGTTGGTGCCTATAAATTTGTCGCCAATCCGGATTCCTACCTGTTGTTGCCGTTGGTCGGTGGCAAGAATGATGACAAGTCCATCGCCGATGATTTTACCGTTGTTGCTGGTGTTTTGAATCGCGAAAAGCTCGATTCATGGTCGCTAGCCAAGCTTGGCGGCAGATTGCCCGAGGGAACCTATCGCCTTGCCGGCGCAAGTGCCAAAGGCGCGCTGTTCGGCTGGATGATCCCGCAGCATGAATTTGACCGCTACAAGGAACTGCCCAATCAGCAAGGACCTAGCGTGCTGTTGGTCAAGGATGCCCTTGGTCAGTGCGATGAGGCCGTGCGTCAGGCAGAAGCCACGGCGCTGGTTCGCGATATGGTCAATACGCCAGCCGCCGACATGGGGCCGGACAAGATCGAAGATTTGGTCGACAAGCTGGCGGAGCAAAATGGCGCAGAATTGATCGTCACGCGGGGTGACACGCTGGCAGAAGATTTCCCGATGATCCACGGCGTTGGCAAAGCGGCGATGCGGGCGCATGCGCCGCGCTTGATCGAATTGAAATGGGGCAAGGCCGATCATCCGAAAATAGCGATTGTCGGCAAAGGGGTGACCTTTGACAGCGGCGGGCTTTCGATGAAATCCCCGGCTGGCATGATGCTGATGAAAAAGGATATGGGCGGCGCGGCCCATGCGATTGCCCTGGCCAAACTGGTGATGGAAGCCAATTTGCCGGTGCATTTGCATCTGCTGATTCCCGCTGTGGAAAATTCGGTCGACGGCCATGCTCTGCGCCCGGGTGATATATTGAACAGCCGCAAGGGTCTGACGGTCGAGATTACCAACACCGATGCCGAGGGCCGTCTGGTTCTAGGCGATGCGTTGACCCTGGCCGGCGAGCAAGATCCGGAAATGATCATCGATTTTGCCACATTGACCGGTGCTGCCCGCGTTGCGCTGGGCCCTGATTTGCCGGCTATGTTCTGCGACGACAAGGCGATGGCGGACGGATTGCTGGCATCAGGCGAAGCGGAGAGTGATCCGCTTTGGCAGATGCCGATGTGGTCCGGCTATGATTCCCGGTTGAACAGCACCATTGCCGATTGCGTCAACAGCGCGTCCGGTTCTTTTGCGGGATGCATCACGGCCGCTTTGTTTCTCAAGAAATTCGCTCCGGATTCTGTGGCTTGGGCGCATTTTGATACCTATGCGTGGCGCCCTGCGAGCAAGCCGGGACGGCCAAAAGGCGGCGAAGCGCTGGGGCTGCGCGCCAGCTGGCGCTATTTGAACGACCGATACGCCCAATAGGCTTCTGCGACACCGCTTGATTAACCGGCCCTAGGTCGGGTAAGGGCGGCCGATTGTCATAACTTTGCAATATGGCGCATAAGCCGCAGAGTGGAGACATTTTGAGGCGCAATTGGGATTTCGAAACCATGAATATGGAAACTGCAGATACAGGCGCGCACGCGAAATTCGTGTTGAACGGTCCGGAAGGGGATTTCGATCCCCGGATTACCGCGCATCGCGGCGACCTGGCCGATATTGCGCTCGCCGGGAAAATGTTTGCGCCGCATTATGCTGAATCAATGCCGATGCGTTGTTCTGCGCCGAAAGCGATGATCCGCAAGCAAAGTGGCAAGGATCATGAAGCGATTTCCGAATTGCTGCACGGCGAGGATTTCCATGTGCTGGATATCGCTGGCGATTGGGCCTGGGGCTATTGCGGCCATGACGGCTATGTCGGCTACGTGCCGGTCCATGCTCTGCAACATCAGAAGAAGACACCCGTACCGACTCATTTGATCTTTGCGCGCGCAGCGCTGATCTTCATGGAACCGGATTTCAAATCGGGAGTCATGAAGCGGCTGCCAATGGGCGCGCGGATTGCCTGCGGTGAACCCAGCGAATGCGGGAATTTTTTGAAAACCGGCAAGGGCTTTGTCCATGTCCATCACGTGCAGGCTATTGGTACGCAGGTTGTTTTTGACGGCAGCAACGGCACGGCGGCCCTCGCTGAACAGCTGATCGGCGCACCATATCTCTGGGGTGGTCGGAGCGGTGACGGTCTGGATTGTTCCGGGCTTGTCCAGATGATATTGGCGCTGACCGGCGTTGCCGCGCCGCGGGACAGTGACCAGCAGATGGCGGCGCTGGGCGAAGATATTCCGGAAGACGAGGCGCTGCGACGTGGCGATCTGGTTTTCTTTCCAGATCATGTTGGATTGATGATCGATAAAGATCGAATCATTCACTGCACTTCGCATAAGATGCAGGTGATAATTGAACCATTGAAGGATACGGTTGCCCGATTTGCCAAAACATCAGAACAACCGATATTGGCTCGCAAACGACTTTCCTGAGGCTTAAGATGACGCATAAAATTTTCATAGATGGTGCGGTCGGCACGACCGGACTGGAGATCGTCGAACGGCTTTCCGGGCGGAGTGAATTCACGCTCATCCAGCTTCCCGAGGATCAACGCAAAGACGTCAACGCGCGGCGCGATGCGATTAACGGCAGCGACTTTGTCATCCTGTGCCTGCCAGACGCGGCGGCCATAGAGGCGGTGTCGCTGATCGAGAATGATAGCACCCGTGTGATTGATGCCTCGTCAGCGCATCGGACAGCTGACGAATGGGTCTATGGCTTTGCCGAATTTCGCGAAGGTCAGAGAGAGGCCATCGCCAATGCGCGTTTTGTTTCCAATCCCGGCTGCTATCCAACTGGCTTTCTGGCGCTGATAGCGCCTTTGATTGCCAATGGCCGACTGTCGGCAGATTGGCCGTATGTGCTGAATGCCGTGTCTGGCTATTCCGGCGGCGGAAAGGCACTGATCGAGCGTTTCGCGCAAGAAGCGGATTTGGGCTATCGCAGCTATGGTCTGAACTTTGACCACAAGCATATGCCCGAAATGAAGACCCATGGCGGTCTGACCCATGACGTTATTTTTGCGCCGTCGGTGATCCGCGCCTTTCGCGGAATGCTGGTCGACGTGCCGCTTCATCTGGGGGCTATGGGATCTGCGCGCGCGGAACAGCTTTTGGAAGACCTGAGCGTGTTTTTTGCCGACTCGAAGATCGTTTCGGTGCAGGGCGGCGGCGACGTGTCAGAGCTGTTGATCAGCGAGAATGACGCCCCGACCGACCGGCTTGAGCTGTTCGTTTGTGGCAACGCTGAAGGCTATCACGCCCGACTCATCGCGCGGCTGGACAATCTTGGCAAGGGTGCCGCTGGCGCCGCTGTACAGAATCTCAATATTATGGCTGGTCTGGACGAGACCGCAGGTTTGCGGCTCTAGGAGAGCTATTCAGCGGCGGCGGCTTTGTCTGGTCGCAGGCTGGTGCCCGCCCGCCCGCTGCGAAATGCGCCGAGCCAGCTCAGTGGATTCCAAGTCGTGGTACCGTCCAGGGAGAATGTGATAAATTCTGCCCGGCCACCGATATTTTCCCACGGAATCGGACCGTCAAGGCCACCGTCGCGCATCGAAACCCGGCTATCAGCGCTGAGATCGCGATTGTCGCCCATGAGGAAGACATTATTCTCGGGTATGACCAGCGGCGCAAAATCATCGGTCAACTTCGGACCGAGGTCGATGATATCATAGGAAACCCCGTTGGGAAGGGTCTCGCGCAAGATTGGGAGATTGCAAACCGGCTCGCCACTGGCATTGGTGCTTTGCAAGCCGGGAAACTCGAGACTGCAGGGGGCATTGGCATCAATCGGCACTTGCAGATCGGGCTGGATTTTCTGTTCGACGGCCTCGCCGTTGAGGAATATCTGGCCGCCTCTAAGTTCTATCGTGTCTCCGGGAAGACCGATGATCCGTTTGATCCAATCCGCGCTCGCGTCTTTTGGTGTCAGGATCACAATGTCGCCGCGCTCGGGCAGGCTGCCGAACAGCCGGCCTTTCATGCGTGGCAAAATGTGGAAAGTCGGGGATACCCATGACCAGCCATAGGCATATTTGCTGACGATCAACCGGTCACCGACAAGCAAGCCGGGCATCATCGATACTGACGGAATATAGAAGGGCTTGGCTACCAGACTGTGGAACGCCAGCACCGCGAGCAACAGCATGCCGATGCTTTTGATCTCGCCGATCCAGTCGGTCTGTTCTTTCTCCGGTTTTTTGGCGGTTTCGCTGTCAGCGGTATTTTCTAGAGCCATATTTTTGTCTTTTGTGTCCTGGTCCATGCGAAGCGTGTTTCCTACAACGGATGGGCTTCAATGATCACGAATGCTTGTGCCCATGGATGATCATCGGTGAGTGTGAGATGAACGATGGCTTCATATCCCGCCGGAGTCAGCGCGTCGAGCCGTTTTTTCGCGCCGCCGGTCAGGGCAAGTGTCGGCGCACCGCTCTTGGCATTGACCACACCGATATCCTTCATGAAGACCCCGGCGCGAAAGCCGGTACCGACCGCTTTGGAATAAGCCTCTTTGGCGGCGAAGCGCTTGGCATAGGTTCCGGCAATAGTGAACGGGCGGCGTCTGGCCTTGGCGCGCTCCAGTTCGGTGAACACGCGATTTTCAAACCGCTCGCCAAAGCGATCGAGCGAATTCTGGATCCGCTCTATGTTGCAGAGATCGGAACCGAGGCCGATGATCATCGCGCATCATCCATCAGCGCGCGCATCTGTCTGATGCTGCCATCCAGCCCGTTGAAAATCGCTTCGCCGATCAGGAAGTGGCCGATGTTCAGTTCGACGAGCTGCGGGATGGCGGCGATCGGCACGACATTGTCGAAGGTCAGGCCGTGGCCAGCATGGGGCTCAATGCCATTTTTTGCCGCGAGTGCCGCAGCATCGGCAATCCGCCGGAGCTCTGCTTCGCGCGCGGCGCCGGTGACCTCGGCATAATGGCCGGTGTGAAATTCGACGACCGGCGCGCCGAGATGGATGGCGGCTTCGATCTGGCGTGGATCGGGCTCGATGAACAGGCTGACGCGGATATTCGCTTCTTTGAGCTGCCCGACAAAATCAGCTAGCTTATTGTGCATGCCCGCTGCGTCCAACCCGCCTTCGGTCGTCCGCTCTTCGCGATTTTCCGGTACGATACAGGCCGCATGTGGTTTGTGGCGCAGGGCGATGGCGAGCATCTCGTCGGTCGCAGCCATTTCCAGATTGAGCGGGATCGTGAGCTTGTCCATCAGCACGAGCAGATCATCGTCGCGGATATGGCGGCGGTCTTCGCGCAAATGGGCGGTAATACCGTCTGCCCCTGCCTCTGCCGCGACCAGAGCGGCTCGCACCGGTTCCGGATGCTCGCCGCCACGGGCGTTGCGGATGGTGGCAACATGATCGATATTGACACCCAGTCTGAGGAAGGGGGCATCGCTCATGCTTGGCGACTGCCCGGCTTTGTCGTCGGAATGGCGGCCAGCTCGGGCGGCACCTCATCCGGTGCATAAGATGGCACGTCGAGCGTCACGAGCGGAATGAAGGGGACGTCAAATTGAGCCGCGCCATTGGACCGGTCGACCAGCGCGCCGGCAGCAACCACGTCGCCGCCGGCATCGCGGATCGCCTGAATGGCTTCCCGCGAGGAAAGGCCGGTGGTGACAACATCTTCCATCATCAGCACTTTCTGACCGGGTTCCAGCCGGAAGCCCCGACGCAGTTCGAACGTGCCTTCCGGCCGCTCCAGAAACAGCGCATCCAGACCAAGCGCCCGTCCCATTTCATGGCCGACAATCACGCCGCCCATGGCCGGTGAAACGACAATATCAATGGATCTCCGAATATTCTGCGGAATTTTCTCAGCCAGCGCTGTCGCCATCCGGGCTGCGCGTGCGGGGTTCATCAGCAGCCTTGCGCATTGCAAATAGCGACTGCTGTGACGCCCGGACGACAGAACAAAATGACCCTGCAGCAAGGCATCGCTGCTCCGGAATTCGGCTAAAATCTCGTCTTCTGTCAATGTTTTATCCCGGCTTGTTTTATTTCTACATGTCCAGATGGGCATATTGCCAACGCATTGCCAGAAAAATTAAAGGCAAAAAACTGAAAAAATATCCAATCGGTAGCTTGAGGCTTGTGACAACCATGCCTATAAGCCGCCGCAATCGGACTATTTCAGACCGGTCTTAGTGATTCCAATTGCCGAGCCGTTGCTGAAAGACTACCGAAACTTGGGGTAAGATAGGGTTGAGCGATATATGACTCATTTTGTGAAAACTTGGATTCTGGCCATTGGCCTGATTCTCACACCGGCAGCTTTGTCGGCGCAGGAAGCATTGCCGGAAGCGCCGGTTGTGGATCCAGCGGCAGCGAGCGCAGTTGAATCGGCGGAAGCACCGGCTGTTGCCGCGACCACCGCCTCTGGACTTGATCCTGCTCTTTATACCCCGATGAAACCCACGCCCGGCATTGGGATGCCGGTTGATGGCGGCATTGATTTTCAAGAGCAGTTTAGTGAAACGGGTCAGACGGCGCACTGGATTAACAATGCAATTCTGGTCCCCATGATGGTCGGAGTTAGCCTGTTCGTTCTGATCCTGCTTTTCTGGGTGGTCTTTCGTTTTCGCCGAGGCGCCAACCCTGTGCCTTCGAAAACAACGCACAATACATTTATCGAAATCATCTGGACGGTCATTCCGGTCCTGATTCTCGTGGTTATCGCCGTCCCGTCGATCAGCCTGCTGGCCGAGCAATTTGAACCGGCGCCGGAAGATGCGCTCACGGTGAAAGTGACCGGATACCAATGGTATTGGGGCTATAGCTATCCTGACAATGGCGATTTCGAAGTTATTTCAAACATGCTGACCGAAGAGGAAGCCGAAGCGCGCGGCGAGCCTTATCAGCTGGCTGCCGACAACCGGATGGTTATTCCCGTGGGCAAGCCCGTGAAGCTTTTGATCACCGCTGCGGACGTTATTCACAGCTTTGCGATCCCGGCAGCATGGTTCAAGCTTGATGCTGTTCCTGGTCGGATCAATGAAAAGGTTCTGCAGATTGACCGCGAAGGCGTTTATTACGGACAATGTTCCGAACTATGTGGCGCACGACATGGCTTCATGCCCATCACCGTCGAAGTGCTATCGGAAGAGAAGTTCAACAACTGGCTTCTCGCCAATGGCGGCACTGTGAAAAGCGACGCTGCCGAGCCTGAGGCGACAGAAGTCGCTGCAGTCACTGATACGACAACCGAACTTGCGCCTGCCGATGCAGCCGCTGCGACCAACTGAGGGTTAGAGCAATGACAACAATCACAGCAGATGGCCATATCGACGATCATGCGCATGATGCGGATCACAAGCCGGCGTTCTTCCAGCGCTGGTTTATGTCGACCAACCATAAGGACATCGGCACACTCTATCTGATTTTCGCTATTGTTGCGGGCATCATAGGTGGTGCAATTTCCGGTTTGATGCGGCTGGAGCTGGCTGAGCCAGGTATCCAGTATCTGCAGGCTTGGGCAAGCATGTCCAACGGCAGCGAAGCTACGATGGATCAGGCCTATCACCTTTGGAACGTGCTGATTACGGCGCATGGCCTGATCATGGTCTTCTTCATGGTGATGCCGGCTATGATCGGCGGCTTTGGTAACTGGTTTGTGCCGCTTATGATCGGTGCGCCGGACATGGCCTTCCCGCGGATGAACAACGTCAGCTTCTGGCTTCTGGTCCCCGCGTTCCTCTTGCTTCTCGGATCCTCCTTCGTTCCCGGCGGGACCGGCAACGGCGCGGGCACCGGCTGGACGGTCTATGCACCGCTCTCGACGAGCGGGTCCGTTGGCCCGGCTGTGGATATGGCGATCCTGTCGCTCCACCTGGCAGGTGCCTCCTCCATTCTCGGAGCGATCAACTTCATCACCACCATCTTCAACATGCGCGCACCGGGTATGACCCTGCACAAAATGCCGCTGTTTGTCTGGTCGGTTCTGGTGACAGCATTCTTGCTGCTTCTTGCGCTTCCTGTGCTGGCTGCGGCGATTACGATGCTGTTGACCGATCGTAACTTCGGTACGGCCTTTTATGATGCCGCGGGTGGCGGTGACCCCGTTCTCTATCAGCATCTCTTCTGGTTCTTTGGTCACCCCGAAGTCTACATCATGATCTTGCCCGGTTTCGGTATGGTCAGTCACATTATCTCGACCTTCAGCCGCAAACCGATTTTCGGTTATCTCGGCATGGCATATGCGATGGTTGCGATCGGTGTCGTCGGCTTTGTGGTCTGGGCGCACCATATGTTCACCACCGGCATGTCGGTTAACGTGAAAATGTACTTCACCGCCGCAACCATGGTTATCGCAGTGCCGACCGGCATCAAGATCTTCTCGTGGATCGCGACGATGTGGGGCGGTTCGCTTTCCTTCAAGACGCCTATGATGTGGGCTCTTGGCTTCATCTTCATGTTTACCGTCGGTGGCGTGACCGGTGTTGTGCTTGCCAATGGCGGTATCGACGACAATCTCCACGACACTTATTATGTGGTTGCTCACTTCCACTATGTGCTGTCGCTGGGTGCGGTCTTCTCGATCTTCGCCGGCTTCTACTATTGGTTCCCGAAAATGTCGGGCCGGATGTACAGTGAATTGCTGGGGCAGCTCCATTTCTGGATCTTCTTCATCGGCGTGAACATCTTGTTCTTCCCACAGCATTTCCTCGGACAGCAAGGCATGCCACGTCGCTATGCCGACTATCCTGAGCAGTTTGCTTATTGGAACCAGATCAGTTCGCTCGGCTATGCCGTGATGCTGGTTGGCGTGTTGATCTTCTTCGTGAATATCGGTTGGTCTTTGATGGCTGGCCGCAAAGCGGAAGGCAATTACTGGGGTGAAGGCGCGACGACTCTGGAATGGACGTTGTCCAGTCCTCCGCCGTTCCACCAATTCGAAACCCTTCCTCAGATCAAGTGATCTGAGGTCCAGTCGGTAGCTTGGAAAGCAAAATGACCACTGCGTCACAAACCATGTTGGGCCTAGCCAGCGCGAAGGATCTCTTCGCGCTGACCAAGCCGCGCGTGATGTCGCTGGTCATATTTACGGCGCTTTGCGGATTGCTGGCTGCACCGGGGACGATACATCCGATCATCGGCTTTACGGCGATCTTGGCGATCAGCCTTGGAGCAGGGGCTTCGGCAGCGCTCAACCAATGGTATGAGGCGGATATTGACGCGATCATGAAACGCACGAGTGAGCGACCCTTGCCGGCTGGCCGGATGGATCGGGAAACTGCACTGCATTTCGGTATCGGATTGTCTGTCTTTTCGGTGCTTTTGATGGGCGTGGCGGTCAATTGGTTCAGCGCCATATTCTTGGCCTTTTCGATCTTCTTCTATGCCGTGGTCTATACCATCTGGCTGAAGCGCAGCACGCCTCAGAATATCGTGATCGGCGGCGCCGCTGGCGCGTTCCCGCCCGCGATTGGCTGGGCGGCGGTTACCGGCGATGTGACGCTGATGCCGATTTTGCTGTTCGCGATCATTTTTTTCTGGACGCCACCACATTTCTGGGCGCTGGCGCTGTTCATGAACAGTGACTATTCGAAAGCCGGTGTTCCGATGATGCCGGTTGTCGCTGGCCGGAAATCAACCCGTCATCAGATATTCGGATATAGTCTCGTGTTGGCGGCGGTTGCTGTCGCGCCATTCGCGCTTGGTCTAGCCGGAACAATCTATGGTGCTGCTGCCATTGTGCTGAGCGCGGTCTTCTGCCTTCTGTCTTGGCAGGTCTCCCGCAGCCAAACGACGGCACCGGACGATATGGCGATGGAAAAACGCCTGTTCAAATTTTCAATCTTCTATCTGTTCGCCTTATTTGGGGCGGTGGTGGCTGACCGGATGATATTGTCATGAGCGAAATCGATAGCAGCAAGACGGCCATGAGCCCCGAGGAACAGAAAGCCTATCAGGCACGGCAGAAGCAACGCGCGGTGATCTTGGCTGGCTTGTTGATGTTCATGGTGGTGCTTTTTTACTTTATCACGATTGTAAAAATTGGAACCGCGTCCTGATGACGACCGCGAAAGCCTCTCTTGCTGGTAAGAACCGGCGCAGCGGCTGGATGGCGGCGTCCATGGGACTCGGCATGCTCGCCCTCGGCTTTGCCGCCGTTCCGCTATATGAAGTCTTTTGCCGTGTGACCGGATATGGTGGTACGACTCAGCGCGTGGGCGTAGCGCAAGCCGCGACCGTAAAAACCGCGAGCGAGGTTCTGTCTATTCGGTTCGATTCCAATGTGAACTCGGCGCTTCCGTGGTCATTCAAGCCTGAGCAGGCGGTGGACCGGGTCAGCGTCGGCGCCCGCGACATGGCGATCTTTATCGCGACCAACAATAGCGACCAGCCGGTGGTTGGCACCGCTACATTCAACGTGACACCGCTTCTGGCGGGCCAATATTTCAACAAGGTTCAATGCTTCTGCTTTACCGAACAGGTGCTGAAACCCGGCGAGACCATGCGGATGCCGGTGCTTTATTATGTTGATCCGGCGATTATGGATGATCCGGAAACAAAAGATATCAAGGAAATTACGCTTAGCTATACCTTTTATCGTTCTAACGATCAGCGGGCGCTAGACGCCGGTGCAGGCGATAGCTAAGAGAAGTTTGAGACAAGGTTAGGGAATTATTATGGCCGGTGCCAAAAATCATGATTATCACATTCTGCCGCCAGACATCTGGCCGCTGGTTGGTTCGTTTTCTGCCTTTGTCATGGCAATTGGCGGCATCCGCTGGATGCATGATATGGCGCACGGCGCGCTGCTGTTCTACGTCGGCTTTGCTGCGGTAGGACTGACATTTTTCGCCTGGTGGTCCAATGTGATCAAGGAAGCCCATGCGGGTGACCATACGCCGGTGGTGCAATTGCATCTGCGTTACGGAATGATCCTGTTCATTGCATCGGAAGTCATGTTCTTTGTGGGCTGGTTCTGGGCGTGGTTCGACTTCGCGCTCTTCCCGCAGCCGCTAGAAATGATTGAAAATGTCACGACCAATTATATCGGACAAGATGGCGCTGCGGCGCTTCTGCAATGGCCACCGAAGGGTGTCGAAGTGCTCAACGCCTTTGAACTGCCATTGCTCAACACCATGATCCTGCTTTGCTCCGGTACAACCGTTACCTGGGCGCACCATTCGCTGATCCACGGAGACCGTAAGGGTTTGATTACTGGCCTTTGGCTGACGATCATCCTCGGCGCTGTGTTCACCGCCATCCAGGCTTATGAATATAGCATCGCACCATTCCCGTTTGCAGGCATCAACTATAGCGCGGCATTCTACATGGCGACCGGGTTCCACGGGTTCCACGTTCTGGTTGGCACGATCTTCCTGATCGTCTGTCTGGCGCGGGCCTATAAAGGTCACTTCACACCGAAACAGCATTTCGGCTTTGAAGCGGCTGCCTGGTATTGGCACTTTGTCGATGTCGTATGGTTGTTCCTCTTCGTCGTCGTCTATGTATGGGGCGGCTGGGGCGCACCGGTCCACTAGGCCATCGCGTTGACGGATACCGATAATACAAAAGGGCAGCCGGATGTTCTTCCTGCTGCCCTTTTTGGTCTTTGCCCCAAATGCGGGCAAAAGACGTTATTCGCGCATATTACCCAATTTTCCGATACATGCCGCGCCTGCGGCCTGGACTTTGGTCGCTATAATGTCGGGGACGGGCCAGCCGCTTTTCTGACCCTGATTGTCGGCGCTGTCATCTTGGGCCTGGCGCTCGCGGTGGAAAGCAATTTCAATCCGCCGATCTGGGTGCATGTTCTGCTCTGGGTCCCTCTCACCATCGCTGCGGTCGTTGGATCGCTTAGAGTGTCCAAAGCGATCTTGTTGATTTTAGAACATCGGAATCAGGCCCGGGAGGGCAGTATCGACGAGAGTAGCGACGCATGATGAAGCGCTTGCCGATCATCGGTACCGTTTTGGTACTCGCCGCCGTCGCAACCATGGTGGGCCTCGGCCTTTGGCAGCTGCAGCGCGCGGAATGGAAAAATGACCTTCTCGCAACCTATGCCGCTGCGGCGAATCGGCCTGCTGTTGCTTATCCCGCAGTGCCCAACCAAGATGAGACATCGCTTTATTTCCGAAAATCGTCGGTCAACTGCCTGGAGGTTATCGGCTGGCGGTCGACCAGCGGGCGCAGCGAGACCGGCAAGTCGGGATGGGCGCATATCGCCCATTGCAGGACGGCGGGTGCGGAAGGTCCCGGTGCGCAGGTTGTGGTGGGATGGTCCGAACGGCCGGATGATCCGGAATGGGCCGGTGGAATCGTCGATGGAATCATCGCTCCAGACAGCCAATATGTAATCCGCCTGGTGGTCAGTGAGCCGATCGCGGGCCTGCAGAAAAGCCAGCCGCCGAACATCGAGGACATCCCGAACAACCATATGTCCTATGCCGTACAATGGTTCCTCTTCGGCTTCATTGCCTTGATCATCTTTCTGATCGCATTGCGGGGGCGCAACAAGGGCGTTGCTCAATCGGGTAACTTACCCTAATCCGCTGGCCATTATGGACTATATCTCGACCAGAGGCGCAGCGCCCGCACTGAATTTCGAACAAGTAACCCTGGCCGGACTGGCTGGCGATGGCGGTTTATACGTCCCGCAATCATGGCCATCCTTCAGCGCCAATGAGATTGCCGCTATGGCGGGCCTTTCTTATGTGGAAACCGCTGTTCGGGTCATGCTTCCATTTGTCAGTGATACGCTGGATGAAGCCGAATTGCGTGACTTGTGTGAACAGGCTTATGGCCGTTTCTCTCATGTCGGTGTGACACCGCTTGTGCAGCTGGACGGGCAGCAGTGGCTGCTTGAGCTGTTCCACGGTCCGACGCTGGCATTCAAGGATGTGGCCCTCCAATTGCTTGGCCTTCTGTTCGAGAAATTTCTGGCACGGCAGGACAAGCATCTCACGGTGGTGGGCGCCACGTCCGGTGACACCGGATCCGCTGCGATTGACGCGCTGGCCGGCCGCGACAAGGTCGATATTTTCATGCTCCATCCCGATGGCCGGATATCCGATGTCCAGCGACGGCAGATGACCACTGTGCGTGCACCCAATGTCCACAATATCGCCATTGACGGCAGCTTTGATGATGCCCAGGCGATGGTAAAACGGATGTTCGCAGATCAGGAAGTGGCCAATCGTTTCTCAATCTCAGCGGTGAACTCAATCAACTGGGCGCGCTTGATGGCGCAGATTGTCTATTATTTCTACGCCGCTAGCCAATTGGGCGCGCCGCACCGCAAGGTTGCTTTCTCGGTGCCCACTGGCAATTTCGGCGATGTTTTCGCTGGCTATGTGGCCGCGAAAATGGGACTGCCAATCGAGCGTCTGATCGTAGCGACCAATGTGAACGACATCTTGCACCGGGCGTTGAGCGCTGGTGATTATTCGACCGGAAGCGTGACGCCAACAGCGGCACCATCGATGGATATTCAGGTCAGCAGCAATTTTGAGCGCCTGTTGTTCGACCTGGAAGGCCGTAACGGTGACAAAACAGCGACGCGGATGGCCGCTTTTGAACAAAGTCACAATATGCAGCTGGAGCCCGCTATGCGGCAATCTGCGGACCAGATTTTCACCAGCCATCGCGTTGATTCCGACGATATGGCACTGGCAATGCGTTGGGCGCATGAAGAGGCGGGCCAGGTGATCGACCCGCACAGCGCCATCGGCTTGTCGGCAGCACAAAATGTCGATCTTGATCCATCCGTGCCGGTCGTGACTCTGGCAACCGCGCACCCCGCCAAGTTCCGAGATGCGGTTGAGCGGGCGACCGGGATACGTCCGATGTTGCCCCGCCGGGTTGGTGATCTGTTTGATCGGGAAGAAAAATATACCAAGCTGCCGGGTGACTATGATTCGGTAAAACAATTCATCATGTCGAACGCCACGCCAACCGATGGCTGACATTAGCTCCGCCCCGATATTGATGATCAGCGATCCGCGCAGCGACTATGCGCTGGTGGATTCTGGTCATGGCCGCAAGCTCGAGCGTTACGGGAAATTTCATTTCATCCGCCCTGAACCGCAAGCCATGTGGGCGCCCGCCCAGGCTGACTGGCAAGCCGATGGGGAATTTATTCCCGCATCCGATGAAGATGGCGGTGGCCGCTGGCATCTGAAAAGCCATGTTCCGACAGAAGGGTGGCAGATGGACTGGGAAGAAATCAGCTTCACCGCCCAATGCACCCCGTTTCGGCATCTCGCCTACTTCCCGGATATGGATCCGGTTTGGCGCTGGTTCCGTGGCAATCTTCAGGATGTTGAATCCGCGCAGATGATGAATCTCTTCGGCTATACCGGCGTCGGTACTTTGGCGCTGTCGGCAGCGGGAGCACATCTGGTGCATGTCGATGCATCCAAGAAATCGGTGACCGCGGCGCGGGACAATGCTGCCTTGTCAGGAATGACCGAACGTCCGATCCGCTGGATCATCGACGATGCCGCAAAATTTGCGGCCCGTGAAGTCAGGCGGGAGCGGCGCTATGATGCAATCCTACTCGACCCGCCCAAATATGGCCGGGGCCCGGATGGCGAAATCTGGCGGCTGGAAGAGCATCTTGCTGGCCTGATCGAAAATTGCGGAAAGCTGCTCGATGCCGATAGTCGCTGCCTCTTTCTCACCGTCTATGCTGTGCGTATGTCCGCACTGGCGCTGGGCTCGCTGCTGAACGAAAAACTGGCCCATCTGAGCGGTACGATCGAAGTGGGTGAACTGGCTGTGCGTGAAGAGGCTCGCGACTTGCTTTTGCCGACGGCAATTTTTGCCCGCTGGTCTGCCTGACTTGCCATTTCAACAGGAACATGGTCAGAGATAAATTATGACAGATACTTTGCTATTGGAAGTCAACGACCTGGATGTTGACGTGCTCACCGGAATCTATTCCGAAGAAACCCATTTGCCGCAACCTCTGCGCATCTCGATCGCGGCGGATCTCAAAATACAAGATCGCTATGAGCCTGACACGCCGCTTGATCATTCCAAAAACTATATGGATCTCAAACATGCCGCTACATCGGGTTTGCCCGAAGGCGTACATTTTAAACTGATCGAAGCAGTTGCGGACCATATCATTGAAACATTGTTTCTTCAGGATCCGTCGGTTTTGCGAGTCAGGGTGAAAATCGTCAAACTGCTAATTTCCGAAAATGGGGAGCAGATCGGCATCACTCTTAGTCGGAGCCGAAGATGACCCGACCGCTCGCGCTCGTCACCGGCGGCGTCAAACGGGTTGGAGCGGCGATTGCGGCACGATTGGCAGATTCGGGCTATGCGCTGGCGCTGCACGGCAATAGCGATATCAAACCTGATGATCAGCTCGCGGATCGATTGCGGGACACCGGTTGCCAATGGTCTGGATTCCAAATGGATTTTTTGGATGAAGGCGCAGCCGAAGCGCTGATGGAAGCGGTTGTTGGACATTTCGGACGAACACCGGACCTGGTCGTCAACAGCGCTTCGATATTCGGTCAGGATGATGCCGATCTGATCAGCGAGATGGATCTGCAACAGCATTTGCGGGTGAACAGCCTTGTCCCGGTCTTGCTGACGACAGAGCTTCACAAGCGCTTGTCCGGTGCAGGTGACAGAGCCTGCGTTATCCACATATTGGATCAGCGCATCCGCAATCCCAATCGCGATCAGCTTAGCTATACGCTATCCAAACAGGCCTTGGCTGGATCCGTGCATTCGCTGGCGATTGCCTGCGCTGACAAGCTTCGCGTCAATGGCGTGGCTCCGGGATTAACGCTGACCGCTGGAGAATATGGTGACAACCAGTTGGAAAATGTTACGGCAATGATGCCGCTGGACCGACTCCCCATTCCCGATGATATTGCTGATGCTGTCTCCTATCTGGCCGGAGCAAAAGTGGTCACTGGCCAGACTATATATGTCGATGGCGGCGCCAGCCTGAAGAGCTTTGATCGCGATTTTGTCCATCTCGGAACGGATTGAAGGCCAGATACGCCCCAAAGGACATGTTTGAAGCTGCTTTGAAATAGCCCATCTCTTGAACATCCAAGGACCAGCCGCATAGGCAGCTGGAACGGATGCATTTATAGATTTGAAAGGCTTATCATGCGTATTTCCCCCAAATTGATACTCACAACCACCGCGGTCGTTGCTCTTGCGGCTTGCTCGACCGACGCCCCCGAGGCGGCTGCCGACGAAGGTTCCGCCGAAGCCATGATGGATTCCGCCGTGACCGCAGAGACCGGTACAATTGTTGACGTTGCCGCAGGCAATGCAGATTTCTCAACCCTTGTGACCGCTGTAACAGCAGCTGATCTCGCGACAACATTGAGCGGAGAGGGCCCTTTCACTGTTTTCGCGCCGACAAATGATGCCTTTGCGAAGGTTGATCCCGATACTTTGGCAGCGTTGCTGACACCTGAAATGAAGGATGACCTGACCGGGTTGCTCACATATCATGTTGTCGCAGGGCAACTGAAAGCTGCAGATGTGGTCAAGGCGATCACCGATGGCGGCGGATCGGCAGTCCTGACCACCGTGCAGGGCGCGTCGCTGACAGCTACGCTTGATGGCGAATCCGTCATTCTTGAAGATGCGGCTGGCGGCAAATCTACCGTGATATTGACCGATGTTGAGGCATCAAATGGTGTGATCCACGCCATCGATACGGTTATCATGCCGGGCTAAGTTTCATCCCCCGAACTAGGATGGATTGGGAAAGGCCTCGCCAACAGGCGGGGCCTTTTTTCTATTTGCACAATTGTGGGTTTGCTTTCTCTTGCTCACCGGCGTAGTTCGCCTTCGAATTTCACCACATATGCCCGCATGGTGCGGGAATTTAATTGATCAGAGGAAAGGAAATTCATGTTCAATCCCCCCAAATTCGTGCTCGCATTTGCGCTGATGGCCACTTTGCAGGCATGCTCGTCGGAGCTGAGTAAAGAAGAGCAGGAAATTCTCGACGCGCGCATCGCTGACGAGACCAAACCAACCAATATGACGGCCGTTTTGCAAGCCAACCCGGACCTTACAACCGCCAGTACCTTGGTCGGCCTTTCGGGTATTGCGGCTGAACTGAAAGACGATGGTCCGTTTACAAGCTTTGCGGCGACGAACGAAGCGTTCAACAAAATGGACGGTGAACGGTTGAGCGCACTCATGAGCGCCGACAACAAGGAAGAATTGGTCTCTATCTCAAAATATGCTCTCGTGAAAGGCAGCATGACCGCTGCCGATATTGCGAAGGCGATTGCTGATGGCGACGGAACCGCAAGCCTCACCACGCTGCAAGGCGGTGTGATCAAGGCGACAATGGACGGGGATAAAATCGTCCTTGAAGATGGCGTCGGCAACAAAGCGAACGTGACCGAAGCGGATGTGAAATCTAGCAATGGCACCATGCATATCATCGACCATGTCCTGATGCCCAAATAGGTTCAGACATGGACGGACAAGAGAGGCCTCGCTTGATTGCGGGGCCTTTTTTGTTGGCGCATTGTCGGCTAGCATGTGCCCGGCACAAAAGGAGCGCGACATGCGGCAATATTGGTTGATGAAATCAGAACCGGATGCTTATGGCTGGGATGATCTGATCGCCGAGGGAGAGGGCACCTGGGATGGCGTGAAAAATGCGCAAGCTTCCAACAATATGAAGGCGATGAAAAAGGGTGATGAAGTGTTTTTCTATCACTCACGCCAAGGGCTGGAAGTGGTTGGCATCATGGAAGTCAGCGAAGAACAGAGCCCGGACGTTACAACCGACCCGGATCGCTGGGTGGTGGTCAAGGTAAAGCCTGTGCGGAAACTGAGCAAACCGGTGCCTCTCAAAGCAATGAAGCAAAATCCAACGCTCGCAAATCTAGCAATACTCCGCCAAACCCGCCTTTCTGTGGCGCCGGTGACGGCAGAAGAGTGGGACGCAATTTTGGCGATGGGCGCAGCTTAGCTATAAGGACGCCATTGTTGAGCCATCCGGCCGACTACCCTGCCCATATGGTTGCTTCGGCTGCTGCTGCTGCCCGAAAATGAAATGCGCGAAGATGGTTAACGGAATCTCACTTCAACCGTATATTGATGGGACTGTTCAAGCGATCGGCTTGGTGAAGGGAGATGATAGTCATGCTCGGAGCAATTAGAACGCTTATTGTCGACGATTCTTCAACGTTGAGAGCCATGCTGGATTTGGTGATCAGCGACAATCGCGACTTTCGTCCTCCGGAACACGCCGCAGACGCTTTCCAGGCAATGGCCATTTTGAATGAACGGCTGTTCGATCTGGTATTGGTCGACATCAATATGCCGGGAATGGATGGGCTGCAGCTTCTAGATCATATCGTCGCCCATTCATTGTCCTCGGTGATGATCATATCGTCTCACTCGGTGAAGGGGTCAGAAATCAGGGATGACGCACTGAACCGGGGCGCCATTGCTTGTTTCGACAAGGCGAATTGCGTCAAGGAATCCGATCGGCTTGTCGACATGATCCGGGATATTGTCGCGCAGAAAACAGAGCCGGATCCATGGCTCGGTGGCATGCATCCGACAGAGTTTGCGCTGAGCGCCTGAGCGAACTCCTCTCGGAAGTCAGACTTCAGAGAGGGGTAACTTCAACTTCAATATCACCCAAAAAGTTTGAATCGTGGCGGATGATATCTCCGGCCTTTAAGAAATGGTCGGACTCAATTTCATTCTCGACAAATGTCTCCCCGACAATATCGGTGAATGATTTGTCAGACAGCGGACCGCCCTTCCGGATATAGCGCAAAAGAGCCTCTATGATGTCCGCGCGGGTTGGCGGCGCGAAGATGACGCCCTCGGATGTCCCGGACATCAACGTTGTACTCGTGTTTATCCGCTTGTCCGTGGTCAAGAAATGAAACGTGTCGCGGTATAGAAAACGCGGTTCGGACATATCGCCGAGCGCTTTCTCGGACAGTTGTTTGAAATCCAGTATCATCTCTGCACCCCGAGCATCCTGACGCGGCTCGCCGTTGACGCTGGTCGTCATCCTCAGGTTTTTGGTAAAGGCGGCCCAGTCGTTTGGGATGACTAGAAATGGCCCGGTGGGAAACGACTGCGGGCCGCTTTTTGCATCGCTGAGGCCGCGGCCGGAATTGAGATTATTGGGATCGGCGAGTTGGACCAATAGGTTGCGATTGGTGAAGTCACCACACAGGAACAGGCCCTTTTTGGTACCCTCGAAATCTTGTGCGGAACTGATGTCCCGGTCGAAGCGTATGCAGAGCTCGACTTCGTAATCCAGCAAGTAATCCTGGCTTGCGGATATCTTGGTCCGCGCGGGCGTCGCAGCACCGAATTTGGGGAATTGGAACACCGACGCATTGTTCGCTTCTTCTGCATGTTCCGGAAAATTGGTCCCGGTCCCGATATGCTGCATGCCGCTTGTACCCGAAGGCAGCAAATCCGACATGGCCACTTCCTGGCTTGGATAGTCGCTTGCTGTTTCTAAGGTGACAGGGGCGGCATTGGCCGATTCTAGCACTGCAAAAGGATCGTCGCCCGGTGCCGCGCCGAGTGAGGCCAGGTCGATTCCTGTGATCGTCTCCCCGGAAAAGCTGAGCACTTGAAGGGTGATGATCTTGCCGTCCGGATTTCTATATTGGGCTAAAGTAACGGCCTCGTTCAGCGGCGCGATGCCAGCGGTCAATGGTTGCTCTTCAAAGCTTGCCGGGTTGAAACGGGGGTCTGGGGACGTCGCCCAGGCCACAGTCAGAACAGCGACAATCAAAAGAACCAAAATACCCAAATAGCGGCCTATTTTCTGCAGCATTTCTGTTCTCCCCCGATTGCTTCAGCTTGCTCTGTTCCTAAGCTTGCTAACCGTTGCTCCCGCTGCTGTCAAAAATTCGACATCGGTCTTTACGTGGAGCAATTTCAGACCCTTGTGCTGCATGGCTTCGGCCAATGCCGGTGCAAATGCATCCGTGCTGTCGACCGTTTGGCTCCATCCACCATAAGCTTTTGCCAGTGCCGCAAAATCGGGGTTTCGCAGCGTGGTGGCCGATAGCCGGGTCGGATATTCGCGTTCCTGATGCAGCCGGATCGTGCCGAAGCTGCCATTGTCGATCACCAGCACCAACAGATTGGCATCATATTGGATCGCAGTGGCGAGTTCCTGACCGTTCATCATGAAGTCGCCATCGCCTGCCAGCGAAACGACGGTGCGGTCGGGGAAACGCAAGGCAGCGGCAACCGATGCCGGGACGCCATAACCCATGGCACCGGATGTAGGGGCGAGCTGGCTGGGATATGTGCCATAGGTCCAATAGCGATGCCACCAACCGGAAAAATTGCCTGCGCCGTTGCAGATGATCGCGTCGGCGGGGAGCTGTTCCTGCATCGCCGCGACACAGGGGCCGAGATCAAGCTTGGCTTCGGTGGGTTGCGGCGTAGACCATGCGCTATATTCAGCATGGGCATCCTTACCCGCGTCAAAGCTGAGCAGATCATCCTGCCAAAGCGCGGCCTGCTCAGCGAATTCATCCATCTCCGCGCAGATTGGTAGATTGATGCGATAGACATGGTTGAGCTCGTCGGGATCGGGATGGACGTGGACGAGAATCTGGTCGGGATGATCGGGGGTAATCAAAGTATAGCCATCCGTCGTGGCCTCGCCGAGCCGCGCGCCGACCGCGATCACGAGATCAGCGTCCTTGATCCGTTGGGTTAACTTGGGATTGGGACCATAGCCCAGATTTCCGGCATAGACCGGGCTTTCGTTGGGGAAATTATCCTGCCGCCGGAACGCGACCGCCACGGGTAGGCCGATGCGCTCGGCATATTGGGCGAAATAATGTTTGGCCTTGTCGCTCCAGCCCGCACCGCCAACGATGGCAATTGGATCGGTCGCATCACGCAGCATATCGGTGAGCGTGGTCATGGCGTCGGGGCACAGCGGCTGGGCCGGAGCGATCACCTTTGGCCGATCGAGCGCCTCGACTTCGTCGCGCAGCATGTCTTCCGGAAGCGCGAGCACCACCGGGCCGGGCCGCCCTGAATTGGCAGTATCAAAAGCACGCGCGATATATTCCGGAATCCGGGCAGCATTGTCGATCCGCGCCGCCCATTTGGCCAGCGGCGTAAACATCGCGGTGAAATCGACTTCCTGAAAGCCTTCGCGGTCGCGGTCGTCGCGGGCGACATCGCCGATGAACAATATCATCGGGGTGCTGTCCTGCATCGCGGTGTGGACGCCGATACTGGCATTGGTCGCGCCGGGACCGCGGGTGACAAAGGCAATGCCGGGCGCGCCGGTCATCTTGCCATCGGCTTCGGCCATGAAGGCGGCGCTGCCATCTTGCCGTGTGGAAACGGTCTGGATGGTACCGCAATCATGGAGCGCGTCGAGCACGGAGAGAAAGCTCTCGCCGGGTACGGTGAAAATACGGTCAGTGCCCTGGATGGCCAGTTGATCGACCAAAATCTGCGCGCCGGTGCGTTTGTTCATGTCCAAGCCTCTCGATATCTCACCCGCAGCTTTAGCTGCGCCATTGGTTTATAGGACTCGCACGAAGACACAAAGCCACGAAGGAAACATGTCCCCAAATCTGCTTTGCGCCTTCGTGTCTTCGTGCGAGTCATTTTTAATGCTGTCGCGGTTGCGGACGACGCAGGGTATTCAGGGAAAGAGCTGATGCGAAGCGCCAACTGCTCAAGCCTGATGGATCGCTTTGGTCACCATATAGGCTTTGAGCCCGTCCGGTCCGTCTTCCGATCCATGACCGCTTTCCTTCACGCCACCAAAGGGCGCGTCGCCCGGACTGACGGTCAGATTGTTGATCGCCACCATCCCGGCCTCGATCTTGTCGCCGACCATGTTTGCGGTGTGCAGGTTGTTGGTGAAGGCATAAGCCGCCAGACCGAGCGGCAGACGGTTGGCCTGTTCGATCGCTTCGTCCAGCGTGTCAAAGGGCCGCATCACGGCGACCGGGCCGAAAGGCTCGTCGTTCATGATAGTCGCGTCGAGCGGAACGTGGGACAAAACGGTGGGATCAAAGAAAAACCCGTCATCTCCGCGCCTTTCGCCGCCGAGCTGCACATCCGCGCCCTTGGTCCGGGCGTCCTCTATCATCGCGCCCATAGCGCTCGGGCGGCGGGGATTGGCAAGGGGCCCCATTTCAATTCCGTCACCGAAGCCGTCCCCGACTGCAACTTTGGCGGCGCGTTCGGTAAAGCCTTTGACGAACCGGTCATAGATCCCGGACTGCACATAGAAGCGAGTCGGCGAAACGCAGACCTGTCCGGCGTTGCGATATTTTTGCATGGCCGTCAGATCGAGCGCCTGTTCAATATCGCAATCGTCGAAAACCAGCACCGGCGCGTGGCCGCCCAGTTCCATCGTTGTGCGCTTCATGCCTTCTGCGGCGAGCTTCATCAAATGTTTGCCGACCGGCACCGATCCGGTGAAGCTGACTTTGCGGATGACCGGCGAGGCAATGAGATGGCTTGAGACTTCTGCCGGATCGCCAAAGACGACTTGAGCCACACCGGAGGGGAGGCCGGCATCGAGCAGGCAGCGGACCATTTCAATCGGACTGGCCGGGGTTTCTTCGGCAGGCTTGAGGATGATCGAGCAGCCTGCGGCAATCGCGGGGGCCAGCTTGCGTACGGGTGTGAACACAGGAAAATTCCACGGGCTGAACGCCGCAACCGGTCCGACCGGTTGATATTTCACCAAACTATTCTGACCCGCAGGACGCACGAGAACGCGGCCGTAACAGCGCTTGGCTTCCTCAGCCATGATATCGAAATGACTGGCAGAAGCCGTGACTTCACCAATGGCCTGTGCGAGCGGCTTGCCTTGTTCCGCGGTCATCAGACGACCAATCTCGGGCGCCCGTTCGCGCATCAGGTCTGCGGCTTTGTGGAGAATGGCGGCGCGCTCGCCCACCGCTGTGTCGCGCCAGATCGGAAAGGCGCGGTCGGCTGCGTTCAACGCCCGGTCAAGATCCGCCTTGGTCGCTTTCGGCAGGTCTGAAATGGCTTCTCCCGTTGCCGGATTGATGACCTGATGAATGGCACGGTCTGCGCCATCAATCCATTCACCATCGATATGAAGTTGCAATTTCTTGGGATATTCGCCTGACATAGTTGCTCCTGAAACCATCTGTCTTGTTACTAGACTTGTCGCCGAATTCCCGCAATGACTGTGACAGAGTTTGAGAGGAAATATTCATGGAAATAGTCACCGAAGGGCTGCGCTTTCCCGAAGGGCCGATTGCGATGCCCGATGGCAGCGTCATATTGGTCGAGATCGAGGCGAAGCAGCTAACCCGCATCTTGCCCGACGGCAGCCAACACGTGATTGCGAAAACCGGTGGCGGTCCCAATGGCGCGGCTCTGGGTCCCGATGGTAAAATCTATATCTGCAACAATGGCGGTTTTGAATATCAGGATCAAAATGGTTTCCTGACCCCTGCCGGTATTGCCAAGGATTATATCGGTGGCAGTATCCAGCGGGTTGATCCCGATACGGGTGAAGTCGAAACCCTTTATAATGACGGAGATTTTGGCTGCACCTTGCGCGGCCCCAATGATATCCAGTTCGATAGCCACGGCGGCTTCTGGTTCACCGATCATGGCAAAACCGATTATGAAAAGCGCAGCCACGACATTGTCGGTATCTTCTATGCCAAGGCCGACGGCAGCCATCTGGAAGAAGTGATCTTCCCGTCGCAAAATCCCAACGGCATCGGCATCTCACCTGATGGCAAGACGCTTTACGCGGCCGAGACCTTCACCTGCCGCCTGATGAAATTCAACATCATAGCGCCCGGTAAAGTCGCCCCGGATGCCGGCCCTGGCGGCCCGGGCATTCCGCTCTATCGCCCTTCCGGTTATAAATTCTTCGACAGTCTGGCGATGGAAGAATGCGGCAATATCTGTGTCGCCACGATCGGTGAAAGCGGAATCAGCGTGATCTCCCCGGAAGGTGAGCTCGTCGAATTTGTCGCCACGCCGGATATTTTCACCACCAATATCTGCTTTGGTGGCGATGATATGATGGACGCCTGGATATGTCTGTCCGCAACAGGAAAACTCGTAAAAACCCGCTGGAAACGGCCCGGAATGAAATTGGAATATTTGAACAAATGAAATTCACCACAGTAATTTTCGACTTTGGCGGGGTCATTACCTCGTCGCCCTTTGAAGCGTTTAACCGGCTGGAAGCGGAAAAGGGCGTGCCCAAGGACAGTGTGCGCCGGATCAACAGCGCCAATCCGGACGACAACGCCTGGGCGAAGTTCGAGCGGGCAGAGCTGGATGGCGCGGGCTTTGATGAAGCCTTTGCCCAAGAAGCCAAGGCCCTTGGTCTGGAATTGCGCGGCGCCGATGTGCTGGCGGTTCTTGCGGGCGACGTGCGGCCCGATATGGTGGCCACGCTGGACCGGCTAAAGGCCGAAGGGTTCGCCATTTCCTGCATCACCAACAATGTGCCGGCTGGCAAAGGCGCGGGCATGGCGATGGATGATGAGAAAGCCGCTGCGGTCAAAGCGGTTATGCTGCGGTTTGACCATATCATTGAAAGCAGCAAGGCCGGCGTTCGCAAGCCCGATCCGCGCATCTACGAGATGATGTGCGAGGCATTGAATGTCGAACCGGCGGAATGCATCTATCTCGATGATCTCGGGATCAACTGCAAACCGGCGGCTGGTCTCGGCATGGCGGCGATCAAAGTGTCTGCAGAGCGGCAGGCGCTTGATGAACTCGGCGCTCTGCTGAACATGAAATTGCCTTGATAGCCTGTTGCCAAAGCGATTAGACTTGTAATCTTTTTGTCATCAATGAGTCGTCGAAAGGTCGTGAAAACGCTATAGCGCGACCGGGATGCAAGCTTGTGGGGATTCGTGAGTAATAGCTTTTCGGGTATTTTGGGTAATGTGACCCGCTGGTTCAGCCAGCAGGGTCTTTATCCTGTTCTGTTCCTCTGCTTGGCCGTTTTGTTGGTGGTTCAAGCGATACGGCTGGTTTGGTTGGTCGTTACGCCGCTGGGTCCGGTTGGTGATTATCGCGTCAATGATGTGGAAATCATGTCACCGCAATCTCGCCTGACCCTGTTTAGCAGCTTCGATCCGTTTTTCCGCAGCGATGCTGCACAAAGCGCCAATGTCGTGACGTCCTTGCAGCTCACGCTCTTTGGAATTCGCATGAACGAGGCATCGGGTCTTGGTTCGGCAATCCTGTCCGGTCCGGATGGCGTGCAGGAAAGCTATGCGATCGGCGAAGAAATAATGGCGGGCGTCACCTTGAACAGCGTCGCATTTGATCATGTGGTCATCGATCGCGGCGGCGTTCGCGAGAGTCTCTATCTCGATCAGTCCATTCCTGCGCAGACGGTGGGCACAGACGATCCTGTTGCGCCTGCGGCTCTGACCGCAGGCAAGAATGAAATTCCGGGGGTCGCTTCGCTGGCGCCGCGCAATGATCAAGGTCGGGTGACTGGCGTTGTAATCGCTCCTCTGGGCGATGGTGCATTGTTCAAAACTGCGGGTTTCCGCAATGGAGATATCATCGTGTCGATCAACGGAAGTCCGGTGGGCTCTATGGGCGATATTGATGTTTTGAAGAGCCAGATCAAACCCGGCGCGCGCCTGTCTGTCGAAGTTGAACGCGGTGCCGAAACCGTTCCGATCGCCGTCAATCTGGGAGTCCAGTAATGCGTAGTATAATCGCCCGGATCATCGCGGTCCTTGCTCTGTGTGCCAGTCTTTGGGCGGCGCCGGTATCCGCCCAGCACACGTTGAATGTCCGCGATGCCGATATCCGCGCTTTCGTTCAGGATGCGGCGCGGGTCACGGGTCGTACCTTCATTCTCGACAGCCGGGTGCAGGGCAAGGTTTCGGTGGTCACTGACCGTCCGCTCAGCCGTTCAGAATATTTCGAGATTTTCCTATCGACCCTGCGGGCCAACAATCTGGTCGCGATTCCTTCCGCCCGCGGTGCCTATCGCATCCAGCCTGCCGATGGTGCGGCTTCGCAACCGACCCGCATCGGGTCCAGCGGTGCGGCGGCCAATCAGCTGGTGACAGAGGTTGTGCGGTTGAAATCAATAGTTGCAGCCGAGGCGCTGGAAACATTGCGCCCCTTGGTCAGCAAACAGGGATCAATCACCACCAACCGCAATGCCAACAGTCTGGTGATCGTTGACTATGCAGACAATATTCGCCGGATCCGGCGTCTGGTCGGGGAAATTGACCGGGATAGTGCGGCCAGCACTATCATCAATCTGAAAAACGCCGGCGCTCGGGAAATTGCCACTTCGCTGCAGGCGCTCGCATCGCAAGGCGGCGGCGAAGGTGTCCGCGCACCGGTTACCGTGGTGCCGATTGACAGCAGCAACAGCATCGCTCTGCGTGGCGACCCCGGCGCGGTTTCGCGCTTTGCGCAGATGGCGCGGGAGCTCGATCAGCGCGCGGAGTCGGGAACCGAAATACGCGTGCACCGGCTGGATTACGCCAATGCCGAACATCTGATGCCGGTGATCGAGAATTTGCTCGGCAGCAAGGGAACCAGCGGCGGCGCTGCAACGGTTGCCGCGGCTAGCAATAGCGAAGGCGCGAGCGGCGCTCCGGCGAGCAACAGTGGCAATGGCATCGCCAATCGTGGTCCCGCGATTGTCACCCGTCTGGAAGGAACCAACGCGATCATTGTCGCCGCCAATCCCGACGTACAGCGGATGATCGGTGAATTGATCCGTCAGCTCGATACACGGCAAGAGCAGGTCGTCGTCGAAGCGATCATCGTGGAAATCTCGGAATCCCTGGCCCGTGAACTGGGCGTACAATGGTTGGTGGGCGGAGAAGATGTCCCTTTTGCGGTGACCAATTTCTCCAACGCGTCTCCCAATATCGTCGATGTCGCGGGCGGTCTGCTGGCGGATCAGTTTGATACAACGACCACAACCACAACCACAACGGCAACCACGACCACCACCAACAGTTCGGTGGGCGATGCTCTGCGCCAGAATGCAGCAGATGCCGTGCTTGGCGCGCGCGGCGGCTTCACTGGCTTTGCGACCAGCCTTGGCGGCGGCGCCGTGCTGGGCGCGATCATCAATGCGATCCAGTCGGACACGGACAGCAATGTGCTCTCGACGCCGTCGCTGACCGTGAACAATAATCTCAAAGGCAGCATCCTGTTCGGGCAGGAAATTCCGGTTTCGACCGGCGAGGCGCTCTCGAACAATTTCGACAATGCTTTCCGCACGATCCAGCGGCAGAATGTCGGGATCGAACTGGAAGTGACGCCGCAAATCAATGCCGGCAACGAAGTGCGGATGGAATTGCGCCAGCAGGTCAGTTCGATCGCTGGGCCGGTTTCCGACGACTTTAACGAGCTCATCATCAACAAGCGCGAAATCAACACGACGGTGACAGTCGGTGATGGCGAGATTATCGCGCTGGGCGGACTGCTCGACGACAATGAGCGCCGCACCATCCAGAAGATTCCATTTCTGGGAGATATTCCAATCATTGGCGAGCTGTTCAAATCGCGTGGTCGGTCGCGGGTCAAGACCAATTTGATGGTCTTCATTCGTCCGACGATCCTCAAGGACCCGAATGATGCGCGGCGCTTCTCTGCAGCGCGCTATGGCTATGTGCGAGAACGTCAGCTCACCCGCAACCCGGATCAGGAACCGTCGATTGACGCGCTGGTGCGTGACTATCTCGGGACCACACCGCCGTCGGCCGCCGCGCGACCGGATGACCGGATCATCTATGCGCCAGGCGACGTCCCCGCGGTGCGCGACAGCGGAATGATAGAGAAGACACCGCTGCCGGCGAGCGAGACCAGCGGGAATCCGTGATGGAGATCGCGCGGGGAACAGAAGCGGTTGTTTCCGAAGCGGATGACGGGCCCGCCATGTCAACGGCTGCCAAAGACCTCCCCTATGCCTATGCCCGTGACCATGGCCTGTTGCTGTGCGCGATGGAAGGTGGCCGGGCATCCTTGGCGATGCGTGCGGGTTCTGATCCATCTGCCTTGCTGGAGGTGCGGCGCTATCTGGCACTGCCTTTTGACGTGGAGCTGGTCGACGGCCCGGCGTTCGAAAAGCTACTGAGCGCTCACTATGCGATGGACGGCAGTGCTGCAGCCATGGCCCAGAACATTGGTGGTGATATGGCGCTGGCGGGGGAAGGGCTGGATGACATAGCCGGCGACATTCCCAGCGCCGAAGATCTGCTGGACAGCGCGGACGACGCGCCGACCATCAGACTGATCAACGGGATTATTGCAGAGGCAGCAAGACAGGGTGCCTCGGACATTCATATCGAGCCTTATGAGACCGGC
>NZ_JBDWYO010000002.1:0-183927 GCF_039982395.1 Parasphingorhabdus sp.
GATATCGCCGAGCGACGGATCCCGCAGGATGGCCGGATCAGCCTGACCCTGGGCGGGAAACTGCTCGACGTGCGTGTGTCGACCTTGCCCAACCGGTCGAGCGAACGGGTGGTGATGCGGATATTGGACAAGGAGAGTGCGGGGATATCGCTTGATCTGCTGGGCATGTCACCGGGCACACATGATATTCTCACCGAGGCCCTGAGCGAACCCAATGGTATCATCCTGGTCACCGGGCCGACAGGCTCGGGCAAGACCACCAGTCTCTATGCCGGGCTCAAGCAGCTCAACGATGGCAGCCGCAATATCCTGACCATCGAGGATCCGGTGGAATATGCGATCGAAGGCATTGGCCAGACGCAGGTGAACGCCAAGGTCGGTCTGACCTTTGCCGCTGGACTGCGCGCCATATTGCGCCAGGATCCGGACGTGGTGATGATCGGGGAGATACGTGACAGAGAGACCGCCGAGATAGCGGTACAAGCCAGCCTGACGGGCCATCTGGTGCTCTCGACGGTGCACACCAATGATGCGGTGGGCGCGATCACCCGTATGCGCGATATGAAGGTGGAGCCGTTTCTGCTGGCCTCGACGCTGAGAGCGGTTGTCGCGCAGCGTCTGGTCCGCAAGCTCTGCCCGGAATGCCGCACCCCGATTCAGGCAGACGGCTCTCTGGCCTCGCTGCTCGGCTTTGACAATGGCACGGTGGTTTATCGCGAGACGGGCTGCGAGGCGTGCAACCAGACCGGCTTCCAGGGCCGTATCGGCGTGTTCGAGGCAATCCGTATCGACGACACGCTCCGCAAGCTCATCAATGATGGTGGGGATGAGGCAGCGATAACTGCACATGCATTCCGGAACCAACCCAATCTGGGGACAGCTGCAAGAGATCTTGTCCTTGAAGGTCTGACCACGGCCGAAGAAGCAATCCGGATATCGAGGCGCGAAAGCGAAGTGGCCGATGCCTGATTTCGCTTATGTCGCCATCGACCCGAAGGGCCGGGAAAAGACAGGACGACTGGCCGCTGCCAGCGATGATGCCGCGCGGGCGAAACTGACGGAGCGGAACTTCTATGTGGTCAGTGTGGAGGCGTCGCAAGGGAAACAGGCGAAGGCGTCTGGTGGGCTGCTGGGCCCGAAAAAGCTGAATGCCAAAGAACTCACATTGTTCACGCGGCAATTGTCCTCACTGGTGCAAGTCAGTCCGCTGGAAGAAGCGTTGCGGCTGATCGGCAATCAGAATGAAAAACCACACGTGCAGCAGCGGATCGCTTCGGTCCATGGCGGGGTGATAGAGGGGCAACGCCTGTCCGAAGCGATGCGCCGCGAACCGAAAAGCTTTCCACCGCTCTATCGGGCGATGATCGCCGCCGGGGAAAGCTCGGGCACGCTGCCCGATATCACCGAACGCCTGGCGGATCTGCTGGAGCGACAGGCGGAATTGCGTGGCAAATTGATCGGGGCATTGGCCTACCCGATTGTGCTGGCGCTGGTTTCCGTCCTCGTGGTTGCGCTTCTGATGATCGCGGTTGTGCCCAAGGTGGTCGAGCAATTTGATGATGTGAACCAGCAACTCCCTATGATCACGCGCATTGTAATTGGAATTTCCAGTTTTCTGGCAGACTATTGGTGGGCGATTGCCATTGTGATCGGTATCGCCTTGCTGATCGGCTGGCGCGCGCTCAAGGAGCCCCAGATCAAATATCGCTTTGATGGCTTTCTGCTCCGTCTGCCATTTTTCGGTCGGTTGCTGCGGGATTTGCATGCGGCGCGTCTGGCGCGGACATTATCGACCATGGTCGCGAGCCGTTTGCCGATCATCGAAGGTCTGCGGCTGACCACCAACACAATCAACAACAACGTGTTGCGCAAGGCGTCGGAAGATATGGTGGAAGCCATTCGTGGGGGCGGGAGCTTGTCCACAGCGCTCAAGAATACCGGCGTCTTTCCGCCGATGCTGGTCTATATGACGTCCAGCGGGGAAGCATCCGGACAGCTTGACGATATGCTGGCGCGGGCGGCAGGTTATCTCGAACGGGAATTTGACAATTTCAGTTCCACCGCCTTGTCTTTGCTTGAACCGATCATCATCGTGGCCCTTGGCGGGCTGGTCGCGCTGGTGATATTGGCGATATTATTACCGATCTTGCAGCTTCAGAATCTTGCCGGACTTTAGAGCCGGATAAAGGAATGGATATGACGACAGATATAGAAAATGCTGAAGAGGCTTCTGCACCGGAAGCAAAGCCCCGTAAAAAGCGCAATGGTTTCACGCTTGTGGAACTGATGGTGGTGATTTTCATTCTGGGCCTGCTGACCACCATCGTGGTGATCAATGTGCTGCCCAGCCAGGATCGGGCGATGGTCGAAAAGGCGCGAGCTGATATTGCCACGCTGGGCCAGGCACTGGAAATGTACCGACTCGACAATTTAAGCTATCCCGGTTCATCCGACGGGCTGCAGGCCTTGATCGCGCCACCGGCATCGCTGGTCAATGCAGCGCGCTACCGGAAAGGCGGTTATATCAAGAAGCTGCCCGAAGATCCGTGGGGACGACCCTATCAGTTTGACAATCCGGGCCGTCAGGGTCCCGGTTTTGATCTTTATTCGCTGGGCGCCGACGGGGCGCCGGGCGGTGAAGATGACAATGCCGATATATACGCTGAATAAGACCGGAAAGGCGTGAACATCCCTCTTCTTCTGGTCGCTTTTCCAACGGCGGATGACGAACCACTCTATTGGTGGCGGGTTGACGATGGCGTGGTGCAGGCGCGGGGCTGTGATTCCGACCCTTGGACCGCCTCGCACGCGGCTGGGCAGGATGATGCGCCATCGGATGTTTATATAGTCGCGATTGTACCGTCGCATCTGACCACGATCATCGGGCATGACGCCGTAAACGACGTAACCGATAGTCAGGGCCTCGCAGCGGCGATCATGGCTGCAAAAGCCCAAAGTCTAGACAGCGAAAATGCCCATATTGTGGCCGCAATGGACGGCACCGGCAGAGCGGTGACGGCAACGATCGGAGCGGATATTTTCTCCGCTGGCCTGACCCGATTAGAAGCGATTCATATCGACCCCGACGCGATCATCGCATCGGGCTGGCTGCTGCCGGTTGCCCAAGAGGGCGCAGTTGTAGCAGATTTTGGCTTTGATCGGGTCATTCGCGCGGACAATATTGTCGGGACCGATGATCCGGCACTTAGGGAGCTTCTATTTGCTGGTCAGGACATCGCGCCAATCATCGGTGACGATTTCGACGCGATGCTCACAGCCGCCTCTCAGAAAACCGAACTCAATTTCCGCAGCGGAACCTTCGCCAAAAAGACGCAGCGGGTGATGGACATGCGGCAGAAGCGCCGTCTTATCTGGATGGCTCTGGCGTTGCTGATCCTGTCTCTGGCGATCCCCTTGATACAGTTTGCGCAATATCATTGGGCTGCCAATGCAGCTGATTCGGCTGCTTTGACCAGCGCCGCTGCGGTGGTTGGAGAGGTTGATGATCCGGACAGCGCCGAGCGGGCGCTGGATGATCGGATGATTGCTGAAAACAGAGGGAATATCATGTTCCCGGTGCCAGCTTCGGCGCTTTATTCGGCCCTGCAGAACGTTCCCAATGTTTCCATAAGCCGCATGGCTTACGGAGAAAACGGGATTGTGTCGGCAACTTTGTCCGCGGTCCGCAACGAGGATATCAATCCCGTCCTGCTGGCGATGCAGGATGCTGGGTATATCATCACCGCAACACCGCGCACCGATGCAACAGGCTCGGCGCAGGCGGATATTACGGTGAGGGCGCCATGATGGAAAATGTCAGCAACTGGTTTGTCGGTCTTAGCCAACGGGAAAAAGCCCTTGTTGCTATCGCCGGCCTGCTGCTGGTCGCGGTGACCGGCTATTATGGCGTCATCAAACCTCTATCCGGAGCGATGGAGACTGCCGAAAAACGCTATGTTGATGCGGTCGAGAGACAGGGGCGGATCGATAGCAAAATCGCGGCGCTCAAACAGCCGCTTGGCGAAGAAACGGTCAAATATAGTGGCGCGATCGATTCCTTTGTCAGCCAAAGTGCGGGCGAAACCGGAATCGCAGTGGGGTCCATCACGCCACAGTCCGAAAACCGCGTGAATATGGTCGTGGAATCGGCCAAGCCTGTAGCTTTATTCGGTTGGCTGGCGCGGATCGAGCGGCAGGGGGTCTCGGTGGAGACTCTCAGCATCAGTCCGTCGGGCAATGAAGCAATATCGGCAACATTGACCTTGCGGTCACACTAGCTCAGGCTTTTGCTGTCGTCACTCGGCGGGTTCAATGTGACGCTGCTTGTCTGCAGGGAACATCACACCGCCATCATCTGCGGACATGACTTCGGGTTCAGCCGGCTTGGCCTTTGCGAGCTTTTGTTCTTTCAGGACCCATTCGCCTTTGCTGTTGCGAATATAGGCGGGCGCCCGCTGGACGTTCCAGACCAGACCCATTTTTTCCCAAAGATAGATGATCTGACCGTTGAGGTCGAATTCCCACCAGGCAATTTGCGATGATGCTGCGCGTGGATGCTGGTGATGGTTGTTGTGCCAGCCGTCACCGAAGGTCATCCAGGCCATGAACCAGTTGTTGCGCGATCCGTCGTTGGTGTCGAACCGCTGGGAGCCAAAGACATGGCCGATGCTGTTCACACCCATGACGAAATTGAGGAAGAAGAAATTGCGGAGCAGACCGCCGATCAGGATGGTCCCGACGATATGTTCCGGTCCGCCAAATGCCAGGGCCCAAAGCGCCGGCAAGATGATGACCGAGAAAATGGCAATCGACCAGCGATGCTTGTGGCACCACATGACTTGCGGATCGTCGATCAGACCTTTGCCGTACACCTTCATGTCCGATGTGGTATTGTCAAACAGCCAGCCAAAATGGGCAATGCCGAGACCTTTCCATTTCGACATTTTATTGCCGTGGCCGTCAATATGGGGACTGTGGAGATCGCCCACATCATCCGAAAAAGCATGATGGCGGCGATGGTCGGCAGCCCATTTCAGGACCGAATGCTGCGTGGACATTTGCGCCAATATGCCGATAGCCAGGCGCATCTTGGGTCCGGCTTCAAAAGCGCGATGCGTGAAAAAGCGATGATAGCCGATGCCCACGCCCATGTTGATCAGCACGAAGCCGAACAGAAATGCTGACCATTCTACCCATCCAGTCGACTGGGAGAGGGCCCAATATAGCGCGCCGATCGCGCCGAAGGTCATAGCAGACAGCAAAATGCCATATTCGATGCGTTTGGCCCGCGCGGCGGGGCCGCCGATAATGACACCATTTTGTGGATGTTTCTCAGCTGGCTGGAAACTTTCCGGCTGGAGGTCTTCAAATGCTGTGGCCATGGACAAAATCCTTCACACTTTACGCAGAAGGCTAGGATATCCGCTAAACACTATGATTACAAACCTCTTAACCATTTGAGCGCTTTTGTGGCACGAAAATGGCCGATGTAGTCAAGTTTCTAAACGAAATTGCGACAATCAACCGGGATTTCGGCGCAGCAGGCTACTCGTCGTTTAATCTGCCTTGGGTGCTTCTGCTCGTCCGTGGCGAGGCGCGTGGGCGTTCGGGACGCGGTTGCTGGGCGACTCTAGCAGGACGCGCTGCCGGCCTCCGGTCTGCGCGCTGTGGACGCGCTTGTGCTTGCTGACCTGCATTGGTTGGCCGTCTGCTGGTTCGGCCGCTTCTGTCTGCGGAGTTACGGTTTCCGCGCGCCGCTTGCCCACTGCCGCGTGCGACGCCGGTCATGTTGGAGCCGCCACGCCGCTCACCGCGTACGGTTTCGCCTTGGCGCGCGCCGGAATAATTTCTGCGTTCCGCTCTTCGTTCGCGGCGTTCTGCGCGTTGTTCGGGGGACAAGTTCGCACGATTTGCCCGATGTCCACGGCGGCTTTGGCGCGCCCAATATTGCGCCCGTTGACCGGCCCAGTGACGGCGATGATTGTCGCGCATGGCATGACGCTTGCCACCACGGTCGAAGATGTAAACACCATAGCCGGGATAATAATATTGATCGTACCAGCCGCCGCCATAGCCGATGTTCGAGAAGCCATAGCCATAGTCGCAGGCATAATAGTCATCAAACGGGGCATAGGGGTCACAGCCCTGATCATATCCATTGACATATCCGTCGCCATAATAGCCGCCGGCGGAACCATACATGCAGCCGCTCAAGCCTAGAACGGCGCCAGCAAGCACAGATGCTTTCAGCCATTTGGTGGTTATTTGATGTGCCATTGTCGATCCCCGTTTCGATTGCTGCGGCGATAGCTACTGCCGCTTTGTCGGCGAGTCTCGGCGCAAATTCATGATGACCCATTATCTAACGGATTGTGATTGAATAGCTTATGAATGGAGAGCCTTGCTGACATTAATGAAAGTAGCTAACAGGTGATATAAACCGCAGATCAGGAGCGATCCCTTGGCCACAGTTGCAGAAAAACCCCATGGATATCCCTTTGAGGAATCGGCTAACCCGCATTGGGTGAGACGTCCCAGCAAGGAAGAGCTGGAACATATTCCGGGGGAGGCCGGACTGCCGTTTCTGGGTTGTACGCTAGAACTTCTCAAAGATCCTGCGGCTTTTGGCAATCGGATGTTGGAACAATATGGATCGGTCTACCGTGCGTTCAGTTTTGGCGGATGGTCGGTCAATATGCTGGGTGCCGATGCGACCGAACTGATCTTGTTCAACAAAGACAAGATATTCTCGAGCGAGCAGGGCTGGGGCCCGATCCTCAACAATCTCTTCCCGCGCGGCTTGATGCTGATGGACTTTGAACGCCATCGGGCGGATCGAAAGGCGCTTTCCGTGGCCTTCAAGCCCGGACCTATGAAACACCATTGTCAGGTGCTCGGTGAAGGCATTTTGGAACGGGTCGCCGAGTGGGGCGGGAGCGAGTTTAAATTCTATCCGGCGATCAAGTCCTTGTCGCTGGACACCGCAGCAAGCGCGATCCTCGGCATTCCCTGGGGGCCGGAAGCGGACAAGATCAACAAGGCTTTTGTGGATGAAGTGCAAGCTTCTGTTGGTGTGGCACGCAAGCCTATTCCGTTCACAAAAATGTGGAAAGGCGTGAAGGCCCGTGAATATCTGTTGCGCTATTTTACCCCTCAGGTGGAAGAGCGTCGCGCCAGAGGCGGCGAGGATATTTTTACGCAAATCTGCCTGGCCACCCATGAAAATGGCGAATTGCTTACCGCAGATGAAGTCGTCGATCACATGAACTTCCTGATGATGGCAGCGCATGACACAATTACCTCATCGGCGACCAGTCTGATCTATTTGCTCGCCAAAAACCCAGAGTGGCAAGAGAAGGTGCGCGAAGAATGTCTGGCGGTTGCACCGGCCGGAACCGCGCTTTCAATGGAACAATTGGGCAAGCTTGAGCTGACCGAAATGGCCTTTAAGGAAGCGCTGCGACTCATCCCGCCGGTGCCTTCTATGCCACGCCGGGCGATCAAGGAATTTACCTTCCGCAACTATACGATTCCGGCGGGCACCAGTGTCGGGATCAGCCCGAGCTTCGTGCACAAGATGGAGAAGCACTGGCCCGATCCAAACAAGTTTGATCCGTTGCGCTTCACGCCGGAAAATAGCGTCGGCCGTCACAAATATGCCTGGGTGCCCTTTGGCGGCGGCGCGCATATGTGTCTGGGCCTCCATTTCGCTTATATGCAGATCAAGATATTGATGCACGCGATGTTGACCCAGAACCGTGTGGTGCTGCAAGGAGGACCGGACTATGAACCGCAATGGCAGGTCTTCCCGATCCCGCAGCCCAAAGATGGATTACCGGTCCGGTTGGAAGCGCTTTAGCTAGCGATCGGGACAAAGGATAAGAATTAGATTTCTCCGGGGGCGGAGAGGAAAAGCACAGGGGAAACATCATGAAAGCATTTCGTATCGTCACCATATTGGTGGGGTTGATCTCGATATTCCTGGGCGCAACCGGTGTGCTTTTCGGGGCTGTCGAACATTCCGGTGGTGCCGAAGTCGCTGCGGCGCTGGACAACCAATATCGCTATCTTGCCGCTGTCTATGTTGCAGTCGGGCTGATGATCTTATGGTCTTCGGGCGATGTGAAAGGCCGGGTAGCCGCGTTGCGTTTCGCGATGCTGGGCTGGTTTCTCGGCGGCTTAGCCCGCATTGTTTCTTGGTTGACCGTTGGTGAACCTGCCAGCTGGCAAGTGAGCGGGATGGCAATTGAACTGATCGTGCCGGTGGTTCTCGTGCTATGGCAAGAGCGGGTGATCAGAGCCTGACCGGCTTTGCCTAGCCAAACCATCGCGGAAATTTCCGCTTGATCAGGGTGACCAGCACCGGGTCCATATAGCGGTAATCATCCGCAATGCCCAATATGTGGAGGTCTTTGTCTTTGAGCTGGGCCCTGAATTTTTGCGTGACCTTCTTTTGATGTTGGCGTTCCATAACGTAGATGGCATCGGCCCATTCTATCAGATCGCCCGATAGCGGTGTCTCGGAATCATTATTGGTCCCCGCTGAAATGGCTTCAACGCCGTCAATCCCGTTTAGCACAGCCTCGGCTGTGGGGCTGCGCAACTTGTTGCGGGAACAGATGAACAAGAGACGCGTTGGAAGAGCGCTCACTTGGCAGTCTGTGATGCCAGCATATCCTTCAGATAGCCGCCGGTATAACTGCCCTTGACCTTGGCCACTTGTTCCGGCGTGCCTTCTGCGACAATTTCACCACCACGCACGCCGCCTTCAGGACCAAGGTCCAGAATATGGTCAGCGGTTTTTATCACATCGAGATTATGCTCGATCACCACCACGCTATTGCCCTGTTCGACCAGTCTGTGCAGCACTTGCAACAATTTGCGGACATCCTCGAAATGGAGACCGGTGGTCGGCTCGTCGAGAATATAGAGCGTTTGTCCGGTCGAACGTTTGGACAGTTCCTTGGCGAGTTTTACCCGCTGTGCCTCGCCGCCGGAAAGCGTCGTGGCCTGTTGCCCGACCTTCACATAGCCGAGACCCACTTCGTAGAGCATCGCCATCTTGTCGCGGATCGGCGGCACCGCTTTGAAAAAGCTCACCGCATCTTCGACCGTCATGTCGAGGATATCGGCGATGGATTTTCCCTTGAACTTCACCTCGAGCGTTTCGCGGTTATAACGTTTGCCGCCACATTCCTCGCAGGTCACATAGACGTCGGGCAGGAAATGCATCTCGATCTTAATCAACCCGTCACCACGGCACATTTCGCAACGGCCGCCCTTGACGTTAAAGCTGAACCGGCCTGGCTTGTAACCGCGGACTTGTGCTTCGGGGAGACCGGCGAACCAGTCGCGGATATTGGTGAAGGCACCGGTATAGGTGGCCGGGTTGGATCGCGGGGTGCGACCAATTGGCGACTGGTCGATATCGATGACCTTGTCGCAATATTGCAGACCGGTGATCTTGTCATGCTTCCCGGCAATCATCCGCGCGCCATTGAGCGTCCGTGCCGCCGACGCATACAGCGTATCGATGGTCAGCGAACTTTTGCCCGAGCCGCTTAGTCCCGTCACACAAGTGAATGTGCCGAGCGGGATGGATGCCGTGACATTTTGCAGATTGTTGGCGGTCGCTCCGTGGACCGTCAGCTTCTTGCCATTGCCCTTGCGGCGCTTGGCCGGAACTTCAATCTCTCGTGTCCCGTTGAGATAGGCTGCGGTCAAAGATTTTTTCGACTTCAATATCTGTTTCAACGTGCCTTCGGCGACCACTTCGCCGCCGCGCACACCCGCGCCCGGGCCCATGTCGACCACCCAGTCCGCGGTGCGGATGGCATCTTCATCATGTTCCACTACGATCACCGTGTTGCCAAGATCGCGCAATCGTTTCAGCGTGGTCAGCAACCGGTCATTGTCCCGCTGATGCAGGCCAATGCTGGGCTCATCGAGGACATAGAGAACGCCGCTGAGTCCCGATCCGATCTGGCTGGCCAGACGAATGCGCTGGCTCTCGCCGCCGGACAATGTTCCGCTGGTGCGATCGAGATTGAGATAGTCCAGACCGACATTGTTGAGAAACCCTAGCCGCTCGATAATTTCCTTGAGAATAGGTTCGGCAATTTGGCTCTGTGTTTTGTTGAGCTTGGCACCCAGCGTTTCAAAAAAGGCCAAGGCATCGCCGACGCTGCGCCGGGTGGAAATACTAATATCCTCGCCCGCGATTTTGACCGCCAGTGCTTCGGGCTTCAGCCGCGCGCCGTCACAGGTCTCGCAAGGGGCGGCCGCTTGAAATTTGGCGAGCTCTTCCTGCATCCATGCGCTCTCGGTTTGCAGCATCCGTCGTTTGAGATTGCCGACGACTCCTTCGAATGGCTTTTTCACTTCGTAGGATTTTCGTCCGTCCTGGAACCGCAGCGTGATCGGCAGCCCCTGCGTGCCATTGAGGATGACATCTTGATGATGTTCGCTCAGTTCATTCCACGGGGTATCGAGTTCAAATTCGAAATGCCGCGCGAGACTGCCCAGCACTTGCATATAATAAGGCGAGGGCGGGTTGGATTTCGCCCATGGCACCACGGCGCCCTTCTTGATGGTCAGCCCAGGATTGGGGACGATCAGCTGGGTGTCGAAGTGGAGCTTTTCGCCAAGCCCATCACAGGAAGGGCAAGCGCCTTGCGGGGCGTTGAAGGAAAAGAGACGCGGCGCGATTTCTTCAATGGTGAAACCGCTGACCGGGCAGGCAAAGCGTTCGGAAAAAACGATCCGGTTCGGCGGCAGGCCGGTGCCTTTCATTTTCTTGCTTGTCGGTTCCGGTTTGAAATTCGCGTTGGTCTCTGCGACGTTAGATCCTTCGCCGGATTCTGGACCAGCGGCAAGAGCCTCCTCAACCGTCCCATCGGCCAGATCGATAAAGGCCAGCCCATCGGCCAGCCGCAGTGCGGTCTCGAAACTGTCGGCGAGCCGCTGTTCCATGCCTTCGCGCACGACCAGCCGGTCAACCACGACTTCGATGTCATGCTTATATTTTTTGTCGAGCTTTGGCGTTTCCTCGATGTCGTGAAATTCGCCATCGACGCGAACCCGCGTGAAGCCGGCTTTCTGCCATTCGAGCAATTCCTTGCGATACTCGCCCTTGCGGCTGCGGACGACGGGCGCGAGCAGGAAGAAGCGGGTTTTCTCGGGCAGGGTCATTACCCGGTCGACCATCTGTGATACCGTCTGCGCGGTGATCGGCAGGCCGGTGGCTGGCGAATAAGGCACGCCAGCGCGGGCCCAGAGCAGGCGCATATAGTCATAAATTTCGGTCACCGTCGCGACGGTCGAGCGCGGATTGCGGCTGGTAGTTTTCTGCTCGATCGAGATTGCGGGCGATAGACCCTCGATATGTTCGACATCGGGCTTCTGCATCATCTCCAGAAACTGTCGCGCATAAGCGGACAGCGATTCGACGTAGCGCCGCTGGCCTTCTGCATAGATGGTGTCGAACGCGAGCGAGCTTTTGCCGGAGCCGGACAGGCCGGTGATCACGATCAATTTCTCGCGCGGAAGCTCAATATCGACGCCTTTGAGATTATGCTCGCGGGCACCTTTTACTTTTATGTGGGTCAAACTCATGCGCGTGCTTTGCCGAAGATGCCGGAGAGAGTCCAGCGGGTCAAAAGGACAGGGTGGTTTGTGCTATATGTTCTGTTTATGTTCGCATTGCAAGTCCGGAATGGTCAACGCACCGGGAAAGCCACTATGTCGATAGATTGCTATGCTCTTTGTTTATCTATCGCGTCTGTTTGCTTTAAAAGTCGCCCGATAGCGCTCAAAGAACCCGACCATTTCCGGTGACCGCTTGCTCTTCATGTCGCAGAAAAATTTGCGGTTCCATCCCTTGGCGGTACCCAAGTGGATCATCGCGTAAACATAGGCGAGCAACCCCGCCGAAAAGGCAAAGGCGGCGCCCATGCCAGCCGCTGCCCAGACCACTGCTGCTAACAGCGGATAAGCCAGCACCGGAAAGCTGATCGCTTTGCGATAGTTGAATATGCCTTTGCTTTCCCGTGTTGGCAGGCCGAATTTCCCGACCAGGGTGGAGGTGAAGGGCAGGCGGTTATGGATGATCGCCGCCGGTATCTTGACCCACCATGGAACGGGCGCGAGCATGATCGTTGCGAGTGCCAGCAGCTCGAAAAACGGATAGCGAATGACCAACAGTGCCAGGACTTTATAATCGTGATATTGTTTGGCCGTATGGTCGATGAGTTCGCCAATGCCTTCGACCGCATAGCAGCCCTTCTCGCGGAAGCGGAACACATTGTTGGGCGCCATATAATAGCGCATCAGGCCTATCTTTCCGGGCATGTCAGCTCGCGCGGGGCGGATATCGAGCAGCTTGGCGACTTCATCTGTATAGGTGCCATACCAGACCAGATGATCCGTCTTTTTCTCAGGCCTGTTGGCATAATAGGTCGCATTATACTTCGCGATCCGCTGGTCGATATTGCCATTGATGCTGTCGCGAAAGTCCGGATCCGCGATCATCCGGTGGACCAGCAGGCATTGCATTTCGCTGATATTGTTGAGGCCGCCGGTGAAGGGGCGGGTGAAGCCGATCGTGTAGATATTGTCGAGGTCGGGTGAAACCACGCCCATATATTGCTCGCGGGTTTTATAGGAGAAGGTCTCCACGTCGCTATCACCATATATCCGGATCTCGGGAATGGCCGGTTCTTCCTGATCACCGTCGATGATCATATCGAAGGTCGCGCGTTCGCCGCCCTCGCTGATCAGCTTTGCATCATGATCGATCATGGCCGCCGACTTGTCCCAAAGCTTCACATGGCCATGTTCGAGGAAGAAAGGCAGGTCGTTGATCAGATAGCCATCGCTGATCTTCTGTTCCAGCGTCTCCTCGCAATAGAGTTTATACACATCGATCGGCCAATATTTGATCGCGATATGGCCGTTTTCGACCGGTGCCTTGGCTTTGAAAAAACTACGGATATCCTTGTTTGGCCGGATGCTCTTGGGATGGCGGACGCCCAGGCTGTTGCGGTCGAACAGCTTGGCAAAGCCATGGTGGATCAAGCCATGGATATAGCCGCCATCGATAAAGGCACGATAGCTCCATTTGCTGACTTCGGAGAAATTGTGACATTCCAGCTGATCGAGCGGTACGAAGCGCGGACCATCGTCGAACGGGGAGAAGGTCGCGAACATCTTGTCGAGCATGATGAAGCCATTGGTGATCAGATGGACCTGCGCGCCATAAGCGACCAGTTTGGCGATCAACAGATTGGCGCTGTCGCCGGTGGAGGTGATCGCCACGCTCTTGCCCGCCACGCTTTCGTCGATGGCAATCTGCTTCAGATTGCTGTTCATTTTCCGCCGGAAAGCCGTGGCAACAACGACATGTTTGGCGCGGAATTGCTTGCCGTTCTCGAGATGGACGATGCTGTGATCGCCATGATTGTCGATATGGCCGACGCGCCCGTTGTGGATATGGTCGGCGTAGCGCGCGGCATATTTCTTGTGGATCGCGTAAAATTCGCGGGCAGTGGGGAAGCCATCGGAAAAAGCTTCGCCTTGTTCCTTGAGCATATCGACCAGTTCGAAGGAATAGACACTGCTCTGCAGAGAACTGACCAGATCGAAATCCAGCGCGTCGGCGGCTTCCAGCTGCTGCCAAATTGGGGTCAATTCAGAAACCATCAGCCAGCCAATCCCGCTGGCATCCAGTTCACGGATCAACGGCATGGTTGAAAACCCGCCACCGACGATCAGGACATCAATCTCCTGTGTTTGAACCATATTGCTCCCCGCGGCGATCCGGCGCTTGTGCCATTGGTAACCAGACGACGGAATAAAACAACGCTCTTTTGGTTGCGGCGGATATCAGAAATGGCAGCAGCATGTTCGGTAACATGCAGAATAGGCCATCGTCTTGCCTATTGATCGACGGATAAATGGCGTTGGTCGAATGGAAAGCGGCGCAGCGCCTTGCCGTGGTAAACCGCGAGCAGCTCCTTGATGATCTTGCAAGCATGTCTGCTAACGGATCCGATCGAAGCTCAATCACAGGGGGGATGGTGTCAGATTGCCGATCCGCAAAATGTTGGCCCGGGAAGATTGCCTACCGCATGGGCGAGCTCCGACTCCCGGAACAGCAGGCCGAAAGCCCACCCCTTACCGGGCTTAGCCATTGCGACGCTTCTGGGACCATCCCCTTTTGATTGGGTTTGCTAATCAGATAATGATTGATTGATCACTCGGCCATCAGATCCCGGACAAAGCCGATCAGGCCGGTTTGCCGCGAACGGCGCATGCGTTCGGTGGCGAGAATTTGTTTCACCTTGGTAAAGCAGGCGTCAAGATCATCATTGATCAGGACATAGTCATAGCCATCCCAATGGCTGATCTCGCTGGCGGCCCGCTCCATCCGTCCGTCAATCACGTCGGCGGCATCGGTGTTGCGGCTTTCCAACCGCTGGCGCAATTCTCCGAGTGACGGCGGCAGGATGAACACCCGCACGACATCCTGTCCGGCCCGTTGGTAAAGTTGCTGGGTTCCCTGCCAGTCGATGTCAAAAAGTACATCCTGGCCGGCTTCCAGGCTCTGATTGACCGGGCCGGTCGGCGTTGCATAGCGGTTGCCGAACACGGTGGCATATTCGAGGAAACTATGGTCGGCGACCATTTCCTCAAATTCGTCATCGCTGACGAAATAATAATCTTTGCCATGTTCTTCGCCCGGGCGTTTTTTGCGCGTGGTAACAGAGACCGACATGGCGATCTCATCATCCGCTTCCAGCAACATGCTGGCCAATGTGGATTTGCCTGCGCCGGATGGCGAGGACAGCACGAATAGCAGCCCTCTGCGGTTCAGATCACGGTGATCATTGTCAATTGTCTGAGAAGAAATATCGTCGGCCATAGCGGCTATTGGCCGAGAAGGGCGTATCGCGTCAAGATACTTGTCCCGATGATCTTCACTCTTGGGCCGAGATGAAATCATCCTGATGACAGTCCTGAAAATTCCGGCTATCCAAATTATATGTTTCAGGGACGTGTCAGCACTATCTTCTATGCGATCGGCATTACCATCATGGTCGGCTGGCTGTTTTACGTCGGTAAGGACATCATTCTGCCGATCGTGACGGCTGTGATATTGTTACAGATTCTCTATGCCGCGAGTGCCACGGTCGCCCGTATTCCGGGACTGGGCCGCACACCGCTTTGGCTCCGGGCCTCTCTCGCGCTGATCGGCGTGCTCGCGCTGCTTTTTGCGATGACCCGGATGCTGGTCGCCAGCCTGCAGAATCTGGTGCCTTCCTTGCCGCTCTATCAGCGCAATCTCGAGAATCTGTTCGCCGCCTGGTTCCCCGCACCGGTCGAGAATGCCGTTGCTCAGCCAGAAATTTCCGAACTCATGGCTTCTCCGACCGAAATGTTTGACCGGGGCACCGAGGCGGTTGCCAAGGCGATCAGTGAATTTGCGACCCGATTTTTTACCGAGATCGATATCGCCGCGCTCGCCCAATCCGTGCTGTCTTCGCTGACCAGTTTTGGCGGTTTTGTCTTCATCACGATATTATATGCTTCGTTCCTGCTGAGCGAGATTACCGGATTTCCGGAAAAAGTCCGCCGGGCTTTCGGATCGGATAGCGATTCCACCGACACGCTCAACATGATCACCCGAATCAACCATGATATCGGTAGCTATCTGGCAACCAAGACGTTGATCAATATCATCCTGGGCGTCATTTGCTGGATCATATTGCTGACATTGGGCGTGGAATATGCGGCTTTGTGGGCGATTATCATCGGCTTGCTCAACTATATTCCCTATATCGGATCTTTCGTTGGCGTGGCGTTTCCAGCCCTCTTCGCCGTTGCTCAGTTCGGCAATCTGACCATTCCATTGATAGCGACCGGTCTGATGACAACGGCGCAAGTGATTATCGGCAATGTTGTTGAGCCCAAAATGCTCAGCAAGTCGGTCAATGTCAGCCCGATGGTGGTGCTCGTTTCGCTGGCGATCTGGAGCAGCCTATGGGGTATTCCCGGTGCGATATTGGCTGTGCCCTTCACCACCATCTTGATGATTGTGCTTGCCCGCCGGCCGGGCACCCGTCCGATTGCGGCGCTGCTGTCCAGTGATGGCAATGTCTAGAGCAGGACCCGAGGCAGGGATCTCTTAAGCGGGGGTCAACGGGGGCTTTAGGAAAAAGGCCGCGATGAGCCCTGAGACCAGCAAGCCAATGGCCAAGGCAAAAGCCATGTCATAGCTGCCGGTTGCTTCGAAAATGAAGCCCGCCCCGGCCGGTGCAGCGGCCGCAAAAGGCAACATGACAGGTGCAATCACCGAGTTGATGATCGGGAAGGCGCGTTCGCCATAATAATTCCCCGTCACCACCGGTCCGAGCACAAGCAAGCCTCCGTAACCGGCGCCGAATAGCATGCCCATCGCCGAGAGCAGGATGACACCCGTGCCCAGCCAGAAACCCGCCAGACCAAGGGTCATGAGCGAAACAAACCCGAACACCGCCCAGCGCAGCTCGAATTGATCTCCAAGCCAGCCGGCAGGAATTCGGGCCAACCCGCTGCCCAAAATCGCGAGACCAATTATGGACGCCGCTTCGAGACCGGAAAGCCCGTTGTCGGTGAGATGCAATATCCCGTGGTTGAGCAGAAAAAAGAACGTCCCCAGATAGCCAAGCGTCACCAACATCACCAGATAGAGCGCGGGTGTCCGGATAATCTGTCTAACCGTCCAGTCATGATCAGTGCGGTGGGTTTTTGGTTTTTGGTTTTGGGCCAAGGAGCCGCCCGCCGCGAGGCCCGGATCGACATCATCAGGAAACTGGCCAATGTCCTTTGGCCGGTCGATGATAAATTGCGCTACAATCAGGGCTAGGATGATCATGGCAGCGGCCACCATCCAGGCGGCACGCCAACTGTCAAACTGGCTCATCAAGGACGAGAGTATTGGCTGCACCAATGCGCCACCCACAGCGCCGCCAGTCAGGACAATCCCTATGGTGGTCGATCTTTTGATGCTGAACCAGCTGATCATCGCGGTTTGTGAGCAAATCGGGCCGGTCAAGGCAAAGGACAAGCCCATGATTCCGCCCCAGATCAAGATCCATTGCCAGACCTCTGTCACCGAGAAAATCAGCAACATGAGGCCGGACAGCATGACGAGCAGGCCGATCGTTTCTGTCCAGCGGACGCCATATCGACTGAGAAGATATCCGGTCAAAGGATAGGCCAAGCCAAACATTACCAAGGCAATGGACTGCGCCAAAGACGCCGTCCCACGGTTCCAGTCCATCGTCTCGACCATCACCGGGAAGACGACAGAATAAGCGAAATAGACAAAGCCGGAGGCGGCAAATTGGATGAAGAAGAACAGCCCGACATTGGTCCAGCCATAGAATTTTCTGGGCGATTGCCCCGATTGCGCGGTTACCGCCAACATGCTCTCCTGCACCGCTTGATAGCAGCGGTTTTTTTACGAGCTTACAGCAATGTCAGTTACAATCAATGTTGCAGTCGGAAGGGCCAAATGGTTTTTGCTGGATTTTGGCAGCCAGAGATCGCGCCTTCCCCGCTGCCCCGTTCAACAAATATTGATAGAGCACATAATCGTCATCATGGACGAATATTAGCCGGCGACTATTGCTTCTCTGGGTCACATGATGAGGAAAGCTAGGGATAGCAATGCAGGCAAGAAGAGCCATGGCAGCAAGTTATAAACATACTTGGCGATGGCAAATGGGGTCAGGTTTTCAATAACGGACAGTTCACACCGGATTAGTGCAGTTAATAAAGTGTCATCGAGATTTAAATTCAACGTTTACAGCCCCAATCCTTGCCACCGAACGTCATATTCCAGAACAATGCAGTCCTCGTTCAGATCGGTATTTATTATCCAAGCATCGGCAGTGTACAAACTAAATGAGATTTTTGTATAGTCATCGCAATATAAAATTTTGCCTTTTTTGTATTTTTTCTTTCCATTAAGGTTGTTTCGAGGTTTGATATTTTCATAGGCCTGCTCTCTTGCGCTTCCATAATATAATGTAGAATAATCATTATTTTCCATCGTAATTATGGCTTCGTTTATGTGCATGTTGCGAATGTCAGGTGGGCTTGGTCTTATACAAAAATACAATACAATAAGAATAGATAGAAATACTATTAATAGTAAGCAAAATACAGTTACACAGCCATTTTTTTGAAATATTCTCATCATAAAATATATCTCAGAAACACTTAAGTTGCAGTGGAATTACGGCGACAGTAGCAAAAATGCACTTGTTTATCTGACTACGAGTTTAGGGGGTATTGCACCTGCTACCGTAACTCAATCTCGGCTTAGCTCATTCGTCGCCCAACGTAGCCGATAACCCCAAACAGCGCCATTCCCTTGGCGATTACCAAAGGGGCAAATGCGGCGATCTTAAATTCCTGAGGCATCGGGGCTGTGAATATCGCAAGCGCGTTAGTCACAATGAGCAATCCCAAAATCAGCCAGAACCAAGCCCTACCCCTTAAATGCCACTTCAAATTCAGAGCTACGCCAATGCCTCCAAACAGAAAAATACATCGCACAGATAAATGCCGTTATGATTTGTTCGGAATAGAGCGGACCAGGTTATCGTATTTTCTGTTCCTGCAGGAGTTGTAGGCATCTGCTGTATTCGCAATATCATATGCGGTCAAACCACCAACGCGACTGTACCTAGGCGCTTGAAGGCTGCACCTCCCAAGCTTTCTCCGACCGCTTCTTGTTTGCCAGTATAAGCTAACTCTGTTCGGGGACTGGTTTGCCCTCAATATCAATAACGGCTTCGGACGCAGGCAGGTTCTCTGCTTCTTTCGAATCATCATATATTTTTTTGGCGATCAGCGCTCCGCCGACCAAAAGGGCGCCCGGGATAGAACGGGTCGCGATGCGGGCGGCGATCATGCCTAGTCCGAAGTTCAGCAAGCCATCACCTTTTGCATGTTTGCGGGTTTCATTGCCGACCACGGTGGTGAATATATTTCTGACTAGCGACATCGCACATAGGTTCCTGATCTACGTCGGGTTTCCGACCATATTCTCAGGCTTAACATGGGCATCATAGGTTTCTTCGTCAACCAGCCCCAGTTCCAAGGCCGTTGCGCGCAGCGTCTGGCCAGAGGCGTGGGCGTGTTTGGCGATGGCCGCCGCCTTGTCATATCCAATGACCGGGGCAAGCGCGGTAACCAGCATCAGACTATTGTTGACCAGCTCCTTGATTCGCGCTTCATTGGCGGTCAGTCCGTCAACACAACGTTCGGCAAAGCTCGACATGCCGATGGAGATGATCTCGATCGAACGCAATACATTGGCGCCGATCAGCGGTTTGAATACATTCAGCTCCAGATGGCCTTGCAGGCCGCCCACCGTCACCGCCTGATGATTACCGATGACTTGCGCGGCGACCATGGTCAGCATCTCGCTTTGGGTCGGGTTGACCTTGCCCGGCATGATCGAACTGCCCGGTTCATTGGCCGGAAGGTCCAGTTCGCCGAGACCAGACCGCGGCCCCGAACCGAGCAACCGGATGTCATTGGCGATCTTGGTCAGCGAAACGGCCAGCGTGTTGAGTGCACCGGAGAGTTCGACCATCGTGTCATGGGCTGCCAGTTCGGCGAATTTATTGGTGGCGGACGTGAATTTCAGTCCCGTGATCTTGGAGATCTCATTGGCAATATGTTCGCCGAAATTCTCTGGTGCGTTGAGTCCGGTGCCCACGGCTGTGCCACCCTGAGCCAATTTGAGCAGCCGGGGCAGGACCGCCTCGACTCGGTCGCGCGCGGCTACCAGTTGCGCCGCATAGCCGGAGAATTCCTGTCCTAGGGTCAACGGCGTGGCATCCTGAAGATGCGTGCGACCGATTTTTACAATCGATTTCCACTTTTGTGCTTTCTCCGCCAGCGCATCGTGCAATTGTTCGAGTGCAGGAAACAGTTCGACCTCCAGCGCCAGTGCTGCAGCCACATGCATGGCGGTGGGGAAGCTGTCATTGGACGACTGCCCGCGATTGACATGATCATTGGGGTGGACCGGATATTTGCCACCGCGGGTGCCGTATATCGCTTCATTGGCGACGCCGGCAATCACTTCATTGACGTTCATATTGGACTGGGTGCCCGACCCGGTCTGCCAGATGGTCAAAGGAAATTGATTGTCATGCGCGCCGGTGCGTACGGCATTGGCGGCTTTTTCAATGGCTGCGGAAATTTCCGGTTCCAGGCCATGGATGCCATTGACCCGCGCGGCGGCCTGTTTGACGGCCGCCAGAGCATGGATCAGCCGGATCGGCATGCGCTCTTGCCGGGGAAAGGGGAAATTCTCGATGCTACGCTGAGTTTGAGCGCCCCAATAGGCATCGGCCGGGACTTCTATCTCGCCAAGAGAGTCGGTCTCGGTGCGGGTGCCGCTCACTTTTTCTTGCCGAAGTCCACTGTTACAACGTTGGAGCCATCATCAACCAGTTCGACCGCCGCGCTGTCGCCGTCATTTTCCGCGGGATCATGGTTGTCCATTTCGCCGTCAATCTCGTCCACCTGAAATTGCAGCGCAAAATCTACGGCCGGATCGACGAAAGACGTGATGGCCGCGAACGGGATATGGAGCATGGAACTGATCTGGTTGAAACTGAGGCCCACTTCGAATCGATCCTCATCAACCTTCAAATCCCAATAGCGGTTCTGAATGACAATCGTCATCTCGTCCGGGAATTTTGCGATCAGGTGGTCGGGAATATCAACGCCGGGTGCGCGGGTCTTGAACGTTATATAGAAATGATGCTCGCCGGGCAGGCCGCCTGTTACGACTTCTCCCAATACCCGGCCGACCACGGCGCGCAGGGCTTCCTGGACGATTTCGTCATATGGAATCAGGCTATCGATTGCATCATCACTCATTTGTCCTAGGTGGCGGGAAGCGGGCATCGGGTCAAGAGCGTAAAGTGAATTTCGTGACAACCAAAGGCCGCGAAATTCTTGCCTGATTTGGCCAAGCCATTATAGGCCTGTTGCATGAGAACAGCGACAATCGAACGAAACACCAAGGAAACCGAGATATTTGTCGAGCTGAACCTCGACGGTACCGGTCAATATGACGTGTCTACCGGCATTGGTTTTCTTGATCATATGATCGAACAATTTTCGCGTCATTCGCTGATTGATCTGAAATTGCGGATCAAGGGCGATCTCCATGTCGATCAACATCACACAACCGAGGACAGCGCCATTGCGCTGGGACAGGCGATCCAGCAGGCGCTCGGCGACAAGGCTGGCATCGTCCGTTACGGCAGCGCCTATTCCCCGATGGACGAGACTTTGAGCCGCGTTGCGCTGGATATCTCTGGTCGACCCTATTTTGTCTGGAATGCAGCTTTTACGCAGGAACGGCTCGGCGAGATGGATACCGAATTGTTCAAACACTGGTTCCACAGCGTCGCCGATGCTGCCGGGATTACCCTGCATATAGAGCTGCTCTATGGCGAGAATAACCACCATATAGCCGAGAGTATTTTCAAGGGCTTTGCCCGGGCCATGCGCCAAGCGGTAGAACGGGACCCGCGCAAAGGCGATGCTATACCTTCTACCAAGGGGCAGCTGGGTGGCTGAGACAATTGCGCTGATCGATTTTGGCGCTGGCAATCTTCATAGCGTACACAATGCGCTGATCGCTGCAGGGGCCGGGAATGTCGCAGTGACGGCAGATCCGAAGTTGGTCGCGCAAGCCGATCGCATCATATTGCCCGGCGTTGGAGCATTTGGCGCCTGCCGTGATGCACTGGTCGGGATATATGGCATGGTCGCAGCCCTAGAGCGGCGGGTCCGCGATGAATCTGTACCTTTTCTCGGTATTTGTGTCGGAATGCAGATGCTGGCCGACACAGGTATAGAATTTGGCACACATGAAGGTCTTGGTTGGATCGGCGGTACGGTAAAGGCAATCGAGCCTTCTGCCGCCGCGATCAAGATCCCGCACATGGGCTGGAATGATGTGACCCCGACCGAGGGGCATGATCTTCTCGAGGCCGGCGAAGCTTATTATCTGCACGGCTATCATTTTGACGCCGCCAACGAAGCGGAAATCTTGGCGAGGACCAGCCATGGCGGCCCGCTGGTATCTGCTGTCGGCCGCGACAATATCGTCGGCGTCCAATTTCATCCCGAGAAAAGTCAGGCTTATGGACTGGCTTTTCTCAGTCGCTTTTTGGAGTGGAAACCATGATCGTATTTCCCGCAATTGACCTCAAATCGGGCGAAGTCGTGCGGCTCGCCGAAGGCGATATGGATCGCGCGACCGTCTATGGTGACAATCCGGCGGAGCAGGCGGGCTTGTTTGCCACGGCCGGAGCCGAGCATATCCATGTGGTCGATCTCGATGGCGCTTTTGCGGGTTCACCGAAAAATGCCGAAGCGGTCGAAGCGATTGTCGCCAGCTTTCCCGGCTATGTGCAACTGGGCGGCGGGATTCGCGATCGCCAGACGGTCGAACGCTGGTTTGGACTGGGTGTGGCCCGGCTGGTGATCGGGACTGCGGCGCTCAAAGATCCAGAATTCGTCAAGGATATGGCGAAAGAATATGAAGGCGGCATAGTCGTCGCTGTGGATGCCAAAGACGGCATGGTCGCAACCGAAGGCTGGGCCGATGTGTCGGATGTCAGCGTCCGTGATCTTGCGCGCCGCTTTGAAGATGCAGGCGTTGCTTCTGTGCTGTTCACCGATGTTGGCCGCGATGGGATGCTGACCGGCTGTAATATCGAAGCGACGGTCGATCTGGCCCGGGGCGTCGATATTCCTGTGATTGCCAGCGGCGGGGTCAAGGGCCTGGATGATATTCACATGCTCAGCCAATTTGCCAAGGATGGCATTGAAGGCGTGATCACGGGGCGTGCGCTTTATGACGGACGGCTGGATCTGGCGACCGCGATTGCGATGGCCAACCGGTGACCGTCCGTATCCGCGTCATTCCCTGCCTCGACGTTGCCAATGGCCGCGTGGTCAAGGGTGTGAATTTCGTCGACCTGCAGGATGCCGGTGATCCGGTGGAACAGGCCCAGGCCTATGATGCTGCCGGCGCTGACGAACTCTGTTTTCTCGACATTACGGCCAGCCACGAAAACCGCGATACGATTATCGATGTGGTCCGGCGCACCGCCGAAGTCTGTTTCATGCCGGTAACGGTGGGCGGCGGCGTGCGCACCGCGGATGATGCCCGCGCCTTGCTAATGGCGGGCGCGGACAAGGTTGCGGTGAACAGCGCTGCTGTCGCCCGGCCTGAAGTGATCAGCGATATTGCAACCCGGTTCGGCAGCCAGTGCATGGTGGCATCGATCGACGCGCGGCGTGTCGCCGAAGGGCGATGGGAAATCTTCACCCATGGCGGACGCACAGCCACCGGGATTGATGCGGTCGACCATGCGGTCAGGATGGCCGAGCTGGGCGCAGGCGAGCTGCTCGTGACGTCGATGGATCGGGATGGTACCCGCGATGGCTATGATCTCGCATTGACGCGCACAATCGCCGATGCCGTGTCTATTCCGGTGGTTGCAAGCGGTGGCGTGGGCAATCTTGATCATCTGGTAGAAGGGGTAACCAAGGGGCACGCCAATGCAGTGCTTGCGGCCTCGATATTCCATTTCGGAGAATATAGTATAGCCGATGCCCACGCCGCGCTGCGCTCGGCACGGCTTCCCGCAAGAGTTTGATTCTGCTTCTATCGTCTATGGTTAATGTCGGTTTACCTTACAAATCCGAAACTTCGCAAAATACGTTAACCATTCTAACCCTCAAGAAACTAGGAAATTCATCAAGTTGGCAAGGAAATTGCTTAACTAATCCCATCGAAAAACGAAGATTAAATAGGGGTTTATGATGAAATTGATGAAATCAGCAGTATTGGCAGGCGTTGCAGCAATGGCTTTTGCAGCAGGCGCTCCCGCAAATGCTACTTGGGGTAGCTCAGGCTGGGGTAGCTCCGGTTGGGGTAGCTCAGGTTGGGGCAGTTCAGGTTGGGGTTCTTCTGGATCAACCGGTTCATCTGGATCGACAAATTCAACCGGTTCTACCGGCGGAACCACCAGCACATCAACCGGTTCAACTGGTTCAACCGGCGGATCTTCTTCCGGCGGTGGAACACCGGTTCCAGAGCCATCAAGTTTGATGATGCTCGGTTTCGGTCTTGGTGGTTTGGTTGCAGGCCGTATGGTCGCACGCCGCCGCAAAAAGGCCTGATTTCTCAGGTTTCAGAGACGCCCGTTTTCCAATAGCGGCGCGCTAGAAACAGGGCTGTCAGATGGGGATCTGACAGCCCTTTTCTGTGGGTGTCATAAACTTGTGCCGCTAGCACTTGACGAACAGGCAATCGGTCGCGCAAACCGTCAGCGATGACGGATATTCTTAAAACTCTCGAACGCACAATCCTGGAACGGCGTGAAGCCGAGCCGGATCAAAGCTATGTTGCCAGCCTCCGTGCCAAAGGTCGCGCCAAAATGGCCGAGAAATTGGGCGAGGAGGCTATCGAAGCGGTGATCGCTTCGGTTCAGGACGACAAGGCCGCGATGACCGGCGAGGCTGCTGATCTTTTGTTTCACCTGATGGTCTTGCTCGCCGACATGGATATGTCGCTTGACGACGTGATCGCGGAGCTGGCGCGTCGCGAAGGCCTGTCCGGATTGCAGGAAAAAGCTTCAAGAGGAACCAGCTGATGGCCATCGACCCGACCCTGTCCTATGATGATGATAATATTTTTGCGAAAATCCTGCGCAGCGAAATTCCCAACAAAACGGTTTATGAAGATGAATGGGTGCTCGCCTTTCATGATATCAATCCGCAAGCGCCTGACCATATCTTGGTGATCCCGAAGGGGCGCTATGTCAGCTGGGACGATTTCTCGGCAAAGGCTAGCGCGGCTGAGATTGCCGGATTTGTGCGCGGAGTGGGTCATGTGGCGCGCGAAGCCGGCATGGTGGAGCCTGGTTATCGCTTGCTCGCCAATATCGGCAAAGATGGTCATCAGGAAGTTCCACACCTGCACGTTCATATTTTTGCCGGAAAACCGCTTGGCCCGATGTTGATGCGCAGCTAGTAACAGGTGTAACAAGGCCGAAACGGTCCAAGATATTGGGGAGAATATTTCAATGGCAGGCGCAATAGCACCGGGTGGCGAGGGTTGGTCCTCGCGAACAGCATTTGTTTTGGCAGCGGTTGGCGCCGCGGTTGGCCTCGGCAATATCTGGCGTTTCCCGACGCTTGCTGGTGAAAATGGCGGCGGTGCCTTCGTCCTTGTCTATATTGGTTGTATTCTTTTGATCGGACTGCCGATGGTGCTGTCTGAAATATTGATTGGCCGTCATGGCCGCAGCGACGCCTATCATAGTGTGGTCAAGGTCGCGGAAGATTCCAATGTTAGCAGAAAATGGGGCATATTTGGCGGAATTGGGGTTCTGAACGCCTTTCTCATCCTCACCTTTTATAGCGTCGTTGCTGGCTGGGTGCTCTATTATGTCGGCGTGATGGGCGGCGATTTTCTTGGGGCCATTGCTTCCGGAAACCCCTTTGCTGGAGCGCTTGCTTCGGAAAGTCCGGAAACCATTCCCGGCAGAATGACCGATCTTTTCAGCAACATACCCATGCTGTTGGGGATGCACACATTGTTCATGATCATGACCATCTGGATCGTTGCGCGCGGCGTGACCGACGGTATTGAAAAAGCGGCAACCTATCTGATGCCGACCTTTTTTATCCTGCTGGTGTTGATCACGATCTATGGTGCTTTCACTGGTGAATTTGCCAAAGCGGTGGCCTTTTTGTTTACTCCGGATTTCAGCAAGCTAACTCCGGCGGTTATGAATGATGCGTTGGGGCAAGCCTTGTTCTCGATGAGTGTCGCTTCCGCGGCATTGATCACTTATGGCGGCTATGTATCGCGGGAGACCAAACTCGCGCCCACCGCCGGGATGATCGCCTTTGCTGACACCGGCGTTGCGCTTCTCGCAGGTCTGATGATTTTCCCGATTGTTTTCGCCGTTGGGCTAGATGCCGCAGCGGGACCGACATTGGTGTTCCAGTCTCTGCCAATAGCTTTCCACACGATGCCTGCCGGATCATTGGTAGGACTCTTGTTTTTCATCCTGGTCTTTTTCGCGGCCTTGACCAGCTCCATATCGTTGCTCGAAGCCGTAGTGGCATGGGCGATGCGCAAATTTGAACGGAGCCGTGCGTTCACAGCCTGGTCGATTGGCGGAATCACCTTCTTGATCGGCGTTGCCTGTGCCTTGTCCCTGAACGTTTGGAGCGATGTGCGACCTTTGGGCTTCATTACGCTTTTTGAAGACAAGAATATTTTCGATACGATTGACGATCTGGTGTCCAAAATCTTGCTGCCGCTCACGGCGTTCCTGACCGCTGTCTTTATCGGTTGGAAGGCTGACAAGAAGCTGATCGCGGCAGAGACAGGCCTGGAAGGCCCGCTGTTTGGCCTGTGGCGCTTTTTGGTGGCGTGGCTTTCTCCCGTCGGCGTGGCGCTGATCTTTGTCTTCGCTGTCTTCCCTAACCTGGTTGGGCAGGGCTAGCCGGTGGCCGGGCTGAAATCCCCGAAATGCCCGATATGTCGCAAAGCCGGAGTAGAGCAATGGGCACCTTTTTGCAGCGCAGGCTGTAAGGATCGCGATTTGCTGCAATGGCTGGGCGATGGATATAAAATACCCGGACCAGCGGTTTCTCCAGACCAGCTGGCTGATCATTTTGCCGGAGATTCCGGACGTGACGGGGAAGGCTAAGCGGTTGGAATCGAGCCGCCATTTTTAGGCTGGACAAGCAGCAATCCCCCCGCCTATAGCGTCGCTTCCTAACGCGGCCCGCACATTGTGTAGGCCCAGATGCCCGAGTAGCTCAGTTGGTAGAGCAAGCGACTGAAAATCGCTGTGTCGGTGGTTCGAATCCGCCCTCGGGCACCACTTTTTCCTAATATTTGGTGTCTCCAAGATTTCGCGCCTTGAGAATGCTCATGGCCATGCGCCAATGAATTTCGCCGAGCTGCAATGTCCCCCTTAAATGTTCCGCGATTTCGCCGTTTAACAATTCAGGTGCTTTGTAATTCCCCTCGACAACAGCGCGCAACCATTGCTCCCTTCTGTGTTGTGCTGCATTTGGTCGAGGCTTTTAGGGAGCGACACCGGTTTGATTATCCCTCCGGTGTCGCTCCTTTTCTTTTGTCATCGACCGCTAAAGCCTGCCGAGAATTGCCGGGCAGGCGCAACCCAATCCGCGGCGTTTAAAGGCCATCCAGGCCTTTGCTCACCATGATGTTGACCGCAACGCGGCGGTTTTGTGCTTTGCCCTGTGCGGTGTCATTGCTCGCAAGCGGGTCTGCTTTTGCCATTCCAGTGGGGGTGAGCATGCGATAGGGTTTCCAACCACAGGCTTGCTGAATATAATTGACCACCCGACCGGCCCGTTGTTCGCTAAGGCGCTGATTCAGTTCATCGCTACCGGTCGAATCCGTGTAGCCGACAACCAACAGCAAAGAGTTTTTCATCCCTTCTGCGGTGCTTGTTGCCGCGCACAGATCGGCTTTGCCCTGCGGGGATAGCGCGGACTTGCCAATATCAAAGTTCACGTTCGTCGTGCCTTTGATATTATATTGATCGATATCGCCCATGCGGCCCCTCAACGCTTGGGTTGCCGCTGTTTGTTCAGCAAAGCCTTGGGCCGTGCCCGTGTGGATCATATTTGCCGTTTTCAGGTCATTGTTGCGCAAATTGATTGTGCTCGCCACGAGGCCATCGCCGGATTGCAACGTCTTGACGGTGACAGGGAGGCCATTGAGCAACGCCGTCTGGGATAGTGTTTTGCGGTTGATGCCGAACAGGCCCTTGCTGGCTTTGATCTTGGTGGCATCATCAAGAGCGACAACCGCCCTGGTGCCGTCTTCGGCAATGATTTGCATTCTGTTGCCGCTGCGTGCTGTGATGATGCCTTTGATGTCGGGTCCTTTGGTGGCGGGAGCATCCGATATGGCGTCAACATATTCGGTTTCCTGCTGGCCGGTCACGACGATGTCGTCTTCCTGATTCAGCTGCTGTGCAGAAACATTACTCGGCGCTAGAATTGCAAGCGTGGCAAGCAAGAGAGGGGTTTTCTGACTTTTGGAAATATCACGCATTAAGCTTCTCCTTCAAACGATAGAATCCAGCCCCCGTGTTTGTGACGTTATGACCGTTAGACTCCCCAAAGCCTGCAGCGCAATATGAAGCGGTAAACGCGACATATGGACCGCCTGAGTGGTGCGGTCTTCCTTTCTGGTGCATGAACATGACCGGCTTTGTGGCTGATTCTGGGGACAATCCGAGTGGATCGCGGGGCAAGCCGTTGCGGACTGCCTGGTACAGAGAGAGGACGGGTTTCCGGAGGCGCCCGGCCGAGGGGCGAGCATTCGGCAGAATATCGAATCTATCGAGAATGATGCCCCAAGATCATCTCCGCCGCTTTTTCGGCAATCATGATTGTTGGTGCATTGGTGTATCCGGATGAAATCCGCGGCATGATAGAGGCGTCCGCGACATATAATCCTTCCAGTCCATGCACGCGCAATTCATGGTCGACCACGGCCATGGCATCGGCCGTTCAACACACTGGCACTGGTAGCAGCGATCAAAGTCCATCTTCGATCGTCAGGAAACAGGAAATGGGGGACGGACAATCTTTGCAACATATCGCCGCTATCGGGATGCAGCCGAGATTTGAACATTGCGCTGCAGCGGCCTAATCTGCCGTCCAGTCACGAGCCAGTTGATCCAACAGGCGCACGCCAAAGCCGGATGCGCCTTTAGGAGACAGCGGTCGTGAGGAACTGTTCCAATCCACACCGGCAATATCAAGATGCGCCCAAGGCAGAGATTCATCGATGAAATAGCCGATGAAATGCGCGCCGGCGCTGGCACCTGGCGCATCTGTAACGCCAGAGTTCTTTACATCGGCAATGTCTGAACGGACTGCTTTCGCATAGGCTGGATGAAGCGGTAATCTCCACAGAGCCTCTCCGCTCTCTTCTGCTGCGTTCAACATTCGGTCTGCCACAGCATCTTCGCGCGCGAACAGTCCGGCATATTGACTGCCCAGCGCTCGTCCGACTGAGCCGGTCAGCGTCGCAATATCAACCAATGCAAAAGGTTTGTACCGATCCGCCACATATTGCACCGCGTCGGCGAGCACCAACCGGCCCTCGGCATCGGTGCTCAGTATTTCGATCGTCTTGCCACCATAGGTGCGGACGACATCACCGGGGCGTTGGGCATTGGCGCCGGGCATGTTTTCGGCCAGCGCGGCCACTGCTACGACATGAACCGGCGCACGGCTTTTGGCTAAAGACAATGTGGCCCCCATTACCGCAGCGGCGCCTGACATATCCGCCTTCATTGCCCACATGCCTTTATTTGGTTTTATGGATATGCCGCCCGTATCAAATGTGATCCCTTTTCCTGCCAGAGCCAGTGGCGGACCGCTTGCGCCCCGATAGCTGACGACCATCATCCGCGATCCGCGCGGGCTGCCTTGGCCAACACCCACAATGGCGCCCATGTTCAATTTTCGCATCTCCGTTTCATCAAGAACCTTGATACTGACATTGGGAATGCCAGAAAAAGCCGCGCGTGTGCGGTCAACAAAGCTCTGCGGGTAGAGAGCGTTCGCTGGCTCGCTTTGCAGATCACGGACAAAGCGGACCCCTTCGGCAAGATGCTTGTGCCGACCATTCCAAAGCGCCTGTGCCTCGCTCGCGCCGGCCCCCGCAATGGTTATCTTTTGGCTGGCCGGACTTTTGTCCACGTCATATTGATAACGATCAAAGCGATACTGGCCGAGTGCCAAGCCAAGCGCCGCTTCGGTCATCGTCGCGGGATCAGGCGCGCCGACAATGGCCAGTTCAACCTCTTCCTTCATCAATTTTTGTACGGCGCTGCCTGCGGCTTCGCGCCAGTCCGCGCCTTTGTCGTCGGGCTTTGCGGTTCCGACAATCAGTATCAATGGGCGCTGACCAATGCCCCGGAGCTTAAGGCTATGGCCTAGCTTTCCTTTAAATCCCTCGGCGGCAATGGCAGTCTCCACCGCGCCACGCTCGGTCATGGACAGGCCCGGAACATCTAGCAGCTCCCCATTTTGGGTCAAAATGACGAGCGCGGCGGTTGCGGGCACTTGCTCGGCAAAGCCGATGGGCCGTTCTTGACTATTCCCGGCCGTGCTGGCGGGTACACCTGATCCAATAACCGATTGCGCCTGCGCCGGGGCGGCTATTGCCATCAACGGTATGGCGGCAAAAAGGCCAATGCATTGAGTCTTGAACTTGGTCATGAACGCTCCTTTGTATCTTTGGCTTCGGGGTTGGCCAAGGCTGTAACTTTGCGCAAGACCATGCAAAGGGCAAGTTCGATCTATCAACAAAAAACGATGAATGGAGACGTCGAGGACAATGTTGGCCCCTTTCTACAACGGGCCCCCACGTGAGTCTCGGTCATGGTTGCAAGCCCTGACTCCTTCGTGAACCCGCTTCTTGAGACGCCGGTTTCTCTATTGTCAAGGGAGGTCAAAGGGATAGGAATGATTTATAGAGACCAAATGACCTGATCGGTCTATTGCTGTTCCACAAGCGATGGCGGATCAACAAGGGTGGGCTTCGGTGGAAGAATGCGCTGCCACATGTTTCGCCGCATAATTTTAACGTCCTTCAGGGGGTCACATGACAGACCAGGAATATGATATCATCGTTTATGGTGCCACTAGCTTTGTCGGTCAGATCATGACCCGCTATATGCACGAGCAATTTGCCGACGGGTCGATACGCTGGGCGATCGCCGGGCGTTCCCAGAGCAAGCTGGAGGCATTGAGCCACGACATCGGTCTGTCAGATATTGAAATTCTGGTGGCGGATGCCAGCGACGAAGACGCGCTAAAAACAATGTGTGGGCGCGGCAAAGTCGTTATCTCGACCGTCGGACCTTATGCGCTATATGGCGATACATTGGTCAAGGTTTGCGCCGAATCTGGCACCCATTATTGTGACCTTACGGGCGAGCCGCAATGGATCCGCAAAATGCAGCAACGCTATGCAGAAGCGGCGCAGGAGAGTGGCGCATTGATCGTGCATTGCTGCGGGTTTGACTCGATCCCGTCAGATCTCGGCGTGCATTTCTTGCAAAAACAGGCCTTAGAAACATTTGGCCAGCCCTGCAGCAAGATCAATATGCGGGTAGCAAAGCTCAAGGGCGGCGCATCGGGCGGCACGATCGCCAGTATTATCAACATGGTCAAGGAGGCGGCAGGCGACGCGGATTTGCGGCGGCAATTGCAGGATCCCTATAGCCTATGTCCACCAGACCATGGTTTTTCGGCTCAGCAACGCGACGTAAAAATGGCCTATGATGATGAATATGACAGCTGGATTGCGCCCTTTGTAATGGCCGCCATCAACACCCGTGTAGTGCACCGTTCCAACGCTTTGACGAACAACAGCTACGGCGTCGACTTTCTGTATGAAGAGGCGATGGTGACCGGCAAGGACGGAAAGGGGAAGCGGATGGCCCGGGCCACGGCGTGGGGCATGAATCTATTCATGGTCGGTCTTGCGCTGCCACCGGTTCGTTGGTTGCTGGAAAATTATATACTGCCCAAGCCGGGGGAAGGACCCAGTGAAAAAGAGCAGCTGGAAGGCCATTATGACCTTGTCTTTTTGGGTGCCACAGCGGCGGGCGATCAGATAAAATGCCGCGTAACCGGTGACCGCGACCCGGGCTATGGGTCGACCGCGAAAATGCTGGCGCAGGCCGCTGCTTGCCTCGCGCAGGATATGCCTGCGGATGCGAAAGGCGGTTTCTGGACACCGGCCTCAATATTGGGCGACAAGCTGATTGAACGATTGCGCAAGCACGCCGGTCTCACATTCGACCTTGAATGAACCAGACCACCGCTCTCCCCGTGAATGCAGCGCTGGAACGGGCTTCTGGCCGCCGACCAGCTAGCGTTTTGTCGACCGGTAGCTGTGCTGGACCAGGGATATCACATTGCCTGCGGCATCACGTTCAAAGGTGATCGCCTCTGCGAGTGTGTCGTCCTTGCGTTTGCGCCGGAAAACGTCGCCTTCCTCATGGACCCAGGTCTCCAGCGCGCCGGTCGGATCATTGGCGAAAATCGGTATAGCAAACAGGCCGTCCTCATTGACCCCAACATATAAGTCCCAGTCATAATTGGCGACATGATAAGACCCTTCAAAGGCAGACAGGTTGACGCTGCTTTTCGACTTTTCTGCTTTGGCCGTTTTCTTGGCGTCTTTGGCTAATTTTCCATGAACTTTGGCTATCGCTTTTTCGGTTAGCGAATAGACGGTTTTCACCATCGCTCCGGGTGATACATCGTTCGCACTGACCATCATCACAGCCGCCACTTTGGTCGGCAAACGCATGACAAATTCGGTCCGCGCGCCCGGACAATAGCCGCCATGGCCCCACATGGTTTTTTTGTTATAGCGCCGCGTCGCATATGCGAGCCCCCACGCCGGTTCTTCAAAATCCGCACCGACCCAGTGTACGCGCTGCATATTCTTCAGCGTGGTCGCTTTCAATATTTCCTCGCCTCCTTTGTCCAGCAATCGGAAATTCCATGACGCAAATTTCGCTATGTCGTTGACACTGGATGCAATTCCAGCGGCGGGGGCGAAGGCGCGGAAACTGTGTGGCTCGACGGCCTTTCTTTCGCCCTTCGCAGAACGGATATAATAGCCTTGCGCAAAGCCATTGCCCGCGCGATCAAAAGGCATGTCGGTTGCCGATCCGTCCATTCCGAGCGGGCTGAAGATGGTCTGATCGACATATTCGCCCCAGCTCTTGCCGGATAGCTTGCTCACGACATCACCCAGCATGGCCATGCCGAGGTTTGAATATTGCCAATGGTCATAAGGCTTGTACAATTGTTCCTGCGTGCTGACCGTCTCGCGTAATCCAGCAACATCGGGGAAACTATTGTCGGCCCAATAATCTAGCGTGCCTTCTCGGGGCAAGCCCGCGACATGCGACAAAATTCCCCGCGTTGTGACAGGCTCTTCAGATCCGAGCTTGTCGGGCAAGGCCATGCTGGCATCATATTGGCTCAGCGGCGCATCAAGGTCGAGCAGCCCTTCGTCGACCAGATTCATCGCCGCGACCCCGTTAAACAGCTTTGACACCGAACAGATGCTGAAGAGTGTATCATCGGTGACGGGATTTGCCGTGCTGTAGCTTTCAACGCCAAATTGATGGCTCCAGATCAGTTCCTGATCATGCACCATGCCGATCGCTGCACCGGGAACCGACTCCTTCTCCAGATTGGCGTCTAGCCAGACCGAAGCGGCGCGAAACCGAGAAGCCAACGCTTCCTCTGGCGTTTCCGCCAATGCCGGCATCGTGATTGTCGTGGCGAGCACAATGGCCAGCGCATTTCTGGAAAGCATGATCAAAATCCCCTGTAATTTCGACCAACTTACGCCCGGATGGCGCAAATGCAAGATACGGGATGACAGGTTTTTGACGTCCGCTTTCGAGATGTTGCGAACCCAAGGCCAACGCCCGCTTTGGGCGCAAAAGCGGACACTAGGAATTTCGCTTATGTTTCAGTTCGAAATATCAGGAGCATAGATTAAGATTGGTGTTGACTATAAACTCTACATATATATATTTATATTCATGGCTAGGCGTCGCAACATATCAAAACAAACCCGTTTGGTCCTATTGATGCTCGCCGAGGCTCCACAAACTTGGCGGTATGGTTATGAAATAACCAAGATGTTAAACATCAAGTCTGGTGCTCTTTATCCGATTCTCATAAGATTGAGTGAGCAGGATTACTTGGAATCAGAATGGCGGGATTCTGAAAAGCCGGGACTTCCTCCGAGGCACGTTTACCGCTTGTCCGCCGCCGGAACAGCTCTGGCGCGCCATCAAGCAAATGATGCGTCGCTTGATCCTTTGGTTTTACCAATTGGTGCGGCGGTATGAAATCCATTCAAATAAAAATGGCTGAACATATCCTGTCAGTATCATCGCGAATTATGCCCACTAGCCAGAAACAGTGGGCGACCGCAATGCACAATGAATTTCACCATATCGATGGACAACAGGACGCGCTGCTTTTTGCAATTGGATGCCTTTTCGCTGCTTGGAGACAGAAAATGAATGTTGAACGTTATGAACCCATTTTACGCTGGGGTATCGTTACCTGCCTCTTTGGTTGGGCAGCACTCAAGGTTTATCTTAGTAGCGCGAGCCCTGAGGCCTGGCAGGAATATTCTTGGTCGGGCTGGCAGTTGGCGTTGATTGGCTCTGCATCCATTGCGTATTTGGGTGCCGGAATATTTTTACTCCTCAAAAAATGGCCACATACACTTGCTGTGTTGCTCTTTGCATTGGTTTTAAATTCAGCACATTTCATGATGATAGCTTCGACTGCATATATTGAAACCAGTATTGCTGTTCCGATGGTCTTCTCACTTGCTGTGGTCAGTGAAGAGTATTTTATATGGGCCTTGGCTATGACTGGCAGCTTGTTTTTGTGGCTTATTCCAAACTTGAAATGGATTAGAAAGGGGCATGCAGTATGAATCCCAGTTATGCGAAATATCTTGCTTGGTTAGGCTGTTTCGTTCTTGTTCTTACTGCATTGCTCCATACCACCGGTTTCTCTGAAGCATCCAAAGTCGCGAATATTGATGGCACCAATCCTTTCGTTGCATTTTTTATCGAACCATTATGGCTACTTCCTGTTTGGAATTGGCTTATTGTGTCTTTGCTAGCCGGAATATTGACTATCAAACAGCATCGGCAGAATGCTATTCTTCTAACTATCATCAGCCTTATACCATTAGCCAATGCCGCGACTCTTTTTATATTCACGGGGCCATTTGTCGGGGGCTTTGCGCTACTAATTGCAGGCAGCTTGTTTGCTACAAGCGGTTTCATGTCATTGCGGGAAGTAAATCAAAGTCTCTCGGATAAGAAATAAACCCTTGTTAGATCTCGGCTGGCGAGCTTTCCAGGGTCCGCTATGGGGGCAAAAGCTGACACTAAGATTGGGCAGTTTGATTGTCGGTTTTGGCTCGATTTGCCGACATTCGACGGTCGTGATACTAAGCCTCCTATTAAATTAGGGACAGGTTTGGATGAAAATAGTTGGAGTTGCTGTCGCGCTCGTTGCTGCAGTGAGCGCCTCTAGTGCTGAAGCGAGAGATATTGTTGCGGATGCGGCAGATGCGATCGCTGCGCAGGATGCTGATACTTTGGAAAACATGCGTTTCGATGCATATGATTTAGATAACACACCATTGTCAGTGGACAACCTGCTGGACCGCGTCTCCCAATGCAAATTTCTAGATCAAATGGACCCTGATCTCCAGCCTTATCCCCGAGAGATCCACTTTGCATGTGAACAAAGTCAAGATGATCAAGGTCCCTGTGAAAGCAATATTCTGATTGTTGCGCTTGATCGCGCCACATCACCCCATGTGTTCGCTCAACTAAGGTTCAAGCGGCTTGAAACTAGTGCTTGTGCTCTGCCTCAGGCTCCGGTTTCAAAAAATCCCAACAATGGCTTATAGTATATCCGCACCCGGCACACTCGAGCACGGTTTGGCTAGCCTTGGGCCAATGTCCGCTTTCGGGAGATTGCTGCCATTGGAAGACTCTTTTTATGGCAGATTTTCAACCAATTTCGGTTAAACTATGGAACGTAATCCCACTATTCGCGAAGTTCTTCGGTTGGCAAATGAGGTACAATCACCTTGAGTGCTTCGATCATTCTCTCATATTCGGCACGGACCGCTGGTTCATGTCCTCCCTGAGCAAAACTAATCGTTCGTCGTGTGTTGATTTCGATCATCGCGTGATGCCAGTAGCCGTCGTTGTCGGTAGTTCGGAAAATCAGCTTACTGATCGAATGCGGCGCTATACGCTCGACTGAACTCTGCAACGGCCGCTTCATCACCAAGGTGATTTCCCCTGTTTGGCAATTGACCAGAAACTCTCGTGTTCGAGCGTAGATGAGCTCCTTTACCAAGAAAGGCAGACCCAATAAAAATAATGCTGTGAATGGTACGACAAAATGCAGGGGCGCTGCATCTCGTGGTTCCAGCCATAACGCTATGATGCAGACCGGAAAAATAATCAGAAAACAAAGCATCATGATCGCACCTAGCCAATCGCCTTGATCAACAAAATGCTGTTCGGGAGGGTGACCTTCCTTGTCCATAAATCAGCCATAATGGCCTATTGTTAAACTTATCTTTAGTGCCGGCTGGATGGTCACACTGGATCCGCTGGCTGTGGCCTTGACAGGCTTGAAAACCGAGGTTTTCGGGCGAAAGTGACGGGAAACAAAAAACGTGCATTTCTGTCAATTTTGCGCTGGGGCAATAGGGTCGGGCTTGCCTCCGGCTTTTGAGGCTGGAAGATTTTGAGCATAGGCATAAATGCGAAAGAAATGATCCTAGGCCGGAATCAAAGGCTTGGATCGCTGCGATGCAGCCACTTCACCCGCTTCTCTTATTTCCGGTAGTCCAGTGGCGGATCGCGGTCGCCGAGCAGGGATTTATACTGGTAATCCGGGCCGCGCGCCTTGTCGAATTCTGCCTTGGCTTCGGCGCGCAGGTCGGGGTTTGTGTATAGCTCTATCGCCGCCAGAGACAGCGTTTTGGCGGCGACTTGGACGCCTTTGAAGCCGATCGACATGCCGCTGGCCGCAGACGACTGCCAGCTGTGCGCCGAGGTGCCAGGCACCCAGGTGGCGGTGCGCAGGCCGACCGTCGGTGTGGCATAAGAGACATCGCCGACATCGGTCGAGCCATAGCCGAGGGAGACCGTATAAGCTTGTATTTCTTCCTGGCTGCCCAGCGCATGGCCGGGTTTGTCAAAGCTGGCATATATGCCCTCGGCAAATTTCTGCTCTTCCGCTGTATAAGTAACACCGCCGACCTGGCGCAATTTGGCATCCATCATCTTCGCCAGCGGTTCGTTGACCAGCAGCGGGTTGTTGCCGTGAATCACTTCCCAGTCGACTTTGGTGCCGGTGCCCAGCGCGGCGCCCCGGGCGGCGTCTTCGAGCCGCGTCCAGATGGCATCAACGCCATCCGGATCGGGGTGGCGGACATAGTAAAAGACTTCAGCAAAGTCCGGTACGACATTGGGCGCGGTGCCGCCGTCGGTGATGACATAATGGATCCGGCTTTGCTGCGGGACATGCTCGCGCATCATATTGGCCATCATATTGAAGGATTCCACGCCATCCAGCGCAGAGCGTGCCTTTTCCGGTGCTCCCGCGGCATGGGCAGACGTGCCGCGAAAACGGAATTTCGCGGAGCGGTTGGCAAGGGTAGTGCGGGCGGCGGCCGAATTTTCATCAGCGGCATGCCAGTGTAGCGCGATATCAACGTCATTGAACAATCCCGCCCGGACCATATAGACTTTGCCGCTGCCACCTTCTTCGGCTGGCGTGCCATAGAGGCGCACGCGGCCGGGCGTGCCGGTTTGCTTGAGCCATTTGCTCACCGCGATGGCGGCTTCTATCGATCCGGCGGCGAACAGATTGTGGCCGCATGCATGGGCGGCGCCTTTGCCGTCGATCGGGGAACGGGTGGCAACCGCGTCCTGATTGATGCCAGGCAGGGCGTCATATTCCGCCAAGATAGCGATCACCGGACCGCCTTTGCCGAACTCGGCGGTAAATGCGGTGGGAATATCCGCCACGCCAGAGGTGATGGCGAAGCCGTTGGATTTGAGCGTCTGTTTCAGAAGGTCGCTGGATTTTTGTTCCTGATAGCCCAGCTCGGCCCAATCCCACAATTGCCGGGCGGTCTTTGCCGATTCCGCGGACCGCGCATCGACTAGAGCCGAGATGTCCGACATGATGTCTGCTGGCTGGGCATGGGCGGATACGGGAAGGGAGGCGAGGGCGGCAATCAGGGCGTAACGGATCATGGGAACCTCATTTGTGCAGTTATTCAGGCGAGGATGGCATAATATGGGGGCGACGGGCAACCACGTTTTAATATTGCCTGATGTGGGTGATTTTAGGTCAATTGCAAAAATGCAACTCGCAGGTGCAGCATTTCATATTGCAACTTAATTGAGGGCGGGCCTAGTTTGCGGTTCAACCCCAAACATAATGGAGTAAACCATGCGTCTAATATCCTCCCTCATCCTTGCTGCAACAGCACTGACCCTGACCGCTCCAGCCGCATTGGCTGCAGATGCAGAACGCAATGACCGTCTCTATGACGTCAGTGGTTCCAAGATTGCCAAAGTGACTCGCGTTACCGATGCTGGCGATCTTTTGGTTATTTACAAAGGCAAGGTTCGCCGGATCGAAGCGGCTACGCTTTCTAACAACGATGGCAAATTGGTGACCAGCCTCAGCAAAGCTGAAATTCGCCGTTTGAAGTAATTTCAAGCGTCTCTGTGTCGCGACTTTTCTAGCAATTCTAGATATTTAAAAGCCGGTGCTTTCTTCAAGCGCCGGCTTTTTTGTGCCGCTCTGCCGCCACCAGATCTTCCGGCCGGTTTATGTTCATAAACAATTGTTCATCGGACCAAGTGACTTTATCCGCTCCCGCTTCTCGCGCTAGCCATTGCAGGGACGGTGACCGCTTGCTCTGCTCGAGCGATTGGCTGATATTGTTGATCATATCGCAGCGCCAATAAGCAAAAGTAGGGTGGATGCGTTGGTGATCCTCTGCCACGGTGCAAATGCCGCTCGCGGTCAGACGTTCGACGAGATCGGCTGGTGCATAGGGGGCATCCACCGGCAGAGTGACAAACCCCGCCATCTCCGGATGTGTCTCGTGCAATCGCGCAGCCACCGAAAATATCCCGCCCACCGGACCACCGGGAGCATTCGGATCATCGCGGATAATCGTCAAACCGGTGCCATAGTCCTCAGCCGCAGACAAAAGGGTCAAGTCTGCCTTGCCCGCAAATTTTGAGACAAGCCTGTCAATCAGCCTTTGGCCTTTAAAGGCGATGATCGCCTTGTCGATGCCCATGCGGGTCGACTGTCCGCCGGCCAGAATGACGAGGCAGGTCGGTGGCTTGCTGTTCATGTAAGAAGTCCCGTTTGAAGCATCGGCCTCAATCTGGCCTTAGCTGCCCAATCTGTCCAGCAAATCCCCGATCAAGTCTGTTGGAGCGGCTTCGTTCGGGCGTTCGTCTTTCGCAGATTGTGATAGCTCCGCCTTCAGTCTGCGATCAAACAGCGAGCGATTGGGCGGTCGACTGGAGGTCTCTGGCTTTGCGGATGCCCATTGCCGACCGCTGTTCTTTGGCGCTTTCCCGGGATAGATAAAGCCATTTACGGGAAAGGTCGTGGTCCCCAGCTTGCCGATCGGGGCATACCAAATGCGGACCCGGCTCCAGTCATTGTTTTGCGAGACATCCTTTGCCGCAACGCGCCGTTCAATCTGTCCGCGACGGCCATTGATCGGCGACCAGTTTGCGTGGCTGATCAAGATATTGCGCTTGTCGATAATCTTGTGAACCACAGCAACATGGCCCAGTCTCATGGCGCCATGACTGGCCAGGGACAGGACCGCGCCTTCGGCTGGTATTGCTCCGCGTTGATAGACTCCCGCCGCCTTGTCCCACCAGCTATGCGCGTCACCATAAATCTGGACGCCGCTAAGCTCCCTGGCGAACGGCACGCATTGGAGATAGTCATTGGCTTTTGCCGGTGTCGGCAGCATCACCGCTTGCAGCACCAAGAGAATCGGAATGATTGCATTCCGAAGCAAAGTTGCAGATTGTTTTATAGCCGTTGCGTCCATCTGACGGGACTTAGCCGGCTTGCCCAAAATTCTCGCTAATGGGCATCGTAAATTTCTTGTAAACCATCATTCGACAATGGCGCGGCCTATCGCGAAATGACCGTTCCGTTGGAGACTTCAAAATGCAGCGCGTTGTTAGGAATATCTTTGAATAAACCCGGTTCGGTGCCGGTAAGCCAGACTTGACCGCCCCGTTCTTCCAGCTTTTGAAAAAGGGCAGCCCGCCGCTGCGGATCCAGATGGGCTGCAACCTCGTCTAGCAACAATATCGGTCGGTCGTTGCGCCGTTCGGCAATCAAGTCGGCATGGGCCAGAATGATCGAGAACAGCAATGCTTTCTGTTCTCCGGTTGAACATTTCTCTGCCTGCTGCTGCTTTGCAGCGTGCAATACATTGAGATCCGCGCGATGCGGGCCCCGCAAAGTCCTGCCCGCTGCTTTGTCTGCGAGACTATTCTGTTGCAGCATTTCGTGGAGTTGAACCTCGGTGCGCAACTTGTCATCCACCAGTTGCAAAGTTGGCGTTGCAAATATTTGACTGTCTGATTGTACCAGCATCAAATCCAATGCCTGCACCATCTTATATCGGGCCTCTGCAACCAAAGAACCGAATTGCGCGAGCTGGACATCCAGCCCTTCAAGCCAATTTTTGTCGGCAATGGAATCATCGGCTAGCAAACGGTTGCGTTCGCGCCGGGCGGCTTCGTAGCGGGCACAGTTTCGCGCATGGGCCGGCTCTAGGGCCATGACCAACCGATCGAGAAAATTCCGCCGTCCTGCTGCCCCCTCCATGAACAAACGATCCATTGCAGGTGTCAGCCACAAGATCGAGAGCCATTGCGCCAGATCATTGGTTGGCGCGGCTGCCTCGTTTATCCGTGTTTTGCGACGCTCGGGCGCGTCTGGATCGGTGCCGGTTCCAATCTGGACGTCTCCCAACTGAGCCGCGACGGCGAAATTACCCGGACCTTCCTGACAGGCCATGTCGCGAAGCGGCGCGCGCCTCAGACCGCGTCCGGGGGCAAGCAACGACAATGCTTCCAAGACATTCGTCTTGCCGGCTCCGTTCTCGCCGCTGAAAACCATGAATCCGGGCGCTGCCGTTAGGCGCAATTCCGGATAGTTGCGAAAGTTTTGCAAGGTAAGTTGGGACAGGTTCATGGCAGAGCTTTCTACTAGCTTTCACCATCTTCAAAGAGAAGCAAATTCGGATTGAGCCATAGTTCAGGACCGAGACTGGAAATTGAATACTAACTATTGGTATATTTTCCTATTTTTCGGTCTTAATGGTTTTCCTGCTTCCGCGCAAAATAAGTTAAGTGATTGATATAAAGATATATATTGAAACTGGCACGGACCATGCAAAGCATTGGATATCTTCGCAATGGTGCGAAATACAGATTTAAATTGAAAGGGTATCCAAATGTTCTCGAATGTCTCCAACAACCTGACAGCGGCCGTAGCCGCCTTGTTTTCAGCAGCTCTATTCGTTGGTGCCAGCGTTGGCCCGGCGGTCAACAACGCTGCTTCGATTGTCGTTTAATATCCCTTTATAGCAAAGAAAGAAAATATCATGTCACATAGTCTTCAAAATTCATTTCTTGCCGCTTTCGGAGCGGTCGCAACCGCTACGCTCTTCATCAGTGCCAGCGTGATGCCAGCGATTAACTCATCAGCCGCGTTGGTGATCTGATGGTTGATAAGAGCAAAAACAAAGAAACTCAGCCGCAAAACTGGCCCGAGCCCATTTCATCAAACAAAGGAAGCAATCACCCCATGAAAAGCAAACTGAAACTCGACAAAGCCAATGGCAAATTGATGGGCGTCTGTTCCGGACTGGCAAATTGGAGCGGTATGGATGTTAATTTGATACGCATCATCTTCGTCCTCGCAACGATCTTCGGCGTTGGCTCTGCTGTTATCATCTACCTTGCGATCGGATTGATTGTCGATTGATCCCGATATTCATTCATCGGTAGATGATATAACATACGGAAACTATTGAAGAAAAAATATAGACCGCTCTGGCTAATCCGTGTAATTGAATATTTCAATTTCGCACTATAATTGCCGGAGCGTCAATGTCCCCAGGTCATCATCATAGCCATGGGCATTCTTCCCACAGCCATCATGATCGCCATGGACCGCACGGCCACATGCCAGCAAACTTCAGCCGCGCCTTTGCTTTGGGCATTACGCTCAACATCATTTACATCATTGTAGAAGTCATATTTGGTTTGTTGTCCGGATCGATGGCGTTGTTAGCCGACGCCGGCCACAATCTTTCCGATGTCTTGGGGCTGGCGGTCGCATGGGCCGGCGCGGAACTCTCGAAACGACCACCAAGCAAGCAATTCACTTATGGTCTGGGTGGTTCATCCATTCTTGCCGCTTTGCTAAACGGCCTTTTCCTGCTTGTTGCTTGCGGGGCGATTGCTTGGGAAGCGATTGAGCGTTTCAGTGCTCCGAGCGCCATTGCGTCGACCACGGTTATCATTGTCGCTTCGCTTGGTATCGTGATCAATTTTGGAACCGCGATGCTCTTCATTCAGGGTCAGAAGGAAGATATTAATATACGCGGCGCCTTTCTGCATATGATGGCTGACGCCGGCGTTTCTGCGGGTGTGGTTGTTGGCGGGATTGTAATTTATTTTACCGGACTGAACTGGATCGATCCCCTGATCAGCCTGTTCATTGTTGGTCTGATATTCTGGAGTACATGGGGATTGCTGTCTGAAGCGATCAGGATGTCGCTGGCCGGTGTCCCTCGCGATATCGAACTGGAAGAGGTGCTCGATTATCTGGGTTCATTGCCGGGGGTACAAGCTGTTCATGATCTCCACGTATGGCCAATGAGCACTAGCGAAACCGCGATGACCGCGCATCTGGTTCTGCCAGATGGCCATCCGGGGAGAGGGTTTCTTGCTGATGTTCAAAAAGAAGTGAAGGCCCGGTTTTCCATTCACCATATCACCATTCAGATCGAACTTGAGGACGAGGAGGCAGAATTGTGCCAGATTGACTGCAGTGGTCAAAATTAGCGGCTGGAAAATTATTATGCACTTTTCGCATTTTTTATGAACAAATCGGCTTTCGCGTTAACGATTGCATAAACATCTTTCGTTAATCCTGACCTCGAGCAGGCGATTACCTGCGTCTAGCTGAACGCATCCATTTAGGTTGCGTTGGAAACAGGGGATCTGCGAACTATGGACGGCAAGCCGGACCTTCGGACAATGACTAAGGCGTTAAAGCGCGGCGATCCCCGTGTGTCATCACGTGCGGGTGTCGAAATAGTTGCAGCGGTTAGAGAGCCTGGCTTGGGAAGCGTAGAGGCCATGATATTGGACCTTTCGATCACCGGTTTCCGCATGCGTTGCATGACCCGCTTGACTGGCGAGAAAACCATTTTCTTAAGATTGCCGTCCTTTGCCGCCCTTGAGAGCAAAATCTGGTGGAACGAAGGGGACTTTTTTGGTTGCGAGTTTTTGCAGTCTTTGCACCCCGCCGTCTACAACCATATCATCAGCCAATATCCGTCTTTGCAATTGACTGGCTAGAGAGCCGATTGGCAATTTGAGAACCGTCCGCTACGCACTGCGGACTGCATGCAAAAATTTTCCACCCGAACCAGGCTGTTCATAGCCATATTCGTCATCCTGTTGAGTGTCGTCGCTTCGCAACTATGGCCCTATGAACCTGAGATTCTGAACGTCAATGGCGCCAAGGTTCAGGTGATTGACGGAGATAGTTTCAAAACGGCCAGCGAGGAATTCCGTCTCTACGGCATCGATGCACCCGAATATCGACAGCGCTGTAAGGATGAGACGGGTAAGGATTGGGATTGCGGAAAAGTGGCCCGTGCGGGATTGGAAAGACTTCTCGGTGTTGACCGCCATATTTGCGAGGTCTCGGCAAGGGATCAATATCAGCGAGCGATCTCTACATGCACCGATCCGTCCGGGAAAGATCTTGGCGCGGAGCTGGTTCGATTGGGTTTGGCGCAAACCGCCGAGAGTTTTGGTGATCCGGTCTATGCCAAGGAAGAGGGGTTGGCAAAACGAGCAAAACGGGGGATCTGGAAGGGTTCTTTCACAAGTCCGAGAATTTGGCGTGCGGAAAACCCGCGCTGAAGAAGCGCGGTGATCCTGTCTCTCGATATCTTTTATTGCGCGGCCAAAAAATAGACTTATGGTCGATCGCGAACCGCGGCATCCGTTCCCGCGAGTGGGAGGATGCGTGCACGAAAAGATCAAACCGAATTGGCTGTCTGAGATTGTCCGCCGCTTTTCTGTGTTCATGTTCACAATTAATGGATGGACCGCGGGTCAGGAAAACCCTCCGCCGAGAAAAGCGGTCATCATCGCCGCTCCGCACACCAGCAACTGGGATTTTCTATATTTCTTTGGCCTGACCAATAAGCTGAAGATTGAATCATACTGGATCGGCAAGAACACATTGTTCAAATGGCCATGGGGAGACATGATGCGTCGGCTGGGCGGGATACCCGTAGACCGAGAGAAGTCTCAAAATATGGTCGATGCGATGGTGAGAGAATTTGACCGGCGGGATGACTTTCTGTTGACGATTCCACCCGAAGGCACGCGCGGCAGCGTCAATCAATGGCGCACAGGCTTCTACTATATAGCGCTGAAGGCAAAAGTTCCGTTGATTATGGGCATGATGGACTATTCAAAAAGGACGGGAGGATTGGGACCATCGTTCATGCCTTCCGGAGATTATAAGGCCGACATGAAAAAGCTCAGTGACTTCTACCACAGCGTTGCCCCAAAATATCCCGACAAGGCAATGCGCGACATCGTTTCCACTGGTTCTGAAATGCTTGGAAAAGAACGAGAGGAAGGATCGAAAAGTTGAATGTGCTCGCAGCTTTGGGTCTGAATTTCGTATTGCTCGTGGTCATTATGATCATCTTATGGTTTATATCCGTCCGCATAAGGGATGTATCATTTATTGACGCTTTTTGGGCCTATGGAATGGCAATAATGGCGAGCGCGGCCTTCTCGCAGGCTGATGATCCAGGGCCTTTGGCATATATGATCTGGGCACTGACAGCGCTTTGGGGCATCCGGCTGGGAACCCACCTATTCCTACGTTGGCGCAAAGACGGGTTGGACCCTCGCTACGCCAAGATCATGGGACATGCGATGGATAAGCAAGGGATGAGCTTTGCGAAGGCGGCGCTGTTGAAAGCATGGGCGCTCCAGATTCCCCTTCTTTTCGTGGTTTGCTTGCCAGCCCAGCTAGGGATATTGCTGGCCAATAGCAGTGAGATTGGCATTGTCGGGTTTATTGGGGCGGCCATTGCGTTGATCGGAATTGCGTTTGAAACCATCGGCGACATGCAGCTCAAAACTTTTCGCGCAAATCCGGCCAACAAAGGCAAAGTGCTGGACAGTGGATTGTGGAAATATACGCGGCACCCCAATTATTTCGGCGATTTTTGTGCTTGGTGGGGAATTTGGCTGGTCGCCGCTCAGACCGGTTGGCCTGTCTGGGCCGCCGTGGCCGGGCCCCTATTTTTGAGCTTCACGTTGATGAAGTGGAGCGGAGCGCCCCTGCTTGAAAAAAGCTTGAAAAAGAACCGGCCGGACTATGTTGACTATATTGACCGGACCTCGGGATTTTTCCCGATGCCGCCTAAGCGAGACTAGGCTTCAAGCCGCTTTCTTGAGAAGCTTGTTTTCGATAATATTGGCAAAAACGTCGGCTTCCTGGGCTCCCGGCACCATGAACTTTTTGTTGAAGATGAAGGCCGGCACACCGGTAATGAAACGATCTTGCCATTCCGCTTCCACCGCTCTGACCTCGTCAGCATATAGGCCGGTGCTGAGCAGATCGCTTGCCCGCTGCTCATCCAGGCCAACTGCGGATGCGATGGCCACCAATGTTTCGTGATCGCTGACATTCATTCCATCAGTAAAATGCGCTTTAAACAAGGCGAGCTTTAGAGCTGTCTGCTTGCCCGTTTCGCCAGCCCAGTGGAGCAAACGATGCGCGTCAAAGGTGTTCACCATTCGCATGTTTTCGCTATAGTGAAACTCAAAATCCAGATTGCCTCCCGCGTCGCGCAGGCGGTCTCTATTGACTTTGCTCTGTTCGGGGGTGGCGCCATATTTCTGCGCCATATGCTCATTGATGTCCTGGCCTTCTGGAGGCATTGACGGGTTTAATTCAAAAGCATGCCAAGACAGTTCAAAGCGGGCTTTTCTTTCAAATTGAACCATTGCCTTTTCAAGCTTCTTATATCCAATGATACACCAAGGACAAACCACATCGGAGACGATATCCACGGTAATAACTGGTATATCGGACATGGTAATTCCCTTAATTTCTATCAGGCTTTCTCAAGCGTGCATTGCAACGGATGCTCATTCTTCCGAGCAAAGTCCATCACCTGTGTGACTTTGGTTTCTGCAACTTCATAGCTGAACGTTCCGCAGACCCCGACGCCTTTCTGATGCACATGCAGCATGACCCGGGTCGCTTCATCGATGTCCATGTTGAAGAATCGTTTCAGAACGAGAACGACAAATTCCATCGGTGTATAATCATCATTGAGAATGAGGACTTTATAAGGGCTGGGCTTCTTCGTTTTGGCCCGAGTCTTGGTTGCGATGCCCAGATTCGTGTCATCATCGGATCCTTTGTCGTCATCATCGCCCATGACCGGACGATCAACGGCAAGACGCCGCTTCTCAGCTTTCGGGATCGGTAAAAGAATCTGGTGGTTCATCATTCGTCTCAGGATATGGTATTTTTACCCCTGAGGGCAAGTGGCGGATTGATAGTTTCCGATGCTTTTGCGCTTGCCCGTGTCGATAAAGCATAAAAAAGGGACCGCTCCGGAGGAACGATCCCTTTTTGATCCATTCAAAAGCAGCTTAAGCGGCTTTTTTAATGTCCTTACGGATTTCGCTGACGCGATCAGCAATCGGCTGATAGGTTTTCCCAGCGAGCTTAACAACAGCATCGGCATTGTTCGAAGTCTGGTCCATTACCCGGTCCAGGCCGCTGCGAAGATAGTCAGCCTGCTTTTCAATCATGTCTTTCGGCGTTGCAACGCTGAAAAGACCCTGCAGGGCGCGGCTTGCTTCAACAAAATTTTCACGCGTGTATTTCACATTGGTTTGACCAATTGTCTGAGCGCCTTTTGCAGCGATTTTCCCGCTTTCGATCAGCGTCTCGACATTTTCACGGTTAAATTCAACGGCATTTTTCGAAAGTGCAACTGCACGGTCGGCAGCTTCTTTTGCACGCACTTGCGCGTCAGATGCCAATTTCTCAAAACGTGAGCCGAGGTTCTCGACGGTTTTCTTCGCGCTGTTAGCGGCCTTGGTGTTGGCAGCTTTGGTGTTTTTCACAACGCGCTTGGTCGTGGTGGTTTTTCTGGTAGCCATTTTTTTGGTTCCTTTAGTCTTCTTGTTCAATGTGGTTTTGGCAACTGACTTCGCGGCGACTTTGCGCTTCGCTATGACCTTCTTTGTTGCCGGCTTGGACGCTGCGGTTTTCTTGACAGCCGCTTTTGCCGCTGTTGCCGGTTTAGCAGCAGTAGCCACCGGCTTTTTGGTTTCCGTTGTTGTCGGCGCTTTTACAGCTGCAGGTTTCTCGACAATTTTGGTTTCTGACATCGGCTTGGCGGAAATACTGGTCGCGGATGCTGCTGCAGAATAAGCCGCATCAGCAGAAATTCTGCCAGTTGTTTTCGCTGCCGGAGCAGTGGATGTTTCGTTTTTCGTATCAGCCATTGGATACCTCATTTCTTTGTTGCAGTGCACAAATAAGGGATGAGGTGGCTGATGTCAAGGAAAATGGTGCAGTGCACAATAAACGGAATCATGGGATATAAATCAATATTTATCAGATAGATAAGCCTATCGATCTATTTGAAAATTCTGAGAATCAAGAAAAATGCTGCGAGCGCACATACGGCTCGCAGCATCGGTTGGCGGAGAATATCGCAATTGGATTGGCTCTACGCTGTCATCCCGCGATAAACGGAGAGGTGACAATGATCAGCATCGACAAGGATGCAATGCTGGCATTGGCGGCTACGCTCACCGGCGCACGGATCGGTTTCGCTACCGCATTGAACCGTTCTTCGTAATGCGGGTGCTCTGTGCCCATCATGCGGTCCCACCATGTGAAGTAGAGACCGAAGTTGGTATTGCCCTCGCTATGATGAAGGTCATGATGGGTGGTCGTCGTGATCCAGTTTAGTGGGCCGCGGGTCCAGCCAGCCGGAAAAAATTCGACGCCGGCATGACCAATGGCATTGCGTAGGATCATGTGGGCGAGGAAAAGGAAAATGGCGAAGCCGTATGTCGGCGCGCCAAGAACCGATGCCATTAGAAGATAGGCGGGTACGAATGCGGCCTCGCTCATCGCTTCGAACGAAGAGAAGCTATATGCCGCCCAGGGGGTTGGTGTCCGAGACTTGTGGTGATGCAGATGAGAAAAGCGAAACATGGCTTTGAGATGCAATCCGCGATGCATCCAATAGAAGTAGGCATCATGGGCAACGATCATCGCAAGCAGTTGGATGATCAGGATCGGCCAGTTGATCGGGCCTTCCGGAATGCTGATCCATCCTGCCTCTACCATCAAAACCGTGCTGATGGTCGTCAGGCCAAAGACCAGAACCGTCCGCAGCGAAGAAAGAACCTCGCGTTTATAATCCTTGAAACCGGCACGGCGTGTTTGAATGCGCCTGGCTTCGGACCATTTGCGCGCGCGCCAGATGATGAGGGATATCAGTCCGGCCGCGATGAGGTAACGACCGAGGTCGAACGTAAAGGCCGCGAACATATGGTCGATAATCTTCTCTAATAGGTCAGGCACTGGTAATCTCCGTCGTTTGTTTGATTTGCGATGGAGTGGTTATGCCGCGACGCTGACAGCAATTCTCTGCATTCCCGGAAAATGCCGATCAATTTTGAAATGGATCAGTGTTTTTTACTTTTGATCAATCGCTTGTTTGCGAAAATCGCTAGGAGTCATGCCGGCTTCACTGCGAAAAGCCCGGTTGAACGGCGCAAGGCTATTATAGCCTAGATCCATAGCGATTGTGAGAATTGGTAGGTCAACAAGCTCCCGGTCAGCCAATTTTTCCTTGGCTTCGTTGATCCGGTAGCCGTTGAGAAAGGACGAAAAATTGCGATGACCGAGCTTGCCGTTGATCAAGCCTCTCAGGCGATGCTCCGGTGTTGCCAGCTTTTTGGCCAGCGATTGAATAGTCAGGCCGGTTTCGCGATAGTCACCCTCCACCATCATCGCGTTCAGCCGGTCTTTTAACACCGATTCTGACGGAGACAGGTCGTGTTCGCGGGGTTTGTCATGTTTTTGGCTATCGGTTTCAACCAACAAGGTGGCATCGGTTCGGAGCAGCGCAATGCCAGCGAAGAGTATGACCGCGAAGACCATCAATCCGTTCACGGTTTGCGCCATGATCGTCGGATCGGTTCCGTAGATCAGTTCGTGAATCAAAATCCCGCCCGACTGCAGGCCAATTAAGACTGGCAGATAAATACGGATCAGCCGCCGCCGCTGAACCAGGTCATCTTTTAAACCGGAGATCGAGACAATCATCAAGTCGATCACGAGCGTCAAAGACAGGATATGAATGATGTAAAAGCCAACGCCATTTTCGGTGTCGATAAAATGCGCAATCGCCCAGCCGGTTAGATATAGAGCTGCAATTAAGGCCAGCAACCAGAGCGGGGCCGCCCGTTCGTATAGCTCGCGTGCGAACAGCCAGATCCAGAAAGGCGTGCTGAGCGACGCTAGATCGATCAACCGTCCGGTCATCAGAAGCGGGTCAAACAGGGTATCGGCATTGACCAGATAGGCTGCTGCCCCGATCACCAGGCCAGCCAATGGTATTTTCAATGACAGGCGAACCGAACCAGCGATCAATATTGTCAACAGCAGGAAGCAGGCGCCAACGGCCATCAGCCGCACTATGATGAAAAGTTCCAAGTCCATCGGCGATACCCTAGTGCATTTGACGGCAAGCGCCAAATAGTGATGGTTCTTTGTAGCTTATGACAACATGGACCGGTAGGATGCTTATATGTCCTTCACCGCCCGCTTGAAATCTATTGCCACCGCGGTGCCTGATCACCGTGTGACACAATCCGAAGTGCTGGCGATTTTGGCGAAGGCAAGAGGAGCGGATTTGCCGGCCCGCCTGCAACAGATTTTGGGGAATAGCGGCATCGGGCAGCGCTATCTGGCTTGCGAGCCGTCTTATTATCTAAGGCCAAGAGGCTGGGCGGAGCGAGCGGCAATCTACGAACAGATCGCTAGTCAATTGGCGCAAAAGGCGGCTAGCGAAGCGCTGGACAAGGCGGACTTGGTCGCTTCTGATATCGACGCCATCGTGATGATATCAACCACCGGCACCATGACCCCTTCCATTCCCAGTCGATTGATACAAGATCTCGGCTTTGATGCGGCCACGCAAACCATCCCCGTTTTTGGCCATGGTTGTGCTGGTGGCGTGCTGGGACTGGGACTGGCTAGTGATCTCGCGATGGCCCGCAACGGCCAGAATATTTTGCTGATCTCTCTGGAATTGTGCAGCCTGTCATATGATTATAGTCAGTTTGACAAGAAGAATATGATTGCCACCGCTCTGTTTGCCGATGGCTGTGCGGCGGCAGTGATCAGCGGCAAGCAACAACAGGCCGACGCGCCCTCGTTCCGCGCTTTTGATCAGAAGACTTGGCCAGACACGCGCGATATGATGGGGTGGGACATTGGAAACACCGGCTTCGATCTGGTGCTGGCGCGCGATATTCCCACCTTTGTGACCAAAGACTTCGCACCCTTTTGCGATGCATTTCTCAAGAGGCAGGGCCTAGACAAATCTGAGCTTGCGGAGCCCGCCTGTCACCCCGGCGGTGGCAGAGTGGTGGACGCACTCGAAGCATATTTTGCTCCAGACGTTGCCGGCATTCCCGTCACCCGGGCTATACTGAGCCAGCATGGCAATATGTCATCGCCGACGGTTTTGTTTGTGCTCGAACGGCTGCTCACTCAGAATCCGCAAAAGCCCATATTGCTAACTGCGCTGGGTCCCGGTTTTACCGCTGCTCTGGGTATTCTGGATCCGAGGGGCATGGCATGACCGACAATCTAGGCGCCCTTTTTACGAACAGTCCAACATGGGTTACCTGGGTGCTTGTCTATATCGTGGTGCAACGGTTGGGTGAACTCGTTCATGCCAATCGCAACACCAAAAGATTGTTCAGCGAAGGTGGGATGGAACATGGTGCGGACCATTATCATTATTTCATCTTTCTTCACAGCGCCTGGATTGCGATCATCGCGTTGCTTGTCCAACCGCAGCACATTATCCATCCTGCTTTATTCGCTCTGTTTGTCGGTACGCAGGCCCTGCGCATCTGGACGCTAGCCAGCATTGGCCGCTGGTGGACAACGCGGATAATCTCGGCGCCCCATTTCGACCGGGTGAAGCGCGGGCCTTATCGGTTTGTCAGCCATCCCAATTATCTGGTCGTGGTGCTTGAGATTGCCATTGTTCCGCTGATGCTTGGCTTGCCTTGGGTCGCACTCGTCTTCTCCGTCCTCAACGCGATATTGCTGCGCCATCGCATTGGGGTGGAGAGTGCGGTCCTTAGCGAACGACAGCCTTAGCTGCGCGCCAACCGGCCGGGACGAGCGCCGGTGTCCTTGTCATTCTCGCGGACCTTGATGCCGTTGCAATAGGTTGCGATGTAGCCGGTAACCGGCTGCATCACCCGTGTCCCTCCGGCAGGAAGGTCTTTGTAGGCGACGGGAGAGGCAACGCTGAGATTGTCGAAATCGATCACGTTGATATCGGCGCGTTTTCCCACTTCCAATGCACCGCGATCCTTGAATCCATAAAGTGCCGCATTGCGCGCGGTCTGCTTGTGAACCAGAAATTCCAGCGGCAGCCGCTCGCCCTTTTTCCGGTCCCGGGCCCAATAGGATAGTTGCGTCGTTGGCATGGTTGCATCGCAGATCAGCGTGACATGTGCCCCCGCATCGCTCAGACCGGTGACGGTTTCACTATGCTCCAGCAATTCGCGCAACACATCCATACCCTTGGCCAGATTGGCTGCGCTTAAGGAGCAGAAACGTTTACCACCATCTTCGAGCATCCAGTCGTATAGAAATTCCAATGGATCGCGACCTTCGGCTTTCGCTAGACTGCCGATCGTTTCTGCCACATCTGCTTCATAATCGACCGGATCGTGCAGCGGATATAATATCGCAGCGCCGCGACCGAGCAAGGCAGAGATATTCTCCATGCTGCCGGGTGCTTCGTGCTTGATTTCCTTTTCCGAAAGCAGAGCGGCTTTTACGTCGGGATCGCGCATGGCAGTTACCCGCTCGTCCAGTGGCAGTTTTGCCAGATTGTCGAGATAGGTCGGCTTGCGCATGAACGGATGATAGCTGCTTAATCCTGTCAAATAGCCAATCAGGCGGGATGGCACTTGCGGATATAATTGCGCACCATTGTCGTTGGCCTCGCGCGCCATCATCAATGTTTTGCGCCACAGATCGGGTTCATAGTCGGGGGACTGTATCAGAGTGAAGGTGACCGGCCGTCCGCTGCTGATCGAGATGTTCCGCATCATCTCATGTTCTTGCTGCGGCGTTGTCCGTTCCCCGCCCATATGCTCCAACTTGCCCACCGTACCGGCAGGGATCATTTCGAAAACCCCTTTGCCGAGTTTGCCCATGGCACCGGCGATTGCGGTCAGTTCTTCTTCCGGAGCAAAGGTCCCGGGAACTTCTGTACCCCAGAGCGATCGGTGACCGATGGTGCGCGAGGTGCTGAATCCGACTGCGCCAGCGTCAACCGCTTCGCCAACAATGGCGGCCATTGCATCTATATCTTCGGCGGCGGCATCTTTATTCTGCTTGCCGCGTTCGCCCATCACATAATAGCGCACCGCGCCGTGCGGGATTTGCGCTGCGACATCGATCGCATATTCACGGCCACCGATATAATCCATATACTCCGGGAAGCTCTCCCACTGGCCCCATTCTATGCCTTCATAAAGCGCGGTACCGGGAATATCCTCGACGCCTTCCATCAGCTCGATCAGCGTCTTTTCCTGTCCCGGTTTAACTGGCGCAAAACCGACGCCGCAATTGCCCATGACCACGGTGGTGGCGCCATTATGGGAAGAGGGTGCCAGTTCGGTGTCCCAGCTCACCTGACCGTCATAATGGGTATGAACATCGACCCAGCCCGGAGTGACGATCGCGCCTGTAGCATCCAGCACTTCCTTCGCCGGGCCATCGATCGAGCCACCGACTTTGACGATCACGCCATCCTGAAAAGCAATGTCCCCGATAAAAGGTGCTCCACCCAGTCCGTCGACAATTGTGCCGTCTTTGATGATCGTATCGAACATGGAGTCTCTCCTGATGGTTTGACCTCAAAATAGAAGGGCAAGCTGTGAAGGGGCCACTGGCTTAATTGCTATGCGATCGGCGCTACCGAGTTTTCATAGGAGACTGTCTAGTGCGGCAGTTTCTTGCCGTTTTCCCGGCAAAAAATTGCCCTTTTGGGACAATGTCGATCTTGCGCCGCGGTCAAACTGGTAAAAACCAGCGCTTTAGCGCGCAATCCCTCTCGTCGACCATATCTGGCACGAGTTTTGCGAATTGTATCGGGGAAGCAATATTATGAAGGGCAATGGTGCAGATCGAATGAGCATGATCTTTTTGACACCCGCAACATCACCAATCTCCTTCAAACTTAAATTGTCGAACCAATACAGGAGTATCATCGATGGATTTCTTAACAATTTTGGATCTTCCTTTTGGATTCGGGCTGTTCGTCAGTTCGCTCGCGATCAGTCCGATGGCACCCAGCCCAGATGATACGGTTCTGGCTGAAGAAGTGTTCATCGAGTGCACCGAAGTTGTGTTGGATTTCGTCGTAGGAGGCGTGCCGAAAACTACGGTGAGCGAAAATTGTACAGCAGGCCAGTGAACGAAAATTGGTGATGATTGGGGTGGGTATGTTGATGCCTGCCGGTAACAGAAAACTTGATAAGGCCGGAAAGAATATTGATTATGACGAAATTGAAAACACTATATGCATTGGGTTTCTTGGCGATTTTGACAACGCCATCTTCCGTGTTCGCAAAGGATAATGCCTCTGTGTCATGGACGGAATCCTACGTCGATGTTGGCAGTGGCTTGGGTATGGAGTGGAATTTCCATACAGTGGATGGCCAGCCGATATTGGAATTTGGAGTCAAAGAGACCAGCCATCGACTGGATCGGTTGTGGGAATTTACTTGTGCCAATCTGGACGCCGGACAAGGGACAATTTCAAACACTATATTTGCGAAATCGCCAGAGGTTCGAAAGGGTGATGAATTCGGTTTCTCTATTCGGGTCGATGATGGCAGATCGTTCGGATTGGTCGGACACAAGGGCCTGTTTCAGATTCAAGGCGTCAGTTCCCACTATCCTCAGTTCGATATTTCCGATTCCCATAATCTGTGGGATGAGATGCGTCGCGGAAAACGGGCGTTTGTGAACATGAATGGCAACAAGTTCTCGATCCATCTGAACGGATCATCCCATGCCATTCAAAATTTTCTGAACGCCTGCAGCGAAGGTGTTGGTTGATGGCTTTGCTAGGGCAATTGTCCTCAAGCCTCAAAACCAGAAGCGCAAACCGATCACATAGTTGGTGACGCTCGGGTCTTCTCCGGCAAGGCGCGCAAAATCGCGACTGCCGCCTAGTTTCCACTCCTGCTCCACGCCGACATAGGGGGCAAACTCGCGCGCGATTTCGTAGCGTAGGCGCAAACCGACCTCGATTTGGTCGATGCCGGAGCCGACCCCCAGCTCCGGCATATCCTGCGCGGACAGGCTTGCCTCCAGGCGCGGCTGCAGGATCAGGCGCTGGGTGAGGCGTTGGTCATATTCCGCTTCGATCCGAGCGGTCAGATCTCCCTTGTTAGAGAGAAAGGCTGCCGCATCAATCTCCAGCATATAGGGCGCGTGCCCCTGCAGGCCGACAACAGCATGGGTGCGACTCGGTCCCGTGAGATCCTGCCTTATGCCCGCTTGCAGATCAAAAAACGGCGCGATCGCGCGGCTGTATAGGGCTTGTATCTCGGCATCTTCTATCGCTTCGCCAAAACTGCCTTCGCCCTCGCTCTTGAACCAAAATTTGTCGAGATCACCGCCATAATAGCTCTGCAAATCCCAAAGATAGCCGCCGCTGCCCTGACGCGCCCGATATTCAAGACGGTCTCCCTGAAACCAGAACATCTGCATATTGCCATGATTTGCGTAGATGGCCTTGCGGGAAGCGCGCATGGCATCCGCTCCCCAAATGGCATCCGCAGCATTGGCCGGTCCGCTTTCTGAGCTCGCCATATCGGCGGCCGGAACGGCGGCGTGATCGCTATGGTCGATCGCGCCATGATCCATTTTCGAGTGATCGATTGGCCGGGATATCTCTGGCGGGGACTCATCGTCGCCGTGACCCATTTTCGCATGATCCATCTCACCATGGTCAGCCGCAGATTCTTCTGCCGCTGGAGCCGGGATCGAGTGGTCACTGTGGTTTTGATGTTGCGCTATTGCAGGGGCAGTCGCGATTAGTGTGACTATGGTCGCTGAGCATATCCGCAACATGATCATGCGTCTTTCGGGAAGGCGACGCTGACCGTCTGCATCATGCCGGCGTGCATATGATAGAGCAGGTGGCAGTGAAATGCCCAGTCGCCCGGTTCGTTGGTGGTCACCTCGAAGGTCGCGCTGCTACCCGGCTGGACAATCACGGTATGTTTTTTCGGTTGATGATGGCCCTGACCGTTGACCAGTTCGAAAAACATCCCGTGCAAATGGATCGGGTGCGCCATCATCGTGTCGTTGACCAGCTTCACCCTCACGCGCTCATCATAAGCAAAACGGATAGGGTCGTCACCGACCGCACTGAATTTTTTGCCGTCAAGCGACCACATATAGCGTTCCATATTGCCGGTTAGGTGCAATTCCATAGCCCGATCGTTCGGGCGTTTGTTGTGATCCATTTCAAGCGACCTGAGCATCCGATAGTTGAGCACACGGTGCGGAACATCGTCGAGGCCCAATCCCGGATAGCCGGTTCGATCCTGCGGATGCATGGATACCATGTCGATACCGGGTCCAACCCTCACCGTGTCGGGCAGCAAAGCGGTGTCGCGCATAGCCATGCTGCCACCGCCGCTATTTCCGGTTGGCTCCATCGCGCTCATATCGTGACCGCTGTGCCCCGGCTCGGCTTTTGGGGGTGGTGCAGTGTGCCCCATGGCGGCGTGATCCATCTGGCTGTGGTCCATCGTCGGCGGTTTTGCCGATCCGTGGTTCATTTTTGAATGATCCATAGCGCCGCCGTGACCGCCATGGCCACCTTCGACCATTCCGCCATGGCCCATGTCGACCATGCTCAGTAATGGCGGATCGCGCAAGGCGGGGAAGGTGGCTTTGCGTCCGGCTTTGGACGTCAAGGAAGCCTGCGCCATGCCGCTGCGATCCATGCTCTCCGCGGCCAGTGCGAAAGCACCGTCTTCGGTGGGTGTGACGATCACATCATACGTTTCTGCAACGCCGATCTGAAGCTCATCAATCTCTACCGGTTGCACATTGATACCGTCGGCCTGCACCACGGTCATCGGTAGGCCGGGCAGACGGATGTTGAAGAAGGTCATGGCGCTGCCGTTGATGATTCGCAGACGCACCCGTTCGCCCGGCGTATAGGGCAGCTCCAGCCCGTCATCGGGGCCATGTCCATTGATCAAATAGGTGTATGTTGGCGCAGAGACGTCGGCGATGTCGGTCGGCATCATTCGCATCTGTCCCCACATGCGCCGCTCTTCGCCGCTCAAATCATAATCATCAAAAGCCGCTGTTTTCTGTTCGCTGAAATAGCCTTCCGAGACTTTCAATTTCTTCATGATCGCATGGGGATGCATGGGGGTGAACTCGCTGAGCATTATGATATGCTCGCGGTCATATTGCACGGGGTCGGTGCCAATTGGGTCGATGATCAAAGGCCCGTAATGGCCCATTTGTTCCTGCAGGCCGCTGTGACTGTGCCACCAATAGGTACCCGATTGGCGCGGCTTATAGGGCACATCAAAACGGCCATCCGGCTTGATCCCGGGAAAGCTGATCCCTGGAACACCGTCAAACTGGAACGGCAGCAATAGACCATGCCAATGGATCGAGCTGTCGACACTCAGCATATTATGGATGGACAGGGTGACATCCTGACCTTCCTGCAGCCGGATAAGCGGGCCCGGCACCGTGCCGTTGACTGCAATCGCATGGCCCGACCGACCGCTGGTGGCAAAGCTGCCGTCGCCGATGTGCAGGTCGATTTTGGATCCGGAAAGCTGCTGACTGCCCTTGCGCAGCGGGCCTCCTGTGTGCCCATGCATTTTTCTGTCCATCTTGCCGACAGCCCAGGCGGGCATAGGCAGGGCGGCGGCACTGCTAAGCGCTGCAAGAGAACCGATCATGGTGCGACGAGAGACTTGCATATTGGCTTTCCTCATGACTTCTGTCTATACCCCTATAGGGTATGCTATCAAGCGAGAAGATATGGCCAAAAGTACAGCAGATTCCAAAATCACCCGACTTCATCGGATCGAGGGACAGGTCCGCGGCATCGCCCAGATGGTCGCAGATGATCGCTATTGCATGGACATATTGCATCAGGTCCAGGCCGTGAAAGCCGCGCTAGCCAAGGTCGAAAGCCAGCTTTTGAAAGACCATGCGGCTTGTTGTGTCAGCGAAGCTATTGCCTCTGGCGATGCGGCGGAACAGCGAGAGAAATTTGACGAGCTGGTAGACCTGTTCGAGAAGGTGAAGCGTTGATCAGGATGCGTATGCCATCCTGACATGGTCAGCCGGTTGCGCGGATAGGCGGGTAAGAGAATCTATCCGGCCAAAAAAACGCAAATTCCCCGTGCAAGGCTTTCCGCAATCCTCATCAACAGCATAGGTCTGTGACCTGCCCGCTAGATCGCGGCGGCCATATAGCTTGCCTGATTGATCGCGGCCTTGGCGTCGAGTTCCATCGCTTCAAAAGCGCCGCCGACCAGTTCGGCAGAAATGCCTTCCTTGTCCAGATCATCATAAAGCTCGCGCAACGGGTCTTGTCCGGCGCAGATGATGATTGTGTCGGCTTCCAAAAGCTCGGGTTGGCCGCCTTGCAAGATATGTAGGCCGGCATCGTCTATTTTCACATATTCAACGCCGTTCATCATGCCGACACCGCGCCGCGTCAGCGTGATGCGATGGGTCCAGCCGGTTGTCTTGCCAAGGCCTGCACCGACCCGGCTGTCTTTGCGCTGCAGCAAGGTGATTTCGCGGTCAGACTTCACGATCTTTGGTTCCACGCCGGTGACACCGCCGCGCGGGTGATTTTCGAAATCAACGCCCCATTCTGCCGCGAATACATCGCGATCAACGGCACCGGACGCGCCGGCATGGCTGATCAATTCAGAAACATCAAAGCCGATGCCGCCCGCTCCGATAATGGCAACTTTTTTGCCAACCGGCTTGTTGCCCTTGATGACGTCGATATAGCTGACCACTTTATCGTGATCGATGCCATCGATATCGGGGGTCCGCGGGATGATACCGGTCGAGACGATGATATGGTCAAAACCTTCCGCTTTCAGCCCGGCGGCATCTGCCCGCGTGTTAAGCCGCAAGTCGATAGAATGGACTTCGATCATCCGTCGATAATAGCGAAGAGTCTCGTAAAATTCCTCTTTGCCGGGAATGGTCTTTGCCAGGTTAAATTGGCCGCCAATTTCGGAGGATGCTTCGAACAAGGTCACCTTATGGCCGCGCTGCGCCGCCACTGTGGCGTAAGCGAGGCCGGCCGGACCGGCACCAACGACGGCAATCCGCTTCGCTTTTGTGACGGGCTCATAGTTCAATATGGTTTCGTGGCAGGCGCGTGGGTTGACGAGGCAGGTTGTTAACTTGCCCATGAACGTGTGATCCAGACAGGCCTGATTGCAGGCGATGCAGGTGTTGATCTCGTCCTCGCGGCCTTCGACAGCCTTGCGCATGAATTCGCCGTCGGCGAGCAATGGCCGCGCCATGGAGACCAGGTCAGCGTCGCCGCGCGCCAGAACCTCTTCTGCGACGTCCGGCATATTAATGCGGTTTGAAGTTATGACCGGGACGTCCACTTCTTTGCGCAATCGACCGGTCACCGACGTGAAGGCCGCCCGTGGCACCATCGTAGCGATCGTTGGCACCGCGCTTTCATGCCAGGTAAAGTGGGTGGAGATAATCGTGACACCGGCCTTTTCCAGAGCCTTGCCGAGTGCGATAATCTCTTCCCAGCTCATTCCGCCATCCAGCATGTCCATTGCCGCAATGCGGAAGATTAGGATGAAGTCCTTGCCAACGGCCGCGCGGGTTTGCTCGACGATCTCTATGGCAAAGCGCATCATATTTTCAAAAGAACCGCCATATTCATCTTCGCGAAGATTGGTTTTCTTGACCAGAAATGTAGATATCAGATAGCCGGCCGAGCCGATGATCTCGACGCCGTCATAGCCTGCTTTCTGGGCCATGAGTGCGCAATTCACATGATCGTCGATCTGTTTTTGGATACCGGCCCTGTCGAGCTCATTGGGCGGATGTTTGGCAATCCGCGATCGCACGGCTGAAGGCGCGACCATGTCCTTGTTATTGGCCAGCGGGCCGGGGTGCAATATCTGCATGCATATCTTCACATCCGCAGCGGCGCCGTGCACGGCTTCGGTGACCATCCGGTGCTTGGCGGCTTCTTCGTCACTGGACATGATGGCGCCGCCCATCGTAGATTCTGCATTGGGTGCAATCCCGCCGGTGATGATCATGCCGATATTATTGGCGGCCCGTTCCGCGAAATAGGCAGCCATGCGCTCAAAGCCACCGTCCATTTCCTCCAGGCCGGTGTGCATGGAGCCCATGATGGAGCGATTTTTAATCGTGGTGAAGCCCAGGTCGAGCGGTTCAAGCAATTTTGGATATTTCATATTCAACTTTCTATCTTAGTCTGTATTCAAAGCCTATTATTCAATATGTTAGAAGCACTGATACGTCAGTGCTAGTTTCGGGGGTATCAGGTTTCCGCGGGGGGTGAGATCAGGTTGCGCCACGCTTCTTTCGCTCTTTGTTTTCCTTTATGTTCCAATATGGTCAGGGCCGGAATGAGCATCTGCAGTATAACCGCACCGAACAGCACGCCGAAGCCCAGGCTGGCCGACATCGGTATTAGAAACTGTGCCTGGGTGCTCGTTTCAAATGTGATCGGAGCGACGCCCAGAAAGGTTGTCAGCGAGGTCAGCATGATGGGTCGGAAGCGCGATTTGGCACCATTGATAATCGCTTCCTCAATTTCCATGCCTTCGCGGACATTCTCGTTGATGAAATCAATGAGAATAAGGGAGCCGTTCACGATGACACCGGAGAGAGCAATTATTCCAAATATACTGAGGACACCAAGCGGCAGACCCAGTACGAGGTGTCCGATCAGCGCGCCAATGATCCCGAAGGGTATGACTGCCATGATGATGAGCGGTTGCATGTAGGACCGGAACGGAATGGCGAGCAACGTATAGATCATCAACAATGCGGCGAGGAAGGCGAGGCCTAGGTCGCCAAAGGATTCTTGCTGCTCCTTCTGTTCGCCGCCAAAGCGATATAGCAATTGGGGGTAATCTGCCTGTAGTTCGGGCATGATTTCGTCGGTTACCGCAGTCGCGATTTCCTGACCAGTGACGACATCAGTGTTGATGTCGGCGGTCACAGTCGTAATCCGTCTCCCGTCGGTCCGGCGGATTACCGACGGTGCCTGACCAAAGGATACTTCTGCCAGAGTGGCAAGCGGGACTTCACCGCCCGGGACGCGGACGCGGAATCTTTCAACATCGACGATCGAATTGCGTTCCTCTTCGGGCAAGCGGATATAGACACGCATATCTTCCTGTCCCCGCTGAACACGGAGGGCTTCGCTACCGAAGAAGGCCGCGCGCACCTGAAGCGCGACATCCTGCAAGGTCACTCCCAATGACCGTGCTTCGGGCTTCAACCGGAGCTGGATTTCTTTCAACCCTTCGTCCTGATCGCTTTCAATATCGAAAACGCCGGAAAAGCGGTTGAGTTTCTCCATCAGTTTGATCGAAGCCGCTTCCACCACGTCTGGATCGGGATCCGAAATTTGAACATCGACCGGCGCTCCGATAGATATCAGATCCGAAGCGAAGACGAGTGATCGGGCTTCGACAACAGTCCCGACATTTTCTCGCCATGCGTTTTCAAATTCCCGGGATGTAAGCGCACGCTGATCACCAGGAATGAAACTGAACTGGACGCTGGCAATGTTGGATGAAAAACCTTTGGTCTCGAAGGCAGGTCCGTTCACTCGCGGGGCCTGCCCGATGAGCGTGAATATGCCGCGCAAAGGTGACGGTTCGTCCTCGTCTTTTTCTGCCTCGAATTTCGCAAAGGTTTCGCGACCTTTTTGTTCGATCAGTCGAGCAATTTTCTCGGTTTCTGTGATTGTGGTTCCGGCAGGCATCTCTAGACTGGCCGTAACAATGTCGTCTTCAATTGCAGGAAAGAACGAGTTTTTGATAATGCCCGCCGGGATCAGGGCCCCGATGACAATGAACAGCGCGACGCTGCCGGCCAATATGACAAAAGGCATGCGGATAGAAAAATGCAGAGCCCGATCGAGCGGGCCGTTGACAAAAGCCTGATAGTAAACGTCCACCTTTGCTTGAAGTCGCTCAAAAAAGCGTGTGACGGGGTTGCGTGTCGGCGCGCCGGGCGCTGGCAAGTGACTGAGATGGTTGGGAAGTATCAATAGGCTTTCGACCAGCGACAAGAAGAGCACAGCGACCACGACCAACGGAATATCGGCCAGGATTTTTCCCATGATGCCGCCGATAGCGAACAAGGGCGAGAAGGCCGCGACGGTTGTCAGGACAGCAAAAATGACGGGTACGGTGACCCGCCTTGCTCCGCTTACTGCAGCGCCTAACCCTGTCCGACCGGATTCGCGCCGGGCATAAACGCTCTCGCCGACGACGATGGCGTCATCAACCACCATCCCCAATGCCAGGATGAAGCCGAACAGCGAGAACATATTGATACTCGAGCCGGCGAGATCCAGCAGGAAGATTGCGCCGACAAAGGTTACGCCGATGCCAAGGGCGGTCCAGCCAGCGAGGCGGATATCTAGGAATAGAGTGAGCGCGAGCAAAACCAGCAGCAATCCGATAGCCGCGTTCTTGAGTAGCAAACTGAGGCGTTCGTTAAGAAGTTCACTGTCATCGCTCCAGATTGCGTAGGAGATGCCCTCTGGCAAGGAATGCGCGAAGGGCCCTTCAAGATAGTCGTTGGTGGCTCTGGATACATCCAGCACGCGTTCGTTACTGGTTCGAAACACCTCCACAAAGGCCACAGGCTTGCCATTGAAAAGCGCAACAAGTTCCGAATCCTGAAACCCGTCCCGGATCTTGGCAATCTGTCCCAGGCGGATCAGGGTGCCATTTTCGTTGCTGACCAGAACGATATCTTCGAAATTCTGCTGATTGTAATTTTGTCCAATGGTCCGGACGCGAACTTCCTCGCTTTCGGTATCAATCGAACCGGCCGGACTATCGAGACTGCTGGCGGCAACGGTCCGGGATATGTCGTTGAGCGAAAGCCCGAAAGCCTGCAACGTATCTTGCGGCACCTCGATCGAAACCTCATAGTCGCGGATGGCGCTGGTATCGACAAAGGAAACTTCCGGTAGTGTCGCCAGGGACTCTTCCAACCGATACGCCGTTTCCTTGAGCGCATTTTCGGATACATCTCCAAAAATGGCAACCCGAACCACGCTCTGTCTAGAGGTCACCTCCCGGACATCGGGTTCTTCGGCTTCATCCGGGAAGGTTTGGATCTGGTCTATTTCGGCTTTGATATCGTCCAGGGCGCGGTCGATATCGGTTCCTAATTCCATCTCAATCGTCACGGATCCGGTGTTCTCAGCGGCATTGGACTGGATTTGCTTTACATTCTCGACGGCTTCAACGGCTTCTTCGATCTTCTGGACAATCGATTCTTCCACTTCATCGGGCGTGGCGCCTGGATAGGCGACGCTGACCTGAACCCTGTCGAGGCTATTCTCGGCGAAGACCTCCTGAACGATGGTTTGGTAGGAGGCGATCCCGGCAACGAACAAGAAAATCATCAAAAGATTGGCTGCGACGCCGTTGCGCGCCATAAACGCAACAAACCCCGTCTGTTCCATTATCGCTTTGCTCGGTTGCTCCGGCTGCGGAAGGTCAAGATCGGACGAGTTTGTCACTTGGTCGTTTTGGCTTTCGCCGCATTTTCCGGACTGCTGTCACTGGTTTTTGCGGTTTTGATTGCGGAACGTTCTTTTGCAATGCGAACTTGCAAACCTTCGGTCGCGATCTTCAGGCTACCGGTAATGGCCACTGGATTGGCGCCAAGTCCGGCTGTGCTGACCAGCGCCGATTTATCGGTCCGCTGATAAATATTCACGGTGACAATGCGCAATTTCCCGTCGCGAACCAACCAGACCTTATTGTCCGCTTTTAGGGCAGAAAGTGGCAAAATTGCATATGAATCGAGAGGTTTTCCGGTAATTTCCGCATCGACAAAACTGCCGACGAAAAGAGGAGGAGCGCTCGAAGCTGTGGCTGTTTTACTATCCTTTGCGACCACAGAAGCGGGTGCGCCGCCGCGGGTAGGGTTGGGAATGCGGAGGTACACGTCAATCGTTCTGGTCTTTGGATTGAGCAAGGCATTTACCCGATCCACATAGGCGGACCAGCGATAGCGGACACCGCCATAGTCGGAATATATCGACGCTTCGATCCGGTTGCCGGACCCGGCGGAAAACAATTGCGGGATCAAAGCTGCTTCTTTCTCCGATAGGGGAATGATCGCTTCATAATCTGCGGTGCTGACCATCGAACCCAAAGACTGACCCGGTTGAACATAGCTGCCCAAGGCGATTTGTTCGGCGCGAACAATGCCGGAAAACGGCGCACGCACCACAGTGCGTTGCAAGGCTGTCTGGGCGTTGGCCAGATTTGCTTGTGCGCGTCGCAGACCGGCGCGAGCAGATCGCAATTGTGGCTGTCTGGTCGCCAGACCGTTTGCGGGGCTTTTCTGTATTGCCTGATGATTGTCTGTCTCTGTCCTTTGGTTGAGCACGTCTGGTGGCAGGATCTGTGCGGCATAGTCGCTGCTATCAACGTTGGCGTAGGCGTCGCCGTAACTAGTGCCGCGCTGTTCGAATCGATCCAGTTCGGCTTTGGCCAAAGTCACTTCCTCGCGGGCCTGCATAACAGCCACATTCTGCGACGCCACATCGGCTTGCGCTGTTTGTACTGCATTGCGGTAATCCGAAGTGTCGATCCGGAAAAGAGTGGCTCCTCGCGCGATGCGCTGACCTTCGCGCAGGCTTGGATTGACGTAGACGAGCTTGCCTGCGACCTCTGCCGCCAATGTCAATTCTTCGCGCGCGCGCACTGTGCCGGCGCCCGTGATCATCAAATTTCCCGAACGAATTTCGAGCGGTTCAGCCTGAACAAGAGGAATGAGATCCTCCGGAGGTTTCTCCTCCGGTTCGGATCGGATCAGGATCAGAACGGCAGCAATCAAGATCGCTCCGAGCAGAATCAGGCCGCCGAGTACCCGTTGCCTATGCACTTATTTGTCTCCCTGAATGGCTGGAGGATCGGTCATAATGTCGGGCGCGCGGGGAACATCGTCCCAGCTTCCGCCCAACGCACGGTGAACGCCAAGCCGCGCCAAGGCGACGTCGCGTGCAGCGGATGATAAAGAGGATTGCATCTGATATTGCGCCCGTAGCGCGTCGAGATAATCGACATAGCTGCCAACGCCATTGGCAAAGCGGCGGGATTGCAATTCGACCGATGCTTTCGCCTCGTCGAGTTGGGAGAATAGGAAGCTGTAGCGCTGGCGTCCCTCTTCATAGCGTTCAATCGCGGTGCCAACCTCTTGATAAGCGGTGAGAAGGGTGCGTCCATAGACCGCGGTCTGTTGTTCATATTGCGCTTTCGCGACGTCAATATTCCCCTTGATCCTGCCGCCTTGAAATATTGGTGCTGTCAGCCCTGCTCCGAGGTTGAGCAACCAATTGTCAAATATGTTGAAAGCGCCGGACGGGTCACCGGCCTGGCTACCTGTGTTGGCGGAAAGGGTAAGGGAAGGGAAACGCTCTGCGCGTCTTGCGCCAAGATTGTAGCGCGCAGATTCGAGTCGTTGGCTCTCTGCGAAAACATCGGGGCGCTGCGACAGAAGATCGATTGGCAGGCCAGAAGGGACAGGCTTGAAGATCAATTTGGGAGTCAGTTTCTTACCCAGCAATGCGTCCATATCGTTTGAATATCGACCAACCAGAACCGCCAATTGGCCTTCGGTTGCGGTCAATTGGCTTTCCCGCTGCGGCAAGCTGGCTTGTACGTTCCGGAAGTCTTGCCGGACTTGATAGAGTTCAAAGGAGGTCGTGAGGCCGCGGCGATAGCGGTTCTCGGTCTGCTCGACGCGATCGCCCAATATGTCGATGGTTTTCGCGGTCAGCGCGATTTGATGCCGCCCATCGACAAGGTCGAAATAGCTTGTGATTGTTTCGGCCAGCACCGCGAGACGGACCGCTTGCAGGTCGGCGGATGCCGCGATCGCATCGGCACGCCCGGCCCGGGCATCATTGCGCAGCTTGCCCCAAATATCGAGTTCATAGGAAAAGGCGAGGCTGGAAGAATATGTCTCGTTCCGAAGACGCCCTGCGCCTGCGCCGGGAATCGAACCAAAATTGGTTCCGGCGGTCGGAGAATCCGAATAGCGGCTTTCCAGCCCGGCGTTCACTTGCGGGAACAGACCGCTCTTGGAAACACGGGCCCGCGCCTCGGCAGCCCTCAAACGTGCTGTTGCTTCTGCCAAATCAAGATTCTTGCTCAGGGCTTCGTCCAGCAAATTGTTGAGCACGGGGTCCTCAAAAGAGGTCCACCAGCGAGCCGGTTGATAAGCGCCGTCTGCTCCGCTTTGACTGAAGGCCGCCGGGATGCCGGCGACGAGTTCAGGCACAGCGGATTCAGGCGCCATGCTGACGCAACCGCTTGTTACCGCGGTAATCGCCAACAGCGATAATGTGACACTTTGGAATCGGTTTCTCAAAACAGCATCCGTGATTGAATCAGCTGGGACTTTACCAAGCATCAATAATATGTCAGGGAGAATAATGAACGTCAACGTTTCATTTGAACGCCATCGTTCATTTTGTGAGTAAAGATGACTATCCGGGGGAAATATGCCGTGGAAAACGCGGATAAGCATATCGTCAAAGAACGATCAGACAGGCCATCAAGCCAAAGAAAAATAAAGAAAATTTTGGCTGCAGCGCGTGCCGAATTTTTAAAGAGCGGATATTCTGCTTCGAGCATCGAGGCCATAGCGGCGCGTGCCGAAGTATCCAAAGTAACGGTATATAGTTGGTTCCAGAGCAAAGAAAATCTGTTTGGCGAAATGGTCAAGGCAGAATGTAGTCGGATGAGCGAGGGCGTTGTCGGGGAAAATCTTGAGGCTAAAAATCTCCGCGATATCCTGATTCTCGTGGCCGAGAACATGATGGGCTTTTTGATGGATGACGAAAGGATACGCTTTGATCGTATCCTTGCAGCAGAGGTGAACCGGGACCCCAGGATCGGTGAGCAGTTTCTCGACAATGGCCCACGTGCCTTGCTCAACAATATAACCAAGCTTCTGCAAATATTTGTCGATAAAGGGGAGATCCAAAGCGATGATCTCAGCGCCGCGGCAGCAATGTTTGTCAGTCTGGTGGTCGGGCGCATCGAAATGATGCTTCGCTATGGAGAGAAAATAAACTTGACCGGGCCGGAAAAGAGTGAGCGGGCCAAGCGCGCGGTTGATGCCTGGATGCTGATCCACCAAGCTTAGTTATCTGTTTTCTATGGCTATTCCCTGACAGCACGGAGAGCGGCGCCGGCTGCAAAGGGGGTGATCGCGACCAGCAGCAAGGAAATGGCTGCCAAAAATGCCAACGCGCTGCTGCTCTGCGCGGATAGGCTTCCAGCACCAAAAATGAGCAACGGAATCGCCAGTGGAACCAGCAGCAGTCCGCCCAGCGCCCCAGCCCCTTTCAGGCCAGCGGTCAGCGCCGCGATCATCACCGCCAAGCCTGCCAAAGCGGGCGTGGCAATCGCTAGGCTAGCCAATAGAGTCCCGAGGGCAACACCTTCCAGCCCCATCAAACCGCTGGCCAAAAGGGCCGCGAGCAAAAGCGGCGGGCCAAAGGCCAACCAGTGGGAAACGAGCCGGGCCGCCGCGATCATCTCGTCGGACAGACCGCGGACGATCATCTGGTCGTAGATGCCATTTTCGAGATCGGGCTGGATCAAACGGTCCAGCGGCAGCAAGGTCGCCAGCAAGGCTGCGATCCACAAAATGCCGCCACCAGTCTGCAGCAGCAGTTGCGGGTCGGGCCCAACGGCAAAGGGGAAAAGCGTTGCCGCCGATAGATAGAAGATGACCGGCAGCCATGTCCCGCCGCTGGCATAGCTTTGCCGTACATCACGCCAGATGATCGAAGCAATCCCGTTCATCACAAACATGCTTCCAATTCTTCCAATGGTTGGAGGTCCAAAGTGAAATCAAAGGCAATCGGCAGGGGTATATGGCTTGCCGCGATCAATAGGCCGCCGCTATCCAAATGGCTTTGCAAGGCCAGACCCAATTGACCGACGGAATCCGTGTCGAGGCCATTGGCCGGCTCGTCCAGCAACCAGAGACTTGCGCCAGTGAGATAGGTTCGCGCGAGTCTTGCCCGCTGTCTTTGTCCGGTCGAGAAATAGCGCACCGGCACGTCGGCCAGATGATCAAGTCCGGCGCGTGCCATCGCGGTCGACACGTCGGCATTGTCTTTGCCATCGAGCTGTGCCCAGAAACGCAACGTCTGTGCGAGCGGCAAATGTTCATCCAGCGCCAGCCGGTCATCGCAAAGGGCTATGGATTCAGGTCCGGCATAGGATCCGGCCATGGGATGCAGCAGGCCAGCGAGCAGGCGCAGCAGGCTCGATTTGCCGACGCCATTGGGCCCGGTGAGCAATCCGGCTTGTCCGGCTTCCAACACAAAATCGAGGTTGCGGAACAATATCCGTCCGCCGCGCGCGCAACTCAGGGCCTCGGCCAAGAGCCGATTGCTGCTTCCGGTTGACTGTCCTTCATTCATGGATCAGACTTAAGACATGATTTGGCGCGAAAGCCAAGCAAGGAGCGATAATTATGGTGGCGCAACTGACGGATGACGAACGCACGGTGGCTTTGGCGAAGCTGTCTGATTGGGACTATGACGCGGCGCGCGATGCGATCAGTCGATCGTTCAAATTTTCCGATTTTACCGAAGCCTTTGCGTTTATGACCCGTGTCGCCCTGCACGCGGAAAAAGCCGACCACCATCCCGAATGGTTCAATGTTTACAATCGCGTCGACATTCTGCTCACCACCCATGACGCTGGCGAAAATGGCGGTCTGTCATTGCGCGATGTGAACCTGGCCGATGTGATCGAGCTGTGCCTCTAGAGCCTATTTCGTATTCGCACCGGACAGCATGTGACCAAGCTCGCTTGCCACACTGACCGCCTGTTTGCGGATTCGACCCGGCATCCAGCGAGCGGCAAAGGCTAGTTGTTTTGCCATTTTATTGACCGGCGTGTGGACCTTTTTTCCATGCACCGCATCCCAGGCCGCGGGCCCGATGATTGAAACAGGGCTGACCATGACCCCGGCGGCTTCAAGCTGTTGCTTGCCGCTCTGGTTGGTGCCTTCAACAACCCCGGATATGATATTGGTGTCGATGAAACCCGGCATCAGCGAGCGCGCCTTGATGCCATATTTACGAAGCTCGATATCATGCGATTCGGCAAGACCACGGACAGCAAATTTGGTCGCGCTATAAACGCTGAGATCGGCAACCCCGTATATGCCCGCAGCTGATGCGGTATATAGGATGCAGCTGTCTGGCGTGTTTTTGAGCATTTCAAAACAGGCGCGCGTGCCAGTAATCACGCCAGTAAAGTTGATTGCAATCATAAGATCAATGGCGGAATCTTCCATTTCCTGGATTGGTCCACCTTCGCCAATGCCGGCATTGTTGAACATGACAGTCATTGTGTCGCCGGTGATGGCGCCGAACTCGGCGACGGCTTTCTTCCATTGGGCGCGATCGGTCACATCCAACCTGTGGATGGAGCTCTGACCCTCTGGCAATTGTGCAGCCGTTTCGGCCATGCCATCATCATTGATATCGGCAATGCCGACGAACCATCCTTTTTCGGCAAAATAGCGTCCGACTTCGCGGCCCAGACCGGATGCGGCTCCGGTGATGAAAATCGTTTTTTGCCCGCTTTGATAGCCCATGGTTTCGCTCTTGCCTTGTTATTAACACTGATGTTCATTCGAGCGGTTTTTCTGCTGCAGGTCAAGTGAAGTTGGACATGCAGATGAAAGCGCGTCACTATGCCGATCAATGCCTGTCTCCGGTCCCTCCCTTCATCTGCAGAATGTCAGCCGGCACTTTGGCCCGGTTAGGGCGGTGGATGCGGTGTCGCTGGACATTGCCGCCGGTAGTCTGGTCGCGCTTGTGGGTCTTTCGGGTTCTGGAAAATCTACGCTGTTAAAGATGATCAATCGGCTCATCGAGCCGGACAGTGGAACCATCTTGATAGATGGCGAACCGGTCGAATCAGATGACCCGCACATCTTGCGCCGACGGATCGGTTACGTGTTCCAGAATATCGGCCTGTTTTCGCATATGACCATCGGACGCAATATTGCGATTGGACTGGAACTGGCCGGAGTGAAAGATGGGCGAGCGAATCGGGTGACGGACCTCCTCGATCTTGTCGAATTGCCGCGAGACATGGCCGCACGCATGCCCGATCAGTTGAGTGGCGGCCAGCGACAGCGGGTCGGAGTCGCCCGCGCGCTCGCAACCCGACCGGGTCTGATGCTGATGGATGAGCCCTTTGGCGCGCTTGATCCGGTGACGCGCGACAAACTGACCGACCAATACAAGGCCCTGCATGAAAAGCTGGGTCTTACCACGATCATTGTGACCCATGATATGGCCGAAGCGCTCTATCTGGCGGATCGGATATTGGTCATGCAGGATGGTCAGATCAGGGCTGACGCTACGCCTGGAGAACTCTTGTCCGGCAATGTCGGTGCAGAAGCCGAGGCGCTGGTCGCCATTCCCCGTGCGCAGGCGGCGCATCTGATCGCGTTGAGCAAATCGACATGAGCGAGGTGTGGAAACAGGCCTTTGCCCGTGTCCCGGAATTGCTGGCTGCTCATGTCCAGATCAGCGTTTCGGCGCTTGCCCTGGCGATGCTCATTTGTTTGCCGCTGGCCATTTGGGCGGCGAGATCGCCGAGAATAGCAACCCTAGCCCTGACGGTTGCGAGTCTGATCCAGACGATCCCTGGCTTGGCACTGCTTGCGCTTTTCTATCCATTGCTGCTTGGTATTTCCGCCATAATAGGCGGCGGGATATCGGCTTTTGGTTTCCTGCCAGCGCTGCTCGCGCTGACCCTATATGCGCTGCTGCCGATATTGCGCAACGCGGTGACCGGCCTGTCGGGTGTGGATCCGGCGGCGAAGGAAGCAGCTGATGGACTGGGTATGACGAGCAGCCAAAAACTCTATTTTGTGGAGGCGCCGCTGGCTGCTCCCACAATCATGGCTGGCATTCGAACGGCGGCGGTATGGACAATCGGCGCGGCAACGCTTTCAACAACGGTTGGGCAACCTAGCCTTGGTGATCTGATCTTTGCGGGGTTGCAGACACAAAACTGGACGCTGGTGCTAACCGGTTGCCTGTTTTCAGCCGCGCTGGCGATTTCGGTTGACCTGCTGCTCGGGCTTATCGAGCGAGGCATTCGCGAGCGGCGCCGGATATTGGTAGGCAGCGGGATGGCGGTCATCGCAGGGGGACTCTTAGCAGCGACGCTGCCGCTGCTGATCGCGCGCGACAATATTGTGGTGATCGGAGCCAAGGGCTTTTCAGAACAGTTCATTCTCGCCCGGTTGATCGGGTCCCGGTTGGAAGACGCAGGCTATAGCGTGCGTTACCGCGATGGCCTTGGCTCAGCAGTTGTCTATCAAGCTTTGTCGGCGGGAGATGTCGACGTCTATGTCGAATATTCGGGCACGATCTGGACCAACCAGATGCAACGCACTGACGCCCCGCCAAAATCCGAGATGCTCGATAGCATCGCGCAATGGACCAGTGACAGTCACGGCGTCGAGATGCTCGGCGCTTTGGGGTTTGAAAACACCTATGCCTTTGCGGTCAGACCAGAAGATGCTCGCGAAAAGTCGCTGAAAACACTTGATGATCTTGCCCGCGTATCCAGCGACTTCAACTTCGGGACGGATGTCGAATTTCTCGAACGGCCCGAGTGGCGGATGGTGCAGGCCGCTTACCCGATCCGCTTCAAGGATGCCCGGTCGTTTAATCCTACCTTCATGTATCCCGCTCTAGCCAGCGGTGAAGTGGATGTCATTTCGGCCTTTTCATCCGACGGCCGGATCACCGCGAATGATTTTGTCGTGCTGGCAGATGAGAAAGGGGCCGTACCATCCTATGAAGCCATATTGCTTCTTGCCCCGGAACGGGCCGACGATGATCGATTTGTAGCCGCGATAAATCCGTTGGTTGGTGCGATCGCGGTAGAAAATATGCGCGAAGCCAACTATATGGTCGATCGCGAAGACGATAAAAAAACGCCGGAGCAAGCCGCCGGCTGGTTGAATGAAAAGTTGAGGGAATGAACGTGAAATCTGGACATGCATTTTTTTTGAAAATGGTCGGACTGGCTGTGCTTATCTTCATGGCATCCTTTTCGGTGACCGCCCGCGCAGAGGTGACGGTCACATTCTATTCGCATGATTTCGGCAAGAACTTCCCCCATGCTTTCTTTGTCGCCAAGGGCGAGCTGGCCAATGGCAAAACGGTCGATACCGGCTTTGGCTTTACCGCGATCAACGTTTCCCCGGGCATATTGTTCGGTTCGGTCAAGGGGCACGTAAAAGCGCCATCAGCCAAATATATTACCAGCAGCAATCCGCATTTTACCGTGAAAGTAGAAGATGCGAAATATCGCGAGCTCTTGGCCGTTGTGAAGAAATGGCAGGCTATTCCTCAGAAGAGCTACAGCCTCAACAAACGCAATTGCGTCCATTTTATCAATGATGTGATCAAGACCCTGGACCTCAAGACAAACCTGAAAACGGCCAACTGGAAGAAACCTCGGTCCTTCATGGAAGAAGTCATGAAGCTTAATCCGTTTCTTAAATAACCAAAGAAGGACTGATCTTATGGTGGACGTATGCATGATCATTGGCGCGGGGGCCGGTATCGGCGGTCATGTCGGGAAACGCTTTGCGCAAGACGGCTATCATGTCGCTTTGTGCCGGCGGAGCGATCAGGATGGTCTGGACCGGATGTTCAGCGAGATCGAAGCCGCCGGTGGTTCTGCTTCGGGCCATATATTGAACGCTGCGGATGAAGGGGCAATCGAACAGCTGATCGACGAGATCGAGGCGGACATCGGCCCTATCAATGTGGCGGTCTATAATCTGGGCGCGCAAATCGGCAATCGGGCTTTGGCGGATACACCGCTCAAGACATTTGAGCTGGGCTGGCGGATTGGTAATCTCGGCGTGTTTCGGGTGGCGCAAAAGCTCTTCCCGTTGATGGTGGCCCGTGGCGGCGGTGCCTTGCTGGTGACCTCGGCAACTTCGGCGATGCGCGGCAATGCCGGACAGCATAGCCATGCTGCGGCTATGGGCGGACGGCGGATGTTGTGCCAGAGCCTGAACGCGGAATTTGCGGCACAGAATATCCATGTCGCGCATATCCTGATCGATAGCGCAGTGAACGCGCCGGATACGCTGGGCAAGCTTCTTGGGCCGGAACGCTTTGCGAAGCTGCTAGAGAGCAAAGCGCAAGGTAAGGATGAAATCATGGAACCTAGCGCGATTGCCGACACTTATTTCCATGTCGCGCACCAGCATCGCTCCGCATGGACGTTTGAACTGGATATGCGCGCCTTTACCGACAACGCATGGTGGAACCATCCGTTGGATATCTAAACGCTACATCACCATGACATGATAATGGTGCCAGGTGAAAATCGCTACGGCACCGCGATGGGGTGACCAGCTTTCCGCCCGCGTGCGAGTCTCTTTTTCAGAGGGGCGTTCGGGCCACTCCAGAAAATTGCCCACGCCAACCTGTATGGCAAGATCACCGGCCGGCCAGATGTCGGGACGGCCCTGAGCAAAGAGCAGATAGATTTCCGCTGACCATCGGCCAATGCCCTTGATCTTGGTCAGCAGCGCGATGGCCTCTTCATCATCTTGCGGTAGATTGGCAAGATCGAGCCCGCCGGACAGGATCAACTCGGCGAGGCTTCTGGCATAGCCCTGTTTCTGGCGCGACAATCCGCATGCCCGCAATTCATCAAACTCGGTAATAATCAAGGCTTCTGCCGGGCAACCTTCGCCCAGTCGGGCCTCAAGCTTGTTCCAAACCGCGGCTGCCGATGCCACGCTGACCTGCTGACCGACTATGGTGCGGAGCAATGTTTCATAGCCCTCCGGGCGAATGCGCGGCTCTGGATAACCCGATTGAGCAACAGCCGCCGCCAGCATCGGCTCCCTTTCGCTGACATGGTCCAGCCCGGCTTTGATCATTTCTTTTGATAGGCCCATTGAATTCCCGTCCCCGTTTCGGCCCTTGATTCTTTGCCAAGGTCCAGACATAGCGTGCGGGATTTTCAATTAACAGTCACTACAAGGGGTAGCTATGCCAACCATTCATGTAACCGGTCGCGATGGCGAAGAAAAAGCGGTTTCCGTCGAGAACGGAATCAGCGTTATGGAAGCAATCCGCGACAATGGCTTTGATGAGCTGCTGGCGCTTTGCGGCGGCTGCTGCTCTTGCGCGACCTGTCATATTCACATCGATGCCGACTGGAAAGCCAAGTTGCCGGAAATGAGCGAAGATGAAGATGATCTGCTCGAAAGCAGTGACCACCGCGACGAGTTTTCGCGCCTCAGCTGCCAGATCGAATTGTCTGATGATCTCGACGGCCTGAAGGTTCGGGTCGCCGAAGAAGACTAAATTCTCGGATCCACTGAATAAAAAAGGGGAGCGGCTTGTCAGCAGCTCCCCTTTTTTGTGTCTTGCTTGCCTATTTCGTCAGCTTGACGATCGCGGCTGGCCCGCCTTTGGCGCTGCTGGCTTCATCGACCTTCCAATGCAGTTTTTTCATCATGCCCTTGGAGGTGTAGCCATCGGCGGTGTTGTTGCTGAGCACTTCACCATTGGTCTCGATGATAAAGCTTCCATCAATGGGTTGCGCTTTTGATTTGCTTGTGCCGCCCGGAGGCATTGGGCCCATGGCGCCAGCCAGTCCGCCCGCGCCGGCCATGGCTGGTGTCAAGACTTCCAGCTCGCCGCCACTGCGCCGGATGATCTGCACAAAGGGAAATTGCATGGTCGCGCCAGGTATGGTCGGAAATGCGAAATTTTGATCGAAATTGCCGGTGACGGCATATTCAACTTCGAACAAGTTATCGCCCATATATTCGACTTTGTTCCAGCCATCATATTTGGAAAGCTGGGTTGCAAATTTTTCCAGACTCTCATCATTCCCGGCGATCGCGCCTCCGAAAATCGAACTCATGGCAGCATTTTGTTGTCCGCCTCCTTGCGCTCCATTTTCCGTGGAATCTTCGTCCGCCATCCCGGGTGGCGAGGACATCGGATTGTCATCCCCTTCCGCCATTTGCATCTGGCCATTATAGGTAAAGCTATAGGACCCGTCGTTCATCAATTTCAGGTTGGAATCAAACTTCCCCGGGATGAGCAAGCATCCCGTGAGCAGCAGTGGAATGGACAAGGCCGTGAAGAGTTTTGCGAATAATGTCATAATCTATGTCTCCGGATGCTCTTCTGTGAATAGGTGACAATCCCATCAGCCGGCAATTTTGATCAAAGCCATCGGTGGGGCGCTCGTGCGTTCGGTGATATTCCAAAATAATATCTTCATGCCGCCTTCCGTTTCGGGACCTTCCTCGGTATTATTGGTCAATATCTCGGCATCGGTGATGATTTTAAATGTGCCATTTGGCTTCGTGAAGCCTGCCGGCAAAATCGATTCGTCCTCTTCGCCAAATCCTGCCGTTTCATTTTTGCTCTCGTCGCCCATAGCAGCGAGCGTTCCAAGCTGCATTATTCCGCTATTTTGCTCAAGTTGAGCAAATCCCGGCGCTTCGATACGAATCTTGTCATCATTTCGGACGATTGCTTCAAGAAAGGCGTTTGCCCCTTTGGTTTGTTCGAGATGGGGGAAGGTAAAATTCCGGTCCAATCGGCCGCTGATCAAATATTTGACATCGAACACACCGTCGCCACGATGATCGATTTTTTCCCAACCCTTTTGTTTGCGGGTGCGGATGAGCAGTTCTTCAAGCGCGTCGGGCGTGGACGGATCCATGCCGCCGAATAGCGCCTGGAATAGACCGGTCATGCGCTCATTTTCGCGTTTCAGCTCTTTAAGCTGCTCTTCCGCTTCCGCTTCGGTACATTCTCGTTCTTGCCCGTTTACAGACTGCACATCAGCGCCAAGCTGGTAGGCAGTCTCTTCTATTTCGGTGTCTTTGAAGCATTTCGGTTCAAACTCATCTTCTTCCGATTCCGCTGCGACATTGATCAATTTCTGCATGCCCAATATCGAAATCTCACCTTCATAGGCGAAAGAAAATTCACCGCTTTTCTGAAGGACCAATTCGGATTCAAACTGGCCAGGCGTGACGAGGCAACCAGTCAGAAGCAAGGGCGCTGCAATCGCTGCAACGACTTTTGCAAAATAGGTCATGCGTTATTTTCCCCTGTTTCGAGTATATTCTGCATAAAGAGAAATTGCGGCGGCGTTGGAGACGTTGAGGCTTTCCATCTTGCTGCTCATCGGCAAACGGGCCAGCGTATCGCAATGGGCAGAGACATTCTGCCGCAACCCTTCGCCTTCCGCGCCCATGACCAGCGCCAGCTTGCCGGTCCCCATGGCAGTGTCCAGTTCATCGTCGGCGTCGCCGTCCAGTCCGATCCGCCAATAGCCGGCTTCGGCAATTTCATCGAGCGCACGGGACAAATTGACCACCCGGACCCACGGTACAATTTCCAAAGCACCTGACGCTGATTTTGCCACCACACCTGATTCGGGAGGTGCGTGACGGTCCTGTGTGATGATTGCGGCTGCATCAAAGGCAGCGGCAGAGCGAAGAATCGCTCCGACATTGTGCGGGTCGGTTACTTGATCGAGCAGCAGCAACGGACGATCGGTCTGTTCGTCCAGCACATCGCCGAGCCAGATATCCGGAAGCGGATCGACATCTGCGACCATGCCCTGATGCGGTGCCTCGCGCGGAATGACCCTGCCAAGATCTGCAACATCGCTGATCACAACCGCGATATCATCAGGAATCTCAAGCGTTGCGAGGGCCTCACGCGTGATCGAAATTTTCTTGATCACCCGTCTGGGATTGTCGAGCGCTGCTTCGACCGCGTGCCGTCCCCAGAATTTGAGTCCGCCACCGGTTTTCTTTATTGATTTGTTCTTGCGTGCCATATTTATACCCTAGCCGCTAAGCAGCTTGCACACAGCCCTTTTTTTCTTTGAATTTGCAAGGGCAGGCATTGACAGTTTGCCATCCCTTCGTCATTGAGCCGCACTTGCCCAGAAATGGCAAGCCCGAGCAGCAATTGCTCATGGGGACAGGTGGCCGAGTGGTTAAAGGCAGCAGACTGTAAATCTGCCCGCGCAAGCGTACATAGGTTCGAATCCTATCCTGTCCACCACTAGCCCCATGTTTCAACCTTCCAGAACATCGCTAGATGGCAGGTTATCCTGAGATATGATGCGCGTTTCATGGCACTGGTTGTTGCCTTTTATTCCCTGCCACGCTGCCTGTGATCCAGCGGATGAAGTGGGGAAAATGATATGGGCATGTTAGCGGCGATGGGCACGAAGGCGGCTGCGGCGCTTATCCGACCAACAATCTGAAAATTGCGCTTTGATATCCGCAATAGCTGAAAGCGGGCGCGCCATTGATCCGTTCAAGGATCGACGGGATTTTCCGCGCTCGAACTGGTGATGCGCATGGAAGTGGTTTTTGCCGATTCCAATATTGCCAGCATATCCCAAAATGCCGTCGGCTGAGACGTTCCAAAATCTATGCTGACCGAATGGGGTTCGATCACCAAGGAATGAATGACCTCACCGACCTGATTGTCAGCATTATACCGGATATCCTGGGGATCGAACCACTTTGTGAACCATTGGGAAAGCTGATCCTCCGGTAAGTTATCAGCATCATGGTAGATGATCACATCGTCCCAACGGAGATGTTCAATCAATAAGGAGGATTGGCCAAAGCCACCGGATATCGGGTCAAAAACCAGAATGTTTTCCGGTTGAAGCTCTACAATCTCCGTGGGTTCATTCTTGATGAAGTCAACGCAATATAGATGATCAAAAATACCACTCTTATCGCTCAGCTTCAGCTTTACCTCTGATGCTCCCTTGGCGGAATCTTTCTGTTGATGTTCGACAAAGTCAATAAATTGAGCAACATAATGCTCTCTCAACTGAGTGACAAAATCGGTATTTTCCATAGAAACTTGTTATTGTCTCGTGCGATCGCCCGCAACATTAAAAAGGAAGTGCGCGCTTTGGGTCGACCATATCCTGAAAATGGGCATTGGTTTTCGCATTTCCGGTCGGTAACATCTGAACGTGCGGCCGTTGTTTGATTGAGTCCTTAGTCTTACTGCGACAGGATTGACAGGTTTCATGATGCGCTAAATTGTTGATGCGCAATCCCCATGCAAAGGGCTCTTTTTAAGGAAGGACTTATCATGAAAATGTATATCAAAAGCGTGATGGTTGAAGATCAGGCCAAGGCTCACGCATTCTATACCGATATTCTCGGATTTCGGACCAAAGACGATATTCCGATGGGCGAACACCGCTGGCTGACTCTCGTCTCTCCGGAAGACGTCGACGGCGTGGAGCTCGCGCTTGAGCCTAACGGCTATCCGGCGGCCTCCGCCATGCAAGCAGCGCTTATGGAAGACGGCATTCCCTGGACATCGTTTGGCGTGGAGAATGTGCAGTCAGAATTTGAGAGACTCGAAAAACTGGGTGTGTCTTTTACCCAGACCCCGATGGAATCCGGCGGTGTAAAATACGCAACGTTCAACGACACTTGCGGCAACCTGATCCAAATCGTTGAACTCGGAGACTGAACGTCCGAAACAGACGTCAGCAGTGTGGCTGCTTCTTCCAGAATGAGGTCTCTAGCACCGGCCGTTTTCGAAGCTCAAAAAATGGCGCGGACGCCGGCGTGATGAGCTAAGACCTGAGGACGATTCCAGCTGCATCTAATGCTGAAACTCCAGCTCTGGAGTATAAAATTCTCTTCTAGTGAACCCTGATGCTGTGTTAATAGTGATGGTATGAGTGACATAACATCACTTTATGTTCACAAGGTCCTCGGTCATGTTAGCGCTGGCGTTGAGACAGGCGATCTGCTGGAAGATTTAGGTCTTGCTCCCGACGGTTCGGTTGATCCAAAGCTGATGGTATCAGCAAACCAGTTTTATGATTTCTTCGCCGCGCTCGCGGCCCGGGACCCGGATGGCCTATCATTGCCTACTCGTATAGGCGCAACCATGAAAACTGATGAATATGGAGCGTTTGGTCTGGCTTGGAAATCTGCGCCAAATCTGCGCGGCTCGTTAATGAGGTCGGAGCGCTTCGGCCGTGTTATGGGAAGCGCTGAAAGTTATACATTGCAAGAATGCGACGAGGGCTGGTTCTTTAGTCTGGACAAGGCAGGTGATGGTCGCCTCGGCATGCTGCTTTCCAATGAAGCAAGCATGTCGGCGGTGATGACCATTTGCCAAGAGGTGAGCACCCAGCCGTTCCAGCAGCTTGCTGTGTATTTCCAGCATCCTGCACGCGGCGACCCGGCTGTTTATCAGGCTCACTTCGGATGCCCGGTTCATTTTGAATCCGGGCGCGATGCATTGCTTATAAGCGATCAGAGCCTTTCCGTTCCCAACAGGCTGGGCGATGAAACAATTGCTCAATTTTTTGATCAGCATCTTGAACAGGAACTCGCGAAGCTGGCTGAACCAGAAAGTCTGGAAAAGCGCGTCCGCCTGGCAGTGGCCAAAATGTTGAGCGAAGGCCTCCCCACTTTGTCGCTGATCGCGTCTTCGCTCGGCATGAATGCACGCACGCTGCAGCGCAGACTGTCTGATCAGGAGCAGTCGTTTCAGAACCTCGTTGATCAAGCGCGGCGCGAACTTGCCCAGCAATTGCTGCGAGAGACAGACTATAGCCTGGCGGAGATAGCCTTTCTGACAGGCTTTGCCGAACAGAGCGGTTTTACCCGTGCATTCAAACGCTGGTCTGGAAAGACCCCCCGCTCATATCGGATTGGCACTCAGCGCCAAATGTGACGCGATTGGGATAAAGATTGACGCGCTTGGGCAAGAGTAACCGCCTGTCCCTCCCTATTTATGGTTTGTCAAAACCAATCGGGAGTATGCTAATGAATACGCAAACAAGCTACGATGATCTGACCTTGGTCATCGGCGGAACCGGTAAGACTGGTCGCCGGGTCGCCGATCGTCTTGAACAGATGGGATGCGAAGTCCGGATTGGCTCGCGCTCTTCGGTGCCATCATTCGACTGGGATCGTGAGGATAGCTGGTCTGCCACGCTTGATGGCGTAAAAAATGTCTATATTACCTATTCGCCAGATCTCGCAATGCCGGGCGCACCCGACGCCATTCGAGCTCTTGTGCAGCTTGCCAAGCAAGCCGATGTGAAGCGCCTTGTTTTGCTTTCCGGACGCGGAGAGAAAGAGGCCCAGGCCTGTGAACAGATCGTGCTGGAAAGCGGCCTTGAATGGACGATTGTGCGAGCCAGTTGGTTCAACCAGAATTTTTCGGAAGGTGCCTTTGTCGACATGGTGCTTGCCGGAGCCATTACCCTGCCCGCCGGAGACACAGTCGAGCCCTTCGTGGATGTGGACGATATCGCCGATGTGGCCGTCGCCGCATTGACGGAAGATCACCATAAGGGGCAGGTCTATGAAGTCACTGGTCCGCGACCGATGAGTATTGCAGATGTTGCTGCAGATATCTCTCGCGCAACGGGTCGTGAGATCGCCTTTGTAGATGTGCCTCATGACGTTTTTGTTGCCGAAGTCTCGAATTCAGGCGCGCCCAAGGAGGTTATCTGGATGCTCGATTATCTTTTTTCCACCGTCCTCGACGGCCGTAACAGCCGTTTGACCGACGGTGTTCAACGCGCCCTTGGTCGTCCACCGAGAGACTTCGCAGACTATGCACGGGATGCAGCAGCGACCGATGTGTGGAGGGCGACAGCATGAGTCGGATCTTTACAAGAACCGTCCTAGCGGGATCGGGGGCAGCCCTAACTGTTATCGGAGGCTTTATCATGTTCATGCCTAAAATTTTCCTGGCGACGAGCGAGGTGATTGTGGAGCATGATGCGGGCCTTATGTCTGAAGTGACAGCGCCAAGCGGTCTTTTGATTATCACTGGCCTATTCATGATGCTCAGTGCCGTTAGGCTGCAATCTGCAAATATGGGTCTCATCTGCGGTGCTGTTGTCTATGGCAGCTATGGTATTAGTCGTCTGATTAGTATGGATTTTCACGGTATTCCCTCTGACACTTTGATCGTCGTCACATATTTCGAAATTGCTGTCGCCGCGATTTTGCTCGCGCTGAGACTGAACGCATCGTCAGCTAAGTGGCTCAATGTGGTTTATCCCTATTTCAGCCAATACGACCCATCATTCACTCACAATAAAAGGAATAAGTGACTCATGACCTATGAATGGCCACTCTATTTTTGCCTTTTTCTCGCACTATGGAGTGCGGTGATTGGCGGTGTGTTTTCCGCCTTTTCCGAATTTGTCATGTCCGGTTTGCTAAAGACTGCGCCAGCGGGTGGTATTGAAGCGATGCAGCACATCAATCGCTATGTAATCAAGACCCAGTTCGTTGCTGGCATTTTGTCAATCGCCATCTTTTCGGTTCTCTTTACAATATACAGCTTGATGGTCTTCGACGGTGCGGCGTTGGTGACATTGATCCTTGCGCCCGTAGTGTATCTGCCAACCGTTTTTTTGATGACGATGTTCGGCAATGTGCCGATGAACAATAAGCTCGCAAGTCTTGATCATACCGCCTCAGAGGCCGAAGCCTATTGGAAAAAATATGATCGAGACTGGACCCGGCTCAATCACGTGCGTTCCATCGGCAGCATTCTGACTGCGGGTCTCTATGTCATTGCCGCAATTACACTCATCACCAACGGGCAGGTGCAATCATGAAATACGCAAAACTCAGTCTGATATTTGTCATGGCAATTGTGATCTGGGGCGGATCGGTTTTTGCCGCTTTGGACCAAGGTTGGGGGCATAGTACCGTTGCGAAAACTGGCGAAAACCAAGCATTTGCAGCAGCTGCCCAAGACATAGCGGAACAACGCAGCACAGGAAATGTCAGTTTTGCCCTGATTGAAGATGGAACTCCGATAGCCGACTTTTACCTCTCCAAGGGTGAGCGGATCGACGGTCAAACTGTCTTTCAAGTCGCTTCGCTGGGCAAATGGCTGACTGCATGGGGCGTTATGGCCCTAGTTGAAGACGGCAAGATTGGCCTCGATGAGCCGGTTTCAACCTATGTTTCCCGCTGGCAATTGCCTGCCTCACAATTTGATGCTTCCGGTGTAACGGTACGGCGACTGTTGAGTCACACGGCAGGCCTCACTGATAGGTTAGGTTATAACGGGTTCGATACAGCGCAAGACCGCCAAACGCTCGAAGTGTCACTTACCAAAGCGGCGGACGCATCTCCCGCTAAAAATGGCAAGACTGTTCTGGGCAGCGAGCCGGGTTCTGAATGGAACTATTCAGGCGGCAGCTACACGCTTCTGCAGCTTATGATCGAAGAGGTCTCAGGCAAAAGCTTCTCTGAATTTATGCAAGATCAGGTTTTCGAACCGCTCGGGATGGATCGGACCACATTTGATCACGCGAAGGCGATCAAACTTGGCCTTGCCCAGAACTTTCGGCCGGACGGCTCAACCGAACCATTTCGCTGGTACACGGCACTTGCAGCCACATCCCTGTTCACAACGTCTGAAGATTTGACCAAATTCATTTCAGCACAGGCGCCGGGCGCAACAAACGCGGTTCTCTACGCAAAGACGATGGCTTTGATCCGAGAGCCTCATGCTTCTGATATGGGAGCGGACATCTGGGGCCTTGGCGTGATGCTTTATGCGTCCAATAATTTGGGCGACTTCATCATTGGCCACGATGGCAGCAATGAGCCAGCCATCAACACGGCAGCCCGGTTCGATCCGGCAACCGGTGACGGAATTGTAGTTCTGTCTACTGGTAATACGATGCTGGCTACCGAGATTGCCGGCGAATGGGTGTTCTGGAAGACAGGAAATGTAGATAGTCTGACTTTTGCGTCCCGACTCCCGGCAGCAATGACAATATTCGCAGCCGGCGTGATCATCATCTTGCTTGTTGCATCATTGCTCATTTGGAGAGGTTGGCGCAATCGCAAGGCGCTGTCGTCACCGGGCTGAACGGATGCCGTCAATTAAATCAGAACAAGTTTAATGTCCGTTTTTCTACTCTAAGCGCACGCTTGTCCGTTTCGTCAGCAAAACACAGGTAACGGGCAAGCTCACCGGCCTCGTTGGAAGGCTGGTAAGCTTACCCGCTGTGTCGCCAAAAGCGTGCCCTTGTGCAGGCGGATCCGCAGTGGAATACTTTTATTCCGCGGGTTCCATGGCCTCTTCTGCGGCTTCTTCGCTAAGCTTTTTTGCGATGATACGGCGGGCACGAACGGCCGCCTCATCGCTTGGCAATAGCAATGGCTTCATCGACAAGAGGTCGGTTTCGCCTTCCATCATTTCCTGACACAAGGTGACCATACGCCCATCTTCTTGTGAGAAAGTCTCTCCGACGCCTTTTTGAATGCCCATATCCGTTTCTGGAGAATCGAGATTTTTGTCGCGGCATAGGTTCCAGAAATAATAGCAGGAGCCTTCGTCGATTGGGGTCACCATATTGGCGCCCGGTGAGTGTGAACCCACCTCGCGATTGGTGTTCGGAGCAACGGAGCCTGAGTCCAGCAGCATATTGGCTGGTGCTTCCCAACGCACATCGAAATAATATTCCATGAGGTCAGGGGCTTCAGGCCAAAGCAGCGCAACCAGCGGCATTTTGGGTGCATTGATTTCGCAATGGTAGTCCCAGATCAAATCGCCGGTTTGTTCCGTGCTATATTTGCGTTCAAAATTGTCCGCAAATTGATCACCCAAATTGAGGCGAGGGTGAAGGAATTGAACATGGGTGCGGTCGAGCAGATTGTCGACAGCGAGTTGGTAATGTGCATCCAATTTGTGCGAACCAAAGACCGTTTTGTGACCTGGGCGTTCTTCCGTCATCGAGTAATCTGGGATCAAAGCCACGTCTGCTTTGTCGGGATCGCCCACCCAGATGAACATAATGCCCCAGCGCTCTTCGAAGGGGTAAGATTTCAAACGTGCAACTTTGGGCGGGTTAAGGTCGGTCTTGCTGCCTTTATCGCCATTTGGGTTGCGCACGCATTGTCCGGTCGAATCGAATTCGAGGCCGTGATAGGGGCAAGAAACATTGTCGCCAAATCGCGGGCCTTCGCTAAGAGGAGCAAAGCGGTGCGGGCAAATGTTGGACATGGCGATGGCTGTGCCGTCTTCCTTGCGGTACATAAGCACTTGCTCATTGACCAATTTTCTGCCCAGAAATTTCCCGTCATCCAACTCGTGCGAGAAACCCGCGCAATACCAAACATTCTTCAAAAATGCCATTTGCCTTATCCTTTCCTCTCAGCCAGACGCTCTTTGACATCTGGCCCCGCAATGAGATTCGTTTGCCTCATTGCCTATGCACATGGAATTAATCTAACAGTGTTAGTTTGTAAAGGTGGAATCGATGGCAAGACGTAGCGATATTGTGCTGTCGCAAGGGATGATTTGCGATGCAGCACTGGAGATTATAGAAGAAAGCGGGTTGGACAGTCTTACGATGCGTTCTCTCGCGCGGGGTTTGGAAATTCAGGCGCCCTCGCTCTATGCGCATTATCGCGACAAGTCGGAGCTCATTTCTGCGATTGCGGTCCGTTATTTCATGGAAGCGCGTGATGCCGTGTTTAGCGCATCAACGGCGGGTGAGTGGGCTCAGAAATTCGGCTTCGCTTTTTATAATGTGCTGATGAGCAATCGTGATGCAGCGAGGCTGTTCGCTCTGTCGCAGCCTCCGGTCCAATCGGAAGAGGTCAGTCCGGAAAATGCGGCCAAGCCACTGGCAGGTTTTGGGCTATCGATTCCCGAAGCTCTGGAAATACAGGCTGCGGTCATTTCGCTTTCGCTTGGAATGGCGCTGGATCATTCAAACACAGTTACCAGCGGTTTTCTGAGCCAGCACTTCGTTTTGGAAGACGCGTTTCGATCCGCACTCAAAGCGCTGGCTGAGGGGCTTGTCTCGCGCGACATCCCCGCTTCACCTGCTGGATGAGTTACTGCGTCTAAGCCAGTTTGCAGACTTCATCGAAATCGTAACGCGGCAAGCGTGGGAAGACCTTGGATGGATCGCCATGTCCGATGGTGCAGATGAAATTGGTTTTCACCTTTGTCTCTGACCAAAAGACATCGTCGACCGCTTGCGGGTTGAAGCCGCTCATCGGGCCGCAATCTAGACCGAGTGCGCGCGCCGCCATTATCAGATAGGCGCCTTGCAAGGTTGAATTGCGAAAGGCTGTGTCGGCGATCAACTGATCATTGCCTGTGTACATTCCGCGCATATCGGCGTGGGGGAACAGCTTTGGTAGCTGCTCTACAAAATCCATGTCCATGCCGATAATCACCACCACCGGCGCTCCGCTGATCTTATCCTGATTGGGCGGAGCCGCGCAGGCCGCAACCTTGTCCTTCATCTCCTGCGTGCGCGCAAAAACAAAGCGAGCGGGCAGGCAGTTCATCGAAGTTGGCCCCATTTGAAGAACATCAAATAACTGTTTGATCTGCTCATCAGAAACAGGTTGATCCGTGTAGCCGTTCTGGCTGCGGGCATCGAAAAACAGCTGATTCAATGCTGCATCGGAAACGGGTGTTTTGGTGCTCATGTTCTGATCCTCAACCCAATGGGCCCATGAAGGTTTGGTCGGCATAGGTGTCTTCCAGTGCCTCAATCGTGTCGGGCCACGGCGTTGTAACTGCGCGGCGACTTTCGACTGGGCGGCGTTTGCCCTCCCAATCCAGCTGCTCCATGTAGTAGTAAAGCTGGATGGCATGGCCGTCTGGATCTAGGCCAAAGACTGTGTAATCGATCCCTGGGTTGAGCTCTGGCGGTTGGTCGATGAAGGTAACGCCTTCGCTTTTCAGCCATTCAACTGCGTTTTTCAGCTGCTGATAACTGCCCAGTCTCATGCCCATGCTGACCGTGCGCGAATGTTCGGACAGGCCGAGCATTGCCCGCGACTCCAGCGGATAAAGCTTCAGGCTGTGATGCTCATTGCCGTGGCGCAAGAAGACAAAATCATGGCCATTGTAAGTGACGGTTTCGGTCACTTTGAAGCCGAGCATTTCGGTGTAGAACGCAACCGATGCGGCCATGTCTTCAACGAAGACTGCGACTGGCCCCAGAGAAGTGACTTTGAAAGGACGGCGCAGCATAACGCCGCCTACATCATAGCGGCGATCGTCACCGAATTCTGTGCGCTGAAAGCCGTCCTCCATGGAGACGCCTGCCTCAATTTTCTGATCACGTTCCGTAAAGTCAGAGATTTGCGGCATGGGGAATTCGCCATCAAAACGCCGGTCATAATAGGGCATGGGTTTGCTGCGTCCATTGATGCCGACTTGCTCCATGCCATAATATAGCTCGCAGGTTTGCCCCTCTGGCGTGCTGAAATAGCAGTGCCAATTGCTACCCGGCATATCGCGCCCCGTGCGGATCAGCTTGGTTTTTTCGGAGAGATATTGCTGCGCATTGACCACTTCTTCAAGCGAGCCGACCTGCCAAGTGAAGTGTGACATGGTGACTTCCGGATGGCCTTCTGGGTCGCCGATGATCGGACCAACAGAAGGGTGGGCAATGATCATCGCATGATGATCGGAATTAAATGTCATGAACGGCACGCGGTCATCAACGATAAAGTCTGTTGGCACATCAGGCGGCGCAAGCATTTTGAGGTGGACCATGTCAGTCATATCAAAGCCAAGCAGTCGGCCGTAAAAGTCTATGCCAGCATCAATGTCGCTCAGGTTGAAGCCAAAATGACCGAGGCGCCGAATGCGGAAAGGCCGTGGAAATTTTACGCCTTCAACGGAGTAGCTGGTCATTGTGATTCCTTCCCAATATTGCATTTGGCCCCTGCGGGCTTGCCATTTCCAATTGCGGTTTTGGCTTTCTATATGTTGCAGCATTGGCCAACGCTGTCAAAAATGCAAGAAATATTCGAATATTATAAAATATTTCAAAGAAATCTTGCATATTTGATTTTCTTCGTCATATTCCCAGTCTCGCAGCGGCTGAAGAGTCGATGCGCTAAACGTCGAATCGCACATGGCATTGATTCATTGTCCAATAGTGCGATCGAGGAAATGGGAGATGAAACTTGAAAAGAGCATTGTTGTGCAGTTGCGGTATCCTCGCGACAGCAATCGGGTCTTCACCAGCATTCGCACAGGACGCAGCGGCTGAAGAAGTAGATCAAAACGTCATTATCGTGACAGCAAACAAGCGCGAACAAAATGTTCAGGATGTCCCCTCGTCGGTCACGGCCGTGACAGCGGAGACATTGGAAGCACGCGGTGTGAGCGACCCTTCTGATCTTATCGCAATTGTACCCAATCTTAGTGGCGGCACATCGCGCGGCGACACTGCGCTGGCGATTCGCGGCGTTGGTCTGACTGTTCTCGGTAGTTCTCCTGGCGTGGCAATCCACGTTGATGGCGTTTATCAACCGCGTCCGCAAATGGCGGATATTGCTCAGGTTGATATTGGACAAGTTGAGGTGCTGCGCGGTCCGCAAGGTACATTATATGGTCGCAATGCCAATGGCGGGGTGATCAATTTTAAAACAACAAAGCCCGGTAGCGAAGTGGGCGGTTATGTTCGCGCAAGCTATGCTACATTTGATGAATATAAGATCGAAGGCGGCCTCGATCTTCCGATCAGCGATGCTGTTCGTGTGCGCTTTACCGGCAAACGTTGGGAGCGTGGCAAGGGCTTTGTCAAAAACATAAACCCCAATGGCAGCGGTGATGTTGATAAAGGCGATAGCCTGTTCGGTAGGATTCATCTTGAGGCTGATCTCGGCCCAGATGTAACGGCTAGCTTGATCGGAACCTTTGCCAGGCGGCGGGGAGAGTTTATTTACTTTACTCAGGTCGGCACACCCCTCCCGCAGGCGGTAGCCCAGAACCCTATTTTGAACACAGCGACTTTTCCTACACGGGCGCGCCAAACTGCGCAAAATGACCCGGTTAGCCAGAACCGCCGATATAAAGGTATTACCGGCATTCTGGAGTGGAACTCTGGTGATTTTGGTATCAAATCAATCACAGCCTACCAGCATTATAAGGATGAGTTCTCGGCGGATTTTGATGCGCTGGATGTATCGCAATCACCGAGGCAAGATCAGCAAGAAGCGAAAACTTTTACGCAAGAGCTGAACTTCACGCTCAACACTGGCCCGCTCAAAGCAGTGGTTGGCGGTTTCTACATGGATGATGAGTTTTCAAACAAATTGGACTTCCAATTTCCGGTTGGGATCTTCCAGCTTGGTTCGCCGGCCGGTCTTCCGCCCGGTTCGACTCTGTCGTTTTCCAGCGATCCCTATAAGACAAAGTCCAAGGCTGTTTTCGCCGACTTCACGGTTGATGTGACAGACAGGTTATTGCTTTTGGGTGGCATTCGCTATTCTGAAGATTCGCAACGCATTAGAGAAGTGAACGGAATTTTTGTACAGACTCCTGGCGGTCCGTTCCAAATTCCGCCAACTGCCTGCCCCAATCCCAACAATCTAACCGGGGAAAGTGCAGTGAAGTTCAGTTCAACTACCCCGCGTGTAGGCCTACAATATCGGGCTTCAGATGATAGCAATCTATATGCTAGCTATTCACAGGGGTTTAAAATTGGTGGCTTCAACTACCGGGGAGGTTGCGGCGCGTCTTATGGATCAGAAAAACTGACGGCTTATGAGATTGGTTCCAAAAACCAATTTGGTGACCTGACGTTGAACGTTGCTGGATTCTACTATGACTATAAGGATCTGCAGGTCGAGCAGTTGGTCGGTTTCTCATTCGTGCTCAACAACGCTCCGAAAGCCAAGGTTTATGGCGCAGAGGTGGAGACCTCTTATCGCGCTGGCCCGCTGACCTTGAACGCCAACGCCTCGCTGATGAGTGCGCGCTATGGTGCAGGGTTCTTGAACCTTGACCTTCTCGATGCGGCGGCCGGTCTGCAAAATACAGATGGCAATGCCTTGTCGAATGCGCCGGACTTCTCGGCGAACATTGGAGCATCCTATGAGACGGATCCTGTGATCGCCGGCGGGGCTCTGACATTCAGGGCTGATCTTTCTTACAAGTCACGGATTTTCTTCCGCGAATTTGGCAATAATGCAGACTCGCAACCAGGTTATGCGCTGGTTGATGCTTCTGTTACTTGGCGCAGTGAGGATGAACGTTTTTCCGTACGCGCCTTTGGCCGAAATTTGACCGGCAAAGATTATTTCCAATCTCTGGCCTCGTCATCATCGACAGGAACGCGGTTTGTGACTTGGGGCTCACCCCGCCAAGTCGGACTTGAATTGGGTCTGAATTTCTAAAGCTCTTTCTCCAGAGTGACCCACATAACATTGGGGCGCCAGCAGGTTTAATTCTGCTAGCGCCCCATTTTTTACTTTTGGCCGGTTGGCCGACCGATGCAGCTAAATCTATATCTGAAGCGCATGGTCCAAATCATCAAAGACTGCTTGCCGCTTTTCCTGCATCGCAGTCTTAGCAGCATTCAGATCTGTGGGCCGCAGCATCCCAGCGTTCCACGTGGCAATCTGCTCGAGCCCTTCTGCAACCGAATGGTCGAGCCCATAATTGATACCACGCTTTGTGCCTGCCAAGGCCAGCGGCGACTTGGAAGCGATCAATTTTGCCATATCCAGGGCTTCTTTGATTACAGTCTCACGGTCATCATGGACGGAATTCACGAAGCCCCATCCCAGCGCTTCTTCTGCATCAAAGCGTCTACCGGTATAGGCGAGTTCTTTTACAATGCCGGGTGCGATCAATCGGGGCAGGCGTTGCAAAGTGCCCACATCCGCCGCCATGCCAACGTTGATTTCCGCGACGGAGAAGCGTGCATCCCGGGATGCCAATCTAATGTCGCATGCGCATAGAAAATCAATAGCCCCCCCAATGCACGCGCCATGCGCGGCTGCAATCACGGGCAGCCGGCTGTGTTCAACAGCGTCAAATGCGGACTGCAATTGGCGGATGCGATTGTATAGAGCGTGGGCGCCTCTTCCGGCTTCTGCCTCCGCGCATTCGCTGATGAAAGCAAAGCTCGACAAATCCATGCCTGCGCAAAAATGCTTGCCTTCGCCCGATATGACGACGGCTCTCACAGCGGTATCGGCATCCAATTGATGCATGATTTGCGGTAGCTCAATCCAAAATGCATCGTTCAGGCAATTGGCTTGGTTCGCATTGTCTAGCATAAGATGTGCAATGCCGCTTTCGGTCGACAGCTTGAAAAAATCAGTTTGGGTCACGTATTGCTCCATTGTGGCGCCGAGATTGACGCAGTGGTTTTTTTAGCCGGTCAAAGGCCAAATTCCTTCTGGCCAACAGGCATAAGCTTGACTAGCAGCAAATTAGAAAATATTACAAATTTTCGAAAAAACATCAATGGTGATATTCTGAACAAGCATCGCCATTTTTATAGGATATGCCCGGATGGTCGGTCCGGTGCGATAGAGGCGATTGAGAATATGAGTGATAGTCTTGCTGGGCGCGAACAGAAAAGCGGACAGCCTCCGTTCCGCCATGTTCCTTTCGCAAAATTGGATTTGGATGTTGAGCATTTAAAAGATGGCGCGATTATTATGCATTCGCGCACTCCACTCACATTGCGAGAGGCGCATTTGCCAGCCTATCTCGCTCGCCATGCCAATGCCCGCCCAGATCGCGCTTGGCTGGCACAACGTAAAATAGAGAGCGGAGATTGGCGCGAACTATCGTTCAGCGATGCCAAACGTCAGGTCGATGGCATGGCGCAGGCGATCTTGGATATGCAAATTCCCGTTGGTCGTTCGCTGCTGATCCCCAGTGGCAATTCGATTGAACATGCCGTGATGATGCTGGCAGGCATGCAGGCCGGTGTACCGATTGCGCCTGTCTCTGAGGCATATTCTTTGATGAGCGGCGATTTCGGTAGGCTGAAACAGGTTTGCGAAACCGCCGCACCCGGATTGATCTTTGTCCAAGACGGGGCAAAATTTGCGCCAGCGCTAACGGGCGCTGGGTTAGACCATCTGCCCATCATTGCGGCGGAAAATGTGCAGGCGGGGCATTTGGCTTTCACGGATCTGGCCGCGACGGAGCCGGGCGATCGGCTTGTGGAGGCAATGGCTGCGATCAAAGCAGAATCCGCGGCGAAGATCATGTTTACCTCCGGTTCGACAGGCACGCCAAAGGGTGTTCCGTTGACCCATGAAGGTCTGCTGGTGGCTGCCGAGTCCAATCTCACAACCATGGGCCGGTTGGATGAAGGAGTTGGTGTCCGCCTCGATTGGGCGCCATGGAGTCACGTCTTTGGTGCAACGACTCTGAGTCTTTCTATCATCGATGGTGGCACATTCTATATTGATGAGGGTAAACCTGTGCCTGGCCTCTTTAGTCGGACGGTGCGCAATCTGGCGGAGGTTCAGCCCGACTTTTTCATGAACGTGCCCTCTGCCATCGCGATGCTGATCGACGAGATGGAGGCCGATGAAGCACTGGCTGGTATGATTTTAGAAAAAATGACTGCTTTGGGATATGGCGGCGCAGCGCTTCCCGCTGATATTGTCGCGCGTTTCGAAGCATTGGCGGTCCGGCACACGGGGCAGCGGATCACGATTGTTTGCGGTTACGGCACAACGGAGACCGGGCCCGGAGGAGGCTTCGTCTACTGGCCAACCGATGTCACAGGTACTCTGGGCCTGCCGCACCCTGGATTTGCGATGAAATTGGTCCCGCTTGGTGATCAGCGTTATGATGTGCGTGTGTCCAGCAAAGCCGTCACGAAGGGCTATATCAATCGGCCTGATCTGAATCAGACGATTTTTGATGAGCATGGCTTTTATCAAACCGGCGATTGCGTGCGTTTCTCGAAAGAAGGCGATCCGCAATCGGGTCTGATATTTGCAGGCCGGCTGAATGAGGAGTTTAAGCTGCTCAATGGTACTTTTGTGCGTGTCGGCGAAGTGCGCATAGCTTTGCTGGATGCGCTGGCGCCTCTGGTCAAGGAAGTGGTAGTTTGCGGAGAGAATCAGTCGGAATTGCGCGTTTTAGCATGGCTCAACGCTGAAGCGGCCGCGGCACTGGATGGTGTTGCTTCAGCCGAAATTGACGCGCTGAACGATTCGGTAGCGATCCAATCGGAAATCTCGGCAAAGATGGCGGAGTATAACCGCAAAAACCCCAGTGCCTCCAATGCGGTTCGGGCCATGCGCCTGTTGGCTTTACCGCCGCAATTGGATCACGGTGAGCTAACCGACAAAGGCTCGGTTAACCAGCGCGCGGTAAAAGAGCGCAGGGCCAGCGATGTAGACGGCCTATTCAATACCAATTCGGAAAACGTGGACCTGCATTTCTAAAGAGCCGCAAAGAGTGTGGAAATAGATCTGAATATGAAAAATTCAGCATATTTTCGAAAAAATCTATTAATTTCCTTTTTTCCTTTATTTTCTAAAAAAGAAATGTATCGTTCTAATCACGGTCAGAGGCGATTTGCTTGCAGAGGCAATGCGTTTGGGGGCTGAATTTTCGCTACGCTCCGTGCTGGGCGTGAAATGATATGCGCTTGATGCCGCGAAGGCATCGCAGCGGGCGCAACGGGCTTAGGAGAGGCACATGCAATTAGCGCATTTTCGTCACAAGGGCCGCGTGTCTTTGGGGATGCGAGTTAATGATGAATTGGTCGACCTGACCGCAGCGGGCGGGCCGGCATCACTGGATGCCGCTCTTGCTGACGGAGGAGGCTTGCTTACAGGTCTTGAAGAACTGGCCGCCAAGGCGGACAGCCGGATCGCCGTAGATGCGGTGGAGGAGTGGCTGCCTCCCATCCTCGCGCCAGGCAAGGCGATCGCTATCGGTCTCAACTATGTTGATCATGCCGCAGAGGGTGCACATGAGGTGCCGGACTATCCGATCATCTTCACCCGCTATCCATCATCATGGGTCGGGCACAAGCAGCCGATAATTCAACCCAAAGTGTCTAAGATACTCGACTATGAAGGCGAGATGGTCATTGTCATCGGCAAAGGCGGTCGTGCGATTTCCAAAGAGCGCGCGCATGACCATGTCGCGGGCTATTCGATCTTTAACGAAGGTTCGATCCGCGATTACCAACTGCGCACGCACCAATGGACCATTGGTAAAAATTTCGACAGCTCTGGCAGCTTTGGTCCGTTCTTTGTGAGCGCTGACGAGTTGCCTCCAGGGGCTAGCGGGCTGCAATTGCGTACCGTGCTTAACGGCAAGGAGATGCAGAGCGCAAACACCGCAGACATGGTGTTTGATGTTGCGACTTTGGTGTCGACCCTATCCGAAGTCATGACTCTGAGCCCGGGGGATATCATCATTTCTGGCACGCCAGCAGGTGTTGGCGGCGCGCAAAAGCCGCCGGTATTCATGCAACCTGGCGATGTTTGCGAAGTTTCCATCGATGGGATTGGTGTGCTGTCCAATACAATTGAGCTAGAGCAATAGTCGGCAGATAGGCTGTCCAATAGGTCGTAAAACAAGGCCAGGTACGGAGATAAGGATGACTGAAAATTCAGTGGAAGTGGCCATCATTGGTGGCGGAATTGCAGGCCTGACAACGGCGATCGCGCTGAACCGCGCCGGCGTTGATGCGCAAGTGTTTGAACAAGCGCCTGCCTATGGCGAAATTGGCGGGCATTTGACTATTGATGACCCCGCGATTGCGGTGCTTGCACGCTGGGGCCTAGATCAGAAGTTCCACGATATCTCCTGCCAATTGGAAGGCATGCAGGTCAAGAAATTGGATACTGGCGAAGAAGTTGTCTCCATGCCCTTTCCTGACCTTGGATCGCTCGGTGTGAATGACGACGGCCGCATGGGAACGCGCGTTGTACACTCTTTCTTGCGGGCCGATTTTCTGGGAATGCTACTGGCTGAAATTCCCGAAGGTAAAGTCCATGTCGGGCACCGCCTCACTGCCCTTCAGAATGCTGATGATGGGGGAAATAGTAACCCCGTTGCCACGTTTGAAAATGGCACCGAAGTTAGCGCGACTGTTATATTGGCGGCAGACGGCGTGCGCTCTCTTGCCCGAAAAATGTTCGATGATGTGCCAGCTGTGGCTGCGGGACATACCGTTTTGCGCACCATGTGTTCTGCGGACATTCTGCCTGATGACTTGCCGACCAACCGCATGCTGTTCTGGGATGGCTGGGCCTTTGGCGACAAGGCTGCGGGCGTTGGCGTTCACGCTTTAACTGTGCCAGTGCGCGGCGAGAAATTCATTAGCGTTGACTTGCAATTCCAGGGCGGAGATCAATTGGAAGATTGCAACCCATCAGACTTGCCGGTCGACCGAGTTATGGGCCGCTACCCCGACACACTTGATCCGATTATCAGCAAGATGATTGAGGCCCGTGTCGAGCCGCTAGCGGCTTATCCTTTGTTCGACCGTCCGGTGGCGAACAAATGGGTTGATGGCCGGATCGCTTTGATGGGCGATGCGGCGCATTCCATGCGGCCCAATCTGGGGCAGGGCGGCTGCCAATCGATCCATGACGCAGGCGCGATAGCTGATGCCTTTGCCGAGCATGGTGTCACCCATGAAGCGCTCAAAGTGTATGAGGCTGTGCGCAAGCCCTACACCCAATCCATAGTTGAAGCCGCAAAGAATATTCAAGTCGATCCGAAGGCGTGGAAAGACAAGGGTAAGCCTGCATAATTTTTGGTAATTTTACTGGTTGAAGAAAAATTTGGAGAAGTGATATGAGCAATTCAGAACGGGATCTGCAAAGCATTTGGTCCTTCATGGACGGTGTGGCTTTCACACAAGGTTATGTTGATGCTGCGGGCACGCGCACGCGTTATGTCAATGCTGGACCAAGTGATGCGCCGGTTGTCGTCATGGTGCACGGCATGGGCGGCACGTGGGAGAATTTCATCGCGAATTTCGCCGAGTTTTCTAAGCATTTCAACACATATGCATTCGACCTGAAGGGTCACGGTTACTCGGATAAGCCCGATGAGCCCTATGCCGTTTCTGGCTATGTCGATCAATTGGAAGGCTTTGTTGAGACTCTTGGCCTGAAAGATGTCAGCATGTTTGGCCTGTCGATCGGCGGTTGGATTTCTACGAAATTCACCCTTCGCCGCCCCGACCTGGTGAAGCGTCTGATCGTGATGTCCGCATGGGGTCGTACACGCATCAATGAGACCGAGGAAGACCGCCAAAAAGGCATGCAATTCCTCGCTCAACGCGCGCAATCGGTAGCCGACCCTACCATTGAGAAAATGGACAAGGTTTTCTCTCAACTTATTGCTGATCCGAAACAGCGTATGCTTGACCTCTTGACCCTGCGGATGCGTGTTTATGCGCAGCCCAATATGGTCCGCACGATGGAAAATGTCTTTGCTGGTATTATGCCGCCGCATTGGGATGAAAACGTGCTCACCGATGAAGAGCTCAAGAGCATCAACCGTCCAACCATGGTTATCGCATCACCAGATTGCAAAGACGAGTTTCTCGTCATGGCGCATGAGTATAAAGGGCTGATCCCGGGCGTTGAATGGTGCGAAGTGCTTGGCGCATCGCATTGGCCGCAGTGGGAAACCGCTGATCAAGTGAACAAAGCATCAATTGCTTTTTTCAAGGGCTAAGCATCAAGTAACGCAGTTACGAAATGGGAGTTAAAGGCGATGGAAGCACCTGCAATTGCGGAACGAGATAGGCGCTGGAAAGCCGCGGATGACATTATGGCGCGCCATGATGTCGATGTGCTGATCACCTTTAGCGATTTTGGCGATCAGTCCAGCCTTCAGCGTTATTTCACCAACTTTCGTTCGTCTTATGACTATATCGCAGCACTGCTGTATCGCGGGCAAAAATGTGATCTTGTTATGACCCATCCCGGGGCTATTCCGATCGCTGGTCAATTGTCATGGGCGACCGATATTCTGCCCACGGCAGTGCCTGATAATATGGCAGGGCAGAATAGTGTGCAGACGCCTTCGGTGGCCAGTCAGATAGCCAATCAAATCGCCAAAAGAGGCATAAATCGAATTGGTGTTGCGGGGATGGAATATTTCCCAAATGGCTGGATTGAGGCCATTCGCGAAGCAAATCCAGCGGCTGAATTTGTCGATATCTGGGATGATGTCCATCAGTTAAGGCTTGTCAAAAGTGAAGGGGAGCAAGCGCTCATTCGAGAGTCTTGCCGTATATCCGATGTTGCTTGGTCGCATGTGCCCGACATCGTCAAGCCAGGACGCAAACGATACGAGGTGCTGGCCGATATTGAGCATATTTTGCGCCTTGAAGGGTGCGAGGACTCCTTCAACCTGTGCATGTCCATGCCAATGCTGCAGCAGCCACTCGATCGGAATCCATACTCTGCTTTGCCTATTGAGGAAGACAGTGTCTATCTGATCGAGATTTCACCGCGCTATCTTGGCTATTTTGGTCAGCAGACCAATCTGGTCGCAACCGGCCCGGTTCCGGGCGAAATGTTGGCGGCGCATAATGCGGTCAATGCGGCTAGGGAAAAGGGGCTGGAGTTGGTGAGGCCCGGCGCTGATCTGGTGGATGTTGGTGCAGCGATCACGGCGCAGTTCAAGGCCGATGGTTTTGAACCCGCATCGCCTTCCTTTGGTCATGCGATTGGGCTGGAATTGGAAGATTATCATATAAAGGGCGCGCCGTTTGAACTGAAAGAGGGCATGACTTTTATTTTCCATCCCATGGCAGCAGGACATCCGGCTGTTATGCGAGCGGATACATATTTGATCACCGCCAATGGATATGAGCGGCTGACCACTGGTGATCCTGCCGCGATGGTGCTCTAATGGCTTTGGGCGGTTTCAGAAGCCTGGCCGGATTATGCGCTTTGGCCATGGCAGCGCCTTTGGCGGCTCATCAAACCGAAACGCCTGACGATTCTGAACAGCGCGCAAAGGCAGGCACGAAAATTGTCTTGCTAGGAACTGGCGGAGGGCCGCGCCTCAGGGTGGATCGGGCCCAACCAGCCAATCTTTTGGTTGTAGAAGGCACGCCTTATCTGATCGATTGCGGCGAAGGTTGCGTTACACAATTGCGCAAGTCGGGTCATGATCCCGCTGCACTCGGTGCGGTTTTTTTAACGCATCTCCATCTTGATCATAGCGCCGGGACAGCATCGCTTGGAGCATTTCGTTGGACTTTAGGCGCTCAAGATGTGCTGAGCGTCTTTGGACCTCCGGGTACGGCCAAATTCCTCGACGCTGGAATGGAATATCTTTCTCTGCCTGGTTCTGTCCATGCAACCGAAGTGCGCGGCATGGGTTCCATGAAAAACGTCATTCGCGCGCAGGACTTGAGCGTCGACAGCAAGGGTGCCGTAGAAATATATCGCGATGGCAGAGTCCGTGTGCAGGCCGTCAATAATTCGCATTTCTACCATTTGGCGAAGGTTGATGCTGGTTTTGGCGCGATCCGGTCTTACAGCTACCGGATCGATACATCAGATCGTTCCGTTGTTTTTACCGGCGATACCGGCCCTTCCAAAGCGCTAGAGCGGCTAGCGAAAAATACCGATGTACTGGTTACCGAAGTGATGGATGTCGATGGCATTATGGCGCAATTCGAGGAACGGGGAGGCTTTACCGCCGCTCAGCTTCTGATGATTGAAAAGCAAATGCGCGCGAAGCATTTGACCCCTGAAGAAGTTGCCAAATTGGCGACGGCGGCCAATGTCAAAACCGTTCTGCTCACGCATTTTACCACGCCTGATGGTGACAAGGCGGCGGTTGCACAGATCACCGCCAGAGTTCGGGCAGGTTTCGACGGTGAAGTGATCGCTGGCGAAGATTTGCAAGCCTTTTGACCCAGCGGCGCCAATCACGCTCGTTTGCGCAGCGGATGTACCAGGCAAGGCAGGGGCAGCAAGCCTTGCTTGATGGGCGTGATTCTGCAAAGACTGTACGGGTCAATAAACAAGAGATTTCTTTATGGTAAGTGGCCGCGTCTTAGAAGGTCTTGCAGGTGGACGTTCGTCCGTTCCGCAAGATATTGCGGGAGAGGATGCTGCGAGCTTCGCTGTCTACCGCCAGCTGCGATCTGATATTACGCGTTGCGTCCTAAAACCCGACGAGAAACTCCGCTTTGAGGCACTCCGAAAGACGTATGGCGCGGGCATCGGAACTCTGAGAGAAGCTCTGTCGCATTTGGTCTCGGACGGGTTGGTCCGGATAGACGTGGGCCGCGGCTTCAGAGTTGCCCCTGTGTCTGTCGAAGACCTTGAAGATATCACATTCTGGCGGATTGAATTTGAATCCAGAGCTATTTCTGGTTCCATTCGCAACGGCGATGACAATTGGGAGGCGGGCATTGTCAGTGCCTTCCATCTGTTGAGCAAATCCTGCCTTCCAGACTCCGAGGCAACTTCGGAACAATGGATGAGCTATGGTGAGAAGCACACTCATTTTCATGATACGCTGGTCGCCAGTTGTGGCTCGCCGTGGCTATTGTTCTTTCGCAGCGCCCTGCAGTCTCAAGCGCAAAGATATCAAGCTTTTGCAATGTCTCACCGCGACCAGATTCGTTATCGACTAACCGATGAGCACCGCGTGATCATGCAGGCCGTTGTAGATAGGGATGAGCAGGCGGCCATTGCGCTTATTTCCGATCATATTCAACAAACCACTGATGATGTAAAAAAACTGCTCAAGCAGTCGGGTGCGATCCCGGAATTTAGCGTTGGCGCGGGTGAGAAAAGCAAGCCGCGTCCCCGCGGAAGGCCGCGTAAGGCCGGCTAAGCTGGCTCTGGTGCTACTAGCGGCGGGCTTCATTCCAAAATGCTGCTTAATATTTCTCCACCAATATATTGACTTGATTGCTATTGATCATAGCAATTGGAAGTGCTATGATCAATAGCAATAGGAGAGGTCCAATGGAATTTGAACGATGCAATCCCCTAACCGGTGATGTGGCTTCTACAGCCCCAGCCATGCAGGTTTCCGATCTGGATGCCATCGGCAGTCGTGCGCAAGAAGGCTTTGCCATATGGTCGGGCATGGGCCCCAATGCCCGCCGCGCCGTGCTCATGAAGGCGGCTGATGCGCTAGAGGCTAAACAACAGGACTTTGTCGCGGCAATGGCGGCAGAAATTGGTGCCACGCCGGGCTGGGCGATGTTCAATCACGGCCTTGCGGTCGGGATGGTGCGCGAGGCTGCGGCGATCACGACCCAAATTTCCGGCGAAGTCATCCCCTCCGACAAGCCGGGCTGCGTTGCCATGGCGTTGCGTGAGCCGGTGGGTGTGATCTTGGGCATTGCGCCGTGGAATGCGCCGATCATTTTGGGCGTCAGAGCAATTGCTGTGCCGCTGGCTTGCGGCAATGCAGTAATCCTCAAGGCAAGCGAGCTTTGCCCGCAAACTCACGGCCTGATTATCGATGCATTTTTGGAGGCTGGATTTCCCGCGGGTACGGTTAATGTCGTTAGCAATGCGCCGCAGGATGCGGCCGAAATCGTCGGCGGCCTAATCGATTTGCCGCAGGTTAAGCGAATCAATTTCACAGGCTCCACGACAGTTGGCAAGATTATCGCAAAACGCGCAGCAGAACATCTCAAACCATGTTTGTTGGAGCTTGGCGGCAAGGCTCCGCTTGTGGTGCTCGAGGATGCTGATTTGGATGAAGCGGTTAAGGCTGCAGCCTTTGGCGCCTATATGAATCAGGGGCAGATTTGCATGTCGACCGAACGGATCATAGTGGTCGATGCGGTGGCGGACGCCTTTGCTCAGAAGTTTGCTGAAAAAGTGGAATCAATGCCGGCGGGCGATCCGCGCGATGGCAATACCCCGCTCGGTGCCGTTGTTGATACCCAGACGGTTGCCCACTGCCTCAACCTGATTGAAGATGCGGTGGACAAAGGGGCAAAGCTATTGGTTGGTGGCGAAACGAGCCTCAATGTGGTGATGTCGGCGCATTTGGTCGATTATGTCACGCAGGATATGAAGCTTTTTCGCGACGAGAGTTTTGGCCCAGTTGTTGGTATTGTCCGTGCCCGTGACGAAGCCCATGCAATCGAGCTGGCCAATGATAGCGAATACGGCCTTTCCGCAGCTGTCTTTACCAAGGACACAGCGCGCGGCCTGAGGGTCGCGAAACAAATCCACTCCGGCATTTGCCACATCAATGGACCCACGGTGCATGACGAAGCGCAAATGCCTTTTGGCGGTGTAGGCGCATCTGGCTATGGCCGTTTCGGGGGGAAAGCCGGAATCGAGGCCTTCACGGAATTGCGGTGGATCACAATGGAAACGGAGCCCGGCCACTATCCGATTTGAGCCAACTCATTCCGATACTCTCTCCTGAAAGGATGGGCGAAACGGTGTAAGGTGGAATTCAGAAATGGATCTAGTTACCGCAACAAATTCCTATTTCTTCTCTTTCTCCGCCGCACGCTCCGCATCGATCATCCGTTTGAATACCGTCCAGGTCGTATCGTTGGGACGCGGATCGTCACCGGGAGGCGGGGTGGTATAATCAGGATAATTGAGAGCAATCTCGTCCTTAATGACCGCAGGTAGTTCATCGTAATGCTTTAGTTTTGCACCCATGGCATTGAACACCATTTGTCCCTGACGGCCGCGCATCTTCATCCACGGCATCCAGTCAGAAATACGAACCCAGCTAATCGTCGGATAAGCCGTTGGATTTTTCGTGTCGAGAATTTCATCTGCAAGCATAGCAAAGTCAAAAATTTCCATCGCATGATATTTGTTGCCGACGTAATCTTGATAATCACCTGCTAGAACATTGTGATAAAAGAGCGGGACTTCAAATGGCATGAACAGCCATTTTCCCTGACGGCGTAGCGTTGAAATCCGGTGTGGCTTGCCATCGGCAGAATAGGGGTAGTTGGGGCGACTGTTCACCGGATCATTGGCAATTTGCATGACCTTAACCGTTTCACCGGACCAGGGATTCTCCCACGTTCTGAGTACCTCATTGGTTTTGGGATCAAGATAGAACATCACCTCTTTGCTGACTTGGCGATAGCCAACCCCGCGCTTGGGGTCTTCGATGCGAACGCATTGGCGAATGTTCATGCCCTCGCCATTGAACAGGTGGCGGTCGGGCTCACCTTGAACTCGCGAATAGACTTTTCCGGACCAGTGATAAATTGCTGGAACGCCATCCGCGACGCCACATTGGACACGCTTAGAAATTTCCAATGCATCTTCAGCCTTGTTGGGGTCCAGTGTCCGAGCGGCTGCGGGACTAGTCGCTAAGGCTGCCAAGATTGTTGCTGTAAATAGTCCACCGGTCAAACGTCGCTTCATTTCACTATCCTCCAGTCGATCAGGTTTGCACCTGAATGCCAATATGGGGTGACCTTAGATTTGTCCGGACAAATTGTGAAGAGGCAATGTTGCAATTTTGCAGGAAGCTTAAAAAAGTGACCTTTTCTCGGGCTATTCGGTGTCTTTCCCATCCAGAAAACACATGATTTCTGCTGCGGTTGCCCCCGCCGCCTCGTCGAGCACCGCGCGCTTGATGTCGAGTCTTTCGACCAAGCGAGCAGTGGGCATCAATCCGGCACCGCGCCTGGTCGCGTCCAACAACATGGACTGGGTGGCCAATATCAGCGTCGGGCAAAGCACCAATGGCAACCGGATTTCAACATCATAAGAAAAAGCAGCATGGAAGGCTGCGTTCATATGCTGTCCGTGGCGCAGCTGCTCCACAAATATTTCGAAACTTCTGTCAGGCCCCTGACTTGCGAGCCTTTTGGTCATGCCCCGATCCCAGGGTGCTTCAAGGCAATGAAGTTCTGGGGTGATGGCAAATGGCTGGGCCGCAGACGACAAGAATTTGGCGCGGTCTTCAGGATCGAATGCGGGAATATCCACGAGCGCCAACTTGCGTATAGAGCTGGCGGTCTCGCACGCCATTTCAACGGCCACCAGATTGCCTGTATGAAAACCGATAATGTCTATGGGCGCCGTGTGTGATTGATCCGCTACCACCGCGCGCATGGCTTCAGCATATTCAGCGACTGATGGTTTGGCGGTGAAAATATCGGAACCGCCATGACCTGGGAAATCTGGTGCGATCACGCGACGGTCTTGCGCCAGGAAGGGCATGATCGTGGTGAAGGCCAGGCCGCTAAATGGTGCTGGGTGGAGACAATAGAGGTCCGGTTGAGACGGCGTTTGCGCCGGTTCCTTCATGCGCCAGTGAATCTGGCCAAATGGGCCGTCCGTATATCCCTTGCGGATCATTCGGTTGAATCTCTCAACCGGTCAATCTGCGCGCGATAGAGGCGGCGAGTGAGCGGCATCATCAGAAACGGAATGAAACCGAAAATAAAAGGAACGGCGGCGACTGCATAGCGGATATTTTCTTCGCCGAAGACGCTGCTAGACAATTCGCCGACGACAATCGGACCCAATGAACCAAACCAGCTAATCGAGAGATAATATATTGCTACAATCTGCCCGCGAACTTGCGCAGGTGTAATGACGAGCAATGCCGTTATGCCGATGGCTGACACAATCCCGATACCGACAGTGTTGATACACAGGATCGCAAAAGCAAGCTCTGCTGTCGGCATGAAGAGAGGAATGGATGCGGTCGGGACCATGATTAAAAAGCCGATGTAGAGTAGCCGTAAAGATGCATCCTTGACTCCCTTCTTGGTCCACCAATCGGAAATGGTTCCCATGAGAAGCATGTTTGCCGGACCGATGACGAGCAAGGCGACTCCGTTGACAAATGCATATTTTTGCGGCGACCAGCCCCAGGTTCGTTCAAAGGTCGGTGCGAGGAATCCCTGGCTATAGGCGATCGTGGTCATCGTGCCGATCAACAGCAAAAAGCCGAGGTATAGAAGCCTGTTGCGCCAGATATATTGTATCGCATCGGTAAAGCCACTGCCGCTGATAACATCTGCTGTGGCGGCGGCTGGTCGCCGCGCTGGTTCTTTCATAAGCAGGAAGAAAAGCGCAAAAACCAGGCCCGGTAAACCGACGATTATCAAGGTGAAGCGCCAAGGCGACAGCTCACCGAAGAAGGGCAGGGACTGGGTGCCACCGGCGGATGTCCATGCGATGATTGCACCACTCAACAACGAGGCAAGGCCTGCGCCGATCGGTAGGGCTGAGGAGTAAAAGGCAATTGGTTTGCCGCGTTTCTCCGTCGGAAAGCTATCGCCAATCATAGAGAAAGTTGCCGGACTAAGGGTCGCTTCTCCGACGCCCACACCCATGCGGGCCGCAAACAATTGGACGAAATTCTTGGCGGTGCCGGTCGCGATGGTTGCCATCGACCACAAGGCGACCCCGATGGACACAATCCAGATGCGCTTGCCGCGGTCGATCAGCCAACCCATGAATATACCGACAAAGCCATAGACGAGCGTGAAAGCGCTCAGCAGCCAGCCAATCGAGCGATCGGACAGATCAAATTCGGCTTTGATCGGTTCGATCAGTAGACCAAGAATATAGCGATCTACAAAGCTGAAAATATAGGCAATGGTCAGCATAACCACCAGAAACCATCCGGCCGTGGCACTGGGATAAGGTTTTTCCGAAGGGCGCTCTGTCGCGGTTTTGCTGTCCATCATAGTGCGTCTGCAATGCGGTAGATAACGATAAGATTATCATCAAAATCCACAATGCCGATTTCGCGCCCGATGCGGCCATCATGCGTTTCAAGACGACCTTCTTCATATACTTTCAGTCCCAGCGCAGCGCTGTCCGCCATTGCTTTGTCCGGGTCCGCGACATCCAGCACGATTGCGCTGCGCCGGGGATGGGGGACCGGCGCGAGTGGCACGTTTTTGATTCCGGACAGGGCCATGACTCGTGGTTGGCCCGGCAACGAAAGAATTACAAAATCAAGCTCCGCGCCATCGGGAATTTCAAACACGGGGATGGAATAGCTCTCTGGATTGTGTCCTTTGCGAAACGTAACTTCAAAACCAAGAACGTCTCGATATAACGTCAGGGCCTTGTCAATATCCTCAACAACGAAATTCGCGCGCTGAAATCGTACTGGCTGTGTTTCGGTCATGTCATTTTCCTTACTTCCATTCCAACGGTTCGCCGCGAACAGAGCAGCATTGTACTCCAACATTCCGGCCGTAATAGAGATTCGCTAGCGCGCGCGGCATGTTCTGGAAGCCGTCTTCTATGTCCTGTACAGGTTTTAATCTGCCATCATGTATCCATCCCGCTAGATCATCCATCACCTTCTCCCAATTCTGGAGATGGTTGTAGACGAAAAAGCCCTGCATCCTCGTTTCGGTGGCGCGCAGACGGGTGTAGTTGGAAAGGGCGAATGGGTCTTTGCGGGTATATTCGCTGATCGAGCCGCACAATATGACGCGGCTGTGGAGGCGAAGCCGTTCGAGGCAGGCCTCCAGCGTCTCGCCGCCGACATTGTCAAAATAGAGGTCAATGCCGTCGGGCAGCAGCTCATCCAGCCGTTGTTCGATGTTTTCGGATTTATAATCGATCGCACGGGAACAGCCATGCTGCAGAATGAAGGCGCATTTTTCCGGGCCACCAGCCATGCCCACAACATCGCAGTCCATAATATTGCTGGCCATCTGGCTGACCATGGAGCCAACTCCACCGGCCGCGCCGGAGAGCACCATCCGATCACCCTTGCGGGGGGTGCCGCAGGAGAATAGCCCCGCATGGGCTGACAATCCGGTCATACCCAAAACGCCAGACCCCAGAGCTGCCGGCAGGCCGTTATCAGGCATAGCGAAGAATTTTTCCTGCGCCGTCATCTTCGAAGTCTTGTAGGTTTGCCAACCCAATTGGCCTTGAACCATCTGTCCTTCGCGCCAATCCGGATGGCGAGACTTGACGATTTGCGCAACGCCGCGGCCGTGAATCACGTCGCCCGGCTGCAGCACACGCTCGCCGGCCGCTCCGGTGCCTTGCATATAGAAGCGCATGACGGGCGCCAGTCCAAGATAGTGGGTCTTGAGAAGGACCTCCCCATCTTCTGGTTCAGGTATATCTGTCACCGTCCAGTCGAAGTCATCGGGTAAGACATTGCCCACGGGCCGCGCCGCGACCCGCCATTGATAGTTGGCGCTGTCGTCAATCCGCTTGTCCGCAGCGAGAGCGTCAAAGGCCGTCAGCTTGTCTGTTGTCACTTATTCATGAACCTTCACGACCTGGTTGACCTCGAAGAAATAGCCATCGAGATCCCAGAAGGAACAGCCAATCATATCTTTCTTTTTTCCATCTGCGCCGGTGACTTGCCAATCATGGGGTTCGCAGTGGATTCGGGAGCCTAGCTTTCTCGCCCGTTCGACGGCACCTTTCGCATCCTCAGATGCCACCACAAAAACCGGAGTGCCAAATTGGATTTCGGTTGGAAGCTCCTTGGGCGCATCCTGTTTGGGGTCAAGCCACTCCAACAACCCGATCATACCGATCAGATCATCTTTGCATTTGAGAATGATCAGGCGAGTCTGATCACCCTTTTTCCCAGCGGCCAGTTGGGTACCGGACAATGTGAAGGGTGTGTCCATCCATTTTGTCATGCCGAACACGGTCTCATACCAATGAGAGGCGCTGTCGCCATTGCGAACCATCAGCGTTGTGCGTTTGATGATGTCAGTCATTGATTTTGGGGCTTTCGATGAGAAGCACTTGGCATTCCGCACAGCCGTCACGCAATTTCTTCACTTCCTGATATTCCGGACTGTCCCAAAAAGCTCTTGCCGCCGCCTTGTCTGGCCATTCTGAAATCACCATTGAAGCACCGTCACCAAAATCACCTTCCAGAAGCTCCGTTCCTGGACCGCGTAGAACATATTTGCCTCCGAATTTGTCGACGAGCGCGCCTGCTGCGGCACCATATCCGGCGATAAAAGCGTCTCTGTCGTTGATCTTTGCCGTCACGATCATATAGGCGGGCATAGTAAAGCTCCTTAAGTTGTCCGGACAAATTAAGCGCATTGCCTCGTAATGCAATGCTTAATTTATATATAAATATCATATGTTTAATCTATATTGTTGTTCAAGAGCCCAGCTTGAAAATCGTTTTTTGACTGTCAAATTGCCCGTTGCAAATTTGTGACAGTCCGGCGCCATCGACAGTCTAGTGAAAAATTTGTCTGGACAAATTATTGAGACGGTGAGACTTTGTGAATGGAGGAATGAAAATCAGCCGTGCTGGTTTCAGGGAGGACTAAATTTATGAAATTTTCTTACAAATATTTGCTTATGGCCGCAGCAGCATCCGCGCCAGTATCGGCTTTTGCGCAACCCGTTTCTGGCGAAGGCGCAGAAGACTCGAATGTCATTGTCGTTACCGCACGCAAGGTTTCGGAAAACCTGCAGGAAGTACCGGCTGCTATCGCCGTGGTCAGTTCTGCATCGATTGAAAATCTGGCGTTGGATAGCGTGTCCGACATCTCAAAAGTGACCGCAGGGCTGACCTTTGATGATAGTTTCGGACGCGACGCAAACCGACCGGTGATTCGGGGCCAAGCCAATATATTGGGCGACTCGGGCGTCGCTGTGTTCATTGACGGCATATATTTCAGTGGATCAGTCGGTGATTATGCCGTCGACAATATTGAACGGATTGAAGTCGTGAAGGGGCCACAGAGCGCGCTTTATGGACGGAACACCTATTCCGGTGCAATCAACATCATATCGAAAACCAATGCAGATCGCCTCACAGGTTCGATCTCGGCCGACATTTCAGAACATAATCGGTTCGATATCAACGCCAATGTGCGCGGGCCAGTGACGGATTCCATCACGGCCTTTGCGTCTGCCCGCTACTATAAATTTGGCGGTGAATATACCAACCTTTTTGATGGCAACAAAGTCGGCAAACAGAAGTCCTACTCATTCTCGGGCGGTTTCGCCTATGATGACGGAGGGCCCTTTACCGCTCAGATCCGGACATATTATAATCGCACCGACGATGGACAGCCTGCGATTTTCGCAACCAGCGTAGGCGACAATAATTGCCTGTTCGACAATGGCGGTTTTTATGGAGGTGCAGGCCGTTATTTCTGTGGCACCATCCAGCCGGGCCAGATCAACACCGACTATACGCGGCAATTCGCGAATAATGGCGCCGACGTTGGCCTGAATATTAAAACTTTCAATGCCAGCCTGCGGATGGACTATGAAATAAACGATCAGGTTACATTGACGTCGCTGACTGGTTACAACCGTGTCACCGACCGGACGGAAACAGATGGTGATTATGCGCCGACCAGTTTCCAGGCTTCGACCTTTGCAACCTTCCCTGCGGGCCCAGTTGGCCTGGGGATTGTCAATGGTCCACCAACCGACTTCTCATTTGCCAACGCAGGCAAGACCGAAGATATTTCGCAGGAAATTCGCCTCGCATATGACGGCGACCGGTTCGATTTCATGGTAGGCGGTTATTATTTTGACCAGACCGACGATAGCCGGGACATCAGGACGCTTCCGGCGGATGCCAATGCTCGGGCACTGGCCAATTCCAATGCGCGAAATGCGCAACTCTGCTCGCCGGCCCGGGGCTGCTTTTTCAGCTTCCTAACCTCTCCTGCATCAGCCGGTGTGGTTTCGGTGCCAAGGAACTCGAACAGCTTGGATATTCAGAACTGGGCTCTCTTCGGTTCTGCAAGCGCTGAGATTTTTGATAATTTCACCATCAGTGTGGAGGGTCGCTATTCGGAAGAAACGATCAACCAGTCTGCGATCAGCCGAAATGTAGGTGATCCGGTGCCAATCCCGGTTGTTGCCAGGGCAAAATTCAAAAAATTCACGCCGCGTATATTGATGGACTATCAAGTGTCTCCGGATAACCTGATCTATGCCTCTTTCGCGCAGGGTCAAAAACCGGGCGGGTTCAATGGTGTGCTTGCTATCAATGCCGGGCAGCCAACCTTTAACGAGGAAGAAGTGGACGCCTATGAAATAGGGATCAAGAACCAGTTTCTGGACGGTGCTTTGACGGCAAATCTGGCGTTGTTCCACAATGAAATCACCGGTTATCAGTTGACCCAGACGGTATTCCTGCCACCCAACCGGATCAGTTCGATCGTAAATGCCGGGGATGCTCGCGTAGACGGACTGGAACTGGAGCTGATCGCACGCCCAAGTCGGAACTTCACATTTACCGCCAATTATTCGATGGCGGATTCGAAGTTCAAAAACGGAGTAGACGAGAATCAGGGTGTTCTTGATGACGTTGCAGATGATGGGTTGGTGAACTGCTCAACCGGAGATCAATTCCCGGCGTCTGCTGGTTGCCAATCACTATTTGGTTCGATCGAAGGCAAGCGTATCCCTCGGGCTCCTGTCCATCAGTTCTTCGCCGATGTTGATTATCGTACGGATATTGGAGACAGCGGCTGGAAAGTTTTTGCCGGCGCCAATGTCACGATGATTTCCAGCAGCTTTGCACAGGTCCACAATCTAGCCAAAACCGGAGGATCAGCTGTCGCTGATGTCCGGCTTGGGTTTGAAAACGAGAATTTCAAGATCCAGGGCTATGTGAAGAACCTGTTTAATGAAGACTCTGTGGCACAAATCATCCGTTATGCAGATGCCGATGCCAGCTTCAAACGAAGCTTTGCATCGGGCTTGCGGCCTGGACGGCGCATTGGCGTGGTATTGACCGCAAAATACTAAGATCAATCCAATTCAAAAGCCCGTCGCCCTCTGGGTGGCGGGCTTTCTATTTGCGTGTGCTTCATACGAGAGTTTAACTGATATTGGTCAGAATCGATAGCAATTCGGCTGGTGCGGTGATCATCGCCTCATGGCCTGTTTCCAAAGCGTGATATTGCCATTGTTCGTTCGCTTGAACCTGTTCGGCGTGCCATGCGAAACTCGCATTTTGCAGGACAGGGTCAGTGCAATGGATGTATGTTCTGGACAATCCATTTGATCCGCCATTGGGCAAGTCTATGGGATCGAGCCAAGACTTTAACGGATGGGGACTCATATTCTGAGACACCCAATCATAGCTGGGATGATCTTCAGGGATTCCCAACATTTCGGGCAAGAGTGAACTCATCGCGATGCCATCGGCCACCAAAGCGCGCAGTCCCTGCTCGGTATTCGCTAATATATCAGGACTGCGCTCTGGCCCCTGCGTAATCATCGACTGGCCATCTTTGGGAAGCGCAGCGTCAAGATAGACGATGTGGCGGAGCCGTTCCTTCAAAGCATCGGCAACCCCCGTGATGACCATCCCTCCATAGCTGTGCCCGACCAAGGTGATTTCTTTGAGGTCATGTTGGTCAATCAGATTGGTGATATCCGCTATATGCGTGCTCAGGCCAACTTGCGCGGACAAGAGATGTTTCCGGTCCGCCAGCCCGGTCAGAGTTGGCGTAAACACGCGATGTCCCATGTTTTCTAGGGGCTTGCATATGTCTCTCCAACACCAGCCTCCGTGCCAGGCACCATGGACGAGTATATAGGTGCGCCCTGAGTGTTCCTTGGAAGCATCCGTTGTCGCTGGCATGAGAAGATTTTCATTTGACACTCTTCTTGCCTCGATCCCTATAAATTGCGAAGCACATGATCAGCGACGCGCTCTCCGCTCTCCAGTGCGCCCTCCATACCTGAGCTTTCTTGCGCCATATGTTCGCCCGCGAAGTGAATTCTCTGGCCGGAATAGCGCGCCGCTTCTGCCAACATTGCCCCTTGTCCAGTGCCGATATGATGGTAGATTCCGCGCGCAAAGCTATTCTTCTGCCAACTAAAAATTCGGACCAACCGAAGCTTGCCTTTCGCTGAGGGTCGCGCCTTTTCAATCTTTTGAATGATCGTGGCGCCTGCTGCTGCCGGGTCCATATTATCGATCAGATCAGCGCTGGGCCCGTTGAGCCAAACCTTTAGCATTGCGGGCTCGTCGCCGAGCACGAAAACCCGACCGAGCATGGGATCGTCGCTCCAGATTGTTTCGGGCATGCCATCGGATTTCCAAAACGGTTCTTTGGCGGCAACATAAGCAAAGCTCGCCCTTGTATATGGTAGGCCCGAGATCATATTGCGCATCGCTACCGGAAGTTCTGCTTCAATCTGGACGCTTCGTAAGGTCGAGAAAGGAGCGGTGCAGATAACATGATGCGCCCCATATTTTTGGCGGTTAGCGAGGCTGATTTCAACGCCATCGTCCTCATGCTCCATGGCAAGTACATTGCTGCCTAGAATGATGTCAGAGCGTAACGCCGAGGCCATGGCATCGGTCATTCTTTGAGAGCCCCCGCGGACATAGCGCGTTGGTCCATTACTAGACCTGAAAATCGCCAACGTGCGGGCGATATGCAGCGCGGATTGCTGATCAAGGCTGTTGCCATTCAAATTGGCATCAATCAGCCGCATGGCTTCGGGTGAAGCCCCCTGTGCCGATAAATATTCCCTCAACGAAACATCTATCGCGCCTGTTTCAGACTTCAACCAGTCAGCAACATTGGAAAATTTGGGCAGGCCGCCCAGATAAGACCGGAGCAATTGGTCGGGTAGATGACGCCTTTCTTTATTGCTAAGCCTATTTTCCGGGGCCGTCGCCCACTGATCTGCCGTCAACGAGCGTCCCAGAATGTTATAGAGCGCCCCGCGCGGAGATGCGGGCGGGATGTAGCGCTCGACGCCCAATCTATCCGCAATTTCATGAAAGCGCCGATATCCCGCGCCTACCTGGATACCTCCGGCATCGGGCGTTCCGGGAAGATCATCCAGTGTATAAAGCCGTCCGCCAATGCGGTCCGAACCCTCCAGCACAATCGCCTTGTAACCGGCCTTCTCAATCAGGCTGGCAGCATGGAGCCCGGCCAGCCCGGCTCCGATGACAATCACGTCGGCGCTGGTTTTGCTCCAAGTACGACGGGGTGCCGCGCAGGAGATCAATGATGCGCTCATTCCCCCGACAAAGGCGCGGCGGCTTATTGGATGCGCGACAGGTTTTTCCATAAGGGGAATTGACAATATATTGCTCCAGGAGGCAAGTATAATTTGTCCGGACAAATGAGGTGATCCACTGATGCAAAAGCTATGGTTCTTAGCCTTGATCGCAATGGCGATCGTTTTTCCTGTTGAGGATGTTCGCGGACAATCTGATCTGACTGGTGAAGACATTCTAGCGTTGGCGAGAGAGGCGGCAGGCGGGGATGGTTGGGCCAATGCCCGGTCGCTGACTTTGTCAGGGCACGCTATTTTCTACGGCAACAAAGGCCATCTGCCGCGTTCAATCGCCAATGACTATCGGATGTGGCGCATATTTGATCCTGAGCGCAATGATGCTCATGGTGCCAATGGCAAGGTTCGGATCATTGCACAATCCAAAGGCGAAAGGATATTTGAAGTCGGTTTCGACGGCAAGACAACTTGGACCGAACGCGGCATCACACCCAAGGCGGAGGCCGACGCATTTTGGGCAAGCAATTTTGGTTTTGGAATCATTCGCCAGGCCGGAAAACCAGGGTTTGTGACAAGTCGTCTCGCCAATGACAAAATCGGGAAACATGATCTATATATGGTTGAACTGGTGGATCCATCGGGTGGAAAAACCCTATTTGGTGTCGATCAAGACAACCACGCCATCCGCACGATGGGCTTCCGCACGTCTAGGGGTTGGCATTTCCGGACCTATGACGATTTTGTCGAACTGGACAATCCGCGCTGGCTGCAAGCACGCCATGTCACACTATATTATGACGGACGCAAATCGAATGAAGTGTTCTGGACCGAGACGAAGGTCAACGAGGATTTGGACCAGAAGCTGTTTGCACCGCCTGGCCGCTAGTCTCCAGAGACGCGTTCCGCGCCCTCGATCGTACAACTTGCCTGCATCCATCGGAGGTTCAATCCTACCCGGCTGGCGTCAATGTCGGCCCAGCTATAGCTTGCCGCACGATCCGGATCGTCCTTGTGGATATAGAGCACCATGCTGGGTCGATTGGTGCTTGGCGGGGGCCAATGGACCGCGCGCATTCTCAATGTTACGGCCTCGGCTCCGCTGTCGCCGCCGCCGACTGTAACACGGCCGCCCTGATCATGCAGCTTCAGATCCTTCGAAAACAGCCAATCCGTATCACCGTCTTCCTTTGCTTTGCTTTTGGGAATGGCGGCCCAGCAAGTCACCGGACGCGCCCGTTTCAAAATTGTTTCCGTTCCGTTATTCAACTGCAGTGTGATGCTCTCACGTGTGATCGCAATGATCTGAAACGCTTGTTGGCACGCCATTCGATTCTGCATTGCGCTATAGGTCCAGCCGCCTTCGGTGCGATCAAAATAGCGGCCACAATGGCCAACCGATATCAAACTGCGCTTTCCGGTGTTGCTAACGGCAATTTCCTGAGCATCTACAATGGCTTTGCCCTTTGCATCAATTTGCTCAAGCATAAGATTGCCGTCATCAATCGAGATCCGCAATGACATCCACGGCGCCGCTTTGCGGCCCGCATCCTTGTCAAAATATACCTGTTCTTCGTTGCTGAATGTGCCCGGCAAAAGATCGGCTACATCTGGGGGCATATTTGGGGCAGCGATAGCGCCCATCGCTGGAACCAGCACCAATCCCTGCAACATATTCTCGATCCTTCTAAAATTTGTCCGGACAACTCTAGACGATTGAAGTGGTTAGGCAATAGCTAGAATGAATTTGAGTCTATCCGATTGGGGATAGCGTGGAAGGGTTGAGCAAAGCGTTCAATCATCATCGCTGCGACTGAAGTTGGATTGGAAAGCGTGCCGGTATCCGGCGGCACTTAATTGGTCATGCGTTTTACCGTTCTTAGCCAAGACGGATGAAGTCTGGTGGTTGGGACACGACTATTCTTAATTTGTCATATTTTGCGATAGGTCTGTGTTTCTGCCTTTTACATATGGCGCCTAATTTTGAGACAGCATCACGCTGTCCCTTTGATTTTGACACTGCCGGGTATTGGATCAGCGCACTATTTGGGAGAACCAGCTGATGAAGGGCATAATTTTCAATGTGATTGAGGAGGTCGTGTCTGACCAGTTTGGTCCGGGCGTATGGGATGAACTGCTCTCGAAAACAGAGCTGTCTGGCATATATACATCTCTTGGTAGCTATCCAGATGAGCAGTTGTTCGACTTGGTTGGCGCGGCGTCTGAAATGACGGGAAAACCAGCGGCGGAATTGTTGAAGACACTTGGCCGTGGTGCAATGCCACGACTGCATGGCCGATTTCCGAAATTTTTTGAAGATGTGCCGGGCGCACGTCCATTCATCCTCAGTTTGAATACAATCATCCACCCTGAAGTTCGCAAATTATACTCAGGCGCAGGCTGTCCGCATTTTCATTTTGCTGAAACCGCAAGCACGGTTACGCTCGGATATAATTCGCCTCGCAAACTTTGTCATTTGGCCCATGGTTTCGTTCTGGGATTGGCTGATCTCTTCGACGAGACAATTGAAGTGGATCAACCTGTTTGCATGCACGAAGGCGCGCCCATGTGCCAAATAGAGTTGACCTGGAAATGAGTGTTGAACCGGCACAAAACGAATTTCAGACCGCAGAGTATCTTAGCAAGAAATGCGAACGACTTGAGCGTCAACTGGTCCGTGAAAAAGCTATACGGCTAGAAGCCGAAGATATTGCAGAGCATGGTTTGCGTGATCTCTTTCTCAGTCGCGAACGCCTCGAATTGTTGAATAGAGTTTCGAGTTTTGCAAATGACTGCGAAGAACCACGGGATGCGTTGCAGTTTGCGATCAACGAAATTTGTGAAGCGGCCGAATGGCCGGTGGGACATGCGTTGATTAGAAAAGGGCCCGTTGGCGATGCGCGGCTTGAGGGGACCGATATTTGGGCAGCCCAGGACCAGGACCTTAGTTTTCCTTTTATGGAAGCCTCGCGCACGTTGGTCGCTTGGCCATGCGCCTCTACGCCCGGCAGGCTATTCCTTGAAACAAAACCGACATGGGTGACTGATATCCACGCCCAAAGTGGATTTACCCGTTCTTCGGCCGCTATGCGATCCGGGTTGCGGAGCAGTATTTCTGTGCCAGTTATAATGGGCCATGAATTGGTCGGTGCTTTAGAATTTTATCAGACCGATACGGTCGAGCCGAAGCCTGAATTTCTTGAGTTGCTATTGCAAATAGGCATTCAGATCGGACGTGTTTTCAAGCGGCGCAAACATGCTGATATACTGCGCGAAAATGCCGCAACCGACTCTTTGACAGGCCTGCCAAACCGGCTAGCGTTTGAAAAAGAAGTGCGGGATATATTTGATCTGGAACATCAAAAATCCGACTTCCAATCGGCGCTAATCTATCTCGATCTGGATGGCTTTAAACTCGTCAATGACACATTGGGTCATGTGTCAGGCGACATGCTGCTGGTCGCAATGGCCGGCCGGCTCCAGACTATAGTGAATAGTTTCAAAGAATTGACGTGGGTTGAATATGCTCTGCTTGCCCGCATCGGCGGGGATGAATTTGTTATCATCATCAGGGGCGACGAAATCGAAGAGGTTGTGAAGGACATGGCGGAAGCTGTGCACAAATGCCTGCATCCCGTTCACCGGATCGGTTCGAGCAATGTGCAAGCCGCTGCCAGTATCGGGATCGCATTGAACGGTCCGGAATATACTGATCCGCAAGAGTTGATGCGTGATGCCGATGTCGCAATGTACGAAGCGAAATCGGAAGGCACCGAGCAAACGGTAACATTCTCTAGTCAGATGCGCACCGCGGCGCTGAAGAGGCTGGACATGGAGGCCGACTTGCGGGTGGCAATCAATACATCTGCATTCGAACTTCATTTTCAGCCTATCGTTTCGCTGGGCGACCGCAAATTGGTTGGCTACGAGGCGCTTATAAGATGGCAACGCTCAGCTGATGAACTTGTGATGCCGGAAGAGTTTATCGCTGCTGCGGAAACCTGTGGTTTGATCGTTCCCATCGGAACATGGGTGTTGCGTGAAGCCTGCCGCGCCGCCGTTCGTTTCCAGACCGCTAGCGCGTCTGAAACCCCTTTGACCGTGAGCATCAATGTCGCTTTGCAGCAATTTCAACAACCGCATTTTGTCAGCTTGGTTCGCGATATTCTCCTTGAAACCGGTGCGAATTCGCAATGGATCCGCCTAGAGCTCACGGAAAGCGCTGCCGCTACCAACCCTAAACAGGCCAAGCGCGTCATTGAACAATTGAGTGCCATGGGCATTCAGGTGAGCATTGATGATTTTGGAACCGGCTATTCGTCGCTCGCACATTTGCAAGCCATGCCTTTCAACACCATCAAAATTGATCGATCTTTTATCGCCAAACAGTTTGAGAATTCTGCAGACTGGTCCTTTGTCGCCGCTATGAAACAGCTGGCGGACTCCTTGAATATGAACGTCATCGTCGAAGGAATAGAGAGCGAGTTCCAACAGGCCGAACTTGAATCTCTGGGGTGCCAATTTGGACAAGGCTGGCTCTACGGAAAACCAAAGCCTGAATCGATCGTTATAGAATTGTTGGAGAACAGCTAGGTTTGCTGGTCAGAGCAATTTCAACTGTCCGGCGGTATTTGCCAGTAACAGATTGGTCGAAAAGCGTTCGGACGGCCTGGATAAATAGGGAGTAAGCAATTGAAAAAGCTAAACGAACTATTTTTCATGATCTGGCTTCTCTATTTTTCGATCGTGCTGTTGGACTGGGTAAATTCAGGATATGAAATATTCAGGATTGATCGATTTTTTCTAGATCTGGGTGCTGATAAGGGCAACTATATCGGCACCATATTGGATTGGATGTTGATGATCTATCCGATTATATTTGGCTGTATTCTCGTTAGAAAAGGCCGCTCAAAGGGCGGCTGAAACCCAAGATATTCTCTATTCGCATTGACAGGTGAGCGCAAAGATGTCCAACTCGCCGCTACCCGAGAGTATTTCACCCGCGACAGTTTTGATCGGACGCGCCGTGACGATCCCAATCCAAAATCAGTGATAGTGTAGTCGCAAAATACACGATATTGGAAATGGATGAACACTGAGAAATATGTCGTTCTGAACGGAACGGACAGCTCGCTCGTGATCGAGCTGATGGAAGCCGGAGCACCCCTATGGCGCTATTGGGGGCAAAGGCTTGGCGAGAATTTTTCATTGGGCTCGCCATTGCTGGAAACTCGACCGACGCCTGGCTTCTCGATGGACGAAACCGTCGCATTCTCGATTTTTCCTACTTTTGGCAATGGATGGTTTGCTCACAGCGCATTGCTCGCCCATCGCGCGGGTCGCGATTTTGCGCAAGACTTCGACTCTTGCGAGTGGGAATGGATTGAAATCGGTAAGTCTGTCCGGTTTCTTCTAACTGACAAAGTCGCCGCAATAAAAGCCAGTGTAATGATGGCTCTTGATGGGGACACGCTCACGATCTCATCTAGTCTGCAAAATATAGGCGATGATATTCTAGACGTGCAGTGGCTGGCAGCCGCAGCTTTGCCGCTGGCCGCTACATCGCGATCAGTGCATTCCTTTTCTGGCAAACATAATTCTGAATTCCAGCATCAGTCAGACACGCTGGGACGTGCAATATGGCGCAAAGAGAATCGGCGCGGTCTCACATCGCATGACGCCTTCCCCGGCGCCTATGTGCAGGCAGAGGCCATGACTTATGGCGCGCAATTCGCATGGTCGGGCAATCATGCCCAGATGATAGAGTGGCTCGACGATGGCCGCTACCAATGGCAGATCGGTGAATGGTTGGCGCCGGGAGAAGTCCGCCTGGCTCCCGGCGAAACCTTTCAGTCGCCTGAGGTTCTCGCGACCTGCTCAACCAACGGACATAATGGCGTTGCAAAGAATTTTCACGCCGCGATCCGCAAGCGTCTGAAATGGCCAGGCGATGAAATGAAGCCCCGTCCAGTGCATCTCAATACTTGGGAAGGCTATTATTTCGACCATGATCAAACGGCCTTGATTGCGCTAGCGGATGCCGCGTCGGGTGTCGGCATTGAGCGTTTTGTGATGGATGATGGTTGGTTTAACGGCCGGGATGACGATAGCCGCGCGCTTGGCGATTGGTGGGCGGATACAGGCAAATATCCGGATGGACTGGCTCCGCTCGCGGACCATGTTGTGGCGCTAGATATGGAATTCGGCCTTTGGGTAGAACCAGAAATGGTGAATCCGGATAGCGAGCTGTTTCGAGCGCACCCGGATTGGGTTTTGCAGATTGAGGGCAGGCCCCTGAAAACGGCGCGCAATCAGCTGGTGTTGGATCTCTCGCGGGATGAAGTGACGGACTATCTTTTCGAAAGCATCGCAAAATTGCTTGGTGATTTGCCGATATCCTATCTTAAATGGGATCATAACCGTGACCTTTCCGCGGCTGGTGGAGCAGATGGACGGCCGAGCTATCACAAGCAAGTCGAGGCCGCATATGGGCTGTTTGATCGCTTCAGACGGGCTTTTCCAGAAGTAGAAATCGAAGCCTGTGCCGGCGGCGGCGGGCGTATTGATGCAGGCATTGTTCAACACGCCCACCGCTTCTGGACAAGCGATTGCATTGATGCTGTTTCCCGCGCGCAGATGCAGCCAGGTTTTCTTCAATTCATGCCGCCTGAAATAATGGGTTCGCATATCGGGACGTCACCAACGCATAGCACCGGACGCCTGCAATCCTTTGATTTCCGCGCTGCTGTTGCACTTCAAGGGCATTTTGGTGTGGAGTTTGATCTCGTCAAGCTGGGCGAGAAAGAAAAGGCACGGCTGGCGGAGTGGATCGCCTTTTACAAGAAATCACGGCATCTGCTGCACGATGAGGTCAGTTCTGGCAAAGGCGATGACGGGATGATCTGGCACGCCGCAGGCAATGCAGAAGAATGGTTGCTGATCGTGTATCAGATGACTCCAGTGACGCATCGTCATATGCCATCCGTGCGGCTACCATTTTTGGATCGCGAAAGGCACTATAATATCTCGCGCATAGATCAGGAATTCAAGCCGGTGGACAGAATTTTGTTCGATGGCAGTTGGCTTATGGAGGTGGGCATGCCTGTTCCACCTATGATGGCTGAACGCGCTACTATCTTTCATGGGTGTCGCCATGAACTTTGATCCAACCGAACATCCACACCGGCGCTATGATCCGCTGGGAGACGAATGGATTCTTGCTTCTCCCCATCGCGCCAAGCGGCCGTGGCAGGGCCAATCCGATCTGCCGGAGGTTTTGGATTTACCCAATCATGACCCGGATTGCTATTTATGTGCCGGTAACAAGCGCATAACAGGCGAGCATAACCCTGAATATGAAGGTCCATTTGTCTTCGTCAATGACTTCGCAGCCTTGCAAGCAGATACGCCGGAACCAAATGCAAACAGTGACCTGTTCCGGTCAGCTCAGGCGCAAGGCGAGAGCAGGGTGGTTTGCTTTTCGCCGGACCATAGCAAGAGCTTGCCAGAACTGCCGGCGGAACAGATCCGCGCGGTTATCGACTGCTGGTGCGAGCAACTCACAGATCTTGGTAAGACATATCCTTGGGTTCAGCTGTTTGAGAATAAGGGCGTGATGATGGGCTGTTCCAATCCGCATCCGCACGGGCAGCTATGGGCGACCAGTTACATTCCCAGCATTCCGAAGACAGAAGGGCGCATGCAGGCGGAATGGTTGCGGGATAAGCAGAGGCCGCTTTTGCTCCAGCTTGCGGAACGGGAATCCGGAGGGGAGCGAGTCGTAGTGGAAAGCGATCATTGGCTCGCGATCGTGCCTTATTGGGCGAAGTGGCCTTTCGAAACATTGTTGCTTCCCTGCTTCCCGGTACGACAAATGCCTCAGCTCACATCGGAGCAGCGAGATGACCTCGCCATCATCATAAAGGCCCTGACGAGCTGCTATGACAATCTGTTCCAAACCCACTTTCCCTATTCGATGGGTTGGCATGGCGCTCCCTTTGATGGGCAACGGCATGAGGAATGGCAGTTGCACGCACATTTCTATCCGCCCTTGCTGCGCTCCGCATCGGTTCGCAAGTTTATGGTCGGTTACGAAATGCTCGCCGAAGCCCAACGAGATCTAACGCCGGAGCAAGCGGCGGAGAAGCTTCGTGCAGCGGCAGGAAAACACTTCCTTGGATGATCTTGGACAAAATGTGCGCCGCGCCTTTGCGGAATGCTGTGACGGCAATCCTGATGTGCTTGCTTATGCTCCGGGTCGCGTCAATCTGATCGGCGAACATACCGACTATAATGACGGATTTGTGCTTCCCATGGCGATCGGTTGCGGAACAATGGTTGCGGGCAGAGCAAGAGCAGATGGACAGATAAAGGTGTTTGCGGTTGATCTTGATATGAGTCGATCCAGCTTTGCGACGGATCAACCGATTTTGCCCGATGCGCAGCAACCATGGTCTAATTATGTGCGGGGTGTAGCCGCAGCCCTTCAAGAGGATGGCTTGACGCTATCAGGCGCAGATCTGGTGATCGCCGGGAATGTGCCGAAGGGGGCCGGGCTATCGTCCTCAGCATCGCTAGAAATCGCTACCGGTCTTGTGCTGGCGGCACTCGCTGGGCAACCCGATTATGACAGAACGGCATTGGCGCTTGCTGGACAACGGGCCGAAAATGAATTTGCTGGATGCCATTGCGGGATCATGGATCAACTGGTGTCCGCTCGGGCTAGGTCTGGAAAAGCAATGCTATTGGATTGCCGAAGCTTGGATGTCGTGCATGCTGACATGCCCAAAGGCCTGGCGATCATGATTGTTCACTCGGGCATTGATCGAGGGCTGGTTGATGGTGAGTATAATATTCGCCGGATCCAGTGCTACGCCGCCGCCCAACATTATGGCGTTGCAGCACTGCGCGATCTCGACGTGGCAGGATTGGAAGCCGGTAAACATGGTCTTGACCCAATAGCCTATTTGCGTGCGCGTCACGTCGTGTCCGAGAATGAACGGACTATTCTGGCTGCTGACGCGCTACAAAATGCAGATTTGGCTGAACTAGGAAAATTGATGGCCGATTCGCATATTTCAATGCGAGATGACTTTGCGATCACGACGCCTGAAATCGACAGGCTGGTAACGCTATTGCAAGCGGCAATCGGAAAGAATGGTGGTGCCCGCATGACGGGCGGAGGGTTTGGGGGAGCGGTTGTCGCCCTCATGAGTGAATCGATAGTGACCGAAGTTCGAGAACATTTGGAGCGCAATTACCAAACGCCGAGCGGAAACCGACCATTTGTAACAATCGAACGGGCTGTTAAGGGAGCCTCGATTATACCGCATTGAACATAGGGCATCTTCCAGAAACGTCACATTATTGCAGCAGCAAGCAATCGACGTCAGCAAGATTCGCAATACAGCTCTTCGTGGCTTACCGAAAATTTTTCGCCTCGTGCCAAGGTTTCTGTCGCCGCGGGAGCGGCATTGCTGAGGATATTCCGTTCCTGCAGGATATTGCGAGCGCGGATGATATCATGCGTGGGCCGGACCCTTTGCGCAACGCTTATCCTGCCTAGGTGCGATCATTTCGTCGCCAGAGACCGCCTAAATTTGTTCGTCCGCCCAATATAATTTCATCGGATTGGTGATCAACAGCTTGCGCTGCAATGCTTCGGTTGTCGCGATACGCGGGATCATATCGACCAAGTGACCGTCATCGGGAATATTGCTTTGCATATTGGGGTGTGGCCAATCGGTGCCCCAGAGGACGCGATCCTGATAATCCTCGACCAGCGGGCGGACCGCATCGGCAAAAGCGTCCCATGGGTCATGGCTTGCGTCGAGCCTATCCGGGCAGGTGGCTTTGAACCAGATGTCGGGCCGGCTATCGAGCAAGTCCCGAAAGGCTTTCATGTCGGCGCCATCGGGGCCCTGACTAACGTCCGGGCGACCCATATGGTCGATCACCACGGGGACTGGTATTGCATCGATGAAGGGCCGCATTTCATCCAATATATCGGCCTCAAAATAGATGACGACATGCCAACCGGACGGCAAGCGACCGGCGACTTCCAGAAATTTGTCCTTCGGTGCGTTATCGACCAGTCGTTTCAGAAAGTTAAAGCGGATTCCGCGAATGCCGCCTTCATGAAGCTGCGCAAGTTCGGCTTCGCTGATCGCCGGATCAACCACAGCAACGCCGCGTGCCTTGCCATTCGATTTTGCTATCGCGTCCAGGGTAGCGCTATTGTCGGTGCCGTGGCAACTGGCTTGCACGATTACATTGCGGTCGAAGCCGAGATGATCGCGAAGCGCGAAGAGCATGTCCGGGCCAGCATCTTCAGGGAGATATTTTGCCTTTGCGCTGAATGGAAATTGTGCCTGCGGACCAAAAACATGGCAATGGGCATCTATGGCGCCGGCCGGCGGTACAAATATCGGCTTTGACGGGCTGCCATGCCAGCTTGTGATCCGGCCTTGTGTATTGGCACTCATGCGAAAACCTCTCCGTCCATCAATTTGCGCGCTGTTCGTAGCATTGCCGCGCTGGTTACATTGCCCGCATCGTCGACTTCCATGACACAAGTGGTTTCACCGGTTGGGTGCTCGACCGACATCGTCTTGCGGCTGCCGTTCGGGATATTCGCAACTTCGGCAGCGGGTGAATTTTCGATCAAACAGGCCGTTGCAACAGTGACAGCCGCGAGTACACCCACGCTGGCATGAGCGCGCTTGGGAATGAAACTGCGTACGGTAATGGCACCACCGTTCTTGGGAGCGGCCACCAGCATCATCTTGGGTACAGATTTTTCCGAAACATCGCCAAGGTTCATTCGCTTGCCAGCAGCCAGCCGAATGGCTTCTATGCGCGACTTCAATTCCTCAGCTGCATCCAGTTCCTCGCGGCTTTCATAGCCGGTGGCGCCGATATCTTCTGCCTTCATCACGATGCAGGGCATGCCATTGTCAATCAAGGTGCAGCGCACATCATTGATGACATCAACGGCATTTCCTGTGGGAAGCAAGGCACCGCAGCTGGACCCGGCCGTGTCGCGGAACTCTAACGGAACCGGAGCTGCCGTGCCGGGAACACCATCGATTCGCGCCTCACCGGAATAGGTGGGCTTGTCGTCGGGAGTATCGACTGTCGCCACGGCGGTTTGTGAAGTGTTCTCCATGAAAATCGTGACTTTAGTCTGTCCAGCAGTGGCTGTGACTAGCCCCCGTTCAATCGCAAAGGGGCCAACGCCTGCCAAAATGTTTCCGCAATTCTGCGCGTCGCTAACCAGCGCCTGATCGACAAAGACCTGTAGAAACAGATAATCGACATCAATGCCGTCGCGATCCGATTTTTTCACTATCGCCACTTTGCTGGTGAGCGGATCGGCCCCGCCCATGCCATCAATTTGCCGGTCATCCGGAGATCCCATGATGCGGAGCAAAAAGGCATCCCGCTCAGCCCGGTCAGATGGCACATCGTCCACCAAAAAATAACCGCCTTTTGACGTTCCACCGCGCATCCACATGACACGCGCAGAAGTCATCGGGGGTTCAGACATATTTCAGACCTTCTTTCTCTAACCGCTCGCGCATGCTGTACATGTCGAGGCCCAAGATGCCGCTCTCCAATTTCTGTCTTTTGTCTTCTTCATTGGCTTCCCGCTCTTGCGCTTTTTTGAGCACATCGGCGGCCCGCTCGCGCGAGACGACGCAAACGCCATCGTCGTCGGCAATCACAACATCCCCAGGGTTGACTGGTGCACCAGCGCAGACGATCGGAATGTTGACCGAGCCCAGGGTATTTTTGACGGTGCCCTGCGCAAAAACCGCTTTGGACCAGACAGGAAATTTCATTTCGGTAAGGTCGCGGACATCGCGAACGCCAGCGTTGATGATCAAGCCACGACCACCGTGCGCTTGCGCCGATGTTGCCAGAAGGTCCCCAAAATATCCATCTTCGCAGGGACTCGTCGGTTCGAGAACCAATATGTCGCCTTCCTGCATCTGTTCGATAGCAACATGGACCATCCAGTTATCGCCAGGAGCAGCTGATATGGTCACAGCGTTGCCGGCCACGCGCGCGCCGGCATAGATGGGGGTCATGTGGGAGGCCATAAGGCCGATCCTGCCTTGGGCTTCATGCACAGTGGCGACGCCGCATTTTCCGAGGGCATCTACCAATTTTAGATCTGTCCGTTCAATATCCTGAACAACAATATTCGCCATTTTTTCTTCCTCATAGGATAAACTCAGTGTCGCAGGCTCGAAGGGAACACGCAATTTGGAACTTGGGATTGGCTATAAGTTTGTGCTAATCCTTCGTTCATGGAATTGTGGGATCTCAACTTGCGCCATTTGTACGCAGCAAAGGAAATCTGCGACAAAGGAAGTATAAGCGCTGCTGCAGATGCTGTGAATCTGACGCAACCGGCGATAACTCAGGGGCTGGGAAAGCTCGAGGCTCTCTTGGGACAGCCGCTTTTTGAACGTCATACAGACGGGATGACACCAACGCCCGCGGCGAAGATGTTTGCGCCACGGATTGAATCTGCTTTGGCCAACATTGGCTCCAGCCGGGTGACCATGGCGCAATTGCGGGCCTTTTTGTCGGTCGCGGAGCACGGTAGCTATCCGACGGCAAGCGCTATGTCGGGTTTGGCGCAGCCAACCTTGCACCGTTCGGTGGCCAATCTTAGCATCGCCTTGAGGCGGAAATTGTTGGACCGGCGCGGAAAAGGCATGGCGTTGACGGCCCAAGGGCGTTCGCTGGCGCGGTCTTTTCGTCTGGCCCGTGCGGAACTTGCTGCCGGACTATCGGAGATGGAGGCGCTCAAGGGACGGGAAACAGGAACAATATCTATCGGAGCAATGCCTCTGTGCAGGGCGCGATTGCTACCAAAGGCCGTGACGGAATTTCACAATGCTTATTCCGGAGTGGAAATCAGGATCGTAGAAGGCAGTCATGCCGAACTTATTGAACCGCTTCGAGATGGTGAGCTTGATCTTCTTGTCGGAGCATTGCGTGAACCGGGCCCCGGTGAAGACGTGCAACAGAAGCTGCTGTTTGAAGATCACCCGGTCGTGATCGGCCGCTATGACCATCCATTGCGAGGCCAGCATAATGACTTGGAAACGCTTGCCAGCTACCCCTGGACTATTGCTGCCCCCGGTACGCCTCTGAGAATGCGGTGGGAGCAAATGTTTCAAGCCGCAGGCATCGGCTGTCCGGATGTTCCCATAGAATGTGGCTCGGTGATTACCATTCGGCAGATATTACTTGAAAGTGATTTTCTGACGCTGCTTTCGCCAGATCAGGTGGCGGTGGAACTGGAGGCGGATTGGCTTTCAACGATTGGCGGGCCACCTGAAGGCCTGCACAGAACCATTGGTGTTACGACCCGATCCGGTTGGATGCCGACCGGCATGCAACAGGACTTCATGCAGATTTTGGAGAAGGCAGCGATAAGCTAAATTCGCTTTACCTTATATCCAATCCCGCTTTCCAATTGGCGGATTTATGAGCTTCCAGATAGCAATAGATCATCATGCAATCTGTCTCTCTTATCGGTTTCGGCGAAGCAGGCTCGGCCTTTGCAAATGCAGGCGGGTGGGGCGACGCTGCGCGTGTTTATGACGTTAAGAACAAGCAATCGGAATATCTGTCTGCTGGTGTCATGGGATGTTCCGTGTTGCCCGACGCTATTCAAGATTCGCCTGCCTTAATGAGCCTAGTGACTGCCGACCAGGCAAAGTCGGTGGCCGAATCTGCAGCGTCGTGCATCGCGGCGAACGCGCTCTATTTCGATATGAACTCGGTCGCCCCCAACACGAAACGTGCGGCGGCGGCGCATATTCAGCGCGCGCAGGGGCGCTACGTCGATGTTGCCGTTATGGCGCCGGTCCATCCTGCCCAATTGTCCGTGCCGCTGCTGCTCTCGGGTGCTGATGCGTCCGATGGTGCGGATGTTCTTGCTGCACTTGGTTTTGACAATATTCGCGTGGTCGAAGGTGAGGTCGGGAAGGCATCTTCGATCAAGATGATCCGTTCGATCATGGTGAAGGGCATCGAGGCGTTGACCGCAGAGATGATGCTGGCGGCTCAAGAGGCCGAGGTAAGCGAAGACGTCCTCCAATCTCTAGGCTCCGAATGGAGTGAGAAGGCCGCCTATAATCTGGAGCGCATGACCACCCATGGCCTGCGCAGGGCCGAGGAAATGGAACAGGTTGCTTTGACGTTAGATGCGCTGGGCATTGAACCGCTGATGACCAAGGGCACGATTGCCCGCCAGCGGGCCATGGCGAATAAGGAAGGGTGGACGAAATGAGTCTTATCATTGACTGTCACGGTCACTATACCACGGCTCCGACCGCGCATAACGAATGGCGTGAGGCGCAGAAAGCGGCATTCACGGCGGGAGAACAGGTCGGGCCTTATCCGAAGATTTCCGACGATCAGATTCGTGAGACGCTAGAAGCAAACCAGATTCGGCTGCTGAATGAACGCGGCGCGGACATGACGATATTCTCGCCCCGCGCTTCGGCGATGGCCCCGCATATCGGCGATGAAAGTGTGGCTAGAAAATGGGCGCAGGTGAACAATGATCTGATCAAACGCTGTGTCGATCTTTATCCAGAGATATTTGTGCCGGTTTGCATGCTACCGCAAAGCCCGAACGCGGATATGCAGGGCAGTATCGAGGAGTTGGAACGTTGCGTCGACATGGGCTTTGTCGGTTGCAACCTCAATCCCGATCCCGGCGGCGGCAAGTTTGAACATCCACCTCTGACGGACGAATATTGGTATCCGTTCTATGAAAAAATGGTCGAGCTGGACGTGCCTGCGATGATCCATGTCTCGGGCAGCTGCAATCCTGCCATGCATGCCACGGGTGCTTATTATATCGCGGCCGATACCATTGCTTTCATGCAGTTCATTCAAGGTAATCTGTTCAAGGATTTTCCGGACCTACGCTTCATCATCCCGCATGGCGGCGGTGCGGTGCCTTATCATTGGGGGCGCTATCGCGGCCTTGCCGATATGCTCAAGCAGCCCGATCTGTCTGGCCATGTGATGAACAATGTCTATTTCGATACCTGCGTCTATCACCAGCCGGGTGTTACGTTGCTGGCCGATGTTATCGACAATAAGAATATCCTGTTCGGCAGCGAAATGGTGGGAGCCGTGCGCGGCATAGATCCGCAAACGGGCCAGTATTTCGACGACACCAAACGCTATGTCGACGCGCTCGATATTTCCGATGCAGAGCGACATGCGATTTTTGAGGGCAATGCAAGAAGGGTCTACCCTCGGCTGGACGCGCAATTGAAAGGCTGGGGCTTATGACCTGGATCAAGAACGCCTGGTATGTTGCCGGATGGGACTATGAGGTTGGTTCTCAGCCGCTTGGCCGAACAATTTTGGGAGTCCCCGTGGTGCTCTGGCGCAAGCTTGATGGCGGTGTTGTTGCAATGCGTGACGCTTGCCCTCACCGCATGCTGCCTTTGTCGATGGGGATTAAGGAAGGCGATTCTATCCGCTGTAAATATCATGGACTTAAAATCGGTCCGGACGGTGTCGCCGAGGAAATGCCGCTGAAATCCGATCCGGTGAACAAACGCATTTGCACGGAAACATTTGAAGTGCACGAACGCCATCGCTTTGTCTGGATATGGATGGGCGATAGACCCGCCGACCCGGAACTGATTCCGGATCTATGGCCTTGCTCGGCAGAAGGATGGGCCTTTGAAGGCGGCTATTATCCTATCGCCTGCGACTATCGGTTGTTAATCGACAATCTGATGGATCTGACGCACGAGACCTACGTCCATCAGGGGTCTATCGGCCAGCAGGAGTTGATGGAAGCCCCGCTCGAGACACGCGTCACTGAAGACCGTGTGTTCGTCGAGCGCTGGATTCCGGATATCGACCCACCGCCCTTCTGGAAAGGTGCGCTTGGCAAGGAGGGGCGTGTCGACCGCTGGCAGATTTGTGAATTTATTGCGCCATCCGCGGTGATCATTGATGTTGGAGTTGCGCCTGTCGAAGCGAAGGCAAGTCTTGAAAAACATGACCAGGGCGTGCGCGGTTTTGTGGTCGATGTGATGACACCACAGGATGAAACGCACAGCCACTATTTCTGGGGCATGGCGCGGGACTTCCGGACCGATGATCCCGGTTTCGGTGCCCGTTTCCGTCAACAGCAAAGCGGCGTTTTTGCAGAGGATGTGGAAGTCTTGGAAGCTCAACAGCGTTCGGTTGTGGCCAATCCCGATCGCAAGTTGCAAGCCTATAACATCGACGAGGGCGGCATCCGCGCCCGCCGGATGATCGAACGAACCCGAAAGACAGAAGGCAGTTTATGACCGGACCAGCCGATATCCATGACTATCTTGCAGAACTCGAGGATATCCCGGGTACGCGGGTGTTTACCGCCGCGCGTGCTCGGCAAGGATATCATCTAAATCAATTCGCGATGAGCCTGATGGACGGAGCAAATCGCGAGCGTTGGAAGGCGGATGAAAAAGCCTATCTCGCTGAATGGCCGATCACCGATGATCAACGGCAGGCTGTTATCGATCGCGACTATAACCGGATGTTGGAATTGGGTGGGAATATCTACTTTCTCAGCAAGATATTCTCGACCGACGGGATAAGTTTTGCAGAAGCCGTCTCGACCATGACCGATATGAGCTTTCCGGATTATCGGGATATGATGATGCAGGGCGGGCGTTCGGCAAAAGGCAATCGCTCGATAAAGGGAGGCTATTGAGATGGCGCGCATTACTGCTGGTGTAGGCTCAAGCCACGTCCCGCTTCTGGGTGTCGCGGTCGATCAAGGGAAGACACAGGACGATTATTTCGGTCCCATTTTTGAGGGTTATGAATGGACCCGCAAATGGGAAGAAACCGAAAAGCCTGATGTCATTATTCTCGTCTATAATGATCATGCCTCCGCCTTTGACGCCAATATTATCCCAACATTCGCGATTGGTTGCGGTGAGCAATATAAGCCTGCCGATGAGGGGTGGGGACCGCGGCCGGTTCCCGATGTAGAAGGGCATGCTGACCTTGCCTGGCACATCGCGCAAAGTCTGATTCTAGACGATTTCGACATGACGATTATCAATGAAATGGATGTCGATCACGGCCTGACCGTGCCGCTGAGTATGATGTATGGCCAGCCTGAGAAATGGCCCGTCAAAGTGGTTCCGATTGCGGTGAACGTTGTGACCTATCCTGTTCCCTCTGGCAATCGCTGCTGGGCACTCGGCGAAGCGATCCAGCGTGCGGTGGCAAGCTTCCCGGAAGATCTGAACGTTCAGATCTGGGGCACTGGTGGCATGAGCCACCAGCTGCAAGGTCCGCGCGCTGGCCTGCTAAACCGTGAATGGGACAATAAGTTTCTCGATGCGCTGGTCGGCGATAGCGATGCGGCCCGCGATATCCCGCATATCGAATATCTGCGCGAAACGGGCAGCGAAGGCATTGAGATGGTGATGTGGCTGATCATGCGCGGAGCGCTGGGCAGGAAGACCAAATGCTTGCATCGCCACTATCATATTCCCTGCAGCAACACAGCAATCGGGCACATAGTGCTTGAACCTGACAACTAAATTTGACGGAGCATATATCATGAGAATTGCACTTGCCGGTGGCGGCGCTTTTGGTGAAAAACACCTGGATGGCCTCAAGAATATTGATGGTGTGGAAGTCACGGCCTTGGTTGGCCGACGCCAGGAACCGACCCAGGCTATGGCTGACAAATATGGGGTTGGCTTTGCGACCACCGACTATGAAGCGATGTTGGAACGTGACGATGTCGATGCCGTGATACTGGCAACGCCGACGCAAATGCACGCCGACCAATCGATCAAGGCGATGAATGCGGGCAAGCATGTCGAAGTGGAGATTCCGCTCGCGGATAGCTGGGCCGATAGTCAGGCTGTTCTGGACAAGCAAAAGGAAACCGGCCTTGTATGCATGGTTGGTCACACACGGCGCTTCAATCCCTCGCATCAATATGTGCATAATCTGATCGGTGCCGGTGAATTCAACATCCAGCAGATGGATGTGCAGACCTATTTCTTCCGCCGTCAGAATATGAATGCGAAAGGCGAGGCTCGCAGCTGGACCGACCATCTGCTTTGGCATCATGCTGCTCATACGGTCGATCTGTTTGCCTATCAGGCTGGTCCGATCATCCAGGCCAATGCCATTCAGGGCCCGATCCATCCTGAACTGGGTATCGCGATGGACATGTCTATCCAGTTGAAAGCAGAGAGCGGTGCGATTTGTACCTTGTCACTGAGTTTCAACAATGACGGCCCGCTGGGCACATTCTTCCGCTATATCGGTGATACCAATACCTATATCGCGCGCTATGATGATCTGGTGAATGGCAAGGAAGAGGTCATTGACGTATCCAATGTCGACGTGTCGATGAATGGTATCGAATTGCAGGATCGTGAATTTATCGCGGCAATCCGGGAAGGTAGGGAGCCGAATAGTTCGGTCGCACAAGTATTGCCCTGCTACAAGGTTTTGCATGATCTAGAACAACAGCTCGGATGAAAACGCAGGTTGCCATAATTGGCGCCGGACCGGCCGGATTGCTCTTGGGGCATTTGCTGCGTGCAGAAGGTATCGATTGCGTCATCGTGGAGCGCCAATCCCCGGATTATGTTCTGGGACGGATAAGAGCGGGTGTGTTGGAGCGGACAACGACGGATTTGCTGGACCGTTTGGGGGTCAACGAACGGCTGCACAGCGAGGGCCTAAAGGAGGCAGGATTTGCGCTTGCCGATGGCGAACGGCTGATCCGTATTGATACGCTGGGGCTCACTGGCAAATATGTGACGGTTTATGGCCAAACCGAAGTGACACGGGACCTAATGGATGTCGCTCCCGAACGTGGTCTTGAAATCATCTATGAGGCCGCTGACGTTGCGCTCCACGAGGTCGACAGCGATAATCCCTATGTCACATTCGAAAAAGAGGGCGTCACCCAACGCATAGACGCCCAGTTCCTTGCTGGTTGCGATGGATATTATGGCCCGTCCAGAAAGGCCATCCCCGCACACGTGGCCAAGGAATTTGAGCGGGTCTATCCGTTCGGCTGGCTTGGTATATTGGCCGATGTGGCTCCGTGCCATGAAGAGCTGATCTACGCCAATCATGAGCGGGGATTTGCTCTAGCATCCATGCGTTCCCGGACACGCAGCCGCTATTATATCGACGTCCCGCTATCCGAAAAAGTCGAAGACTGGTCGGATGAGCGGCTTTGGGATGAGCTGGCGGTCCGCCTTGGCCCGGAAGCGGCGGCCAATATGACGCGGGGACCATCGATCGAGAAAAGTATTGCACCCTTGCGTTCTTATGTTTTTGAACCGATGCGCCATGGCCGTCTATTCCTGGCGGGTGATGCCGCGCATATTGTTCCGCCGACGGGCGCAAAGGGATTGAATCTGGCGGCCTCGGACGTAGCCTATCTGTCCGATGCCTTCACCCGCTTTTTCAACCATGGTGACAATGACGCTATCGCGGGCTATTCAGCGAAGGCATTGGCACGCGTATGGAAGGCCGAGCGTTTTAGCTGGTCTTTGACGAAGTTGATGCATCGCTTCCCCGATGACGGATCGTTTGAACGACAGATGCAGATGGCGGAACTGGATTATATCGCGAGCAGCGAGGCGGCGCAGACCAGCATCGCCGAAAATTATGTGGGTTTACCTCTATGAGCATTTCCAAGCGCAATATTAACGGCAAAAACACGAACCCTATCGGGCTGGGCTGCATGTCTCTGTCTTGGGCCTACGGCGTACCACCATCGGAGGAGGATGCCGCCAAGTTGCTGCATCGCGCGCTGGATTTGGGCTATGACCATCTTGATACGGCGAATATTTACGGCCTTGGCCACAATGAAACTTTGCTGGGCAATGCGCTTCAGGGGCGCCGGAACGCGTTTTTTCTAGCAACCAAAATGGGGCTAATCATTGATGGCGCGAAGCGAGGCGTTGATTGCAGTCCCGCAGCGATCCGGAAGTGCGTCGAGGAATCGCTAGCCCGATTGCAGACCGACCATATTGATCTCTACTATATGCATCGCCGCGATTTTAACGTACCGATCGAAGAGTCGGTCGGGGCGATGGCTGAGCTGATCAAAGAAGGTAAAATCGGTAGCATCGGCTTGTCCGAAATGTCCGCCGAGACATTGAGAAAAGCAGCGGCTGAACATCCCATCGCCGCAGTCCAGACCGAATATTCGCTATGGACCCGCAATCCGGAAATTGGCGTTCTGCAGGCTTGCAAGGAACTTGGCACAACATTGGTTGCTTTTTCTCCGGTCGGCCGCGGTGTTTTGGCCAATGGAGTGCGCGACATAGATGGGCTTGCGGAGAAGGATCTCCGTCGCAATATGCCGCGTTTCAACGCAGATAACTGGCCGAAAAACCTAAAGTTGGTGGATCAGTTCAATGCGATCGCTCAGGAAGAAGGTCTGACGCCCGCGCAATTGTCATTGGCCTGGGTCTTGTCGAGAGGAGAGCATGTTGTGGCTATCCCCGGCACAGCCTCCATCGCCCATCTCGAAGAGAATCTCGCGCGCTGGGATTGGGAAATCTCCGCTGAAGCAGAGGCTCGCCTAGATGCTCTGATCAATCAGCAAACGGTCTCCGGACCGCGCTATGGAGAGCTCATTCAAAAAACCATTGATACCGAAGAATTTGCCTGATCAGTTTTTGAAAACAATGGTCTTGTGCCCGTTCAGGAATACACGATCAGCCAAATGATAATGGACTGCCTGCGCCAACACCCGGCGTTCGATATCGCGTCCTTTTCGCACTAGAGCTTCCGCTGAATCTGCGTGGTTGATGGCTTCTACATCCTGATGGATGATGGGGCCTTCATCCAAATCCGTGGTAACATAATGAGCGGTTGCGCCGATCATCTTGACGCCGCGCGCATGCGCTTGATGATATGGTTTGGCTCCCTTGAATCCGGGCAAGAAGCTGTGGTGAATGTTGATGCAGCGGCCTGCAAGAAAGCCTGCGAGGTCATCAGAAAGGATTTGCATATATCGCGCCAGAACGACGAGATCGGCTCCGCTTTTGGTCACCAGATCTTTAATTTGTGCTTCTTGTTGAGACTTGGTGTCTTTCGTGATCGGTAGGTGATGGAAAGGAATATTCTCTTCAAGGGAGATTTGAAGCGCCTGACGCGGATGGTTGCAAATGATGCCAACGACATCCATCGGGAGCTCTCCAATCCGATGGCGATACAAAAGATCACCAAGGCAATGGTCGAATTTGGAGACCATCAACAGCACCTTGGGTCTCTCGTCGTCGCCTCGCAGTTTCCAATCCATTTTTTTGTCGCCGGCGATCAAATGCATCGCGTCGGAAACGCATTTGGTCTCTATGTCCGGCGCGAGGTCAAAGACCACGCGCATGAAGAACTGGTTTGTTTCGCTATCGTTAAACTGCTGAGAGTCGACAATGTTCCCGCCATTCTCTGACAATATTTTTGCAACGCTGGCCACCAATCCTGGCTGATCCGGACAAGACAATGTTAGAATTTGCCGATTTTCCGACATAGATTTCTCTCTCACCTCAAAGCTGTTCGTGCCGCATATAAATATGGATCTGGTCTGGCCAGCTATTTGTATAGAAAGAAGGTTCCGTGGATCTCGGAAATTTGGAGATTGTTTTAGCGAACGGGATACATGCCGAGCGGTTGATGGGCGATAGGTTATCTAGAATAGGGAAACGGTTCAGTCGTCATAGAAATTCAGTTCGAGCAAAATGCCATTGGGGTCTTGCGTAAATACCTGTTTGAGACCGACGGCCTCAATCACGTTGAGTTGATAAGCTAGATTCCGATCATTCAGGCGCCTGATCATTGCGTCCAAGCCTTCACATTTCAGAGCGACGTGATGGATGGACCCGGTAGGGCCTTCCTTCACGTCTCGATCAAAAGCGCGAGGACAGTCCAGGCTATTGATATGGAAAATGGCATTGTCGTTGCCGTCAAACATCCATTGTGCATTTTCCGGCATCAATGGCGCTGGCGCATTCCGCCGAACAAGCCCGAACATGTCGGTGTAGAACTGAGCGGTTTTATCCAGATCGCTTGTGATGATGTTGACATGATCAAGAGCTTGTACCTGCATCGCGGAATTCTCCTGAAAAGAAACGATGTTTCTATCTAACCTGTTTCAGATGTTTTACCATCCGCTCTTCTCTCAGTAAATATGGTATGTCGGGCCCGCTAGCCGCAAAAGAGGTCAATATGACGCGACCAGAAGAAATGTCGGTGCAAAAAGGCACAACATATTGCCGACGGGGAATTGGCACAAAAAGAGGTTTCCGATTTCGGGCTTGTTACAGATCACCCCGATATCGCTCGGACGAACCTCGCTCGGAACACCTGCGGATGGATCCGTGCCACCAATATGGCGATTGTCAATCGGCTGTAAAAGCGGGGATGACGGGTTCGCGGCAAATCTCAAACCGATGGACGCAAGCAAAAATTGGATTTAACCGATAATGGTAGGCAGACTCGAGACTCCGCAAAAGTGGCAATCCAGGGATAGGAAGAGAATAGCTGATGAGGGGGGAGAAAATGGCGGACGCAGATCCGATTAAAACCATGGAAGAGGGCGGCATGCGCACTTGGCAATGGTTAGCAGTGGCTATGACCGTAGCGCTCAATGCGCTGGATGGCTTTGATGTCCTATCGATCAGCTTCGCTGCACCGGGCATCGCAAAGGAATGGGGCGTTGACCAAGGCATTCTGGGTTGGGTTCTTTCTATGGAATTGCTGGGCATGGCCATTGGTTCCATCCTGTTAGGAGGTGTCGCTGACAAATATGGTCGCCGCCCCACGATATTGGGCTGCCTCGTCGCCATGACCATAGGCATGTGGTTTGCCGGCACGGCTGGGAGTGTCAACGAACTGCTTGTTTGGCGGCTGATTACTGGGCTCGGAATCGGAGGAATGCTGGCTGCCATCAATGCCACGGCGGCGGAATTTTCCAATGCGCGTTGGCGCAGCGTCGCTATGGCGCTTATGGTGATTGGCTATCCGATTGGAGGCGCAACCGGCGGCTTGGTGGTGCAACAGATTCTAGCAGAGGGTGGCTGGCGGGATATATTCTCATTCGGCGCTTATGCGACTGCGGCCTGCATTCCATTGGTCTGGTTTCTAATTCCGGAAACGCCTGCATTCCTGGATCGGAAGCGCCCGGAAGGAGCGCTGATCAAGATCAACCAGACCTTCGCCCGCTTTGGCCATCCCGCTGTCAATGGATTTTCAGAGGAAACAACGGAGATTGCCAAAAGATCATTGAGTGATATTTTTAAGCCCGCTTTGATCGCGACCACGATACTTATAACTTTTGCGTATTTTGCCCATATCACCAGCTTTTATTTTATCATCAAATGGGTGCCAAAAATTGTTGTCGACATGGGCTTTGAAGCCCGGTCAGCGGCTTTGGTTTTGACTTGGGCGAATGTTGGTGGCGCCGTTGGCGGCGCCATGTTCGGATTTGTCGCCATGCGCGTTGGATTGAAGAAGCTCACCATGATGACCTTGGTCATCGCTGCCATTCTCATCGTCTGGTTCGGACAGGGAACCTCCGATCTAACCAAGCTGGCCGCTACGGTTGCTGTCGTAGGGTTTTTCACCAATGCCGGCGTTGTGGGATTATACACGCTGTTCGCTCAGGTTTTTCCGACACATGTTCGCGCTACCGGGACCGGATTTGCGATAGGGGTAGGGCGTGGCGGAGCGGTATTGGCACCAGTGCTTGCGGGCTATTTGTTTCTCGCTGGCTACGGTCTACAAACGGTTGCGATCTTCATGGCGTCCGGGTCCTTGCTTGCCGCAATTGCCCTCTATTTTTTAACCGTAAGAAATGCCGACTAGCTGGCCTTCATCCCCTCAATGGCTTGTGCTTTGAGGAGATGAAGGCCGGCAGTCACTTTATGCTTGGCCACAAATATTAGCCAATGAACCGATTGATCTTATTCGGTTTTTGCTTTGGACTTGTCATACTCACCAAGGCCCGGTTTGAAAGATTTGTCGTCGAGAAATTGCTTCATTCCTTCATGCCGACCGTCCGTCTTGTCATGGAAATTCAACGCTTCCTGCGCGCGGATCAGATAGTCTTCCGCATTGTCAAAGGTCATTTCAACCACACGCTTTACGGCGTCTTTGGACGCTTTGAGCGTATCCAGGTTTTTCTTGAGTAGCTTGTTTGCAACTTCCGTGACACGCGCTTCCAGCTGGTCGAGCGGCATGGATTCATTCACCAGACCTGCCTCTACGGCTTCTTGACCACTCAGATTCTCACCAACCAATGTATGGTACATGGCCTTCCGCATTGGCATCAGATTTGTTGCAACCTTGGTTGCGCCGCCGCCCGGCAAAATGCCCCAGTTGATCTCCGAGAGACCAAATTGCGCTTCATCGGCGCAATAAGCGAGATCGCAAGCATGTAATGGACCGTAACCGCCGCCAAAGCACCAACCATTGACCATCGCGATTGTTGTTTTTTGATACCAGCGGAGACGCCTCCACCAACCATAAGCCTCACGTTGACTTTGTCTGATTCCCGGCAAGCCTTTTTCTTCGGTTTCGCGGAAATATTCTTTCAAATCCATGCCTGCTGACCAGCTGTTGCCTTCTCCGGTAAGGACAAGAACACCGACGTCATCATTATACTCCAGTTCATCGAGTACCCGCAGCATTTGCCGATTCAGTTTTGGACTCATACAATTGCGTTTCTCGGGGCGGTTAAACTTCACCCAAGCGATACCGTCCTTGATCTCATATGAAACCGTATCTTCTTCTTTGCGTTCTGACATGTCAGTCCCTTTCAATTTGTTCCAAAAATCCATGACCCCACAGATGATGATCGAATCATCGGTGCAATTGTTTTGAATAACTGCTCTGTGAAACCGTCCAAAATCTAGGATTCTAGATTGCGTTCATAGGATTAATGCTATGCCCTATAGCAATGTGCATTGCTATTGCCAATAGCATTTTATATAGGGGTGAAATGATAGACCCTCTTATAGCTTTGCCGGGATATGTGTTGAACCGCGCTGCTGCCGCAAATTTGGCGAATCTCAATCAGCAGTTATCCAAGCTTGGCTTGAGGCATAGTGATGCTTCGCTTCTCATGCTTGTTGCGAGCAACGCCGGGTTGACGCAAAGCGATGCTGGCAAAATGCTTGATATCCAGCGCGCCAATATGGTGCCGTTGGTCAGCCGATTGATGAAGCGGGATCTAATTCTGAAAGAGCCAGTCGATGGCCGGTCACATGGCTTGTTTTTGACCCGGAAAGGCAAGGCTTTCCATAAGGAAGCCGTGGCCATTATCAATGATCTGGAAGCCAGGATGTTGGAATCTGTTTCCGAAGATTTGCGTCCCCATCTGATGCCCATTCTCGGCGCATTGTGGGACTTCAATATGAAAAAGCCCGCAGGATGATGGATTTCGCGGAATCCGATATTGGCTCTACGGTCATGCAAAAATTGATAGTTCAAAGAAGCAACAAAGGTTTTGAACCTCGGTATTTTTGTGGGACTGTAAAGAAAACTATTATGTCTTAACGGACCGCGGCCTAGTCAGGAGAGAAACATGTTTACCCATATTATGGTCGGTGCAAACGATCTCGACAAAGCACGCCAATTCTATGACGCGACGTTAGGCGCACTTGGTATCGCGCCAGCGGCTCCAGGGGATCGTTTGTTCTATGCCAATGAAACCGGCGCTTTTGGCATTGGGAAGCCGTTTGACGGAAAGGAAGCCTCTTCTGCCAATGGGGGGACCGTAGGCTTCAAGGCAGACAACCAAAGCCAGGTTGATGCTTTTCACGCTGCCGGACTTGCCAATGGCGGAACGAGCGATGGGGAACCCGGACTTCGACCGAACGCTCCGGGGAAATCATATGGGGCCTATTTGCGTGATCCCGACGGCAATAAAATTTGTTCGTTTTTTCAGCTGGCGGACGGATAGGCTTGTGAACCCGCGCACTCCATTTCCGGCATATGTGATCAAATGACTCAAGAAGAACATCTGGCTGCCATCGTCGCCGTCCATATCGAGCGGGAAGGACCATTGCTTCCCATCCTGAATGATATTCAGGAAGAGTTAGGCTGCGTTGACGAGGCGGCGAAAAAATATCTAGCCAGCGCCCTCAATCTAAGCCGCGCGGAGGTGCACGGCGTGGTCAGCTTCTATCATGATTATAAAGAAAGTCGGGCCAAATTGCCGGTGCTGAAACTGTGCGGCGCCGAAGCGTGTCAGGCGCGCGGGGGCGAAGCGCTCGCAACCGAGATTGCCAATGTTGCGCAAGGCCGATGCCAGATTGAAACCGTCTATTGCTTGGGCCTGTGCAGCGCAGGCCCCAACGCAATGATCGGCAGGGACGTTCATGCGCGCTTGAATTCGACCAAATTACAGAAGCTGATCGAGGCGCTATGACTTTGCGGGTTGCGATATCTGACGATGCGCTGGCCCTTGCATGTGGCGCTGATGAGATTGCGGAAGCGATCCAAAAGGCTGCGCCAGAGGCTGAAATCGTGCGCGTTTCGAGCTGGGGCATGTCTTGGCTGGAGCCGCTCGTCGAAGTGGATGGCCTGGGCTATGGACCGGCGACTTTGGATGATGTTGCGTCGATATTGGATGGGTCATCCGACCTCAATATTGGCAAGATTGAAGATCATCCCTTCATTGTCAAACAACAGCGCCTGACCTTTGGTCGGGCCGGTATAACGCAGCCGCTTGATCTGGAAGATTACCAGGCGACCGGCGGTTGGCTGGGCCTGGAAAAGGCGCGTGCCATAGGCTCTGAAGCGATCATTGAGACGATTACCGAATCCGGCCTTCGCGGACGAGGCGGTGCTGGATTCCCGGCAGGTATCAAGTGGAAGACAGTGGCGGGCGCTGACGGACCCCAGAAATATATCGTCTGCAACGCGGATGAAGGGGATAGCGGGACGTTTGCCGATCGCATGCTGATGGAAGGTGATCCATATTGTCTGCTAGAAGGTATGGCGATTGCCGGTTTGGCCGTTGGTGCAAACATGGGCTATATCTATGTTCGCAGCGAATATCCGCATGCGATTGCCAAATTGAACGCTGCGATCAAAGCGAGTGCCGATATTGTCGCGCCCTTTAATATCGAGGTTCGGGTCGGGGCAGGCGCCTATGTTTGTGGCGAGGAAACATCCCTGCTCGAGAGCCTGGAGGGGAAGCGCGGCGAAGTGAGGGCAAAGCCGCCACTCCCCGCTCTGGAAGGGCTGTTCGGGAAGCCGACGGTCGTGAACAATGTTCTGACTCTCGCTGCCGCGCCCTATATTCTTGCCCATGGTGCGAAGGCTTATGCTGATTACGGCATGGGCCGTTCCCGCGGCACCATGCCGATCCAATTGGCAGGAAATCTCAAATATGGCGGCCTGTTCGAAACCGCCTTCGGAATTACGCTGGGCGAGTTGGTCAATGACATTGGTGGCGGAACGGAAAGCGGCAAGCCTGTCAAAGCAGTGCAGGTGGGCGGCCCATTGGGCGCCTATCATCCGGCAAGCGATTTTCATCTGCCCTTTGATTATGAAGCTTTCACGGCTGCAGACGGATTGATTGGTCATGGCGGTATTGTTGTATTTGATGAGACCGCCGACATGCTTTTCCAAGCCAAATTTGCGATGGAATTTTGTGCGGCCGAAAGCTGCGGGAAATGTACGCCTTGCCGATTGGGCTCTGTTCGGGGGATGGAAGTGCTCGACCGGATCAGATCCGGCGGACGGGAGGCAACGGATCCAGTCGAGAGCTTGCCACAAATGCACAATGCCCGAAAAGAAGGGCGCAGCGTGGAAGAGGAATTGTCGCTCATTTCCGATCTTTGCGAGACGATGAAGTTCGGATCCTTATGCGCGCTTGGCGGTTTTACGCCCTATCCGGTGATGAGTGCAATCAAACATTGGCCCGAGGATTTCGGATCGAACGCCGATGTGGTAGAGGATCAATCATGACGTATCAGCCGCAGAAAGATTTTGGCACACCAAAGTCCAAAGCCAGCGAAACCATATCACTATCCATTGATGGTCGTGATGTAACCGTTCCCGCCGGCACCAGCGTGATGCGCGCCGCAGCGGAAATCGATAATAATATTCCCAAGCTCTGTGCGACCGACAATGTCAAAAGCTTCGGCTCCTGCCGGCTCTGCCTGATCGAGATTGAAGGCCGCAGAGGTACGCCGGCCAGCTGCACGACCCCGGCTGAAGACGGCATGGTCGTAAAAACTCAGACCCCGTTTCTGCAAAAACTGCGCAAAGGTGTAATGGAGCTCTATATCTCCGATCACCCGCTTGATTGTCTGACCTGTAGCGCCAACAATGACTGCGAGCTTCAGGATCAGGCGGCCAATGTCGGTTTGCGCGATGTGCGCTATGGCTATGAAGGCGCCAATCATCTGGGCGAAGCGAAGGACACATCCAACCCCTATTTTGATTTCGATCCGTCCAAATGTATCGCCTGTTCGCGCTGCGTGCGGGCTTGCGACGAGGTACAGGGAACCTTTGCTCTCACCATGGACGGGCGGGGCTTTGCTTCGAAAATATCGGCCGGTTTGCCGACCGACGATTTCCTGTCGAGCGAGTGCGTTTCTTGCGGCGCTTGTGTTGAGGCTTGCCCAACGGCAACGCTTCAGGAGAAGGCCGTCACCGAAATAGGCAAGCCAGACCGAACCGAGATCACCACCTGTGCATATTGCGGCGTCGGTTGTACCTTTCGGGCTGAGATGCGCGGCGACCAATTGGTCCGGATGGTGCCGTGGAAAGATGGTAAAGCCAATCGCGGTCACAGTTGCGTGAAAGGCCGGTTTGCGTGGGGCTATGCCAATCACCAGGATCGGATCACCAAACCGATGATCCGTGAAAATATCGACCAGCCTTGGCGAGAGGTCGGCTGGGACGAGGCGCTTGCTTATACAGCGAGTGAAATCAAACGCATTCAAGACAAATATGGTCGCCTCAGTGCCGGTGGAATCACCTCATCGCGGTGTACAAATGAAGAGACTTTCCTGGTCCAGAAACTGGTTCGGGCCGGTTTCGGGAATAACAATGTCGATACCTGTGCACGCGTGTGTCACTCTCCGACGGGATATGGTCTGAATACAACTTTCGGCACCAGTGCTGGAACGCAGGATTTTGACAGCGTCGAAGATAGCGATGTTATTTTGGTGATCGGTGCAAACCCGACTGACGCGCATCCGGTTTTTGCCAGCCGCATGAAGAAGCGCCTGCGCGGCATTGACGGGAAACCGGCCGCGAAGCTGATTGTCATTGATCCCCGGCAGATTGCGCTGGTTAAATCGCCGCACATAGAGGCGGCGCATCATTTGCCACTGCAGCCGGGCACCAATGTCGCGGTGTTAACGGCGATGGCGCATGTCATCGTCACCGAGGGCTTGGCCGACGAAGCCTTCATTCGCGAGCGTTGCGACTGGAATGAATATGCCGATTGGGCGGCCTTTGTGTCGGACGAACGCCATGCGCCGGAAACATTGGAGCCCGTGACGCGTGTCGCCGCTTCGGAATTGCGCGCTGCGGCACGACTTTTCGCTACGGGTGGCAATGGCGCGATCTACTACGGGCTTGGCGTGACCGAACATAGTCAGGGCAGCTCGACGGTGATGGCAATTGCCAATCTGGCCATGGCGACCGGCAATATCGGTCGTCGCGGTGTCGGGGTTAATCCTCTGCGCGGACAGAATAATGTTCAGGGCGCGTGCGATATGGGCAGCTTCCCCCATGAACTGTCTGGTTATCGCCACGTGTCTGATGCTGGTGCACGGGCGCTGTTCGAAGATGATTGGGGTGTGTCAATTGACTCGGAGCCGGGCTTGCGGATTCCCAATATGCTGGATGCCGCGGTCGATGGAGAATTCAAGGCGCTCTATGTTCAGGGCGAAGATATTCTGCAATCCGATCCCAATACCAAGCATGTCTCCGCCGGATTGGCGGCGATGGAATGCGTGATCGTGCACGACCTGTTCCTGAACGAAACCGCCAATTATGCGCATATTTTTCTGCCCGGTTCGACCTTTCTGGAAAAAAACGGGACCTTCACCAACGCCGAACGCCGCATCCAATTGGTCAACAAGGTGATGGCACCGGTCAACGGGATGGAGGACTGGGAAGTCACGCAGGCGCTGGCCAATGCGATGGGACTGGATTGGAACTATAGCCATCCTTCCGAAATCATGGATGAGATTTCTCGTCTGACCCCGACTTTCGCAGGCGTGAACTTCGATCGATTGCGCGAAGAAGGTTCGCTGCAATGGCCGGTCAATGAAGCCGCCCCTGATGGTTCTCCAATCATGCATGTCGACAGCTTCGTGCGCGGCAAAGGACAATTTGTGGTTACGGACTATGTGCCGACGGACGAGAAAACCGGTCCGCGCTTTCCGCTGCTGCTGACGACGGGACGGATATTGTCGCATTATAACGTCGGTGCGCAAACCCGGCGGACTGAAAATACGGCCTGGCATCCGGAAGACTTGCTCGAAATGCACCCGACGGATGCTGAAAACCGCGGCTTGAAAGATGGTGACTGGACCAAATTGTCAAGCCGTTCCGGAGAAACAACCTTGCGCATCGAGGTCACCGAGCGGGTTGCTCCGGGTGTTGTCTACACCACCTTCCATCATCCGGTTACGCAGGCCAATGTCATCACCACCGACTTCAGCGACTGGGCAACCAATTGTCCGGAATATAAGGTAACTGCTGTGCAAGTGGCTGCTTCCAATGGTCCAACCGATTGGCAGGAAGATTATGAACAGCTCTCTGACCAATCGCGGCGGATCGAAACGGTTGAAGCGGCTGAATGAACACGCTCGAACATCTTGTCTATATGGTGAACCAGATTGCCCGCAATTTCGGGACGCTGGATCAAGATAGTGCGGCGGAAGCCACCGCCGAGCATATATTGAAATATTGGGATCCCCGGATGAAACGACGGATCGTTGCTCATGCCGGAGAGGGACCCACCGATCTATCCGACGTCGCAACTCTGGCGGTGTCCATCGTCGGTCGTCGAGCTGATTCATCTGCTGCCGTGACAACTTCCATTGCCTCATAGATGACAGATTATAAGGCCTCTTTGATCCGCCCGGATAGGGAGGCTTTGGAAGTGACTGATCGGGAAATCGCCATAGAAGTCCCGGTGTCGATTGAATTTAACGGTATCGGCTATGCCGTCATGATGGCGACGCCGTCCGATCTGGAAGACTTTCTGATCGGCTTTGCGATCAGCGAAAAGCTAGTTGAAAGGGCTGATCAAATTGGCGCGATCGATGTCCATGAACATGACAAGGGCTGGATAATCCGCGCCAATCTCGATGCCGACAAAGCTGCTATGGTGTTTGAACGCGCCCGGACCCGGGTTGCGGAAAGCAGCTGCGGCTTATGCGGACTGGAAAATCTGGAACTGGTGGCGCAGCCATTGCCGCAAGTGCGAGACCATCGCTCAATTGACAAAGCCCATATATTCAAAGCGCTGGAAACCCTTCAAGGCCATCAGCCGATGAATCAGAAAACCGGCGGCGTACATGCCGCTGGATGGGTCGATGCAAACGGAGATATTCGCTGCGTGCGAGAGGATGTCGGGCGACACAATGCCCTCGACAAATTGATCGGAGCGTTGAAGCGAGAAGGTCAGTCGCTATCTGCCGGTTTCATTTTGACGACATGCCGGTGCAGCTATGAAATTGTCGAAAAATCGGTAATTGCCGGTGCGACGACATTGGTCACAATCTCGGTCCCCACGAATTTTGCCATTGAACGCGCCAAATCGTGCGGCCTAACGCTGGTGTCACTGGCCCGCGAAGACAGTTTGTTGCAATTTAACGGACACTCACTGGGCTGAGCATTCGCATTTTGGCAGCCAAGCTCTATGCTATAGGCAGATCAACCTATGATGTGGATAGATGAGAACGGAAATGGCGAACCAGCATTGTCCTTCATGACAGCCGATCTCGCACAATTTGGTTTGCTGCTGTCGGTTCTGCTATTCCTGCTCTTGGCCGCGCTGGAAGCATTGTTCCCGCGTCGGGAGCGGTCCCTGCCGCGCCTTGGCCGCTGGCGCACCAATATAATGATCATTCTATTGGACAGCCTTGCGGTCCGCCTGATGGGACCAATCGCGGCCATTGGCGCCGCCACTTATGCCACAACTCATCATATTGGCCTGTTCAACTGGCTTGACTGGCCCCTTTGGCTGGAATTTATTCTGGCATTGATTCTGCTGGATTTGGCGATTTATGGACAACATATCGCAACCCACAAGATACCGTTGCTGTGGTCGCTTCATAAGGTTCATCATGCCGATCGGGATTTTGACGTGACGACCGCCATTCGTTTTCATCCCGTCGAAATCATATTGTCGATGCTGTTCAAGTCGGTCTTGGCGCTGCTCTTGGGTCCGTCCATATTGGCAGTGTTTATATTCGCGCTCATTCTCAATCTCTGCGCGATGTTCAACCACAGCAATGTGCAACTTCCCGGTCGGCTGGATGGAATGTTGCGCCTGATTTTGGTAACCCCTGACATGCACCGCGTGCACCATTCGACGGTGGTTAAGGAAACCAATAGCAATTTTGGTTTCAGCATTGCCTTGTGGGACAGGATATTCGGTACCTATGTCGCGCAGCCCGGCGCAGGCCATGATGCAATGACCATCGGGTTAGCGGAATATCAAACAACGGCTCCGGCCAAATTCTGGTGGAGCTTGAAAATCCCCTTTGGTGATCCCGATCAAAACAGTGAAAAACCGTCTGACAAGTGAGCTTTCGATAAGCGGGTCAATTGCGGATGTTCAAAAAGTCGTTAGTGATGCTCTAGCGCTTGAAGATTCATATGATCGATTGTCGATCATGCGCGCTCTGACGGAAAGCCTAGCATGAAAAAAATACTGATTTTGATTGTCTTTGCTATCGCCATCGCGAGCTTCTTCTATTTCGACCTTGGCTCGCAGCTGACATTGGCCAATCTGAAAGAACAGCAAGGGAATTTTGACGCCCAATATCAGGCCGCACCTTTCCTGGTTATCGGTATCTTCTTTCTCATCTATGTCGCGGTTACCGCGGCTTCTGTGCCCGGCGCCCTGATTCTCACATTGGCGGCCGGGGCGTTATTCGGCGTTGTTACGGGCACGATCATTGTATCTTTCGCGTCCTCAATCGGCGCAACAATCGCATTTCTATCGTCACGCTATCTGTTCCGCGACACGGTCAAGGCGCGTTTTGGGGATCGGCTAAAAGCGATAGATGACGGAGTCGAGAAAGACGGTCCGTTCTACTTGCTCACGCTCCGATTGGTGCCCATTTTCCCATTCTTCTTGATTAATCTGCTAATGGGTCTGACCGCAATAAAGGCCCGTACCTTCTATATCGTAAGCCAGATTGGGATGTTGCTTGGGACCTTGGTCTATGTAAACGCCGGAACGCAACTCGCCGAAATCAAAGAAGTCGGCGATATCGCTTCGCCCGCTTTGCTGCTGTCTTTTGCCGCCTTGGGCCTGACTCCCTGGATCGGGAAATGGATTGTGAGCCTGCTCAAGCGCCGGAAAGTCTACGCGCGCTGGACCAAGCCCAAAACATATGACCGCAATATGGTCGTGATTGGCGCTGGGGCGGCGGGTCTCGTCTCCTCTTTGATTGCCGCGACCGTCAAAGCGAAGGTGACATTGGTCGAAACATCGAAAATGGGCGGTGACTGCCTCAACTATGGCTGTGTCCCTAGCAAGGCTTTGATCAAGAGTGCGAAAGTCGCGGAGCAGATGCGCAAGGGCGATCTTTATGGGCTGTCCAAAGCTGAGCCGAAATATAGTTTCAAGGCGGTGATGCAGCGCGTGCACGACGTGATTGCCGCGATCGAACCGCATGACAGTGTTGAACGCTATACCGGATTGGGCGTGGATGTGGTGCAGGGCTATGCGACCATCGTCGATCCGTGGACTGTGGAGATCAAACGCGATGACGGCGAGACACAAAGGCTGACCACAAGGTCTATCGTCATCGCAACCGGTGGCCGGCCTTTTGTCCCCGATCTGCCGGGGCTGGAGGAGACCGGCTATGTCACCAGCGATACATTGTGGGAAGAATTTGCCCAGATGGATGATATTCCGAAGCGGATGGTCGTGCTTGGCGGCGGACCGATCGGCTGCGAACTGAGCCAGGCCTTTGCCCGGCTCGGGGCCAAAGTGGTTCAGGTGGAACGCGCCGATCGCCTGCTGGCGAAAGAAGATGACGAGGTCGCAGAGTTGGCGATGAGCGCGCAGCAAGGTTCCGGTGTCCACGTTCTGACGGGTCATGACGCGATCCGGTGCGAGATGGTGGACGGAGAAAAACGGCTGATCCTCGAGGCTGGTGGCGAAGAGAAGAGCGTCGCATTTGACGCGTTGGTCATCGCTGTTGGGCGCAGCGCTCGGCTCACAGGATTTGGTCTTGAAGAATTGGGCATCGAAACCGACCGCACCGTCGTCACCGATGACTATCTGGCGACTCTCTATCCCAATATTTATGCTGCAGGCGATGTCGCGGGCCCTTATCAGTTCACCCATGTCGCATCGCATCAAGCCTGGTTCGCTTCGGTAAACGCTCTGTTCGGGCAGTTCCGCAAGTTCAAAGCCGACTATCGCGTGATTCCGTGGACGACATTCATCGATCCCGAGATTGCCCGCGTCGGCTTGAACGAACAGGATGCGAAGGAGCAGGGTGTTGCCTATGAAGTGACGACCTACGAGATGGACGATCTTGACCGGGCAATTGCCGAGAGCGCAACGCAGGGCTTTGTCAAAGTCTTGACGCCGCCAGGCAAAGACAAGATCCTCGGGGTTACAATTGTTGGCAACAACGCAGGAGAACTGCTCGCCGAATATGTATTGGCGATGAAATATGGTCTTGGACTGAACAAGATACTGGGCACGATCCACACCTATCCGACCATGGCCGAGGCCAATAAATTTGCTGCAGGCGAATGGAAACGCGCCCATGCCCCTGATGGCTTGCTCCGTTGGGTTGAGCGCTATCACGACTGGATGCGCGGATGATGGATGTCCTGCAGCAGGGGCAGGGCTTGATTGGTTTGTCATTGATCCTGACCTTTGTCTGGCTGTTGTCCGAAAACCGGCAAGCCCGACCAAGCTGGAAATGGATCGGCGGCGCGCTGTTGCTGCAATTCACCATCGCTTTGGTGATCGTTCGGGTGCCCTTCGTCTGGGATATTATCGGCCTGGCCAATCAGGGCGTGATGGCGATTGAACAAGCAACGCTGGTCGGATCGGCCTATATGTTCGGCTATGCGGGCGGGGCCGAATTGCCCTTTGTGTTGAAAGAAGGCGCGCAGCCGCCATTGATCATCGCTTTCCAGATATTGCCATTGGTTATCGTCTTCTCCGCGCTGTCCGCCTTGCTATGGCATTGGGGTGTCCTTGCGTGGATTGTTCGCGGCCTGTCCTGGGCGCTGCGCAAGACCATGGGCGTCAGCGGCGTGGTCGGTTTGAGCGGCGGTGCGAATATCTTTCTTGGCGTTGTGGAATCGCCGTTGGTGTTGCGCGCCTATTTTGACAAAATGAGCCGGGCAGAGCTGTTCATGGTCATGGTGCTGGCCATGTCGACCATCTCCGGCGCGATATTGATCCTCTATGCTTCTACCTTGTCCGATATAGTGCCCAATGCGGTCGGTCACATGATTTCCGCGTCGCTGATATCCTTGCCAGCCGCGATATTGATTGCCCGCTTGATGGTGCCGGGAGATGGAAAAACCGAAGCGAAGGATGCTGATTCCGGATTGAAATATGATGGCAGCATTGATGCCATCGTGCGCGGAACGATGGAAGGCGTGCAGGTGTTTCTGGCGGTTGTCGGGATCATTCTGGTGGTATTCGCCTTGGTCGCCTTGGTAGACCAGATTTTGACGATATTGCCCTATGTCGATGGTCAGGCGGTGACGATCAAACGCGCTTTTGGTTGGCTCTTCGCGCCGGTGATGTGGACGTTGGGCGTGCCTTGGGACCAAGCGCCTGCAGCCGGGGCGCTGATGGGCACGAAGAGCATACTCAACGAATATGTGGCCTTTCTCGATCTCGCGGCTTTGCCAGAAGGCACTTTCGATCCGCGCAGTCAGTTGATCGTCGTCTATGCGCTCTGCGGCTTTGCCAATCTGGCGAGTGTTGGATTACTTGTGTCAACCATTGGTACATTATCTCCATCGCGCCGCGTTGAAGTGGCAGGTCTGGGTATGAAAAGCTGGATCGCGGGCAATTGTGCCACGGCGATGACGGGTGCGATCATTGGACTGGTGACCTTCGGATGAGGCAGGGTCATGCTTGATTCCCGGTTGAGGCCGCTGATTGATCCGCCGCTCAATGCTTTGGGAAAAGGTATCGCGCGCGCCGGTATCACTGCCAATCAGGTCACGATTGCAGGCGCGGCCATGGGCATAGGCGCAGGCGTGGCAATCGGTTTTCGCTATTATCTACTGGGGCTTTTGCTGGTGCTCGGGAGCCGGGTGCTCGACGGCCTCGATGGCGCTGTTGCCCGTGCAACCAAACAATCTGATTTTGGCGGATATCTGGATATTCTATGTGACTTTGCTTTCTATGTTGCGGTTCCCATCGGCTTTGGTTTCGCCGCATCTGGCAATCTTCCTTTTGCATTGATCTTGGTGGCCAGCTTCACCCTGACCGGTATCAGCTTCCTCGCCTATGCGGTGATGGCGGCGAAGCACGGGAGAGAAACCAATGCGCATGGAAAGAAGAGTTTTTTCTATAATACGGGTCTTGCCGAGGGAACGGAGACGATCATCGCCTTTGTGCTAATGTGTCTGCTACCTGCTTATTTCACCACCATCGCAACGGTCTATTCTGCAATGTGCGTGGTCACCGTTGTCCAGAGAACAATCGCCGCGAGAATGGACTTTCGTTGAGCCGTCTGTGCGGCAGTTGCTCTAAGGGACAGACCGGCTATACGGGCTTGCACGCTTGGTGCGGTGAATAGAACAGGAGTTTCAATGGCAAACGGCAAATGGACCAAGCGGCTGAGCAAATCGGCATTGATATTTGGCATCGGTGCGCCGGTCGTGGCTTTGGTTGGAGTCACGCTCGCCCGCTATGATATCGTTGGGAAGCTTGAAGGGTTCTCAGGGATCCTGGCAGGTGCGTTGATCGCTATTGTTGGGCTTGTCGTCGGCATTGTGGCGCTTGTGCTGGTCATGAAAAAGGGCGGCAGCAAGAAGGGCGTGCTTTTGGGGCTATTTTCTGCGCTGGTCTATATCGGTTTTCTGGGATCGCGCGTTGCGTCGTCAGGCGATGTTCCTGCGCTGCATGATATTACGACAGATTTGACGAACCCTCCTGAATTTGCCGAGCTATCGCTGCGGGCAGACAATCTCGCGGGTGTCGAGACCGTGGATAATTGGCGGAAGATGCACAGCGAAGGCTATCCTGATATAAAATCGATCACGATCGCAAAGCCAGTGGCCGCCATAATCGCCGATGCCGAAGAACTGGCCAAGCAACGCGATTGGAATGTCGCGGCCGCCAATCCGGATACCGGACATTTTGAAGCCACTGCCAGCGTATCCTATATTCGCTTCCAGGATGATGTTGTCTTGCGGGCAGTGCCGACTGAAGATGGCAAGGCGAGCATTGTGGATATGCGTTCCGTCAGCCGGGTCGGTGTCAGTGACCTTGGCGTGAATGCAAGGCGCGTTCGGTCATTTCTTGATGCACTGGTCGAGAAATCCAGATAAATATTAAGCCTCAGGCGGAATTTTTTCCGTTCATTCGACGCGTCCTTGAAAGCTTACGCTAAAGCTCGGTTTGGCCGTTCCCGTCGCTGCTGCCATTGTGCCCGCCGGGCTTATGCGGACCCCGCGCACAGCGGCATCAAACCCAGCTGTGTTCGGCGCATAATTATAGGGTGCTCCGCCGCCAAGCTGGTTTGAGAAGGTTACCATAGTCGCGGCGTTGAACGCGGGAAGTCCGCTTGCCGTGCTTCCGTTGGTGAAGGTCACTGGCGAGGATGCATCATAGGTGATGTTTGATGGCAGGACATCACTGATGATTATGCTGCTGGCATCGACCGGCAGGTTACCCGTGTTGGTGACGCTAATCGTATATTCGATGATCGCGCCAGGGATGGCTTTGGCATTGGTCGTCGAATTGATCGGATCAGACACAATTCTGGATTGCTTCACTATGTTGAGGTCGGCTGTGGCGGCGGTCCGGCTATTGGTCAATATGCAGGTGATGACATCCCCTGTGCTCGGCGTGAATGTCACATCCGGTGCGGTTGGCAATGTGGTTGAGGATCCAGCATAGCCGTTGGTGCAGGACAGATTTTGGGTGTAGCGATCCAATTCCGTCGTTCCGGCGACAATTTCATTGAGTGCATAACTATTGCCGCCGACCAGCTGGGTCATCGAAATCGTACCATTGTTGATCGTCGATCCGGTGCCGCTGGTCGTGGTTGATCCGATCACGGTTGCGCCTTCCATGATCCGCGGCGTGAACTGATCGGTGTTAAAAAACCTTCCGCCGGGTCCCAATTGCTTGGACAGCTGGACATGGGGAAAAGCGATATTGGTGAAGGTACAGTCGACAACATCGCCGAAAGCAAGCGATCCAAAATCATAGCTGCTGGTGATGACATTGACGGGCAAGGTGGTCGGTGATCCGGCAGAATCGTTGGTGCAGGTCAATGAGCCCCTATATTGTGAAAGAGCGCTGCTGCTGCCAGTCGCCATGATTTCAGACAGGGTTATGGGAATGCCAGACGCGGTAGAGATGACGGCTGCGGTGAATGGGCCGCCGCCTGTACCGGTTGTTGTTCCCGACGCCAGCGGGCTGCCCGAAGATGTTGAGGTGATCCTGAAAGTGAACTGGTCGGCGGCGTCAATGCGTGAACCGGTAATTAGCTTGTTGAGCTTGATGGACGCAAAGCGGATTGCAAACATCATTCCTTGCAGACCTTGGCCTCTCATTTGGGCGACCACCGTTGTGGGATTGTTGGTTCCCGCAATATATCCCCCCATATTGCCGGTCTGTCCGCCGCCCGCTTCGTTCAATGTCGTAGTGCCGACACCGGACAGCACCGGAAATTGCGCGCCACTAATCGGCGGTACGGCGTCGAGAATCGCCCATGTTGACCCGTTTGTGGTAAAATTCAGATATTCAGCATTGTCCGTCGATTCTGCATCGGCCGCGACAAAAGCATAGTTGGTTACGGATGCGACGCCCGGTGGCGGGATGATGTTGATCGCGCTGAAGGTGAATGTCACCGTGGATCCGCTATTCGATGTATATAGGATCGGTTGTCCTGGTATCCCGAGAAACGATGAATTGCCTACCGCGGCCCCGGTCCAGCTTGGTGCAGCTATGGCAGCTGCCGCCGACCCCGCGGTTGTTGTCGCCTGTAAATTGAAGGTGAGCGTCGAACCGTCACTGAGATTGAAGGAGAAATTCTGTCCGCCGGCAGATCGGGCGGTTGTATCATTATAGGAGGAGAAATCGAACCAGCAGTAGGTTTGCCAAGAAGCCGGAGCGGCGCCCTGTGTGGTGGCAGTAGAGCAGGTTGCCGCCGCCGCAGGGTCCAGCGCAAGGACGAAAACGGCGAACAAGAGTCCAAGCGCTTTCGCATATCGCTGAGTGAACGCAAGAAACACTGATATTATCCCCAAAACTTCAGCCCCAAACATCAGTTTTACATTTCGTAAGTGCTCGTTATTCCATAATAATATCATTTGCTACAACGCATTTTCTTACGTCTTCTGGCGAACCGCGAAGACGCGATGCTCCGACGGCATTGGGCGGATGGCTGAAGTCATGCAGAGCGGACAAAACCCACCGTGCAGCAGTTTAGGATTCGCTGATTTTGTGATCGTTCAATCGCTGTAAGAACGCTTCCGATTCCTGGCTTTAGAAGCTCTGTACTGATCCACCATCCACTTGGATTGCAGTTCCGGTCATATAGCTTGCGGCTTCTGACCCCAGGAAAACAGCAAGATTGGCAATTTCTTCCGGTTGACCAATGCGCTGCATGGGAACTTGAGCCGCCAGTGCAGCCGCCACTTCATCGATGCTTTTGCCGGAAGCGGTGGCTTGTTGTTCAAGGATTTGAGCGATGCGGTCGGTCTGTGTAAATCCTGGGCAAACTGTGTTCACCAGCACATTATCTGCCGCAACTTGATTGGCGAGGGTTTTTGCCCAGCCCAATACAGCCATCCGGATGCTGTTCGACAGAGTGAGGTTCGGTACCGGCTGTTTGACGCCTGACGACGAGATATTGATGATGCGACCCCATTTTTGAGTCCGCATGTGCGGCAACACCAGCCTTGTGGCGCGGATGACGGACATCAATGTCAACTCTATGGCCTGTTCCCAATGTTCGTCTGCAAGATCTGCAAAAAGCCCGGGCGGTGGCCCGCCGGCATTGTTCACCAGAATATCGATTGGGCCGAATTCTTTGGTGACGGCTGCTATAAGCTGATCGATATCCTCGGCCTTGGAAACGTCTCCGATCATCGCCAGGCAGCCGGGCATTTGAGCGGCCGCGGCATCGAGCTTGTCTTGTGATCGTCCGCAAATGGCGACTTTGGCACCGCAATTGTAAAAACCCAATGCTGTCGCCAGTCCGATACCCTTGCTGCCCGCAGTGACCAGCACAATCTTGTTTTCGAGTTTTAGTTCCATAACTCGATATGTGGCCGATCAAAACGCATATGTATAGTGCTATTGAAATCGCTGGTTTCGGGCGCAAAGATTATCATGTCTGAAACTCAGTTCGGCATGTCCCAGGCTGCATATTGATCATTGCCGACAAAACCGACCTCTTCGACGCCCGCCCGTTTGATCATTGCAACCAGTTGATCAAATCGTTCGTAGCGCGCCCTGGCATCGCTTTCGAAATGAAGCTGCGGTTTGGCCGGATCCTTGGCCATCAATTCTAGCCGGGTTCGCAATCGGTCGCTGTCCATCGGTATATCGTTCCAGATTGCGGTTCCTGCAGCATTTAGGAACAATTTGTTGACCAGAGGAGTGCCCGCGCCCGCATGGCCGCTTGGCAGATCGATTTCAACCTTATGGGTAACGGCTGGTATCGACAGCATCAGCATGACCAACAGGACCAGTAACACATCGATCAGCGGCGTGATATTCAGCTCCCCCATGGGTTGTTCGTTGATGACCGGGCCCGTTTGTTTGCGATACTCCAGTTTTCTGAGTTTCATGTTCCTCTCCTTCGGTAGAATTTCCTTCATATATTTGTTATGTTATAACATTCTATCATAAAGAGAGAATCATTTCAACTTGTTGGCTGGGCCGCTCCGCAGAATAGAAAAGCCGCTTGCCTTATTGATCAAATAGGCCAAAACTGCTCCTCATGTCGGAAGAACTGGAAGCCATGGGAACCGCTGTCGAAGGCGGTTTGATAGCCAAGGCATTGGAAGATGAACGCGGCGAAGCCGGGGATGGTGAAGGCGGGCAATGCCTGAACTGCGGCGCTGCTGTGACAACCAGCTATTGTGGAAATTGCGGACAGCCGCTGCATATTCACAGATCCATAGCCGCTTTCTGGCACGATATTTTGCACGGCGTTTTGCATTTCGAGGGCAAATTCTGGCGGACATTGCCCTTGCTGGCCTGGAAGCCGGGTGATCTGACGCGGCGCTATGTCCATGGCGAGCGGGCAAAATTCATCTCGCCCATGGCATTGTTCCTATTTTCTGTGTTCATGATGTTCGCCGTCTTTTCCTTTCTGGGCGAGCCGTTCTCCATTGACGACACCGACCTTGCTGATGAGGCGGTCAGCACGGGCATAGCCACTGAGACCGAGCAGATCGAAAATCAGATACAGGAAAAGTCCGATTTGCTGACAAAGGCCACCGGGGAAGACAGGGCCAAATTGCAAAACGATATCCTCGACCTTAAAAAAGGCCGCAACATGTTGGCAAAATTGACCGGCGAGGAAGAGCCATATCCAGATGTGAATCTAGGGGATGGTGATTCCAAAGTCGGTAATCTCACACCCGAAGAGCTGGATCAGCTCGAAGCCGGCCTGGACGACATCAAGGAAGGTAAAGCGCTGACTGACGGCAGCAGTGTCAGTACTGGATCGCCGGAGACTGATAAATGGCTTCGCGATGCGTTTAAGAGAGTGAACGCCAATCCCGATTTGTTGATCTACAAGCTAAAGGCAAACGGTTATAAATTCGCCTGGCTGCTCATTCCAATTTCCCTGCCATTTGTCTGGCTGACCACCATCGGCCGGCGCGGATATCACTTCTACGATCATGCTGTGTTCACGACCTATTCGATCAGTTTCATGTCGCTGCTGTTCATTTCTTGCGCAATATTGGCGGCGGCGGGTGTTGCTGAATCGATCTGGGGTGGATTGCTGGTTTTCTATCCGCCCTTTCACATGTATCGGCAATTGCGCCACGCCTACAAGATGTCGCGACCCGAGGCACTGGTGCGGGTTTCCTTCTTGCTGTTTTTTACTGTCATTAGCCTGACTTTATTTTTTCTTATACTGCTGGCTCTGGGCGTTTTGGGATAAAAGCATGACCATGAATATCGATCGCCGCCAGCTGATGGCATTGGGGACTTTTGGTCTTGGCGCACTCGGCATGCCGGCGTCGGCATCGCTGATCGGCGCCAAGGGTTTTACCCATGGCGTTGCAAGCGGCGAGCCTGCACCGGAATCCATCCTGTTGTGGACACGCTATGTCGGCAAGGACGGCAGTAAGCTAACCGCGGAAATATCTGACAATGCCGACTTTTTGGGCGCCAAAATGGTGGGCGAAGTCCAAGCAACCGCAGAGCGTGATTTTACAGCCAAAATAACAGTACAGGGCCTCGACCCTGACCAGTGGTATTTTTTCCGCTTCATCGCGCCAGATGGTTCGCAATCGATGGTCGGCCGCACCCGGACATTGCCGCAGGGGCCCACTCAGCGGTTTAACATCGGCGTTGTTGGTTGCTCCAATATGCCGTTCGGCTATTTCAACGCTTATGCTCATGCAGCTCAAAATGCCGACCTCGATCTGATCATACACACGGGTGATTATCTGTATGAATATCCGGTCGGTACCTATCCATCGAAAGAGGAAGCGCTCGCTGGGCGCCTGATCGAGCCGGCGCATGAGATGGTGCAGCTTGCCGACTACCGGCTTCGCTATGCGGCCTACCGCAGCGATCCGGACCTGCAGCGCATTCATCAGGTTTTGCCAATGATACCGTCATGGGATGATCATGAATTTGCCAATGACGCCTATAAGGATGGTGCCCAGAATCATGACCCCAGCGAAGGCGATTGGGAAACCCGCAAGCGCATCGCCGAGCGCGTGTATCGCGAATGGATGCCGGTTCGGGATATGGAATTTGGTAGCCCGCGCTGGACAGAATATCAAATCGGCGATCTTGCGACTTTGTTCTTTACCGAAAGCCGGATTGCCGGACGTGATCAGCCTGCTGATCTGGCGGATGCGATCAAGGGCCAGAAAGATATTTCCGCGGCCCTTGCCGCATTTCGGGATGATATCTGGCAGGATCCGTCCCGTTCCATGCTGGGCGCGGTGCAAGAAAAATGGTTCGGCGATGCGCTGCGGACATCAAAAGCGCAGGGAACAAAGTGGCAGGTCTGGTCACAGCAATGCGTGATGGGCGAACTGAAATTGCCGCAGGGTGCAAAAAACTGGGTGCCTGATGATGCGCCGGCTATTGCCAAGGCTCGTGTAGCGGTCGGCGCTTTGTCCGCCGAAATTGGCTTGCCGATGAACTTCGACAGTTGGGACGGCTACCCCCAAGCGCGTGCTCGGTCGCTGGCCGCCGCGCAGCAAGCGGATGCCGATTTGATCGTTTTGTCCGGGGATAGTCACAACGCCTGGGCTTTTGATCTGGAGACGCAGGATGGCGCCGCCGGTATCGAATTTGCCGGGCATAGTGTCAGTTCACCGGGTTTTGAGGCTTATACAAAGGGCATTGATCCCAAGGTTGTGGTCAAAGCCGTAGTAGAGACGAACAAGCAGTTGCAATGGGCAGAAACAGAGCATCGCGGCTATATGGTGGTATCTTTGACCCCCGAAAAAGCCGTATCGACCTGGCATTTTCTGGATGCGATCCGAACAAAGTCGATCGCTTTGTCGGGCAGCAAAAGCCAGACCGTGTTGCGCGGGACGAACCGGCTCCAGGCCTGAAAACTGTCCATTTGATGGCGATCAGGGGCGTCAAAATTCCGATCTTATGGATATTCGATACGAAATTGCGGAGTCCTAATTGCGAAAACCGCCTTCAGACTATCGACATTCCTACTAAAATTACGCAAAGCGACCACTTCCTATAACTTAATGGAAGAAACGACCCAAAATGTCCGAAGATTTCTACCGCATCAAACGCCTGCCGCCTTATGTCTTCGCAGAAGTCAACGCGATGAAGGCGGAAGCGCGAGCGCGTGGTGAGGATATCATTGATCTTGGGATGGGCAATCCGGACGGGATGCCGGCGCAGCATGTGATCGACAAGTTGACGGAAACGGCGAACGACCCGACCGCGCATCGCTATTCAGCGTCCAAGGGCATCAAGGGCTTACGCCTCGCACAGGCCAATTATTACAAGCGCCGGTTTGACGTAGACCTTGATCCGGAAAGTGAAGTCATCGTGACTTTGGGTTCCAAAGAAGGACTGGCGAATCTTGCACAGGCGATCACAGCGCCCGGCGATGTCGTGCTTGCACCCAATCCATCCTATCCGATCCATACTTTTGGTTTCATCATTGCAGGCGCCGCTATCCGTTCGATTCCGGCCGCTCCTGGCCCGGATTTTTTCACCCGGCTGGAATATGCGATGAGCTATACCGTGCCGAAGCCATCGGTGCTGGTGATGGGCTATCCGAGCAATCCCACCGCCTATGTCGCTGATCTCGACTTCTACCAGAAAGTCGTCGACTTCGCGCGCGAGCATAAGCTTTGGGTGATCAGCGATCTTGCTTATGCCGAGATTTATTTTGGTGACACGCCAACACCGTCAATGCTCGAGATTGATGGCGCGAAAGATTGCGTGGTCGAATTTACCAGCATGTCCAAAACCTATTCCATGCCCGGCTGGCGCATGGGCTTTGCTGTGGGCAATCAAAAACTCATTGGCGCGCTGACGCGGGTGAAGTCCTATCTAGACTATGGTGCTTTTACGCCAATTCAGGTCGCTGCCACGGCGGCACTCAATGGTCCGCAGGATATTATTGACGAAAATCGGGCGCTTTACAAAAAGCGTCGCGATGTGATGGTCGAAAGCTTTGGTCGTGCTGGTTGGGACATCCCGCCACCGGAAGCCAGCATGTTTGCTTGGGCTCCGATTCCCGAGCAGTTTAAAGAGCTGGGCTCGATGGAATTTGCAAAGCGCTTGATAGCCGAGGCTGGCGTGGCCGTCGCCCCCGGTACCGGCTTTGGTGACGAGGGCGAAGGCTTTGTTCGGCTAGCGCTGGTCGAAAATGAGCAGCGCATTCGGCAAGCGGCCCGGAGCATCAAGAAGTTCTTGGGCGAGGGTTAAGCCGGCCGCTATCCGCAACAAGACGCCAATTTCCCTGGCTTCTGTTCCTTGACATACTGACTGGGGTCGAGCCGCGTTCCATATTCGGTGGCGTCGCCATTGGTGAGAAAGGATTCCCAGGCAACGCCATCGGGATCCTTCGTCCAGTGTTTCTCCGACTGGGCATAGCAGCAGGTTGTTGCACCTTCGTCCAATATTGCGCCTCCGGCATCTTCTAATCGGCCAAAAATTGTTGCGAACTCGTCTGCGGTTTCCGATTGGATGCCGATATGCTCGATGCCGCGCTTTGTATTCTGGTGGCTCGACATCGCGAAATTGACGCGTGGATCATCGAGCATCCATTTGGCGTAGTCGGATTTGTGAACCGTCGGTTCCGTGCCAAATAGTCCGGAGTAGAAGGCAACGGATTTTTCAATATCTTCGACCGAGAGATGGATGTGCATTCTGTTCATTTTAAGCTCCTTGGGAGATGAGAAGGTCAACCGCGCAAGCGTCGCCCGCGCAGCAATTTTCCAGTAGATAGGCGACAAGCCGGTTCATCGCGGCATAGTCTGCGCGATAGATTAGGGTCCGTGACTGGCGTTCCTGGCTAATCAGGTCTGCGCGGGTCAGTTGGGCGAGATGAAAGGACAGGGAACTGGGCGGGATTTTCAATTTCTCTGCGATGGCACCGGCCGCTAAACCATTTTTTCCAACCCGCACCAACAATCTGAATATCGATAGGCGATGTTCCTGAGCGAGTGATGCTAAAGCATCGACGGCCTGTTTGGCTTCCACGATTAACTCCTATGATTCGATAATCATGGAAATATCAAAATATGATTATGCCGTCAATGATATTTCGATCATAATCGAAATATGAAATGAAATTGCCGTGGCACAGAATTATAGTCGCCTTGCTTTCGGACGCTAGAAATACGATTTTTTGCTGTCCTACCGGCCAGCTTTTGTGCCACGTTGCGGAATGATGAAGATTGATCCAATTGATGACCTGACCGACGCCAAAGGCGCGTTTTTGAGGCTCCACTGAATCTTTCCTTTAACACTGTAAACTTTGTAAAGTTTAGCCGGGATGTTTTTTGCTTATGATTGATCTCTATTTTGCGCCGACACCCAATGGTTGGAAAATTTCTGTCATGCTGGAGGAGTCCGGGCTCGATTACAGTCTCAAATGGGTGAACATTGGGGCGGGGGAACAGTTTGAACCTGAATTTCTGGCGATCAGTCCGAACAATCGGATCCCAGCCATTGTCGATCACGATCCAGCCGATGGCGGAGACCCCGTGAGCGTTTTTGAAACTGGCGCGATCCTGCTCTATCTTGCGGATAAGGCTGAGCAGTTTCTGCCGCACGATCTGCGAGGTCAGATTGCGGCAACCGAATGGCTGATGTGGCAAATGGGCGGGCTTGGGCCGATGATGGGTCAGCATGGTCATTTTAAACTCTACGCGCCAGAGCGGATAGAATATGCCACCGAGCGCTATCGTAACGAAGTGCTCCGGCTATTTGGCGTGATGGACCGGCGGCTGGCAGAGAATGAATATCTCGCCGGTGAGGATTACAGCATTGCCGATATGTCCTGCTTCCCCTGGGTGCAGACATATAAGCGCCAGGAAATTGATCTCGACGATTTTGCCCATGTACAGCGCTGGTATGAAGCTTTGAAGCAACGCGAAGGTCTACGCCGCGGAATGGCTGTTGGCCGGGACAAGATAAACCGCAATCCACAGGATGATGCGCAGACGCGCAAGACCTTGTTCGGGTTAAAGGAGTAAGCCCGAGCAAAGATTCGGGAAGAGGAAAGACCATCAAATGACCAAAAAAGTTGAATTTTATTTCGATCTCTCGTCCCCGTGGACATGGCTTGCCTTTCATAACATCCAGTCGATCATCCACGACAATGATGCGGAGATTGTCTGGAAACCATTTCTGGTGGGCGGTGTGTTCAATGCAGTGAACCAGGCCGTCTATGCCGCGCGCGAGAACCCCGACAATCGCAAATTTGTGCACAGTTTCCGGGTGCTGAAAGACTGGGCAAAAATCGCCGGCTTGCCGATGAATTTTCCCAGCGAACATCACCCTGTGAAATCGGTGCATGCCATGCGGGCCTGCTGCGCGCTTGAGGATGATCAACCGGCATTGCACAAGTTCGCAACCGCGGCATTCAATGCTTATTATGGCGATCAACGCAATCTGGATGACCCTGCGGTGCTGATTTCCATTGCCAATAATGTCGGTTTGGATGGCTCCGCTCTGGCGGCGCGGACACAGGAGCAGGCCATCAAGGACCGGCTGCGCGCCAATACCGAAGAAGCAATCGCCCGCGGGGCTTATGGATCGCCTAGCATTTTCGTGCCTTTCGGAGATGGTGAACGGATGTATTTTGGCAATGACCAGTTGCCGCTTGTTAATTGGGCGATTAAACAGCCCGTCTAATTTCATTCGAATCCAGAAAACCGGAGCCTGTCCATGTCAGAACGCGTAACCATAACTGTCAAAGACCATATCGCTGATGTTCGCTTTAACCGGCCGGAGAAAATGAACGCTCTGGATGGCGAGCAGATTGATGCGATCGTGGAAGCGGGTGAAAAGCTGGCGGCGATGGAGGGTATAAGAGCGATTATATTGTCCGGCGAAGGAAAGGCTTTCTGCGCGGGTCTTGATATGGGCAGCTTTGCTGCATCGGCTGCTGCGGCATCAGAGGAAAGCAAGGATGGGGAGAAGTCCCCTCTGGCGAACACGTTGACCGACCGCACCTTTGGAAATGCCAATAAATATCAGCATATCGTGCTGCTGTGGCGCAAATTGAAAGCGCCGGTTATCGCGGCGATCCATGGCCCTTGCATCGGTGGCGGCCTGCAATTTGCGAGCGCTGCGGATATCCGTGTGGTTGCGCCGGATGCGAAAATGTCGATCATGGAAATGCGCTGGGGCTTGATCCCTGATATGGGCAGCTACACCACCTGGCGCAGCTTTGTCCGCGACGACATCTTGCGCGAGCTGACCTACACCAACCGGATATTTACCGGTGAAGAGGGCAAGGAACTGGGGTTCGTTACCCATTTGTCCGATGACCCCCATGCCAAAGCGATGGAAATCGCCAAGGAGATTGCGAGCAAACATCCACAAGCGGTCCAGATTGCGAAAGATCTGATCAATAAGCTGCCGGATATGAACGAAGACGAGATATTGATGATGGAATCGATCGGTCAGGACAAAGTCAGCCGGACACCCAATCAGGTGGAAGCGGTCATGGCTTTCATGCAGAAACGTGCCGCGAATTTTGTGGACTAGTTTTTCGTCCGCATTTTCTCAAGTTCATCAACCACGGCCTGGCGCAGCGGCTTGCCTTCACCATCGGTGCGGCAGACGATGGTCGCATCGCAGGTGGCAATACATTTTCCGTTCTGGAACATGGCCTGCGCGATGACATAGCTGGACGTGCCGATTTTGCTGACGCCCGAACTGACCTCGACATCATCGGGAAATTGTCCCTCCCGAAGATAATTGATGGTGATCGCTGCGACCATGCTCCGCTCGTTCTTCGGTCGGTCGGTCCATGGCCGAAGCGCGCGGTTGAAGCGCACGCGGGCGTTCTCGAACATGGTCGCAAAGGCGACATTGTTGAGGTGCCGGTTGGGATCGATATCCTGAAAGCGCGTCTGGGTGACAAGCGATACGGGATAGTTGGCAGGGTCAAGCTGCCAAGGTTCAGGACGGGCCATATCGCTTAGCTCATCTTCGCAACGAGGTCTTTTTGCAAGGTCTTGCATGCATAGACATACATAGCGCCAGCGATAATAAATATGCTGACGATGTAGATCATCGACCAGCGTAACCCTTCAGCGCTGGCAGAGAGGCAGGTTGCAGCTTTTGCCGAGCCCAATGCTGCAATCAGTTCTTCCGGTTTGCCTTTGCATATCTGGCCGGTCAGATCAGCAGCAAACTGTGAGCTAGCAAGTTCTGCGTTCATCAGGACATCACTCAATATGCCCATCACCAGCGGGCCGCAGCCATAGCCGATCAGATTGACGATGAACAGGAAAAGGGCAACGGCCGTCGCTCTCGACTGCGGGCTCGCGACGCCTTGGCAAATTGTATATTGCGCGCCCAGATAACCATAATGAAGGGCTGCCGCGACCAGCAGCACTGATAGCGCGAAAGGCACATTGTCGGTGGTGAACCCAATCCAATATAAGGGCGCACAGGCGATAAGCATGATCCCAGGCAACCAGGCGACCACGTTGGGAAAACGGATGCTCATCCGTTCGGTCAGATAGCCCGTCATGAAAGCGCCAAATGACGCCGCCAGGCCCAGTGGCACGGCTATTTGAAGCGCAACTTCAGAGATCGACATGACGTGCACGCGCTGAAAGAATGCAACCTGAAAATTGCTGACGCCATAGCCCACAAAGGCAACCAAGGCAGCCGCGATCATATTGACCCAAAACGTCCGTTTCGCGGACAATTCCTTGATTGTGTCGACCATGCCCATTTTTGTCGGCTTCACTGCCGTCGGGGGGTCGGCATAGCCACGAGGCGGCTCTTCAACCGTGAACAGGAAGATCAATCCGAACAAAATTCCGGGAATGCCGAGCGCCAAGAAGGCTTCGCGCCAAGAGAACATTTCGGTAATAGGTCCCCCGAACGCGTTGGCCAAAACCCCTCCCAGTGTAATCCCCATAGTATAGATCGCAATCGCGCGGGCGCGACTGCGGGGTGGAAAATAGTCGGAGATGATGGAGTTCGCGGCGGGTGTAAGCCCTGCTTCGCCTATTCCAACGCCAATACGAAAGACGAGTAAAGCTATGAAACTGCCCGCGATGCCGCACAAAGCCGTCATGAGTGACCATAGGATAACGCTTGCCGCTATGATCCTGACACGATTCATTCGTTCCGCAAGTCGAGCGATTGGAATGCCCATGACGGTATACATGAGTGCAAATCCAAAGCCGGACAGCAATCCAAATTGCCAATCCTGCAGTTTGAATTCTTCGATAATAGGTTGGGCCACAACCCCGATCAATATGCGGTCAATGAAATTGAGCGTGTAGAGAAGCATCAACGAGATGATCACGTAGTTACGATAACCATCGGATCGGTAGGCTTGTCCTGTGTTGGTCGCAGCCTGTGCCTGTGTCGCGTTCATATGCTCTCCATTTTTTTTGTAGTGATGGCCCGAACTCCATTGCAAGTCCAGCGGACTTTATAGCAATTTTCATCGGAACTTATGTTGGCAACGGCAGGATCACGAAAGTTGAATAGGCTTTATGAAATGTTGAGCTTCTGATAATGTAACATTAAGTATAGTCGTGTCACATAATTATGATCAGGGAGCAGGCATGGCAGGCAGAGCATGTTTTTTGCAATCCAATGTAGTTTTTCGAGTTGAATCTGAAGTCGAAATTCGACCCGTTCAATCTCCAGACACGCGATTTTGTGGACCGATGTCGACATGACGAATTCTGAGTTGGACGGACTAAACGATGGCCAGCGTGCATGTTTGCGGCTGGTGCTGGCGAACCTCAATTCCAAAGAGATTGCACGAGAATTGGGCGTGTCGCCTCATACTGTTGATCAACGCCTTCGCACCGCTCTGCGTGTGTTAAATGTGCAATCGCGTTTTGAGGCGGCGCGAAAATTTGCCTTGCTGGATCCAGAAGGAACGTATCAACCATTGATATATCAATCGCCAGCTGTTGAGCCTGAACAGAAAATCGGGAAACTGGGACGGTCAACGACAAGGACCGACAGCGAGAGTTTAGGTTCAAAGGATAATGTTTTAAATGCGGATGGCGGCGGTCCTGGTATTTTTCTTGAGCTAACTGGAACCCGACGTCGTCTTCCCATTCCGCGCTTGCGTGGCGAGAAAAATGATCTCGGTGCTGTCGAGCGGATAGGATGGACTATAGCGATTGCGATTGGAGCCGCCTTGTCTTTCGGCTGGCTAATCGCAGGGTTAGAAGCCCTATCGCGGCTTAGAGGATAGGCAACCATTCGGGCCCACCCAAGCGATCGTTGACAATGGAGCTTTTCAAAGCGCGAGACGCCGTTTCTCGCGAAAGGAATTATCATGTTGAAAAAACGATGCAATGCGTCAGAATATTGGACGACAAGATTATTCGAAGCAAAGCAGGCCGTTGATCCGGCTACGTGCAACATGGCTGAGCCCGTCAGTTTTGTGCCTGAAGCGCGAACGCGTGCAATTGTTGGCCAGAACGCATTCATGCAGACCACAAAGACATTCTCCGCATTATTGGGAGCGGGAAGGCAATCGTTTGCCACCCTCAACCGCTCAGTAGACACGCGTGATACATCTAGATTGCAGGCAACTGCTCCGAAAAGCGATGGCGCGAACCCGGCTGTTTTGGCGAGCCACAAGGCTGAAAAATCGTCCCGTTGGCTGACCATGTTTCCCAATCAACCGACAATTGATCCGCAACGGAAATGCTATTCGAGAAAGCCATAACACTGTGATCCTCAATATGTTCTGGGCCTATATCTATTACACCTTCCTCATCATTTGCTGTGGATATGCAATTTTCCGCGGTGGCCGGATCGAATTTTATGGAGCGGCTATGATGACAGTCGGGTCTTTATCGACGTTGGCTGCAGCTAGGCTGTTCGGGATGTCATGGCCGGGTGGGCAGGTCGGTATATTTGTCATTGAGATCGCTATACTTTTTGCGTTGATTCACTTGGTACTAAAATCCGACCGTTTTTGGCCGATGTGGGCAACCGCCTTTCATCTGCTCACGATATGCGTTCATTTTGCGATGACAATTGCACCACAAACCACCCCATGGGCTTTCGCTGCTGGCTCAGCATTCTGGGCTTTCCCAATGTTACTGGCCCTGGCGATCGGCTCCTGCGAACATGTAGAAAGCCCTCCAGGTCGCGAGCTTGATTCCGGCTGACCACCAAGCCTAGCCGACCAGCAGTGTTTGAGTCCTTTCTTTCACTTTCTGCAGAAGCACTGCTTCCGCAAATCTCGGAGTATGGCCATGGCAATTGATCCGATTCTGCTGTTTCTTGACTTTCTCCAAAAGGAACTACTGCTCTTTGCGAGCTTATGTTTCCTTATCGGTTCGATCGACGATCTGGTTTTTGACGGGATGTGGATCGTTCATCGGTTAAAACGCAAATTTTTTGTCTATTCGAGACACGAGCGGGCAACGGCAGAAAGCCTAAAAGGCTCTAAATCCGGCCGTAGATTGGCGATTTTTGTACCTGCATGGCAAGAAGCGCCTGTTATCGGCGCGATGTTGCAACGATGTTTGCAGCAATGGACATCGACCGAATATCGCATTTATGTCGGTTGCTATCCAAATGATTCTGAAACCGTCGCGGCGGTTGCAACTGCATGTTCTGGAACAGCTAAGGTCCGTCTCGTCATTTGCCACAACAATGGGCCGACAACGAAGGCGGATTGCCTCAATCATCTCTGGGCTGCTCTTTGCAGAGATGAAGTCGAAGAAATGCGAAACTATGCTGCCGTTATTCTGCACGATGCAGAAGATCTTGTTCATCCGCAATCGTTGAAGCTTTTTGAACATCTGATTGGTCGAGCGGCATTGGTTCAGCTGCCGGTTATTCCTCGCAGAGCGAATGGATCGCGCTGGATTGCGGGTCACTACGGCGATGAGTTTGCCGAATTGCACGGCAAGCAAATGGTCATGCGCGAGGCACTGGGGGCTTCAATTCCTTCTGCTGGTGTCGGTTGCGCTTTTGCTCGGGATGGCTTGCTAAACTTGTCTCTCCAAACGCAGGGAAAGCCTTTCGATGCGGAGAGTATGACCGAAGATTATGAATTGGGTCTCAATCTGACGAGTGGGAAGTCCCGTGGCATTTTTGCGCGGTTGCGTGATCAGCACGGGCAACTTGTCGCGACGCAGGAGTTTTTTCCGGACAAGTTGGACGATGCGATTAGGCAGAAAAGCCGGTGGATGGCGGGAATATCTTTGTCTGGATGGGATAGGCTAGGCTGGAAAGACAATTGGCGAGAGAACTGGATGCGACTCCGCGATCGGAAGGCGAGCTTAGCCGCGATTGTTCTCGCCATTGCTTATTTTGCCGTAATTTTGACCATTTTGCTGTTAGTCGCGCAAATCTTAGGTGTGCATAGCGTCCAACCGGTATCCCAATTTCTTAGAATATTGCTTTTCATCAATGCGGGGCTTCTCGTTTGGCGGATCATATCAAAATGTTACTTTGTTTTCGCACTTTACGGTTTGCGCGAAGCCATCTTATCAGTCCCGCGGACCATCGTGGCCAATCTGATCAATATCCTGGCATCCTGGCGAGCCATTGGTCATTACATTGACCATCTTGCCGGGCATCCCGCAACTTGGGAAAAGACCCGCCACTTCTATCCTGAAGCTGAGAATATTAGAGAGCTGAGAACACAGCATTCCGTTCGTGAACGGAGTCAATAAATTGCGTTCGACAACTGCCGGTGCTCCGATCCGGGCGATTGGCGCTTTGGCTATGTTCTGGATATTGATGCGGATCATTGTCTGGAATGTCCCCTATAATCCCGACACTGGGCCAAAGAAGCCACTTCAAGCTAGGGAAACATTCGCCGACAGCGTTCTAGAAGGAGAATCTCAAAGACCATGTTTGACAGGATGTAGCGATGGCGGGGCCATTGGGTTTCCTAGCAATCCTAAGCAAGGCCAGAATGTCATGATGCTGATCGACAGGCCAGTCAGAAACAATGAAACGAGGGACATGGATCCGATTGTGTCAATGCCTCGTCTTCGACATCAGGCAATCCAATCGAGGATTGATGCAACGCCTTATATTCCTGATGGATTTCTTGAGGCAGTTCACAAAGCTTCACCGGAAATTGTGATCCATGCACCACCATCGCAAAAACCAAGTCAACGCCGTCCGGATAAAAGACTCGAGAGCTATTTTTGGACCTTCGTGCGGCAAGCCACTCGAGACATAAATTCGAGTGAACGGATAGGGAGCCCCAATATATCCAATGGTCAATATGGAGGTAGCCAAGTCGGAATGATGTTATCTTATCCTATAACTAGGAAACCCCGTCCCGATGTGTTGGCCTATGCTCGTGTCACCGCCGCGCTGGCGCCGTTAAGACAAGAGGAAGTGGCTTTTGGCATGAGAGTCCGCCCCATGAACAGCATACCATTTTCTCTCTATGCCGAAAAAAGGTTCGGTTTGGATTCAGGCAGCGATCAAGGGGTGGCCGTTTTTGTTGCGGGAGGAACGAACCCAAAAAGGATCATCGAAAAGCTAACGTTCGAGACTTACGGTCAGGCAGGGTATGTTGGTGGCAAGACCGGAACATATTTTTATGATGGCTCTGCGACTTTACAACGGTCGATCGTTGAACATGATCGCAAGAAACTTGCCATCGGCGCTGGAGTTTGGGCTGGTGGCCAACGCGATATTGCCAGAGTGGACATTGGACCAAGGGCTGATTTTGAAATGCCTCTTGGCTCCGTATCAGCGCGGATAGCCGTTGACTGGCGGTTTCGAGTTGTCGGCAACGCCCAGCCCGAAAGCGGATTGGCGATAACCGTTTCATCAGGGTTTTGAACCGCCCTGTTTTTTGCTGTTGTTCGGCAAAAGGACCGATTTCTCGCCTTTCATATGGTAACGCTCTTTATCCCGCAACAAAAAGAGATTAGTCCCTTGGCTATATGGACATTTACCTGCCAATCGCCAGTCTCTCGGTTAATGCTTTCGTCATTGTCCTTCTCGGGGGGCTGGTGGGTATTTTGTCTGGAATGTTTGGCGTCGGCGGCGGCTTTCTGACCACTCCGTTGCTTATTTTCTACGGCATACCTCCGACAGTGGCTGCTGCTTCAGCATCGACTCAGGTTACCGGCGCCAGTATTTCTGGCGTTGCAGCCCATATGCGCCGCAAGGGAGTGGACTTTCGTATGGGGGCAATCTTGGTGGTAGGGGGTATTGTTGGCACAATAATTGGCACCGGCCTGTTTCAAATTTTGCAGCGATGGGGGCAGATAGATACGGTCATCAATGTATTATATGTCCTGATGTTATCCAGCATCGGCGGCCTGATGTTCAAAGAATCCCTACAGAGCGTGAGAGCATTGCGCGCTGGCAAACCGCTACCCGCACGAAAGCGGCGGCATCATCCCTTGGTTGCCAACCTGCCATTTCGATGGCGTTTCTATCGCTCCGGTCTCTATATCTCCCCGATCGCACCATTTGTGCTCGGCCTGCTCACCGGTATTCTAACGATGTTGCTGGGTGTCGGCGGAGGTTTCATCATGGTGCCTGCCATGCTCTATTTGCTGGGCATGGGGGCGCAAGTGGTTGTGGGAACTTCATTGTTTCAGATATTGTTTGTCACTATCGCATCGACGATGATGCACAGTATGACTACGCGTGCGGTGGATATTGTCTTGGCCTCTTTGCTGCTTTTGGGCAGCGTGACAGGAGCGCAATTGGGCGCAAAATTTGCGCAACGGATGCGTCCTGAATATTTACGGTTAAGTTTGGCGACGATGGTGCTGCTCGTTGCATTGCGTATGATGTTGGGCTTGGGATTCCAGCCGGACGAGATTTATACGGTGCAACTCTTGTGAGACATTTCCACATCCCTTTGATTCGACTGTTAGCAGTGTTTGGAATCGCAACTTTGACCCTGGGAGCTACACCGGTTCTGGTTCCTGAAGTCTCGCAGGATCGGATCAGTATCAGAGGTGATTTTAACGGCGCGCAATTGTTGCTGTTCGGAGCGATTACCTATCCACCGGGTACTCGCAATTCCGACCAGGCTGATATTGTTGTGGTCTTGAAGGGGCCTGTTGAATCGATTGTCGTTCGCGAGAAACAACAAATTGCCGGGATCTGGATCAATGCAGCGAGCAGCGAATTCCGTTCCGCTCCCGGATTTTACGCAGTTGCTTCGTCCAATCCGATTGAGGAGATTGTCGACGGGAAAACGGCAGATATCTATGAATTGGGATTGGACCATTTGCAGCTTTCTCCCGCCGGAGCGATTGATAGCCGGAAACTAGATCGTTTCGTTGATGGACTTGTGGACCTCAATTCGCGGGGCAGTCTGTTTAAGAAGCTGCCCAATAGCGTCAAGATTACCAATAGTGTCTTGTATCAGGCTCGGATAAATTTGCCAGCGAGCGTGCCTGTGGGCGACTATACGGCAGAAACTTTTCTCATTCTTGATGGTCGCGTAGAGGCGGCCGAGGTTAAAGAAATTACCATTGAGAAAACGGGAATGGGGCGATTTATCACCAACCTCTCTCAAGAGAACGGATTTCTCTATGGTCTGATTGCCGTTTTTATATCGGTTTTCCTCGGATGGTCTGCGGGTTATTTGTTCCGCAAAATGTGACGCTATCGGCCGATAATATAGTTGTACCGGATGAAGAGTAAACTTTCCTTAACCATGATCGCCTAATCCCGTGTTTTGACCAGTAAAACAGGAAAAACGGTAATGTCGGACATGGGATCCCACAACTTCCCCGCAACTGCACCCACCTCGGTTTCAGCAGATGGAACTCAGAGTGATGGAAGCGGCGGCGCCGCTCCAAAGCGCAGCGAAGGTTACAAAATCGGTGAAGTGATCGAAATTGCCGGTTCGGGCTCTAAAATTGTCCTGGACTCGTCAGTTCTTACCGGACTGCTGGAGCATCCTGATCCTACCATCAGAATGGCTGGCCAGGTGGGTAGTCAGGTTAAAATCCGCGTCGGTCAGACCTGGTTGCTAGCCAATATCAGGACCCAAAAGCTCTATGAAGGACAATCGGGGCTGGTGATTGCCGAAATCGATTTTCTTGGTGAAGGTGACGAAGAGCAACTGACTGGACATATATATAATTTTCGACGCGGTGTGACCCGTTACCCAACGCCCGCCTCTTTGGTCTATGCGGTGACTACGGCCGATCTGAAACAGGTATATGCGTCAGATGGTCGCGCCAATGTTGAAATCGGGACTGTCTATCCGACGGATGATATCCGTGGTGCATTATATGTTGATGCAATGCTCGGAAAGCACTTCGCCCTGTTGGGTTCTACAGGTACTGGTAAGTCCACTTCTGCGGCTCTGATCCTTCACAAGATTTGCGACCTTGCCCCCGAGGGTCACATAATCATGGTCGACCCGCATGGAGAATATTCTGCAGCCTTCAAAGACAACGGTAAGTTGTTTGATGTGAATAACCTCAACCTGCCTTATTGGTTGATGAACTTTCGTGAGCATTGCGAGGTGTTTGTCCAATCGAAAGGCGATGCCAAGCAGATGGATTGTGATATTCTCGCAAAATGCCTCCTTGCAGCCAAAGCCAAAAATCAGGCATCTGCAGGTGTTGCTAAGCTCACGGTGGATTCCCCGGTTCCCTATTTGCTTTCAGATCTGACAGGTATTCTTCAGAATGAGATGGGGAAACTCGATAAGTCAACGAACAGTGCTCCTTACCAGCGGCTTAAATCCAAAATTGATGAGATTAAGGCTGATCCGCGTTTTAGTTTCATGTTTTCCGGTATGCTTGTCGGCGACACTATGGCGGCCTTTCTTTCAAAGATTTTTCGCCTACCGGCCGAAGGCAAACCAATTTCGATTATTGATGTTTCGGCCATGCCGTCTGAAGTTACACCAACTGTGGTCTCGGTCCTCAGTCGTCTTGTGTTTGATTATGCAATCTGGGCTCGAAATGAACCGCAGCGGCCAATGCTTTTGGTTTGCGAGGAAGCGCATAGATATATTCCTAATGATGATGTCGCCGAGGAAAGCAGTGTTCGTGATATCCTGAGCCGTATTGCCAAAGAAGGCCGGAAATATGGGGTCTCTTTGGGCCTGATTACCCAGCGGCCATCCGATCTGGCGGAAGGCGTGCTCTCACAATGCGGCACAATCTTGTCGATGCGTCTGAACAATGATCGAGATCAGGCTTTCGTGAAAGCGGCGATGCCGGAAGGCGCGCGTGGTTTCCTCGACTCTATCCCTGCTTTGCGTAACCGGGAGGTTATTTGCTGTGGTGAAGGTGTCGCGATTCCGATCCGCGTTTCGTTGGATACGTTGGCGGAAGAACGTCGCCCGGCTTCGGAAGACCCAGTCTTCTCAGACCTGTGGCGAGAACATGGTGGCGAAGAAGAAATCATTCAGCGGGTTATCAAACGCTGGAGATCACAAGGCCGGTAATTTTTGATGGGGCTGTTGGTCCATTGCCATTGGCCGTTAATCGATAGTTCGTATCAAAGTTTTTGATATCGATTACATCCGTAGTCATTAGGCCGCGCATTCAGCGAGGCATACTGAAATGGAGTATTCGATGCTTGATAATCGTAATTTTCGGCTGCTTGCCGGGCTAGGGCTTGCCGTTGCAACAATATTACCAGCGATGGCAAGCCATGCGCGGGATACTGAGCGCAAATTTAACTCAGAATGGAGCGCAGAGCTTGCGAGCGAGATCAAGGCCCAGGTTATAGCGGGCTTGGCTGAAGGTGCCATCGGCATGGAGCAAGGGGCTGACGAGATGCTCCGCGGCGCCGACGAGTTGGAGGCTTATGCTGATCGGCTGGAGCAAGATGCCGAATTCCGCAAACGTGAGGCTGCTCGGCAGAGTGAGTGGAAAGACGAGAAAATCACAGCGCAGGACTTGCTAAAAAGTGCGCCCAAAATGAGGCGTGGCGCTGAAAAAATGCGGCTGGGTGCGCAGAAAATGCGAGCCGGTGCAGAAAGAATGCGACGCGGTGATGCTAACTAGCAGCGATATCTGGGGACGGGAGCCCGCGGTAACAAGGCTCCCGTCTTTAATGGTTTTCGAAGCCAAAGCGGTCTCTTATGAGCAGCTGTCTGCGCAAGAGCGGAATTAGCCCAAACGGTCGATCGCTGACTGTAAGCGTTCTGTCTCGGCTTCTTTATCCGCCAAATCGGCTCGGGCTTTGTTGACCGCTTCCGGTTTGGCTTTCTCAACAAAATTGGGATTACCGAGGCGACCGGAAAGCGATTTTGCTTCCTTTTGGGAGGCTTCAAGCGCCTTGGTCAGCCTGCCTTTCTCGGCATCAATGTCGATGGCACCGGCCAGCGGTAGCACATAGGTTGCCCCGTCGACGACGATCTGCGCCGAAGCGCCTTCCGGAGCGGGATCGAAAGATATAGCTTCCAGACGACCAACTCGATCCAATGCTGCATTTTGACGGACTATCTTGGCCTGCAGACTCTTATCACCATCCCGAACATGCGCGGTCATTTTGGTGCCAGGAGCAATGTTAAGTTCGACTTTGGTGGAACGCACTTCCGACACAAGTTTGATCAACCAATCAATTTCGGCTTTTGCTTCGCTATCAACGGCCGCTTTCGGCGCAGGCCATTTTGCGACGATCAAGTCATAGCTTCGGCCACCTCTTTCTTGGGCCATCGCCTGCCATAGCTCTTCAGTGATGAACGGCATGAACGGGTGTAGCATCACGATGATCTGGTCGAGAACCCAACCGGCAACCAGACGGGTTTCATCCGCAGCGCTTGCATCTTCCCCTTGCAACAGTGGCTTAATCAATTCGAGATACCAGTCGCAGAACCGGTCCCAGGTGAAGTGATAAATTGTGTTTGCCGCAGCATCGAAACGCAGGTCGTTCAGTGCTTTATCTAGAGCTTGCTGGGTCTCGATGACTTCCGAAATGATCCAGCGATTGACGGGTAGGGCGGCTTCCGGTGCGGCAAGTGTCTTGCTAGCGCCAATGCCATTAACTTCACAAAAACGGGATGCATTCCAAAGCTTGGTTGCGAAATTGCGATAGCCTTCAACGCGCTTGTCATCCATTTTGATGTCGCGGCCCTGGCTTTCCATCGCCGCCATGAAGAAGCGCAGTGCATCGGCACCATATTGTTCAATAAGCCCCAACGGATCGACGACATTGCCTTTTGATTTGGACATTTTCGAACCATCTTCGGCGCGCACCAGCCCATGAAGATAGAGCCGTTTCCAAGGCACTTCTTTCATGAACTGAATGCCTTGCATCGCCATCCGTGCATCCCAGAAGAACAGGATATCAAAACCCGAAATCAACAAGTCATTGGGGTAATGACGTTCAAGGTCTTCGGTTTTCTCCGGCCAGCCGAGCGTGCCGAAGGGCCAGAGCGCAGAAGAGAACCATGTGTCGAGGACATCGGGATCACGCGTGAGATTGGCTCCGTCTCCCGCTTGCGCCTGCGCTGCTGCTTCATCTTCAGCTACATAGATTTTGCCATCTTCGTCAAACCATGCGGGAATCTGGTGGCCCCACCAGAGTTGCCGGGAAACGCACCATGGCTGGATGTTCTCCATCCAGTTGAACCAGGTTTTCTCCCAAGTCTTGGGGACAATTTCGATACTGCCATCGCGCACGGCTTTGATCGCAGGCTGCGCCAAAGTCTCGGCATCCACATACCATTGGTCCGTAAGCCAGGGCTCGATCACCACACCGCCGCGATCGCCAAAGGGCGTCGCTATTGTGCGTGGCTCTGCATCATGTTTAACTTCTTCGCCATCTTTGTTCTTGGAAACATGCGGTATCAGGAGTCCGAGCTCTTTAAGCCGTTGCACGATCAATTCGCGTGCACCGTTTACACCATCGCGCTTAAATCGATGCAGTCCGATATATTCGTCTGGCACCAGACCGTCTGCAGTTTGACAGACATTTGCTTCGCCATCGAGCATGTTGAGCATCTCGCCTGCAGCGAGACCAGCGCGTTTTCCGACCTCAAAATCGTTAAAATCATGGCCCGGTGTGATCTTAACTGCACCAGAACCCAGCTCGGGATCTGCATGTTCGTCGGCAACAACCTTGAAGCGGCGACCGGTAATTGGCTGCTCGATTTCCTTATCAATAATGCTCTTGTAACGTTCATCACTTGGGTGAACGGCAACCGCCATGTCGGCCAGCATCGTTTCGGGCCGCGTTGTTGCAACTTCGATATAGTCCCGGCCGTCATCCAGCTTCACGCCGTCGGCGAGGGGGTATTTGAAATGCCAGAACGAACCCTTGGTATCGGTCGTTTCGACTTCCAAATCAGAAATAGCCGTTTTCAAGGCTGGATCCCAGTTAACCAGCCGTTTGTCGCGATAGATTAGACCATCATTGTAGAGATCGACAAAGACCTTGAGGACGGCCTCGTTCATGCCTTCGTCCATGGTGAAGCGTTCGTTCGACCAATCCATGGAACAACCAAGACGGCGCAACTGCTTGGTTATCGTACCGCCGCTTTCTTCTTTCCATTCCCAGACTTTCTCGACAAATTCCTCGCGGGAGAAATCGGTGCGCTTTTCCTGGCGCTCGTCCATCTGGCGTTCGACGACCATCTGGGTCGCAATGCCCGCATGATCCATGCCGACTACCCAGAGCGCGTCTTTGCCCTTCAATCGTTCATGGCGAATGATGATGTCTTGCAGCGTATTGTCGAGCGCATGTCCGATATGCAGTGACCCGGTCACATTGGGTGGTGGGTTTACGATCGTATAGGGTTCGGCATCCTTGCGGTCCGGACGGAATAATCCCTTGGTTTCCCAATGCTCATACCAGCGTGCTTCAATGGCTGCCGGATCGAAATTTTTGTCTAAAGTCATAAGGAGCCTTTGGCATTGGTTTAGGCGCGAGACAACAGTGTAATCGTCACCAATCAAAGACTGCAATCTTGCACCGACGGTTAGAACATCCGGAACAGGCTTCTGGTTAAACCAGCAGTTTTGAAATCTGAACCGACTGCCATGTGATGCCGTTTGGTATACTAGCGCGGTAGGATCGTATCAATTTCGGCATTGGCTTTGGCTCGAAGTTGGCGCTTACAGGCTGCGAACCCAGGCTGCGCGTTCATTTCTTGTGCTTTGGCCACAGACTTGTTTATCAAATCCTCGGGCATGATGGTGGCTTCGACCATTCCGGCACCAATGGCTTCATTGGGTTGAAGCAACATGCTCGATAGCGCGAGCCGGCGGCGCCAGGATGGTTCCAGCCAATGGTCCAGTATCGCTTGCGGGACTGCAGGGAAGGGAAGGCCAGCTTTGGCCTCGGGCAAGCCGATTTTGTAATGGCCAGTAGATGCGTAGATCCAATCGGCGCAGAGCATCATGATCCCGCCGGCGCCAATCGCATTGCCGTTGACTGCGCATACAACTGCACAAGGGAGCCGATGGAGGGCTGCTGCAAAATTGTTAATGGCCGCAACAGCTCTCTTCTGGCCGGCTTCATCCAACGCCGCAGCCACTTTTGTATCCATGCCGCAGGTAAAATGCTCGCCAGCCCCAGTCAGGACAACACCCCCGTTTGGAGGGTCTTTTGCTATAGCTTGTAGCGCTGCAGTGCCTTCTTCTAGTAAATCGGGGTTGAGCGTATTGCGTTCACCATTGGTCAGTGTGATGACGATTGTGCCATCACGGTTCTCGGTCAGGAAATAGGTCATTTGGCTTTGCTTTCAGACTCGGTTTCAACCGATGTCCATTTGGCCATCCAGTCAAATATATTGCGATGCCATTGGACACTGTTCTTTCCCTTGAGCACCCAGTGGTTTTCATCTGGGAATATCAAAAGCTTGGATGGGATGCCCATTTCCTGAGCATAGGTGAAGGGCATGATTGATTGCGTGTAAGGAATACGGAAATCCTTTTCTCCGTGGACAAACAGGGTCGGTGTTCTCCAGTTTTCGATCTTGTTGATCGGATTCCATTTTTCCGGGTCAGCGCGTTTCCACCACGGGCCATTGTGATCCCATTGATCGAACCACAATTCCTCTGTGCTAAAGGCAAAGCTGCGCAAGTCGAAAATCCCGGCGTGGTTCACGAGACAGTCGAAGCGATCGGGCCAGTTGCCTGCAATCCAGTTCATCATATAGCCGCCATAAGAACCGCCGAGGGCGCAGGAGCGCTCGCCGTCTATTTGCAAATCGATTTTGAGAGCCGCTGCATATCCCTTTTTCAGATCTTCCAGGGGTTTGCCGCCCCAGTCCTGATTAATACTGTCTGTGAATTCTTGTCCGTAGCCAGCCGACCCATGAAAATCGACGGTCACGACAGCATAGCCTTGTGATGCCATCACCTTCGGGTTCCAGCGGCTGGACCAGCTATTGCCAAAACTGCCTTGCGGGCCTCCGTGGACGAGGAAAGCCATGGGAAGTTTGCCTGACGCGCCTTGGGGTTTGATGATTTGGCCCCAGACCTGTTCCCCCTTAGCGCCGGAAAAGTCGAACCGCTGAATTTCAACCGGATTAATTTCCTGAAGTTTGTGGCCATTGATGTTGGTTAGTTGTCTCACAGTTCCATCGGCTGTCCGACGATATAGATCGGTGGGCGCCTGTAAGCTGTTCATTGTGTAGATGAGGGAGCCGTCTCGCAGGGGAATAGTGGTCCCGACATTTCCGCCCGCGGTTAGTCGTTCAACATTGCCCGTCTTTACGTCCACTGCGTAGGCGGGATGATCGAGCACGTCCTGAGCGGTTACAATAAGTTTCTTGTCGTCCGGGGTCCAGACGATTGAACCGACAGAGCGGTCCCAGTCTTTGGTCAGGGCAATAGCGTCGCTTTCGTCGGAGCCCTTGCTGCGCAACTTCACGACGAGGCGATCGGACTCATAGCCCGGACGCTTCATCGCAGCCCATGCCAGCCATTCACCATCGGACGAAAAGGTGGGAAGCGTATCGGTGGCTTTGTTTGCGGCCGTAAAATTGACGGTTTCTTCGCCATTGGCCATGGTGCCATAGATATCGAGATTGGTTGATTTGGGCTCATTGCGATCCGCAATCCTTAGCGTGAAAAAAACGCCTTCTTCGCTTGGAACCCAGGAGATTTCCTCGCCACCGCCAAATGGCTTTGAAGGACTGTCGCCGATCAGGTCTCCGTCTAGCGCTGCGCCTTCGCCGACAATTTTTCCGTCCTTCAGATCAAAAGCAAATAGCCGGCTGTAATTGCCCGGCGTTTCCCAGCTCGACCAATGTCTGATGAAGAGTTCGTCATATTCCCGGCCGGTTCCTGGACCGGGTTCCGCGCGATTTCCGCTTTGCTCGCAGCCAAAGGTTGGGCAATCTCGGGCCATATCACCCCACAGCGCGACTTTTTCTCCGGAGGGGGAAAGTTTGAAGCCAGCAATATCCGTTTTCAGATCACTTGCTTGAACAGGTTCCTCAATATTATTGTCGGATGAGATATCAGCATGCCAAAGCTGTTCCGAACCACTGGCATCGCTGAGATAATATAGGCTACCATCAGGCGCAAACGCTGGGCTATGTTCGCTTTTGCCGGCTTTATCTACAATACGAACTGGCGCGGCATTGTTTGCGTCAACGTTGACGAGATAAAGCGCACTGGACCGCTCATAGCTCTCGGGATCGGTTTCTGTAACATCATAAGCGGCCCATTTCTCATCCGGAGAAACGGCAACAGACCCCATCCGTTTCAGCGTAGCGAGATCTTCCGCCGACATCGGTCGAGCCGAAGCAAATGTTGGGGCAAGAACAGTGCTTGCTAGTAGCAAACCGGTGAGTGTTTTTAAAAAATCTGTCATGACCGATGGTTTAGCACGGCTGCCTGACAAGGCAATTGGGATTAGTTTGAAAGGTCTATTTGTCGCCCAGCCGCTGAATTTCACGGGTTACCAGCTCTTCAACGAGATTCGGTAGATTTTGATCAAGCCATTGCTTGATCATCGGCCGCATCAGTTCACGGGTCAGATCTTCCAGAGATGTATTGCCAGGTTGTTGTGGCTGTGCCCGTCGCCCGATCGCTTCCTTTTCAACCAGTGCGGACAGCGATTGGCGCATACTATCGAGCTTGTTATCATCAATGAGCCGTTCTTCTCTGCGGCGATCACCGAATACGCCCTGGGCAGCCGAATTGTCGCGTTCTGGCAGTTCGTTGGTCAGTTCGAGCACTTCTTCCTTTTTTTCCACCGGCTTTGAATCCGGAACGGCTTGCAATGCTGGCTTGCTTCTGCGGGACTGAGGACCGTCCACGTCGATCGCCTTATCGTCGGCAATGATGCGTTTGATCGATGAGAGAATTTCTTCCATCGACGATTCTCTATTTTGCTCTGCCATCCGTAAAACCCCCAAACTTGCTTCCCGTTGCCGGAACCACTTAGCCCCAAATCGCTTATCGCGGCGTTGGCATCTCAGGCAACGGCTCTATCTCCGCTTTTTGCGCCTTAGTGTCAACGGTTCTGGTCGCTTGTGGTGTGGGGTTTGGGTTACTTTGATAGTCATAAAAGCTATCGTCGACCCGGTCGTAATTGATATCTGGATCGTAGAGCGGACCGCCTTCCAAGCCAAGATCCTGAGCTTCGGCACGCCCCATAGCGGCCAGCAAAGAAAAACCGGCCACATAGCTGCTGCGCCGCGCCGTCACCAGCTGTACTTGAGCATTTAGCAATTCCTGCTCTGCGTTCAGTATATCCAAAATGGTTCGGTTTCCGACCGAGTTTTCCGCGCGGACACCCTCCAACGACAGGCTTGCGGCTGCTACGGCCCGCTCGGAGGACTGAATAACGCGTTCTGAAGCACGCCAACTAGAATAGGCTGCGCGAGTCTGTGCGATCACATTGCGCTCGACCGCGATTAACTGCTCATAAGCTTGTCCGGATCGCGCTTGCGCTTGTCGAATCAGGGCGGCAGGGCGGCCACCCTGATAAATTGGCATAGTCGCCCTGATTCCAACTTCAGCCGTGGATTGCTCCTGGATGAAAGTCGTTCCCGGTATGTTACCGCCGAGTGTCCCGTGGAAATTGACATAACGCCCTTGAGCATAGGTCGAAACTCTTGGTTTGTTTCCTGCACGGGCTGATTTAATGTCAAATTCAGCGGCCTCACTGCGCTCCTTAGCGGCGAGTAGATCGGGGTTATGTGCCATTGCCAGGTCAACGGCCTGATCAGGCGTTTCAGGCAAATTAGGCAGAGGCGGAGGTGGCTCCAAATCCCCTGGCACTTGGCCGACAAGAGCGATGTAATTTTCTTTGCTGCGGATCAGGCTGGCGCGTGCCGTTTCCAAATCGCTTTTCGCAATTGCCAACCGGGCTTCAGACTGAGCCACGTCAGTTCGCGTTAAATCGCCTATTTCGAAGCGGTCGCTGGTAGCTTCCAGATTGACTGCGAGAACGCCGACATTCGCGCGATTGAGTTTCACGACTGCCGAATCGCGAATGACATCCATATATGTAGCAACGACATTGCTAAACACGCTGGCTTCGGTCGCGCGCAGGTCAAGTTGACCCGCTTCCACTCTTGTTCTGGCCGCGCGGATCGCATTTTTGACAGCGCCACCGGAATAGATCGGAACGTCAATTGATCCGCCCGCTGTGGATTGTCGCAACGGAGCAGTGAAGCTATTGGCGCTCCGTACAAAATTTTCTTGAAAACCAAAGTCGCTGGTGGCGTTCGGACGTCCGTCTGCTTTTGCAATAGCCACGGTTTCGTCAGTCGCTCGCTGGCCAGCGCGTGCGCCGGACAAAGTTGGGTTGGTCTGATAGGCGGCTACCAAAGCGTCGCGGAGCGTGTCAGCCTGAACGGGCGCTGACAGCACTGCCAGTATTGCGGTTCCGATGAAAAGGCGACGACTACTCATTTCGATACTCTCCCGAACGCCTTAAAAATCGAAACTTTTAGTTTGTTCAAAGCCGGGCAAGGCACAAGCCCCGCAATCGGCAAAATATTGATAGCCGACATGCTCGCCGGCAGTTCGGCCTAGGGCCAGGCGGGAGACGCCATCATTCATAACAGCAACCACAATTCGTCCATCCGGCGTGAGTTGATCGATCACGGATTGAGGAACTTGCTCCACCAAACCGTCAATGACGATCACGGAATAGGGGGCCGATTGAGCCCATCCGCCGGCATGATCACCGGTCTCGACATTGACGCCAGCGATGCCTGACAAGTTTTTCTTAGCGACGGTTGCCAGTTTCGTATTCTGTTCGAGCGCTGTTACAGAGTCGGCGAGCTGGGCCAAAACGGCGGCCGTATAACCAGTGGCGGCGCCGATCAGAAGCACATTATCTTCCTTCGTGACATGTGCCACATTCACTAAGCGTCCAGTAGTAAGCGGCGGATTCAAAGCGCGCCCTTCACCAATTTGAACGCCGCGGTCGGCATAGGCAAAGCTGCGCTGGGCAGCAGGCACAAAATCTTCCCGCGCGACATCGTTCATCGCAGCAATAACGCGAGGATCGCTAACGTCGGTCGTACGCAACTGGCTTTCCACCATGGCTTTGCGCATTTGTTTGAAATTTTCCTGGCCCAAGCGTCAATCCTCGCAATGAATTTTCAAATGTACATGCCACGTCTGTATTATTAACACAATACACTATGTCATGGAATTGGATGCTTCTAGCCCGCCTTGGCACGTGCGCCAAGATGGATTCATGTTAATTTGTAAGGACTGCGTCTTTTACGCGACAATTGATGCTGTTTGCCCGTTGATGCTGGCTTAAAATTGGGGGTAGCAACTTTGGGTTGACTTTCTTGGCAAACCGAAGCAATTCGCGCCCTCTCTCCGGCCCGATGGCGGAGTGGTGACGCAGCGGATTGCAAATCCGCGCACCCCGGTTCGATTCCGGGTCGGGCCTCCAGAGACTGTTTCCTCTACATCGTCGGTTGCTGGCTATGGGCTCTGGTTATTTTTTATCAGGCTTCTTTGGGCATCTGCCCGTATAAGTTTGGACAACTGCATCTGGTTTTCTTTTCTAAGAAAATTCTTCAAGATGACTCGCCTGATCTCGTCCAAAGCGCGTCAATCCGTCGGTCCGCGCTCCATTGCAAAATAACCGTCACAATTGAGTCTCTGAAGCGTCACTCAAACAGCATCCGTGGGTCATGTCCTGTCCCTAGTGCCCTTCCCGAGGGCGATGGGGAGCGGTTGATTCGAATCCGCATCGTTTGATCTGAATCTATCAAATCAGTTTTTTGCGGAGACCAATCCCATGTTGAATAAGCAATTTCGTTCCGTTCTATTTGCCGGTGTGGCTGCACTTGCCGTGACTGCATGCGGTGCAGATGATGTCGCGTCACCCGGCGAAGGTAATATTGTCGTGCTGCCGTCGCCGACCCCGGCGCCAACTCCAGCGCCGACGCCGACTCCTACCCCGACCCCAGCAGGAACACCGGCAACAGATTGTCCGACCGGCACAGCGAATGTTGGCACGATAACGACAGGCAATGGCGAGCAAGCTCGCAACTGTCAGGTTTCCGGAATCATTCAGGGCAATCTGGTGTTGCCGAAGCGGCCAGACACCCAAAATACAGTCTATTCTCTTTCCGGAGGCGTTGAAGTTGGCGTTGATGGCGGTGCACAAGGCATCCTGACAGTTGAGCCAGGCGTTACGGTTTTCGGTTCCTCGGGCGGAGATTTCCTGTTGGTCAATCGTGGCTCTCAGCTTTTTGCCGAAGGTACCGCTTCCAGGCCCATTATCTTCACGTCACGCCAGAATATATTGGGGACATCCGGTGTCGACAGCATCGGTCAATGGGGTGGCATCGTCATTTTGGGACGTGCCCCGATTTCAGACTGTGCAACGGGTGGCGCATCCAATCCGGGTGGAAGTCGGACCGATTGTGAGGCGATCGTCGAAGGGCCTTCCAATGCAGTATACGGCGGAACTTTGCCCGCGGATTCCAGCGGCAGACTGTCTTATGTCCAGGTTCGTTATCCGGGTTTTGAAGTATCACCCGGCAATGAGTTGAACGGGATCACGATGGCGGGTGTGGGTAGCGGAACCTTCTTCCAGAATATCCAAATCCACAATAGTTCCGATGATGGTGTGGAATGGTTCGGTGGCCGGGTGAACGGCAAGAACCTTGTCATGACTGGTATTGATGATGATTCGGTTGACTCCGACTCAGGTTTCAAAGGGCATAATCAGTTTGTTCTCGCAGTTCAGCGCGCAAATGGCGGTGATCATGTTATGGAGGCTGATTCCAATGGCGACGAAGATGCGGAACCACGTCAGGATCACAAGCTTGCCAATGTTACCTTTGTCTCCAACGGTGGTGACCATGTAATCCTGCTGCGCGGTGGAGGTGACTATGCCTTCTACAACAGCGTTTTCAACAGCTCTTCTGCTTGTATCGACATTGATAGCGCAACGACCATCCAGACAACGGGAACGGACGAAAATGGTCCACCTGTTTTTGAATCGCTCTTCATGAGCTGTGCAACATCATTTGTGGACGATGGTAATATCACCGTTGCCCAGATTCAGACCATCTTCAATGCAGGTTCCAATAACACGGCAGCAGGAACCTCTAGTCTGGCCAATGCGTCCGCGGCATTCCCGTTCATCAACGGGGCTACGGAAAATGCAGTCACCCCTTTTGCGGTCAGCGCGATCAACAGCTTCTTTGAAGATGTCAGCTACATCGGCGCTGTGCAGGATGCGAATGATACGCGTTTCCAGGGTTGGACGTGCGGTCTTTACGCCAATGATTGTGTGACAGCTCCAACAATCGGCTGAGCAACAACCTTATCGTGGGATGGCGGCCGTTTTGGTTTGCCATCCCATTTTCAATCTTATGAAGGAAGATCCGATGACGAAGCGGACAGCGATGATTACCAGCCTGCTCTTCAGCACTGCATTGGTATCGCCTGTGGCACATGCGCAGACCACGGCGATCGACAAACCGGCGATGGCCAAAGCACAACCTGACGATGTGTCTGTTGATGACGCAGATGTTGATATTTCAGCACCTGGCGGCGGTTTTGGCGGAGAAATAGTTGTCCGAGGCAAGTATATTCCCAACCCTATTCGCGCAACATCTGAGGTTGTTTCAGTTTTGGGTGAAGCGGAAATTGCGCGGGCAGCTGACGGAGATATTGCAGGATCTTTGCAACGGGTAACTGGCCTTAGCGTCGTTGGTGGGCGGTTTGTTTTTGTTCGCGGTCTGGGAGAGCGCTATTCACTGGCGCTGCTTAACGGCTTGCCGTTGCCGTCTCCCGAACCGCTTCGCCGGGTTGTGCCTCTCGATCTCTTCCCAACAAGCGTGATCGCCTCGACGGTTGTGCAAAAAAGTTATTCGGTAAATTACCCGGGAGAATTTGGCGGTGGGGTAATTAATCTGACCACAAAAGCGACACCGGACGAACCTTTCCTGAAGGTCAAATTCGGGGTCAGCGGTGATAGCGAGACAACGGGTAAGCTGGGCTATACCTATGATGGTTCTGATAGGGATCTCATCGGCTATGATGATGGCGTGCGTGACATTCCGAGCGGCCTTGCTCAGGCTATTGCTAAAAACATTCCGATTTCCGTCGGCACTGATTTTTCCAGCACAGATTTACAGAATTTTGCAGCGAGCTTGAACAATGCTCAAACCAATCTCATTCAACGCAACATGGATGTTCCGGCGAATTTCTCGGCAGAGATTACTGGAGGAACATCATTTGACGTGGCTGATGCCTTGGTGGGTGTTGTGGCAACTGCGGGTTTCGACAACAGTTGGCGCACCCGCGGCGGTGTCCAGCAAACTTCGCAGGGAATTGTCAATATCAACGGAGAAGCTGGACTGCTTCCCGATCAAAATTTCAATTTCGTAACCACCGAGAATCGCATCATCGTCAATGGATTACTGGGTCTGTCGGCTGAATTTGGCGAGCATAGATTGCGCTTTACCAACCTCTATATTCACGACACGTCAAAGGAAGCGTCAATCAAGGCTGGAGTCGATGCGATCAACGTCGACGAAGAAACCTTGCTCAATCAAGGTCGCTCGAGCTGGTTTGAGCGACAGTTGTTCACCACCCAATTTGTCGGCGAGTTCAAGTTTGATGAAATTGCATTGGATGTTCGCGGGGCCTGGGCGAACTCCAAGCGGGATGCACCCTATCAGAGAACCTATAGCTATGCTTTCGACAAGATCGTTGCGCAGGATTTTGTCAATGATCTCACATCACCGGGAGAGTCAGCCCGTGTGCAGTTTAGCGATCTAAATGATGACGTCTACGGTGCCGGCGCTGATCTGGGTTACGAAACCAACATCGGTGTGCCGGTAAACCTGACCATCGGATATAATTATTATCTCAACGACAGGCAGGCCCAGCGTCGGGACTTTAGATTTGTGCCGGCCAACGGCTTGCCCAATCCGATCGATCAGGAACGGATCGACTTTCTGCTATCCGATTATAACGTCTTCACACATGAGATCGAATTGCGTGAAGTTGCCGCACAGACTTCGGTTCCTGCTTATGCAGCCCAACTGGAAATTCATGCGGGCTATGGACAATTTGATGCTGAATTGAGTGAGGGGTTACGCTTGAACGTTGGTGTTCGTTACGAGGATGCTAAGCAATCAGTAACACCTATCTTATTGCAAGGTGGAGCATCCAATGCCGCGACCAATCTGGCCAATGACTATTGGCTTCCTGCAGCCACATTGACCTGGAATTTTGCTGATGACATGCAATTCCGCCTGGCTGCATCAAAAACTGTCGCCAGGCCGCAATTCCGGGAACTTGCGCCGCAGCAGTTTCTTGACCTCGATACCGACCGTACCTTTATCGGCAATCCGCAGCTCACTGATAGCGAGTTGCTGAACTTTGAAGGCCGCTTTGAATATTATATAGGGCGCGGCGAACGCATTACGGTTGCTGGCTTTTACAAGGAAATCGACAATCCAATTGAAAATGTGGCCTTTGTACAGGGCGGCGGCACATTGTTCACCGGGTTTTCCAATGCACCCACGGGAGAACTTTACGGTGCTGAACTCGAGTTGGTAAAATATTTTCCGCTCTATGATTTGGGTGGCAGTTTTTTTGAGAACCGTCGCCTGCTGTTGGCAGCCAACTATACCTATACCAAGTCGAAGATTAAGGTGATGTCCGGCGATCAAGCGATCAATCCGGTAACGCTGCAGCCAACGGATGCTTCTAATCTGTTTAATAATGGTGACCGCTTGACTGGCCAATCTACCCATGTGGCGAATTTGCAATTTGGGATGGAACGGGAAGATGGCCCACTGTCACAGCAAACGATTCTGGCCACGTACAATAGCCCGCGAGTCACCGCACGGGGGCCGCAGGATCAACCCGATTTGATCGAACGGACTGGATGGCAACTGGACCTCGTCCTGCGGGAAGAGTTAAACATTGCAGGGCAGGACTTTGAATTGAAATTCGAAGCACGGAACGTTCTGGGGACCAATTACAGTGAGTCGCAAACTTTAGGCGCAACGCAAATTTTGAATAACGCATATGACGTCGGTACGCGTTTTTCGATGAGTATCGGACTAAACTTCTAGTCCAGAGCCTGTAACCTATGTGTAAAAAAGGAGTCGCCGCTGCGTCACATCATTTCCGTATCCAATATGTGGATGACAACGGAAGGATATTGTGATGCGCGGCGAATCTTTGATGACCCCTGCTTTGTCCCCTTTGCTGTCTCTCCCCTATTCCTATGCCCGTGACCATGGTCTGTTGCTCTGCGCGATGGAAGGCGGCCGGGCATCCTTGGCGATGCGTGCGGGTTCTGATCCATCTGCCTTGCTGGAGGTGCGGCGCTATCTGGCACTGCCTTTTGACGTGGAGTTGGTCGACGGCCCGGCGTTCGAAAAGCTGCTGAGTGATCATTATGCGATGGACGGCAGTGCTGCAGCCATGGCCCAGAACATTGGTGGCGATATGGCGCTGGCGGGGGAAGGGTTGGACGATATAGCCGGCGACATTCCCAGCGCCGAAGATCTGCTGGACAGCGCGGACGACGCGCCGACCATCAGACTGATCAACGGGATTATTGCAGAGGCAGCAAGACAGGGTGCCTCGGACATTCATATCGAGCCTTATGAGACCGGC
>NZ_JBDWYO010000003.1:0-699824 GCF_039982395.1 Parasphingorhabdus sp.
CAGAGCGACGGTCAGCAATATCAAGTCGACAAAGACATACTTTTTGTAATTGTCCAATTCTTGATCCATCTTCAGGTTGAAACGCTTTCTAACGATAAAACTCGACGGTATATAGTTTTATCCTGTGACGCATTGATCAAAAAACTTCTCCCGACGACTCAAGTCCGCAATATCCCGAAAGCGGACATTAGCTTAGTTCCCAAACTTGATCTATGTTAGAGCCGTTTATCGATCTCAAAAAATTGAGGGAACTGAAACCGGATGGAGCACTACGGAGATGTCGATCCAGTAAAGGATTGCCAAAGTGGGGGCAACTACGGCCCAAATGGATGGGGTTTCTGTATGTGGGGCTGCGGTCAGGATGACGGCGGACAGCATCGTAGGTTACTCACAAAGTTCGCTAGGAAACATCCCGAAGCTGACTTGAAATTGCCTGTTTATCAAGACGGAGAAGATTGCGTTGAAGGCAAGCTTGTTTGGAACTCTCAACAGGTAGACGTGTATTTTGAAACGGTGTTGGATTATCTATCAGTCTGGTCTGTCGATAAGGAAACAATAGAGATACTGCGTACCTTCTTGCTAGAACTTGCCTAACAAATCCAGTGGCTGCTATATCCCGAAAGCGGACACTAGGAATCATTCCATTCCGTTTGGACAGATGGACCGAAACGTTGTCGCAACATCGTCCTCTGACCAAAATTGAATGTACTTGTAGGTTAGAAAACCTGCTGAATGCCATTTCCATGATCGCCAGTAATTGTATGTCATCACATAACGCTGAATAACATACCCTTGTTTGCTGATACCATTTTTTGAAAGCTTAATCTTCGTAGCTTCACAAACGAAATTCTCTTTTGATTTTGTAAGCTCTGAGTCCACCCAATTACTGAACACCATGAATGAAAAAAATGAGGCGAGCATCAATGCTCCCAGAATGAACAAAAAGATCTTTTTATACATTGTACCTCGGTTTCTACTTTATCCCGAAAGCGGACATTAAAAACCTAGTCTAGGACACCATTTTCATAGTGAAAATGCTCTTGAGACGCCGAAGTGAAATTTTGAATGAACTTTCCGGTCTTGGGATGATCAAGATCTGGCCGGAAAAACTCTTTTTCAACAGCCCAATCATAAATGGGTTTATCCACGGGGTAGATTGTCAAAACTCCTGAAAAGTGGTTCTCGTTTATCCATGTTTCTGCATCAGCGCGTTTGGCAAAGACGGCAGACGCAAAGTCGGCATCCTGCCCATGAAATATCCAGACATGTTCCATTAGAGCTGAATAACACAAGGCTTCTCCGATGCGAATCCAAAATGGAAAAAACCTAACGTCCGCTTTTGCGCCCGAAACGGACATGAGCGCACCATTAGGCAAATGGACTTCTCGGTGGAATGAAGGCCCTTAAACAAAGCTAGGGTAGCCCGCCCTTGAACACGTTCATGGCCTTCCCAAAGGGCAGATGATTATCGCTGTTGAAACCGGATTGCGCCAGAGGCTTCGCATTCCAGAGTATTTCAGCCTCATTATGTGGCAACAGCGCTTTGATCGAATTTTGCTGATCGTCGGACAGTAGATCAAAACGGCGTCGCAATTCTTCGAGGCACCACACGCGATATTGAGATACGGCAATATCCCGGTAGTTGCAGTCCTGCACTGTCATATCAAAGCGCTCTTCATCCTCGGCAAAAGCTTCCGCATTGGCTGCTAACTGCACCAGATGTGTTTCGCATATTTCCTTCAGCAAGGGTCCAGCATCGCGCGGTATTTTTGATACGAATTCTGGCTGGACTTGATCTTTGGCGTGCCACATCCGGGCAACCCATTCATAAACAGCTGGCGCGCTGTTGCGCATAATTTCTGCAGGTGTGGAGTCCTGACCGTAATGCCGAAACATCGGCCCCATCATGCCGAAGTCCGCCATTGACGGCGCATTGCCAAGAAGGAAAGGCCGACTCTCCAGCATCGTGGTCATCGCCGCCAATGCATTGTGATAGTTCTGTTCAATATTGTGGCGCGTCGTTTCCGTAACGCCGTCCCGTTTGACATAGTGGTTCACCTGACGGCGAACAATCATCCTTTGTCTCAACCACCGCGGCAATTTTATATGTCCTGTAACTTCGTCGGTCAGGACATTGGCGGCGTGCTGACGGTCATAGTCATACCACCAGCGATAATACATTGCTGACCGCCACAACCATTCATCGCCATAGTCTTCGATAAGATGGGAAATGAAACCCACAACCGGGTCCTGCGGCAACACCGGGTTATCTTGATGCTGCGTCTCAAGATAGGTAATGATTGGTGTCGTGTCTGACATCCACGTCCCGTCATCATCAACAATCGGCATCTGCACCGCGCCCACTTTTTCTTTCAACATCTCGGCTTCACCATAAGGCGTCGGCAAAAGTGTGTAGGCGATATTCTTATACCGCAAATAGGCTTCCAATTTGCCTGTATAGTAAGAAATCCGTGATCCGTAGACTATCATTTGATCCCCCTCACTAGAAAATGGAGCTGTGCTGGCCGCCATCGATCACTATATTTTGACCAACAATGAATCGCGCCAACCCACTGCATAGGAAAGCCGCCATTGGCGCGAGGTCATCGGCATCCCCCATAGAGCCAACTGGTATGTGATTATGCTCCTTGAAATGCGCTCGCACAATCTCTCGCTCGGGTTCAAGTCCAAATGCATCCGCATAGGCTTCCATGATTTCCGATGCGCCTTCCGTGGCAAACATACCGGGCAATAGGTTGTTCAGGATCACGCCGTGAGGAGCAATTTCCCGGGAAACGCTTGCTGTATAGTTGAGCAATGCGGAGCGTGCCGGGCCAGACATCAACCTCCAGATCATCGGGTTCTTGGCCGAAAAAGTAGCGATATTCACGATCCTGCCCCAGCCTTTTTCCTTCATGGCCGGAATATAATTGCGCATGATTTCAATCGGCCCGATCAAGGCGGTATCGACCGATTCACGCCACATATCGGGCGTTACCTTAAGGAAGTCTCCGTTCGGATCAGGCGGCTTGATCGTGATTACCAGAATGTCAGGATCAGGACATGCGGCAAACAATGCCTGACGACCTTCCTCTGTGGAGGAGTCTGCAACAACCGGAGTTACCGATACCCCATATTTTCCAGCAATTTCTTCTGCGGCCTTTTGAAGCCGTTCCTGGCCGCGAGCAGAAATAACCAAATCGGCTCCGGCTTCCGCCAATCGTTCAGCTGTCGCTCGGCCCATGCCAGCACTGCCGCCAGCCATGATTGCCTTTTTGCCTTTAATCATGAGATCCATTTTTAGGCTCCTTCCGTTAGTAGATAATTTTCACAGATTATTGTTTCGGGGCGCGGCACAGTCCCGCTTCGTCGAGACGCCAGCGCAACGTATCAATGCGGTCCTGGCCGAAAAACGGCTCGCCTTTAAACACCATTGTGGGCACTCCCCAATGGCCGGATTGCTCAAGCAATTTGTGATTTTTCTTTATCTCAGCCTTGGCATCATAATGAGCGAAAGCGCTTTCCATCTCGGACAGATTCAGGCCCGCTTTCTGGGCGGCAAGTGCCAAATGGTCTCCTTGGTCCCAATTCTTGGTTCCGCCCCATAACAAAGCCGCTACGTGATGCGCGAAATCGATACCTTTGCTTTGCCGCTCCGCCTCAACACCGAGCATTGATAATCGCCAAATATTGGGTTGTTCTTTGGGTACCTCATAGGTTTCCATATCCTGGATGACTGGATCCGGTTTCGGCCAGAAAAATGGCAAACCCAGAAACGCCGCACGGCGCCGGGAGTCCATCACGATATATTTGGGACGCTTTTTATCGGCAGCATCGAACACGGTTGATTTGGCGCGCAAGGCAATTGGCAACACTGGGCGCAGCGCAACACTAACCGCATAATCGTCGCGCAGTCGCAGCAAATCTGGTGTTACCAGATAAGAATAGGGGCTTCTGAATGACCAGAATATGTCGACAGTGTTGGCCATGATATTCTCTCCCAAAATTCGCTGGCTGCTGCTGAGCCATAAAATAAGTCCTGCTCGAATGAACGATTAGGTAGCAATACCTATTATTAGGTATTACATACTAATTTGCAACTCCCTTTTACAGGTCACCCGTAAACCGTGAGGATATTGGAACAGATGAAAAAGCGCTCAGCCACAGCAGACCGCATATTGGATGCCAGCCGACGCGCATTTAATGCGAAGGGATATGCCGCGACATCGGTCACAGAAATCGCTGCTGCTCTAGATATGTCTCAAGGCAATTTGACCTATCATTTCCCTACGAAGCGCGACCTAACGACAGCGTTGGAAGACGATTTGCTATTGTTGATGAAAGATCATCGCACAGCCCCGAAAACCGGAACATTGGCTGACGAGTATATCGATCATTTGCTATTCGGAATGCAGCTGACGTGGCGCTACCGCTTCCTTCTGCGTGACCGGATGCATTATGCAGGCGAACCGGTTGGTCGGCGACCAGATTCGGAGCTGAATGCCGACTATGATGGACTAATCGCCTTACTCAAGCGAATTGATAAAGAGCGTCTTTTCGCAGAAGATAAGGGACAGAGCATAGATGTTCTGGGCCGATCATTATGGATCGTCAGCCGCTATTGGGTTGATCACCTGCGCGAACTAGAAGGGCTTGAGCAAGTCGGCTGGGACGACCAAAAGCGCGGAATTGAACATCATCTTGCGGTTCTGTTTCCATATTTGAAGGCCTCGGCGCAACGCGAGCTCAAAGCAGCGTTGGATAATCGGCAAATATAGAAGATTGTCGACATTTAGAGCAATCTCGATTGGCGGAGTAACTGGCAGTCTTTCATCAAATTTCTAATGTCCGCCCTTCTACCCATAGGCAACGCCAAGACCTTTGAATGCTAGGCAGAACTTAAACCTAAATCACTGATTTTTCTGATTAATCCCAAAGAAATTTGCATCAACGAAAGCCTTTATGGCTGCATTGTCTTCGTCATTATTCCTGCCTGTATATTTCCATATATCTTCATGCAGGACGACTTCTTTTGACCGGGCGTCAATGCCGATCAATGCGATGGGCACCCCCGCAGCCTTTGAGATACGCAGATATCCCTTTTTATATGCGCTGACTTTGCTGCGCGTGCCTTCAGGTGTTATTCCCAACCAGACATTTTCGTTACGACCGAACCAGTTCACCATTTGCGATGTCACATTTTTTTGCGACAAACGGTCAATCGGCACGCCACCCAGATATTTGAAGAAACCGCGGAGCGGCCAGCGAAACACCTCTCTTTTCATCATGAAGGAAACTTTGAGCCCGACCGATTGCATACATGCCATGGCAATTATGAAATCCCAATTGGATGTATGCGGCATGCCGGCGATGATGAGCTTTTTTTCCGGCGGCAGCTTTCCGACCATTTTCCAGCCCATGCACCGCAACACGATGCGTCCAAGCCATCGCGTCAAACCATTTCCCACACGTGGGCTGGATGCAGAAAGTATGTTGTCATGAACTTTTCTCATCCTTGATATCCACTTTTTGAAGATGCCGTGAAATCAAACGTCAATTCGAACTGAGTTGCACCAGTGAATATTGTTCGAAAATAGGTCATCTCAGTCTTGTCCCAATGGCTTCGCTAAAGAGCAATAGGTCCAAAAGGCAAAATGGGTTCGCCTTAGACCGGTCAAAGCAGATACCAAAACCAAACGGGTCACCCCTGCCCCTCCTCTATGTCCCAATGTTCAGCGACCAATTCTCTCACATCTAACCTTACTTTCAAACGCGCCGCGAGCAAGGCCATGCCGCTAATTTTACGCTGAACGAAAAGCAAATCCGTTGGCGGTATATGCCATGCTGCTTTGTCCGCTGCCACATCCATACCCTGTTCGCGTAATATGGTGACAAAAGCACGATCGCCGAAATCGAATATGCCCGGGCGATTGAGTTCACCGATAATGACATCAATCATTGCATCGATCCGCTCACCATGCCGGTCGATGGCGGTTTGACTAACAAAGCCCGTTGCAACCGCCTCGTCACGCACAGCATCATGATCACCCTGCAAGGCAGCGGTGATCAATCTGCGATAACCGTCTGCAACGTCCGCCTTGACCTGTCTGGTTGCCCCAAAATCCAACAGCACCAGATTGCCATTTTCCGGCCGATAGCGATAATTGGCAAAATTGGGGTCCGATTGAATGATCCCAAAGTCAAATATTTCCCGCATGACCAATTTAAACAACAGACGCATGGCGGCATCGCGCACATCCTGTGGCGCGTCGACAAGGCTCTCTATGGCTTCGCCCTCGACGAAACTCATGGCCAACACTTGATCCGTCGTAAATTCGGCGTCGAGAACCGGAATGACATAATCATTTGAACCAGCAAGCAACGCGCCGAAACGCTTCAGATACCGTCCTTCCCGAACATAATCCGCCTCTTCATGAAGCTGTTTTTTGGCCTCTTCCAATAAGGGCCCAATATCCAGTTCAGTTGGCAAAAGATTCGAAACCCGCAGCAAAGTTGCGACATTGTCAACATCCGCATCGATGCTTTCCCTGACGCCAGGATATTGGACCTTTATCGCAAGGTCGCGACCATCAGGAGTCTTGGCCCGATGGACTTGACCAATAGAGGCCGCAGCGATCGGCGTCGCGCCAAAATGGGCAAAGCGTTTGCGCCAATCCGTCCCCCATTGCTGCGTCAAAACACGCTGCAACTGTTGCGGCGGCATCCGGTGCGCATTATCGCGCAGACGCGCCATGATCTCCGTCAGTTCTGGCGGCAGCATGTCTCCAGCATCCATCGAGATCATTTGCCCGATCTTCATCGCGGCACCACGCAAATGCGATAAGCGATCAGCCACTCTGGCGATGTTACCGGGCGTCAGCATCATGTCACGCAAGGCGGGGCGCTCGCCGTCCGCAAGGCGCCGCGCGCCTTCCGCAAGCATGCCCCCGGCGACTCCGCTGGCCAATCGCCCGAATTGACCCAGGCGGGACATGCGTCTGCTTGGCACCGCGCGATTCTTCTGTTTATTGCTATCGTCGGTCATAGCCTTACCACCCCCGGCTTCCTGGCATTCCTTTGAAAGGACCCGCGAGATTGCTGGTTATCCAGCCGCCGTAAAACGCGCCGGATTGCGGGGTTACAGTTTCACCATCGACGCTGCACCGGTCAAAGGGCGCAGCATAAAAGGCAATATGGTCGCGCAATATAAGAAAATGAGCGGTTGGCATGGGATAGCTCCATCCAATGCGAGGCAATATCGTGTCGCCCATGACAACATCCCAATAGACGGCCGCTCCTTTCCACTCGCAAAAAGAGGTTCCCTCAGCCCGGTGCAATATGCCGTCAGCAATGTCGGATAACGGAATATAATATGTAGGGGGATGACTGGTTTCGAGCGTCCGGGCACTCTTGCGCGTGTCGACCAAAATTTGTCCCTCATGCTCAATCATGACCCGGGAATGGCATGGCTCCGCCACCGCTGGGCGGGGGTAATCCCAGACGCTCTCTTGGCCCGGTTCTATGGGATCCGGTCGAGCCCTCATGATTGCACCCGCCCGCCGGCGTAGCGTTGCAGGCGGGGGCGCACGTTCAAAAACAACCGATAACCGGTCTCGAGAATCGACAAAACTCCCGGGATACGGGCAGCAAGACCCAGCGGGCGCAAAAGCGGAACGGCACGCCACATAGCAGCGAAAGCAGCGGCTCCTGACAATAAGACCCCGCTTTCTTGTGCATGAAACCGGTTCAGCATGAATGTGCGATCGAGCGGACAGGATATATTTGGCGACGTCAGGTCGACAAAATCAATGGCATCATTTTTGTCCAGTCTCCGCACCATTGCAATCTCGCGAAGACACAAGGGACACCCCCCGTCATACCAGATAATAATCTTACTCATCGCCCGTTGGGACATATTGCGACCTAAGCCCTTCTTTGTCAGAGAAACTCCCCTGCCATCTTGGCGGAATTTAAACTCTCGGTCCTATATGTAAGCCTTTGCGTTATATGACCATACGGCTGAAAGACCTAGTTATGAACATTGCCATCTTGGGTGCCGGCCTCTCCGGTTTGGCTTGCGCGGACCTTTTGGTCGCTGCAGGACATCAAGTATCGCTACTTGATAAAGCCCGCGGTCCGGGCGGCCGCATGTCCACACGGCGCATTGACACGGCCATCGGACAGGTCAGCTTTGACCATGGCGCTCAACATTTCACCGCCCGCGATCCGGCCTTTCAAAAAATCGTCAAACAATGGCAAGATGCTGGCGCAGTCGCGCCATGGCCAGCGGCCGGGCCGGACGCATGGGTGGGCGTCCCGGCAATGAACGCGCCCATCAAGGCATCTGCAACCGATCATGATGTCACATGGTCAACACGCATCGATGCTTTGGTGAAACAGCAAAATGGCTGGCAATTGCGGAGCCATGGCCATCTTATCGAGATGCTTTTTGACGCCGTCATTCTTGCAGTTCCGGCGGAACAGGCCGCGGTTCTATTGGCACCGGTGGAAGAAAATTTCCAGGCGATGGCTGCGAAAACCGTCTCCGCTCCATGCTGGACATTGATGTTGGCATTTGCTGATCCCATCGAAACAGACATAAAAACCATATCTGATGATGCCATCATCGGCTGGGCTGCGAGAAATACAGACAAACCCGGTCGTACGGGGCCGGACAGCTGGGTTGTCCAGGCCTCTCCAGACTGGTCTCGGGTGCATCTAGAAGACAGTCAGGATATGGTCATCACAGCTTTGTCTGCCCGCTTTGCAACGTTGCTGGACGTTGCTTTGCCCGAGCCACTTGTCGCATCAGCGCACCGATGGCGCTACGCACGGTCGGGGTCAGCGGACCAGGGTTCGCTGTACAATGAGCAATTGAAGATCGGCGTTTGCGGCGACTGGTTAATCGGCCCCAGAATCGAATGTGCTTGGTTATCTGGGACCGCGCTTGCACGGAAGATGCTTGCCTGATCCATAGCCTGATCGTGGGGAAGGCACATCGTCGACCGCGCCCGCCTCCTGATTGACTGCATGACCTTTTGACAGAGCGAAAGGCCTTAAGTCCTCGAGAAACAACCGTAAATCCTTTTGACAACGGTTGATAAGTCGGAAGGTGACAATTCTTGAGTCAGACATCATCGCTTGATCTCGAGGATCAGTTGCTCAGTCGGCAAATGTCCGACTTTATCTCAAACGTTCGCGGCGCGGCGATGGGAACGCTTTTGAGCGCGATCATCATTGTGTCAACCTTGGCAACGGCGGAACATGCCACTTTCTGGATCAGCTGGATTGCCGCTCTTTTGCTGCTCGACGGATTGCGGCTCAAACATACGTTTGATTTTGACAGCCATTCAACCGACCCAGCCTATATCCGCAAGAACGCGATCTACGCAACGATCCTCGCCAAATGTTGTGGTCTTAACTGGGCAATTGCCTTTGCTGTCTTGTGGCAGCATGCACAAAGTCCTGGTGAATATCTGATTTTGTGCGTTCTGGCGGCGGGCATTATGTCCACTGCCCTGCTCCAATATCGCCACCTGAAACCAGCGGCCTATCTCCTGATGATCGCCTGTATATTGGCTGGCACCGGCATAGCCTCTCTATATCCTGTCGGCTTGGCCATTCCCATCATATTGCTGACATGGGTGCATGGCATCATCATCCTGCGCGGCGTTTCTGACCATTCGCGTTTCTATCGCGAGCGGCTCATCGAAGAGATTGAATTGGAACGCTCGGAGCAGACCGTGCGATTGCTGTTGCACGAATATGAAGCCTCTGCCTCGGACTGGTTGTGGGAAGTCGATCCAACGGGCCGGCTGCTCGACATCACCGAACGGTTTTCGGAAGCGGCGGCGCGGTCGGCGGAAGACCTAGAAGGCTGCGAACTTTTATCGCTTTTTGTGGATGGGCCTGATCGCGACATGCTGAAACGCCATATCAACGCTCGCACTGGATTTCGCGACCTGATCATTCAATTGGCGGGACGAGAGAGCGAAACCTGGTGGTCGATATCCGCCAAGCCTTTGGATGGCGGCACGATGCGCGGCGTGATGAGCGATGTCACAGCCCAAACATTGGGCGACAAGAAACTCTCGCGCATGGCTAGAAGCGATTCGCTTACCGGCCTTGCGAACCGTATGAAGTTTAACGAAACTCTGGTTGATCTGTCCAGAAACGACGCCAGCTCCCATACGCTGCTGTTTGTTGATCTCGACAAGTTCAAGATCATCAACGACACGCTGGGGCATGGCGCCGGAGACATCTTGCTGGTCGCGGTGGCAAAGCGGATCGTTCAAGAATCCGGTACCGAAACGCTGGTCGCCCGCTTGGGTGGCGATGAATTTGCGGTCGTGACCAAGGCAAAAATCACTCTACAACAATCCCACGACCTGGCTGACCGACTGGTCGCGCGCCTCTCGGACCCGTTCAAGATCGCAGGGAAAGTTATAAGAATGTCGGCCAGCATCGGCATTGCCCATAATGACGAGCGCACTGTCGAGCCTGAAGAATGGATGCGCCGCGCAGACCTGGCGCTCTATGCAGCGAAAGATGACGGACGAAATTGCCATCGGGACTATAATGCGACGCTTCACGAATTGGAGCGCCAGCGTCATGAGCTGGAACTGGATCTGCGCACGGCTTTAACGGAAGGCCAGTTTTCGCTCGACTTCCAGCCACAGCTTGATTTCGCGACCGGAAAGCCATCCGGAATGGAGGCCCTGGTACGATGGAACCATCCGGTTCGCGGGTTGATCATGCCCGATCAATTTATCAGCATCGCAGAAGAAAATGGTCTCATCATATCGCTTGGCGAATGGATTGTCCGCGACGCCTTGCGGCAAGCCGCCGAATGGCGCGAACCACTGACGATTGCCCTGAACCTGTCTTCGGTCCAGATCCGTTCCGAACGTTTCATTGCCGTGCTCATGCAGTCGCTAGCGGCCACCGGAGTAGCTCCCGGTCGAGTAGAGTTGGAAATCACTGAAACGGCACTGCTGCACGATACCAAAGAGAATGTGGAAACGCTGCACAAGCTGCGCGCCATTGGCGTCCGCATTGCCCTTGATGATTTTGGCACAGGCTATTCCTCGTTAAACTATCTGCGCGCTTTTCCCTTCGATACGATCAAAATCGATCGTTGTTTCGTGACCGATTTGGCAACCCGCTCAGATTGCCAAGCGATCATCAAAGCGATTGTCGGCCTGGCCCAAGAATTGGGCATGAAAACGGTCGCCGAAGGGATTGAAGAACGCGAACAATTTCAATGGCTCGAAGCGATCGGCTGTACGGCGGCGCAAGGCTATTATATATCGCGACCCATCTCATCAGAAAATCGATCAGCAAAAGCGACGGGGCAAAATGTGGAACCAAGCTACCAACCGATCACACCCTATATAAACGGCAGCAAGAGAGACGTTTCGCAATGGTCAAACCCGGCGCTCTTCGAAAGCCCAACACGGCGCAGCGGCAACGGTTGAACCGTTCGTCCTACCGTACACGGATGCTTATCATCTTCTAAACTCGGTCCTTACCGCCAGAGGGATGCTCCGAATTCCCAATTCATTGCTTTAGCAAATCGCCATTGCCCCAAACGTTGCGCTCCCCTAATCTGGTATGCATGACTTTTTGGAACCACGCCTTGCACCGATTCCGTAGAATGGAAATGCCTTGGCAACACCGCGCCTTGGCCGCTCCGCTGATGCTCTCGCTTCTCGTTACGCCGCTGACAGCCTGTAAGCGGGTCGAGGATCCGGATGCCGACCGGGCAGAAACCGCGCGGGCTTATCCGCCGGCTTCGCGGCCGGTATCAGATCTGGCTGGCAATCAATGGTCGACCGAAACGGCGCGCGACAAGCGCGGTGAAGCAGAAGAAATTATGAAAGCGGCGGGGCTGCAGCCGGGCATGACGGTTGCCGATATCGGTGCAGGAGAAGGCTATTATACGGTGCGCCTCGCCGAAAAAGTTGGCGCCAAGGGACGTGTACTGGCGCAGGATATTGACCAAGGTGCGATCGACCGGCTGGCCGAACGGGTCAACCGCGATGCCTTGGACAATGTCTCGATCAAACTTGGTGCGCCGGACAGCCCTAGACTGCCAGAGAATAGCTTTGATCGTGTTTTCCTTGTCCACATGTATCATGAAGTCCGCGAACCCTATGCCTTTCTCTCACGCCTGCGCCCTGCTCTGCTGGCAAAGGATGGAGCCGAAGGGGCTGGCGAGGTCATCGTGGTTGATGTCAATCGCGACTTTGCGCAGCACGGAATTCCACCGAAGCAGCTTTTCTGCGAGTTTGAAGCCGTAGGCTATGAACTGGTCGGCTTCATGGAGCGGCCGGAACTGGGCGGCTATTTCGCAAAATTCCGAGCAAAAGGACCGCCGATACTGCCCGGGAAAATAACGCCTTGTCCCTATGAGAGAGACAGCGACTAGCGATCAATTCGCTCTCGAATCCAACCTAAACCGGCGGAAGAACAGCAATGCCTGGCTTGCGCCTCGGATAGGTCCTAGCCTTCATCGCCCATCTTCAGGGCAGCAATAAACGCTTCCTGCGGAATGCTGACATTGCCATATTCGCGCATCTTGGCCTTGCCCTTTTTCTGCTTGTCGAGCAGCTTCTTCTTCCGGCTGATGTCGCCGCCATAGCATTTCGCGGTAACATCCTTGCGCATCGCAGAGATTGTTTCGCGGGCAATCACCTTGCCGCCGATAGCGGCCTGAACCGGTATTTTGAACAGATGGCGCGGGATCAGGTCTTTCAAACGCTCGCACATGTGACGCCCGCGGGCTTCGGCAGCATCGCGGTGGACAATCATGCTCAGCGCATCGACCGGATCGCCGTTGACCATGATGTTCATCTTCACCAGCTGGCCGGTGCGCAGGCCGATCTGGTGATAGTCAAAGCTCGCATAGCCGCGCGAAATACTCTTCAGTCTGTCATAGAAATCGAACACCACCTCGTTGAGCGGTAGCTCATAGACCACCTGCGCCCGGTCACCGACATAAGTCAGGTTCTTCTGCACCCCGCGCCGGTCTTGGCAGAGCTTCAATATGCCGCCGAGATATTCATCGGGACAATAGATGGTTGCCTCGATCCACGGTTCCTCGATCTCGCGGATCTTGACGACATCCGGCATGTCCGCCGGATTGTGCAAAAATTGCTCGCTGCCGTCGTTCATCTCTATCCGGTAGACCACTGACGGAGCGGTGGTGATCAGGTCGAGATCATATTCGCGGGTCAGCCGCTCCTGAACAATCTCCAGATGGAGAAGCCCCAGGAAACCACAACGGAAGCCCTGCCCCAAGGCGGCGCTGGTTTCCATCTCGAACGTGAAGCTGGCGTCGTTCAGCCGCAGCTTGCCGATGCTTTCGCGCAATTTCTCGAAGTCCGCCGCGTCAACCGGGAACAACCCGCAGAAAACCACCGACTGCACTTCCTTAAACCCGGGAAGCGGCTCCGGCGCCGGGTTTTTCACCGTCGTAATCGTATCGCCGACCGCGGTCTGGCTGACTTCCTTGATCTGCGCGGTGATAAAGCCGATTTCGCCCGCCGCCAGCTCTGGCAACTGCTCGACCTTCGGCCGCATACAGCCAACGCGGTCGACCAGATGCTCGGTGCCCTGTGCCATGAACTTGATCCGCTGACCCTTGGTCAGTACCCCGTCGATCACCCGCACCAGAATCACCACACCCAGATAAGGGTCATACCAGCTATCGACCAGCATCGCCTTGAGCGGCTTGTCGCGATCACCGCCCGGTGGCGGGATTTTGACAACAATCTGCTCCAAGATATCCTCGATACCAATGCCCGACTTGGCACTGGCCGACACCGCTTCCGATGCATCCAGCCCGATAATTTCTTCAATCTCATTGCGCACCCGCTCCGGCTCGGCGGCCGGCAGGTCGATCTTGTTCAGCACCGGAATAATCTCGTGATCATGTTCGATCGACTGATAGACATTGGCGAGCGTCTGCGCCTCGACCCCCTGTGCCGCATCGACCACCAGCAAAGCGCCTTCGCAAGCCGCCAACGAACGCGACACTTCATAAGCAAAATCAACATGGCCCGGCGTGTCCATCAGGCTGAGTTCATAAGTCTCGCCATCCTTCGCCGTATAGTTCAGCCGCACCGTCTGCGCCTTGATCGTAATCCCGCGCTCGCGCTCGATATCCATATTGTCGAGCACCTGCGCGCTCATCTCCCGCTCGGTCAGCCCGCCAGTATGCTGGATCAGCCGGTCAGCGAGAGTCGATTTGCCATGATCGATATGGGCGATGATGGAGAAATTGCGGATATGGGAACGTTCAGTCATGCGCGCCCGTTAGCAGGGGCGTGCCGCAATGTCAGCAGGAAACGTCTACCGGGGAACGCAACTATCGGGAGATCGCGCATCTTGCCCGTCTTCCCGCAAGCCACTAAGCCCAGCCCATGCGAACCCGCCAAAATGTCTGCCAGAAGAAAAAGCGCTTTCCCAGCGAGGCGGACGCTATCGCGGCAGCGCAAAGTGCAAGCATTGACCTTCGCCCCTATCACTGTGATCGCTGCTTCCAATATCATCTGACCAGCCGGACCAAGGGCAAGCGCCGCTTGCCTACTGTCGACTGAGACGCGCCTCCCCCGCTTTGTCACAAACGTGAAATAAATCTGCCATGAAAGGGAAACGCCCGGGTCATAGATCATCCTCCATCATGCAACGTAAATGCAACAGACGGATGATTCTATGAAAAACCCCATGCTCAAAACCATTGGCCTGCTGGCCGGCACCGCGACGATCGCGCTATATCCCGCATCGGCCATGGCGGAAACCATCTCTGCCGAGCAAGCGGCAACCCTGTTGAACAAATTGGATGCGCTGGAGCGCGAGGTTGCCGATCTGCGGCGGCAATTGGGCAATGTGCAGGTAAGCCAAGAGCAATCAGCCATCACCATCGCCACGGCCGAAGCGAAAATTGCTGCTACCGAGGAACAGATCAAGCAGCAGAAACCGGTCAAAGTGGCCTGGAAAGGCGCACCGGAGATGAAGGGCGAGGACGGCTGGAGCTTCAAACCGCGCGGCCGCATCCAATATGATTTTGGCACGGTCAATGCGCCGGCGGCCATTAACGATGCCGGTCTAGGCTTTGCCAATGAAGCCCGTCGAACCCGCATCGGTGCGTCCGGATCAATGCCAGGCGGATTTGGCTATAAGCTGGAACTGGACTTTGCCGGCAATGATCTCGCTCTGACCGACGCATTCTTCACCTATAAGGATGACGGGCTGAAGGTTACACTGGGACAACATAATACGTTCCAGGGTCTCGAGGAGCTGTCGAGCAGCAACGACACCAGCTTTATCGAACGCGCCGCCTATACCGATGCCTTCGGCTTTGAACGGCGAGTAGGTATTTCTGCCGAATATAAAATATCGGACCTGTTGTTTCAGGCCGGTGTCTTCACCGCCAATATGGATGACCTGACCAACGACGAGGATAATAGTATCGGCTTTGATGTGCGTGCCGTGGCAATGCCTAAATTTGGCGATACCCAGACGCATTTCGGGGCATCCTACCATTATCGCGATCTCGGCGATTCGATCAATTCGCGCCGCTATCGCCAGCGCCCTGTGGTGCACTTCACCGATACGCGCTTCATCAACACCGGCAATATCAGCGATGCCAAATCCGAGACCAGCTATGGTCTTGAATCCGCGGTTATCGCGGGCCGCTTCCATGCGACAGCAGAAGCCCATTGGTTGAAGCTGAACCGCACCGGTAATCTAGCCGACCCGACCTTCTTCGGCGGAGCAATCGAGGCAGGATTCTTCCTGACCGACGACACGCGTGCTTATAAAAATGGCATATTCAAAGGGATTAAAGTGTCCAATCCGGTCGGCAAAGGCGGATTGGGTGCTTGGCAAATCAATGTCCGCTATGACCATCTCGATCTGACCGATGCGGGAATTACCGGGGGCACACAAGACAGCTATCAGGCATCTCTGATCTGGACCCCGATCGACTATGTCCGGTTCATGCTCTCCTACTATAAACAGGATTATAGCAATGCAGCGATCCTCGCTGCGGGCAACGGCAACTACGACGTCGATGCCTTCGCCGGACGGTTCCAGATCAGCTTCTGACGAGCTGACGGCGGCGCGGAATATTGCTTGGATAACGGACACTATTGGTCTTCCCAGATAGTCCCGACATCGTCGCCCTTGTTGCGATCGGGCATTTGGCGGCCGGTCTCGGAGAAATAGGTCAGTTCGGCGATATTGGTCGCATGATCACCAATCCGTTCCAGATGCTTTGCAATGAAAAGAAGATGCGCGGATTCGCTGATATAGGCCGGATTCTCGACCATATAGGTTATGATCGAGCGGAAGATGCTGGTGTAGAAATGATCCAAAGTCTGATCTTTGGCCCACACCGACACCGTCATATCAACATCGCCATCGGCATAGGCTTTGAACGAATCCCGGACCAGTTCGGCAGCAATATTCGCCATTGAGGGCAACAGCGCGGCGGGTTCAATCTTGTGGCTGGATTCTGCAACCAAAGGCACCCGTTTGGCAATATTCTTAGCATAGTCGCCAATGCGCTCGGCAATGCTTGAAATCTTGAACGTCGCAATCAGATGACGAAGATCATCCGCCATCGGTGCCCGCAGAGCGATTGTCTGGATCGACAATGCGTCGATCTTTCGTTCCAGCTCATCAATTTCACGGTCATCCGCAACCACAGATTTGGCCAGTTCAAGGTCATTTTTCTCAAGCGCCTCAATCGAACGGGATATGGCGATGGTGCTCTTTTCACCAATCTCGAGGACCATTTTTCTCAGATCGAGAATTTCGGCATCAAAGGCCGTCACGGTATGTTGCGAAGTGCCGGTATTCATGGAATTTCCTCATTATAAGGAGCTGTTGTAACAAAAATGTCATAAACTAAGCAATGCAATTGCGGTTTCGCCATTTTGTCGGAGATGGTCCGGCGGGTCATTGTTCGTTTGAATTTCCGACAAAAAAAGGGGCTGTTGTCGCCAACAGCCCCCTTCCTTGTCTAGTTCCAAGGAAATATGGATCGTCTATTCCAGCACGTCTTTGCTGAGAATAGGCAGGTTTTTTGTAACTTCCATCATCGATACCCGCGTTTCATCCGGGGAAGCGATCAGACCAGCTTTGACCAGATAGCCATCCCGCGTTCCCGCGTTGACGAATTCAGTGATATATTCCTGAATCCCTGGGATGACGCCGATATGCTGTTTTTTCACATAAATGTAGAGCGGCCGGGCACCGGGATATTCACCGGAGGCAATCGCATCATAAGCAGGTTGAACGCCAGAGACCGCGATCCCGCGTACGGTATCGAGGTTTTCTTCGAGAAAGCTATAGCCAAAGACACCAACCGCATTGGGGTTTGATTTCAGCTTTTGCACGATCAGATTGTCATTTTCGCCCGTGTCCAGATATGGACCGTCCGTCCGGATCTCGTGGCAAATCAACTTATATTCATCCTTATTGCTCTTCTTGAGGTCTTTGGTCGCCGCATCCGTCTTGCAGCCAACTTCCATGATCAGTTCGGTCAAGGCGTCGCGCGTCCCTGACGTCGAAGGCGGGCCATAGACACTGATCGGAATCGACGGCAGGGAAGCGTCAATATCGGACCAGTTTTTGGTGACATTGTCCTTGCCAAAAGGTTTGGCGGCAATAGCTTTGTAGATTTGCTCGGGGGTCAGCGCGAAACTAGGACCTTCCTTCGATTGCGCCACAGCGATACCATCGATGCCAATGTTGATTTCCACGACGTCCGTAACACCATTTGTCGCACATAATTCAAATTCGGACGCTTTCATGCGGCGCGAGGCATTTTCAATATCCGGCGTGTCAGCGCCAACACCTGAACAGAATAGGCTCATGCCAGCACCCGTCCCGGTTGATTCCAGAACCGGAGCTTTAAAACTCGCAGCACTGACAAAATTCTCAGCTACAGCTTTTGCAAAGGGGAATACGGTCGAGGATCCGACTATGCGGATCTGCTCGCGGCTGCCACCGCCGCCGCCAGCTTGATTTTCACAGCCCGCCAGTGCGAGTGTGGCTACGGCTAAAATTGCAATTTTGGTTTTCATCAAAAGATCCTTGTCGATAGTTGACTGCGTCGAAGGTTGATATCGCACCGTTTAAAACGGTGCGACCGTTCGAACATGCATCTACGACCGCTCAATGACTTTTGAATTACAGATATGTTTCACAATTGTTTCAGCGGCAGGCGATTGGAAGCCGGCGCTAACGAGCTATTCTCTTCATCGCCTCCAGCGGCGGACTATCCGATGCAGCGTGGAACAACTCGATCCGCTCAAAACCGAGGCTGGCGTAGAACCGCTGGTTCGCCGGATTGCTGTTTTCCAAATAGGCTATGGTGCCTTTCTCGTCGCAGGCGTCGAGAACCGGCTGGATCAGCCTCCGACCAAGCCCTCTGCCTCGGCCAGCGCTCCCCACTCCCACCGTAAACAGATAAGCATGCGGTTCCTTTAGGTGATGTTTTGCCATCGCTTCTCCGGCCGCTTTACCGCGCATCAGCGCAGAAAAGCCGCCGCTCGCCAACAACCCCCAATAGGTTTGCAACATCCCGGTCAGCGGAGAATCTGCTTTGTCCTCCGGCAGCAACCACATGGTCGCGGCGCGGCCTTCGCCCTCTTCACTCAATATCTGGCAAAAGCCGTTGGGCGTGTAAACATGACGGGCCAGATTGGCAAAGGTGCGATGCATCGGACCAAAGCCGCCGAACAACCAGCTGTTGAAGGGATCATCGCGAAACGCGTCAGCGGTTATATCCGAAAGAGCTGTGACGCTCTCAGTGCCCACTGTCTGGATGTCTTCTCCCAGAGCAATGTCAGATGCTTTCAACATCCGCGTAAAGGCCAACCGAGGCTAATAGATGCCGCCTTCAGCCTGCAAGAATTCATCATCATTTTGCGCTGGACCACTGTTACGTTTCACGGCCTGAGAATTGTTCCGGGCCGCCGCACGTTGGGCGATCAGCTGCGCTTTGCGCGCTTCAAGCCGGGCGAGCAATTCTTCTTTACGGATCGAACGCCGCGGTTCGGTTTCAGGCTTGAACACATCCCAGATGACCGCAGATTTGGGATCATCGGACGGCCATCCGCCATAGACGCGTTTCCCGGTCTTGCGATCCACACGCACCATCCGCACGCCCTTTGGCGCAACAAATGGCGTTTTCTTCATGCCGACCATCGCCCGTTCGGCAAAGCGCCGAAAGATCGGCGCGGCCAAAGTGCCGCCTTGTGCATAGCCGCCCATGTTGCGCGGTTGATCAAAGCCCAGATACACGCCGGCGACCATATCGGGTGACCCGCCCACGAACCAGACGTTGGTTGGACCGCTGGTGGTTCCCGTTTTCCCAAACAGAGGTCGATCCAGGCTTTTCAAATTCTGAGCGGTGCCGCGCGTAATCACGCCCTGCAAAATATCGACCATCTGATAAGCCGTCATCGGATCCATCAGCTGTTTCCCGGCGTGGCGTGGACGAGGCATCGGCTGACCATCCCAATCACGTAGATTGCACGTTTCACAAACCCGCTTATCAGCACGGAAAATCACCTTGCCCTGACGATCCTGAACAAAATCGATCACCGTCGGGCTAAGTTCGCGTCCATGATTGGCCAGCATCGAATAAGCATTGGTCAGCTTCATCACCGTGGTATCACCGGCACCCAAAGCAAAAGCGAGATAAGGCTTGTAATCGCCAATGCCCATGGTCTTAATCGTCTTGACGACATTTTCCATGCCGGCGTCATTGGCCGCTCTGACGGTCATCAAATTGCGTGACTGTTCGACACCCCAACGCAAAGTCTGTTCACCAGCGCCGCGCGAGCCGCCGAAATTCTGGAAGCATTTGCGTCCGAGCGCCGCCGATTGATAGACACAAAAGGGACTGTCTGCGATCAACGTCGCCGGTGTCATCCCGTTTTCCAGCGCCGTCGCATAGACAAACGGCTTGATGGTAGAGCCAGGCTGACGTTCCGCCTGGGTCGCTCGGTTGAACGAGCTCATCCGGTCATCAAAACCGCCTTGCATCGCCCAAACCCGTCCATTTCGAGGGTTTTGAACAACCATACCACCGGAAACTTCGGGCACATTCTCAAGCCGATAGCTGCTCCCGCCCAAAGGGCTGACCGCGATAATATCGCCGGCTTTCAAAGCGCTAGGCACCGAATTTATCCGTCCTGTGGTGGCATCGCTAAAGCCGATTTCAGCACCGCCGCCCGACCGGCTAACCGCAACAGCGATCCGCCAGTTTTGAAAATCGGTATTGATGAAAGTTGAATTCAGGCGCTGGGCCCATTTCTCGTCAATCTCGATCTTGTTGATCGGACCACTCCAACCCTTGCCGCGGCTGTAGCGCAACAGTCCGCCCCGCAATGCGTCCTTGGTATATTCCTGCAATTCCGGGTTCAGCGACGTGCGCACCCAAAGTCCGCCGGAATAGACGCTATAAGGTCCGGCTTTTTCATTTTCGCCAAATTGTTCGATCAATTGACGACGCACTTCTTCAATAAAATAGCCACCGACCCGTTCATAGCGGGGTCCAGAACTGGAAATGGCGCCAAGCGGCTGAGATGATGCCGCCTCAAATTGCGCTGGCGTGATCCAGCCATTTTCGCGCATTTCTTTCAGCACCCAGTTGCGCCGGCCAATGGCGCGTTGTTCATGCACTTCGGGGCGATAGTTGGACGGGCCTTTGGGCAAAATCGCAAGATAGGCGATCTCGTGTAGCGCCAGAGCGTCCACATCCTTGCCAAAATAGGCCTGCGCGGCGGCCTGAACACCATAAGCGTTGCGACCGAGAAAAATCTGGTTGAGATAGAGTTCGAGAATTTCTTCTTTGGTCAGCACATCCTCAATCCGATAGGCAAGGATCGCTTCGCGCACTTTCCGGCGGTAAGACACTTCACTGCTGAGCAACAGGTTCTTCGCGACCTGCTGCGTTATCGTGGACGCGCCCACTGGCCGGCCGCTGTTGGAAATATTGGTTAGGATGGCCGTGGCAATGCCGGGATAGTCCAAGCCGCCATGTTCAAAAAAGGTACGGTCTTCCGCAGCAAGATAGGCGCGCACCAGAAGGGCTGGATATTCCGAGAAATCAAGCTGGACGCGCCGTTCGCGAGCATAGCTGTGGACAGGCTCGCCATCATAAGCGCGAACCATTGTCGGCAGAGGCGGTTCATAGGTCTGCAGCGCGGTTGCATCGGGCAAATCCCGCGCAAAGATTAACCAAATCAGGAGCCAACCAAGCGCGCACAGCACAAGGAAAGCCACAAACAGCCGAAACCATTTCTTTTGCCAAAGATTCTCAACCCGCTCGAAAAAGCTACCCGTGCTTCGTTCCAGCTTGTAGGCGAGACTTTCTCCAGCCGTATCAGACGCATCATTTACCATAGGCTGCGCTATCTAAACCGCCTCGCAACCATTTTCCAGCAATTATCGATGAAAATCGCGCTCTGCCTCGCGGCGGGACGGTCTCATCCGAATTCAATAGTAAAATATGCTAGCGTGCAGCCAGTTTCCGAGCGAAATGAGATTCGATCGCGCTAGCGACACCGGCGGCAACTTTGCTTCGTCCCTGACGGGAATTGAGGAAGGCAACGTCGTTCTTGTTGGTAAGATAACCAGTTTCGAACAATACAGACGGTGTATCCGGCGCTTTGAGCACAACAAAGGAAGCATAGCGATGCGGAGTTTTTCGAAACGGCATTTGCCGGCTGCCTTCGCGGTGCAGCAGTTTCGCAAAATCGGCTGAAATATTCATCGTTTCACGCTGGGTCAGATCGATCAGGATCGAAGAGACATCATGTGTCGCACCGCCGAGATTGATACCATTGATGATATTAGCCTTGTTTTCGCGAGACGCCAATTTTGCGGCTTCGCGATCAGAGGCGACTTCCGACAATGTATATACAGTAGCGCCGGAAGCCGTTTCATTGCCCGCTGCATCGGCATGGATCGACATGAACAGATCCGCTTCCAGTCGACGAGCAATGCCATAGCGCTCTTCCAGGACCAGATATTTGTCGGTATCCCTCGTCAGCGCTACCCGGACGCGGCCGCCAGCAACCAACCGGTCACGAATGGCGCGTGCGATTGCTAGGGTAACATTTTTCTCGCGCGCGCTGCCATGCGGGGAAATTGCGCCGGGATCGTGCCCTCCATGTCCAGCATCGATAACCACCAGCGGACGGCTGGGATCATTAGGACCATATATTTTTGGCAAGCCGACAGAATCCCGAGGTTTGCCCAAGGGTACTTTGACGCTATAATTGTTTTTTGGCGGTTCAGCGCGAAATTTCATCGGTGGTAGAAAAGACTTGCGACCGGACGCAATCTGATTTTGCCCGACTGCGCGCAAACTCAACTTCAGGCTTTTGCCATCGTTCGAAAAACCACCGTTGGTGATCACTGCGGGCCGATCAAGGTCAAACACGATCCGCGCGGTGTTCGGACTATATTGTCCCTGGCGTACCGATTTTATAATGCCAGTGGCATAACCACCATGACCAGCTTTGCCACCCTTTACGTCAACAGCAATGCGGTTGGGCCCGATCAGGGAAAAGGTCGAAGCCCCTTCCACGAGATCATCAAAGGATACCGTGATCTGGGAGCCGCTGGCTTCAATCCGGCTTATCGATCCAGCCTGTGCCGGATTGGTCATCAGCAATGCCGATACCAGAATTGTTCCCAACGCCATGGCCTGCTTATGCAACGCACAGCCCTTTTTGGTCCAGTCAAATTTCATAAAATCTGGCTTCCTCAATTATTCTCACCACACAACGCGGTGAAAAAGCCATTAAGGATGCTTTCGTAAGGCCGCATGAAATGACGCGGTTAACGGCAAGTTAGCTATAACTTTTCGAATCTCCAATATTGAGGCTGTGTTTCTGCCTTGTCACAGTTTGTGTTGCCGATCCGCTTGAGCGGTGCTAGCACTACGTGCAACCTTTCGGGAAATTCCCTGAAGCGGTTTATCTAAATGCCGGAAATCATTCGGCATCTACCAGGTTGACGCGACATGAGGCATGACATTTCCGGCTTTGAAGCTCTCCACATCGGAAGCGCTTCCACAGGCGGATGGACTTTGGCTAACGGCCAGAGCCATGCAGTTGTTGCAGACGCATTTTTATCTGAAATATTTCAAATCAACCGGATGACGCCGCCCGCCCCTCATCAAAGGACCGCGCGCGAACACTCGTCATCCCTATCATATCGCATGGCCCAAATGGGCTTCGGCCTGTTGTGCCATGCCAGGAGACTATTGAATGACAACGCGCATGCTAATCGACGCGCGCCACCAGGAAGAAACCCGGGTGGCGGTCGTAAAAGGGAACAAAATTGAAGAATTCGATTTTGAATCTTCCGAGCACAAACAGCTTAAAGGCAATATCTATCTAGCGAAAGTCACACGGGTTGAACCCTCGTTGCAGGCTGCCTTTGTAGACTATGGCGGCAACCGCCATGGATTTCTGGCCTTTTCCGAAATCCATCCGGACTATTACCAGATCCCGCAAGAAGATCGTGAGAAGCTTCTCGCTGAGGAAGCCCAACATGCTGCGGAAGAAGCAGCCTTGCGTGCCCAGGAAGAAGAAGAGGAAGATGCGCCCGCGGATATGGTGCGCAGCGATGCGACCGAAGAGCTCGATACGGCGCTGGTCGAAGTCGACAAGGATGAAAGCGTCGATACGATCGATGTAACCGAAGGCGAAGTCCCGGTTGAAAATAACAATGATGACGATGATGATGACGATGATGACCAGGCAGGAGAAGCCGAAGAAGAATCGTCAGAGGCCAAGACCGAAAGCAAAGGCAAAGGCGGCCGTCGCGGTCGCGGAGGTCGCAACCGCGGTCGTGGAAAAGGCAGTATGCCGAAGGCCAGCGATCAGGCCCGCCAGAAGCGTATGGCTTTGCGCAAACGTTACAAGATCCAAGATGTAATCCAACGTCGGCAAGTTGTACTTGTGCAAGTCGTCAAAGAAGAACGCGGCAACAAAGGCGCTGCGCTTACCACATATCTCAGCCTAGCCGGCCGCTATTGCGTGCTGATGCCAAACACCTCGCACGGTGGCGGAATCAGCAGGAAGATCAACAATGCTGGTGACCGTAAACGCCTGAAGTCGATCATTGCCGATCTGAAATTGCCAACCAGCATGGGTTGTATCGTTCGCACCGCCGGACTTTCCCGCACCAAGCCGGAAATCAAGCGCGACTTTGATTATCTTGCCCGTTTGTGGGACGAAATCCGCGAAAAAACGCTGAGCGCGACGGCTCCAAGCCTGATCCACAGCGACAGCGATCTCGTCAAACGTGCGATCCGTGACATCTATAATCGCGAGATTGAGGAAGTGCTGGTTGAAGGTGCCAACGGCTATTCAGCCGCGAAAAATTTCATGAAGCTGCTGATGCCTAGCCACAGCAAGCGGGTAAAAAGCTATGCCGACCCCGTGTCGCTATTCCAGCGCTATGGCGTTGAGGATCAGCTATCGGCCATGTATTCTCCAGAGGTTCAGCTGAAATCCGGCGGTTATCTGGTGATCAATCCGACCGAAGCCTTGGTGTCTATCGACATCAACTCCGGACGATCCACACGCGAACATGGCATCGAAGCGACCGCGGTCAAAACCAATATGGAAGCTGCCGCTGAAATCGCGCGCCAATTGCGGCTGCGCGATATGGCCGGACTGGTTGTCATCGATTTTATCGACATGGACCGCAACGGCAACGTCCGCAAAGTGGAACGGGCGATGCGTGATGCGCTGAAGAATGATCGGGCACGTATCCAAGTGGGCCGCATATCAAGCTTTGGCCTGATGGAAATGAGCCGCCAGCGTCTAAGGACCGGCGTGCTTGAAGCCTCCACCAAAGTTTGCCCGCATTGTGAGGGCACCGGACTGGTTCGCACAGCATCCTCTTCGGCCTTGTCGGCGCTGCGTTTGCTAGAAGAAGAAGCCGCCAAAGGCAAAGCCAGCAAGATCAGCCTGCGCACCAGCCAGGAAGCCTGCATCTACGTCTTGAACAGCAAGCGTCACGAAATCGAAGACATTGAGAAACGTTACGGCGTTTCAATCGAAATCGTACCCGACGGCGAAACCGAAGGGGCCCGGATGGAGATCCAGACCTCTGGCAGCCCGCCGAAGAACATGCCCAAATTCGAGCCCATTGTTGATGAGGACGAAGACGATCATTCAGCAGAAACCGACGTTTCCGGCGCAGAAGCGCGCGAAGATGGTGGCGAACGTCCCAAGCGCAAACGGCGCCGTCGGGGCAGACGCAACCGTGGTGGCGATCGTGCGGAATCCGGTTCATCCGAAAATGCCAGCTCTGACAACCAGGGATCTGACAACGCCGGCCCTGATAATGCAGGCGCCAACAATGCGAATGAAACAGCCGAGCATCCAAGCGACGCGGATGGCGGCGATCAGGATAAGAAGCCGAAGCCCCGTGCACGCAGAAACAGCGCACGCAAGGCAGATGCCGCACCCGTTGCAGCAACGGAAACCAGCGGTGATGAAAAGGTCGAAGCCGAAGCAAAACCGCGCGGCAGACGCCGTTCTGCAAAGAGCGAAGCCGCAACGGAACAGCCAGAAGCCAGCGTGCAGCCAGAAGCCGACACCACGGAAGAAAAACCAAAGCGTCGGCGGGCTCCCCGCAAAACAAAAGAAGCAACCGTTGCGCCAGCAGCAGATGCCTCTGACGCAACTGCTGAGGTAAAGGCTCCGGCCAAAAAGGCTCCGCGCTCCCGCGCCAAAAAGGCTGACAGCGCAGAAACGCCAGCCAAGGCCGCCGCGTCGGCAACAAAAGAGAAAGCGCCGCCCAAACCGCGCAAAGCAAAAGCGGCCGCTAAACCTAAAGACGAAGCTGTGGCCAAAGCGTCCGACAGCGATGCGTCTGAGTCCAGCGACGGTTCGCCCCGTCAGGGCTGGTGGCAGCGCACGTTCGGATAATCGAAACAATACCGTTCCCGCTGCGGCTTTCGCGCGGGAACGGTAGATTTTTCATGCGTGGTTCAGGCAAACGCTGTCAGAGAAAGAGGCTCTTACAAGATTTTCAGGCTTAGGAGTTTCATGCGCAATATTCTTGCTGTTTCTTTACCCCGCATCGGCTTCCCTGCCATAGGGCGTTTCAGCCGCCTCCTGGTTGCATTTCTATTGATGGTGTCAATCACCGTTCAACCGGTCGCAGCCCAGTCAATATTGCGCGATGCCGAAACCGAAGCCCTGTTCATAGACATGGTATCGCCTCTCGTGGAAGTTTCCGAATTGGACGCCAACGAGGTCGAGGTCATCTTGATCAACGACCGTCAGATCAACGCCTTTGTCGCGGGCGGCCAGAGAATGTTCTTCTATTCCGGCCTGATTGAAAAAGCCGAAAGTGCCAATGAAGTACAAGGCGTCATGGCCCACGAACTCGGCCATATCACCGGCGGGCACGCCATCCGGTTTGATGAGGGACTGAAAACCGCAACCGGTATCACCATACTCAGTCTTATCCTGGGAGCGGCGGCCATAGCCGCCGGCGCGGGCGATGCGGGCATGGGCATATTGGCCGCAGGCCAGCAAGCCGCCTTGGGCAAGTTCCTGGCCTTCAGCCGGGTGCAAGAGCGATCGGCTGATTCCGCTGGCGCACGCTATCTCTCAGATGCGGGGATATCCGGAAAAGGCTCGATCGATTTTTTCAAGAAGCTTCAAAATTACGAGTTTCGCCTCGGTATTCCGCAGGAGGATAGCTACGGACGCACCCATCCTCTGTCCGGTGAACGGATCAGCTTGCTCAGAGATGTCTATCAAGCAGATCCGGCATGGAACACGCCATCCGACCCTGAGATCGAAGCCCGTTTCCAACGGGTCAAGGCCAAGCTGCTCGGCTATACCGCCGAACCGACGGTAACCTTGCGTGAATATCCCGAAAGCGATCAATCCGTCCCTGCCCGCTATGCCCGCGCCTATGCATGGCACAAGAGCGCCTACCCGGATCGCGCGCTATACGAAATAAACAGCTTGCTCCAGTCATCACCAAACGACCCCTATTTCCTCGAGTTACAGGGGCAGATTTTGCTCGAATCCGGGAAACCCGACGAAGCACTGGCAGCGCTCAGGAAGTCAGTGCAACTGACCAACAATCAACCGTTGATCGCCAGCCTCTTCGGCCATGCCCTGATCGCCACCGAGGATCCGCAATATTTTGACGAAGCCACGCAAGTGCTTAAAGCCGCCGTCACCAAAGACAATCGCAATCCTTTTGCTTGGTATCAATTGGGCGTCGTCTATTCGCAGCAGGGCGACATGCCGCGCGCGCAATTGGCAACGGCGGAAAGCTCCTTGCTACAACGCAATTATGCCGGTGCTATCCGGAGCTCCCAGATAGCGATGGCCGGCATCGCGGAGAACACACCGGACTGGATTCGGGCGCAGGATATTTCTTTCATTGCCAAGGCAGAGTTCGAAAGGAACAGTCGCCGCCGCTAGGCGTCTTGCGGTTCGCGGAACCATTTGGACTGGACAATTTGCACCGCCATGGCCAATGCCATTCTTCAATGAAAGAACCTGACTGTGGATGACAATATTAATAGAAAGTGGATGATTATGGCGGGTGGCGGACTGGCCATAGCGGCGGCATTGGGCGTTTGGTTCTGGCAAGCAGGAGGCATAAGTTCAACCAAAGCCACCAGCGAAGCAGCCCTGGCTGCCGGCATTGATGCGCAGGAACAAAAAGCCATTGAGGCGATTGTCCGCGACTATATTTTGAGCAATCCTGAAATTATTCCAGAAGCGGTCGAAATATTGCAGAACCGCCAGAAAGCTTCCGCTATCGATGCGGTACGCGCACAAATTGAAAAACCGTTTGCCGGAAATGCCTTTGCCGGCAATCCCAATGGTGATGTCACGGTCGTCGAATATTCCGATTTCAATTGCCCCTATTGCAAGCAGACCGAGCGGGATATCGCCAAAGTGATTGCAGAGGACAAGAATGTGAAAGTCGTGTTCCGCGAGCTTCCGATATTGAGCGAAGCCAGCAATGATGCGGCACTCATGGCGCTGGCTGCTGCGAAACAAGGCAAATATTATGCCTTTCACAAAACCATGTTTGCCACCGGACGTCCTACGCCCTCCACCATCGCGGCCGCTGCCAATGAAATCGGTCTCGATATGGCCGCCGCGCGCGCCTTTATCGCGTCACCGGAAGCCAAAAAAGAAATCGAAAACAACATAGCGGTTGCCCAGCAGATGCGATTTACCGGTACGCCGGCCTGGGTGGTTGGCAACCAGTCGGAAGTGGGCGCGATCGGCTATGACGGCCTGAAAGAAATGATCGCCAATGCCAGGGCGGCGAAATAGGCTTATTCTGCCCTGCCCTTGAAACCCTGGGCGATCACATACCATTCGGACGATCCCTTGCGGCTGGCCGGCGGCTTGGCGTGTTTCACAACGTCAAAATGCTTCTTCAAGAGATTCAGCAAATCATTGTCGGTTCCACCCGCAAGCACCTTCGCAACAAAGGCACCACCGGGTTGCAAATTTTCCACCGCGAAATAAGCACCAGCTTCCACCAGCCCCATGGTCCGCAAATGGTCCGTCTGCTGATGCCCCACCGTATTGGCAGCCATATCGGATAATACCAGATCGGGTTTGCTTCCAAGCGCCTCAATCAACTTATCCGGCGCCGCATCGTCCATAAAGTCCATTTTGAAAATGGTAACGCCTTCAATCGGATCGACGTCGAGCAAATCGATTCCGACCACCGCAGCCTTGGGTGCATATTTGCGCATGACTTGAGCCCAGCCTCCCGGTGCGATACCGAGATCGACCACCGCTTTGGCCTGGCGCACCAATTTGAAGCGTTCATCCAGTTCAAGCAATTTATAGGCCGCGCGCGATCGATAGCCCTCTGCCCTCGCCTGTTTGACATAAGGGTCGTTGAGCTGCCGTTCCAGCCAGCGGGTCGAACCGATTTTTCGTCCCTTGGCAGTTTTGACGCGCTGCTTGCCTCCTGATCTACCCCGGCTCATCAGCCAGATCTCCGTTCGTTCGCTGACATTAGCGAACGCAAGATACCTTCGCGGATACCCCGGTCCGCAACACCGACCCGGCTGGCTGGCCAGATATCGAGAATCGATTCCAATATCGCGCAACCACCGACCACAAGGTCGGCCCGTTCTTTGCCGATGCAAGGAATATCAGCGCGCTCATCCGGTGTAGCATGGGCCAGCATCGTGCTGATTTCCCGCATGGATTCCGTTGGAACAATTAAGCCGTCGATCACTTTGCGATCATATTGTGGCAGTTTCAGGTGCAGACTGGCCAAGGTGGTCACGGTTCCGCTGGTGCCCAACAGCCGGTAGTCACTGTTGTCCATCCGCGGCAAACGCGCCGCAAAACTGGAAAAACTCTCTGTGACCCGCGCGCGCATCGCAGCGAATGCCTCGCTGCGTGCCACCGGATCATCCCCATTGAACTTCTCGCTTTCAGTCAGGGAAACAACACCCCACGGCGCGCTTTGCCAGTCGAGTATTTCCGGCGCCGAACCGTTTGTGTCCACCAGCACTAGCTCCGTCGAACCTCCGCCAATGTCAAAAATAAGCGCCGGACCTTCGCCGGGCTCCAGCAAGATATGGCAGCCCAATACCGCCAATCGGGCTTCTTCTTCAGCAGAGATAACATCGAGGGCGATGCCGGTTTCACGCCGGACCCGCTCGATAAATTTGTCGCCGTTGGTGGCCCGCCGACAGGCCTCGGTGGCCACTGAGCGAGCGAGCGTCACATTGCGGCGGCGCAGCTTGTCCGCACAAATGGACAATGCGGCGACCGCTCTATCCATCGCCCGGCTGCTGATCTTTCCGGACTCAACCAAGCCTTCGCCCAGTCGCACAACGCGCGAAAAGGCATCGGTGACAATGAAGCCGTCAGAAGACGGTTTCGCCACCAGCAACCGGCAGTTGTTGGTTCCCAAATCTATGGCTCCGTAGGACCGCAATTTTGGCCAGCGTCCGGAGGCTGAAGGGACTGAAGACGCAATGCGACTCTGTCCTTTATGTGTCGCCGCAGGTTTCGGGCGGGATTTCCTTGCGGATGATCCGCCTTTTGTATCTTGCGGCGATGGGGATGCTTGATCCGCCATAACCGTACTCTTATGTTCTCCGGATCGGATAATTCCGCCGGTACTTGAGACCGAAGATAACGCCGCAGCGCCTATGACGCAAGGGGCGGCACGCCAGTGTAACCGAAAATATCATGTGCGATCACAAACCCAGGGATGAAGCGGTTCATTGCAGCCAGAATCCGCATGAGACCAAAGACAGCATATCGGTTGGAACGAAGCAACGACGCCTCAATGCTGCTCGTCAGACCAGGGCCAACGGCGGTCGGTCAGCCATCGTCAACAATGGTCCGGATTTGCCCGCACTGGATCCGCGCTAGCGATCACCAAAAGGCTTGACCCTAGGCAAGTCCCTGCCTATTGCCGCGCACCGGCACTCCCCTGTCGTATAATGGTAATACCACGGACTCTGACTCCGTTAATTGAGGTTCGAATCCTCACGGGGGATCCAATTTTTCAATAATCCGCAGGATGTAAAAAACCCGCACCAGAGCGGTAGCCCTTTTGGTTCAGCTCACTATTGCGCGATCCGCGTGCCTTGAATTTTCAATTTTGTCGGCAAGCTGGCATATCGCTTGAGAACCCAGTCCACATGTTCCCAGTTCGCTTTTTCCGTCCTGCCGGAAATCCATCTGTCAATCATATCGGCAGACAGACCCTGTGGGCACATATGGCCGAGCCCATGCAGCAAAGCCCGCGAGCCAACCCCCGTCCTCAGCTTGTCAGCCTTGATTCGGTTCAGGACGATGCCGCTTACCTTATACTTATAGCGTCTTGCGACGTTAGACCGCCCAATGACATCGAAGTTTTCCGCAGAACTTGCACTCAACATTATCATCTCTCAAATTGGCGCTCCGGTCACTTATCTGACCGTTGATCCCTATGATCGTTACAATCCATCTTGATGGTAAAACGGCCGATAGTTGCAAAAATTAAGGCCCGCTGTAACCTTCACCCCATCAGGGCCGGCTACCGATGGGACCGCAACAACAAGCAAAACCGACAATCATTCACCAGTTTTTTGCCGGTTCGGCACTTTTCTAATTTTCTGTGCCGCACTTAAATCCACCTCCCTTCGCGCGTTATTATTGTCGGGATTGGCGCAAATGATTGGGCCAACAAACTTCGGACATGGAAACGGGGGGTTCGATTGTTGCGTTTGGATCAGCAGATGCCTTACCCCTTCAAGACCAAACCGCGCGCCGTTCATAGTGATCGAACGTACGACAGCCTGTGGCTGGCCTAGCAGACGGCGATCCTCTCAATCCCTTTGGTAATTTCACACTGACCTGACTTTGCCGATTGTGCCTACACCCCTGCTGCAAGCTATGATCCAGCAGTCACTTCCATATGTATCAACCCGAAGGGGACCTCGCCCGCAGCGGATCCCAGTGCAATTTTGCCCTGCAAATCCGCAACACACTCCATAAACCTCTTTCCCATGGCGCGGCACGGCATCCGGATTTTAGCATGGGCAAAGGTGATAGATAGTATCGCGACTATAGGTTTTCTCCAAGCCACGACACATGCTAGCCACAACTACCTTGGCAATTTGTTCGGCGACATATGAGCGCCGCCTCCCAGTCCAGACCATAAGCAAGACCCTTTCGCGGGTTAGGGCTGGATAAAATGCAATAGATGTTTCAAAATCAAATCATCTAACCATATAAACATCACCGCTGCATCCATCGTGCGAACGGGGACACCAGCGGCGAGAAATTCTAATGAACGGACAATTATGGCACGACCAGAACCACGTATATTAACGGTAACCGACAGTTTTCGCGTGACCCCCAATCTGCACCGGGTGACCGTAGGCGGTCCAGCGCTCGCTAATTTCCCCAGCGACCAAAAGGGTGGATATGTCAAACTCTCTCTACCCGGGCCTGAGGGCGGAAAAGCTTGCGTACGAACCTATACTATCCGCCACCAAACAGAGGATGGCTTAGCCATAGACTTCGCTTTGCACGGATCGGACGAAGATTCTGGTCCGGCCACCAGCTGGGCGCTGAACGCACAAGTCGGCGACAGCATCAAGCTTGGTGGGCCGGGCGCGGCCAAGCCGTTGCCGGAGGGCAGCGGACCATTTTTGCTGGTCGGAGACATGACCGCCCTGCCCGCTATTTCCGTCAATCTTGAGGCCCTGCCCAAGAATGCCACCGGTGATGCGATCATCCTTATCCGCGACGATGCGGACAAGCAGGATATTGAGAAACCGGACGGGGTGACGATCCAATGGATCGTTGATGCCGATCTCGGCAGCAGTCCGGCGCTGCTAGCCGATGCTGCGCGCAAAATATCTGCGCCAGAAGAATTGGCCTACGCATGGGTTGCTTGCGAATTCGAGTCGATGAAATTGCTGCGGGAATATCTGCGCGTCGAACAGCAATTCGGACCGGAGCGGCTTTACATATCCAGCTATTGGAAACGTGGCCTGATCGAAGACGAGCATAAGCAGGTCAAGCGCTCAGATGCACAAGCCGGCGGCTGACAGTCGGCCTAAACCAGCATCAAGCGCTTTCAGACTGCCTTTGGCGTAAAACCGATATGCAATTCCTTTAGCGACCGCAGCAGGAAATGCGGGTGGACGGCAAAATCATTCTTGCCCTCGATGAACCACATGTCCTCGAACCGGTCGACCACGGCGGTAAAGCCCCAGATCAGTTCGCGCCGGGCCAAAGGTGCGCCGAGACAATGGTGGACGCCGGACCCAAAGCCCATATGGGCTCCGGCCTTCTTGCGTTCCAGATTGATCTTTTCCGGGCATTCGAACACATTCTCGTCTCTATTGGCGGCGGCATAGCGGATATTGATCAGGCCCCCTTTGGGGATGGTCACGCCATGCAGTTCGACCTCTTCTCCGGCAAAGCGCATCAGGCTTTGCACAGGGGATTCGAGGCGCACCACCTCTTCGACAAAGGTTTTCATATATTTGTCGGGATCGCTTTTCAGTTGCTCCCAGACATCTTTATTTTCAATCAGCAATCTGATCCCCGATGCCAGAGCATTGGTGGTGGTTTCGCTGCCACCGACGAAAGTATCTGCCATCATCTCGGCGTGCAGCTCATTGTCGTTTAATGGCCTACCCCATTCTTCGATCACCCGGTTGACCAGTTCGCTGAGCAGACTGTCATCCGGGTTTTTGCGCAACCGCTCGAAAACCGGATTGAAATAATGCTGCCCTTCGATCTCGCGGTCGACCATTTCCAGTTCGGCATCTTCGTCGAGCATCATCGAAATACGATGAAAGAAAGCATCGGTCCAACGCTTGATTTTCCACATATCCTCGCGCGGTGCGCCCATTTGTTCGCCAATGATATAGAGCGGCAGAGGCACGGCAAACTGACTGACCCAATTGCACTGGCCATCTTCTATAAAACCGTCGATCAATTCATAGGCCAGAGTCTCGACCAGCGGATCCATCGTTTTGATCTTGCTAGGTTTGAACGCCTCGTTGAACATCGCCCGCATCTGTTTGTGATTGGGATCGTCCCGGCTGGATAAGGTCGGTTCGGGAAGCCAGCCTTTTTCCACGAAACGCTGTTGCACAACCTGCTGCCGCTCGGTGGCACCGGTTTTATTAAATGCGGCAAATTTCTTGGGACTGCTGGGGAATGTGGCAGGGTCGAGCAATATGCGGCGCACATCCTCGTAGCGGGTGACGACATAGATATCGGTGCCCGGTTGCTTGTAGACCGGCGCTTCCTCCCGCAAGGTCTTATATGCATCATAAGGGCATTTTTGCGTTTCCGCGTCGAACAGATTGACGTTGATATCGGCCTTGTTTGCCATGTCTTATCTCCTTAGCGCACCTGAATTTTTTCTGCGCCCCACGGGGCGATAGCTTCGGCTTTCTGGAAAGCTTCGGGCAATTCCTCGACCATGTGCCAGGTCGCTGCCAGCCGACCAAATCCAACAAAAAAGGCGCAGGTCATGCCGAGTTCGACAATTTGCGCTTCGCTGAAATGATCGCGCAAACCGGCATGGACCGCATCATCAATCGCGAGATGGTCGGTGGCCATCAACTCGCCATAATGGATCGCCGCCTTTTCCGCGGCGCTGAGATTGTCCGCTTCCTGCGGCTTCTCCAGCGAACAGACCGCGTATTCATCAACCCCGTCATCGACCGCATCGGTATAGCGGATCGCCATGCAGCTGCGGCACTGGTTGAAAAAAGCAATGCGCAGACGGACCAGCTCCACAAGCCGTTCCGGCAGGCTGCGCCCCATTTTGAGCGCGCCACCAAATTGCATCAAGCCAATCGCCTGTTCGGGACAATGGGCAAAATAGCGGGTCAGCCCTTGCTCAAGGTCGGTGGCGGCATCGGGATTGACTGCATCCCTGATCCGGGGATCCCACTCCTCCGGCGGCAGTTTCGATATCCGGCTCATCCGATCCTCTCCAATCTGTCAATGACGTTTGGAAGAGACTAGATTTTCCTGACGGCAATGAAACTGTCGAATTGATGCAGGGGCATAGTGGCCACGACTACATTGAATTTAAGGTGATTGACTTGGAAACAGGTTCAGAATATCTGGACTGCGGTTTTGGGACACCGGCCGCTCGCAGACGATAGTCGTGGTGAAGCTCCCTCAAGACAAACATCTCGTCATGTCCAGAACATGCTTCAAGATGGCAATGCGAGCACCATTCTCACAGAGCATATTTTTGTTATGAATGAGATTTGATATGAACACCCGTCACCAAAATACCCTGTCCTTGCAGGAATTGAAACAGCAGGCAAAGCGCTTGCGGGCTGAAACTGCACGTGATTCTGCGCCCATTTCGCACAGCAAATCCCTTGAGATGGTTGCCCATCAAAAAGGGTTCAAAGACTGGAACACATTGCACGCCTCTGCCTCCAACCGCCCGGCCTTCGAGACGCTAAGTCTGAATGACACGGTCAAAGGTCACTATCTGGGCCAACCGTTTGTCGGTGAAGTCGTTGGTATAAAGACGCTCAAACTGGGGCAGCTTTATCAGGTGTCGATCCAGCTAAAAGAGGCCATTGATGTTGTCACGTTTGATTCCTTCTCCAACTTCCGGAAACGCTTGAATTGTACCGTTGATCAAAGCGGCATTTCTCCCGCCAAGACATCGAATGGCGAACCGCATATGTTCTTGGAGTTGTGAGGATGGTTTATTCCGCTTCGGCGCTCTGCTCATATTTGAGTTCGAGGTAGCGGCCGCGGATCGAAAGATTGTCGATGTCGCCCTTGGCAATTTGCTGGGTAACGCCGGAAATTTCTTTCTCGATCAGCGATAGCCCGCCGATCAACTGCTCGTCGGGCGATTTGCCGCTATCGGTCGTTTTGCTGCGCATCGGAACGGGTATCGCTTTATAACCGTTGATCAGCTCGGGCAGATGTTCACCCATCAGTTTGCGTACTTCGTAGGCTGCGCCGTCGCCTTCCTTGAGCTTCTGCAGTTGCGGAGAAAGCATATCCAATTGTGCGCCAATACCATTCACGATCTGAATCGCCGGCGCTGGCAAGGCGGGGCGCTGGTTTTCCAGCCAGATTTCCGTCTTGCCGGCCAATGACTTAAGATCGGACTGGATGATCGATTCTGGTGTCGGCATTTTCATTTTCGGGAATTTCATAGACGCCCATATGCCGCCGCCGATCAAGCCAGCTGAGATCATCACGCCCCAGAAACCGATGCCGCTCAAAATACCGCCGACGATACTGGCACCAACCAATACGCCCGCAGTCCAGAGCGCAGCGCGGCCCAGTTTCTTGAAGAAATGGCCGCGTTTCATCTGGTGGGAGCGATTGCCGATCGATCGACGGAACTGCGATTCCCGCAGCGCGCGGGTCGCGCCATCTAAGATTTGCTGGTTGGATTCAGGCACGAGGCTCTACTCTTCCAGAGCCGCAAATGGATTTTCAGCAGGCGCTTCTAGCTGCGCCTTTGCCTGCCCTTCCGAGCGCGCGATATAGCCTTTCGATTTTTCAATTTCGCCGGACAGTGAATTCACCGTCACTTTCATATTTTCCAATGCTTTCAACTTGAACGTGTCGATATTGTCCATCGTGTCATAGACATTCTGGAATGCGCGTTGCAGCGTTTCGAGCGGAATGGTTGATGATGCGGCCTGTTCGTGGATTTGGCCGGTCTGGTTTTTCAGCATTTCGCTGGTGCTATCAATCACGCCCGCTGTGGTCGTGTTGAGCGCACTGATCTGATCGAGAACCAGCTTCTGGTTTGTCAGCGCTTGGGCCACGGTAACACCAGTGCGCAACGCGCCCACTGTCGTCGTGCTCGCGCGGTCGACGCCTTTGACCAATTCGACATTGTTGCGCTTGACGAGGTCCAGCGCGAGATAGCCCTGCACCGTGACCGCCATCTGGGTCAGCAGGTCCTGCGTGCGTTGTCGCACATAGAAAAGCGCGCTTTCACGGATCGCTTTGGCCTTGGCCGGATCGGTTGCGTCCAGCTCTGCTGCTTTATCTTCAAGTCGCTGATCCATGACTTTGGAGACGTGAATCATCTGCTCCAACCGGCCCATCGCCGCCCACAGATTTTTCCGTTCGACGTCAATCGCCGCATTGTCCATCAGCAGTTCATCCTTGCCGGAACGCAGCCGGTCTAGGATCGAACCGATATGGCCTTGTGCGCTTTTATAACCATCGAAATAATTGCGCATCTTGTTGCCAAAGGGAATGATCCCGAAAATTTTTCTTTTGGCGGTCAGGTTGCCGCGCTTGCCGGGATCGAGATCTTCAACGGTGCGGCGCAATTCGGCAAGATCAGAGCCGATCCCGCTCTCTTCGTCCATCGACCGGATGGGACGATCGAGGAAGCGGTTGGATTGACCGGCCGCCTCGGCTATTTCCTTGCGGCCCATATTGGTGATCTGATCCACTTTTTTACCAAATTCGGGGCTATTTTCGTCTTCCGAGATCAAATCTGTAATGAAACCGTCAACTTTTTCCTCAAGTTTCGATTTTATCTCTTCGCCTACCGGCACGAGGCCCGACGCCTTCTCTGGCGCAACCACAGCCACCGGATCTGGTGGAGTCAATTGCAGCTCTTCGGTTGCGGTGATTGTTTCGGTCGCCATGCTATTCAGCCTCCCTGCCCCTGCACCAATGCGGGGCTTTCTCTATAAATGGATACAAATGCCCTGCTTTTCAAGCATTTCCAGAACTGTATTAGCAAAATAGTACAGTTTTGGCAGATATCCGCAACATGCTTCCAATTCTTCCAGCTTTCCTGATGATCAGCCTTCCAACAGTTCTGCTACTTGCGGCGCAACCTTTCCAACGATGATATCAATGCCTTCCGCCGTAGGGTGAAGGCCGTCCGGCAAGAAGAGATCCGGGTTACCGACCACGCCGGCCATGAAAAAGGGATAGAGTGCCACATCATATTTCTTGGCAAGGGCGGGATAGATAATATTGAACTCGTCACTAAAATCAGCCCCCAGATTGGGTGGAGCCAGCATACCGGTTAGCATGACCGCAATGCCCCGTTTTTCGAGCTTTTGCACCATTTTTTCCATATTGGCTCTTGTGTCCGCCGGTTTCAGACCGCGCAACAGATCATTGCCACCCAAACCCAAAATCACCAGATCAGGCTGCCGAGGCAGACTATCGAGAACGAAATCCATTCGCCGCAAACCGGCGGCAGTGGTGTCTCCAGACACGCCAGCATTGTGCACTCGAACATCTTTGCCAGCGGCCTTCAAGGCGGCTTGCAGCTCTGGTGCGAAGCCCTCTTTCTGGTCCAGACCATAGCCCGCATAGAGGCTGTCGCCAAAAGCCACGATCAGAATTTCCGCTTCTGCCGCTGCTGCCGCTTGGTCACCCGCATCTGCTGCCCTGTCCGTTTCTACGTCCTTGAGAACAGATTGCTCCGCTTCCGGTGCAGCGCCACAAGCGATCAGAAGTTGCAGAACCGCCAGCGTGAACCCATATAGAAAAAAATTCTTCAACATCGGATAGTCTAACCCCCATGATCCAAAAAACCGCCGCATCGAGCGACGCCGCCGAAACCGGACCTCATATCGCTATTGCGGCCCGAAATGTCACCCTGTCTTTGGGGGAAGGAAAGGCAAGAGTCGATATCTTGCGTGGCATCGACTTGTCGATTGAAGAAGGAAAGACCGTGGCATTGCTGGGCCCTTCCGGCTCAGGCAAGTCTTCATTGATGGCAATTCTATCAGGCTTGGAGCGGGCAACCGGCGGCTCGGTGGATATCGCAGGTGCCGACTTCGGCACGATGAACGAAGATCAGCTAGCGGTCGCACGACGGGGCCGCGTTGGTATTGTTCTCCAAGCCTTCCACCTTCTTCCTACCATGACCGCTCTGGAAAACGTCGCCGTTCCGCTAGAACTGGACGGACAAGCCGAACCCTTCAAAATTGCGGCGGAAGAGTTGACCGCAGTGGGTCTTGGTGATCGGCTTGACCATTATCCCACTCAACTGTCCGGCGGAGAACAGCAGCGCGTCGCGATTGCCCGGGCCATGGCATCACGGCCAACGATCATTTTCGCGGATGAACCGACAGGCAATCTTGACGGCACAACCGGTGAGAAAATCATCAGCTTGCTGTTCGACCGTCAGAAGGCAACCGCTGCAACATTGTTGATCATTACTCATGATCCTGAGTTGGCGAAACGCTGCGACCGGATCATTGAATTGCGCGACGGCCTGATCGAACGGGACAGCGCCGCGTGATATCCTCTGACCTTGGCAAAGCATGGACTATAGCGCGGCGCGATTTGCGCGGCCGGTTTGTCGGGTTGCGCCTGCTGATCATCTGCCTGTTTCTTGGCGTTGCCACGCTGGCGGCCATCGGCAGCCTGACCAACGCGATCACCGAAGAATTGGCCAACCGCGGCCAAGCAATATTGGGAGGCGATCTTGAGATAGCGGTGGCCCAGCGCGAAGCAACCGAAGCGGAATTGACAACCCTTGGTCAGGCCGGCACTTTGTCTGAAACCATCCGCATGCAGGCAATGGCCCGCCTGCCCGATGGCAGCGACACGCAATTGGTAGAGTTGAAGGGGGTCGATGCAACCTACCCACTTTACGGTAAATTCACGTTGGAAGACGGCAAAATAGTCTCTGCTCCAAAGCCCAAAAACATCTATGTCACCCCTGCCCTGGTGCAGCGCCTCTCTCTCCAAATCGGCGATCCAATCGCCTTTGGTGAAGCCAGCTTCACCATTTCCGGCGTCATCGCCGAAGAACCCGACCGGCTCAGCGAAGGCCTGTCGCTCGGTCCCGTTGCCATCACATCCCTCGAAAGCCTGCGAGCGACCGAATTGATTCAACCGGGCAGCCTGTTCGAGAGCAAATACCGGCTTAAGCTTCCTGCGACGGCTAATCCTCGCGAGGTCGCCGACGGGTTGATCGAACAGTTCCCCAATGCTTCCTGGGAAACCAAAACACGCGATGACGGCGCGCCTAGCACCAGGCGTTTCATTGAGCGCATGGGACAGTTTTTGACGCTGGTCGGCCTGGCCTCACTGGTGATAGCGGGCATAGGTGTTGGCAATGGCGTCGCCTCTTATTTGCGCGGCAAGCAAGGTGCGATTGCCACACTTAAGATTCTCGGTGCCGATAGCGCCATGATCTTTCGGATATATTTATTCCAGATCATGACCGTGGCCGTCGGTGCCATTGCCCTGGGTTTAGCGATTGGCGCGATTGCGCCGCTTGCGATCATTCAGATCGCAGGCGACGTGCTGCCGATCAAACCGGAATTTGCTGTCTATCCGCTACCGTTGCTGGTCAGCGCGCTTTATGGATTGCTGATCGCGGTCATCTTCGCCCTGCCTCCCTTGTCACGGGCTAAAACAATCCCGGCAGCCGGCATCATCCGCGGCGAAGGCCGTTCTTGGCGACAAATTGACCGGCAAAGCTGGATCGGCGTAGGCCTTGCGATTGCCGCGATCATCGCGCTCGCGCTTGGCACCGCCAATGAGCCGCTATTCTCCGCCTCATTCATTGGAGCAGCGGCAGCGATATTGCTTTTGCTGACGGCACTGGGAGCGCTCATTCGCTGGCTGGCAAGCAAGGCCCCTCGACCGAAAAACCCTTTGTTGCGTCTCGCCCTGACAAGCCTCCATCGTCCCGGTGCACAGACCGGTCAGTTGGTGGTAGCTCTCGGTCTGGGTCTGACCCTGTTCGCAACTTTGGCAGCAATCCAGACAAGCCTTACCAATGAGATACGCTCGACGGTACCCCGCGATGCGCCGAGCTTTTTCGTGCTCGATATCCCTGTCGAACGCGCGGATGAGTTCCGCACGAGAGTCACCGACACCGCCAGCGATGCAGAGGTCAATATCGTACCCACACTCCGCGGGACGATCACTGAATTTCGCGGTCAACGGGTGTCCGAACTGGAAACATTGCCCGAAGGCGCATGGGTTTTACGCGGTGACCGCGGCCTGACCTATAGCGCGACAATCCCCGAAGGCAGCGAGATTGCGGAGGGCGAATGGTGGGATGAAAATTATGACGGACCGCCATTGGTCTCGGTCGATGCAGAACAAGGTGCGGCTATGGGTTTGAAGATCGGAGACAGCCTTACCGTCAGTCTTCTTGGTGTCGAAATACAAACCAAAGTCGCGTCATTCCGGACCGTAAACTGGCGGAATTTCGGATTTAACTATGTGCTGGTATTCCCGCCCAACGTGCTAGACAACGTACCCCATAATGTCGCCGCGACGGTTCAGATGGATGTGAGCAAAGAAGACCTGTTGCTAGGCGTATTGCCCCAAGAGTTCCCGTCTATTTCGATGGTCAAGGTCAAGGAAATCGCGTCACAGATCGGCGAAATATTGGACCAAATGGCAACCGCGATCGCAGCGGCTGCGTCAATCGCGATCTTCTCCGGCATTGCCGTGTTGATCGGGGCCATCGCTGCATCTCGTCAGGCCCGCGTGTATGACAGCGTGATCTTAAAACTGCTCGGTGCAACCCGGTCACAGATTTTAACGGTTCAGGCGATTGAATATGCGCTGCTGGCATTTTTACTGTCAGTCGTTGCCTTAGGCCTCGGGTTGTTTGCAGGCTGGTTCGTAATCACTCAGATTTTCGAATTCACCTGGCAACCGGATTGGCCTATCGTAATGTTGACGCTGGGCATTGGTGCCGTTGCAACATTGGGTATTGGCTTGTTGGGTTCTATACCGGTACTCTCCGCCAAACCGGCTCGAGCGCTACGCGAACTTTAGTCTTTTGCCAGTCGCACAGCAACCGGCGCGGACAGGAACAGCTGCGCGAGATGATAAAATATCAGCGGCAAGATCACGAGACCGGCGCGCTCGGGAGCAAAGATAATAGCCGCCAGCGGAGCGCCAATAGCCACGCTCTTCTGCGCCCCCGAAAACAAAAGAGTCTTCCGGTCACCGCGCACAAAACCCATCATGCCGCCCAACAACCAGGTTCCGCCAAAGGCGAGACCCAACCAAAGCAAAAGCGCCGCCGCTAGCCAGACAAACTCAGCTCCGCTCACCCTGCTCCACATGCCCGCAATAATCGCGGCGGAAAAGGACACATAGACCGCCAATGCGATAGCCCCCTTGTCGAGCCAGCCGGTCAGGTCCTTATGCTCTATCACCCAAGGCCGCAGCCATTTCTGGAAGATCTGCCCAAGAACGAAGGGCAGCACCAATATGACGGCAAGCTTGGTCACCGTTTCGGTCGTTATCACAACGCCCGCGGCATGTGCGAGCAACGCGAATAGTAGCGGCGATAAAAACACGCCGACCAGATTTATAAAGGCGCTCGCAACAACCGAGCCCGCAACATTCCCTTTGGCAATGGCGCAATAGCTTGTCGCTGATTGCACCGTGGACGGCAACACTCCCAGAAACAGGAACCCTAATGCAACATCAGCCGGCAGAACCGTATCAAGCAAATTGGACAATAGCAGGCCAATCATCAACATCACGCCGAATACCCAAAGGAATATGCTTCCCTGCAATCGGATGTTGCCAAGGCCGGCGCGCACTTCATGCCGTTCCAGACGGATACCATGCAGCAAAAAGACGGCAAAGATGCCAGCATTGAAGAGGATCGAGGCGATGTCTTTTGCTTGTCCCTCAACAGGGATCAACGTCGCCAGAAGGACCGCTCCGCTGAGCAGCCATATGAATTTGTCGGCAAGGATGAGGCGAAGGGTTTGCATTTCAAGTCGGCTAGTGCTTCACAGCACTTATTCTTGCAAGCATTTAGAGGCCGCAGATTTCATCATGAGCCGACTGTTTCTTGGTTTTATACTATTTTGGTTCGTCACAGGCTGTGAACAAACACCACAAAAGATCGTTACGTCCGATTTTGAAAACTGGGTCGAGCGGCATGAACAGTCCAGCACCATCAACGAGTTTCAAGCATTTTTGTTGGATAACAATGTTTCAGATGTCTTCCCCCTCGAACAATTGCTCCGCAGCGATGTCCGCTGGTACCGATGTGGTTCAGAACCTTTCATGGTCCCACCCCCAGACGAATGGCCCAATATAGTTGAGACCCTCAAAGTCACCCGCGACGTCGTTGTTCCTTTGGTAGGCGCAGTAGAAGGTCTATCCGTTTACCGTGACCCGAAAATCAATAACTGCATTGGCGGAGCCTCGCGAAGTTATCACATGCAATTTTTCGCTATCGATATGCGACCGATTGGCAAGATGGATCGCGAAACATTGATTCTCAAGCTATGCAAATTCCACAAAAAGTCGGGAAAACGGCTGAATGTCGGTCTCGGAATTTACCGAGCCACGCGATTCCACATTGATACCGCCGGATACCGAACGTGGGGGCAGGACAAGAAAGCAAGTTCCTCGCCATGTTTATCTGATGTTGCGGTGCAGCACCAAACAGGCTAAGGGCGCGGCAATATCGGGGCTTTGCTTATGGCCGCCCCTTCCTCTTCTAACGGTAGAATTAATATGTCCCTTCGCAATATCGCAATCATTGCGCACGTTGATCACGGCAAAACCACGCTGGTTGACCAGCTTTTCCGCCAATCTGGCACATTCCGCGACAATGAACGTGTCGAAGAGCGGGCTATGGATTCCAACGATCTGGAAAAAGAACGCGGCATTACGATTCTCGCAAAATGCACCAGCGTCGAGTGGAAAGGCACGCGGATCAATATTGTTGATACACCGGGCCATGCCGACTTTGGTGGCGAAGTGGAACGCATTCTGTCGATGGTCGATGGCGTGATTCTGCTTGTCGACAGCGCTGAAGGCGCCATGCCGCAGACGAAATTCGTGACCGGCAAAGCGTTGGCACTCGGTTTGAAACCAATCGTCGTCGTCAACAAGATTGACCGTCCTGATGGCCGCGCAGAAGAAGTGCTCGACGAAGTGTTCGACCTGTTCGTCAACCTAGACGCCAATGACGAACAATTGGATTTCCCGACGCTTTTTGCCAGCGGCCGAAACGGCTATGCTGGCGAAACACCGGAAGTGCGTGAAGGTGATTTGACACCGCTGCTCGATAAAATTGTCGAGCATGTTCCTGAACCAGACGTCGATCCCGATGCCCAATTCAAATTTCTCGTGACCTTGCTTGATCGGGACAATTTCGTAGGCCGCATTCTAACTGGAAAAGTAGAAAGCGGAAAAATCGACATCAACATGCCAATTCACGCAATCGATATGGATGGCAAGGTAGTCGAAACCGGTCGGGCGACAAAGATTATGGCTTTCCGGGGCCTGGAGCGGGTTCCCGTAGACAGCGCAAAAGCGGGCGATATTATCTCGCTGGCTGGTTTGACCGAGGCCACTGTCTCAAATACCATCTGCGATCCATCGGTCACCGACCCGATTGCGGCACAGCCAATTGATCCTCCAACACTTTCGATGAATTTTTCGGTCAATGACAGCCCGATGGCAGGCAGAGAAGGCGATAAGGTCACCAGCCGGGTGATCCGTGATCGCTTGCTACGCGAGGCGGAGTCCAATGTGGCCATCAAGATCACCGAGAGCTCAGACAAAGATAGCTTTGAAGTTGCGGGCCGTGGCGAATTACAACTCGGCGTTCTCATCGAAACCATGCGACGCGAAGGCTTTGAACTGGGTATCTCTCGTCCCCGCGTCCTCTATCGCGAAGAAGATGGCGGTCGTCAGGAACCCTATGAAACCGTCGTAATTGATGTTGATGATGAATATTCAAGCACGGTTGTTTCAAAAATGCAGCGTCGCAAAGCTGAGTTGACAGAGCAACGGCCATCCGGCGGCGGCAAGACCCGCCTGACCTTCTCAGCCCCATCCCGTGGGTTGATCGGCTATCACGGCGAGTTCCTATCCGACACACGCGGTACTGGCATCATGAACCGACTGTTTGAAAAATATGGCCCGTATAAAGGCATAATCGACGGTCGTCCGGTTGGCGTACTCGTCTCCAACGGCACAGGCAACGCGGTTCCATACGCGCTCAACGCGCTAGAGGAACGCGGCATATTGTTCATCGGCGGCCAGACTGCGGTCTACGAAGGTATGGTAATCGGTGAAAATGCGAAACCCGGCGACCTCGATGTCAACCCAATGAAGTCCAAGCAGCTGACCAATTTCCGGTCTACCGGCAAGGATGATGCTGTTCGTCTTACGCCGCCAACCGTGATGACACTGGAACAGGCCATTGCCTATATCGACAATGACGAACTCGTGGAAGTCACACCAAAAAATGTGCGCTTACGCAAACGTCATCTGGATCCGAACGATCGTAAGAAAGCGATGCGCAAGGCAGAGGCTGCTTGAATCAACTCTGTTTCCTCTGACATAAGGACAGACATCTCTTGATCTAAACCGGCAAGGCTTAAAACCCCGATGGCTCAACGACAAATATTTCTCCGTCTGAGTCGGCGATAATCAAATTATTTTCTCGGTCTGTCCCGATCGCTACAATTGTGTCGACACTGCCTGCATCGGGTTCAAAATCAGTATTCAGCAATTCATATTTTGATGAAGGGACTGTTTCGCCTCCCGTTAGGTCATTTAAACCGATGGCCCAAATTTTTCCGCTACCCTTGTCCGCAAAAATGTACTTCGATTGTAAACTAACAATCGGTCCGGAATAGATAGCGCCAGCTACCACGGAGTTCCCTTCTCGGTCACCTCCTCCTCTTGGGTATTCGGTCACCGATGCTGTTAGAGTCTCTGTTGTGCTCCCCGTTGATGGTGTGCTCCCTTCAAAAAAGGGCCATCCGAAATTTACACCGCCCAGGTTGTGAGCCATGAAATTTATTTCCTCTGCCACTGAACTACCGCGGTCAGAAAAATATACTCCATCGCCGAACAAGGCTCCATATTTCGGGTCCTGTAAGCCAAGAGTATAAACGAAGCGATCTCCTCCGCCGCCAGCATAAGGGTTTCCTTGGGGAACCAGAAACAATGCAGGGGCTGCGCCAGCAAACGGATCCGGGTTTGGTCGCAATCGCAAAACTTTACCCAATTTTGAATTCGGATCTTGCGCATTACCAATCTCACCAGCATCGCCGACCATCACATAAAGATTGTTTTCTGGGTCAAAACCCAGCCAGCCGCCATAATTTATGTCAGAATCGTGAGGGATTTCAAGTTGAACACCGCTCCCTAACAATGATTCAGGCCTCTGGCGGTTTATCTTTCGGATCGAAATATCGCTTCCTGACCTAGCGAATGGCCCACTCCTTGCAGAAGTCACAAATGTCCAATATGTGTTATTGGCCGTGAAAGAGGGGTCAACCACAAGCCCTAGAAGGCCGCCTTCGCCAGCTGTATTTACATTGAGAATTGTACGGTCGAGACTGCGCGTCCCATCGACTGTATCCATCTCATAAACATTGCCACCGCGTTCTGCGACAAACACTTTAGCTTGGCTCGGTATAGTCGATATAACAGTAACATCATTCAACCCAGTCGCTAAGCGACGAACCAGAATTCCTTCTCGATCATTCTCAACCGTAATTGTAGCGTTCGAACTGGCCGTCAGACTCCCATCACTAGCTGTGACAACGACATTATACACATTGTTCATGTCGGCATCGGTAGGCAATTCAAAATTTGGAACTACCCTGAATGACAAGGCACCAGACGAATTGATCACGAAGTCATCTGCATCTTCACCCGAAACGGAAAAACTCAACTGGTCACCATCGGCATCACTCGCTTGGACCGTCAGCACAGCTGATTGGTTTTCCGCAATTTGTTGAGCTGCGATCGTCGATATTTGAGGTCTTACATTCGCTGATGGCGGAAGCTGCACCGATGATGACGTCTTACTTCCACCGCCACACCCTGAAAGTAAAAGAATAGCAATTGCAAATAAAGAACTACGCATCACAAAAAAACTCCACCCGGATTTTTAATATGGTAACCTTCTTAATTGCATCTTTCAAGCGCAGAACCCATGGCTTTTCTGTTTTGTATAAATACTCTTACACAAGATGGATTTATCGGTTGGAAAATAAAATACGAGATTCACGAATGAACTGAAGAAGCGCCTTCTTGTCATAAGCAGAAGCGGCTTGATCATCGAATTTTTCTCGCTAGTCTTGGGGCGACTTGGGCTTGAGAAGAGGGTGAAATCGTGGAATGGATGTTGCTATCACTGCGGCGCTATGTTGATTTTAGCGGGCGGTCACGGCGCAAAGAATTTTGGTTGTTTTTCCTATTCCAGATCCTTGTCCATATTGCATTTATTGCGCTCATGATTGCCGTCGGTGTGACAACGGGTCCAGAAGCCAACTCGATTGGTGATGCTAGTGTTATTACAGATACACCCCTTGGTTATACTCCCTTTTTTATCCTGATTGCGCTTTGGGGCATATTCTGGTTTGCGATGTTAATCCCCAATGCAGCGGTGGTCGCCAGACGCTTCCATGACCAAGGCATCCCTGGCATCGTCGGAATTTTGCTATATGTTGGGACTATAATTTTTTCCCTACCCGGCATTGTGATTTTGATCTTCATGTTCATTGAAGGGAAAAAGGGTGACAATCAATATGGCCGAGATCCAAAAATGAATGAGAATATCGGGGATGTTTTTCGCTAGCCGCCTTTGCAAGATCATCAACCAACATCTATTTGATTTTGGTGGTGGTTATGGCAAAGCGCTCTCAACTTCAGAGAACGAGTATATTTTATGACAGAAGATCAGCAACCAGACCAAGCCAATAGTGCAGCCTCCGGCCCCGACATTCCGCCTGACCATCTGGCGATCAACCCTCGCAGCCCGCATTATGGCGGCGAGTTGTTGACCCGCGGCATCGGCATCAACTTTCGCGGCGATCGCAAACATAATATTGAGGAATATTGCGTTTCTGAAGGCTGGGTAAAAGTTCAGGCGGGCAAGACCATGGACCGCAAAGGCAATCCTTTGCTAATCAAGCTTAACGGCGATGTTGAAGCCTGGTTCGAAGACCTGGGTGATGATGCACCCAAGATAAGCAAAAGCGCCTAAGCCACGCAGCATGACACCGAAGCGCATTCAGTTTTTTATTGCGTTGGTGTTCTTCATACTTGGTGGATGGGCAACCTTTTTTCCGCAGCATGTCATTGATACGGTATTCCTACCCGAATATCGAGAAGGTGGTCGCCTGTTGCCATTTGCAATAGCCTGCTTCGGGGCACAAGCGTTGCTGTCGGGTTTGTTCGCGACCTTTTCTCGCTTCTCGGCAATTACATTCCTTGTCTACGGAGTCGCCCTGCTACCCTTTTTTGGGTTCAACTATTATTACACATTTCATGATCCGGTGTTCACCAACATGGGATTGCTTGACGCGGTCGGCAATTTGATCATGCTGGCACTTTGCTACGTCGGTTGGAAGAAATCCAAACGAATGGAACGGGGAACAGAGTGATGGAATTTAAAGACAAGATTATTTGGATCACCGGTGCGTCATCGGGAATTGGCGAAGCACTCGCAATCGCCTTCGCCGCTCAGGGCGCGCATATTATCTTGTCTGGCCGCCGGACAGAAGCGCTGGAGCAAGTCGCTGCAGGCATAGAAACCGATAGTTTGATCCTGCCGTTCGAGACAACCGACTATGACGCCCTCCCCGCCAAGATTGAAGAAGCGCTTGGCTGGAAAGGCAAAGTCGACATTCTCGTCAACAATGCAGGCATCAGCCAGCGCAGTCTGGCGCTAGACACGCATCCTGACGTGCATCACAAGATCATCAATATTGATCTCTTGGCACCTATCTGGCTGACCCAGCTGTTGCTGCCCCATATGATCAAAGCCGGCGGCGGGCATATCGTTGGGATAAGCTCTGTGGCTGGCCGGGTCGGCGTACCCCTGCGCACGGCCTATTGCGCCGCCAAGCACGGACTGATCGGCTATATGGATGCCCTACGTGCCGAATCCGAGGCTATGCACAATATCCATGTCACCAATATTCTTCCCGGAGCCATTCGGACAGACGTCTCCCGCAATGCGCTGGACAAATATGGCGACCGCCGAGGGAAGTCTGATGCCGTCATCGATAATGGCATAGAACCAGCAGAATGCGCGCGGCAGATTCTCGAAGCCGTTGCAAACAAGGTTCCCGAATTGCTCATCGCCGAAGGTGTTGAAGAACAGATAGCCTTGTTACGGCAGAGTGATCCGGATCAATGCTTTGCCATGACATCGGCATTCGGCGTACAAATCGGGAAAAAATATGAAGCGGGAGAAATCGACTGATGGCTTTGGTATTACTGGAGAAATCCGATGGAATTGCCACAATCACACTCAATCGTCCGGATGCGATGAACGCGCTCTCCCATGACCTGAGAACAGAGTTTTTTGACGCCTGCCAGGACATATCGAACGATCCCACAATGCGCGCGGTCATCGTGACCGGCGCGGGCGAACGGGCGTTTACCGCAGGACTGGATCTGAAAGAATTGGGCAAACAGGGACTGGGTGCAGCAACCGATCAAAATCCAGCGCGCAACCCCTGCCGAGCGCTCGAATCCCTTAGCATTCCGGTCATCGGTGCCATTAATGGTGTCGCCATTACGGGCGGTTTTGAACTGGCGCTGGCCTGCGACATCCGCATCGCTTCGACAAATGCCCGCTTTGCCGACACCCATGCTCGGGTCGGGGTCATTCCGGGCTGGGGCCTTTCACAGAAACTATCACGCTTCATAGGCTTGTCCCGCGCCTGCGAGCTTAGCTTTACCGGTCAGTTTCTGGGTGCCGAGACCGCCTGTGATTGGGGACTGGTCAATCATCTCTACGAGCCCCGAGAGCTAATGCCCAAGGCCCGCGCTTTGGCGATGGATATGATCAGTGTCGATCCAGACTTTCTGAAAGCATATAAGCAACTGATTTTCGACGGCTATGACCGCAGCTTCAAGGAAGCCATGGCGCTGGAGAAACAAACCACCGATGCTTGGAATGAAAATGTGACAGCGGAAAGTGTCGAGCAACAGAGACTGAAAGTTGTCGAACGCGGACGCACTTTGAAAAATTGATTGAAACCCTACAGGTGGCAGGAAACTGCAGCCTAGGCTTCGGAGACCTCTAGAAACTCAACAATTTCATCCAAAGCCCGTTTCGCCTCCGGAATCGGAAGCAACATCCACACATGTTGCATCCTGTCATAGGCCCTCAACTCAATTGGTGCATCGATTTCGTCACCTTTTTGTTTCAGACGCAAGGAGTCGGAGAGCAGCATTTCATCGGTTCCGGCGAACACCAACATCGGTGGCAATCGATCGACCGGCGCAAATAGAGGACTAACCGGAAAAACAGCTGGCTCTTCTCCATCCTTCACCCACCAGCTACCGATACGTTTTATGCCCTCGACCGAGACCAGAATATCGGTTCTTTCCAACTCCAGCTGCGCTGGATCAGAAGCGGTTTGATCAAGATAGGGGCTGAGCAGGACCAGCTTGCTCGGCAAAGCCTTGTTCTGGTTCCGCAGCATCTGAGACAAGCCTAGCGAGAAGCCACCACCGGCGCTGTCTCCCATCACGACGATATTCTCTGCACCATGCCGGGAGACCGCCTGTTCGAACGCCTCCATCACCATCGCATAGCTTGTGTCCCATTTGTTGTCTGGCGATAGCGGGTAGATCGGGACAGTAACACTTGCACCGGTTCTCCGGATCAGTTTTTTGATAAAATGCCAATGCAATGAAACGATGTTAAACGCATAGCCACCGCCGTGAAGATAGAAGATATGCAGCGAACTGCCGTTCTCCTTTGGCCTTAGCCTAAACAGAGGTCGGCCATTTATATCGACCGTTTCTACGTCACAATGTTTCTGCAACCAGCTACCAGGCTTTGCATGGCCGCGCGCATGGTCTCTCGCGATGAACTTCTCGGCTATTCCTGGCTTAAGAAGATAGTTTTTCAATCCGGAAATCCGGACAATGAAAAACAGCAGACGCGCTCTAAAACTCATGACATCGCTTTCCAAATTGGTGTGCGGAGACCGTCAACGAAAGAAACAGGTCGTCCCCGAATAGAGGCTTTCCACGACCGCATCCTCGCCTTCATCTGAGAGGAAACCGCCGATAAAATGGAAATCTTCAAACTGGGCGTAAAATTCGATCCCCAAAGTACTATCCAATTGCAACTCGATTGGCATCGCCTTTTCAAGGGCCGCACGGGTCGAGCCGATGGTGATATCCTGAGCGGTTTGCGCCGATTTCCCATCGCCATCGAAAAACCATCCAACGAGCTTTCCATCCTGAAAGTTCAACGTCAGTCCGGTCTCCGAAGACGCAGCAAATTCCATCGGTCCGGCGCCGCATTCTTCGTTCTCATTTTGAACAACCGGGCCAAAACGTTCAAGCATGACTATGGCGGCGGCCTTTTCGGAGCCATAAGAAAATCTTTGCCCCTTCGCTTGCGAAACACCATCTGCCCGCAGAATGATTGGCGTCAATTGCGGACTGATTTCGACTTTGTCTGTTACTGGCCCTTGTTCCTCTGCCGCGACGCAAGCTGCGAGCAGGGTGAAAGCAATAATCGGAGATGCAATCTTGCGGATGATATTCATCCAGGATTGGCTTCGATCTGTGTGGCATCCGAATCTATTTCAACCCATGGCTGCTTGCTGCCTGTCCAAAAATGAATTTGTGGCTCCAGCACGCTGGTATCATCCAATGTTCCCGCCTTGATATAGGTCATGCCCGGTTGGGTCGGCAGCGATGTTTTTATAGGAGAGCCACAGGTCCCGCAGAAATGACGGTGCACGACATTGCCGCTTTCAGCCTTGTCATCATAGGTGGTCAGATCACCGCTGATCTCGATCTGGTCATCGGCTATCGCGATTAGTACGGAATAGGAGCTGCCCGCCTGGCGCTGGCAATTCTTGCAATGACAAACACCGCACATTTGCAGATCTCCTTCGATCTTATAGCTTACGGCACCGCATAAGCACTCGCCTGTCTTCGTCATCTCAATTCCCCTTGATCACGCAACCTTGCGTATAAAAACCGTTCCGGCCGAATAGCCGGCACCAAATGAACAGATTAAACCCATGTCTCCATCTGCCAAATCTTCACTATGCTTGTGAAAAGCGATGATCGACCCGGCTGACGATGTATTTGCATATGTGTCGAGAACCGTCGGACTTTCATCATCACTGGCTTCATGGCCCAACACCCGCTGGGCAATAAGCCGGTTCATTCCAGCATTGGCCTGATGGAGCCAGAGTCGGCGCAGTCCGCCGGCTTCGATTCCAAGCCGTTCGGACTGTGCATTGATCATATTTGCGACCATCGGCACCACTTCCTTGAACACTTTGCGTCCTTCCTGAACGAACAGCTTATCCTTATCATCGCGGCTCTCCGGATTGGTGCGGTTGAGGAAACCGAAATTGTTCCGAATATTATTGGAAAACTGAGTTTTCAATTTCGTACCAACAATTTCCCAATGTTGGGCGGGCGCGATATTCTTGGCTTCGATCAAAATGGCCGTTGCAACATCCCCGAAAATGAAATGACTGTCCCGATCACGCCAATTGAGATGGCCGGAACAGATCTCCGGATTGATCACCAGCACCGACTTGGCGCTGCCTGACCTAATATAATCAGCGGCCGTCTGGATGCCGAATGTTGCAGAAGAACAAGCAACGTTCATATCGAAACCGAAGCCCTCTTCCATCCCGAGAGCATCCTGAATCTCTACCGCGATCGCAGGATAGGCCCGTTGCAGATTTGAACAAGCACACAGCACTGCATCGACATCTTCAGGCTTGCGCCCAGCCCGCTCCAGCGCTTGCAGCGCTGCTTTGACACCGATTTCGGCAAGAACTGAAATTTCTTCATTGGGACGTTCAGGCAAGCGGGGACACATTACTTCCGGGTCCAGGATCGGTTCCTTGGACAGCACGAACCGTGACTTAATACCCGAAGCTTTTTCGATAAACTCTACCGAACTATGCGGCGTTTCCGCCATTTCACCAGCAGCAATCGCGTCTGCATTTTGACGGTTATTGAGATCGGCATAAGCATTGAAGCTCGCAACAAGTTCTTCGTTGCTGATACTGTCTTCCGGCGTGAAGAGGCCGGTTGCGGAGATGACGGGAATATTGCTGTCGGTCATGGGGCTTTAAATTTCCTTGCTGCGCTTGCGCTTTCTGATGGCGCTTGATGCAATGGTAATCCTCCTTAGCGAAACTGGCAAGCGGGGTTGATCACGCTTTGCCTATCAATATTGCTTTGCTATCAGCCTCATATGCAAGATGGCGTGATACTGGATGACAGCTGGAAGATAGCTCTCGCGGATGGGTTTGCCAGCAACCATATGGCAGAATTAAACGAATTCCTCCTGCAAGAAAAAGCCGCAGGCAAACAAATCTATCCAAAAAATGACGAGTATTTTCGAGCGCTGGAGCTAACGCCCCTCAATCAGGTGCGTGTGGTCATATTGGGCCAGGACCCCTATCACGGACCGGGCCAAGCCCATGGCTTGAGCTTTAGCGTACAACCCGGCGTTCGCCCGCCGCCGTCGCTCGTCAATATCTACAAGGAACTCGAGCGTGATCTGGGACTGAACCGTCCAGCCCATGGATTTCTAGAACATTGGGCGCAGCAGGGCGTGCTGCTGCTCAACAGCGTGTTAACAGTGGAAATGGCCAAAGCCGCCTCACATCGCGGCAAGGGCTGGGAACCGTTTACCGATAAAGTTGTGCGCTTGATTGCTGCCAAGCCGGAACCGGTTGTATTTCTTCTGTGGGGCAGCCATGCGCAGAAAAAGGCAGCCTTTGTCAGAGACGCTGAACAGGGCGGACAGCATCTCGTGCTGCAAGCCCCCCATCCTTCTCCGCTCTCGGCCTATAAGGGCTTCTTCGGTTGCGGGCATTTCAGCAAAGCCAATGGCTTTCTGAAAGAACATGGAATGGCTCCCATTGACTGGAGCCTACCCGACATCAGTTTTGGATCGCAAGAAGCCCCTGATTTGTTTGGGTAATCAGGTCTTCCACATCGGCCAGAAGAGCAAGCTGATCGCTAGATAGCAAAATCTGCAAGTCTCCGGCGACATCAACCATGATTGCCGGCAGATCCAATGTTTTAACTATCGGGAACCGCTCTGGCGGATAGGCGCGGGAAAAATCCTGTCGATGATAGAATTGCACATCATGCGGCAAGCCATCCAGATATTTGCGCCACGGCTTGCGCATCGATACTGCGCCATAGCTGATCATACAGAGGCTACACGCATAAGTTTCGGGTCGGACGATCTTGTGCACCGCATCCATCAAAGATGATGCCCAGCCTTCATCGGCATTATAAACGATGATCAAGCTATCAATATGAGCGTCCGATTGAGGATTAGCTGAATGTGACATCCACTCTAGTTCGGCGCCGCGGCCTCCATTGTTACACCATCAATCCAGCTATCAATGTCGCGCGCGACCTGTTCTGGTGTTTCTTCCATCGGAAGATGGCCAGCATCTGCATAGGTAATCAGCTTGCTTCCCGGAATAGCGGTTTCAAAAGCTTTGGCATGGGATAAAGGAATGAGTGTGTCTTTCTCTCCCCACAGCAACAGAACCGGCATTTTCAATGTTCCCACTTCTGCCCATTTTTCCGGTTCGCGCGCTGTCTTTCCGCGATCCACCGCCGCTTTACGGTTTCCCGGAAAGCGCAACAATTCCCAATAACGATCGACCAACTCCTCGGTCAGTCGATCGGGTTGCGCAAAATTTTCTTCCAAGGATGACTTCACAAGAGAACGTGGTGTGATTTCCGGCAACAGCAATTGCCCAATGGATGATCGCGCCAGTCGCGCGCCAAGATAGAGCTCTCCCTTTTCCTCGACTTGCGCGCCTGATGCATCGATCAACACCAGCCCTACCGTGCGTTCTGGTACAGAAAGTCCCGCCCGCCAAGTCAGCCAGCCACCCATGCTATTGCCCACCCAATAAGCCTTTTCGACGCCGACAGCGTCCAAAACTTTGACCACGGTTGCGATATTGGTATCAGCATCGTAGCTTCCATCGGGATTGGGGCCGGTCAAACCATGGCCATATAGATCAAGTGAAATCAGGCGATATTTTTCGCCTAGCAACGCCACCAGCGGTTCCCAGGTCTGAAGCAGGCTGTTTGACCCGTGGATCAGCAGAAGCGCCGGGCCATCCTTATTGCCTTCATCCCGATAATGGATCTTTGCGCCATGGCCATCATCAAGAAAACGCGACGCTTCATTGCTGTATTTGGCAATCATCTCTGCGCGATCTGTGTCAGGCGTGCGGAAAAACAGAAAGGCCGCTCCTAAGAGGACCAACAATAGCAGGATGATACGGATCATCGTTTTCATGATTTACCTCGATCTGGATGGTTGATTTATAACGGAAAAGTGAGAAAATACCAGTGACTTAACCTTCCGTTCGCCATTGTCCGGGCTGCAGCCCCTCGAGCGACCAATCACCAATGTTCCAGCGAACTAGCCGCAAAGTGGGGTGACCCACGGCTGCGGTCATCCTGCGCACCTGTCTATTCCTGCCTTCACTGATGATTATCTTGAGCCAACAATCCGGCACGCTCTTGCGCACACGGATCGGGGGATCACGCGACCAAAGGTCCGGTTCGTCTATTCGTTCGACATTGGCGGGCCTTGTCAGACCGTCCTTCAATTCAACACCCTTCCGCAACATGTCGAGACTTTCTTCCGCAACGTCGCCTTCAACCTGCACGAGATAGACCTTTGGTGTCTTATATTTGGGATCGGATATGCGCGCCTGCAATTTTCCATCATCCGTGAGCATCATCAGCCCTTCACTATCCCGATCAAGCCGACCTGCAGGATAGACGCCGGGCATGTCTATAAAGTCAGACAACGTTGCACGCTTGGTTTCGCTCCCCCGGTCGGTGAATTGCGGCAACACGCCAAAGGGTTTGTTGAAAAGGATTAGTTTTGCCATGCTTCACTTTGGCAGTCGCGAACAAAATGAGCAACGTACCATAGCAATTGCGCGAATGACCCTGCCGCATTCCATCCTGAGAAGATTGCATGTTCCCTGATGCAATGACTACCGATGCATCGCGAATTTGTGTAACAACTTCCGATGCGATTCAACAATTTCGATATAAGCACTTTTCTGCGGGACTATTGGCAGAAGCGGCCGCTGTTGATCAGAAACCCCTGGCACTCTTGGGACAACCCTTTGTCACCAGATGAGCTTGCTGGATTGGCTTGCGAAGATCATGTTGAGTCGCGCCTGATCACGCAATCCAGCGAGGATTGGAATGCCGAACATGGCCCGTTGCCTGAGGCGCGCTTCGGAGAATTGGGAAAATCCCCCTGGTCCCTGCTCGTGCAAGCAGTTGATCATCATGCGCCAGATGTAGCTGCGCTGATTGAACCATTTCGGTTCATTCCCAATTGGAGGATCGATGACATTATGGTCAGCTATGCCAGTGATGGCGGCGGCGTCGGACCCCATTTTGACCATTATGATGTTTTCCTGATCCAGGGCCTTGGCCAACGAAGGTGGCAAATCGGCGGCATGTGCGATGATAGAACGCCTCTGCGCTCTCACGAAGACCTGCTGCTGCTTGCCGATTTCGATGTGGAAGATGAATGGATATTGGAACCGGGGGATATGCTCTATATTCCGCCCGGCATTGCTCACAACGGCGTGGCGGTTGGCAAGGATTGCATGACTTACAGCGTCGGTTTTCGTTCTCCATCGCGAAAGGAATTGATCGGGAATTGGTGTGATACGCTGCTACCGAACATGAATGATGATGATCGCTATTGCGATCCCGATTTGTCGAAACAAGAAAACCCCGGCGAAATCTCCGGGCATGCAATCAATCGACTGCACGCCTTGCTTACCGAGAAACTGACCGATCGAGCTGCTTTTGCGCGGTGGTTTGGCGAATATAGCAGCACAGCAAGATATCCCGAGACAGATTGGCGACCAGAAGAACCGATCGAAACCGAGCATTTGCGTGGCTTGTTAACCGCTGACAATCCATTGCTCCGCAACCCCGCTAGTCGCTTCTCCTTCATTCGTGAGGATGAGAACAAACTGCTGCTCTTTGTCGATGGGGAAAGCTTCAACTGCGCGGATGAAACTATCGCACTAGCAGAAAGGCTATGCGCTCAAGACCAATTCATAATCGATCCTGAGTGGCAGAAATCGGATGATGTGGTCAAGCTATTGGGCGAATTGTACAATCGCGGCAACCTATCCTTCGACTGGGGTTAAACCAGGTCTTGGAAAGTCAAAAAAGGGCAGGATTGCCATAGCAACCCCGCCCTTTCGATATTCGGTATGTAAGGCTTATGCCTGCTGTAGGTTTACAGCGGCTTTCTTGCCATTATTTCCGGTTTCAACGTCATATGTCAGCCGTTGCTCTTTTTCGAGAGTCTGCATGCCTGCAGCCTGAACTGCTGTGATGTGCACGAAGCTGTCATCGCCACCATCTTCAGGAGCAATGAAACCATAGCCCTTGTCGGTGTTGAAAAATTTTACGGTGCCTGTAGGCATAGTCTTATTCCTATTCATAACTTAATTATGCCCGATCATGCGAATTGCAGAACCGAACGGGATGGCCAACTTCGAGAAATGGGAAAAAGAGTATGCGACCTTGGGGGTTGCGAAACCATGATTTCGTCGTAACGCGATTTATTAGCTACCGCATCCATAGCAGCCTATTCGTCAATAAGCAAACACATGAATTTCAGCGGTTTCATGGACCGCATAAATTGTGTAGCAATGGCGGTTATGAAAAAGTCTATATTGAACATGTCGGTCGTGTTTTTGCTCTCTGTCCCTCTGGTAGCGTGCGATACGTCTCCAGCCCCGGCGCCGGAACCATCTCCTCAAGATTTGTTTTTCGAGCGTTTGAGCCTGCTTTGCGGCAAAGCATATGCTGGCACATTGGTGTCCGACCAGGAAGCCGATGCTGAGATGGTGGGAAAGCCAATGATTATGCACGCCGCTTCCTGCGACTTGAACGAAATACAGATTCCCTTCCATATCGCCGAAGGCCCAAGTGAATGGAACCGGTCCCGCACATGGTTCATCACCCGCACAGATAAGGGGCTGCGTCTGAAGCACCGGCACCGCCATGAAGACGGCAGCTTAGACAAGGTAACCAACTATGGCGGAGATACGGCTAGCGAGGGCACCGCGGACCGTCAGGATTTTCCGGTGGACGAAGAGTCCATTGCGTCATTCAAGGCCAATGGCCTTGATCAGTCAGTGACCAATATCTGGGCCGTTGAAGTGAGCGAACCAGGCCAAGGCGACGCTAAATTTTCTTATGAGTTGCGCCGGCCAAGTTCGGCCGGTGGACGGCATTTCAGGGTAGAATTCGACCTTTCCAAATCGATCGCTGTGCCTCCGCCTCCTTGGGGAGACTAAAACAATATGCTGGCGCAGCTTGCTGTCGGAACAGGAATGATCCTGTTGACTGTGTTGATCCACGGAATCGGGATATTTGGCTTGGGGCGATGGCTCCGGGTTGAGTCTCGGGAAGAAGCGGAGGAGAACCTCCACCCAATGTCGCCTCGAGGAATCGCTGTCACGCTTGGCTTGGTTCTGGGACTTTTCGTCCTTCACGGTATCGAAATCTGGTCTTATGCCATCGTATACCGGGTCGTCGATGCGATCCCCACTTTTGATCAAGCCATTTATTTCTCGACCATCACCTATTCCACCACCGGATATAATAGCGAAGGCCTCTCTCCCCAATGGCAAATGGTCGCAGCGATTGAAGGGCTCAACGGCTTTCTGCTTCTTGGTTGGTCCACGGCCTTTTTTGTCACCGTTATAGCTCGTATGAGAAGCAGCCGATGACAGAACCAGAAACCCGGAAGCGTGGGCTGTTTCGCTGGCTGCTGGCCATAATCTATTTAGTCGCCGGCATTCTGCACATCCGATCACCTGGTGGCTTTCTAGCGATCACACCCGATTGGGTACCTTTCCCCGAACAAGTCGTCCTGTTCACTGGTATCGCAGAGATTGCTGGCGCGGTTGGCTTAATCGTTCCAACCAAGATTATTCCAGGCCTTCGTTCCGCAGCTGGCATCGGCCTCGCCCTCTATGCGCTGTGTGTCTATCCCGCGAACATAAACCATGCGATCAACAATATTGCCATCGGCGGAGAAATAGCCGGTTGGATCTACCATGGCCCTCGCCTCGCCTTCCAGCCCGTGTTCATCTGGTGGGCTCTAGTCGCTGGCGGCGTTACAAACTGGCCATTCGGTAAAAAGCAAACAATCAAAGAAAATCATATTCAGGCTTAAGCGGCCTTCAAGTGCGGAATATTAACCTCGCGACGCAGGGCTGCCGGCATTTATGGAGATATATTGCATAGCTGCATGCTGCGGACACCCTATTGTTCTTGTCAGGAAAACCGTCCCTCAAACTGAAGAGAATTGGCGATGCAATCATCCAGCCATGCAGTAATACCGCTTTTCGTGGAATCTGAAATCAAAACAGGCATCGCATCCGCCGTATATTTGTTCGTATTTTTGAACAGTTTCTCTTGGCTCAGCAGGTAATTTACATATCGATCACACAAAGGCTCTGACATTCCAAGACGGCCTGCGATATCTTTGACAGAAGTCGATCTGTCTAAATATTCAGCAGTGAATAAGTCCAGCAAAATGTCCCAAGAAGCATCACCAAATTCGATGTCAGGAACATATTTAGACCTCTCGCTATTCCGTTTACTCATATAAATTGCGAGTTGGTAGCGCGATGCCTCCAGTTGAACGACTTTTCCCGTATCACCTTTGAAAATAAGGGTTTTCATCTTTGATCGCGTTCCTACGTCAGCCGTGGCTCTTGATAGAACCATGGTTAACATTGTGTAACAGCCTACTTTCAATTGGTCTTGTCACTGAATTGCGTTACATGTCTGTTACAAGTGTATCATGTTGCCGGTAAAACAGAGCCTTGGTTAGGCTTAGCCCTTAATTTACCGCGATCGGTGCTTAAACCTCAACCTTTCCAAACCAGACGTTGTGTAGCGAGATTGCGTGACAGATTACGAAAACTTGACCAGGCGAACGTATATTGTGGGGTGTAACTGAAGATGAGTTTTGAACGTGACTTACTGCGCCTGAATGAGAAGGAATCACCATCTCAACTTTGGGCTTTTTGCGTCAAAACAGGCAGAAGTTTAGGGTTCAGAGCGACAATCTATGCATGCCCTCCTCCTCACAAAAAGCCCACGCACAAAGATACAATTATAAGATATCGAGGCATGAGCGACGCGGAGTTCCAAAAGTTTGCGGTCGAAGGCTTGGTGGCCCAAGGCCATCTCACAACCTCGAATAGCATTACAAATGCCAAGGCTATTCGCTGGCTCGATTTGGCCCAGTTAACGCCAGAAAAGGCTCGGTTTACCGAACTCAAAATCGATGCCAACAGACAGGGCATTGACGATGGCTGGCTCTTTCCTCTTTTTGGCCCACAGGCCAGAGTTGGATTGGCGTCTCTGGGCTTGCCCAATCAAGCCGATTTGATGCGAACGGAAATTGGAGATAAATTTCAGATCTTTGCACAAATGGCCCATTTGCGCTTTTGCCAGCTGACCCCAGACCAATTCGAGATTGAAAAACCACTGTCTCGACGAGAAATGCAGATCGTGGCGTTGGTTGCCATGGGAAAATCAAATTCCGAAATTGGCATGATCCTGAATATTTCGGAAAACTCGATCGACACCTATATGCGACGAGCATTTATCAAACTTGATGTGCATGACCGGACGTCTGCTGCGGTGAAGGCTATTTCCTTGGATATCATCAGGACCTAGCAGCATTCAGCATTTTGTAAATAAGTTTACAGTAATACAAAAATATGATGCGTTTTCTCGACATTGCGACTCGAAAATTTACAAAACTTTCTGGCTTAACCTCGCATTATCCCGCAGACATTCCCTCAGACGCTGCAAATATTTTGACAGCATTATCGATAACCGCCTCCCCAGATTAAGGAAGACGCACATGTCATATCAAGATTTTAAACGCTCAGCAGACAATCTTATTAAAGACCAAAATGGCGCATGGACCGGTATCGATGCCGAATCCGTTGCCCGGATGCAATTGCAAAACCGGTTCAAAACTGGTCTCGACATTGCCAAATATACCGCCGCTATCATGCGCGAAGACATGGCAGCTTATGATGCCGACAGCTCACAATATACCCAGTCTCTAGGTTGCTGGCATGGATTTATCGCGCAACAAAAAATGATTTCAATCAAGAAGCATTTTGGCGACACAAAACGCCGCTACCTATACCTTTCTGGCTGGATGGTTGCAGCCTTGCGTAGTGAATTTGGTCCCCTTCCTGATCAGTCGATGCATGAAAAAACCTCTGTTCCTGCATTGATCGAAGAACTTTACACCTTTCTCCGTCAAGCGGATGCCCGCGAGTTAAACCTGCTGTTCCGCGACGTTGATGCGGCTCGTGATGCTGGTGATACAGCGGCGGAAAAAGCGGCGATGGACAAGGTTGAAAATTTCCAGACCCATGTTGTTCCGATCATTGCCGACATCGACGCTGGCTTCGGTAACGCGGAAGCCACTTACTTACTCGCCAAGAAGATGATTGAAGCGGGCGCCTGCGCTTTGCAGATCGAAAACCAAGTTTCGGATGAGAAGCAATGTGGTCACCAAGACGGCAAGGTTACGGTACCGCACGAAGACTTTATCGCTAAAATCCGAGCCTGTCGCTATGCCTTCCTGGAACTGGGCGTAACCGATGGCATCATCGTCACCCGCACAGATTCGCTTGGCGCTGGCCTGACCAAACAGATTGCGGTTTCCAACGAACCTGGCGATCTCGGCGACCAATATAACAGCTTCCTTGATTGCGAGGAAATCGATCCCGCTACCGCCCAAAATGGCGATGTCATCTTGAACCGCGACGGCAAGCTGATGCGTCCGAAGCGCCTGGCTTCCAACTTGTTCCAGTTCAAATCCGGAACCGGTGAAGACCGCTGTGTTCTAGACAGTATCACCTCATTGCAAAATGGCGCTGACCTGTTGTGGATCGAAACCGAGAAACCTCATGTTGAACAGATTGCCGGCATGATGGATCGGGTCCGTGAAGTCGTTCCAAATGCAAAGCTGGTTTATAACAATTCGCCTTCATTCAACTGGACACTGAATTTCCGTCAGCAGGTTTTTGATGCGATGGCTTCAGAAGGGCTTGATGTTTCCGAATATGATCGTGACGATCTGATGGATGCCAAATATGATGACACCGAGCTTGGCGAAGCGGCTGACAAGCGTATCCGCACCTTCCAGGCCGATGGTTCGAAACGCGCTGGCATTTTCCACCATCTGATCACGCTACCGACCTACCACACGGCTGCTCTGTCGACCGACAATCTGGCGAAGGAATATTTCGGAGAGGCTGGCATGCTGGGTTACGTTCTTGGCGTGCAGCGCAAAGAAATCCGCGAAGGCATTGCCTGCGTGAAGCATCAGAATATGTCCGGCAGCGATATCGGCGATGATCACAAGGAATATTTCGCCGGTGATGCCGCCCTGAAAGCTGGCGGTGCGCACAACACGATGAACCAGTTCGGTTAATCAACAGATAGGTCGGGTGCCCCTACCCCCTTGGGGGCACTTGACCAAACCAGTTTTCCTGGGGAGGAAAAAACTATCCGTCGGCAGCAATGTCGGCGGATTTTTTGTGTAAACAGATGTCCGGAACGCTATCCGGGCCGATCATATTGGGTTAAGGCTGTAGGGTCTAACTTTCTTCCTGTTTAGTTTTGGGGACATCATGGCCTTGCGAAAATCCGGTTCGATATTGGCGTTAGCAGCGCTGTTGGCATCCTGCGGCGGCGGTGGTGGTAGCAATAACAATACGGTTAGCTTGCCACCAGGCGGGGGCGGAGCAACGCCAGCACCCTCTCCGACAAGTTCCACTTGCTCGCTCCAAAATCGTCAAAACTGGGCCTTCAGCCAGATCAACGAATGGTATCTTTTTCCGGAAACCTTGCCAGCGAGTCTCGACCCTGCGCCTTATGCAACGGTCAAAGATTATATCGACGCCCTCACGGCGACGGCCCGCAGTCAGGGACGGGATCGTTTTTTCACCTTCGTTACATCAATTGCCGACGAGAATGCCTTTCTCAATTCCGGTGCGACGGCTGGCTTTGGTATCCGGTTAAGCTATGACAGCGCTGCCTCCCGTGTGTTCATTCTCGATGCCTTCGAAGGCGCACCTGCTTTGGCGGCCGGACTTGATCGCGGCGCCGAGTTGCTGGCGATTGGCACAAGCACTGCCAATCTCGAGACGGTAAGCTCGCTCTTTGCAAGCGGCGGAGCCAACGCGGTCAGCACTGCTTTGGGCCCCTCTACCGCAGGCACCAGTCGCGTTCTGCGCTTCCGCGATGCAGCGGGCGTTGAATCCACAACCACCATCACCAAAGCCGACTATGACATCCAGCCAATCTCTCCGCGCTATGGCGTGCAGATTATCGACAATGGCGGCACGATGGTCGGCTATATCAATTTACGCACCTTTATCGACAGCGCGGAACAGCAGCTTCGCGATGCCTTCCAGCAATTCCGCGATGCCGGGGTGACCGAGCTGGTTGTCGATCTACGCTATAATGGCGGCGGACTGGTAAGGACCGCTGAGCTGTTCGCCGATTTGCTGGGCCGGGACCGCTTCACCAACGAGGTCCAGTCGATCACCCGATTCCGCGCTAGCAAATCATCCAACAACCAGACCCGCAATTTCCAGACAAACGCCCAGTCGATCGCCCCGACCAGGATGGCGTTCATCACCACCGGCGGTTCGGCATCGGCCAGCGAGCTGGTGATCAACGCTATGATCCCTTATCACGACGCCAATATGGCGCTGATCGGCAGCGACACTTTCGGCAAGCCGGTGGGTCAAGTCGGTCTTGATCGTGCTGCGTGCGACGACCGTATCCGGATCCTCGCCTTCGCCACCGAGAATGCCGATGGCAACGCCGACTATTTTACCGGTCTCGCCAGCTCCCTTACCAACAGCTGTCAGGCGCCCGACGATATCACGCTACCGCTGGGCGACCCGGGTGAAGCATCGACAGCGCAGGCTCTCGGTTTCCTCTCCGGCGCGGCCTGCACCCCGATCAGCAGCGCGGCCAGTGGCAATATTGCCGGACAGCGCGAGCCGATGACCCTGCCCCGCGAGATGCTGATGCCGGAGCAACCCACCCCGGCCCAACGCGAGGTGCCGGGCGCTTTCTGATATGCCCTTCGCGCCTGCCGATCACCGTCTGATGGAAGCCAGTATCGAAGCATTGGGCGACCGTTATGACGGGATGGCCGGCGCCTTGTTCAACCAATATATCGCCGACCATCCGCACCATGCCCCGGTCTTCCTCAACCCCGATGCCGCGCAAGAGCGGATGACCCGGGAGACGCTGGAGGTGATGCTGGGTCTCGCGGCAGACGAAAATTGGGTCGATCATACGGTCACCAACTTCATCGACCTGCATCACAATTATGCCGATTTCACGCCGGAAGATTATGCCAGCTGGTTCGCCCTGGTCATCACCATAATGGCCGAGCGCGCCGGTTCCGACTGGCCCGATGGCGCCAGCGCCGCATGGCAGCGACAGGCGGATGGACTGGTCGCCAAAGTCGCCGCGGTCGAGCGCAATGATGAGGTCCCGACGCGGTCATAAATCTCATCCCGCCCCATAGAATAAGGGATGAAAGGCCACCACGGCCTTCGGTTCCTGCACCCGCAACGGGAGTATCTGATAATAAGCAGCCGGTTCGCCTTCCGGGCAGAGATCGGAAAATACCCGAAAGCCGAAGCGGCTGTAATAGGCCGGATTGCCGGTCAGCACACAGCCTGCCGCATCACGTTCGCGCAGCATGGCGATCCCCGCCTCGATCAGCTGACTGCCGATATGCTGCGCCTGCAAATCCGGTTCAACCGCCACCGGACCCAGTGCATACCATCCGGTAGAACCATCGGCAGCAAAAGCCTTGGTAAAGGTCACCTGCCCGACGACCGCGCCGCCCTGTTCCGCAACCAGAGAAATCTCCAGCGCCCCGGCATCCCGGAACCGGTTGATCAAGTCCTGCTCGTCGCCACCAGCATAGTCCATCGGCGCAAAAGCGCGTTTGGTGATATCATAGATCGCGGCCTGATCGGCGGGCGTTTCGGGGCGGATGACAAGGCTCATCGCGCCGCAATCCCGGCGATCAGCAGGATTAGCGCCACCGTGCAGCTGATCGTCCGGACATGGTTCCACGGCAACCAGCGCTGCATATAGCGCCGCCACATCGCCTCTGCTTCCGGCCCGTTGGCGTCAATCGCCTCAAGAGCATTGTTCAGCGGCACATTGCCGACCATCGTCACCACCGACATGCCCAGAACATAAAGCGCCCCGCCGCCAACCATCTGCCACGCGCCAGCACTGCCCCATTGCATCACGCCAAAGACCGCGAGCAACAGGCAGGCCAGACTGCTCAGAAAGAACAGCGGCAGAAACAACGACCGCACTATGATCCGGTTGATCGACTGCATCGCCAGCATGCCGATCGGTCGCCCCGCGGCGTCTAGCGCCTGCAGGACAAAGGCGGAAAAGGTGAAATAGACCCCCGCCATGATCCCGACCGAGATCGTAGCGAACCAGAGCGTTGCGGTGATCACCTGTTCCATATTTTAGACCTCCCGTTGCTTCATCTGGCGCATCCGCAACAGCAGATAGAGCGCAAAGCCGACGGCGACACCGGGGACGATGCCCAGCACAGCGCAAATCCAACCATGACGAATATCCAAAGTCTTTGCTTCATAAGCAATCCAGGCGGCCAATATCACCCAGCAGGCCAGCACATCGGACGAATAGCCGCTGGCATAAGGATTGACGAACCCGGCGGCAAAAGCGCCGACAACATCGGGCTCGGCGATCTGGGGCGGGATCACCAGCATGATGAATATCCCGAGAAACACCGCAGCAGCGGCGATGATCGTGGCTTTAAACAATGGTTCGCTCATAATATCATCTCTCTCCTATTGCCCGCCTGTTCCCGGTGGACCGGCCGGCAAGCTAGGCCGGAAGCGCCGCGATGGCAAATCACGCCCTGCTCCGAACTTTACACAATCGCGCGCTTTTATTTTCTGTCACCTTCCAGCCCCTCGCCCCCATCCTCCTCCGGCGGCAGCATCCGGTCAAGCCGCCCGAGCAGTGTCAAAAGCGCGCTATTGTCCGCTTTCCTGACCGTCCCGACATAGCGGCCGCCGCGCAGGACGGGCCGGTAGCTGCCTTGCTGTATCCGCTGGAACAGCGTTTCTAGTGTAACCTTTCGCCGCTGACCTACCGGCACACCCATTATCATATCCCAGGCCGCAACAAATTCCTCGGCACCGGGCTTGCGGCGGAGCCGATAAGCGCTGTCGCGGCTCATCCCGACCAGCGCCGCCGCCTTTTTGACGCAACGGGTCTGCGCCAGCAGGCCGATAAATTCCGCCTGCCGGACCGGTGACCAGCCGTCGACACGCGCGCGCAGGGGGACGGGCGTGAACGCAGGGATGCGGGAGATGCGGCGTTCTTGCACAGAACGGCTGCGGGGGGCTAGGCGGGAGGTTGGATGATCGGAGGGCATGGCGCGGATTAAGGCATGGATGGGGTCGTGTAGGAAAGGGATTTTTAGCCTATCGCCGGTTTGATTCACGCCCAACCCCGATCCCGCCTTTAAGTTGTTTTCTTTTGCCAGAAGTCTAAGTTCTAAGCGATCGTAAGTGATAACGAACGCGGGATAAGCGGCAGAATTTTGGTAACCGGGATGTAGCAGATCAACAGGGAGAACAGGAATGTTGGGAATGCATGACAAAGAAAAACGCGCGCAGGTCGAGTTTTTCATAAAAAATTCTGTGTTGATCATAGGCGCTATTGTCGCGCTGCTGTTTGGAACGGCTCATTGGGCCAAATCTGATCTGGAACAAACATTGAAAGCCAAGTTAATTGGCGACACCGACATCTTGTCCCTTGACCACAACAGATATGCCACAGGGCCTGAGGAAGGTGAATTTTGCTACGTCAGAGGCAGTTATAATATAACAAACACAGGCGCCTATCCGTTTACCGTCGAGAGTGTCACCATTGAACTATATGAGCTGCCGTTCATTACGACCAATCAATTGAGCACTGAAGGACCCACGTCTTACACGCTTTCAGAACGGCTGCAAAAGGGCAGCAAATTTGCAGCCATACCCGTCGGCAAGCCGATTGTACTGCCGATACACGAACAATTTGGTTTGAAAAATGAGCTGCAAAGATCATTCGGCTTCATTGTTCCAATGACCAACGACGTTGGCGGCCACAGCAAATTCAGCAATTATATCGTCGTGGCCAATGCCAAAGCGTATATTGAGTCCGAAGCCAACTCGCTAGCCGATCGGCTGGCAAGTTTCATTTCCGGTTCGATCAACATCGCATTCAAGCCCAATGATCTCAAGCATATCACGAAATCGATGAACATTTGCCAACCCCCACTATAGCCAGCGCGACAATCAAACACGGAGGGCCCGCAATCGACCGCCATTTCCGACGACGTCAAAAACGGGGTAGCAATCCCATGGTTGCTTCACAGGCCATCGCAGAAAAACGAGTGATCGAGTATATTGGGCGCGTGATGCCTTTGGTTTGTGTTTAAAGAATTAGTGCGCTGTTACCGTAATTCGTTCTTAATCAGCCGATTGTACCGAGCGGGCCTTCACCAATTGTCGCACAAATTCGTTTATGAAGCTTTGTCTTTAGTTCTTGCGATGTCTTCCATACTATGTGGTTAAATTGCCGAGTATCAAAGTGGACTTCGTTTATCATGTCCTCCCGGCAACACCAAACAACATCCATTCCGAGACCAAGCGCCAAGCCAGCTTCAAAATATACTCCTCCCCTTGGGGACTTCGGAGCCGACGTGAAATCTGCGACCAGAAAACGAGATCGCTTGATTTCAGCTACGATCTCATCATCGATTTTGTTTAAGTGCTCTTTTTGATCTATCCGAATGGGGCGATAACCCGCCATTCTTATACTAGGGTCGAACCCCTCCGAAAAAACTTTGTCCATTGAGGCGTCAAACCACATCGCCACAAAGACCTGTTCGTTAACTGGGTTGACCCGTTCCTTTTCAATTCGAGAGTAGCCTAACGGCGTAACAATCAAAGTTGGTGGTGATCCGCCGTCCTCGAATTTAACTAGTTTATCCGCTTCAAGCATTTCAAGAAGATAAGCCAATTCTGCATACTTGATTGAATCTGACCACGCATACAATTCATCGGTCCTAAAGCCCGTATCTACCGACAGATTCTTGTTTACGTCAGCGGGATAAATCCCGTATTCGCTAGGAAATCTGATTTTGGCTCCAAGATACGTAGATATTTTAGCCAAATACCGCAGCAATCTAACCGCTCGTTGAGAAGGTAAAGAAGGCTTTGCCAGTCGGGCTTGGTCCAATGTCGAAGATCCAATTTCCAGCGTGGCGCCAGACATCAAATTTGAGACTATCTCGTGGGTGAGTCTTACCTTCGATTGATCATCGAGATTTTTCAACAATGCGAACGCGGTACCCGTTAGAAAATAGTTTCCACCAGCACGGGGAGAAAAATATCCTGAACCATCACGACCTAAATATTCCTGAAGTTCGTACGCTGGTGTTCCCCAAATAGGACATTCGATCATCGCTCCACCTCACCCCAGGCCTTCTCAGCCAGATCACTCCCTCTACCCTAATATTACCTCATGCAAAAGCAATCAGCATTTGATACCCTCGCCCAACCCACCACAACAGGAGGCCCCACCATGACCACCACCAAACCCACCCAACGCCAAGGCCACTGTCTCTGCGGCGCCATCACCATCACTGCCGCGCAGGCCGTCAGCCATGTCGATTCCTGTCATTGCCGGATGTGCCGGCGCTGGGGTGGCGGGCCGTTTGTGGAGATTGATTGCGGGACCGATGTGGTGATTGACGGGGCGGATAAGATGACCGTCTATAGCTCGTCGGAATGGGCGGAGCGGGCCTTTTGCGGGGATTGCGGCTCGCATCTCTTCTATCGGCTGAAAGGTTCGAGCGAGCATATGGTCTGTGCCGGGCTGTTCGACGACGCGACCGACAAGGACGACGGGCTGGCCCTCCGCCGGCAGGTGTTTATCGACGAAAAGCCCTCTTATTACAGCTTTGCCGGGGATAGCGAGATGCTGACCGGTGCGGAGCTGTTTGCGCAGGCTGGTGTGGAGCCACAGGACTAGAGACGGCTTAGGCGTGCTGGGATGCCTTGAGGCGCATTAGGACGCTCGCCCTGCCCCTGCCCCAAAAGCCATATTCAGCATTGGCTCAGGCGCGCTTAGCTAGTCTCCATAAAAATGGAGATGATGAGATGACTCTATCAGCCAAAAGCAAATTCGCGCTGGGCCTGTTGCCTATGGCGCTGCTGGGCGCTTGCGCGGGCAAGCCCGGACCCGTTGGCAATGTTGCGGTACCGGAACCGGCCAAAGCGGTGGCGCTGGATCTCTATCTCGGCAAATGGTTTGAAATGGCCCGCTATGAAGCGCCGTTCCAGAAAGGCTGCGACCGGGTGACGGCGGACTATTCGCTGCGCGATGCCGATCCGTCCGATCCGAAGATAAAGGTCGTCAACAGCTGCACCAAGGACGGCAAGACCAGCGTCGCCAATGGCAAGGCCAAGGTCGTTGCCGGCAGCCAGAATGCCAAGCTGAAAGTATCCTTCTTCGGGCCTTTTTACGGCGATTATTGGATCCTCGACCGGGCGGAAGATTATAGCTGGGCGATCATTGGCGAACCGAGCGGGCGTTATTTGTGGATGCTGACGCGGCAGGCACAGCCCGATGCCGCAACCCGCGCGCTGATCGAAGCACGGGTGAAGGAACTTGGCTATGACTGGAGCCTTGTCCGGATCACCGATCAAAGCTGAGACCTGTTGGTGGGTTAGCGGCCTGCGCCCTGCCCCTTTGCTGGACTAATTTCTCGCGAACATCCGTTCGGCCCGCGCCAACGCCCGTTCGCTATAGCTTTTCAGACGATTGTCGGCGGGATAGCGTTGCGGCGAGGCCGGGTTCAGGCCCAGCTTGCGCAAGCGGCCATTGAAACGGCAGGCGTCGGCATGGTGAAAGCTCCACTCGCTGCGCCAGGTGAGCGATAGCGAGATCGAGACCTCGTCATGGACCTGCACCGAATGGGGGTTGAGGATCGGCACATAGACCGCCTCGCCCGGGGTGATCGCAATCGGCTGGCTACGCTCTGCCCATTCCGGCTGCCACGGCAGATTGCGTGGCCCGCCGGCAAAATATTGCTCGAAAAATTCGTCGCTTATGATCCGGGATTCAGCGGAGTCATAGAAGGTCATCGTCTTGCTGCCGCGCGCCTGAAACAGGATATTATATTCCGGATCGAAATGCAGCGGAGTGACCGCGCGGGGCGAGGAGATGAAGACAAAGCCCTCCAGTCGCATCATAGCGCCGGTGCGCGGATGGACGACCGGCTCCAGCTCAGCCAGCACATCGCGCATCAATTGCGCATAGGCGGGGTCCTGATCGATGGTCTTGAGCAGCACCCATGATCCGCTGGTTTCGATCTGGGCGATGGTTTCATGCACATCGAGGCCGGTGTGCGGCGTCTCTTCATTGGTGATGCCCAGCGGCAGATCGGTGGCGGCGTTAAATTCGATCGATTCCGTACGGATGCGGCGGGCAAGCTCTGCCAAGGCGTCGAGCTCCAGCAAGGGATGGCTGGCGATCTGATGGCCGAGATGGCTCGGCACCGATGGATAGGCCGAGGCGAATCTATCAATTTCTACGTTGGAAAATGGCTGAAAACCCATAACGGTTTCGTTCCTGCTGCTTGACCCGAGCGCGGGAATAGCGGGAACGGGTTAAAAAACTGCGAAGCCCAGTGGATTGCCGATATGGTCACCCCCGATCGGCCCTTCGAGATATTTGGAGCCTTGACATTTTTAATTCGGAATTATAAATTCTTAATTATGAAAACCAACAGCTCCATCGAACCCGCCCTTCATATCATGCTGCTATTGGCCGCCGCGCCTGTTGGCCGAGAACTGGCCGCTAATGATCTGGCCGACTTTCATGAATTGCGCCGCTCAACCCTTGCAAAAGTGCTGCAGCAATTGGCTGCGGCAGGATTGGTTGTGGGGTCTGCTGGTCGCTATGGCGGCTATCGACTGGCGCGCAGTTCGGCGCAGATCAGCGTCTATCAAGTGGCCGCTGCAATCGAGGGGGTGGAGCCCAGCTTCCATTGCCACGAAATCCGCCGCAACGGCCCCTGTGCCGGTGCCAAGGGCGACTATTCCCCGCGCTGTGCCATCGCCCAGACCATGGACATGGCAACCCTCGCCTGGCGCAGTGCGTTGGAAAAGGTGAGCATCGCCGACCTGCTTCACACCACCGGCGAAACCACCGCGCCCGCGATCCAGAAAGAGACCGAAGACTGGTTTGCCGATCATCTCAGAAATTAGAAAGGCCGCCCCATGACCACCCGCGAAATCAACCAGAAATGCCTGCTCCGCCACATGAAGGCAGAAGCCGAACATGATATGGCGGGCACGCTGGCCACCATCCATCCCGATGCCTTGTTCGAAGACCAGCCCATTGGGCTGACATTGAACGGACGCGAAGCCACGGCGCGTCACTATGACCTTTGGTGGAGCGCCTTTGGAATCCAGACCGACAGCGGGGCTTTGCACTGGGTGAAGGATGACTTCGTCATCGGTGACGCCCATTTCGTTGGCAAACATACCGGGCCGTTTCTGGGCATCGAGCCGACTGGTCTGGAGGTCCGCTTTCCGTTCACAGTCTATGTCCTCTTTCAGGACGGACTGCTTTCGGGCGAACGGTTTTTCTATGACTTGAACATGATCATGGCGCAGCTGGGCCAACCCAGCATCCCGCTGGCGGCATGAGCGGGGCTCTGAACCGGCCAGCGATGCCCGCTATATTCACGATCTGGCCAGAAGGCCGCGACGCGATGATCGCGGTGGATCGGCAGTGCGAAGCTCAAGGTCTATCGCAGCGGCTGCTGGAGCTCGCCCGCCTCTGGTGCTCGGTCCTCAACAAATGCCGTTTTTTGCATTACCATGCATAGAGACGCGGCAATCGCCGCTGGCCTTTCCCCTGCGCTAGCCGATGATATCATCGTCCATCGTGAGATGGGCGCTCTTACCGAAAGCGAGCGCGCCCTATTCTCGCTGGCTACCGCCATGACAAATGTGCAGGATGCTGCTGCCCTGACCACCGCGCAGCAGGCCATGGAGCGGTATTTCGATCAGCGTCAGGTGGCAGTGTTTTGCTACGCCATTGCCCAGATCAATGCCTGGAACCGGCTTGTCCTCGCGAGCGAAAATAGGGCAGCTTCTCAGTCAAAGGCTTGAGACAATATCGCCTGAACGCCCAATAGCATTTTACAAAGGTTACGCCGCGTTTAACCATGGGCACAAATATTGCGACAATCTAAAGCTGCTAGTCGCCTTGCGTGCGCATCGAGATCAAAGACAAAAGGGCCGTATGGAAATACACAGCCCTCATCACCGCTATCGCGACATTTGCCGCGACGGGCGTTGTTGGTGCGTTGATGGCGGTCATTCCCGGCATGCACTGGCTGATATGGCTTTGGGGCGTTTCCATCGCCCTGTTCATTCCACTGCTGATCGCGCCGCCTTGCGCCTATTTTGTCCTCTCCATCGTCCGCATGCTGCAGGAAACGATCGAGAAAGTGGACTCGCAAATCCGCTTCGATCCGCTCACCGGCATTCTCAACCGCAATCATTTTCTGGATAGTGTTCGCGGGCGGGAAGCCTCGGGCGTGTTGATGATTGCCGATGCCGACCATTTCAAGACTATCAACGACACCTATGGCCATGCCGGTGGCGATGAAGTGCTGCGCATCCTGGCGAACACGTTGAAACAGTCGGTCGGAAATCAAGGGATAGTCGGGCGTTTGGGCGGCGAGGAATTCGGAATTTTCCTACCCAGCACAGACCTCGAAAAAGGCCAGCAGGTCGCCGCCAATATTTGCCAGACCATGCGTCAAGTCCAGATGATCGTCGAAGGCCGGTCTATCGGCATCACGCTGAGCATCGGTGGCACGTTGCACGCCGCAACCACCGCCATTGGCCACAGCCTCAAAATCGCCGACCGGCGACTCTATAAGGCCAAACATGCCGGCCGTGACCAATATGATTTTGGTGACGAGGGGCAAGCCAGCCAGCTGTTGCGGGGATAGGCGTTAGCGCCGAGCCTAGGCTATGCCGTATCGTACCGGATAGCTCGGCAAGTTCATGATTTTGGCCGCTTGTGCGGGCGTCGCAATCGCCCTGCCCAATCGCTTGGCCAGCGCCACAACCTCTTCGACCAATTCGACATTATGCGGCGTGCGCGGGCCACCATAAGGTTCGATCCCGACCTGCACATGGCCGCCGCGCAGGATCGCTTTCTCGGCCAGACCGCAGCCGACACAATCCGCACCAAAGCTCGACACCAGCCACGGCAGGCCGCTGCCCTCGATCATTTCCAGATAGGCATCGAGCGCTTTCGCGGTCGGCGGTAGGCCAAAGGGCTGATCCTCCGTACCGAAATAAAATTTCATAATCCCGCCCGGCGGCAGCTTGCCCGCGCGGTGCAGCGCCATGATGAACTTCACAAAGCCGGGTTCGAAAATCGATATACTCATCCCCAGCTTCAGCCGGCGGCACGCTTCGACATAATAGTGACTGTCGTGCATGTCGTTGCGATAGATTAGCTGCGTCGGAGCGAAGACGCCATCGGGGTCGGGCACCGCAACATTGAAACTGCCGGGATCGCACAGGCCCTGCGCGATCAGGCCCTCGGCCGCCATCGCCTCGATATGCGAGAAACGCTCTTCAACCGGCACGCCCTCTTTGCCCGGCATGGTCGGGGTGAGAATGGCATCGGGGCGTAGTTTGAGCAATTTCCGCCACGGCCGTGCGTAATTTTCCGCATCCATCACTCCGGTGCCGCCAAAGACCGGCGCCTCGGTATGATTGTGCACCAGCGCCGCCCCCGCCTCCATACAGGCCACCGCCTGCGAGACGATCTCGTCGTCGCTATAGGGCACATTGGGGTTCTGCGTCTTTTTGACGGAACCGTTGAGCGACACTTCGATGATGAGCGGAATATCGGAGATTTGGGTCATGGCCATCTCCTAGCATAAGCCCCTCGTCATCCCCAGCCCTCTTGACCTTCATACCGTATTACTACATTAATACAGCATGAAAAGAAAACTCGCCATCACCATATGCCTCGTCTTCCTCGCATCCGGCCTGATCCGTATCGGTGTCAGCCTGCTGATGATCGGGCAGGCTCTGGGCTGGTGGGCCTTTGGTGGCGAAGCGACCGAAGCGCTCTCCGAGACGCAGCGCTTCATTGCCGAACGCGAATATAATCTCGTTGGCTTCACCCCCCTCACCTATTTTGGCTTCATCATGTTCATGGGAATAACCATCAGCCTCGGCGCGATCGGGCAGATGTGGCGCAAGCACTGGGGTCTGGTGCTGATCGGCATCTACCTGCTGAGCCACGGGGCGCTGTTCGTCAATTTCATGACCGTCAACCCGAAGATATTCCTGTGGGGATTGTCGGTCCTTGCCACGATGCTTCTGATCTGGGCCAATCGGAAAGCGCCGCCGGAGAGCCAGACGCTCGCGGCATGATTGGTTCGCGATAGGCTCTAAACAATCGGTATCGCCACCGCGCGCACTTCCAGCCAATCGACCAGCAAGCCGCGATATTGGAAACGCCAACTGCCATCGACTTTCACAAAACGATCCTGATAACGGATGTTCCAGGTCAATATCCGCCGCGGCTGGCCTGCTTCGGGGTAGAGGATATGATTGGCGGTGCAGAAGGTCTCGCCCACAGCGCTATCGCCGGTCACTTCGACGAGCACCTGATTGACGATATGTTCCGTGCCATCATAAAATTGCTGCAACATGCCGGGCACGGCGCAAACATTGTCCAGTCCTTCAATTTTGAAGCCCGGCCCCTGCACCACGATATCATCGGTCATGATCGCTTTGAGGATATCGACATCGCCCGCATCATTGGCGCGGGCATAGAGATGGGCGAGCCGGGTCAGTTCCGGTACATTCTGCGCATCGGGGCCGATGGTGACCGGCACGACCGTGCCGACACGCTGGTCCAGATCAGCAACCATGGCCTTGACCGTGCGGGCAATGTCATTGCGCCGGAACCCCAGCAGCACGGCCTCTTTTGCATCCGGTTCAAAACGGATGAAATTGCCCCGGCCCTGCACAATCGCGGAATCCGGTAACATCGGATGTTCTTCATCCAGCGATGGGATCGTGACCGGATTGCCTGCCGCGGCAAAGAACAGCTGGAAATATTTTTGAAAACTCAGATTTTCATCGCCGATCAAATAGGAGGCTCCGCCCTCTCCGCGTTCCGCCGCACCGGCGATCGCCTCCGACAGGGATTGCACCGAAATGAAGTTGCTGCCGCCCGCCGGACCAAAGGGTTTGACATTGGGATAGAGGCCCCGCGCATAGTTGATATAGGCAGCGAACATATCGCTGGCCATGCCGTCCGGATGACCGACCACAAAGGACGCGTTCAAGCTCATCGCGCGGAAGCTGTCATCCGACAGCGCGCGCACGCCCTTGTCGGCCATATCCCGCGAGCGGACATAGGCATCGGTCTCAATTTTCTCGGGCAGGACTTGCGGATAGAAACTGCCGATATTGATGAAACATTGGACGCCGGCAGCCTTGGCCAGCGCGGCAAATTTCGGAATTTCCTCGCCATTGGCTTTGATATAATGGGCATCGGCTTCGGGTCCCGCTTCCGATCCTGCCGGCAAGTGCCGCACATCATTGCCCGCCGCGAAGACGATGCCTTCAAAGCCTTCGAGATCCGCCTGACCAAATGTGCCTTCCAAGTAATTACCGGCGAGCCACTCCAGCGACTCCAAACCGGTCCCTTTGGCGGGTGGATTGCGGGAAGAGAGAACCACATCATGACCCAGAGATTTCAGGTGCAAGGCCGCATGGCCACCAATGGCGCCGGTACCGCCGATAATCAATATTCTCATGGTTTATCAGTTCCCTACCAAAGTATTTTTCTAACTAAGGCCCCAGTGCTTACGGTGGCAAGACAGTGAATTCAATCCCGGCTGGGGGAGAAAATTCTGTCGCTGCGACGATTAACCGAACGATGGTCGGAAAATATAGCGGGAACGCGCCGAATGGCGCTATTTTTTCCATCCATGCGAGAGCAGCTTCACCGTCACCCGCCCGGTGGCGACATGGACACCGCCCGCGTCATGCATCGGGAATTCGGCGATATAGCCAGCGCTGCCCTTGCGCTCCAGATCGGCGAGCAGGCCTGCAACCTCATCTTCCGACAAGCGATATTCGGCGGTGACATCGCTCGCAGCGGGCTTGTGGAAATCGACGTAAATATCTTTCAGGATCGGAAAATAGAGCGCCGCGTCGAGAAACGAAATGCCCGGCAGTGCCGCCACCGCCTCCGCCAGCACGGTATAAGCGCCCATGTAGAGCACGCCAACATGGTTCTCATTCCCCGCCAGCGGCATCAACAGATGCGCATAGCCATGGCTTTCCTCAAGCCGCTTGAGTCCGGTGCGCTCGACAAATTCGACACGAAATTTGGGTTTGTTTTCGCCTTGTTGGCTCATGATGGCCTCTCCCTGTTGCGCACCGTCGCGACGGGACGGCGTGCCGTTATGCCAGTGAGTTTATCAGCCAATCTGGGGAGCTATAGGCTTGCTTTTGATAGGGGGTCGGGGGGTGTTGCACCTGTCACCGTAATTCCACCCATCCTTCCGCGCGCGCAGCGGGACCGGCGTGAAGGCGGGATGCGGGAGATCGGGTGATGGTTCGCTTTGCGGGAGCGTTTTGCGGGCCGGGAATTGGCGGGGTGTGTCATGGGACGGACGGATGGTTATGTGGGGGGGGTAGGAAAGGGTTTGGGTTAGAAGTGCCGTGTCACTGCGATTCATCCTCACATTTGTCCGTGACAAGAATCACGGATTGCGAAATGAAATTACAGTACTAATATAGAACAGTAATATAGGGAGAAAATACTGTGTGGGGGATGCATGATAAAGAAAAGCGGGAGCAGATCGAGTTTTTCTTAAAGTACGGAGTCATGATGGTTGGGGCTGTTTGGCTTCTGTGGAGCGGGACTGACCTTATAGACAAAAGAGCGAAAATTCTAGGAAGAGAAGCCATGCCTATTGGCGATACAACACTTGTCGTAAACAGAGGTCAAGCTTCATATTTCAAGAATGACAAAGAATATTGCGATATATCGGGCTCCTTCTCAATCAAAAATGCTGGTGCGCTGGCGTTCAAAATCGATGAGGTCGAATTCAATGTATATCGAATTCAAGATGTTGAACCTTCAAAAACGGAAAAGAAAAAACTTGCATCTTATAGCTTGTCAAAATTACTGGTACCCGAAAGCCTGGTACCTGGATCGCCAGACAAAATAAGGGTGGAAGAAATATTTTCTCCCGAAAACATCTTACAGCGTTCCTTTGGTTTTGTTATTCCTCATGAAAAGGCGAGTAACGGAGCCTATTATAGCTATGTCATATCCGCAAATGCAAAAGGAGGGCTTCCCGAACCTGATCGCGGGATACTCGGGAAGCCGTTAAATGCTGTTTATGTTTTTCTATTTGGAAATGGACTTAATGATTTCGGTATGAATGATCTCAGACATGATAGTGCACCAAGATCAATATGCGTGGGTCAACCCCCAATCTCATCTGAAGAAATGGAAGTTGATCGCTAATAACCGATAGCGTTTGTTTTGAGGAATTTTGCTCCGGCCTCCGAACCGAAGCCCTTTCGTCAACAGCGCCTACCTCCAGAATTCCGAATTGTGCGCGGAGCGCAAATACCCGTCCTTCCGCGCGCGCAGCGGGACTGGTGTGAAGGCGGGCGAGCGGGAGATCGGGTGGTTCCTCGCTTTGTGGGAGCGTTTTTGCGGGCCGGGAATTGGTGCGGTCTGTCATGGGACGGACGGGTGGTTGTGTGGGGGTTTGTAGGAAAGGGTGTTGGCTTTAAGGTGTGCTGTCACCGTATTCCGGTAATTATTAATCTCCTCTCCTAATTCAGTAGTTTATACTTGTTTGAAAACAATATTTATTGCATTTTGTTTTGATAGGGGGAACTATGCCAGAGAAAACCATCGAGTCCGTAGCAGACTTAATTGAAAATCTTAGTGCCGATTTCGTGGATTATGATGGACCCGTTTGGTTTCGCGGTCAGCCTAATTCTAAATGGGGGCTCTTGCCAAGCTATCTCAGAAGCACTCCATCGGCGTCTGAGGCTACTTTACTTACTAGGTTCAAACAATCGGCTGCACTGCTAGTTGATCAACCGCCGCAAGGACCATTCGATTGGCTCTTCTTGATGCAACACTATGGGGTACCGACAAGACTATTGGACTGGAGCGAAAGTCCGCTTATCGGCTTATATTTCGCATTGCAGAACGTTAAAACAAAAGGAAGTCTTGCCCTCTATTGTTTAAAACCCGTTGATCTTAATCTTAATGCTAGCATTGAAGATGAGCATGAGGCTTATTACATCCCCTCGTTCGATGATAGAGAATTAGAAAATTATACAACAGAAAGCCTTCGAGCAAACGAACGTACGAAGCTCTTTCCCATCGCGACGATTGCAACTAGAAACAATCCGAGAATTCAAGCTCAAATGGGTGTTTTCACTATCCATCATAGAAATAAGGTCTCTGTGGATAAAGTTGGAGACGGCCAGCATATTGTCAAATATGTAATTCCTCCCGAGGCAAAGTTAACACTTGAAAAAGAACTACAAGTTCTCGGACTAAGCAAGTTTTCAGTGTTTCCAGAACTGGCCTCTGTTGGCGAGATTTTAAAGGAATTAGCGTCATGAGTTTTGTCGAAACCTCTACATTAAAAAACAGTACGGTTATTTTGCTCTACTCTGAACGAGATGAAATTCGTATCAACCCAGAATATCAAAGACAGGGAAGCGTATGGACCCTGGAAAAAAAGCAATTACTAATTGACTCAATCTTGAACGACTATGATCTGCCCAAGATTTATTTTCACGAGCTGGAAGGGTCAGAAATAAAAAGTGCAGGTTACAGGTTTTCGGTTATAGATGGTCGGCAACGTTTAGAGACTATTTGGGCATTTCTTGACGATGAATTTACACTTGCTGATGATTTCGAATATCAACGAGATCGTAAAATTGATCTGGCTGGATTGTCTTACAACGATATTGCCAATCAGTACCCAAAGATTAAAATTAAGATCGATTCCTTTGTTCTTCCTATCGTGACTGTCACAACTAGCGATGGCGATTTGGACTTAATCGAAGACATGTTCTCGAGATTAAACGAAGCCGTCCCGTTGAATGCAGCAGAAAAGCGAAATGCCTTTACGGGACCGATGGTGCTTGCAATTCGGAAGGTGTCAACACATCCGTTCTTCAACGACAGCGTTCGTTTTTCGAACAAGCGCTATCAATATTTGGAGATAAGCGCGAGAATGCTTCTAACAGAGCATAGCTTGCAACGAACTGGCAAGCTCACCGATACAAAGAAAGTTTACCTAGACTCAATGACAAAAGACTACGTCGGTACAAACAGTCGAGTGCCCGCCAAGCTTCGTGCAAAAGTTATACCAGTGTTAAACGCCATGAAGGAAACTTTTACTAAAAAAGACGAACTGCTTGCAGCCCAAGGCAATATGATAATTTATTATCTGATTCATCGTTTTGCTATGGAGAATGATGAACTGTCAAAAATTACACGTAATAAGCTACTCAAATTCCGTAAGAAACTCGCCAAAAACCGGAAAATTGCAGAAGAAAGTTACACCGACTCTTCATTCGCGCTCTTAGAATATGACCGCCTTTCCCAACAAGGAACAAATGATGCATCGAACATAAAGGAGCGTTACTCTATTCTGGCTTATGAGTTGGGTTTAACTGCTAACGAATTTTAATGCAATTTCACCCAACCTCATCCTCCGGCAAATACAAACGATCCCCCTTGTCCTTATAGACCTTAGCCATCTCGCGCATGCCTTCTTCCGCTGCGGCCTTGCTCGCCGCGGCGGTATCCGCTCCCAATTTCTCCGAGGCGATAAAGCCTTCGGCGCTCTGGTTTTGCGTGCTGGCGAAGTCGCGGACTTCCTGGCTGATCTTCATCGAACAGAATTTCGGGCCGCACATGGAGCAGAAATGCGCGGTTTTCGCGCCTTCTGCCGGCAAAGTCTGGTCGTGATATTCCATCGCCGTGTCGGGATCGAGGCTGAGGTTGAACTGGTCGCGCCAGCGGAACTCGAAGCGGGCCTTGCTGAGCGCATCATCGCGGACCTGGGCGGCGGGATGGCCCTTCGCCAGATCGGCGGCGTGGGCGGCGAGCTTATAGGTGACAACGCCGACTTTCACATCGTCGCGGTCGGGCAGGCCCAGATGTTCCTTGGGCGTGACATAGCAAAGCATGGCGCAGCCATACCAGCCGATTTGCGCCGCACCGATGCCGCTGGTGATATGGTCATAGCCCGGCGCGATATCGGTGGTTAGGGGGCCGAGCGTGTAGAACGGCGCCTCGCCGCAGACTTCGAGCTGCTTTTCCATATTCTCCTTGATCTTGTGCATCGGCACATGGCCGGGGCCTTCGATCATCACCTGCACATCCGACTTCCACGCGCGGTGGGTCAGCTCGCCCAGCGTATACAGCTCGGAGAATTGCGCTTCGTCATTGGCGTCGGCAATCGAACCGGGGCGCAGACCGTCGCCAAGGCTATAGGCGATGTCATAGGCCTTCATGATCTCGGTAATGTCGTCGAAATGTTCGTAAAGGAAGCTTTCCTTGTGATGCGCGAGGCACCATTTCGCCATGATCGAACCGCCGCGCGAGACGATACCGGTGACGCGCTTCGCCGCCATCGGCACATAGGGCAGACGGACGCCGGCATGGATGGTGAAATAGTCGACCCCCTGCTCGGCTTGCTCGATCAAAGTATCGCGGAAAATATCCCAGGTCAGGTCTTCGGCCACGCCGCCGACTTTCTCCAGCGCCTGATAGATGGGCACGGTGCCGATCGGCACGGGGCTGTTGCGGATGATCCATTCGCGGGTGTCGTGAATATTGCGGCCGGTGCTGAGGTCCATGACCGTGTCGGCGCCCCAGCGGATCGACCAAACCATCTTGTCGACTTCGCTGGCGACATCCGATGCCACCGCGCTGTTGCCGATATTGGCGTTGATCTTGACCAGGAAGTTGCGCCCGATCGCCATCGGTTCGCTTTCCGGGTGGTTGATATTGTTCGGAATGATTGCCCTGCCCCGCGCGATTTCGTCACAGACAAATTCCGGCGTGACATAATCGGGAACCGACGCGCCAAAGCTTTCACCATCGCGGACATATTCTTTCAGCCGCTCGCGCCCGAGATTCTCGCGCTCGGCGACATATTCCATTTCCGGGGTGATGATCCCCTGACGGGCATAATGCATCTGGCTGACATTGGCGCCGGACTTGGCGCGCAGCACTTTGCGGCGCACATTGGGAAACGGGTCGACGCCACCGCTGCGGTCGGGACCAAGCTGGCCATTGTCTTCCGGCTTGATTTCGCGCTGGTCGACTTCTTCGACATCACCGCGCGCGCGGATCCACGGGGACCGCAACTCGTTCAGGCCGGTCTTGATATCGATCAGGGCTTCCGGATCGGTATAGGGGCCGCTGGTGTCATAGACGCGCACCGGTTCCTCGCCGCCTTCCAACGCAATTTCCCGCATCGCCACCCGAATGCCGCTACCGCTATGCGCTGCGACATGAACCTTCTTTGATCCACTGATCGGGCCGGTGGTTACGCCAATTTCGGTTTTTGCTGGGAGATCAGCCATAAATATTGCTTTCTTAAGAGGTTGAAATTGTATGTTAAACTTGCAGGCGAAGCAGACCGGCGAATATCGCCGCCAGACCGATGATGATGGAAAGGATCGCCCAGACCGGTGAACCGCTGGACATCATGCGGCTGGCAAAGCCCAGGAACCAGTCGCCAAACGCAAGGATCAACAAGCCCTCGATAACAATCCAGCCGCCGATGACGGTGATCAGGATCGATAGCCAGTCTGACGGGTCAAAGGGATTGGCGAGATAGATGACCGCACCGATGGTCAGCGTGACCATGCCGGTGAGAAATTGCAGGCCGCTGCTGGCGCGGATCTCGCGGACCATCTTGGCCCAGAAACCGGGATTGCGAAACTCGCCAATGCCCGCGGCCAGACCATAGAGGCCAAAGAAAAGGGTGATCCATCCGCTGATATCGCCTGTACTGCCCATCGTCTCTCTCCTTATCTGCCTGATGGAGAAAGAGCGTATCCGGGAAATCCAAAATACCGCTCCCTCCCTACGCCGGTAGGCCGTGTGCACGGTGCCGGATCAGGTTCTGCGGGTCGGGCGACGTTACGCGCCCCTCTCAGTCAAACGACTCCCCGGGGATGTATGGGATGTTAGGGCGGAACATCCTCGCTGTCGAGGTGCTTTCGTGATTGATCAAGACTGAAATCGGTTGATCAAATCTTGAATTTTCTCTTGGATACACTAAATAATAGATAAACTATTTGTGGGGGAACATAGTGATCGACTTTTGGCTGGCAGACGAAAACTTGTTTTTCGCCGCAGCTTTTGTGTTGATGATCGCCGTTGGTCTTTTGCAACTCGTCGGGCTTGGCGAATTTGGCGCCGATGCTGATATAGATATTGACGCTGACTTGGATGTCGATGTTGGCAACGCCAGCGTTGCAGACGGCCTTCTCTCCTTTCTGGGATGGGGGAGATTGCCATTCATGATGCTGCTGGTACTTTTCCTTATGGTCTTCGGACTGACGGGATTTGCAGGACAGCAAATCGTTCAATCGGTAACCGGCGGATTGCTCCCGACATTTATTGCGGCACCAGCAGCTGCCCTCGCAGCTCTTCCGGTAACGGGTATCCTCTCAAGGCCTTTGTCGCGCATCATCCCGAAAGATGAGACAACGGCTGTATCAATAGATGATCTCACGGGCCGCCGGGCGACAATCGACATTGGCACTGCCAAGCCAGGCTTTCCGGCTCGCGCAAAAGCTAAGGACCGCCATGGCTACAGCCACGCGCTGATGGTAGAACCAGACAGCGATGATGGCATATTCAACGCTGGCGAGGAAGTGCTCTTGGTCAGGCGCGAGGATGATATATTTAAAGCCGTTGCTGTCGGTACGCACTGGCTAGAGGAAACATAAAAGCCGAATGACGGCCATATATTTTCGATTGAAGACGCAAGAAAACAGATGTCCGATGAACGGACGTCACATAGAGAAAGAGACAGTAGATGCTTGAGAATGTCACCCAAATTGCAATTTATGCAGGCGCGCCTTTGGTTGGATTGCTCATCTTTGCATTGATCCTGACGAGATTATATAAGCGCGCTTCAAAAGAAATTGCTTTTGTCCGGACCGGCTTTGGTGGCGAAAAAGTCGTGATGAACGGCGGCGCTATGGTGTTCCCGGTTTTCCATGAAACGATGCCTGTAAACATGAATACAGTCCGGCTGGCCGTCGAACGGAACAATGTCGATGCTCTGATAACGCTTGATCGACTTAGGATTGATGTGAAAGCGGAATTTTATGTCCGGGTCCGTCAAGATTCTCAATCGCTCGCCATGGCGGCTCAGACTTTGGGTTTGCGGACAATGCAGCCAGAGATGCTGAAGGATCTGGTTGAAGGCAAGTTTGTTGACGCGCTACGTTCAGTCGCTGCCGGCATGACGATGAACGAACTGCACGAACAACGCGCCGATTTTGTCCAAAAAGTGCAACAGGCATCGTCCAGCGATCTGGCGATGAACGGACTGGAATTGGAATCCGTATCGCTCACCGGCCTCGATCAAACCAGTATCGAGCATTTCAACGCCAACAATGCCTTCGACGCCGAAGGTTTGACCAAATTGACGGAACAGATTGAACTCCGCAAAAAGGCGCGTAACGACATTGAACAAGACACCCGGGTCCAGATCGAAACGAAAAACCTGCAAGCCGATCAAAGCTCGTTCGAAATCAGTCGGGACAATGAATTTGCCCGGCTAGAACAAGAACGCGAAGTCGAAGTTCGCCGGGCTAGTCAGGCATCGGAAGTGGCCCAGGAGCAAGCGGGTCGTGATCGTGAAGCAAAAGATGCGCAAATCAGAGCAAAGCAGCAAGTAGATAGCAGTCAGATCGAAGCCGATCGTGCCGTTGAAGAGGCTCGAATTGCCCAGACCCAGGCCATTGAAATTGCCCGGCAGGAGCAACAGATTGCCATTCAAAATAAATCTCGTGAAGAAAGTCAGGCCAAGGCCGAAGCTGATGAAGCCCGCTCCAAAGCAGTTGCTGCCGAAGAGCAAGTCACTACAGCTCGTGAAACCGAGGTCGCAGATCGAGACAAGCGAATTGAATTGATCGAAGCTTCGAAACAGGCAGAACGTCAGGCCATCGGTGTCAAAGTTCAGGCAGAAGCCGAGAAGGAAGCGGCAGGAAATCGCGCGGCCGCCATGCGATTGGATGCAGAGGGCGAAGCTGAGTCCGAAAAGCTGCGGGCAGAAGCTGCGCGCGTGCGCTTCGAAGTCGAAGCCGCTGGACAACGAGCTATCAACGAAGCGGCGAACATCCTTTCCTCGGATCAAATTTCGCTCCAGACCAAGATGGCACTGCTTCAAGTCTTACCGGAAGTTGTCAAGGAGTCCGTCAAACCGATGGAGGCGATTGACTCAATCAAAATTGTACAACTTGATGGTATCAACCAAAAGGGCGGCTCAACCAACGGTGCGGCAAGCATGGGATCTGCTGGTTCTGGCAATAGCGGCAATCTTGCCACCGATGCCGTATCAGCCGCCCTCTCCTATCGAGCGCAAGCGCCGGTCATAGACGGTCTGCTGAATGAATTGGGGCTGGACGGGTCTTCCCTTGAAAACCTAGTTGCCGGCGCGGCAAAAGTCGATGATGCACAATTGCCGAAAGTCGATGAGAAAGCCCCAACAAAAGTTGCTCCGGTGCAGCCAGAGCAAAAGAGCGTCCCGAAAACCGCTGGAAAACCCAAGATTGCAAAACCTACCGGCGACAGCAACCCAGAAACAGCCTAAACTGCTTGCTGCTTCAGGCGATCTAGAACGTATATCCCACGCCGACGGCCCCGAACCACTGGTTGGCGCTGCCACGGATGGATGTGACGGGAGACCGTTTCGGATCGCCCAGTATGCGCGAATAGCCGCCCAGGAATATCAAACCAAAACCCCCATTGGTGGCATCGCCATCAAGGTCGACGGCGGTCAACATCGTAACGCCGGCATTCTTCCATCCGCTGGTTGCGGTGAAGGTCGGTAAACCGCTGGCGGCCGATCCTGCAGGTGAAATGCTGAAATAATAGTCAGCATAATTATCGTCGACATATTCCGCGCTGATCGCAAGACTGGTGATAACACCCCGGCTGAGAGGGGTAAAATAGGTCAGGCTGGGGAAGACGACCATACCGTCGTGCGCGCCGGCGACATCCCACCGCACGTCCACCTGCGCGGTCAGGGAGTCATAGGGATGGAGCACGCGATTGACCTGAACTCCGGCGAACGGGCCGAGTTCGAGGGCAAAGTCGAGCTTGCCGAGAGAATTAACAACAGGGTCCTTGATGGAATTTTGCCGATCAAAACGCGCCCGAACCACAGGACCAAGAACGAAATCAACCTTTGCGCCCTTCTGGTCGGGAATGAAATCGAACGCGATACCGGGGCCGCGCGGCTGGAAATCCACGCCGGCAAAACTGCCAATGACAACCGGCAAAGGCGAAATGGTATAATTGTCCGACCCTTCATAGCTGGAACCAACCGCCACACCGATACCGGCGGTCAGATAGTCACCGTCAAAAACGGATTCTGAGGGCGGCATGGGCGCAACATCTTGCTGAGCCATAAGCGCGGATGACATGCCCAACGCGAGAGTGAATAGAGCAGCGCGAGCGAGGGTGTTCGAGGCTTTCAACTTATTTCCAATCTGATGTCACGACAATCAAACGCATGCACAGAGGCTTTTCCACCTCCTGGATCGATCGAGCGACGAAGCCCGATCAGACTATAAAATATATTTCATTTTTACCGAATATTGTGCGTTGTCTTTACCGACGGTAAATTGCGCGGATTTAAACTTGGGCGGCCCCATACGAATTTTGGGATTGCGGGAAAAGCCAAAGCCTTCGCGCGGCAAAAACAAGCGCAGGTCCATTTTGCCATTGCCGTTTTCATCATGCACCAGCGCCACAGCGTAGGTACCCGGCTTCACATCGGGGATTTCAATGCTTCCGGCCTTGGTCGCGGACACTTTCAATTTGCGCGCGTTTTTGTCTTTGCTGCAATCCGGGAAGAACTTCGGATTGGCGCTAAGACAGACCAGTACATTGCCCTTTTCTGAGCGCAAACCGGTGATCGCAAGATCAATGGATGCGGAGAGCGCCGGAGCGACCGCCGCCGGGGCTTCACTCGCCGATGCGTTGGTTGCCAGCAGCAGTGCTGAAGCGGCTCCCAAGATCGGCAAGCCCGATATCCGTGCCGCAGATTTTGTCCCAAAAGCGAAAATATAACCCATAGTTTCCTCTGTAATATTCATGATGCTTTTCGTGGTGGGTAGCGGTTATCAACCATTTCCCCAAACGCCCACGAACCAGCCAGCGCGGGAACATTTCCCACCCCATATGATTAGACACGCCCATAATCGTCATCACAAGCAATACCAGCCCCAATACGGCGACATGAATCGGTATCGCGACGACCAGAGCCGGAATTACGATCGCCCCGCTAATCGCTTCAACCGGATGAAAGCTCATCGCGGCCCAGGCCGTTGGTGGGCGACTATCATGGTGCACCGCATGCGCGACCTTGAACCATTGTGGTCGATGAAACAGGCGATGGGTCCAGTAGAACCATGTGTCGTGAAGGACAAGATAGACAAAAAACGAAACCGGTACATACCACAATTGGTACATATTGGGGTCGGTGTAAATCTTGGTCCAACCGGCATTTTGCCAGCCCCAGGCGACAATTCCAGCGGGCACACCATAAATGGCTGCAGACAAGAGAGACCAGCGGATTTCGCGGCCAATCTGGGGCTTTAACTGGCCATATTGGCCCGGCCGGACCCGATTGGTGAGCCAGGCAAAGAAACCACTGCTCAACAAATATCGCCCTCCGACGATCAGCGTCATCGCAACGGCCGAAATGATGATGGCGGGGGCAAATTCCATCGCATGGGAATATGGTGCAAGACGGCTCGGAGCAAGGCCTAAAGCACAATTGGCCTACATGCTTTCAGACAGGCTTTCCCCTGCCCGCACCATCGTCTAAGACCATGGAATGCCGACGCACGACAGTTCTTCCCGCCACTATGATTTGGCTATTGCCGGCGGCGGCCTTGCGGGGGGCCTAATCGCCTTGGCGCTGGCAAAATTGCGACCGGATCTCGACATCGTCGTTATCGAAGCGGAAGAGACATTTGGCGGCAATCATATCTGGTCCTTTTTTGAAAGCGACGTCCAACCCGCACATCGCTGGATCGTCGATCCTCTGATCTCGCGGGAGTGGGACAGTTATGAGGTGCATTTTCCCCAATATAGTCGTCAGCTTGGCAACGGGTATTTTTCGATTGAATCGCACAATCTTGACCGGGAGTTGCGGAGGCAATTGCCGCCAGAGGCACTTAGGACCGGGCAAGCGGCGGCGAAGATCGGAAAAGGCCTCGTCCAACTGGCCGATGGCACGGAAATTTCGGCATATGCTGTGCTCGACGCCCGCGGCGGCGGCGATTTGTCTGCGCTGGAAATCGGCTGGCAGAAATTCTGTGGCCAGATGCTCAAGTTAAAAAAACCGCATGGGTTGAGCCGGCCGGTCATCATGGATGCTACGGTCGAGCAGATTGACGGCTATCGGTTCGTTTATTGCCTGCCGTTTAGCGACACGGAACTGTTTGTCGAAGACACATATTATGCAGACACGGCGGAAATGGACAGCGCCGAAAGCCAGCGCCGAATATCGGAATATGCGGCAGCCAAAGGATGGCAAATAGAGGCCGTTCTGAGCCAAGAGAATGGGCAACTTCCTGTCATTTACGGCGGAGACTTCAAAGCCTTCTGGACCGCCAATGAGAGCGTCGATGCGCGCGCTGGCGCGAGAGCCGCGCTGATCCAGCCAATCACAAGCTATTCTCTGCCGATGGCAGTCCAAACGGCAAACATGATTGCCCACATGCCTGATATCAATCAGGATAGTCTCGATGAAATGCTCCGCAATCTGGCCCACCGCCATTGGAAGAGCGGCAAATTCTATCGGTTGCTCTGCGCCTTCCTGTTTCTGGGTGCCAAACCTACAAAACGTTACAAGACACTGGAGCATACCTATGCCAAGGATGAACAATTGCTCGCCCGTTTTTATGCCGGACAATCGACCAGACTGGACAAGATCCGTCTGTTGACCGGCAAGCCGCCAATTTCGATTTTCCGCGCTATCCCGCTTTTGTTAAAATATAAATGAGTATGATATTTCGATGAGTGACGTTGCCAAATCGCAAAATGAACTGTTTAAAAAAGCGGCGGTGATCGGTTCCGGCTTTGGCGGTCTGGCACTCGCCATTCGCCTGCAATCCGCTGGCATCCAGACAACCATTTTGGAGGGTCGCGACAAGCCGGGCGGGCGTGCTTATTATTGGGAAAAGGACGGTTTTATTTTTGACGGTGGACCAACGGTCATCACCGACCCTGACTGCCTGTCCCAATTGTGGGAGCTTACGGGCAATGATATGGCCAAAGATATTGAATTGATGCCGGTCTCGCCCTTTTACCGGCTCAACTGGCCCGACGGCACCAACTTCGACTATGTGAATGACCCCGATGAGCTGCACGCCAATATCGCGGCGATAGAACCCGATGATGTCGAGGGCTATAAGAAATTCCTGGAATATAGCGGCGGCCTCTATGAAGAAGGCTATGTCAAACTCGGCACCAAGGCGTTTCTCGATTTCAAATCGATGATCAAGGCTGCGCCTGCCCTGATGAAATATGAAGCCTATCGCTCGGTCTATGCCAAGGTCTCCAGCTTTGTGAAGAACGAGAAATTGCGCGAGTTTCTCTCCTTCCAGTCATTGTTGGTCGGCGGCAATCCTATGAAGACCAGCGCCATCTATGGGCTGATCCACAAGCTCGAGCGGCTTGGTGGCGTCTGGTTTGCCAAGGGCGGAACCAATATGCTGGTTTCTGCAATGGTGAAGCATTTCGAACGGCTTGGCGGCGTGATCCGCTACGAGGATCCGGTGACCAGGATTGATACCGTTGGCGACCGGGCGTCCGGCGTGACCTGCAAATCCGGCTGGAGCGAGAATTTCGATGCCGTCGCTTCCAATGCCGATGTCATGCACAGTTACCGCGACCTTCTCGGTCACAAACATCGCAGCAGCACGGTCACTGACAAGCTGAAGAAGAAAAAATATTCGCCATCGCTTTTCGTTGTCCACTTCGGGTTGAAGGGCAGCTGGCCGGGCATCCCGCACCATATGATCCTGCTCGGACCGCGTTACAAAGGCCTGCTCGACGACATCTATGACAATGGCGTGCTGCCGAACGACTTCTCGCTCTACCTGCATCACCCCACGGTCACCGACCCGGAAATGGCGCCCGAAGGCTATAGCACATTCTACGTGCTTGCGCCGGTGCCCCATCAAGGCAAGCTGCCGATCGACTGGGACGAGATGGGACCAATTTACAAGAAACGCATTCTCGATGAAATCGGTCAGCGGCTGATTCCCGATATTCATGAGCGTATCGTGACCAGCTTTCACTATACACCGCAGGATTTCGGCACCGACCTCAATGCCCATTTGGGAAGCGCGTTCAGCCTGGAACCCCTACTCACGCAAAGCGCATGGTTCCGCGTGCACAATCGCGATGATGTTATCGAAAATCTGTATTTCGTCGGTGCGGGCACCCATCCGGGCGCTGGCATTCCTGGCGTGGTGGGAAGTGCAAAGGCGACGGCTGAATTGATGATTGAGGATATGGGGTGACATTTCCATGGGTGGGATGCCCGTTGAGAATAACGATATGATCTTATGAATCGCGCGAACCTTATCATTCAGGCCAAGACCAGCATCGAGCGTGGATCGAAGTCCTTTGCCCGTGCGTCAAAACTCTTTTCCAAGCAAACCCGCGAACGGGCCTGGCTACTCTATAGCTGGTGCCGCGCCTGCGATGATCTTGCCGATGGTCAGGATCACGGGCACGGGATGTCGAAAGTCGCCAATCCGAACAAAACCATTGCCGCCATGCGAATGATGACTGCCCGGGCACATGGCGGCGAACATACCGGAAACCCGCCGTTTGATGCCTTTGGTACCGTTGCTCAGGAATGCCAGATTCCCATCACCTTCGCCAATGACATGATCGATGGATTCGCTCTGGATGCCAAAGGATGGCGGCCGGAAACCGAAAATGACCTGTTCCAATATTGCTATCATGTTGCCGGCGCTGTCGGTTGTATGATGGCCATCGTGATGGGCGTTTCTGCGCGAGAGCAAGAGGTTCTCGATCGCGCCTGCGATCTCGGACTGGCATTCCAACTCGCCAATATCGCGCGGGATGTGGCCGAGGATGCGGAAGCCGGGCGATGCTATCTGCCCAAAGCATGGCTTACCGAAGCGGGCATTGATCCTGACCATGTGATGGACAATGATCATCGAGACGCGTTGATCGCCCTGATCAACCGGCTTTGCGATCTGGCGGGCGATTATGAAGATTCCGCACGTGTCGGCGCATCAAGCCTATCGTTCCGGTCCCGCTGGGCTGTCCTCGCAGCAGCAGGAATCTATGGAGATATCGCCCGCGCGATAAAGCAGAGTGATGGCATGTCGCTAGAGCAGCGGATATTCACCAGCAAAGGCAAAAAGCTGGGCTGGATCGTGAAAGCCTTTGGACAAGCCTTGTTCAAAAAATCCGGTCGCGACCGCATTGGCTTGTGGACGAGAACCCGCATCAGCTAGGTTGTTGGCCGCAGGCCTTAGTGGCTGGCTCCGTTTTCGGTGACATAATGGCCAATGCGCTGCACCGCATCATCATATATGTCTTGCGCACAGCATAATACGCCCAGCGCTTTGCCGTGCGTGCCATTGTAGACCAGTTTCTCGCCCAAAGCGTTGCTAACGCTTGCCCCCGCTTCGGCGGCAATCACATGGGCAGCGGCAATATCCCACTCATGGCCCCAGCGCGTAGAAGCGACGAAATCCGCCCGGTCATCGGCCACCATGGCCATGCGCAGCGCGATGCTGTTCGGTTTTGGCACCGGCACCAAGTTAATTTCGGGAGGGAGGCCTTCCGTCGGGACACGGCATCCTTCAAATTGCTGACAGGCGCTGGCGACCAGCGTTCTGCCATTCACCTCGCTTTTGTGGCCAGCCTTGGCCACCCAGATCTCTCCCTTTGCCGGAGCGACCAATATGCCGAAGATCGGCGCCTCATTCTGCACCAAGGCGACGGACACACACCAACCGATTTTACCGGCGACAAAATCTTTGGTGCCGTCAATCGGATCAACCACCCAGGTCAGCTCGTCGCCAGCCCCGCTGTGATCGATATGGGTTTCCTCCGACAACCAGCCGGCAGAGGGGAGCAATTTTTCCAATTCGGTCCGCAAAAACCCGTCGACCGCGAGATCGGCATCGCTGACGATCTGGCCCGGTGATTTCTCCCAAGTCTTGTCCGCCTTCTCACCCAATTTCCAGTCACGCATGGCCAGAGCCCCGCCCTCTACGGCGATCGCGATGACCCGATCAAAATCTATATCAGCCAAGAGAGTCTCCATTGGGCCTGAGCATATCAAAGGCCGTTTTTAATCCGATAGACGCGGTGCGACTGGCGCACCACTAGCGGATTGATCACCCCCCTGCGACCGTCATACTGTCGGTCCGCAAGGTCGGCACGTTCATGCTATAGCGATATTCCAGATCGTCCGCAGCAATCAGGCTTTTGAACATATCTTTCAAATTGCCGGCAATGGTGATTTCCGAAATCGGTGGTCCGATCTCGCCATCGACAATCAGGAACCCGCCGGCCCCGCGGCTATAGTCGCCGGTGACAGGGTTGACCCCCATGCCAATCAATTCAGTGATATAGACACCATGTTTGATATCTTTGATCAGATCTGACTTGCTAACCGAACCATTGCCCATATGCAGATTGGTGACGCTGACACCCGGCGCTCCGCCGACACCGCGCGAAGCATGGCCGGTGGGCTGCATGCCCAGTTGGCGCGCCGAGGCGCTTTCCATCAGCCATTGCGTCAGGCGGCCATTATCGATCAACTTGGTTTTCGCTGTGGGCAGTCCTTCGCCGTCAAAGGCCTTGGACCGGAGGCCGCGCTTGCGATGCGGGCAGTCGATGATCGTCAGGGCGCTATCAAAAACCTCGCTATCGAGCGCATCCTGCAAAAAACTGGTTTTCCGGGCTATGCTGCTGCCGGCAATGGCGCCAACGAAATGACCCAGCAGGCTGTTGCCGACGCGCGGATCATAGACCACCGGCATTGCGCCGGAATCAAATTCCACCGGATTGAGACGAGAGATGGCTCTTTCACCCGCTTCTCTGCCAATTTTCTCGGCATCTTCCAGATCTTCCAGAAAACGGACGCTATCATAGGCATAGTCGCGTTCCATACCGTCGCCTTCTCCGGCTATGACGCTGGCAGACAGGCTGTAGCCGCTGGTGGAATAAGCACCGGAGAACCCATGGCTGGTTGCCAGCGCGACGATGCTGCGTCCGGCGCTAGCGCCGCCGCCTTCGCTGTTGCTGACGCCATTTACGGCCCGCGCGGCATCCTCGGCTTTTAACGCCAGTTCGCGCAAAAGCTCCGGTTCCGGATCTTGTCCGTCATCGCCTTCAATCGGGTGCGGTTCTGTTTTCAACAACCGGTCTTCGGGCGCCAGTCCGGCATATTGGTCTTCCGGCGCTTCCCGCGCCATATCCAGCGCCCGTCCGACGAGGGAAGACAGAATTTGCGGATCCATATCGGAAGAAGATACGGTTGCAGACCGTTTGCCGACAAAGACCCTGAGCCCGATTTCTTCACCTTCGGATCGTTCGACATCTTCGAGATTGCCAAGGCGGATCTGCACCTGCGTTGCAGCGTCGCACACATAGATAGCATCGGCAGCATCGGCACCGGCTTTTTTGGCTTGGGAGATAAGGGCGTCGGCGCGGTCTTGCGCTTCGGAAGGTTTTAGCATGGGCCGGACATAGGTGCGGCGCCCTGCAAGGTCAACGATACGGTGTCAAATGCTGCAATATCAGTCGGTGTTTTTTGACACGCGTCTTTAGAACATCATTCCAATAGCTTTGATCAAAGCCACAAAGACAAATGGTAAGCCTATGGCCAATACCCAAAGAACGATTTGATCAGATCGAAATTTGGCAGCAAGGCTTTGCTCGCTCAAGCCGCTGCTGCTCATATCTGTCCAGCGCTTTTCAAAATTGCGGCAAAAGGGAATGATCACCGCAACAAGCAGAACCAGACCAAAATAAGGAGCGATCGACATGCCCGTGGTTTCAATGAAGCGCAGCACAACAAAAATTTGCAGGACAGTGTAGGCCAGCAAAGCAGCAGCGCAATTGTTGCTCATTTTCTTGTCCCAGCGGACATCCAAATGCTGCACGTCATGTTGCGCGCGATTTTTGCTAACCGATTTGCGAGAAGCTGCTGCCACCATTGTCATTCCCCTCAGAATATCATCCCTCTCCACTGCCGGAAGTTTGCCCCCGTGCAATCGATAGCCACACTATACCCATTTTGTCAGAAAAGCCAAATCTCCTGTTTTCCGGTACATAATGTCGTTAACGCACGGTTCTACTTGCCAAAAATTGCAACTTGCGACAGAATCAGTTTTCAATCGCAATTCAAATCCGGGGCCCATACTATGACACTTTCCCTTGCCGATCCGCTGACACTGCCTTGCGGGGCCGTCCTACCCAACCGGTTCTCGAAGGCTGCGATGACCGAAGGCATGGCGACACCGGACGGCGTCCCGACACAGGAACTTGAAAGGCTATATGGCCTCTGGTCCGATGGCGGCGCGGGCATGTTGCTGAGCGGTAACATCCAGGTCGACCGTGACCATCTTGAGCGGCCAGGCAATGTCGTCATCGACGGACCCGCGAGTGACAAGATGATGACCACGCTTACCAGTTGGGCGCAGGCCGCAACGCGCAACGGCAATCATTTCTGGGCACAAATCAGCCATGGTGGCAGACAGACCCAAAGCAACGTCAACAAACATCCCAAAGCGCCCTCGGCCATCAAACTGGGCTTGCCTGGCGGCCAATTCGGCGAACCGGTTGCGCTCACCCGAAGCGAGATTGAAGATCTTGTGGATCGTTTTGCTCTGGCTGCAAAAACCTGTCAGACGGCTGGTTTTACCGGCGCACAGATCCACGCGGCCCATGGCTATCTTTTGAGCAGCTTTTTGAGTCCTCGGGCCAACCAGCGAACCGATGAATATGGAGGTAGTCTGGAAAACAGGGCGCGATTCTTGCTGGCCGTGGTCGCTAAAACGCGCGCCGCCGTCGGCCCGGACTTCCCGATCTCGGTCAAGCTCAACAGCGCCGATTTCCAGAAAGGCGGATTCAATTTCGAAGACAGCCTTCAGGTGTTAAAATGGCTGGAAGATGCCAGCGTTGATTTGGTCGAAATTTCCGGCGGCACCTATGAACAGCCCGCACTTATGGGCGCAGACGGGATGGAGGAAAAAGAGGAACAAAATGTCGCCCCTTCGACCAAGGCGCGCGAGGCCTATTTTGTTGATTTCGCGAAGGCCATGCAGGACGCCGTAAAGGTCCCGTTGATGGTCACTGGTGGATTCCGAACCCGCGCTGCGATGGAGTCCGCGCTCAACAGCGGTGCAGCCGACCTGATCGGCCTGGGCCGCCCGATGTGCGTGATGACCGATGCGCCCAAACAATTGCTGGAAGGTCTGGATGCATTGCCGCGCTATGAAGACGAACTGCAGCTCCTACCGGGCTGGCTCGGCTTTCTCATGCGTTTTCAAATGATCAAGGCGGTGGCCAGTTTTGCGGTCATCTTCTGGTTTTACGAACAATTGGAAACAATTGGCAAGACCGGAACAACCAATCCCAAGCTGAGCGTATTTAAGGCATTTCAAGCCGTTGAAAAACGCAACAAACGGATATTGGCGGCGCGCAGTCCAAGCTAATCAAAGGCAGATTTTTGCTGCGCCGGCATTAGCCCAATTCTTCCGCCCGAAGCGCTTTGCGGTCCAGCTTGCCGATCATCGTCTTGGGCAGGCTTTCGCGCACTACCACTTCGGTCACCCGCTCGTGCTTGCCAAGCTGGGGATTGAGCCAGTCCTTCAATATGTCGCCGGCAACACTCATATCCGGTTCCAGAGAAACATAGGCCTTGGGACTCTCCCCACGATAGTCATCGGGCACGCCGATAACCAAAGCCTCTTTGACCGCCTCATGCTTGTACAGTACTTCCTCGACCTGACTGGGAAAGACCTTAAAGCCACCGACAGCGATCATATCTTTTAGACGGTCAACAATTTTAATATAGCCATCCTCGTCGATGGTCGCCACGTCTCCCGTGCGCAGGAAGCCGTCGACGAACACTTGCTCGTCTTCTTCCGGCAAGTTCCAATAGCCTTGCATCACCTGTGGTCCGGAAAATATCAACTCGCCGGGCTCTCCTTCCGGAGGTGGTTTTGTCGGGTCACTCTTGTCGACAAGCTTCACCAGCGTCCCCGGGACAGGCTGGCCGATCGTGCCGGGTTTGTTCAATCCTTCATAGGGATTGGCGCTGACCACGCCGCAGCTTTCGGTCAGACCATAGCCTTCAACCAATTTGGCACCGGTCTTTGCCTCGAATTTCTTTTTCAATTCCATCGGCAGCGGCGCACCGCCTGATACACAGACCTTCAGCGAAGAGAAATTGGTCTTGTCGATATCGGGATGGTCGAGCAAAGCTTGGTACATCGTCGGAACGCCGGGCATTGCCGTGATTTTTGAGCGGGTAATGGCCTTCAACGTCTGCTTTGCATCAAAGCGCGGCAGCATGACGATTTCTCCGCCACGCTCAATGGTGCGGTTCAGCACCGCACTATTGGCGAAGACATGGAAGAAAGGCAGCACGCCCATCAACCGGTCGGTCTCGTCGATATAGGGATCTATACCGTTGATCTGGCGAGCATTTGCAGTCAAATTCTGATGGCTACACATTGCTCCTTTCGGAGAGCCAGTGGTGCCTCCGGTATATTGCAGCAGCGCAATATCTTTGTCGGGCCGAATATTGGGCGCTTTGTAGTTGCCGTCATTGTCGATCAGGTCGGCAAATGCGGTAATTCGGTCATCCGCCGGTTGCGGACTATTCTCTTTCCGGCGGAACAATGAGTATAGAATCGCCTTGCCTGCCGGGAGTGCACCAGAAATGCTGCCGACCACGAGCCGTTCAAGACTAGACTGTTCGAGCACTTTATATGCCGTCGGGAAGACTGCGGTGGCCGAAAGCGTAAAGAGGATCTTGGTGCCGCTATCTTCGATCTGATGGTTTAGCTCTTCAACGGTATAGAGAGGAGAAAAGTTCACAACCGTCGCGCCAATCGCCATCGCGCCATAATATGCGCTGACATAGTGCGGCACGTTGGGGAGGAACAAACCGATGCGGTCCCCTTTCCCGATCCCCAGTTCCTGAAGCCCTTTGGCCACACGCACCACGCCTGAGGCCACTTCGGCATAGCTATATTTGCGGCCCATGAAATCCAGCAAATTGGCTTCCCCGCGCCGGCCCGCAGAGCGGAAGAACATGCCCGGCATCGTAAGAGGCGAGTAGAACTGGTCCCATTGGGTGGGATGATTATAGCGGGATTTCCAGATCGGCGGCTGGTCGGAGCTTTGGTCAGTCATTGACATTGATGTAAGTGAAACTGTGTGAACTGACAATGAAAATTGCACAGCTTAATTATTCCCATTCTGGGAAGCCTGAGTGTAGGGAGTGAAGCAATGACCGAGTCCGCTAACCCTCCCGCCGCAAAATCATCTCTGGTGTTTGTTTTTCTCGTCGTGCTGATCGACATGCTGGGCTTTGGCATAATCATGCCGGTTCTACCCAAATTGATCACCAGCATTACCGGGGAGACCATTTCCGATGCGGCCGTCTATGCAGGTTGGCTCGCCTTTGCTTATGCCGCCATGCAATTTATCTTCGGTCCGATCATCGGCAATCTATCAGACAGATTTGGACGCCGGCCGGTATTGTTGGGCGCGCTCGGAGGCTATGCAATCGCCTACACGCTGATGGGCTTTGCCTCATCTTTACTATGGCTGTTCGCCGCCCGGATCATTGCCGGAATCATGGGCGCCAGTTTCAGCACCGCTTATGCTTATATCGCTGATGTTTCTCCGCCTGAAAAACGAGCCCAGAATTTCGGCCTAATCGGTGCGGCTTTTGGTTTGGGGTTCATCATTGGTCCAGCGATTGGCGGCATATTGGGCGAATATGGCACCCGCCTGCCCTTTTTTGGTGCTGGCGCGCTGGCTGCGTTCAATCTGGTCTTCGGCTTTTTCATGCTCAAAGAGAGCCTGCCACCAGAAAAGCGGCGCCCGTTCCAACTGGCGCGGGCCAATGCGGTCGTCGCCCTGAAGGCCCTCAGTGGCCAGAATAAGGTTGTGCTCTGGTATGCCGCAGCATTGACCGTGTGGATGACCGCCCATGTCGTTTTCCCGATCATTTTTGCATTTTATCTCATCGAGTCCTTTGATTGGAGCGAATTGCTTGTCGGCCTGTCTTTCGCGGCCGTCGGGCTCGGTGCCGCTATCGTTCAGGGATTTCTTATCCGCGTGCTCGTGCCGCGTATTGGCGAACGCAATTCTGTCATTCTGGGGGCGGCCACCATGGCGGTTAGTTGCGCCTTCTATGTCATCGCCAGTCCGGAACATGCCTGGCTCATCTTCATCGCCATTCCCATCGGGGCGATGCAAGGCCTGTTTCAGCCATCTATCAATGGTTTGATGAGCAACGCAATATCGGATGATACGCAGGGCGAATTGCAAGGCGCGGTGGCAAGTCTGCAAAGCCTCGCCTCGGTTGTCGGACCACCGCTATTTGCCGCCGTGTTCGCAGCTTTTACGGTCGCTGGAAGCAGTTTTTATCTACCGGGTGCTCCATTCGGCTTGGCGGGAATTGTGTCACTGGTTGCACTTGCCATATTCTTGCGCGGTTACGCGCTACACCGCACCAGCGGCGGAGTGAAGCCGCCCACGGATGACAAAGGTCTTGCGGGCTAGATAGAAGCAGCACGTGCGTTTCAGGTCGCGCTATACCAGGCGGTACCATCCTTCATTTCCAGGCGGGCGCGTCCGGTATATTCCAGATGCCGCAAGGTCGCCATGGCCTCGCCGCTCGCCATCCCTATAACGTCGGGCGTGATCGGACGCCGGAACAGATAGGGGAAGCTATCGACCACGCGCTTCGGGCTTTCGCGAAGGCCCTTCTCCAGATCATCCAACGCTTCATTGTGGCGCATCGCCAGCGCGTCGAGCCGCTGATGCGCGCCCAGAAACGGGCGACCGTGGGCAGGAAGAACCAGCAGATCATTGTCCAGCTCGTTGCGGAACCGGTCGATGCTTGCCAACCATTCTCCCAAAGGATCGCTGGTCGGTTCGCTGAGCAGGGTTGAAATGTTCGACGTGATCCGCGGCAATATCTGATCACCAGAGATCATCACCTTGGCGGTATCGTCGATCAGACAGGCATGTTCGGGTGTATGGCCGTTGCCAATTACCACGCGCCACTCGTGATCACCCGTGTTTACTCTGGTACCCTCTTCCATCCGGACATGACCGATTGGCAATTCCGACACAGCCCGGGCAAAACGGCCCCAGCCCTTGGCCGCGAAATCATCAATCAGATGCTGCTCCCAGCCACAGAAAAGCCATTCGTCCAGAGCTTCTTGCGGGACACCATCCCGTTTGTCAGCGATCAACAGCCGCGTCATCAACCATTCTGTGCGGTTCATGTGCAATGGCACTTTGAAACGCTTTGCCAGCCAGCCGGCGCAGCCGACATGATCCGGGTGATAATGGGTGACGATGATCTTCGTTGCGCTTTGCCCCTGCAACGCGCCTTCTTCGAATATATATTTCCAGGCTTTGACCACCTCCGGCATGAACAATCCGGTGTCGGCAATAGCAAATCCCTCGCTGCCATCGGCATGGCGATCGGCCAATACCCAATTGTTGATATGACCGAGCGGACCGGGCACGGGCGTCCGGGTCCAACCGATGCCGGGCATCAGTTCAAAATATTCTCCGAATTTCGGCTCATAGTCGCCAAGCGGATAGGTCAAGCCTTCCGATATTATCGGATCAAAGCCATGATCGGCGAGCATCGCATCATAAGCGGGTGGTTTTCGGGGTGCATCCATGCACCAGCCATAGCCGCTTGATCACGCGAAGCGCAACCCGGTTTAATCGGTTAGTTAAATCTAGTGACGGAGCCGAGGACAGCGGCCAACCGACGTCCCCGGCAATTGTGAAAGCTTAGCTGTCTTTGAAAAGCGTTTCAGCTGTATGCTCGACCGGAGCCTTGTCGGCATCGTCTGCATCACCCGAAAGTTCGGCTTCTGCATCACGGACCGCTTGCGCGCGCTCTTCGTGCAGCTCGGCAATCAAGGCTTCTTTATCGCCACCCAATTTCGCGTCATCTTCACCATCTGGTTCAATGCCAGCTTTTTTCGCAGCCTTGGCAACAACAGCATCCAATTCACGCTGTGAACAAAGGCCAAGGGTCACCGGATCCTTTGGCGCGATATTGGCGATGTTCCAGTGCTCACGCTCACGGATTGCATTGATCGTGGTCCGGGTGGTGCCAATCAACTTGCCAACCTGCGCATCCGAAATTTCGGGATGATTGCGCAACAACCAGGCGATGCCATCGGGCTTGTCCTGACGCTTGGAAACCGGCGTATAGCGAGGTCCCTTGGTCCGACGCACCTGCTCCGGCCCTTTTTGCAAGACCATCCGATAGTCTGAGTCTTTCTCGGCTTTCTCGATTTCTTCATGGGTCAGCTCCTGCGCCTGCACAGGATCACGACCGGTATATTTCGAGCTCGCAAGATCATCGGCCATCGCATTGACTTCGAGAATATGAATGCCACAAAATTCGGCGATCTGCTCAAAACTAAGTCCGGTATTGTCTACAAGCCAGCTGGCAGTAGCATGTTGCATAAGAGGAGTTGCTTGTTCGGCCATGATGGCATCCTTCCAATAGCTGGCGTTTTCATGGCCAGCGGCAATTCAAAAATAAAGGGCCGCCCCCTTGCGGAGACGGCCTGTTGGAAGCTTATGTAGGATGTTTGGAGAGAGTCGGCAAGATATTTGGCTAAACCCGCGCAAATATTGCCTTGGCGAGGATGCGACGCGACATGTGGCAATCCAGCCAACGTTCCTGCGAGGCCAAACCGCTCAGAAATTGATTGGCACTGGCGCTCCAACTATATTGCCCTCCCCGGGCGATGCAATCAGCTGGATTTAGCTTCAAGGCGCGCTGGATCGCGGTGTTTAGATCCATATCCATGGCACCGCTCTCCGGCGTCAATATATCGATCGGCCCTGTCACCGGAAAAGCCGCAACCGGAGTGCCGCAGGCAAGTGCTTCAATGATGACCAGCCCGAAAGTGTCGGTCTTGCTGGGAAATATAAAAACATCCGCTCCGGCATAATAGCCTGCCAGCTCCCGGCCCGATTTTCGTCCTGCAAAATGGGCATGTGGGTAGCGCGCTTGCAAGGCTGCCAGCGCCGGCCCATCTCCGACGACAACCTTGGACCCCGGCTGGTTACTGTCCAGAAAGGCCTCGATATTTTTTTCCACCGACACCCGCCCGACATAAAGCTGGACCGGCCGCTCGAGCTCTTCATAAATTGTCGGTGACGGAGCGGCGGGACCGAAATTCCCAAGATCGACTCCGCGGCTCCAATGATGAACATGCGACAGTTTCTCGCTCCGCAATTGATTGCGGACGCTTTCGGTCGAAACCATGATCGCTTCCGACGCTTGGTGGAACCAGCGGATATAGGGCCAGAAAACGCGCGGTGACAATTTCGTTCTTTTGGCAAGATATTCTGGAAACTGTGTGTGATAAGCTGTTGTGAATGATCGTGAATTATTTCGACACCAGCGTCTTGCCTGAACACAAAGCGGTCCTTCGGTGGCTAGATGCACCGCATCGGCTTCAAATTGTTCGATCTGCCTGCCAACGGTAGAGGCCCGCGTAAAGGCCAATCGGATTTCAGGGTAGCTTGGCGCAGGGATGGAACGAAACTGCTCCGGTGAAATCACCAGTATCTCGTGCCCCCAATCGCGCAAAAGGCCGACAACTGTATCCAAAGTCCGGACGACGCCGTTGACTTGCGGATGCCAAGCATCCGTCACCAAAGCGATCTTCATGCTGCTTCATCCCAATTGGCGCTAACCGACATCAAGCGTGCGGGCTGTTTCTGCCGCTCCTTTCGCGCCGCAATCTCGTCGGCCCAGTGCAGAATTTCCATCATTCCGTCGTCGCACTCCACCAAGGCGGTGCAGCCCTCCACCCAGTCGCCGTCATTATAATATTCAATCCCCTTTATGATGCGATGCTCGGCGGTGTGAATATGACCACAGACCACTCCATCAACGCCGCGACTGTCCGCAGCTTTGGCAACTAGCTCTTCATAGCGCCCGATAAATTCTACCGCATTTTTGACTTTGTGCTTCGCCATTTTGGAGAGTGACCAATAGGGCAGTCCCATGCGGTTGCGCAGCTTGTTGACCAGCCAGTTGAGTCGCATCAATATCCCGTAAGCAGCATCCCCGACATAAGCGAGCCAGCGATGGGCCAGCATGACGGTGTCAAATTCATCGCCGTGCAGGACCAGCAAACGACGACCATCGGCGGTTTCATGGATCGCGGAGCGCCGGATTTCCACCCCGCCGAAATTCAGGCCGGTAAATTGACGGAACATCTCGTCATGATTGCCAGGAATATAGACGATACGTGTGCCACGCCTCGCCCGCTTCAATATCCGCCAGAAAATATCATTGTGCGCGTCCGGCCAGAAGAACCGCTTTTTCAGTCGCCAGCCATCAATGATATCGCCAACAAGATAGAGCGTCTCGCTATCCACATGATCCAGAAAATCGATCAGCAGGTCGGCATTGCAACCCCGCGTGCCCAGATGGATATCGGAGATCCAGATGGTTCGATATCGCGTCCGGTCCTGCACATCGACGCGCGGTTTCCGTTTTAGCCGCGCTTCATACAGATCATCATCAAGCAGCGGCGTATCGGCTTTGGTAACGGATGGAAATTGCTTGGCCATTGAAAGCTCCCATGGAAACTACCCATGAACCTTTCCTTACGCCTTGATTGTGACAGCCAGATTCCCGTTTTATGAAGTTTTGGTGACCAGATTGCAGCGCATTATCCGACGATCAGCACGATTTTTCCGATATGATCGCCCGCTTCCATATGGGCATGGGCCTTGGCGGCATCAGCAAGCGGGAAGCTCTCATCCATCACTGGCTTCAATTTGCCCGCTTCGACATCGGGCCAGACATTGTTGTAAAGTTCATCACCGAGCAGCGCCTTGCGGTCTGCCGATTGTGGCCGAAGCGTCGAACCGGTCAATATGAGTCGCTTCATCATGACATGGGCCATGTTGATCGTGGCTTGCAAACCGCCCTGAACCGCGATGGTTACATGGCGACCATCTTCCTTCAGACATTGCAGATTGCGCGCGACATAGTCGCCCGCCACCATATCCAGCACAATTTCGACGCCTTGCCCGTCGGTAATCTTCTGGATTTCCTCAACAAAGTCCTGGCTCTTATAATTGATCGCATGATCTGCGCCGATCTGCTTGGCGGCGGTGCATTTCTGATCGCTGCCGCAGGTCACGATCACATTCAGACCAAAAAGCTTGCCGAGCATGATCGACATTGTGCCAATGCCGCTGGTGCCGCCATGGACAAGCACGGTTTCTCCTTCCCGGGCAAAACCCCGGTTGAACAAATTACCCCAGACGGTGAACAGCGTCTCTGGCAGCGCTGCAGCTTCGGTCATGGTCAGGCTCTCGGGAACCGGCAGGCATTGACCGATGGGCGCAACACAAAATTCGGCATAGCCACCGCCGTTGGTCAGCGCGCAAATCTTGCGGCCCATCCATTCCGGTTCGACCCCTTCGCCAAGAGCCACCACAGTGCCGGACACTTCCAAACCGGGCAAAGGAGACGCTCCGGGCGGCACCGGATAAAAGCCCATGCGTTGGACCACATCTGGCCGGTTCACGCCGGCAGCAGCAACTTGAATCAGCACTTCGCCGCTATCTGGTTGCGGCACTTCGACCGTGACCGGTTTCAGCACTTCCGGTCCGCCAGGTTCGCTTATAGCGACAGCAGTCATCTCTTTTTGCAACAATTCAGATACGGTCATTGACGATCCCCTAGAAAATTTGCGACCTTCCGCCCTACAGCCCCTTATTGACAGCAAAGCGCGGGCGGTCAACATTGCGATTAAGGAGGCTCGAAGATTCATGGATGAAGACGACAATCTGCCGCGCAACGCCAATGATCCCCTGGCTTTGCTGATAAAACAAGATATCGATCCACTATCGGTCGACGAGCTGGATCAGCGGATTTCTTTGCTGAAATCGGAAATAAGTCGCTGCGAGGCAAAGAAAAGCTTTGCCGTCAGCCACCGCGCAAGTGCGGAAAATCTCTTCAAATAGCGATAAAGGCTGGCAAATCGTAAAGCATTTGTTAACCTTGTTTAATAATAAACGGGTTCTACCGTTCCATATTGAACCGCATTGGAGAAGACAGACAAAAACGCACAACTTTTGGCCTGATGCCCGCAGATACAAGCATCTGTACCCTTGACGTTTAAGGTCCGGCTCACGATCTAGAGTGCAAGCAATTGGTTAAAGCCCGAACCCCGATGAGACATCATCGGCTTCGGCAACAGGACCGCCAAAAGCGGCCCAAATTTGGAGTAATATATATGCCATCCTTCGCTGAATCACTCGAGAAAACTCTGCATCAGGCTTTGAAAAATGCCTCAGACCGCAGCCATGAATATGCGACTCTGGAACATCTTCTTCTCGCATTGATTGACGACGGCGACGCTTCTCAAGTGATGAATGCCTGTGGCGTCGATCTGGGAGAACTGGAAGATGCGGTTGTGCTCTATCTCGATAGCGAGCTGGACTCCTTGAAGGTCGAAAAGGCGATAGACCCCTCCCCAACATCCGGATTTCAGCGCGTTGTGCAGCGGGCTATTCTCCATGTTCAATCATCCGGCAAGGATGAAGTCACCGGCGCAAATGTTCTGGTCGCACTCTTCTCCGAGCGGGAAAGCTACGCGGTCTATTTCCTGCAGCAACAAGATATGAGCCGTCTGGACGCGGTAAGCTATATCAGCCACGGCGTCGGCAAAGGCGGCCAAACCGCTGAACCCGCAGAATTGTCGGGCCTTGAAGGCGAAGATGACAAGAAAGAAAAGACCAAGAAAGAGACGGCGCTCGATCAATTCACCGTCAATCTGAACCTGAAAGCCGCCGATGGCCGGATTGATCCGTTGATCGGCCGGCAGGCGGAAGTCGACCGGACGGTGCAGATTCTGTGCCGCCGTTCAAAGAATAATCCCCTCTATGTCGGTGAACCTGGTGTCGGCAAAACCGCCATTGCCGAAGGCCTCGCATTGCGCATCGTTGAAGGAAATGTGCCGGAAGTTCTGCTTCCTGCCGTCATCTACTCGCTCGACATGGGCGCTTTGCTGGCCGGAACACGCTATCGCGGCGATTTTGAAGAACGGCTGAAACAGGTTGTGTCCGAGCTTGAAAAAATGCCGGATGCGGTCCTATTCATCGATGAAATTCACACAGTGATCGGTGCTGGTGCGACCAGCGGCGGCGCGATGGACGCCTCCAATCTTTTGAAGCCGGCGCTATCCGGCGGTGTCATTCGCTGCGTCGGATCGACCACGTACAAAGAATTCCGCAACCATTTTGAGAAGGATCGCGCCTTGCTGCGGCGGTTCCAGAAAATCGATATCAACGAACCATCCGTGGAAGATACGATCAAGATTCTCTCTGGTTTGCGCGGTGCCTTCGAAGAGCATCACAAAGTGCGCTATTCGCCTGATGCACTGAAATCAGCAGTAGAATTGTCCACTCGCTACATCAACGACCGCAAATTGCCGGACAAAGCCATTGACGTGATCGACGAAGTCGGCGCGATGCAAATGCTTCTGCCACCATCGCGGCGCAAGAAAATGATCACCACCAAGGACATAGAAGCGGTTATCGCAACAATGGCGCGGATCCCGCCCAAATCAGTCTCCAAAGATGACAAGAAAACACTTGAGAATCTGGAGAAGGATTTGAAGCGTGTTGTCTTTGGCCAGGATGAAGCGATCAGCAAGCTGTCCAGCGCCATCAAGCTATCCCGTGCCGGATTGCGCGAACCGGAAAAGCCGATTGGCAATTACCTGTTCAGTGGCCCGACCGGCGTCGGCAAGACAGAAGTCGCGAAACAATTGTCATCGATCATGGGCATTCCGCTCAAACGCTTTGATATGTCGGAATATATGGAGCGCCACAGCGTTTCCCGCCTGATTGGCGCGCCTCCGGGCTATGTCGGCTATGATCAGGGCGGTTTGTTGACCGATGCCATCGATCAAAATCCGCATTGCGTGCTGCTGCTCGACGAAATCGAAAAAGCCCATCCCGATCTGTTCAACATCTTGTTGCAGGTAATGGACAATGGCAAGCTCACCGATCACCATGGCAAGACCGTCGATTTCCGGAACGTCGTGTTGATCATGACAACCAATGCCGGTGCGTCCGATATGGCAAAAGAGGGCATTGGCTTTGGCAATATGTCCAAGGAAGACGCCGGCGAAGAAGCGGTGAAGAAAATGTTCACCCCCGAATTCCGCAACCGTCTGGATGCGGTTGTGCCCTTCGCCTATCTGCCGACCGAAGTCGTTGCCCGGGTCGTCGAGAAATTCATTCTCGAACTCGAAATGCAACTGGCCGACCAAAATGTCCATATCACGCTGGACGAGGATGCTTTGGCGTGGCTCACCGAGCGCGGCTATGACAAGCTCTATGGTGCCCGCCCGATGGGCCGCCTGATCCAAGAAAAGATCAAGCAGCCGCTCGCCGAGGAATTGTTGTTCGGCAAGCTGAAGAATGGCGGCGAGGTCAAGGTGCATTTGAAGGACAATGCCCTGACATTCGAAGTCACCGCGGCTGCGCCCAAGGCGAAGAAAAAGAAACCCCCGGCCAAGAAAAAGGCCGACAGCGAGGCAAAATAGCCTGCTGCAAACGGGCCCCAAGGCCCTACAAAATAAAAAACGGCGTGTCTGGTCACACGCCGTTTTTTATTTGTGCGCTCCGCCCAGAAACCCTTTTCCCATAAACATTTAGCTGCTGCTATCCATACGCAGCGATCGCGTGGCATCGCTGATCAGGAAATTGGCTTCATCTGCTCGGATCTCCGCAATGATCTCGGGATTGGACGTGGCATTGAGAAACGCATCATAGTCGGCCTGCGTGGCAAAATGAATTTCCGTGATCACATCAAATCCGGGATCGGCTTGCTTCTCGGACACGCGGCTTTCGGACAGGTCGACATAATGCCGCTGATAATGGACAAACATGGGCAGCAATCGGTTGATAAGCGGCACATGATGCGCTTCATAATAAGCCCGAAAATCCTCCGCGGAAACTTCCGGTTTCTTTGAAATCAAAAAGAAATGCTTGATCATCTTATTTTCCAGTCCGTGCAGGCCTCTGCTATGGTCCATTGAAACCGAAGGAGAGAGATATGTCCACTATCAGCTTTTACACCAATCCAATGTCACGCGGTCAGATTGCCCGCTGGGCGCTGCACGAGGCTGGCGCGGATTATGAGCAGGTTCTGCTGGATTACGGGACATCGATGAAGGCGGAAGACTATCTAAAAATCAATCCGATGGGCAAGGTTCCTGCCATTGTCCATGATAACAAAGCCGTCACCGAAGGCGCCGCTATTTGCGCCTATCTTGCGGATAGCTTCCCCGCGGCTGGACTGGCGCCAAATGCTGCGGAACGGGCGGACTATTATCGCTGGCTATTCTATGCCGCCGGACCTCTGGAATCCGCCATAACCAACCGCACGCTGGGCTTTGAAATCGAACCGGACAAGGAAATGACGGCCGGTTACGGCAATTATGACCGGGTTGTCGCAGTCCTGGACAGCAAGTTTCAAGTCGATGACTATGTCTGTGGCCCCCGCTTTACCATGGCCGATGTCTATGTTGGCGCTCAGGTCATCTGGGGCTCGCAATTCGGCACCCTGCCCCAGCGAGACTCCTTTGCCACATATGTTGAACGGCTAACAGGCCGCAGCGCCTATAAGGACGCCAAAGCCATTGATGATGCGCTCATTGCCAATCAATAGTGGAACGATCGATCGGACAAGAAAAAAGGCCAGATGGTTTTACCATCCGGCCTTTTTTTTACAGGATCAAATCCGTTTAGCTGCCCGTGGGTTGCCCGTATTGGACCCGCCAGGCTTCCAGATCCCGCTCATATTCTTCATATGCGAGATAGAATTCATTGAACGGCCGTTCCAATTCTGCCAACGCTTCTGCAGCGAAAACGTTCAGATCAGCCGACTTGGTTACAATCGCACGCTGGCTCACTTGCACCGCTTGATCGCAGAAAGGACGACGAAGAGGAGAGAAGGACCAGTGATTATATAGGCGCGTCTGGTGCCGATCATGTTCCTTCTTGTGCCCGCTTCCAAATTCACGCTGGAACTTGCCGATAATCGCAGCATTTGCGCGGCGCAGAGACGCGCTGTTATTCTTGATGAACGCATTATAGTCGCCAACCAGCCGGTCATAGAGCGGTCCGGTGCAGCTGAGCGCAGCCACATTCAAACCGGCCCGTACATGCCATAAGGTCTCTAAGGGGCCGAGATCACGGTTGATCGTGTCCCGCATGCCATCAGCGCGCAGCTTGGGAATGACCGACAAGGTGCTGGCGCCAAATGGCGGAGTCGGCGCACGCGGCGTATATTGCGGTTGTACAACCGGCGCTGCGACTGGCGCTGGAGCCGTTTGACAGGCGGCCAGCAAGGCTACCCCCCCTGCTACCACAATTAAACGAAGGCCCTTCAAACGCGACATTATGATTTTCTCCCGCAACAACAGCCGTTTCCTTATGGTTACGCCCGATGCTTGTCCAGTATTAGCATGTAAATCTCGACGAACCGGCAAAAGAAAAAGCCCGACAGTTTCCTGCCGGGCTTTTTTGCATTTCGTGCCTAGGGTTTGAAGCTAGTCTTGGCTGCCCATGAATGTGAGCAAGAACTGGAACATGTTGATAAAGTCCAGATACAGGCTGAGCGCGCTCAGAACGATGGTTTTGCCTACCATATCCGTACCTGCAACATAGCTATACATGCTCTTGATCCGCTGCGTATCATATGCGGTTAGACCTGCGAAGATCAGGACACCGATCGCGCTGATGGCGAAGTGCATGACCGTTGATTGCAGGAAGATATTGATCACCATGGCAACCAACAAACCGATCACGCCCATGATCAAGAAGCTGCCCCAACCGGACAGATCCTTCTTGGTGGTATATCCATAGAGGCTCAGGCCTAGGAACGCAGCTGATGTTGCGAAGAATGTCTGCGCAATAGATGCCCCAGTGTAGACCAGAAAAATGGTCGACATGGAGAGGCCCATCAGGGTCGCGAAACCCCAGAACATTGCCTGCAACGTAAAGGTTGAAAATTTATTTTGACCAAAGCTCATCGCAAAAACGATCGCGAGAGGCGATAGAATAATCAGCCATTTTAGAGGGCCGCCGCCGAACATGACCTCCTGCGCCATGCCGGAGCTTGCAAAGAGCATAGCAACAATACCGGTCAGCAAAACACCGCTCGCCATATAATTATACACTTTGAGCATGTATGAACGCAGCCCCGCATCAAACGCCACATCCGTTTGTGCTGTGGCGCCCACAGCGGGCTGACCGAAGGTTGTTCTTGGATCCTGCCAAGCCATAATTCCATACTCCTCAAATTAGCGAGCCGACAAACGGGCTCTTTCTCTATCAATATCGGGTAATATAGCAGATATTTCAAGGAAAACCGGTAAGGCTACCCAAAATATCATCATCGGCATTGATAGACAAAATCTATCGAACCCGCTAATTTGCGCATGGATTTTTTTGAAAGGACCACAGGTTTTGCGATCTACTAGCAAAGTCTAGCGGTCTTCCAGCCAGCCGCGGATCGTTTGGGCAGCCTCGGTCACTTCTTCCCAAGTTTGGTCGAACCCTTCTGCTCCGCCATAATAGGGATCAGTGACATCTTCGCCTGCCCGACCCTCAACATGATCAAATAACAAGGATAGTTTTGCGCCGGGCTTTGCAGGTTGAATAGCAGTCAAATCATTCAAATTTTGATTGTCGAGCGCGATGATATGATTGAAATCGCGAAAATCTGATGCGGTCACCTGCCGTGCGCGCAAATGATTGATATCTACGCCATTGCGCTCCGCGACAGCCACAGCACGCTCGTCCGGCGCCTGTCCGACGTGCCACTCGCCGGTTCCCGCAGAATCAACGATGATATTCAGGCCGGCATTGGCGCATTCTTGCCGCAAGGCGGCCTCTGCAAGAGGGGAACGACAGATATTGCCCAAACAGACAAACAACACGGATTGGGTCATAAAACTACTCTAACTCTAACGCTCGCCAAACAATTGGAACGGATCAACGACCGCCGACAAATACACCACAGGCCACCCGACCACCGCTTTCTCCAGAAGGGTCAGTCTTCAGATCGTCCGGCCCAGCGTGCACCACAAAAGCGGCGCCATCGGCATCAAGCAGGGCATTTTCGCCGTCTTTAAGCTTTGCACCAGAAACCGTGGCCTCCAGCGCACCATTGCCATCTGCGCCAATATCCAGATTGAAAAAATCGCCGGCATGCGCGCCTTGCGGATTGTCAAAGCCGTGCTGTTTCGCCGTGGGGTTCCAATGACCACCCGCCGATTTGAAATCGGGAACTTCGCACTTGCCCGTTTCGTGAATGTGCACGCCATGCGGCCCCGGTGTCATGCCTTGTGCATTGATATTGACGATCAAGCCATCGCCGCCTTCTGCGACAATCACTTCACCATATTGCGCCTGATCTGCGCCTACGAGCGCCGCACGGGCGACATTGCCACTGACTTCGCCTGGAGATTCCCCTTGCTGCCCGCATCCGGCAACCACGAGGGACAAAAGGACCACGTTCGACAAAATGATGGGACGCTGGCGCACAAAGCTTCTCCTTGATTTCCTTGGCATGAATTGCATGCTAGCAGCCGAACGAGCCGCTTGGAACCATTTGTTCCTATCTCTAATTTTCATCGCTTCGCAGGAGCCAGATTGCCGGACATGCTTTACCTGATCGCCTTGGGCTCGAACCAGCGCCATCAGCGCTTTGGCGGCCCGCGGAATGTCATTGCGGCGGCCTTGCGCCGACTGGCCGAACAAGATCTGTCCCCGATTGAGACATCTCGCATCATCACCTCGCGTCCGATCGGACCATCCCAACGGTCTTATGCCAATAGCGTCGCGGTGATCGCTACAACCCAACCTCCGCCTGTCCTGCTGTCATCGCTCAAGCGTATCGAAGCGGAATTCGGTCACCGGCGCGGTCAGGCCTGGTCGCGCAGAGTGCTCGACCTCGACATTATATTGTGGAGCGGCGGGGTATTTTCCACCACTATACCCGCCCTCACCATCCCACATCCGCTAATGCGGGAACGCCGCTTTGTACTTGGTCCAGCCAAGGAAATTGCGGGGGATTGGCGTGATCCCCTAAGCGGCCTGACCATCACCCAATTGGACGCCCGCAACCGGCGACAAAAAAAACGATTGGAAAAAGCGCCAAAGCCGCTTGACCGCACAACCAAGCGCCACTAGGGAAGCGCTTCCCAGCGGCTTTGTGCACTGCACCAGTCGCTAGAGGGGCCCTTAGCTCAGTCGGTAGAGCAACTGACTTTTAATCAGTAGGTCGCTGGTTCGAACCCAGCAGGGCTCACCATTATTTCAATAGGTTATGGATAATGGGGTGAGCATGTGATGCGTTGGGATACCAATGGGCTATCAGGCGGAGAGAAGCAGTGCATTGCTCTTGCCAGAGCAATGCTGCAAAAACCACAAATCCTTATTCTGGGTGAAGCCTCAAGCGCGCTGGACATAGAAAATGAAACACGTATCCGCGATACTATTGATAAACTGCAAAATGAAATGACGGTTATCGTTATTGGCCATAGGTTACCAACATTGGAAAATGCTGATCAGTTGATAATTTTGGACGGTGGTCAAGTTCAATCCGATATGCATGGGCGTTCTACTGAGCGTCAGGACAACCGGTAGACTGCTGATGAATGACAAACGATTTTCCCAACTTGAAAGCTTGAGCACTCTTATTCGTCCACAATTGGGCCTTCCGTTCGACATTCAAAATATATCGCTCAACCAGGATTTGGTGTCCTACGCTATCCATCGGCATCGTGTTGGTCCAATACTCTACAAGGCATTGGAGCAGATTGGTGCGACCAAGAATTCCGAACAGCTTCGGCTCGAACAATCTTATCGTGAGAACGTTCGTGCCATATTAACTCAACGCGCGACGTCAAAAAAACTGATAGCTTTGTTGGAAAGTGAAGCCATCCCATTTACCTTTTTGAAAGGATGGGGGCTGGCACGCCAGCTTTATGATGACCCCAATTCCCGACAATCAAAAGATATCGATATTTTGATCCCAAAGACAGCGTCAGCATCTGCAATACGATTATTCAATGAAAAAGGATATGTTCACCAACCTTCGGTAATAAGAAAGAGAAGATCATTTTCTGAATCTCGACAAATCTCAGATATGAAAAGACTCAAAGATCAGACGTTTGCAGATTTGAAATTCTCGACCATGATCGAGTTGCACGAGCGTTTATTTAAAATAGAACCCGATGGTCTGATCTCAAATTTTAACGAAGCTGTTGGGTTTGAAAGATACCCGTCGATAAACAATGTCTATTATTGCTTCTATTTCATTCTTCATGGTGCTTTAGCGCTTTGGCCGCGACTAAAATGGGTTGTGGATTTATCTCTATTAGTACGCAAATTGCGTTCACATGATCGAAACGAACTATTACGATTGGCGAATGAGTACGGATGCGAGGCCTCTATTCTGGCGAGCTTAAGATTGGTGCAAGATATTTTTCCCGGCAGCCTGGATGAAGAATGGTTCAGTATTTTGGCGAAAAAAGGGCAAGATGAATCAGTTAAAAAGATAGCTGGGATATTCTTTGAGGCCCTTTCGTCCAGCGCCCCTTCCAACCAGAGTTTATCGGCTAAACGTCCTATTCTATCGGATTCTTCTCATTTGGTTTTCGGCAGACGAATCGGTATATTGAATGTTGTTCGTTTGAGAGTTTTGAATGCGATTGCTATCCGGGTCTAACAATGTTCGAACCCGCAAAAGCTACCTTAACACTTTAGACCAATCCGGCGTATCAAACTTAAAGTAAGTGGGCAGCGCATTCCATTCAATTTGCTGGCCAACTCCGGCTGTCATGTTGAACGCCCAATGACAGGTTGAGAAATCGCCAACAGCGTCGCCGTGCAAGGTAGCGCTGACGGGGGGCAGTTAGAATTTGACTCAACCAAGTGTCGGCCCAGCCGTTCGGTATTTGTGTTGCGACGATCCGTTGAAGCCACCGCGCAAAGGTGGGCATTGAATGCTAAACCGATATCTGTGCTTTGTTTTCGTACTGGTGCTCGCCCGTTTGTCGGTAAGCCGTCAATCCAGATAGCCGAGCGCTCGAAGCCTCTCGACCACTTTGGGGTCTGCATCCAGATCATATAGGATATCCTCTCCGACAACCGGATCATCTGATTTCAGGATGTTCAGCACGCCCTTGGCAACATGCGAAAGGCGCAGGCTATCGAAACGGCGGGAGACGGCATCGTCCTTGTGATAAATGTCGCTGCGTTCTTCGGGGTCTTTGGCCATTTCAAACAAATGGCAGCAATCACGGTCGCCATCATAGATATATTTATAACCGTCATGGATGATCGACAGCCGGTAGAGGATGGAATCGCGGTGGCCGTGCATTTCGCTATAGACGGGTCTTGGTTCGACCTCTGCTTGCCCTTCCAGATGCACCATCAAACTATGCCCGTCCATTGCCTCCGGCTTTGCCACACCAGCAAGGTCGAGAATGGTCGGCGCTATATCGATCTGACTGACGGTGCTGGTCACTTGCCGTGGTTGATCCGCCCTGGCCTTGCAGATAATCAGCGGCACATGCGCGCCCTCTTTATGCAGCTGGTTCCAGCTATGCGCCCAAGTGCCATGTTCGAAAAATTCTTCGCCGTGGTCGCTGGTCAAAACGACATGCGTATTTTCCCAGTCTTCCATGTCGTATAGCGCATCAAATAGACGGCCGAAGCACAGGTCCATCTGTTCCAGCTCTTCGCGATATAACTGCTTCCAGCGATCACTGCGCTTCTGCCCAGGATCAAACTTGCCCTTGCGCCTCCGTACAGTGCGCCACAAAAACCGGTCTTTCCAAACCGCTTCCTTTTCGTCTCCGGTCTTGGGGCGTTGCCGCGCCTGATAGGGCCAATGCAAATCCATGAAATGCAGCCATAGGAAGAAGGGCTGATCATGTTCTTGGGTTATCCATAGCAGGCCATGTTCAATCACCTCGTTAGCATTGCAGGCCGGGCGGGGCGGATTGGGATGCATGCCGATCAGGTTTAAAAAACGGCGAACGATCCGGCGCCTTAGAAGATGTCCCGACCCGCGAATGGCAAAGAAGCGGTCGGCAAGGCTGGTCTTGATGACGGGGCGTATGTCGGTGAAATGATCAAAATTGCGATCAAAACCCTGCGCCGACCCGCAGACCGGGTTGGATGTTATGCCGATTGTTTTATAGCCCGCATCTTTTAAGGCATCGGTTAGAAAAGGACGGTCTTCATCCACCTTGCCTTGCGAAAAATTATATTGTGAAGAGTATGTCGATGACAATAGAGCCGTCATCGCAATTTTGGTCCAACCGCCACATGTATAATGTCTTGGAAACCAGGTGCCTTGCGATGCTAGCCTGTCAATATGCGGGGTCTTAGCGATAGCACCATCATACAGACCAATATGGTCGCCGCGCCAGCAATCGACCGACAGCAGGACAACATTCGGGCGTTTGGATTGGCCAGTGTCAGTCATGGGTTTCCCGGAAGTTATCTAAAATCATTTGGGCAAGCTCGGCAAGGCGCGACAGATCATCGGGGCGCGATATCGCGCGGCTATGTTTTTCACGCGCAAATTTGGCAAAGAGCGAAAAATCCTGCCGCCGCATCGCCGTATCCATTATATAGTGCCCGTAACCATTGCTGTTCAATAGGCGCGCTGCCTCATTCGGTTCGAGCCGGTCAATGCTGATATCCATATCCGGATTACCGCGCCGTGACAGGAAATATATCGCGTCGAGAGGCAGCGGGTCAAGCGGGAAACCGCCCTCACCATCCGGCTCCACCGACACATATCTTTTATCGCCGACCGACAATAGCTCGCGCGTGTCGGCCATGGACCGCCCGGTCAATTCTATCTCGGGCGGGGACAGGCGCATGAAAGGATAAGCTGGCTGCACCCAGAATTGATTGTTGTTATGGCTCAGAACCCCGATATCATCGGCAACCAGCATCGCGCCGCACGTGGTAAGCATTGCGGACGTCGTTGATTTGCCCGCGCCTTTGTCGCCGGTTAGCGCAAATGCACGGCCATTCAACGTCAGCACACTGGCATGCAAGCAGGATCGCGACCGTAAGCGTGATAGGACGCCGCATACTGGGCCGATAAAGAAGGAAATGGCATCGATTTCGGGAATTTCACCGGGCCGCAAAATGGTGACACGTTTTGCATCCTCAGAAATGACAAATTCAAGCGCGCTATGCGGGTCTCGGGGATATAGCAGCTTCAACTGCCCGCCGTATTTACCAATCCCTATGCCGTCATGGGGCGGGCCAGCCCTTGGTGGTTCCCAAGGCAGTGCATTCAAATTGGACTGGACGCTGTCATCGGGCTGGAAGCAGACGGTTACGTCGATAGCTGCGTCTGCTTGTAACGGTGTCAGAAAATCAATCGAAATATCCGAACGAATGTTCAGACCATAAGCGCCATAAACAAAGGTCATTGCGTTTGTCTGCCTTCGTCATATCAACACTATAGAAAAAGAGGTACTGGCTCCAATAGCCAATGCCTCTTCAAACTTTATCATAGACTAGCTGATGTAAGAACTGGGCGTATCACCGCCATCAAAGCCCACGCCAGAAGCATCGGTTTTAGTCAATTCGCTGACAGGGCCATAATCGACCAAATGTGGAGCGCTATAGGCGATCGTTACAGATTCTTCACTTTTTTCAGACGAAATGTTCGTTTTAGACATGATGTTTATTCCTTATCGTTTGTGTGGGTGAAGATGACCTAAGGGCTAAGATCAACGAAAGGGCCTGGCCCCGATGTTTTTCTTGAATAACATTGCTCCTACTTTCGGAGTTTATAATTTTGCAATCTTGCTTCGCTGCCCTTCAGATATTCTTGGAGACTGTCAAACCTTGTTAGCCAGTGATTCAATGTAGATACCCTAACTATGCTGCTTGTGTCTCCATCCGTCAATCTTTTTGGACCGTCAATCCCATCCAAAAACGGCTTAATATCAACAAACTCATTAATAGCTCCCTCACTAGGAATTAATTTTGCCCAATCGGGGGCCCCGCCTTGTTCTACCTTGGCGCTAAGCGGGTTGCTTGGAAGCCCCGTTTTCGGTCGCTCCAATACGTCTTTTGGAAGTCGCCCCTCCATGATCGCACGTAGAAGATATTTGCGGCACAACCATGGATAAGGCGGTACGGTTTGGAACCATTCCACCATACGTTTGTCGAAAAATGGGAATCGAACTTTTACCGGCAAAGAGGAAAAGGACGGGCTATGCCATTCAAAAATACGTCTCCATAACGGGTGCGTCCCCATTTCGATTCTGGCATCGCGATTGAGGTCGGCACTACCGCCATATTTCCGATATTGATCGGCTAGGCCATTGCGTGCCGCAAATTCATCATTCAACCAACCCGGCAAAGGCAAACTTTGCATCCCGCCTCTCTTCTTCTTCGAGGGACGCATCCAAGCTGGCAGCATTTGCGAAGGCGGCCGGCCATGAACTTTCATGTGAAGCACGGCATCGGTAATATGAGCGCCGAATTGACCTGACTTCCTAAGGTCCGACCAATAGCCAACCATAGGCGAAAGCAAAGGATCTCCGCCATATCCGGCAAAAAAGCTGCTGCTTTTGCTTGCGCTATCCGCGAAAATTTTGAACCGCGGCGACTCTCGCTGTGCAAAACTGGGTTCGGGCGGTAAATCGGCAATGCCGTCAATATCGTTGGCAAGCACCCTATCCTTGCCATTAAAAACGCGGAGAGGAATGTTCAGTTTTTGCGCAATTGCTTCAGCATAGGGCTGCTCAAGGTTTGGCCGACCGATCGGCGGAGCATGTGTATAAGCGTTAACGTCATTTGCCCCACCCTCATTTCTTAACTCAGCAAGCATTGCCGTAATTGATGTTGAATCCATCCCGCCGCTGAGATGCGTTCCGATCGAATCTGTGCGCATTCTATCCGCAACGGATTGTTTGAAAAGACTGCCAAACTCCTCCAGATATTGCGCCTGTGTCCGCCTTTTGTAATCAGGTTTTGGTACCGACCAATATTGCTGCATGCGCATAGTATCTTGATTCACGATGATGCTATGCCCGGCAGGTAGCTTTTTAATGTCGCGGAAACTGGTGCTATCCGGCGTGAAATTCAGACGGAACATTAAGTAATCGCCAATCGCCTGTTCATTCAAAACATTCGATATTTGTGGATGCGCGCGTATCGCTGTCAGATTATTGCTGACCAGAAAGCCACCCCGGACTTGAGCAGAATAGAGTGGGGAAACGCCCATGTGATCAGTTGCGCAAAAAAGCTGTTTTTGCTTTTCGTCCCACAATATGAATGCAAAATCGCCGATCAGATGCTCAAGGCAATCCGCGCCCCAAACCGCATAAGCATGCAATATCAGATGGTCATCGGTCACCGATTGGCTGACAGTCACGTCTTTACTGTGCAATTTGGCGATTAATTCGACGCGTCCGTCAATACGCGCATCCGCCGTGAGCCATGTTTTACCGTCCAGTGTCGATGGCTGTGCTTCATGTTCAGATTCGCGTGTCGTCTTAAGCAACGTGTGGCCAAGGGCAACGGAGCCATTTTGCCAATAAGCCTGATCATCTGGGCCTTGACGCTCAAGCAGGAACAGCATGTCGGCAAAAACCTGCTCTTCTATATGTCTGCCATCTTGGCGAAAATACCCACAAATGCCGCTCATGTCATGTCTTTCGGTTGGTGGAATTCCGCAATGGACTTATATTTCTCGCGAACCTGCTGATCGGCATTGAGCACCAACCCTTCATATTCGAGCCAAGCGTGAGCGCGAAACATCTTCTTTTTGCGTACACCGATGTTAAGCGTTGCGTGCAACCCCCGCCGTTCAAGTTGCCACCAGAAGACCAAGGAGCGCGCGAGGCATTTGCCTTTTATCGGCATGATCCTCCTAGCGCGTTTCAACCCGGAAAGATGGCTCTTCACTTCGGTTTCAGCGGCCTCTAACTGGCGCGAAGCTGGAAGGGCAATGGCGTTTAGCATCCGCCATGTCATCTTTAGCCCCCATACCCGGATACCGATTTCGGTCAACGGCACCATCAGGATATATTGCAATATGGTGATACGGGATACGTGCATGAGCGTTTATGCCTGCGCGTCTAAAAACCGTGAGACGATTGCATAGCGCTCGCCGGACAAAACAGGCGTGATTTCATGTATCAGATGCGCGGGATAGGCAACAAGCATGCCTCGTTTTCCGCACAGATCAACGCCCCTATTTTCCCAATCAGGCCGGTCAATCAATCCATATATTTTCAGCATCCCACCGCTATAACTGCCATCTGCAGGTTCATCGGTCTGGTCATTCAGATAAATGCTCATATTAACCCTGCGGCCTAGCTGATTGTCGCGGTGCGGCGCAAAGAAATGCCCTTCGCGGTACAGTAAGAATTTGGACGCTTCGAACCGTTTGTTGAAGCTCTCTTTGAAATGCTGCTCAAGTTCAGGCTGCAGTTTTCGTATTTTATCGTCGACCATTTCTTTGATTGTTGCGGGCACATCAGCAAAATACGACTGCCGCTTGACGGCGTCGAGACTGCTTTCCTGTGCGCTGTCACTATACAAACCTGCTTCGCTCAGTTCCCCCTGCCGTATAGCTTTGCATATTTCCTGACAATGATCTGCGCTCAAGAAATCCGGATCAATATACACCCCCAATTTTTGGAGCAATATTGCGCTCAACTGTCAGCCTCATGAAAAGTCAGCAAGCCTGCATTGTTAAGCTCAACCACGAAGACGCCTAGGTCTTTTTTCAACGTGTCGGCATCCACATTGTCATAGGCAGCGACGGCGCGGGCTAAAGCTTTATCGACATCGCCTTCTTCTTTCAGCCATGTCCAGAAATTTATGCCGTTCCGGTCTAACCCGTAATAGCGCTCATTGTTGATGTTCAATATCACCGCTTCATCACCCATATCTTCGAGCAATGCATTTTCGGAAATGGTCAGTTTTCCCGATGGCGCCGCACCATTTGTTTCGTTGGATTCTGCAGTCATTTGATACTCTTTGATCAAGCCAATAGCCTTACTCGGTTCGCACTATGGGTGGGGATAGCGAGTGTCAAGCGGTAGAGCGCAGCGACACCCGGCAGAGCTTTTTGCATTTCGCGATAACGTGTGATTTCGAATGGGGGAGCGTTGTCATAATCCATGATGTTTCTCTTGTTGCCAGGCCTTGCAGAGTGTTGAGCATATAGTCACGAGCCAGAGTGATCGAATAGCAGGCAAGACTCCAGTCTCAACCTTAAGTCGTAGCTAAACCACATCCTTCAAACGTGCCGGATTGATCACCAGCATCAACCGTTCCTCACCAGTCCCTTCAATGGGCGGGGAGCGGTGAATGGCGGGTGCGTGTGATGACCAGAGTCGGCCTTTGAACAAGGCAACATCACCGGTTTGCATCTGCTGAATATTGCCTGGATCGTTGCTATCGCGCCCGTCGCTATCAAGCCATTGCGTACCCTGACCCAGATAGGTGGTTATCAGGCGGGCCGTGACATAGTCGGTATGGAACTTCCTGCAGGCATTTGTGGTGACATGTTCGAGTCTGATCTCGACACATTGGGTTTCCATAACCTCGGCGAAGCGATGGACGAGTGCTACAATATCGCTGTGCAGGATATCGCGCGGATCGCCTTTCTGATGACCAGCTTCATCAAGCGTGTCATGAAGCACGTCATGCAACTCATCCATATTTGCGGTAAACCGGATGTCAGCTATGCCTTCCAGCGTCAGTTTCGTCAGACCGTCCGGCAGCTCTCGCTCCCACAGGGCGATTGATACACTTTCATCGCGGATTCCATCAAGAGCTTCTGCATTGTCAGCAATGAGCGCGATCGAACGCTCTTTCAGCTCCGCGCTCATTCGGCCTGCTCCAATGCAGGTTGCGGGGTTGCCCAGGCGGGGAACGGATCGGCGAGCGTTGTCCATTGGTCTGGCGTAAATGTATTGCTCTCAATCAGACAGCCGTCCAGCTCGCGCCGGATGCGCCCTTCATCCATATTGATGCCTATGAACACCAGCTCCTGTCGCCGGTCACCCCATATTGGATCCCAGTGCTTCAGAACAAATTCTTCAAACGAACCGTCTTCGGGCCATTGACTCTTCGGAACGGCCGCCCACCAGCGGCCCAAGCGCGCCGTAATTGTTTGGCTGCCGGCGACAGCGAGCTCTCCTAAAAAATTGGGGCGGGTGGCTAACCAGAAATGCCCTTTTGCCCGGATAACATTATCGAGGCCATTTTGTGTCAGAAACTTATAAAAGCGCGAAGGATCAAATGGTCGGCGGGCGCGATAGACAAAATTCTCTACGCCATATTCTTCTGTTTCAGGGCGGTGGTCGGCATATCCATATAGTTCCTTGGCCCATAGCGGGTGCGTTTCCGCCTTCTCATCGTCGAACATGCCCGTGTCCAAAATCTGATCAAGGTCAACCTTCGCATAATCCGCCTCAACAATCTTGGCATCGGCGTTGAGCGAGGCAACGACCTTTTTGACGATAGCCAGCTGTTCCGCCGATACTTCACTCACTTTGTTGACGATGATGACATCGGCAAATTCAATCTGTTCCGTCAACAGGCTTACCAGACGGCGATCATCACCTTCACCAGCTGTTTCTCCGCGGTCTGCAAGGAAATCATGGCTGGAATAATCATTCAGAAGATTAACTGCATCGACCACAGTAACCATGCAATCAAGTCGGGCAGCATCGCCGAGGCATTGTCCATCCTCGTCACGAAACGAAAAGGTGGCTGCGACCGGCAATGGCTCTGATACGCCCGTGCTTTCAATGACCAGATAGTCGAAGCGGCCTTCCTCGGACAGCTTGCGCACCTCAAGCAGCAAATCATCACGTAACGTGCAGCAGATGCAGCCATTGGTCATTTCAACCAGTGTTTCTTCGGACCGCGACAAGGCCGCTTCTCCGCCGCGCACCAGATCGGCGTCGATATTCACTTCGGACATATCGTTCACGATCACCGCGACCCGTTTGCCATCACGATTGCCGAGAATGTGGTTTAAAAGCGTTGTCTTGCCGGCTCCCAAAAAGCCGGAAAGGACAGTCACTGGCAAGCGCCTGCTGGAATCTGCAATCATAGAATTGAATCCTTGCGAATCATGTTATGTTGTATCATATCATTGATGATCTAATTTCTAATCATAACAACTGCAAGGAAAATTCAAGCTGTGCGGTCACAATATATTAACCGGCTTGAGAGTTCGGCCATGTTTCTGTCAGGTCTTTGTCTCTTGCATTGTCTGGGTCTCCCGCTGCTCTTGATATTGCTTCCCGCTTTGGCTTCTTTCATAGCCTTGCCGGAAGAATTCCATCTTTTTGCCGTGTTGCTGGCCTTGCCCGTAAGCTTGCTGGCGCTTGCAATAGGTGCGCGGCAACACAAATCGATCGTGCCATTGGCAGTAGGTATTTTTGGGCTGCTGTTCCTCGCTGTTGCCCTTACCGAGAAATTTCATAGCGATGAAATCATCCTCACCGTGATTGGCGCCTCCGGTCTGCTGTTTGCCCATATCAATAACTGGAGGCGTCGCTCGCGATGCTTGGCCAGTGGCGGTGTTTGAAAATGACGCGCCGGAAAGCCTTTGTCATAGATGAGCAGGTCTGGAAAATTCTCAACGACAGCAAATTGCCGATCGGTGCATATCAGATTGCTAATATGCTGCCCAAGGTGGCAGCAACTCAAGTCTATCGGGTTCTGGAACGCTTTGTCTCGACTGGCAAAGCAAAACGGATCGTTGCACGCAATGCCTTCGTGGCAGCATCGCCCAAAACCGATTTGATAGTCATCTGCGGCAAATGTGGCGAATTTGAACTGATTGAATGTCCCGATACTATCCTGGAATTGGCAGAGCTTTGCGACAAACAAAGCTTCGACATCTCTGAAATCTTCCTCGAAACGACCGGAACATGCCGAGAGTGCCGCGAGCAAAGAGAGACATGATCGGATTTACCTTATCGAATTACACTTGGATTATTATTAGAGATGTTGTATCATATCATCTATGAGTAAGAGCAGAAAAATTTGCACAGTTTTGATTCTGTCTTTGGCAACAGTGAGCGCTGGCGCTCCGGCATATGCTTGCAGTCTTGATGGGGGATACGGCATGCATCGGTTCAACCCTTTTCAAGCCGGCTCCCATGACAGCAGCAATTCATGGGGTGCCAGTCTTAGCCAAGACAGAAACAGGTCTCCCATGCTGAGAGCGATTGCGGCAGATGAACCGCGTGCAGAGGAAGAACCTGCCGAAGAAACGTGGACTGATAGCCTGAACGCGGAGGAACAGGCGATTGTTTCTCCGGAAAGTCCCATTGGTCGACGCGATGACGAAAACGGACTGAATCAAGGCTCAGAGCAGGAGGATAGGCAGGACGACGAGCAGCAAAGCCTAGCATCGACCGCAACCAGCAATCCAGCAATCGACAGGACGATGTTTCACTAGATCCATGTTACTTGAAATTGAAAACCTTCATTACACAATTAATGGAAAGCCGCTGTTTTCAGGCTTGAATCTCTCGATAGAGGAGCAGGATCATCATCTCCTCGTGGGCCGCTCAGGGTCGGGAAAGACAACCCTCATCAATCTAATCTGCGGGCTGCTGTCGCCGGAAAATGGCAGGATCAAGGTAGCAGGCCATGATATTGCCGCCACTTCCGAAAGCGGTCGCGATACAATCCGGCGCGAGTATATTGGGATCGTCTTCCAGACGTTACGGCTCGTCTCTGCCCTGGATTTGTCGGCCAACCTATTGCTTGCTCAACGCCTGTCGCGGGGAAAGACGGATAAGCCACTTATCGCGTCCCTGCTGGAGAGGCTCGGCATTGCGAACCGCGCACAAGCGAAACCCCATCAGATGAGCCAAGGCGAAGCGCAGCGGGCAGCGATTGCGAGAGCATTGGTGACCCGGCCTCGGTTGCTTATTGCCGACGAGCCGACATCGGCGCTCGATGAAGGCAATGCGATGCAGGTTGCGGACCTTCTGTTTGAATGTGCAAAGGACTATGGTGTTACGTTGCTGGTCGCCACCCATGATGAACGGCTGAGCTCGCGGTTTCCAAGTCGCATCGCCCTGACCGATCTTATGTTGAAGGTGGGCTGATCGATGTTGGGACTAGCTATTGCCTATTTGCGAGATCGCGGTCTCACCACCTCGCTCAATGTCTTGTTGCTTGGTATTTCTGTCGCGATGCTGGTCTTGCTTGTGCAATTGGGCAGCCAGCTTTCCAGCCGTCTTGACCGTGATGCGCAAGGCATTGATCTGGTTGTAGGTGCGAAGGGTTCTCCGCTGCAACTCATCCTTTCCAGCATCTTTCACATTGACCAGCCGACCGGCAATATCCCGCTCGACAGCCTTGATATGCTGCGGAAGAATCCGGCTGTAAAAGCCGCCATTCCGTTGGCGCTGGGCGATAATTTCAATGGCTACCGAATTGTCGGGACGGATCCATCCTATGTGTCTTTCTACGGTATCAAAATTGCTCAAGGTAGAATGTTTGATAAGCCAATGGATGCAGTTCTGGGCGCCGCAGTAGCAAGAACAACTGGAGCGCAAATCGGCCAGCAATTTGTTGGCAGCCATGGGCTAGAAACGGAAGACGGGGACGGTCAGGAGCACGACCACGCCCCATTCGAGACAGTTGGAATCTTAGCGCCTACGGGCACAGTCGCAGACCGTCTAATATTCACGTCTGTGGAGAGCGTCTGGGATGTTCACGGCATCGTACATGATCATAGAGATCATGAGGAAACCGAGGACGGTCATGATCATCCGGGCGACCATGAAACGGATGACCCGGGTCTGGCGGCTCATGAGGGTTTGCAACCGGAACTAACCGCCATATTGGTAAGCTATCGTAACGCCGCGGGAGCGATCCGTATTCCTGCTATGATCAATCGCCAGACCGAAATGCAGGCTGCCACTCCAGCGGTGGAAACGGCTCGTTTGCTCGCCCTGTTTGGTGCGGGAATAGACGGCGCGCGAATATTCGCTTGGATACTTGCGGCCACCGGCGGTCTCGCGATTTTCATTGCGCTGTTGAACATGGCCCGTGCGCGTGAGGCTGATCTTGCATTGTTGCGGGTAATGGGAGCGAGCAAGGCTCAGGTCTTTGGTACGATTTTACTGGAAGGCCTGATAACAGCGGCAGCCGGAGCGGTCTTTGGGATCGCAGCCGCACACATGACGCTGTTTGTTGCCAGTCGCAGTTTCCAGACGCTTGGCGATCTTGGGTTAAGTGCAACACAATTCCTTCCCGCTGAAATCGGTATCATAACGGCTGTTCTGCTAATTGGTATTGTCGCAGCGCTCATTCCCGCGGCCCGTATTTTTCGCATCAATCTGGCGACTACCCTCGCTCGAACATCATGAGGTTATCCATGAGAATTTTTCAGGTTATTGCCCTCGCATCAGCGCTTGTCCTGACCGCTCAGCCGGTGCCAGCGGCCATGCAAGATGGCGGGAAGGCTCCCGTGAAAGATGTCTGGAAACCGGCGAGGACCCCGAAAGGCGGAATATCGTGGACCATCCTGCAGGCGACAAGAGAGAAAACGCGAAAGGGCAAGGACGGGTATATTTATTCAAAACCGCTGTTTACACCTGCCGTCAGGTCACTGGCTGGGAAGCGCATCAAAGTGGCCGGCTGGATGATGCCATTGGACAAGGGAGTGCGGCAAAAAAGGTTTGTGTTGCTCGCTTATCCGCCAGGATGTCCCTTCCATTTTCACGCAATGCCCAATCAGTTTATCGAAGTTTTGGCCGATATTCCCTTTCCTACTGATGAAAGAAAGACACATGTGGTCAGCGGCGTGCTTGAACTTACGGGTCAAGACGAAAGCGGAATTTTCTATCGGTTAAAAGCGGCTAGTCCTTCATAGATCGAACTGGTCAAGCTAGTGTCCGCTTTCGGGATGTTGCCGCCACAAAAGCGCGCACTAGGCACTAGGCTGTTGCCTGTGATGATTGCGAACGCCCCCAATACCAAGAGATCGGCTTACAAAGTCAACAAATCACGCTAGGCGGCCTTTTCTGCGAACAGCGCGCCGGCACCCGCTATGTTCCGCTGCTCCAAAGCCGCAGCAAAGACCGCCAGCTATTGATGAACGTTCAAAGCGATTGTCTGCGCACCTGCCATTGGGCCTCATGTATCGAGAAGCGTTTCCCCTTCAAAGGGATTGATTGCGTTGCAAGCCCTAAAGCGGATGAGCCTCCCCGTTCCAGCGCTTGAATTCGCCGGTTTCTTCGAGCGTCCATGCATCCGCAACGGCGCGCACGCCCTTGGCACTCTCTTCCGGCGTGATTTCTGCACCGGGGCCGCCCATATCAGTTTGCACATATCCCGGATGAATCAGGCCGACGACAACGCCGCGATCTTTCAGGTCAATGGCCACCGAGCGCATCATACGATTGAGACCGGCTTTGGCGGCACCATATGCGTAGAAGCCCCCATAAGGCCACCAGGATGCAGCAAGTTGACTGGAGAGATTCATCACCTTTGCTCCCGGTTCCATTTGCGGCAACAAAGCCTGCAAGACCCGCAGCGGCGCCATCAGAAGAATGTTCAGAACATCATTCCAGGCCGTCCAATCGGATTTTTCCAGTTCCGGCGTGAAGGGGCCGACATTGCCGGCCACATTGTATAAAACGTCTACTTTGTCTGTGACCTGCGCAGCCGCTTCCTTGACCGATGCATCGACCCCGACATCCATTTTGACGGGGATGATGAGATCCTGATATTGGGCAACCATCGCATGGAGCGCTTCGGCACCATCCGGATTGCGCAGAAAAGCATAGACCTTGTCGCCCTGCTCGGCGTGTTGCCGCGTCAACTCCAAACCAATACCACGTCCCGCACCCGTTATTGCAACTACCGCCATTTGTTCCGCTCCCAAAATTTGAAGCTCTGACTAACCTGTGGCTGATTGTGAAAATACTGATGATTATGGCAGTCAGGCCCACCGATTTTGCGGGAGTGCTTTTGGCTCTGCCAGTCCTCATTGGATATCGCCGCCCAACTGCTATAGCCTGATCAACCGATCATCGACTTTCAGGAGAGCAGGATCATGGCAATTTCAGACTCCGACTTGCGGGCCATTTTCGCAAATCCGACTTGAGCCCGTCCGATCATTTCATGGTTGCCTCCAGACTGATCGGATAGCTCAAACAAGGGGGCTGGCTTCCCGTTGAGCCAGCCCCCTGATACCAAATGTCATGAACTGCTAATGTCCGCTACATCCCGAAAGCGGACACTGGAATAGGCTAGGAGTCGATGTAGGAATCGATGCAGTCCACGATTCTGGAAATGAACCAGCAAAACACATAAACCAATCCTCCCATTGCAAGAATAGCAAGCGCCAAAAGAAACTTGTCCCAATCATTATCACGGATCGAGATCGCGATAAAAAATATTCCGATAATGTTAAAGAAAATGAAACCTTGGCGCATGCCTTTATCAATTTCGGAAACCCATTTGTCTTTACGGTTGCGTTTCATTTTTGAGCTTTTGCACAGTCCATGCACGCTGTATCTTACGGCCTCGGTAAAAAAGCAAATTTGTAAACACATTAAAACGACTTGCGTCCGCTATATCCCGAAAGCAGACACAAGATTACGCGCTGAGAGTAATATCTATACAGGCTAGTCTGAATTGGTTAGGTTATTTTGTAAGCCAAATTACCAGTCCAATTAGAGCGAGTCATCAAATTGAAGATTAGTGAAATCAAAGTGCTTGTTACGTGCCCGGGCAGGAACTTTGTCACTGTCAAGATCGTGACGGACGCGGGCGTATACGGGCTAGGTGATGCGACGATCAATGGACGCGAACAAGCCGTTATAGCCTGCTTGAATGAGCATGTCGTGCCATGCCTCATTGACCGCGATCCGCAAGATATCGAGGATATCTGGCAATATCTCTATCGTGGGGTCTATTGGCGGCGGGGCCCGATTGGTATGGCAGCAATCGCTGCAATTGATATGGCGCTCTGGGACATCAAGGGCAAGATTGCGGGACTTCCGGTTTATCAACTACTCGGTGGACGAAGCCGAAAGTCAGTGACGCTTTATGCGCATGCTAACGGTGAAACTATTGACGAGACGTTGGAGAATGCGGCTGCCCTGATGGATCAGGGTTTCAAAGCGATCCGCTTGCAATCGGCAATTCCCGGATTGCCGGTTACTTATGGTGTGCTGGGCGAACAGAAAGACTATTTCGAACTACAAGGCAACCGACCGTTGCCGCCCGAAGAAGAGTGGTCGACGAAGAAATATTACAAGCTGGTTGTGGAGCTGTTCAAAAAGGCGCGGGAGAAGTTTGGCCCTGACGTTCATCTGCTCCACGATGTGCATAGCCGACTGACTCCCATTGAGGCGGCGCGACTGAGCAAGCTGCTCGAGCCCTATGATCTTATGTTCCTCGAAGATGCCTGCATCGCCGAGAACCAGGATAGCTTCAAACTAGTTCGCAACCATACAGTTACACCACTCGCGATTGGTGAGACGTTTAACAGCATCTGGGATTGCAAGGAGCTGATCCAAAACCAATGGATCGATTATATCCGCGCTGCTGCCACCCACGCCGGCGGAATTACCGGACTGCGCCGGATCATCGATTTTGCCGCCATCCATGATGTGAAATCCGCTCCGCATGGCGCGCCCGATCTATCGCCGATCTGTTTCGCAGCGCATATGCATCTCGATTCATGGGCACCCAATTTCGGCATTCAGGAATATTCGGGCGCTGTGAACGAGCAGACTGCGAAAATCTTCAAACATGCGCATGAGGTGAACGACGGCACGGCCTTTGTCAGTGATGCACCGGGGCTCGGCGTCGATTTTGATGAAGAAGCTGCTGCTGAATATCCATATAAGCGATCCTATCTGCCGGTCAGCCGACTGGAAGATGGAACGATGTGGCACTGGTAGTTGAAACGCGGCAAACGGAGGGGGATGCAATAGAATGAGCGAGAAATTACGCGTGCTGATCCACGGTTCGGGCTTTGCGGGTCAGGGACATGCCGAAGCATTTCGCTATGCCGGGGCAGAAGTGGTCGGAATTGTCGGTCGTACGGAAAGCGTTGTGCAGGATTTGGCTGCAGAAATGGCCATACCGTACGCGGGGACAGATTGGGACCAGGCGCTTGGAGATTGCCAGCCCGATATCGTTTCTATCGGTACCCCGGGTGGTGCGCATTTCGAAGCAATCAAGAAGGCGATTGCGCAAGGTTGCCATGTGTTTTGCGACAAGCCGATGACGGTTGATGGCGATACGGCAGAGGAACTGTACCGGCTAGCAAGCGAGAAAGGCGTGAAAACCGCCTATGCCGCAAGCTTTCGCTATATGCCGCACGTGTTGTTTGCAAAGCGTCTTGTTGCCGAGGGTGCAATTGGCGAGCCGCAAGAAGTCGAGTGCATCTCGCATTTCAATCTGGAGAAAGACATTCCGTTCGGCTGGTCGCATCGCGCAGAAGAAGGCGGAGGGCGGCTCAACAATAATTTCACGCACAAATTGTCGATTGTGACATCGGTCGTTGGCGAGAAAATTCTCGCGCTGAAAGCCGAGGTCCGCGATGATCTCGGTAAGGCCCCGATTGTCAAAGGCGTGCATAATTTCAAAACCCGCCGCGACCATATCCCCGACAACCTTGACGACCCCGATCTGGAATGGGGTGAGTCTAATGTCGAGTGGAGCTACACAGTGCTGGCGAAGCTCGAGAGTGAATTGGCTAGCAAGCCTGTCTCCGTTCTATTTCGTCACGGCGGGCTGCATCCCCGTATCCATGATGACCATGTTGTATTCTATGGCAGCAAAGGCGCGATCTATCTCAAGGGCCATTATGGCAGCGGGCCGTTGTATCACTATGGTAAGGACAAGGAGTGGCGAGAGCTTCATCTGCCCGATGATATTGCCGCCGATGTTCCCGATGTAGACGGAGATACCGAGCGCAACTGGCGATACCTGATCCGCGAATTTGTGAATGACATTCAGGGCGAGAACGTGGCCCCCTATCAGACGTTCCGCGAAGGCAGCCTGTATCAGCGGCTGATCGATGTGATCCGCGAGGATGATAGCTGGATCGACGTCACGCGGTTTCAGGATTAGCGCGCGCGATGTTCTATGAATATATCGTCATCGCCGGTTATTTCGCGCTGGTTGTCGGTATAGGGTTTGCCTTCAAGAAAATGGCCGCGAAATCGACCAGCGATTATTTCCGCGGCGGTGGGCGGATGTTGTGGTGGATGGTCGGATCGACTGCCTTCATGATGCAATTTTCGGCATGGACCTTCACCGGAGCGGCCGGGAAAGCGTTCACCGATGGCTTTGCGGTAAGTCTCGTTTTCTTCGCTAACACCTTCGCCTATTTTTGCGGTTGGGCCTATTTTGCGCACAGGTTCAGGCAGATGCGTGTGGATACGCCCACGCAAGCGATCCGCAGACGATTTGGTGGTCAAAATGAACTATTCTTCTCAGTTGCGCTGATCATTTTCAGCTATATCAACGCTGGTATCTGGCTCAACGCCTTGGGTGTTTTCTCCAGCGCGGTTTTCGAAGCCGATATTGTCGTCACTATTGTTGCTGCAGGGCTGGCCGTGTTATTTGTTTCCGTGCTGTCGGGCGCCTGGGGTGTGGTCGCGTCGGATTTCGTTCAGACATTGGTGGTGGCGATTGTGTCAGTTGCCTGCGCGATTGTCGCGCTGGTGAAAGTCGGTGGGCCGGTGGAACTTGTTACCAATTTTCCGACCGATTTCGTCATGGGGCCGGATATGAATTACCCGCTGCTGCTTGTCGGAACATTTGTCTTCTTTCTGGCGAAGCAGATGATCACCATCATGAACATGCACGATAGCTTCCGCTTTCTGAATGCGCGGGATTCGGTCAATGCCCGAAAAGCGTCGCTGTTCGCGATGGTCCTGATGGGGATCGGCAGCATCATCTGGTTTATCCCGCCCTGGGCTTCGGCGATCCTGTATCCTGATGCGGCGGCGGCCTATTCCAGTCTCGGCAACAAGGCCGCCGATGCGGTCTATCTGGTATTCGCCCGCAATGCGATGCCGCTGGGCACAGTCGGCCTGTTGCTCGCCGGTCTGTTCGCCGCATCCATGTCTTCAATGGACTCGGCGCTCAACAAAAACGCCGGCATTGTTGTGCGAAGCCTCTATCAGCCGTTCCTTACAAAGCGCGGAAAAGAGGTCAGCGACGCCCACCTGCTGCGCGTCAGCATGATCTTCAGTTTCTTTAGCGGTTTGATCGTCATTGCGATGGCGTTGTTCTTCAAATCGCTAAAGGAATTCAGCCTGTTCGATCTGATGATGTCGATCTCCGCGATGATACAAGTACCGATTTTGATCCCGCTAATCCTTGGACTGATTATAAAACGAATACCGCGCTGGGCGCCTTGGGTCACGGTATTGGTTGGTCTATTTGTGTCATGGTTTATGTTCAACGCGTCGGCGGCAGACTATGTCGCGAACTGGTTGGAATTGGGCGAACTGACGGGCCGCGAAACAACAGACATGAATTTATTGCTAACCCTCGCTGCTCAGGTTTTTGTGACGGCCGGTTTCTTCTGCTCCACGATCCTCTTCTATCAAGAAAAAAGCGACAATTACCGGCAGAAAACAGAAGCGTTTTTCGCCGATCTGGAAACACCGGTTGTCGCCGATTCAGAACAGGATGGTTATGACCGGCAGCAACGGCAAAAGTTGGGTTCGATGGTGATGTATATGGGAGCCGGATTGTTTTTGATGATGCTAATTCCCAATCCCGGATGGGGTCGGCTGATGTTCGGGATATGTGCGATTGTGATATTGACTATCGGCTGGTTGCTGAGGCGCGGGGCGCGCGATCGCAAAGAACCTATTCCAGAACCCGCCTGATCTCCCGGTCAACCACCGCATAATCCATCGATTCTACAAACCCGATGGAGAACTTCTGCGGCTCGGTTAAGAACTTTTCCTTCCCGCTCCGTCCAAAGGCGAACACGGTCATCGGTTCGCGATTGGCATAGTCGTCGGGCTGTGCGTCATCTCCATGGTTCAGCATATAGAGCATGCGCGCCGATTGCGGATCGCCAAAGGCCATCCATTCTGGTGCTGGCAGGTCACCTTCGATATCTTCCCTGATACCATGACGCTTGTTGTCGCCGGAGCGGTACCAGAAATCGGCGTCGTCCATCGAACCGCCGGGGACGCCTTCATATTGTATCCAGTATTTATGGCCCGGGCTCACCTTGCTCATCGTGAAGTCGAGGCGGTCAGGATAGAAATCGTATCGGCCCTGCCATTTGCCGTTACCTGATGTGAAGGTGATGCGAACGTGATTCCCGGTTTCGATGTTCACGAACGAGGTAGAGGCATCGGTCCCCGCGTTCATGGCATGAAAAAAGTTACCATCCTGCCGGTGAACGGCATTGGGAAAGCCGCGATATTCGCCGTTGTGGCCGGACCCTGGCTTGCGGTGGAAGCCGATCCAGTCCACACCGTTTGGATCGAGCATACTCGACAATCCACCGCCTGCCTTTTCCAGATAATAGATCGCCGCAGCGGTTGTGATGATATAGCTTTGTACGCCTCCAGCTGACTCGTCGATCCCATGGGCCAGACTTACCAGTTGATCGGATTTTTCGCGCGGTTGGGTTTTGAGTGGCTGCGCAATCTGCACGGCGCATGCGCCGAGCAAAAACATGATAGAGAAAAGTCCCGCGATTGCTGTTTGATACATCCTCGCACATTAACGTCGGTAGGCGGTATTTTCCATATAGTTTTAATTCCCGCTTTTTTCCCAAACCGGACACTAGCGTGTGGCGGCTATATCCCGAAAGCGGACGCTAGCGGTTAGAGACGAACAATTGTCGTTGGGCACCATTTATCGAGAGTGTATCCCAATCAACTTCTTTCCTAGTCTCAGGGATCACATCACGCCGTTCAGCATAGTCGTAAAAAAGTGTGCCGTGAATTCCTAGTGCTTTGCTTTTTAGAATAGGGCGATTCCAAAGAGGAGAAAGAACTTGAGTTGCGTTAGCCTCTCCAAGTCGCTCAACCACATCCTCAATTATCTCCATATCGTGATCGTCCGGAAAGATAGCGAGGAATTCTTCATCGGTTGCTTGAAAGATACTGAATGTTGCGTTTCGTGCGCCGTCCATGATCTGAATGTTCTTCATAATGCAATATGTCCTCGCATTGCTCTGTCCGCTTCATCCCGAAAGCGGACATTAGCTTTGACCTTTTTGGCTGACCGCCGTCGAGAGATTAGCCGACTATTCGGCTTGGAGCGTTAAGAATAATCTACCAAACTTACTCAAGCTCTGATTCCAGCCAATCGGTTATGTTATCCCAAGGCCCGCTTTGTTCCTCAACCTCTATCGTGTCGTTCCCCCGCCCGATTACCGACCCTATAGGGTTCATAAAGTAACCAATCTGGCCACTATCTCCGACATTTCGCGAAGCAAATAGCACCTCATTCTCATGTGGATTTGTATATTCAAACCGCCAGTGGCGTCCACTAGATATATCTAAGGGTGCTCGACGGGAACGATCAAGGAGCGGAGGGTTTTGCGCCATTGAAGTTGGCGTACCATAAATCGATAGATCCAATATATTGCAGCCGTTTAGGTGAGTTAGCAATTTGACGATTGGTCCGGGCAGAGGAAAGTCGTTAACCTGCTGATATGTGCCTAACAGCGCGCGCTTCAGTGGGGGAAAGATTGTAATATTGTAGGCGTGAGTCCCAATGTCCGGTCGATAGCCGGCCAAAAGCGCTCCACTATCCTCTTCCAACCATACTCCTGCTTTCGCGATATTGCTTGCCACCGCTGCAATTGGACTAAGAAAGTCCGGTAAAAGTGCTATTTGATTGGTGGCATCTTCCCAACTTAGCAGTGATTTCTGCCAATCCATTCTACACTCCATCTTCTTTGATCGCCCAAACTATAATGTTGGCTGTTAAGATATGAAACGACCTAAGGCAACGACAGCAAGCGGGGCATTAATCAACCGAGAATTTCTATATCTCTAATGTCCGCTTTTGCGCCCAAAGCGGACATTAGAGCTATGTCTGCTATATCCCGAAAGCGGACGTTAGAATTGTGAATGAAACGTTGATTTATTATGCTCGGCTCGATCAAATATCATCTGGCTCAGGGAATAGATCTTCATGCTCTACTTCCATAGTCGCCCCTTTCAGGAGGCTATTTGCGCATTCGAAATGAGCGTAAATCAATTGTGTAGGCTCAGGGTCAGGGTTTTCGCTCCAGAGGCCCTTTAAGCCGATCTTCAAAGCTGATCCCTTAGTTTTGCTGATACTTTCATTACAATACCAACAAGCATAACTCTCGCCAAGCAAAGTAGTAGCCAAGCTAGAATCAGCATTCACCGTTACGAGCAGGTCAACCAATGCGTCCTGATCACCGGCAGATAAAGCATCATCAAATTTTTCTAATAAACCAGCGACGAAGAGGCGCTCGTTCAAAGTCATTCCATCATAGCGGCTTTTATTCATTCGGCACACGTAGCAAGGCTGCACCTTGCTAACAATGGTACGTATTACCAATGTCCGCTTTTGCGCCCAAAGCGGACACTAGCTTCGATTCACGGAAGCATGCCAGTCGTCGAATCTGGCGGCCAAGTTCATGTAACTATTTACAGAACTATTCGCCGCTACAATTTCACATAAACCAGCCGTCGGAGCATACAACATCGACAGCTTGTCGAAGTCGGCTGTTTCTCTCCTCGCATCTACAATATGCGCATTCAGTTGCGCGAGCAACTCGCCTTGGGATGACCAGTCACTATACATGTCATCGAAATTTAAACTGTTATCTAAAGCCCATTCTTTCGTGTCTTCAAGTATCTGAACAAGTTCTTGATAAGCTTCCATATCGCCTTTTATCAGCGCTGCTTATTCGTGCAACATTTGTTGCGTCCGCTTTTGCGCTCAAAGCGGACATTAGCGTTGTGGCTGCTTCATCCCGAAAGCGGACACTAGCAGCCTTGTTGTTTGTGCTGATCACAATGCTTTTCCAACGCCGCAACAACAATTTCAGCTTCTGGCTTGGTGATCGTTATCCACGCCGGACCGTTCAGATACTTGGCATATTTCGGTTTTGGCGTACTCAATCTTGGTGTTGTGTTCTTTAACGGGAATCCTCGCTCGGCAATTATATCGCAGAAGTCGGCTATCAATCTGCGAGATAGTTCGATTTCATTATCCATGGCGAATTCTTTGGCTGCTTTGTCGATGGTTCCATACACATAGTCGGCACTTTGGTGCCAATAACAGTCGACAAAATCCACAAAAGTTTGATATTTTTCAGCGCGTTTCTTTAACATGTCACGATCAATAACACAGATTATCGCTAACGTCCGCTTTTGCGCCCAAAGCGGACATCAGCTTGGTGGCCGCTTTATCCCGAAAGCGGACACTAGAGAGTATAGTCTTCTCCCAAGATCACTGCTTGGCGTCTGAATCCAAATTCAGCTTCACCAGCCCAGTTCTTACCGTCTGGAAACCTCAACTCAATGCCTGCCAAATCGTTGCTATCGAACAATTTCATGTTAACGCCCATCTGATCATTGCTTCCAACGCTCGCTACATGTTCTGTGGTCAGTATCCAGTGGGTTGTTGAGCCACAATTTTTGCAAAAGTGTATTTCAACCGCTGGTTGCGGATAGTCGCTGCGCGTGTAACTTCCAGTATCGCCTTCGATTTCAACCTCTGACGGTTTAAAATATCCCCAGACGCCGCCACTCTTGCTGCACAGACTACAATTACAATCTTGCATGAATTCTGGTTGGTTAGAGATAGCCACTTTAACAGTGCCGCAATGGCATTTCGTTTCATAACCTTTGATATTCATCGCGCAATCCTTGCCAGAGTTTCAAAGAAAGGTGAGTGTGTGAGCAACACATTTATGTCAATGTCTGCTTCATCCCGAAAGCGGACACTAGAACTGACGATCTACGAATACGTAAGACAACGCGATCATTGCCAATATTATCCCATCAAAAGAGCTCGTTTCCTTGGTGTTTAGATAGCAGCAGAACACAAATATCGATACTGAAATCAAGAAAATGGGTAAGAGAAAAAACCCACTAGTCTGACCATTTGACAGTGATATGAGAACGCAGTTTATTACGATCAATAATGCATACAGCATGGTCTTGTTCATTCGGATATCCTTGGCGCTCAATTGACAATTCTGCAATATCACAAAGTCATACTAGCGTTATGTCTGCTACATCCCGAAAGCGGACATTAGCAACATGGGAACTGGACATGAGATTTGTCGACACGTACCGCTGGTAAATGGACTTTACGAGGCTAAAACGCGCAATCCTCCCAGCAAGTTTGCTATTGGCTCTGTTGCTGTTTGTTTATCGTTGTGTCCCGGAACCGATAAATGACTTGCGAGCCATAGAGGTAACTAGAGTTCCGGCATCAAAGCTGCCCCTAATAGATGACTTGCGGCAATCATTGTTGCAAAGAGGCGAAGCTGTTTGGAAGGTTTCGCTGACGGGTACCTCCAACTGGATACGAGAGGTACAACGGCACGAATTGAACTCATACGCCACTGTCGCGCGCTGTGACGACCGCGACTACAGCGTTCTCAGCTTAGGTCCCTACACGGGAGAAATGGCTGTTACATACTATGGTGATGGTATTCGAGAATACCGCCCCTCATCTAGCAACGTTCAATATGACATCTACTTGCCTGAAAATGGCCGATATCGCTCAGAAGCCGATTTCAACGCACCGATGCCATCTTACGATCTCGGCAAGCAACGCATGACTCTCTGTCTTAAGATTGCCGGTGGCGCGATGCATGGAGCATACAATCGTTCGAACGAAGTTCGCATTGAAGTGGGCCGCAGCCAATAGGTAATTGACCGCTATAATGTCGTATCACAAGATCAGCTGTGCAATATCTAATGTCCGCTTTTGCGCCCAAAGCGGACATTAGCGGCCGTTCCTACTTGATGCAGTAAGCAGACTGTCTAGAGTGCGGCTTTCAGTGGCTTCGCAAATGACGTGGGGCTGCTTTCAGCAGGACGGATGATATCATGCGCAAACTATTCCTTTCCACCCTTGCTTTGGCTGTCGTGTCTGCCAGCCCTGCCGCTGCGGAGGACACCAAACCCGCAGCAGAGGCTCCCACGCTGGCGATCGGCGCAGGCGGACGGCCGGTTGGAGAATCCTGGTCGCGGAGTCCGGTTCATGCGCAGCATGGCATGGCGGCGACTGCCCATCCGCTGGCCAGTCAGGTTGCGATCGATATCCTCAAAAAAGGCGGTTCAGCGGTGGACGCGGCCATTGCCGCCAACGCGGCATTGGGTCTTATGGAACCCACGGGTAACGGGATTGGCGGCGATCTCTTTGCGATCATCTGGGATCCGAAAACGCAAAAGCTCTATGGCCTGAACGGATCGGGAAAAAGTCCGATGGGGACGAGCTATGCGCAGTTTGTGGAACAGCTCGGCGAAAGCAAATCTATTCCGCCTTTTGGTCCGATGCCCGTGACGGTTCCCGGCACGGTTGACGCATGGTTTGAAATGCATGGAAAATTTGGTCAGCTCAGCATGGCCGATATCCTCGCACCGACCATCACCTATGCCAAGGAGGGCCATCCGGTCTCGCCGGTAATTGGCTATTATCTGACAAGAAATCTCAAGCGGTTTGAAGAAAATCTCGAAATGATCGGCGATTTTGACAATGCGCGCGAAACCTATTTCAAAAATGGCCCCACCGCAGCGGGCCAGATTTTCAAGAATCCGGATCTTGGGCAGACTTTGGACAAGATTGCCAAAGGAGGACGCGATGCATTTTATAAGGGTGAAATTGCGCACGTCATGGATGATTATTTCAGGCGGATTGGCGGCAATTTACGCCATGCGGATTTTGCCGCGCACAGCAGCAAATGGATCGAGCCAGGCTGCGTAGACTATCGCAAAGGTTATGAACTATGCGAACTGCCGCCCAATTCTCAGGGTTTCGCGGCGCTGCAAATGGCGAATATTCTCAAAAATGTCGACCTTGCCCAATGGCCGCGAGGCAGCGCGGAAGTGCTACACTATATCACCGAAGCCAAACGACTGGCTTTCGAAGATGTTGCCCGCTTTTATGCCGATCCCGACATCTCCCCTGCCCCGCTCGAGTGGCTGCTGTCTGACGCCTATGGGAAAGAACGTTTCGCTTTGATCAATCCGGCAGAAGCCAGTCCGGAATTTGGACCGGGCGAGCCGAAGCTGGAGGGCGAAGGCGATACGACCTATCTCACGGTCGCTGACAAAGACGGCATGATGGTTTCACTGATCCAATCCAATTACCGGGGCATGGGTAGCGGTCTGGTTGCCGACGGGCTCGGCTTCATGTTTCAGGATCGCGGTGAACTTTATTCGCTCGATCCCGATCACCCCAATGTCTATGCGCCCGGGAAGCGCCCGTTTCAGACAATCATACCGGCCTTCATGAAGAAGGACGGCAAGCCCTATATGTCTTTCGGTCTGATGGGCGGCGGCATGCAGCCGCAGGGCCATGTGCAGGTGATGATCAACATGGTGGACTATGGCATGAACCTGCAAGAAGCCGGCGATGCCGCGCGACTAAACCATGATGGTGGCCGTCAACCGACCCAGGACCTTTCAGGCACAGACGCCAATCTTCTCGGGGTTCTGCATGTGGAACCCGGCATATCCCAAGAGACGATCGAACGGCTGAAAGCCATGGGCCATGATGTCAAAGTCGTCAGCGATGGCGTCATGTTTGGCGGCTATCAAGCCATTGTCCGGGATGCGGAAACCGGCGTTTACACGGGCGCTACGGAGATGCGCAAAGATGGTCAGGCCATTGGCTATTGAACGGCCCCACAATTGCCGGAAGCATCAACACAGACAGGAACCTATATGAAAAGCCCCATTCTCTTTGCCCTTCTTCCTCTTCTGGCCATAGCCCAACCGGCGTCCGCCCAGATGGAAAAATTCAAAACCGGACCGGTTTTTGAAGATTTTGGACCGACCGCTCCGGTCGAAACAGACGTGCCTTTGGCCAAAGATACGGTGTTCAAAATCGCTTTCGACCTGGCCAAGGGCGCTGATCCCGGCAAGCTCAACCGCTCGATCGAAAGTGCCGCCCGCTTCATCAACATGCACGTAGCCGCAGGTGTTCCCGAAAAAAATATCCAGCTCGCGATCGTCGTTCACGGCGGCGCATCTTTCGATCTGACCAAATCGGAATTTTTCGCGACGAAGAAAGACGGGGCAGAAAATGCCAGCGCGGCGGCAATTGCACAATTGCAGAAACATGGTGTCGAATTTTATCTGTGCGGACAGAGCGCTGCCGCTCATGGCATCAGCAATGCCGACCTGTTGCCAGGCGTCAAAATGTCGCTCTCTGCGATGACCAGTCACGCCTTGCTGCAACAGCAAGATTTCACGCTAAATCCCTTCTGACTTGCTAGCAATTGCTTCATGCTAAAGGTTGCGAGCTACAATATCCGCAAAGCGATCGGCACCGATCGGCGCCGCAATCCCGGGCGGGTCATCGATGTCCTGAACGAGATTGATGCAGACATTGTCGCGTTGCAGGAAGCCGATCGCCGGTTCGGTAGAAGAGCCGCTGCCATTCCACAAACTCAGCTGGAAATGCACAGCGACTATCGCGCCATCCCGCTCGACGTTCAGACGGATTCGATGGGCTGGCATGGCAATGCGATATTGGTCCGCAAATCCGCACAGGTTCTGGCTCATGACATCATGCATATCCCCTGTCTCGAACCACGCGGTGCAATCATGGCACATGTCGAACTGGCCGGGCAGCAACTCGCGGTCGTTGGCATGCATCTGGACCTGTCCGGACTCTGGCGGAGGCGGCAAGCCGCCGCGATCATCAAGGCTGCGCTGGAACTGGAGCAGCAGGCGCCGGTCATCCTCATGGGCGATCTTAATGAATGGAGCGCGGCTGGCGGCTGTTTGAAAGATTTTTCCCGCGCATTTCATATGCTCCATTGCGGACGGAGCTTCCACACCCGCAGCCCGATCGCCACCCTTGACCGGATCATGCACTCGAACGGGATCCTATCGCCCGAAGCCGGCGTTCATGACAGTCCGGCCGCACGCAAGGCGTCCGACCACCTTCCCGTATGGGCCAGAATCGCGATCGCATAGGCACTGCCCGCACATGATATGTCCAACTACGTAACTCTCCTGATATAGCCGCATCCTGCGGCCTGCTAGCGCTCTTCCTACACAACGGGGAAGGACGTTATGGACAGTTTACTGGTGAAAGCCGGCGGGTGGTTTGCGCTCGCGTTTCTGGCATTTGTTGCAATGGTCTTAGCCGCAGATGGCGGTTTCGCTGTGCACATGATGCTTGTCATGATGGCCTGCCTGATCGCTCTTTGGGTGACGATCAGCAACGCAGATTATACCGCAATCGGTCGCGGGATTTTAAACGCTCCGGCCGATCCGGGGCAATATGATGATGATCCCATCCGCTGGGGTGTCATCGCAACATTATTCTGGGGCATGGCCGGTTTTGCGGTCGGACTGTTCATTGCCCTGCAACTGGCGTTTCCGTTTCTTAATTTGGGCCTTGAATATACGACGTTCGGTCGCCTCCGCCCGTTACACACGTCTGCCGTAATTTTTGCTTTCGGAGGCAATGCGCTAATTGCGACGAGTTTCTATATCGTCCAGCGCACTTGCAGGGCGAGGTTGGCCTTCCCCCACCTCGCCCGCTTTGTTTTCTGGGGCTACCAGTTGTTCATCGTGCTGGCCGCCACCGGTTATCTTATGGGCATCACCCAATCCAAGGAATATGCCGAACCCGAATGGTATGTCGATATTTGGCTGACGATCGTCTGGATTAGCTATGCCGTGGTGTTCATCGGCACCATCGTCAAACGGTCAGAGCCCCATATTTACGTAGCCAACTGGTTTTTCCTCAGCTTCATCCTGACTGTAGCAATGCTGCATCTGGTCAATGGTCTGGCCATGCCGGTCAGTCTATTGGGCGCGAAAAGCTATAGTGCCTTCGCCGGTGTGCAGGATGCGCTGACACAATGGTGGTATGGCCATAATGCGGTCGGATTTTTCCTGACCGCCGGTTTCCTGGGCATGATGTATTATTTCGTGCCGAAACAGGCAGAGCGACCGGTCTATAGCTATCGCCTATCGATCATCCATTTCTGGTCGCTCATTTTTCTTTATATCTGGGCCGGCCCGCATCACCTTCACTATACCGCCCTGCCCGACTGGGCGCAGACACTCGGCATGGTCTTCTCGATCATTTTGTGGATGCCCAGTTGGGGCGGCATGATCAACGGACTGATGACGCTGAACGGCGCCTGGGATAAAATCCGCACCGATCCGATCATCCGGATGATGGTGCTGGCGCTCGCCTTTTACGGCATGAGCACGTTCGAAGGCCCAATGATGTCGATCAAGTCGGTCAACAGCCTGTCGCATTATACCGACTGGACCATCGGCCATGTGCATAGCGGCGCGCTGGGTTGGAACGGCATGATCACCTTTGCCGCGCTTTATTATATGATCCCGCGCCTCTGGGGCCGGCAAAGACTATACAGCCTGCGCATGGTCAATTGGCATTTCTGGCTCGCGACCATCGGCATCGTTCTTTACGCCGCCGCCATGTGGGTCGCCGGTATCATGCAGGGATTGATGTGGCGCGAATATGGGGACGACGGGTATCTCGTCTATGCCTTTAGCGAAGTCGTCTCGGCTATGTTCCCGATGTACATAATCCGGGCAACCGGAGGCCTGCTCTATCTCGCTGGCGCTATCGTCATGATCTACAATGTCTGGATGACGATTGCCGGCAAGGTCAGGGATGAAAAATCGATGACCGAAACGCCCCATGATGAGACAGCTGACAAGCCGCTCGTCGCGGTTCCAGCAGAGTGAGGGGGACAGGATAATGACCACGTTCACGCAAAAACATAAGAAGATTGAACGCAATATCACGCTGTTGGCGGTGCTTGCGTTGGTCACGGTTTCCATTGGTGGCATCGTCGAGATAGCACCGCTTTTCTGGATCGATAACACGGTTGAGAAAGTGGACGGCGTGCGCCCCTATACCCCGCTGGAACTCGCCGGACGCAATATATATGTCCGGGAAGGATGCTATACGTGCCATAGCCAGATGATCCGGCCATTCCGCGATGAGGTGGAGCGTTATGGCCACTATTCGCTGGCAGCGGAGTCCATGTACGATCACCCGTTCCAATGGGGGTCCAAACGCACCGGACCAGATCTGGCCCGGGTTGGAGGGCGCTATTCGGATGAATGGCATGTTCAGCATCTCAAAGACCCACGCGCCGTGGTGCCGGAATCGATCATGCCGCCTTATGCCTTTCTTGCCAAAAAGGAACTGAAGGCCGGTGATATGAGCGGCCACTTGCGGGCGCTCTCCCGCGTCGGTGTCCCTTATAGTCTGGAAGCGATTGAGAAAGCTGATGAGGATCTGCTCACGCAGGTTGATCCGATGGCCAGTACAACCGAACTCGAGAAACGCTATCCCAAGGTGCAGGTCCGCGATTTCGACGGCAATCCCGACAAGCTCACCGAGATGGATGCCTTGGTAGCCTATCTGCAAATGATCGGCACATTGGTCAATTTCGAGGCAGGCGAAGCCCAGGAGCAGCCCCGATGAACTATGAAGCGCTGCGCCATTTTGCCGACAGTTGGGGCTTGCTGTTCATGACGATTGTTTTTCTGACACTGGTCGGCTGGACCTTTCGGCCCGGAGCCGGACGCAATCATGAACATGCCGCCCATATGATTTTTGACGAGGACAAAAAAGATGCCTGAGAAAAACCGTGTTGATGAACCGACCGGAACGGATTTTGTTGGCCACGAGTGGGATGGCATCGAGGAACTCGACACACCGATGCCGCGCTGGTGGGTGTTGACCTTTTACGCCACGATCATCTGGGCCATTGGTTATGTCATTCTCTACCCCGCTATCCCCATGCTCAACTCGGCGAGCGAAGGGCTGCTTGGCTGGAGCAGCCGCGGCGACTATGCCCTCGAGGTGGCCGAACGGCAGAAGCAGCTGGAACCCATCAGGCAGGCGCTGGTTTCATCTGACATAAACACGATCCGCAATGATCCGCAATTGCGGCAACAGGCGATTGAAGGCGGACGGTCGGCGTTCAAGGTCCATTGCGTACAATGTCACGGGTCCGGTGCCGCTGGTTCAAAAGGCTATCCCAATCTCAACGACGATGACTGGCTTTGGGGCGGCGATCTGGAAAGCATTGAATATACGCTCATCCACGGCATCCGAAATCCGGATCACGACCAAACCCGCTTCTCGCAAATGCCAGCCTTTGGCAAAGACGGAATATTACAGTCGACCGAAATTCAGGATCTGGTTTCTTACGTCCGGTTGTTGTCGGGCCGGGAGAAGCAAAGCGCCGCTGCACAGCGCGGAGCCCTATTGTTTGAGACAAATTGCACCGTCTGTCATGGAGCCGATGGCACAGGCGACCCCGTTCAGGGGGCACCGGACCTCAGCGACGCGATCAGCCTTTATGGCCTGGACCGCGCCTCATTGACCGATACAATTGCCAACGCCCGATACGGCGTCATGCCGCGATGGGGACAGAGGCTCGACCCGGCGACGATCCGGATGCTGGCTGCTTATGTTCACTCCCTGGGGGGCGGTGAAAAGGCACCGATCGCAGAGCCAGCCATCGAGTCCAAGGTTGAGAGCGGGGATGATGAACAATCCTAAGGAAATACTCGATCCCGAGCTAAAGCTCTACGAAGCGCGCAAAAATGTCTATCCCAAGGCAGGCGATGGTATATTTCGTCGCTTGAAATGGGCGGTTATGGCGATCACTCTCGCCATCTATTATATCACGCCGTGGATCCGCTGGGATCGCGGGCCTTATGCTCCCAATCAGGCGGTGCTTGTCGATCTGGCCCACAGGCGCTTTTACATGTTCGGCATAGAAATCTGGCCGCATGAATTTTACTATGTCGCCGGTATGCTCGTCATGGCGGGTATCGGCTTGTTCCTGGTCACCTCTGCCGTCGGCCGCGCGTGGTGCGGCTATTCCTGCCCGCAAACCGTCTGGACCGATCTGTTCCAGCATGTCGAGCGCAAAATCGACGGCGACCGCAATGCCCAGTTCCGTCTGCAGGACGCGGCTTGGGGCCCCAAGAAAATTGGCAAGCGGATGCTGAAATGGTCCATCTGGCTTTTCATCGCTTTCTGGACCGGCGGCGCATGGATCATGTATTTTGCGGATGCACCGACTTTGGTGGTCGACTTCTGGACCGGTCAGGCCGCTTTTGTCGCATATGCCACAGTCGGCGTTTTGACGCTGACGACGTTCATCTTCGGCGGCTTCATGCGCGAACAGGTCTGCATCTACATGTGCCCCTGGCCGCGCATCCAGACCGCCATGATGGATGAAAAGTCACTGACCGTTACCTATAAGGACTGGCGCGGCGAGCCGCGTGGCAGCGTGAAAAAGGCAGAGGCCCAGCCGGGCAGCTTTGGCGACTGTATCGACTGCAATCAATGTGTAGCTGTCTGCCCCACCGGCATCGATATTCGCGAAGGACCACAAATCGGCTGCATCACCTGCGCGCTTTGTATCGACGCTTGCGACCAAGTCATGACCCAGGTCGGAAGACCGCGCGGACTCATCGACTATGCGACCCTGGAAGATGCCGAACTGGAGAAAGCGGGAAAACCGCACGAGCCAATCCTCAAAACCCTGTTTCGTCCCCGCACGATCCTATATTCTTCAATCTGGGGTGCCATTGGACTGGCGATGCTGTTTGCTGTCGGGAACAGAACGCGCATCGACATCAGCGCCAATCATGATCGCAACCCGATCTATGTCCAACTCGCAGACGGTCATGTTCGTAACAGCTACACCATCAATTTACGCAATATGGAAAACCGACCCCGCGATATGGCCATCGGGATGACCGAGCTTAACGGCGCGATCATGTGGTCCGATGCCGGGTCACGGGAAGCGGCTGGAAAATCCCTCGTTACCAAGGTTTCTGCCGACAGCATTGCAAGATTGCGGGTCTTTGTCGCCGCGCCAGGCGTCGGACCCGTCCGGGAAGAATTCGCGTTGACCGTTACCGCAATTGATGATGCCGGGGCCAAGGATATCGATGCGGTATTTTTCGAAAGACCGGAGACAGAATGATGAACCAGAAATCGCCCAGCATAAAGAAATTTACCGGCTATCATGCAACGATGATAATCGTTGCCTTTTTCGCCGTGGTTGTCAGCGTCAATCTGGTCATGGCGCAATTTGCGCTATCAACGTTCAGCGGCACAGTGGTCGACAACAGCTATGTGGCTAGCCAGAAATATAACCAATGGCTGGAACAGGCAAGGAACCAACAGGCGCATGGCTGGACTGTTTCGCCAGCGGTGCGCAAAACTGGCAAAGCAAGCATAGTCGTAACCGACATTGACAGCGCGGCATTGCAAGGAGCAACACTCTCCGCCGTTGCAGAACATCCCGTTGGGCGGACGGATCCGTTTGCGCTCGACTTCGTCCAAACCGAAGCGGGTGACTATGTGAGCGTGCAGCCACTCCCCGAAGGCCGCTGGAAACTCAAGATCATCATCACCCAGGACGACAAGAATATGCGCGTTGTTCGGGACATCTGGTGACCGCGCATAGCACCATAAACGATGATCAAACGCTCGCGACTGTGTCACGTTTTGCCGTGCCGGCAATCCGCTGCGCTGGTTGTATTGCGAAAATCGAGAACGGCCTGAGCGACGCCCCTGGTATCTTGTCTTCGCGGGTGAATTTCTCAACCAAACAAGTGGCGATAACGCATCTGCCGGAACTGGATAGCAACCGGCTCAAGCGCGCGATCGAGACTCTCGGTTTTGAAGCCCAGATTCTCGCTGACAATCCTCTATCCGAAGAAAAAGGCAGTACCGACAAGCTGATCCGAGCGCTTGCTGTCGCAGGCTTCGGGATGATGAATATCATGCTATTGTCGGTGAGCGTCTGGTCAGGTGCAACCGGTGTCACGCGGGATTTATTCCACTGGCTGTCCGCGCTAATCGCTATCCCCGTGATCGCATATGCAGGGCGTCCATTTTTTGCATCTGCCGCGATGGCCCTGCGCTATGGCCGAACCAATATGGATGTGCCCATCTCGATCGGCATATTGCTGGCGACCGGACTGAGCATATATGAAACCGCCACCGGCGGCGCCCATGCCTATTTTGACGGAGCCGTGATGCTGCTGTTCTTCCTGCTCGCGGGCCGCGTGCTGGATGGTATGATGCGGGATCGTGCGCGGGAAGGCATTGGAGCCCTGTTGAAACAATCCGCCCCCGGCGCGATGGTGCTGACAGACAATGCCACAACACGCTGGGTGCTCAGCAAGGATATCCTTCCCGAGATGCGGATGATGATTGCCGCCGGAGAAAATTTGGCGGCAGACGGCGTGATTGAAAAGGGTATGAGCAGCTTTGACTGCTCATTGATCACCGGTGAAAGCGAACCGCAACCCAGAGGCGAAGGCGATGTGGTTCTGGCCGGCACTCTGAACCTGTCATCGCCCGTGACTGTGCGGGTCACCGCAACCGGTGAAGATACGAGTGTCGCTGATATTACGCGCTTGATGGACGAGGCCGCCCAGCGCCGTTCATTCTACGTGCGCATCGCTGACCGGGCTGCTCGCTATTATGCCCCGGCGGTGCATAGCCTTGCCTTGCTGGCCTTTGTCTTCTGGATGCTTGCCGGTGCGGGTTGGCATCAGTCCTTGCTGATTGCAGTTGCGGTTCTCATCATCACTTGCCCCTGCGCGCTGGGACTGGCCGTGCCTGCGGCGCAGGTCGTCGCCTCAGGGGCGCTGCTGCGAAAGGGCGTAATGGTGAAGGACGGCAGCGCATTGGAACGTCTGGCAGAAGTAGATTATGCACTTTTTGACAAGACGGGTACCATCACCCTTGGTCATCCGGTTCCTGTCAATCTAGGCGATCTTGATCTCGCACACAAACAAGTTGCCCTCGGGCTCGCCCAAGCCAGTCGTCATCCAATCAGCAAGGCTATCCGTTCCGGATTGCTCGCCCTGAATATCGGTCCGGCCGCACTGGAGAACGTTCAGGAAATGCCCGGCGAAGGCATGAAGGCGCTGTGGAATGGCGAGAAAGTGATGCTCGGAAAACCAACACAGTCTGAAGATCACCTGTCTTGTCAACTAAGCGTTGGTAGCGACACGATCGTCCTCCATCTGAAAGACGACATCCGGCCGGACACACGAGATACCATCGCGAAACTGGAAGACATGGGATTGCCAGTTTCGATCATATCTGGTGACAACGTGAGGTCCGTTTCCCTTGTTTCACGGGCATTGGGGATTTTTGCGCAGGCCGCTGCCTCGCCGCAAGACAAAGTAGAGGCCATTGCCCGTCTAAGCGATAGCGGACACAAGGTGCTGATGGCCGGTGATGGCCTTAACGACGGCCCTGCCCTCGCGGCAGCCCATGTTTCCATTGCACCCGGTTCGGCCAGCGATGTCGGGCAGCAAGCCGCTGATACCGTATTTACCAGCAAATCCCTTATGCCGGTGGCGCTGTCCATCACGGTCGCGCGCCGCACCATGCAGATCGTCCATCAGAATTTTGCGCTCGCCATTGGCTATAATATCTGCGCTGTGCCTTTGGCTCTGACCGGCATGGTCACGCCGTTGATCGCCGCGATAGCCATGTCGCTATCGTCGTTGATCGTCGTCGGCAACGCCCTGCGGCTCAATGGAGCGGCCAATTGAGCGGGCTGGCAATATTGATTCCAGTGGCCCTGTTGATGGGACTGTGCGGCCTTGTCGTTTTCTTCTGGGCGATCCGCCACGATCAGTTTGAGGATCTCGACGGTGCAGCACAAAGGGTGTTGATCGACGAGGAAGATGACCGGTCATGATAGCAAATATTAGAGCATCCAGGATCAGTCAATTTGCGATTGCGGCAATAGCCCTGCCCCTTGCCACAATGCCCTTGTCGGCAAAATCTAACATGATGACAATAGAGCTCTGTTCCGCCGATGGTGAGGTCCGGGAGATGTCTATTCCTATCGAGAACGAGAATGGCGAGGATCATTGTGTCAAGCCGTGCCACGCTTGCTTGTCACGCAAAAAAGGCTTGAAAAACTAGGGCTGCGGCTCAGACTATTTTGTCCGGGCTTGCTTGTCCTCTAAGCTTTCCGCCGCGAACCCGATGCGCAATGCTTCGGCCAGACTGCGCACCCGCAATTTTTCCATCATGTTCGCGCGATAGATTTCTACCGTACGGGGTGAGATGCCCAGATCAAATGCAATGGTTTTGTTGGGATATCCGGCCATCAAACCATCCAGCACATCCTTTTCTCTTCCCGTCAGACAGGCCAGTCTGACTTGTGCTTCCGATCCAGCTATCTCTTTTAGATCGCTATCTTCCAGCCGTGAAAACGCCTCTTCCATCGCCGCAATCAATGCTTCTTTCTCGTAGGGCTTTTCCAGAAAGTTAGTGGCTCCGGCCCGCATCGCCTGAACGGCGATTTCGACATCGCCGTGCCCCGTCAGGATCACCACGGGCATATCGATCCCATCCTTGATCATCTGCTGCTGCACTTGCAGGCCGTCCATATCCGGCATGCGCACGTCAAGCAAAACGCAGCCCCGTTCCGCGCCTTTCGCGAGCTTTAGAAAGGCAACACCAGAATCCACCGGATGAACCTTGAAACCCGCGTGCCGCAGCATGAACGCAGCGGATCGCCGAACAGAATCATCATCATCCACAACATAGACTAGCCGTTCATTGGTCATCATCTTGCTCCAGTTCCGCCTTTTCCAACGTTATCCGAAAAATGGTCCCGCCTTCGGGGTTGGGTTCTGCACCGATAGTGCCGCCATGGGCCTCGACAATCGTCCGGCAAATCGACAGGCCCAAACCCATGCCGTCGCCCTTGGTGCTGGCGAAAGGGTCAAATATCCGCTCTTCCAATTCCGCATCAATCCCTGATCCGGTATCGGAAACCGCAATTTCCACTGTCTGGGAATCCACAGAAGTCACAGCAATATGGAGTCTTTTCTGAGGGCTATCGGACATCGCCTCAATGGCATTGCGCATCAGGTTGACCATCACTTGCTGGATCTGCACACGATCGACAAAAACATGATTGGTATCCGGCGCGATATCGATCGAGCATTGAATGCCTTTTTCTTGTGCTCCGATCATGCCCAGCACCGTTGCATCTTCCACCACCTGCGCGATGGACAGAACCTGCCGGTTGATCTCTCCCCGTGACACGAATTCCCGCAACCTTCGCACAATGGTCCCGGCCCGCAGGCTCTCGGCGACGCTTTCCTGCAGCGCTTCCCGAAAATATATTTTATTCTCTTCCAAATCGCCGTCCATCAGATCCCGCGCTGCGGAGAGATAATTGGCAATCGCGGTCAAAGGTTGATTGATTTCATGTGCCAATGAGGAGGCCAATGTTCCGACAGCACTGAGGCGAGAGGCATGGGCCAGATCAGCCTGCAACGACTGAAGCTCCGCTTCTGTTTGCTTCTTCTCAGTCAAATCTACAATGAAGCCGGTAAAATAGCGGTCATCGCCGATTTTTGCTTCGCCCACTTCCAGTTGCAACGGAAAGGTCGTACCGTCTTTCTTGCAACCGACGACCGTCCGTCCGATACCGATAATCCGTTTATCACCCGTCCGCACATATCGCTCGATATAACCATCATGCGCCGCTCGATAGGGTTCTGGCATCAATATTTTTACATTTTTGCCAATGATATCTGCTTTGTCATAATCGAACATTTTTTCCGCTGTGGCGCTGAAAGAACTGATCAGTCCCTGCTCGTCAATCACCACCATCGCGTCGGGAATTGTGGTCAGGATCGAACTCAAGATTGAATTGGCCTGGTCCAGCTTGTTTTCGGTGGTTCTGAGCGCCGTCACATCCTGAAAGGATATCATGACGGCATCAATTTCATCCTCAGGATTGGCCAAGAGAGACAAGTGGCATTCAACCAGCATCGAACGGCCGTCCGGAAATTCTAGCGCCACCTCGAATGGTTCGACATATTTTCCCGAAGGTGCATCAAATGCACGCAGCAACATTTTCTGAAAATGTTTCCGATCGGACTGCGCAACACATGTCGCAGGCGCCCCTTTGGGCAACTCCGCGAGGCTGGATACTCCCATGATCTGCAAGCCTACGACGCTACAATTTATTGCCTGAAGGTTGCGATCAACAATCATGATGCAGTGAGGCAGAGCAGAGAGGATGGATTCCAGAGAGAGAGTCCCATCCTTGTCAGAAACAATCGTTTTGCGCACTTTCTATATCTATCCCTCGGCTGCCCAATCGCCATTTGCGAACATGATGATCCTACACAAATTACGGGCATTACCATAAAAAATCCGATATAAAGAAGCTAACAAATTCTCTGCTTAGTGGGAGACAACGAGCGGCACAGGCGAGTTTTTGAAAAGGCTCCGCGTAACCCCGCCAAATAGGAACTCCCGCGCTCGACTATGACCGTAAGCTCCCATCACCAAATAGGCTGCCTGCATATTTTCTGCTTCATTCAAGAGCACGTCTTGCACCGGCAACTTTCCCGTCGACGGGTTATTAATTTCCGTCTTGATACCGTGATGGGCCAGATATTCTGACGCAACGAGCGGCGGCAGATCATGCCCCTTGTCTTCCTCGACCGTCAGAATCTGGACATCACTGGCCATTTTGAGCAACGGTACGGCAGCCCGCAGAGCATTGCCTGCCTCGAAACTGCCGTTCCACGCGACCAAGGCCGATCCACATGCATCGAACTTCTTCACCGCGTTCGGCTGAACCACGACCGGAGCCGTCACATTGTGCAGCACGTCACCCAATATTCCCAGCGGCAAACCGGTGTCATCGTCACCGCTTGCAGAACTCAACACTATGATATCAACCAAGGCCGAATTTTTAGACAGCCCGCGGGACGCTTCGGCATTTTCTTCCCGATATTCCCACGGAACATCTTCGCCGGCCAATTTTTTTTCAATGCTTGCGCGCAATTGCGCATCTTGTTCGCGCGACAATTTACCGATATCATACATCACAGACATGCCGGTAACCCCATCAAAAGCCATTTGCGGGTTGTAGGGGTTCACTCGCAGGCAATGAAGGTGGCCGCCCAGCGATCGAGTCAAATCAAGCCCTGCCTGAAGGCGCGCCTCAAGCCCAGAATCATCAGCAATATAAACCAGAACGGATTTCATCTCAGTCTCCTATGATCATGATTCCCGTGGGGGAATGTCTTCGGCTGAAAAATAGCGGTCGGATTCAAAAACCTACATAAGGTTTAATACGTATAAGGTGGATCGGGGCATTTGCTGGCAGAATGGCCTCCAGCGAGCGATATCACGGCACCTTTTCTTCGGTCTTTCCACCGATCGGCACTTGCCACTGGAACGCCGCGATTAATTTCATAATCGCTTCCTGCGCAACGGCATCGATTTCCTGTGGATAAGAGGCCGTCAACCGCGCATCCCAATATCCGTAATCCAGCGCAGTCACGCTGAAATGCCAAGGGACGCCATCCTTGTCACCGTCAAAAATACCTTGATAGGCGTCAATATCCGGGCGCCCCGAGACGAAATAATCTCCTTCCGACAAAGGCGCGGCACTGGAATAGTGCGACAGCATATCGGGTTTCATGATCTGATAATGGGCTTCAGCTGTTAACTGTTCCAAGTGAACAATCACGATTTTAAGTTGGATTTCATGGTCATCAAAATCACGCGAATAGCCAATTTCAAAATTATCGCCGGTAAAGTCGGCCATCATCTCGCATTCCCTTCGGAACCCTTCGATTGTTGCCGGAAATATAAATCCGCTGTCCTTGTGAATGATCGAGCCAGGCTCTTTGTAGGGCGCGAACGGGTCAAACAAGGGAGCGGATCCAGCCACACATTCTGCGGCAGCGGGGTTGCTTGTCAGCGTGATCGCCAAGACCGAGACGCAGCCGAACCATTTCAAACTCTTCAACATGTGCGTTCTCCTGATAACGGTTCCTGCCTTCACTCGTGACAACTAATGACCCGAAACGGCAGCTCTCTGCCATCGGGTTCCGTGATCGTCAGATATTCTCCAACCGCAAGGGGATGATCTTTGAGCCGGAAGATGACTTCATCGTCATCCTCACCAACCTTGTAAGAAAAGGCCCATCCTTTGGGCGAAGCGATCACAACACCGGCCTGGTCCGCTTCGCTTGGCCAAAACCGCCGTACAACCGGCCGTTTCTCAGCCGCCTTCAAAGTCTCAGGTTCAATATTCCCACGGTCGTCCAGAGGCACGCGAAAAACGTAAGCATAAGCCTCCGAACCGTTGGGATGTTCAGCGGTTCGCGCCAGTTCAAGTCGAATTGTTTTCCAAGTCATACAACGCATTTGGACGAGTGAGTTTACCGGCGCGATACGGAATATTGCGTAGTCAAAAGCATCGGACATCTCATCGCCCGATCGAAGCAAGGCCAATCAAATCTCTGCAATGGCCATTGTTCGTCCTTTCCTACAAATAACCAAATAGGTTATATTCTCAATCTTCAATCAAGAAAGGATAGTTTTCCGATGCCCAATATTTCCGATATCGAAACCCTGATCAACAACGTCATTGCTCTGGAGGGTGATTTTTCTAACCATCCTGCGGACCGGGGCGGCGCCACACGGTGGGGTGTCACCGAGGCGGTTGCCCGGTCTCATGGCTATGTCGGTGACATGCGGCATTTCCCGCGACAAGACGCCGCGGTGATTTACAAACGCAAATATTGGCATCGGCCCGGTTTTGATCAGGTTGCAAAACGGGCACCCGATATTGCCGCCGAGCTCTTCGACACCGGGATCAACATGGGCGCTCGAACGGCGAGCGGTTTCCTCCAGCGCGCCCTTAATGCGCTGAACCGCAATGGCCGTGACTATCAGGACATATCTGTCGACCGACAAATTGGCGGGCAGACTTTAGCGGCTCTGGATAAGTTTCTCAGAGGGCGCGGTGCAAAGGGTGAGATCGTGTTGCTCAAAGCACTCGAAGCGCTTCAGGGAGCCAGATATATAAAGTTGGCCCAAACCCGTCCCGCGAACGAAGCGTTTCTTTACGGCTGGCTAGCCAATCGGATCGGCTGATTCCTATGCAAGCCGAATTTTCTTATAACCCTGTAAAGTTTGTAACGAACAGAAGGACTCATCGCGCTCTTCTAAGCTCCCGGACCCCAGAATCTGGGCTGGGTTTTTAGTTTATCAAGTTTCGTAATCCGAACATCCACGAGAGGAATTTTCTCCATGTCCATAATCTCAACCCTAATCGGCCCCGTATCCAGCATCATAGATAAGATTATTCCAGATAAAGAAGCCCGCGATCGGGCCAAGCTAGAGCTTCTCAAAATGCAAGGAAGCAAGGAGTTGGATGAGGTTCGCGTTCAAATGTCAGCTATTTTGGCAGAAGCGCAATCCCGTGATCCATGGACAAGCCGAGCGCGGCCCAGTTTTCTTTATGTCATGTATCTCCTGCTATTATGGGCAATTCCAATGGGCTTGATCGCCGCTTTTCGTCCTGAAACGGCAAAAGATATCGCTGCCGGTATGAACGCTTATCTCTCGGGCATACCCGAACCACTTTATGCTCTTTTTGGTACAGGCTATCTTGGCTATACGGTGGCCAGGCAATGGGGTAAGAATCGCGGCATAGAACACTAAAAACGGTCGTTCCTGTGCAAAAGCCATCCAAATTTTTGCAATTTATGCTGACCGATGATTTGAATGTCCCGCGAATGGACAAACGTGTGCAATCGACCAATTTAACACAATATTTACGAAATAGGCTTGCCATGCTGATATCTTTAAAGATAAAGGGGCAAGTCTAGTTCATCCAAAGGGGATATTTTAAATGACTACCGAAACAAACTTCCGCAAAATGCTCGCTGTAGCCGGCGGCCTTGTACTTGCTGTTCCTGCTCTTTCTGCATGTGCAGAACAGGCTGAAGACGCTGCTGCAGTAGCTGAATGTGCTGCTGAAGGCGCTGCTTGTGCAGCTGGCGATGCTGCTTGTGCTGCTGGCGATGCCGCTGCTTGTGCCGCTGAAGGCGCTGCATGTGCTGCTGAAGGCGCTGCATGTGCTGCTGCTTGTGCAGCTGGCGATGCTGCTTGTGCAGCTGCAGACGCAGTTACCGAGTAAGCTTAGCTTATTCAGCATTGGAAAATGCATTAGAAAGGTTATTTGAGCTTACAGGCCAAATAGCTAAAGAGGGCGTCTCGCTAGTACCCAGAGTGGTACCGGCAGACGCCCCTTTCGTTCAATATCAACATTATCCCCAAGGGGATTGCGTAGCGCCTGGTAACAAGTCGCGCTGGTTTTACCATGCGCACAAGCCTGAGGAGCGCGAAGAAGGCGAACATGGCCATTTTCACATGTTTCTGCCGCTCGACATGTTTGATGATGTCGAACCTTATTATCAGCCTCCCGCCAAGCTGCCCAATGGCAAGAACACCCAAGGCGTCGTCCATTTCGGCGCGCTGAGCTTTGGCGTAGATGGCATGCCGATTAGCTGGTTTACCACCAATTACTGGGTAACTTACGAATATATGATGCCGGCCGCAGCCATCGCTTCGAAATTGAAGCAATTTGATATGACCGGCGCTCCTGGTGACCCGCTGGTCAACGACTGGCTAACCGCCGCCGTCCAGCATTTTCACGATCCGCTTGTCGAGATGGTCAGCAAGCGTGACAGCGTGTTGATGGACAAGAAACAGGAATTGGGTTCCGCGGTCTTCGAGAATAAGAAAGTCGAGATTCTCTCCCGCCAACCATTTGATCTCTAGTGATCAAATCCCGGATTGGTGCGCTGCAATTTTCGCATCAAACCTGGCCAGACAAGATTGTCCCCCAACCCCTTCTGAAAGGCCGCCGCGCCTTGCTCATAGACGCGATGCCCCATATCTTCATTCTCTTCATGAAGGCTATCTTCATTGCCAACGGATTGCGCCAAAATCTGCGTTTTGCATGCATTTTCGAGAATATACATGCGCAGGAAGGCAAGCGCGCAATTCTGACCCACGGTGAGCGTGCCATGATTGCGCAACATCAATAGATTCTTGTTTCCAATATCGTTGATCAGACGCTCCCGTTCATCCAGGTCAAGCGCGATGCCCTCATAGTCGTGATAGGCGAGGTCATCATAGACCTGCATGGAAAATTGCGTGTAGCGGCGCAACCCTGCTTTCTGAACGGAGACCGCGATGCCATATGGGGTATGAACATGGATGACACATCCCGCATCCTCGCGCGCGCTGTGCAAAGCGCTATGGATGGTAAAGCCGGCAGGATTGATGAAATAAGGCGTCTCCTGCTTGATATTCCCGTCCAGATCGATTTTTACCAATGCCGAGGCGGTCATTTCGTCAAACAGAACACCGTAAGGATTGATCAAAAACCGCTCTTCGCCGTCTTCGTCAGGAAGCCGAACCGAAATATGCGTGAACACCAGATCCGTCCAGGCATGCATGGCGCAAAGCCGATAGGTCGCTGCCAGATCGCAGCGCAACTGCCATTCCACATCAGACACTTTGCCCTTTAGATTATCTACGTCATGGGGATCAGGTATCGCGAATCCGGGGCCAACGCCCATTGCGGATTCTGGGTTTTTGATCGCAGTCGCCATGATCTGTTCCTTTTGCGTGAATTTATTCTCCACACAAATTGGCATGCCTAGGAAATATTCGCAAGCGAACATCGGCAGCCAAGTGGCTTTGGCGACATTTAACTTCGACCCGCCTTGAGATCATCATTTGCTTGCTGGAGCCAGTCTTCGGAAATCCCAATTTCTGGAGAAATTTCGGAAAAGCTCACGTTGAAGAAAACGCCGGCATTGGTTTGCTCCGTTCTCTTCAAAAACTCTTCGGTTGCGAATGATGCTTTCGCTTGGGTGGCACCGGTTAAAAGGACAGCAAATTGTGTCCCGCCCAACCGACCAACGCAATCGGACGGCCTGAGGCGTTTGACCAAGGATTGGATGATCGTCTTCAAAAGCGCGTTTCCCGAAGAGGAACCTGCGCTAGAATTGACCATTCTATAGAGATCGACATTAAACAATATGAGGGTGCTCTTGACCTTTTGCCGGTCGAATAGGGAAATTGCTTTCTGCACTTCAACAGAGAAACCGCTGCGGGTTAGCGCCCCCGTCAAACGATCCTTTGCCGCCTGTTGACGCAATTCGAGTTCATGAATCACCAGCTCTGCCAGCTGTCCCAAAAGCTCTATCTTCGTCGGTTCGAACTTTCTCGGAACAGTGTCTATCGCGCAAAGCGCTCCGATATTATGACCATCCGGGGTGGTCAGAGGTACGCCAACATAGCTTTTGATGAAAGGGCTTCCGGTCACAAGAGGATTATCCTTGAAACGGGAGTCCTGCGAGGAATCTTCAACAACCATTGCTCCAGCCTGACTGATCGTATGACCGCAGAATGCTGAACTTCTAGGAGTTTCTGATACATCGAGACCAACTTTGGATTTGAACCATTGCCGGTTTCCATCGACCATTGAAATAGCGGCGATGGGAACATCAAGAGCCAGTTTTACCGCTTTGGTAATATGATCGAAGGACGACTCCTCCTCGGTGTCTAAAACATCATATCGTTCCAAGGCAAATTGCCGAGCAACTTCCCCTTCAAATTGGAGACGCTCTTCATTACGCATTATTACACCCTATTTTACCTACACAAAGTGAGATACGGTTAATCTGATGTAAGCCTAAGGCCTGCTCGCCCAGAAAGTTGAAATAGCAGCCCGCCTGAAACCAGACCTGCTCGCATAGAGTCCGTCCTGCCGGATCGAGCGGCGATCCTCTTTATGATCAATTGCTGAGCTTCAGCCCCTCCACCGCCCCTGTCTCGGACACCGCCCCGCTATCCGTCACCCATTTCCACGACGCTTCATTTAATCGAGCGGTCGTTTCGCCGTTCATAAGACGTAGAAACGGATTGAGGATGGAACGATGACACCCCGGATTAACTTCGAAAATGATCGAAGCCATAATCTTGCGGCTGATGAAATGCGGGCCAACAATCGAAAGTTGGTAAACGCTGAAATATTTGTCCGGCAATCCGATACACAGCGATTTAGCACCACTTTATCAGACCTCTCTGTATCCGGTTTCAAAATGAATTGCTGCACCAGCCTCGATTTCGAGAAGCTGGTCTTCATTACTTTACCAAGACTACAAACGCTGGCAGCCCATATAAGGTGGGTGCAATATCATGACTATGGTTGCGAGTTTACCGTGCCGCTGCATCCAGCGGTTCTCGATCATATTGTTGCAGGCCTGCGTTAGCTGGCAACGCCCCGAAAGCGGGTAATTCATTGCCCTTCATCCACTGCGGCATCTGCACTTCCCTAAGTCTCGAGCTTCGTTGCCTTGCCAAGTGGATATACCAAATATTACGTTTTTTGTTGCTTTGTTGTTATTTGTTTGTCGACGATCTCGATAAATAGTAGCATTACATCGCAAGGTCCGGCACTGTGCGAAGGATTCCGTTGAAACGACGATTGGCGAAACGCACCGAGAAGTATGAATACGCTTTTATATTGAAAAGAATCAGCAAGACCAGGGGGGGCTCTAGAATTGCATAGCAGAGACAATGGATAGCGTGAAAAACGAGCTAGATGAGCTGCGTTTGACCATGAAACTGGCTAACGAAAAGTTCGAGAATCTAGAGAAGCGGATATCGGTTCCGAACGGCAAAACCAATGAAGAGACTATTTTTTTCAGTGACGACCTGGCCCCTGTTGATTTGATCCTGCGCGCCGAAAAATATCTGCAATGGGGTCGGTTGAAGTCCCAGGCGCTTGATACAGGCAATGGGCTTTTTGCAGATTCATGCTGGAATATGTGTCTTGATATATATCTTTGCGGCCTCAAGGGCGATCAGGTTACAGTATCCGCCATCGCGCATAGCTCCGGCATCCCAATGACAACAGCGATGAGATACATCAATGTTATGGTTGATCAGGGTTTGCTTGAGAAAACCCCAAACCCCGACGACAACCGAATGATATTCGTATCAGCCTCTCTTGAATGTGTGAGCAAGATCGAGACGATTCTCTCGAACGCCCCCTTCTAAAACCCGGATATCAATCGGGAAGTGCCACAATTGCTGATAAGCCTAGCCGAATAAATACCCATGCCCCTGTCTCAACATCAATCCAAAATATTGCGCAAGAAGGCCGCTCAATCGGTCACAAGCCCTTGGGCCGCAAAACTGACGTCACTTCATTAACCCATATTTAACCATCTTTGTCCATTTCAGACGTTACCAGGTGACGGTTCGGAGATTGCGGGATCTTCGAACCACCCTTCCCCGGCAATTCGGGGATGTGTGTGGACTGTTATCTGGGTAAGTATATGACCGATACAAATTTTGAGACGATGCTGACAGACATGCTGATCGGCGACAGTCCAAAAATGCAGCAATTGCGTACTATCATTAAATTTGCCGGCCGCTGCAATAGCTCGATCATGATCACTGGTCCTTCGGGGAGCGGCAAAGAAGTTGTCGCTCAAGCGATCCACGCTATTTCAGACCGTGCGAATGCACCGAGTATTGCCGTCAACTGCGGTGCCCTTCCGGACCAATTGATTGAATCAGAGCTATTTGGTCACGAAAAGGGTAGCTTTACCGGCGCGGTAAACCAGCATGTCGGTCTATTTGAGCAAGCGAACAACGGCACGATATTCCTCGACGAAATCGGCGACATGCCAATTAACATGCAGGTCAAATTGCTGCGGGTACTGGAAACGCGGGTCGTAAATCGGATCGGCGGCAATCAGAATATCAATGTTGATGTCAGAGTCATCGCCGCGACGCATAAACATCTTGGCGAGTGCATCAAAAGCAAGTCATTCCGCGAAGACCTATATTACCGTCTCTGCGTTGTTCCGATCGAAGTACCAGCTCTTAACGAACGCACAGAAGATATTCCTGCGTTGGTTGCGCACTTTATGAAAAACCAAGATGGCCGGAACGCCCTGCCCATTTTTACCGCCGAAGCGTTTGCAGCAATGCAAAGCTACAACTGGCCCGGCAATGTTCGTGAACTGCGCAATGTTGTAGAGCGCGCTGCAGTTTTCTTTTCTGGCCAACAGGTTTTGGCCAAAGATGTCGCCATGCTTGTGCAATCTGATATCGCTCCGGCTCGCGAAAATGTAACTTTTACTGAAACTGCAACAAGCGAAGCAGTTCACACTAATCAATCTTCAGTTTCAGACAATTCGATCGGCATTCCGAATTTCGAGCATCAAAATGACAATGTCCGGGATTTGAATGTTCACCTACAGCATGAAGAACGCCGTATCATCATGAAGGCTCTGGATGCCTCGCATGGCGTTGTTTCGAGAGCCGCGCGCTCGATCAATATAAAACGCACAACCCTTATCGACAAAATGCGGAAGCATAATATCGATTGGCAGGTAGAAGGCCCGAGAGACTTTCAAGTTGCAAGCTGAAGCCGAGAAACGGCCTCAATGGAACGGAGCGATTGCGGACCAGGCCTTCTCAATCTCGTGAATCATCTCTCGCGCTGACTCAACACGTTCAACACAGGATTCCTTGTTATCAATCTGAATGCGTTTTGCAGCTTCATTATATATGATGTGCAATGTCTGCGCGAGATCTCCCGCGACCTCAAAGTTTAAAGATTCATCCAGGCCATTCAGGATCGCCAGAGACTTTGCTCGATATTGGAATAGCCGCGCATCGTCTTGCCGCCGCGCACATTCAATCATCATATTGAGTGTTTCTCGCAGTTCTTCAAACAGCACAGCAACCAGCTCATAAGGATCAGCGGCCAAAACGCGGCTTTCCTTAGCAACAGATTGATAGCTAGAGGATCTTTGAATTTGAGACTGAAATGTCATATTCTGTTACTTTCCCAGATCAGTTGTTATCGTTAAAAGAAGCGAATTGTTGCTCAACATAGGATTGCGTTGAACGCAGAATCGAAAGCTGTCGTTCAAGTCCGGCGAAGGTTGTTTCCAGTTGTTCACGCAGTTTCTCGCCGTCTTCATTTATCTTTTCGCGCGATTCCGCGATCGTTTCCCTAATCGCTTCCAGACGATCCTGGGCCACGGCCAAAGCACCGCTGTCGTCGTTCAACGCTGTCGAAATTGCATCGAGCGCACCGGACAGGCCAATCTGGGTTTCAGTAGCGACGGCCGGCTCAAGCATCAGTTTGACCGCGCCGCTGTCCAAAGCAATCGCAGCATCCAGGCGAACGTTATCGACACTAAGTGTACCATCATTTTCGGTCCGCACACCAATGTCGGCAAGCGTTTTGAAATCACCGACATCAGTAAGTTGAGTCGAGGTCAACTGACTGAGTTTGCGCATGACCTCGCGTGCGCCGCGATCACCGGCTAGCGGTCCGCCATTGCCTCCCGCCAAACCGGGCGCAGTGGCGTCGTTGAGCGAGCTGCGTAGTTCATTATAGGCCGTCACAAATTCGGTCACCAAGCCCTTAACGTCAAGTGGTTCAGAATCACCATTGATCGTGAACTGCGTGCCCGGCTCAGCAGCCAATAAAGAGATTTGCACGCCGGGAATTGCACCGGTGACGTTGTTGCTGCCATTGGTCAGCTGAATTCCATCCACATTGATGATGCTGTTTGCAGCAACATCAATATTCGTGAGATTCATGGCCGGCGAAGCACCGCTTTGTGTAAGGGTAAAGGCATTGTCGACACCTTCTTGGGCCTCCATGACCAGACGGGCTCCCGCATTGTCGGTCACGATGATCGCGGTGACGCCGCTATTGCTGGCATTGATAGCATCCCGCATCCCGGTCAGGCTATTGTTGGCGCTATCAATGACCACGTCAAAACTGCCACCGCTGTTGTTGATCGTGAGCGTGCGTTCCCCGACAGGATCGGAAGCGCTTGCAAATACGTCCGAAATTTCTCGCTGAGCGACCGCAATTTGCACAACTTCGACCGACGCAGGCAATCCTTCCGGCCGTCCACCTTCCAATACCGAAGCGGTGGCCAGATTTTCCTGACTAGAGATTAATTCTCCGACAAATCCCTGTCCGTTCAAAGTCTCTTTCACCGCCGCCGCAAACGTGCTCAAAGCCGATTCAGTGGCCGCCATCGCGGATATCCGAGAAGAGTTCAGCTGCTCGCGCTCATTGAGCTGACCGAGTTTGGCTCCTTGGGTAGCAGCCAAAAGATCATTGACCAGCTGCGCCGTGTTTAGTCCTGAGCCGATCCCGAGACTATTTGCAATATTTCCAAACATAATGAACTTCCTTTGGGTGTTTTACGGCGCGTCGGGTTTCAAATTAATGGCTCCGGCTAATTTGAGATTATGCCATTCGGGCACCATCGGCTCCATATTTCACGTCATCAGGTAGTGAGATATTGGGTTTGTGGATTGGGCTGACCATTTTGGCATCCAGTTGGATCAGGAAGCTCAGGATCATGGCAACCGCAGCATAAAGGCGATCATCGATCACATCCCCAGTGTTGGACGTATAGTATATCGACCTTGTGAGTTCCGGATATTCCATGATGGGCTTGCCAATTTCATTGGCCATCTCCCGCATCGCTAGCGCTATGTCATCGCATCCCTTGCCGAGAACGATAGGAGCCATGTCCTGGTCTCGATCATATCGCAGCGCTACGGCAAAGTGGGTTGGATTGACCAGGATCACGGTTGCTTCGGAAACCGCTTTCCGCGTTGAATCGCTCAACATCTCACTGCGTCGCTGACGTTGAAGAGCGCGGACATCAGGAGAGCCCTCGGCCTCCTTATATTCATCTTTGATTTCCTGCTTCGTCATTTTCAGACGCTTGCCGCGCTGAAAGAGCTGGATCGGAACATCAATCATGGCAATTAAAACCATGCTAACGCAAATGCCGACCAACAGCTTCAAAAACAAAGCCGAGAAGCTCGCGATCGCTTCGTTGAGGTCTTGCGCAGCAAGCTGTGCAATCTCGTCAAAGTGCAAATATATGATTGATCCGCCAACCGCCCCGATCAGGATCACTTTCATCATGGACTTACCAAGTTCCATGACTCCATTGGAACCGAAAATTCTCTGCAAACCCTTTATCGGATCGAGTTTTGAGGGCTTTGGCTTCATCGCCGACCATCGAAATCCTAGCGAGCCCAGCATAGCCGGCGTCGCAACAGCTGCCACCATCAACAGTGCAAATAGAGTCATGAATTCCGGTATTATGCTGGAGACCAACGTCACGCTTCGACCGCCGACATCAAATGCCTCGATATCTTCCGGATAAAAGATTAGCGCATTGGTGACCATGTCAGCCAAAGCCTGGTAGAGCAGACCGCCAAACATAAGAAAAGCCGTGGTGCCTACAAAAATAATCATCGCCCCGCCCAGATCACGGGATTGGAGAACATCGCCTTTTTTCGAACTGTCCAAAAGTTTCTTCGGGGTTGGTGCTTCGGTCTTTTCTCCGCCACCAGGTGATTGTTCCGCCATTATCCACCTCCAGCGACAAGCGCCGCTTGATCAAGGCCCATGCCCAATGCCCGCATGACGGCATCGGCAATAATCGGAGCGGTAACCGCCAAGGTTACCAGACCGGCGGTAATCGTCACCGGAATACCCACGGCAAAAAGGTTCATCGCAGGGGCCGTCCGAGCCAGAAAGCCCATCATCAACTGGATGAGAATGAGCGCGCCGCCCACCGGCAGAGCAATAAGCAATCCCATGGAAAATAGCGTCCCGCCAAATTGCACCATGCTATACAGCATGCCGGTGTCCATCATTGCAAAGCCAGGAGGAAGCGCCTCATAGCTTTTAACAATTGTTGCAACCAGCAACAGATGCCCATCAATTGCGAGCAGAAGCAGAGTTGCAAAAATTGTTAGAAACTGACCAATGACGGGTGTCGATTGACCGGTTTGCGGGTCAGACATACTGGCGAAACCAAGGCCCATTGCATTGCTGATTGTTTCACCGGCGATCAGCACACTGGAATAGCCTAGTTGGAGCGCAAAGCCTATTGCGAGGCCAGTGACCACCTCCCCCATTACAAACAAACTGTTGCTCAAGGAAATTGCAGTCTCGGTTGGCAGGTCGAAATTGACACTGTTTGTGGCGACCATACCGATCATGAAGGCGAGAACGATGCGAATTTGAACCGGTATATTGGCAGCGCCAAAAATCGGGGCGACAACCATCGCTGCGCTTGGCCGGATCATGGCCATAAGCCACATCCACATCTGGCCTTCAAATTCTGCAAATCCTGGTGCAATCACAGCAGGAGGTCCGGAATACGTGCGTAAACTTCGCGGGTAAAGTCAGCGATCAACAGCAGGATTGACCCGCCGAACACCGCTGCAACGGCAGCCACAATGACAAGCTTTGGAACGAAACTCAGAGTCTGCTCGTTGATCGACGTTGCTGCCTGGACCATACCGAGCAACAGTCCAACTATTAATGCCGGTATCAGCAGTGGAGCCGCAGCCAGCGCGGTGATCCAAAGGGCTTGCTGCGCAATGCCAATAAAGAAATCTGGGTTATCCGTCATGGTCTATGTCGCAAAGGAACCGGCAAGCGAGCCCATGGTTAGCGCCCATCCATCAATCATCACAAACAACAGCAATTTGAATGGCATGGAGATAATCACGGGGGACAACATCATCATGCCCAGCGCCATCAAGACTGCCGCCACAACGAGATCGATTATCAGAAACGGTAAAAAGATGAGAAAGCCGATCTGAAAGGCCGTCTTGAGTTCACTGGTGACGAATGCCGGCAACATTATCGAGAACGGGATTTCTTCGGCAGATTCAAAACCATCCTGGCCAGACAAGTCCATGAATAGCTTCAAATCGCTTTGTCTTGTCTGCTTCGCCATGAAATCGTGCATGATTGTACCGGATTTCTCGATAGCTTCGGTCAGGCCGATTTCATCGGATGAATAAGGCGCTATTGCCTGTTCGTTGATTCTCTCAATCTGCGGCGCCATCACAAACATGGACAAGAACAGCGCAAGCCCGAGCAGAACCTGATTGGGCGGCGTTTGCTGCAGACCCAAAGCGTGGCGCAGAATCGACAAGACAATGATGATCCGGGTAAAACTGGTCATCATCAAAATGATCGATGGCAACACCGTCATAAGGCCCATGACGATCAATATCTGCAATGTCGTACTCAGTGGCTGACCATCGCCAGAAATGTCGTCCAGGGCCCGCTCTAGAGCAACGGAAGCACCAGGTGTTGTATCCTGAGCAAATGCAGGGTCGGCGACATATGCGGATGCAAAAAACAGCACAATCGCCCAGATGATTTTAGAACTAATCCGCATGGTGAACATCAATTTTTTGGATACCGCTGCGCGTCACAGCCAACAGAATCTGACGACCGCCAAAGTCGACGACGGCCAATTTGCTTTGAACGCCCATTGGAAGTGTTTCGACGACATTGAGGAGGTTTGCATTTTGCCGCATCATCATTTGCGGCTGAAATTTGCGATACAGCCATAGCGACCCAAAGATCAGTAAACCGACCAATGGCACCATGATGAACAGCTTTATGATGTAGTAAGTCATCAGTTGCGCCTTTCGACACGCGCCCGTGTCATGCCGTTGGATACGATTTCCGCAATCCGCACGCCGAACTTATTCTTGACCGGAACGACCTCTCCACGCGCGACCAATGTTCCATTCACATTGATATCAATCAGCTGGTCAACCTGTCTGTCCAGCTCGACAACAGAGCCTTCGCGTAGATCCATTATTTCGGCAATTGTCATCGAAACATTGCCCACTTCAACCGACAATCTAACCTTGATGTCGGACAGGAAACTATAGTGGTCCTGAGCTGGCATCACGTCGGAATCCGCCTGCGCTACAGCATCCAATATTTCGCTATCATGAGTCATATCATTCATCTTCTGGTCCTATAAAAATTGTGTAATTTTGAAGGCGACACCGCCATTTTGTTCGCCGATGCTGCCATGAGCAAAAACCCGATCCCCGACGATCAAAGGGACATTGTCGGTCGGTGCCACTGGTAAAATATCACCAACGGCAAGCCTCGACAGCTCTGACAATTGCATAGTCGGACGGCCAAGAACCGAGCGGACCGGCAAATAAACCTGCTCCACGGAATCCTTGAGGTCGGCCTTCCAGATCGGATCAATTTCGTTTGTCGTCTTTTGATTGGGGCGATTTAATTGTGGCTCGATCGCGACCAATCCATCAATCGTTTGGACAACATCAATCGCTGGGATTGTATGACCGAAAAGTTCGATGGATGCGGAAGCGACGAGCATGTCATCATCATCCGTTTCCAGTTCGACTTCGTCCTTGTCATGCACATAGCCTTTGAAACGCACGGTCGTTTTGAAAAGGACAGACCATGCATCGGCCAATACGACAGAGATCGAGTTTGCCAATCTTTCGATCATCGCAATCTCGGATTTCTTCAGCTCACCGGTGCTTTCCATCTCGCCATCAAATTGGCCGCCAAAAAAACAATCAACTGATGCCGTCAGGAATGTCCGGGCGATCCGAATTATGATCGGGACCTCCGAAGCACCCAGTTGAAACTCGAGATAAACAGAGTCGGCTAGTTGGTTGGAAAGCCAATCCTGGAAAGGCAGCTTGGCGCTGTCACCAACTTCCACCCCCATGTCGCAATCAAGAATATTGGAAAGATGCACTTTCAGGAGACCGGCAAGCTTCTTCTCTACCTTCTTGTAAGTCTTCAGCAATATCTCGTTCGGCTCCCCTTTTTTCAGCAAGCTATGGCTTGCCGGCGCAGGTTCGTTTTCCGCCGCGGTGGTAGCTGCGTCCGAAGGTGGGGATTTAGATTTGGTCATGATCTTGCTTCTCTCCGAAACCTCTATTGAACTACCAGGTCGGTGAAGTAGACGTCTTCAATTCCACCGAAACCGGTCTTGGCTTTCAGCGTGTCGTTAATGATATCGCGCAATCTCCGCTTGAGCTTGAGCTTGCCTTCCGGCTGCTCCAGTTCAAAAGCGTCTTGCTGTCCCAGTTCCATCAGCACGGCCGATCTAATCGCGATCTCGTGATTGGTGACATTTTCAAAGACGCGTTCGTCATAATATGTCGAAACCGCGAGAGACAATTGTGCGAAACTGTCTGAATTGGACAGGTTCGATGTGAAAGGCTGTTCGATCTGGTGATAGGTCACCTTGAAATCACTGGATGATTCCTGTGGAATCGAACTACTCGCCTCTTTGTCACTGACGGCTGTTCCATCTTTCAGGATGATTTTCGGCTTGTTGGGATCTTCTGGCTCTTCCTTTTCTCCGCCGAGCATACCGGCTGCAAAAAATCCGCCAGCAGCGCCGCCGCCACCCAGCACCAAGACCAAAACAACGATCAAGATTATGGTTTTAAGCTTACCCTTTTTCTTGCCCTTTGGTTTTTCATCTTTTGTTTTCGCGTCTGACATTTTTGACCTCTGAACTTGCTAAATTGGTGGATGCAGGATTGATTTTTAAGCGTATCGGCTGTTGTCTGATGCTAGATGATTTTCAGGAACACTCTCGAAGGATGCCGCCATTCTGGGGCTTTGAGAGGGTTGACGAGGATGCTCTTGCGCGTCACGATTTTCCTGCTGTGACATATCGTCGCCCTCGCCTTTTGATGTCGAGAAGCTGTTTTCCTTCACCTCAATCCGGAGGCTAAGGTCCTCGCGACCCTGGGATTTTAGAATATCCTGAAGCATCTGACTGTGCTGGACCAAGACTTCCTTGGCGCCGCGATGTTCCGTTTGAATTTCAACAATTTCTGACGAACCCTGTGTGACAAAGGTGATTTCCATCCGACCCAAATTGCGGGGATTAAGTTCGAACTTCTTTGTACCCCCGGCAGCCACAAGGCCTGTGATTTCAGTTGCAAGTCGCGCGGCAACTTGCGGCGCTGACATGTCGAAGGGGACGGATCTTTGAGGGGTTTCGCGAACCGTTCCATTGGCCATCGCAGTCAGGATCGGCTGTGGCTCAGCCGATTGTTCCGGCGCTTTGACTGGAAGTACTCCATCCATCTTGAACGCCTCAATGGACGGACGGAGATATTCATCAGTCTTGCCTACTGACTTGAGAGAAACCGCATCGTTAAGCGCATCGGGCTTCAACTTGGACTTTGTGGAAGAGCCTTCTTTTCTGCCTAGGTCCAGCCGGTTTGACAGGCCTTGGAATTTGGCGTGTGGATTTTCAACACTGCTTACTTTTGAGGTATCGACTGTTGTTGCTTCTTGCTCATCAGCGCTGTGCAGCCTTTGGCGATGTAGATTTTGTAGTTTCAGAAGCACCGCATCACTGCTCGGAAACATTGTGGTGCCAATCGCATTTTCACGAACCGGTGATGATGAGACGGGTTGCTCGTTTTTCTGCGGTTGCAAGACAGAGCTTTGGGTTTTTTCAACTAGCTCATCCCCTTGCTTTGGTTGCAGATTATCGTTGATCGGGAAATCGAGATTGTTCTGGATGCCCACCGGCCGCATGCGTGCGCCTGGAGCTGTTGTTGACGCTTCCTTGATCGGCTGATCACCGTCAATTGCCGTTGCCGCTCTAAAGGCCGGCCCTGAATCGATCTGAGGACCATCGACTAAACTAGCCTTGCTTGCTTGCGGTTGATCATTGTTCAAACGATGCGTGGTTGCGAGATCTTCAACAATATCTGTCAATCGCACGGTTGATGCCGCATCCAAATCAGATATATTTTCGAGCGTTACCGTTCCTGGCTGAGCGAGAATATTGTTCAAGCGATCCATGGCTGGACGCCCGTCAACACTATTGGATAATCTCACTGTCGGCGTACCATTCGCGCCAGATTTCAGTGAATTTCCTCTCACATCGTCCGGTTCCATCCGCCCCTTGGTTAGATCACCCTCAACAATGTTGGAACGTCCAGCTGCCGGCGCGACTTCGGTCCGTACTGCGTTAATGCGGGTGTCATTATGTGCTTGTGGCAATTCGGTGTGCGACCGGCTTGAGGTTGCATGGCCTGCAACATTATCTGCAAGGCTAGCAGTCGGCGCAGCCTTCAAACGAGAAGACTCAACAAGATTGCTATTAGCAGATGGAGCCGGAATCTCTGATGGTAGGCCAGGCTTTGCCGCCAATACATTATTCTCTGTGCCAGATTCCAACGTGGCTCCGCTATTGCGAGGCAAAGGGTTCCCGCTGATCATGACATCTCGGTTTGAAATGAGTGAAAACTTTATATCCGACGGGACATCTTCCGAGGACTCAGCGCTTGCGGCATCTTGAACAATCTGTTCCGCAGAGACATGCTGATCGAAAAGCGGCTTGCTAAAGCTTTGGTTGGCAATCGAAACGGCGGCGGAAGCATCTGCATTATGATCCAGCGCCATATCATTTTCGCCAGCATCAACATTCTTTAAATCTGACGGTGAAATATCCATCACGGCATCACCTGCATGCGGTTGCTCTTCGGGCGACCGCAAAAGTGATGCAAAATCAGAATTGGATGTATTATGTTCCATGCCTAATGGCTTTGCAGAAAACATGCCAATTATGGAATGAGCAGCTTCCGACATGATTTTACCGATCATCGCGACGTTCCTTTTTTTTGTGATTATCTATATTATACAGCATGTTACTGGACGAATCAGCTTTTCGACTTGCTGTTTTTTGAAGGATCGACACCTTCGATTTCAACAATCTCTCAGTACCGTCATGCAAGGCCTGGGCGGCAAAATTTTGCCGTTCTGCAGCGGCAAGATCCTGCCTCGCGGTTTGAACTGAGGCCTCCACCATCCGCGTTGCTTCGAGCAATCGATCCGACAGCTCCATTTTGGATGCAAAAATATCGGCGGTTACGGCTGCGTCGCTCTCGTGGGTCTCGGCGTGGAGCGCGCGAATTCTCCGCGCATTATTTTCCATTGAGGCGCAATGGTTCCCGGCTTGCATTACCGCGCGCTCCTTTAAGCGCTTTTGCGTGTCGCGAACCTTCAAGACCCGCCGCAATCCTTTGACCCGCCGCTTCATGAGACGAACAAACCAGACAGCTCATCTACGCTCGTCTGGAAATCCACAAGTTCTCGGGGCTTTTGCTTAATATAATCAATGAGTAGCGGCCAGCTGGCTAGTGCCTCATCAATGCTCGGGTCGTTGCCCGCTTGATAAGCGCCCATCAGCACCAAATCCCGGTTCTCTTCATAAACTGACCACAGTCTTCGGAAGTGGATTTGGGCTTCCTGATGCTCTGGTTCAATAATATCGACCGCAACCCGGCTGATCGACTTCCCGATGTCTATCGCCGGAAAAACGCCCTGCTCGGCCAAAGAACGTGACAATATGATGTGACCGTCCGCAATGGCCCGAGCGCTATCGACGACAGGATCGTCCAGATCATCACCATCGGCCAGCACTGTATAGATAGCGGTAATGGAACCACCGGTTTCGCTGTCATTGCCTGCACGTTCGATCAACCGGGGAATCATGGAAAGCGCCGATGGCGGATAGCCTTTCATCGTCGGCGGTTCACCAGCAGCCAATCCAATTTCCCGCTGCGCGTGGGCCACCCTTGTGAGACTGTCGATAACCAAAACGACCGAAAGGCCCTTCGATCTAAAATGCTCTGCGATAGCGGTGGCCCGAAAAGCTGCTTTTAATCGTGATGATGGAGAATGATCCGCAGGAACCGCAACGGTCACCGTGGGCACGGCATCCTTTTGTTCTCGGCGACGGCTAACGAAATCATTTACCTCGCGACCCCGTTCACCAATCAAGCCGACAACGACGACATCTGCTACCACGCCATCCAAAATCTGGTTGATCAACATTGACTTGCCGACACCCGACCCGGCTATAATTGCCAGACGTTGCCCTTGCCCGATGGTCAGCAAACCGTTGAGCGCGCGGATTCCAATATCAATTGGTCTGGAAACGCTAGCGCGACGAAGGACGTTGCCCTCTTGCCCCGCCAATGGAACGCTATCGGTTGTCAGTATCGGGCCATTGCCATCAATCGGCTCACCCATTGGTCCAATCACTCTGCCGAATAAGGCTTCTCCGACAGCGGCTTGATTGGAATTGGCGTATGGCAAGACGCGGCTACCGCTTCGCAACGGCGCATCTTGCACCATGGGGATCATTAGCGCTCTCGCACCCTTAAACCCAATCACCTCGGCGTTGATTTCGCGACCATCGGTTGCAATGACCCGACCAGAATAACCCAATGGATATTCAAAGCCGGTTACTTCCAACATCCCGCTATCATGTGCCGACAATTTGCCGACATATCGCGGCTCACTTCCAATATCATCAAGCCGGGCAAGCACGTTGCATACGGCTGGCGGGGCCTTGACCGGACCAACTTCGGTTGCGGGGGCATCAGTCATGCGGAACTACCGATGCAGAATTGTCAAATTCGTCTATTAGAGTCCGCAATTCGTCTAGAACGACTTCCGAACCTTTTTCGATCCAACCACCGGCATGACTGAGTTTCAAATTGCCTCGCAACATCGATTCATCGCCGCGCAGGGCCAATGTGCATTCGCTGCTGTCAATCAGGCTGATATCATCGGGATGCAGAACCAGCGTCACCCCTTTTTGATCTTGGTCCACCAATTCTGCCAATTGCATGGCCCAGGATTGAAGTAATTTCGGATCAGGAACAGCGATCTCGGCACATCGCCGGAATAGAGATTCAACTGCGGAGAGAATGAAAGCGCAGCTGCCGGAAGATGACAGATCATTCAGATGCTGGATCGCCTCCGCCAGTACATCACTCGCCTGGCTGGCGGCAGAATGTTCTTCGGCCAACGCAGCCTGCCCATCTTCCCATCCCTTTTTATAGGCAACATCGAAAATATCGGCATCCGGGTCTTCCGACGACGCTGGTGTTTCGGCGGAACGGTTCGTGGAAAAGTTCGAAAGGCCATCATCTCCGCCTCCAGCTAGTCCGCTGGCCCAAGACGAGAATTTTTTCTGCTCGGCCGTTGTCCGCCACAACGGTACGACCTCGCCTTCACCATAATTATCGGGCTGCTGCAGGTCAGACATAGTCCGCTCCAGCGCCAGCCATATTTATGTCGCCGTTGTCGAGCATGACTTTAGCAACTGCAATCACCGCTTTCTGAGCAGCGATAACGGCATCCATGGGTTGTGGAGGTGCGTCGGCCATATCATCCTGGATGGTTTCAGCGGCACGTTTGGACATAGCGCTGAATATCTTGTCTTTGAGATCATCGGATGCGCCTCGCAACGCAGGAACAAGAATGCTGGAATCGACTTTTCGAACCACAGAACCGATGTCTTTGCTGGAGAGATTCATCAGATCGGCGAACACGAACATTTCGTCTTCGATCAATTTTGCAGTAACCTTGTCTCGCTTCATCAGCGCCTTCAGCAAAGAACGCCCCTGCTCCTTCGAGAGATTATTGATAATGGTTGCGCTATCAAGCACACCACCGACCTGCATCGGGGGCGCGGACTCTTCTTCTGACGGCGTGGTATTCTCCAAAAGCCCGTGAATATGGGCAAGGGCTTTGCTGCTGACCGGGCCGAGGGTCGCCACCCGGTAGATCAAGTCAGACTGGATCTCACCAGGGAGCAATTGAAGTATTTCAGCAGCGGCCTCAGGCGTCAGGAATGACATGAGGACCGCAGAGATTTGCGGTGGTTCGTTCGATATCAGTTCGGCGGCATCTTTTGCCGGAATCCATTTTAGCATTTCAGCAATATTACTGGGCCTTTTGGGAGCGAACCGATTCATAATTGTTTCTGCGCGCGACGTCCCAAGCGCCCGACGAAATACCCGGCTCACTTTTTCATCGGATTTGTAAGCCAACATCGACTGATTCAGGGTCAACGATAGGAACCGGTCCAAAGAACCATCGATTTGCGTGGCATCGACATCCGCGACGCTGAACATCGCTTCGCCAAGCGCCTCCACTTCCTGGGGCTCAAGCCGTTCCAGTATCTGGGCAGCCTCTTCATCGTTGAATAGCAGCATCAATATGGCCGCGGTCTGGCGTCCGGTGATCAGTTCTAACTGACCTTCCTGCTCCGGATTTTCGATACCATCCTCGTCTTCAAGTTCCTCAGCCATCGGCTTCCTCCAACGCATCAGATTCTTTCAGCAATTCCTTCACCACAAGGGCTGCATGATCTGGGTTTTGTTTGACAAAATTCTGGGTCAGAACCGCGCGCTCTTGGTAGCTTTTGGCAGATGTAATCATGTCGATGGTCACGGGTGAATCCAGTGCTCCCGCCGTTTTGTTCTCTAGAGAACCACCATCTTGAGTGCCGGCATCCTCACCGCTTGCAGACCCATCTTCATTAACAGGACCGGCCAATTGATCCTGTTTGGCACGCAGGGCCTTCTCTGATTCCTGCCAGCGTTTGAGCACCGGACGGCCGATGCCGAATATGATAAGCAAGGCAACAATCAGGGCGGAGAGATTTCTCACCAACATGCTGAACCACGATGCATCATACCAGGCTTCTGCAAGCGGATCATCGGCCACGGCTTTAAACGGCCGTGCGGTCACAGCCACTTGGTCACCCCGGTCAACGCTGAAGCCAACCGTGCTTTTGATAAGCTTTTCAATCTCTTGAAGTTCAACGGGAGACTTTTTGTCTTTGATCGCGCCATCATCTATCGCAACCGCGACGGATAGCCGTGACACTTGGCCTGGCGCCTTATTGGTAATCGCAACTTCTCGGGCGAGTTCAAAGTTCCGGCGATATTCTTCGCTGGTCTTTCTCGGCCCGGCGGCTCCTGCAGCTTGCTCTTCGGCACCCTCTGGCTGATCCTGAAATTCAGCAGCATCCGGCGGTCGGTTGGCCAGTGCCCCGGGAATCCCGCCTGCATCGGCTCCGGCGGCACCAAACTCGCTAGACGTTTGACCTTGCTCCGAGCGTAGCACAGAACCATCAACCGGATAGGTCTCACTAGTGGCTTGTTTTTCATCAAAATTAACGTCTGCGGTAACTTCGGCGACAAAATTTCCGGGACCGACCAACGGCGTCAGCAAGCTTGCTAAGGACTGGCGATAGCGATCTTCAATCGCCGCCTTCACTTTCAGTTGAGCATCGCTTCCTGGCGATCCGTCATCGCCAGTGCTGGACAATAGCCGACCATTTTGATCAATCACCGAAACGTTGGAGGCAGAAAGCCCAGGAACCGAACTGGCAACAAGGTTCAGGATTGCTTGGGTTTCTTTTTCGTCCAGTCTCGCCGAACTCGCGAGATGCAAAATGACCGAGGCGGATGGTTCGTTCCGATCGCGCAGAAATATGCTGGGTTGCTCGACCGCCAAATGCACACGTGCCGACAAGACACTGTCGATCGCTTCGATCGACCGCGCCAGATCCATTTCTCGGGCGTTGCGTAACTTTTCAGATTCAACTGCCCTGCTAGCGCCCATCGGCATGCTTGACATGATGGCATCACCGCTCGGCGCCGACCGGGGCAGACCCTGCCCGGCCAGCTCAATCTTGGCCGAGTGATAATCCTGCTTGCTTACCGTTAGTGTCCCGGTGTCATCATCGACTTCATAAGGGATATTGGCGACTTGCAGCGCTTGCATCACCGCTGATTTGTCGTTGTCAGGTAGACCGCGGAACAGATCCCGTTGTGGCGGTTCACGCAGCACCAGCCAAACAGATATCGCGGCCACCAAGACCGCTGACAGAATGATGAGCGGCATCGCTCGCCCGATAGCTGGCTGTTTGAAGAAGGATTGCAGCGAGCCAACCGCGCCACCCGCATTTGCAAAGCCGCCATTCGATGGCGACAAAGCATTCGGGTTTGAGGGATTCAGCGCCTGACCGGCAGAGTTTTGATCGGCCATCTACTATACCTGCATGTTCATTATGTCCTTGTAGGCGGACAATAATTTGTTGCGGACTTGCAATGTGGATTCAAATCCTAGGGATGACTTATGCTTCGCAAGCATTACCGCAGCGACGTCATTGCTTTCGCCCATCTGATAGGCTCGCATTTCTTCCTTGGCATCGGCCTGAAGCTTGTTCACTTCTTGAAGAGCACCGGTGAGTTGCGCGGAGAAACTGTCTGTTCCCGCAACCTCTGTCGGACCAGATGTTTGCCCCGGTCCGCCAAGTCCGCCACTTTTGGCAATATCCTTTAGCGCGTTGTTCTGGTTAAGGATCGCATTCCTAGCGGCCATTAGGCTGTTCATATTGACTGAAGACATGCTCTATCTCCTCCCTATGCCGCAAGCGCGCGCATATCAGCCATCCGATAACGCAGGGTGCGTTCCGAGATACCGAGCTGCTTCGCTGCATCACGACGATTGCCGTTGGTTTTTTCTAATGTTTGGTTGATGGCTTCATATTCGACATTTTTCGAGATCGAGTGCAGATCACGCCCGCGGATGAAACGCGAGGAATGACCAGTGGCAACATCATCTTGTTTGGGCGTTTTGCTCAGACGTGCTCCGGAAAAAATCAAATCATCCGCTTTGATCCGATCGCCGTCACACATGACCAGCGCACGCTGCAGAACATTGGAGAGTTCTCGAACATTGCCTGGCCAGCTGTGGCCTTTCAGGCGCTCAACACAGCAGCGCGAAAGAGAGATGAATCTTTTGCTACGCTTTTGAAAGTCAATCATCATGAAGGCAGCGATCGCGACAATGTCAGCGGGCCGGTCAGCAAGGGGTACTAGCTCTACCGGCATAACATTCAGTCGCCAGTATAGATCTTCGCGAAAGCGCCCTGCCCCTACTTCTTCAGCAAAGTCGCGGTTGGCCGCACAGAATACGCGGACATCGATTTTTTCATGACGGGAAGCGCCAACAGGCAATATTTCGCCTTCCTGGAGCACACGCAACAGCTTGGATTGGCTCTCAAGCGGCATCTCGGTAATCTCGTCGAGAAATATTGTGCCGCCGTCGGCTTCTTTGAACAAGCCAACGGCACTATTATAGGCCCCCGTGAAGGCCCCCTTCTTATGACCGAACAAAATGGACTCGATCATAGACTCTGTAATGGCTGCGCAATTTACGGTGACAAATGGCTTGCTGGCCCGTTCACTATTTTCATGGATGAACCTCGCCATGCCTTCTTTGCCGGTACCGGTTTCACCGGTGATCATGACATTGGCATCACTGCGCGCCACACGGGCGGCATATTTATATAGGGCAATAGAATTGGGGTCGGCGTAAGCTGGCCCCTTGCCACCGCGCATCGATTCAACAATCAAAGACAGACCAAATTCTCTGTCGGCGTTGCCGAATTCGATACGCAGTGGTTGGCTGAGGGTAGCCGGAACGAAATGGAATGGACCATCGCGGTAAACCACGACCGGATCTTTTGCTCCTTTAATATCATCTTTAGGTGCTTCGCGAATTGTGTGGGGTAGTTGCGCGGCAGAAGATGAATGTTCAGGTGCGGTGTGAATTGCTTCAACACTCGCTAGCAAATCGACAAGCTCTGGAAACCTAGAGACCAGGCTAGGGTTCAGTTTATCATTGATCATGGCCATTCCCTCACGTTGTAGATCGAGCGTTGGATGCAATATCCTCATGCTCGCCAACTACTTTGCAATGGGTGTGCCAGTTTCTAAAACGGCAAAAATCTGCCGATTGCATCGATATTGACTGTCGGAAATCCGTCATTTCCGTCGGAAAACAGACACTTTTCCTAGGTGTCGTCGGGAACCCGACAGTTTTTCGCTTAATAAAATTTGGGGCCCGCCGTTAACTTCTTCGAGGCCGCTTCATCTAACGAGGTGACCCACTAGATGAACCGACTAAGTAATTTGTGAAAAGGAAGACACCATGACCGTAATAGGAACCAACGTAACTGCGATGAGAACCAGCTATGCTTCTAACCAAGCTGAAATGGGTCTCGCGAAATCTATTGAACGCCTTTCAACCGGCAGCCGCGTAAACTCTGCTTCAGATGACGCCGCTGGTAACTCGATTGCCACACGTATGACCTCGGATATCCGTGGCTTGAACATGGCGATCCGGAATTCCAATGACGGGATCTCGCTGGCTCAGACCGCTGAAGGCGGCATGAACGAAATCACCAGCATGCTGCAACGTATGCGTGAACTGTCTGTCCAATCTGCCAACGGCACGCTTGCAGCTGGTGACCGCACCAACCTGCAGACCGAAGTTACCGCATTGATCGCTCAGATCGGCGACGTGGCAACACGAACAACGTTCAACGACGTGGCATTGCTTGACGGTACGAACGCATCGATCAACATCCAGACCGGTAGCGACGCTGCGCAGACAGTTGCGATTACCCTGACCGATGTCGATGCCACTGCACTCGCTGTCAACGCTTTGGACATCAGCACCGAAGCCGGCGCGACTGCTGCATTGACCGCATTGGATACCGCTTTGAACACGGTAACCACCGCACAGGCATCTTTGGGTGCTAGCCAAAACCGTCTGCAGACCACGGTTTCCAACTTGTCTGACCGGGTTGCGAACACCGCAGAATCACGCTCACGTATCATGGACGTTGATTTCTCAGCAGAGACAACCGAGCTGGCGAAAAACCAGATCCTGAGCCAGGCATCGACAGCAATGTTGTCGCAGGCCAACCAGTCTCAGCAGTCTGTACTAAGCCTCCTCCGGTAATATTTGAGACCACCAACACGGAAAAGCCTCTTCCCTTTCGGGAGGAGGCTTTTTTTTTGCCCATATTACTGTCCGTAATTGGCATAGTGTTTAGGTCGGAATTTAATCTGCTGTCATCGCGGTTTGCAGTTTTTCCAACGCCCGTTTTTTGATCTGGCATATACGAACTGCCGACACATCGAGGATCGCGCCGATTTCGTCTAGCTGCATTTCCTCGACAAAATAGCAATTGAGCACCAGTTGCTCGCGTTCGTTGAGCTGCTTCAAATTTGCAGACAGAAGCTCTGCCATCTGGGACTTTTCCAACTTTTGGTGCTGATCTTCCTCTTGGTCTGTAAACCAGGTGCTGGAATCGCAATATACTTCATCAAGCGATCCCAAATTCACATCGATCGCACGGTCGGTATTCTTACGAAACTCGCTCGGCTCCATATCCATAGCCCGCGCCAATTCGGCATCATTCGGTTCATAGCCCAATTCCTGCACGAGTTTCCCCCGCACCCGCCGTACCTTCTTGTGCCAGTCAACCGATGTTCTCCGCAAATTACACGTTGATCTCAGGTCATCAATCATCGCGCCGCGAACGCGGACATAAAGATATGTGCTGAAACTATGACCCTGATCTACATATTTTTTGGCCGCCTCGACCATCGCAACCAATCCGACTTGAATCAGATCTTCGATCTCCATTTGATCGGGCGCAAATGATTTCACTTGCCAAGCAATTTTCGTGACGAGAGACTGGTTCTCTTCAATCAGTCGATTTTCATCGATTTTCATCGCGCTATAGGCTTGCGAAGCTCGGTTTCTCGGTTTCAACATATCGTGCTTTCGATTGCTAATTAAATTTGGTTTGCGTCGGTGACAGCCATGGTTTGATCGGCTTGTGGAACACCAATTTTGGTCAGTACTTCAATTGATTTGTCATCGGGCAGCTCCTGGTAAGAAAGAACCGTGAGATCCGGGAAGCGCTGTTTGAGCAAGGCACCCAGCGGTCGCCGAACGATCGGCGACGTGATCAGCGCCACGTTGCGGGCCTCCAAAGGCAAGGTGCGAGCGGCGGCATCCACTGCTTCAATTATCTTTTGCGCCAATTGCGGCTCGATCGGGTAATTTGCATCTTCACCGACTTTCAATGCTTTGACCAACAAGCTTTCCAGTTCCGCATCCAATGTCACAACGGGAAGCGGTAGGCTGATCGGAACCAGAGTCTGGACAATCAAATTACCAATCCTCTGACGGATCGCGTCAACCATATCCGGCGTTTCCGTATGCAGGCTGGATGCTTCCAACATCGCTAGACAGATTTGCTGGAAGTCTTTGACAGGCACTTTCTCGGTCAGCAGATCGCGGCAAATTGCGGTAATGCCGTATAGTGACAGCGGCTGTGGCGTGAGGCTGTCGACCAATTGCGGTGAAGATTCCTTGAGGAAATCGAGCAATTTTTGCGCTTCATCCATTCCAAATAATTTTGCAGCATTGCGACGAACAACGTCATTAAGGTGGGTCGCAACGACGGTAGGGGCATCCACAACCGTATATCCCTCAGCAATCGCTTGAGATTTTTTGTCGGCGCTGATCCAGATTGCGTCCATCCCGAAAGTGGGATCCTTGCATGGGCGCCCTTCGATAACCGAGTCCACATGGCCGTCATCCAGCGCGATAAAATCATTGGGCCACACCGTATCCTCGCCCAGAACCATACCGCCCATCATGATCCGGTAGCTGTTGGGTTCCAGGGTCAGATCATCTTTGATCCGGACAAGAGGAACAACAAAACCAAGCTCTTTCGATATCTGCCTCCGGATTCCGGTGATCCGTTTCATCAATGGTGCGCCCTTACGGTCTTCAACCAGAGGCACCAGACCATATCCGATTTCAATGCCCAGTCGGGCTTTTTCAGAAACATCATCCCAATCTATCTGCTCTGGGTTTTTCTCTTCTACTGGTGCTTCAACAGCTTCGACAGGCTTGGGTTTGCGGATCAGATAAACGGCAATTCCGGCAGCGACGGCGGCGGCCGGAAGAACCACAGCATGCGGCATCCCGGGAAGAATGCCGAGGATCGTCAAAATCACGGCTACAGGAACCCAGGCTGCGCCAGAACCGAATTGCCCTGTGATCTGATCAGCCAAATTCTCTGCTGACGTTACCCGCGTCACAATGGCGGCAGCCGCAATGGACAAAACCAACGCTGGTACCTGTGCAACCAAAGCATCGCCAATTGCCAACATCGAATAGGTGCTCGCAGCTTCGCCGAAAGACAGTCCGTGCGTTGTCAGCCCAAGAATGATTCCGCCTATGATGTTAACCGCCAGAATCAAGATCCCGGCAACGGCATCACCTTTCACAAATTTCGAAGCACCATCCATCGAACCGTAAAAATCGGCTTCGGTAGCGACTTCAGATCTGCGGGCCTTTGCTTCCTCAGGCGTGATGAGTCCGGCATTTAAGTCGGCATCAATCGCCATTTGCTTGCCTGGCAGCGCATCTAGCGTGAAACGCGCTGACACTTCTGAAACCCTGCCGGCACCTTTGGTGATGACGATGAGATTGATGATCATCACGATACTGAAAACGAAGATACCAACCACATAATTGCCACCAAGAAGCAATCCGCCAAAGGCTTCAATGATCTGACCAGCGGAATCCCCTCCGGCGTGCCCCTCCACCAAAACCACTCGCGTCGATGCAACATTCAACCCTAGCCGCATGAGCGTTGCAAAAAGCAAGACCGTCGGAAAGCTTGAAAAGTCTAACGGCTTCCGTGCGTTTAGCGCGACCATCAAAATCGCAAGCGAGATCATTATGTTGCTGATGAAGCCAATATCCAGCATGATGGTTGGCAGTGGCAAAACCATGAACACGACCAACAGCAACGTGGCCATCGGCAGCAATCCGGATTTCAATTGGCCCGCGACTTTGTCCAGGGCAAAAATATTCTGTATCATGTTCATTTACAATCCAAGCGACGCGAGCATCAAATAAGCGACCCGAGCAGATTCATCGAAAGGCTTAGACCTCTCTGAATTGCTCTGATCCGTGATATGGTTTTTGGCGATCCGAAGATAATCCGCTGGCTGAACCATCGGCAGCGCCTTTTCCAAAGGCGGCAAAGAATTTCCGGTTGACGGAAAATGATTGCCGCTGCCTGCCAACGCAGAGGCCTTGTCCAATTTCGTCGCAAAGCGATCCCGTATTTCCTGAAAGCTGCGGGCAGCCCCTGCCTTGTCATAGAATATCGAGCGATTGGATTTTGCAGCCCTAGCGAAATCCGGTGCGGCAGGTGCTGCGGGATTTGCATCCAGTGCGTTCAAGAATTTACTAGCACCCGCCGGACCCAGGAAATGCGCCATATACAAGTCAACAGACTCTGGCTCCCGGCCGATCCGACGCTCTAGATAAGCGCTATTATCCCGCGCAAATTCGCCCGCAAGATTAGCTGAAAAAACAGGGTCATTCCTTAACGCAAGAATGGCTGATTTCTGTCCGCTATCAGCGACCGTAAACTTACCATTCCGATTTTGGGAAATCGCATCCTGGGCCCAGCCTAGGCCGTGGTCGTCACCCTTTTGTTTGACCAGTCCAAGCCACGTTTGCTCGACAAACTGGTAAAGACCGGTAGCGGATGAAGTGGACGCCTTGGCATCTGGCCGCATCCCGCTTTCCAGCTGGGCTTGGGCCATCAAATATTTGAAATCCACGCCGCTGCGTTGCGCCGATCGCGCGATTACATGCGGCAAGCTGCGTGGTTCAGAACCTTGAATGATGGATAGGTTAGACATGTTTTGCTCAAATTCTCCTGCCAAAGAGAACTGCAATGATCATGCCAATATTCGTAATTCTGCGGACTTTTAGTCTATTTTTGTACGATTTTGCGGCGTTTATCGACTGCGCCCGGCATTCGAATATGTGTCTGCTTGATTTTCACGCCAGCCGGAAAGCAATTGCAATCGAGAAGAACTGTGATCCCGCAAGAATCGGAGACGATAGATTGACGCCTGCATCAATTCTTCAACGTCAGATATCAGTGGACGCAACGATTGCTCGACTTCAACCGCGTTCAGGTTTTTGAGATTCGAAGCAGCCCGGCCCAATTCTCTACTCGCCTGAAAAATCGCATCGCTGTCATGGCCATCCAGCGCGGCGACTAGACTGTTCTGAGAATTCCGAAAGGTTTCAACGATCTGATTCATTGTTTCGAATCCACGCCAAGCACGCCGGAATCCAGCATCTTCTCAGCCAATTTGTCAGTGTCTACTTTGTAGTTACCGGATGCAATCTGCTGCTTAATGTCCGAAACTTTCTGCGCATCAAATGGCGGCTTTTCGGTCGCCAACTGTGAAGCAGTTGTAGAAATCGCAACGGATGCCGATGCTTTCTCTGCATTGGCCGCACTTTTTGCGGTTTCGGCAGCAGCAGCACGCTCCAGCTGCGCCGCTGTCATGGAAATCGCACTGGGCATCTCGGTTTTCTCAGCACCTGCATCGCCCTTAGCATTTTTCGCTGCGGCGTCGTTCGGAGCCGGGCGATCTAGCCTAGCATTAATGGCCGAATAGCTATCAACTGGTTTCATAACATTCCATCCTTACTGCGCCGTAATAGCAAATAGTCTGTTGCTATACCGATTTCGGTGGCGCCTATCACTTCTTTCATAACCATTTACGGCTCGTTGGGAAAAAATTAAGTTCTTCCCAAAAGAAATTTCAATTTGTCAGTTCAACTTCGCCTGGCCCAGAGATTCTCGCCATTAACTGCTTGGCCTTGCGATCTGATCGGACAGGAATATATTCTCCCATCCCGCCGCTCTTCTGCGCAATCACACTATAGCTGATACTGAATGTCGGGCGACGGACAACAAGCGTCACCGGCTGATTTCGTTGTACCATAGGCTCCACAGAGCCGCCGTTGCTCTGGTCAGTGCCATTTCGCCCGAAACGAATGGGAACAAATATCCGCCAGCCGAGTTCCTGGCAACTGACCAGCAAAGCGTTCTTGTTCGTCGCCGAAATTTGAACTGCCTTGCCGCAGCGCTTTAACTTGAGCTTCGGATCGATGACGGCGTGCGCACCGCCCGCATCGCCGACACCAGCCCCCAAATAGGATGCGACTTGTCGGTCCAAGAATGTGGTATCTTCAAACGCCGGGACGGCAGCGATCGAAAGAATGGATATGATTGGCAGTGCGATATGATGGTAGGCCATATAATTTGTTCCTAATCTAATATGGAAGAAACCAAGCAGATATCATGCCAGTTTTGTGTAAAATCACCCAACGTCCAGAATCATGGCTTTTTCAGTGGTAGAAACGTCAGCGTTACGGACTGCTTCTTATTGGGCTTGGATACCAACCTTTCGGGCACCTCAAGGACGATCATCTCTCCATCCTGACCGGCTCTTTCAAAAGCATCGGCAATGGCAGCGGACCTTGCCGACACCGTTTCCCATTGACGTAAACGCGATCCATCGCGCCCTTCTGGCGTAGCAGCCACACTGACGACCAGCATCTGCCCTTGTTGAACGGTCAATATTTCAGCAATTTCTATTTTGGCAAAATCCGTTAGCATCGCGTTGCTTCCGCCAAAGAATTCACCCGCTTCATAGCTATAAGACCCTAGGTTTTTGGCGGCTGGCATCGCCGCTATCGCCATTTTCTTCTGGGTCTCAGCATCTGCGATGTTCACAAAATGCGTATAGGCAAAGGCACTCAGCAGCATCAGCGCTAAATCAAGAAACGATAAGGTGGTGCGCCCGCTGTTCACGGATCACGCGCGCTTCTTCGCAGCTTTCGCTGGAACAAAATGTACAGGCTCTAAGGGACCCAGTTCTTTCGTTGCGACGCTTATCGCATGCTGAACCACTTTCGCTCGATATGCGTTCAATATCTCTGCTCTTTCATGCAAACGGACATAGATCGGAAAGGATATTATGTGGGAGATGAACAACCCATATAGGCTTGTCAGCAATGTGAAGCTCATAGCGGGCCCCATTTTCAACGGGTCAATCCCCGTTGCAAAGAGTTGAATTAGCCCCGTTATAGTTCCGATGAGGCCAATGGCCGGAGCAATCTCTGCCGCGGAATGCCAGAAACTGGCGCTTAAATTCTGCTTCGCCTTGCCGGAGGACTCTTCAAGAACCACCCATTCTTCAAAGCTTTTGGCATCCTGCGCATTGGCTAGTTTACTAAGGATATGGACGACAAAATCATCCTGGCTGCGTACTTTTTCTAAACCGAGGATTCCCTGTTGCCGCAGAGTGAAATCAATGCGTCGACACATGAATGTTGCGTTCTCGCCGGTTTCTTCAAACGGGTTTCGGCCGCTTTTAAGCAGGGCCGCGAATGCTTGCAATATTGAGTGACGGCCGTTTTGGATCCATGCCATTGCCAAGACGCTGCCCAAAACTAGGCAGAAAACCAATGGGTCAAAAAAGCGCCCAATGCTCGTCAATAGAATGTCCATCAATCCCGATCCTAAATTGAGCGGCAAATTATTGCCGACATGCGGCAAGATTTTGCCGTTCTGGATAAAACCAGAACAATCCACCTCGAGATACTGACGACAAACCTCAAAAAACCGGCACAAAACCAAAGACCCAACGAAATTGGCACGCCTTATGCATCGTCATGTTCGAGGTCACCAATAGCGGTGTTTCTCAGGAACAAGAACGGTCGTTGGACCAGATAGTTAATACGGGATTAGAACAAATGCCTAGTTTGGATCAGATATTTGCATTGAACGGCGGTGCGTTGCAGCTTCGCTCTCAACGGCTCAATATGCTGGCGTCAAACATCGCAAACGCATCGACGCCCGGGTATAAAGCAAAAGACCTCGATTTTGACCTTGCTATGAAACAGGCTCAAAATGGTAGTTCGCTCGATCAGGCAATGAACGATCATACGGGTTACCGGACTCCGCTCCAGCCGTCGCTAGACGGAAACACAGTGGAACTATCCGTCGAGCAGACCCTCTTTGCCGAAAATGCCATTCAATATCGCACAACGCTGTCCTTCATGCAGGGACAAGTGTCTTCAATTCGACGCGCCTTGAAAGGAGAATGAGCATGGGTAATATGAACGTCTTTGACGTTGCCGGCAGGGCAATGTCCGCCCAGATGGTTCGGTTAAACACAACCGCGTCCAATCTGGCCAATGCCCGCACCGACTATGCCAGCGAAGAGGAAGCCTTTCGCGCCATGCGCCCGGTCTTTCGTTCTGTGGTCGAAGACAATCTCGCCACCGTGGATGTGGAGCGCATCGTGCAAACCGATGCGGCCCCGCAGAAACGTTATGATCCAACCAGCCCCATTTCAGACGAAGAAGGCTACGTCTGGGAAGCTGCTGTGGATGAAACAGCGGAACTAATCGACATGCTCGAAACCGCCAGAAACTACCAAAACAACGTACAGGTTATGCAAACTGCAAAGTCTTTAATTCTAGAAACAGTGAGGAATCAATAATGAATATTGCACCAGAAATTTTTCAGACACCGGCAACGGATCTCGCCGGCCTGACTCAGGCGCAACCGGAAAACGCCACAGGTGACAATAGACTGGATCAAGAATCTTTTCTGCGTTTAATGACCACGCAGTTGAAATTTCAGGATCCATTTGATCCGCTCGACAACCAAGCAATGGTTGCACAGTTGGCTCAGTTTTCGAGCGTCGCTGGCATATCAGAGATGAAACAGTCTCTGTCGGATATTGCCTCCATTTTGGGCAACAACCGGCTGTCTGATGCTAAAGAGTGGATCGGACATTCAGTCCTGGTCCCAGGAAACATCTCGGTTGCGGACAAGAACGGTCAATATTCAGGCGAATTCGAACTCAATCAGGCTACCGACAATCTTTCGATCGACCTGCTCAACGAAGCCGGCGAAATCGTGATGTTTGTTGAACTGGGACGGCAAGAAGCCGGTCCGGTGGAATTTAACTTCGATAGCAAAGATGAAGCCGGCAACCCTCTCGATCAGGGGCGCTTGAGAGTTCGCATCAATGGCGGTTCAGCGTCTGAAGTAGCGACATGGGTGCCTGTTGCATCCGTCAAAACGTCGGAAGGCAATGGCCCTCCCATATTGGTCACCCCGATCGGCAATGTATTTCCAGCCGAGGCGCTCAAAATCGGGTGATTTAATCCCAGCATTATCTAGTTCAAAACAGGAGAAGATTACATGTCATTCTTTACCTCACTCAGCGGCCTAAAAGCCGCCCAAACAGACTTGAATGTTATTTCGAACAACGTCGCAAATACCAACTCGACTGGCTTTAAGAAAAGCAAAGCCCAGTTCGGTGACCTTTTTGCCGCCGCTCCGACGCAAACGACAAAAACCGTTTCGGGACAAGGCGTGAGATTGAATCGGGTTACCCAACAATTTTCCCAGGGCACGCTTCAATCTACTGATAAAACGCTCGATATAGCGATTGCCGGTGAAGGTTTTTTTGCGGTCAAAGGACAGCCGCCACACGACGACCTAACATTTACAAGAAATGGTGCTCTATCGGTCCGAGCCGATCGACAGGTGGTGGATACAGTCGGAAATAGTGCTCAGCTTTTTCCGGTCGATGCCAATGGTATTGCGACCTCAACCGATCCTGCCGATATGTTCGATTTTGTATTACCAGAGGCCGACCCGTCAGATGCCACAGCCTTGCTCGCGAATATTAATATCAGCAACGAAGGCGTTGTCTCCGCAACTTTTACCAACGGCAACCAGGTCAGTCTTGGCGCCGTCGCGTTGGCGAGCTTTTCTGCTCTAGATGGCCTTCGCCCAGTGGGTGACGGGCATTGGCAGATAACCGGAGATTCAGGGCCAGCGCTATTCACTCAGGCCGGGAATGGGGCTGTGGGACAAATTCGTTCGGGTTCTTTGGAGTTGGCAAATGTCGACATAACGGATGAACTGGTCTCGCTTATTGCTGCGCAGCGCAATTTCCAGGCCAACGCCCAAGCGATTGAAACATCCAACACGCTCACCCAGACAATCATAAACCTTCAGGTCTAACTTCTGATCTTTTGAAGGAATGAACCATGGATAAGCTTGCATATACCACCGTCAACGCGATGAAATCGTTGATGAACCGCCAGACGGCAATCGCCAACAATATGGCCAATTCAGAAACCATAGGTTTCAAAGCCGATATGGTATCGGCGAAGGCCCAGTATCTAAATGGTCCGGGACACGAAAGCCGGGCGATGTCTGTCGAGCGGGATATGCAAGCGGATATGAACGGGGGAGCGATCACGCAAACTGATCGCTCACTCGACATAGCCCTCGAAGGCGATGCTATGCTCGCCGTTCAGGACGCCGACGGGGAAGAAGCTTATACGAGGCGCGGAGATCTCAAAGTCGCGCCATCTGGGGCGCTACTGACCGGCGATGGCTTCCCGGTATTGGGCGATGCAGGCCCGGTTACTTTACCGCCTGCAGAGCGCGTAGACATTGGAGCAGATGGTACAATTATCATCGTGCCGGTTGGTGGTGATCCAGCACAACCACAGCAGATTGGCAGGCTGAAACTCGTCAGTTCAACCGGCACCGAGATGTCCAAAGGCCCGGATACCCTTTTCCATGTTCCCGATGACGGCGTTTTGCCAGTCGATGAAAACGCCAGAGTCATGTCAGGTGCATTGGAAAAGTCGAACGTCAATATGACGAGCGCATTGGTCGATATGATCGAAACCAGCCGCGCTTGGGAAACGCAAGCACGATTGCTCAAAATGACCGAGGAATTGGATAGCAGCGGCGCTGGGATAATGAATCTGCCGCAAGGATAATAGCATGCAGGAGAAGATGAATGAGTAATGCTGCCCTACAGGTTGCGCGCACCGGACTGGATGCGCAAAATACAAAAATGCGCGTGATTGCCAACAATCTGGCGAACGTAAACACCACCGGATTCAAGAGGGATCGCGCGGATTTTGAAACGCTGGCCTATCAGAATATTGTGACGCCTGGCGCGCCAGCCGATGCTCAGAATCGATTTGCCAGCGGATTGCAATTGGGCACCGGCGCCAGGCTTTCGGGGATCGCCAAAATCGCCACGCAAGGCACCTTGCAAAACACCGAAAATGCCATGGATATTGCGGTCGAAGGCGCCGGCTATTTCCAGGTCGAGATGCCCAATGGAACAACGGGCTTTACTAGAGCCGGTAATTTCAGCCTGACGGCCGAAGGCAATATGGTGACCAGCGATGGTCTACCTTTGATTCCTGCCATCCAGATCCCGCAGGGCGCGACCGCGATAACAATCGGCAAGAATGGAACCGTGTCGGCTTCGCTGGACGGGCAAAATGAACCCAGCGAGCTTGGCGTTATTGAACTTGCCAACTTCACCAACCCGGCAGGTCTGCTCTCGGTCGGCAACAACATCCTTACCGAAACAGCCGCGAGCGGCGCACCGCAGGTGGGCCAAGGTGGTCAGGACGGTCTCGGCAATATCCGGCAAGGTGCCCTCGAAGGATCCAACGTCAATATTGTCGAAGAACTGGTCAACATGATCGAGACCCAGCGCGCCTATGAAGTCAATTCCAAAATGATCTCGGCAACTGATGAGATGCTGCAGTTCGTGAACCAGCAGCTCTAATCAATTCATAAGAAAGAAGCGGAACCATCATGACCTATAAACTGTTTTCCAAACAATGCCTCTTGATCGGTGTAGCCCCCTTTCTTCTTGTGAGTTGTATGGGCTCGAACTCTGGCATCTCGACAACCGAATTTGCGCCAGCGGCAGCTCCGCCCCGCCCCGAAGTTGCCGCTCCCAACGGGGCAATCTTTCAAGTCACTTCGGGCTATTCAGCTTTGACCAGCGGAACACGAGCAAGCCAGAAAGGCGACATAATCAGCATTTTGCTTGTCGAGAGTACGCAAGCGTCAAAATCCAACAGCGCTTCCAAAGACCGAAATGGTGGTTTTTCTTTGGCACCACCAACCACAGGTCTTTTCTCCCTATTTTCGCCCAGCGATGTGGCCACGAGCGGCAACCAGAACTTCTCCGGAAGCGGCAGCGCGGATCAATCGAACAGCCTGAAAGGACAGATAAGCGTCACGGTAGCGGAAAGCTATCCGAACGGGACAATGCTGGTACGTGGCCAAAAACTAACCTCGCTAAACCGCGGTGATGAACATACGCAATTTAGCGGTCTCATTCGCGCGATTGACGTATCGGCAGACAACACCATCCCATCCACAAAAGTCGCTGATGCCCGAATAATTTACGGCGGTACCGGAGAGATTGCAACGGCCAGCAAACAAGGTTGGTTGCAGAAGTTCTTCTCCTTCGTTTCGCCCTTTTAGCACTCAAGCATAAGAGATATTATGACCAATTCTTCAAAATTTTTCCAGTTCGGAAAGTGGCTTTGCACTTTGCTTGTGCTGTTAGCATCGGCCCTATTGGTCGTTCCGCCAGCACAAGCCGAACGGATTAAGGACATCGGAAATTTTGCCGGCTTACGAACCAACCAGTTGGTTGGCTATGGTGTTGTTGTAGGCCTTGCGGGAACCGGAGATGATAGCCTGGAATATGCAACGGTGGGATTGAAGGGTGTGGCCAACCGCTTCGGTCTGACGCTCCCTCCCGGAGTCAATCCCGCTTCGAAAAATGCGGCAGCTGTATTGGTCACCGCAGAAATGCCGGCTTTCGCGAAACCCGGTCAACGGCTTGACGTTACCGTATCCGCCATTGGCAAAGCCAAATCATTGCGCGGCGGCACATTAATTCTGATGCCGCTATTTGGTGCTGATCAGCAAATTTACGCGATGGCGCAAGGGAATTTGGCGGTCGGTGGCCTGGGTGTCACCGCCGCAGATGGTTCCAAGGTCACGGTCAACATACCGTCCGTTGGACGAATTTCCGGCGGTGCCTCGATTGAGAGAACAGTGGCCACCGGATTTGAAAGCCAGCCCTTTCTAAGTTTCAACCTTACCGACGCCGACTTAACCACATCACTGCGCGTCGCTGATGCGATTAACGAAGCGCTGGAGTCGAAACAAGCCATCGCAGCCGATGCCGTCACGGTTCGGATTGCCGCTCCTCCGGGCGCGCAAGAACGTGTGATGTTGATGGGCAAGATCGAAAATCTGGAAGTCAAACCGGCAGATGCGCCGGCGCGGATCATCGTCAATGCCCGAACCGGCACCGTTGTCATAAACGGAGCGGTACGGATTGGTCCGGCTGCGGTCAGCCACGGAAAGTTGACCGTCCGCGTGGAAGAGAATCCAACGGTGGTGCAGCCTGCTCCTTTCAGCCGCGGAGAGACGGCGATCGAAGAAGATAGCGGGATTGCGATAGATGAACCCATCAATCCTGCCTTCGAAATCGGACGGCGCGCTTCATTGGCTGAGATTGTCGAGACTATTAATTCTCTTGGCGTTTCACCGTCTGATTTAACAGCGATATTGGAAGGGCTCAAACAAGCAGGTGCTTTGTCAGCGGAGTTGATCATCATATGAACGCAATTTCATCCACATCGATTGCCACGGCGTCATCCATGGCTCCGGCCAATTCTGCTGTCGACAAACAGAAGGCCGAAATTGAGTCGATGGCAGCCAATTTTGAAGCCATATTTGTACGCCAAATGCTGTCTACCATGCGTGATTCCTCTCTCGGAGAAGGGTTGTTTGACAACCAAGGCATGGAGCAGTTCCGTGATATGCAAGATGCCAAAATCGCAGAATCGATGGCTCAGAGGGGCGTCTTCGGGATAGCCCAATTGCTAACCCGCCATTTGGAGAATAATGATGTCTGACCTTTTCAGTATTGGTCGAGCGGCTATTCAAGTTAATGCCCGAGCGTTGGAAATTGTGGGGTCCAATGTCGCAAATGCGGAAAACCCGGACTATGTCAGGCGATCCATAAGCGTCGGCGATACGACCATCTATGGTGTCAACAATCCCCTATATGGAAACTATACCGGAACCGGCAGTGTTGCCGTCAACGGCATCACGCGATCCAGCGATCAATTTCTGGAAGCGGCAACCCGGCAGACAGGCGCAAGCCGTGTCAAAGGCGAGGCTCTGGTGCAATGGCTGGATCAAGGGGAGTTAGCGCTTTCCAACAATGAAACTGACATCGGTGCTCAGCTCACTCAGTTGTTTGGAACGGCTGAAGAGCTGGCGGCGATTCCGTTTGAACCAGCATTGCGCAATCAATTTATCGGAGATGTCGAAGCTTCGGTTCAGCGCTTTAATCAGACCGCGAGCAATCTTTCGACCACGATCACCCGCATCAACGGTGCTGCTGCTCAGGAAGCCGAGGGTCTCAACTCAGCCCTTAATGAACTTGCAACCTTGAACGAGCAGTTGCGCCCCATTCCATCGGGCACAGCACAACATGCCGCTTTGCTTGATCGCCGGGATTCAGCCTTGACTGTCATCACCGAAAAACTGGATGTTGAGATCAGCTTTGCCAATGATGGCACAACAAACATCACTCGCAATGGGACAGATCTGCTCGCCTTCAACGTCGCTAGCCCGGTAAATTTGGTAACCACAGCCGGGGCCAGTTTCGACATCGAAATTGGCGGTGTCACGCAGGCTGCACCCAGCAATGGTACCTTGGGTGGCATACACAGGGCGCAGTCAACTCTCGTCACAATGAGTAATGATCTCGACAGTCTCGCGGTTCAATTTGCGACCGAACTCAATACTTGGCAAGCCAATGGCCAAACCGATGCCGGAGCCGTCGGAGCTGCTATCGTGTCACACGGTGGCACCGCTGCTAGCCTCACTGCAACAGGTCTGACAGCCGATGATTTGGCTTTGGCATCGCCGGGTGGTGCTGCCAATGGTAACATTCTTGCATTCGTAGACTTGCGCACGGCGTCAGGAACCGAACAGGGCTATGAAGCGATAGTCATGGGCCAAGCACAGAATTTGCTTTCGGCCAGAAGCGAAAGCGAAGCTGCAACAGCTTTTGACCGCGCGACCCGCGAAGCGCGGAACAATGTCTCAGCCGTCGACCTTGATCGCGAGGCTGCGGACCTTATCCGGCTACAGCAATCTTACGAAGCATCCGCGCGGATCATTCAAGTCGCCCGCGAAACGATGCAATCCATATTGGCCATATTCTAGTTGATCGCGTGCGAAGGAACATAAAATGGAATCGATCAATAGGAACAGACCCAATGATGCTATTCAGCAGCAACGAGGCTTGTCGACTCTCATCGCCAAGGCGCAAGAATCCATAGCGAGCGGCAAAAGTTTCAATCGGCCATCCGAAGCACCGTCCAGTTGGCTGGAAGTATCTAGCCTGGGCAGGAAAGCCGCGATCGAAGATTCATGGCTGATCAATATCGGACGAGCTCGCATCAAGGCGCAGCAAGCAGAATCCACGATGGATACGATCGCCAGTGGCGTGACGCGCGCCAAGGAACTGGTCATTCTGGCAAATAATGAAACGCTCTCAACGGCTGACCGGGACGTGATTGCCATCGAACTGGAAAGCTTGCGCGACCAGTTCAACCAATTGAGTCAGGCTGAAGACAGCTATAGTGGCAAATTATTTCATGCGGGCGACCCGATCCAGATGCGGATTGATACCAACGTCCTGGTTACCCCCTCTCCCAATCTACAAAGCCTTGCCCAATCGATTGACATTGGTGGTGGCGCCACAAGCGATCTTGATACGATCATGAATGATATGATCACCGCCGTTCGCACAGGTACAGCCGCTGACCGAAGCCAACAGCTCGAACGGACGGAATCATTGGTGAGTCATTTTGCCACCTTGGTCGCGGGTCAGGGCTTGATGGTCAATCGACTGGACGAACAGGAAGACAGGCTGCTGCAGTCCCAACTCACATCGACCGAGAGGCGATCAACACTGGAAAACACCGATATTGCGGAGGCTGTGACCCGCTTTCAGTCTCTTTTGGTCAATCTTGAGGCCGCACAACGGCTTTATGCAAACTCAAGCAGCACTTCGCTGATCCAATTGATCGGTTAAGCGGTCAAAATACATGATCTTTGCTCTTAACCAAAGTCATCTTCTTCCGTTTACCTTAAAAGTGTTTGCTTCCTGAAAAGCCTGAATGGGAACCAACATCACAATTGGATCTCGTTGATGGGGAATTAAAATATGTTTGCCGGTATTGGTATAGTCATTTTGCTCGTCATGGTTTTTGGCGTCTTCATGTTGTCTGGCGGCGACCTAGGGGTGGTTGTGGCAGCATTGCCGGTTGAAATGGGCATTATTGGCGGCTCCGCCGTCGGCGCTCTGGTCATAGGCAACAGCGGCGCGCGGCTCAAATCACTGATGGGTGGCTTCGGCAAAGTTTTTAAAGGCCCCACATATGTGAAGCAGGATTTTATGGACTGCATATTGCTGGTGTCAAAACTGACCAAGATTCTCAAAAGTGAAGGCCCGGTAGCACTGGAACCTCATATTGAGGATCCGAAAGCTTCCCCAATATTCAGCGAATATCCAAAGCTTCTGAAGGATGAATCCTTGATTCATCTCATCGCCGATAGCCTGAGGCTCGTGGTGGTTTCCTCCGGAACACTGGATCCGCACGCGGTCGAAGATGTCATGGATCAAGCAATCAAAACCCACCATCATGAAGCTATTTCGCCAGCCGACGACCTTCAAGGCCTGGCAGACGCCCTGCCCGCTTTGGGGATTGTTGCAGCTGTTTTGGGCATCATTAAAGTGATGGGCTCCATCGACCAACCGCCATCTGTTCTGGGCGGCATGATCGGCTCGGCACTGGTTGGAACATTTCTGGGCGTTTTGCTTGCCTATGGCCTGGTGGGACCGATGGCGAACCGCGTTCGCGCCGTTATTGAAAGCGATGCCAGCATCTATCATGTCGCAAAACAACTGATCATTGCTAGCCTGCATGGTCACCCTCAACCACTGATTATCGAAGCAGCACGGACCAGCTTGCAGCATGCAAACCAGCCGAGCTTCGCCGATGTCTTTGACGCAATACGGGCGCGTTGATCCATGGCTAAAAAAGCAGATGCTGCTTCCAATCAGCCGCCGATCATTGTCAAAAAAATAATCGTCGAGGAACATGGCGGCCATCACGGCGGTGCATGGAAGGTGGCCTACGCCGATTTTGTGACGGCCATGATGGCCTTCTTTCTTCTGATGTGGTTGCTGGGTGCAACCAACGAAAAGCAACGTAAAGCGCTGGCTGATTATTTCGCACCAACGCTTGTGCAGATGCGCGAAAGCAGCGCCGGGGCTAACGGTCCCTTCGGCGGATCATCTCTCACAGACAAAGACAATTATCCTCACAAAGCGGCGCAAACGGGCACGCGTTCCATAACCATCCCACGCGATGCGACAGGAACCCAGGATGACAAAGGCAAAAAAAGCAAAAGCACCAAAGCAATGGATGCCAAAGAATTTGAAAAGAAAATTCGAGAGCAGTTGAAAAATGATCCGAGCAAACTCGCGCTGCTCAAGAACATTCGTTTTACCGATACCGAAGAAGGCCTGCGTATTGATCTGATCGATGAAGCCAACTTCAGTATGTTCGCACTTGCCACGGACAATCTCAATCCGCAGGCAAAAGTCCTGATCGGGGAAGTTGCGAAAATATTGGACAGTGTCGACAATCTCCTCGTCATCCGAGGTCACACCGATAGCCTACCCTATGCGAGCGGGAAGAATATGAACAATTGGCTGCTATCTTCTGCCAGAGCCGAAGCCACTCGCAAAGGACTGGTCGATCGCGGTGTTACGAATGACAGAATGTCCAGAATTGAAGGCGTGGCGGACACTGAGCCCTATAACCCAGAAGACCCGATGGACGATCGCAACAGGCGAATTTCTATCACGTTGAAACGGGAATGATCGCGATCAGATCGATCAACGGGGTTTACATTCAACCCAATCTAAACGTCACCGCTGTATAAGCATGGCCGCCGGCGCGGCCCAGAAATCAAGCATCGCTTCGCTAGTACACGAGCTGTTTTGACCGTAATTCGGTTGGGCATGTTTTTACAATTGCACCAAATTGGATATAAAATCTTGGCATCGCACCAGATTGGGTGGGATATGCATTGCTCTGTGCAGCTTGGATTCGGATAAGAGGGATCTGGAAAGGATGAACTCTTTCCACCTAGACTGACCAGCCCCCGCAGGCCCCAGTCTTGGTGAACGCAGTGCACCTGGTATGCGCTCTTCAGGATTGGGTAGGGCGATTGTTTCGCCCTACCCAACTATCCCCATCAATAGGCTAATGCGTTAACTATCGATGGCAAACTTTTTTGGAACTTGTAAGACGAGCTCAAAGGTGACGGGATCGAACTTGCCTATGGTCGGCGCATTCATCAGCGCGAGCCATCGCATTGCGTGCGGCGCTGATCGTCGCATCCGGATGTTTATTGCTTGGATTTTTCGCTAATCTCTAGCGATTGTCAGAACCTCGATACTAGCTATCAGAAATTCTGCGGTTCTCGGAGCTTTGGGAATAAGTACACACCATATTCCGGCCTTCTGACTTTGCGTTGTAAAGCGCAAGATCTGCCTTTCTAAGGACCGCCGACTTGGTGTCTGAAGGCAAGCATTCTGCCATCCCGGCCGAGAATGTCACCCGACCAATTGGTTGTCCGGATCCAACGTCGACAAGGGATTTCCGTGCCAAGGCGTTCCGGCAATCATTGATCTTATGCAAGACGCTATCGAAGTCTTCACCCTCGAACAATATCGCAAATTCCTCCCCACCATAGCGGGAGATATGACAACGATTGTTGGATAGCACAGACAATTGATCTGCAATCAAACGAAGGACGCGATCGCCACATTCGTGGCCGAATGTATCGTTCACGCGTTTAAAATGATCGATATCAACAAACGCCAACACAAAGGGTTGCTCGGCTTCTTTTAGCCGCTGGAAAGCAGCGTCCAGAACCTTGTCAAATTTTCGGCGGTTAGGAAGCTGCGTCAATTTGTCATGGTCAGCTTCGCTGCGCGCGACTTCTAGTTCATTTTGGAGTTTGGCGAGCTTCTCGTTCGTTTGCGAGATCTGCTCCCTATTTTCCCGGGTGGATTCAACCATGACTCGGGAAAGATCTAGTAGCTTTTCAATGGCTTTATCAACGCTGCCTCTTTTCCCCCGGATGTGGTCAGCCTGCTTGATCATCTGGTTTTCATGTTTGATGGCGTTGTCATTGCCAGTGCTAATGATTTCCTGCGTGCTGTGAATTTGCTCTATTGCTTCCAGAAAAATTTTCTCGATCCGCTCATTGAGATCGTCGCTGAAATATTTTTCGTAAATTTCCATGGCGGTTTCGTCGTTGAGCTCGGCAGTCGATGCCGCTTGATCCAACTCTGCTTTCAATGCCTGGTTATTGCCGCAAACATACTCCCAGGTTTGCTCGAGATTTTTCGGCCCCAATGACAGGTTGTGACGCGTAATAAAGTCCCCGATCTCAAACAGCGTGGATGGTTTACCTTGCCGATCGGTGCAGACCGGACACGCGTCGCCACCATCCTTCTCGTTCGTGAACGAATCCAGTATATTTTTGATATCGATTTTCATGTCAGGCTCTCAGCCTCGGCAGTGGCATGCGGTTAAAGGCATCCAAGGCGGCCACCTTATATGCTTCGGCTAGCGTTGGAAAATTGAAAACATTATCCGACAGATAATCGATGCCTCCATTGAGGTTGATCACCGCTTGTCCGATGTGAATCAATTCTGTTGCGCCTTCTCCGACGATATGAACGCCGAGCAACTTCCGTTCGTTGAGATCAAAGATACATTTGAGCATGCCCTTGCAATTGCCCAAAATGTGTCCGCGGGATGTTTCCTGAAAACGCGCGACACCAATTTCGACCTGAAAGCCCTGCTCTCGCGCTTCTTCTTCCGACAAACCAATACTCGCGATTTCGGGAATGGAATAAATTCCCAAGGGAAAGCTATGACCTGAATTCTGGATCGGTACGCCAAAGGCATGACAGGCAGCTTGCCGCCCCTGTTCCATTGACGTTGATGCCAATGCAGGAAAACCGATGATATCGCCGGCCGCATAAATATTCGACTGAGCTGTCTGCAAAGTTTCTTTGTCTACCGTCAGTCGGCCGCGACTATCACATTCAATTCCGACCTTCTCGAGCCCCAGACTATCTACCGCACCGACACGACCTGCTGTGAACAGAAGCATTTCCGACCGAAGAAGCCGGCCATCGTCCAGGACAATGTCCGGGTGCCCATGCTCATTCAATGAGATCTTATCGATTGACCGCCCAAGTCGAAGATTGATTCCCCGTTCCGAGAGTTGATGGACAAAATTCGCGACAATATCGCGATCGATGAACTCCAGAATCTTTTCGCGGGCTTCAACCACTGTGACCGGAATTTCCAATGTCGAAAAAATCGTGGCATATTCCAAACCGATGACCCCACCACCAACAACCGTAATGCTTTTGGGCATGGGCAAGTTGGCGGCCACTCCATCACTGTCAATGACAGTGGTTCCATTGAAAGGGATGGTTTTTGGACGAAAGGGTTTTGTTCCTACAGCAATGAGAAATTTGTCAGCGGTCACCGAAAAATTTGTTTTCTTGCCTTGAAAATTCTGATGGATCGCAAGCTTGTGAACACCGACAAACTTCGCCCTTCCGTTTAGAATAGCAACATTGTTTCTCGCAAGCTGGCTATCGATAACTTCGACTTCATCCCCCAAGGTAGTTGAGAGACGAGAATTGATAGAATCCTGCATCATCTTGATGCCATTGCGATGTTGTCTGGATTTAAAATGCTGGTCGCGCCAACCGGTCACGGACAAAACCGATTCTCGGATCGTTTTTGACGGCAATGTACCAGTATGAACTGAGACACCTCCGATCGATTTTTGATCATCTACGACGGCAACAGATTTGCCGAGTTTAGATGCCTGGATAGCGGCTCGACGACCAGCCGGCCCTCCTCCAATTACCACAAAGTCATAGTCAAATTCAGCCATAGCTTGGTTCCTTCACACTGTGGTTAACGGTGAAGGTAGAAATACTTAAAGCATCCAGGCAATCTAATTTGATTCAATCCGCTTGAAACATCAATTTCGTTGGCTAAATCCAATCGATTTTACGGACAATTACAAATTAACACTTGTATCATCTTGTAAAATAGTTAAACAGATGTAGCAATTCAACGTAAAAGACTATTTTTGATTGAATTTGCAACCGCTTAACCTTAGAGGTTCGCGTAGATTGGGTATCTAACTAATTTCTTGAGTTCAAAAAGTTGAGACTGTCGATCATGATATCGCACAATAGTTTTCCAACCGATGTGATTCCTTATGATGAATGAGGACGTCAATGTGCATGGGTTGATTGAAAACCTAAAAGACGTGTTGCAATATTTTGATGCGAATGACCTGTCGATTCCTGCGATCAAAATCGAAGAGGCCATCAATGCGCTGAAACAGGCAGAGTTGGAAAAGACAGATAGTTGAATTGAACTGGCCAAGCCAGATTGCATTGGATGAGCTCTGTCTATCAGATTATTTTCGTTTTCAACGCTATTGAAGCTCATAGACTAGAAACACACAATTGGTCAGTGGACCACGCATTTCAAGATCACAGGCCTGTCTCGTCACCTGGATCGAATTGGGGCTATCAAAAGCATCAGAGTCGACCGATCCATCTTGCCTGATTTGGATGTTTCGGTGAATGACGGCCGATGCGGTCGCGGTCGTGACACCGCCTTTGTCTGCTGCATGGGCCTCCGCAGTCAGCCCCGATATTCCGAAGATCATAGATAAGCAGATGCAAAAAACCAACATGAGCGGTCGGAAAGCTGCATGCGGTCCAGAAATTTGGTCGATGACGGCAACTCCTCCAATTCTGACGCAAAGTCAGTCCGTGGAGTCATTGACGGTCGAGCCGGATTGATTTTAACCTTTTGGCATCTGCTTATGGAAATGGCTTTGAAGGTCTTGAAAACGGGAATTGCAAATTTGAGGCTATTGTCTTGCGCGCTATGATTGCCTGGAAGCCCATAATCTTATGTCCCTGGCCATGATTTCGTTGTTGATCCCGCAGACACTCAGAACACCCACAAAAATACCGCCGAGGAACTGCCGCAAATCGATTATTGCATAAGGAGATCGATAGGCGTCGTCGCCTTCCGAAGACAATATTTGCCTGATATCTTTGAACGACAGAATCTTGCATCGCTGGTGCCAACTGTCTTCTGACCTTAAGGTCAACAATGCCGATAATTCGGCAAAGAGAAAATAATCTATCTCTTCAGACTGTTCAGCCTGCTCACCCGCTAGAATAACTTTTGAAACCCCCGCCAACAACATATCTTCGATTTTGATGATTTCTGCGATGGACCGGTCAGGCGTTGATCCGATCTCCAAATATTCAAAGGCCAGTCCGAGGAGCAATAGCTCATGCCAGGAATAGACGGCTGGCTTTCCTTTTCCGGTATTTACACCGGTCGGGAAACCAAGGCGCTGCATATGCTGAATCCTGCCACGGAATGCGGTTCTATTGGCATCATCAATATTATGTTTCTGCGACAGAATTTCTTGAATTTCTTTGTAAGTAAATTCCATAGCTCTTCCCGAAGTTGAACCCCAAGTTCATTTTCAAACATTAGAATTTCATATTGGGTCAACGAAGAGAATGTGACAATCAGTTATTTTGAAAACCATCTGGTGCAATACATTGTTCGCACCAGATTGTCGCATCATCCGTCAATTGGAAACAGCCCAGTCCTTCGCATCTGTGCAAGCGACATTCCTCAATATAGCCCTCCGTTTCAAGAATCGACGACAGTCTTTTTACAACGGATACGGGCCTTCGAAGGTCTTTGCCCAAATCAGACGGAACAATGCATTGACCCTTATTCGCCGCGATATAAGCTTCGAGCAAAAGCTCCCAAGCTGGATCACCAAAAATATGCGGATTGGAAAAGCTTAAATTCCGTCGCCGCTGCCTACGCAATTCATTTGTCGCGCGTTCGATATTTCGAGGCGTGCGCTCGCTTGTCATATTATCTTTAACTTTCTGAAACTCGTCCAGCTGTCACTTGCGATGATGATATGATCGTGCAGGCGTATCTCCAGCTCCACACACAGAGTTTTGATAGACTTGGTAAACTCAATATCTCTCTTACTGGGTCTAACATCGCCGCCCGGATGATTGTGCGCCAGAATCATACCACTGGCATCGAGTTCCAGAGCCCTCTTCAAGATACTCCGCGGCTGGACGAATATTCGCTGCGGAGACCCTGCGCCAAACTCCTCATCTCCTAACAAATGGTTCGCACCATCCAAAAACAACACTCGCATCGCCTCTGATGTTCGCGCGCCTATACGGGCCTGAAGATACTTTACCAGACGCTGATCGGTGGCCGAAAAAATCTTTCGGGGCAGTTCATTCTTCAATCGGGCAACGATCAACTTCTCGGTTGTCGTGAGAAGCTTTACCAAGACAGGGTTACTCGGGAGAACCCGGTGAAGTGCTGCTTCAGACTGCCCCAACATTCGACCAATAGATCCAAATTCATCGAGTAGTTCGGATGAGAGTTGCCCCCCGTCGTTGGGTGCAACAATCTCTATGAACTGCGCCAGGGCTTGTCGGCCCCGGTGATTTTCAGCCTTTTCTGGTGATAGTAAGTTCCCATTATCAACAAGACCACCAACGGATAAGAAGAAGCTATTTGCATGATCATATAGGCTTTTGGATGAATCGTCACGTCGAGCATCCGCGTTATGTGGGCGACGACCGCGATTGTCTGGAGCGAGACTACCCATAATGGCCAAAATCTATTTGCGCACAGCGCGACAGCAAAAAGGCAGAGCCATGAGGCCAAATCAATGACCAAGTGCCCAGGATCCAACTTTGCATATTCGAGCGGGGTAACGAGATGAACGAGCGGGTCCAATCCCCACATCGCAATAACGACGGCCGCAATCCAACGCTCTGGCGCCCCTCCACGATACAGGGCATAGAGGCACGCCGCGCAGCAGAAGATGAAGAAAATTGTGGTCCGCATCGCCTAGTTGAAACAGTCTCAAGCATTCCAGTCAACCTCTGATTATTCAAGCTGCAACAGAATGTAATTTGCCTTCAGCGCCTGACGCTTGAGCTGGCGGACAGTTTTCGTGCGTATCCATGCCTGCCAGTTCCTGACCAACCTTCTTCAGTTCTCCATGTACCCGGAAAACATCGCTGCTGGCTTCAACTAGCGCCATTTGAGCCTTTGCCAACCTACGGACAGCGACCTGCCCTGTCCCCGCTGGTGTGCCGGCATTCATGCGTGCTTCAATCAAAGTGACCATTAAGCTCGACACCGAGACTAGCGCTTGATCGATGGAGGCCTCTGTTTGAGGGACTTCTTGCTTGATTTTATCTTTCGCAATTCTGATTTGATAAGACATAGTCCATCCTTTCCGCAAATTGCGGATTCTGCCGTTTCAAAAAATGAGAGCCCAGTGGCTGCTTAGGCTGTCAACAGACTAGAAAGAGACTGGGAGACTGACAAACCAATCAAAACAATTGCCAATATTCCGATCGTCAGCACGACGATGATGGCTATGCGTTGAGCGGTTCCCCAATTGCCTCGAGGCTCCTTCAGGCTTTGCGGCCAAAAATTCATGTCATGCTCGGTATCAAAATCATAAGAGGTTGATACTTCTTCGAGCATGACGGAATTTGATCGCTCGTCCCGAGAGCCCTCTTGATCGAAAGTCTCGTAGGAGGGAACACATGCCGGATCATATAGTATCGGGTCATAGGTTCCCGATGCTCGTGCATAGATGAGAGCCGCCTCGCCTCGGGTCGAAGCCCCCAGCACTCTTCGAGCGCCAATCAATCGTTGATCCACAGCAGGTTTGGAAATATCCAGGATTCGCGCGATTTCTTTAGAAGATTTTCGCAGAACCACTAGGTGTAAGCATTCTCGCTGCTTTTCAGTAAGCTTTGCAATACGCGATAGATCTTGCGCGATTTCTTCCAAGGTTAATGCCCCATAAATTCTCATTGTTCATACCGTCTTGATTGAGGGAACGCAACCAACACAGATCGATCAAAATTTGGATGAAACGCAGTATCAATTTGGATTGCACAGCGACAAAAACCGGAGTCCAAGATTAAGAATAAGGGTGCTTTCCCGTTAACCACATATTGCCAGCAGCATCGAGGCCAAACGAAAAATATCGATGCGTTGAATAGGCTAAGGAATTTCCATCATGCCCGACAATGCAAAGAAGGACAGGAAAGATGCGATTATTGGCGCACTCGAAAAAATATTGTCCGAACTCGACGAACATCAGCTTTTTCTGCCTGCATTGAAAATTGTCGAAGCACTTGATATTCTCTCTGAAGATCAGGAAGATACGCCAACCAATTAATTTGGAAAAACCACGGCTCAAGATTTTACGCGCCCTGCCCAAACAACCGACAATTTTGCTATTTTCTCAGTAGGAGGATTCAATCATTCCTCGTCTGGACATATACTTGAAGATCGTAAAACAAACTTTCAGTTTTGGGTCGGTCGATCGAGAGTAGAAATCCTAATCTATCTCGGGATCACGCAATTTTTTCAACTTAGCGCAATATTCACTCTCGGTCTCGTGCACGGTGCCAGCGACTTGGAATTCAAGCACTGTTTCAGAACATTCCCATGTAGATTGAATCTCTAGTGTTTTTTGTCGCTTAGCTTGATTGTCGTCACTTTCTAAATTGCTTCCACCGGCGACCATCAGAGAGACAGAAGTCAATATAGCCGTCAACATGGTCATAGCTCGATTCCTTAATCAGGAAAATCCAGGATTTTCCAAGACATTGAGCCATAGGATTCTTTCGATGCTCGCTAGTTTCTGTCTGGCTCGACAATATAATATTGAACGGCAAAACATCGCTATACTTTAGCCCGGAAACCAAAAAAATTTCGAGAGCGAAAACGCGCTATTGGGAACGTTGAGAACGTATTTTCAGATTGCGGTCGTCGGCCAGATACTGTCGCGACTATTCGAAATGGTCAAAACTGGCGATGAATCGCAAAGCCTCTCCATTTAGGTGTTCAGTGCGTCAAAAACTCGATCTGTCCATTCTTTCCTACAGATCAGCAAGTCGGGCATATACGTATCCCGTTGATTGTAAATGAGAGGCGAGCCATCGATGCGTGAGCAGTGCAATCCATAAGCGGATGCGACTGCGACAGGGGCACAGCTATCCCATTCGAACTGACCGCCTGAGTGGAGATATATTTCCGCTTCTCCCCGGACAATAGCCATGGCCTTTGCTCCGGCAGAACCCATTGGTAACAATTCACCCTCGAGCTTCTTTGCTACAGAGACTGCTTCAGCCGCCGGTCGCGTGCGACTGACCACCAAGCGGGGCGGACCGTCATGGGTCGGATGCGCATCGATTTCATCGCTTCGCAGAACGATATTTCCATCAAGGCCCGGCAACGCGACAGCCCCGATCGAAGCGACCCCGTCTACAGCAAGTGCCACATGCACTGCCCAATCTGCCCGCGCTTCACCATATTCTCGCGTACCGTCCACGGGATCGACTATCCACACCCGCGATTTGGCCAGACGATCTTCCGTATCCTTGCTTTCTTCGGAAAGCAGTCCATCGTCAGGCCGCTGATGACGCAAAGCATGGACCAGGAACTCATTCGCAGTTTGATCTCCGGCTTTGCCCAGTGCCTTCCCATCAAACATTGCACTATCGCGCACTTCCAACAAAATGCGCCCCGCAGTTTGTGCGAGATGGGCAGCGAGATCGGAGTCGTTCATAACATTGCTCATTTCAACGGCATGATTTGGCTTAAGATAAAGTCGGTTGCTTCGGCGGGAGTCATTTCAACCGTATTTACCCGAATTTCGGGATTTTCCGGAGGTTCATAAGGGCTATCAATGCCGGTGAAGTTTTTCAGCTTGCCGCTGCGGGCTTTCTTGTAAAGCCCCTTCACATCCCGTTCTTCGGCAACTTCCAGCGGTGTATCCACAAAAATCTCGATAAATTCTGCGTCAGGTAACATGTCGCGGACCATTTTCCGCTCGGCCCGAAACGGGCTAATGAAGGCAGTGAGCACGATCAGTCCAGCATCGGTCATCAGCTTGGCAACCTCGCCAACGCGGCGAATATTCTCGATCCGGTCAGCCTCGGTAAAACCAAGATCTTTGTTCAAACCATGCCGCACATTGTCGCCATCCAACAAGAAGGTGTGGCGATTCATCAGATTGAGGCTTTTTTCAACCTCATTGGCAATCGTCGATTTACCCGAACCAGAGAGACCGGTGAACCAAAGCACCCGAGGAGTCTGATTCTTGAGAATGCCATGCTCTTCTCGGGTAATCGTGGTCTGCTGCCAATGAACATTGGCTGCCCTGCGCAAACTAAAATGCAGCATGCCTGCTGCGACCGTCGCATTCGTGATCTTATCGACCAGAATAAACCCGCCAAGTTCCGTACTGTCAGCATAGGGTTCGAACACCACTGGCTTGTCGGTTTGGATTTCTGCCACACCGATGGCATTCAATTCCAGCGTTTTGGCTGCCAGACGCTCCATAGTGTTGACGTTAATCTCAAATTTGGGTTCCTGTACCGATGCGCCGACCGTTTGCGAGCCCAGTTTCAGCCAATAGCCGCGGCCGGGCTTCAACGCTTCATCGCTCATCCAAACAATGGTGGATTCAAATTGATCAGACACTTCAGGTGGATCATCTGCAGTCGCAATCACATCTCCGCGTGAACAATCAACTTCATCCTCCAAAGTGATCGTAACAGACTCGCCTGCCACCGCTTCATCAAGCGTACCTCCCAGTGCGACAATGCTCTTAACAGAGCTGTTTTTGCCCGAAGGCACGATGCGGACCGGGTCACCCGGCTTGATAGTGCCACCCGAAACAAGCCCAGAGAAACCACGAAAATCGAGATTGGGCCGGTTGACCCATTGCACCGGCATGCGAAACGGCTTGTCTTGCGCCGCGGTGGCGGCAATCTCGATATTCTCGAGATGCCCGATCAAGGCCGGGCCGTCATACCACGCCATATTTTCTGACGGCGCAACCGTGATATTGTCACCCTTGAAACCCGAAATCGGGATTGCTGTAAAATCCTTGATGCCAATTTCGGTAGCAAATTCGGCATATTCTTTCACGATAGTGTCAAATTTGTCCTGGCTATAGTCAACGAGGTCCATCTTATTCACAGCAAGAATAAGGTTTTTGATCCCAAGCAGATGCGCCAGATAGGAATGGCGCCTCGTCTGAACCAGGACGCCTTTTCGGGCATCGACCAGAATGACAGCAGCATCAGCCGTCGATGCACCAGTGACCATGTTACGGGTATATTGTTCATGCCCCGGCGTATCAGCGACAATGAACTTGCGCTTTTCCGTCGCGAAAAACCGATAAGCAACATCGATGGTGATACCCTGTTCGCGCTCCGCAGCCAGCCCGTCCACAAGCAATGCGAAATCAATCTCTTGACCTTGGGTGCCAGATTTTTTGCTATCAGCCTCCAACGCTTCCAATTGATCTTCGAAGATCATTTTACTGTCGTAGAGCAAACGACCGATAAGTGTGCTTTTGCCATCATCCACGCTCCCGCAGGTAATGAAACGCAGCAATTCTTTTTTCTGATGCTGGGCCAGATACGCGTCAATATCGTCTGCGATCAACGCCTCAGTCTGATAAATGGGTTCTTTGCCGGTATGTTCGGTCATCAGAAATAGCCCTCCTGCTTCTTCTTCTCCATGCCAGCACCACCTTCATCCTTATCTATGACACGGCCTTGCCGTTCACTGGTGGTCGTCAGGAGCATTTCCTGAATGACTTCCGATAGGGTCGATGCGGTGCTTTCGACCGCACCGGTAAGGGGGGAGCAGCCCAATGTACGGAAACGGACAGAACGCGTAGTGATTTCGGGTTCAAAACCCATGACCTTTTTCAGCCGGTCCAGATCATCAGCCATGAACAGTCCACCCTCATATATATAGGTTGGACGCGGTGCGGCAAAATAGAGCGGCACGATCTCGATATTCTCAGCCATGATATATTGCCAGATATCAAGCTCTGTCCAATTGCTAATGGGAAAGACCCTTATGCTCTCACCTTTGGCCTTTTTGGCATTGTAAAGATTCCACAGTTCCGGCCGCTGGTTTTTGGGATCCCATCCATGGCTCGCCGTACGAAATGAGAATATGCGCTCTTTTGCACGACTTTTCTCTTCATCACGCCGAGCACCGCCAAACGCTACATCAAATCCATGAAGATCGAGCGCCTGCTTGAGCCCTTCAGTCTTCCACATATCCGTATGAAGCGGACCATGATCAAACGGGTTTATACCCCGTTCTTGCGCCTCTGCATTTTGGTGAACAATCAATTCCATACCCGCATCTTCTGCGGCCTTTTCCCGCAACGCGTACATGTCCTTGAATTTCCAGGTCGTATCGACATGAAGCAACGGAAACGGTGGAGAAGAAGGATAGAATGCCTTTTTGGCAAGATGCAACAAAACCGCGCTGTCCTTGCCAACGCTGTACATCATCACTGGATTCTTTGCATCAGCCATCACTTCACGCATGATGTGGATAGCTTCTGCTTCAAGCCGCTCTAAGTGAGTTAATATACGGGTCACAGTCGTTCCATTCTCAATGATTTAAAGCCCCAATAACTGCTTTCTTCTCGCATACAGTTCCCAAATGGGATACAAAATGGGAATGTCCATCATTCTGAGCGAAGAACATGATCTAATAGCGGCGCTTCACCGCGGCACACTCGGCGCGCCTCCATGGGAAGATTTTCTGGAACAGCTACGCCGCAGAACCGCGGCAGACTATGCCAGCCTTTTCTTTCAAGGAGAGCATGATTGGCTACAATCTGTCCGAATTCCGGCGCTCAATCGCACCTCCGATGCCATAAACGAAATCCATCAATGGGATTCCGGAGACACAAAAACCCTGCCGCACAACACAATGCGGCTCAATCGGGTCTACTCCCTGGATGAGTTAATCGACTCAAACAATCCGCTGCAAAATCGCTTTAAAGCGCTCTTTGTGCAAGATGAAAACATACGTTTTGCCCGCAACATGCGCGTAGCAGAACCCAATGGTGGACAGATATGGATTTCGCTTGGTCGTGAGAAAAGTGATTTTTCGGCAAGTGATGGCGCGCTACTTGGATCCCTCTCCAACCATTTGGCTATTGCTGCGGGAACGCATTCCGAGCTTGAACGACAACGGCTGAAAGCTGGTATCTCGGCCGATGCGATCATGCGTCTCAATTTTGGTTGGCTTTTACTCGATGCGTCTGGCCGGATCATTGATATGAGCGAGCAGGCAGAGGTTTTGGTACAAGAGGCACAAACCCTACGCAAATCGCCAGATGGACGGCTGATAACCGAGCGCTCCGATGCGCAAGGAATTTTGCACAAATTTTTGAAAATGCGACAGGCAGGAGAAAATGCGGTCCGGACCGTGCACCTCTCCGACGAACCATGGCTCGATATGCTGCTCACCAATCCGCCGGCCGATCTTCCAGGGGCGTTGCAGCCTGTTGCCATTGCCTTTGTTCATGGCGAGAGATCCAGTAGCGTCGATCGCAGCCAACATCTAGCGAACCTGTTCGGCCTCTCCCTTCAGGAAGCCCGCCTCGCCGTGCATATCAGTCGTGGCGTAACGATCAGGGAAGCGGCCATGCTCTTGGGCCTCACCCTTGAAACCACTCGTCTATACTCAAAACGCATCTACGCCAAAACGGGCACAAGAGGACAGGCGGATCTTGTTAGGCTTATCCTTGCCAGTATTGTGGCATTGGCTTAAAATATACAATCTTTTGGCTCATGAAAGATGCCCCTAGAACGCCCCCATTCCTGATTGCAATCCAATTTTTGGAGAAATGGTGCGCCCGACAGGATTTGAACCTGTGGCCCCCAGATTAGGAATCTGATGCTCTATCCAACTGAGCTACGGGCGCATAGTCCTTGCGTGTCTAACCCCATTGGTAGCGGCATACCAGAATCAATTTTTGGATTTTGGCGGCAAGACGGGAAGTGGAAGGGGTTGAGCAACGATACCTTCCTCCTCCAAATCGGTGACTTCTTCTGGCGACGCCGTGCCGTGAATTGGCGCCTCTTCAGCATCTCCATAGTGAATATCGCGGGCCCTATCTGCAAATTTATCGCCGACCCATTCGGAATTGGAAAGCAACCCCTCTTGTGCCTTTGCCAGCTTGCCGATTATTTCTTGATATTCAGCGGGAGTGGACGTCTTGTTGGTCACCGGTTGGGCCGCAACAGGCACAGATGGATTGTCGTTTGGTTTTTCGGACACTGGCTCTTGATTGCCTTTTCGACCAACGCTCGGGGCCATGGCGGCCTTGGTAATATTTTTACTTCCGCACATCGGACAGTCCAGCAATCCGCGATCCAGTTGCTCGCTATAGTCTTGCGAAGAACCAAACCAGCCCTCGAACTGATGCTCGCCATCCGCGCAAATCAAATCGAAGACTATCATGCCTGGTTCACCGGCAACTCGAACGTTTTGCGATGGGCTATCACCGGGATGCGCGAACGAACCTCTTGGACTTTCTGCAAATCAAGATTGCAGAAATCCAGTCCGATGCCCTCGCCCATATCAAGCAAAACTTTGCCCCAAGGATCAACCACCATAGAGTGCCCGTACGTTGAACGGCCATCTGCATGCTTGCCATATTGTGCCGCCGCCACGACAAAAACACCGGCCTCGATCGCCCGGGCTCGAAGCAAGACTTCCCAATGCGCCTTCCCTGTGGGAACTGTGAACGCTGCAGGTATCGATAGAAGGTCAGCACCGGCGTTGGTCATAGCTTCATAAAGCCCGGAAAAACGAAGATCATAACATATAGACATTCCCAACGTGGCGCCAGGGACCGGCGCTACAACCGCACCATCGCCGCGAGCATATGCAGAAGATTCTCTTTGTGAATCATTGGGGCCCAGATCCACATCGAACAGATGAATCTTATCATAGCGCGCGACAATCGCGCCTTCGGGATCGATCAGAAAAGAACGGTTTACCCATTTCTGATTCTTACGGTCAGTGTCCCTAATGGCCAAAGAACCAAGCTGAACCCAGATCCCTGCTTTCCGTGCCTCGGACCGCGCTACCAAAAGAACAGGATCTTCGGATTCATTTCGGATTACATTTTCTGCGCGCGACCGATTGCAGTCCATCATTCCTGTCATTTCCGGCGTGAATATCATTGAAGCGCCGCCAGCCACAGCTTCGGTTATAAGCGCGCGCAACTGCCGGGCATTTTCACTCGGGTCGATGCCACTGCACATTTGGGCGAGCGCAATTTTCAAATCCAGTCAACTCGCCAGAAGTGCATCGAGTTCGCCGGAACGCTCCAATGCTGCAAGCTCATCTGAACCACCGATATGGCGGTCGTCGATAAATATCTGCGGCACGGTTGTCCGACCACCGGCACGCTGAATCATCTCTTCGCGCTTTTCTCCATCCATGGAGATGTCTGTCTCGTCAAAGCTCACTTTTTTTTCCTCCAGCAACGCCTTGGCGCGAAAGCAGAAGCCGCAGGTAAATTTCGTATATATTTCAACTTTCGACATATTCTGTTCTTTCTTCCATCAGATTTCAGATGGGCTGTTGCTGGGCGAACTTCAAGCCATCCCTATCGCTTTGGATCACTAACCTGTTTCGAGCTCGTTGATAACCCTCGCCCAGCAGAAAACGAGTACTTGCTCAGCACCTGCCTGTTTGAGTAGCCGCGCACAAGCATTGCTCGTCGAACCGCTTGTATAAACATCATCGACCAGCAGAATAGACTTTCCTGACAGCGTTGACCGCGCACCGGCCCGCAGCGCAAACGCCTTGTCGACGATTCTCTGTCGCTGCTTAGCGGTCATACCTTTTAGCGGAGGCGTTATTTTGCAGCGATAAATTGCGTTATAACTCATCTCGATGCCGGTGTATTTTGAGAGTTCACTGCCAATAAGAACCGACTGATTGAAGCCCCGCCGCCATAGCCGCGCGGCGTGGAGCGGTACCGGGACAATGACCATGTTACTGGACGGTTGGACAACGAATTTTTGCAAATGCTCTGCGATCAATTTTGCAAGTCCCAGTCTTGTGCCATATTTAAGGCGCATCGCTATAAGCGAACTCAGATCGTCGTAACGGACTACCGCCCGAACCCCATCATGGTCCGGTGGATTTGCGAGACATTTGACGCAACGGCTATCGTCCGGACGATCAAAAGCAAATGGCAAACCACAGGCGTCGCACCACGGCCTGACCAAAAAATGCAATTGCTGCCAACAAGACAAGCAGAACCGGTTATCAGCCTCCACTGTGAGACCACAAACGGGGCACCTCGGCGGCAAAGCGAAGTCAAATAATGGTCTGAAAATGGCTGGCAACGGCATTTGATCTTTTTGCCCAGCGTCCCTAAAGCCACAAGACCCTATGACCGATACAGTCAATGTTCCTGAAGTGTTTAACCGCAATCTCAGACGCCGCGTCCGCGATCGTGCTTATTCGCGCGCAAATGGCGAAGATTTCTTCTCCCAGATCATGGTTGAGGAAATTTTGGAACGACTTGATGCGGTCAAACGCACATTTAAACGCGTACTCATTATTGGTTTGTCCGCAGAAGCTCTAGGAAGAGAGTTGCAGAAGCGAGGCATGACCGTTGTCTTCGCCGACTCCAGCGAGCAACTAGCGAGCGCACTTGGCGGTGTAATATGCGATGACGACCGATTGCCATTTGCGGATCATAGCTTTGATCTGATCATCAACATGGGTTCTCTAGACACGATAAACGATCTGCCAGGCGCGCTCGCCTTGTGCCGTAGGATAATGGTTCCCGATGGATTGCTGCTAGCAGCCTTCGTGTGCGCGGAAAGCTTCACATCCCTCAAATCTGTGATCATGGAGGCTGAGGGCGACAGGGTGGCAGCTCATATTCATCCGCAAATTGACGTCCGAACCGCTGGCGACCTCTTGGCGCGCGCAGGACTCACATTACCAGTGGCTGACAGCGATATCTTAAGCCTCAGATATTCAAGCCTCGAGCGCTTGATTTCGGACATTAGAAACATGGGAGGCAGCAATATTCTGACCGGCAGAGCCCCCTCGATTAGCCGGAAAACCTCAAATATCATTCAATCGTTATTTGATGCGCGATCAAAACCGACGGGAAAATTCGAGGAAAGCGTCACATTACTATATCTTTGCGCATGGGCACCCCATCCGGACCAACCGAAGCCAGCGCCGCGCGGAAGTGGACAGGCTTCTCTTACCAAAGCCCTTTCGGGCGGTGATCAAAACTGATCGGGCAACCGAGTCGATCTTTACAGAAAATAAGACAGCTTATCGACCAGGGGTCCGTCTGCGGGAGGCATTGGGATATCATGCAACGCTTCAATCGGCAGCCATTGCATGTCCAATGAATCCGCACTCTGCATTTGGCCGGTCCATTTGCGACATATATATAACAATAGAACCAGATGCCGGTCCCCAACTGCTTCACTAGCGAACGTCACTGGCTCAATATCCAATTCACTGACATCGATACCCAGCTCTTCCTCCAGCTCGCGAACCAAAGCAGCTCCCGGTGTTTCTCCTGGCTCAACCTTTCCCCCAGGGAACTCCCAAAGACCTGCCATAGGCTTGCCTTCTGGCCGCTTCTGCACCAGAATTCTGCCATTCTGATCAACTAACGCAGCAGCAGAGACAAACAAGTATGTCGGATTTTTTTCCATTTTTTTCTGCGATGTAAGGATTTTATTAACGCCTTTCTGTGAAAACGGGTCTGTTCGCGACTTAGCAGAACTTTACCTACGTTGAGAGAGACATGATTGATCTTTTGAAAAAATTATTTCTCTCTGACAAGGGTGCGACGGCTGTTGAATATGGTTTGATATTGGCCCTCATCGCGCTTGCAGCTGTTGTTGCAATTGGCGGTGTTGCCAACGAAACCGTCAACATGTGGACTGATGTTGCCAATCGGGTAACTGAAGTTTCATAAAAGTCTTTCGCACTTAAACTTTTGGTAAGGTTTATGATCTAGGATCCTGAATATTGGACTTTAATTTGGTTCAATTGGGTAAGTGAAGTTTGTCAAATCTAGGAGACCAGACATGAAAATCGTACGTAAAATGTTTAAGAATGAAGAAGGCGCAACGGCTATTGAATATGGCCTGATCGCTGCTTTGATCGCTGTTGCAGCTATTGTTGCAATGGGTCAGCTGGGCAACACCCTCAGCAACACCTTCGGCGAAGTCGAAAATTCAATGTCTAACTAATCTTCGGATTGTTAGAAAAAGAGGACGGCAGCCTTCTGGCTGCCGTCTTTTTTTGTGCCTAGTGTAATCAATAGGTTATAATCTTGACCTTCTGCCCAGCCCGAAGTCCATCGGTGGCGCGCATCCGATTGAGTACCAAAAATCGGTCTTGTTTGAGAGTCGTGTATGCCATCCGCGCTGAAAGACTAGATATCGTATCTCCACTTTTGACCGTAACAACGTCAACCCTGCGAGGTTTGATCGATGCTGCTTTGGCGGCAGAGAGCCGAGCTATGCTGCGATACATTGGCGAGAAAACAGAAGCGCTTCCAGCCGGGGCGATGGTGGCGAAGTGAAATGCACTGCTCTTAGAGAATTCATAAGCAAAGACGGTCACATCAACCTGACCATTCTTGCTGTCGACTCTAGCCATGGCATAAGATGCCGGCAGTCCATTTACTGTCGTCCGTTCAATGGCGCCGCGTGAAATGGTCTTTCCTTCCCCCGCCAAGCCTTTGAATGCCGCATCAATATAAGTCGTCATATTTCCACTATAGGCTGCAGTGGTAAACTGCCCCTGCCCGCCGGAGCCCACAATCGACACAGCACGGGCGCCATTTTGCATTGAAAATCCGTTGGGCACTGAAAACTTCAGCTTCAGATCGGGGTGTAAAAAGCTATTTCCTTCGATTACACCCTGCTTGGGATCATCACCATACATGATCCCATCCAGGTTTCGAAGGAACTTATCGCGATTGCGAAGTCCGCCAGATTGCGTCAATTTCCCGGCATTGGTCGCCGCGCGCGAAACTCTGCGCGCAGGATCGGGGTGCGTACTCGCCCATTCCGGTGCCGTACGGGCATCGCGTCCTGCGGCTCGCACATCAATGGCCGATTGCGCCGCGAGTGAATATAGCATCGATGACAGAGCCTGAGGATCATAGCCTGCCGAAGCCAGGTAGCGAATACCTAGGTCATCGGCTTCATATTCCTGCTTGCGCGAATATTTCAGAGTCAGCAACTGGCTGCCTGTCCCAAAAACTTCTTGCCCAATCCGGCCAATAGCCGAATCTCCCAGCAGAACCTGCGACCCTATTTGGCCCAATATTCCCAAAATGCTATTGCGCTTCGCGGCTTTCTGCCGCTTTTCACTATGTCTAGCCGCAACATGGCCGACTTCATGTCCCAGAACACCGGCCATCTCGGCTTCATCATTCATCAACGCCATCAATTGTCGTGTGAGATAAACATATCCTCCCGGGATGGCGAAAGCATTGTTCACCGGACTGTTTAGCAAGGTTACGGTAAAATCACTGCGGGCATTGCCAAGACCTGATTGCACCGCAATATTTTGACCAACACCAACAACATAAGCGACCTGCGGGCCAGTATAGGCGCCACCGAATTCCTCTAACAATTGTGGATGGGCTTTTGCACCCTTCTGTTTGTCAGCGGCTGATATCGAGCGGGCCTCACTCGATTGACTTCCTGCCGATTCAATCGCACCGGCGTCTGCTCCACTGCCCGTACACGCAACCAATGAAATAGCGCCGGCAGCACTCATCAACTTTGTCGAAAACTGTCTCATATCAAGCTCCTCAAGGTCGCAGTGTATAAGAACAGATCATCTGGTAAAGGGCTGTGCTTGTAAAATGACGTTTAAACGACTCAAGACAACGTAGAATCTAGATTTTGATCGCTAAAGCGCGCCCATTTGGAGGAATTTTTCGCGTCGCAACCCTCTCAACGTCTTACGATCAAGCTTACTGAGCGCTTCGAACTCTTCTTCAATTGCCTTACCCAGAGTTGCTATGGCCAATGCCTGATCCCGGTGCGCGCCACCCACGGGTTCCTTGATTATTCGATCAATAACTCCCAGTTTTTTGAGATTTTGAGCAGTGATTTGCATTGCATCTGCGGCGACATCGGCTTTGTCTCCGGTGCGCCACAAGATTGATGCGCAACCTTCGGGTGAGATAACCGAATAGACAGCATGCTCGAACATCAGCACGCGTTCTGCAGCGGCCAATGCGACTGCACCGCCGGAGCCGCCTTCCCCGACAACTATAGCCACCATTGGCACTCCAAGAGACAGGCATTTTTCGGTGGAGCGCGCAATAGCCTCAGCCTGCCCGCGTTCCTCGGCAGACACACCAGGAAATGCGCCCGATGTATCGACCAACGTCAAAACAGGAAGCGAGAACCGGTCGGCCATGTCCATGAGGCGTATTGCCTTACGATATCCTTCTGGCTTGCCCATGCCGAAATTATGCCGCAACCGGCTTTCTGTATCATCGCCTTTTTCATGACCGATAACGACAAACCTCCGGTCACCAATACGCGCGAATCCACCAAGAATTGCCTGATCATCACCAAAATTGCGATCACCACCTAGCGGGATAAACTCATCAAAGAGTTCAGCAGTGAAATTTTTGAAATGCGGCCGCTCGGGATGCCTGGCCACCTGTGTTTTTTGCCAAGGCGTCAGCTTGCCATAGGTATCACTAAGCATCTTGGCTGATTTGGCCTGCAGCTTTTCGATTTCCGCTTCGATATCAAGAGACCCTTCATCCGCTGTATCTCTTAATTCAAGAATACGGGATTCGAGAGCTGCGATTGGTTTTTCAAAATCGAGATATGATGTCATAAAAATGAGTTAGAACCGGACAAGCAAAACGTCAACGCGCGAGATTTACTTGGCTTAACGGATGACGATTATTCACCAGTTCAACTAAGCGGGCGCTGTCGATATGTGTGTAGATTTGCGTCGTGCTGATGTCACTATGGCCCAGCAACGTCTGCAACGCTCTAAGATCTGCTCCCCCTTCCAGCAAGTGCGTCGCAAAGGCATGGCGCAAAACATGCGGGCTGATTTTTGCCGGATTGATTCCTGCCTTGCCAGCATGTTCCTTGATAATCTGAAAAAGCCGCACACGGCTAATGTGACCAGTTCGCGAAGGAAAGAGCCATTTTTCCTTCGGATCGACATATTCCAGCCATCGTCGCACGGCGGTGCGGGCTTGTTGAGAGATCGGAACCAAACGCTCCTTTCCTCCCTTACCCTTTACAATCAAATATGGCTTGTCGGCTGAAATCGATGATCGTCGTAGATCAACCAACTCACTGGCTCTGAGTCCTGATCCGTAGAGCAGTTCCAAGATTGCGGAAAGCCTCATGGTGGAGGACTTTACCGGGACTTCATCCAACCCCTTGGCTATTAATTCAAACAATGCAGCAATTTCCGCATGCGACAACGTTCTGGGCAGCGAACGGACCAGACCAGGCTTGGGAAGAGCATCGGAGGGATCATCTTCTCTAAACCCTTCTTCCGCGAGAAATCCGAAGAAGCGTTTCAAGCTAGACGATTTCCGAGCGACCGTGCTATTTTGCAACTTGCGCCAATGAGATGGCAAGCTCTTGACCATATCTCTATCCGCACAGAACAATTTACCTCCGGCAATTGCGGACGCCTGTTCCAGGTCGCTACGATAGGCTGATAATGTATGCTGAGATGCACCGGCCTCTGCGACAAGCATTTCCAGAAAACGTTCGATCAGATTGGCATCATCGCTCATATCTTATTCGAATAAGCCCCGCGCCGTCTCATGCAAAGCCTATGTCCGAGACAAGGCTTCTGCGGCAATCATGCGAGCTTCCGACTCCAGGCCAACACGCTTCAAGCTTTGCGTGATATGGAATAGATGCAATGGCGACATCGCATCCCAGTTTCGACCTTGCATACCTACCGCTGCCAGAAGAGCCACTGTCCCCTGCTGGCCGCGTCTCGCCGCTGACTGGATCGCTTTTGTCCACCGTGTGGAGCGGTTCAAATCTATCTCCAAATCATCTGCGAAATCATCGATCGCCTTCGCGTCCGCACGTCCCAATCCAGCGACTGCTGCCAGCAAAAATTTACTGCGCAATTGTTCTTCGCTGGCGTCATTGTCGCCAAAGCCATCCATCGCATCATATGACACGGGAATATTCGTAGGGGATGCTACCGCCAACAGTGCCCAGCCGTCACTACCTTGTGCAACAATATCCGCCCATCTTATAGCACTCTGATCCAAGCCAGCAGCGAGCATGGATGCGATAAGGTCAGCGCTTTGGTCCGCCAAAACTTCTCTCGGCGGGATTTTTGCTGCGGCGCGTGCCGTCAATATCTTGGCCGAATATTGCGTAAGAGAATTTTTCGAACGCCCCCATAAATCTCGCATCGCCGCGAGGCGAGCCTCAACGGTGTCATTCGCATAAGCTTGGCGCAATACCGAAGCCAGAGCTTTTTTATCGTCGCTGACCTCGGGATCATCATATGCAGCTGCATAGATATCAACCATGGCTTCACTCGATACCACGCCCATGGCGGCCGCTGTATCCGTAGCTTTCATACGAGAATCAAGCGGAAGCATTGGGGCCCGGGCGCGCCAACCTTGCACATGACGGCCGGCCTTTGCATATAAGCGGTCTGGCGGTTCAACACCGGTTGCCACACCCAAGCCAAAGCGCCAGTTGTTGAAAAACTCGATGTCATCCCACAGAATAGATACGGCTCTCCGGCCTTCGAAACCTGCGCCGATCGTCTTTTCTGCTAGCAGATAGTCAATGCCAGTAGCGGCCTTATCGCGTCGCGCTTGTCGAAGTAGACTCGTCGCACGACTTTGTTCACCCGAAAGGGATGCGCATATCGGACGAAACATTATCCATGTCGGCGCATCGCTCGCGCGCGCGCCACCTTCAACGAGAGGGCAAATTCCAGCGGGGTCGGCCGTTGCCAAATGCGCCTGCATCGCCACTTCGTAGAGCCGCGGCGTGTAGTTGCCGCCGTCAACTTTCAAAACAAGCGAACGAGCGGCATCGGCCTCGCCCATCAGCAGCAATCGCCAAGCGCGCTCAGCGGTCCAGTCCGCGGCATTTACATTGTCTGGACTGGTCAACCTGCTGAGCAACGTTCGACGCAGCAATATAGAACCCCAACGCGAAATGATCGGACCATTTAAATTTCTGATCAAATTTGTCAGATATTCGCCACCCTCCTGACCAAAGGCATCTTTGGGTAAACCATTATATTTGGGCGTCAATACACCGATCTCTGCCATCGAGCGTCTTTCGCTTGCAGGCAGATAATATTGTGGCTGAAGCGCATCATCCAATGCATTTAAATCGACCTCACCATCCTGGTCGAGCACCAAAGAGGGTAAATCGGGGTCAAATGTCGTAATATTCTCCCCCCCCACAATTAAGCTCTCAGAACTGCCTGAGGGAGTTGGGGTAGGTCGCGCGGCGACCGGGCCTGGTGCTGGTGTGGGAGAAGCTGAAGGCGCAGGGCTCGGTGCAGGAGTCGGGGCCGGAGCTGGAGCCGGATCTCCAAATCCTGGTGGCAGCAGTGACTCGGGAGAGTCCTGCCCAGCAACAGGAATTGCAACCAAAAGAGCGCCGAGGCTCACTGCGGCTAGTGAAATATGTTTAAAGCGTATTCTCATTTTATTGCAAATCGTCGCCAATAACCGGCTTTTCAACCGGTTGGAGTGGTTGCTCGACATCCATCGAAGACAATAGCACTGCCGCACCAATTAAGAGTGCAACAAATAGAATTAGATAGACCAACTGACGCGGCATTAATGTTACTCAATCTTTAGAACCGTTAAAAACTAGTTTTGTCAGCATTGGAATTTGCACCCTTAGCCAACCGTTGTATAGCCTTTGCCCCAATGGACAAAAACATAAAAGCCTCTTTCGACAATATTGATAGAAATTCCGGTGAAAAACTGGATTTCGCACCCGACCAGTCGATTGTACTGGTTGGTTTGATGGGCGTGGGCAAGACCACGGTAGGCCGCCGCCTCGCAAAGCGCCTAGGCCTTGGATTTGCAGACGCAGACGAAGAAATCGAACGAGCGGCAGGGCTCACAGTCGAAGAAATATTCAGTCGATTTGGCGAAGATTATTTTAGAGATGGAGAACGGCGAGTGATAGCGCGTCTCATGGAAGGCAAACATCAGGTTATCGCCACTGGCGGCGGCGCGTTTATGAATGATGACACGCGCGCGCTGATTCTCGAGCAAGCAACCGCAATCTGGCTAGACGCAGATCTGGATACACTGGTGAAGAGAGTATCGCGACGCAACACTAGACCATTGCTGAAATCAGGTGATCCAGCGAAAATATTGGCCGATCTGGCCGCCAAAAGAAATCCCGTTTATTCCACCGCACATATTCATGTAACCGGCAATGATTCGCCACATGAAACCACCGTAGAAAAAATTATTGAGGCGTTGCAACGTTGACCCAAATCACTGTTGAATTAGGCGAAAACAGCTATCCCATATTGGTTCAGCCTGGCGCCTTAGAATTGGCAGCAACCCATCTGCGGGAGTTTGCCAACAATCATCGTCTATTCATCCTCACCGATGAGAATGTTGGATCACATTTGCTGCCCATTATACGCTCAGCGTTTGACGGCAGCGACATCGAACTTGTCGTAAAAACCCTCCCCGCTGGTGAAACAAGCAAAAGCTGGTCGCAACTGGAACAGGTGACGGATTGGCTCTTGGCCGAGGGTGTAGAACGCTCAGATACGCTTGTAGCACTGGGCGGCGGCGTCATTGGCGATCTGACAGGTTTTTCGGCAGCAATCATCAAGCGCGGTTGTTCCTTTGTGCAGATCCCCACTAGCCTTCTGGCGCAAGTTGACAGCAGCGTCGGCGGCAAAACCGCGATCAACAGCACCGCCGGCAAAAATCTGGTCGGCAGTTTTTACCAACCACAATTTGTGCTGATTGATCCACTTGTTGTGACAAGCCTTCCAGATAGAGAGTTGAAGGCAGGCTACGCAGAAGTCGTCAAATATGGCTTGATCAATGATGCGGATTTCTTCGCCTGGTGCGAGACCAATGGCGACAAGATTTTACAGCGCGATCCAGACGCTCTTAGCGAAGCGATTATCCATAGCGTCAGCACCAAGGCACAAATCGTCGCAGAAGACGAAAAAGAGCGCAGCGGCCGCCGCGCCCTTCTCAATCTTGGCCATACATTTGGCCATGCGTTGGAGGCTGAGACCGGCTTTTCGGACAAGCTTGTCCATGGGGAAGCGGTTGCTGCCGGCATGGCCCTTGCATTTGGATATTCTGCCCGCCGTGGGGATTGCAAAACCGCAGATGCCGAGCGCGTGGCAGCCCATCTGAAATCAGTGGGATTGCCTTATAATTTGTCCACATCATCGATCCAAGCTTCCGGCCAGCGGCTCGTTGAGCACATGATGCATGATAAAAAGATGAGCGGCGGGACCCTTCCCTTCTTACTCGCCCGTGGCATCGGTCAAACCTTTCTGGCCGATGATGTGGCACTGGGTGACATTGCTGCATTTCTGGACGAGTCCGCATAGCATCCTGCGGACGGAGACTCAGGTTTTTTTAGAAAAATCGGTTCCAAATCTAAGTTCGCCGCCGGCAAACATATCACCACCAGAATTCATCTGCGCCTCCAGTCGATCGCAATCGCGCTGACGGAATTCTTCATCGACTTCATCGATCAGACTGTCATCGATATCAATGGCATACATCGCCTGTTTGGCGAGATGGATCGCGGATTCAAAGAGCTCCCGCTTCATTCCCACTATACCCACTCCCTTGAGCGCAATCAGTTGACGGCGGTCATAAACTCGGGCGAATAATTTTGTTTCGGGAAAGGATTGCACAATTTCACGGGCTCGTTCGGGACCAAATTCTTTGTCATCCATACAGAAGATTATGGCATCGGCTGCTTGAGCACCTGCGCGACGAAGAAGGTCTACCCGAGTGCCATCACCATAGAAGACTTTTGCTCCAAATTGCTCATGAATATCTATCTGCTCAGGCTTGATATCAATCAGCGTCAATGGAATTTTCGCAGCCAACAGCAATTGAGAGACAGTCTGTCCAAAGCGCCCCTGTCCAACAACAATAACCGACGCTCTATCGGCGTTTGCAGGATCATCCAGATTTGCGCTCGTTCTGCTTCCCCCTTCACCAAAACGCCTTGCGAGCAACATCAAAAAAGGCGTCGTGGCCATAGACACGGTAATGACTGCTCCAAACAGGCTGCTCGCTTCGGGCTCTATCAAAATGGCTTTTTCGGCTTCGGCAAAGAGCACGAATCCAAATTCTCCGCCTTGGCTAAGCAGCATACCCATGGCCAGCGCAGGGTTGGTATCCATGCCGAATAGTTTGCCCAATCCAAAAATAATCGCGATTTTGACCGCCACCAGTGCAAAGGCCGCCCCAACGATGAAACCGGTATTTTCGACGACGACGTCGAGGTCCAACATCATACCCACGGCGAGGAAAAAGAAGCCGAGGAGCAACGACCGAAACGGATCAATATCCGCTTCCAGTTCATGCCGATATGGCGAGTTGGCAAGCATCACCCCTGCGATGAAAGCACCCAAAGCAGGAGAAAGTCCGATAAAGTCCATCAGAGCAGCGCTGCCGCACACGGCCACGAGTCCGGCGACGATGAACAGCTCGCGTTCGGCGATCCTGCCGATCACCTTCAGCAAAGGCTGCAGAAGATATTTACCGGCCGCAATAAGACCGCCGATGGCGATTATTCCATATATCGCGGTCAACCATCCTGATTGTCCGTCACCTTCCTGAGGTGCCCGCGACAGCGCGGCGATTATCGTCAGCAAGGGTATAATGGACAGGTCTTGAAAGAGCAGGATTGAAAACGCTTTTTCTCCTGACGGCGTGTTCAATCTGCCGGAAGATTGCAACATCGGCAGCACCTGAGCGGTTGAAGAAAGCGCAAGAGGCAAGCCGATAGCAATCGAAGCCGCCAGCGTGAAATTGGTGGTGGCCATGATGAGCAGAAACAGAGAGATACCGCACAACACGACCTGACTCATACCGAGTCCGAATATCGCTTGCCGCAAGCGCATGAGTCTCGCTGGAGCAAGCTCTAGACCAACGATAAACAGCAGAAGAATGATCCCGATTTCAGAGAATTCGAGAATTGCCTCGGCATTGCTGATCAATTGAAAGCCATGCGGGCCAATCAAAATTCCGGCAATCAAATAGCCGAGGACCGCACCAATACCAAATCGGCGAAACACCAACACCATGACCAAAGCGGCGCCAAGCATAATGAAACCGCCTAGCAGCAAGTCGCCCATATGCGTTTCTGTTTCCAAAACTTAAGCGGCCTTTCGTTCGGCGGCATCCGCCAAGGCCGCGACCAAGGCATCATAAGGGAGCAGAATAGCTGCGTGGCGCCCCTTATGTTCTCTGGCCGCTTCCAATTTATCCATATTCTGCCAGTCGCCGGGGGAGTCTGCCCTCTTATCGAAAAAGGCATGCAACCCGGACTGTGCTTTGACAATATCAGATTGGGTCCGGCCGATTGCCTCTGCCCCCAATATGGCAGCCGAAGCTTGACCCAAAGCGCAAGCGCTGATGATCATTCCCAATTCTGCAATCTCGCCATTGTCCGACACGATTACATCTGCCGCGACAACGCTGCCGCAAGTCCGAGAACGAAGCTCGGCGCTGCCATCTGGCTTTTCTAGTCGCTGCTGATGCGGGATTGAAACTGCAAGACGCAAGATGTCCCGCGTGTATAGAGCTGCGCTCATTCGGCGACCTCCGCGCCATCGACTGTCGATTTCCTGCGTTCTTGCACGAAATCGACCATGGCATTGCCACTCGCGTTGAGAAGCGGAAAGGTTCGTGATTCCGAAAGCCAAGCCGGCCTTTCGGTCTCTGGGCCGTAGATTGTGTCATAAATCAACACTGCCAGCAGATAGAGCAATGTAGCCCCGATGAGTCCTTTGATCATTCCAAAGCCAAAGCCCAGCACCCGATCAATGGGACCCAATATGGATTTCCGAGATCGAGCGCCGATAGATTTCGCGATCCATCGGCCCAACGCATAGGTCACAATAGCGATCGACGCGAATGCGAGAACCGAAGCACCGCTCTCACTTCCCACTGGGCCGATCAGACGGTCTGTTACTGGCAGATGCAGTGTTCGCACGCCAACAACGACCAATATCCAAGCCGCCAACGACAGCGCTTCCTGGACAAACCCTCTCAGGAAGCCAAGGACTGCAGCTCCGCCCATCAAAACCAGTACAAAAATATCAAAACCCGTCATGAGTTCTAGCTAGTCACGGCTAAGCATATGGTCAACGAGATTGGCGAGTTTTGCAAATTGTAGTTTCTTCATTGTGCCGCCGCTTTTCTCACCAGATGAAGGCAAGAGTGCGCGGTCGAAGCCAAGTTTAGACGCTTCTTTCAGGCGGAGCGGCGTTCGGGACACCGGTCGAATCTCTCCGGACAGCGCAATTTCGCCAAATATCACAGCGTCACTGGGCATCGGTCGTTCGGCATGCGCTGAGATTAACGCCGCGGCGACAGCCAGATCGGCCGCCGGGTCTGTAAGCCGGTAACCGCCCGCAACATTCAGATAAACCTCAGCCCCTGAGAAACTGAGGCCGCAGCGTGCTTCCAGCACCGCCAATATCATCGCCAACCGCGAACTATCCCAACCGACCACAGATCGCCGTGGGGTCGCCCCGCTCGCCAATCTGACGGTCAGTGCCTGGATCTCCACCAGCACCGGACGCGTGCCTTCCAAAGCGGGGAACACAGTGGCGCCGGTTACTTCCTCTTGGCGGTCTGTCAGGAACAGCGCCGATGGATTGGATACTTCTGTGAGCCCCGCCTCTTCCATCGCAAAAACGCCAATTTCATCCGTTCCGCCAAAGCGGTTCTTGATGGACCGCAAAATTCTATATTGATGGCTCCGCTCGCCCTCGAAGCTCATCACCGTATCGACCATATGCTCCAAGACGCGCGGACCAGCAATATTGCCGTCTTTGGTGACATGACCGACGAGCATCACCATCGTGCCATGTTCTTTGGCAAATTTAATGATCTCCTGTGCCGATGCACGGACCTGGCTTACCGTTCCCGGAGCCCCTTCGATCAAATCGCTGTGCATGGTCTGGATGGAATCGATTACCACGAAATCTGGTGCATCGCGGCCCAAGGTGGTAAGGATATCGCGAACCGAAGTTGCCGAAGCCAGCTTGACCGGGGCCTTGCCCAATCCCAGCCGCCTGGCGCGCAACCGGACCTGATCGGCCGCTTCCTCGCCTGAGATATAGGCCACTGAAAGTCCAGCCTCGGCCAAGCGCGCCGACACTTGCAACAAGAGCGTAGATTTCCCGATGCCGGGATCGCCGCCCATGAGCGTAGCCGATCCAGCAACCAAGCCACCGCCCACTGCGCGATCAAATTCGGCGATGCCGGTCGTCCGGCGCTCCGGCAGCGCTATCTCACTATCCAATCCAACCAGACGCACTTCCCGACCGCCGCTTTGCAAATTATGCTTGGCAGCAAAGACAGTGTCCCCCGCTTCTTCAACCAGCGTGTTCCACTCTCCGCAATCTCCGCACTGGCCTTCCCAACGCGGGGCAATCGAACCGCAATTTTGACAGACGAACTTTTTCTTACTTTTGGCCATGCCTTCCATCTAGCAGAACAAACAAGGAACGCTAGGAAAATTTGAAGACCGGACAGTAGTTTGCGTGGATTGCTGCTTGCACCCTTCCCCCCATCCTGTAGTTAAAAACCCATGCGACAGAAAGAGCTCCGACTGGCCTTGATCTGCTATGGCGGCGTTAGCCTCGCCATCTATATGCACGGCATAACCAAGGAAATCTGGAAACTGGCGCAAGCCAGCCGGGATTTTCATGATGGCGCGCGTGTAGACCAATGCAGTCGCGGAATATATTTTGATATTTTGGCATGGCTGGAGCAAGAGACCGGCACGAAGCTTAGAGTGTTGCCCGATATTATATCGGGAGCCAGCGCCGGCGGTATCAACGGTATATTTTTGTCGCAAGCAATCCTCTCGGGCAAATCGCTCGACCCTTTGACCGACCTGTGGCTGGACACCGCTGATGTTGACAAGCTGCTCGACCCCGATGCCCGCCCGCTCTCCCGTTTCTCCAAATTCTGGGCAGAGCCAATCGCATGGATGGCGCTGGGCCGCAAAGGCGGTGCGGTTGAGCAGACCGTATCCAAGGAAGCCCGCGAAGAAGTCAAAATGAAACTCTCCCGTTTTGTCCGGGCACGCTGGTTTGCTCCGCCGTTCGGAGGCAAGGTCTTCAGCGGCCTGATCTGGGATGCGCTCGCAGCGGTCGAGGCAACCGAGCGCGGACCGCGACTTTTGCCACCCGGCCAACCGCTCGACCTGTTCGTTACCGTGACCGATTTTGTAGGACATCCAGAGAAGCTGCAACTGCACAGCCCGCCTGAAGCGCTCGAGATGGAGCATCGCATCACCATCGGGTTTTCGACCCGGGGCAAGAATGACGGCGCGATTGCCGATCCCGCGGAGCTGACATTCGCCGGTCGCGCCACTGCCAGCTTCCCGGGTGCTTTTCCGCCATTCACGGTGCGAGAGCTGGATGAGCTTTTGTCCGACCATCACTATGTCTGGGGAGGACGGTCAGCGTTCCTCAAACGTATATTGCCCAATCAATATCGCGCCGGCACGGATGAAGATACCGTGCTCATCGATGGATCCGTTCTTGCCAATGCACCCTTTGCGCAAGCGATCGAGGCTTTGAAAAATCGACCAGCCAAACGCCAGGTCGACCGGCGTTTTGTCTATATTGACCCGCGCCCGGATCTTGACCTCGCCAAAAGCGACAGAGCCACTCAACGCCTGCAAGCGGCTCAGGAGGAAGAGGGAGAAGCACTGCCCGGCTTCTTCTCTACAATTTTCGGAGCCATTTCGAACATTCCCCGCGAACAGCCAATCCGAGACAATCTCAATGCAATCGCCGGACGATCCAACCGCATCATCCAGATGCGCTTGATCACCGAGAACCTACGGGGCGAGGTCGAGCAGCATGTGGAGAGTCTCTTCGGTCGAACCTTTTTCCTCGACCGGCCGACTGCCCCTCGCCTGGCGGCCTGGCGGCGCAAGTCACGCGACAAAGCCGCAAAGCTCGCAGGATTTTCTTATAGCGCTTACGGTCACCTCAAACTGGCCACCGTGATCGAAGACATCGCCCATACTGTGCGACGCTCCAAGTCCGATCCGAACTCGCACAACCACCCGGGTTTGCGCAGCGCATTATGGGCCGAGATACGGCGCCTCGGCCTCGATAATATCGGTCAGAAAGGCGGCGGGCCGACCAAGCTGGCGGCAGATTTTTTCCGGCAGCATGATCTCGGTTACCGCGTCCGCCGGCTCCGGTTCCTTGCCAGGCAACTGGCCGAGGATCTCGATAGCGCTGATCCCGCCGACTATGAAGTCATGGAGGTGATGCACGACGTTATCTATGACTGCCTTTCACTCTATATCGAACGCGAGACGATCGACTATCTCGGCGATGATTTTGTTTCCCTTGCCGAAGGCGCCGAGGAACATCCCGGGGCGATGCTGGATGCGCTCGCCAAGGCCCGCGACTTGTCCGCAGCCGATGCCATCGTCGATGCCAAGCTGGCAGAAGCCATGGCGGTGATTCCGAAGGTCGAGAAGCGTTCTATGCTGCTCGCGTTCCTTGGCTTCCCCTTCTATGACGTTGCCACCCTGCCCTTGCTCCAGGGAGAAGGCCTGGACGAATTTGATCCGATCAAAGTCGATCGCATCTCTCCTGAAGATGCCAAGACGATCCGCAAAGGTGGAGTCGCAGCGACATTAAAAGGCATTGAATTCAATAACTTCGGTGCTTTTTTTAGCCGCACTTACCGGGAGAATGACTATCTCTGGGGCCGCTTGCATGGCGCTGACCGGATGATCGACATCATCCTGTCGACCGTGCCCGATGCCAAGCGGCCGGGTGCCGACGCGGTGCTGGGATTCAAGAAGACCATCTTCCACAAAATCGTCAATGAGGAAGAAGGCCGGTTGACCAAAATCGCACCATTGATCGCTTCTCTGCGCTACGAAATCGAGAATGCAACCCTCTGATCATTGGCGCTCGTCATGGGCGTGTACAGGCTTTTGCAGGCTTCGATAAACCGCCTCCACAAAGGCATCACCCTTTATGAAAGCCTTTGGATTGATATCCCATTGCTGTACCGGTTTCATAGCCTGCACATCCGTCAATGATTTGCCCTCGCCTTGTGCTTTTTCCACGGCAGCAATCACCGTCACCAACATATCGCGATAGGCCGCCAAATCCGCCTTGGTCGCCATCGGCCCATGGCCGGGAATGATCTGCGTCTCGTCATCCACCATCGTCAAAGCCTGTTCCGCTGCCGCCAGAACACCGCGCACATTGCCACCGCTTTTCAGATCAATGAAAGGCAGACTCATCTTGTTGAAATAGAGATCCCCCATATGCAGCACGTTCGCCTTCTTCCAGAACACAATGCTGTCACCATCGGTGTGGGCGTGTTTCATATGTTTGATATGCACTTCGTCACCGTTAAGATGCAGTTTCAACCCATCATGATAGGTGATCGTGGGCAACGCCTCTGCCGGTGATGCCGGATCATTGCCGCGCCCCGATTTCTGGATGCCGAGCATGCGTTCGCGGACGTGATCATGCGCCATGATCAGCGCGCCAGCCTTGCCAAAATTTTCATTGCCGCCGCTGTGATCGCCATGCCAATGGGTGTTGATCAAATAAGCCACAGGTTCAGCGCCAAGATCGGCAATAGCTACCTGAATTTTGGGTGTCAGCGGCGCGAACTGGTCGTCGATCAACACCGTTCCATCGGGCCCGTAAGAAACGCCGATATTGCCCCCTGCCCCGAACAATACGGCAATGCCGTCACCCAATGGCTGCGCCTTAATCTCAACAGCGGCAAAACGGTCGGCCTCTTGTGCAATGCTCTGCGAACAGGCCGACAGACCTAATGATGTGGTCGCCAGCAGGGCAAGACCGAAAGTTGCTTTGAAGTAGCTGCGCATGGGAAAATCCTCCTTGAGGCAAAAAAACCTTCTAACCGATCATATATCTTTGGCAAAGAACATCAGATTCACCAGACGACCATCCTGCGGCGTCTTGCCGAATGCCATCCCGCTATTGTGGAACATCCAGGGGCTAAACAGGATCAACCGGTTGAAGCGCATCGGCACGGTCATCACCTTCGCCCATTGTGCCGGGTGGTTGGTGTCCTTGTTCACGACATCTTCGATCAGCGCATTGATATCGTCATAGCCCGCCTTACGGATCGCTAGCGGATCAGTCGGCACGCGCTCCAGTCCCGTGCGTTTGTGGCGAAAAAACTCGGTTCCGCCTTTGCAATCTTCCGGCAGTGAAAGATAGAGAATGCCGGAATAGAATGCCGGATCAATATGCACACCGCTGCGCCCTTTGTCCCCTTTCAGAGTGACCCGGCAATGCAAGTGGCTAGTGTTTTCTGCTGCCTTTACAGGGACATTGATAATGTTCTCGATACGCGCATTCAGTCCCTGAATGTCGAGCGGCTTGGTTGAAATATGGCCGGGATAATTGCCATTCTTGTTATCCGGATCATAGTTGAGCGCCAACGCCGCGTTGCGCGCCGCTATCGGATCCGCAATAAAATCGTCAATAATGAGCAGAGACGGCAACATCAAAAATTTCTCCGGCAGAGTCGCAGGCCAGATACAATCATAAGCCCGATGACAAATTGTGCCATAGCTTCGTTCATATTGCGAGCGGTTAAGCTGACGAACTTTACAAAGTTTACAGGGTTAAAGAAAGAATGCCCTGCTCTCCCTCGAATGCAAAAAACGTCATGCAACCCATTGGCAAGACATAAGAATGAAGAGGAAGAAAATCCGGCAGCCATGGTGGAACCCTATCATAGGTCACCGGCTGTAGGACATAGATTTGTTGCGCAACAATGGCAGACATTTCGTGGGGGACGCCATTCTCGGCAAGCCGTTTTCTGGATTGCGTCTTCTATTTGCCGAGAGCCTGCAAAATCAATGGCTGAAGCTCTTGTTCTATTGCTATGGCGACCGGAGCAGAAGCACGGGCACCGTCGCGCGCAATAAGAGCGAAATAGCCGTTACGCCGGTCAATCCAAGGTGTCCAGCCAAAGGAACCCGGGCTGGAATAGATTTGGGCATCGGCACATGATGGGACGAAATTGGCCTCGTCACATTCCAACCAGGCACCAAATGCATAATGCCAGTCGCCCCCGGCGCCGGCGGGCCGAGAGAGGAATTCGACAGCGCTAGTATAGTCTTTAAAGAAAACATCGGGCTCTGCCATCAGGCTGCCATCGAGCAATGCTCTTAGGAAAAGTGCATAATCAGAGGCATTGGAAAAAGCGCCACCGGCCGCCCTCGGATTGCTGGCGCTGGGCGTCGCAAATCTTGTAACTTGGCTAAAGCCCAGTGGATTGGCTACTTCACGGCGGAAAATGTCATTATAGGACAATCCGGTCGCTTGTTCCGCCATTGCAGCCGCCACATGCATATGATGCGGGCCATAGTAGAAACCAGTGCCGGGGTCCGAGCCCAGGCCAGAGTCATAAATCTGCTGGACACATTGCAGGATCGTGATCGCACCATCGCCAACGCAACTGACGGTGTTTGGCTCTGCATTGAAACCCGATGTGAAAGACAATAGTTGCTCGAGCGTGATTTGCGATCTTTGATCGGATGGGTCGCTCGTCCAGAAGGACAGATAATCCTGCGGATTGTCCGACAGATCCATAAGACCTTTGTCGACCAGTCGCATGATCGTGGCGCCGGTATACCATTTTGACGCCGAGGCTATCAGGACATTGTCTTCAAGACGATAATTGCCTTTCTCATGTTCGAACAAGATGCCGTTTGCATCGCCAATGATGACAGCAAAGTCCGGATCATTGGACGATTCTATCGCATCGATAACGGGTTGGAAGTCGTTGGGTGCAGGCGCAGGCGTTGGCGGCGTGGTTGGCGGTGCCGGTGTCGGCGCTGGCATAGAAGGTGGTAGCGACACAGGAGCGGGAGCGGACGAGGAATCCCCACCTCCTCCGCAAGCAGATAGGGCCAAAGCCATCCCGATCCCAGACAGTGACGATATCCCTCGGAAAATTTTCATAAACTGCTTCTCAAAATCATCATCATGCCTTCACATATCGAGCGCTTCTATCGTCAAAACGCACGAAGACCAAAAACCCTTCGCGCTTTTCATGAATTATTCGAACAACGGGGCTCGAGCGGGTCTGCTGAACCGAAGACTGTCTATAGAAACTTGCTGAAATTTATGATGTCCGATCGCAAGATATTGCAAACGCAACGCTAATATCCGCTTTGGATGCAAAAGCGGACATTCGGAAAACAGGTTAGACAGGTGTAAGGCCGTTCGTTAGCTTGCAGCGTTTGATGAAGGAACAGATCAATATGCCCGTCTCACAAACCATCTCTAAGGCGCTATGGGCACTCGCGATCTCATTGATCGGTTGGTCAAACATTTCCAATGCCCAAACGCTAGCGGCCAACGTTCAAAAAGATGTTGTCTATGGGCATGGCAGGGTAGATGCTTCGGGCGCAAGTCGCTTGAGACCGCTGTTCTTCGACGCTTATCTGCCAAATCAAACAGCCGCGAATGAAAAGTCCCATCCAGCGATTATCCTCGCGTTCGGCGGTGCATTTCATCGCGGCGGAAAGGGAGATTATCAATTCTCCGAAGACGGCGCGAGTGATTCATCGATGGCGGATTATTGTCAGGCTCTTGCTAAGCGCGGGATTGCCTGTTTCTCGGTAGACTACCGCCTGACTCCGGAAGACCCCGCCTTTCCCAATGGACTGGATCAGACCAATCTCATGTCAAAGAAGCTCTTGAGCAGCCCAATTGTGACGGGTCGGGTGGAAACTGTTCGCCAGCGGATGGGCTTGCCACCGCTGGACGATCAATCTCGTGAACAATTGTGGAATGCCACTTTTGCAGCAGTGGAAGATTTGGAAACCGCGCTGGAATATATCCGCAACAATGCCGATCGTTATGGGATTGACCCTGATCACATCGCTGTCGGCGGATTTTCGGCGGGTGCCATGACGGCGATAAATCTGGCCTATGGCAAAGGATGCAATGTTCAGGCGGTGGTTTCCCTGTCTGGAACGAGTTGGGGTTACGATCTCAACAAAACCGTTTCAGGGAAGCTCCCCCCGCTTCTGATTGTTGCCGGCCAATGGGATCTGGCTGGCATCAGACAAGGTAGTGCCAGTATCACAAAGTTGTTTGCTTCTAGGAATGTTCCCACTTCTCAAGCATGGGTTCCGGGCTTTGGTCATTTCTATCCAAAAGAGGCTCCGAGTTTATCATCGCAGTTCGACAAAGTGTCGGTCATTGATCGGATCGTTCAATTTCTGGATCGCAGCTTGCGCCCTTCTGTCGATTGAAACAGCGGCAGAAAAAAGATTCGAAGGGCATTAGCGATTATGGCTGCAGACAATGACCGTGATTGCGGATTCAACATTATAAAAATCGGAAAAATGGCTTGATCAAACGCCGGGGGCCGGCCTGCCAATAATTAATCCCGCCATCGTACATATACCAGTCCGCAAATGGATATCCCGCTTGTTTTACTTCGCGCGGGGAACCGGACAACATTTCGGAAAACGCCGCAAGCAGCTCTTGAGATTTTGAGGTTTCAATCTGACGAGCTAAGGTTATCCAATCCTGTGGCAAACTGTTTGGGAAAACGGCATCAATAAATTCAACGCTGGCCGATACCGCACTGAGGCTATGGTAAGTGCGTGCCAAGTCAGCCATATCATTGGCAGAAACACCTGATGTGCGGGCGATCAGGACCAAATCCAGAATCCATTTGAGCGATGCCCAATGGCAATGAGCTCCATGCATAATCAAATAGAAAACATAAAATGGGTTGGTAGTTTGCGGGGTCCCCGAATCTAGAACACTATCCATAAATACAGTGCTGAAATTGGCAGGTTCCGACTGAAGGAGTCTACTGTGAAGCTCTATTTGCTGGTCAAAATCTGGGTCATAGAGAGAGGTGTCTTTCGCAGCCCACATTTCATACCGCGCCAGCTTATTCGTCTTTCTTGACCTTTTCGCTTTGGCGATAAAGCCAGCATCCGAAAGAGCTTGCAAGGCACTAGTGCTATCTTTCTTGCGGATCAAAATATCTATGTCTTTGGAAAACCGGGCGACCGGATTGGCGTATAATTGTTCAGCCAGCCCTCTCCCTTTCAGTTCAACATAATGAAGTTGCGCATTGATCAGAATATTGTGAATCCTGCTTCGGACTCGCTGCTGCTGGGCGGCCTGCAAACCTGCATGTCGGTAACTATCGTGCAAGAATTTCTCGCTAGCGGAAGTCGCTTCGATTTGTCCAGACTTCAAAAGACTGTAAAGGATCGGCGCAATACGGTGTCTTTTCCCAGCATGAATTGCCACTTCCTGACTGATTGGCGGCAAGGAACCGGTCGCTCCCAAAATCAGTTTTTCCCGCAAGATATCGGCCAAAGATTTCGTGAGCGGGTTTTCAATCATGGCTTCGCTACTCATCTGTTGCTTTCAAAATGGATTACAGCGATTTAGCCTCGACCATATTGATCAAACCCGATAAGCTTTCTATCTCATGATTCAATGGCAAGCAATCAAACCTAAGCCGGATGTGCATATTCGGAAAGCTGCCCTTGAAAAGTTTTTGCGGCGGATGCCCGATCGGCTAGACATTCGATTGAAACTAGCTGAACAGCATCTTTATCTGGGAGAGACAGAGGCTGCCTTTGATCTGCTCGAAGCCTCCTTGCCTGAAACTCAAAATGATCCTGATTGGCTGGCTGTCTTTGGAAAAACGTTACGCGCTCTAGGTCGCAATGAATTGGCTCAGGAATATCTATTGCGGGCATGGAAACGGGGTGTAACGGAAGCGGGCCTCGATCTTGCCAAACTATTGGGTGGAAGAGATCAATGTGATGATGCGATATCGATCTGCTATTCATTGCTAGACCGAGACAGTACAAATTTTGCAGCAGCTCAAATGCTGTGCAGAAATCTAATCGCATCGGGTCAATGGGAGAAGCTCGAACAATGGACGTCCGCTTGCTTGCAAAATGGCCAATGGAATGCAGTATTGCCTTCAGCGCTAGCCTACACGGCTCGTGGAGATGAACATAACGGGTTGATACGCGAGCTTGTCGAGGTGGATCAATATCCAGTCTGCATTCAAAATTTCACCGGGTCTGCCACTCACGACAAACTTTGCGAAACCCTGTTGAATCATAAAGCCCGTTCCAATTTTCCAACTATCTATGCGGGTAAGGGATCAGGCCAGCGCATCGATAGAATATCCGATATTGGGATCGATCCGGTAACCGAAATATTTGAACGCATTAAGATAGAAGTTGGGAATTTTGGACAACTCCTTGCCGACAATGTGGCTCCCCCGGCTGTTTCCAATATCCCCGAAAATGCTACAATAGAATCTTGGGGCAATATTTGTGTCGACGATGGTCATGAAGATTGGCACTGCCATCCGGCTGGATGGTTGAGCGGTGTTTATTATCTGGATGTTCCAGAACTATCCGACAAACCTGATTTGGCCGGGCAGATTGAATTTGGCCCCCTCATGCTGGACACAGACAATACGCTCGATACCTGGCCGAAGAAACGGATAAGACCCGAAGCTGACATGCTGCTCCTTTTTCCCTCCTATTTTGGTCATCGCACCTATCCGACTGGCTCCAATTATCCCCGTATTTCCATAGCCTTTGATATCGTACCCAATTCCAATGGATAGGAAAAAGGAACAGATTGTTGTTTCCGGTTTGCCACGCAGCGGGACGTCCTTGATGATGCAGATTCTGGAAGCAGGCGGCATTGAAGCTTTCACAGACGACATAAGGTCAGCGGATAATGACAACCCTCGGGGTTATTTCGAGTGGGAAGAGATAAAGAGAATTGGGCAAGACCATCGCATTCTCGAACTGGTGGTGGGAACAGGGAAAGCGATTAAGGTGATTTCCACATTGCTTCCAAGGCTCCCAAAAGCACATCACTATAAAATCATTTTTGTCCAAAGGGACATTGATGAGGTCGTCCGGTCGCAGCAGAAAATGCTGTCCGCTCGCGGCGAACCGACTGACATTGAGAGTTTGGCAGAAACGACAGTGCGGCTAAAGAACCATAATGACCAGATCTTGCAATGGATGCAAACGGCTCGTCATTTCGAAAGTTTGATTGTGGACCATCGCCAGCTGATCAAAAGTCCGGCACATGAGATACAGAAAATCATCTCTTTTTTAGATCGCGATATTGCGTCGGAAGCTGGTTCGATGGCAGCCGTCGTTGATCCGAAGCTCTATCGTAACAGATCAAAAAATAGCTTGGTCACCCGATTTACTTCTTGGCTTCGTTAAGGAACCAGCCGCTCATTGTGTCGCGTGCGAAACCTTTGGACTGAATAGTCAGTTCTTCAATGTAATGCTCTTTGTTCTGGGTAACGTCGAAGAGGATCAGACTGTTATAATTTGGCTCAAGATGTTCTTTGAAACCATCGGATCCGACCAGCGTCAATTGACCTCCGAATTGCTTGTGCCAGTCGCGGCTCAGATAAAGAATATACGCAATCGTTCTGGCCCCTGATCGATCATGATGGGGGCGAAGGTAATGACCAAGCTTAAGTCTGTGCACACGGGACCGGGTGACAGACGAGATAGTTTGGTCGGTGACATCTCTTACAAATGCACAAAATTCATCGGAGGACAGAAACTGCCTTAGCTTCAAAAATGTCAAATTTTCTTTGCCGAATTTCTGCCCTTTGCTGCCGGACATCATCTCATAGTGAAAAAACCGGTTTTCTTCCTCGGCGTTCAGCCAGCTGTCCCGATCGACCACATGCCCCCGCGTTTTGTGCAGGCCATAAACCGATCCGAATTCGGTACCGGATGTGAGTAACCCGCTTACGGTGTCGGCAATATGGTCAGGAAGAACGTCTTCAATTTGCACCATCCGCAGCGGATGCGAACGATAGCGCTGACCGAATTCTGCAATGCGTTCTGGAGTCATTTGTGAAAGATAAGGTTCAACCATTACCTTTCATATCCAGTGTCCAATTGATAAGCCAAGAGGTTATTCATCATCGAGCAATTTTTCGGCAATCTACTTGCTTGACACCGGTCGTTCTCAACCATAGTTCGAACGAATATAGACATCTCACAAGGGACATTCATGTCGGAAGAATCGAACGAAACGAGCGGCGACATGTCTGCTGGAAAAATAACAATTTCAGAAAATGCGCTGCTTGAAGATATGGGTGAGGAAGCGGTCATTTTGAATATCAACAATGAGCGCTATTATGGTTTGGACCGAAACGGCATCAATTTCTGGACTTGGTTGAAAGAAGAAGGCGATGTTGACAAAGCGCTGGCCCGAGCAGTCGAAGCCTATGATGTTGATCCCGACATATTGAAAAAAGATCTTGGTGTCTTTGTTGTGGAGCTGAACAATGCAGGCCTGTTGACTTTTGATCAGGTCGACAGTTGAGCAAAGGGGTCGCATTGCGCGGCGAACAAGGGATGCTTGTTGGATATCCTGCCCATCTGGTTCACGAAAACACTCCGGTTCTAGCTGGCCAGCGATGTGCAATCGTTTCGCGGTTTTTGGAACAACGAACCTAACTGCTCGTGCCAGTATCCCGGATCACTGTTCTGCAATATATTGTACTGGTTCCCATTACTGAATTGTGTCTGCGAACCATAGGGTTGAAGTCGACATGGCAGGCATTGAACGCGACTACCAACAACAAACCTCAACGTTCAAATGTTCCTCGATCCGAAGTCCTGCAAAGCCTTGCTAGCCTCAAACAAGCAATGCAGATCACGCCGATGGAAAACAAATGTCTGGCCAGGTCTCTGGTTTTTTGGTGGCAGCTGAAGAGAAAAGGAGTGAACGCCACACTGAACATAGGCGTGAGCAAGAAGAAAATATTCAAAGCCCATGCTTGGCTCGAAATTGATGGTCAGATCCTAAATGCTGGTAAGCATGTCCGCGAAAGATACAAGTCGATCGCCCAGTTTGAGCAACCGAAAGATATGACATGAGCGGAATTTGCGGATATTTCCGCTTTGACGGGAATCGGTTAGAAAACCGGGTTTTGGCCGACATGATTTTCCTGCTCGAAAAGCAAGGACCCGATGATCAGGCCTATTGGCAAAATGGGCCCATCGCGCTTGGTCATACGTTGCTGAAAACAACTCGCGAATCCATAAAAGAGTCGCAGCCATCGACACTGGACCGCGCAGTCTGGCTTACAGCAGATGCGCGAATTGACGGGCGCGCTGAACTCATTTCAAAAATGCGCGGCAAAGGCGCAACCATCGAACAATCGGCAACTGACGATCATTTGATTTTGCATGCTTACACGCTTTGGGGGTTAGATTGTCTGGATCATCTCGTTGGCGATTTTGCTTTCATATTATGGGATGAAAGGTTGAAGCGGCTATTTTGTGCAACCGACCATATGGGTGTCTGCCCACTCTATTATGCTCAATTGCAAGGTGGTTTTCTGATCAGCAACAACGTGAGCGCAATAAGGGTGCATCCAGACGTTTCGGATGCTTTGAACGAACAGGCCATTGGCGATTATCTATTGTTCCGGATGAACCATACGCCTGACAGCACAAGTTTTCGCGATATTCAAAAACTGCCTCCAGGCCACAGCCTTCAAATGGATCAAAGTAAGTTGAAGGTGCAGCAATATTGGACCGTCCCGGAGCCCAATTACCAAAGACGATCCCATGCGCAGTATCTGGAAGAGTTTGGTGATATTTTCAAACAATCTGTTACCGATAGAATGCGCGCAGATGCTGCTGGGACTCATTTAAGCGGGGGCATGGACTCCACGTCTATTGCCGCAGTACTTGGAAACCTGAAAGATGAAGGTCAGGCGGAAAGGGTGGAAGCTTATACCCATGTACCATCGGTCGACAGCCTAAGCCTTGAGAAGCCTTTTGCGGAAAAGGTTGCTAGAAAGCTGAATCTGCCTTTGACTGTATACAAAGGCAGTGACGAGGTGTTGGTCCCTGATATTGATGACATTGCTGACTTGCCACCAGAACCGAGTTTTGCGCACCGTCATTCGCCCCGGTTTGATATTTTCTCTGATAGCGCCAGCAAAAGTCCTGTTTTTTTTGCGGGCTATGGTGGCGATCCACTAATGATGCCTACTCAAGGTTACTGGGGCGATTTGTGGAAATCGGGCAAGGTCGGGCTGTATTTGTCAGATGCCATGAAAAACTGGAAATTTCATCGCCAACCTCCACCCACATTCATAACCAGGATGAAACGGAGTCGAAAAAAGAGTGCGAACGCCATTAGCCGCCAACCTCTTCCAAACTGGCTGAAAGGTGACTTTGTCAAAAGTTCCAATTTGGAGGATCGCTACAACCGGCTTCGTGGCAGTGCCAGTGTAAATCAGAATGCCCGCATCGATATGCAAACACATCCTCTGTGGCGGCGCGTTTTTGAATGGCATAGCCCAGCCTATTCGTCTTTACCGATGAAGGTAAGATTTCCTTTTTTTGACATTAGACTGATCGAATATGGTCAGACTATCCCGCCATATCCGTGGTTGCACCGCAAGTTTTTACTCAGAGAAATCATGAAAGGCCAACTGCCAAACGAAATACTAGTGCGTTCAAAAACCGCGCTTCCGGGCAATCCGATGCTCGCCAATATCGAAGAATATGGTGAACCAGACTGGCAGCGATCCATTCCTGATCCGGATCATATTGGCGATTTTATAGACCTCAATCTATTCTTGGAAAATGCACTTGATTTTGATAGATTGACGTCAGCGGACACAAAAGGCATTGTTCGGGTTGTTACGCTAAATCACTGGCTCAACCGATATCTCCAACTTGCTGCTTATGTTGAGAAAAATCGTGTTAGCCTAGAAAAATACAAATGTCGTACATAGTGGTAAAGACACCGAAAGAAGATAGATTTAAGGGGAATGAACATGGCAGAAAACGAAAACAAAATTGAAGCCGAAGCTTACAAAGCTCCGCATCTCGAGGATTATGGCCCGGTCAGTGAACTCACCGACACAATATCCGGTGATACGGGAGACGATGGCGGATATCCGTCCTACACAGCAAGCGTTTTTTAAAAAAAACACCTCCAAAAAAAGGCACCGGAGCTTATGGCTTGGTGCCTTTTCTATGTGATGAGCAAATGAAATGGTATTGGTTTACGGAGCGTATGGCCTAAATATTCGGTCTGACGTGCCTATTGATTTCCTAGCGCCTGCCGAATCAGATGCTTCCATAGATGTGGACGTCTGCTTCCAGTTAGATGGCGATACCGATAGTGATTTGAGAGCCGCTCCATGGAAGAAGACATATCCTTCTCCTGATGCACCTGAACATGGTATTGAGATTGCCGAACATGCGGAGCAGCTAAAACTGCTGTTCAGGCGTGATTCCGACAGTGCGCTGGAATTTATAGTATCCAGAGACGGCTCAAATGTTTGTCTCCTACGACCGGACCCTATTCCTCAAATCGATGCGATCTCTTTTTTCATTGGCCCAGTATGCGGAGTGATATCCCGCTTGCGCAAGAAGAGTTGTCTTCATGCCAGTGTGCTGAAACTGGATGGGCGCGCATTTGCGTTAACTGGCGATAAAAGAACGGGAAAATCAACAACGTCGGCTATGCTCACCAAATGTGGCGCATCGCTGGTTGCCGATGATATCGCTGTTGTGAACCAAGAAGAAGGCCAGTTCTGGGTGCAGCCCGGCTATCCATTCATGCGACTGGCCCAGCCCGCTATAGAACTGACCGGGCGTAACCTGTCGGAATCCAGGGAACTTCTGTCGATTGGCGAGAAACGATATGTAGCGGCGCAAGATGAAACCAGCGGTGCATTTCCGCACAAGCCTCAGTTACTGGATGCCGTATATATCCTGTCTGGGCGCGAGGTAGAGGACGCCGCTTTTCATATCGAACAGCTTAAACCGCACACAGCGGCGCGTATTCTCAACAGCAATAGCTATGGCAAATATATGATGGATGATGAGATGCGCCGGCAGGATTTTTCTCTGTTCGCGGAATTCGCTCGCGAAAAACATAGTCGCGCGATCAGGCGGCCGGATAATCTGTCGCGACTTGAAGAGTTAGCAAATTTCATTCTTGATGATTTCCGAACAATCCATGGCTGAGCAAAGCGAACGTCCCAATATTATCCTGTTGTCGGTCGATTGTTGGCGTGGGGATCATATTGGACTGCAAGATGGCTCTGCTACAAAAACGCCGAATATTGATAAATTTGCCCGTCAGGCTACTTGGTTTTCCAACCACTATACCTGTGGTGGCTGGACCAAAATAGCGATGACTGCGCTTTTCTCTTCTACATACTCATCTCAATTTAATTTTGCTCAGGGAAAAATTGAGAGCGAGCGGCCAATGCTGGCGGATCAATTGCAAGCAGCAGGTTATAAAACGATCGGCATTACTTCAAATCCGGTATGCGGGGCCGCACAAGGGTTTGATCGTGGTTTCGATGAGTTTGTTGATATTCAACCAGTTGTAGAAACCAGCCTTGTCGACCGGATTTTTGCGCTCCGGGGTTCCGGTATCTTCTTGAGTAGACGGCTGGTCCGCAAGTTTCTTTCCCTAGTCGGCATGCATCCGGATCCACCAAGACCAGCGTGCAATGCCGGCGAAGTCATCAATCAAGGTCTATCGAGGCTGAAAGAAAGTCATGACAAGCCGTTTTTTCTCTGGCTGCATTTTATGGATTTGCATTGGCCGTATCAGTCGGCGCAAAGACCGAAAACCAGCGATGAAAAGGAAGCGGTTTGGAAAGACCGGATTCTGTGGAAAAATAATCGTAGTTGCCGAGGACAGTTTGATCCAGGGCCGGAACGCAGCGAACGTTGGAAGCAGCTCTACCGCGAAGAATTGGAAGAGATGGATCGGCATTTTGGGAATTTGTTCGACGCGCTATATGAAATGGAGAACTGGGAAAATACTCATGTTGTTCTGACTAGCGATCATGGCGAAGAGTTTTTCGAACATGGCACTTGGGCGCATAGTTGGAATCAAATGCACAAAGAAGGTGCCCACGTGCCGCTGATTGTCCACAAGGCAAAGACACAGCAAGTCCCCAATGTGGCAAAAACGGTCAGCCAAATAGATATTGCTCCCACCATTCTTGATCTAGCCGATGTGTCCCAGCCGCAGTCTATGCTGGGACAAAGCCTAACAGGCAGCCTTGCGAACCAAAATGAAAGTGAACAAAGACCGGTTTACAGCGAGATGCATGGACATCGAAATTCGACGATCTACCGACTCTCCATCATCCATGACGGCTATAAATATATATATGACGGTGATCGCGATTGTTGCTTCTTATTTGAAATATCCAAAGACCAAGATGAAAGACACGATATATATAACAAGGATGATTCCGTCTCCCGGCGTTTCGATCAACTGAGACTAAAGCACGTAAGCACAGGCTTTCTGAACATATTGAGATCCAAAAATCCAGTGATCGGCGAAGACATTTTATATGACATAGATGCTGATCCGAAAGTGGTCGAAAGACTCCGGGCGCTGGGCTATTTAGACTAATATGCTGGAGTTCCGGTTGGATGATATCAGCGACAGATAAAGGTTGGCCGAGAGTTCGAAACCACTAGCCCCTACTTTCAATTGCAGTGTCCGCTTTGGGCGCAAAGGTGGACTTTTTCCATTGGTGTTTCAAAATTGGCAAACAGCACCTATCGGGCCCAACACCCTAAACTAATTCAGGGTTCCAACAGCCTTAGTTTTACATAGAATTACCCCCACGTCGGCCTGAACATCAGTGCTGGCGGGGAGGTTTTTCTGTGGCTGCGATATTGGTTCGTCCGGCATTTAGGCAAGCAGAGCTTTGATTTCCCAATTTACCGAAACGACCAAATCTTGGTCGCGGACCGCAGATGGTCCGGTTCAACTAGATGGGGCAGTTATCATGATCGCATATTCCAAAACGCGCAGCTTAAAGTCCAAGACCGCAACATTGACCTGTCTCAGCTTGAGCGCGGCTTGGCTGGTTGCGGCACCGAATATTGCTCTCGCGCAAACCACCACACCAGATAGTATAATAGTGCTGCCCGGCGACCCTGATGACAGACTCAAAATCGAGAATGATACTCTGGGTGGTGGGTCGATCGGCAATGGAGATGTGTTCACTGAAGAGGAACAGGAGGAGCTCGAACGGCAAATCCGCAAGGTTGCGCTGGGCGTTCGCTCGCAGGAATTCAAAGAACAGAAAATTCAGGATATTATCGCAGGGGCGTTGCGAACCAAAAATATTGACGTCAACCAGAGTGGGTCTGGTCTTGGCAGTGTCTTCGGCCCGTGCGTGCAACAATTTGATCCTATCACGGATTCCCTGGCGATTACAGCCAGCAGTCTGGGACTCGCGGGCGGCATCGCGGAGGCCGCCGGTTCTATCCTAGGCGTGCTAGGATCAGAGACGCCGGGCGTCGTCACCCAACTGGTCGGTGATGGCATCGGCCTCGGAAATGATATTCTCAGTACTTACGTCAACACTCTCGACTTTTGCAGTTCGACTTTTACCGGCACTGTGACTGGCCTTGCGAACGCCAATTTTGGGCAGGGCGTATCAACATTTGGCGGTGCTATCACTCTCGGCAACCCAGATGGGGAATCCTATCAAGCCGGGATCGCCCTGGGCGGCGGTGCCGTTGGTGGAGCGGGTACAGGCGGTGTCTTGGCGCGTAGCGTGACCCAGAGTTCGATCGCGATCGGCAATGCGTCGGTGGCCGAGAATGAAGCAGGCCTAGCGATAGGCAATGCCGCAGCTTCCTTAGCCGTCGCCGCGACTTCTATCGGTGCAAACTCGCGCGCCACTGCCATCGAAACGACCGCACTGGGCACAGGAAGCAATGCCTCGGAAGCGCAATCGACTGCTCTGGGTAGCTATTCAGAAGCAAGCGCAGCCAATGCTGTGGCAGTCGGTAGTCTTGCCCGCGCGCAGGGCGTCCGGTCGGTCGCAATTGGCCAAGACAACCAGGCTGGCGGAGAAGACAGTATCGCTCTTGGTTATTTTAGCGCCTCGACGGGAGATCGTGCCATATCGATCGGCCTGCTTTCAGGCGCGGCGGCTGGCAATGCAGTTGCAATCGGCGTGGAAGCCCAATCTTTGGGTGTGAATTCTCTCGCCTTTGGGGCGGCGGCCCAAGCTGCTGCCGCAAACTCTATCGCTGCGGGCCGGAGCGCCAATGCGCTTGCTGTGCAGGCTATTGCCATTGGACAAGATGCGCGGGCAAGCGGAGAGGGCAATGTCGCCGTTGGAGCTGACAGTTCGGTTGGTGGTGAAGGTTCAACTGGGATCGGTGAAGGTGCGACGGTATTTTTGCGGGGCGGTGTTGCGGTCGGTGCAGATTCATTCTCCGGTGGCATTGATGGTATAGCTGTAGGGCGAAATTCTATAGCCGGACAGTCAACTGTAGCCGTGGGTGCCAGCGCTACGGCCAATCAGAACGGCGCTATAGCGATAGGCAGCTTTGCGGAAGGCGAAGGTCAAGGAACGGTTGCTGTTGGCAATGGAGCAGGAGCCGACAAGCTGGGGGACATATCCGTCGGTCTGGCCAGCTCTGCGAGCGGCGGGGTATCCATTGCTCTGGGGCAGCAAGCACGCAGCTCGGGCTTGGCTTCATCCGCATTGGGTGCAGAAAGCGAGGCTGCCGGCAGCGGCAGTGTGGCGCTGGGTAGTGGTTCTCAGGCAAATGAAGATAATATTGTTTCGGTGGGATCGTCCTTGATCAAACGCCGCATCACCAATGTTGCAGCCGGTATCGTATCGAGCGATGCTGCTACAGTTGGGCAGTTGAACGCCGCGGTTGCCGGTGTTGTCCAAGGCAAAACGCCATATGTGAAAATCAACAGTGCTGGCGCACCAGCGGAGGCGACAGGAATTGAAGCGCTTGCAATCGGTGGGAATAGCAACGCCAGTGGTGAAAATGCAGTTGCCATTGGCAATGGTGCAACGGCAGAAAATGGCGCCGCGGTGGCGATCGGGCTGGATAATAATGCCAATGGTGATGGCGCGGTTGCGATCGGTGACCCTAATCTGGCGACAGGCGAAGGCGCTGTTGCCATCGGTAAAGACAATACCGCAACGGGAGATGGTGCACTGGCGTTGGGTGATAGCAACACCGCCAACGGCGATGCCGCAATAGCCTTGGGGCAAACCGCGACTGCAAATGCAGCAGGATCTCTTGCCTTCGGTGGCCTGTCCAACGCCCTGACTGTAAATTCGATAGCCATTGGTGTGGAATCGCTTGCGCAAGGTGCCCGAAGTGTCACGCTTGGCTATCAAGCATCAGCGCTCTTTGACGATTCTGTGGCGATTGGTTCTGGTTCGGTCACAAATGCAGCAAATACTGTTTCCGTCGGTGCGGCTGGCGCGGAAAGACGGATCACAAATGTCGCGGATGCCACGGACTTGAGCGATGCCGTAACCCTTAGTCAACTGACCACCGCAATAGCGGGTGTGGGCGTCGGAGGCGGGGGCTCCAATCCCTATCTAGAAGTCAATAGTACAGGCGCCAATGCCGACGCATTGGGCGCCGACGCGATTGCGCTTGGTGGCGACAGCGTGGCCACTGGCGAGGTGTCGATAGCCATTGGTGCTCAAGCAACAACCACCGCCGATACCAGCATAGCCATCGGCAGCGGGGCACAAGGCAATGGCATAAACGCTCTAGCCTTGGGAACCGCAGCACAGGCAAACGCTCTTGAAAGCGTTGCATTGGGTGGTGGATCAGTGGCTGATGAGGCGAATAGTGTCTCTGTCGGTTCGGCAATCATAAAGCGGAAGGTCACAAATCTGGCCGCCGGAACCAACGCTACCGATGCTGTCACGGTTCAGCAATTAACGAGCGCTGTTTCAGGGATATCCAGCAGCGGAAGCCCCTTCTTCACCTACAAGGACAGTGATGGCCGAGCGCCCGCAAACGCATCCGGCAATAGATCCTTGGCAGCAGGCGGTGGCGCAAGGTCTACTGGAACGGATTCAACCGCGATTGGCGATCTTGCCGAAGCCAGAGGGGCTATCTCGGTTGCTCTCGGTGCTCTGACCGAAGCCGTTGGGCAGCAGTCCCTTGCTGTTGGTACAGCGGCAGAAACAGACGGATTGGGAGCAAGCGCAGTCGGCGGATCGGCTAAAGCGGAGGGTCGGGAATCGACGGCCGTGGGTTACAGAACCGAAACTTCCGGGCGGTCGACCACCGCGGTTGGAGCCACCAGCATGGCTATAGCCCGCGAAGGCACCGCCATAGGTGCAGAGGCCTTTGTGAACGCGCGCAATAGCATCGCAATCGGCTTCCAATCGCGAGCGGTTGAGGTGAATACGGTTTCCATCGGTGCGGTTGGCAACGAACGCAGGCTCGTCAATTTGGCCGATGGCGTGAATGGTAAGGACGCTGTCAATCTCGGCCAGCTTGACGTGGTCCGTAATCTCGCCAACACCGCCTTAATCCAAAATACAAACCAGGATATTGCGATTGCCAATGCAGCGACGCTAGCCCAAAATGCAATTGATCAGAATGTGGCACAAGACACGCAGATTAATGCCAACACGGCTGGAATTACCGCCAATGCAGCGACCAATGTCGCGCAGGATTCATTGATCGCCAATAATACAACATTAGCGAACACCGCTATTGCTGCCAGCGCTGCCCAAGGACAGGCAATTCAGGACAATGCGGATGCGATCGTGCAAGTTCAGGCGGACAATAGCGCTCAAAATAGTCGGATCGATCAACAATCTGTCCGGATCGCCGACAATAGCAGTCGTGTGGACACAGCGCTTGCGCAAAATACAACACAGGATTCCGCTATTGCGGCTAACGCATCCAGCATTTCTACCAATGGGGCACAGATCGCACAGAATGCTACGCAAATTAGCATCAATAACCAGATCGCCAACAACGCTTTGTCGCAAGCAAATACGGCGCTTGCGCAAAATGTGATTCAAGACGCGGCGATTGCCACCAACGCTTTGGACATTTCTGACAATAGCACGCAAATCGCGCAAAATTCTGCACAGATTGCGTCGAGCACGGCAACGGCCAATACCGCGCTGTCACAAGCGAATACCGCGATTGCTCAAAATACTGTCCAAGATGGCGCGATTGTAGCAAACACGACGAATATCTCTGCAAATAGCAGCCAAATTGCGCAAAATGTGACACAGATTACGACCAACAGTTCCGATATTTCGAACAATGTCATACAAATCGCGCAAAATTTTGCACGGATAAACACCAACACATCAACGTCCAATACAGCTCTGTCGCAAGCCAATGCTGCCATTGCGCAAAATACGCTTCAAGATCTGCAGCTGGGGGTCGTCCGTGATTTGGCGAATACCGCTTTGGGGCAAAATGTCGTGCAGGACGAACGGCTGGATAGGCTGGAAAACGGTGTGGGCCGTCTCGGAAACGCAGTTTCTCAGGTAGATCGCAATGCAAACGGGGGTATTGCAGCGGCGCTTGCCTTGGGCGGAACCTATATGCCCGCAGACACCACTTTTGCGGTGAATTTCAATCTGGCAACTTATCGCGGAGAACAGGGTTTCGCTGGTTCGGTTGTGGGCAAGGTCTCCGACCATGTCTATATCACCGGCGGGATTTCCGGATCGACTGTTAAAGGTTCTACGGGCGGACGGGTCGGCATTGCCTTTGGCTGGTAGATGCAAAATCTGCTGCTTTGCAGATGGTCGGTGCTCAGAGAAGTTTTTCACTTCTTGCTGCATTCAAAATCAGCTTGTTGGTGCCGACACCCAATTTCTTACGCATCTCGCCGATGTGAAATGACACTGTTGGCATGGCAATCCGCAATTTGTAGGCGATTTCTTTGTTGGTTTCGCCAACAGACAGATAATGGAGAATTGCGGCCTGACGAGGGGACAGCTCAATATTGGGTTGCCCCATCTCTGCAAGCATTTCGGAGACGCTGGCCGAAATATATATTTCTCCATCACCTATTGCTTGGATCGCATCGATGATCGCCGATGACGGGTCATTTTTGCGAACGACACCGCGCGCGCCCATTCGTAAAGCAAATGCAAAATCGCGGGGGTCATCCTGTCCGGTCAAAATCAATACTGGTATCTCGTGGACATCGACGAGTTCGGCTAGCAGACTCATCCCATTCATGTCGGGCAAATGGATATCGAGGATCAAAATGTCAGGGCGGTTTTCCGATACCTCTTGGATAACCCCCCCACCGACATCAAGCTCGGTGGTGATTTGGAAATTGTCCAATCGCGCCAGCAACAATCGACAGCCCGCCCGTGTCAATTCATGATCATCAACAAGAAGAATGGACCGCTTCATAATGGTCGGTGGCTTTCACTTTCTAAACTGGCGAGTAGTACCGGATGCTCCAGCATATCAAGACTAACAGGTTTGAGAAGCGCCAGCGAGCTGGATGCGGAAAGTCGATTGCGGTTTTTGGCCGTGGGATCGCCAGTAACAGGTATTTCTCGGGATTGAGCGCGTGCAACCTCTACACCAGGAACATCGCTATTGATCACGTCTATCCCTACGGTACGGGCATCTTCGATGAACGCGTCGACAGTACATTCTGGGACGGTAGAGATGGCAGGCAGTCTTACCAGGACATTTGAACCGTTGCCGAGCTCACTCCTCACCTCAATCGAGCCACCCAACATGCGAGTGGCCTTAAGAGCGGCGGCAAATCCGCTACCTGATCCTTCCACCCTTTCATCCGCGCGTAGCCTTCCATTTTCACCTTTGACCAGCCGATCGACAAAGTCCTGTTCCATCCCGCACCCAGTATCGCGAAATTCAATAAGGATATTTGAATCTTCCGCGATAACGTCAACGGTAACCGACCCGCGATCGGTATATTTCGCGCAATTGTTGAGCAAGTTTGATAGAATGCGAGCGCAAATAGCGCGATCGGAAATCAATATGAAGTCGTTTTTCGCGGGCATATTAAGAACCAGGCCCTTTTTTTGAATGATCGGGCGATAGATCAACTCTGCTTGGTCGAAGAGATCGTGAAGCTCAATTCGGCTCAGCATCACGAGCGATAGACTGTCTCCCACCGAAAGAGGACCACGCATGCCGGTTTGCGCGATATAGTCCAATTGTTTGACCGAGGCTTTCAACGTTTGAGTCAGCACGCTCGGCAACTCCAACTCTTCATCGGATTCAGCAAAATCGACGATAGCATTGAGCGCCAACATCACTTGCTGGCTGTCATGCCCCGAAGCATGCATTAAATTGTCTTGATCGCTTATCGTTGCAAGCGCGGAGGCTTTTTCTTCGCTGAGTTGAAGGCGCGCCTCGAGGCTGGTGATCAAATCCCGTTCGGATTGTTGTTTGTCAGCCATAACTTTGCGCATATGCAGCACCATGGTCAACGTCATCAGAAGAGAGACGATCACGCCCACAGGTCCATAGAAATAGGAGTCGAACGGCAAGGTCACACCAAGGTCGAGCAATGCAATGGTAAAATAGGCGCTGAACACCGCCATCAATGTCCATGCCAATAGCAACGGGATATATTGCTTGCCCAATCGGTTAACCGCAATGATGCCGACAAACGGCAAACCGAAAGTATAGATTGTCAGCGATACAGGCACCGGATAGCCGGCCAAGGAAAGCAGCCATTCCGAAGACGTTATCGCTGCAATCATGATCAGCGCTAAAGTCGCTGCTAGCAGGATCGCGAGCCATTTCAGCATCTGGTCAAGCCGCGGCAAGGTGATTGCAGTATCAAGCAAGCCACGCGTAAATTGCACCATTGCTAGCCCGTATAGGCAAGGCATTACCCAGCCAAGCGAATAGATCCATATGCCAGTATCGTGCAGCAAATAATGGATTGAATAGCCATTTACATGGACGACAAATGCTGCATGGTTGAGTTCCGCAAGCGCAAGCCACAGATAGTGCCTGCCAGAAGTGACCAGATAGAATAACGTCGCGACGAGCATCAGCACCAACATGCTGGCGGTCGAGGCAGTAATCGCGGCGATCTTGAAATTCTGTCGCTTCAAGGCCGTGGCCGGATCGGAAATTCTCAATGGCAAAGATGAGGAATGCACGCCTCTGAAAAGGACGATGAAATAGCGTGTTTCTCCTGCTTTAAGTTGGAAGGAGTGCGCAAACCCATGATAGGTCTGGAGATGCTCTCCCAAATCAGAATCATCGCGATCCCTGATGATTTCTATCTGGTCATTGCGCAGCTCGGCAAAAGTGAGTTCGGGCAAACCAGCGCGCTTGGTAAAAAGTTGCCAGCTGCCTGTTTCGGGGCCTGCATTTTTCACCGCGACCGTCAGCATGAACCGCGCGCCGGGCGACCCGTAGTTGCTAATTCTGGTTCGCTCGAATGCGGCATCGTCTGCAAAATCGGCAAGATTTTCTGCCGTCAGCTTGCCGCTAAAATTCGGTGCAAAGCGGATATAGGGCTCGAGGTTGGCTTGGCTTTCTCCCGCCTTTAGCCGTGCAGGTGGACCGAATATACGGGCAACCGTTCGACGTTGCGCTGTGACGCTAGAAACAGTGGGCGAAATATCTGCAGCGTCAACACCGGTTTGAGCAGTGGCAGGTGCACTCAAGCCCATGCTCATTATGAGCAAAGTCGCGATGACATATTTGATCGTGAACACCCACTTCATCGCGTAAACCAAGCTCCAGAATGCGCGATTGAACGCCGTGACTTGCTTCCCTGACAAGACCCTAAACCAATATTGGATTATCGGCCAACGAGAAAATAACCATCCGCCAGACTGAACAGATTTATGTCGGTGAAACGAGCAAGTGCCAAACCGCCTCTAGGCACAAATTTCTTAGCGATCGTCGCTGTTCCAAACTGCCCCAGCCCCCACCACAGCAGCAGTTCCACATAACTAGCACGCAGAACACAAAACCAGCTGACAAATCACATATAGCGATTTGCAGGTCGAGCCAACAATGCATGATATGTTCCGATTACCGGTTTTCCAGCTATCTGGTGCTGGGATTAAACGGTCAAATGGCCAGTATCCGCTTTGGGCGCAAAAGCGGACACTAAGTTTATAGCATGTGGATGTCGTTACCGGAGCATACGCAGATCCATATCTAAAACTTGACTTCTCAATTTATTCTGATGAGTTGCAAGGATGCATTTTGCGCGAATTCTTCTTTCTCCGATTGCCGCTTTGATATTCATTGCGTCGGCTCCTGGTACTTCAGCAGAAGAGTGGGTACTCTTAAACATTGAAGGCGAGAAACCTAGTCGTCATTTTAGACTAGTTGATAGAGATTCTGTGGACCGAACCTCGCAAGATTCAGTTAGATTGCAGCTCGGGGTAATATACGAAGGTCAGCGCGATGAAACTCTGGGAGTTGAAGCTGCGCAGGCAATAATTGACATGACCGTAAATTGCGCCGAGCATCGTGGCGAAATTTCGAAAGCCGAATTTCAGAACGATGCGGGTGAAGTATTAGGTGTCACTGATGGTCCTGCGTATGGGGATGTCTTAGATACTTCTAGATTTGGTAAACAATTGCTTCAATTTTCTTGTGAAGAACATAGCCTACTACCGGGGGTGTCATTCGCACATCTTCGGCTCTCAGAAATCCTACCCTTCTGGCTAAATGTGATTGAAAGTCCTGCTATTGACAATCAAGACTAGCGTCCGCTTTCGGGATGTTATGCATTCAAACACCCGCTTGGGCTTTATGGGGTTATAGCCTCTCTCGTTTCGGCATTGAACTTCAAGACCCGGGCCTAGTTTTTCACCTCGAGCAATTCCGCATAATTGTTCCGGACATTGCCAACTGCGTTGCCGACCGGCTTGACGTCCAGATCACCGCTATATGGCTCGGTCATCGACTTTGCATGGCTCCATTGCCCATGGAGCCAGGTCGCCACCTGATCGCGCTCTAGGATGGCCGGTAGCCGATTGTGAATTGGTCCGAACGCAGGCGTCGCATTCGTTGTGATGATCGAATAGGTTGTCGTTTCCAGATATCCATTCTCGGCCCATAAGCCGGCCAGGATCATCGGCTCTCCATCCGCTCGCTCAATCCGATATGCCTGTTTAGTCTTGCCGTCCCGCTTCCATTCGTAAAATCCAGATACCAGCACAGCGCACCGGCATGATTTCAGTAAATTTTTGAACGAAGGTTTTTCTTCCAGCGTTTCCGCCCGCGCATTGATCATATTGTAGGATCGCGTTGCATCCTTCGCCCAAGTTGGGACCAAGCCCCACATCATAGGCCGCAAGACATGTTGCGTGCTTTCATGCACAGCAACCGGCATGACATGCGTCGGCGCGATGTTGTAATTTGGTTGAAAATTGGTGTTCGGCGGCGTGCCGGTGATGTCGAGGGCTTCACGATATTCGGCCCAAGTCAGTTCTTCGCTGGCATATTTCCGTCCACACATGGGCGCAGCTTGGCAGCGAGACAGATGGAAGTCAAAAACTCGGTAAACCGGCGTCAGCTGTGGGTGCAACAGCGGACGCCGGGCTTCGGCATGTTGATAGCGCAATGGCGACGCGCATCCTGTATTACGTTGATGCTTCGTCAACTACCCGTGGAGATTTAGAAGTTCGGCCTCGTCATGGTCAATCGCCATATCCACCTCAAGTCCGGCGCTGAAATCCAAAAACGCGCGACTGATCAATGGATCCGAGACCCCTGCGAGAAGACTCTCAAGAGATTTGGTCTGGGCTAAAGAATTGCGCCCACTTATCGTCAAACACCACGAGCCGAATTCACGAACCGGCAAGATCCGATCCGACAAAGAATAGACATCGAAGAGCTTCATACGGGCCTTCACGCGGCTGCTCACGATTTCAACAATTTCGGTAGGGCCTTCTAGGGCTTGCAGAAATCCTTGCCCATTTGACAGGAGTATCCCCCCCATTAAATGGTCATTTTTCCGCAACACAGAGCTAGAGAAATGTCCGGAAATAGAGCTTTCGGTAAAATCAGAATTGACGAGTAAAAGAGGACGCTTTCCAAAAAGCACCAATTGCCTCACGTTTTCGCCATTTTTCATATTTGATCAAACCTAGCTTTTATTGCTTCACAATAGTTACGGACATTTCCCGATAGAATTAAGACCTTCTTCTTCCCGAAGCCTCCTCGTGAAACCTATATGGAAAAAGCCGGTTCGGGTTTTTGACAAAGCCCGTCCGCTCAAGTTTGAAAAATGCGGAAATTCTTTTGCAAAGTGCAAAAAAAAGACTTTCAAAATGCGTTGCCCAGCCAGGCATTGGGTTCAATTTCGTGACAAAACTACCGTTTTCATTTTTGGCATGTTGCTTGCGAAGCTGTTCACCAGCGGGGTGACATTCTCAAAACATCTAGACGTCAGAGAGGCCTGATCACGAAGTTCGCCCGCTTGAAGGACAATCGACTGGGGAAATGATCGCCTCAGGCCAATCATGAAGGGCAAACAAAATGGATATTATTATTGCACAATGGATGAGCCAATTGCACGGCAGGTCCCCGTTGTTTGACGAAGCCGTGTTGACTCTTTCGGCGAGCCACCTCGCGAAAGGTGCAATGTTGGTTGCAATCATGCTTTTTGCATGGATTTCGGTTCCACTGGATTATGATGGCAGGAAGAAATCTGACCCCATCCGCAACCGGACCACGATATTGGCAGCGCTGGTTGCCAGCGTCTTTGGCGAGACTTTCGCTCGACTGCTTTCTAACTGTTCCGCTTTCCGTTTGCGACCGTTTTTGGAGACATCACTTGATATGCAGGTCCCGGATAGATTGCAGCTTCTTGCGCCGGAAATGATGATGAACAGCTCTTTCCCGAGCGATCATGCGATCCTGTTCTTCGCCATCTCGACCGGAATATTCATGATATCGAGAGGTTTCGGTGCCCTTGCCTTTTTATACAGCAGCATTTTTATCGCCCTGCCTCGCGTCTATCTGGGGTTACACTATATGAGCGATATTGTGATTGGCGCTATCATCGGCATAGGTTTCACCATTGTCGGCGTTCGTCTGATGCGGAACAGCGGGATCCTTAAGCGCACCGTGGGTTGGTCAGATTCAAACCCGGTAATATTCTATCCAATCTTTTTCCTCTTTCTTTTCCAGGTTGCAACCATGCTGGAAGATGTCCGCGCCTTTTCCCAGTTGATAAAATTATTATAGCCAAAGGCGTTCGTTGTCGCCTGAAGGGTAGATGGCGGAGGTTTTTTGCTTTTTTTCTGTTTGACTGTGCGCATCCAACGGATCGATGTGGCGCACATTATCTATTCAATCCGAGGAGTCAGGATTTTGCCACTTCTCTCTTTTTCGATACAGAGTTGATGGGCTTACGCCTAATTTCTTCGCCGCCTTGGTCAGGCTGCCGTTGCATTGATCAACGGCCCGATCGACAACCAATCGCTCAACTTGATCCAAGGTCATGCCATCCAATGCATGAAAGCCTGCGCTAGGCAGGGATTTGTCAGGAACATTAGCCGGCATCGCATCAAGCCGTGCCGTTTCAGAAATCTGTGTCGACGGATCGACAAATTCTGAAATGATCGTCGCATCCAGATGAGGCCCGCTAAACATCACGGTGGCTCTTCGCATGAGATTTTGGAGCTCTCTGACATTTCCCGGCCAGCCATGGCTTTCGAAGCTGGCGGAGAGTTCGGCCGTCAAAGGCTCGAATGTCTTACCTTCTTCTTCCCCAAATTTTGACAGAAAACTATTGGCAAGCAAGCTTATGTCGCTGCCCCGGTCCCGCAGAGGAGGCAGTTTTATCGGAACAACCGCCAACCGGTAATATAGATCTTCACGAAAACGACCTTCTGCGACTTCCGCCACCGGGTCGCGATTGGTTGCGCAGATGATACGCACATCGACATTCTCCGGCTCGGTCGCGCCCACACGTTGCACGGTCCCGGTTTGCAAAAACCTGAGCATTTTCACTTGTAGCTTAAGCTCCATCTCGCAAATCTCATCGAGAAACAGCGTCCCGCCATGCGCCGCCTGCACCGCGCCAACGCGATCCGATATCGCGCCGGTAAAAGACCCTTTCAAATGGCCAAAAAGCTCAGATTCCAAAAGATCCTCGGGAATGGCCCCGCAGTTGATTGCAACAAAGGGCTTTTTGCCACGCGGTCCGGATTTATGGATGGCATCGGCGCAGACTTCTTTGCCGGTCCCGCTTTCTCCCGTAATGAAGACAGTGGCCTTGGAATGGGCTACATTTTTTATTTGTCGGTAAACTTCCTGCATCGGTGCACTCTTCCCGATGAACCCTTGTAACGCGCTATCTGCTTTGGTCGATTTTGGCGTGTCCGTTGTTTCCATACGGGCTGCTTTTGTAACTTCTGCAGCTCCGCGCATGGCCGTTACCAGACGCGCGGGCGACAATGGCTTTACCATATAGTCATAGGCACCCAGGCGCATGGCATCGATTGCCCGGTTTATCGAGCCGTCAGCTGTCGCCACGATGACCGATATACGCGCAACGATATCCGACTCGTTTTCTAACCAATCGAGGCCGTTTCCATCGGGCAACTGCAGATCCAAAAGAATGGCGGAGAAACCAGAGGGGTCTTGTCGGAGCTGGCCACTGGCATCCGCTAAATTGTCAACAATCACACATTGATAGCCCGCGGACTCCAGATGGCCCGCATAGGCAATCGACAGCGATGCAATGTCTTCGACAATCAGTATTTTCTGACCAACCAACGTCTATCCTCCAATTGTGAAAACTGCTGATTTCCCATCGTCGGCGCAGTTCCACTCCAAAGTTCTTTGATCGTTATAATGGTGCATGCACCCTTCAACCAGACCATGAGCAATCGCAGCCATCGGCCGATGGGATTGATAGCGCACAACGGTTTTCCCATTTTCGACTTCCGCACTCACCTGCGGCGGTTTTGCGTCCGGGTAGAGCACGCAAACTTCCGTATGGATATGACTGCCCACATGGGTCAGCAAAGCCTCAGCCGTGGTGTAGGACTCCATGATATGCGGATATAGAATCGTAAATCGATTGTAGAGATATTTGCCAAAAAGCCTGCACAGTTCAGCTGCTTCGATACCCGATTTTTGAGAAGCTTCCCCCACCATCGCCAAAGCATATTCCGACGGATAATTGCCCACCGATGTGAAGGCGCCTTCGTTGGGCAGCGCCGCTCCGGTCAATACCTGATCGGCAAATTCCGGCGACTGCACCTTCTCCATGAACCGCACCAACTCGGTGAAGACTATACCCTTCATATTCATTGCTCCTATTTGCACGCCTTTATCGGCTTAGATGTACCAAGCAGCATTTGTGCCAAAATGCGAACGGCAGAATTGGGCGGTTCCCACAGGCATTATCGCAATATGCACGTCTATTTGTTCGCAATATGCAACAAATAGATTTGCAAAATGCAAACATTCCTCGATTTATTTACCCTTTTTCAGAAATTAAGCAATGAAAGCCCCACAAAACTCCAACTGGCACGTTGGTTGCTAATCTAGACCTGAACAAATCAGGTGATCCAAAATGCACAAACTCATAGCCCTCTTGGCTTCCGCATCGCTTCTTTCAGGCTGCGCAACCATGGGAAAACCCGCAAATGCGGTCGGCAGTCAATATGCGCCGCAGCAATTCGAAGCGACCGGCCAAGGCTTTGCGCAATGTCGAGATGCGATCATCCCAGTGAACGCTTTGCCTGCCACAGAAGTGGCTTCCCATATCCTCGCTAGCACGCCCGACCTTCTAGCATCAGGAGATCGCATCCGTTTGAAAGTCGCAGGCGATGAAGAACGCTTGTCGCGGGTTTATGTTTTGGCTGCCAACGGCATGATCACTTTGGACGGCCGGTTGACGATCCAACTGGCGGGCAAACCGATTGTCGAGGCAGAACGGACTATTTCTCAGAGATTATTATCAGAAGGGCTCGTCCGCGGACTGAAAAACAGCGTGCGGGTGCAACTGCTCGAACTGGGCGGCGTCAGCGTCTCGGTCAGCGGGGCCGTCTTTCAACCCGGGATGATCCGTGTTGGCGACCGCAACGCGGAAACCCGTGGTGTCAATTTGAACAATAGTGACTCAGGGGATCGGAACGCCAGCCGAACTTTGACAACAACGTTGCGGGCGGCCGGAGGCGTGCGCCCCGATGCCGACCTTTCCGCCGTATATCTGATCCGCGGTGACCAATGGTCCCGGATTGATTTAAATGGTGCGATTTACGGAAATTCGGTTGATGATATCGCATTGACCGCCAACGATCGCGTCATCGTCGGAACCCGGTCCTGCTTTCAGGAAGCGCTCGTAAAACCATCGCGCATTACGGCGCCAGGGATCAGGGTCTATATGTCAAACCTGTCTCGCCCAGCGAGCAGCAATTCATCTTCGGCTATCAACCGGGATGCGACAAACTTGCCCTATGGCACCCGCCTGTCACAAGCCATGCTTGCGGCAAATTGCGTCGGCGGATCGGCCATGAATGCGGGACGCAGAGTCGTGTTGATGTCCCGCAATCCTATCAATGGGAAGTCGGTTGTGATTCAAAGGTCGGTCGAAAAGCTCGTTCGAAACGCTGACCGGGATGCCAAGGACCCCTATCTGATGCCCGGAGATGGCCTCACCTGCTACGACAGTTTCGCAATGAATCTGCGCGATGTGATCAGCTTGGTGGGACAGACGGCATCTCCCTATGTCCTCCTGAAAAGCATCGATTGATCATGAAACACGAAGTTATCGAGCTACCGGGTTTGCCCGAGCGGATTTGGAACGCCATCAAGAACCGGCCGCCCATGCTGATGCGTCACAAACGCTATCTAAAAACGGTGGGCGTGTGGATTGCCGCAATCTGGGTGCTGACGGCATTATATCTGGCTTTGGCACCGGATCAATATCGGAGCAAATTCACCTTGATTTTGCCGGGATCAGGCGCTGGAGGATCGTTGAATGTCGAGAATATTGGCCAGGCCCAATCATCCATCTCATCGGCCTTTTCAAGCGCGAGCTTGAGCCCGACAGAAAATTATAAGCGGCTATTGATGACCGATATCACGCTGCGGGAAAGCGCCAAGAAGACCGGTGACAAAGCGGGGCAATTCCCGGCACCAAAGATAAAGTTGATCGACCAGACAAATTTGATCCAGGTTGAAGTGTCAGGCCGCAGCAGCGAGCAGGCGAACAAGCGCGCCATTGCGCTGAAAGACAGCTTCCTTGCCCAGCTGGATGGCTTGCGTCAGGACGAAGCGAAAATGCGCGAAAATTCTGATGCCAAAAACCTAGTCGCGCTGGAGAAAAAGGTGCGGTCTACGCAACAGGCACTGCTGGATTTTCAAGCAAAAACGGGACTTGTTTCGCTCGATCAGTTCAACACAAGAATCGCGAACATGGATTCCTTGCGCCAACAAGAGCGTGAAGCGCGGATCGCAGTGCGGCAGAGGTCTGCAGAGTTCGGACGATTTTCTTCAATCCTTGGAAAGGGTGTCAGCGGCGCCAACACCGCTTTGCGATTGCGCTCGGACCCGGTCTTTCAACAACTGGCAGATCGCTATGCCAATCTGGCGGTGGATGCCCAGCAAAAAGAAGCAACCTTGGGCGATAATCATGGGGATCTGGTACAAGCGGTTTCCGAACGTGATCAGGTAAAAAAGGCTTTGGTAAAAAGAGGCAAGTCGCTGACCGGATTGGGTAGCAATGCCATATTGAAAAATGTCGACATTGCCGTTGCCGATGGCCGCTCCAATTTGATGCAAGGCATGGTTATGGCGAATTCGCAAAGTGCCGGCGCGCAAGCCGGCTTGGCAGAGATCCAAAAGGACATTTCCCGCCAGTCGGCAAAAAGCGAGAAGCTGGTCAAACAGGCTTCCCAGCTTGCTGACTTCGTTCGGGACCATCGCGTGGCAGAAGCGGTATTTTCTTCGGCACTGGCTCGTATCGACACCAACAAGCAGGACCCATTTGCTTCCTATCCGCTCGTGCAGACTCTGGAACAACCATCGTTGCCACAATCGCCGTCCAGTCCATCGACCTTGCTTGCCCTGGCCGGTGCGACGGGCGCCACCCTCATCATGCTGATCGGATTGGGATTATTATGGTTCAGACGCCCCATCATCCGCAAAATAGCCCGGAACGTTTAGTCTACCACACTATATTGGCCACTTGGCTATTATGGTTGGTGGGCGGGCTTTACATCGCGGGCCCGGTTCTGGGTGTCGCGCTCAGCCTTCAGGCCCTCTATTTCTACTATATTGCGCCGGCGCTGCCAAAGGCCCAGCGGCTGGATCGGCCGCATGGGGCGATCAATATTTGGTTTGGCGGAATGGTTGCGATGCTGGGCATCTTGCTGGTCGGCCATCTAAATTTCGGCCTCGGCGCAGCAGCGACCATAAAATCGTCCATCGGATGGGCGAAAGGCTGGCTGCTGATCGCATTGTTCATTTTTGCAGGTGCCGTCCTGCCGATCCGTCCGGAAGTCATCTATCGGGCGATTTGTAAGACCGGGAAATATACAATTTTCCTTCTGCCCATTTTCCTCGCGGCGCCCTTCATTGGATTGCCGGACACGCTTTGGGTTTCGCCTCTCAAAATTATCGGTGGCTCAGGGTCCGAATATTTCAAAGCCACGCTGTATACATTGGAACCCGGATCCGGCGCACCGCGTTGGCAGTTTTTTGCGCCTTGGTCTCCAGCGGCAGGAATGGTTGGCCTCGTCTATTTCATCTGTGCGCTGCAAGAAAAAAATGTTCGATGGAAAGCTTGGGGCATTGCGGCTGCGCTTGCAATCATCATCCTTTCGCAATCACGATTGGCACTGGTCGGGCTGATTATAATCGGCCCCATGCCGTTCCTTCTCCAGCAAATCACCCGACCTATTATCTGGTTTCTTGTCTTACCGATTGTTCTTCTGGCCGGCTGGTTTGCGCTAGACCTGTTGGAAATGTTCAACCTGGCAAAATCTGAATTTTCAGGAGCACGCGCGGATTCCACCAGAGTACGCGAGACATTGGGTCGCATTGCAGTAGAACGCTGGCAAAGCGAAGCCTTCTGGTTCGGGCACGGCATAGTCGAACGCGGACCCCATCTGGTAGAATATATGCCAATCGGCAGCCATCACAGCTGGTACGGACTGCTGTTTGTCAAAGGCATATTCGGCTTTCTTGCCCTTGCGATTCCCTTTTGTGTGAGCATCCTGTTGCTTGTCCGGTCGGCGCTGACAACCGACCTTGGCAGAGTCGGCCTGCCGATGATCACTCTTCTGCTGATGTATAGCTTTGGTGAGAATCTAGAGTCCCTCGCCTATCTATATTGGCCGGCTCTTATATTGATCGGCATGGCCCTACAAAATTGCGGCACCCGCCCATCTGCGGACGAAACAGCAACCATTGGCTAAGCAATATTGGCTTGCCTATCCCACATCAACAGCATGCCGAAGACACGAAAAAGGCCCCCAACAGCTTGGGGGCCAGTTTTCTGATCAATGGGAAAGGTGACTTTCCTTTTCGCTAGGCAGCTTTCAGCTGGGTTTCACTTAGTCCCAATCTGGAGAGCATCACCAGCCAAGATCCGACGCGATCTGCGGTCACCATGCGGCAGTCATCACGACCGACCGCAGACATTTTGCCCAGCGGCAGTTGCCGTATTCTCTCAAACAATTTGACCACGGCTACCTTGTCATCAAAATCTACAATCAAGCCCGCATCGCCGACCTGCTCGGGCAACCCGCCCACGTTTGAAACGAGAATAGGCCGTGCCGCTAGGCGGGCTTCCGTGGCGACCAATCCATAAGCTTCAAATTTGGAAGGCACGGCGATCATGTCGCATTGATCGAGAAAATCAGCCACGCGATCAATCTTCCCGAAAAAAGAAATGTTGCTGTTGGATCCCGCCAGTCGCTTTAGCTTCTCCTCATCAGGACCAAAACCGCCAAGGCGAAGCCGGACGTCGTTCTGATGGCCAAGAGCATTCATGACAGAGATCAACCGTTCAAAGCCCTTCGTCTCGACAAAGCGGCCATATGCGCCAATGGTGATCGGGTCGTTCGATGAGAAACATGGCCGAGACAGCCCTGCAAGCCCCTGCAGGTCGCTCCAAGGATGAATAATTTCTAGTTTCGGCGCGGTCAATCCGGCCGCTTCTTTCATCCAGATTGCCTGTGCTTCGGACACGCAAATGACACGATCAAAAATTCTATGCAAAAGCTTCAGCATCGAACGAAAACGGCCTTGCTCCGTTACATTGAGCTGCTCCCATTCGCGCGAATAGCTATGCTCTACAAGAATGAGCTTCGCGTTTGGATTGCGCGATGCCAATGAATATAGAAAAGGCATCGTTTTCCAGCTTCCTGAAAAATGCACAACGATGACCGAGCCATCATATTTTGGAGCTATGCTCCATTCTGGATGCACCTTTTCGATAGAAGATCGATAATATCTGCTGAGGAGCGGGTGCTGAAATAGCTCTAGGCTCTTGGTGACGCCACCTAAGGAACTGTCATCGAGCAGATGGATGAAATCTATTCGGTTGTTCATGCTGCAACCTTCCCGCCTGTCCAACGCATGGCCAGTTTCTCCACGATATTTGCGGGCAAATAGCGCATCATCACTGCAGCAACCAAGGTCGTGCAGGATTTGACAGGCTCCTTAAGCAGCGGAGCATAGGAAATGGCGAGCGACTCTTTCAACAACGACAATGCGAAGGCACCCTCACCCATTTGCACGGCGCGGCGTGCAAGGTACCGCAATTGATAAGCCCGCGCTTCATCTCTATATTGAGCAATAAATTCAGGAGCATAGCCGGAAGTCTTCTGGATCACACGGTTCCAGCTCTCATATTGTGCTGCAATATTGGCCGACAGACCGCCCGTCACAATCCGATAGCGGGTCAGCAGCCCGTCAATTCCTTCAAATGCAAAGCGACCGGTCAAAGCCAGTCTTATCCAGAGTTCGATATCTTCCGATTGACGGAAGCTTTCGTCAAAAAAGCAAATACGCTGCGGTTCCTCATGATGGCCAAAGGCAATCACCTCCAAGGCCGATTTGCGGATGACCGGAGCCGATCCATTCCCAATCGGATTACGCGTCAGAATGTCTTTTGCGGTAATATTCTCTAGCTTGGGCCGCTGGGCTTGGCGAAGCTGGGCCCCTTGCTCATCGATAAATTGCGAACCGCTATAGCTAATCCCTATTCTTGGATTGCTATCCAAATGAATCTTGTGCAGCGCCAGTTTTTCGGGTTCCCAGATGTCATCTGAATCCAAGAATGCAATATATTCGCCGCGTGATTGCAATATGCCGGTATTGCGCGCGCCTGCGAGACCGCGGTTTTTCTGAGAAATAATACGGATACGGGGGTCAGTGTAGGACTCACAAATCTCGATACTACGGTCTGTGCCACCATCATCGATGATGACAATTTCGAAGTCGGTAAATGTTTGCGCCAAGACGGAATCGATCGCTGCAACGATATATTTTTCCACATTATAGACTGGCATAACAACGGTGATGGATGGATTGGTCATTGTTTCTTCCTTGAATAAAAACTGGCAAATTAAGCGAAGATGTGGATGCGCGCTGTCCGCGGCATCAGGAGCGCCGCGAAGGCCGAGACAAAAGTCAACCAACCCCGTCTCGGATCATCGAGAAATGCAGAGCGATCCGCTAGGAGTCCTTGAACGGCATAAGCCAAAGCGACTTTTGCCGGCGCACCGGCGCGGAGCGCGCGACGCGACAGATATCGGCAGAAAACCGCTTCCGCTGACGGAACCGCATGATCGGCTGCATATTCGGAAACAAGCTGTCGCCAACCAACATACATCGCGGGCAAATCAACCGACAATCCTTTCGGACTAAGCCGATAATCTACCAGAGCCTGATCTATCCCGTGAATGAGATGCCCCGCCTTGGCAATGCGCGCCAACCATTCCTGGTCTTCTGCATAAGACATGTCCGGAAGGAACCCCCCCACCGCATCAATTGCGCTTTTTGACACCACAATATTGGACATCGTACAGGCCGGGTTTTCCGAGATAATTTCATTCACGGTCAAGGCGCTATGCTTGATCTGGGAATAGGTTTTCGCATTTTGACCATCGGCATCATTGCTGCCCATGAAGGCAATTTTTGCATAGCTTGCGGCTATTCCTGGCTGACGATTGTGAAAATCCCGGTGGATTGCGAGCTTGTTGACGCGCCACAGATCGTCGGCATCGATGAAGGCCACCAACGACCCGCGCGCCAGAGACAGACCCAAATTCCGGGCTTCCGAAACACCCTTATTGGATTGCGACACCAGCTTGATACGCTGGTCTTCGGCTGCAAAGGCCATCATGATGGATAGGCTGTCGTCCGAGCTGCCATCATCGATCATGATCAGTTCAAAATCCTGATAAGACTGGTCTAGTACCGAACGGATTGTCGCCGATAAATGGGTTGCCGCATTGTAGACGGGCAATATGACTGAAACAGATGGGAGGTTCATTTGGATGTCTCCAGTTGGCGCGAACGCCGGTTGATGGTGATAATTATTGTGATGATTGCGATGGCGGTGCTCGTGCCGCCGACCCAACCGACAGCCGCCTCGACTAGTCCGAATTGCGCGCCAGCAAACATTGCGCTGAGTGCTGCGACACAAATGAACAGCCCGACCCAGACATCTATTGTTGTCTGGCCCGAAGCCCTTAGATAAGCTGAATAAATTGCCCCCATCACAAGCGGGATACCGGCAAGAGAGAGAATTTGAATCAGCGGAATGGCGTGCACCCAATGCGCCCCGAAGATCAGCGGCACATAGACCGGTGCCAGAATGAATTGTGCCGCCGACAAGCCGCCAAACACTATTAATCCGGCCGCACATATAAATTTCAGCGTATCCCGAGAATGGCTTTGTGCTGAGGGATTGCACAGATAGGGATAAATGACCGTCCCAAATGCCGTTGCCAGTGCACCGACAATTCCAATTCCGGCATTGAAAGCAAAATAATAGCTGCCCAGAGCCGACACGCCCAGCAATGCGCTAATGATCAGCTTGTCGAGGTTGTTGCGCAAAGCGAGAAGAATGTCCGTCGCCAAAATTGCGGCACCAAAATTCAACATCTCCGAACGATTGGCGAGCCCCTTGCGTCGATCAAATGACCATGTCTCGGCTCTGCGCATCATGATCAGCCAAAGCGGAGCGGTAAGCAGCTTTGGCAATATTATCGCCCAGGGATTTGCCCAAGCCAGCACGAGCGCGCCGGTCAGCAAGTGATCAACGATCGTTTGTGAAGCGGAAATTTTTGCCACGGTCTCGAGCTTTTTGGCACGCATCAGCCGGAAGCATTGGACGAGTCCCCCAGGCATAAAAACATAGACGCCACATAGTAGCGCCAGCATTTTTGCCGCGAGCGGCTGATCGAAGTTTAGAAACAGAACAGCAGCGCTAGCCATCTGTATCAGCGCAACCACGCCGCACCATTTCCAGAAAATCTGATAAGCGGAATTGCAGACCGGCTCCAACATCTCGTCAGAAGCAAGGATGATTTTTTGACCGACGCCAATATTGGCGATCACTCGGATCAATTCAAACAAACTAAGAGTCAGGGCCGCAACGCCGACCAGTTCAGGGACCAGCTGACGTGCAATAACAACGACGACCAGTATACGCACGAACCGATTCATCAGTTCGACCGACCCATAAGCAAGCAATGCTCGGGCAATGCCCAGCGCATCGGTGCTTTTGAATGTTGTTACGGCGAAAGACATGAACAGGTTCCCGGTTTGGTTTGAGGACTACTGTTCAATTGTTGTGCCAAGTTCCTTGAATGCCGGATTTTTGGGGCCGCTGGCGGTTACCGAAATCTTTACCGCAACGAAGCCTTTGCAATGTGAATATTATTTCATGCATTTTGCGACAATATTTGCGTTTTGCGCTGCTACGATCGAACCCTAACAAAGCGTTAACGGTGTAACCCTCTGAAATCAGGGCATTACTCGAATTTGGCATGGGAAATGCTCAGATGTGACCAATCAATTTGGAGTTGCATCATGAGCCTATATCAGTCTGCCGCCAGTTTTTCAGAAAGCGAAAGCCGGCAAATTTCATCCCATCTAATTGGCCGGTCTAGAATTTCTGAACTGGCAATCTCGCTTTATGATAGAACGACTACATCGTTGTTTGGATTGGCCTTGGTCAACGGATCATTGGCCCAAGTTGCAACTCAGATTGTTGATGCGGCCGCGAGCGGTGAGCGCAATATTATTCAGTTTGTAAATGCCCATTGCGTCAATGTGATGCGTCACAACGAGCAATATGGCACTGCCCTAAAATCAGCAGACGTTCTGCTTCCGGATGGCTCCGGCCTTCGATTGGCTGGGTCGCTTGCCCGCACAGGTGCCGTGAGCAATTTGAATGGAACAGATCTGTTTCCCCATATTTGCGAAGCAGCAGCAAAAAGGAACCAGTCTATATTTCTATTGGGCGGGAAGCCCGGGATCGCGTCAGCCGCCGCCCAAAATATGCGAAAAACGATTCCAGGACTGAAATTCTCTGGTACCCGGAACGGGTATCTGGGTGATCAGACGGATGAGCAAATTATCGCCATGATCAACAAATCCGGTGCTTCTATCTTGATGGTCGGAATGGGCGTGCCCATTCAAGAAAACTGGATTGAGAAGCATCGCAGCCAGATCACCATTCCCGTGATCATGGGCGTGGGCGGTTTGTTTGATTATTATTCGAACAATATCCCCCGGGCACCTAAGATCGTACGCGAAATGGGAATGGAATGGTCTTGGCGACTGGCTATGGAACCGCGTCGCCTTGCCAAGCGCTATCTATGGGGCAACATCAGTTTCGTCAGCCATGCGGTCGCCCATGCCTTTGTGGTCCGCGGATATGCGCAGCGCTATGCGGCGGCATCGAAACGCACATTGGATTTGGCCATCGCGTTGCTTGCCTTGGTGCTTTTGGGACCATTGGCCGCAGCGATATGCCTTTTGATAACGATGGAAGACAGAGGTTCCCCTTTCTTTCGGCAAACCCGGATCGGTACCAATGGAAAACCCTTCAAAATATGGAAGTTCCGCTCAATGTATCGGGATGCGGAAGCAAGAAAAGGACAGCTTTCGGACCAAAATGAGCGAGACTCTATATGCTTCAAAATGAAAAAGGATCCACGCGTCACGCGCGTCGGAAAATTGATTAGAAGGTTATCACTGGATGAGCTGCCCCAGATTTTGAACATATTGTCCGGTGAAATGTCGGTTGTCGGTCCGAGACCAGCCTTGCCGAATGAAGTATTGTCTTATGCCGAAAAGGAACGTGGCAGACTATGCGGCAAGCCTGGCCTGACATGCACCTGGCAGGTATCTGGTCGAGCGGACATCCCGTTCAACAAGCAAGTCGATATGGATCTGGATTATCTTACCAACAGATCCATGATGAAAGATCTGAAACTCATTACCCAGACGGTTCCGGCCGTCATCTCCGGAAGAGGTGCCTACTAGGTCTCCTAAACCTCTTCCAACCCGTTCGCCGGTCTGACTATTGGTCAGGCCGGCGGATGGTATTTATGGTGATCTTCATCATTTCCTGGACCGACTGCAGTGCGTCAGCATCGCCAATGGTTCCTTGCTGATGCACCAAATCGATCTTTTCCAGAAGCGAATAGGCACCGAAACCGTTGCAAATGCCTCGCAATGCATGATGAGCGCTTTTCACGCCCTGCTCGTCTTTTGCTTTCCAGGCTTGGCCAAAATCATCACACCATTTTTCAATATCCGCCACAACGGCTTGCACGAGCGGTTCTCTCCGTGACGCAGGTACTGCGAACAATTGCTCCTGGAATTTTTCGAAATTGATGGCGTTCACATGATCAAAATCAGGAATAGAATTTTCTACCCGTGCCGCGATCGGTGTCAGCTGCTCGCCGAGACCACATATTTGACCGATAGCATAATGCAGTCCGGCCAGATTTATAGGTTTCGATATCACGCCATCCATGCCGGAAGCCAAGATTGCGGAGCGTTCATCATCGGCAGCAAAGGCCGTTACACCGTAGATTGGTATATTGGCATGCCGCTTACCAGCCCGGATTTTGCGCGTCACAACCATGCCATTTGTCGGCATCCACACATCCATTAAAATGCCATCGAAATTTTCATTTTCTATCGCCGTCAATACTTCTGCGCCATCACCGACGACCACAATGTCACACCCCATTGCTTCGAGCATCGAAGCGATCACAATCTGATTGGCCTCGACATCTTCCGCCACCAAAATTTTGGGGACACGGCCATCGATCATCAGTTTCTTTGGCAATGCGGTTTTTGAACTTTTATTTGCAATTTTGGATCCATCGCTGATCGCAGCGGGAATAGAGATCCAAAACATACTGCCTTTGCCAACTTCGCTTTCAAGGCCGATATCGCCGCCCATTGCAACAGCAATCCGTTTGCAAATAGAGAGGCCCAACCCCGTACCTTCAATTTCACTGCCCGCGGCATTGCCTCGATCAAAATCTTCAAACAGCTGATCCTGAACGTCTGGCGGAATGCCAAGGCCGGTGTCCGAAACCATCAATTTTAGAAAGGGTTGATCAGCTTGGGTGATCATCTCGATCGAAAGCTTGATTTCACCATCGCTGGTGTATTTGATCGCATTGCTAATGAAATTGTCGATGACTTGGCGTGTGCGAGTGGGGTCCGTGAGAATGAATTCTGGGCAATTGCTGCCAATATCCACCAAGAGTTCAAGATGCTTTTTGCGTCCCAGTGGACGCCAACTGTCCGTAGCTTTCTCGACGAGGTCAGCGAGGTTCATTTCCTCAATCTTCAGTTCAAGATTCCACCCATCGGTTCGTGCATATTCAATTATATCGGCGAGCAAGAAAAGGAGCTGATCACCGCTATTTCTGGCCAGTTCCACTTGTTTGATCTGCTCGGCTTTCAGATCCGAAATGCTCAACAACTCTAGCGTTGCTAAAATTGCGTTCATCGGAGTCCGAATATCATGACTCATCATCGCCAAAAATCGGGATTTTGATCTGTCTGCGGCGACAGCTTCTTCACGAGCATCTTCCAATGCCGCTCCCAAAACTTCCATTTCGGCTAAGCGCTGCCCCAATTGCTCGCCTTTTAGTTCCTCTTTGTTACGCGCCGCCTTGAGTTCTTCAGAGAGTTTCAGCAACTCGCTGGCTTTCTGCTCGCTGATTTTGAGTAGAAGTTTTTCCTGCTTTTCTGCTTGCCGTTCTTCGGTAATATTGCGGACAGCTCCATATCCGAAGAACCTTATTCCGTCTGGCGATCGTTTTTGTGTGACAGACCATCTCAACCAACGGGTCTTTCCATAGTCATCACAAAATCGGAAATCGCGTTTTATACTTTTTCCAACGAGTTCGCCTAGTCCGGCAGACGAGAGGATCTCCATTGCCTCTTCGCGGTCGTCTGGATGGAGCATTTTTGAAAATTGCTGGAAACTCGTGACGGGCGTTTTTGAACCAACAACGTCGGCGAAATTATTGGAACCGATGAAGCGTTGATCTTCGTCACCATGGAAAGTGGCAACATGCGCCAGTTCTTGCGCGCTAACCAGCGAAAGCATTTGCCGATTGACCTGCTCCAGCAGGTCGGCCTCTTTCTGTCGCAGCATTTCTTCGGCGGCGGCCAGAGATCGGCTTTTTGTTTCCAAGAGATTTTCGGCTTCGATGCGCGCAGTCTCACTGCGCGCCAATCGCCTTTGCAATAAGGTTTCGCGTTCAGATGCCAGATCAGCCGCCTCATCTTCCACAAGCTTAGCCATAGCTTGCACTAGCATATATTGCTTTCATGATGGTGAACATCTCAGATTTTGTGCAGGACCTGCAATGGCTGCTTAAAGCGGAAAGCGGGCATCAGAAATCACGGTCACAAGCAATCGATACAATGATTCACGGTTGGTTCGGAGCCGGAGGCTGTTTTCAAACAATGTGTCAAAGCCGGCAATGACCCAATCGAACCCAACGGCGTCCGCCGAATGTTGCCCGGTTCGTTTGACCGGGTGATTGGGTCGATTGCGCCGACCTCAGTCTGTGCACAGCATTTGCTGGCGGCATGTCACTCTTATGAATATCATTTGCAGCCATTCCTTCTAGACCGTATTGAGATGCACAAATCCCTCGTTTCTGGAGTGCCTCCATGCGTTTTCTTGCTGCTTTGTCCCTCATACTCAGCGTCGCCGCGCTAAGTGCTTGTTCCCCACAAAATGAAACGGCCGCTGTCGACGGCGAGCCGATGGTTTCACCGATACTCACCAGCGATGATGCGAAGGACCCGTTTAGCTATGCCCAGCCGGAAGTAGCGCGGGTAACGCATGTGGCGCTCGATCTGGCGCTGGATTTTGCTCAGGAAAATGTCAGTGGCACCGCCACGCTGGACATCTTAGCGGCAGACGGCGCGGATACAGTCATTCTTGATACGATGGGGCTCATAATATCCTCGATCACCGACGAAACAGGCAGTGACCTGCCCTTTGAACTGGGCGAGGCCAATGACGGCATGGGTGCGCCGCTGACGGTATCGATGGGTCGCAAAAGACAGATTGTGATTGCCTATACATCCGGTCCGAAAGCCAGAGCGCTACAGTGGCTCGTTCCCGAACAGACCGCCGGTGGCAAACATCCCTACTTGCTCAGTCAGGGCCAACCGACGCTGAACCGCACCTGGATACCAACCCAAGACAGCCCCGGTATTCGCCAGACCTGGGAGGCGAAGATTACAGCACCTGAACCGTTGACCGTGGTGATGTCAGGGCTCTCCGGCGGCGATCCGGTTGAGGCAGATAAAGGGCGTCGAGCCTTCACATTTGCCATGGACAAGCCGGTTGCGCCTTATCTGATCGCGATTGCAGCGGGCGATATTGTATTCCAGCCGCTTGGTCCTCGCTCCGGTGTTTGGACCGAGCCGGTGATGCTTGACAAAGCGGCTGCAGAATTGGCCGATACAGAGAAGATGATCGACGCGGCCGAAGAGCTCTACGGTGAATATCGCTGGGGCCGATATGACATGATCGTTCTGCCGCCAAGCTTTCCTTATGGCGGCATGGAAAATCCGGTCATGACCTTTCTGACGCCGACTTTTATCGCTGGTGATCGCAGTTTGACCGGCCTCGTCGCCCATGAACTGGCGCACAGTTGGTCCGGCAATCTGGTGACCAATGCCAATTGGTCAGACAGCTGGCTGAACGAAGGTACCACCAGCTATTTCGAAAACCGGATCATCGAGAAATTATATGGTGAGAAGCGCGCAAGCCAGGAGCGCGCGCTGAACTTCGCCGCGATGGAAGAGACCATCGCAGAGAAAGGCTCTGATTCTGATATCACGGCTTTGCATCTGACCGGCGATAACGCCGCCCCTGAAGGCGGAACAAGCGGTGTCATTTACGACAAAGGCGCTAACTTCCTGCACACGGTCGAAGCAATCGTCGGACGCGAAAAATTCGACGAATGGCTGGAAAGCTGGTTCGACCGGCACGCCTTCGAACCCGCAACATCAGCCATGTTCCTCGCCGATTTGCGCAAAAACCTCATAAAGGGTGACGCAGCGCTGGAAGCAAAACTCATGCTGGATGAATGGGTGTATGAGCCAGGCCTGCCATCAAACGCGCTCCGCCCCGATCCGGCCGCTTTTGCCGAGGTAGACAAGGCTGCAGAAGCCTATGCCGCGAGCCGAACGCTCGACAAAGCAGTCTGGGCAAACTGGACAAGCGCAGAGCGCCTGCGCTTGTTGAGCAAATTGCCGAAGCAATTGCCAGATGAGGAACTGGCCAAGCTGGATCGCGATCTCGGCCTGACGGCATCTGCCAACAATGAAATCCTCTTCGTCTGGCTCAATCTAGCGCTACAGAATCGCTATGAACCAGCGGTGCAACTGGCTGAATCATTTCTCGCGACCGTTGGTCGCAGAAAATTTGTCGCCCCCTTGTTTAAAACACTGGTGGAGCAGGATGACTGGGGCAAGCCGATCGCCAAACGCATCTATGCCAAAACGCGCAGCAGCTATCACTCCGTCACAACGGGGACCGTCGACGCGGTGGTTCTTGACGGCAAGTGATTGGATAGCGAGGCAAGTCCTCGATATTAGGATAGATTGGCATTTCGTGTTAGCCAAACTCTTGAAAAGGGAGGAACCGAAATGTTGAGACGGCAATTTCTGGGCGGGGCCGGCGTCGCCGTCGGGGCAACCGCTCTTGTTGGAGGCACCAAAGCTGCGGCGGCTGCCGGAACGAAGGCGGAGCCTATCGCCGCCGCGGACTGGACGGCGTTCAGGGACCTGTTCCCCCTCACCCGCGACTATGTTCAACTGTCGACATTTTTGATCGCATCCCATCCGAAACCGGTGTCTGATGCCATTGCCAAAATCCGACAAGCGCTCGACGAAAATCCATCCGATTTCCTGAAAAATGCCTTTCCGGCCCGCGATTATGGCGTCCAAGCCGCCGCCGCCCGCTATATGGGTGGGGAGCAGCATCAATATGCGCTGACCGACAGCACCACCATGGGATTGGCGATGGTCTATAGCGGACTGAAGCTGAGCATTGGCGATGAGATATTGCAAACCGAGCATGAACATTATTCATCGGATATGTCGCTCGAATTTGGATCCCGCCGCTCTGGTGCAACCATTAGAAAAATCGCGCTTTATGAAGAGGCCTCCGCGTTTACGGAGGAAGATTGCGTGCAACGCTTGCAGAACGCGATCGCCGACAAAACGCGTGTGGTTGCGGTCACCTGGGTGCATTCTTCGAGCGGTGTCAAATTACCGATCCGTGCAATGGCGGATGTTATCGATGCGGTGAATGCCAACAGAGAACCGGATCAACAGATCATCTTCTGCGTCGACGGTGTCCATGGACTGGGCATAGAAAATCAGGATGTCAGCAAGCTGGGCTGCGACTTCTTCATTGGCGGCACCCATAAATGGATATTTGGCCCACGCGGGACTGGCATCGTCTGGGGCAGCGACCGCGGCTGGCAACGCTGCGAGGCCATCATTCCGAGCTTTAGCGCTTCAACCTATGTTTGGCGGGGTTTGATCGCGCAGGATCAAGTGCCGGTCGGTGCCCATATGAGTCCGGGCGGCTTTCACAGCTTTGAACATCGCTGGGCCCTCCCCGCAGCCTTCGATCTGCATTTGGCTCTGGGCAAGGACAATGTTCAACGGCGCATCCACCAGCTCAACACCCAGTCCAAAGAAGGCTTGGCGAAGATGACTCATGTCAAACTGCACACGCCCATGGCGGCTGCATATTCTTCCGGTTTCGCCTGTTTTGAAGTGGATGGCATATCCCCGCCCGACGTGGTCAAAAAGATGCATGACAAAGGAGTAATCATGAGCAACTCGCCGTACCGGAAGAGTTTCGCTCGTTTCGCGCCGAGTTTGCTCAACAACGAGCAGGAAATAGATCAGGCGCTAGCGGGGATTGCGGCGCTGGCCTGATCCGCTGGCAGCCATATGCCTGCCCAATCGACGTCAGCTTTGCTGTTCCCACTTATCTGCATTTGGATAGCGCCCCAAGGCCAACAGCGTCACTGCGGCAATCATCAACGCGCCGACCACCGCCATCATCACGCCGGCAGGCCCAAGTCCGGTTTCCAAGAGATAGGCGATCGTCAGCGAACCGGCGCCAGTGGCGAGTGCAAATCCGGCCCAAAGCCATGAATAGATACGACCATAAGCCCGCATTCCAAAATAGCGGACACACAGAAAGGCGATCAGATCGAATTCAGCGCCGGCAGCCACACCGAGGGCAATGACCGCAAAAGCCGGAGCAATGCCTTGCGACAACATCGCACAGGCAATCGCGGCCACCAGCACGAGCACGGTAGCCACGCCGGGTGCCCAGAAGCGGTCGATGAGATATCCGCTGATCAGGCGGCTAAAAATAACCGCAATACCGATCAGGCTTACATAATAAGCCGCTTGTTCAATGCCCATCGTCTGCATGATCGGAACCAGATTGGGGATGGTGCCGCTGACGGCAAAAGTGATCGTGCAGAAGGCCAATAGAATCAACCAGAATTGCCGCGTGCAGAGCGCCTGTTTGAACGTCAATCCCTTCAGAATTGCCATTGGCTTGACTTGCTCTCCCGGTTCCTCCGGACGTGTGACCTGGAAGAGAAACCAAGTTGATGGAAGGCCTATGACGGCAATCGCCCCTGCCAAAGCATAATAGCCTGCTCGCCATCCATAAGCCTCTATAATGGCTTCAATTATGGGCGGGCCAGCAAAGGCCGTGATCCCGCTGCCAGACAAGGCAATACCCAAAGCAAGTCCGCGACCGCTTTCAAAGCGTTCCACTATGCCGCGAGACCAACTCATGGGAGAGGTGCCGATGCCCAACAAAGCCAGAATGAACCAGTTTAGCTGCCAGAGCCACACTGTGCCATTTTGCTGAGCCATGAGAAAGAAGGACAAGGCCAGACCCATCTGGCTGTACAAAGCAATTTTCCGGACGTCGTAGCGGTCGATCATCCAACCCGCTAGCCAAGCCACCAGGACGGTTCCCACCATCTGAAACGACAGGCCCGAAACGACCAGTGTTCGGGACCAACCGAAATCGTCGGCTACCGGCTGTGCAAACACACCCAATGTGTAGAATGGCAAGGCGCTGATACCCAGCATCATGCCAATGACGCCGGCCCAAAGCATTTTCCACCCGCCGCTGCGGGCCTCATCAATAAATCCGCCAGCACGTTCCAAATTGGTCACCTCATGATTGCGCGGGAATAGCGCATTTCCGACGCTCTGATATTACCGGCTCTCCCTTTTGTGGGTAAGGAGATAATATCCAGGAAACTCCGTTCGTGGGATATGTATCAGGAAGCTGACTAGACAGCGACTCCCGATAAATGTTCGCAGGGTGAACAACTATTCGTCCGACTTGAGAACATCATTCTTATCCACAGAATCATATGGTCAGTTCTTTTGTTTGAACATACTGCGAAAAATTTCTCTCTAGTGCAAAAAAACCGAAGGATAAAATAACGCCTAACTGGCTCATAAAGGGCTTGAAATCTAACGATTTTCATTGCGTTAGACACAAGCTTCTATAGTCGAACTTTATGACGAATGAATCTCTCGATCCCCTGATACGCGACGCCTATGCAATCGCTGCCCAGCCCGAACGGTTGATGAAGCTACTCACCATATTGCAGAAACCGGGCACTGAAGATGAAGGCGCGCTCCAGCCCCATTTTGCAAATGTCACCGAGCTCTTGACCGAGATTGATCCCAGTGTCGGCAATGATTTTTCTTCCTATGCTCGCGATTTGGAACAAGCCAGCGACCGGCTGACGGGTGCAGACCTTTCGCTCTCCACATCAATGACCGTGTTAAGGGTCGATGATGATATATTCAAAAGTTCTGAAATTTTTCCGGGTGAATCCATACCCGACTGGCTTTTGGGCGTTGATCGTGAAGCATATGCAGAGATAGAAAAACTAATCAAAGGCAGCGCAAAAGCTACCACCGCAATTGTTCGTCTCTATACCGATCAGGATGACGACAAAGGCTTGCTGTTTGCCGCTCAATTGTCAGATTCGGACAAACCATCGCTGGATTTCCACACCATGCGACTGCGCTGGAATTCCGCCATTGGTAGCGCATTTGCACGATCGTTGGAACTAACGGCAACAGAAGAGCAGCTGGCAGAATATCTGGTCAACGGCCTATCTGTCCAAGAATTTGCAACACACCGAAACCGCGCTTTGGGAACAGCACGGAACCAGCTCAAGGCCCTGTTTCGCAAATTGGGCATCAGTTCTCAAACCGATCTCATTTCCCTTTACGCGGGTTTCAGCATTGCCTTTGCTACGGCAGAATCAAAGCGCCAGAATCCGGTTGTCGGCGGTTCAAGCCATAGATTGACCTTAGCGGATGGCAGCCATCTGCCTTTTGAAGTCTATGGCAATCCAACAGCAAAGCCGGTTCTTTATCTGCACGCCACTATCGATGGGGCCTATTTGACCGCAAGACAGCAGGAAGCCGCCGAGCAGCAGGATCTGCGCATCATCGCCCCCTGGCTCCCCTTTTACGCGGGCAGCAAAATGTCGAACTCGGGATTGGCCGTCGTTGAAGAATTTGTAGAACGGCTTGTTTATCTTCTGGATCAACTAAAAATCGAACGCTGTTCCATCATTTCAGCCAGAGTTGCCGCACCATATGGCATGGCGGCCATCAAGAGCCACCCGGGGCGGTTTTGCGGATTGGTGATGGCGGGCACGATCTTACCGGCCGATGATGCCAATGACTTCTCCCATCTCGCCATGGGCTATCGGGCGCCTCTTCGGCTGGCCCGGATTGCGCCATCTTTTGTACGTCTATATTTTGCCGCAGCCGCAACGATGGTCCGCCGCGGCAAGAGCTTGGCCTATTTCAAAAGCATCTATGGTGAAAGCGCTGCCGACATGATCACGCTCAACCGGCCGGACGTTGCCGAACTGATGCAACGATCGATGAAACGGACATTCGAAGATGGCTATGAATCCACTGCCCAGCAAGCGATATTGACGGCGAGCGACTGGTCGGATTGGTGCCAAAATCTGGAAGTCCCCGTAACCGTTATCAGCGGCATTGAAGATCGCCTGGCGCCGCCCGACATGGTCAAGAAATTTTGCGCTAGATATGGCTTTAATCTGATCGGCCCGTTGCAAGATGTTGGGAGTTTGGCCATTCAACAGGTCCCTGACCAAATCTTCCGAGAAGCCGCCAAAGTCGGCCTAGATTGACCATCGCGCTGCCACACAAGACATCTATGCTCAGATAATCGCTCGATATGTACCATATGGTATATTCTAATGCCCCCAAGGCTCCACTAGTTCGCACGGTGAACCCGATGGAGGCCAATGATGAAATATACGAAACCAGCGATTGCCGCACTTTTTGCAATATCCATGATCAGCAGTGGGGCAGCCCATGCTCAATTTGGCGGCTTGAAGAATGCCGTCAAAAGAGAAGCCAAAAAAACAAAACGCGATGCGGAAAAAGAAGCCGTTAAAGAAGCCGAAAAAGCGATCAACAAGGCAATTGGTGGAACCACAGGCACATCATCTAGGTCGAGAAAAAGCAACGGCTCTGCTACGCTCGGAAAACCATCTTCAAGCCTAACGTCGCTGACAAAATGTACCGGTCTGGCATTGTCCAACGTAACGGTCGGCAATTTGGGGAGCTATACGTTTCAACAAGGCTTTAGCAAAGAAAAGCGCACCGGCTTTATCAACCGGAAACCCGGCAAAATATCCGGATCATGTATTGCTCCATCGCTGCAACCGCAAGAGATCCTATATTTTGAAGTCGACGAAAAGAAATATAAAGCTCTAAACAAAGGCAATGATTGGACGTGGCAGTGCGTAAAGTCTGACAACCCTAGTGCCGGTACGACCAACTATTGGACGTGGAATAGCGATCAATATCTTGGCGATTCCCATATGAAATTGCATTGCGGTAATGATCAGGGCGTAAGCGATTGCGCCACCGGCAGCAACTCTTCTCGCGCCTCGGCCTATACAGCCGACCGGAAAAAACGCGGCAAATATGGCATTAGTTTCATGGCGCGCCTCAACGAACATAGCAACGCCAGAACGGAAAAGCTCTATTGCCAATATTATAACAAAAGATCCGGCCAAAGCCTTGTCGGCTTTGAATATCTGAGCGCTCCGGCTCGCTAGTTTCAAAATCCTATAATTTTATCAAACTCCCAGAAGGAACCACCAAATGCGTTACGCAATCGCCCTCTCATCACTCGTCATTTCCAGCTTCGCCGTCCCGACTGCCTTTGCTCAATCTAGCGGCACCACCGTTGCCAAGGATGGTAGTTGCCCGTCAGGCTTCAAATCATCGGGAAATTCATGCAAATCCAGTTCCGGAAAAGTTGCGATTACCAAAGTCGGCTCCTGCCCCACTGGTTTCAAATCATCCGCCAACTATTGCGTCGGTGACAAAGGCGACTATGCCGAAGTCAAAAGCGGCAGTTGCTCCAGCGGACTGAAGACTTCCGGAAAATATTGCGTCAAATAGACAACTTGAAGCGGCTGCGATCGATCGCGCGTAGACTTTTCCTGGGCGATGTGAAAGGAGAGCCCGATTACAATCAAACAGGAGAATGATCGTGACGATGCAGACCTTATTCGACGTCAGTGGTAAAGTCGCGGTAGTTTCAGGCGGATCCAGCGGCATCGGTGCCATGATGGCCCGCGGATTGATAGAAAATGGTGCCAAGGTCTACATCACCGCCCGCAAGGAAGAGCGGCTGATGGCCAAAGCTGCTGAACTGTCTGAGCTTGGCGAGTGCATTGCCATTCCCTCAGATCTTTCAAATGTCGAAGGCATTGAGGCTTTCGCTGCAGCTATCGGCGAACGCGAAGAGAAGATTGACATATTAATCAACAATGCCGGTGCAAACTGGAGTGCGTCGATCGAGGATTTCCCGGAAAAGGGTTGGGACAAGGTGATGGATATCAACATCAAGTCGATCTTCTTTGCTACGCAGAAATTCCTACCGTTGCTGAAAGCCGGCGGAACGGCAGATGACCCAGCGCGCGTGATCAATATTGCATCGATCAATGGCATTCGCAATTCGGGCATGCCCACATACGCCTATACCGCCAGCAAATCTGCTGTCATCAATTTGACCGAACATCTGGCGACCGATCTCGCGCATCATAATATCAACGTCAATGCCATCGCGCCCGGCTTTTTTCCAAGCAACATGACCAAACAGATCGTCGAGAATGATGACATGACGAAACTGGCAATTTCACAGATACCGCGCGGCCGGATGGGCGCGCCGGAAGATATCGCGGGCACAGCGCTTTATCTATGCTCGCGCGCATCGTCCTGGATGATTGGTCAAGCACTTGTTCTTGATGGCGGTATGATTTCCCGTCCCTGAACGGTAATGGATTAACCGCGACAGCATGATGCTATTGCCGTTATTCATAAACATCAAAATGATGCTAGCCAGCCTGCCGTTTTGATTTATCGAATTCGATTGATGATCTGAATTTTGACTTCGACATATGATCCAGAATGGCAACATTGGTCGAAGCGTTGACAACCCGTCCTGCAATTTCGCTTGCAGGCATTGCTTTGCTAAACAGATAGCCTTGCGCTTGTTGGCATCCGTCGATCTTCAGTTGGGCTAGCTGCTCTTCACATTCGATACCTTCTGCGGTCGTTACCATGCCGAGACTGGATGCCAAGCCTGTGATAGATCGAATAATGGCCTGACAATCATCCCGACTAACCACCTCTTCAACGAAACAACGGTCGATCTTTATCTTGTCGAAGGGAAAGCTCCGCAAATAGTTGAGTGAGCTGTAGCCGGTGCCAAAATCATCCAAAGCGATCTTTATTCCTAGCGAACGGATCTTGTTCAAAAGATCGAAATTGGCCTGATTATTGGTCATGATCACCGTTTCGGTAATCTCCAATTCGAGGCGATGCGGCTCTACTCCCGCGGACGCTAAGGCATGAACTATTGTGGGCAGCAGATTGGGGCTACGCATCTGTGCGGGCGATAGGTTGACCGACACACTGAGATGTTCGGGCCAGTTTTTAAGCTCGTCCAGCGCGGTTCGAATAACCCATTCACCCAATTGAATAATCATTCCGGTTGTTTCCGCAACGGGAATAAAATCATTGGGAGCTATCATGCCTTTTGTGGGATGGTTCCATCGAATTAATGCTTCATATCCGATCGGTTCTCTGGTCTCTATATCGCACAAAGGCTGATAATGGAGCTCAAACTCTCTTCCCTTTAGGGCGGTCAACAGGTCCAGTTCGATGGTCCGGCGATCCTGGATCGCTGTGAGCATATAAGGTTCGAAGATCGTAACGCAGCCTCGCCCATTCTGCTTGGACTTATACAATGCTATATCAGCATATTGGAGAAGCCCTTCGGCAGTATCGCAGTCTTCGCTGGAAATGGCGATCCCCAAGCTTACCCCCGAAACAACCCTGTGACCATCTATCATCAACGGCACCGATACTTTCTCGACAATCTCGGACGCTGTCCGAACAGCATCCTCGACACTGTCAATGTAGTTCAGGCAGGCCGCAAACTCATCACCACTTAATCGAGCAACAACATCTCCAGATCCGACGGCTTCAGCCAGACGGTTTCCTACCTCTTGCAATACCAAGTCACCAGTTCGGTGGCCCATTGTATCATTGATTTCCTTGAAGCGATCAATATCCAGATAGAGCACGGCGAGCCGCTGATGAGACTGTAAACGCGTGACCGAATGTTGAAGGGATTGATGAAAGGACGATCGATTGGGCAGATCGGTTAGACTATCGAAATGGGCCAGATGAGCGATCTGATCCTTCGCCTGCTTGGCGATCGTTATATCCGTCGCAACTCCGCGCAGAGCGCCAGATACGCCGTTCGAATTGTTCATGAAACGGCAAGAAATTCGCCACCAACGAACGTCACCATGGATTGATATTGGAAGCGTTAAATTGCGAACAGCCTCTCCCTGTTCTATCAACTGCGACAACGATTGGCGTTCCGCGCTTTCCGCAAACAAATCTGCGACATGAGTGCCATCCAAATCGCTAGGCGTCATCCCAGCTGCCATGGCAAAACGTTCTGATGATTGGACAATCCGTTTGCATTCGTCAGTCTCCCACAACCAATCTGAACTTTGCTCGGCATAGTCATTGAGCAAAAGTTTGACCGTTTCTGCAGCATCTTTTTGCTTGGCAGCATAAATATGCCGCTTCACAAAATTGAGAAAGGAGAGGCGATAAATCGAATCCACCGCTGCTGCAAAAAAAATCAGAAGAGCGACCGATGGTAACCCGGCAACACCATTTATGAACACAATGCTGAACGCCAGAAACATGGTCTGTATTGCAATATAAAAGGTCTGCGCTCGCGGGATACTGCCATAAGAAAAGCCCCCAATGACAATGCTTCCCAGAGCCATGATCATACTGTTCTCGTCGAACGGAATCTGCCCGAAAGCGAGAGGAACGGCCAGGCAGAGATTCAACCCGCACACAACGACAACGCTCTCCACACAAAGCGTGTGCCGCAAGGCATAGATATGCTTCATGTCAGAGCCTTGTGGATCGGGGCGGCGAAAATTTCGAACCGAAGCAAACGTGACGACAGCCATCCCAAAGAGACCGGCATAGAGAAAAGGTTTGCTGGCAAATATGAAGAGATTCGCCACCATATAAATACCGATGGGGAGCGTCAGGATAGCCACAATCCGCGACACGTCGGCGATCAGCTTAAGCTGCTGCCGAACAATAAACTCTTTTGTCAGTGGATCACCGTCTGCTTTGAACGTCCAAAATTCTTTGCAAATCTCGAACAGGCGCTGCAGCATGACATTTGCAATCATAGATTCACCCTGTTTCCCCAGAATCTGGGTCGAAAATGCCGACCATTAACCGCAAGTCTATCTGAACGCGGACGTAGGCATTGACGGGCATAATCTGCAATATTTAAGGGAAGCCCTAATTATACGGAAGATGGGTTTGCGACGATTGAACCCAATCACTGAAGTTCCGGCAATGATATTTTGTCAGACTGATGCGTTTCGAAATGGCCAGTCTTCGCACGCGCAATCAAATAAATACGCACCACAGGTTAATCCATCACCGGTCTGACCGTTAGTAGTTTTGATTGATGATTCAGCGGAATTAATCCAACCCAATTTGGCCCTTTTCCCACACAGGCCAATTTGATGCGGTTATGAACCAGGATGCTGATCATAAATCTAGCGGGTCGGGTTGGCTGGTCCCTTCCTGACCCGCTTATTTCCTAGAATAACGACGCACCACCAACCGACTGGTTGTTCCCCGATGTCCAAGAGCGTTGGATATCCGGCCTCCGACGAGACCTTATCTTCACTATCACAGCAATTTGATGAACGCATGGCTTTAGGCTGCAACATCTGCAGATATCCAGTGGTGGACATTGCGTTTTTCGGACAGACATCAAAAATGGAGACCCGCCGTTGCTTCGGAATTATCCAAAATGGTCGATCGACAGGTCTAAATTCCTGCTGTTTCGGTCTCAAGGCGACCCAGCAGTTTTACTCGGTCAGATCTTCCCAAGCATCTTTTAGCTTCCCGAAAAATCCGGTCGAATTGGGTGTCTCATCACCGGTCTCCGTATCCTGGAACTGACGCAGCAAATCTTTTTGTTGCTTGGACAGCTTCGTCGGCGTTTCGACCTCTATTTGGGCCACCATATCCCCATTGCCGCGCCCTCGCAGGACCGGCATGCCGGCGCCGCGCTGGCGAATTTGCTTCCCGCTTTGGATTCCGGCTGGAATACGAATTTCATGTTTTTCACCGTCCAGGCCGGGAATGGTAATATCTCCGCCCAAGGCCGCCAGAGTGAAGCTGATCGGCACGCGCGTGAACAAAGTCGTGCCTTCGCGCTCAAAAATATCATGCCGTATCAAGTGGATGAATATATAAAGATCACCCGACGGAGCGCCGCGCGCGCCTGCTTCACCTTTCCCAGACAGACGGATCCGTGTTCCGGTATCAACGCCAGCTGGAATTTCAACTTCTAGAACCTGCGGTTTATCAACCCGGCCTTCACCGTAGCAGACGTGGCAAGGACTTTCGATCACTTCGCCGCGCCCCTGGCAACTCGTGCAGGTGCGCTCAACCACGAAAAACCCTTGTTGCGCACGAACCTTACCGTGGCCCTGACAGGTTCCACAACGTTTCGCCCCGGTGCCGGGTTCCGCGCCGGAGCCGTCACATTCGTCACAACCGGCCGACACTTCAATTTCTATTTCGGTCTGCTTGCCATGGAACGCATCTTCCAGCGTAATCTCCATATCATAGCGCAGATCCGCACCACGCGCAGGGCCGCGTTGCTGCTGCTGTCCGCCAAAGCCACCGCCGGCGCCGCCACCACCGCCAAATATAGTCTCAAAAATATCACCGATATCGTTGAAAGCCGCGCCTGCGAAGCCGCCCTGACCGCCGCCCGCATTGTTTCCGCCGCCATTGGTAAACGCTTCATGGCCATATCGATCATAGGCCGCCCGCTTCTGCGGATCCTTCAACACATCATAGGCTTCGCTAATCGTCTTAAATTTGGCTTCTGCGGCCTCGTCACCGGGGTTTTTGTCCGGATGCCACTGCATTGCCAATTTGCGATAGGATGACTTGAGAGTCGCGCCATCGCAATCGCGCGAGACGTTCAATTGTTCATAATAATCGATTTCGGATGCCATATTCGTGCTTACCCCAAAGCGAGAGAATCGTCGCTCCTGCCGACACCGGAAACGCTGGCACTAGGTCCAACGGTTCCGGTTCGCACAGAAGCGACGCTCCAATCTTTACTCAGCCGCCTTGGCATCGTCTTTCTTGTCATCTTCGGCGTCGTCGACTTCCGAAAACTCCGCGTCAACAACATCATCGTCGGCTTTTGCCGCCGCGTCCGCTGCAGCTGCATCGGCAGCATCGCCACCAGCCGCTTGTTCCGCTTCATAGATCTTCTGACCCATTTGCATGGAAACCTGCGCCAGCGCTTCAGACTTGGTCTTCATCGCTTCGGGATCGCCACCTTCGATGGCTTCCTTGGTTTCCTTCACGGCTTCTTCAATCTGGCCTTTCAGATCGGCATCAATCTTGTCGCCATGCTCTTCAAGCTGCTTCTCAGTGGTATGGACAAGGCTTTCCGCATTGTTCTTGGCTTCCGCCTCGGCACGCCGCTGCTTGTCTTCTTCTGCAAATTTCTCTGCGTCCTGAACCATCTGATCGATGTCGTTATCGCTAAGACCACCAGAAGCCTGGATTTTAATCTGCTGCTCCTTGCCGGTGCCTTTGTCTTTGGCGGACACGTTGACGATGCCGTTGGCATCAATATCAAAGGTCACATCAATCTGAGGCACGCCGCGCGGTGCTGGCGGAATACCGACGAGGTCGAAATTGCCGAGCATTTTGTTGTCCGCAGCCATTTCCCGCTCACCCTGGAAGACCCGGATCGTCACAGCGCCCTGATTATCATCAGCGGTCGAGTAGACTTGGCTTTTCTTTGTCGGGATCGTGGTGTTGCGGTCGATCATGCGTGTAAACACGCCGCCAAGCGTTTCGATGCCCAGCGACAATGGTGTCACGTCGAGCAACAGAACGTCTTTAACATCGCCCTGCAGAACGCCAGCCTGAATGGCAGCACCCATGGCCACAACTTCATCGGGGTTCACGCCGGTATGCGGTTCTTTGCCGAAGAATTTTTCAACGGTTTCGCGAACGAGCGGCATACGGGTCATGCCGCCAACCATCACGACATCGTCAATGTCTTTCGCTTCAAGACCAGCATCCTTGATCGCTTTCTTACAAGGATCGAGGGTGCGCTTCACAAGATCACCAACCAGTTTTTCTAGGTCGGAACGGCTGATCGCTTTGACCAGATGCTTCGGTCCATTCTGATCCGCGGTAATGAATGGCAAGTTGATTTCGGTCGTCTGCGCACTGGAAAGCTCGATCTTCGCTTTTTCCGCTGCTTCCTTCAGACGCTGCAGAGCAAGCTTGTCCTTGGTCAGGTCAATGTTTTCCGCTTTCTTGAAGTCTGCCGCGAGAAATTCGACAAGCTTGGCATCAAAATCTTCTCCGCCCAGGAACGTATCGCCGTTGGTCGATTTCACTTCGAACACGCCATCACCAATTTCGAGGATGGAAATATCAAATGTACCGCCGCCAAGGTCATAGACAGCAATGGTCTTGCCGTCGTTCTTGTCGAGGCCATAAGCCAGCGCCGCAGCGGTTGGCTCGTTGATGATACGCAACACTTCAAGACCGGCAATCTTGCCCGCATCCTTGGTTGCCTGACGCTGGGCATCGTTGAAATAGGCCGGTGTGGTGATCACAGCCTGGGTTACAGTTTCACCGAGATAGGCTTCTGCCGTCTCTTTCATCTTCTGCAAAGTATAGGCAGAAATCTGTGATGGGCTGTAATCTTCGCCGCCTGCTTTTACCCAAGCGTCCCCGTTAGAACCCTTGACGATTTCATAAGGAACAAGTTCCATATCTTTTTTCGTCATCGGATCATCGAACCGGCGACCGATCAGACGTTTCACCGCAAAAATCGTGCTTTCCGGATTGGTGACCGCTTGCCGTTTGGCTGGCTGACCAATCAGGCGCTCGCCGTCCTTGGTGAACGCAACAACAGACGGTGTCGTCCGCGCGCCTTCTGCATTTTCAATAACCTTTGGCTTGCCGCCGTCCATAACCGCAACACAGCTGTTGGTTGTACCCAGATCAATTCCGATAACTTTACCCATAAATCCCTCAATCAATTTTCTAACATTAGCAAAATTGCCGCCCGGCCCTTGTTAAATGGCACCGCTACGGCTTCGCAATGCGATATAGGTGGCATTTTTCTTGGCACAAGGCATCGGACATCCTACATTTGAAAAATCAACACAAAACAACCGTTACTGAATAGAATTCCGTCGGTTTAATGAGGTATCACAATGAACAAGATCTCGATCATGCTAGCTGCTCCCCTAATGCTGGCCTCTTGCGGTCAGGGTGACGTGCTCTTCGCAGACAAGGCAGTGGTCAACCTATCTCCTGTCGATGGCAACCCTTCGGCTGGCTATATGGAACTGCACGGCGGCCGTCTTGACGTGACTTTGGTAGGCGTCACATCCGACGACGTCATGCGGATGGAAATGCATGAAACGGTCGAGAAAGACGGCATGGCCAGCATGGAAAAACTCAAATCGATTCCAGTTCCAGCCGGAGAAACAGTGAAACTGGAACCCGGCGGAAAACATTTGATGATTTGGGGTGTCGGCGAATATTCAAAACAACGGGGGTTGCTGACCATGACCCTGATCTATTCCAACAACGACCGCATTGAAATTAATGCAGCGGTCAGGAAAGCCGGCGAAGCTGCACCCGTTGCCGAATAGTAAGGCATTCCGGTGACCAGCCGTGCGCTAACCTCTGCAGAAATTGCGCTTTGCCTATCCATTTTCGGACATGCAATCGACTATGATCAGGTAACCGTCTTCAAGCGCAAATGGTGGTTGTTTCAACCGAAGCGGGTGACGATGGCACCTGATGGTAATCTCTGGTTTCACCCGAATAGCAATCTATTCTGCGATGATTTCTGTGCGTCATCGTTCAAAGTGCAAGCGCTGTTCATTCATGAGATGGTGCATGTGTGGCAGCATCAGCAAGGCATATTCCTGCCTTTGGCCCGCCATCCCTTCTCTCGCTATGATTATGAATTGTTGCCAGGAAAGCCATTTGCCGCCTTTGGAATCGAACAGCAGGCCGAAATAGTCAGCCACTATTTCCTGATGACAATCGGCGCTGACTTGAAAAATGGTTATAGCATGGAAGTCTATGAAGACCTGCTACCCTTCTAGCCCGCAATCAAACGGCGGGCGAGATGATCAAGAAGCCCTGCGTCCCGCCATCCCTCTCGCCATACAAAAAATTTGCCACCATACGCAATTGCCCTGATCGGGAATTCAGTGAACTTGCCTGCTGTGATGGAATAGTGGCCGTCCGCAACTGTCTTTGATTATGGCAGAAGCCCTATTTTATCGCGCAACATCCAACGGGCCAGCATCAACACTGCGACGACGCCCAATCCGCCGGCTAGCCCGGCCCAAATTCCCAGACCTTCCCAGCCTTGCCAGAATGCGAGACTGGCACCCAGACCAATGCCAATGAACCAATATCCCATCAACGCAAAGAGCATCGGCACAGTGGTGTCGTGAAGACCCCGCAACATGCCGGCACCGACCACCTGAGCGCCGTCAACGATCTGGAAGATGGCTGCTATGGCGAGAAAACCAACCGCCAGCGCAGCAACCTCGGCATTGCCAGGGGCTCCGGCGTCGATGAATATCGAGATCAGCACATTGGGGGCAAGAACGAACACAAGGGCCATGGCGGCCATGAAGGATGTACCGAGAAGGAAGCTGACCCAGCCAGCACGTTTGATTCCTGCGTGATCTTTGCGGCCATATTGAATGCCCACACGCACCGTTGCCGCTTGGCCCAAACCCATTGGGACCATGAATGTCAGAGAAGCGAGTTGCAGCGCAATGGCATGGGCCGCAACAGAAGCGGTGCTGATCAATCCCATGAGCAAAGCCGCGAAACCGAAAACGGAGCCCTCAAGGCCCATGGTGATCGCAATCGGCAGGCCCAGCTTCCAAAGCGCCCGAAACCGCGGCCAGTCGCTACGCCAAAAACGCCCAAATAGATGATAGCGACGAAAGCGCTTGTGACGCATCACGACGATCGCCATCCCGGCGAACATCAATCCATTGGTCATCACACTGCCTATTCCCGCACCGACAACACCAAATTCCGGGACACCGAACTTGCCGAAAATCAGGGCATAGTTGAAAAATCCATTGGAAAGGACGCCAATGACACTGATGATCAGCGCCCACACTGTCTGCTCCAATGCAGAGATGAAGTTTCGCAATATAAGGAAGAACAAGAACGGCAAGATCGACCACATATAGGCGCCAACATAGGTTCCCGCTATCTCCGCGAGGTCCGCCTGTTGACCAAATGTCAGCAGGATATTTTCGGTGTTCCAGAGAAGTATCCACAAAGGCAAAACAACCGCTATGGCGGCCCACATCGCCTGACGAAAGGTCCGACGCACATCGCGCACGCTATGCGGCATCCGGCCAATTTCCGTTGCCATCATAGGCGCCGATGCCGTGATCAGCCCCATGCAGAAAATCGCACCGCTCATCGCCAGATTGAACCCCAGAGTGGCCGCAGCAAGTTCACGTGCCCCCAACCAACCAAGCATCAACACATCGGTCGCGCCAATGAGCGCCATAGTCAGGTTCGATAGAATCAGCGGCCAGGCAAGCGAGAGGGTGGCGCGCAGTTCATGCCGCCATGGGTATTGCTCTCGCAGACTAAAAGCGACACTTGTCATGCGCGCGCGTTAGCTCAAGCAACGTTGCGAGGCCAGTGAAACTGCGATTCACATTGGAGTTTCTGGCACTAATTGGGCTATGATCGACCGCATTAAAGTCTCCCTTCATTTGTACGGCTGACATTTTTCGATCAGCGAGAATGCTTCACGGCGCTGGTTTTTCGGATTCTTGAAGGGAAAACAAATTTGGGTTTGCTCCACTTGATTTCATTTGATACCATCATGCTGTTGTGCAAGCGGCCCAACCCGCGCTTGCCCAAGTGGTGACTCTATGAAATTGTTAGATTATGATATGTCCGCGTCTCGCGGATTTCTTTCGTGTTTCGAAATTGTCGATATTGACCTTCCCGATCTTTTTGCTCCTGTTCTGCAGGCAGCAGAGAATCTTTCCGGCCTGATGACCACCGGCCGGGTGCGACACTGGTTAGAACAATTGCCGGCGCTCGATCTTGTGGATTGGGCGGCCAACGCCCCGGAAGAACAGGTTCGCATAGCCATGGTACGCTATTCCTTCCTCGTGCAAGCCTATGTCTGGGGTGAAAGCGACGCACCCACTACCCTGCCCGCCAATCTCGCACGCCCAATGGTCGCGCTCGCCGATCGCCTCGATCAGGCACCGCTGCTTCCTTATAGCGGCTATGTGCTCGACAATTGGGCTCGGCTGGATCGCAATGCCCCAATCGACCTCGACAATGTCTATATGGTTCAGAATTTTCTGGGCGGTGCCGATGAGAATTGGTTTGTCCTGATCCATGTTGCCATCGAAGCCGCGGCCGGACCACTTCTCGACCTTGCTTGCGATCTCGTTGAAGCAGCCAAGACAGAGGACGTGGCCAAAGCTACCAGATTGCTGGAAGAAATGGACGGACATTGGGATGCGGTAAACGCCATTTTTGACCGGATGCCGGACCTCTGTGATCCCTATATCTATTATCAGCGGGTGCGCCCCTATATCCATGGCTGGGCTAATAATCCGGCGCTTCCCGATGGCCTGATTTACGAGGGTGTCGATAAATATGAAGGTAAAGGACAGGTATTTCGCGGCCAGACAGGATCACAAAGCTCGATCGTGCCAAGCATGGATGCGTTGTTCCAGGTGAGCCACGAAAATGACCCGCTGCGCGCCTATCTGGACGAGCTGCACGCCTATCGCCCGGTCCAGCATCGTCGCTTCATCGAGGATTTGCGGGAACAGAGCAAACTGCGCGAATTTGCGATTGCCAGCGGCGATCCGGCGCTCAGAGAAGCCTTTAATGCCAGTGTCGAACAGGTTGCACGATTCCGCACCAGGCATCTTGAATATGCGGCCAGCTATATCAACAAGCAGGCCATGAACGGTACAGGCAATGATACCGAGGTTGGCACCGGCGGTACGCCATTCATGAAATATCTGAAAAAGCACCGTGATGAAAATAGAGCGCAAGTGATCTAAAAAACTCACCCCAGCATCGGCTGGGATGATGCTTTTATCAGTTGCACCTCCGGCTTGACCTCTGCCATGAGGCAGAGGTCAAGTTTGGGGGACTTTCATGCTATCTGCAATCGGACTTATTGGCGGACTTGCTCTGCTTATCTGGATGACCGTTCGCGGGGTGAATATTCTGATTGCAGGTCCTGTGGCTGCCGCGATTGTCGCGTTAACCAGCGGCATAGCATGGCTCCCGCCTCTGGCCGTTGAAGGCGCTCCGGATTTTGCCACGGCCTATATGGACGGATTCGTCAGCTTCTTCAAAAGCTGGTTCTTCATGTTCTTGCTGGGCGCGATTTTTGGCGAAATTATGGGTGCCAGCGGCGCTGCCGCCAGCGTCGCCCATTGGGTGATCGAGAAAATCGGGATCAAACATGCGGTTCTGGCCGTGGTCGCTGCCTGTGCGATACTCACCTATGGCGGTGTCAGCGTGTTCATCGTATCGTTCAGCGTCTATTCGCTAGCGGTCCACCTGTTTCGTGAAGCAGATCTGCCAAGGCGATTCATCCCTGGGGCGCTGGCCTTCGGATCGGTGACCTTCACCATGACCAGCGCCGGTAGTCCGGAAATCCAGAATCTGATCCCAATGGAGTTTCTGGGAACCACCGCTTATGCTGGATGGGAGGTCAGTTTGGTCGTTGCATTGTTCATGGCTGTGACCGGCCATTTCTGGCTCAACCATATGGTCAAGCGCGCCGTTGCCAAGGGTGAACATTTTGTCGGTCGCGAAAGCGATGACGACAATACCGACTATAGCAATTTGCCAGCACCATTGCTTTGCATTCTGCCGCTTGCCGCCGTTCTGAGCATCTTTCTGATCTTCCAATATCCCCAGGATATGGGACCGCTATCAGCGATCCTGCCAAAAAAGTCGCTCGATAAATGGGCCTTGGTCGCAGCATTGGGGTCTGGCGCGGTGGTCGCTCTGATCGTCGGCTATCAAAAGCTGAAATCGATGCCCGAAGCCTTTTCGCGCGGCGCAACCAGCGCGGTTGTCGCGATCACCAACACCTGCGCGGTTGTCGGCTTTGGCTCTGTCGCAAAACTATCCCCGGCTTTTCAGGAAGCCCTGATCATCGTGCAAAATATTCCCGGTAGTCCGCTAATCGGGGCCGCCATCGCGGTTACGGTTATCGCAGGCCTTACCGGCTCTGCTTCCGGCGGACAGACGATCGCCCTGCCCTTGATCGCACCCCATTATATGGATGTCGGCGCGCAACCTGACGAGTTGCACCGTGTGGTCGCCATTTCTTCCGGTGCGCTCGATAGCCTGCCGCACAACGGCTATGTCGTGACCACTATTCGCGCTGTGTGCGGAGAAACCCATAAAGATGCATATGGTGCGGTCGGCGCGTTGACCGTTGTGATACCGGTGGTGGGAACCATCATGGCAGTTATCCTGTTCGGGATTTTCTAATGGCCGTCACCACCCGCCATTATCGCCCCGAAGATCGCCAATCTTTCATCGACCTCAACCGCGCTTGGATCGAGGAATATTTCACCATGGAGCATAGCGACCGCGAACAACTGGAAGGGTTGGAAGCATCTATACTGGGCAAAGGCGGACAGATTGTCGTTGCCCTGCTTGATGATGTCGTTGTCGGAACCGGTGCCATATTGCCACCGCATATTGATCCAGGTGACGGGCGCAAATGGTTGGAAATCGTCAAAATGGCGGCACGGAAAGATGTCCGTGGCCAAGGTATTGGGCGCGCAGTTTTAGAGGCGCTTATCGCAGAAGCCCGGTCGATGGGAGTCGATTCCATCTGGCTGGAAACCAATGGAGACCTGAAAGCCGCAATCCGCCTCTATGAGAAAAGCGGTTTCCGGCATTTGGCTGCGGACGAATTGTGGCCAACGCCTTATGCGCGCTGCAATGTGCAGATGGTCCTGGAAGCTTAGCGGTAGACCATCATATCCTTCAGCGAAAGGTTTTGGTGAGCCGTTCTAGATAGTCGGCAAGATTGGCGATTTCTGCCTCGCTCAAACTGGACTCGATGCGTTTGTTGATTTTGCGGAATGGTGAGCGTGTATTTTTGATCACGTTTTGACCATCACTGGTCAGCGTCAGCGTCTTGGATCTGCCGTCAGTCTGACTGTCCTGCCGCTCAACATAGCTCAAATTCATAAGCCGCCTAACCATCGCAGTAATCGCTGATTGATTGAGCCCCAACACGTTTGCAATGTCTTTTTGCGTTACATTCTCGCCATTGCTGATCGCTGACAAAACGCCAAATTGGGCCGTTGTGATGTCAGCATCCTTGAGCAAATCACGATCAGCCTGTTTCTGCAGAAAATGGGCGGCCAGTTGCAGGCGCCAATATAGTCTGAGTTTGGATGCGGACATAGACCGTCTGTTATCGCCCTTGCTTGAATTTGTCTTCTGGAATATACTTCACTAATGAACTACATCTAGGAGCCATTGATGATTGACAACAGCATGCAGCAATTGAATTTTATACGCCCCGGCACATTGGAATGGCACGAAGTATCCGCACCCAGAATCGAAAATGGCGGCCAAGCCATCGTGAAGCCTTTGGCGGTCACACGATGCGATCTTGATCTCTACATCGCAAATGGCACAATCCCCATGAAGGATGGTCCCTTTGCTTTCGGCCATGAAATTGCCGGCGTGGTCGTCGAAATTGGTGATGAAGTTACTTGCTGCAAGCCAGGGGACAAGGTCATTGTGCCCTTTCAGATCAACTGCGGCACTTGCAAAAACTGCAGAGCCGGATTTACCAATGGCTGCACCAACGTGGCACCATTCTCCGCTTATGGGCTTGCACAAAGCTCCGGAGTAGAATGGGGCGGTGGGCTGAGTGATTATATCAACGTCCCGTTCGCCAATGCGATGCTTGTCAAAATACCAGAACGTCTATCGCTGCCTGTCGCGGCTGCCATTTCAGACAATGCCAGTGACGGCTATCGCACGGTTGCCGAGCCCCTCCGACAACGTCCGGGTGAGGATGTTTTGATTGTTGGAGGCTTGGCGCAAAGCGTTGGCCTATTTGCCGTGCAAGCAGCCGTAGCGCTTGGAGCGGGGCGTGTCTTTTATAGCGACTTCGACAACGGAAGGCTGAAGCAAGCAAAAGCCTTGGGCGCAGAAATATTGGAGCGCCGCTATGCACGCGATATGCCAACGGATGGCCAGTTTCCCATCGTTGTAGACGCTTCGAATATACCAGAAGGGCTTATCTATGCCCTGCGTTCCACGGCAGCTTGCGGTCGTTGTACGGGCATATCCGCTCCAGGCCGGACGATGGACAATATTCCTCTCGCATCGATGTATATGAAGGGCATTACATATGAAATCAGCCGCGTGCACGCACGGGCCGAAATCGAGAAAGTGCTGCAATGCGCCTGTGACGGTCATCTCCGGCCTCAAGATGTCATCACCACCCACGTTCCGTTTGCACAGGCGCAGGAGGTGATGACCGATCCGGATATCAAACTGGTGTTTGAAGCAAGTTAGATCGGTTCTATTTCAAACGTTCAATCTTGCTTGCGGCTTCGTCGATGATCGCCGTGACTTCCAAAATCTTGTCCGACCCCTTTTCCTCATCCGCCAAACGAATACCGATCGCGCTTTTGAGGTTGTGAACCGCGCGGCGGACGGACGCACCATCGCTCGCCTGTCCCATTTTCGACACGCCATCCAAACGGTCCAGGATTTCCGCAATATGCGTTGCTTCCTCGGTTAGTTGAGCAGAGCCCGCGTCGGTGATGGAATAGACTTTCTTGCCATCATCATCGACCGCTTCGTCGATCTGGTCCATTTCCGCCATCAGGGTGAGCGTCGGATAGACGATCCCCGGACTGGGCGCATAATGGCCACCGGTCAGCTCTTCGATCTGACGGATCAGATCATAGCCATGCCGCGGTTCTTCCGCGATCAGATGCAACAGCACCAGTTTCAGTTCGCCGCGCCGGAACATCCGTGCGCGCTTCTTGCCTTTGCCGCCTTCAAAAGCGGCTTGTGCGAAGGCCCGAGCGAATTTCTCGCCTGTCATTCCGCGGCGGCCGCGGCCTCGTCCAGAACCGCGCCCGGATCCACCGGGGCCTCCTGATCCAAATTTCATTCCATGTTTCATATTATAGTCTTTCTTTATGTTTATCTTTATATCTAAGATGACTCTAAGATATATCTTTATATGATCTTTGCAATAGCCATTTTACGAAAACTACCCAAGTGATTGAAAATTCGTTGAAATATTATGCAAAGTCTCACCACGGTAGCCCGAAAACCGTGCGCAAAAGATATTGGACTAACCACCACAAGCTGTTAATCACTTGGTTAAAACCAAGATGGAGTGACATATGGCGACCCCAATTCACGGACAATGTGATCCCCGCTTTGCAGCGGTCAAAGCAGCCTTTGAGAGAAATTTCAGCGAGCATGACGATTTAGGCGCTTCGGTCGCGATCACCTTGAATGGTGAATTTGTTGTCGATCTTTGGGGCGGTCATCTGGATGAGAAGCGGACCCTTCCGTGGCAGGAAGATACGCTGGTGAACGTATGGTCGAGCACCAAGACGATGGCGGCTATGTCGCTGCTCATGCTCGCAGATCGCGGCGCGGTAGATCTTCATGCACCGGCTAGCAAATATTGGCCGGAATTTGCCCAAAATGGAAAGGATCTTGTCGAAGTTCGGCATTTTCTGAGCCATACAGCCGGTCTTTCAGGCATGGACGAGAAGGTTGAAGGCGATGCGCTCTATGACTGGGAGTGGATGACCGCCGCCCTGGCAAAGCAAGCCCCCTGGTGGGAACCGGGAACCCAGTCCGGCTATCACGCGCTGACCCAAGGCCATCTCATCGGTGAAATCGTGCGCCGGGTGACCGGCCAATCTATCGGCAATTTCTTCCGCCAAGAAATCGCGGAACCGACCGGTGCCGATTTTCACATTGGCGCTGACGAGGCTTTGGATGCGCGTATCGGCAATCTTGTCCCGCCAAAATCTGGTCCAACGCCAAATCCTGAATCTATAGCCGGCCGGACTTTCTCCAATCCTGGCGTCGATGCCACCCTGCCCAGAGAGAGGGCCTGGCGCGCCGCAGAAATCCCGGCGGCCAATGGCCAAGGCAACGCCCGCAGCATCGTCCGCGCGCAAACCGCCATGGCCAATGGCGGCCAGGCCTTTGGCAAGACCATCCTCTCCGAAGAAGGCACCAAAACGATTTTTGAAAAACAGAGTGAAGGCACAGATATGGTCTTGGGTGTGCCCGTGACGTTCGGCATGGGCTATGGCCTCAACAGTCCGGCCACACCGATCAGCCCCAACACCAACACCTGCTATTGGGGCGGCTATGGCGGATCATCCGTGATCGTTGATCAGGATGCGCACCTGTGTTTCTCTTATGTCATGAACAAAATGGAAACCGGACTATTGGGCGACCCCCGCGGATTTGGGCTGGCCGCCGCTATGTATATGTCAATGGCCTAGGCCCTGGAATATAGCGCGACGAGGGAATGGATAGCAGCCCATATTGCGATACCAATGGCCGACAGGATCAACAATAGGCCCAAATCCGGCTGAAAGAATGTAGCGGTTTGGATGTTCACACCAAAGGATCCGGGCAAGAAGATCAACAGGACATAGGCGAACCCAACGGCGGCCAACAGCGGCATCCAAATTCGGCTGTGGGCGATGCCGCGACCTTTTGCTTTGATTGACGCTCTGCGCTTCCATGATCGCCAGGCGCCGAGCAAGCAGAACAGCGGTAGCGCCACTATCAGCAGAAAAGCAGCTTTCATCATCCAACCGGGTCGCCTCTCGTCCTGCCCACCCAGCGCGAGCACGGCTGCTCCGCGCCGGAGATATCCGGTTTCCCCAAAGCCAAAACCAGAGCCTCCGTTGGCCAAGATGATGAACCCCTTTTTTTGATCCGGACGCATGGATGCAAAGGCTTCGAAGCCGGGATTTGCTCCGCTGTGAAAAACAAGCCCGCGCTCGGGCGCGATAAACCATCCCAGACCGTAGCTCGGCGATATAGAGCTGGCTGGCTGCATCATCTCCGCCTTGGAATCGGCGGTGAGAATATCATTCTCTCCGTTCATCATCATATTCAGATAGGTCGCCATGTCTCGGGCGCTGGCCATCACACCACCCTGCCCCAAGGAACCGCGCCCTGTCCCCCGACCATCAAATTGCACCTTGGTCCAGAACCACGGCCGGTGGGGGGCTGCATCATCGGGGCCATGTTCCCAGTCGATCATCCGGCTGTCATTCATGCCCAGCGGCTTCAGGATTTGAGACTCGACATAGTCACCGAATTCTGTTGCGCTCAGCACTTCTACGACCCGGGAAAGCAGCTGATAATTTGCGTTGGAATAGTCCCAGACTTCGCCGGGTGCCCGTGCAGGGGTAATTGTCGCAAGATAAACCACGCGGCGTTTGAGCGCATCTCTGTCGGTGGTGACGTCGGTCTGGTTGCTATTGCCTTGCACAATCGACAATCCGGACGTGTGGCTCAGCAATTGGCGAACGGTCATCGCGCCCACGGCGGCTTTTTCCAGCTCGGGCAAATATGTCGACACCGGCATATCCAGCTCTAGCAGGCCCTTCTCCCGCAATTGCATGATGGCAAAAGCGGTGAAAGATTTGGAAATCGAGCCGATTGCGAAAGCCGTTTGTTCCGAAACGGACCGTCCGCCGTCATCCTTGGTCTGCCCGAAATGACCAGTGTGGACTTGGTCGCCGTCGATCAACGCATATGCAACGCCAGGCACAGAGGCGGCTTTTGCTTCCCGCTCCACAAAAGTCTGAATATCTGCGGTGGACGCATGCGCCATAGGCAGTGTTCCAAAGAGGACCGCCAATATAAAGAGTATAAAAAGCCGGCTAGAACGCATGACTGTCTCCCTGAATGAGACCCTTATTCCAGAAAGTTACGCAGATTGCCAAAATTTCCGGACATCCATGCATGCTGCGCGCAGCGGTGCAATGGTGCTGGCTGCCGTCGGTTGCTCATATTGGCTAGTCGGCACAGAGCATCACGCCCGCTAGTGATAGGCTTCACCTTTTCAGGAAGAGTCTGCTATGGATTTAGGAATTACCGGAAAAATTGCACTGGTCAACGGCGGCAGCGCCGGACTGGGGCGCGGGGCTGCCTTGGCATTGGCGAAAGAGAAGACTGAGCTGTTCATCACCGCGCGGGGCGAAGAGCGGCTGCACAAGACCTGCGAAGAGCTGGTCCGCGAAACCGGCGCCAATATTACCCCGATTGTTGCCGATCACAGCAGCGACGAAGGCCGGGAGACCGTTCTCTCTATCTGCCCAAATCCCGACATATTGGTAGCGACCTGCTCGCCGCCCCCCTTTTCCGGGGACTTCCGCACGGTCGGACGAGCGGAATGGGAGGAAGCGCTTTCACTCACCCTGCTCAGCCCAGTGGAGTTTATCAAATCGGTGATCGATGGCATGGTCGAGCGCAAATGGGGTCGGATCGTCAATATCGCGACCGGCGCCGCCAAATATCCGGCCGCGATGCGCGTGCTATCGGGACCACCGCGCGCGGCTCTGGTCAACTATACCGTTGCTGTGGCGAAGCAGGTCGCGAAACATGGCGTGACGATCAACAACATCTTGCCCGGCATGCATCATACGGACGGAATCAGAGGCATGTTTGATGGTCAGGCGGAAGCCAATGGCACCAGCTATGACGAGGAAGTTGCAAAATTCGTCAAACAGGTGCGGATACCGGTCGGGCGTTTCGGCGACGCGGAAGATATGGGCATGTTTGTCGCGATGTTCTGCAGCGACATGGCCGGCTATGCCACCGGACAGAGCCTGGTCGTCGACGGCGGCATGGGCAATTCGATTTTCTAGTCGAGATGCGCGCCTATTTCGGCCGCACGCGCAATATCTTGCTGGCCGGGCCGCTCTGGTCTTCGGTCAACAGATAGAGATATCCGTCCGGACCGGTCCGGACGTCGCGAAAGCGCGCATCCAGCTCGCCAAATAGTTCCGCCTGTTTGCCGAGCGATCCATCTGCATTCATATCCACATGGCGCACATGTTTGAGCGCCAGCGCGGACAGGAAGAGATCACCCTGCCAGTCCGGAAAAGCCTCTCCCGCATATTGGGCAAAGCCCGATGGCGCGATGGACGGCGTGAAATGGACCAGAGACTGCTCGGTCCCTTTGAAAGCTTCATAAGGAGAAATTCGACCGCCGGAGTAATCCAGCCCATAGGACGCGGTTGGCCAGCCATAGTTGGCGCCGCGTTTGATCTCGTTGATTTCATCGCCACCCGCCGGGCCATGCTCATTTTCGAAAACGCGTCCGTCAGCCGCCAATATGATGCCCTGAGGATTGCGGTGACCATAGCTCCAAATCTCCGGCAATGCGCCTTCCTGCTCGACAAAGGGATTGTCCTTTGGCGCAGATCCATCGGCATTCAAGCGAACGGTCTTGCCGAAATGATTGTCCAGTTTCTGGGCTTCCTCGCGAAAATGGAAAGCATCGCCAACCGGCATCATCAACGTCCCGTCGGGCAGGAAGATGATCCGCGCACCATAATGATTGCTCTGGATCCGGCTTGGCGAAGCCGCGAATATCTGCTTGCCGCTGGCGATCTGCGGCTTGCCGCCTTCATCGCTATAGACAAAGCGCATCAGCAACAGAGTGTTTTTGCCGTCGTCCTGTTCAGCCGCATAAGAAATATAGACAAAGCCATTTTCTGCAAATTCCGGGTGTAGGGCCACGTCGAACAGGCCGGCCTGAGCGCCGTCTGATACATGCACCTTCGGGTGTTCCTCGCCGCTGCCGAAATCATAGACAAGCGTCGTCGTGCCGTCTGCGGCGATATGTTTGAGCTTACCACTGCGCTCGGTGACCAGCATATTGCCATCCGGCAGGAAAGCCAGTGACCATGGATGGTCGAGACCATCAGCGACTGTTTCTACCGTATAGTTGACCGGAGCCGCCGCCATGCGACCCGCCGCTTCGCTGGTTTTCGTACCGTTTGAAGAGGCCCCCTGGTTTGAACAGGCCGCCAAAGCGCCCATCGCAACAACAGAAAGAATGATCTTGAAATTTCGCATGTTGGTCCCCTGCATGAACATCCCGTCTATCAAATTTATCCGGCCATTTCACCCTCTCTAAATCAATGCTTGATCGTCACAACAAAGCAATTAGGCTGGAAGGCTCATAGGGGAGTTTCAGGATGCGGTTTGTTCGGTGGATTTTGGGTCTGATCGCGGCGGCGATTACGACATATATTGTCGGAACCGCGCTTAATTCTCAATTTGTCATCGCCATGCACGATATTTCCGTGAGCATCGGCGACCGGTTCAACATGACCATGTTCGATATTTCCAACATGGTTCCTTATCTTGTGATCATTGCCGTCGCGCTGCTGCTCGGCTTTGTTATTGCCACGATTTTGAAGCGCTTTTTACCCAATCTGGCGCGCGTCGCCTATCCGATTGCCGGCGCCGCCGCGATCGCGGTCACACTGGGCGCCATGTATATCGTGTTTCAAACCGTGCCGATTAGCGGCGCCCGATCAACAATGGGCTTCTTGTCGCAAGTGTTTGCCGGCGCCATTGGCGGTTGGGTATTTGCGAAGGTGGCTGTTGAACGCGTCACTCCGGCGAGGACCGGGGCCTGAACCGAAGGTCGCGAGATTCACATAAGCAGGCTGGATGCCAGCCTGCGCTGGCATGACGAGCATCAACCGAATTGTTGATCCATTTTTTCACGATCATAATCCAATAGCCAATCATTGAACTTGCTATAAAATGGCTTAATCGTCCCTTTGTCCATCGCGATGACATCCATCCCGCGGTCGTCATAGACGTGAACAATCATCCTCTTGTCAAAATCGACAAAATGGATATCGGCCCACTCCGCATAAGGCTCGACACCCATGTCCTCGGCAATACAATTCCACAGCAGTTTGTCGATTTCAGCCGGTTCGCTTGCCAGACGACAGGAATACCAGTGCCGATAAGACTGATCTTCGAATTCATCATCTTGCCGAACAGCGCCAAGATAGCCCAATCGCGAGCCATCAAATCCAATGGCTTCGAGCTGACTTATGGCCCGTGTGGTCGCCGGTACTGGCGCTTTCGGTCCATGATGCGAGAATAACACCGTCAAATTTTGCGAATGTTCGAGACACCCATGAGTTATGATTTTGGCCCGCTTCAGCGAATCGAGAAATCGTTCAATATGCTTCGTACCCGAGCTCGTTTCGACATCTGAGAGATCAAAACGAAGCCCCCACGGAAAATTGTAAAAGATGGCATGCGGCAGTTCCCGTACGCCGAATGCAGCCTCCAATTCTTTAAATTTCACACGTCCACCCTTGGCTGCGAGGACATATCACTCCGGCTTCTTAGCCACCCCCACAAATGCGGGCCGCAGCAAGCGGTCTTTGATCACATAGCCAGCCTGCATCTCCTGCACGATCGTGCCGGGCTCTTCGTCACCAGTGGGAATTTCGACCATCGCCTGATGCTGGTTCGGGTCAAGCGGCAGGCCGACCGATGCGACACGCTTGATGCCGTTTTTCTCGAACACGGATTGCAGCTCGCGGCCGGTGGCTTCGATGCCGCCGATCAGGCCTTTCCACTTTTCCTCGTCTTTCACTTCCGATGGAATAGCCTCCAGCGCGCGGTTCATATTGTCCATCACCGAGAGCATGTCGCGGGCAAAACCTGTCGCGGCATAAGCACGGGCGTCCTGCGCGTCTTTTTCAAGGCGGCGGCGGACATTCTGGGTCTCGGCCTGCGCATAGAGAACCGCCTGCTGGGCTTCTGCCAATTCAGTTTCCAGCGCTTCAATGCGATTGTCGGAATTTTCCGGCTGGGAAGCTTCTCCTTCTCCGCCTTCTTTCATGCTCTCCGGCACGCCTTCCAGTTCAGCGGCGGCGGCGGCGGCATTATCGGCTGCGGGGTTCTTCTCGGTATCACTCATGTTCTAAATCACTCTAATTTTGTTCATTTTGTCAGCAAACGCGACAGGGTTTGTGCAGTAAAGTCTACCATGGGTACCACGCGGGCATAATTCAACCTTGTGGGCCCAATCACGCCGACCACGCCGACCACCTGTCCGTCGCTGTCTTTGTAGGGGGCCGCTATCACAGATGAGCCGGAAAGCGAGAATAATTTATTCTCTGCACCGATAAAAATTTTTGCCGCCTCCGCGTCCCGGGCATTGTCGAGCAAGCGGGCGATTTCCTGCTTGCCCTCCAGCTCGTCCAGCAAACTGCGTACGCGGTCGAGATCTTCAAGCGCGCTATTGTCCTGCAACAGATTCGCCTGCCCGCGCACGATCAACACCGGCCGGTCAGACGGATCGCGGCTCCAGGTGACCATACCGGCCTTCACCAGAGCCTCCGAAGCCTTGTCGATGGCCAATTCACCGGCACTAATTTCTCCGCCTACGGTCGCCAGAGCCTCGCTCAGCGTCTTCCCGCCATAGCGCGCGGTCAGATAATTGCCCGCCTCCACCAGCACCGATTCCGACACGCCGGGCGGCAGATCGAGCACGCGGTTTTCTACAACCCCGTCCTGGGACACAAGAATCGCCAGCCCCTGCCCTTCGGACAATTTCACGAAGCTGAATTGTTTGAGCAAGGGTTCGCGCTTCGGCACCAGCACGAGACCGGCGCAGGAAGACAGACCGGAGAGCACCGAGGTCGTGGCGCGTAGGGCATCCTCGACCGGGCCTTGTTCGGTAATCTGGCTTTCAATCGCCTCCCGCTCCTGCTGCGACGGCGCGGCTGCCTGCATCATGCCGTCGACAAACAGCCGCAGCCCCAGTTCGGTCGGCACCCGCCCAGCGCTGGTATGTGGCGCGGCGAGCAGGCCCAGCTCCTCCAGATCCTGCATGACATTGCGGATTGAGGCGGGGGAAAGTTCGAGCCCCGGCGCCTTGGATATCGTCCGCGACCCGACCGGCGCACCGCTATCCAGATAGGATTCCACAACAACGCGGAAAATATCCTGCGCGCGGGTGGTCATTTCGGTGATGGGGGTGGTGGTCATTGTTTTTCCGCTATTTTATCCGAAATTGTATCATCTGATGCATTTTCAATAATCTCAGCTACTTTTTGGATACGTTCTTTTGCCGCCTTGGCCTCATTTGAACCACAACCAAAATAATAGTCCGATCTTTCAGAGAGGTTCAATTCTTCTTTCTCACCGTCCAAGACAAAATAATTCCAATGGATCGTAGCGGTTGGACTATCTGTTGCCCAGAGGCCGCAATCAATTTTACCGGCCATCAGCTCTTTGACTGTCTCGGTTCCTCGATAGTTGATCAAAGGACCAAGCAATTCAGATATCTTTGCGAAATCATCTCTAGCAAGCAATCGCTTTTTCCCAGCCGGAGCAGCTGCGTCGTAATCAAGTATCGACACCTCCATATCCGGCCTAACGAAATAGGTCGTTGCGCTTACGTACCCAAAAATATCAATTCTGAGAGATGGCGAAATCGTGTGATGTGGCACATCGGAAAATGGTTCAACTTCTGGGCTGCAAGACACCATCAAAAGGGCGCTACTAAACAACAGAGCCAAATCTATTATTCGCATAATCTCCCCCTATGCCGACATTCACATATTAGCCGTCCTGTTCATTCAATACCACAGGAGAATATTCCTCACCCTCTCCTGTCGGGAGAGGCAACCGGAGCTTAGCATCTTTGATGAATAGCGCAGGTCGGGGGGGGGGGGTGCCATCGCGAGGGCGTACCCCCTCACCGAGCGCGACTAGGGTAGCTTCGCTACCAAGTCTTGCTTGCCTCTCCCTCTGGGAGAGGAAAAATGCCTCCCTCCCCGAAGGGACCGGATGAGCGGTTGTCTCTCCCCGTGGGAGTAGATAAGAACGCACCAACTCAAAATAAGGAATCATCACATGCGCCCATCAGGACGCGCGCCAGACGAAATGCGCGCTATTTCAATCGAAACCGGATTTACCAAACATGCCGAAGGATCATGTCTGATCAGCTTTGGTGATACGAAGGTCATTTGCACCGCGAGTATCGAAGAGCGCATTCCGCCATGGCTCCGTGGCAGGGGTGAAGGCTGGGTGACCGGCGAATATTCGATGCTGCCCCGCGCCACCAATACCCGCAATTCACGCGAAGCCGCACGCGGCAAGCAAAGCGGCCGGACACAGGAAATCCAGCGCCTGATCGGACGCAGTCTGCGCGCCGTCGTCGACATGAAAAAACTCGGCGAGCGCCAGATCACGGTCGATTGCGATGTTATACAAGCCGATGGCGGCACAAGAACCGCCTCGATCAGTGGCGCCTGGGTCGCCTTGCGCCTCGCGGTCAACGGATTGCTCGATATGAAACTGATCAGCGAAGATCCGATCGAACAGAAGATCGCCGCGATCAGCTGCGGCATATTCGAAGGCACGCCTGTGCTCGACCTCGACTATGACGAGGACAGCAACGCCGGCGCCGACGCCAATTTCGTGCTGACCGGCGATGGCAATATCGCGGAAGCCCAGGCAACCGCCGAAGGCCAGACCTTTGACGACGAAGGCCTGATGCGGCTGATGCGCTTGGCGAAAATTGGTTGTGACCAAATTTTCGAAGCGCAGGACAAAGCGGTTAGCTAAGCCACAGGGACAGAAGTCGTCATCCTGAACTTGTTTCAGAATGACGATATGAGAAACAAATGACCACCCACCGCAAACTCACTCCCGGACGGCTCATCATCGCCAGCCACAATCAGGGCAAGGTGCGCGAAATCCGTGCGTTGCTGGAGCCTTTTGGCATTGAACCGGTGTCCGCGGGCGATCTTGACCTGCCCGAGCCGGAAGAAACCGGGACGACCTTTGCAGAAAATGCGCTGCTCAAGGCACGGGCGAGCGCCAAGGGGGCCGATTGCGTGGCACTGGCCGACGATAGCGGTCTCTGCGTCACGGCGCTGGACGGCAAACCGGGTGTCTACACCGCCGACTGGGCCGAGCGCCAATGGTTCGAAGGCGACAAAGGCCGCGACTGGTACATGGCCATGGGCAAGGTTGAAGGAAAACTCGCCGAACAAGGGCCGGATGCCGATCGCAGTGCCTATTTTATCTGCACGCTCGCGCTCGCTTGGCCGGACGGGCATTCGGAAATATTCGAAGGCCGCGTATCCGGAAATCTGATCTGGCCACCGCGCGGAACCTTAGGCTTTGGCTATGATCCGGTTTTCCAGCCGATCGGCTTTGACCAGAGCTTTGCGGAACTGGATCCGGCCCAGAAGCACGAGATGAGCCACCGGGCGGATGCTTTCAAAAAACTGGTGGCAGCCTGTTTTTGACACAGAAAACCCTCGCTTGCACAGGAGCTGGATTGGCGTAAATTCTGGCTCTTCACCAATCATCACAACAGATTAACTTGACTTACTGTAGGAAAATGCCGGAAACCATTCGGACATTGAAATGTCCCTTTTTACAGAAATAGATCGACAGGCAACTGAGATGGAAACAACAGAGTTCTGGAATGAGGGCAATTCTCACAGCTGGCCCCAATAATATCAGATAGTTTTTAGGCGAAATTACAAATGACAAAACGTGCGCTCATCACCGGCATCACCGGTCAAGACGGCTCCTATTTGGCAGAACATCTCCTAAGTAAGGACTATGAAGTCCATGGGATAAAACGACGCTCGTCGTCATTCAATACGCAGCGTATCGATCATATTTACGAGGACCCACACACCGATAATGCGCGGTTCAAATTGCATTATGGCGACTTGACCGACAGTTCAAATCTGACACGTATCTTGCAGGAAGTGAAGCCGGACGAGGTCTATAATCTTGGCGCCCAGAGTCATGTGGCGGTCAGTTTTGAAGCACCTGAATATACCGCCGATGTTGATGCGATGGGCACGCTGCGTTTGTTGGAAGCCATCCGGTTTCTCGGGCTAGAAAAAAGCACACGCTTTTGCCAGGCCTCTACGTCCGAACTATACGGACTGGTGCAAGAAACACCGCAGAGCGAGACCACACCCTTTCATCCGCGAAGCCCTTATGCCGTAGCCAAAATGTATGCCTATTGGATCACGGTCAATTACCGTGAAGCTTATGGTATGTATGCTTGCAACAGTATTTTGTTCAACCACGAAAGTCCACGGCGGGGCGAGACTTTTGTAACCCGCAAGATCACGCGAGGACTGGCGAACATTGCTCAAGGGCTCGAGAAATGTCTCTATATGGGTAATATCGACGCACTTCGTGACTGGGGCCATGCCAAGGATTATGTCCGGATGCAGTGGATGATGTTGCAGCAAGACCAGCCGGATGATTTTGTCATTGCCTCCGGCGTTCAATATTCGGTGCGTCAGTTTTTCACCTGGTCGGCCGCTGAACTGGGCCTTACATTGGAATTCTCTGGAACCGGCGTGGATGAAATAGCCACGGTAACAGCCATAGACGGCGACAGCACTCCTGCACTCAGCGTCGGTGACGTCGTTATGCGGGTCGATCCGCGCTACTTCCGTCCTGCAGAAGTGGAAACGCTTTTGGGCGATCCGAGCAAAGCCAAGAAGGAACTGGGTTGGGTTCCGGAAATCACCGCGCAGGAAATGTGCGCCGAAATGATGATGGAAGATTTGAAGACCGCCAAGCGCCACGCGCTGCTGAAAGAGCATGGCATGGACTTGCCAGTCTCGATCGAAGGTTAGGCGCATGAAAATCTATATCGCTGGCCATCGCGGTATGGTGGGAAGTGCAATTTTACGTCAGTTGCAAGCTCGCAAGGATGCTGGAGAACAACTGGAACTGGTGACCCGGACGAGCACAGAGTTAGACCTGACTGATCAAATAGCGGTTCGGGATTTCATGCAGGCGGAGCGACCCGATCAAGTGATATTGGCAGCGGCTAAGGTTGGCGGCATCGTTGCCAACAATAATTATCCCGCTCAGTTCATCTACGAAAACCTGATGATCGAATGCAATATCATTCATCAGGCCTATGCCGCGGGCGTTCAAAAGCTGTTGCAGTTGGGGTCAAGTTGCATCTACCCCAAAAATGCCGACCAACCGATGCAAGAAGATGCCCTGCTGACCGGGAAGCTGGAACCCACAAACGAACCTTATGCCATCGCCAAAATCGCAGGCATCAAACTTTGCGAAAGCTATAACCGGCAATATGGTACAGACTATCGTTCGGTGATGCCTACCAACCTATACGGACCGGGTGACAATTTTTCTCCCGAGAACAGCCACGTTTTACCTGCTCTCATCCGCCGCATTCATGATGCTGTAAAAAATGATGATCCTGAAGTGATAATCTGGGGCAGTGGCAAGCCAAAACGGGAATTTCTGCACGTTGATGACATGGCCGCTGCGTCGCTATTCGTGATGGATTTGGCAAGCGAAACTTACCGGCAAGAAACGCAAGAGATGCTCAGTCATATCAACGTCGGTTCAGGCACCGATGTGACGATCAAAGAATTGGCTGAATCTGTTGCAAATATAGCAGGATTCAAAGGTCAGCTTCGTTTTGATGCTTCGAGGCCGGACGGCACACCGCGAAAGTTGATGGATGTCGGCAGGCTAGCCAATATGGGATGGACATATTCCATCGAGTTGGAAGATGGAATTCGCGCTACCTATGACTGGTTTTTGCAGCAGCGGGACGAGGACCTGCGCACGGTTTGAGTGGCCCTTGAAACCCGCCTGCTGAAAATTCCGTCAATCCTGCAACGGATCCTGCCCGATAAAGTTACCCGGCGGGCTATAGCGGCAAACCAGCACATCGCGCTGCGCGTTACTAGCTATACCGCAGCCCAGCTTGGTCGTATCGCGCCAGATTATTTGGGTATAGTGACCGACATCCTGCCATCTGCCAGTCGTGCTGACGTTGGGAAACACGCCCCTCACAAAAAACCGTTTTTCATTTATCCAGCCATCGACCATCTGCTGGAACGAAAAGGCGCTGGCAGTGCCAGCCCAGAGATTTTCGCCCTGGCCGGGGCGCGTATCGCCCGGACTATGTTCAAAACCGCCGTTGGCAATAAGTTCCTCGGCATAGGCCTGCGCGGCAGCGTTTAGATCCGCATCCAGCGCCATAGGACCCACAGCGACATCATCGCGCGCTTGGTTATGGGCGGCCAACATGACATCCAGCATGGCTGTTCCGGTGGGCGGCGGTGTCGGAGACGGGGTGGGCGTTGGAGCGGGTGTCGGTGCGGGCGCAGGGGCCGGGCCTGGTGGCGTTGCAGTTGGCGGCGATCCGGGCAGTGTTACCGGCGGCGGTCCTGCGACCGAACCGCCCTCTCCGCCGCCACAACCGGCCAGCAACGCGACCATTGCGACTTGCATGCTCAGTGTCCCAACCCTAGTGATTTTGCAATGTCGCATGATCCGTCCCTTCCATTGTCCACCATACCAGACCGTCCGGGCGGACTAGCGCTCTATATCCATTGGCCATTTTGCGTTTCGAAATGCCCCTATTGTGACTTTAACAGCCATGTCCGTGACAGGATTGATCACGACGCTTGGTTACAAGCGCTGATTTTTGACCTTGAGCATGAACATAAAGTTAATCCCGGCGGGCCAATCAGTTCGATCTTTTTTGGCGGCGGCACCCCGTCGCTCATGCCCCCTCGGCTCGTCGCCGGATTGATTGAAAAAGCGGATGAATTGTGGGGCTTGGGCAGCGCCTGCGAAATCACGTTAGAGGCCAATCCATCATCGGTCGAAGCGGCACGCTTTGCAGACTTGGCAGAAGCAGGAGTCAACCGAGTATCGCTGGGATTACAGTCGCTTGACAATCAAACTCTGGAATTTTTGGGGCGCGCTCATGATGTCGACGAAGGCCTCGCCGCACTCGCCACCGCGCAGCAAAAATTTGACCGTGTCAGTTTCGACCTGATTTATGCACGGCCCGGCCAATCGCTAGAAAATTGGCGTGCAGAACTGGAGCGCGCGCTGTCTTTCGGGACCGGGCATATGTCGCTTTACCAGCTCACCATTGAGCCGGGCACGCGGTTTGAAACCTTGGTGCGCAAAGGGGATCTCATCCCGGCCGACGACGATCATTGCGCCGACCTGTTTGAACTCACACAACAAATCATGCGTACAGCCGGCCTCCCCGCCTATGAAATCAGCAACCACGCGCGCCCTGGTCAGGAAAGCCGTCATAATCTGACCTATTGGCGCTACGAAGACTATGTCGGCGTCGGCCCTGGCGCGCATGGGCGGCGGTTGAACAGTGCTACCGAACGGCACAAGAAACCGGAAAACTTCCTGTCGGCGGTGGAACGCAATGGCAACGGATTGAAGGTTGAACAGGCACTTTCGCCGGAAACCCGTGCAATGGAAGCGCTGATGATGGGCCTCAGACTGGCAGAAGGTGTCGGACTGGACGCATTGGCAGCAAAAACGGACTTGAATGTTGCAGACATGATCGACCGGCAAGCGCTAGATCATCTGAATGACTTGGGCATGCTCGACATGACCGCAGGCCATATTACAATTTCAGCTCGAGGCATGCCTTTGCTGGATGCGCTCTTACCAAAAATCATCGCAGATATCTGAATGCACATGCCGTTTCCCATCGTTTAACGGGCGTTGAATTCTATCCGCTTAGCTGCCAGAGTCTTGGTTACATTTCGGAGAAAAGCCATGGGTATATTCAGCGCCATCAAACGCGATATCAAATTCACGCGTTCGCTTCAGAACGTGATGGCGCAGGTCAAAGGCATTGATCCGAGTGCCCACACGCTGATCACCGACGATATCGAATCCACAATCGAACGCTATCCGGACAATGTCGCCTTTCATTTTGAAGGCGGTACAGTCACCTATGCGGCATTTGAAGCCCGCGCCAATCGGATTGCCCATTGGGCCCTGAAAGAAGGCTACAAGCCGGGAGATACAGTCGCCCTGTTAATGGAAAATGCGCCCGATTATGTGGCCACTTGGTTTGGATTGTCAAAGATCGGGATCGTCACCGCGCTGATCAACAGCAACCTCGAGGGTGCCGGCTTGACCCATTGCCTGAACATTGTCGCGACCAAGGCGATTATCACCACCGCCGATCTGGCGCCGCGCATATCAAAAATCACTGCCAAGCTCGATGGATCTCCTGCCCTTTGGGACTGGGATGGAGACGTCGGTCAAAACCTCAACAGCGCATTGGCAGAGCTTCCAGAGGATCGCCCGGACAAAAGCCACCGCGCCCATCTGACCGGACTGGATCAATTTCTCTACGTCTATACATCGGGTACCACCGGACTACCCAAAGCGGCGCGCATATCCCATGCCCGCGCCCGGCGCAGTTTCCGCATTGCGATCTCCACCTGCCCGCTGACGCCAGAGGACCGCATCTACATCACCCTGCCCCTCTATCACGTAACCGGCGGATTCATCGGTCAAGGCGGTGCCCTGCTGAGCGGTGCGTCGGTCATATTGCGGCGCAAATTTTCGGCTTCAAAATATTGGGATGATGCCACCGACTATGGGGCTACGGTGATCGTCTATATTGGCGAATTGTGCCGTTATCTGCTGAACCAGCCGGAACATCCCAAGCAACGCGCGCATAAAGTGCGGGTCGGCATCGGCAACGGCCTGCGTTCCGATATCTGGCAGCAATTTGTCGACCGGTTTCAGGTTCCCAAACTGCTCGAAATCTATGGTTCGACAGAGGGCAATATCTTCTTGATGAATTTCGACGGCAAGATCGGTGCAGTGGGCCGGATTCCGAAATTCTTGGAAAAGCAGTTTGGCGATGTCCGGATCGTGAAATTCGATATTGCCGAGGAGCAGCCGATACGCGGCGCAGACGGCTTTTGCATCAAGACGGACTGGAACGAGGCCGGTGAATTGATCGGACGGATCCACGCCGATAGCCCCTCCGATTTTTCCGGCTATCAAGACAAGGAAGCAACCGAAAAGAAAATCCTGCGCGATGTGTTTGAAAAAGGCGACGCCTGGTTTCGTTCCGGCGATCTGATGAGCCGGGACCGTTCTGGATATATTTATTTCAAAGACCGGATCGGCGATACATTCCGATGGAAAGGCGAGAATGTCGCGACCAATGAGATATCCGAGGTGCTGTCCCAATATCCCGGAATCAAGACCGCCAATGTCTATGGCGTTGAAGTTCCCGATACAGATGGTCGGGCGGGTATGGCCTCGCTAACCGTCGCGGATGATTTTGATATTGCGGAGCTGCGCGCTTATCTAGCCAAAGAATTGCCCCATTATGCCGTGCCCTTGTTCATCAGAGTTGAACCCGAAGCACAAACCACCGGGACGTTCAAATATCGCAAGGTCGAGCTGGTCGAGGAAGGCTTTGATGTGGCGATCGTCAGCGATCCGATCTGGTTCAGCAAACCGAATACGGACGGATATGAAGCCTTGACCCAGGCCGAGCATGCAATGATCCTTTCCGGTGAATATCGTCTCTGACAGGGCTGCTCGATTTGGAGATTGAATCCGCATCTGCTAATCATTGATCACTGGCCCTGATCCTAGCGTAGGGTGGCAACCGCCCTATTTGACAAGCGCAGCATGAACGGAGCGTATGACCGATACCGCAAACGCCCTCATCACCGGCTTTTCCGCCCATCTTCGTGATGACCGGCGGCGGTCGCCACATACGGTGCGCGCCTATGTGATCACAGCCGAGCGTTTCTGTGCCTTTCTGATGAATCATATTGGCAACGACGTCAGAGCGGAGGACATCAAAGCGCTAAAACAGACCGATATCCGTGCCTATCTGGCTTTCCGGCGGAGCGCTAATAACGAGATTGACGGCCTGACGAACAACAGCGCAGCCCGGGAATTGTCGGCCTTGCGGGCCTTTTTCAAACATGTGGGCGGAGATGAAGCTCAAATACCGAAAATCAAAGGCCCCAAAGTCAATCGCGGCGTCCCGCGTCCCGCATCCCCAGATGACATATTGGCCTTGGCCGGGGATGTGCAGGATAGCGCCAGCGAAGACTGGGTCGGCGCTCGCGATTGGGCGGTACTGCTGCTACTCTATGGTTCCGGCCTTCGGATCAGCGAGGCCCTCGACTTGACCGCTGATGCCCTGCCTCTGACCGACGTTTTGCGTGTCACCGGCAAACGGAGCAAAGTCCGGATCGTACCGATACTCCCCAAAGTACGCGATGCGATCGAACAATATATCGATCTCTGTCCACATGTGATGGAGCCGGATCAGCCGATTTTCCGGGGCAAACGCGGTGGTCCGCTCTCTCCCAATATCATCCGCCGCGTCGTCCAGCAGGCGCGCGGCAAGCTGGGCATTTCGGACAAGACCACCCCGCATGCTCTGCGACATAGCTTTGCCACGCATCTATTGGCTGGTGGTGCAGACTTGCGAAGTTTGCAGGAACTATTGGGCCATGCAAGCTTGAGTAGCACCCAGGTCTATACTGCGGTTGACGCAGCGCACTTGCTGGATGTGTATCAAAACGCGCATCCCAGGGCCGACTAGGGTCACGTCACAGAAGCGCGACAGATATTGGGCAACGGGACCTTAACCTTCTCTCGTTAAGTAAACTGGCATTATCCCGTTACTCAATGGGAGCGATAACAGAGATCAGAGCCCTTTTCTTATGAAGATGACCCCGCCATCAGAATTTACGGCAGATGCCAAGCCACTGGATTCGATTGCAATTGAACCAAGCAAGATTCAGAATATCTTGCTCCAGCGTGTGCTTTCGATGGGCGTCACGGGGCAAATCCCTCTGCTGGTCGCAGCCGCACTCATGGGGTTTGCCGTTATCGGGATTGGCACAGAAACCTTGATGTGGGCTTTGATTGCTACACAGACTGTTATTCAATTTGTGATCGCTGCCATCAACAGTACGTTGCGCCGCAAAATGGAAGCCAAGCAACCCGATCGCCTGCTGTTCGCCGCCTATGTCACCGCAGAAGGCCTGTCGGGGGCCGTTTGGGGCCTGATGATGCTGCCAGTGGCTGCGGTTTTGGGTCAAGGACTTGGACCGCTTTTTGTGTGTTTAACGCTTATCGTAATCATCACGATCTCTGCGATGATGCCCGCATCCGTCCGGATCTTGAGCATTGCTGTCGTTGCAGGCTTTTTCGCAACCCTTTTCCCACAGACCATCTATTTTTACGACATTCTTGGCCCGCTTCCCTTCGTTGCGACGCTGCTTTTGCCGCCGTCCTTGCTCTGGGTAACCGATCTGCAGGCGAAACAGGCAAAAGCCGCGCTTGTGAATGAATTGGAGAAAGAGCAGCTTGCCGTAAATCTTGAAGAAGCCCTGAAACAATCAGATTATCTTGCCAAGCATGACAGTCTGACTGGCTTGCTAAACCGCCGGGCCTTTCAGTGGAAATTGGAAGAAGTCCGCAAACAGCAACCCGAGGCAGAAATCTCCATCATCTTGATTGATCTGGACCATTTCAAAGCCGTGAATGACAATTTTGGTCATGATATCGGCGATGCTGTGCTGACGTCGACCGCGGCTCTTATCAACAATATCACGAGACCCAATGACTTTTCCGCGCGCTGCGATGAAGCCGCGGCCCGGTGGGGCGGTGAGGAATTTATCATCGCTCTGGTCGGATGCCCGATTGACGCAGCCGCTGCAGTGTCGGAACGTCTGCGCGCCCGTATTGCTGGTCATATAGATCCACAATGGCCCGAGGGGTTGAGCGTCAGCGGCTCCTTTGGCGTTGCCATCTGGGATTCTCAGGATGCTCTGGCAACTGGCATCGCCAAGGCCGATAAAGCCATGTATCAGGCAAAAGTCTCCGGCCGCAATCGAGTTGAACTTGCGGCTTAACTATCGATGGAGACGATGGCCATGGAAGTGCAGGCTTACTAACTGCCCACTCTCGCTTCGATCGCGTCCATGATCATCCCCGCCAAATCGGTTCCATCATATTCGCTGATCGAGACAATCCCGGTCGGCGAGGTAACATTAATCTCGGTCAGCCATTTGCCGCCAATCACATCGATACCGACAAAGATCAGTCCGAGCCGCTTTAGGTCCGGCCCCATGGCCGCACAGATTTCCTTTTCCCGTTCGGTCAGCTCGGCCGGCTCGGCATAGCCACCCTGCGCTAGGTTGCTGCGAAATTCGCCCTCGCTGGGCTTGCGGTTGATCGCGCCTGCCACTTCGCCGTCAATCAATACGATGCGTTTATCGCCTTCATGCACTTCGGGAAGAAACGGTTGGACCATATGCGGCTCTGGCCAGGTTTGATTAAAAACCTCGAACAAGGCACTCAAATTACTGCCATCTTCTGGCACCAGGAAGATCGCCTTACCGCCATTGCCGTGTAGCGGCTTGACCACGACCCCACCATGTTCAGCTTGAAACGCACGCACCTCGTCCAGGTCGCGGGTGATCAAGGTTGGCGGCATATATTGCGCATAATCGAGCACATAGACTTTCTCGGGTGCGTTGCGAACGGAGACGGGATTGTTCACCACCAACGTCTCGCTCTCGATCCGCTCGAGCAAGTGCGTCGCGGTGATATAGCCAACGTCAAAGGGCGGATCCTGCCGCATCAAGACGACATCCACATCGCGGCCAAGGTCGAGTTTTACCGGATCACCAAAGGAGAAATGATCGCCTTTCACCGGCTGCACCGTCACGGGATGAGCTGGCGTGGTCAGACGACCATTGGCGTGCAAGGTAAGCCCTTTCACATCATAGTGAAAAAGCTGATGGCCGCGTTTCTGAGCCGCCAGCATCAGAGAAAAACTGCTATCTCCCGCGATGTTCACGCTTTCCATCGGGTCCATCTGTACGGCAATTTTCAGGGTCATGCGTAGTCCTCAATTTCCAATCTGTGCCGCATATGCAGTGCGGCTTTCTCAGCAATCCATAACCGTTCATTCTAGGCTTGTCGAAGGCCGTTTTGGTTTAGCGCAGGAAAGCTATGCTTCGGGACAGATCACGCATCAAAGCGGATCAGAATCCATGCCAAACATTTGTGAGATGGACCGGTAAGCGGCGCGGGGTGACCAAAATGACATCAATCCGCGCATCTTCGCCCTTCTTGCAATATTCAGAATAGAGAATTTCCACAGCATCAGCGACCCGCTTCAACCGCTTTAGATCAATCGACTGCTCCAGATCCGCAATTTTGCTGCGAGCCTTGACCTCGACAAAGGCCACCAGTCCGCCCCGCTTAGCGATCAGATCAACCTCACCGCGAGGCGTCCGGACCCTTTCCGCCAATATCCGCCAGCCTTTCAAGCGCAGGAAGCGGGCCGCGGTCTTTTCGGCCTGACGCCCCCGCTTTTCCGCTGCCTCACGTTTCATGCCGAACCGTCTGCCTTCCAACGATTGGCGAGGTCATAAAGCGCCCTGCGGTCGGTGCTGAATGCGCGCGCGACCTCTCCTGCCGCCTTGGACGCCGGCAAACGCTCCAAGGCTTCTCGAAGTGCCGCCTCAATCTCTTGCTCGCTAGCCGCCTCCGGTGCACCGGGAGGGCCGATGATGACAACAATTTCGCCCTTGGGTTTCTCCGAATCATAGCGTTCTGCCAGTTCGCTGAGTGAACCGGTCACGGTCTCCTCAAATCGCTTGGTAATTTCGCGGACGACAGCCGCTTTGCGATCCCCCAATATCGCGAGCGCGTCGGACAGCATCCCGCCAAGCCGGGCACCATTTTCGTAAAAGATCAGGCTGGCGTTTAGTGCCTTAAGCGCCTCTAGCCCTTCACTTCTGGCCTTGGTCTTGCTTGGCAAAAAGCCTTCGAACAGGAAACGGTCGCTGGGAAGTCCGGACAGAGTCAGGGCGGCGATAGCCGCGCTGGGACCGGGAATCGTAGTGACATATAGCCCGGCCGCCTGCGCGTCGCGGACCAGCTTATAACCGGGGTCAGAGATCAGAGGCGTTCCGGCATCGCTGACCAGTGCGACAATTTTACATCCAATCGACTCCAAAATGCCATTGCGGTCCGCTGCCGACTTATGGTCATTATAGACTATCATCTTTGACTTTTTACCAATATGATTCAATAGCTTGCCTGTTACTCTTGTATCCTCGACTAAGATGATATCAGCCACGCCGAGAATTTCTTCGGCGCGGCGCGACAAATCTCCAAGGTTGCCGATTGGGGTGGCGACGATATAGAGACCGGAGAGGGTAGGAGCAGACATATGACGGTCATGGCAGACAAGTTGCATCAAGGACAAGATCAAACCAAGAAGCGCGGCTTTTTGAAATGGACGGGCGCAACGGCCTTTGTCTTCCTCGCGGGCTGTTCCACCGTCGTACCGCGCGGTGCCGAGCCTCCGAAAACAGCTACTCCGACGCCACCGCCGGTAACCACCGGCCTTCCCGATGATCAAAAACATCACCGCATTGCTTTGCTGGTTCCGCTTTCTGGTAAAAACGCCGGCGTCGGCCAGTCACTCGCCAATGCTACCACCATGGCGCTGCTGGATACCAAGGCAGCAAACATCCGGATGACAAGCTATGACACAGCCAAAGGCGTGACGGCAGCAGCGCAAAGCGCCATCCGCGATGGCAACAAGCTTATCATCGGCCCGTTGCTGAGCGACAATGTTGTGGCGACCGCCAATATAGCGCGTCCTGCCGGTGTGCCCATTTTAAGCTTCTCCAATGACAGCGGCGTAGCCGGAAACAATGTCTTCATTCTGGGGCATATTCCCTCCCAGTCGATCAACCGGGTTGTTGACTATGCCAAAGCAAAAGGCATGACGCGCTTTGCGGCGCTGGTCCCCAATGGCGTTTATGGACAGCGCGCCTCGTCAACTCTGTTGCGCCGCGTGAAAGATGTCGGCGGCACCGTGGTGTCGATCCAGACATTCAATCGGGATTCCCGGTCCATAGAATCGGCGACCAAGAAGCTTTCGCAAAATGGCGATTTTGAAGCAGTTCTGCTTGCAGACAACGGCAATATGGCGATCAAGGCCGCTCCGTATATCCGCAAAAATGCGAGCAGCTCTGCGAAAATCCTCGGTACGGACCTTTGGAACACCAGCAGCAAATTGGCCGGTTCCGTCTCTATGCGCGGTGCATTATTCGCCAGCGTGTCGGATGGTCTCTACAAGCAATATGCCAATAAATATCGCGCACGCTACGGCAGAGCGCCTTTCCGTCTATCCAGCCTTGGCTATGATTCCGTTCTGCTCACCGTCAAGGTTGCGCGCAACTGGAAAGTCGGCTCGCCCTTTCCGATCAACCAACTCACCGATTCCGGTGGATTCATCGGACTAGACGGCGTGTTCCGGTTCAAAAGAAATGGAATTTCCGAGCGTGCGCTGGAAGTTCAGGAAATCCGCAACGGCAGTTTTGCCGTGGTTGATCCAGCACCGAAGGCCTTGTGACCTAGAGCCCTTCGTCATCCCGGGGTTGTGCCAGGATGACGAGGCTCTATTCAACCAATATTCTGGCCGGTTGCTTCCCAATCCTTGAGGAAGCCTTCAAGCCCCTTGTCGGTCAGCACATGTTTGAACAGATTGCGGATGACATTGGGCGGCATAGTCCCGACGTCAGCACCGATGCGCGCCGATTCCAGCACATGGATTGGGTGACGGATAGACGCCACCAGAATTTCCGTATCAAAGGCATAATTGTCGTAAATCAACCGGATATCTTCGATCAACGTCATACCGTCGAGGCCGTTGTCGTCATGACGCCCGACAAAAGGTGAGATGAAGCTTGCGCCGGCCTTAGCTGCAAGCAGCGCCTGATTGGCGGAAAAACAAAGCGTGACATTGACCATCGTGCCTTCGCTGGTTAGCGCCTTGCAGGTTTTCAGGCCGTCAATCGTCAACGGTACTTTGATGCAGACATTGTCTGCAATTTTGCGCAGGACTTCCGCTTCTTTCATCATGGCATCATGATCGAGCGCGATGACTTCGGCAGAAACGGGTCCGTCGGTCAGGCCGCAAATTTCCTTGGTGACTTCGATAATGTCGCGACCCGATTTCTTGATTAGCGAAGGGTTGGTGGTGACGCCATCGACCATGCCGGTCGCAGCAAGATCAGCGATTTCCGCGGTATCGGCGGTATCTACAAAGAATTTCATCACTCTGACTCCAAAAAACATAAGGAAAATTCGGCTGTGACGATGGCCTATCCGCTTTCTATCAGGCGTGAAACTGCCGCTCCGCCTTTGCCGGCAAAAAGCTGTGGATAGATTGGGGGAGAATTCCGGGACTAAAAAATCAGCCTGCCGATCGATCCATCCCGTTAAAAGGCTTTGCCGACACCCAGAACCGCAATCAGCAGTGGATCATTGGTCGCTCGTGGATTGGCGCGAATCGACTCCTCCTGTGCGCCGATCGAACGATATATGGCATCATTGGCTTTGCTGGACACATCCCGGCTGATGCTGCCCAAATCAACATTGGTGACCTGCGACAGCACGAGATTGATGATTTCATTGTCAAACAGCTTCAATCCGCTGCCAACGCCTGGCAGCATTTGGTCAACCAGCGTGTTGCCCAATTGGCCTTGCAGAAGACTGGTCGCCGCGCGTGGTCCGCCATTGATGATGGCAGCGGCATCAGCGATGCTCATATTGCGGATGGTTTCCGCAACGATCGGGGCAGCAAGTTCAGCGCCTTTTTCCGCAGCGCGGTTGACCTGTTTCAACAACCGCTCCTGCATCGGTCCCGAACGCAGCAAAGCGGTTGCGATGCTAGTCACCCGCGAACCGCCGATCGAATCCGGCACAGAAAGGCGTGCGACCTGGCTGTCGAAAAAGCCGTTGGGTTGCAGCAATTCGGCAAAGGCATTTTGCGACGACAAGGTGAGCAGTCGCTTGATGGCCTCTGTCAGACTAAGGCCCGGCAAGCTCGAACAGCCGGGAAGCGCAAGCAATCCGGCGGCGGCGCCAAAGCCCAGAACAGTTCTGCGATGATAGATCATGATCCCTCTCCAATTTTTCGCCAATGCACGAATGACGAATGATGATTCCATACCTATAGCATGAATATGAATCGCGTCCGCGTCCTTCTTCTCAATGCCGCTCTCGGTCCACTCGACTATCGCGTTCCCGATGGCATGCCTGCCGAACCCGGCTCCATAGTCATGGCGCCTCTTGGTCCGCGCAAGGTTCCGGGCGTTGTATGGGAAGCCGAGAGCTTTCCGGTTGAAGAAATCGATCCGAAAAAGCTGCGTCCCCTACTCGAACTTCGGGAAGTACCGCCATTGCGTGCGCCGCTGCGGCGCTTGATCGAATGGACGGCCGCTTATTATTTTGCGTCGCCGGCATCGGTCTTGCGCATGGTCCTGTCGAGCGGAGCGGCCTTTGCCGACAATCGCCCGATCAGCGAATATAGATTGAACGGCAGCATTCCCGATCGTATGACGGCACAGCGCGAACAGGCGCTGGAAAAGCTCATCGATGTCCAAGGCACGATCACCGAACTAGCCCAAAAAGCTGGAGTTTCGGTAGCGGTCATCCGCGGGCTGGAAAAGCTGGGCGTGTTCGACAGGGAAGAAATATCTCCCTTCGCAATCACCGCTGACCCCACGCCCAATTTCGGCACGGTCGACCTCAGCCAGGATCAAAGCGACGTGAGTGATATTTTGATCGAAGCGGTGCGGTCTTCTGAATTCAAACCATTTCTGCTCGACGGCGTCACCGGATCGGGCAAGACCGAAGTCTATTTTGAAGCCGTCGCCGAGGCGTTACGGCAAGACAAGCAAGTGCTTGTGCTGCTCCCCGAGATCGCTTTAACCGAACCGTTTCTCAATCGATTTGAGGCGCGCTTCGGCGCGGAGCCCCTAGCTTGGCATAGCGGCATGAAACAGTCAGAGCGCAAGAAGAACTGGAGAGCGCTGGCGGAAGGCAATGCCCGCGTGATTGTCGGCGCGCGCTCTGCCCTGTTTCTGCCTTATGCCAATCTTGGCCTGATCATCGTCGATGAAGCGCACGAAACCAGCTTCAAGCAAGAAGATGGCGTGCGTTACCATGCCCGCGATGTTGCGGTGATGCGCGGACTATATGAACAAATCCCTATCATCTTGGCTTCCGCCACTCCTGCGATAGAAAGCCGCCATCAAGTCGAGCAGGGCAATTACGAACTGCTCGAATTGCCTGCACGATTTGGCGGTGCAACGATGCCTGATATCGAAGCTCTGGACCTCACCGCAGATGTACCCGAGCGCGGCAGCTGGCTTGCCCCGACTCTCGTCCACGCGCTGGAGGAAAATCTCGAAAAGCGCGAGCAATCTCTCCTGTTCCTCAACCGACGCGGCTTCGCGCCGCTTACTTTGTGCCGGACCTGCGGCCATCGGATCGACTGCCCCAATTGCACCGCATGGATGGTCGAGCATCGCCTGACCCGCCGCTTAGCCTGCCATCATTGCGGCCATGTCATGCCGATCCCGGAAAAATGCCCGGAATGCGGAGACGAAGACAGTCTTGTCGCCTGCGGCCCCGGAGTCGAACGAATTTGCGACGAAGTCAAAATGCTATTCCCCGCTGCGCGGACCGCCATTGTCACTTCAGACACGATCTGGTCTCCCCAGCGCGCCGCCGATTTCGTCGATCAGATGGAAGCCGGAGTGATTGATATCGTCGTTGGTACCCAGTTGGTAACCAAGGGCTATCACTTTCCCAATCTCACATTGGTCGGTGTCGTCGATGCCGATATCGGGCTGGAGGGCGGCGATTTGCGCGCCGCCGAACGCAGTTTCCAACAGATTGCACAGGTTGCGGGCCGGGCCGGAAGAGCCGAGAAGCCAGGCCGCGTCTATGTCCAGACCCGAATGCCAAACGCGCCTGTGATTCAGGCCTTGATCAAGAACGATCGGGAAGGCTTTTATGCCGCTGAAATTGAATCACGGCGTCAGGCACACGCCCCGCCATTCGCGCGCTGGGCCGCCATCATTGTTTCCTCGGAAGACAATCAGGAAGCGATGGAAACCGCGCGCCTGATCGGTCAGACAGCGCCAAAGCTAGACGGCTTTTCGGTCTACGGCCCCGCGCCTGCGCCACTGGCTATGCTGCGCGGACGCCATCGGCACCGGCTGTTGGTGCACGCCATGCGTTCGGTCGACTTGCAGAATATCATGCGCGACTGGCTGGAAAAGCTGGAATGGCCGCGGGCCGTTCGGGTGGGCGTCGATGTTGATCCCTATAGTTTTGTTTGATCCGATGCGGCTATGCACTTGATGCGCGGCATCGGGTAAGTTAGCGCTAATGTCGAACAAGGCTTTGCATCGAATGCAGAGCATATAATTTTGAAAGCTCCGGCATGAATCGTTTTCTTCTGATCCTCACTCTTGTGGCCACCGCCTTACTAACCGGGCCCGTTCAAGCGGACCCAGCCGATATTAGTGCCGCCAGCCGCTCGGTTGTTCGGGTGGTGATCGCCGCAAAAGATGGCAAAAAAGTCGCCTTCGTCGGTCATGGTAGCGGCTTTGCCGTGGCTCCGGACAAGATCGTAACCAACGCCCATGTCGTAGAAATCGCCCGACAGGAAGCGTCTGTTGTCATCGGCATTATCCCGTCACAAGGCGGCAAAAGCTATGGCGGCAAGATCATCGCCTATTCGCCGAGCAATGATCTAGCACTTATTCAAGTGCTGGATGGCGGGCGCTTGCCGCCCATGTCGATTTTCGGCGGTCAGGTCGGTGATGGCGCGGATGTCGTGGCCATCGGCTATCCCGGATCCGTCGATCGCGCACAAGGCCTCGACCTGGATGACCTGATCAACCCGATGTCGCCGGTCAAAACCACAGGAACAGTCTCCGGCGGACGGACAACCAAACAGTTTGATACGATCCTGCACACGGCGCCCATTGCTTCGGGCAATAGCGGCGGGCCCTTGATCGACAATTGTGGCAGAATCCTTGGCGCCAATAGTTTCGGATCCTTGAGCAATGGCAATGACGCCGAATTTGGGTTTGCCGTTTCGGCGCGCGAGATATTGAACTTCCTCCGCAAGGCCGGGGTTAAAGTCGGGGCGACTGCGACGCCCTGCCGTTCTGCAGCGGAAATCAGTCAGGCAGAACAGCAGCGGGAAGCGGCTGCCCGTGCCCAGGTGGAAGCCGCAAAGGCAGCGGAAGCCGACGAGCGGGAGCGCGCCGAAACCAAATTGCGCACCGGCATATCCCAAGATATTATAACCGAGCGCGAAAACCGGATGGCGATAGCGGCGCTGATCTTGGTTCTGGCGCTGTTGGCAGCCGGTGGCGCTGGCGTCTTGATGGTGCAAGGCAAACGCAATCCGGCTATTGCCGCAGCGGGCGCCGCGGCGATCCTTCTGCTGGGCGCGATCTTCACATTCTTATCCCGGCCGGATTTTAGCGAAATCGAAGACCGCGTTGCCGCGGCCTTGCGGGCCAATGCAGACAAGGCCGCTCCTCAACAAGCAAGCGCGGTGCTCTCTGGAAAATATCAATGTACAATCAACCCGCAGCGCAGCCGGATCACGGTATCACAACAGAATGAACTGCCGCTGGAATGGGCAGAGGGTGGCTGCGTCAACGGCCGCACCCAATATGGCCGCGACGGTGCCAAATGGTCGCGGATATTCGTGCCCAACCAAGAACAGACCGTCACCATCAGCAGTTTCCAGACGGATCGCGGCGAATTTACCGAAGAGCGCTATCTGGTTGGCCTCGACGCCATGACCAAAGCCCGCGCCATCCGCTCAAAATATGGCAACAAGGCTTGCACCAGCGACAGCAAGTCACTCGCCGATATCGAGGATATGGTGAAGGCGATCAGAGCAGAATTGCCAAACCAGGCAAATGAGCGACTGGTTTATGAGTGCAAGCTCTCCGCTCAATAGTCGGGCTCGCCGCCTTCAAACACTCTTTGCGCTTGACCGGTCAACCAATCCATCGCCGCAGCCCAAGATTGATGGCCATGGCTGATCCGGGCGACACCAAGGCCAGCCAATGCCTTGTGATCGGGCCCGTCAGGAGCGCGCAATATATTCACCGGCAACGGGGAGGCTTCACAGATGGTGCCGATGCAGACTGCATCGCTTAGAAACGGTACGAACAAGCTCCCTGCCCCGGCATCGGCATATATGTTCGCCCTCTCGAGCACCTGCGCGACCAAGGCTTCTCCATTTTCTTCCGCCGATTGACCGCGGAACACATCGCAGCGAGCGTTCACCCAAAGCCCCGAAGAGGCTGCGGCAGCCAATCGTTCTGCAAAAACCTCTGGCGCGAGCAACGGGTCTTCGCCCGGCATCCGATCTTCCATATTGATGCCGCTGGCACCGGCATCATAGGCACGTTGCGCGGATTGCCGCACTCGGCCTGAATCATCACCATAGCCGGCCTCGAGATCGATGCTGATCGGTAGATCGGTCACAGCCGCGATATGCTCTAGATTGATCATCGCATCATCAAGAGGAAAAGCCTCGCCGTCGGCGATGCCTTGCGCGCCGGCAACCCCATAGCTTCCGGTAGCCAATGCTTTTGCGCCGGCTGCTGCAACCGCTTTTGCGCTGCCCGCGTCCCAGATATTGACCAGGATGAGGGGATTGCCGGGAATGTGAAGATCACCAAAGCTTTGTACTTTCTCGTTCATTTTATTTCCTTTTCCAACAGCAATTGCTTGATTTCCAACCCATAAGCATAGCCGCCCATGGTCCCGTCGCTGCGCACCACCCGGTGGCAAGGGATCAGGACGGCCACATTGTTCGCGCCATTGGCGCTGCCAACTGCGCGCACCGCTTTCGGCTTGCCGATGGCAGCGGCGACATCCGCATAGCTGCGTGTTTCGCCCTCTGGAATTTTCCGCAACTCCCGCCATACAGCTTCCTGAAAGGCTGTACCCTGCACATCCAGTGGAATGTTATGAGAACGACCCGGCGCCTCGACCTGGGCCACCACATCACCCAGAAGTTTCTCAAATTCCCTGCCGCCAATTTGCAAATCCGCCTTCGGAAAGCGGTGGCGCAATTCTGTCTCGCCTTCGTTGAAGGAAAGGCAGCAGACCCCCTTTTCGGTTGCCGCAACCAACATAGTGCCGAGATAAGTTTCGACGGTGGCCCAGTGCACCGTGACCCCTTCGCCGCCGTTACTCCAAATATTTGGATTCATGCCTGTTCTCTGGCCCATTTTGCGTTCCTCATAAAATTGCGAAGCCGACCCATAGCCAGCATCGTAAATAGCTTCGGTCACCGATGCCCCGCCGGCGAGCGCATCTTCGACCCGTTCAGAGCGCAACGCGCGCGCGTAGCCAGCGGGTGACAATCCAGTGTCGCGTTTAAAAATCCGTTGCAAATGGGTGGGCGAATAGCCGGTCAGTTCGGCCAACTCGTTCAGCTTCGGCGCTGTCTCAGCCATGCGAATAGCATCAATCACCAACTTCACCGCGCCCTCGTCGCGCGCCACATCATTGGGGAGACAACGCAAGCAGGCGCGGAGCCCCGCTGCCTCAGCCTGCTCCGGCTTGGCAAAGAACCTTACATTTTCTCTCTTGGGGTGGCGCGCCGCACAGGAAGGGCGGCAATATATCCCCGTGCTCAGAACGCCGGTGACGAACTTGCCATCGAACGAACGATCACGGTTCTCCATCGCTTGCCATGCTATTTTGTCGTCGACCATCTTTGCCTCGGGATTCGCGCTTACTGATGTAGCCCATTTGCACGCATCCGCACAGGACCGCTTCCGGTATCTTGCGATCAAAGCAAATTTTGTGAGCCCATGAATTAAAACGACCTGAATTCTGCCGCTTTGGCAACATTTGCAAATGATTCCTCAAGCCATCTTGCATCGCAGTAAAATGGTTGCTAGACGCCGCGCATCCGTGGGCGGAATCGCAGGATTTTCGGCCATAAAGCGGACCATTTCTTAAACGGTTTTCAGACCAGAATTTCGGTCAGGGAGAAGCAAACGCGTGGATCATTCCAGCGGCATCAGAGCGAGTTTAGCAGGGCGTTACGCCACTGCCCTATTCACTCTTGCAGAAGAAAATAAGAGCATCGAAGCGGTTCAAACCAGCCTCGACACGCTCAGCGGGGCAATGGCCGAATCGGAAGACCTCAGGGCGCTTACCAGCAGCCCGGTTCTGTCCCGTATCGATGCCGGCAAAGCCGTTGCAGCGACAGCCAAGGCAATGAAGTTGGATAGCTTGACGACGAATGTTCTCGGCGTGCTCGCTGCGAACCGTCGTCTTGACCAGATCCCGGCGGTCATTCGCGCCTTCACGACTTTGGCTTCCGGTCATCGTGGAGAAATCACCGCGGAAGTCACCTCGGCTCATCCGTTGGACAAGAAGCAGATTACTGCGCTGAAAGCGCAGCTTAAAAAACGTGTGGGAAGCGATGTTAGCGTTTCCACCGCCGTTGATTCGTCTTTATTGGGCGGGCTGGTCGTGAAAATCGGCAGCCAGATGATCGACAGCTCGATTAAAACCCGTTTGAACACCCTATCGCAGGCCATGAAGGGCTAAAGGAAGATACACATGGATATTCGCGCCGCAGAAATTTCAAAGGTCATCAAAGACCAGATCGCCAATTTTGGCAACGAAGCTCAGGTTTCCGAAGTCGGAACCGTGCTTGCCGTCGGTGACGGTATTGCCCGTATCCACGGTCTCGACCAGGTACAAGCTGGTGAGATGGTTGAATTCTCCAACGGCATTCAGGGCATGGCCCTGAACCTTGAAGCTGACAATGTCGGCGTCGTGATCTTCGGCTCTGACGCTGAAATTAAAGAAGGCGATGTTGTTAAGCGGACCGGCACGATTGTGGACGTTCCCATCGGACCGGAATTGCTTGGCCGCGTTGTTGATGGTCTTGGCAATCCGATTGATGGCAAAGGCCCGATCAAAACCAAGAAACGTAGCCGTGTTGAAGTCAAGGCGCCGGGCATTATCCCTCGGAAATCTGTGCACGAGCCTGTCCAGACTGGTCTGAAAGCACTTGATGCGCTTGTTCCTGTTGGCCGTGGCCAACGTGAGCTTATCATTGGCGATCGTCAAACCGGTAAAACCGCCGTGGCAATTGATACGTTCATCAACCAGAAGACAGTCAATGCTGGCGATGACGAAGGCAAGAAACTTTACTGCATCTATGTTGCTATCGGTCAGAAGCGTTCGACTGTTGCTCAAATCGTGAAGAGCCTCGAAGAAAATGGCGCGATGGAATATACCATTGTTGTGGCTGCGACCGCTTCCGAGCCTGCACCCCTTCAATATCTTGCACCTTATACTGGTGTCACGATGGGCGAGTATTTCCGCGACAACGGCAAGCATGCTTGTATCGTTTATGATGATCTCTCCAAGCAGGCCGTGGCGTATCGCCAGATGTCCTTGCTTCTTCGTCGTCCTCCAGGACGTGAAGCTTATCCTGGCGACGTTTTCTATCTGCATAGTCGTTTGCTCGAACGTGCCGCGAAAATGAACGAAGACAATGGATCCGGTTCTTTGACCGCATTGCCAATCATTGAAACTCAGGCTGGTGACGTTTCGGCGTATATTCCAACCAATGTGATTTCGATTACCGATGGTCAGATCTTCCTCGAAACCGATCTGTTCAACCAAGGCATCCGTCCTGCTATTAACGTGGGTCTGTCGGTTTCTCGTGTGGGTTCCGCGGCTCAGACCAAAGCTATGAAGAAAGTGTCCGGTTCGATTAAGCTGGATCTTGCCCAATATCGTGAAATGGCGGCGTTTGCGCAATTTGGTTCTGATCTTGACGCTTCGACACAGCAATTGCTGTCTCGTGGTGAGCGTTTGACCCAGCTTCTGAAACAGGCACAATTCTCGCCTCTTCCATTTGAAGAGCAGACGGCTTCCATCTACGCAGGCACCAACGGCCACCTCGACAGCGTCGGCGTGACTGACGTTGTTCGTTATGAGGAAGCCATGCTGGCGCATATGCGCAGCGAACATGCTGATGTTCTGAAAACGATCCGTGAAAGCGGTGACTTGGCAGATGACACAAAAGCATCGCTCGAAGCTGCACTCGCTGCTTTCGGCAAAACCTTTAGCTAAGCCTGACTAACCCTACGGGAAAGAGAGAATATGGCTAATCTTAAGGAACTGAAAGATCGGATCGGGTCGGTAAAATCGACCCAGAAGATCACCAAGGCCAAGCAAATGGTCGCCGCTGCCAAATTGCGCCGGGCGCAAATGGCAGCTGAAGCTGCACGTCCATATGCAGAGCAGATGGAAAAAGTGATGGCAAGCCTCGCTTCCAAGGTTGCGATTGACGAGAATTCGTCAAAGCTCTTGGCCGGCACGGGTAAGAATGAGACGCACCTCTTGGTTGTGGCCACATCGGACCGCGGTCTTTGCGGCGCGTTCAATGCCAACATCGTCAAGGAAGCCCGCGTCAAAGCAGAGCAACTGACCAGCGACGGTCACAAGGTGCTGTTCTACATGGTCGGACGCAAAGGCATCCCGATCATCAAGCGCCTCTATCCCGGTCAGATTTTGAAGCATTTCGATACGTCGAATGCCAAAACACCCGGATTTGAGGAAGCCAAAGCCATTGCTGCCGAGCTGACCACGCTGGTCGAAGAAGGCAAATTTGATGTTGCCCATCTTTTCTTCGGCAAATTCAAATCGGCACTGGTTCAAGAACCGACGGTTCAGCAAATCATTCCGATTGCGGTTGCAGAAGGCGCTGTTGCCGAGTCTGAAGGGGCTGTGGATTATGAACCGGATGAGGAAGAAATTCTCGCCGAACTGTTGCCACGTAACCTAACCACGCAGGTTTTCGGCGCATTGCTAGAAAATATGGCGTCGGAACAAGGCGCGTCGATGACCGCAATGGACAATGCGACCCGCAATGCCGGAGATCTGATCGACAACCTCACCATCATTTACAACCGCAGCCGTCAGGCCGCGATTACCACCGAATTGATTGAAATTATTGCTGGCGCTGAAGCGCTATAACATTGAGACCCGCGCTGCTATTTGTCGGATTATTTGTGATGAGTGGATGCGTATTAACGAACGAAAGGATTAAACCACCAACTGCAAAAGAATTGAAAAAAGTGATTAAGCAGGGTCAGGATGCCGATTATCAGTGGATGATCGAAACTGAAACACTCCCTGTTTTCAACTATATCGAAAAAGTCACGTTTCATTCTTGTAAGCGAAGGAAAGAACCAAACCATTTTTATTGTAGAGTAGGATGGCGAAGCGCCTCTTCTAAACGGAGCAATAGGTTGAATTTGGTTGTAGAAAATCGTTCTGGCGAATGGTGGGAAGTATATCCTGAAGTTGAAAATTAAAGATTTGAGCAAGGAAGTAAGACAAATGGCAAAGACCAAAAATACAGGCCGCATTTCACAGGTTATCGGCGCTGTCGTCGATGTATCCTTTGACACGGAAATCCCGGCAATTCTCTCGGCTCTGGAAACCGATAATAACGGTAACCGGCTTGTACTCGAGGTTGCACAGCATCTCGGCGAAAACACGGTTCGTACCATCGCAATGGATGCGACCGAAGGTCTGACCCGCGGTCAGGAAGTGACGGCGACCGGTTCCCAGATCCAGATGCCTGTTGGCCCTGAAACGCTGGGACGCATCATGAACGTGATTGGTGAGCCAATCGACGAACGCGGCCCGATCGGCAACAAAACCACGTCTCCTATTCACGCGGAAGCCCCTCCTTTTGTAGACCAGTCAACCGAGAATGAAATTCTGGTAACCGGTATTAAGGTTGTCGATCTGCTCGCACCTTATGCAAAAGGCGGTAAAATTGGTCTGTTCGGCGGCGCCGGCGTGGGCAAAACCGTTCTTATTCAGGAACTGATCAACAACATCGCAAAAGGCCATGGCGGAACATCCGTTTTCGCCGGTGTTGGTGAGCGTACCCGTGAAGGTAACGATCTCTATCACGAATTTCTCGACGCAGGCGTTATCGCCAAGGATGCCGACGGCAATCCGAAGTCGGAAGGTTCCAAAGTGGCTCTGGTCTTCGGTCAGATGAACGAACCTCCTGGCGCGCGTGCTCGTGTTGCTTTGTCCGGTCTGACTCAGGCGGAATATTTCCGTGATGAAGAAGGTCAGGACGTGTTGTTCTTTATCGACAACATCTTCCGCTTCACCCAGGCTGGTTCGGAAGTGTCCGCACTTCTAGGCCGTATTCCTTCGGCTGTGGGCTATCAGCCTACCCTGTCAACGGACATGGGTGCGCTGCAAGAGCGTATTACTTCGACCAACAAGGGTTCGATTACATCGGTGCAGGCCATTTACGTTCCTGCCGATGACTTGACCGACCCTGCACCGGCAACCAGCTTTGCCCACTTGGATGCTACGACCGTTTTGAACCGTGCGATTTCAGAGCTGGGCATCTACCCTGCTGTTGATCCGCTCGATTCCACATCTCGTGTTCTTGAGCCACGTGTCGTTGGCCAGGAACATTATGATACGGCCCGTGCTGTTCAAGAAACCCTGCAAAAATATAAGTCTTTGCAGGACATCATCGCCATTCTCGGCATGGACGAGCTTTCTGAAGAAGATAAGCTGGTCGTTCAACGTGCGCGGAAAATTCAGAAATTCCTGTCACAGCCCTTCCACGTTGCTGAAGTCTTCACCGGCATCAAAGGTAAATTTGTTGATCTCGAAGACACGATCAAATCGTTCAAGGCTGTTGTCGATGGCGAATATGATCACCTTCCTGAAAATGCCTTCTACATGGTTGGCGGCATTGAAGAAGCGATTGAAAAAGGCAAAGAAATGGCGGCTGAAGCAGCCTAAATATGGCTGCACTGCGCCTTGAAGATTGCGTCAATGAAGTCTGCCCGTGGTCGGGTGATCCGGTTTCGGCAGACTCTTTGACCCTTTACCAAGGTGCGGTTGTTGGATTTTGCAACACCGGCTGCCGGGACAAATTTGAAAAAGCCGCATCAATGTTTGACGCGGCGATACAGGACTAATCACGATGGCAAATCTACATTTTGAACTCGTAACCCCTGAAAAACTCGTCCGGTCGGATGATGTTTTCATGGTGGTGGTTCCCGGCACAGAAGGCGACTTTGGTGTACTTGCCAACCATGCTGGTGTGATGTCGACGATCCGGGATGCCGATTTGGTCATCTACGCAACCGAAGGCGGCGAGCCGGAAACGATTTCTGTTCAGGGTGGCTTTGCCCAGGTGAACGAAAAGGGCCTGACGGTGCTGGCCGAGGCCGTCGGCTAAGGACCATTCGGTCGATCCCTTAGGCTGCAGTTACCGGAGCGGCTTTTCGTTCACTGCGCCATAGAAGCAACCCGCTGAAAATGATCAGCAATCCCCCCATCATCGAGGTCCGATCGATCGGATCGCCGAAGACAAATACACTGATGGCTGTTGCAACAAGCAGCTGGATATAGACAATCGGCGCAATGGCCGCCGCAGTCGTCCGCATCGTAGCCATGAACAGCAGAAAATGGCAGCCCGTGGCGGTCAAAGCTACCAATGCACAGCGCAGGATAACATCCCAGTCAGGTACGCTGGGAACGGCCATGACCGGAACCAGCCAATGTCCTATCACCGTCGCGATGACAAGAAATGTGGCCGCCCAGAAAGCGCTGTAAAATTGCGCGGCAAAAACCGAGCGTTGGCTTGATACCATCCGGTTAAGGATGAGCATCGCAGCCATCGCAATGGCGGAAATGAGCGGCAGGATCGCGACCCAGCCAAACGCCGCAACATTGGGCCGCAGCATGATCAATACCCCGCAAAAGGCAACGATCGTGGCAATCCATGTTCGCGGCTGCATCTTCTCTTTCAAAAACCAACCAGAGAATAGCGCGGTCAATATCGGATTGACAAAGGATATTGCGACGGCGTCCGCGAGCGGCATGATGTAAATGGCGGAGAAAAACGTGATCGTTCCGACGAAGATCGAAAATCCGCGAGCCATATGCAACCACGGCCGGTTTACGCTAAAGCCTTGTCGTCCTTCCCTGAAGAGCAAAATGATGCCCAAGGCTAGCGCCCCGATTGAGAAGCGCAAAGCGGCAACGGCCTGGGCTGGCCAATCCCCAGCCATCGACTTGATCACAGCATCGCCCAGCGGAAAACCGGCAAAGGCAAGCAACGCCAGCGTAATTCCACCCGCAGCCGCCATCCGTTCCTGTTGATGCTTCTCGGTCAAAAATTGGCTTCTTTAGTCATTTTCAGGGCTTAGCCGCTATATTGTACCAAACAAGTCCCAAATGAAAATTCGCAGACAACCCTATTCAATCTGACCAGCTTACCGGTTTGTTAACCATTTTCGGGGAAAGAGGGCATTGATCGAATGACTACAGACATATCGGACAGAATAGCATGAGCGCATTTGGTAAGAAAAATGGACTGGGCGGCGGAAAGCCATCCTTTGGTGTGGCAAAGCCGATGGGCGGCGGCGGCAAGAAAATGGCCGATTCCGAAAATCCAGAAGACAAACTGGGTGGCAATCAGTTTCCTCCCATAGAATCCATTCCGCTTCCAGGCGCAGACGAAGTCGAAGCTCCAGCCGCTCCAGAACAAAGTGACGCGATGACGCGGCTTTCCGAGCGTTCGCAGCCAATGGCGGAAGCCACAGACAAGGAAGAAGGCTTTGGCGCTTCCGTCCACAAAATCAAGGAACAGGTTCTCCCTCGTCTGCTCGAGCGCGTTGATCCGGAAGCTGCGGCAACCCTCAACAAAGAAGAACTGACCGAAGAATTCCGTCCGATCATCATGGAAGTGCTGACCGAGTTGAAGCTAACGCTCAACCGGCGTGAGCAATTTGCGCTTGAAAAAGTTCTGGTCGACGAACTGCTTGGCTTTGGCCCTCTCGAAGAGCTGCTCGGCAATCCGGATATTTCGGATATCATGGTCAACGGCCCCGAACAGACCTATATCGAGATCAAGGGTAAGCTTGAAATCGCACCGATCCAGTTTCGCGATGAAGAACATCTGTTCCAGATCGCCCAACGGATCGTGAACCAGGTTGGTCGACGGGTCGACCAAACCACGCCTCTTGCTGATGCGCGCTTAAAAGATGGTTCGCGTGTGAACGTCATCGTTCCGCCGCTGAGCCTCAAAGGCACGGCCATCTCAATTCGTAAGTTTTCCGAAAAGCCAATCACGCTCGACATGATGAAGGGCTTCGGATCGATGTCCGATGAAATGTGTACGGCACTCAAGATTGCCGGTGCCTGCCGCTTCAATGTAGTTATCTCGGGCGGTACGGGTTCTGGTAAAACAACCATGCTGAACGCCATGTCAAAGATGATTGATCCCGGTGAGCGCGTGCTGACTATTGAGGATGCCGCCGAGCTCCGTCTGCAACAACCGCACTGGCTGCCGCTGGAAACCCGGCCACCTAATCTGGAAGGCGAAGGCGCGATCACGATTGGCGATCTTGTGAAAAACGCCCTGCGTATGCGTCCAGACCGGATCATCCTCGGTGAGATTCGTGGAGCGGAATGTTTCGACCTTCTCGCCGCTATGAACACCGGTCATGATGGCTCCATGTGTACGCTTCACGCCAACTCTCCACGTGAGTGTCTCGGCCGTATGGAAAATATGATTTTGATGGGCGACATCAAGATCCCGAAAGAAGCCATATCCCGTCAGATCGCTGAATCAGTCGATTTGATCGTTCAGGTGAAACGTCTGCGTGACGGTTCGCGTCGTACGACCAACATCACCGAAGTGATCGGGATGGAAGGCGATGTGATCGTGACCCAGGAATTGTTCAAATATCAATATCTGGACGAGGATGCCGATGGCAAGATCATCGGGGAATATCAATCCGCTGGATTGCGTCCGTATACGCTCGATAAAGCGCGCCAATATGGCTTTGATCAGCCCCTGCTCGAAGCCTGCATTGGCTAATTTGTCGAGAGCAACCCCAAACCAAATGCAATAGAGATGCCAAACGTCAGCAACGCCAAAGCGGTGATTGTTGACCACGGCATGAAACCAACATTCTCGATATCACGGCGGTTGTTGCGGCGTCTGTTGCCGATCTCTGAAATCACGGCAATTGTACCGGACAGACCGCAAAGCACCATCCACAGCGGCGGCATCAGCGCTTAGCCTTTATCGAGCATATTGATGATGCCGGAGAAATCCTTGCCGCCCTGCTCTTGCGCTTCAGCAAATTGCTCATAGAGCTTCGCCGCCTGCGTACCCATCGGCACTTCCGCTCCAGCGCTTTTCGCAGCTTCCATCGCCAGTCGCAGATCCTTGAGCATCAACGCTGCGGCAAAACCACCTTCATAGCCATTGTCCGCTGGGCTTTGCGGACCCACACCGGGCACAGGGCAATAGCTGGTCATGGACCAATTTTGACCGGATGCCTTGGACGAAATGTCATAGAAATTCTGCAAATCGAGGCCTAGCTTCTCAGCCATTTTAAATGTCTCGCAAGTCGCGATCATGGATGCGCCGAGCAGCATATTGTTGCAGATCTTCGCAGCCTGCCCTGCCCCGTTACCACCGGCGTGGATCACCGCCTTGCCCATGTCGGATAGGATCGCTTCAGCCCGTTTAAAGCCTTCGTCGCTGCCACCGACCATGAAGGTCAGCGTGCCGCCGTTTGCCGCAGCGATACCACCGGAGACCGGTGCGTCGACTGGAACGAGGCCTTTCGCGTCCGCCATAGTGGCAACATCACGGGCGCTATCGACATCGATGGTGGAGCAATCAATCACCAAAGTGCCAGGGTTGGCGTTGATGATGACTTCATATTCATAGACCTTGCGGACGTGGGTCCCCGCAGGAAGCATCGTGACGACAACGTCCATATTGTTGACAGCTTCAGCTGCATCGCTGACCGGATGACAGCCGGCTTCGCCAGCGCGCGCCAGTGCTTCACCAGACAGGTCAAAGGCAAAGACCTGGTGGCCCGCTTTTGCGAGATTGGCAGCCATGCCGCCGCCCATATTGCCGAGGCCGATAAATCCGATTTTCATTCTAGCGTCCTTTCCATTGGCCTTCGCGCTTTTCGATAAACGCTGCCATGCCTTCTTTCTTGTCTTCTGTTGCGGTCAGGATCTGGAACAGACGCCGTTCGTGCACCAGGCCTTGTTCAAGATTATTCTCGAACGCCGAATTGACCATCTCTTTGTTCACCTGAATGGCCATTGGCGGCATCGATGCAATGGTCTCAGCGGATTTAAGCGCCTCGTCGAGCAATTCGTCATGCGGCACCACGCGAGCAACTAGCCCAGAACGCTCTGCTTCCTCGGCATCCATCATCCGGCCAGTCAGGCACATATCCATCGATTTGGATTTGCCAACAGCGCGGGTCAGACGCTGCGACCCCCCCATACCCGGCGCGACACCAAGCTTGATCTCCGGCTGACCGAATTTTGCTTTGTCGCTGACAATGATGATATCGGCCATCATCGCAAGCTCACAGCCACCGCCCAATGCGAAGCCGTTCACGGCTGCGATCCAGGGCTTGCGCGTGGCCTTGACGATATGGCTCGTCCACTTTGCAAAGAAATCTTCAAGATAGAAATCGGCAGCCGACTTCTCGTACATTTCCTTGATATCGGCACCGGCGGCAAAAGCCTTGTCACCAGAGCCGGTTAGCACTGCACAATTTTGTGTTTCATCTGCCTGGAACGCGGCAAAGGCTTCGATCAGTTCATCCAGCACCTGGCTGTTCAGCGCATTGAGCGACTTAGGCCGGTTGATCGTGATCAGGGTTACAGCGCCCCGTTTTTCGGAGAGGATTGTTTCGTAAGTCATAGTGGTTTCCATTCTTCATCTGCCGATAACGGCGCAAAAATATTGTCGATCCATTCGGCGCTGACGTCTTCCGGAGTCGGCGGATTCCATTTCGGATCATTGTCTTTGTCGACAATCAAGGCCCGCACACCTTCAAGGAAATCGTGCATCACCAGCACATGATGACCAATGCGATATTCGTTGCGCATTTCATCGGCAAAGCTCTCCATTGCCGCGCCTTCTTTCAATTGGCGCAAAGCAACCTTGCAGGTCTGCGGGCTTTTGGTGCCGAGCGTATCGCGCTCTTTAGCAGCCCAATCGCTGTCATCGGCTTCCAGCGCCGCCAATATGTCTTCGAATCGATCGGAGGCAAAAAACTTGTCGATCTTGTCGAGATTGTTGGTGATCCGCGCTTCCGGAACCTTGCCGGACAACTGCCCTAATATGCCTTCGATCCGGTCGGGGTTTTCCGAGATACGCTGCTTCGCTTCTTCCAAAGCTTCCGATTCCAGATAGTGGGTAGCAATCCCCACTTCCTTGCACTCGGCCCCATTGAGGCGTGCACCGGTTAGCGCCAGAAACTGTCCCAGTCGCCCGGTCAAACGCGAGAGATACCAACCGCCACCAACGTCCGGGAACAGGCCAATCCCCGTTTCCGGCATAGCAAAGCGGGTGTTCTCGGTCGCGACCTTATATTTCGCTGGCTGCGAGATGCCGACGCCGCCGCCCATCGTGATTCCATCCATGAAAGCGACAATCGGCTTTGCATATTCAAACATCAGATGGTTGAGTTGATATTCCTTGTAGAAAAAATCACGGCCTTCTTTCCCATCTGTGAGTCCGGATTCCCGCAGCATGGCAATATCGCCACCCGCGCAGAAGCCCCTACCTTCACTATGGTCGAGAATGACCGCCTCCACAGCATCATCGTCGCGCCAGGCAAGCAATGCTTCGGTCATCGCCAGACACATGTCGAGATTAAGCGAATGGATCACCTTGGGGCGATTCAAGCTGATATGGCCTATGCGGTCCGATTTTTTAATGATGATATCGTCTGTCATAATATACCTTATTGTCGCAGCATTTCGCGCGAAACGATCATACGCATGACTTGATTGGTGCCTTCCAAAATGGAATGCACCCGCAGATCGCGCCAGAAACGCTCGATGGGATAGTCTTGTAAATAGCCATAGCCGCCAAACAGTTGCAGCGCATCGTTGACAATTTTCGAACCATTGTCGGTCGCCAGTCGCTTGGCCATGGCAGCGAATTTCGTTTTGTCAGGCGCGCCTTCCGTGACTTTCGCGGCGGCCAGATATAGCAGCGCCCGTGACGCTTCCAGATCGGTTGCCATATCCGCGAGCATGAACTGAGTGTTCTGAAAATCGCTGATCGCCTTGCCGAACTGCTTGCGCTCTTTCGTATAGTTCACCGCTTCGTCGAGACAGCGCTGCGCACCGCCCAGCGAGCAGGCACCGATGTTGAGCCGTCCGCCATCAAGGCCCGCCATGGCGATACGAAAGCCCTCGCCTTCATCGCCGACACGATTCTCGACCGGTACCCGTACATTGTCGAAATTCACCTGTGCAGTGGGCTGTGAATGCCAGCCCAGCTTCTTTTCTTGCGCGCCGAAACCGACGCCTTTCATATCTCTCTCGATTACCAGGCAAGTGACGCCTTTCGCACCATCATCCGACGTGCGGGTCATGGTCACGTAGATTTCATTCTCGCCGCCGCCAGAGATAAATTGTTTGGAACCGTTGACCACATAATGATCACCATCCCGAACAGCCTTGGTCTTCAGCGATGCGGCGTCTGACCCTGCGCCGGCTTCAGTCAGGCAATAGCTGGCAATCTTATCCATCGGAACGAGAGCGGGAAGATATTTGTCCTTCACCGCCTGCGCCCCGAATGTATCAATCATCCATGCGGCCATATTGTGGATCGAAATAAAGGCGCTGGTAGAGGGGCAGCCATAGGCCATCGCTTCCATAATGATCGCCGATTCAAGCCGCCCGAGACCGATGCCACCGGATTCTTCCGACACATAGATGCCACCAAAGCCAAGCTCAGCCGCTTGCTTGATCGTGTCACGCGGAAAGATATGGTTTTCGTCCCACTCGGACGCATGCGGCGTAATCGCATCTGCGGTAAATTTCTGGGCCATTTCCTGAATGGCCAATTGGTCTTCGGTCAGGGAAAATTGGGTCATATCATCTACTTCACATCCATTTTATGATGGCCGGCAACCCGCTCGGCAGCGCGCATCACTCGCAATATATTGCCACGGGAAATTTTGGCGAGATCATCCTTGCTATACCCGCGTCGAGCCAATTCGGTGAACAGCACAGGATAGGTCGCAACGTCCTTCATATCGTCGGGTAAAAATTTTATGCCATCATAGTCGCCACCAATGCCAATATTGTCGATCCCGGCAATGTTGCGAACATGATCGATATGATCCGCAACGTCGGACGCGGTGACGGCTGGCATCGGATTGGATTGCCGCCAATTTGCCATATGCGCATCACGGCGCTTTTCTTCGCCGGGAAACAACGACTTGGCCCGCGCATCTTCCGCTTTTTCTGCCGCTTCCCAATCGCGCCGTTCCGCTTTGAGATAGGATGGCACGAAGGTGACCATCACAACACCACCATTGTCCGGAAGCCGTTTCAAAACGGAATCGGGAACGTTGCGCGGATGTTCGGCTACACCGCTGGCCGAGCTGTGACTGAAAATCACCGGCGCTCTGGCAACATCCAAAGTATCATGCATCGTTGCTGGCGACACATGGCTGATATCCACCATCATCCCCATTGCGTTCATTTCATGCACCACCCGGACACCAAATTCTGACAGGCCATCGCTTTTCGGTGCGTCGGTAGCGGCATCGGCCCAGTCTAGTGTCTTCCAGTGAGTCAGCGTCATATAGCGAGCACCCAGCGCGTAAGTTTGGCGCAGCACAGCCAATGAATTGCCGATAGAATGTCCGCCTTCCATCCCGATTAACGATGCAATGCGTCCCGACTTGGCCGCGCGTTCGATGTCATCTGCTGTGAGCGCGATTTCCAGATCGCGATATTGATTGACCAAGCGGTGGACAACATCAATCTGCTGAATGACTCGTTCGACAGCCTCCGCGCGTGGCAATTCGGGATCAATCCATACGGACCAAAATTGCCCGCCTATCCCGCCTTTACGCAATCGCGCTATATCGGTGTGCATCGGTTTTTCGGCAGTTCCGAGAGTATCTAGCGTATCCCGAAAATCAAATTGCGAAAAATCGGCATCAAATCGCCCTCTAATCTGCTCCGGGACGTCATTATGTCCATCAATTATCGGATGTGAATCCAGAACCTCTTGGGCCATAACCTCCGCTGATTGTGCAAAGGCGGCGGGCGAACCAGTGATCAACGAGATTGTGGCAATGGTGAGCGGGAGAAGCTTGCTTTTCATGCTTCGAGACTTACTCGCGCAATACCCTCTCGGCAAATAGCTTTTTTGCTACTTTTTGATCATTGCGTTGATACCAGCGATTGCCAACATTGCGTTCTGCGGCCAGCATTTGCGTGCGGGTCCCGTCCGCAAAATCGGTATCAGGCTCCATATGGGCAATCGGATCCCGATAGGCTTCGTCAGCGGACACGATGGTCCAGCCTTTCTTTTTCAGCGCTGCGGCTAGATCATCGATGAACATGGCCGCGAGGTCGGTCTCGTGCAACAAAACCATCTGCACAGGCGCGCGATCCAAAGTGCGTCGCGCGAGATCATCTGAAAATTCCGCTGATTGCACATAGGATTCGACAAATAGTTCGCCCATCGCATTCCAGTCCATCAGCTGACCGGCCTTGCTTGCCTTTAACGCCAGATCCTCCAGATGCCAGTCCGATGCATCGACTGTGACATAGCCGTTCATCAGCCCGCGCTTTTTCAGCCCCTTGCGGATTGCATCCCGTTTGGCTTTGTTCTTGCCCCCTTCGTCGAGATAAGGGAATCGAAACCACGGGCGATAATTGGGCTTGCCCTTCAACCATTTCTCCGCCTCGTCGATATCGGCAAGATAAGTCGCGACCGACACGTCGGACAGTCTGTTATGATCTGCTGTGTGATTGGCGAGCAGGTGCCCGGCCTCCGCATAAGCCAATATAGTGGCTTCATCACCGTCATTGTCCGTTACCCGGCCCGGATTCACAAAAAACACCGCCTGCTCGATGCCGGCCGTTTTCATGGCTTCCATTAAGAGCTTGGGTCTTTCGCCGGCTTCCAGGTAAGCGCCGACACCTCTTGGAGCATCATCAATGCTGAAGGCTATGCGCTTGTCGGAAACCGCAACATCCACAGCTTCTACCGCCGTTTGGCGCGCAATATGGTCCGGTCGCCAGAAGGTGAACAGACAAATCGCCAACAGGATCGATGGCAGAAGCACCCTTGGTGACAGCGCTAGCAACACAGCCTCGGGATCAAAGTTAAGCGAAGAACCATGACCTGCATGTCCCCCGCTCGCGCCAGAATATCTAGCGTTTTGAAGCGCATGTCCTGATTTGGAACTGTAGCGCCCCCAAGCCTTACCGGGCGATTGGCCAGTCTTCTATGGCCCTTGTGGAACCGACGCCTAAGCCAGCTTGCGCATCACATCGCCAAATAGCTCTTCGTCATCGGGCAATGTTTTCGTCACGGCAAGCGGCTTGGAAACCCAGGTTTCGTTGATCAGATCGCGCCAGCTAATATTGTTGTTGGTGCCGTTACCGCCCCAGCTTCCGCAACCTAGCGAGAAGGTCTGGCGCATTCCATTCCACAGGTTTCCGCTGTTCGATGCGGCCTGTGGCTGGTTCACCATCACACGAGACGTGCGGGTTGCATTGGCCAGCTTCATGATATTGTCGTCGGATTGGGAATAGATACCGCAACTATGCCCCTGCCCCTGATAGGCTTGGATATTGTTGGTCAGTTCAATTGCATGATCAATGTCGCGAGCCCGGTATAATGCCATAGAAACCGTCATTTTCTCACCGGAGAAAGGATGGTCTGGCCCAAAACCGGTTTCCGGAATGATGAAGAACTCGGTCTCTTCCGGAATATCAAAACCAGCGATGCCCGCGATGAATGCCGGTGTCTGGGCAACGACCTTGGCGTTGATATGACCATCGATCCACAGAACATCTTCAAATTTCTGCTTGTCATCATCGCTCATGATATAGCCGCCTTTTGCGACCAGTTTCGCAAGCATTTCGTCGTAAATCGCATCCACCAAAATGACCGCATTGTCGGAAGAACAGCTAGCCGCAAGGTCAAGCGTCTTCGACAGATGAATTTTGGTTGCCGCATCATCAAGATCAGCGGTTTCATCCACAGTGATAACGGCATTGCCAACACCAACGCCCAAAGCAGGCGTTCCGCTGGAATAAGCCGCGGTGACCATCGCACCGCCGCCGGTGGCCAGAACACGGTCACATTGCCGCATCAACTCATTGGTCTTTTCAACCGATGGCACATCGATGCTAAGCACTAGATCGGCCGGAGCGCCCATTTTGACAATGGCGTCGCGCATCAGCTCGCAGATCAATTTGTTGGTCAGCTTGGCCCGAGGATGAGGCGCAACAATGATTGAGTTGCGTCCTTTAACCGCGGAGATCGCCTTAATAACCGGAGTAGCTTCAGGATTGGTTGATGGAGACAATGCCCCGATCACACCCATGGGTTTGGCGATTTTGACGATATTGCGTTCGTGATCTTCTTCCAAAACACCCACAGATTTGTCATTGATAATATCAAACAAGGTCGCGCGGGTTTTCTTGAAAATCTTGAGATACTTGCCATCATAATTGCCAAGCTGCGTTTCCTCGACAGTGTGCTGAGCGATTTTCTCGGCTACAGATTCCTCGGCAACCGCCCAAACCATAGCGCGGATCAGATCGTCCACTTGTTCCTGCGTGTAATTTTCGATCTGCGCTTGTGCCGCGCGCGAACGAGCAACCAATGCAGCGATTTCGTCGACAATCGGGTCATTTGGGTTGGTTGTTGTATCCAGCATGGTATCGGTTCCTGATAATTTTGCCAAAACGGCATTCGTCTGTGACTCGCAAATTGGTGCGAGATAATCCCGAGCCGTATAAATTACCGCAGATGCCCATGCAACGGCCAAACCGCTATCATTTCTAAGCATCATTCCGCGATATTTCATTGACTGGCCCACGGCGCTGCCTATTCCGACATCGAACAGGAACATCATCACTATCGAACATCCAGAAACAGAAAGCCGAGAAAAAGCAGCGCAAGTCGGGCAAAATCGCGCGACTGCTGGTATTGTTACGCGCCTGGCTGCCATGCTTTCGCTCTCGATCATGTTCGTGTTTGTGAAATTGGCTGGCGAGCAAGGCGTCCATGTCACCGAAAGCCTGTTCTACCGCCAGCTTACCGCCATGCCTTTGATCTGCTTTCTGATATGGCGGAGCAGCGCGGGCTGGCCATCGATCGTTTCGAACAAGCACAGGCTCCATATTTTGCGGTCTCTGCTCGGCATATTCGCCATGGGTCTCAATTTCTGGGCGATGACCCTCTTGCCGCTCGCTGACGCGACCACCATCAGCTTTACCGTTCCTATTTTTGCGACTTTGCTGGCAGCCCTGATCCTGCGTGAGAAAGTCGGCATCCAGCGCTGGTCTGCAATTCTCCTCGGCTTTGTGGGTGTTTTGATCGTTATCCAGCCAGGCGGTTCCCTGATCCCGGCTTTTGGAGCGGCCATCGCTCTGATCGGGGCTCTGGTGACCGCATGCGTAACACTGGTCATTCGGATGTTGGGTCGCACCGAAGCCAGCATTGTGACGATCTTCTGGTTCTCCATCTACACCCTGCCCGCGCTGGCCGTTTGTGCCTTTGTTTATGGCGGCGGACATGATGCCAAAACTTGGGGCTATTTGCTTGGCATCGGTGTTTTCGGTGCTTTGGGTCAGCTGGGCATCACCCAGTCGCTGCGCTATGCTCCGGTATCGACCATCGTACCAATGGATTATACCGCGCTCATCTGGGCCACCCTGTTCGGCATTTTCATTTTCGGTCAGTATCCCGGTCTATCTATCTGGTTTGGCGCACCGATCATTATCGGATCAGGCTTGTTCATTGCCTGGCGCGAGCATGTAAAGGCGAGCAAGCTGATGGTTGCTAAGGCCGAGAGAAGCGCATAGTCACCCTGAGCTAAGGGAGAGAGATATGTTGAAGACCATCCAGATGCTGGCCATCGGACTTACGCTGCTTTTTGCGACCAACGCGCAAGCAGAAGAGGCGTCTTCGACACTCCCCTATCCCAAGGTCACAGTCTATGAAGCAGCAAAGATTATCACCATGGAACCGGGCTATCCGGATGCCAAATATGTAGCAACGGCGGATGGGATTATTCTTGGCTTGGCCCAGTCGCTCGATGACCTGACTCCATGGATTGATCGCCGCGACACGACCATCGATCGACAATTTGCCGACAAAATTCTGATGCCCGGCTTCATCGAACCCCATGTCCACCCGATGCAGACAATCATGATGTTGCCGATGCCGTTCATCAGCCCAGAGCAATGGAAGCTTCCTGGCAAGACCTATCCGGCAGCGCGTGGCAAGGCGCAATATGAGCGACGGTTGCGCGAAGAATTGGCAAAGAGCAAAGACGCTTTGTTCATCACCTGGGGTCACCACAAATTATTCCATGGCGACATGGATCGCGCAGAGCTCGACCGTATCGCACCAGACCGGCCGGTGGTCATCTGGCAGCGCAGTTTCCACGAGATTATCGCCAACAGCAAGGCTTTGGACCTTCTCGGCATCGGCACTTTGGAAACTTTCACCGAGGCTTTCACCAAACCGCAGATTGACCCCAAACATGCAGACTTCAACAGCGGAGTTATCCATGAGACCGCTCTGTTTAGCGGCATTGAGAGACTTCGTCCCTATCTATTCTCGCCCGCGAAAATCCAACAGGGCCTGATCGATATGCGGCAAATGATGCTGGAAAATGGCGTGACCACCAGCGCTGACCTCGCCTTTGGCGGTTTTGGTGGGCCGGAGATGGAGTCGGCACTGTTCAAAAGCCTCTATGACCAGCCGACCACGCCTTCTCGCATTCTTGCCATTCCGGTCGCGCCATTGGTGACTGGCGATCCGAACGCATGGCTTGCCGATATGAAAGCCAAATATGAAAGCCCGAAATTCTTCTTTTCCAACCGGGTAAAGCTGTTTGCGGATGGCGCCTTTTTTGCCCAATATATGCAGATGAACCCGCCCGGCTACAGCGACGGCCATGAAGGAAAATGGCTGACCGAACCGGAAAAATTGTTGAAGCAAACCAAGCGTTTCTGGGACGCAGGCTGGAATTTGCACACCCATGTCAACGGCGACAAAGGTCTCGATGTGGTGCTCGGCATTACCGAAAAGCTTGCACCCAGAAACGGCCAGGATATCGTCATGGAGCATCTCGGCTATTCCACCGAGGCTCAAAATAGACGGATTGGCGAAATGGGTCTCTATGTTTCCGCCCAACCCAATTATATCCGCATTCTCGGTGACACTTACGCCAAGACAGGCCTAGGTCCCGACCGCGCAGCCCAAATGAACCGGCTCGGATCACTGGAACGCAAAGGCGTGCCCCTGGGCCTGCACAGCGACTTCAATATGGCACCGATTGATCCACTCTATCTCGCCTGGGTGGCAAGCAATCGCATCACACTCGACGGCAATGCTAAGGCGCCAAAAGAACGCCTGTCTCTCGACAAGGCCTTGCGAGCAGTGACGATTGAAGCCGCACAGGTGATTGGACTGGATGCAATGGTCGGTTCCATCGCGACCGGCAAGAAAGCCGATTTTACCGTACTGGACAAAGACCCCTATGTCGTAGGCGCTGCAAAGCTTCGCGATGTGAAGGTACAGGGCGTATTGTTCGAAGGGCGTTGGTTCCCGGCGAAATAAACTCTTCACAAACGTAGAGAAAAACTCGGTTCTCGATTGCCGGTAAATTCGCGTGTTCGTTCACCAACCCGGCAGCGGAGGCCATATGCCAACCATCATGATCTATTGAGTCAAAAGCCCATCTGGCGAGCGGCTAAGTCCCGCATAATTTCTTCGGAACCGCCGCCAATGGCCATCACACGCACTTCCCGATAGATGCGTTCGACACGGTGACCCCGGATAAAGCCGGCGCCTCCCAGCATTTGCATCGCTTCGCGCGCGCAATATTCCATCGTCTCGGTGGCCTGCACTTTCAGCATCGCCAGTTCCGCAACCGGGCTTTCACCATTCACGACACGCCACGCGCAATTATCGAGAAACGTGGTCGTCGCCCAAACACGTTGCGCCATGCTCGCCATTTTGTGCCGTATCACCTGATGATCGGCGAGGCGCTTGCCGAACGTCTCGCGCTCCTGCGCCCAGGCTGCGGCATCTTCGACGCACACGCGGGCATAGGCGGTTGCTTGCGCTGCCATTCCCAGTCGTTCGCTGTTGAAATTGGCCATGATACCGTAAAAACCGTGATTTTCCTGCCCGATCAAATTGTCGGCCGGGACAAACACATCATCAAAATGGATTGTAGCGGTGTCACTACTCCACCACCCCATTTTTGGTAGTTCGGTCCGGCTGACACCCTCGCTTTCGAGATCGATCAGCATCAGCGAGATTCCTGCCATACCGTCTTCGCCGGTGCGCACAGCGGTGGTCAACCATTGCGACGTCATCCCGCCTGTGATGAACGTTTTGGATCCATTGACCCGCCAACCATTGCCATCGCGCACGGCTTTGGTTTTCAGTTTTGCAACGTCTGAACCGCCAGATGGTTCGGTGATACCCAGACTAATCTGCTTTGCACCGGACAGAACTTGCGGCGCAATTTCCTGCTGCATCGCTTCGGTCCCAAGTCGCATCACAGGCGGCAGACCGATTCCGTGGATCATCAAGGCTGCGGCGATGCCGCCAGCCCCAGCACGCGATAACTCCTCACTGGTGATAATCGCATGGAAGGCGTCCGTTTCGTCCCCGATGCCGCCAAGCGCTTCGGGATAATTCATTCCCAACAGTCCCGCCTCGGCAGCCTTTGGATATAAGTCGCGCGGAATACGCCCGGCGTTTTCCCATTCCTCAATGTGCGGCATGATCTCCCGGTCCACAAAGTTGCGAACACTATCCCGCCACAGAGAATGGCTTTCATCCATCCAGGGGCAAGGAGGCCGGAGCCCGTCGAACGAAATAACATTTTGAGTCTTCATCGGACTAATCACCTTCTCGTTGCTGCGGCCCTAAACCAATGTCAGATCATCTCACAATGAAGAGACTGATCAATAGACCTCAATTGACCCCTCGATCATTTCCCTCCCAATAAGGTGCGCGCAATTCCCGCCGCAATATTTTACCGCTGGCGTTGCGCGGCAATTCGGGGATCACGTCGACCGTCTTGGGAACTTTGAAACCGGCAATGCGTTCGCGCGCCCAGGCGATGATGCTGTCGGTATCAATCTCGCCAGCGTCTGGCTTGGGAGAAATGACCGCCTTCACAGCCTCTCCCCATTTTGCATCGGGGATACCAATGACTGCCACTTCATTAACTTGCGGGTGACCGAAAATCGCATTTTCGACTTCCGCCGGATAGACATTCTCACCACCGGATATGATCATATCCTTGACCCGGTCCTTGATATAGAAATAGCCGTCTTCATCCATGACTGCGGCATCGCCGGTGTAGAGCCAGCCGTCGGCGTCTATTGTTTCGGCCGTTTTTACATCATTGTTGAAATAGTGCAGCATATTGAGGCCGCTGCGGGTTGCGATTTCTCCAATAGTGTTTGGCGGAACTTCCTGATGATTTTCATCAACAATTTTCATTTCCACGCTGGGCAGCGGGATGCCGATGCCGCGCATCCGCTCATTGCCCGCCGGATCATGATCTTCCGGCGGCAGGATGCAGACGGTGCCTGTGGTTTCGGTCATGCCATATTGCTGACAGAAAAGCGCTTTCGGCATGGTGCTTATGCACTCCCGAAGCAATTCCAGAGGGATCGGCGCAGCCCCATAGGTTACGGACCGAACGCTAGAGAAATCCGTCTCCTTGGCGCGAGGCCAACCGACCAGCATCTGCAGCGCGGTCGGCACGAGGAAAAACTGGTTGAGGCCTTTATCGACACAATCAAGCACATGATCGGGATGAAATTCGGGAATGACCATCATTGTCGCGCCATTGTAGAAGGCGATGGGTCCGATGCCGGATCCCGCAATATGCGCGCAGGGCATGACCGCCAGTGTGCTATCGCCTGGCTTCAGATCAATCCAGGCATGTTCCGGCTTATCCTCAACCAACGGTCGGAATTTGAAGAGATTGTCGCCAGTCAGCACCGCCCCCTTGGGATTGCCGGTGGTGCCGGAAGTATAGAGCTGCAGCACGCCTTCTGATGGATTGGGCTCAGGCAAGTCGCCAACCGCTGTCGCTGCGACCCACTCGGTCAGGCTTTGCAGATCGGTGCCTGCCTCGGTGCACAAAATGGTCTCAACCGTAGCTGCTTCCGCGGCAGCATTTTGCGCGGTTTCGGCAAAAGCGGGTTCGCAGATAAACAACGGAGCCTTTGTGTCTTTGAGAACATAAGCGACTTCAGGCGCGGCAAGGCGCCAGCCGATCGGAGCGATCACGACACCAGCGCGGCCGGCCGCGGCGAAAAGAGTGAAATATAGGCCGCTATTCTTGCCGAGATAACAAATACGGTCGCCTTTGGCCAAACCAGCACCGGTAAAGGCCTGAGCATATGTCGTGACTTGTTCGTCGAGTGCGGAATAGCTGACGAGACCGTTCGGATCATCAATCGCGATATTGTCGGGTGTCTTCGCTGCCCAATGCGCAATCGAAGATCCCATGCATCTGCGTGTCTCTGTCATGTGCCCGCTCCCAATTTATTTTAAGCCTTGTTAATCGTGCGATTAAGCCATGGCAAGAGCGGGGATATCAGCTTTTACGATAGACAAGAGAAATATTGTTTGCCGGCATCTCGGTTAGGCTTTCCCGAACGAAACCGTTGCTTGAGGCGAGCCCGTCGATATCAGCAACATCGCGGAGGCCCCATTGCAGGTTGCGGCTCTTGAGACTGCGTTCGAAGTCTAGATTGCCTTGCGCTGTTTCCACATCATCGCGAAAATAGGGGCCGTAAAGAAAGAGCGGCGCGCCAGATGCAAGCAATTTGCCAGCCTTTTCGAACAATCCGATGGAAGCTTCCCACGGCGCAATATGGATCATGTTTATGCACAATATTGCTACCGGCTGTTCAATGTTCCAGCGGCGGGCCATCGTGTCCAGCTCCAGCGGTGACAGAATGTTGGCGACATTCTCGCGCGCCGTCCAAGCGGCGATGGACTGTTGGTTGACCGGATCAGGGTCGCTCGGCTGGAAGATAAGTTGCGGGAACTTCCGACCAAAGTAGATCGCATGCTCACCGGTGCCGCTGGCGATTTCAAGGACCGTGCCACTGGACGGCAAGATTGTTTCGAGGACAGCAACTATCGCATCACGGTTGCGCAATGTGGCCGGTGCATGGCGTTGCTCCGCGCCGGTCATAATCTATCCGCCTTAGCCAACGCCTGGCGCCGCCAGATGGCCGCCAGAAAGCTACCGATTACCACGTGATAGACAGCGGATATAGCGCTTGGCACAGGAGCCAGTGCCGCCTGCATCGGCGTGGCAAATTGAGCGGCGAAAGTGGGAGTGGAAGCAAGGCTCGACCCAAGGCCGCTATTCTGCATGCCGACTTCGATGCTGATCGTGCGGCGTTCCTCGACGCCAAAGCCGAGCGCCTTTGTAATCAGATAGCCCAGACCGAAGCCGAATATATGGAGAAACAAAATCGCGAGCATCAATATTCCGAAATGTGCTTCGATCAATGCTTTGCTATTGGCGATAATCGCGCCAACAATAAGCACCACGACCACCACCGAAGCCAGCGGCGATATAATGGCGACCTTCTCCGTCAACTTTGGCATATAGCGGTTAAGCAGGACACCGGCGACAACCGGCAGCAACACAATAGAAACCATATTGATGAACAGGTTCCATTGATCAATCTCGACATATTTTCCTGCGAGCAGGCCAGTTAACAAAGGGGTCGCAATGACTGCGATTAAGGTAGAAGCCATGGTCATCGTCACCGACAGCGCCAGATTGGCATTGGCGAGATAGGCGACAACATTGGAAGCCGTCCCTCCCGGGCAACAGGACACAAGGATCAAACCAACTGCCAGTCCGGTTTCTAGTCCAAAGATCATCGCAAGCGAGATTCCCGCTAACGGCATCACCGTGAATTGCAGGGCGACCCCTGCCCCCACACATTTGGGAATTCTCGCGATCCGTTTGAAATCATCAAAGGAGAGGGTCAGACCCATGCCGAGCATGATCAGGCCCAGCATCACGCTGATCAACGGTTGTCCCAGCGGCCGGAAGCGGCCGTCAACGACCCACAGAAAATGCTCCGGCACAAACCATGCCCATGCTGTCCCCAAAACTGTCCACAGGGCAAAGAGATTTGTCAGGCGGTGGATCATTCCGCCGCTTGAGCAAATTCCTCAGCTTCCGTCCACACCAATATCGGTTTGCGCGCAGCCTGGGTTTCATCCAACCGACGACGCGGCGCAAAATGAGGGGCGGTTTTCAGCAGTTCATCGCCCGCTTTGGCCCGCTCTGCTACCGAACGGAAAGCGCCGATAAAATCATCAATCGCCGCCTTACTCTCGGTCTCGGTTGGTTCCACCAGCATCGCGCCATGCACAACCAACGGGAAATACATGGTCATTGGATGATAGCCCTCGTCAATCATGCCCTTCGCAAGATCGAGAGTGGAGAGATCGTTGGTGAAGCCTTTGTCCGAGAACAGCGCTTCATGCATGCATGGGCCGCTATGGGCGAAGGGCGCATCAAGCACATCTTCGAGACTGCGCAAAATATAATTGGCATTGAGCACCGCGTCTTCGGCAACCTGCTTCAAACCATCGGCACCATGGCTCAAAATATAGGCCAACGCTCGTGTGAACATACCCATCTGGCCATGAAAGGCTGTCATCCGTCCAAATCCGTCCGGGTGCCTCTCGGCCACGGTTTCCTCTTCGACCAAAGTGAAATGCCCGTCAGCAAAACGTTCGGTAAACGGCAAAGGTCCATATGGGGCGAGAGCTTCCGATAGCACCACCGGTCCGGAACCAGGGCCACCGCCGCCGTGCGGTGTCGAGAAGGTTTTGTGCAGGTTGATGTGCATCGCATCAACGCCAAGGTCGCCCGGACGGACTTTGCCGACAATCGCATTGAAATTCGCGCCGTCACAGTAAACGAACCCGCCGGCTTCATGGACAGCGTCGGAAATCGCCTTCATGTCCGGCTCAAAAAGACCGCAAGTGTTGGGGTTGGTAATCATCACTCCGGCAACATCGGGGCCAAGGCGCGCCTTGAGCGCTTCCAAATCAACCCGGCCGTCTGAATTGGCAGGAATGTCTTCTACCTTATAGCCCGCAAAAGCGGCCGTAGCGGGGTTGGTGCCATGAGCGCTCTCCGGTACCAGAATGACTTCCCGAGCATCACCGCGGGCCTCTAGGGCGGCTCTTATGCAGAGAATGCCGCACAGCTCTCCATGGGCACCGGCCTTGGGGCTCATCGCCACACCGTACATGCCGGTCAGCTCGATCAGCCAAACCGCCAGTTCGTTGATCACGCCCAGAGCGCCCTGAACCGTTTCCACCGGCTGCAGCGGATGAATATCGGCAAAACCTTTGAGCCTGGCCATTTTTTCGTTGAGCCTGGGATTGTGCTTCATCGTACAACTGCCAAGCGGAAACAAGCCGACATCAATCGCATAGTTCTGACGACTCAGACGGGTATAGTGACGGACCGCTTCGCCCTCGGACAGACCGGGCAATCCAATAGGTGCCGTGCGTTCGAGACCACCCAAGCGGCTTGCAACATCTGGAGCAGCCGGCAGATCTACACCACTGCGGTCCGGGGACCCCGTCTCAAAGATCAACGGTTCGTCCACGATCAAGGCGCGGTTACCGCTATGGGTGGTGACGGAGTTTTGTTCAGGCATGACCAAATTTTCTTCCTGTTTGGTCGGGCGACCTTCCGCGAGCATGTTCATGACAGCGCTCCTTCTAAAGCCCTGGCAAAAGCCTCGATTTCGTCATCATTGGAGGTTTCGGTCACGGCTACAATCAAGCCATTGGCCAGTTCGCTGTCCTCGGGATAAAGCCGCCCCAGAGAGACGCCGGCCAATATCCGTTGTTCTGCCAGCTGCCGTACGATCTGCCGAGCATCTCTATCAAGGATGAGTGTAAACTCGTTGAAAAAGCTATCGTTTAAAAGCTCGACACCATTGATTTGCGCCAGTCGATCCGCCGTCTGCACCGCCATTTTGTGATTGAGCAGCGCCAATTCGCGCAAACCTTTCTCGCCAAGCAAAGTCATGTGGGCAGTGAACGCCAAAGCACATAATCCGCTGTTTGTGCAGATGTTCGATGTCGCCTTTTCCCGGCGAATATGTTGTTCGCGTGTGGACAGCGTCAGCACAAAGCCCCGCTTGCCTTCGGCATCAACCGTCTCTCCGCACAGTCGACCCGGCATCTGCCGGACATATTTTTGCTTACAACCGAACAGACCGACATAGGGCCCGCCAAATTGCAGGCCGACGCCCAGCGACTGGCCTTCGCCGACCACAATATCCGCGCCCATTTCTCCCGGTGATTGGATCGCGCCGAGTGCCACTGGTTCCGTAACCACGGCAATCAACAACGCCTTATGGTCGTACGCCTTTTTCGCCAGCGCAGACATATCATCAATGCGTCCCAAAATGTCGGGATATTGCACCACCACACAGCTCGTTTCATCGTCAATCTGGTCGAGCAGGCTTTGGCCGTCGGTTGCGGCATCCAGTTGCGGCGCTGTATAGGCAATCGCATCTTTGGTGAAGCGGGCCATGGTTTTCGCCACAGACACATAATGCGGGTGCAGTCCGGACGAGAGGATTGCCTTGCCGCGCTTGGTGATCCGGCGCGCCATGACAATCGCTTCCCAGCATGCGGTCGAGCCATCATACATGGACGCGTTAGCCACATCGACGCCAAAGAGCCGCGCGACCTGAGTCTGGAACTCAAACAGGGTTTGTAGCGTCCCTTGTGCGATTTCAGGTTGATAAGGGGTATAGGCGGTCAGGAATTCACCACGCTGAATGATGTGATCAACCGATGCCGGGACATGATGACGATAGGCCCCTGCCCCCAGAAAAAATGGCATGTCACCCGCAGCATGGTTCTTTTTCGCTAGCGCCTTCATATGCGCTTCCACCGCCATCTCGCCAGCATGCATCGGCAGGCCGTCAATCGGCCCCGTCAGCCGCGCTTCTTCGGGCACATCAACAAAGAGGTCATCGATAGATTGAGCTCCAACTTTGGCCAGCATGGACTGCCGATCATCGGGAGTTAGCGGGAGATAACGCATTCTCGGGTTCCTATTCTATAGCTCTAACAAAAGAGGGGTCGACCAAGGTTTTGGGTCGGTCGGTACAGGCAACTATAATTCCAGACTGTCCGGATACTGGAAGGCAATGAGGGTCCAATACCCCTTCAACGACAACGAGACGGCCTCGAAGGCCCTTTACGCGCTTGTCAAACGGGAGATTGCTGCCGATCGATATATACTTGCCGTCTTCTTTGCTGCTCAACAACCCGCAACTCAGCGGTTGGCAATCGGTAATCCACCCTCGAACTTGTATTCTGCTGTTTGCCAGCGTTTCTTGATTTTTGATGACTTCTGCAATTGAATATACTGTGTCTGCCTTGTCCAAATGGGAACAAGCAGAAAATGTCACGAAGACAAAAAGCAGAACGACAAACCGCACTACAGATCGTCGACAAAAGCCTTGTAAGCTTTCTCATTCATCAGGTCATCGAGTTCGCTTTTGTCGGACAAAGTGATCCGGAAAAACCAGCCGTCTTCTTCAGCCGATGAATTGACCAATCCCGGTTCATCTTCCAGCATTTCGTTCACTTCGACCACTTCGCCCGAGACCGCTGCATAAACATCAGAGGCGGCCTTGACCGATTCCACCACCGCAGCATCATCGCCTTGGCCCAATAGCGCTCCAACATCCGGTGTTTCGACAAACACGATGTCGCCCAGCTGTTCTTGCGCATAATCGGTAATCCCGACGGTCGCGGTGTCGCCTTCAACATCGACCCATTCATGTTCATCGGTATAATATCGGCTCATAGTCCCATCCCCTTCTCGTGACTTCTATAATTTTGGTTTGCGGTAATAGTTATGCGGCACAAAGGGCATGTCGGCGACCGTACAAGCGATCTGCTTCTTGCGCTGTTCCACAATGATAGCGGTTCCCGTTTCCGCCAATCCCATCGGCACATAGGCCATCGCGATCGGACGCTGGAGCGTGGGTGAGAAGCCCCCGCTGGTCACGTTACCAATGGCGGCACCTGCATCATCAACTACGCTGGCGCCCTCCCGAATGGGTTGGCGACCATCGACGAACAGTCCGACCCGTTTTTTCGCGGCCTTGTTCGGATATTGCGAGAGCACCCGCTCCGCGCCAGCGAAATTGCCTTCTTCGCGCCGTGCTTTGGACAGTGCGAAGCTCAGGTTCGCTTCAACCGGCAGAATTTCCGGACCCATATCATGGCCATAGAGCGGCAATCCCGCCTCCAAACGCAAACTATCCCGCGCACCGAGGCCGATAGGTCGCACTTCCTCCAATGCTGTGAGAGCGGTTGCCAGTGCCACCGCATGTTCGGCTGGAACGCTAATTTCAAAACCATCTTCGCCGGTATAACCTGAACGGCTAATCCCCAACGGAATATCGTTCCACAAAAACGGACCGGCTTCCATGAAATAGAGATCGGTCGGAAGCGGCCATCCTTCTTGCAACGGTTGAATGTTGAGTTTCGCCAGCGCCGCAGAAGCTTTCGGCCCCTGCAGTGCCAAAAGCGCAGCATCTTCCATATGGTCGAGCTTTAGATTATCCGGCAGTTGTGACCGCATATAGGCAATGTCATCATGCTTGGTCGCGCCATTGACCACCAGATAAAGATTACGACCGGTGTTGGTGACCATAAGATCATCCAATATCCCGCCATCTTGAGCGAGCAGCAGGGTATAGCGAATTTTGCCCGCAGCCAGCGCGGAGAGATTGCCCGGCACTATCGCTTCCAAGGCTTCGGCAGCCCCTTCCCCACTCAACTGCAACTGCCCCATATGGGACACATCAAACAGTCCCGCCTCGGTCCGGGTCCAGATATGCTCGGCCATGACGCCTTCATATTGCACCGGCATTTCATAGCCCGCGAACGGCACCATCCGCGCGCCCAAGCCACGATGCCAGTCACCAAGAGGTAATTGTTTCAAATTGTCGATATTTTGACTCATCTATTTTCCGCATCACAAAAGACAGCTCACAGCAAAGTCCTGCAAAACTGCCCCCTCTGTCACGGAACCTGAGAGTTTCATGGCGGAATCAACCCGTCATTTACCCCTTCGGTGGGGCGCTGGTCATTACGACCATCCGCCCTCTTTCCAGAGTGCTTGTGAGGAGGTTGCGGTCCTGTGGCCTGAGAGTTTCCGGGGCGGTTGCTCCTTCGGCGGCTTTACAGTCTGTTGGGACAGAAAAACGCTCTCCCGCAACACCTCATGATCCGCGCTCGAAACCGCCAATCAAAAAGCAATCTCATAAGTGGATGAGCCGGTCGGAGGAGTCAATGATTCTGTTGTGCAGTGCGGAATATTTCCTTCAATGGTCAGACTATGCGGCCTGACCAGTGTTTGCGTCAGTCGGTGATCATCGTTAAAGACGTTGGCGAAAGCCTATTAGACGGAGGATTAGCGGTTGAAAAAAGTCTTCATGGTAACTGCCTTAGCGGTTTTGCCAGCATTCCATTCTGCCAATGCGGAAGTCATCATTAGCCCTCGTGTTTCCTATTATTTTGACAATAGCAACTTGCGTGTCTCGGATCTCAGCAGCAATATCCAGCCTGACCCTGTGGTGGATCAAGCGCGCACCCAGCGGCTGCAAGATGTATTTGGCGATGACGCCCTGCTTGAATCGCAAAGCGAAGGATCCGGACAGACAGCGGATCAGGTCACATTTCCGATGTATGGCGGCGCCATCACGGTCGGCGATGATCGCGACCGGTTCACCCTCAATGCTTTATACGGTTCCGGGAAGGGCCGGGTTGATACGGTTTTTACCTCGTCCCAGCGACTATCCGTTGGCGACGTTGAGTTTTTGGATCTGGCGGTCATTCGCGCGAATGACCGCATAAAAACGGACAAATTTGACGTAGAGCTTACGTGGCAAAGACGGTTAAACGAAAAATTCGCTGTCTTCGCCGGGGTTCGGTACGAGCGTTTGGAGACTGGCGGACCGGTGATCGTCAGGAGATCAGCAACCAACAATATAGACAATTTCTTCGCAGAACTGGACGGTGTTGATGGGCCGACCGCTAATATAGAAGCAAAACCTTTGCCTCAGCGTCTCAACACAAAATCAAAGTTGGAAACTTACAGCCTCCGCGCAGGTGTGACCGCATTTGTGCCGGTTAATCAGTCTCTCATCGCTTTTTTCAACGGCATGGCCCATGTCAGCAATCAACCGAAATACACCGTCACCGACACGCTTTTCGGAGTGAACGACGAAGTGATCGGCATCAACGAATTTAGCAATAGCGGCGAGATCAGTGCGGGACCCGACATTGCCGTTGGCGCCCAATTTCTGATCACCGACAATATCTCGTTCGACGTCCGCTATCGAGCAATACTGTTCTTTCCGCTTTCAGGGGATTTTTCGTTCAGCGACGCCCGCGTTAATCATGGGGTCAACATGGGTGTGTCATTCCGGCTCTGATGATGACCAGAATTTTCTCTCTTTGTCTGCTGCTATTTTGCTGGCTTACACCCGCTGCGGCCTCGGCCGAAACGCGTGCGTTGGTGATGGCTTCCAACTATGATCTGATTGATACAAATCCCGACCTGTTTCTCGCAAATCCGATGGCAGATGCGACTTTGGTCACAAAGGCGATGACGAGAGGTGGCATTGATCATATCACCTTGATTAACGAGCCACAGGCCGAAGATTGGGATGAAAAGTTCAATGCCTTTGCCGATAGCCTTGGCCCTGACGACATCGCCCTTCTCTATTATGCCGGCCATGGGTTCCAGATCAGGGGCCGGAACTATTTCCTCGCATCCGATGGCGTTTCGCTCATCCCGCTTGATACCATGGTTCAAAAAATGACAGAGTCGGCGAAAGGCGCGATCATAATTATCGATGCCTGCCGGAACAATCCGCTGGCAAAAAATTCAGCGCCCCGGCCGATGGAAGTGCAAATCGTTGCGAGCGCAACCCGAGAGGTGGAGACCGTCACGCTCGATGACATCAAAAACGCGGAATCAGGACTAGCTCAACTCGGCAATTTGCGGGGACTCTCGGCTATCTTGCTGTTCTCCACAGAACCCGGAAATGTTGCTGAAGATGGCGATGAACCCGGAAAAGGCAGTCCGTTTGCAAAAGCCTTCGCGCGCGAAATCAAAAAGCGTCAGTCTTTGGACGAGGTGATGCGCAAAACCGCTGTGCGCGTGAACAAACAGACAAAAGGTCGCCAATCTCCTTGGCGGCAGGGTGACTTGGCTTTTGATGTATATTTGGCCGGCATGCGGAGCTTACCTATCCCTTAGGATGACAAACAAATTGACGGTCTACGAAGTTAACGCAATCCCATTCAAACCATTTCCCAGACTGCATCATTTTCATGCACAAATTCGCCCGATGCGGTTTCGTCCATAAGCGTCAAAATTGCAGCCGCCACATCGCTCGCGAGGATCGATCGGTACCGGCGAAACTTCCCTTGCAGCAAAAGATCCAGAATAGGGCTGAATGTGATGGCAAGGCTTTCGCCCAGTCGATGGTCATTGGCGCGTTCGCCGCGCAACAGGCCCGGCCGGATGATGTCCAGCCTATCGAACTGCTGGGCGCGCATCTGGTCTTCGGCCTCACCCTTGGTTTTGAGATAGAAGCTCGACGCACCACTGTCCGCCATAGTGGACGAAACAGCGATACATTGTTTCGCTCCGGCCGTTTTGGCAGCAGCAACCACTGCACCGACTAGGTCGCGATCAACAGCCGCGAACTCCTCTTTTGACCCCGCCTTTTTCATCGTCGAGCCGAGGCAAGAAATTACGATATTGGGCTTGATTTTGGCGATGGTCGCAGGCCAGTTTTCTTGAAGTTGGACATGGATTTTTGCCTTACCAACATCCTCTCGATACGGCCGACGGAGCAAAAGATGGAGTTTTGTGTCCGCTCCTTGCTCTACCAATGCTCGAGTTAGCAAACCGCCGATTAAACCAGTTGCCCCGACAATCAGGATTTTACCGGCCATGATCTTCTCCAAAAATTTCCTGGTGTCTGTTTCTGGCGTAGCGATCCGTCATTCCAGCGAGGAAATCAGCAATATGTCTGATCCGCCCCGGCTCTTTTTCCGGCAAGACCGAAGCCCAGCTTTCCGGCATAAGCTCGGGCTGCTCGCGATAGACCTTCACCAGATCAGCCACCATCCTCTTGCCTTCTTCGGCCGCTGCCATTTGCTTGGGATGATGATAGAGATTTTCGTACATGAAGCCTTTTAGCATCCGTTCTTGCTCCGCCATCGCGTTTGAAAAACCGCCAATCATCTGACCTGCTAGCCTTACATCTTCTGATGTCTTTATCCCCAGTTGATCGATGCGGTCCTGAGTGGTTTCCAACACGTCATTGACCATCAGGCCGATTTGATCGCGGATAAGCTCTGGCAACAAGCGGCTTTGCGTCACGTCGCTGAAACGGTCACTAAGCACTTGCCATCGGTCCGCAATGAAGGGCAATTCAAGCAACTGATCGAGCGTCAGCAGGCCGGCGCGTAGTCCATCATCTATATCATGATTATCATAGGCGATATCATCGGCAATCGCAGCGATCTGTGCTTCAAGCGAGGGCCAATTATGCAAATCAAGGTCCATTGCAGCATTGGCCTCCTCCAGCGCCCAGGTGGGACTATCGACCGGACCATTATGCTTGGCGAGCCCCTCCAGCATTTCCCACGTCAGGTTAAGGCCATCCAGTCGCGGATAAGGCGTTTCAAGCTTGCTCAATGTCCGGATCGTTTGGGCATTGTGATCGAAACCACCAAAACCTGCCAATGCTTCTTGTAACGCATCCTCCCCGGCGTGGCCAAAGGGCGGATGGCCGATGTCATGGGCTAGACAGAGCGCCTCTGTCAGATCTTCGTTCAAGCCCAGCGCGCGCGCCATTGTTCTACCAATTTGCGCGACTTCTAGACTGTGCGTCAACCGGACACGATAATGGTCGCCATCGGGTGCGACAAACACCTGCGTTTTGTGGCGCAAGCGGCGGAAGGAAATGCTGTGGATGATCCGGTCGCGATCACGTTGAAAATCATCGCGCGGGCCGCGGGTCACTTCACGTTTTTCATTGTGCAGCCGCCCCCGGCTCTTGCCAGGATCACTGGCATAGCTTTTCAACTGAATCATTTGGGCAGCCCGTTAACCTCGACACCTTTGGCACTGACCCAAGCAAAGCCATCTCCGCCGCCTTTGCGGAAACCAGCCTCAAAAGCCTTGGCGGCTTTGAAATCGTCAAACGGCCCAACCACCAGCCGTCGTGTTTTGCCCCAGGGCGAAGTCCAGCCCGTGTTACCCTTGAACAGATCCGGTTGCTTTCTAGACATCCGACGATAGTCATATTTGAGCGCGCTTAGATTGGATCCCGTCGCGATCTGCACCCAATAGCGTTTGGGATGCTCTGGTTCTTTCGGTTTTACCGGTTCTTTCTTTTCCGGTTTGGGCGCGATCTTGGGCTTTGCTTTTGCGGGCTCAATTTTGTCCAGATCAACAGGCACCACTTTGCTGCTGGTTTCTTTGTCCGGGATATTGATGCCTTTGATAATGTCTGAAAGCGGCCTTGAGGCTGGGCTTACCGCAGCTATTTTCGTGTCGGAGCGTGAATTTGCGAGATCAAAGTTGATGAGATTGACGGGCGTTTCAGCCTTCGCCTTTACCACTGGTGGACTTTTCACCGCTACCGGAGGCGATTTCCTGGTACCGGGTTTACGCCCGGCGATTTCGACCTTCCGCTCGATCGTTTGAGACACCAACACAGGCGGTTGCTTCTTACTGACTTCACCAGCATTGCTAAAAGGCGGCTTGGTAATATCTGTTTTGGTTTTCGCAGTTTCAACCGGAAGTGGTTGTGCCTTTGCCAGTTTGGGCGGTTCCGGTTTTCTTGATGTCACTCGGGTCGGTTCGACCTTATTTTGGGTCCTTACCGGTTCTGGCTTTGGAGGCGGTGTTGATTTCAAAAAAGCACGAACAGCATCGGCCGTACCGCCAGAGCCTGTGCCTGTGCCATCCGGCGCTGGCAATTCGGTTCGAGACAAGACAACAACTTCTTTCTTTTTCACACGCCGAGTTGCTTTGCGGTCGGGAAACCTTCGATCGATTAGACCGGGACGCCGGCGAGGCGATTTATCGGGCATTGCGAGCACCCGTGGACGGTCTGCTTTCGCACCCAAAGCTTCTCCAACGGGGATCAAACCTGCATCCGCTCCGGTGCCACCCCGAACAGCCATATTGGAAGCAAGTTGTACCGCAGCCACGTCAACACCAATATTTTCGCTGGCCGGAAAATGCCCAAGATGAACCGCTGCGGCCTTCTGAGCTGCAGTCAACCTGGGCATCCCATCCAAGAACGGTTTAATAGCCTTTGCCATCCGTCGTTCCATGGTCTTTTTCGCTATGTTATTGGCTTCTTTTTTCTTGCCATTCATGGCGAATATAAACGCGCGATTGCGCCATGCATCACGGTCGCTTTTCTGAAGCAGCGGATTGAGCTGCGCATCCGCGGCATCGACATTACCGCTAATGCCCAATGATATTGCATAGCGCGCAATCAGTTGATCATCACGACCGTAACGCATCGCCAATTCATAGTCTTTTTGAGCCTCGATGTTCCGCCCGACAAGATCATAAGCCAAGCCGCGATCAGCCGCTATGTCTTTTGGAGGAATACCATTGGCGATCGCTTGATCAAAATAGCGGATCGCACCGAATGGGTTTTCTTCGAACAGCAATGCTCGGCCCAGGCCGGCTTTCACCCTGCCACTAGAGGCATATATCTGATCTGCTTTGGCAAGAAAGCCGATTGCGGCGCGTGTATCGCCCAGTTCAAGGGCTGCCAGACCTGCATCTGCAAGAGCAGATGAATCATTAGAATTGCGGGCAATCCGCCGCAGTGCATCCTGCAGGTCTGCCGAATTGGATTGAGCACTCGATTTGGCGATAGCAGTCGCGTGCGGCACGCTCGTACCGACAAGCGCGGCCGATATGGCCAGAATGATTTTAAATTTATGTTTCACAAAATACATAAAGGAAGGATTGCACTCGAAATCAAACGTTCCCGCAATTCAGCAAGGCCAATGGTGGCACGCGAAAGACAAACTCCCTCGCGCCGCCCCATCAGCATATCGATCCGCTTAAATTTCTTCCGAACTTACTGATTGTTCTGCCGGTTCAAGAAACGCGGAATATCGAGAGGGTCGCGGGATTGATCATCCTCACCACCATCATCTTCTTCATCGCTCTTGGAACCGCTCCGAGTCAGATTGGACATCCGCTCGAACAATGTACCACCACCGGTCGCAACGCGCGGGGCCGGCGCGGCATCGCTGCCCGCAGAAGAAGCGTCTTCATCGGCCGGCTGTATCGAATCATCGCCAAGCACAAGCTCGTCATCTTCCGCTTCCGGCTTGGCCGCTGCCATATCGGGCGTAAGGGATGCGAACGATGGTGTTCCGGCCGCTTCGACTTCTACTTCGTCATCATCACCATAAGTGGCGACAGGAGTCGGTGAAGCGGATACTTCTGCTTCAATTTCTGGTTCATCAGTTGCTTCTGCTTCTGCTTCTGCTTCTGCTTCTGCTTCGGTTTCCGCTTCAGCCACGTCTTCATCTTCATCACTGGCAATGGATGATGCGAAACTAGGCGTTGCAGGAGCTGCTTCCTCTTCTCTCACAGGGCTGCTCATGGCGAAAGATGCCGTTGGCGCGGTTGAAGATCTGCTGCCTTCACTATCGATGCCAGTGGCAACAACAGATACGCGGATCCGTCCGTCCAAATTCGGGTTAAACGCGCTGCCCCAGATAATATTTGCGTCTGGATCGACCAGTTCGCGAATATGATTGGCTGCTTCGTCGACTTCCATCAAACGCATGTCTTCGCCGCCGGTTATCGAAACGATAACACCCTTGGCGCCTTGCATCGATACACCGTCGAGCAGCGGATTGGCGATGGCCTTTTCAGCGGCTTCAAGCGCACGTCCGTCGCCTTCTGCTTCGCCAGTGCCCATCATCGCCTGACCCATTTCGTGCATCACGCTGCGTACGTCAGCGAAATCGAGATTGATCAGACCTGGCATGACCATGAGGTCGGTGATACCGCGAACACCTTGCTGCAAGACTTCGTCAGCGAGCAAGAAAGCTTCTTTAAACGTCGTGTTCGGGTTGGCGACCAGGAACAGATTCTGGTTTGGAATGACGATCAGAGTATCGACATTCTTCTGCAGTTCTTCGATCCCTGCTTCGGCTGCCTTCATCCGACGCGTGCCTTCGAACGTAAATGGCTTGGTCACGACACCAACGGTCAAAATACCGCGGTCACGCGCCGCTTTTGCGATTACAGGAGCAGCGCCGGTACCGGTACCGCCACCCATGCCAGCCGCGATAAAGCACATGTGGGTGCCTTCAAGCGCCGCTTCGACCAGATCGATTGTTTCTTCCGCAGCTGCTCGGCCAACTTCAGGCCGTGAACCAGCGCCCAGTCCCTGGGTAATATCCGGCCCGAGCTGGATACGCCGTTCCGCCGCAGAGCTGTTAAGCGATTGTGCATCGGTATTGCTAACGATGAAATCCACGCCCTCGACCTGAGCCGCGATCATGTTGGCAATGGCGTTTCCACCGGCACCACCGACACCAATTACTGCGATTTTCGGCTTCAGTTCTTCGACTTCTGGTGGGCCAATATTGATACTCATCTCACTGTCTCCCGAGACTTTTTGTAATGCTGTCGTAATTAGTTAACGCTTTGCACAAATTTCGCGCCGGAATCACCCGAAAAGTTAATTTTTTTGTCAATTTGTTTAAAAGTTTCCTCGGATCGCCGACATCAGCCGCCCCATCACAGCTGATCCGCCATATTTCTGGACGTTTTGGTGGCTTCCAGACATGAAACGCAGATCAACGGGCTCTTGCGCAGCATAAAGCGCTAGGCCGGCAAGACCGGTAAAAGCAGGGCCGCTATGCGCTTCAGGGAGAGCGTTAAGCCCTGTGGGGCGGCCGATGCGAACCGTCCGTCCCAATGCAGACTGAGCATAATCCGCGATGCCCTTTAATTCGGCTCCGCCACCCGTCAGCACGACTTGGCGACCAACCGGACCAGTAAATCCCAATTCTTTAAGTGCTCGGCCGATTTCACCGATCAAATGATCCAGCCGTTGCCGGATAACAGCGATCAGCTGCGCGCGGGTAATCCGCCCGTCTTCGTCCGCGGTTTCGGTGGTTTTTTCAAGATCAAGATTGATGGCATCGTGATTGTCCCGAGGGCTAGTCGTGGCCGAGCCATAAAAACATTTGATCCGCTCTGCCTGCGCACGCCGCAAACCAAAGGCCGAAGCAATATCGTCTGTAATGTCAGCGGCGCCATATGGGAGCGTGGTCAAGCCAACCAGCATACCGCCAGCGAACAACGAAACATTTGTGACTTCGGCGCCCATTTCAACCAAAGCAACGCCAAGTTCACGCTCTTCTTTAGACAGGCAGGCAGTGCCGGCTGCGATCGGGGAGGCAACAATGGATCTAACGTTCAAATGTGCGCCGCGCACGCTCATATCAATATTGCGGACCGGCGAAGCTTCGGCGAGTATCACATGAATATCCACACCGAGGCGATCGGCATGAAGGCCTTTCGGTTTCTTCACTCCGTTCAAGCCATCTAGCGTATAGAGAGCTGGCTGCGCATGCAGCACCATCTTGCCTTTGGGATCAATGCTGGCGCGCCCAGAATCCAGCAACAGATCAATATCCTCTTGCTCAATCCGGTGACCGCCCAATTCAGTTTCAACCGATGTCAGCATACTTTGCAAACCACCCGCCGAAAAGCTTACCCAAACATCGTCAATATTGGTCCCGGCAATGCGCTCTGCTTGCTCGACCGCGTCCCTGACATCCAGTTCGGTTGTTTCGGTATCGGCAATATAGCCCCGCTTCACGCCTTTGCTGGCCCGCTGACCGGTTCCAAGAACGGTCAGTTCGCCATTGTCCATTCGCCCGGCGATCATCGCCGATATTTTTGACGAACCAATATCCAGGGATGTGAAGATTTTTTCTACCCGTACTGCCATGTGTCTAGTCCTTAAACTCGGTCAATTTCGTCATCATGCAACCAATCACTCTGACCATCAACTATCCGGATCAACGGGAACCGGTTTTGGCGGCATCCGCAGATAGGCCCGCTCAGCATCGCGCAAGTCAAAATGAACAACGCCCCGACCGAGCAACCGATTAACGCCATCCATGCGGGCAAAATTCAACAAAGCTGCTGACGCCGTCTCTTCGCCTTCCGGAAGGGCCAGCGTTTCGCCGCTGTCAAATTCAATATCCCAACGCCGGTTTCCGATCCAAGTGGCTCCGGTCACCATCGGGCGCAACGCCGGTGCAACATCGAGAAGAGCATCCAGTTCCGTAAACTGAAGATTGGCCTTTTTACCCACAACAACAGGCAGATCAGGAATTTCTTCCTTGGCGATTTCTTCCAATGGATAGCCGGTCTTGTCGATCAGCGACAATTTGCCTTTATGCTGCCAAACCGCAACCGGCTCGCGTTCAATAATATCGACCACCAGCGTATCGGGCAACCGGCGGGAAATCCGCGCGTCCTTGATCCAGCCATTGGCAAGCAGATCATCTCGCACCTCGTCAATGTCGACCAGCAACATGGAACGGTCTTTCTGGGCCAATGTGATTTCATAGACTTTGAGCTCGTCGATACGATTGACGCCGCTGACCTCGACGCGCTTCACCTCGAAACCGGCATCGCCAACCGCCGAGGCGACCTCGCTTTTGATGCGCTCATTGATACCGGAATAGTGGGCGACGCTATAAGCACCGAGCAAGAACACCCCTACCAGTCCCCAAGTCAGGCCTTTCTGAACCTGGGCTTCGGTCACCGGCATAGCGCGCAGCATTTTGTCGAAGATAGAGACTTGCTTGACTTTGCGCTTCGCCTGCTTGCGTGGCTTGCCTTTGGCTTTGCGGTTGGTGCGTTTTTGGGTAGCTGTCATAGCGCTTCTCTCACGATCAATTCGACCAGTTGTTCGTAGCTGATCCCTACATGTTTGGCTTGTTCCGGAACGAGGCTGAGGGGAGTCATGCCCGGTTGGGTATTGGTCTCAAGTACGAACAGGCCTGCAGCACCCTGTTCGTCATCCCACCGGAAATCGGTTCGCGACGCACCCTTGCAACCCAAGACCTGGTGCGCGCGCACGGCGTAGTCGAGACACAGTTTTTCGATATCCGTCGGAATATCCGCAGGACAGACATGCTCCGTCAGTCCTTCGGTATATTTTGCGTCATAATCATAAAAACCCTGTGCGGTTTTCAACTCGGTCACGCACATTGCTTTTCCATCAATGACCGCCGTTGTCAGCTCGCGTCCCCGGATGAAGGGTTCAGCCAGCAGTTCATCAAACTCCTGCCAGGGGCCAGAAACATCGCGGCCTATCGGATTGCCATAGTTGCCGCCTTCGGTAACAATTGCCACGCCGACAGAAGAGCCCTCATTAACAGGCTTTAGGACATAGGGACGGGGCAAGGGGTCCGCTTCGTACAAACTAGCCGTGGAAACAATCGTGCCTTCCGGCATCGGGATGCCTGCGGGCACAAGCTGCTGCTTGGTCAGTTCCTTGTCGATCGCGATCACCGAAGTGGCAAGACCGCTATGTGTGTAAGGAATCTGCATCAGATCGAGCATGCCTTGCACGCTGCCATCTTCACCCGGTACACCATGCAAGGCATTGAACACCACATCGGGTTTGATACCATCGAGCACCATCGCAATATTACGATCCATGTCGACGCGGGTCACCTTATGACCATTTTTCTCAAGCGCGTCGGCAACGCCATTGCCGCTGCTCAGCGAGACATCACGCTCGGCAGACCAACCGCCCATCAGGACAGCGATATGCAGTTTATCAGTCATGCCACATCCCCTACGCGCTGAATTTCCCACTGCAGTTCAACACCCGAATGCGTCTTGACCCGCTTGCGAACTTCATCACCCAGCGCTTCGATATCGGCCGATGTCGCGCCACCGAGATTGATCAAGAAATTGCAGTGTTTTTCCGACACTTGTGCCTGTCCGATTTGCAGGCCACGGCATCCGGCTGCGTCGACCAGCTGCCAGGCTTTTTGCCCTTCGGGGTTTTTATAGGTGGAGCCGCCTGTTTTGGTGCGCAACGGCTGTGAGGCTTCGCGCTCTTCGGCGATGCGCTTCATTTCCGCGCCAATGATTTTCGGATCGCCACTTTGCCCAACAAATGTGGCACTTACGACGATCGCCCCTTCAGGCAGGGCCGAATGACGATAGGTAAAGCCCATGTCGGCGAGTGCGATCGTCACCCGATCACCATTGCGTAAGATCACGTCCGCGCTTTCCAATATGTCACAGACTTCACGACCATATGCACCGGCGTTCATACGGACGGCACCGCCAACGGTTCCGGGAATACCGCGGAGAAACTCCATCCCTGCGATCCCATGATCACGCGCCTTGCTGGCAGCAGAAATACCGGGAGCACCGGCACCACAGCGCATCATCAATCCGTCTGCCTCGATAGCCGCAAAAGGCTTACCCAATCTGATGACCACACCCCTGATGCCGCCATCACGGATAATCAGGTTCGACCCTAGGCCCAGCGGCCAGACGGGTGTCGCGGGATCAAGGTCGCGCAGGAATTTCTGCAAATCGTCAATATCTTTGGGCTCAAACAGCCACTGCGCAGATCCGCCGCTCTTGAACCAGACAAGCGGAGCCAAAGGCGCATTCTCGGTCAGCTTGCCGCGTGTGGCCGGCAAAGTCATGGCGGCGGCAGCGCTCACTTGCGCGCCTCCGCAATGCCGTCCGCGAGGCCCGCGGCCCATTTGGTAATATCACCTGCCCCGAGACAAATGATCATGTCTTGCGGCCGGATTTCTTCTGCCAGTCGTTCGGCCAAGTCTTTCTCGTCCGCAACGGTTTCCGCCAGACGATGCCCGCGCGTTTTCAATCCTGTGACCAGAGCGTCACTGTCAACGCCGTCAATCGGGTCCTCGCCGGCCACAAAAACAGGCGTGACAAAGACCATGTCAGCATCGTTAAACGCACCTTGGAAATCTTCCATATGATCTCGCAAGCGGGTGAAGCGATGAGGTTGGACCACAGCAATCACTCGGCCTTCTGCCCCTTCACGGGCCGCTGACAGCACCGCCTGAATTTCGACCGGATGATGGCCATAATCGTCGATGATTGCCACACCATCGACTTCTCCGACCTTTGTGAAGCGCCGCTTCACACCGCCGAAATCATCAAAACCTTTGGCGATTTGTGCGTCGCTCATGCCCATTTCGAGACCGACTGCGACGGCGGCAATGGCATTTTGGACATTGTGGCGCCCCGGCATCGGCAAGGTGATATTCTCGATCGTTCGGGTTTCACCATCGCGATCACGGACCACAACATCAAAACGGTTGCCTCCTGGTATCGGGGTCACATTAATCCCTTTGACATCTGCTTGAGCAGAGAAGCCATAAGTGATGATCCGCCGGTCACGGATGCGCGTCAGCACCGCCTGTACTTCGGGATGGTCCACACATAGAATCGCAGCACCATAGAAAGGCACATTCTCGATAAACTCGACAAAGCTGTCTTTGATCTTGTCGAAGCTACCATAATGATCGAGATGCTCGGCATCGATATTGGTGACCACGGCGATTGTACCATCTAGCCGCAAGAAACTGCCGTCGCTTTCGTCTGCTTCGATCACCATCCATTCGCCCGTACCAAGACGGGCATTGGAACCATATTGGTTGATGATACCGCCGTTGATGACGGTTGGATCAATATCGCCCGCGTCCAGCATTGCCGCAACCATCGACGTCGTGGTGGTTTTGCCATGGGTGCCGGCAATGGCGATTGTCGATTTGAGGCGCATCAATTCTGCGAGCATTTCCGCGCGACGAACCAATGGTATCCGATTGGCCAACGCCGCTTCAACTTCCGGATTGCCGCGATGGACCGCAGTGGAAGTAACAACAACAGCAGTGCCCTCAACATTTTCCGCACTATGACCGATTTTGACATCAATGCCTTTTGCACGGAGGCCTTCAACAACATAGCCCTCGGCAATATCACTACCCTGCACCTTATAGCCCAGATTGTGCATGACTTCGGCAATGCCAGACATGCCGATCCCGCCAATGCCGACAAAATGAATCGTGCCAATATCTGTACCGACGCCCTTCACTGCACGCTATCCTTTGCCAATGCTTCCTTGGGGGCCGAAATCATCTGCTGCTTTTCCTTATCCGCCTTCATCGTCTTGCCGAGTGGCGAAGTGCCAATGCTTTCAACCAGATCAGCGAGATCATTCACCGCTTCCGGTCGACCGCATTTTGCCGCGAAGCGTGCGGCATTTTCCAACGCACCAGGCTGCAAGGCCATTTTTTGCATCTGCTTGGCCAATTCTTTGGCGGTAAACCGGGATTGCGGGATCGAACGCGCGCCACCGGATGCTACCATTTCTTTGACGTTATAAGTCTGGTGATCATCCATCGCGCTGGGCAACGGAATGAGAATTGCCGGGCGACCAGCGGTGGTCAGCTCGGCAATGGTCGAAGCCCCAGCCCGACCAATGACCAGATGTGCCCAGCCGAGACGCTGCGGTAGGTCCGGCAAGTAGGTCGCCAGTTCAGCGGGAATATCATGCTCGGCATATTTCGCCCGCACGGTTTCTATATCACCTTCGCGGCACTGCTGTGTGATTTGGAGACGACGGCGCAAATGCATCGGCAACATCGCCATCGCATCCGGAACGACATCGGACAAGATCGATGCACCCTGACTGCCGCCAGTCACCAAGACCCGGAACACACCTTCTTCGGATAAGGGCGGATACGGCTCTTCGCGCAGCGCAACGACTTCCTCGCGCACCGGGTTTCCAACAAGATGGACCTTGTCCTGATGCTTGGATTTTATACGGAGAACATCGGGATATGCGGTGGCAATGGCGTTGACCGTCCGGGCCACGAGCCTATTGACCCGGCCTAGCACCGCATTTTGTTCATGAACGACCGAAGCTATCTTCCGGCTGTTCGCAGCGAGCAGCGCCGGATAGGCTGGATAGCCGCCAAATCCTACAACAGCCGATGGCTGGAATGTCTCGTAAAGCTGCAATGCCATCTTGCGGCCTTTAAGAATGGCGCGGGTCCCGCTGAGCCAACTGCGCGGGTCTTTGGTAATCCGGCCAGCGGGTAGAACATGCACTTGACCTTCATCGACCATGCCGGGGATTTTCTCGCCGCGTTCGTCGGTGATCAAAGCAACCCGATGGCCACGCAAAACCAGTTCTTTGGCCAGCGCATAAGCGGGGATCATATGCCCGCCAGTGCCGCCTGCCGCCAACACATAATGTTTCGAAAAACTCATACCGCTACCTGTCCTCGCTCGGGCCATGCCGAGACATATTGTGAACGGTCAAGATACGGGTTCCTGCGGGTAAATGCGAGCAAAAGTCCGATCCCGATGCAGAGTGCCAATATTGAAGAACCACCGTAGCTGATGAACGGGAGAGTCATGCCCTTGGATGGGAAGAGCTGAAGATTTACCGCCATGTTGATCAGGGCTTGCCCACCGAATTGAGCGGTCAATCCGGTAACCGCGAGAATGACAAAATTATCCTCCTCATCAAGGAGACGCAAAAAGACGCGAACGATGATCGCCAAGAAGACCAATGCGATGGCCATGCAGGCCAGCAAACCGAATTCCTCGCCGATGACCGAGAAGATATAATCCGTGTGCGCTTCCGGCAATTTGAATTTGGCTGTGCCTAAGCCTGGACCCGTACCTAGCAAACCGCCGCCGGTCAGAGCCTTATGCGCAAACATCACCTGATCAAATTCACCGCCGCCGAACAACCATGCATTGATCCGCTGCGTTGCAACTGGATAGAGAAAATAGGCTCCAACAAGACCACCAACGCCGCCGACGCTAACCGCCGCGATGAGGCGCGCCGATAGACCGGAAACCGTCATCACCGCGAACCAGATACCACAGAAGATAATGGTTTGACCCAAATTGGGTTGCGTCAATAGCAGCACCGCTATGATTCCGGTCAACACGACAGACAATGAAATCACCGGCAGACTTGGGTCTTTGATCCTCAGGGACAACAGCCAGGCCAAGGTCACGGCATAGAGGGGCTTGAGAAACTCACCGGGCTGAATCGTCGCAAAGCCATAGCCAATCCAGCGCTGGGCGCCGTTGACCGACTTGCCGAATATGGGGACGAGAAAGAGCAACACAAAAACGGCGATACCGGCCATTATCGCAAATCGCCGTGCTTGCTCTCGCGGCAACATCGACACCACGAGCATCAACGGAAGACCAACAATGACCCAGCCAAGCTGCCGGTAGAAATAGTAGAGCGGATCGATCGTGACCGCTGCCGTACTCTGCTTCAACGCGGTTACCGGCGATGCCGCAGCAACCGCGATCAAACCGATCGCGATGAGGGCGAGGATCAGTCCGAGCAGAACCCGGTCAAGTTCCCAGAACCATATCGCGAGGGGAGAACGGTCGCTGCGTCCCAGACGCGATTGCAGTTGGAAGCGCTTCTTTTTAACATTGCTCGCCATTGCACTAGGTTCGTTTGCCATAGTTGCGCTTTGTTCAGATGAACTCATAGGTTCGCCTCCCCACTGGCGGTTCGGGTCAGATTATTCTCAATCACCGAATTGACTCCGCTGCGAAAACAATCGCCGCGCGCTTCAAAGTCCCGAAACTGATCAAAAGATGCACAAGCCGGCGATAGCAAGACCACTTCACCCGGTTTGGCATTGGCAGCCGCACGCTGAACTGCAGTCAGCATCATTTCGCAGGATATAACCGGCATATGATCCGCCAGCAATTTCCCGAACAAAGGACCAGCCTCGCCGATCGTATATGCGCTTACTACATTTTTGTAGAAAGGCTCGCATTCGATCAGGTCGTCGCTCTTCGGCAATCCGCCAACTATCCAGTGAATTTTTGGATAGGCGCCCAGCGCTGGGCCGGTCGAAGCGGGATTGGTCGCCTTGCTATCGTTAACAAACAAAACGCCATTGGATTCCGCTATTCGTTCCATACGGTGAGAGAGGCCTTGAAACGATTCCAGCGCTGGCCGCCATTGGTCCTCAGAAATGCCCAAAGCCTCGACCGTAGCGATGGCCGCAATGGCATTCTGCAGATTATGGGGCCCTTGCAGTGACGGCCAATCTGACTGTCCTGCTATTGCGACAGAACTGGTGTCGACGATATTTTCGACCCTGCCCAGATCTCGTAAACCGTGGAGCGCCAATTGGGTTTTCTCGTCAGCGCTGGCGAATATTGCATGATGGTTGGATCCCAACATATCGAACAGTCGTGCCTTTGACGCCGCATAAGCGTCAAACCCGCTGTAACGATCAAGATGGTCGGGACTAATATTCAGCAGAAGAGCAACATCGCAATCGAGACTGCGGGTCAAATCGATCTGATAGCTCGACAATTCCAGAACATAGACTCCATCTTCAGCCATCGGTTTCTGCGACAGGATCGGAAGGCCGATATTCCCGCCCATAACCGCAGGCAAGCCAGAACGTTCCAGAATATGATGGACGAGAGCGGTGGTCGTCGACTTGCCATTGGTGCCGGTGATGCCGACAACACGGTGCGGTGGCAACGCAGATCGGGCTTGTGCAAATAGTTCAATGTCGCCGATGATCGGCACTCCGCTCGCGGCAGCCTTTTGCGCGATTGGGTGACTGTTAAGCGGGACACCTGGCGAGACAACAATAGCCTCAAAACCGGTCAAATCCGATTCCAGAGGATCTGCAATGCGGGCCTTATCAGCGACGCTTTCCCGCAACTCCTCCCGATTGTCCCAGGCGAGCAATTCTGCGCCGCTTGCGTGAAGGCTCTCCAGCACCGCCATCCCGGAACGGGCCAGTCCGAGGATGGCATAGCGTTTTCCGGAAAAGGCGGAGGAGACAATCATCTCAGTTTCAACGTCGCCAATCCAGCGAGTGCGAGCACTAGGCTGATAATCCAGAAGCGAATTACAATGGTGGATTCAGACCAGCCAAGCTGTTCGAAATGGTGATGAATCGGGGCCATACGAAACACACGGCGACCGGTGCGTTTAAAGAAAAACACCTGAACAATAACCGACACCGCTTCGAGAACGAACAAGCCGCCCACCAGAGCGAGCACGATTTCATGATGAATAGATACAGCAATCGCTCCCAGCGCGCCGCCGAGTGCCAGACTACCGGTATCGCCCATGAAGACAGCAGCCGGTGGCGCATTGAACCAAAGGAAGGCCAAACAGGCACCGATCACACAGGCGCAGAAAATCGCCAGCTCACCGGCTCCGCGAACAAATGGGATACCCAGATATTCAGAGAAAACCGCATTGCCGGAAAGATAGACAAGAATAAGAAAAGTCGCGCTGGCAATCACCACCGGCATAGTCGCCAAACCGTCGAGCCCGTCGGTTAGATTCACCGCATTGCCCGCGCCAACAATGACGAACATGGCAAAAGGAATATAGAAATAGCCGAGGTCAATCTGGACGTCGTTGAAGAACGGCACATAGAGACTGGTGCCAATCTGCTCGACAATCAGCCAGGTCGCAAAACCGGCGACGATAAATTCCAGCAACAGCCGAACCCGCCCGGGAACGCCTTTGTGGCTTGCTTTTCGAACCTTGTCATAGTCATCCAGAAAGCCAATGGCACCAAAACCGAGCGTCACAAAGATACAAGCCCAGACGAACACATTGCTGAGATCCATCCAAAGCAATAGCGATGTCACCACTGAAATGAGGATCATCAATCCCCCCATGGTTGGCGTACCCGCTTTTTTGAGATGGGTGATCGGACCATCTTCACGGATCGGTTGCCCTTTGCCCTGCCGCATCCGCAGCATGTTGATGAATTTCGGTCCAATCAAAAGACCGATAAACAGAGATGTCGAAATGGCAGCGCCTGAACGAAAACTCAGATACCGAAAGACATTGAAAACGCCTTCAAACTCAAGCCATTGGGCTAGCAAATAAAACATCAATACTCCCCGCTAACCAGCGCGGAAACCGCGGAGGAAAGTCCCAGATAATTTGACCCCTTGATTAAAAGGATGTCTTCGTCGCTGAGCAATTTTGCGACCTCGGTCAGCGCTTCCGAAGCGCTGGCGGCATGTGACATTTTCACGCCCTGATCAAGGCCCTGTTCAAGTTTCGCGGCAGTATGTGCCATATCGTCGCCGACCAAAATCACGGCACTGGCTCCACTCACTAGAATGTCGTCGGCAAGCGCTGCGTGATAATCCGCCGATTGCTCGCCCAGCTCGCCCATGGCGCCCAGAATAAGCAGCTTTTTCCCTGTGCAGGCTTCGTTGGTAAAATGTTGTAATGTCGCCTTCATCGACGCCGGATTGGCATTGTAGCTTTCATCGATGACAGCCGCCTTTCCACCGGATTTCAAGGATATGACATGGCGGCGACCGCGGCCATCAATGCCGCTCATTTCGGCAAGAGCTAGCCCGGCTGATGCCAGGTCACCGCCCACCGCTTGTACCGCAGCAAGAATAGCCAGTGAGTTGGACACCCAATGCTGTCCTGCTTCGGCAATGGTGAAGCAAAGACTGTGATCACCTAGCTTTGCCGTAACAAGCGAGCCGCCCCGCGGAGCAGCAACGACATCAACAGCGCGAACATCGGCTTCCTTATCGAAGCCAAATGACACCACATGTGCTGCGTGGCGCTCTGCTTTTTTTCGAAGACGCGAGTAATGGGGGCTATCATGCGGGATGATCGCCGTGCCGTCCGGCGCCAATTGTTCAAATATTTCAGCCTTGGCATCGGCAATGCCAACTTCGCCATTGGGGAAATTACCGATATGCGCCGGTGCAATCGCGGTAACAATCGCGGCATCGGGTCGCACCAGGCGTGTCAGAGCCGACAATTCATGCGCATGATTCATGCCCATCTCGAAAATACCATATTGGCTATCCGCCGGCATTCGCGAAAGACTGAGCGGGACCCCGACATGATTGTTGTAGCTTTTGACCGACCGGTGCGTTTTGCCAAAAGAGCAGCGATCCAATGCCGAATATAGCGCTTCTTTCGTTCCCGTCTTACCAACAGATCCCGTCACACCGATAATTTTTGCACCAGTGCGGGCCCGCGAGGCCTTTGCCAATGCATCGAGAGCCTGCACTGTATCGGACACCAATATATACGGACCATCAACCGGTTGACTGACGATCGCTGCCGCAGCCCCGGAAGAAAAAGCCTGATCGACATGCAGATGCCCGTCACTATTTTCACCTTTGAGCGCAATGAATAGATCACCAGAACCAATTTCACGTGAGTCAAAAGCGACGCCATTTGCTTCAAAGTCGACACTCGCCTTGCCTGACGTAGCCGCTTCTATCGCGGTAGATGTCCATAATGCGGTCATAATGTCTGCGCTCCTGCGCATTCTCTTGCCACTTCAACATCATCGAAGGGGATGACCCTATCGCCGACAATCTGGCCTTGCTCGTGTCCCTTGCCGGCGAGCAGCACAATATCCTGCGCCCCCGCCATCTCTATAGCTTTGGTTATAGCGGCACGACGATCGGCAACATTTTCTGCGCCAATCGCACCAGCCATGATTTCGGCACGGATTGCGGCGGGGTCTTCACTGCGTGGATTATCATCTGTCACGATCACATGATCAGAATTCTCGACCGCAATTTTGCCCATTTCCGGGCGCTTGCCTTTGTCACGGTCGCCGCCGGCACCAAAAATTGTAATCAACTTACCATTCACATGGGGCCGCAAGGCCTCGATTGCCGCGCGCAACGCATCGGGTGTATGCGCATAGTCGACATAGACTGGCGCTCCTGCCCGCGTAATGACAGCCCGCTCCATCCGACCGCGCACCGGTTGGACCCGTTGCATATGATCGAATATATTGTCCAATTGACCGCCGGTTGCCAACACGATGGCCGCAGCGCACAAGATATTGGCAGCCTGATAAGCTCCGATGAGCGGCAGCGAAATGCGATGGGTATTGCCCTGCGCCTTCACCATTAAAACTTGACCCAAATGGGTTGGCGTTTGCGAAACCAGTTGCAGCGTGGAGCCATTCTCTCCGACCGTGAACAGTTCAAGCCCTCGATTTTCAGCCCGCTTGATCGCTTTTCCCGACCATGGCTCATCATCGGCCCAGATTACCGCCGTTCCGCTGCTTTCAACAACCTCGTCAAACAAACGCATCTTCGCTTCGAAATAATTGTCCATATCGCCATGATAATCGAGATGATCCCGGCTTAGGTTAGTGAAGGTGGCTACCTGCACTGGCAGGCCTTCTGTGCGATATTGCGATAGGCCATGGCTCGAAGCTTCAAAAATCGTGTGGCCAACGCCTTCACGCGCCAAGCCTGACATATTGGATAGAAAAGTGACGATATCGGGCGTCGTCAGTCCGGTCTTCACCTGCTCATCGGCAGTCGTGACGCCCAGCGTGCCGATCGACGCGCTATTGTGACCATCCATCCGCCATAGCTGGCGCGTTAATTCTGCAATCGATGTCTTGCCGTTGGTTCCGGTGACCGCAGCAACATGGGCCGGAGACGGTGTAAAATATTGAGCTGCCATCTGCGCAAACAGGCGTCTTGGTTCCTGATCCACAATATGAACCGCGCCGTCTACCTCCGCATCTGGATGTGCGACAATAGCGACGGCCCCAGCGGAAATGGCCGCTTCAATAAAATCTTCGCCATTGAAATTTGCGCCTCGAAAAGCGCCAAAAATATTACCCTGCGCAATCTTGCGGTGATCGATAGCAAAACCGGTCACCGTCTGCTCGCCAGCATCCCCGTTCAGTGCCGGAACCAAATTATTCAGTCGCATGGCTTTGCTCTTTGGGTCGGGATTTTGGTTTCCACAGCAGCGGCGTCAATTCGGACACATCAACATCACGATGTTCGTCCGGGATCACCCCCAGCATCGGGCCGACACGCGGAACAACTTTCCGGACGATCGGCGCTGCTGTCCAACCGGCGGTCCGTTGGAATGATGTTGCCGCCGTTCCTTTTGGTTCATCCAGCATCGCGATGACCACATAGCGGGGATTGTCCATCGGGAAAGCCGCAGCAAAAGTGGAGACCAGCGACGTTTTGTTGTAACCGCCTTGCGATGGCTTTTCAGCTGACCCTGTTTTCCCGCCAATTCGGTAACCCGGCGCATCGGCCTTGCGGCCAGTTCCGTCCGAAACGATCATTCTCAGCAACTGACGCATCCGCGCGCTGGTAGCCGCCTTGAAGACGCGGCGACCTTCAGCTTCCTCGCCGGCAGGCACCTTCAGCAACGTAGCCGGACGCCAAATTCCGCCATTGACCATCGCGGCATAAGCGCTGGCGAGATGAAGCGGTGTCACAGCGATACCATGGCCGTAAGCCACGGTCATGTTGGTGACACGACCCCAGTTTCGCGGCCAGATGGGATGCCCCTTTTCAACCAGTTCGATATGAGGACGTTCGTCAAACCCAAGACGGCGGAACATGTTTTCCATGCGTTCTTTGCCCAGATTGTCGGCAATCCGGGCAGTGACGATATTCGAACTGTGAACCAGCGTTTCGGGAACGTTCAAATAACGCCCTTGGCTATGATCATCCTTGATCGTGAAGCCACCGACCTTGATCGGTTCCATCGCATTATAGCGGACCGCTAGATCAGTAACCGTCCCGGCATCAAGAGCCGCAGCAACCGCGAACGGCTTGAACGTCGACCCCAATTCGAAAACGCTTTGGGTTACTTCGTTATTCTGATGCTTCATCGAGGCTTTACGGATTTTGTTCGGATCGAACATCGGCAAAGAGGCAAGTGCCATGACTTCCCCGGTCTGGACATCCAGTATAATACCCGCGCCACCCCGTGCCTGGGTCGAAATCATCGCATCCTGAAGTTCGCTTTCCAGCGCCGCCTGTACCCGGCTATCGATCGACAGCATTGTGCTGGTCGCTCGGAGATTCTCGTCGGCAAGGCGCTCATTGAGTGCGCGCTCCATGCCCATAACACCCTTGCCGTCCGCGTCGACATAGCCAAGAACATGGGCTGCCAGCTCGCGTTGGGGATAGAGTCGTTCATCCTCGCGAGGAAATTCGATTCCAATTTCGCCCAGCGCGTGTACTTGCTTCACCTGCTCCGGTAGCGCCCGGCGACGCAAATAGGTTGGCCGCGACCCGCTAAGCTTTTCCGAAAATTCTTCTGCAGTCGTGTCAGGGAAAATCGAAGCAAGCTGACGCGACAGAACGTCCGTGTCACCTAGCAATCTGGCAGGCACGACGCGAATGGCGTAGCCGCGCATCGTTCGCGCCATGACAACACCGTTGCGATCAACAAGATCGCCACGTGGCGGAACAAAGGTACTCGTTGACACTCTATAGGGCGCCGCATCTTCTAAAATTGTGAGGCTGAGCAATCGCCCAACAATGATGGTGAAGGCCGCTAAAAATACCAGCAACAATATCATCAGTCGAAAATGGGCGCTGGCGGTTATTTCTTTGGCTTTTCCGGAAAACTGCACCTTCTTGCTATTGGCGAGAAGCGCAGTCATTCGGCTGCACTTTCGGCTTTTTCTTCACTGGCTTTCCGGCTTAAATCGCGGACAAGCCCGTCATCCAACAGCTTGTCTTCCATTTGCGCCAACCGTGCCGTCCGAGTCTCAGTCTCTTCCGCTCCTGCAGCTGGATCAGCATCTTTTGCCGTGTCCGTAGACTTGCTCTTGCTGCCAATAGCGCTGCCATCTGCATTCCGATCTTGCGCCTTGGCCGTGCCGAAAACGGAACCGATAATACCGGCCGGTTTAATGCCATCCATGGAGCTAATCACAGCAACCTGCACAGGTTTCCGCAAATTCTTACCGCCAAGATTGGCCAGCGCTCTTTCGCCGTCAAGATATTGCGCGGCACGGGGGGACGAATAGCCAAACTCGAGCTTGTTCCAGTCTTCAAGCTGACGCAAATTGGCGCGAGCGCTAAATTCTGTTTCCAGATAACGGATTTCTTTTTTGACCTCGACAATCTTGCTGTCGGTTCGCGTAAGGTCGCTCCGCAACGTGGCGACGCTGAGCGAGAGCGGATAAAGCAGAATCGCCACTAGAAAAACCAGAGCAAGCCATCCCATACCTTCGAGACGTTTGACAGCCAGCTTCATTGCTCGCCACCTTTGTTGAGCGGCGCATCTGTGCGCACCGCTGATCTGAGGGTGGCGGAGCGGGCTCGGGGATTAAGGGCCTGCTCCGCCCCGGCCGGACGCACCGCTTTGGCTGGTTTATGAAAGGTGGGTGCCGGCCGTATCTCGTTAACCTGGGGTAGATGGCGGGATCCGGCGGACTTTTGTCCGCTGCGGTCCCGCAGAAAATTTTTGACGATGCGATCTTCCAGGCTATGGAATGTCACAACCGCTAAACGGCCGCCTGGCTGCAAAAGTTTTTCCGCTGCCACCAAACCGTCTTCCAGTTCGCCCAGTTCGCGATTGATATGGATGCGGATCGCCTGGAATGTTCGGGTTGCAGGATCCTTCTTGTCACCTGCGCGAAATCCCAACGCTTTTCTAACCACTTGCGCGAGCTCCGATGTCCGGGTCAAAGGTCGCGCTGCAACAATCGCCTTGGCAATGCGCCGCGACCGACGCTCCTCACCATAGCGGTAGATCACATCTGCGATCGTTTCTTCAGCGGCCTCATTGAGGAAATCAGCAGCACTCTCGCCATCGCGGGCCATGCGCATGTCCAGCGGGCCATCCTTTTGAAAAGAGAAACCGCGCTCAGCCTGATCCAACTGCATCGACGATACACCGATATCCAGTGTCACGCCGTCAATATCTTCTTCGACTAGCACCTCTGCCATTTCCGAATAAAGAGCGTGGTGAAGAACCAGCTTTCCTTCGGCGCCGTCAACCATGGACTGACCAGCAGCAATGGCATCCGGGTCCTGATCGAAAGCATGGACAATCGCTCCGGCACCCAGCATCGCGGTGCTATATCCACCAGCACCATATGTCCCATCAACATGTGTCTCGCCCGGGGCGATGGCCAACGCGTCAATCACTTCATCCATCAGAACAGGAACATGCCGCGCGGCTGCAGCAGGGGTCATTTCTGCTTCCCTCCGCTTTTTTGATCAGCCTCTTTCAGGTGATGCTCCACCAGACGGCGGTCGACCGGAACATCATCTGTCGTGTCGAGCAAGATTTGCGGATTCCAAAGACAAAACGTCGTCCCGATTCCGTGAAAGAGAACATGGCTATCGAGCTGCCCGATTTCCCTCAACTGGGTCGGCAGGATGAAGCGGCCGCTGGCATCGAAGCTGAGGTCTTGCAGAGAAGAAAATTTTCGGGCGCCGGCGGCATCTTTGTCAAACGCATCGCCACGCGCGATAGCCGCTTCCCATTGTTTGTCGATTTCGGTGAGCATGTCAGATTTGCGGCTGAGGCCGAAACCAACCAGACAATCCCATTTTTCATGGGTGCCCAGGCAGAGCATTCTGCCATCGCTGCTCTCGACCAGGTTTTTGCGCAGGAAGGCGGGAACCGATAAACGACCCTTGTCATCTATCGCCGATATTGCAGAGCCTGAATATGCATAAGCAATTGGCACAATGGAAATCCCTCACTCGGACCGGAGACAATATTCTCCCCGCTCCAGAAGCGCGCATTTCAACGCCCTTCCGGAAATAGAATCCCGGACAGGAAGAATACCCCGATAACAAACTGGGGTTATCAGGGGATGGCTTGGGATGAAAGGGGATTTTACGGGAATTTATGGGTGAGAATATTTAAACCATTGATAAATATAGATATTATTTTTAGGCCATTGCATTGCTCCGTCGAGGCATCGGGGCTTAGTCTTTGGAAAGGCGCAAAATAACTCATTTGCCGCCACTTGCGCGCTCGATATGATCCTGCACCAGCCCATCGACAAATTGGGCCGCGCCGCTGCTCTTCGGAGAATTCTTTGCTTTCTCAGTCCAAAATGTTGAATTTAGAAAATCTGCGTCCGCAACGATGGAAGCTTGTCCCTTACCGATCGAACATTGAACAAGAAAATTGGCGGTGCTTGTTTCACAGGCAATGTCAGTTGCACGCCTTGATTTGAGGTTTTCAAGCCTACCCACACCGCGTGTGGCAAAAGAATAGCCTCCAAAACGGAGGTTTGCGATATCAGCGCTATTTTCCTCCACGCGAACAAGTTCCAATCCCCAATGATCGAGCAAAGGCGATAGGAAACCAATGGCCAGAGGCCGCCGCGGATCGCCCAATGGCAGTTCGGACGGCCAGACCAATATTGGGTCAGTGAGGATGATAGCATCACCTCCTGAACGGACCCAACTGTCCAGATCGGTCAAGTCGGCCGGATCCATAGCGCGCGGCTGGGCTAGAATGACAATATCCGGATCGTCCGGGACAAGATTTTCAAGACTGTCGACTGCCGTTATGTCATATTGTTCCTGCCAATATTGGTAGATTGGCGCCGGCTCAGAACCGCCTGACAATATTGATTCCATCGATGCATCATCGCCCCAGACAAGCGGCAGACTTGTCATAAGTTGAATATGGGGCTTGGGTCGCTCCTGTTCCGGCGGGGATTCAACAGCGCTGCATTGCGTCAAAAAGAACAGCGCCAGCATGGCCGACGAGACCGTCTGCCAAAAGCCCGGCAACTATCTTCTTTCCTGATCCATAGGCGCATCCAGATTGGGATCCGGCTTAAGATCGGGGACGGTCTGTCCCGGAATATTCGCGGAAGGGTCCAGAACCTCGGCTTGTTCAGTGTCTGCTTCCGGTGCCGGGGTGATTCCCAATTCGGCCAATGGTTCGGCGAGTGCCTCTTCGGGCTTGCTGACAATCGGCGGAGGGGCCACTCCCGCATCAGCCTGCATTTCCTCGATCACCGTCTGCTCATCGCTGGCCCGTTGAATAACGAAATTGGCGACGCTGACCAGCAAGAGCACCGCGGCTAGGCCAACCACGCCCACCTGGATGCGTTGCATCGTGTCCAGTCGAATACGATCTTGCTCTTGTTTATCCATCATTGTCCAGCCACGGGAAAACCGGCAACCCCTTCTCTCTCAACCAAGCGGCATTGTATAGCGACGAGAGATAGCGAAAACCGGTGTCGCAAAGAATGGTCGCAACCCGGCTCCCCGGCCCCAACTCTTTGCCCAGCGCAATCGCGCCGGCAACATTGACACCGGATGACAAGCCCAGACAAAGCCCCTCTTCCATCAGCAGCCGTTCGACCCAAACCAGCGCTTCCTCATCGGAAATGCGATATTGCTTGTCGATCGGCGCATCTTCCAGATTGCCGGTAATCCGTCCCTGGCCGATGCCCTCTGCGACACTATTGCCTTCGGACTTCAATTCACCATTCTTGTAAAATTCATAGAGCGCCGCACCATGGGGATCGGCCAATGCGATGGCCACTGCTTCGTCTTTTGCCTTCAATCCCATGCCGACACCGGCCAAGGTACCACCGGTGCCCACTGCGCAAGCAAAGCCATCAACCTTGCCGTCCATCTGTGTCCAGATTTCCTCGGCGGTCGTTTCGATATGGGCGCGACGGTTGGCGACATTGTCAAACTGGTTGGCCCAGACTGCGCCTTCTGTCTCTTCTGCGATGCGACGGGATGTGTGCACGAAATGCCCCGGATTGGAATAAGGCGCAGCCGGAACCGTTATCAACTCCGCCCCCAATGCGCGCAGCGTATCCATTTTCTCTCGGCTCTGGGTTTCCGGCATGACGATGGTCGATTTATAGCCTTTGGCATTGGCGACCAGCGCGATACCGATTCCGGTATTGCCCGCCGTCCCTTCGACAACCCTGCCCCCGGGTTTGAGCAACCCGCGTTCTTCAGCATCTTGAATGATGAACAGCGCCGCACGGTCTTTCACGGATGCTCCGGGGTTGGCAAATTCGCACTTGCCATAAATGTCGCAGCCCGCTTCTTCGCTAGGGCCAGTAAGGCGAACGAGCGGGGTGTTGCCGATCAGATCGAGGCTATTTGGGATAATGGTCATAGCCCAATATATAGTGCCAGCAATTTCGTGCGGCAAGCTTGAAGCTTTATCAGGGGCAATAGCATGGCTTTAGTCCTGCACCTGCAGCCCCAAACCCAGCAATTTGTCAGTGCGCCACGACAGATTATCATGCTAGGCTTTCGCAAACTTCCAGAAAAACACGAGGGACGATCACATCATGGTTGAAAAAAAATATGAATGTTTCGATGTCGAAATAGAAAATGGCATCGCCCATATCCGGATGAATCGTCCTGAAAAACTCAACAGCATGAACAGAGCGTTCTGGAATGATCTGCCGGAGATTGTCGAAGATATCGACATCAATGCCCGTGCCCGAGCCATTGTGATCAGTTCGACCGGAAAGCATTTCTCTGCAGGCATGGACCTATCCGTATTCGCACCGCAGCCGGACAATAAAATCGACGGCGCAGACAAGCATGTGATTGCGGAAATGTTCCGCTCCAACGTCAAGCAGATCCAGCATAGCTTCAACGCACTGGAAGAATCCCGCATCCCGGTTTTGTTTGCGCTTCATGGTGCAGTGATTGGCGGCGCGATAGATATGATCAGCGCGGGCGACATTCGCTGGTGCACCAAAGACGCGGTCTTCTGCATTCAGGAAACCAATATCGGCATGACGGCGGACGTCGGCACTTTCCCGCGCCTGCAGCGCTATATCCCTGAAGGATGGGTCAAGGAAATGGCCTATACCGGTCGCCGGATTGACGCGGCAACAGCGAAAGACATCGGCTTGGTCAATGAAGTATTTGATACGCAGGAAGAATGTCTGGCCCATGTCATGGCAACCGCCAAAGAGATCGCGTCTAAATCTCCATTGGCAGTGACCGGCTGCAAGGTCCTGATCAACTATGGCCGTGACCATAACACAGCAGATACTTTGGATTATATCGGCGTCTGGAATGCCGCTATGTTCCCGCCATCGCATATTCAAGAAGCGGTGGCCGCCATGGGCGAAAAACGCGAACCGGATTTCCCCGATCTGTTGCCGCTCAGAACAACACCGATGTAATTTCGCGCTGGCGATTCACCCATGTTAGCTTTCTTTTATGCCCTGATCCCGGTGGTCTTGATCACGGCATTGGGCTGGCTATTGGCCAAGCAAAACTTTCTTGCTGCCGACGGCTGGCGGGCGATCGAGAAATTGGTCTATTTCATATTTTTCCCGGCATTGATTATCAATGTATTGGCCGGCGCTTCCTTTGAAACCGTGCCGTGGGCGATGGTGTTGGTGCTGATCGGCTCGCAATCTACCCTCGCACTATTGGGTTTGCTCGCGAAGCGCGCCGACGACGGGCCACGAAAGGGTTCGATCATCCAGTCCAACGTCCGCTGGAACACTTTTGTCGGCCTATCCATGGGCAGCGCTCTGTTCGGCGAAGCCGGGCTCGCCCTGATGGCGATTGCGGTCGCTGTCCTCACCTCGACGGCCAACGTCATGTCGGTGCTGGCCTTAACCCATTTCGCCGAAGCATCAGAGAAGAAAAAACCGCACATATTGATGGATATGATCCGCAATCCGCTGATCGTGAGTTGTGTGGTCGGTATCGTATTGAATCTAATGGGCATTGCTCCGTCAGGCATTGCCGAGGAAACGCTAGACATCTTGGGACAGGCGACGCTTGCCCTCGGTCTTCTGGTCGTCGGAGCGGCGGTCGATCTGGAGGCTTTTAAACGCGCCGGACGCACCACTTTGACTTGGTCAATGGTCCGCTTGCTCGTCTTCCCTATTGTCGCATTGGCTGCTGGACTGCTGATCAATCTCCCGTCGAATAGCTTGGCAATCGTCGCAATCGCAGCCGCCACACCCACCGCGAGCAGCGGCTATATATTGGCAAGACAATTGGGTGGCGATGCAACGTTGTCAGCCAATTTAATCGCCGTTCAGACGGTATTTTCGGTTCTCACCATGCCCGCATTTTATGCGCTCTTTTTGCTAACGCAGGCTTGAAGCGCGCTCGTCACTCAAGCTAGCTAAGGTCGAACTTCTCCGGCACGACTTTCGCCAAAATCCTGTCGCAGCCTGCATTGTTGCGCTGGAAACAGTCATGCGCTCTCATCGCTTGATAATGTGCGACCAACGCGGGCCACTTGGATTTGTCGGGGAGACCAGCGAGCATGTCGGTCTGGGCGATCTGGCTGGCCACGGCGATGTCGGCGATCGTGATCGTATCACCGATGAAGTAAGAACCGCCATCCAGATATTTCTCAAGATAATCCCATAGTGGCGGCAGTTTTTCGTTCCAGGTCTTGCGCGCTGTATCCAGATCCGGTTCTTTACGCTGAAACAGGTTGAAGATGATCGGCCGAAACAAGCCCATGCCGCCCGCCATCGCCATTCCGGTGTCGGCATATTCTTCGAGCCAAAGCGCTTGGCCATGATCGAACGCATCGGCGGGATAGACGGCCGGTTCGGGCTGCCGCTTTTCCAAATAGCCGCAAATGGCGGAGCTGTCGGTGATCGTGCCAGCCGGCCCTTCTTCAGCGATATCTGTATCCCGCAGCGAAGGGATGCGTGCAAGTGGGCTGATTGCCTTATACCAGTCCGGCATGCCCATGACGTTGACGTCCTCGCAATCATAGTCGAGACCTTTCAGCGCCATCACCGCCTCCACCTTGCGTTGGAAGGGGGACAAAGGCGAGCCGTAGAGGATGAGAGATGCGGTCATGGATGATTGCTCCTGATGTTTGAAAAGTCTTTGGCGCATTGTTTAGAGATTGGGGAGAGCTGTTAACGCTGCGAAGCTGGCCCTCATCTATATTCAATATCGACCGCGTCAGCCGCCCGCTTTGCCAAAGCCCGCGCGGCATCCGTGTCCGGCCCGGTCGCCAGGGCAACCGCCATCCGCCGATAAGGCCGCGTCACTGGCTTGCCGAATATACGCACGTCCGTTTCCGCGCCCTCGCTACCCAATGCCAAGGCTTCTGCGACACCGTGAAACTCAAAATCTTCGCTGTCCCGATCCGCCAGAATCACCGCGCTTGCGCTGGCCGGTGCAGTCAGAGCGATATGCGGGACGGGTAGTCCCATGATGGCGCGGGCATGCAGGTCAAATTCGGTCAGATTTTGACCAATAGACGTTACCATACCAGTGTCATGCGGTCGAGGGCTGAGTTCGGAGAAGATAACTTCGCCCTGCTTGGTGACGAAAAATTCTACGCCGAACAGGCCCCAGCCTTTGCCGCCGCCGCCAAGATTTTCGACGACCTTGCGCGCCATATCCTGTGCCGAGGCGAGCGCTGCATCGGTCATCGCCGCCGGTTGCCAGCTTTCCTGATAATCGCCGCGTTCCTGCCGGTGACCGATTGGCGGGCAGAAGTGAACGCCGTCACGGGTGCGGACCGTCAGCAGAGTTATCTCATAGTCAAAGTCGATAAATTGCTCGACAATAACCCGCGCCCGGTCGCCGCGCATATTGTCCACGGCATAGTTCCATGCTGCTTCCAGCTTGTCGGCGCTATCAACCTTGCTCTGGCCTTTGCCAGACGAAGACATGACCGGCTTGATCACCAATGGCAGGCCGATATCGTCCGCCGCGCTGGCAACTTCATCAAAACTCTCAGCATAGTGATAACGCGATGTCGTCAGTCCCAGTTCTTTGGCCGCGACATCGCGGATCGCATCACGGTTCATCGTCAATTGCGTGGCCCGGGCGGACGGCACGACATGGAAACCCTCGGCCTCCATGTCGGCCAAAATTTCCGTCCGAATGGCTTCGACTTCTGGAACGATCAGATCGGGTTGATGCTTTGCGATCGCCGTGCGCAATTTTGCGCCATCGAGCATTGAGAAAATTTCACGGGCGTCCGCGACCTGCATCGCGGGCGCATTGTCATAGGCATCGCAAGCAATGACATAAGCGCCCAACCGTTTCGCGGAAATGACGAATTCACGACCCAGCTCACCCGAGCCAAGCAGAAGGATTTTTTTGGTGTAAGTCATGACGACGGGTCATAGCCAAACAAGTCTCGCTCGTCATCCGGAACTTATCTGCGCATTGAATCTTTCGCTAGGCTTCGTCGCTGGCCATCATCTCTGCCATCCGGCGCACCACTTCGTCTACCGAAACATCCTCGATGCGGGTAGACAATGTCCATTCATGACCGAACGGATCTTTCAACCAGCCGGCACGGTCGCCGTGAAATTGATCCTCCACCGGTCTAACAACTTCGCCACCAGCAGCAATTGCCTTAGCGAAAGCTGCATCAACATCCGGGACATAGATCATCAGACTAGCGGAAGCGCCGCCGAGGTTTTTTGGCCCAAGCTTGCCCATTTCAGGAAATTCGTCTGACAGCATTACGTGACTGTCGCCAATTACAATGTCAGCATGGCCAATCTTGTCACCCATCGGCAAGCGCATGTGCTCGCGCGCGCCGAACGCTTCCGTATAAAATGCGATAGCCGCTTCTGCATTATCCACGGTGATATAGGGTGTTACGCTGTAATAGCCCTCTTCCTTCCAGTCCGTCATCGTCGCCATCCTCTTTTTTTTCTGGTTGTTGGTAGCAAATTTCGAGCAGTTTGCCGAATCTATGAAACTATGTGTTGATATATTATATCATTATGCTTATCCGACCTTCAGTTCCAATCCCCCAACACGGAAGAGCATATCGTGTCCCATAAAAAATTCCTGTTTTCTGCCGCAATTCTGGCGTTTCCCTTAGCACCAGCCTTGGCACAGCAAAACGAATCGCCTCCGCAAGATATCCGGGGACTGTCTGATGATTTCCACAATGATGATATGATCATTGTCACCGCGCCTTATGTTGATCAATTGGACCTTCTGGCCGGCACATCGGCATTGGCCGGCGACGAGCTAACCGAAGACCTGCGCGGTCAAATTGGTGACAGTCTGACCAGCCTGCCCGGTGTCTCATCAACCTCCTTTGCTCCAGGCGCATCGCGTCCGGTCTTGCGAGGATTTCAGGGACCGCGCGTCAGGGTTCTGACGGATGGAATCGGCTCCCTTGATGCCTCCAATACTTCTGTTGATCACGCGGTCACGATTGATCCCCTGACGGCGCAACGGGTAGAAATATTGCACGGACCGGCGGTCCTGCTCTTTGGTGGCGATGCGATTGGCGGTGCCGTCAACGTCATCGACAAGCGCATTCCCCGCGACATTCCCGATGATGCCGTCCATCTTGATGCTATTGGCGGCTTTGGCAGCGCAGCGGATGACTGGAGCGCCGCCGGATCTATCGACATTCCGCTAAGCTCGAAACTGGTGATTCATGCCGATGGCAGCTTTCGAGACACCAGCGATGTTCGCGTGCCCGGCTTTGTTCTTGCGCCCGACCTGAGAGCGGATCTCCTGGCTGATGCCGAAGAAGAAACCGAAGAAGGCCATCTCGACGAAGCAGAAGAACTGACCGAAGCGGCCAATCAATCCGGTTACATACCCAATACCGCCAGTAGCACCACGACGGCAGGTGCCGGCATCGCCTTCATTGATGACGGCGGCAATCTCGGATTCTCCGTCAGCTATTATGATAGCAATTACGGCGTCCCCTCTCGTCCCGGCGCCGGTCACCACCATGGTGAAGAAGAAGGCGAAGAAGAGGAAGAAGGCGAAGAGGAAGAAGGTCCAGTTACCATCGGCCTTGAACAGATCCGGGCGGATCTGCGCGGTGGCGTCAACATTGGCGGCTTTTTCAAAGCGTTAAACTTTCGCGCAGGCTATTCGGACTATACGCATACAGAATTTGAAGGCGATGAAATCGGTACGGTCTTTACTGTCTCTGGGATCGAAGCCCGTGCGGAACTGGTTCAGTCAGAAAATGATTTAGCGGGCGGCAGCTGGCGCGGGGTTATCGGTACGCAAGTGCTTGTGCGGGATTTCAACGCCATTGGCGCCGAAGCGTTCGTGCCCAAGAACAGCCTTGAAAGCTGGGCTTTGTTCACTCTGCAAGAGGCGGATTTTGGTGATATTGAACTGGAAGGCGCACTTCGTTTCGACCAAACCAATATTTCTGCGAACAGCATCAATTTCGACCGCAGTTTCAACACGGTTTCTGGTGCTTTGGGCCTAGCCTATGCGCCTGACAACGCCGCGTTTAAAATCGGGGCCAATTTATCGCGGTCGGAACGCGCGCCATCAGCTGAAGAGCTTTTGTCGAACGGCCCGCATATTGCCACCCAGGCTTTTGAAATTGGTAATCCCAATTTCACCACCGAGAAAAGCTGGGGCGGAGAGCTCTATGCCCGCTGGGATAGCGATGCCGTGCAGCTCAGCGCGACCGTTTATGCGAATTTTTTCAATGATTATATTTTTGAAACGGAAACCGGCGCGGAACAGGACGAGTTGCCCGTGTTCCAATATTTCCAGCGCGACGCGACCTATTATGGCTTTGAAGCATCAGCTTCTGTCGTCGTCGCTAAACTGGGTGGATTTGACCTCATAGCTGACGGTGTAGCCGATTATGTCCGTGCCAAGATCGATAATGACGGCGGCCCGGTTCCGCGGATCCCGCCCTTGCGCTTGCTTGGCGGAATCAAGGCCCATAGCGACAATTTAGACCTGCGCGCTGAATTGGAATGGTCGGGCAGCCAGAACAAGGTGACGGCCTTTGAAACCCCGACAGACAGTTTCACTATGGTCAACGCGACCGCAGCATGGCGTCCATTCGGAAAAGAAGGCGGCGTAACCTTGCTCGCTTCTGCCAACAATATTTTTGATGTGAACGCCCGCCGTCATGCGTCGTTCACGAAAGACTATGTACCACTGTCCGGTCGGGATTTTCGCGTGAGTGCGAAATTCAGCTTTTAGGATATGGTAAAATGCAGAAAATTGTCGCAACGGTTATGATCTCATCACTGCTATTGCTCAGCGCTTGCGCCACGGTCAAAGGCGTTGGTCGCGATATTGAATCCATTGGTCAGGCTGGCCAGGACGCGATTGATTGAACCTGGCGGTTCAGCGGTTGTCTAGGAAGGAACCACTTCGCTCTTCTTCCGTTCTGTGAACCACATGATGGCCAGCGAAACTTCATAGAGCAGGATGAGGGGTATCCCGAGCATCAACTGAGAGACCACGTCTGGCGGCGTCAAAATAGCGGCCAGAGCAAATGCTGCGACAATCATATACCGGCGCATTCCTTTTAACTGCTGACGGCTGACGATTCCTGCGCGGTTGAGCAACAGGAGCAGCACTGGTAACTGGAAACAGACACCGAAAGCCAAAATAAACTGCATCACCAACGATAGATAGTCGCCCATCGCAGGCAGCGCCTCTTGGGTTAGCCCGCCAACCTCCCCCTCAAACCCCAGAAAGAAGCGGAACGCCGTCGGCATAACGATGAAATATGCAAGCGAGGCCCCTGCCATAAAAAGCACGGGCGTCGCTACAAGAAAGGGCAGAAAAGCCTTCTTCTCATTGGCATAGAGTCCCGGTGCGACAAAGGCCCAGAGCTGGTTTGAAATGATCGGAAAGGCGATGAAAAATGCCGCAAACATCGCCACTTTGATTTCAACAAAAAACGCTTCGTATAGCTTGGTATAAATCAACTTGCCTTCGCCGGCAGGAAAGGCGTCGGTCAACGGCTGCACGAGTATACCGAAAATCTCGTCCGCAAAAAATATGCTCACGAGAAAGGCGACAGTCAGCGCCGCAACCGACCATAGCAGCCGCTGCCGCAATTCGATCAAATGCTCGATCAAGGGTGCCTTGCTTTCATCCATGTCCGACTTGCTTTGATCGTTCATGGCTTCGGGTCACCCGCGGGTGGTGGTTCCGGAGGGTTTTCGATAGGTTTAGAGACTTCTGCGGGAGGTCCGTCCAAAGGTTCCATCTGGTTTTCTGATACAATGCTGTCGTCAGGCACAGCCGGATGCTCTTTCATGATCCGGTCGTTTTCTGACGCCCATTTTTTTTCCATCTCCTGAAGCTCTGCTTCCCGGACCATGGCATCAAGTCCGGTCCGGAAATTGCCCATCACACCTCGGGCTTTGGCCATCCACTTACCAGCCGTCGCCAATGCGCGCGGCAATTCCGTGGGGCCTATGACAACAACAGCAATGATCGCGATAATCGCGATCTCGGATATGGAAAGGTCAAACATGTTCTATGCGGCCCTGAAATATCAGGCCGTCCTGATCAACCGGCCGTTTTATCGGCTGTTTTGCTGGTATCAGCCGACGCATCAGCAGCTTTGCTGTCAATCTTCGGGGCCGGACTAGCAACGCTTGCTTCTTCTTCGGTGATCCCTTTTTTGAAAGAGCGGATGCCTTTGCCGACATCACCCATCATTTCAGAAATCCGGCCACGGCCGAACAGTATCAGAACCAGCGCCGCTACTATTACAATCTGCCAAACACTCGGTTGCATGCGATTTTCTCCTTAAGCGGTCTATTTAAGCGCTTTCGGTCTCATTTTCCAGCAAAACACCATCATCATCTGCAAACTCTCGCAGATCGGATTTTTCGGAACCCTTTTCCAATTGGCTTTCGGCTTCGTCTTCAAGCTCCATTTGCTCCAGCACGAGGTCGACAGGGTCCAGCAATCCTGCGGCTTTCAGGTCATCAATCCCCGGTAGGTCCTTGCGGCTTTGCAAACCAAAATGGGTTAAAAATTCAGCAGTGGTCGCGTAGATTAACGGCCTGCCCGGCACCTCACGGCGTCCTGCAGGACGGACCCAGCCGGCTTCCATCAGCACATCGAGCGTGCCTTTGGCCACTTGAACACCACGAATAGCTTCTATTTCGGCCCGACTGACCGGTTCGTGATAGGCAATGATCGCCAGCGTTTCCATGCCAGCCCGGCTCAACTTACGCAGTTCTGCGCGCTCGCGGCGGAGCAAGTGGGACAAATCCTGAGCGGTCTGGAAATGCCAACGGTCGCCGGTTTTGATCAGGACAATGCCACGGTCTTGATAATCGCCCTGCAACTCTAGCAAAATTTCACGAATATCCAGCTCTTCGCCAACATAGGCTTTGATATCCGCAATGGTCATGGGCTTCTCGGAAGCAAAAAGCGTCGCCTCTACGGACCGTTTTCCGATATCCATTGCCACAGGCATGGGTTCAATCAGGCTGGTGTCTTCCATGTCATGTTCACCCATGTGTCGTCGCCTTTATTCTAAGCGGTGCAAAACTATCTTCCTGCTGCAATTCCAGCTTTCCTTGCCGGGCCAATTCCAACGTTGCCAGAAAACTGGAAGCCAGTGCCGATTTTCTTAGCTCCGGAGGTGCACCGGGAGGAAGAAAATGTCTAATATCCATCCAGTCGATCGCCTCGCCCAGCATGAGAGAAACACGCGCTAGCGCATCCTCCAATGTCATCACCATGCGTTGCCTTACGATATGGATCGCCGGTGCACCACGCACCTTCACCCGCGAATAAGCGGCGATCAAATCATAATATTCCGCCTGCCATTGCCGTTCTTTGACCACCCGCAAGCCTTCGGGAGCGCCGCGCGGGAACACGTCCCGACCAATCCGGTCCCTCGCCAGCAGCCGGGCTCCGGCTTCCCGCATCGCGTTCAACCGTTCCAACCGCATTTGCAATCGCAAGGCCAGCTCTTCGGGCGACGGATCGATTTCCGGATCGCGAGGCAAAAGCAGCCCCGATTTCAAATAGGTCAACCAGGCCGCCATCACCAGATAGTCAGCGGCAAGTTCGAGGCGCAGCGTCTGGGCGCTGGCGATATATTTGAGATACTCCTGAACCAGTTCAAGAATCGAGATTTCGCGCAAATCCACTTTCTGGTTGCGGGCCAAAGCGAGCAGCAGATCAAGCGGACCTTCCCAGCCGTCGATGTTCAGAGTCAGCGCGCCTTCGTCGGATGCAGCCGCTTCAGGCGGGAAAAAAAACTCTTCGGTTTCCGCTTCGCCGCTCATGCCGTCGCCGCTATGAGTTCGTCACGCCGAGACAGCAATCCAGCCAGTTCGTCGACAGGGTCGATATCTTTGGTGCCGGCTATCGTTGCCATAGCCCGGCCCAGGCGTTCCTGCACTTTCTCGGACATCGGCGAGAGCCGTTCGGTGATACCGATCATATCATCCATCTTGGCCCAGCAGTTTAGAGCGATATCACAGCCCGCGGCCTGTGCCCGCTCGGCCCGCTCGGGAACGGTTCCGGATAGCGCTTCCATGTCGAGATCATCTGTGAACAGCAGGCCGTCAAAGCCAATCTGCTTGCGGATAATATCTTGAACAACCGTTTGAGACAGCGTCGATGGTCTCTCTGCATCCCAGGCCGTAAACAGCAAATGGCCGGTCATGCCCATGGGGGCGGTGTTGAGCGTTTTGAACGGGGCCAGATCGAGCTGCAACTCTTCCTCGCTGGCCGTCACCGTCGGCAATGCCTTGTGCGTGTCGACGCTGGTACGGCCATGGCCTGGCAGATGTTTCACCACGCCGACGACGCCGCCGCGTTGCAGGCCATCCAATATCGACCGACCGAGAGCAGCAACCCGCATCGGTTCGCTGCCCAGCGCGCGGTCACCGATGACATTGTTCGCATCGGGCTGACGGACATCTAGCAGTGGCAGACAATCCACCGTGATACCGACTTCGCGCAAACTGGTGGCAATCGCTTGTGCATTGAGCCGCGCCGCTTCAATCGCGGTGGCCGGGGCAATATCATAAAGCTTGTCAAAAACTTCCCCCGCCGGGAATTTCGGCCAGACCGGGTCCTGCATCCGCGCTACGCGGCCACCTTCCTGATCGATCAAAATCGCCAGATCATCGCGACCATGGACCGCGCGCAATTCGTCCGTCAGCGCTCGCAATTGCGCTTTGCTATCGATATTCCGGCCAAAAATAATATATCCCGCGGGATCACTATCCCGGAAAAAGGCCTTTTCGTCTGCTGTCAGGCTTAGGCCCTGAATTCCAAAGACAGCCGGTGTCATAGCCATGATAATATCTTCTCACGCAACATATCTTATACTTGCGCCGTTTCGCGACCGGGTAAAGGCGAAAGCGCCGTTATCCACAACGCTTCAACCATCAATTTTCTCAAAACTGGCGAACGGCCTAACGAACCACCAGGCAGCTTTCACCAGCAGCCTTTAGATTGTTACAAATCTGCTGCGCCGCTTCACGGCTTGGAGCCACGGCGTTCAAGCGGTATATCGTACCGCCATCGACCGAACCGGGCAGAATTTTTTTCGGCAGAGAACCGATCGATTCAAAGCGCCGCGCGTAGCCAGACCAGCTGCTATCAGCGAGACCAGCTGAACTGAAAGCACCAAGCTGGATCAAAACGGAACCGGCTGCATCTGCCGCAGGCGCCGCATCGGATTTGCGAATCGGCGCTTCTGCCTGCTCGGGATTGCCCAGTTGCGCAGGCGTTTCTTCGCCTTCACTCGCCGCGAAGCTAGCATCGCCCTCGCCTTCAAATTGCTTTGCCTGCGGATCGTCAGGACGCACTTTATAGTCGCCTTCCTGTGCGGCGATCAGCTCGCCATTGCCATCCAGTCCACCGCCATCTCGGTTCTGCAACCAATATATGCCGCCGACTATGGCGCCGAGCAACAATACGCCTGCCAAAACGAACAACGTCACCCGTACCGGTGAATATTCTCCATCTTCATCATAATCTTCAGCTGTTTCCAGCCATGGCAAACGATCTTCATCGTCCAGATCAAGACTTTCGCGGGTGGTATCTGACATTTTACGCTCCGTTGGCCAAAGGGCTTCTCACATCGATTCTGCGGCCTCAACCCCCATAAGTGCCAGACCGTTCTTGACAGTCTGCCCTATATTCTTGGCTAAGAAAAGCCTTCCCGATGTGGTTTCCGGGTCGTTAACCATTATGATCCGCTTCTCAGGCCGATCATTGCCCAAATTATAATAAGCATGAAACGCTGCTGCGAGGTCATTTAGATAGAATGCGACTCGATGTGGCTCACGTGACGCTGCTGCAGATTCGACAATGCGCGGGAATTGTGCCGCCATCTTGATGAGGTCCATTTCCTCATCACCGAAGCGGTCGAGATGATCAACCGAAGGCATCAGCCCTTCGTCCGCTGCTTTGCGCAAGGTCGACTGGATCCGGGCATGCGCATATTGCACATAGAAGACAGGGTTTTCGCGAGAGGCTTCCATGACCTTCGCGAAATCAAAATCCATCTGCGCGTCCGCCTTGCGAGTTAACATCGTGAAACGCACCGCATCCTTGCCGACTTCTTCGACCATATCTGCGATGGTGACAAAATTGCCTGAGCGTTTGGACATTTTTTCCGGTTCACCGTTGCGCAACAAACGCACCATCTGGACCAGCTTCACATCAAATTTGGTCTTGCCTTCGGTCAACGCCGCCACAGCAGCCTTGATCCGCTTCACGGTTCCGCTGTGGTCGGCGCCCCAGATATCGATAAGTTCATCAGCCGCTTGGGCTTTCTGGAAATGATAGGCGAGGTCGCCGCCAAAATAGGTCCAGCGACCGTTGGATTTTTTGATCGGACGATCCTGATCATCACCAAATTGGGTGGACCTGAACAATGGCAGTTCAACCGCTTCCCAATCTTCGATCACTTTGCCCTTGGGCTGTTCCAGCACGCCGTCATAGACCAGATTGCGAGACCGCAGTTCTGCTTCGGCGATGTCGGCCTTGCCTGCTTCATGCAGTTCAGCTTCAGACGAGAAAACATCGTGCTCTATTCCTAAGAGTGCCAGATCCGAACGGATCATATCCATCATCTTGGCCACGGCGGCCTTACGGAAAATCAGAAGCCAATCGGATTCTGGGCAATCTTTATATTTGTCACCAAATTCGGCGGCCAAAGCCTCCCCGACCGGTTTCAGATAGTCGCCCGGATAAAGGCCCTCTGGGATAGCGCCGATATCTTCGCCCTGCGCTTCCAGATAACGCAAATGCGCCGAACGGGCGAGCGTATCGACCTGAGATCCAGCGTCATTGACATAATATTCCCGGATGACCTTATGGCCGATGGCTTCCAGCAGGTCGGCCAGCGCATCGCCGACAACAGCACCGCGGCAATGTCCCATATGCATCGGGCCCGTTGGGTTGGCAGACACATATTCAACATTGACGGTAACGCCTTTGCCCTTGTCCGACCGGCCATATTCAGAGCCCAATTGCGCGATTTCCAGCAGTTCACCAACCAGCACAGGCGCCGCAACGCGCAAATTGATAAATCCGGGTCCAGCAATGTCGGCCGATTGCACATCATCCAACGCACCAAGCTTTTCTGCAATTTGCTCAGCCAGATCGCGCGGCTTCATCCCAGCCGCTTTCGACAATACCATTGCGGCATTGGTCGACAGATCACCATGAGCGGGATCACGGGGCGGTTCCAACGTGACATTGGAGCGGTCAACCCCGGGCGGCAACACACCGGATTCGGTTAGGGCATCCAATATTGCATCGACATGTTTCTGGAAAATCTGGAACAGCATGATTGGTTCAATTCGTCATAGAGAAAACGGCCCGATCCGTTCAGGCTCGTCTAATTAACAATTCCGGCAACCCTATCGCGTGGCGTTATATTGCAACTGCGCCTGGGTAAGCTGGAAACCGATAAGAAGTTCGAACGAGGAGCGCGCAACGGCTGATTTGATCGCGGGATCAGCCAACGGATCAAGCGCAGCATCCGGGTCACCGGCTTTGCGTCGTCGGGTCAGGCGCTCAATCACGTCTTCCGGCAAACGAGCAGCAGATGCGTCAATATAAGAGCCAGCTTTGCCCGAAGCCGTCGCCAGATACTGACCATCAGCAAATTGCAATGTCACATTTTTAACGCGCTTTGCCACCACCGCGGTGCCGCCTTGGACAACGGTCGAGAAATAGGGAATTGTAACCGTCCGCGCGCCATTTGTTCGCGTTCTTGAAGCACGAATGTCAAAGGTCGCTTCGGAATAAATCCGCGCGCCTTCGCTATTGCAAGTCGATCGAACATTGGTGATATTTGCAACAACGTCAATCGCATTGGCATCGGTGCTGTTTACCGGGCTAAAAATGGTAACATCGCCAGTGTGGTCTGGAACGGCGACCGGCGGACACCCGGTGCGGGTCACCGAAACACCGACACCTGAACTAACATCCAGTGCGCCATCTCTGGCACAACCGGAAACAGCCAAAACCGTGACCGCCGCCAAAATCATTTTTTTCACTCGGCCATTCACCATCATTCTCAATCCTTGCCTTTAATCTCGGGCAACACACATAGGCTTCATGCGCATCGATAAAAGTTTCGCAACCCTTATCTGTGCCTTTAATCCGGTGCAACCGTCCAGAAGATGAACAGACAGGCTTTTCGCCGGTGAAGTTATTCCCTATGGCTCTAAATATGATTCACTCAGATAAGCAAAAACGGCAGATTGACTTGCTTGTGGCAGCGCCTCGCGGCTTTTGCGCAGGCGTCGACCGAGCAATAAAAATCGTCGAACTGGCAATCAAAAAATATGGCGCGCCCGTCTATGTACGGCACGAAATCGTCCACAACCGTTATGTTGTCGATGAATTGAAGAAGCTGGGCGCGATATTTGTCGAAGAGCTCGATGAAGTACCCGATGGCGTTCCGGTGGTATTTTCTGCTCATGGTGTGCCCAAGGCCGTGCCGCACAAAGCAGAAGAACGCGGGCTTGATTATCTCGATGCGACCTGCCCTCTCGTCTCCAAGGTCCATCGTCAAGCAGAGCGGCAAACCGATGCGGGCCGGCATATCATTTTCGTAGGCCATGCCAATCACCCTGAAGTCATCGGGACCTTCGGACAGGTCGAAGATGGTCAGATGACCTTGGTTGAAACACTGGACGACGTTGCAGCGCTCAACCCGGAAGACCCGGAAGCGCTCGCATTTTTAACCCAAACAACATTGTCCGTCGATGACACCCATGCAATCGTCGATGCACTGCAGACGCGCTTTCCCAATATTATCGGTCCGAAAGGCGAGGATATTTGTTACGCTACCTCCAATCGCCAGGACGCAGTGAAGAAAATTTCCGAAACCTGTGAACTCGTCTTGGTCATAGGCGCGCCCAATAGCTCCAACAGCCTACGTCTGGTCGAAGTTGCCGAGCGCATTGGGTCTAAAGCAAAGCTTATTCAGCGCGCAGAAGACATCGACCCCGCTTGGCTGGAAGGCATCAGCAAAATTGGATTGACCGCCGGAGCCTCCGCGCCGGAAATTCTGGTGAAGGAGGTTAAAAACCTGCTTGCAGAGCATTTTGATATCAATGAGGAGACGGTTCAAACAACCGCTGAAAATATGATCTTCAAACTTCCGCGTGGGCTCGAAACAGCCTGATGGCCGTTTATACGAAGGTCAGTGCAGAGGACATCGCCGTATTCCTCTCGCGTTTCGATGCAGGAACACTCGTCTCCGCCAAAGGCATTGCCGAGGGCGTCGAGAACAGCAACTATCTGCTCGAAACCACAAAAGACAAATATATTCTGACCTTGTACGAAAAGCGTGTCGATCCGGCCGATCTGCCGTTTTTTATCGCTCTGCTCGATCATCTGGCAAAGCATGATTGTTTGGTTCCGCCCATGATTCCGGACCGCGACGGTCAAAAAATTCACCAGCTTTGCGGCCGCAGTGCCTGTCTCATTACCTTTTTACCCGGTGTGTCGGTCAGCCATCCGACAAAGGCCCAAGCTGAGGCAACCGGCCGAGCGTTGGGCGATATGCACCGTGCCCTAACAGATTTTGACATGGAACGGCGTAACAGCCTTGATCATGACGGATGGCGCGCGCTGGCGGAGCAATGCGGGCCCGAACAACTTGATGAGATTGCACCAGGCCTATCCCCTGCGATTGCGCAGGAACTCGATTATCTCGATGAACATTGGCCGCATGACCTCCCCCGCTCCGCCATTCATGCAGACCTGTTTCCTGACAATGTATTGATGCTTGGCGATCGGGTAACCGGCCTGATCGACTTTTACTTCTCCTGCACCGACGTGCGCGCATATGATCTCGCCGTCACGCATGCGGCATGGTGCTTTTCCGAAGACGGCACGGCTTTCGATGATCAGCTATCAAAGGCATTGATTGCGGGATATGAGTCAGCATTCACGCTCAGCGAGGCGGAACGCAAAACGCTTCCTCTGCTCGCCCGCGGGGCAGCCTTGCGTTTCTTGCTGACCCGCGCTTTTGATTGGATCAACACCCCGGCCGATGCTCTGGTGACACGCAAGCCTCCTCAAGCCTTCCTCAATCGTCTGCAATTTTATCAGGCTCATCCGGAAATTTTTACCATATGACCGAAACACAAATTGTAGAAATTGCTACCGATGGCGCTTGCAAGGGCAATCCTGGACCAGGCGGCTGGGGTGCGCTGATCCGCTTTGGCGACAAAGAAAAAGAAATATCGGGTGGAGAGCCGGAGACCACCAACAACCGAATGGAGTTGCGCGCTGCGATCGAGGCTCTCAATACGCTGAAACGGCCGTGCAAGATAAAGCTATCTATCGACAGTACCTATGTGAAAGATGGTATTACCAAATGGATATTTGGCTGGCAGAAAAACGGTTGGCGGACGGCCGCAAAAAAGCCTGTCAAAAATGCAGACCTCTGGCAGGACCTGCTAAAGGCTGTCGAGCCCCATCAAATCGAATGGCACTGGGTCAAGGGTCATAGCGGTGACGCTGACAATGAGCGCGCAGATATTTTGGCCAGCGACGCTGCTATCAACGCCGGCGGCAATAGCTACAGCTCCTAGCTATTATCTTCAATCTCTGCCTTCGGCCCGTTCTTCAGGATTGAACTGATCGCATTTTTGGCACTGGCTTTGCTGGAATAGCCTTCGGTCGAAAAAATGACTTCGCTATTATATTTAAAACGAACGCGAAACTCGCCCTTTTTATCTTTCCAGATTTCAAATTTATGCGCCATTCTCATGCTCTCCTTCCAATGGATGACAAGACTATTACGCTTTCAACCCGCCTGTGCAATGGCCTAGATGTAAAACATGATTTCTAGCGAAAACGTGAGGCTGCATAAAGACCAGCATCCACAGCGTGCAAACTTGCATCTGCTGCCCGTCCCAACAAAGCGGCACCGCCCAGTTTTGCTGCAGCCGGGGCTGTCTGGATGCCAAAACCACCCTGGCCGGCAAACCAGAAGAAATCAGCAACTTTCGAATCAAATCCGATGACCGGCAGCCGGTCCGGAGCAAAGCTACGCAAGCCCGCCCATTTTCGGGTGACCCGCTTCACCTCTACATCCACAGCCTTTTCAAACCGATCAATGGCGATGGCGATACTCAGTTCATCGGGTGCGACATCGCATGGTTCTGTCGGCAATTCGTCATGCGGGCTGATCCAATAGCCTCCGCCGGCTTCGGGCTTGAAATAGAAGCTTCCATCCAACCCAACGACCAGTGGCATATCAGGAGATGAAGGCGGGTCGGATTCAATCTGCACCATATTACGGATATACGGCTGGATGCCAACAGGCTTGGCACCGGCCATTCGGGCAACGCTATCGGCCCAAGCACCAGCCGCATTAATCAATATGGTTGCGCGATACATTTCATCGCCTGCAACCAGTTCCCAGGCATCATCCTTCTTCCGGATATTTGTCACCGGCGCGCGGCAAATCAACTCCACAGACTTGCGCTTGGCATCCCTGAGATAGGCAGCATGCAACGCCGCTACATCGATATCGCAGCATTCCGGTTCATAAATTGCGTGTTTCCACACTGGCTTCAAATCCGGAGACAGAGAGATAGACTTCTCCCAGGACCAGCGTTCCATAGCTAAGCCACTATCGGCAAAATCCGCTAGAAACTGGTCAGCCAGATCTTCCTGGTCCTCGCGACCGATGTTGATGGCACCGCGCGGTCGAAGGAAGCTTGTTTCTGAAAAATCTTTTGGCGGATTGTCCAAAAATGCCCGAGATGCTGACGTCAGAGGCGTCACCAGAGGTCCACCGTAGGTCTCCGTCCAGAACGCTGCTGAGCGACCCGTAGAATGATATCCGGGATGGTCTTCCGCTTCGAGCAGCAGCACCGAACGATCGGCCCCAATTTCAGAGGCGATGCTGGCGCCGGCTATGCCGGAACCGATGATGGCAACATCAAACGACGTCATGCTTCGGGTGCCACCCGATCCAGAAAAGCATAGCAAGCGGCGAGCGCAGCCTGGCGAACATCATCAACCTCGCGGAATATTTCATGCGCGGATTCAGCGCCGAATAATTTCATCTCGGCATTTGGCGTCCAATGCACCGCACGTTCGATCGTCGCGTGATCAACCAGTTCATCCGTCGACGTTGCCAACACGAGAATCGGGATTTTCATCTGCATCAGCCGCTTTCGATTGCGCAACTTTCTGGTCGAGGCATAAGCCCGCTCCACCCAGCGCCAGCTGGCAGGTCCCAACCGCACAAAGGGTCGGTCTCGGAACCAGAAAAATTCATCCGCATATCGCTCGGCATCATGGGTCAGCAGTTCCTGCCGGGGCACATATGGTTCCAGTGGATTTTCAATAGGCTTCCAAGCACGCCGCTCAGAGCGACCGACAAGGCACATTAATTTGGCAATAGATTGTGCCGTCCATTCCGGCATGGATCCGCTAGCAGGAGCCAACATTGGCGCGCTCAATATAGCAGCATCAGGTTGAATGCGTTGTTCTGTCAAGGCCCGCATCACCAGATGCCCACCCATGCTATGGCCTATGACGACATACGGCCCGGGGTGGCTGCTACGCCATTGCTCAAACTGCGCGACCAGATCGCTGACCCATGTTGCAAAATCATCGATATGCCCGACATGGGGATGCGGCCCGCAACGGCCTGATCCGCCTTGCCCACGCCAATCCAATGTCGTGACATTCCAACCCTGCTCGTGAAAATCGTGAAAGGTCTCGAGATATTTTTCATAGAAATCCGCGCGACCGGTCATGAACAGGATGGAGCCTCGCGGTTTGTCCTGCTGCCAATCCAGTTTCCGAAACGACCAACCGTCTGGACCCGTCCAAGATGTCTCTAACGCCTCTAACGGAACCGATCTGCGATCAAAGCCTTCATCTTTCAAATCTGTCATATCACGCTTTATTGTTATCGCCGTGTCGGAGGATAATTTTCGTTCCGGGAATCGTGGTTACTATTTGGTAAGGCAAATTAACTAGATAGCCTGTCCATGGATAGCGAAACCTTCATCTACTTGCTCTGGGGCGGATTGGCAATTGCACTAATTGTAGCAGCCATCACCGATCTCAAAAGCCGTCGTATTTCGAACTGGCTCAACCTTATCATTGGTCTGGGCGCACCGGTCTTCTGGATCATCAGTGGCATGGCATTTTGGCCGGACATGATCGGCCAATTGGGTTTGGCTGCTGTCATATTTACCATATTCGGCGGCATGTTCGCGATCGGCGCGATGGGCGGTGGCGACGTCAAACTGCTGACAGCTCTAGCCTTGTGGATGCACTGGCTGACATTTCTCGAGCTACTGGTGATCATGTCGATCGCCGGCGGCGTGCTCACATTGTTAATGATGATCAGCAAGAAAATCAAAAAGACTGAGGGTCCAGTAAAGGTGCCTTACGGTGTTGCCATCGCTTTTTCAGGGCTTTGGACCATCTGGGGCATCACGGGGCAAAGTTCACAAACGATATTTTAACCATTTTACTCGAAAGAGGAAATGACCGCCAATGGAACCATTTCGGCGGGGGCATTCAGGAGGCGTGAGACGTCATGGACAAGAAGAAGATCATTTTGCTGGTTGGTGCGTTGATCGTGGCTGCGGTCACGGCATTGCTCGCCAAGAACATGTTTGATGGTGCAGCCGCACCTCAGGCGGAAGCAAAGAAAACCGAAGTCGTGGGCGAGGAAGTCCTCGTCGCAACCCGCGCCCTTCCCGTTGGAACGATTATCACGCCCGATAGCTTCCGCTTCCAACCATGGCCGAAAAACTTGATTGAAGACGTTTACTTCATGAAAGAAGGCACAGATGTGAACACACTTGCTGGCACGGTTGTTCGCAATCCGATCACGGCTGGCCAGCCTATGACCAAAGGCGCTCTTGTTGCTCCGGGTGATCGCGGATTTCTCGCCGCTGCGCTCGGCCCCGGCATGCGCGCAGTCACCATCCCTGTATCAGGGCTTACGGGCGTAGCCGGCTTTGTCTTCCCGGGCGATCGGGTGGATTTGATGCTGACCCAGTCGGTCAATGGCGAAGGTCCAGAGCTCAAAGTGTCCGAGACCGTGATCCGCAACCTCCGTGTCCTCGCGACAGACAACCGGGTGACCGCAAGCAAAAATGAAGCCGGACAACAGATCGCCAAAAAAGCGAAGCTTGTCACTCTGGAAGCCACTCCGAAAATTGCAGAGCAGATCTCTGTTGCTCAGACTCTGGGTACATTGAGCCTGTCTCTTCGTTCGCTGGCTGACAGCGCTGCTGAACTGGAAGAAGCCATAGCATCGGGCGAAATCAAGCTGCCAAAAACGGATGACCCCGTTGTTGAAGCCGACATGATCCGTTCGCTGGCCGCGCGCCCGAGTAGCAAAAAATCAACCTTCTCGACGGGTGGAGACGTGTCGCGCTTTGAAACGCGCTCGCCGCCGCCACTGGCCCAGAAGGAAAAACCCAAAGGTCCTGTTGTTCGCGTCGCTCGCGGCAATACGGTCAATGATATCCAGTTTGGAGACAAATAATGGCCGTTCCATATGCACAGCATAGCCGTTCAGCGAAAAAGGCAATGGGCGTTACCGTCATTGCTGCCCTCGCTCTGGCTCTGGTTGCAAACAGCACCACGCCGCTGAATGCTCAGTCGGTCAACATCTCACAGCCAAATTCCCGCATTTCAATTGCGGTTGGCCGCGGCAAGTTGATCACGTTGCCCTCACCCATTGAAGATATCTTCATTGCTGAGAACAACATTGCTGATGTTCAGGTTCGTTCACCGCGTCAAATCTATATTTTTGGTAAAAAAGGTGGTCAAACCAGCTTTTATGCAACCAGCGCATCCGGCAAAGTCGTCTATTCGGCTGAAGTGGCGGTCGGCGCAGAAATCTCATCGATTGACCAGATGTTAAGCCTGGCCATGCCGGAAGCGAACATCGCCGTCAGCACGACCAACAACTTCATCCTGTTGACCGGCACCATCGCCAATCCGGATGATGCGGAAGAGGCGGAAAACCTGGTACAGGCCTTTGTTGGCGATAGCGCCCGTGTGGTCAGCCGCCTGAAAACGGCAACACCTATGCAGGTTAGCCTGAAGGTCCGCTTTGCTGAAGTCAGCCGCACGCTGGCGAAAGAAATCAACGGCAATCTTTTAACCCGCGATACAACCCAAGGATTCCAATTTGGTGTTTCACGGGGACGTGGAATCGGCACGATTTCAAACTTCGACACATCGTCCTTTCCCAATCTCGATGCATCCCAGCTCTTTGGTTTGCCAGCGGGTTCGATCGCTTTGCCATTCAATCCGGCAACCGGACAATATGTGACTCAGGGTGGAACGCAATTCAACTACGCTCCTGGAACAGGAGGCCTGAACACCGTACAAGCCGCAGGACGCCTGTTTGGCCTCGATATTGCGACGGCATTTGATGTTTCAGAGCGCGTTGGCCTTGTAAGCACGCTGGCTTCGCCAAGCTTGACCACGATCTCGGGTGAAACCGCGACCTTCCTCGCAGGCGGTGAATTCCCCATTCCGATGTCTACCGGACTGGGTGAAGTTTCCGTTCAGTATAAAAACTATGGTGTGAGCCTGTCTTACACACCAACAGTGCTTTCCAACGGACGCATCTCCATTCGCGTTGCACCAGAGGTTTCGGAAATCACCTCGAACGGCGCTGTCGTCCTGAACGGCTTCAGCATCCCGGCAGTGTCTACCCGACGGGCAGAGACCGTTGTGGAACTCGGTTCGGGTGAAAGCTTCATGATCGCTGGTCTGATGCAGAACACCTACAACTCGGCAATCGACAAGACACCAGGTCTTGCTGATGTTCCGATCTTGGGATCCTTGTTCAAATCCGACGGCTATCGCCGCAACGAAACCGAGTTGATGATCGTGGTGACGCCGTATCTGGTGAAACCAGTGAGCGACAGCGAGATCGTGCTGCCAACAGACGGCTTTAAGTCCGCCAATGATGCAGAACGGTTCTTGATGAACCGCAACCATTCCGGTTCCGGCGGAGATCGACCCAAACCGACTGTGGCTCCAGCCACACCGAAGGGCCAAGCCTTCGGTAGCCTGGAATCAAAAGCTCCTGTCAAATCGGCGAAAAAATCCAAAAAATCCAAAAAATCCGGCGGCTCTGCCCCTGGTTTCAGTTTCGACAAATAAGCTCGATCAGGAGAACAGATCATGCGCATCGTTTCAATGGCACTCATCACCGCCCTCGGGCTCTCGGTTACGGCTTGTGGCAGCACAACCGCCAACCGCAGCGTCTATAGCGAACGCCAACCAGTCGTTTCCAAATCGAACTTCGTTCTGGACCTAAACGCTGGCAATGGTGGATTGTCCTCTTCCGAGAAAAACCGCCTTTCCGGTTGGTTCGACGCTCTGGAACTGGGCTATGGTGATCGTGTTTCGATCGATGATCCCAGCTATTCTGCAAGCACCGTTGCAAGGAACGCGGTCGAAGCGATTGTTGCTGACTACGGTCTGCTCGTTAGCGAGACAGCGCCTATTACCAACGGCTATGTAGCTGCTGGCCTGATGCGGGTTGTTGTAACACGGACAAAAGCTACCGTTCCTGGATGCCCCGACTTCAGCCATCGCAGCCACACAGATTTTCAAGCGCGCACAAGCGCCAACTATGGTTGCGGAACGAACAGCACTCTAGCTGCCATGATCGCAGATCCTGAAGATCTCGTCCGTGGACAGAAAGTCGATGGTGAAGATCAGTCGCAGGCTTCCAAAGCCATTCGCGCCTATCGTGACAAGAATGTTGGAGGACAATAATGAACGCTCCCTGGAAACCTGGTTCAATCAACGGGCGTGATCCGTTTGCCGCATTTGTCTGCGATGAGGACACGCTGGAATTGCTCCGTCCGGTTGCTGAAGAAATGGGCTGGGCCGTCGACAAATGTCACAAGGGTGGGCTGCGCAATGCCGTCCAAACCCTCTCCGTGTCCGCCAGTCCCAATATCTTGTTGGTCGATCTGTCAGAATCAGGCGATCCGCTCAACGACATTAACTCGCTGGCTGAAGTCTGCGAACCGGGCACCATTGTGGTCGCCATGGGCCAGGTCAATGACGTCCGCCTATATCGCGATTTGATCGTCAGCGGCTTGCAGGACTATCTTCTGAAGCCGTTTAGTCCCGAACAGCTGCGCGACGTATTGTCGCAAGCACAGGCGGTGATCAACGCACCAAAAACCGACGATCCACAAGCCGAGAAACCGCATGTTTCAACAGCGGTCATCGGAACACGCGGCGGGGTTGGCGCTTCAACAGTCGCGACATCGCTGGCTTGGTTGCTTAGCAATGACAGGGATCGTTTTACCGCTCTGCTCGATCTGGACATCCATTTCGGCACCGGCGCCTTGACGCTTGACCTGGAACCCGGTCGCGGCCTCACCGATGCGATCGACAATCCGAGCCGGATTGATGGCCTTTTCATTGAGCGTGCCATGATCAAAGCCAACGACAAATTGTCGCTGCTTTCTGCGGAAGCACCGATCAATTCTCCGATGATGACCGATGGCACTGCCTTCTTCCAGTTACAGGAAGAATTCCGGGCAGCCTTCGATTGCACCATGATCGATTTGCCACGTGATATGCTGATCAACTATCCGCATCTCCTGGGCGACGTCAATGCGACGGTCATCGTGACGGAGCTGACTCTGGCGTCGGCCCGCGACTGCATTCGTTTGCTGTCCTGGCTGAAATCACACGCGGCGCAAAGCAAAGTCTATGTCGTTGCCAATAAGGTTCAATCCAGCAATCTGGAAATTAGCCGTCAGGATTTTGAAAACTCCATCGAGCGCAAAATCGACATCATGATTCCGAACGACCCTAAAACGGCAGCGCAGGCAGCAAAATTGGGTCAGGCGATGGTTGAAGCCGGAAAATCGAGCAAAGCCTCAGCGAAAATAATTGAACTGACGAACCTCGTCCTCGGCTCCGTCGATGGCGGCGAAGATGAAGCGGCGGACGAGAAGAAATCGTTCATGGGCAAGCTTGGCGGTCTGAAAGCGATGTTGCCTGCCAAAAAAGTCAAAGAGGATGCTCCTAAAGCCTGAAGCCGGTGCGAACTTTCTTCAGCTTTAAAGGGAATTAGACAATGGGTATAATGCAAACTGCAATATTGGGTGCTGGCGTTCTAGCGGTTCTGCTGCTGCTCGGCGTTGCCTTTGCTGGCCCTTCACAGTCCCGCGCAAGCGCGCGCAGACTGGATAAGGTAAAATTCCGCCATTCCGAAAGCGACAATGTGCGTGTCGAAGCGCAGATGAAGAAAGCCATGTCCGCGCGCCGCAAAACCACGCGGCCCAAGGGCGAGAATATGACCAGGATGGAAACCCTGGCTATCCGTTTGGAAAAAACGGGCAAGAGCTGGCCGCTATCCTATTTTTTCTACGCAGTCGGTGGTTTGTTCCTGATCATATTCGGCCTTTTGCTGCTCAAGGGCGCTCCCATATTGCTGTGCATTGGAGTCGGCCTTCTGGTCGGCGCTGGATTGCCACACTTTGTAGTCGGCTTCATGATTAGTCGAAGGGTCGGCAAATTTACGGCGTCCTTTCCGGATGCGATCGAATTGCTGGTCCGCGGCTTGCGTTCAGGTTTGCCAGTCACCGAAACCATCGGGGTTGTTGCCAAAGAAATTGGCGGACCGGTTGGTGAAGAATTCCAAAAAGTGGTTGATCGGATCAAGATTGGCCAGACGATGGAAGACGCGCTGCAAGAAAGCGCAAAGCGCATGGAAACGCCTGAATTCAAGTTTTTCTGTATCACTTTGGCCATTCAGCGTGAAACTGGCGGTAACTTGGCAGAAACGCTGTCAAACCTTGCCGATGTGCTGCGCAAACGTGGCCAGATGAAGCTGAAAATCAAAGCAATGTCGTCGGAATCCAAGGCGTCTGCCTATATCGTGGGCTCATTGCCGTTCATCGTCTTTGGTTTGGTTTACTCGGTGAACCCTTTGTATCTCGCTGGGTTCTTCTACGAAGAACGCCTGATTATCGCGGGTCTGGGTGGACTATGCTGGATGAGCATCGGCGTATTCATCATGGCCAAAATGGTCAACTTTGAAATTTAAGATGAAGGTGCAAAGCAAATCATGACTAGCGGCGGACCAACATTATTAGGCGTGGACGTGCTGTGGGTGGCGACAATATTGTCGGCCGTTGCAGCTTGTGCGGTGTTTTTTGCAATTTATGCAGCGATCACCGTGCGCGACCCGATGGCAAAGCGGGTAAAATCCCTCAACGAGCGCCGTGAGCAGCTAAAGGCTGGCATCACGGCTTCGACGAAAAAGCGGGCCAAGCTCGTCCAGCAGAACGATACAACCGACCGCATGCGCAATTGGTTGTCGTCGATGAAAGTTCTGCAAGATACCCAAGTTCAAGAAGCGCAACAAAAACTGGCTCAGGCCGGCATCCGTTCGAAAGATCTGGCCTTTGTCATTATTTTCAGCCGACTTGTTTTGCCTATCCTGTTCGGTGGCGGTGCAGCGCTGGCCATCTATGCTTTCGACTATATGGCTGACTCGACCGACATCAAACGGTTTGCTGCTTTTGCAGGCGCTACTATCTTGGGGTATAAGGGCGCGGACATTTACCTCAACAACCTGATCTCTAAAAGAACGGACTTGGTTCGCAAAGGCTTGCCTGACGCGATCGATCTGCTCGTCATTTGTGCGGAAGCCGGTCTCACGGTCGATACTGCCTTTGCCAGGGTTTCCAAAGAATTGGGCGGCGCTTATCCGGAGCTGGCTGATGAATTTTCCCTGACATCCATCGAATTGGGTTTTCTGACAGAGCGGCGACAGGCCTTTGAAAACCTCGCCTATCGTGTAGCCCTAGACCATGTCAAAGGCGTGGTAACGACGATGATCCAAACAGAGAAATATGGTACTCCTCTGGCATCTGCTCTGCGGGTACTCTCTGCAGAATTTCGTAATGACCGGATGATGCGCGCCGAAGAAAAAGCGGCACGGTTGCCGGCCATCATGACCATTCCATTGATCATGTTCATTCTGCCAACATTGTTTATCGTGATCCTCGGCCCTGCGGCCTGCTCGATATCCGATGCAATGTTATAGCGAATAATCCATTCGAAACACCAAGAGAGCGGCACTCACCTGCCGCTCTTTTTCATTCTGCAGCGATGGTGTCGGCCGATTCCTTGATCTTTGCCAGCATGGCGGACAATTCGGTCTTCTCGGACGGGCTAAGCACCGCCATGATTTTCTTTTCCATCGCCTGTGCCGCTGGCATGATCTGATCATAGAGGTCACGGCCAGTCGCGCTGAGCAACAGATGGTGGGAACGACCATCAGCGGAATTGGGGCTGCGATCGAGCAACGCGCGATCCACCAGGTTTTTTACCGCACGGTTGACGGTCACTTTGTCCATCAACGTTGCTTCGACCAGATGTCTCTGGGTCGAAGCGCCTCGCACACCAAGCACAGACATTACGCGCCATTCCGGAATTTTCAGCCCAAAGAGGCTCTTATACTCACCAGCGATCACGTCACTGACGGCGTTGGACGTCGTCGAGAGCTGGTAGGGCAGATAATCATCAAGTTTAAAGGTCATAAGCAATATTTATTCAATTTTGGTGCGAAGTCCAATCCAAAATGTCCGGGGGAATGCGCGTTCTATTATTCCGTTGCTAGATATCGCAGTCTCTATGCGGGCATTGAATAGATTTTCTATCCGTCCTTCGACCAACAGACGCTCATTTACTGCGAAACCCAACCGGCCATCAATGGTCAGAGCATCCTTTAGACTTCTGCTATTCTGGTCATCTTCAAACTGGCCACCGATATAGCGGAGAGACAAAGCGGCACCGGTTCCATTGCTCTGTTCCCAACGCACTGAAGCGGATGCATTATGTTTCGGTATTTGCGCAGGACGGAAGCCGTTGACGCCAGCCGCCGCTCCGGAAGCATTCACTTCGGCGTCGACATAGGAATAGGCCGCCCGGATCAATAGGTCTTCGACAAGTTCGCTCAGATCGAATTCGGTATCAATCTCGATACCTTTTGACCTGATATTGTCTAGATTTTGTCGCTGCCGGAAGACACCGGCGCCGGATACAAAACCAACGCCGGGAAAAAGGCCGGGGCCGCTATCCAAGGTGACATTGGCCACCGCATTATCCAACTCGTTGTAAAAAGCGGTCAGGCCAATCGACACATAACCGCTGTCCCAATCAAGTCCCAGCTCCGCCCCTTTGACTCGCTCGGGTTCGAGCAGCTCGTTCGCGGCCGTGGCATCCGGTCCGACGCGAAAGGGCCTGAACAGTTCGTTCAAGGTCGGCAAGCGCCACCCCAGATAGGCCGCGCCGCGAAGGGTTATTTGATCGGAAGCATCAAAAGCAAAGCCTCCACGTCCAGTAAATTCACTGCCATTGCGCTTGGCAAATTGTGCGTCTGTTCGCACTGACCCGGGGAACGGGTTGATCAGCTCTATCTCTTTGCGAAAACCATTGTCGATGGACCAGAAGTCAAGACGTCCACCACCTGTCAGGACAAGCGCGTCGCTGGCCTGAACACTGGCTTCGACAAAGCCGCCAAAGGTAGCGGTGCTGCCGCCTGCCCTGCGCTGTCGGCGCGGTGTATCATTATCGAGGAAGAAGAAATTTTCATTGGTCGTGCCTTCGGTCCTGCGCCAGTCACCACCGATCCTTAGCTCAACATCCTCGCCAACCGGCGGCCGCACTTCGAAGCGCGCACCAAGGCCGGTAGACGGCACATTAAACTGTTCAAACACACGATTGACGCTGTTACGATCCGCCGCAACGCCGCCGAAACTGACATCGAAATTACGGATCTGGACATAGGCCAAAGCGGACCATTGCCAGTCGGAATTGCGGTCGACCAGACGGATGCTGGCATCAGCACCATCATTATGGTTCTCGCTGAATGCAAAACCGCGTTCGCGATCATCGGTAAAAGCGCGAACATTGCTCTGCAATTCGACATTGTTCGACAGAGGCGCAACAAAGCGAACGGCAAGACCGGCTTGCTCATATTCCGCCGGCCGATCCACAGAACCGCGTTGCCCTTCGGCAATCGGAATAAAACCGTCTCCGCGGGCATAGTTGGCAGAGATGGTCAATTGCCCCTGCCCTAGCTCGCGACCGAACAGAAGATCGGCATCGACGCTGTTGCGGCTGCCATAAGCAGCGCCCAGTTCGATCAGGTCGCCGACATTGTCACTGAAAAGCTCAACGGTTCCGGCAATAGCGCCCTGCCCGTCTGCACCGCTGCCGCCACCGCGGCGAATACGGGCAGACCGAATGGGCAGCGCGTCATAGCCCGGCCAAGCAACCCAGCCGCCAAAGGGATCAGCCTGCGGAACACCATCGAGCAACAGCAAAGCGCGAGATGATGCATTGCCGCCCAATCCGCGCAAGGTAATGCCCTGACTTGTCGGGTTAGCAGAGCGTCCGTCGCTGCGACGAAATTGTTGCAGACCAGGAACCGACCGGAGCGCGTTTTCAACGCGATCAGATTCCGGGGTCGGCACTTGCGATTGCGCATAGACCCAATTGCCGAGCGGGTCTTCTAATGTGTTGCCGATAACATCAATAGCTGTGATCGCGCTCGGAATCAGCGACAAATCTTCTGTCGGCCTCTGTGCAGAACAAGTTTCATAGCGGATATCACAAGGATAGGATTCCTGACCCCAAGCCGGAACGCCTACAAACGCCACCGATGCTAGCAGCGGATACACCAAGACTGATTTTTTCATGACTTAGCTATGCATCCACTTCTGATGAACCGGCATATCGTCCGGAACCCTGTGATAGTCTTGCGCATCGCATGCAAAATTGGCGCTGTCCGCTTTGCCGAAAACACTCGGATCATCCAGCGTCCCTACTTTCAGGATAACGCCCACTTCAAAGCCCGGCGCGCGCGTGGTTAAATGGGTTCCACAATCGGCGCAAAATTCCCGCGTCACACCATTTTCAAGATCGGCTCGTTTATAGCCTTTCACGGCCCCTTTGGTGATTGCAAAGCCATCCGCGGGCATCGCCATGGCGAGCAATGAGTTGCCACCGGTAATATATTGGCATTCCCGGCAGAAACACTCTGCCTTCATCATCGGCTCACCCTCGGCTTTGTAGCGTATCGCGCCGCAATAGCATCCGCCCTCGATTTTCATGTCATTGTCCCTTCACCGCTTCTGGGGTGGCCTTTTGAAAAGCCTCTAGTTGATTGCAAGCTGCGTCAATGCGCACGAGTTTGGGAAAGGCGCTCAAGTCGGTCTCAAACCGCCGCGCGTTATACATTTGCGGGACCAAGCAAACATCCGCCAAGTTAGGCGTGTCTCCGCCAAACAGACCTGTGTCGGGTGCCAGTTCCTCTAAGGCCGCAAAGCCGGTTTGCATCCAATGCTGCATCCACTTCACCACGCCTTTGCCATCCGCGCCAAATTCGCTTTTCAGATAATTGCCAACTGCCATATTGTTAATCGGGTGGATATCGGTCGCAACGATCAACGCCTGCCCCAATATTTTCGCACGTTCCAGCGGATCGGATGAGACCATTGGGGGCTCGGGGAAAGTCGCGTCGAGATAGTCGATGATCGCCAGCGACTGGATAATACCCTCTCCGTCAACGGTGAGAGACGGCACCCGCCCTTGCGGATTGATCGCCTTATAAGCCGCGCCCTTGTGGTCGCCGTCCAGCAGGTTCACCGAACGCAGTTCATGCGGCACATTTTTCAGGTTCAATACGATACGCACGCGATAGCTCGCGGAGCTGCGCCAATAATCGTGGAGAATGATATTTGTCATGGACTGGCTTTGAAGATTGGACAGCGGAAAAGCAAGCTTGGCTATTGCTAGCCGATCGAACCGCCATGGATCGGAATATCGCCTTGCGGTTCAACAGATACCGAACGTCCTGTCCGTTTTGCCAATTGTTCCAAAGCCGAAGCCTGCAATTTGTTCGCCACTGCCGGATGTACCTGCAGCCGCAACGCACCTGTGCCGCGATCCCGCTCTGCCTGCCGCAACAAATTCAGCGCAGCATTGGTAGAGCGATTGGCCTGCAAGATTTCCAGCACTGATGGCCGCAGCTTGCGACTGATGACTTGCATGAAACCGAAGCCATTAATCGCCGTCCGCTCGCAATTGCTGGTCATATGTTCATCAAAAATAGCGGTCACAGCGGCGCGCTCTGTCTTGGCTTGCAGCGTGGGAAAATCCACGCCGACATTGCCCGTAATTTCGAACCGCACCAGCGCCTGAGCTATCTCCTCGGCGGCGCGCTTGGCTAGCTCCCCCGGCGCTAGAGGTCCATCGACATCGATCACTGTCATTGCTGGGGTCACGGAGATCAAGAGGCTCCCGCCTTCAAAATCGATCCGACCGGTTTCGGCTTGCTCGATGAATTCGTGCCAGCCATGCTGGGCAAAGATATCTTCGTCATGGGCATGAACCTGTTTGACAGGCAGTCCCGATGCCTCAAGTTCGGCCAACAAATCTAGGCCATTACATGATGCTCTATCGGGCTCAGACGGCCGTGCTTTAGCCCGCTTGGCCTGTCCGCCACGTTCCACCATTGCCGCCCGTACGATCTCGACCCGCACCACCGACCCTTCAGTCAGTCCTTTGGGGAGTGGCTGCAACAGCGCTTCCTGCCCGTCTGCCAATGTGACAATCCCGGACCTCCCCGCAACCCATTGCTGGGTGAATTTCGCATTGACGACCGCACCCGCCTTCGCGCTTCCATCTGCCCGCTCGACCCGCACCTGAACAGGCTCGTCATTTTCCAGCCGCAACGCCCGGTTCTCGCCGATCCCGGCTTCGTAGAGCCAGCCATTTGCGTAATCAGCCAAGGGGATAGCCCGCGCTGATCAGCAGATTGCGCGTTTCATAAAGCGGCAGGCCCATGACCCCGCTGTAGCTGCCAGACATCCAGGTTACGAAGGCTTCTGCCTGCCCCTGAATCGCATAGCCGCCGGCTTTGCCGTCGCCATCACCGGACGCGATATAGGCGTCGATCTCACTGGCTTCGAAGCGTTTGAACTTCACGATACTGTCCGACAATTTGGTCCGCGCGGTGCCATCGGCTGCAATGACGCAAACCGCCGACATCACATGATGGCGCCGCCCGCTGATCAATTCCAGAAATTTACGCTGTTCCGCAGCATCGGCCGCTTGTCCCAATATCCGGCGACCGACGGCTACGGTTGTGTCTCCAGCGACCAGAAACTCTTGGTCTTCCCGATCGACAGCCAATGCCTTTTCCTGCGCCATACGCAGCACATAATCGCGCGGCAATTCGCCTACACGAGGATCTTCGTCAATATCGGGGGAGATTATGCGGTCCGGGGTTGCGCCCAGACGACCGAGCAGCTCCAGACGACGCGGGCTGGATGAGGCGAGAACCAGTTTCATATCGGTAGATACATTCTAAGCGGTTCGAGCTGAGGCTGTCGAAGCGGCTTACGCCAATGCAATCTTTGCCGATCGCTGTCCTTCGACACGCTCAGGACGAACGGCATACCATCACTTGAAGCGATAGGTGATACGACCCTTGGTCAGGTCATAAGGGGTGAGTTCAACGAGGACTTCATCACCGACCAGAACACGGATGCGGTTTTTGCGCATCTTGCCAGCAGTGTGACCCAAAATCTCGTGGCCGTTTTCCAGTTCGACCCGGAACATAGCGTTGGGGAGCAGTTCACGAACCATCCCCTTCATTTCCAGTAATTCTTCTTTTGCCATATGGCGCTGCGTTTCCCTAATATTGCGGCAATCCCGCGTGTTGCAGTGCGCCATAACGGCAAATGTGCAAAAAGGGAAGGATTAGCTGCATCTACCGAAATGATAGAATCTATCGGTGCGCTCGCAACTCTATTGCGACAATTTAATACAAAGAAACTATACCATAGACTGATTTTACATGGCATTTCGGACATATTCCCTCCCCCAGTAAGAAGACTAAAGAAGCAAATGATGTCCTCTCCCCCAAACTTCCTCATCAGCTCATCCGCCTTGGTCTTGGCCAATCTGTTGGTCGCGACGACCGCAACCGCGCAAACCGCTGAACCAGAAACCAGTTATCAGGATGATGAGATCGTCGTCACCGCCGAGCTGCCGCGTGGCGCGGTCATCACCGAAATACCCGCCGTGGTCGAACTCAGTGAAGAGGATATCGCCAGTTTTGGCGTTTCTTCGGTACAGGATTTGCTCGGCGCTATCTCTTCCCAGACCAGTTCGAGCCGAGGGCGGGGTAACGGACGGCCGATTGTTCTGATCAACGGCCAACGCACATCCGGCTTTCGCGAGATACGGGACCTGCCTCCCGAAGCCATTCGCACGGTACAGGTTTTTCCGGAAGAACTCGCTTTGCAATATGGCTATCGGCCAGATCAACGCGTGATCAATTTCATCCTCAAAGACAAATATACCGGGGTCAGCGTTTCGGCGGAATATGGCGTTCCGACGCGCGGTGGTCAGGGCCGTTCAGAGGTTGATACTACGCTTACCCGCATCGGCAAAAACAGCCGGCTCAATATTGACCTGGAATGGCAAAACAACACCGCAATCACCGAAAATGAACGTGATATCATTCAGGACGCAGCGGGCGATCTCGTGAATCTAGGAGAGTTTCGCACATTGGTTGCCCCGTCCGACAATGTGGAGTTGAATGCCAATTACAGCCGGACGTTCGATAGCGGCATGTCGCTCTCGCTCAATGGTGGTTATGTTTATGACAAATCCCTTGGCTTACAGGGCCTTCCCAATGCAACGCTGCAAGTCGGCGGCGCTCCGCTGTTCCGCTATTTCACCCAATATGGCCCGCTGATCCGGGAGCAGGAAACGAATACCGCGCAGGCAGGCCTGACATTGAACGGCACGATCGCCGACTGGCGCTGGTCACTGACCAGCGACTACGCCCGCACGCAGGTCAATACCAACACCGACCGGTCCGGCGACAGCAGCGCATTGCAAGCCGCAATTGACGCAGGCTCAATCGATCCTCTTGCTGCCGATTTCGGCAATCTGCTTGGTGCGCCGGTCACCGATACTGCCCGGGTTGTTGATCAGAGCATCACCAATCTCGCAACACTTTCCGGCACTCTTTTCGTTTTACCATCCGGCACAGTCACAACCACCATCCGCGGTGGCTATGATCGGGAAGATTTGAACAGCGAGGAAACCCGCAGCGGCATTCTCACCACTACAGACCTTAGCCGTGATGAGCTCAGCACCGGCATCAATATCGACATCCCGCTGGCGGACGAGAATATTGACGTTGTGGAAGCCATTGGCAAATTGTCGATCAACGGCAATGTCGGCTATGCGGACCTGTCCGATTTCGGCGGCCTGGTGGAATTTGGTTTTGGCCTCAATTGGGAGCCATTTGACGGCCTGGTCCTCTCGGCTTCGGCGATCGGCGAGGAAGCAGCCCCCAGCATCGCACAGCTGGGCAATCCGGTGATCATCACGCCAGACGTAACCTTGTTCGATTTCACCAATGGCGAAACCGTACTGGCCGCGATCACCACAGGCGGCAATCTGGCGCTTCCCGCGGAGACCCGTCGGGATATCAAGCTGGCGATCAATTATCGCCCGGCATGGATCGATGGCATGACCTTTCTCGGCGAATATTTCCGCAACTACAGCAATGATGTCGCATCCAGCTTCCCCTTGCTAACTCCGGAAATTGAGGCAGCCTTCCCGGGCCGGGTAACCCGCGACGCAACCGGCCGTCTGACTGCAATTGATCGGCGACCGGTAAACTATGCCAATGTCAGCAGCGAACGCATCCGCTACGGCATCAACTTCTCCAAACGCTTCGGCCAACGGCGCGGAGGCAGACCGGGAGGACAGGGCAGAGCCGCACGGCCCGCTGGTGCAGGAGCGCCAGCCGGTGCAGTCACTCCGGGTGGCACGGCACAAGATGCAAAACCGCCTCAGGCAGCTGCTCCTGACGGGAATCCAGCAACACGGCCCACCGCAAAGCCGGGACAGCCCGGAGCCGGTGCTCGCTCAGGCCCTCCGCGTCGCGCGGGCGGGCGCCCTCGCGGCGGACGCTGGCAGGCATCTGCCTATCACACCATAAGGCTCGAAGACCGCATTAAAATCCGCAACGGCGTCGATGAACTGGATCTTCTGAACGGCTCCGCCATCGGTTCAACCGGCGGCAGTCCTCGTCATGAATTTGAGGTCAACGGTGGCTGGTTCAACAATGGCATGGGCTTTCGCATCAATGGCAAGCACCAGACCGCAACCCGCGTCAATGGTGGCCTGACCGGTTCCGACCTGCGCTTTTCGGACCTGACCACGCTCAACATCCGTTTGTTCATAAATATGGATGATCGCGGCAATCTAACCAAGAATGTCCCGTTCCTGAAAAACAGTCGGATTGCCCTACGGGTGGACAATATTTTTGACGATATCCAGACCGTTCGCGACGGCAATGGATTGATCCCGCTCAGTTATCAGCAAGGCTTTGTCGATCCGGTCGGTCGCTATATCGAGATTGATTTTCGCAAGCGGTTCTAGGTCTGGTCAGACCAGATCGGTTGGCGACAGAACTTCCGTTCGGGACATTTTAATCTCAGGCTGTTCGCCAAGCAACGTGGTCAGGCGTTTGACGAAGCTGCGGGATTCTGGGATCGCAAAATGCGCGGCAACAGCGTCTTCATCCTGCCATTCTTCGTAAAAGAATAGCCGCTCCGGATCCTCGCAGTCGGCGTGAATATGATGCGCAATACAGCCCGGTTCCGCGCGGGAACGCATGCAATGCTCTGTGCACAGAGCAAGCACTTCGTCGCGGCTGGCCGCAAATTGGGTGGAAATGGTGGCAGTGATAATGATCATGTTGGGAGACTAGACCAACAGCGCCACTTTGCAAATGCTCACAAGCGCAGCGTCGCCCGCGTCGTACTTTTGGACATGACATAGGCCAGCACCGCAGCAATAACCGTGACCATTGCGGTAAACATGATCGGCGAGAATTGCAGGTCCGGCGCAGCATTTTGCAGCAGCATCCCGATCAGAACTGCCGGAACAAGCGTCAGCAGCAGATGTTTCAGCGCCAGAAGCAGCGGCGCAAAACCCGCGCGCCTGTCTTTCGGCAATTCCGGCGTGATTTTTCCCGATTTGCGCTGCGACACTGTGATTGCGTAGACAATCAACGTCAGCAACAGACTCATCAACACCGCAATGCCGATCAAAGTGCCTCCCAAATTCGTCGCAGAATCGCCAAAGGGCAGCGTGGCAGGCACAGACAGCAAATCACGGGTCAGCCAATAATTGATACCGCCCGCCAGCACGATATTCACCACTGCATCCCCGCGCGCCTGTTTCTCGACAAAGGCGTCCATGCTGATAGGTGCTGCGCTGTTGTTGCCGGCCAAAATCTCTCTCCCTGTTTGTCGCAGAGAGTGACGGTGGTGGGGGGAATGTCAAGCAAGATTGGCTGTGAACCTAGCCGGTTACTACAATGTGACAAGCATACAGGATTCGGCTTTGCCGATTACGAGCATGGTATCTTTTTATCGCCAATGACAATTCATTCTCTTAGGTGGTCCCGCCAGTTTATGGCACCATCATCTTGATCCTGAACTTGTTCATACACAAAGCTTGATAAAGCCCGTAAAATCTTACGTACTAAGTCTTCAATTTTGCGGAGGTCATCAAGGAACTCGAACGACTCATCATGCACAATGTGCGGGATACGAATATTATCGGAAACTTGGAAGGAAGTTTGCGCAATTCGCATTCGATCTCTGTCAGTATGCGCTGCAACTTCATTCCGATATTTGAATAGTCTTTTGTGCAAGACATTCTCTTGATCGTCCAACTTAACCCCTAGTTTTTTCAATGAAAGCTTTGGTAAACCCTTGGATTCAGTGAAGGGTCGACAATAGGAAATCACCATCGAATCATGAAAACACCTAAATTTACGTCGTTCAATTCGGTTTGTTTTATCGGGGATATCTTCAAAAAAAGTGAGAGAGCTCAATGATTGTTCCATATCAACTAGAGCTTGGATATTTCGCCAATCAACTTCATTTAACATACTTCAATAATATGCCCTTCCAACTGATTGTCACCCACTAATCCCAACCTTCCGCAAAATCCGCCACGCCAGCGCTTTTGCCTTGCTCCGCGCAGGAAAGCGGCCCGGTGCTTTGGGCGTCACGCCGCGCTTGCGGAGCCAGCCATTGAAGGCCCGGGCGTCTGCCTCTTCGAAACTCCAGTCGCTGCGCCAGGTTATCGAGAGCGAAATGCTGGGCTCTGATCCGTTCTGCACATGATGCGGGGCCATGACAGGGACGAAAATCGCTTTTCCGGGGGTCAGGTGATATTTTGTGCCATCGGTCTTGAAATCATCCTGCCAGACCAGGTTGCGATGTCCGCCGACGTGATAGCCTTCGTGAATTTCGTCAGCCGCAAAACGGGCGTTGCCAGCCGGGAATGTGGTCATCCATTTTTCACCGCGCAATTGCAGCAATATATTATGCTCCGGATCGAAATGATAAGGCGTCACCGCATCGGGCGAGGACACGAAGATAAAGCCCTGTGGCTTCAACATCTTCCCGGTCTTGGCCTCCAATATTGGACGAATTTCCGAGAGCAGCGACAGCAGTAAGGCTTCATATTCGGGCATCTGCTCGATATTCTTCAGTACCGCCCAGCTGGCCGAACGGTCGATCATCCGGATCGTGTCGCCGATGGCCATCCCATTGTCCGGCACATCTTCCGGCTTGATACCGACAGGAAGGTCACCGGGATTATATTCGACGCTTGCCTTTGGCAGCGCTTCGCCCAGCTGTGCCAGCGCGTCCAGTGTCAGCAGTTCATGCGCCACCATATTATGATCCAGCACCTGCGGCTGTTCGGGATAGCAGGCGTCAAATTGCCGCCGGGTTTCCTCGCCAAAAACCTGTCGCTGAAACGCGTCTTTTCCGGTGATTTGATTCATTGCTACACCTCTGTCGGATCAAAAACTTCGCGCCCCTTGATCTGCGCCATCAGATCTTCGCCCAACCGCAAACCGCGAAAAATGGCACGGCGGGAAACGCCCTTCAATTCAATCGAGAAACGCCCGATATGACGGCGACCGGACCACAGGCTGTCGATCATCGGATGGCCTTCCGCCGCGCAGCTGTCCATCCAAGCGATCGACGGGTTCTCGAGAATCTTGAGATTTTCCAACTGCAGCAAAACCCCGGGGGAGAAGCGCGAGAAGGATTCATCAAAAGCCGTTTTGAAAGAAAAGCTGCCACGGTTGCTATGGAAATTCACCAACATTGCCAGAGCTGTGCCTTCGAGGCGAATGTCATGGCGTTCCAGCTGCCCTGCCGCTGCAGCTCCAATCAGAGCATCGCGGAAAAATCCACCCGTTTCTTCAGACGAATCCAGCGCCGATCCGCCATGGCCTTTCCAGCCTTGCTGCTCAAGTTGCAGAAATTCGTCGATCCACTGATCCAGGCCCTTCGCGTCGCGATGAAGGGAAAAGGTAATTTCACCCAGTTCATCCAGGCGCTTGGCCTGTCGCCGCAGCTCCTTGCGTTTTTTACCGCGCACGGTTTCACTATAATAAGTCTCTGCATCTTGATCGCTCTGCAACAATGCCCTTGCTGCACTATGCACAAGATCGCACCGGCGTTTCTGTTCACTACAAACCGAACGGAGCGCCTGATCCAACGACCCACCAATGGTCATACCGTTGATATGCAGGAAACCCGGCCATTCGCCGTTGTCGAGTGCCTTCAGCATCTGTTCCCAGAACAGCTGTTCACAACCTTTCCGAACCAGCGGTGTGCCAAGAAAACAATTATGATGCAGCCAGTTTTGCACATGCGGCACCGGCCAGCGACCGAACCGGCTCTCCGGGCTAATCGGAAGCAAACCTAGCAGTTGCGAATGGCGCGGCTCTCCGGCCCACAGGAGAAACAACCGCAAATCATGGTGATGGTCCAGTCTCTCCAACGCAGGACGCAGGAACCATTGTTCGTAGAAGATATTGGGTTCACTCGCCTGTCCGGCCAGCTCACTCCAGGCGTCCACCAGATTGTTATCCAGTTCGGCCACCGGATGGAACATGGCCTGAGGCTTTGATGCAGACAGGCTATCCCGGAAACCATTGGCCCGGATATTCTTGCCTTCAAGCTTTTGTAGCCCGCCCAAATTCATTAAAAAACCGCCTGCCCGTCCTATTTTTTCTTCAAGCCCTCGAACTACAGGAAAAGAGGTAATAGGAGATTAACGCTAAACAGACAGGAAACCTCGGGCTTAAGCCCAAAAAAACCCCGCCGAAATCGCTTCCGGCGGGGTCTTGTTTTAAACCAATAAGGTCGATGTTCTAGTGAACGCCGCCCTGTGCCGCATAGAGCGCTGCGAGAAGCAGCAGTGCGACAATATTGGTGATCTTGATCATCGGGTTAACAGCTGGACCCGCGGTATCCTTGTAGGGATCACCAACGGTATCGCCGGTCACAGCAGCTTTATGGGCTTCTGAACCCTTGCCGCCGTGATTGCCGTCTTCGATATATTTCTTGGCATTGTCCCAAGCACCGCCGCCCGCTGTCATAGACAGGGCAACGAACAGGCCGGAGACGATCACACCAAGCAACAAGGCACCAAGAGCCGCAAAGCCATTGGCTTGACCAGCAACCGCCGTGATCGCGAAATATACCACGATTGGAGCGAGTACCGGCAGCAGAGATGGAAGAACCATTTCTTTAATCGCAGCCTTGGTCACCAGATCCACGGTCCGGGCATAGTCCGGACGCGACGTGCCATCCATGATGCCTTTGTCAGCAGCAAATTGCGCGCGAACGTCTTTCACAACGTCACCCGCAGCGCGGCCCACAGCGGTCATGCCCATGGCTCCGAAGAGATATGGCAAGAGCGCGCCGAGCAACAGACCGACAATCACATAGGGATTTTCAAGGCTGAAGCTGACTTCGAGGTTCGGGAAGAACTCCTTCAGATCAGCGGTATAAGCCGAGAACAATACCAGTGCCGCCAGACCAGCAGAACCAATGGCATAGCCCTTGGTCACAGCCTTGGTCGTGTTACCAACAGCATCAAGCGCATCGGTTTTATCCCGTACGCTTTCTTCCAGACCGGACATTTCAGCAATGCCGCCCGCGTTGTCGGTTACCGGACCATAAGCATCCAGCGCCACAACCATACCGGCAAGCGCCAGCATCGAGGTTGCCGCAAAGGCAATGCCGATCAGACCAGCAAGCTGATATGCGACAACAATACCAACGACGATAACCAGCGTTGGCAAGGCCGTGGACTCCATCGAAATCGCCAGTCCCTGGATCACGTTCGTGCCGTGGCCGGTTTCTGATGATTTGGCGATCGACCGCACCGGACGATATTCCGTACCGGTATAATATTCGGTGATCCAGATGATCAGGCCGGTAACAGCCAGACCAACCATCATCGACCAGAACAAGGTCATGCCGGTAAAGCCACCAGATCCATCAAGCGCGGTTCCGATGGGCGTATCCATATCACCCAGCGTGCGCATGGTGACATAATAGATAGCCGGGATCGAAAGCACGGCAGTGGTCAGGAAGCCCTTGTACAGCGCGCCCATAATGTTCGTGCCACTGCCCAGGCGAACCATGTAAGTACCGATGATCGAGGTCAGGATACACACACCGCCCACGATAAGAGGCAGTGACATTAGGTCATAGAGCATCGCGCTACCGACCAGGTCACCAAAGAGCAGCGCCAGAAGCACCATCGTGGCACCAACGGTCACAACATAGGTCTCGAACAAGTCAGCCGCCATGCCAGCGCAATCGCCAACATTGTCGCCCACATTATCCGCGATCGTTGCCGGGTTGCGTGGATCATCCTCCGGGATGCCCGCTTCAACCTTGCCGACCAGATCGGCGCCAACGTCAGCCGCTTTGGTAAAGATACCGCCGCCGAGACGCGCAAAGATCGAAATCAGAGAAGCACCGAAGGCCAGAGCGACCAAAGCGTCAATGACCGTCCGGTCATTGGCAGCCATGCCCATCTGGGTGGTCAGCACGTAGAAGAAGATCGAGATCGCCAACAGAGCGAGACCAGCAACCAACATACCTGTTACTGCACCAGCGCGGAACGCGACGGTGAGACCGGTTTGTAGGCTTTCGCTAGCACCCTGCGCGGTGCGGACATTGGCGCGAACCGAAATGTTCATGCCGATATAGCCCGCGACGCCCGAAAGAATGGCGCCCAACAAGAAGCCAACCGTCGAGATTGCCCCCAAGAAAATGTAGACCAGAACCGCGACAACGATGCCGACGATACCAATGGCCCGATATTGGCGGTTCAAATAGGCTTGTGCACCTTCTTGAATTGCGCCCGCTATAGATTGCATTTTTTCATTGCCGGCAGGCGCATTGAGCACTTGGCGGCTGGTTATAAAGCCATAAACAATGGCGATAAACCCGCATAAAATTGAAATGGTGACAACGGTCATCGCTTCAAATCCCCTCCGTTTGTTATAGTAAAACGCCCCATCAGACGCGGGGCTGTCCCTCATGGCTATAGGGCGGAGAACGCAAATCGTGCAAGCCTTGATTTAACCAGTCATTAACAGGATGATTGCGACCAATCCAATCAACGGTTGTCGAACACGGTCAGCCGTGCAGGAAACCCAAATGCTCGGGCAAATCCAGTCGTTCGCCATGGCTGTGCAAAGCTATGCCCGATCCAGAACGACAGATTCCGATGCAGGTCAGCGGAACCGGCAGAACCGTTTCGGGACTGGCAGTGAGCAACAGTTGATAGTCATCGCCGCCGGTCGCGGCCTTGATGCGAGCGTCCTGACTATCACCAACAAGGGTTTGATATTGTTCGGACAATGGCACTTCCGCTAGATCAATCTCGATCTGAATACCGCTGGCTGCTGCAATGCGCGAGGCATCAAGCAAGAGCCCATCGGACACATCCATCATGCTGCTGACCAGATTGGACAATGCCCGGCCATCATCCAGCTTTGGCATAGGACGGGTATGCGCTTTCAGCAGCGCCGCCGTCACTTCGATATCGACGGATGTCAGTGCACCCGTTGCAATTTGCAGTCCAGCCCATGCATTGCCGATCGTTCCGGTGACATAGACAGCATGGCCCGCCATGGCATTGCTGCGAGACGGCACGATATGGCCTTTTGCTTCACCGAAGGCGGTCAGACCAAAGGTTCGGAGGCCCTGCTCGCCCATCGCGACCGTGTCACCGCCGAGAAGCGGAACAGCAAAATGGTTGATCGCCTGCTTGAGGCCGTCGACAAACGCCGCGTCCCATGCATCACTAGCGGCCTGACCATAGCCGAGCAGTAAACCCAGCGGTTTCGCGCCCTTTGCCGCAAGATCGGAGAGATTTACGGCAACCAGCTTCCAGGCCACATCGGCGGGATCAGCGTCCGGCAGAAAATGGACGCCTTCCACCATCATGTCATGGGTCATCACCAGCTTGTGCCGACCAAAGGGCATCATCGCGACATCATCGGCCAATCCGCGCGCGGCAGGATGGGTCGTGATGGCCTTTAACCGGTCAAGAAATGCGATCTCGCTCAAGACAGGGCGTGCTCCAGTGCCATTCTAATGGAAGCGTTGGCGCGCTTGCTGACCGCCGCTCGTGGTGCAAATCCATTAAAACCGTGCGGTGCACCAGGGTAGATAGCAAGCTCAACCGGTACACCCGATGAACGGAGCCGATTGGCATAAGCAATATTTTCATCAAGAAACAGGTCGAGGTCGCCGCACATGATATAGGCAGGCGGCAGGCCGGTCAGATCCGTTGCCCGCGCCGCAGCAGCATAAGCACTAGCACCATCTTCTTCTGCATATAGGGACCAGGCATATAGCGATGTTGCGCGTGTCCAGGTCGATGGAGGAATGTCCATATGCCCCGAAGGCGTATCGTGCTGATCATCAAGCATCGGGTAGATCAGCAACTGGAAGGCGATTTCCGGGCCACCACGATCGCGGTTCAGCAGCGCGGCGCTCGCCGCCAGGCCGCCGCCGGCACTCGGGCCTGCAAGGATGATCTTGCGCGGACTGCGGTTTTTCGCCACCCGCTCAATCACCGCGCAGACATCCCGCGCTGCCGCTGGTGCGCGATATTCTGGTGCCATCCGGTAGTCGACCGAAACCACCGGCGCTAGGTTAGAATAGCCCTGAGCGGAAAGATCATCGACGCTGCCCATCAAATATCCGCCGCCATGCAACCAGATAATCGTGCAATCGGGATAAAGGACATCCCGCGCACGATATTCGATGACCGCGACATCCGGATCACCGTCCAATCCGGGCATATGATATTCGTCTTTCTGACCTTCATATTCCGGCGTGTCAGCAGCCATTTGAGCGAAAAGCGCGTCCAGCGCAGCCCGCGCTCCATCCACGTCGGTTCTCAATATCTCGAAAAGAAAGGGCCCCTCTGATAGGATGATATCGCGAAAGTCAGGGTCCAACCGGTCTAGAAAGTCTGACATTTTTACCCCCAAGCCAGCCGGGGTTTTGTTCAGCCCCGTACTTGTTTCGCGATGCTGTCCAGCAAGCCGTTGACAAAGCCTGCATCCTTTTTGCTGAAGAATGCATGCGCCACATCCAGATATTCGTCAATCACCGTTGCGATTGGTACGTCTTCCTGTGCGACCAATTCAAATGTCCCGGCCCGCAATATTTGCAGCATTGTCTTGTCGAGGCGGCCCAATGTCCAGCCGGAAGCGAGTTTTGAATCCACCAGTCCGTCGATTTCCTCGAGTCGCGACGTTACGCCGATCACTAGATCATCAAAGAAGTCTCGCTCTGCGGGATGATATTGATCATCCTCGATTTCTTGACCCAGCCGATGGTCGTGGAATTCCTTCAGCAGTTTCGGAACCGGCGTCTTCTCCATCTGGTGCTGGAAAAGTGCCTGAACGGCTGCCAGCCGAGCAGCAGATCGGGATGTCGATTTCGCGGTCATGCTCTTTTCATCCGTGGCGTGCCCAGGAAGTCACCCTTACCAATCTGGAACCCGCGCTCACGCAACAGATCATAAGCCGTGGTGGCGTGGAAATAGAAATTTGGCTGTGCAAAGCTCAGCAGAAAATTCTCAGCCGTGAAAGGCATCACCATCTCACCGAAGCGGAACTCCATTGGCTGGCCGATAAAGCCCGCCATCTCGGCCTCCGTAACCGCTTCCAGTCCGGCTTTGGCTTCATCGAGTTTTTCGTACAAGCCTTCCCAATCGCTGGGTGGCGCGACCAGACTTGGAGTAAACACACCTTCTCTCACCGCTTCAATCGCGCCCAGCGAATGCTCACGGCAGCATTTCACCTGATAGGAAAAAGGCTGCATATCCTCGATCAGTCGGGCGCCGATAATCTCTTCCGCCGCTGTGCCTTCGCTCTCGCAATGGGCCTTGGCTTTATCGACCAGCGCGCGGACGGCGGCAATGATCTGTAGTTGGGTCGGGATTACGGCGTCATATAATGAAATGGTCATGGACATGTTCTTTCTGTTATTTGTCAGCTTCGGTCGAGCCGTTTTTGAATGCTCGCAGCATGGGCCGGCAGGCCTTCTGCCTCTGCCAGAGCAACCGCCGCCGGACCGATATTGCGGAGAGCCTGATCATCGCAGTGGATGAAACTGGTGCGTTTCATAAAGTCGGTGACCGAAAGACCGGACGAAAAACGCGCCCGCCGACCGGTCGGCAATACATGATTGGGACCAGCAATATAATCGCCGATGGCTTCCGGCGTGTGCCGACCCAGAAAGACGGAACCGGCATGGCGGACTTTTCGAAACAAGCCATCCGGATCGTCGATGGCCAGCTCCAGATGTTCGGCGGCCAGCCGGTCCACCAAAGGCACGGCTTGCTCGAGACGGTCGAGAACAATGATCGCACCATTGTCATCCCAGCTGGTCGTTGCAGTTGCCGAAGTCGCAAAAGACATTAACTGTTCATTAATTTTTTCAGATACTTGATCTGCAAACTCACTATCATTTGTGAACAATATAGACTGACTGGTCGGATCATGTTCCGCCTGACTGAGCAAGTCGGCGGCGATCCAGTCGGGGTTATTTTTCCCATCGGCGACGACCACAATTTCCGAAGGACCGGCGACCATATCGATGCCGACAACACCGAAAACCTGTCGCTTCGCCTCGGCGACCCAGGCATTGCCCGGGCCAGTGACAACATCGACCGGTGCAATATTTTCGGTACCATAAGCTAGAGCGGCCACGGCCTGCGCGCCGCCAATCCGCCAGATCTCGTCCACTCCGGCCAATTCCGCCGCCGCCAGCACGAGAGGATTAATCTCTCCGCCGGGCGCCGGCGTGACCATGACAAGATGATCGACACCCGCAGCTTTGGCCGGGATGGCGTTCATCAATACTGACGATGGATAGGCTGCCCGGCCACCGGGGATATAGATGCCCGCACGCTCGACGGCGTTCCAGCGAGCGCCAATACGCACGCCAGCTTCATCTATATAGTCCCTGTTATCAGGAACTTGCCCTTCATGATAATCACGAATTCTTAAGGCTGCGAGTTCCAGCGCGACCCGTAAAGATGCTTCCAATCCTTCCAATGCAGCAGCGGATTCAGTCTTGTCCACGCGCCAGCCGGTCTGCTCCAGATCATGCTGGTCAAACTTGCTCGTGAGCCGCAACAGCGCTTCATCGCCATGATCCCGGACATCCTGAATGATCGCCTTCACATCGGCGGAAACATCGGCATCTGCCTCACGTCTGGCATTGACAAGCGCGTCAAAAGACTCGGCAAAACCGGAATCGCTGATGGCAATGCGCAAGGGCATCAGACCTGCTCCGCCAGCTCGCGGAACCTCTGCACCAATGGCGTCAACTCGGCGCTGCGCATTTTGAACGCCGCCCGGTTGACCACCAACCTGCCGGAAATATCCAATATCCTGTCCGTTTCGACCAGATTATTGGCTTTCAGCGTGCTGCCAGATTCGACCAGATCGACGATATGCCGCGACAGGCCGAGCGAAGGCGCCAGTTCCATCGCGCCATTGAGCTTCACGCATTCCGCCTGAATGCCTTTGCCTTCAAAATAGCGGCTGGTGAGATTGGGATATTTGGTGGCGACCCGCAGATGGGAGATATTCGCCACCTCTTCCGCATCGTCCTTCGGCTGCGCTACCGACAGGCGGCAGCGGCCGATGCCCAAGTCTACAGGTGCGTATAACTCGCTATAGCCAAATTCTTCGATCACATCAGAACCGACAATGCCGATCTGGGCCGCGCCGTGGGCCACGAAGGTCGCAACATCGAATGCCCGCACCCGAATGATCGACATATGGGGCAGATTCGTCGCGAATTGCAGACTGCGGTTGGACTTGTCAAAAAAGGCATCCTCTGGCACAATCCCCGCCTGCTCCAAGAGCGGCAAAGCATCGTCCAGAATCCTCCCTTTCGGAATTGCAAAGATAAGTGGTTTGGCCATGATGGCCGCGGCTTTACGGGTTCGCAGATGAAAGGGCAACGAGTTATGGACATTTTGGACGTTGAAGATATTGCGCAAGGAATGCGCGGTCAGGCGGAACATTGTCGCCGCAACGATGCCCCGGTTACCGCCTCTATCATTATCGCCCAATTGGCGCTCATCAATGGCCCAACAGCCTGCGGGCAAAAAATCACCAATTGGCCAGGAAAACCGCTGGAAGACGCCATGCCGCTGCGGCTCACCGGCGGACTCCACCATCTTTATCTCAGCGGCAAAGAGCCGCGACTGGCCGAGATTTACGAAGGCCGCATCACCGATCAGGACCAGATCGATCGTCTCGTCGGACAGGTTGTGAGCGATCATGACACCGATTTACTCCCCTGGTTTGACAGCCCGCCCCAGACCAATGAGTCCGGCCGTTCAGCCAGTTTCATGGCTGGTTTGTTGTGGCTGTCGGGTCATGTCGGTCCGCGATTCGAACTGCTTGAACTAGGCGCCAGCGCGGGCGTGAACACGATGATGGGCCGTTATCATTATGATCTGAATGGCATTCAGGCGGGGCCGGAAGACTCCCCGATGCGGATCAAGCCCGAATGGCGCGGTCCCCCTCCCCCGCAGGCTCCGGTCGACATTGTCAGCGCCCTCGGTTGCGACCAAAATCCAATCGACCTCACCGATGACGAAACCGCCGCGCGGCTCAAGGGCTATATCTGGCCGGAAATGCCAGCGCGTTTCGAACGGATGGAAGCCTCCATTGCGCTCGCCAAACAGTATCCACCGGATATCGCCAAAGCCGATGGCGCCGACTGGGTCGAAGATCAGCTAATCCGCCCACAGGAAAGCGGCGTCACCCGGGTGCTGATGCATTCGATCGTCTGGCAATATCTGCCGCAGGAAACCAAAGACCGGATCACCATGGCGATGGAGACTGCTGGCAAACAAGCTACGACAGAAAAGCCGCTGGCATGGATGTCACTGGAAACCAACCGCAAGACCTTCAGCCACGAACTGATCATACGCTACTGGCCGGGCGATGAAGAGAAAGCCTTATTGGGTCGCGCTCATGCCCATGGCGCTTGGGTGGAGTGGTTTGATCTTCAAAAATGATCTGGCTAGGGTTGTTCCAATGAGATATTTTGCCAGCCTGATAATTTGCATACTGATGACAGGCTGTGCGGACGCCGACGCCGATAAAGCTTGCAGTCCGCCGCGCGCATCTTGGGAATCCGACCATAGCGGCCCGTGGGCGCATGAGTTAATCTTAGTAAATCAGATCGCGCTGGATTCAAGCGGTCAAACCTACTGGAACCAAGAAGTCCGTGAACTTCAGGAAATCACTATGTTCCTCAAGAAGTCTAGAACATTCCTTCCCCAACCAATGGTGCGCTTTGTAACTGAAATGGGGGTGCCATGTGATAAACTCGAAACAGTACGCGACACTATCGAAGAGAATTTTGACTGCGATCGGACCGGGCATTGTGATGAAGGTATTCCCGGGACAGAGGATATTCCTTTGCGAATGTTAAATTGAAACCAGACCACCGCCAACTCGGCTAGATTCTATCGAGATCCCTAACCGTCTTGTCGGTTTCCACATTGCCGGTATTGAGGATCGATTTTGGTTCAAGCAAAAGCACTTGGCATTCGCCGTCCAGAGCTTCCGGACAATGTTCGACGCCCTTTGGAACAATGATAAACTCCCCTGCCCCGACATCAATATCGCCGGTGCGCAAGCCCATGCGCATCGTGCCTTTGACCACCAGAAACAGCTCGTCTTCTTCATCATGGTGATGCCAGTCAAACTTACCCTCGAATTTGGCAAGCTTCACCTGTGCGTCGTTGATATCACCGGCGATTTTCGGGGACCAATGATCGGAGAAGCTGGCGAAGGCATCCGCAAGATTGACTTTCTCGATCACTCGCCGGGCGCCCTCGCCTTTATCGCCATAGCGTGGACTTTGTCCCGCATCATATCGCCCAGCGCTTTGTTGACCATCCGCTGACGGTTCAGCCGCGACAGGCCGGCAAATTCGGCGCATTCAATCTCGACGGTGAAGTGTGATTCTCCGCTGCCGTCATCGCCGACATGGCCGTGATGGCTGGCACTATCGTTGATGACGTTCAGCGATATTGGCGCGAGTTCGGCGGTGAGCCTTTTTTCTATCTCGCTGTGGACTGGACCTTTGGGCATCGAATCTCCATATTGCTCGTTCACCATTGCTATAACCGCTCGCCCCAAGCCTGTCGAAGGGCGTTTCTCGACAAAGGAAAGACTGGCTTCAACAGGCTCAGCTCGCACGGATTTGACAGACATTCCCCCCAAAAGAAAATCGAACCGCTTCCATGGCCGCGTCGAAACCGAGGATCAGCCCTGCGCGATCGAAGGCTGCCCGGAAAATGGCGAGTTTCGCGCGCCGCCTATCTATGGGTCCGGACGCAGCTATGACGGGCCGGGCGAATATCGCTGGTTATGTCTCGACCATGTTCGCGAGTTTAATCAGGGTTATGATTATTTCGAAGGCATGGATCAGGAACAGATTTTCGATGCCCAGCACCCGGTGCGAGGATGGGATTCGACAAGGCGAATCTATGACACCGGCCCCAATGTGCCGCCCACCTGGGCAGATTTTACCGACCCTCTGGATGCGATCGGCGCGCGATTTGCCGCCGGCCTTCAACGCAACCAAACCGCGGGGCCACCCTTATCCGGCGCAGACCAGAAAGCACTAAAGACGCTAGGGCTTGGCGACGAAGCTTCCCAATCCGTTGGCCGCGGCGAAATCCGCCGCGCCTATTCCGCACTGGTCCGCAAATATCATCCCGATCGCAATGGCGGGGATCGTAGCCACGAGAAACAGTTGGCAAAAGTGATCGAGGCCTATACGCAGCTTAAGGAATCACCAGATTTTAGATAGTGGCTCGCCCCCTGTGCATTGCATAAGGAAGCCGAGAATTTTTGAAGGACGACGATGACTGATTTACCCAATCCCGACGGCAACAGCGAAACAGTTTTAAACGCGCCCGACATGACCGTCGATGCACGCGAAATCTTTGGCGTGGACGTGGACATGGAAATTCCAGCGTTCAGCAAAAAAGACGAGCGCGTGCCCGATCTCGACCCTTCCTATGTTTTCGATCCGGAAACCACCACGGCCATTCTTGCGGGCTTTGCTTTCAATCGCCGGGTCATGGTCCAAGGCTATCACGGCACCGGAAAATCGACCCATATCGAGCAGGTTGCAGCGCGCCTCAACTGGCCCTGCATCCGGATCAACCTCGATGCCCATATCAGCCGGATTGATCTGGTCGGGCGTGATGCGATTGTTCTAAAGGACGGCCAGCAAGTCACCGAATTCCGCGAAGGCCTTTTGCCTTGGGCACTGCAAACGCCAACCGCATTGGTGTTCGACGAATATGATGCCGGTCGCCCGGACGTGATGTTCGTGATCCAGCGGATATTGGAAGCAGAAGGCAAATTGACGCTGCTCGATCAGAACCGCGTCATCCGTCCCAACCCGCATTTCCGTCTCTTTGCGACCGCGAATACGGTTGGCCTCGGCGACACCAGCGGCCTGTATCACGGCACCCAACAGATTAACCAGGGCCAGATGGATCGCTGGAATATCGTGGTGACACTGAACTATCTGCCGGCAGCAACCGAAGCAAAAGTGATCCTGTCCAAAGTTCCGGATGCCGGTGACAAAACGGTAGAGAATATGATCAAGGTCGCTGATCTCACACGAAATGGCTTCGTTAACGGCGACATTTCCACGGTGATGAGCCCACGGACCGTGATCAGCTGGGCCCAAAATGCGGCCATCTTCAAAAATATCGGCTTCGCGTTCCGCCTCTCCTTCCTCAACAAATGCGATGAAGCAGAGCGGATGCTGGTGGCGGAATATTATCAGCGGGTGTTTGGCGAAGATTTGCCGGAAAGCATAATGGGCAGCTAGTCGACTGCTCCATTTTCTGACTGGTCATTACCGTATTATTGATATAATACAGCAATGGTGAACGAGCAGTCCTCTATCCCCGAACAACGGCATCGCCGCTGGTACTGGCCTTTTGGCCGCAAAAATGCTGCCGAAACCACATTCTACCAGCCCTATGGCGATGCCATACCGCCGCGCATCGAAGAACCGCTTGCACCGCTAAAAAAGCCGCGCGTCAAGTGGTGGTGGATCAGCCGGGCCCTTGCGGCGGGGTTGTTCATTTTCATCCTGCTGATCGCCTATCTTGCAATCACCGCGCCTTTATCCAAATCACTACAACCCATCGCACCGCCGCAAATCACGCTGTTGACATCCGACGGCCAGCCCTTCGCGCGCAATGGCGCGGTCGTCGACGCCCCTGTGGAGGTCGCAAAGCTTCCCGACCATGTGATGCAAGCCTTCATGGCGATCGAAGACCGCCGCTTCTATTCCCATTGGGGTATTGATCCACGCGGACTGGCTCGCGCTTTGTGGAGCAACATGGCGGGCAGCGGGATCACCCAAGGCGGTAGCACGATCACACAACAGCTGGCCAAAACCACATTTCTAACCCCGGAACGCAGCCTGACCCGCAAGGCGCGGGAGATGCTGATCGCCTTCTGGCTCGAAACTTGGCTCACCAAGGACGAGATACTCGAACGCTATCTTTCCAACGTCTATTTCGGAGACAATGTCTACGGCCTGCGCGCCGCTTCGCTCCATTATTATTACCGCCAGCCGGAAAATCTGAAGCTGGAACAGGCCATCGTGCTTGCTGGCCTGGTGCAGGCGCCATCACGTCTGGCCCCGACCCGCAACCCGGAACTGGCAGAAAAGCGGGCCAATCTCGTCAAATCGGCCATGGTCAGCGTTGGTTATCTCAGCCAAAACGAAGCTGATGAGCTAGGTCCGGCAAAGCTGGATGTGCGGGCCAAAAATGCGCTACCTACCGGCACATATTTTGCCGACTGGGCGATGCCGCAGGCACGGGCTTTGACCGATCTAAGCTATGAAAAGCTGACGCTGACGACCACCCTCGATGCCCGTTTGCAGGATATTGCCCGCAAAGCCGTGGCCCGAGCGCCTCTTGGTCAAGCGCAGGTCGCCTTGGTCGCCATGCGCCCCGACGGAGAGATTGTGGCGATGATTGGCGGCAAGGACTATGCTAAATCCTCGTTCAACCGGGTAACCCAGGCAAAGCGCCAGCCCGGCTCTACCTTCAAGCTGTTTGTCTGGCTGGCGGCCTTGCGTTCGGGCATGGATGCGGATGATATGGTCGACGACACTCCGATCACCAAAGGCGGCTATCTCCCCAAAAATTCCGGCGAAAAATATCGGGGTGAAATCAGCCTGAAAGAAGCCTTCGCTCGATCAAGCAACGTCGCAGCTGTCCGGCTCTTTGGCCAGGTGGGCGACAAAGCGGTGATCCGTGAAGCGCGGAACTTGGGGATCAGGTCAAAACTGGCGACGGATGACCCAAGCCTGGCGCTCGGGACGTCGACGACAAATCTGCTGGAACTGACCGCCGCCTATGCAGGGGTCGCCGGCAACAGTTGGCCGATAGAGCCTTATGCCTTTGAGAAAGAAGAGCAGAGCTGGGCCGAATGGTTGTTCGATTGGCCAGGACGCTATGACTCGGACACGCACCAGAATATGGAGGTTTTGCTGCGATCGGCGGTCAATACTGGGACGGGACGCCGCGCGATGCTGTCGATCCCGAATTACGGAAAAACCGGCACCAGCCAAAACAATAGAGATGCACTATTCGTCGGCTATGCCGGAGAAGGCGACAAGCGCCTGGTTGTCGGCGTTTGGATCGGCAATGATGACAATAGTCCGCTCAAGGGCATCAGTGGCGGCGGCCTGCCCGCACGAATCTGGAAGGGCTTCATGCAGCAGGCCGTGCAAGCCAAGAAACCCGCTCGCCCCGCCAAGCCGGTTAAAAAGCCCGACCCTGAAGGCCCGATCATTCCGCTCGACCTTCCCACAGTCCCGGAAATCCCGATCGATATCGGTGATGCTGAGCTTAGAATAGATGGTGATTCCGGCGTCCGTCTGGGCACGGAGATCGGCGGCATTCCGATTGATTTGAGGATCGATGGCGACGGCGTGGCAATAGAACGGCGCCCGGAGGAAAACCCTTCGGGGCAGAATCCCTAACGGCATCACTCCGCCTAACAAAAAAGCGGAAAATTAGACCTTTGATTCCCCCGACCTTTCCGCTTAATGCTATCCGCTTCTATGGCTGATCGTTCCAAACTTGATGACTTGAAAGACGTGCTTGGCGGCACGGCGCGTGCGCTCGCCCAAGCCCCGGATCTGGAACTAGCCTATACAGCCGAAGCCCCATCACAATCCGGCGAACATCTCAAAGTGCCGATGCCCGCGCGTGACCTACCGCCAGCGCAAGTAGCCGAGGCCAGAGGCTTTGCTGACAGCTTCTCTTTGAAATTACGCCACCATGATGAAGCGACGCATCGAAAGAATGCGCCGCAAGAAACCATTGCCCGCGCCTGCTTCGATGCCCTTGAACAGGTGCGGACCGACGCACTGGGATCGCGCAGCATGTCCGGTGCCAAGGACAATCTAAACTCCGCGCTGGAAATGCGGATGCGATCTGACCCCATTGCCCGCGCCCAAAATCGGGATGAAGTGCCGATTTCGACCGCCCTCGCCCTGCTGGCGCGAGAGAAGCTGACAGGACAAGCACCGCCAGCGGGAACGATCAAGGGGCTCGACATGCTCCGCGACTGGATCGAGGAAGGCGCCGGCGCTGATCTGGACGGCCTCAATCTGACGCTTGATGATCAGCAGAGCTTTGCAAAATTATCGACGCAGTTGCTGCAACATCTGGACCTGATCAAAAGCGACGATGAATCCGAAGCCGAAGACAGCGAAGACGATAGCGAAGACGAGAGTGACGACAGCCAGGATGACGGCGCCGATGAAGAGGCGACCGGCGATCAAGGCGAATCCGAAATGCGCTCAGAGCCATCCGATGACGAGTCTCAGGACGGCGAAAGCGAACAAAACGCCGAAGAGCTGGAAGAAGGCGCGGAAGAGGAAATGGGGGATGCCGGCGACGATGGCATGATGCCCGTGCGTCCCAACCGGGCCATGTCCGACCTGCCCCCGGGTTTCAACTATGCGCCCTGGACCGAGAAATATGATGAAGTCGTCAGCGCCACCGAGCTTTGCGATGAAGAAGAACTGGCGCGCCTTCGCGCTTTCCTCGACCAGCAGTTGACCAATTTGCAGGGCGCTGTGACCAAGCTTGCCAACCGTCTGCAACGCCGTCTGATGGCGCAGCAAAATCGCAGCTGGGACTTCGATCAGGAAGAAGGCATGCTAGACGCCGCCCGCCTTGCCCGCGTGGTCAGCAATCCTTCGCACAGCCTGTCCTACAAGATCGAGCGCGAAACCGATTTCCGCGACACCGTCGTAACCTTGTTGATCGACAACAGTGGATCGATGCGCGGACGGCCGATTTCCATCGCGGCCATATCCGCTGACATCATGGCCCGCACGCTGGAACGCTGTGGAGTCAAAACCGAAATCCTCGGCTTCACCACGCGCGCCTGGAAAGGCGGCCAGACCCGCGAGGATTGGCTCGCCGCAGATCGTCCGGCCAATCCCGGACGGCTCAACGACTTGCGTCATATCGTCTATAAAAAGGCGGATGAGCCTTGGCGCCACGCCAAGAAAAATCTCGGGCTGATGATGCGAGAAGGATTACTCAAGGAAAATATCGACGGCGAGGCTCTGCTTTGGGCCCATAGCAGGTTGATCGCACGCCCAGAAGAACGCCGCATCCTGATGGTGATTTCCGATGGCGCGCCGGTTGATGACAGCACTTTGTCGGTCAACCATGGCGCCTATCTGGAGAACCATCTCCGCAAGGTGATCGAATGGATCGAAAGCCGATCGCCGGTGCAATTGGTCGCCATCGGCATCGGCCATGACGTGACCCGTTACTACAAGAAAGCCGTGACGATAATGGATGCCGAGCAATTGGGCGGAACGATGGTCGAGCAACTCGCCGGATTATTTGATGAGGATTGAGTGAATGAACGTAACCGAAGCCGTGACCTCTCGCCGTTCCGTTCGCCAGTTTCTTGACAAGCCGGTCGACAGAACCACCCTCGAACGGGTGCTGGAAACCGCACAACGCGCCCCTTCCGGCGGCAACACCCAGCCCTGGAATGCGGTCCTTGTCACAGGCGACGAGCTGACCCGGATCACCGACTCGATAAAGGCCAAAGCGGCGACAGCGCCCATGGGTGAAAATGCAGAATATGCGATTTACCCCAAAGACCTGGACGGCCGCTATGAAGAACAGCGTCGAGCCGTTGGCAGGGAGATGTTCAACAGCGTCGGTCTGGAGCGTGGGGACAGCGCCGGTCGCATAGCGCAAATGGCACAGAACTGGGACAGCTTCGGCGCGCCGGTGCAATTGTTCACTTATACCAAGAAATATATGGGGCCGCCGCAATGGTCAGACATTGGCATGTGGCTACAAACCGTCATGTTACTGTTACGCGAAGAAGGCCTCGATAGCTGCGCTCAAGAAATCTGGGCCATGTACGGCACCCATATGCGTAAATTGCTGGACCTTGGTGACGACTATATTTTCTTTTGTGGCATGGCCATCGGATATCGGGACCCTGATGCTCCGATCAACAGTTTTGAAGTGCCACGTGTTGCGATTGACGACGCCATAAAGTTACGTGGTTTTTAACCGGTAAAGCCTCTGAATATCAGGGGAAACCTCAATATTTGTCCCGGAATGTGACAATGATCACCCAATCCTGCGCCGGAGTCGATAATTTACTATCCAAGACTCGGAAAAAGCGGCTAACAGTGGGAATTGTAGCAGTGTTTTGGGTCGCGACAAGCATTGCACAAGTCTGAGGGGGCTTGTCAGTGCGCAATTTTTGTTGGGGAAAAAACGTGCACCGGACCAAGATCGGCACATCATTATTGGCACTAGCATTGGCATCCAGTCCAATGGCGGCATTTGCCCAAGGTACGCCAGTATCATTACGTGACAGCTTTGCGATCGGAAGCAGCGAAGGCATATTATGCCAAGTGCAAGATCGCAGCATCGAGAATAAGGCAAAGGCAGATATGTTCGACCGCAGTTGGGCGGTTGTTTGCCGCGACTCTGCAAGACCGGTTGGTTTTATATATGCATCGCGATCATCGGAGCAGGATCTCCTGACCCGTATTTCACCTTTTCGCAGCGATCCTGTTACCTGTAACGGCAATCAGGGGCCAGCGACACTGGATGGTTTTCGGCTCACCGAATGCACGCTTACAGAAGAACCGGTCGCTTATTCTCAAATTCTAGGTCGCCAGGATGGCACCTCCTATATCGCCGAAGGCTTGGCGGCCTATGACAGCGCGACCTTGTTGGCGCTCAAGTCGGTTTTGAATGACACGATCGTCGAAGGCAAAATTGATGTCGCCTCGACGTCGGTAGAGGATCCTTTTGCTTTTGCTCGCGTGCAGGCCGCAACGCTCAAGCCAAGCCAGGCTCTGGCAGAGGGCTATCGGCGAAACCTCAGCGGGAATTATGCGGAAGCAGCCGCCTTTTTCGAAACGCTGCAACAACGCACCTCCGGTATGAAAGGAGAAGATATCAACCCTGATGAATATCTGATCAATCGTGCCTTGCAAAAATCCAATCTCGGTGAACTTGCGGAAGCGGATGACCTCTTCAAACAAGCTCGCGCGCTAGACAGCCAAGATCCCGTGACAGAGCGGCTGCAAAGAAATTTTGAAGCGATGCACCTGCTAAATCAGGGGCTTTTGAATTCTGCCATCGATCGGATCAACACACCGCTCAAGACATCGCTAGAAAAGCAGATCGCGTTGTCGGAACGTTTGGAAATCACAGCTCCGATTTCCACGAGGATCAATGGCAGCGTCAGAACTCGCAGTTTGCTTGGCTTTGTCGACGAAACAAAATTGAGTGCGGAAGAGCGCGCCGAAATTATCGATGCGCAAGCCTTGCAACTCTTGGGCACCGCGCAACGCTTGAAAGGTGATCGAAAAACTGCGCAAACATCGCTTATCTCATCCTATAACCGCGCTGTAGCCGTTCGGGACGGCCGGGTTACGTCAATAACCCGTCTAAGAGCGCAAACATTGGCTGAATTGGCTTTGATTGCAGAAGCCGAAGGCCGCAATGATGACGCACAGCAATTGCTGCGCGACGGGCTAGATTTGCTCAGCTTGCAATATCCCGAAACAAGAGCCGTAAACGGTGCGAAAGCTCGTCTCGCAGCTTTTCTGCTGCGTCAAGGACAAGAATCCGAAGCACGCCGTCTTTATGCGGAGGTTATTGACAGTTCATTGGGCAAGCGCAGCGCGATTTCGGGCATGGCAAACCAGCTTGCACCCTATTTTAAACTGCTTGCCGCCGATGAGACTGGCCACAGTCAATTTTTCAAAGCTTCCCAGATATTGGTTCGCCCCGGGGTCGCCGAAACCCAGGCTGTTCTGTCTCGTGAATTGAGCGGCGGCACCGATGAAGCCTCTCGCTTGTTCCGGCAGTCCACCAATCTTGCCCGTAACATTGAACGTTTACGGATCCGTTTCTCCGCTTTGGGTAGAGTGAAGCAGAGCGCCGCGGTCAGCAAACAGAGCAACGATCTGGCTGCAGAAATAGAAGAACTGGAAAAAAGCCAACAGTTTACCCAGGTCAAGCTTGCTGAATTTCCGCAATATAGAGCGGTCGCGGATCGTTTCTTGAGCCTCAGCGAGCTCCGCGGGACAATGCAGCCGACAGAAGCCTATATGCGCATGGCGATCGTCGGCGGCGATATTTTCATGTTCTATGCCGATCAGTCCGAAGCAAAAACCTATCGGGTACCGCTCAAGGATTCCGGGCTCGACCAAACAGTTGATACTATCCGCGCATCAATTTCGGTTTTCGAGAACGGACAATATGTCACCTATCCTTTCGACATCGAAGCGGCCCGCTCCTTATATTCCGATCTTTTTGCCCCGGTTTCTGACAAGCTGGCAAGCAAGAGCCATCTGATATTCGAACCCGATGGAGCGATGCTACGCTTGCCAATCAACCTGCTCGTTGCCGATGATGCATCGGTGGCGGAATATCTGGACAGGGCAAAAGCGATCGATGGCGACCCCTTTGATTTTGCCGGCGTCAAATGGCTTGGTAAAGACCTCGAGGTCAGCACGGCTGTCTCTGCAAGGGCCTTCGCCGACGCGCGTCAGGCCCAGCAGTCCAAGGCCTCGCGCCAATATTTGGGACTTGGCAAAAATGTGCCGATTGCGGCCAATACCAAAGTCGCCAGAACCCGTGGTGGCGGTCAGAATGCGAACGCCAATTGCCAATGGCCGCTGAGCCAGTGGAATAGCCCGATATCCGATAGCGAATTGCATGCGGCCCAGAAACTAATCGGCGCAGACAGTTCGGATGTCATCACCGGAGCGGCCTTTACGGACAACTCGATTTTGTCGAATAACAATATCAGCGATTATCGGATCCTGCACTTTGCCACGCATGGATTGGTCACCGCACCCAGCCCGTCTTGCCCCGCTAAGCCAGCTCTGTTGACGTCTTTTGGAGAAAACGGATCGGATGGCCTGTTGGCATTTGATGAAATTTTTGACCTCAAACTCGATGCCGATATCGTCATTCTCTCTGCCTGCGACACAGCTGGCAAAGCCAGTATTGCAGTCACCCGCGAAGCTGGTGTTAGCAGCGGTGGCGGAACGGCTCTGGATGGCCTCGTCCGCTCATTTATCGGAGCGGGTGGTCGGTCGGTGCTAGCCAGTCACTGGCCTGCACCGGATGATTTTCGTGCCACAGAACGGCTGATAAACGGACTGTTCAGCGGCGGTAGAGGGCTTTCGATTACGGGAGCTCTAAGAAACTCACAGCTCGAATTGATGGATGATCCGGAAACGTCACATCCTTATTACTGGGCAGGCTTTGCCTTGATCGGTGACGGTGCCAGACCATTTTTGCCAGGCGACAAGATCCCGGCAACCGCCAGCACTACCGCTGCTCCGCCGACATCAACTGAAGCCGCGTTGAAATAGTGACGCAGACGGTTGCTCAGACTGACCCGGTTAAAAATAACCGTGATGTCAAAGAAGGCGCAAAAGGGGTGATGCAGTCCTTGCGCCGTCTGTTCGAGCAACTGGGCCCAATCCGCATCGCATCGACTGTCTTGTTCATGATCCTTGCGCTACTAGTCGCGCGGTTCAGCTGGACAACACCGTTGATCCAAGAAGCTGAGCGCGCATTGTACGACTTGCGCGCATCGGTGTTCGCGCCGGAAATCGAAAAAGACGAAAATATCGTCATGATCGTCTATAACGAAGATACGCTAAAACTGACGGGGCAACGGTCGCCGGTTGACCGGACAATCTTGGCACAGGCGCTTGAGACAATCGATGCTGCAGGCCCTAAGTCGATCGGAATAGATATTCTGTTCACCATGCCACAAGACGATGATGACTTGCTCATTTCTGCCTTCAAGAGCATGAAAACGCCTACTTTTCTAGCCTATGCAGACCCAGTGGAAAATCCAGAAATTGCGTTTGCCGAACATGAATTTTTGCAGCAGTTTTTTGAAGACGCGCGCAGCGAGAATATCCAGCCGACCAATATCAAGTTGGACACCGATAGCGATGGCGTGCAGCGTCGATGGACGCCACACCGGCCGGGCGCGCCCCCGTTCATGGCAATTGCACTGACAGCTCCGAACCCGAAATTTGCCGAGAATAATGGCGCGATCCGTTATCACGTCCCTGCAGAAACCGATGTTCCGGTGTTCGACAAATTTCCGATCGAAAGCTTCGCTGACCCGGCAATCGCCGACATGCTTGGTTCTTTCATTGCCGGCAAACATGTGCTCATCGGCGGCGATTTTATCGACCGCGATCGTTTTGAAACCCCGATCGGCGGATTGGCCGACATCAAAGGGGATGATGGCAAGATGATCGGGCTGGAAGTGCACGCGCATATGCTTGCGCAGTTGCTTAACGACGACCTCCCAGCCCCCGTTCCCAATTGGTCGCTTTGGATTGGCGCCCTGATCGTGGCAATTTGTGGTGGCTTGTCGGCCTTGATCATCGGAAATGCCTGGAAAGTTGGCCTGGTGCTCATCGGCCAGTTTGCATTTTTTCTGATTTTTCCCTTTCTATTGCAAAATACTGGTGTGGACACGCTTTCGCTACCTGCATTTGGCTGGGGGGTAGGATGGTTGTTTGGCTATGCTTCTGTCGGATCGGCAGCGCGTACCATCAATTCAAAACAGCGGGCTTTTGCGCAGAGCGCTTTGGGTAAATATCTGCCAAAATCCATTGCTAGTGAAATTCTGAAGGATCCAGAGAAACTGGCATTGCATGGCGAAAAGCGGAAAATATTCGCGGTGTTTACCGATCTCGAAGGTTTTACCAAATTGACCCATGCAATCGAACCGGAGATGGTCGCAACCTTGCTGAACGATTATCTGGATCGATTGAGCGAAGTGGCACTGCAATATGGCGGAACCATCGATAAATTTGTCGGCGACGCGCTGGTCACATTCTGGGGCGCTCCGATCTCCTATCCCGATGATGGCGAACGCGCAGCCCGTGCGGCATATGCTCTATATCTGGCAGGCGAAGATTTTCGCAAAAATGTTCCGGAAGGCTTACCGCCCATCGGTCGAACGCGGGTGGGCATGCATTATGGTGATGCCATTGTTGGTAATTTTGGCGGCGAAGGCCGGATACAATATACCGCCCTCGGCGATGCGATGAACACCGCCGCACGATTGGAAGCGGCCAATAAGGCGCTGGACACCAAAGTATTGGTGAGCCGGGAAGCCATGGAGCGAACCGGTCTTGACTGGTACCGCCCGATGGGCAAGATCACGCTGCGCGGTCGCTCTACGCCGGTAGAAGTATTTGAACCTATTCCCGACTGGGAAGAAAAAGATCGCGATGCAGTGACGGCAGTCATAGCAGCCCATGAATCAGGTGATATTGCTTCTGTTCAGACACTGGATGCTATGATCACGCATCATGGCGAGGATCTAGGCCTCGCGAATTTGCTCAAACGACTGAAAAAGACAAAAAATGGAGAAAGCTATGCACTTGGATAAGAACAATCAGGCAAGATCCTCAACCATCATGCCCCGCGTTGCGAAAGCGGCGCTTGGCACGCTTTTGCTTTTAGGCACCGGCAGCGTTGCAATGGCGCAGAATATGGTTGTGCGTTCAACCGGACCCTCTGCCAGCAGCTATCCGGCCGGCAAAAAAATGGCGAATGATGCAAAAGTCACGCTAAAGGCTCAGGATAAAGTCACGGTCCTGACCAGATCAGGAACGCGCATCCTAAAAGGCCCGGGCGTATTTTCGCTTGCGCAAGGCAGCAGATCCGCATCGAGCGCATCGCGCCGGCTTTCAAGCTTCATCAGCAATCGGGGAAGCAGTCGGGCGAGAACCGGAGCGGTCCGTGCTGCCGTTAGCACCGCCGTAAAAACGCCGAGCAATCCAAATCTTTGGTATCTCGATGTCAACAAAGGCGGAAAATTCTGTGTCGCGGATGCCAACGCGCTTGTCGTCTGGCGGCCCGATTATACCGGATCGGCAACGGCATCGATTGTCGAACCAGCCAATGGCAACGTAACCGAAATCGCGTGGCGCAAAGGCAGCGCGCTCAAAGCGTGGCCGAAGGATGTTCTGCCGGTTACCGATGGCAAGAGCTACCGTTTGCTGGGATCAAGCGTTCAGCAATCGGTTGAAGTGAATTTTGTGGTCTTGCAAAATAAGCCGACCGACCTTGATGACGCAGCATCGATGCTAATCGAAAGCGGTTGCGATGGTCAGTTGGATCTGTTGGTGGAAACGTTGAATATGAACAATGAGAATCCAACAACTGACGGTTAACATTTGAATATATTCTGCCGTCCGGAATGAGGGCTAGACGGCAGAATCAATAAACGATGATATATTGGGTCGCGCAAAGCATCATCGCAAAACGGGGATAAACATGTCGCTAGCGCGGACGACAATCAAATTCACTGCTGTGGCGACAAGCTGCGCCATATTTTCAACAAGCCTGCCGGCCTGGGGACAGACTTCTGTTGCCGCGCCGACACGGGAGGAAATTCAACGCGGGGTCGTTGATGAGGCTCTGAAAGGCCAGGCACAGACGTTGTCGGTAGACGGAAACATCGAACGTTCCGCCTGCCCGCTCGCTGGACCAGAATTTACCGATATCCGGTTCACCCTGAAAAATGTCGATTTTTCGGGACTGTTGTCGGTTGATGCTGGATCCCTGTCATCATCCTATGCAGATTATGTAGGCAAAGACGTGCCTGTTTCGATCGTTTGCGATATCCGGGACCGGGCCGCCACCATCTTGCGGAGCCAAGGCTATTTGGCTGCCGTCCAAGTGCCGCCACAAACCATAGATGAAGGCACAGTGCGCTTCGATGTACTGATGGCGCGCATGACTGCCGTCCAAGTCCGGGGCAATGCCGGACCATCCGAAGGCCTGTTGCAGAAATATATCCAGAAACTCGCCGATCAGGAAGTTTTCAATATCAACGTAGCAGACCGGTATCTGTTGCTTGCGCGTGACATACCAGGATTGGATGTCCGTCTTTCGCTGCGCCCGGTTTCAGCCGAATCCGGTGGACAACCTGGCGAAGTGGTTGGCGAATTCAACGTTGTTCGCACGCCAATTTACGCCGATATCAACATCCAGAATTTTGGATCCGAGGAAGTTGGCCGCTTCGGTGGCTTGGCGCGGCTCCGGTTCAACGGCCTCACCGGAATGGGTGATGAAACCATCATCAGTGGCTATTCAACATCCGATTTCAAAGAACAGCAGGTTCTGCAAGCCAGCCATGAATTCCGGGTTGGTGGCGAAGGTTTGAAACTCGGTGCCAATTTCACCTATGCCTGGACCAAACCGGAACTGGCTGGCGGATTTGATGTCCGGTCCGAAACGCTGGTGGCTGGCGCTTATGCGAACTATCCCTTTGTCCGCAAACAATCGCGCAATATTTTTGGGACCATCGGTCTCGATTATATCGACCAACGCACCGACATCCTGGGCGTCCGCACCAATGAAGACCGGTTGAGCATTGCTTATGCGCGGATGGATTTTAACCAGATTGATCCTGAAAGCATTTCCGGCCGGGGCGATTATTCCGCTTTCGAACCCAAATGGGGCATTGGCGGCTCGCTAGAATTGCGTCAGGGCCTGAACATATTGGGCGCCAGCCAGGGGTGTGGCCCGGCCTTTGTCAACTGCATTGGCCAGACCGTTTTTCCAACGCGGGCTGATGGCGACCCGACGGCCTTTGTCGTCCGAGGACAAGCCAAAATCGACTATCGACCCACGCCGTTACTGGCATTCACCCTGAAGCCGCGGCTACAATATTCGCCAGACGCCTTGTTTTCCTATGAAGAGATTTCCGGCGGCAACTATACCACCGGCCGTGGTTATGATCCCGGAACCATTATCGGCGACAGCGGCTATGGTTTGCAGACCGAAGTTAGCTACGGCTCGTTGATTCCTGACACGCCCAATGGTGTTGCGATCCAACCCTATTTGTTTTTTGACCTGATGGGAGTCTGGAACAAGAATATTCCGGGTGATCCACAGAAGCTCTATTCCGCTGGCGGCGGGTTCCGCGCCACCATCGGCCAGCAAGCCAATCTCGACTTGACCACCGTCGTACCGTTAAAACGCTCGGCCTTCCAGACCCGCAGAGATAGCGCGCGCGTCTTGCTATCGCTGACCGTCCAGCTTGCCCCGTGGAAGCGTAGATAATGACCGAATTTTTCAACCCGAGACCAGCCGCTGTTGAATCAAGGACAGAATCATGACCAGAAGACTGCAAAGCGAAAGTCAGGAAAAAGGTTTGAAAACAGGCAGCAAAATGCGCTGGCGGTCCAGCGGTTCCATAGCCGCAGCGGCGTTCCTGCTGGCCTCCGCGCCACAAGCTGCGAAGGCTCAGTCCTTGCTGCGCGCGCCCAATATGATGGTCGAGAACGCGCCACACAATCGCGCGCCGGATTTCCATGCCCGTGACGTTAGAATAACATCGCCGCTAAACCCTGTTGCAGGGAATAATGTCCGGATTTCCGCGCCGATCACTCCTTTGCCGGTCAATGATGTGCCGATCAGCGCACCCGCTGCCCAACCCGACTTCAATCCACGCAATTTGAGAATATCCAACCCGGCTGCCCCAATTCCATCACAGGACATCCGGATCAGCAGCCCGGTTTCGCTGCCTGCCGCCTATCAACCGCATACACCCAGCGAGCAATTCAACCCCAGCGAAATTAGAATCTCGGCACCTTCACCAATTGATCTGGAGAATATCAGGATCAACGCGCCAGTTCCCGGTCTGGTTCAGGCTCAGGCCGGTCCAACGGCCAGTGGACATGCTGTCAACGCCAACCCGGTTTTCACATCCGGCGCCGGTGCCTTCACGCCAGGAGGGGTAGTCTCTAGCATTTCTGGACTGACGGGTCAGACTATCATTGACTGGACTCTCGTCGATCAGAGCGGAACGGGCGCCATCTCGTTCCTGCCCGATGGCAATACTCTCGCATTTTCTGGTGGTATTGGCTTCACAGTGCTTAACCGTATCGTGCCGACTGATTTGACTCGTGGAATCCGTTTTGATGGGAATGTCACAAGTACGGTACCGGATTTTTCCAATCCGCTGGCGGTTATTCCACGGCAAGGCGGGAATGTCTGGTTCTACAGTCCTGGCGGCATTGTCGTGGGAGGAAATGCGCGTTTTGATGTTGGCAGTCTCGTGCTCACAACCAACGCCATCAATGTAGCCGGCGGATTGTTCGGACCCTCAGGCGAGATACGGTTTGAAGGCAGCGCAGCAAGCGGAGCCGTTACAATAGAGCCGTTTTTGGCGGGGAGTCCGGGTACCGAGCAGATCAATGCCAATAATTTCGGCGGCGAAGCCTATGTCGCGCTTGTGGCACCGCGCGTTGTGCAAGGTGGGAATGTCGACGTAGATGGCTCTGTTGCGTATGTTGGAGCGGAACAGGCGAACCTGACCATCAACAGTGGCCTTTTTGATATTTCAATAGGCGTAGGTACAGACGATTCAAACGGGGTGGTTCACACGGGCACCACAACCGGCAATTCGGCTGTGCCGACCCCTGACGATCCTGGGACAAACAATACGAACGAAACTCGGAATAACCTGCGAGCAACATATTTGGTTTCGCTTGCCAAAAACACGGCTGTCACCATGCTGGTTGGCGGCGACATTGGTTACAGGCCCGCCACCAATGCAAATATTGTCAACGGCAAGGTTATTCTGAGCGCCGGATTCGATGTGGAGGTTGGTTCCAATGTCAACAATCGCACGGTTGAATTTGCTAGTGATCCCACCAACACCAACTCGTCCAACATTCAATTTACCGGTGGCACATTCAATTCTGATATCGAAGCTTTTGCGAGCGACAGCATTAGCGCGGTTGTCAATGGAAACTCGGCGATTAACTTAAACACGGGCGCTGTTGGATATGATTTCAATTTAAACGCGATCAATCAAATTGACTTTGGTGGTACGGCCGGCGGTCGGATATCCGCAGACGGCGACGTGACGCTCCGCGCAGGAACCAACACCCAAGGCGGCACCATCAATATCTTTGTAGATCGCGATACCGCTGACGTGGACGCCTTGGGCCGTATCGTGGTGGGTGGAGACCTCACTGTTGATGCCGGAACAATGGGTCTCGATGACTTCTTCATAGTTCGGAACAATGGCAATACCGGTATCGGGCAAGATGCTGTTAGCGGTGATATTAACATCACTGTTGCTGACGGCGGTAGACTGCAAGTTGATGGGAACGCAGAATTCCTGACCGATGCGCAGGGCGGCAAAGGCGAAATATTAAATGGCTTTGCGCAGTCCGGAGATATTTCTGTCACGATGACAGGCGCAGCGAGTTCGATCAACATTGCCGGCGATGTGGAATTTGATGCCGAGGTGCGACCAGCCAATGACGGCAAAATCGGAGGCAATGGTATTGGCCGCGAAGGCAATGACAGTGTTGGCGGCGATATCAACGTGGATATTCAGGACGGAAGCCTGTCCATTGGAGGACGGACCGACATTATCGCCGCTGTTTTCGCTTCGGGCGGGGCAAGCCCTTCGATCGTTCAAAGCAATGATGCGACAGCGGGTGACATTTCGATAAATTTTGCCGGCGGCACTCATAATATTGGCGAGTTGAATGTCAGTACGCGGTCCTTTGGCGGCGGCGGATTTGATGAGAATGGGGACCCGATCAGAGGATTAGCGACAGGCCCCAATGTCGATTTTCTGATCGACAATGCTACCGTGAATATTGGGACAAATTTTGATTTTTCATTGGACGTATCAGCAAATGCTGACCCGAATGAGCTTGGCACTTTTACCTTTGATATAATCAATGGCGGCACGTTGGATGTGAACGGCAGCCTAACGATAAATACGATTGGTATCGGTGAAGACAATATCTTGAATGTCACCGGTGGTTCGACATTGGATGTCCAAAACACCCTTTCACTGGACGGCTCTTCAACCGGCATATTCACCGCCAGTGGATTTACAACTCCCACACAGAATACAACCGGCGATATCATCATCAATGTCGACAATAGCAATTTCAACTTCGGTCAATTGCGTCTGGATACGACGATCCTCCGGGATAATAGTGGCGGCGCGGAAATTAGCTCTGGTGCGATAGAGATTAATGCAACCAACAATGCAGTTCTAACGGGCGGCAGTATTACCATTGACGGCAATGCAAATAACGAATCCAATGGCGGAGCGGCAAGGGCATCGGATGTTCTGATCAACGTGAATAACAGCAGCCTGGCATTGACCGGTGACATTGATATCGATGCCAATGGCCAAGGCAACAACAACAGCGATGCCGCTGCGCTCGAGCGTGGGGAAGGTGTTGGTGGCGCAATAGAGTTCCGACTGACCGGAGCCGCGGCATCGATTCAAGTGGACGATATCCGCGCTGATGCCGATGGGCGAGTGGTACAACCATTTATTGGAGAAGCGCAGGCCGCGCCCGCGCCGCCCCTTTTTGATGGGTTAGAAATTGCCCCTGATGCTGACGGAACAGCTGGATTGGGCTCGGCGGGTTCGATCACTGTTAACATAAATTCGGGCACTTTTGCGGCGGACATTGTTCAATTCGGAGCCGACGGATCCGGTGGAGATGGATATGCCGGTTATTACACCCCTTCTGCCGTCCCGCTGAATGGCGGTGACGGCGTCGGCGGTGATGTCACGTTCAACCTAAACGGCGGCAATACCACAATGAACACGCTTAGCGTGACAGCCGATGGCATCGGCGGCGATGGCGGCGGCGGGCGAGCATATGATGGCACAGTAGCAGGCGATGGTGGCGCCGGTTTCGGTGGCAATGCGACATTTAATGCGATTGATGGTACTTTGACGGTGACCAATACATTGACCGTTTCAGCGAACGGCAATGCTCCGTATAGCGGAGGTCGCGGCGGTTACGGATCCGGGACAGATGGCGGTGACGGTGGATCAGGAACCGGCGGCACCGCTACGTTCAATCTGGATGGTACATCCACAGTCTCAACAGGAAATGTGGTAGTCAGTACCGATGGTTTTGGCGGTGATGCTGGAAGCTCGTTCGACGATGGTGCCACGCCGGCCGGTGTTGGCGGTACCGGAGGCAATGGGACTGGCGGTGATGCCGTCTTTAACAACACAACTGGTACAATAAGCTTTGGTCAGCTTTCTGTGCAATCTGTTGGAACCGGCGGTAATGGCGGAAGCAACAGCGCATCCACGGGCGGGGCCATAACAAACGGAGGAGATGGTGGCAGCGGATCGGGCGGCAATGCGACGATCAATCTGAATCAAGACGACCTGACCAACCCGTTATATATTGTTGATGCTAGCGCAACCGGTGGTCGCGGCGGCGGCGGCTTAAACGGCGGAGCCGGCGGTGATGCGACCGCAGGCTTGGCAACGATAAACATCAATGATGCCAATGTAAGCCTTGATGATCCAGAAATCAGAGCCAATGCGGTTGGCGGTAACGGTGGCTATTCGAACGGAATTAACGGCAATGGTGGCAATGGCGGTAGCGCAATGGGCGGTACAGCCAGGCTGCAGGTAACGGGCGACAATGGAAGCATCGATCTAAGCTTCATTACACAAGAAGCCAATGCAACTGGAGGGAATGGGGAAAGCGGCTATGGCAGCTTCGGTAGCTATAATGGCGGCAATGGTGGCAATGGTGGTAACGCAAACGGCGGCACAGTAGAATTGCTCGCTCGTACGGGAGGAACCATTGATATCTCCGGCAGTACGTTCTCCATGACAAGCACTGGGACAGGCGGGAATGCGGGAGATGGCGGTTATTCTTATGACTTAAGTTCAGGTGATGGTGGCAGTGGCGGTGATGGCACTGGCGGTGTCGGCCGGCTTCTAGCTCAAGGCGGTACGCTGATAGGCGACGATATCACCATTACAACTGCAGGCACGGGCGGTGATGGCGGAATGGCTGGCAACGTTGGCTATTATTCCGCACCTACGGCGGATCCTGGCGAAGATGGCGTCGGCGGCAATGGAACAGGCGGCACCGGCTTAGTCGAAGTCCAGGAAGGCAGTCCCGGCATTGTTAGTTTTAACGACGTCCTGATTGAATCTAACGGAACAGGCGGCGGAGGCCCGCTCGTTGGCGTTGGGGCTGGTGGCAGAATTGAAATCACCGACACATCCACTGACCCCGCTGGACTAATCTCGCTCAACAGCCTGACGGTGAATGCGTTTGATACAAACCTTGGGACCGGTATTGGCTCCCCATCTTCGGTTTTGGGTGGATTTTTTGTCAGCGGTGACAGCGGCGTGATTGACGTGGCAGGCGACCTAACGGTCAATGTCGCAGGAGATATCAACTACACATTTGATGGCGATGGCCAGATGGTGGTGGGTGGCAATGCTGATCTGATTGCTGGGCAAAATATTTTTGTTTCCCACACCAACAATGCAACTTTGGTCAATTCAATTGACGTTACTGGCACATTTGACGCCAATGCTGGGCTTGATTTCAACAGCATGGATGGGTCGCTGATTAATGCAGGCGAAACAGTCACTGTGCGCGCTGAACGCAATGCTACCATTGCAGACATAGTCGGCGTCGGGGCCGTGGATCTATCCGCTTTGCAAAATGTCACCGTCACCAATGCCGCTGTCACAGGCGTACCTTTTGTGTTTACCGGCGGTGCAGGCTCGATAGTGACGGGCCCCACACTTACTATCAACGCCGGTTATGACCCAACGCCAACCCCAACCCCAGTTTACGATCCGAGCTTTGGCGCAACCATCGATGGTAATGTAACTTCAACAGGACGTATTTTTGTAAACGCTGGCGGCAATGCCAGATTCGTGAGCGGAAGCAGCACTGTATCGGACAATGGACTGTCTGTTCGAACCGGCGATGACATCATAGTCGAATCTGGCGCGAGTGTCGTTGCCGGAGCCAATGCGGCCACGACGCCAAGTGCCGTTAACCCATTCCCCAATGCAAATAACTTGTTCCTCAGAGCAGGCGATCTAGCCGCTGATCTGATCTCGACTACCCTAACACCCTTTGCATCAATCGTTGCCGCCGGCGACATCAACGCCAATGATTTCGCGGTCGTGATGTCAGCCAATGCCATTGATGGGCTTGGCGGCACGATCACCGCCAATTCGCTTTTGGCGGATATCAATGACGCGCCCGCCAATGGAGCCACCCAATTTGATGACAACGGCCTGCTCAGCGCACAATGTGTGCAAGGCAACGCCTGTTTCGGCGCGATCAATGCGACGAATCTCGTCCATATTGGCCAGAACAGCAACAATGATGTGATACAAGGGATCGTCGAGAGCGGTTCTGTCACGGCCAATGAAATATTGGTGACCACGCGCCGTGACATCATCATGGGAACCGATGGTATCGCCACTGTTCTGAACGCGTCGAATGTTTTGGCCTTGCAAAGCACGGAAGGCGATGTCGATCTGGCCCAGGTTTCCGCCGCAAGCGACGCGATTACCATTCAAGCCGCTGGCAGTCTATTGGGTTCAGCAGCCCTCAACAGCACCAATGATATTGGCATCACGGTCGGAGCCGATATCAATGCCGCCTCGATCACGACCGGCGGTCAGCTAACCACCGTTGCCCTCGTCGGCGGCGGGACGGAGAGCCTCTACACGGTTCCGGGCAGCATCAATATCGGCGCCTATACCCAAGGCGCGGCCCAACGGTTCCGCGTCGAGGCGGGCAATGATATCAGCTTCGGTTCGATCAGTGCGCCAGGGCGCTCGGTTCAGCTGCTGGCGGCTCAGACCGGTCCCGGTGATGTTTTCTTGGGAACCTCAACGGGATCCAGCGACATATTCCTAAGCGGCGAAAATGCTGCCTTCACCGACCTGAATGCCAGTTCCAGCGTGATAAGTCGCATTGATATATTGGCGACCAATGGCGATGTGAGTGGTGGTGACGCGGTCACAACAAATATATTGGATATCGAGGCCATTGGCGGTGACGTAAATGTTGGAGATTTATCCGGCGGCAACAATAACATCACTTTGGATGCCACCGGCAATATTGCTGTGAATGAGATCACCGGCAGTGGATCATTGACCACTACCTCTGGCGTGACTGGTGATTTCAACTTCAATGATGTCAGCGCGTTTAGCATTAGCGTGAACGCAGCCAATGTTCTCGGGAACAACATTGAATCATTAGGGGTAACCGGCGGCGCGCCCAATAATTTGCAGATCAATGCCACAGGTGATCTCACACTGGGCACAGCCACATCAACGGACGTTATGGACCTGACCGTCGGAGGAGCGCTGACAGCGGACACGCTGACCTCCAATTTCCTGACCACGATTTCAGCCGGGTCTATTGATGTCACCAGCCTCGTTTCTGATCAATTGGGCACCATAACCGCAACAGCCGGTGATCTCGACATTGAGACGTTAGCCGGCAATGTCAGCTTGCGTCTGGAATCACAAAATGGCGACATCAACATCCAGACGGCAAACACGGTCTCTGATTTCAATGCTACTGCCGACAATGGTTCGATCAACTTCACCGACATCAACGCGCGCGGAATCGGTCTAACCGCTGGAGCGGACATAACCGGCAATTCCCTCACCGCGAATGGAGCCGGCGCCAATAGAAACATAAACCTGACATCGGGCGGTACAGCAGACATTGGCTTGTTATCAGCGCTAGAAATAGTCGATGTCGATGCCGCAACCGCAATTTTTGGCAACATCACAGGCAATTCACTTGTTCGTATCGAAGCCGACGACATCACCACCGGCGACACTACATCCAGTGGTGCTGTTTTATTGACCGCTTTTGATGGCAGCGTATCAACGGGCGCGCTCTCCGGCACTTCTGTTCAAGCTCTCTCCACAGGCGGCGACGTTTCAACCGGTGAAGTGACAGGGACATCAATTCTTGCACGTGCCCTGGATGGCAATATTTCAACAGGCGATTTGACCGCCTCCGGCGGCGGCGCGAGCGATGTCAACGTGAACGCGGGCGGCACAGTGAACTTCGGTACGATCACCGCCGACCGTCTGGTCGACGTGAACGGCACCGTGATTACCGGTAGTGCCATCAGCGCCGGCGCTTTCGTTGATATCGATGGCACCGATGTTACGGTTGGAGACGTAACCGCAGTCGACAATCTGACCATTGATGCGACTGCCGGCAGCGTAACAACCGGCGCACTCAATGCGGGCTTGAGCATCGTCGTGAACGCCAGTGACAGCTTCGAAATCGCTTCTGCAGCAAATGGCAATACGACGGCACTGCGCTTAACCGCGACAAATGGTTCAGGCAATGTCGGGAATGTAAGCTCGCTCGCATCCATCGCCCTTGTTACCGGCACCAATCTGACCACTGGTGTCCTTGATGCCGCAACAGATATCACCGTGACTTCGGGCGGCACGCCGACGGTCGCCAACGCTATCAGCGGCGGCAACACCAGCATTACCGGTCAATCGGTGGCGCTCAACAACGGCACTATCGACGGCAATCTGACGCTTAATGCCACGGCTGGCAATGTCGATGGCAGCGGTTCTGTCACCGTCGGAGGTGCCATTGACCTGGACGCAACCGGCGATGTCGGATTTGGTTCGCTCGCAGCCAATGGGGGTACATTCACAGCTGATGCTGGCGGGGACATAAACTTCACCAGCGCGACAAGCTCCAGCGACATCAATATGACTGCGGTAGGTGCCATCAACGGCGGTGATCTTAGCGCCGCCGACGCTTTGAGCCTGACGGGCGGCAATATCGTCATCGGCGATGCCAGCGCGACGGACCTCAGCATCACCAGTGATACCGATATTCTGTTTAACTCCCTGGCTTCACCCAACGCGATTGCGCTGAGCGCGGTCAATGGAATCATTGGCGCGAACACCGGCCCTGGTGATATCGACAGCGACAGCGACGTAGATCTAACCGCACAGGCCATTGCAATCGGCAATGTCACCTCTGGCGGATCGGTTACCGCGGACGCAACGGCCGGAGATGCAAGCTTTGGCACCATAGATGCGACCAATGATATCACCATCGCGGCGACCGGCACACCAACGATCGCCAACGCGATCAGCGGCGGCAACACCAGCATTACCGGTCAATCGGTGGCGCTCAACAACGGCACTATCGACGGCAATCTGACACTCAATGCAACAGCAGGTGATGTCGATGTCGTTGGTGCTGTAACGGTTGGCGGAGCGATCGATCTAGACGCTACCGGCAATGTCGACTTTGACGATCTCAATGCTCAGGGCGGTGCGTTCACCGTTGATGCTGGCGGGAATATAAGCTTCACCGCCGCAGCTAGCTCTGGCGCCATGGCGATGAGCGCGGATGGCGGGATATTGGGCGAAACTGTAACATCAGATCTTACGGGTTCCTTTGTCGCTCGCTTTGGTTTGACGCTGGATAGCGCGATCATCACCGAGGCAGCCTCCTTTGATGGCGCTAACGTCACCTTGGGTGATGTGTCGGCAGGCAGCATCAGCATTACCGGTGGTGATATTGATGTTCAAAATGCAGCGGGTGGCGATGTCACCATCGATGGTGATGCAATTGCGATCGGCACAGCCACTGGTGATGACATTGATATTACCAGCAATGGGGCGATTGACTTTGGTCTTCTAAACGCGACCGGCAACGTTGGCATTGATGCAAATTTTGGAACCTTGACCGGTGGTGATATCGTCGGGAATGCCATATCGATTGATGCCAATCGCTCCGTGACATTGGGCGATGTGACCGGCGGCGCCAACGTGCGTATATCAGCTGTTGGTGCAACCAGCAATCTGACGGCCGGAACCATCGACAGTGCAACCAACATCGACCTCCGTGTCGGCGGCGCCTTGATCGCTGATACCGCCATAGCCCAACAAACCGGTCAGGGATCGGTTCGTATCGACGCGAATAACGGTATCGAGCTCAACACCGTGTCCGGCAATGAAGTCGATCTCTTTGCCGCCAATGGCGCCATCGCTGTCCGCACGGATATCGATGTCAGCGGAGATATTCAGGCCTTTGGCGAAGATGTCCTGCTGCGCTCAACAAATGATCTAAATGCCCGCGCACAGGCAACCGCAGGCAATGTTGACATCTCTACCGTCGGCAACCTCAATGTTCGCGGCGCAGATGCTACCGGCGATATCACTCTGGCGAGTACCAGCGGATCGGCAACGATCAGCGATACATTTACGAGACCATCCGGAGGCAGCGCATTGCCCGGGTCGGGCGGTGGTGTCTCTGCTCAGGCCATCAGTTCCAGCGGCGGCAATATTACGATCACCGCGGCCACCGATGCAATTGTCGCAAGCGCGACAACCGCAGCGGCCAACCTATCCATCACAGCTGGAAATCTGGTCGACATACAAGCCCAGGCAACGGGAACAGATATCCAGATACTCGGTGGCGACATCAATATCGCCAGCACCGCCCAGTTGGGCACATCCGATCTGACGCAGGACATCCTGATTTCCAACGACGGCACCAGCCAGTTTGTCCTTGGTGGTACCGGAACAGCCAGCAGTTTCAGCCTGGATGCCGATGAATTTACCCGGATAAGAAGCGGCGGCGACCTTACGTTGACTGCCTTGGGCACCGGCACTGGCAATGTTGATTTGCTCGTGCAGGACCTGAATGCGACCGTTGCGACCGGCACGGGCGCTGCAAGCGGCGGCAATATAGGCACCGATGGAGGCTTGTTCCTCGAAGCGGAAAATGATGTCCGCATCGATGGTGCACTGACGCTATCCAATGCGAGCAGCGACAACCTTCTAGCGATTGATGCGGGCAACGATATTCGGATCAATGCAAATGGAGGCAATTTGCGTAGCGAAGATGCGAGTGGCAACATTGCAGGCGCAATGGAGCTCTCAGCGTTCACTATCACTGCTGCAACCGATGCAGCCGCTGCCGATATATTGGGCTTGAATGCGGCAGATGCTGACACGAGACTTGCCAATAATGATGGCATCACTTTGGCGGATGGCTTCTTCCAGGCAGACAGTCTGACATTCACTGTCGATACTGGCCTGTTCATTCAAAACACCGCCGACGGTACAGACTTTGATGACCGGCGCGGCTTTGTCGCCAACACGCTTACTATCAATGGCCCAACATCTGGGACCATCGGCATTGTCGCAAACGGAGTGCTTGCAGGGAATACAGGTATTGCCGCAATAGCACCGACCACAATCAATACCGCTGCTGCTGTTGGATCGACCATCAATGGTTGCATTATCGCAAACCCGGCGAGTTGCGCGCCAACCCCGACACCAACTCCAACTCCAACTCCAACTCCAACTCCAACGCCTACCCCAACCCCAACCCCTACTCCTACTCCTACCCCAACTCCTACCCCAACTCCAACTCCAACGCCTACTCCTGAGCCGGTGCTTGGCGATTCAGTTCAGGACGTGATTGAAGAAGAGGTAACTCCTGAAGAATATACCGCAGACCCGTTTGCAACCAACCTCATCGAGATCAAAGAGAATGAGGAATTGGCCGACGAACCATTGATCGACGAACCGGTGACGGGCGCGGGCAATGACGACCTGTGGGTCAGCGAAGCAGAAGACGAGGAAGAAGAAGAAGAAGAGCTCGAGCCGGCGGAATAATAGCAGCCTACAATTGATCTGTTGACCTTTTGCGCGGAAAGCCATTAGGCGATAGACCATGAATGACAATGCCGCACATCCGCTAAAACTGTTCAACAGCCTCAGTCGCCAGATGGTGACCTTCGCGCCCGTTCATCCGGGCGAAGCCCGCGTTTATACCTGCGGGCCGACAGTCTATAATTACCAACATATCGGCAATATGCGCGCCTATATTTTTGCTGATTTGCTCGGCCGCACGCTCAGCTGGAAGGGGCATATACTCACCCATATCATCAACATAACCGATGTCGGTCATTTGACCTCCGACGCAGATGCCGGCGATGACAAGATGGAAAAAGCAGCAGCCCAATCCGGCAAGTCAGCTTGGGATATCGCTCAATATTATACCAATGCCTATTGGAAAGATATTGAACGTCTCAACATCCGGCAGCCAGCGAAATGGGCGATTGCCACCGACCATGTGGAAGAGATGATCGCATTTGCAAAGAGCATCGCCGACAAGCATTGCTATGAACTGGATAGCGGACTCTATTTTGATGTCAGCACCGTGCCCGATTATGGTCGGCTCGCTGGGGCGCAAAGCGATGATATTGAAGGTCGGATCGACACGGTCGAAGGCAAACGCAATCCACAGGATTTTGCCATCTGGCGCAAGACGCCCATGGGTGAGACCCGGCAAATGGAATGGGACAGTCCCTGGGGCAAGGGCGCGCCGGGCTGGCATCTGGAATGCTCACAAATGAGTATCAAATATCTTGGCGAAACATTTGATATTCACACTGGCGGTATCGACCATCGCGAGATTCACCACCCCAATGAAATCGCGCAAAACCAGGCCCATAATTGCTCGGAACATAGCGGTGCCAATATCTGGATGCACAATAATTTCCTGATCGATCGGGCTGGCAAGATGTCTAAATCCAGCGGTGATTTTCTGCGCCTTCAGGTTCTGATCGACCGGGGCTTCCATCCCCTCGCCTATCGCATGATGTGCCTGCAGGCCCATTATCGCAGCGAGCTAGAATTTAGCTGGGACAATCTGGTTGCTGCCCTGACCCGGCTGAAGCGGATTGTGATGGGCGTGGAACGGTTGTTGCAAAAGGCTGAGACCAACGCAGCGGCAATCGAACATCCTGCCCTCATTGCGTTGCAGGATAAATTCGATGCCGCCCTGAGCGAAGATTTGAACAGTTCCAAATCTTTGCCGCTGCTGGAAGAATTGCTCACGCTCAAAAAATTGCCGGCTGATCAAAGACTCACCTTGCTGTCAGAAATGGACTCGGTCTTGGGTCTCGAACTGTCCTCTTTGACGCGTACTGCGTTGCGCGTCCGTCCCATGGATGCCGAGGTCGATGAAACCGCCATCGAAGCAAAGCTCGACCAGCGCCAAAAAGCAAAATCAGAGAAAGATTTCGCAACGGCCGATATCATTCGTGATGAACTCACAGCCCAAGGCGTTGAATTGATGGATGGCGACCCGTTGCGTTGGGATTGGAAGATCGAGCTGTAGACTTTCTTTTTGGTACCTCCGCAAAGATGGGGAACCAGCAACGCAATATCTGAATCCGAAACTTGATTCCGTACTTTGCGGGAATGACAATTTTTTAGGAGGCCGAACTCTATGTCCACCAAACCAAAAGCCGCCATGGCTTCTCTCGTTCGCCCGATGGTTGAGCCCTATTGCGATGGCCTCGATGTGACCTGGTTTACCAGCACCGAAGAAGCCATGGAGGTCGCGCCATATGCCGACATCGGCTGGTTCGATATGTATGACAAGGACAAGATGACGGCGGTCATCGGGGCTGCAACCAACTTGAAATGGCTCAACAGCATCTATGCCGGCGTGGAACATTTTCCGCTCGATCAGCTGAAGGCGCAAGGCACTATTCTGACCAACGGTGCAGGTTTGAACAGCGCCCAGATCGCCGAGTTTGCAGTGATGCAGATGCTCATGGCGGCCAAACGCAGCGATATCATTGTCGACAATCAACGTCAGCGCAACTGGCTGGCATCACCGCCTGGAACCACGGAGATTGACGGCACCAAAGCTCTGGTTATCGGCTTTGGTGGTATCGGCCAACAGATCGCGAAAAAACTCTCCGGCTTTGATGTCGATGTCACCGCCGTCCGACGGACCGCGACCGGCGAGCCCAAGGTCATCGGGCTGGACGACTGGCGCGAAAGGCTTGGAGAATTTGACTGGGTCTTTGTTTCGGCACCCGCGACAGGCGAAACCAAACATCTTCTGAGCACGAAAGAATTTGCCGCCATGAAATCCTCTGCCTGGTTGGTCAACGTGGCACGCGGATCATTGGTGGATCAAGATGCGCTGCTGGAAGCATTGAACAGCAAGGCGATCGGCGGGGCAGCGCTAGATGTCACCGACCCCGAACCACTGCCGTCGGACCATCCGCTCTGGACCGCCCCCAATTGCATCATCACCATGCATTTATCCGGCCAGGCCCAAACCGGCATGTTCCAGCGCGCCGCGGCCCGGTTTGTCGAAAATCTAAAGCGATTTCAGAGTGGCGAAAAGATGATTGCCGTCGCCGACTTTGATCGCGGATATTGAGGGGGTGACTTCCTGACTTTTTTGACTTATCAACCAAGAACATAGGGTAAGGTGAGTCTCCTTCTTGAGGGGAAAGAGAGTCATCGGGGTCGCTGCCGTTTACTCGCACAAGCACTGGTCATCACGATCAGGGAAGGACCCACATGACCAAAGCATCCGATCTTTTTGTAGAATGTCTGGAAAATGAAGGCGTTGAATATCTCTTCGGCGTTCCCGGTGAAGAAAATCTCGATATGCTCGACAGCTTATCGCGCTCCACAAAAATCCAACTCATTCTAACCCGCCACGAACAAGGCGCCGGCTTCATGGCTGCGACCTATGGACGGCATACAGGTAAGACCGGTGTCTGCATGGCAACACTTGGACCCGGCGCAACCAATCTTGTGACGGCTGCGGCTTATGCACAATTGGGCGGCATGCCGATCCTGATGGTCACAGGCCAGAAACCGATCAAGAAATCCAAACAAGGCCGCTTCCAGATTCTCGACGTGGTCGACATGATGGGGCCGATTACCAAATTCACGCATCAACTGGCATCTGCGGACAATATCCCGAGCCGCGTGCGCGAAGCGATCCGCCTGGCTGAAGAAGAAAAGCCCGGTGCGACCCATATAGAATTTCCGGAAGATATTGCGGATGAGGAAACAGACTCAACCCCGATCACTCCAAGCCTGACCCGGCGCCCCGTTGCAGAAGCCAAGGCGGTCCGCGCGGCGACCAAGAAAATCGAGAATGCCAAATCTCCGATCATCGTTGTCGGCGGCGGCGCGAATCGGACAACCACCGGCCGCATGCTGACGCAATTTATCGAGAAAACCGGCATTCCCTTCGTGACCACGCAGCTCGGCAAAGGCGTCGTCGATGAAACCCACAAAGAATTCATGGGTTGTGCAGCACTTTCTGCGAATGACTTTGTCCACCAGGCAATCGAGTCAGCCGACCTGATCATCAATGTTGGTCATGACGTGATCGAAAAACCGCCATTTTTCATGGCCCCCGGTAGCGCCGAGGTCATCCACGTATCGATGAACAGCGCAGAAGTAGATCCGGTCTATTATCCACAGATCGAAGTGATCGGCGATATCGGCAATGCAATCTGGCAGATGAAGGAGGACATTGTTCCATCCGGCAGCTGGAATTTCGACAAAATGTACAAGGCACGCAAGGCCGAAGAAGATCATACCGCGTCTATGGACGACGACATGCGTCACCCAATCTATCCGCCGCATCTCGTAAAAGTCGTGCGCGAAGCGATGCCAGCAGACGGTATTATTTGTCTCGACAATGGCGTCTACAAGATCTGGTTTGCCCGCAACTATAAAGCGCGTGAAGCCAATACGGTATTGCTCGACAATGCACTGGCAACCATGGGCGCAGGCCTTCCTTCCGCCATGGCGTCGGCGATGGTCTATCCCGACCGCAAGGTTATGGCGATCTGTGGCGATGGCGGCTTCATGATGAACAGCCAGGAAATGGAAACCGCTGTTCGCCTGAAACTCAACATCACCGTGCTGGTGCTGAACGACAACAGCTATGGCATGATCCGTTGGAAACAGGCCAATATGGGCTTCAAGGATTGGGGTTTGACTTATGGCAACCCTGATTTTGTCAAATATGCAGAATCCTATGGTGCCAATGGCCACCGGATCACCAGCGCGCAAAATCTGGCAGAAACAATCGACAAATGCTTGAACAGCGAAGGCGTTCATCTGATCGATTGCCCGGTAGATTATTCCGACAATGATCGCATTTTGAATATCGAGATCAAGGAACTCAGCGCGAAGGTGTGAGTGAGGATCATATGACAAAATTAAAAGACGTTTATCCGCTTTATCTCAACAATGAAGCGGTGCAGCCCAATACTGACCTGGAAGTCACCGACAAATTTACCAATGAAGTCGCCTTCCGGACCGCTCTCGCGACACCCGATGTCATTGAAGAGGCCATCGCGGGAGCCGTAGCCGCTGCCGAACCAATGGCCGCTATGGCGAGCTATGAACGGCAGAATGTGCTGCAACATTGTGTCGATCGGTTCACAGAACGGTTTGATGAACTGGCCTATTCGCTTTGCGTAGAGGCTGGCAAACCGATCAAGGATGCAGAGGGTGAAGTCGGACGTCTGATTGATACGTTCCGCATCGCCGCCGAAGAAGCTGTGCGCAACTATGGTGAAGTACAGCCGCTGGACATCGCGGAACGGGCCAAAGGCTATATGGGCATGTGGAAACGCGTTCCCATCGGTCCGTGCAGCTTCATTTCTCCGTTCAATTTCCCATTGAATTTGGCAGCACATAAAATAGCACCGGCGATTGCCGTGGGTTGCCCCTTTGTGATGAAACCGGCCAGCAAAACACCGCTCGGCGCGATCATCATGGGCGAGGTTCTGGCTGAAACGGATCTTCCGAAGGGTGCTTTTTCTATATTGCCTGCCAGCCGCGATGGCGCTGACCTGTTCACGGTTGATGAGCGGCTGAAACTCTTGTCCTTCACCGGGTCGCCGGGCGTTGGCTGGGACTTGAAAGCAAAAGCTGGCAAGAAACCCGTGATCCTGGAACTCGGCGGAAATGCAGCGGTCATTGTTGATCATGATGCCGATCTAGACGATGCACTCGAACGGATTATCTTTGGCGCATTCTATCAGTCTGGCCAAAGCTGCATCGGCGTGCAGCGAATCATCGTTCATGAATCTGTCTACGACCAATTCAAAGACATGCTGGTCGCTAGAACCAAAACGCTGATCGCGGGCGATCCGAAAGATCGCAACACATTCATCGGCCCAATGATTTCGGAAGGCGAGGCAAAGCGTCTCCACGGCTGGATCGAAGGCGCGGTCGCCGACGGCGCGACCTTGTTGTGCGGCGGCAATCGCACCGGCAATATGCTCGAGGCAACGCTGTTGGAAAATGTCGATCGCAATGCTGATGCCAATCGCGAAGAAGCGTTTGGACCACTGGCATTATTGTCCAAATTCAGCGACTTTGGCGCAGCGATGGATGAGGTCAACGACAGCAAGTTCGGCCTGCAAGCCGGTATCTTTACGCGCGACTTGTTCAAATCGCTTGATGCATGGGATCGTCTCGATGTTGGCGGCGTGGTGATCAATGACGTGCCGTCCTATCGGGTCGACAATATGCCCTATGGCGGCGTCAAGGACAGCGGCCTGGGTCGCGAAGGCATAAGATTTGCGATGGAAGATATGACCGAAATCCGCAATCTGGTAGTCCGCCGCCGGCCTGGCTAGAATCCGAGAGAATCAGCCGCGGGCAAGAGCGATCGTTCTTGCCTTCGGTTGGACAGCTCAGTTTCGGGCGTTGCTCCTATCCCGCGAATCGATGGCATAAGATCATAGACAAAGGCACAGGACCGTTGCCTATGCGCCACACTGTGTTTCCGTAACGGCACTAGTCAAGTGGCAAGACCCTAAAAAATAAAAGAAATTGGTCGATTTTCGTTTGCATTGAGCATCGGTTGGGGGATAGGTAACCTTAACGTTATTATTAACGGCAAGGGTCGCGTCGTGCTGGATAAGGGGACCGGTTTCAAAACCGGATTGGGCAACGATGCAAACGAAGAAAAAATTTGCGTGGGTACCTGGCTGGTCAGTACTGGCCGCTAGCCTATTCTGTTCGGCATTGCTCGGAACAGCTTTATTCATATCAACCGTAGCAAGCACCGCGCCAGTAGAAGCGGCGCCTGATGTTGCCAGCGGCACTTATCTTGGCGTGGCGACATGCGGCGGTTCCACCTGCCACGGACGGCAGGAAGCCGACGGCGAGATTGTCAGGCAAGACGAAATCATGCGCTGGCAAGAAGAATCCACGCCCGGCGGCGCGCACAGCCGCGCTTTCCGCGTTCTCAAAGAACCCCGGAGTATTGCAATCGCCAAGCGACTGGGGATCAAAGATGCAGCGTCTTCATCCCAGTGCATCGGCTGCCACACCACAGCGGTAACCCGCAAAGGGCCTAGATTTCAGATCAACGATGGGGTTGGCTGCGAATCGTGTCACGGAGCCTCATCGGGTTGGCTTTCCAGCCACTATGCCGTGGGCGCCAATCACGCGCGCAATGTTTCGCAAGGATTGATTCCATTGGATAATCCAAAGGCTCGGGCGAGCGTTTGTCTCGATTGCCACTTTGGCAGCGCGAAAAAGGGTCAGTTTGTCGACCATAGAATCATGGCCGCTGGTCATCCGCGTATCTCCTTTGAAATGGATCTGTTTTCGACATTGCAACAGCATCATGACGAGGATGTGGACTATGTCCGCCGCAAGGGCCGTACGAACAGTGTCCAATTCTGGGCTGTGGGTCAGGCGATGGCGTTGGAACGCTCGCTCAACCTGTTCACAAAACCTGCTTTCGGTGCCGAGGGTATTTTCCCTGAATTTTATTTCTACGACTGCCACAGCTGCCACCGCCGCATTTATGATGATCCTGCTGCCCGTCCAACATCGGTCAACAATCCTGGACGCCCCATTCCCGAAGGCATGCCGCCCTATAATGACGAGAACATGATCATGTTGAGTGCTGCGATCAAAGTGGCAGCGCCAGATCTTGCCGGTGAATTCGATCGCCGCTCTCGCGCATTCCATGCAGCAATGGCAAAAGGACGCGGCCCTGCTGTCCAGGAAGCGGCGCGGTTGCGGCAATATGCAGCACAGCTTGCGGACAGATTCTCCCGCGCAAACTTTAGTCGGGCACAAACATTTCAGATTATGGAGACCATTGCCGGACAAGCAATATCGCCCCGCTTCACCGACTATGAGGGCAGCGTACAGTCGGTCATGGCTGTCGACACTTTGCTCAACGGATTGGTCAATAGCGGTCAAGTCAGCGAATCTGCAGCCGCTAGCCTGCGCGGGCAAATCAATGTCGCTTATGCCGCTGTCGCCGAGCCCAATGCTTATAAACCTCTGAAATTTCGTCGGGCATTGGGCGGTGCCGTCCGTACGATACGTTCACTTAGATAGGGGCCTTGGTCATGCGTAAACCATTTTTGACCTCTGCAATTTCCGCTGCGGCGCTGGTACTCACCTCCTGTGGTGGTGGCGGTGGCAGCAATGATTTTGGCGGAACGCCCTCGCCTTCGCCAGCCCCCTCACCGACACCGGCACCAACGACCCCGCCGACCGGAACAGGCGGTTTGTTTACGGCACCGGCGCAACGTTCTTTGACAGTGACGGACGTGCAAACCATCATTGCCCAGGCTGTGAGTGAGGCGCAGGCGCGCAATCTCCCTTCTGTAATCGCGGTCGTCGATCGAGTCGGCAACGTTCTTGCCGTGTTTGACATGAACGGCTCGAACAACAATTCGTCCGAAATCACGATTAGCAACAGACAGATTGGCGGCTTGGCAAGTCCGGCTGATTTGGTCGGCCTTCAGGGCCAACAAGTCCCCGCGGCTGCCGCAGCTATCGCTAAGGCTGTTACCGGAGCCTATCTGTCCAGCAGCGGTAACGCCTTTTCTTCGCGGACGGCCAGTCAGATCACGCAAGAACATTTTCCGCCCGCACCGACCACCGTTGGTTTGGAAAGCGGACCGCTTTTTGGTGTCCAATTCAGCCAATTGCCTTGCTCCGACCTGTCGCAGCGCTTCAATATGGCGGGCGGAGTAGGGTCGCTGATCGGCCCAAAACGATCACCGCTCGGATTGGCCGCTGATCCCGGTGGTTTTCCAATATATAAAGACGGCGTCGTTGTTGGTGGCATCGGTGTCATGGGCGATGGGGACTATGGGTTTGACAATAATATCCTCGATATCGACGTTGATGATGAAGAAGCGGTTGCCCTTGCCGGCATTCAGGGCTTTGCGCCTCCTGCCTCGATAACCGCAAACCGGATATCGGTAGACGGAACATCCTTGAGATTCAGCGATATGGTGGTTTCCGATCTGTCGCCGCTACAAAGCAACTTTGCCGCAATAAACAATAGCGTTGGCAGTCTTTCGACCGTTCAAGGCTATACCAATGGTCCGATCATCGCTGGCACCGCTTATGGTACAGAAGCATCCGGAATTCGGGCCGCAACCGCAGCCGAATTCACCAATTCTGATGCGTTCGTGCTGACCGATGGCACGGGTGCAAATCGTTTCCCGATCCGCGGTGGCACCGATAGCGCTGCCGTAACCACCCCCCTGACGGCGACCGAAGTGCGCGCGGTTCTGGAAGAGGCCTTCAAGGTTCTCAGCCGTTCAAGAGCGCAAATCCGGCAGCCGCTCGATAGCCGCATGCAGGCAACTGTCAGCGTGGTTGATACCCATGGTCAGATATTGGGTATCGTGCGTTCGCCAGATGGTCCGATTTTTGGCACTGACGTTTCGCTACAAAAAGCAAGAACAGCGGCATTTTTCTCCAATGCGGTCGCAGGCCAACAATTGCTTGCTACGCCAGTTTTTGCGAATCTGGCCAATGTGCCATCACATGTGCAACGCGTTCGCACCTTTTTGGGTGATCCCAATGCATTAACCGGCACGGTGGCGTTTGCCGATCGCTCCGGCGGCAATCTATCCCGCCCCTATTTTCCTGATGGCGAAGTCGGACGTCCACCCGGCCCTCTGTCTATTGAACAGTCCGAAAAATTCAGTCCGTTCGCTGTTGGCTTGCAACTCGACTTAGTGTTCCCGAATATTGTGCAGCATGTGGGGCATGTCCGCTCCGGCGGTGCCAGCGCCGACACCGGACCACAATGTACAGAAATACCGACGATAGCCGGTACCGGCGGCCAGAATCGCCTATCCAACGGGATCCAGATATTTCCCGGCAGCGTACCAATTTATCGGGGTGACACGCTCATCGGCGGCATTGGTGTATCGGGTGACGGAATTGATCAGGATGACATGGTGAGCTTTCTTGGCTTGCACAATGCCGGCCTACGTGTTGGTGGAATCGGCAATGCAGCAAAGGCCATCCGAGCCGACAATGTGGTCGTAGACCTCGGCAATGCGAATGTTCGGTTGCGCTATGTCAGCTGCCCTTTTGCGCCGTTCCTCGATACGGCCGAACAAAATGTCTGCGAGGGACTCTAGGGCGGATGTCGGGACTTTCTGCCTCCTTTGTACCGATCTTAGCGGTAATGTCAGGCCAGGCCGAGCAAATGGAGGCTCAGCAGGCCTCCGTGCAGCAGATGGAATCTTCGCTAACCGCTCTGCTGGCCGGAAAAGATTTCGACTGGACGAGGCCGCATTCTGACAATTTTGGTCCAAAAATGGGCATGGGTGGACCAGAACCGGACACAGAAGAGGACAAAAAAGACGGCTTAGAGCCAGATGATAGCACAGAGGCGAAACATGCCTCCAATTCTTCCATTTCCGCTCAACCTGCACCGCTGGAAATGGATATTATCGACCTAACCGCCGATGAAGTCCTAATCGATGGTCGCCGCCGGCCAGGCGTTCAAAAAGAGCTGCCCGATCCGGTCACCCAGAACAATCCCGGAGCCATCAGCGCGCCGCCACCGGAAGCCTTTCCAACCGACGAATTCCCGGTCCCCGATCGCTGGCGGATCATGCAAAGTCTTTGCCCGGCAAAAGGCGGTGATGAATCAATCTATACGCTGTTCGGATCCTTGCGGAACAACTGTCACTCGACGCTAAACCCTTATAATCAAAATGTTCTCAAGGGTGACAAGCCGATCCCGGCGGACAAAAAACCTGGCTTCCTAAAAGGCGATGACTGGTTTTTCATCGTCAATGCAATCTCGGATACAGTCGTCGAACCGCGCAGCTTCCCGATACCCGTCGGCGTCCAGACGACGGAACGCCCGAACAACCTTGATGTGTTCGGCAGATCCGGATCAGAAGTCTATGCCCAGACCTTCATCACCGGCTTTGCCCTGATCAAAGGGTCGACCGCTTACAAACCACCTGACGTAGAATATCGCCTGACATTGGCCACTCAGATCAATCATGTGAATGTTCCCGAACGCCGGGTGCTGTTCGTCGAGCCATCCAAAACGTCCAACCGGACAGACTGGTTTGTCGGTGTCCAGGAAGCATTTTTCGATTATCATATTCGGAACACCTCGGCACGCTATGATTTCGACAGTTTCCGTATCGGTATTCAACCGATGCAGGCTGATTTTCGCGGCTTTTTGTTCCAGGATAACCAGCTCGGTTTTCGCCTGTTCGGGACTCGCGATAACAACCGGATCCAATATAATCTTGGTGCCTTTCTCCAATTGGAAAAAGACACAAATTCCGGCCTAAACGACATCACCCAGACTCCGCGCGAAAGCTATATTTTCTTCGCCAACCTTTACCGGCAGGATTTGCCCTTTGTCGGCCTAACCAGCCAGTTCAGTCTTACCTATAATATGAACCGTGAACGGTCTGATGTAGAGATTGATGACAATGGCTTTCCAGTCCGTCCGGCCTTGATCGGCGACCTCAGGGGCCGCGCCTATGATGTCGTTTATCCGGGCTATGCTTTTGATGGACGGATCGGACGGATCAATCTCACGGGTCAGGTTTACGGCGCGTTTGGCGAAGACCGGAACAGTATTTTTACCAGCGAGCCAGCCAATATCGCCGCTTATTTCGGCGCATTGGAAGCGAGCTATGATGTCGACTTCCTGCGTTTCCGCGCTTCTGGCCTGTTCGCCAGTGGGGACGGCAATCCATATAATAATACCGAGGCGGGTTTCGATGCTATTTTCGAAAACCCGATTTTTGCCGGAGCCGATACGAGCTACTGGATTCGCCAGACCATTCCCTTCGCTGGCGGTGGTCGGGTAATCTCGATCAACGGCCGCAATGGCATTCTCAACTCGCTCCGTTCGTCAAAAGAGCAAGGACAGAGCAACTTCAACAATCCCGGTACGATTTTGACTGGGATTGGCGTCGATGCGGACCTCACGCCAGACTTTCGGATTTCCGCCAATGCGAACCATCTTTGGTTCCACAAAACGGAAAGCCTCGAAGCGCTGCGGGTAGAAGGGTCTATTCCAAAAGACATTGGCTGGGATCTCTCGATGGCTGCAATTTACCGGCCAAAAGCTACACAAAATATGGTATTCCGCCTGTCAGGCGCGGCTTTGATACCCGGAAAAGGATTCAAGGATTTGTTTGATCAAACGGATAAACGCGACTTCCACTATTCTATCTTGCTCAACGCGATATTGGCCTTCTGATGCGCTGGCGGAACATTATGACAAGCAATAGCAAATTGATCCTCGCAAGCTTGGGCGCATTGGCTTTGACCATTGCACCAGCGTCAATGCTGCTCGCCGCTGGCAAAGAGAAAGCCCAGAAGGTCGACTATAGCTTCACGCCCCCTGCTCCCCAAAACCAAACGTGGGACGAAGCCCAGACAAAGAGCATTGGTTGCCAGAGCTGCCATACGGATTCCGATCAAAAGACCATGCACGAGACGCCAGCGGTGGTGCTGGGTTGTGTGGATTGCCACGGTGGTGACGCCTCTGTTGTCGGGGACAACAAATGGGGCAAAAACAGCCTCGCCTATATGGATGCGCTAACAAAAGCGCATGTTTTACCGAAGTACCCTGAAAGCTGGCATTGGCCTTCTTCTGCCAATCCGAAGCGCAGCTATGGACTGTTGAACAAGGAATCACCCGAATTCGTGCGCTTTGTGAATCCGTCTGATTATCGGGTTGCTCGTGAATCCTGCGGTGCCTGCCATATGGAGATCATTGAAGCATCCGAACGGTCGCTGATGGCCACCGGCGCTATGCTATGGGGCGGAGCGGCCTATAATAACGGTATTGTTCCATTTAAAAATTATATCTTTGGCGAGGCCTATACGCGCGATGGCGCACCCGCGACGATCAAATCGCCGGGTAATCCGCACGGCAGCGTGACTGAAGCCGAAAAGAAGCGCGGTGCGCTTCCTATCCTTTACCCCTTGCCGACATGGCATGTTGTTCCTCCCGGCGACGTATTCCGGGTGTTTGAGCGCGGCGGCCGCAATGTGAACACCCAGTTCCCAGAGATAGGACTGCCCAATATCGGCGGCATCATCCAGCGGCTGGAAGAGCCAGGACGTCCTGACCTGAAGCAGTCCAATCGTGGGCCAGGCACAGGCCTGCGCGTCGCCATTCCGGTGCTCAATATCCACAAGACCCGTCTCAACGATCCCTTCATGTGGTTCATGGGAACCAATGATCAGCCCGGCGACTATCGCCAGTCAGGCTGCGCCGGCTGTCACGTTGTCTATGCCAATGACCGCGAGCCGCGACACAGTTCGATCTGGGCCAAATTCGGTCGCGACGGGCAAACGCAGACTATCGATCCGACTATTCGCAACCTCGCAGAAGGCGAGCATCGTTTGGGTAGCTATGGCACTTATGATGCGTCCTATAGCGCCAAGGGTGCTTATGGCAGCGCCCACGGAAAAGACAAAGACGCACATGGTGACGAGAAACCCCATGGCGACGATCATGCAGCGGATATTGATCCTTCCAAACGTGAAAAAGGCCATCCGATTCAACATGCCTTCACTCGGGCTATTCCGACCGCCCAGTGCATGAACTGTCACATGCACCAACCCAATATCTTCCTGAATAGCTATCTCGGCTACACCATGTGGGATTATGAATCAGACGCACCCTATATGTGGCCCGGTCCGGATAACCTGAGTCCCAAGCCAGAAGGCATGAGCGAAGAAGAATATCAGAAGAAATATAAGCAACAGAAATACCCTGATGCCGAAGAAGTTCGCAAAGTTCTGGACAGAAACCCAGAAGGGGCTGCACCGAAAGGCCTCTGGGCTGACATTGACTTCCTGCGGAACGTTTACGACGTCAACAGTGATGCCAAAGACACGCAGTTCGCCGACTATCACGGCCATGGCTGGAACTTCCGGGCGATCCTGAAGCGCGACCGCGACGGTAATCTGCTCGATGCTGAAGGCAATCAGGCTAGCTACAGCACCGATACGGAGAATATCGTCGCCAATGACGATCCGGAAAAATTCCGTAGGGAAGACGAAGGTAAATTTGTCGAACCTGGAATCAATCCCGGTAAATCGGTTCATATGATGAGCATTCATGCCGAAGTGGGCATGCAATGTGCCGATTGCCATTTCGCACAAGACAGTCATGGTAATGGCCTGATTTACGGCGAAGTTGCCAATGCTGTCGAAATAAATTGCAAAGATTGCCATGGCACAGCGGATGCATATCCGACCCTAATGACGAGCAACCTCGCAGCTCGACCAAAGGGCAACAACCTCGGCCTGTTGCGCAATGCCAATGGCGAGCGGCGCTTTGAATGGTTCAAAGAACCCAGCGGCAAACGCGTCCTGGTTCAACGGTCCATCATTGACCCTGAGCTCAGCTGGCGGGTTAGCTTGGTCAAGAACAGCGTTGATCGTTCCCATCCTGACTTCAATCTGAAGGCAGCACGGGCCAAGCTCATGTCCAAAACCGGAGCGGAAACGGGTAAATATGCGTTCGGTAGCGGCGTATCGGAAGATGATCGGGCGCATAAAGACGAGAATATGGTCTGCTTCACCTGTCACCTTAGCTGGACGACAAGCTGCGGAGGTTGTCACCTTCCCATCGAAGCAAACTGGCAAGCAGACAACCACAAATATGAAGGCGGTACGACCCGGAACTATGCGACTTACAATCCACAAGTAGCCCGCGACCAGATGTTCCAACTGGGCCGTCACCAGACCAGCAAAGGCAATGTCATTGCTCCGGTTCGCTCCACATCGGCGCTGATCCTGTCCTCGACCAACATCAACCGCGAACGCATCTATGTGCAGCAGCCTCCGATCTCTGGCATCGGCTTTTCATCACAAGCCTTCGCGCCGCATTTCCCGCACACCGTGCGGAAAACCGAGACCAAGCAATGCTCGGATTGCCACGTGAGCGAGACCAACGATAACAACGCAATCATGGCGCAAACGCTGTTGCAAGGCACCAATTTCGTCAACTTCATAGGCCTCCACGCATGGGTCGGGCTTGAAAAGGGATTTGAAGCGGTCCGGATCACCGAATGGGATGAGCCTCAGGCGGTTATCGGTTCCTATCTTCAAAAATATGCCTACCCCGATTATTGGCGGATGCATGTGGAAGACAATGACCGGGAACTGATTGACTGGGTGCGCGGTGACACGCTTGATGAGAATCTGTCCGGCGAAACCAAGGCACTCGAAGAATTTAAGAATGTTGTGCAGGGAACCGGCGATGCAGTCCGCTGTTTGCAGCTGCGCGGCGAATATATGTTCGTTGCAGAAGGCAAAGGCGGATTCCGCGCTTATGATGTCGCTTCGATCGGCAACAAGGGCTTTTCTGAAAGAATCGTCAAATCACCATTCTCTTCACTCGGCCATGATACGCATGTCAGTAGTAAGAACGCGACCTGCATGGCACTGGCGACCAACCAACCGATTGCGCCGACGCGGAACACCAAAGAACTTCGTGAGGTTAACGAAGAGCAGGCCTTCCATCCGATATATAATTATGCGGTTGTCACGGACAGCGAGGAAGGCTTGATATTGGTTGACGTCAACACTTTGGCTGATGGCGAGTTCCGCAACAACTTCTTCAAGCGCAGCCTGACCTGGAATGAAGACGGGGTGTTGAACGGCGCGCGCCATATCACACTCGCAGGCCATTATGCCTATATTACCACAGACCAGGGGTTAACCCTGATCGACCTTGATAAGCCTCTGGAACCGCGCCACGTCATCACCATTCCGCTGGTAGATGCCCGGGCGTCCGCGCTCCAATTCCGGTATCTTTGGGTCACCGATACCGATGGAGTGAAGCTGTTCGATGTGACCGACATGGAAAATCCGGTGGCGGTACCGTCAGGCACCATAGCGCTGCGCAACGCCCAACGCCTATATCTTGCGCGGACATATGCCTATATCGCGGCTAAGGACGAAGGATTGGTGATAGCCAATATTACCCGACCGGAAGCGCCCGAAATCTACCGGAAAGAAACTTTTGGCGGTACGATGAACGATGCAGAGGATGTGATTGTGGGTTCAACCAATGCGACCTTGTTTGCCTATGTCGCAGATGGGCGCAATGGCTTGAAGGTTATTCAGCTTACCACGCCGGATAGTCAGAAAAACTATTATGGTTTCTCACCGGCACCGAAGCCGGAGCTGATAGCATTTGCCCGCACTCCGAAGCCCGCTCTGGCATTGTCTAAGGGGCTGGATCGTGATCGCGCGGTCGATGAGACCGGTGGGCAGATGGCGGTCTTCGGACGGCTTGGTTCTAGACCCTTCACACGCAGCGAAATGCAGCGCTTCTATCTGAACAGCAAGGGTGATCCATATTTCGTCAAGGACAAGCCCGACATCGCTGACTGGGTTGGCGAAGCACCTGCGCTGCTAACCAACCGCTAGAAATGGTCGGGGGCCGGATAGCTCCAAAGCTCCGGCCCCCTTTCCCCCGGTAAGCAACTCGGGGGTCATCATATTTTCTGTTTATATTAACTCAGGCCATTCAAGAGTTGACCGGAATGATCCAGGACTAACAGTTGCCGTCGATCGCGCGACCAGCCAGAGCGCCTACGGCACCGCCAATGATGGTTCCTTCGGTCTTGCTGCCGCGACCGGCCACTTCATTCCCTAGCAACCCGCCGGCGATGGCACCAATTATTGTACCACCGGTTCCCCGATCACAGCCCCGATAGCGACGGTGATTGGAATAGCGATTGTTACGATAACGACGCTGATCACGATAATCACGGCGATCCCGATAGCGACGATCACCGCGATACGTGTCGCCCCGGCGATATTGACGATATCCGTTGCCGCGGACCTGTTCGTAATACCCGCCATTGTTATAGCCACCGCGCGCTTCTGCAGGTGTGGCGAAGGCCATAGTTGCAATGGCTGCGGTTGAAATTGCCAGGCTTCCCAAAATTTTGCTGATCATTTTCTCTACTCCAAAAGGGTTTTGCGACATTCGAATCAATTGCTGTTCATCGATGCTCGGTCTAGCGGCGTTGGCTTAACCAGAGACTGAATGGTGACTTTATCTCAGGTTCATATTCGGAGCGCTTTTTCTGAATGATGCTTCTGAAAATGGCCGGACTAGCGTTTTAAGCCATTGCTGCCTTTCCTGCTGTCCGATAGCAATCGGGAAAATAACGAAGAGGATGAGTGATGAAATTGACCGGCAAGACAGCAGCGATAACGGGTGGAACAGCGGGAATTGGGCGCGGGATTGCCGAAGCCTTTCTGGCCGAAGGCGCCAATGTCGCTCTGATGGCTCGCAATCCGGACAAGGGTGCGAAGGTCATTGCCGAACTTGATGTCGGAGACCGGGCCTTGTTTGTTGCCGGAGACGTCATGGAACAGGATCAGGTCGAAGCCTTTATCGACAAGACCACCGCCCATTTCGGGTCCATCGATATTCTCGTTAACAATGCTGGCGGCGCCGGAGATCTGGCACCCCTTGTCGACCTTACCGATGAGTCTTTTGACCAGGCGATGAAGTGGAATATCTATGCCACGTTCTGGGCAACCCGCCGGGCTCTTAAGCCAATGATCGCCCAGAAATGGGGCCGCGTCATCAATATCAGCTCTACCGAAGGCAAGATGGGCAAACCCACATTCGCGCCCTATACGATTGCGAAACATGGCATCAACGGCATGACCAAGGCCGTGGCACAGGAGGTCGGCACCTCGGGCATCACGGTCAATGCCATTTGCCCAGGACTGATCCTGACCGACTTGATCATGGAAAGCGGCCCAGCCACAGCTGAAGGCCTTGGCATGACCTTTGACGAGATGATCGATATGTTCTCCCAGGAAAGCGCCCTCAAACGGCCAGGCAAGGTAGAAGAGGTCGCGGCAATGGCAGTGCTCTTGGCATCGGAAGCCGGCGCCGGCATTACCGGAGCGACGCTGAGTGTCGACGGCGGTACCGCACAATATTGACGCTGCCACGCTGAACAGCGGCAATCTAAAGAAAGTCTAGCGGAGCAATTCTTCGCGCTTCTTGGCGACATCTTTCACATCCGACCAAGGGTCGGCCGGCTGTCTATCCGCCTGTGTAACCGCAGCGTCCGTCACTGGCGCCACTTCGGCGGGCGGATCGGCGGCGACGCAATAGGCGGTGACCAGCACCATGGCTGACCACCATAGCGCATTGTTGCGACTGGCAAAGACACGGGTGAGGCGCGGTCCGAACATCGGTCGCCTCTAGCATCGGGGCGTTAACAACTTCTCGCCACCTCTTGCAAAGCCAGTTGCCAAATATTGGTATATTTCCCCATTATTCAGTTTTCGTTCATATCACATCGAACGCCATATATTCTTATCTATCTGTTTTATATAGTTTTTTATAAACTGGCACGGCCTGTGCAAAGCTATTGGCATCTTCGCAAAACAAATTGCGGAAAAACAGATTGAACCAAAAAGGAACTCAAAATGACAAGCATCAACATCCAGAACCAAGTCGCCGCCGCTTTTGCCGCTCTTTTCACTGCCGCTGTTTTCGTTAGCGCCAGCATCGGTCCCGCAATCAACAATGCCACCACCCTGGTTGCATAACCCAATATTAAAGGAACCCAGACCATGTTATCCCCCGATTTTCAAAACCGCATCGCCGCCGCCTTTGCCGCCTTCATCTCGGCCACCATCTTGCTCACCGCCTCCATCGGTCCTGCCGTCAACAACAGCGCATCCCTGGTGATCTGATCACCAGAGGATAGCGTTGCCCGATGACCACCATGACAAACCACCCCAAGCTTAAGACCATCACCCGCGACTGGTGCTAATCCGCCTTCGCTTCCTTGCGCAACAGAAACCACGCCAGCCCGAACAACAGCATCAACAGCCCGTCGACCATCGCGCCGTAAAATACGGGGCCTAGCGCCATCCGGCCCTGCAAATAGAGGATCGAGACGGGCAGGAAAAAAGACAGTTTTTCCAATATGGCGATCGGCACCAACATGCGATAGCGAAGCGGGTCGATCGCAATCATCACAAAGATCAGCTGAAACACCAGCGCCAGCCCGACAAAGCCGTAATAATATTCCGGCCGCGGCCCCGGTTCTGCAAACAGACCCGGTACCAGTGCAAAAAAGCCCCAGGCAGCGGCCAGGAGGAAAATAGTACGAACAAATTTCATATCGACTCCCGCTTGAACTTTACAAAGTTTACAGTGTTAAAGGAAAGAAATCTTCCTCCATGAAAAATAGTGGTTTCCAGGCCTTTTACAGGCGGTTGCACATGGGTGGCTATAAAGCGTCTCATGTCTCTGCCTTTATCATGGCCAGCCTTTGTAGGACAGAGACAGCGTCCGGAAAATCGCAAGAGAGGATGGCAAAGATGGTCAACCGTGATATTGGATCAACCATGGAAAAATATCGTGACACTATCGGTTGGGGCGCCATCATAATAGCGGCGCTCAGCTTTCTCCCCATCCCCCTGCCCGCGCTGCCGCCAATGCTGTCATCATCGATGTTCATGCTGCTGCCCGGACTTGGATCGGTAATGATGATGATCGTACCGATGCTGCTTTTTGCCGCCGGCATCGGTCTGGTCAAAGGATGGGACGGTGGGCGCAAGCTATTCGTGATCTGGGCCGCGCTTTCCGGATTGGCGGCGCTCGGCGGCTTTCAATATAGCCCCAATGATTCCATCGTTGATCTGGTGATCATCACGGCATGTCTGGTGGTGGTCCTATGGGGCGACTGGCGCCAATTGCTGCCACCGCCACGGCGTTGACAGTGGGACCAGTCAATTCCGACGGCTCTAGTAACATCCCCGATAGGGTTCGCAGGCAATCCCATCATGATCGGCGTCCAGAGCGCCGCGATATCCGGGTTCGCCGCGCCGGATAGGGGCTGCGCCGGCATCCCGTGCCCCATCACAATTGGGATAGTAAGTCATATCACGAGCAGCGAAATTGGCCGCCTGCCCCGCCTGTCCCGATGATGGATATAGGAAGACCCCGACAAAAGTCAGTCCCACCAGCTGGACCATCGCGATCGCCTGCAATCGCGCACCAAATGGCTGCTTGCGCGTCTTGTGTCGGAACAGCGCGCGGCCGGCATAAGCGCCCAGCGACCCTCCAAATAGCGCAAGCCGCAAAAGCGTCGCCTCTGACACGCGCCACTGGAATTTTTCTGCCTGTATCTTGTCCCAACCAAAGAGGACGAAAGTCCACCCATTGATCAGGAGGAACACCAGAAAAATATTGGTCGCGTTTAGCATGGGCTGAAATTACGCCGACAGGCTTAAGGACTCATGAAACTCGGCTTTGACTGAAGCGGCCAAATGCACGAACTTGGAAGGCTCGCACAAACGGGATGCGGATTGAACAGGTGCCCAGCCCAGCAATTTACTTGTCGTTACCCAAAAATCATGCTGAACTTTAGTGACTTAGGGGAGCATATTTCATGAATAACACGCTTTTTGGTTCAGCCGCGCTGGCGGCTTCGATGGTCCTAACTGCACCGGCACTGGCGCAGGATGCTGCTGAACCGGTCACACGAGCCGATATGATCACACCGGAACAATCATCCGGAACGCAAGGCGCTGGGCCAGAGCCTGCACCAATGCAGGATCTCGCGGAAGGGCCCGAACTCCCGGCCGACGGAACAGAGCCCGTCTACACAAAGGCAAGCGACGGCTCGATATGCGAATTGCACGTCTGGCCTACAGAAAATTATATCGGCATCAACATGGGCCTGCTGTCAGGCTTTGGCGTTGTCGGTGTTCTTGCCGATCAGGAAGTCAACAAAGGCAAGGTCGCCACGGTCAAGGACCTGATGGAGGATTATCTGGGTCCCCGCGTCCAACTGGAACAGCTGGATCAACTCGAATTCACCAAACTGCTCAAACTGGAGGGCTATAAGGTGATTGTCGAGGATCCTTCGCCTTCCCATGATGATGCCAAGAAAGATCCGGAGATCAAAGCCAAGGCCAAGGCGATGAACAAAACAATCAAGGCGAAGCAAAGGCTCACCGACTCCAAAGCCCCCTGCTATGCCGAATTGTTCACCACCCATATTTTCTATCACAAGGCGATGATGTACGGCAGCAATCTGTTCACCGGCTGGATCTTCCGCGAATTTGATGGCGAAAAGCAGACCAAAGTCGGCAAGGGCCAGGTCAAAAATCCACTGGAAAATTTTCCACCCAAGACCGAAGACATGATCGCGCCGGCGAAGCTGGAATTGCGAGATGCCTATTCCAAAAACTTCCCGGAATATGTGGAGAAGAAGGTGTTCAAGGTGAAGCGCAAGAAACGTTAGCGCCTTTGCACCCGCCCCCTCGGCGCGGGACCACATGGGTAACAATAGGGGTGCGGGCCGCCGATCCGGTTTCCTGCACCCCTGTTTTTACAGCCTAGGCCCGTTGGATTTAACTCTTGGCCGTCTTGCCTTCGATGCTCCAGATACCGGCACCGCGCGCGGCGATGAAGAGGAAGATGAAGCAATAAAGCATCAGCAATTCGCCACCATTGGCAAGCGGGAACAGACCACCTGTGCCGTGCACCAGCCAATAGCCGACCGCCGACATGCCGCTAGCGATAAAGGCCGCAGGGCGGGTAAACAGGCCCAATATGATCAGAGCGCCGCCGACCAGTTCGATCGCGCCGGCACCATAGGTCATGGCGTTCATCGGATATTCGAAAGCAATCGGGAAGCCGAAGAATTTGTGCACGCCATGCGCCATAAAGCCCAACCCCGCGACAATCCGCAGCAGCGCGTAGCTATGTTCGGTATAAGCATCTAGAAATTTCATCATTTTTCCTCCCCATTTTTTGGTGGAGAAAGACTAGGTCGCGCTTGCCTTGGCGTCAACGCGGGAGGTGACAGGCGCGGAGCAACAATTTGTTGCCGATTTAGTTATTGTGGGGTGGGTGTACGGGAATGCGGCGCGAGGTCGAGAGGGTAAGCGGACCAAACCAATCGTCATCCTGAGTTTGTTTAACTTCGCTGGCTTTTGGCTCAGGATTCCGACGGTAAAGTGCGCACCCTCGCGAGATTCGGAAACGAGTTCAGCATGACGAAAGACGGCATTGATGTGTTGTGCCTAGACGTCTAAAGACCGAGGGATGGAAAAAGTTACAATATTTTATCGCCGAAACTGCTGTGATTTAGTCGATGTGGCCTACTTTTCGTAATAGTTCAGCCTGCCCATCATCCAATGCCCGATGCGACAAGAACTCCCGGTATCCAAATTTCAGTCCAAGTTGATGCATCAATTCTCGATCAGTTTCAGAATATAGAATCGCAATGCCTTTTGGCGCCAAAATATCTCTCGCACCTCCATTTCTCCGAATTCGTTTCATATAGTCATCTTGAGCGGCGATCGCGGCAACTTGAATCCTTGAAACTGGGAGACCAAGACAATTTTCGAACAATGTCGCTAGGCGCTTTGTTCCCTTCCCACTGGAGATAATTCGTTGCCGTAATTCATCATCTATTAGCGTCCAAAAATTGGGCGTGTATTCAAATTCGGATGCGAGCCACCAGATGTTTTTCGTTCCCGCAGCTGAAAATTGTGTTTTCGCATCTCGATTAGGGCGATCACGCAAATAGGGTCGCCTCGCCCTTGCTAATCCAACTGCACATTTTGCCGAACTCTCATTAACCCTCAACAATATGCAAAATTGTTCAAAAGCCTCAGGCGGAATCATCCAGCCAGAACCTCCCCCGGTTGTTGATTTCACATCAACTTCGAGATCTCCAATCAAGAGATCTAGGACCACACCTTTTGGCACTTGAAGCCAATCCCGAAGCAATATTTCGAATTTCGTTCCAAGGTAAGTTTTCTCGGTCTTCTCAAGATCACTGAAAAAGAACCGGCCCGTCCTTGCAGTATCAATTACCTCATCGATTGCAGACCTAAAAAAGCTTCGCAGCTTTTCTTCAAATAATTCTTTGCCGCCTACAGCATCAAGAAGTCCGGCTTCCAATGCAGAAAGATCGGAATAGTCTTGGTGATCCAACGCCAACGGACGATATCCGTTATTCGAGAATAGGTTAGGCAACAGCTCGAACCGGAAAAAGTTTCTGGACCGCGAGTGCAATTTTTAAATTATTAGCGACAGCCTTCGCGACTGGCGGCGGGAACGCGTTGCCGACTTGCCGGTAACTGGCAGTTTTTTTGCCATGGAATTGCCAGTCATCGGGAAAGCCCTGAATGCGGGCGACCATTCTGACCGTGAGGCGGGGCGTCCCAATAAAATCGCGCCCGGGGGCATCGTTGCCAAGGCTTTTACCCTCAACACCGAGCGAAGCCCATGCCTTACGGGCCCGAGTCGGACCGAGGTCGGGCCCGCCATGCTTTTTGGAGCCACCAACAATAGTCGGCGCGATATCATCGCAAGCATCAGCCCATTTACGTGCGCCGCGCCAGCCGTTGGCAGCCATCAAGTCGTAGAGTGTTTCGCCGACGGATAACGGATTATGCGGATAAGGCGTAGGCCAGTCGAAGGCCTCAACAAGGTCGTTCCGAATAGCAACGATGACAACGCGCGGACGCAGTTGCGGGACTCCGTAATCGGATGCATTGAACAGGCGCCAGTCGACATGGTAACCGAGTTTTTTTAACTGCGCCTTGAGTTCCAGTCGGTAATCCTCAAACACTGCAGAGAGAAAACCGCGAACATTCTCGATCATTACTGCCTTGGGGCGAATTTCATCTATCAAGCGTAGCGCTGCGGGAAACAGGTTGCGCTCATCTAGTTCACCTAGCTGTTTGCCAGCTACTGAAAAAGGTGGACAAGGCAACCCGGCGGTGAGTAATTCCGTGCCCGCAAAGGGCCGACCGTCAAACCCGTTCATGTCTTCGCAGCGGACATCCCAGTGAGGGCGATTCAATTTAAGCGTTGCCGCGCAGTCCTTATCTATCTCAACCAAGGCATTGTGGCAGAAACCCGCCTGCTCCAGCCCCAAAGCCTGCCCGCCTGCCCCTGCGCAAAATTCGATGGATTGCATGTTCAACTCCTGCTTTTCCGCAGATTATGTTCTTTATTTGTTCACGTCAAGATTTATCAATCTCTCGAAAAGCTACCGCCTTAAGTCTACTCCGCAGCAACCCCTGCATCTGCAAACATATCCGGTCCGTCATCGGCGACCGCTTCGTCTTCGTTCGCGACCTTGCCTTTGCGCTGGTCAAAGCTGGACCAGACGTCGTTCCATTCGCCTTTGGTCGCGCCTTTTGAATATTCGGTGGCGCGGGCTTCGAAGAAATTGGCGTGCTCGACACCGTTGAGCAGTGGCGCCAGCCATGGCAGCGGGTGGTCGTCGATCATGTAGATCGGCTGGAAGCCCAGCTGTCCCAGACGCCAGTCGGCGATATAGCGAATATATTTCTTGATCTCTTTGGCGGTCATGCCCGTCACCGGACCGTCGCTAAACGCCAGATCGATAAAGGCATCTTCCAGCCGCACGGTTTTCTGGCAGCAGTCGATAATATCATCGCGGACCGATTTGGTCAGGCAGTCGCGTTCCTGCACGAATGTGTGGAACATCTTGATAATGCCTTCGCAGTGCAGGCTTTCATCGCGGACCGACCAGGACACAATCTGCCCCATGCCCTTCATCTTGTTGAAGCGCGGGAAGTTCATCAGCATCGCGAAGCTGGCGAACAGCTGCAGGCCTTCGGTAAAGCCGCCGAACATCGCCAGCGTCTTGGCAATATCCTCGTCATTCTCGACGCCGAATGTGCCCATATAGTCGTGCTTGTCCTTCATCGCTTCATATTCGAGGAACATCGAATATTCGCTTTCCGGCATCCCGATCGTGTCGAGCAGATGCGAATAAGCGGCGATATGGACGGTTTCCATGTTGCTGAACGCGGTCAGCATCATCTTGACTTCGGTCGGTTTGAACACGCGGCCATATTTGTCGTGATAGCAATCCTGCACCTCGACATCGGCTTGCGTGAAGAAGCGGAAGATTTGCGTGAGCAGGTTGCGCTCGTGATCGGTCAGCTTCTGCGCCCAATCGCGGCAATCCTCACCCAAAGGCACTTCTTCCGGCATCCAGTGAATCTGCTGCTGCCGCTTCCAGAATTCATAGGCCCATGGATATTCAAAGGGCTTGTAGGTCTTGCGTGCTTCCAGAAGTGACATATTAACTCGTTCTCCGCTTTACTCGTCGCTTTCCCCGTGCTGGAAAGGATGGATAATACCCCTTTGATCTCTGAAAAAAACGACCCCCTCCCAAAAGGAGCAAAAGGGAGGGGGCAGTGGGCAAAGTCTATTGCATCAATTTTCCGTCATTGAGCTTGTCTGATTCTAGCGGACTCGGTGATCGGCAGGCCGCTTTCGGTTGGAACGTAAATTAAAGACGCTTTGGACGATTCCAGTGCCTGAATCTGCAGATATCGCAAATATCCTTCCGGCCCGCCCAAACTGTCTTGCAAAATCGCATTGGCTTTGGCCGCGCCTTCGGCACGCAAAATTTCAGCAGCGGCCAGTTCCGTTGCACTTTCCCGTTTGGCACGCGCTTCAAGCACCGCGACTTGTCGGGATGACTGCGCTTCAGCCAAGGAAGCCTCCCCTGCCAATCGCTGAGAATAGACACGATATTGGGGATAGACTGCCATGATCAAGATGATCAGGATCGCTAGGATCCCAAAAATTACCAAATATCCTGCTGCCCCTAATCTCATGAAATTTGCTCAATCCTAATACGCTATGCTTCGCTGCCTATTGGCAGGCGAGACACTCATCATAGTCGGTGGAACCGGCGGTGGTCATTAGCTCGACCGTTTTCGGATCGAGCGTATTGTCGGCTTCGACGCCGCCACCGGCTTCGCTAGACATCGAGTCATCACCGGCGAAACCGGCGCGCTGGATCGATTTCGAACGCAGATAATAGAGCGACTTGATGCCCAGCTCCCATGCGCGGAAGTGGAGCATCAACAGGTCCCATTTGTCGACATCTGCCGGGATGAACAGGTTCAGCGACTGCGCCTGATCAATGAACGGCGTCCGGTCGGCAGCGAGTTCGAGCAGCCAGCGCTGATCAATCTCGAAGCTAGTCTTATACGCGTCTTTCTCGTCGGCGCTGAGGAAATCCAGATGCTGGACGCTGCCGCCCTTCTCCAGGATCGAATTCCAGACATTGGTCGAATCCTTGCTCTTCTCCTGCAGCAATTTTTCGAGATGCGGGTTCTTCACCACGAAGCTGCCCGAGAGCGTTTTGTGGGTGTAGATGTTTGCCGGGATCGGTTCGATACAGGCCGATGCGCCGCCGCAGATGATACTGATCGACGCGGTCGGTGCGATCGCCATCTTGCAGCTGAAGCGCTCCATAACGCCTTGATCGGCGGCATCGGGGCAAGGTCCGCGCTCTTTCGCGAGCATCATGCTGGCTTCGGACGCCTTCGCCGAAACATGCTTGAAGATCTTGAAGTTCCATGATTTTGCCAATGCGCTTTCAAAGCCGAGGCCGCGGGCCTGCAGGAAGCTGTGATAGCCCATCACGCCAAGGCCAACGCTGCGCTCGCGTTCTGCGCTATATTTGGCACGCGCCATTTCATCCGGTGCGCGGTCGATATAGTCCTGCAGCACATTGTCGAGGAAGCGCATGACATCTTCGATAAAGCCCTTCTCGACCGACCATTCATCCCATTTTTCAAGATTGAGCGAGGACAAGCAGCATACGGCGGTCCGGTCTTCACCCAGATGATCACGGCCTGTCGGCAAGGTGATCTCTGAACAGAGATTGGAGGTGGAAACCTTGAGACCCAGATCGCGGTGATGTTTCGGCATCATCCGGTTCACCGTGTCGCTGAAAATGATATAAGGTTCGCCAGTTGCCAGTCGTGTTTCGACCAGCTTCTGGAACAGGCTACGCGCATCAACCGTGCCGCGGACCGAACCGTCTTTGGGCGACTTGAGGTCAAATTCGGTGCCATCGCGAACCGCTTCCATAAATTCGTCGGTCAGCAACACGCCATGGTGCAGGTTCAGAGCTTTCCGGTTAAAGTCGCCAGAAGGCTTTCTGATTTCAAGAAATTCTTCAATCTCGGGATGATCAACATCGAGATAGCAAGCGGCTGAACCGCGGCGCAACGAGCCCTGCGAAATCGCTAGGGTCAGGCTGTCCATCACACGGACGAAAGGAATGATGCCCGATGTCTTGCCGTTCAACCCAACCGGTTCGCCAATGCCGCGAACGCTGCCCCAATAGGTGCCGATGCCGCCGCCGCGTGACGCAAGCCAGACGTTTTCGTTCCAGGTGTTGACGATGCCGCCAAGGCTATCATCGACGCTGTTGAGATAGCAGCTGATTGGCAGGCCACGTCCGGTGCCACCATTGGACAGCACAGGCGTTGCTGGCATGAACCAAAGCTTGGAGATCGCATCATAGAGACGCTGGGCATGATCCTGATCATCCGCATAAGCGTCCGCAACACGGGCGAACAGATCCTGAAAGGATTCGCCGGGCAGCAAATAGCGATCCTTGAGAGTCTCTTTCCCGAAGTCGGTCAGCAAATCGTCGCGACTGTCATCCTGCTCGATCTTGAACCGGCGTTTTTCAACGCTGTGGCTGTCGCGCTCGGCTTTCAGTTCTTTTTCGTCATTGGCTTTCGCCGACGCGGTTTCAGCAGCTACTTTTTTGCTGACTTCCGGTTCACTTGTTGGTGTTGAATTTTCGGCTTTGCTTTTTGGCGTATCCAATACTTCCGCGCCCATTTCCATCTCACTCGCATCTGTTCCGGACACATTCTCGTTGTCGCGGTTATCTCTAAAATCCATCAAAGCCCCCTAAATTCACTCTACTAATCCAACAATCACAACGGCCTGAAGGCCGGTCGACCACCGGGATTTTTCGCGGGCGTTTGTTCCTGTCTTGTTCGACTCGGGCCGAAGCCCTTATCCTAACAGTATTCGCACCGCGGCGGGCATTTATTTTCCTGCCCAAAACCCCGAATATTACGTTGCTTTTGGCGCAAGGGGAGACGTCCACCGAGTCGGTGTTAAAGACGACGAACACTATAAGTTGCTATGCCCCCTTGGCCTAACCACAACCTATAGTGGCTGAATCGAAATTATATGCAAGAGGGTAAATGACATTTTAACGACTCCGTTCGTCGTATAAATGAATCGCTTCGTCGAGGGCCAATTCATGCTGCATTGCAGCGACGCGTGGACCTTCTAAGCGTCCGGCAAAGTGCAAGACCTCTTCGCAAATTTTACAAAAAAACTATCCACAAATCATGCACAGGGGCTGTTGACAAAATTATGACACCATATCTGGTGGTCGATAACTTTATTCACATAAAGCCGCACATCAGAAGAATTGTGCCAGCAACTCGTTTTCGAGCCACAAGGAACCGATCATCGTCATCACAGCAGGTCACGCTGCTTGCTGACAAAAACTTGCCCGGCACAGTCATATCAGCCAAAAGGCAGATGGATCGCCCATCGCCAGTTTCTTGGAGCCAATATGACCGTCACTATCAAGACCGCCGACCTCGTCGAAAGCGTCGCTGATGCGCTGCAATTTATTTCATATTATCATCCGATGGATTATATCCGCGCGCTCGGGAAAGCCTATGATGCAGAACAGTCCCCGGCTGCCAAAGACGCGATTGCGCAGATCCTGACCAATTCCAAAATGTGCGCCGAGGGCCATCGTCCGATTTGCCAGGATACCGGCATCGTGAACGTGTTCGTCAAATGGGGTATGGATTGTCGGCTCGATGAAACATCGCAATCCATGCAGGAGATTGTCGATGAAGGTGTGCGCCGTGCTTATCTTCATCCAGAGAATAAGCTGCGCGCCTCGATCCTGACCGACCCTGCCTTCACCCGGCGCAACACCAAAGACAATACGCCAAGCGTCTTGCATGTCGAGATGGTGCCCGGCGACAAAGTCTCTGTCGATGTTGCAGCCAAGGGCGGCGGGTCCGAGAATAAATCAAAGTTCAAAATGATGAACCCGAGCGACAATATCATCGACTGGGTTCTGGAAATGGTTCCGCAGATGGGCGCGGGCTGGTGCCCTCCCGGCATGCTCGGCATTGGCATTGGCGGCACCGCCGAACGCGCCGTGTTGCTCGCCAAGCAGAGCCTCATGGATCCAATTGACATGGGGCAACTTAAAGAACGCGGACCGCGCAATGATATGGAAGAAATGCGGATCGAAATTTTCGACAAGGTCAACGCACTTGGCATTGGCGCACAAGGATTGGGCGGACTTTCCACCATCCTCGACGTCAAAATCAATGACTGGCCTTGTCATGCTGCGGGCAAACCGGTTGCAATGATTCCCAATTGCGCCGCGACCCGCCATGCGCATTTCACGCTCGACGGCAGTGGCCCTGCTTATCTCGAAGCGCCGAAGCTCGACGAATGGCCGGACGTCAACTGGACGCCATCATCGGAAGCCAAACGCGTTCATCTCGACCAGCTCGATGCCGCTGAAGTTGCAACATGGAAACATGGCGACCGCTTGTTGCTAAACGGCAAGATGCTGACCGGCCGCGATGCCGCGCACAAAAAGATCAAGGACATGCTGGAAGCTGGCGAAGAATTGCCGGTCGAATTCAAAGGCCGCGTTATCTATTATGTCGGTCCGGTCGATCCGGTTGGTGAAGAAGTGGTTGGCCCAGCCGGCCCGACCACCGCCACGCGGATGGACAAGTTTACCGACATGATGCTGGAACAAGGTTTGCTCGCAATGGTTGGCAAGGCCGAGCGCGGACTGGATACTGTCGGTTCGATCAAGAAGCACAAAAGCGCCTATCTGATGGCGGTCGGCGGCAGCGCCTATCTGGTGTCCCGCGCGATCAAAGGTTCGAAGGTTGTCGGCTTTGAAGAACTCGGCATGGAAGCCATTTACGAATTTGAAGTGCAAGACATGCCGGTCACGGTAGCGGTCGATGCCGAAGGAGCGAGTGTGCACCATCTCGCACCACTGGTCTGGCAGGAGAAGATCAAGAAGGAAGGGCTACTCGAAGGGGTTTGACTGGCGAACATCCGCGAAACGGGCAGATATCATCAGTCACAAGTTCGGATATATTATCCGCTGCAAAACCATTGCGCTTGATTAAGTGAGATATCGATGAATCTAGTGAAGGCTGTGGGTGGTATTTTCTTGCTGGTCGGCTTGATGATGCTTGCCGCCACTTCTTATCTCTATATCGATCAGAACGACTTTATCGCCGATGCGAAAGAGGCCGAAGGCCAGATCATCGATCTCGTTCGCAAACAGCAGAATAAGGATGGCAACACAAGCTACACATATTCCGCATTGGTGCGGTTTACAGATGACGAAGCCGTCACCCATGAATTTATCGATCGCGTCGGTTCCAATCCGCCGCGCTATTCAAAGGGGCAAGACGTCATCCTGCTTTATGCGCCCGACAATCCGGCCGATGCCATCATAAATGACTTTTGGGGCCGATGGGCCATGGTGATCATCTTTGGCTGCCTGGGCACCATCTTTTCTTCGATCGGCGGCGGGATGTATTTCTGGCAAGTTCACAAAGCGCGGACCAGATTATGGTTGCTTGAAAACGGCACGGCATTTTCTGTCGATTTTCTCGAGGTTCAACGAGATTTAGGGCAGAGCATGAATGGTCGCAATCCTTATCGGATTCTGGCCCAGGGCAAGAACCCCTTCACCGGTAAGCTGGAGCAATATTTGAGCAAAGCCGTCTGGATCGATCCAACAGAATATTTGCCCGACAGGAAGTTGCGAGTATTGGTCGATCCCAACAATTCATCCCGCCATATGCTCGATGTAGAATGGTTGGCCGATAACATTTAGCTCAGGCCGTTGAACCAGGGTCTTCATTCTTGTTCGGCTGCACCGGGTCCCGTTTGACCGCCGGCAATTTTCCAGCCGTTTTTTCGCCTGACCATGCCAACGGTCATCCAGCCGTCAAAGGAAAACAGCGCTTTGTCCGCGTCATCAAACATCGTATATTCGAAATGTGCAGAGACTAGCGCACTATCTGTGCCCATCTCGGCGACATGAACATTATCCGTGCGCATCTTCGCCTTCCCACCAGACCGTAGTGAAGCCTTCAACGAATTTGCAGCCTCGGCTGCACTTGCATATTGCACTGCGCCGCGTTCGATCCAGTGGAACCCATCAGCGTCATCATAGATCGATGCTGCTACTTCTACGTCTCCATTGTTCAAGGCCGCGACATAGTCTGCGAAAGCGGCTTCGGCACTCGTCTCAGGATCATCATTGGCCGGCGAGCAAGCTGCAAGTGCCAGCGTGGCGAAAAATGCAACTAGCCGCTTGGATTTGCCGCATAGCTTATCAAATCGGCGCAATTTTTTGCGATATAAATCAGAGAAGCCTCTCCCCGTTTGGTTGCGAAATTTGCTCAATTCCGATTCCGATCCGTCAGTTGATAAATAGGGTAAGTGCCGTAACCCTTCGCAAATTCAATTTTTCCCACATATCGGCATCGATATCGGTCTGGTGCCTCAAGTGCCAAGACTGCAGCAAAAGGTTCAGTCACAAACACAGCGCCCGGAGGCGTTACCGGTTCGATCCGCGCAGCCCGGGACACTTCTGTGCCGTATAATGTTGTCTTTTGGGTAATCGGGTCCCGAATTTCATAGGCTGGGCCATAGTGGATCGCGATGCGCATGCCCCCACTTTTGGCCATACCCAATGATGCATAATCAAAATCTCGGAGCGAGCTGTGAAGCTCTAACGCCAGACTGGCGGCACAAGGCGCATCGGGTGTGACGGCAAGAAGGGCATCTCCCCAACTGTTCTGGGCAAGAATTTGGCCCGGGTATTTTTCCAACACCGTCGCCATATTGCCCATCACACCGTTCCAAAACACCGGCAATGCTGTCTCTGCAAGCTTTGAAAATCCTGGAAAGTCAGTGAATAATATGGCTGCGACGGTCCGCTTGTGCAGGTCATCATCCGGATTTTGCGAACCACTTAGATTGCGATCGATATCGCCCGCATCCACGCTATGGGTTTCGCCTCCAAAGGCCTTCCACGCCGCCACATCGGCACCGGTTCCCGCTGGCCCTGAAGAGTCCACACCATCCCATATTGCAAGTTGCCGGGCGGGTTTTCCGAGATATTGTGCCCGGAGCCTGGCCATTCCCATAGAGACCTTGCTAGCATAGCCAAATTGGTCAGGGTCACCGACATAGTGCATTTCGGTTGCATAGTTGACACTATTGGCTTGTTGCATACAGGCCTCGAAACGCTTCAACCAACCCTCGCCCGCCGGCACAATGGATTGGGCTATAAAATCTTCCTGGATGAATGGAAGAACCACATTGAGCTCTCCTCCCCGGGCAAGCACTGCTTCGGCGATCAGAATGTCGGCGCCAGATGCGAGCGCACCATAAGCATATCCGACATCATTGCGGCTCAGATAGTCATCGACTGCCGCTCTCAACCTGGCTTCCGCTTCAACGCCTTCCAGAAACATATGCCCGCAATAGTGGATGACCATGGGTGGTGAAATTGGTGCCAGCAATTGATCGATTGCTTCTCTATCCAGCCCCGCCTCATGCCCGACCAGTTTCAATTGCTTGAAACTGCTAGCGCGCGCGCCGGCATTCGCATCCTTCATTGCTCCGGCGTCAGACAATGTTGCGGCAGCCTCTTCAAACCGACCCGCAATCAAATATGCTTCTGCCTTTGTCGCCAGATCGTAATAGTTGCCTGGGTGTCCAATGGCAGGAATTTGGAGGATGGACTCGACAATTTTTTGTGCTTCTTCCGCCAGACCGCCGAGGAATGCCAAGCTTGCTGCATTGATCCCGGGATAGGCATCGCCACTATCCTCAAATATCTGCCGATAGGCTTTATACGCTTCCTGCAGTGCGGATTTTCGCTCCGCCTCTTCCACAGTCGCCAGCGCCGCATCTTTCAATATTCGTGCGGCGATCGCGCGATGGTGGGCATCGGGTGAAGAATCCAAACCATATTGATGGAAAAGCTCAAGCGCCTGCTCACCATTGCCCATTCGAGCGAGCGCGAGCACCATGAGATGGCGCAATTCTATCGACGTATCGCCATCACTAAGGGCCGAAACTGCCGTATCATAAGCCAGTAGCAGATTGCCGCTATCAATAGCGGCTTTCGTCAGAGCAGTTGCATCATTGGTCGCCATCAGTCGGCAACATTATGCGCCAACGTCTCTTCTTCCCGCTGCATAGCTTTCCGTTTGCGCAATATCTTGATCGTGAGCAGCGTCGCCGGCACGGCCAATGTCATGATGCCGAATATTATCCAGAACACATCGCCGAGCGCACCATAGCCCTTGATCAATTGGTTCAGATGATCCCAGCAAAACCGGATGGCCACAATCCACAGCAATGCGGCAAGATAGATTGCGATTTTATCGTTCAGAACAATGCCAAGGCCGGATAGTTCGCCATCGCCATTGTTTTTGCCTCCGCTGGCTTCTCGAAACCGAGCCAGTTCACTCTCAGCGTCATGCTGACCCGACTGCGCCTCATCCAGCTCGCGGCGCAGGCGGACCAGTTCACGAGCGCCTGTGGCAAACTCGCCCGATTGTGCTTTGGAGGCGGCCGCCAATTCCGCCAATTCCGCTTCCATCGCGCTACGCTTTGCGCGTTCACCGGCCAGTTGCTGGCTCATGTCGGGCGTAGCGCTAGCCACGAGATTATCGATAACATCAGGAACCAGAGGGTCTTTGGGAAAACGCGCCAACCAGTTTTTCCAGTCAGCGACGCTGCTCTTTTCTTTCAATCGGGTATATTCAACCAGGCCTGGCCGATCGAGCAATTCACCAATCCGTTCCAATATACCGATCCAGATCGCATTGTCGGTTCCTTCGGCGCCTTCCGGCAGGACTTCCGCTTGCACGGACCGGAATTCCAGCGGCAAGGTACAGGGTCGCAATTGCACCGCGATCAGTCCGCTGCGTTCTTTGCCCGTGCGCGCTTCGTTGCGCACCCAATCGGATTCCACCGACTCCTCCGTCCACAGAACTAGCAAAGCCTTGGCCGCTTCAATTTCGCGTTCGATTTCCCGGTCAAAGGATGAACCTGCTCCGATGCCGGCATCAAACCAGACACTGACTTTCAAACTTTCCAATATGTCGCGAATAGCCGTGCATCGTTCGCGGTCGTTTCGCGAATAGCTTATGAAAATATCTGCCATATCATTGCCCCCCCCAATGGGGCTATCCCTTTGTCAACGTGACCATAGTATCCTGCGCTTAACAGAACAAGAGAGTTGGATTCTCGAACGTTACACCTGCGTTTTACCCGCCGATCATGGTGTCGAGAAGCGACACCGGCGTCACCCTTTCCGTGTCGCCCGCATCCGTTCCACCCAAAGCTGGACATCACCGACCTCATCGCCGTCATGACGCGGTGCATATTTTTCGTAAGCGCCATAAACCTCGGCCCAACGCTCTTCCATCCGCACGACGTTATAGGCATGGCTGACCAGATAAAATTCGCCTGCCTGCATCTGCTTGAAAATGGTCGCGGCAAATTTATCGGTATCCATTGCCTCGTCGGCTTGCAGCTCTGACAGTTCCGACTTCACCCAACCAGGGATGATCAGACCCAATTCGATATTGTCCGGAGCCTCGCGACGCAGCACATCCATCAAACCAAGCACGGCATGTTTGCTGGATACATATGCACCACCGGTTTTCGGCAAAGCATTGAACAAGCTGTTCTCCGAACCAACCGTATAGATTGCGGAAGGCAGACCATCGGCCTTATAGCGTTTGCCGAATGTTGAAATGCCATTCCATGCGCCCCAGAAATTGACATCGTAAAGCGCCCTCGCCTGCTCCATGTCCATATCGAGCACCGACAAGCGACCACCGCTCACTCCGGCATTGTTGATGATGATGTCGCCGCGTCCGTTTTCCGCCCATGCGAATGCCGCGAGCGCCTCGATCTCCTCCGGCTTGCTGACGTCTCCGACAAAATATTTCGCATCAATATTATCTTCAGCAAGGATTGCGACTGCTTCCTGCAAGCGGTTCTCTCGCGGTTCAAACAATATGATCCGAGCCCCCGCCCTGCCCATCTGTTTGGCCAATGCCAGTCCGATGCCAGTTGCGCCGCCGGTGACGACCGCCGTCTTGCCTGCAAAATCCATATGCCGCTCCTTCACCTCAACTGGGAGGTTTATTTTTGTTCCCATGACAATGACAGACAATGGGCTTATGTTGAACCCATGTATGTTTTTGTCATCTTCCTCTGCGGCGTCGCCAATTTTGCGATGCACAAGGCTATGCTTGAGAGCAAGCATCCGATCATTGCCGAGGCGCGCACCAGTTTTAACAAAGTGCTGGGCCCCTATGGCAGCTATATTCTGGAATTTTTCATGCTCGTCTCGGCCATGGTTTTTGCCAGTATGGGACTGCTAACCGCCGTGATTTTCTACTCTGTCTACACGCTCGCCAATGGTGCAGCCGTCTGGGTGCTATTTTCCAACAAACACTAAGATTGAGTGACTTATCAGCCATAATGGGCAAAGCCGTTTATCCGACTACGAATGTAGTTTATCGAAAGCCAGTATCGACTGCAACCAATCGAGCATAGCAGCGCCTCATTCGAAACGGACTATTTGGGGAAGCATGTTGAACAATAGAACCCAGGCTTTGGTTGGCATTGCAATGAGTGCAATAATCGCCTCAAGCCTCTTCCCCATGGCGGCCCATGCCCAAACACCCGCCCTATCCAACTTGCAGCCCCGCACCGAAAACGGACGCCAAATTTATGATGTCGTTCAGTTCGAGCGGTTCAATCCGCGGACGGCGCTGGATATTGTTAATCAGATACCGGGCTTCATCGTCGATACAGGGGATAACAACGAACGTGGTCTTGGCCAAGCCGATGAGAATGTCCTGATCAACGGTGCCCGAATATCGGGCAAGAATAATGATGCATTTACAATGCTGCGCCGCATCTCTGTTGAAAATATCGTCCGCCTTGAAATCGTCGATGGAGCCACGTTGAGTATTAGCGGTCTCTCTGGACAGGTATTGAATGTTGTCACCAACGGTGATGATGACCGGGGTGTAACCGGCAACTTCCGATGGCAGCCTCAGTTCCGTCGGGCTGGCGAGAACTGGTTTGCCGGAGACATTTCGATAAGCGGACCGCTCGGCAAGGGCGAGTTCACCATTGCTCTAGAGAATGATGCTTTTCGCAACGGCGCACAGGGCCGCGAACATATCACATTCCCCAATGCTACCGATCGCAATTTTATTCGCGATGAAGTCGCCCGGGTTCGCGGAGATCGCCCTACGCTCAGCACATCCTATACGTCGACCAGCACAACGGGCTCGATATTCAACATCAACGCGGAATATGGAATCAACCATTTTCGCGAACGGGTCGCCACCGATCGCAGCAAGCCCGGCGAACTGGATATAACCGAAAATTTTGCCGGCCGCGAAAACGAATGGAATGCAGAGGTCAGCGCCGACTACGAGTTTGATTTGGGCGGTGGCCGCTTAAAATTGATCGGCCTGCAACGATTGGAGCACAGCCCCTTCGAGAATATTTTCGAGCAAAGATTCACCGATGGCGTAACACCGCCTCGCGGCAATCAGTTTAATCGCACCATCGACGAAGGCGAATCTGTGTTGCGCGCCGAATATAGCTGGAAAACCGATGGCGGAACCGACTGGGGCGTCAATGTGGAAGGCGCGTATAACTTCTTGGAAAGCGAGGGCGCGTTGCTCGTCCGCGATGCTCAAGGCGTGTTCCAACCGATCCTCTTGGACAACGCAAACAGCAAGGTGACGGAATATCGCGGTGAAATTATCGGAACCTACGGACGCGCGCTAACCGACAATCTGACTCTGCAAACTACCTTGGGCGGCGAGTATAGCCAGATCAGCCAGAATGGGCCGCTTGGACAAACGCGCTCCTTCATCCGGCCGAAAGGATCGATCTCACTGGCGTGGAAGCCCCAGGATGATCTGGACTTCAGCTTCAAGCTTGAGCGCAAAGTCGACCAACTCAACTTCTTTGACTTTGTCGCGTCCGTCGACGTCTCCAATGATGTCCGCAATGCGGGCAATCCCGCATTGGTGCCGCCACAAAGCTGGAATGCGGAAGTTGAAGGCACCTTCAATTTGGGCGCATTTGGCTCGACGACCGTGACGGGCTATTATAATAAGATCAGCGATATCGTGGACGCCATCCCGATCACCGCAACCACCGAAGCTTTGGGGAATCTGGATAGCGCCACACAATATGGCATCTCTGTCGTTTCTACCTTCTTGCTGGACTCCTTGGGCTGGAAAGGCGCGAAGATCGATGTCGAAGCAGAGGCCCGGCGCAGCAGCGTGCTCGACCCGCTAACCGGCGTGAAGCGACGGATTAGCAATGACTTCATATATGAATATGAGATCAACTTCCGCCACGACATTCCCAATTCCAATTTCGCCTATGGTGGCAGTATACAAAGATTTGATGGATTCCCGCAAACACGGCTGGATCAAACAGCCGACTTTGATGAGCTTGCCCCTTATGCAGCGGTCTTCATTGAGCATAAGGATGTCTTCGGCCTGACGGTGAACGCGAATCTTGGGAATCTGTTCAACCGTTCTGACCGGTTCGTTAGAACGGATTATGTGGCGCGCCGCGATGGTCCGATCAATTTTATCGAAAACCGCAATCGCAAATTCGGACTAATCTATCGCCTAACGGTGAGCGGTAGCTTTTAACCGCGCACCGGACTGGTGCATCGCATAGCCGGATAGACTTTCTGCACGCGCGGTCCTACATCCGCATCCATGCCACCTGATTATTCTACCCAGGGTCAAATTGACCCGCCGATGATCCCTACGCTTAAGCGTTTTCTGCCGTATCTCTGGCCCAAAGGTGCGCCGAGCTTGCGGTTGCGAATCATTGCAGCCGGCTTCCTGGTGCTCTGCGCTAAGGCAGCCATCCTGACAATGCCGTTCCTCTACAAAGCCGTTGTTGATGGCATGTCCGGCGATGACATGAATACCGAACTCACCATATTGCTGGCTCTTGTTGCCGCTTATGGCCTAGCCCGCTTCGGTCAGGTGATGTTCGACAATCTGCGGAACATTGTGTTTGAAAAGGTTGGCCAGCAAGCGGCAAGACGCCTGGCCACAAATGTCTTCACCCATCTCCACAGCCTCTCGCTGCGGTTCCATCTGGGTCGGCGCACCGGAGAAGTGACCAAGATCATCGAACGCGGCACCAAGAGCATTGATATCATGCTCTATTTTCTGTTGTTCAACATCGCGCCAACAATCGTCGAACTGACTGCGGTGTTGATCATCTTTCAGATCAAATTCGGTTTCGGGCTGGTGGCCGCGACCATGGCCATGGTCGCGGTCTACATCACCTTCACGCGCAAAGTGACCGACTGGCGCAATGCCCTCCGGGCGAAAATGAACGATATGGACACGCGGGTAATCGGCCGGTCGGTCGATGCCCTGCTAAATTATGAAACGGTAAAATATTTTACCGCCGAGCGCCGCGAAAGCGAACGGTATGACAAGGCAATGCAGGACTGGGCGAATGCTGCAGTCAAATCGGAAAACTCGCTAGGCTTGCTCAATATCGGGCAATCCATCATCACCAATCTGACCATGATCGGCGCGATGGCGTTCAGCGTCTATGGATGGAAACAAGGCAATTTGACCGTTGGCGATCTGGTGCTGGTCAACGCCTTGTTGATGCAGCTGTTCCGGCCGCTGGATCTGCTTGGCATGGTCTATCGCACCATTCGACAGGGGCTGGTTGATATGGACGCGATGTTCAAGCTGATCGATACGGAACAAGAAGTCATCGATCAGCCAGGCGCGAAGCCGCTGCAGGTTTCCGACGGTGCAGTGCAGTTTGAGAATGTGGTTTTCAACTATGACGCAGATCGCCAGATATTACATGGCCTTGATTTTGAGGTTCCACCGGACGGGACGTTGGCCATTGTCGGCCCTTCCGGGGCCGGTAAGTCGACCATCGCGCGGTTGTTGTTCCGCTTCTATGACCCGCAAGCCGGCCAGATACTGATCGACGGTCAGAACATTGCCGCTGTCACGCAGCACAGTCTGCGCGGCGCGATCGGCATCGTCCCGCAGGACAGCGTGCTGTTCAACGACAGTATCGGATATAATATCGGCTATGGCCGCGAAGGCGCGACCCAGGCAGAGATTGAGGAAGCCGCACGCGGAGCAGCCCTTGATGGCTTTATCGCCAAACTGCCCGATGGCTATGATACGCAGGTTGGCGAACGCGGGTTAAAATTGTCCGGTGGCGAGAAACAGCGGGTCGCAATTGCCCGTACGCTGCTGAAAAATCCGCCGGTGCTGATATTGGACGAAGCCACCTCGGCGCTCGACAGCCGCACAGAAGATGAAATCCAGGCGACGCTGGCAAAAATTTCGGAACGACGAACCACATTGATCATCGCCCATCGGCTTTCGACGATCACCCATGCAGACGAGATTATCGTGCTCAACGAAGGCCGCATTGCAGAACGTGGCAGTCACCGGCAGTTGTTAGCCAAACGCGGACTCTATGCGGATATGTGGAAGCGGCAAGCGGAGGAGCGAGAATTGGCTTAGCCACATAAATGCCGATCACGGGAACAACAATTTCGGACAATTCTGCTTTTGCGGTTTCGCATAGAGCTGTCTCTAGCTAGGGAAAGAAGAATGACCGAAGCCCTCCTTCCTCTGCTCAAATCGACTTTCGGCTTTAGCAGCTTTCGGGGCATGCAGGGCGATGTCCTGACGCGCGTGATAGCAAAGCAAAATACACTGGCCGTCATGCCAACCGGTTCCGGTAAATCGCTCTGTTACCAGCTCCCCGCGATGAAAAACTCCGGCACGACGATCGTGATTTCACCACTGATCGCCCTGATGCACGATCAATTGCGCAGTGCCGAAGCGGTGGGAATCAGGGCGGCCACCCTCACCTCTGCCGATGACAACCGTGCCGAGACGATTGCCCGTCTGAAAGCAGGCGAGCTGGATCTGCTCTACGCAGCGCCCGAACGAGCATCGCAACCCCATTTTCGTGAGCTGCTGGAACAGGCCGACATTTCTCTTTTTGCAATCGACGAAGCGCATTGCGTTTCCGAATGGGGGCACGATTTCCGACCCGACTACCGGCTGCTCCGTCCGCTTCTCGACAATTTCGCTACGGTACCGCGGCTGGCGCTAACGGCCACCGCCGATGCGCATACGCGCGATGATATTTTGGTTCAATTGGGCATCGAGCAAGATGGCCTGATCCTCGCAGGCTTCGACCGTCCCAACATCCGCTACAGCATGAGCCCGCGCAGCGGACTGACGCGTCAGATTGGCGACTTGGTTGATCGCATCGCAGGCCCAGGGATCGTCTATGCACAAACCCGGGCAGCGACCGAAAAAATGGCCAGCCAGATTGCAGCCACCGGGCGCAGCGCCCGTGCTTATCATGCAGGTCTGCCGCCCGAAGTGCGCCAACAGAACCAGGCGGATTTTGTCGCATCCGAGGATATGGTGATGGTCGCTACCATCGCCTTTGGCATGGGGATCGACAAGCCGGATGTGCGCTTTGTCGCCCATGCTGGCCTGCCCAAATCAATCGAGGCTTATTATCAGGAAACCGGCCGCGCGGGTCGCGACGGCGACCCGGCCGAAGCCCATATGTTTTGGGGTGCAGAGGATTTCGCCAAAGCGCGGCAACGGCTTTCTGAAATCGATGAGAAGCGGATGGACAGCGAACGCACGAGGCTGGCCGCTTTGGGCGGCCTGGTCGAAGCGGCAGGATGTCGCCGCACGGTCTTGCTCCGGCATTTTGGCGAGAAACCGCCCGAACAATGTGGCAATTGCGACAACTGCTTGAACGCACCGATCACCCGCAATGTTACCGAGCTCGCCCGCAAATTCTTGTCCGCCGTCTATCGCACTGGACAAAGCTTCGGCGTCACCCATCTCGAGGCCGTGCTGACTGGACGACAGGATGAGAAAATTCTTTCCCGTGGTCATGATCAACTGTCCGTCTTCGACATTGTCGATGAAGAAGAATCGCCCTTGATCAAACCGGTAGCCCGATCACTTTTGCTCCGCGACGCGCTGCGCAACACCGAACATGGCGGCCTGATGTTCGGCCCCGATGCCCGCAAAATTCTCAAGGGCGAGCAAGAAATTGCCATCGTTGAACCACCCAAGCGAGCATCGCGAAAACGGCGCGGCAACAGCGCTTCTCCCAATCCCTTTGGTGACCCCTTGTTTGAGGCCTTACGCGCAAAACGCATGGAGCTGGCCAAGGAACTGGGCGTCCCTCCTTATGTGATCTTTCATGACAGCGTCTTGCGTGATATGACCGGCCTGAAACCCAATAGCCTCGCAGCGCTGAGCGAACTGCCCGGCATCGGCGCGGCGAAACTGGAAAAACATGGCGACGCCTTTTTGGCCGTCATTCAAGAAGTCTCGGAATCGCAGCAGGAGGGTGTATGAGAATTCTATCCGCAATATTACCGATTGCCTTGATCGGCTGCGGTGCCGCAACATCTACCGACACGAATATTCCGACCGAGGAGTCCCAAAGCATGTTCCGTAAAATTGATGACAAGATCAGCGTTTCACCCCAAATCACTTTGGATGATGTCACCGCGGCCAAGGCCGAAGGGGTCACTCTGATCATCAACAATCGCCCCGACGGCGAGGAGCCCTCCGCACCACAAAGCGCCGATATTGAAGCCGCAGCCGAAGCCGCTGGCATCAGCTATGTTGCGATTCCAATCACCCACAGCGGTTTTTCCGCTCCGCAGGTAGAAGCGATGATTGCGGCTCTGGGCGAAGCCAAGGGAAAAACGCTGGCCTATTGCCGTTCCGGCACACGGTCCACCTTGCTCTGGTCTCTGGCGCAAGCAAAACAGGGTGTGGCACCGGAAGAAATTGCCCGGCTAGCCGGCAACGCAGGCTATGATATCACGCCGATCCGAGCGATGATTGATGCGCTCACCGGCGAGAATTAACGCCTGAAACTGGACAGCCACTGACATTCGTGTAAGCAGTTGTGTCCATGGAAAACCTGCCATCTCCGACCATTTGGGCTATTCCCTTCTTCGTCCTCACTGTTGCGCTGGAATGGTGGTGGAGTCGGAAAAACAGCAAGATCCGCTATGAAACCAAAGATGCGTTCACGTCTATGGCATTGGGAACGGGCAGCGTCGTTGCCGGAATCCTGACCGGCGGATTTGTGCTTGCCCTCAGCTTATGGGTCTATGAGCATAGAATTTTCGAGATCGAGACGAGTTGGGAAAACCTCTTGTGGCTCGTCCCTGTTGCTTTCGTGCTGGATGATTTTGCCTATTATTGGTTCCACCGCACCGCACATCGGGTTCGATGGTTCTGGGCCGCACATGTCATCCATCACACCAGCCAGCATTATAATCTTACCACCGCCTTGCGACAGACATGGACCGGCTTTTTTGCCCTCAGCTTCATCTTCTCGCTTCCCCTGTTCTGGCTTGGCATTCCTCCGGCGCTGGTCTTTTTCCTTTCAGGCATCAATCTGGTCTATCAATATTGGATCCATACCGAAGCCATTGACCGGATGCCGCACTGGTTCGAGGCGGTGATGAACACGCCTTCGCACCACCGCGTTCATCATGCGACCAACCCGCGCTATCTCGATCGCAACTATGCTGGCGTATTCATCATTTGGGACAAGATGTTCGGCACGTTCGAACCTGAAACCGATGCAGAGAAAATTCAATATGGCATCATCAAAAACCTTCAAAGTTTCAACTTGCTATGGGCGGCCTTTCATGAATGGATCGGCATCGCCCGGGACCTTTGGAGTGCGCCTTGGCGTTTCAAGATCAACTATTTGATAAAACCGCCGGGGTGGAGCCATGACGGTTCCCGGGAGAGCAGCGAAACCATAAAGGCGCGCTGGGCAAAAGAGGAGAATGAAACATGGCAGAATTTGACATCATCGTCATCGGCGGCGGTTCCGCCGGCAGTGCAGCGGCAGGACGGTTAAGCGAAGACGGAAAACACACGGTCTGCCTCATCGAGGCGGGCGGACGGAACGACAATTTTCTCGTCAAGACACCCGGGATGATGCCGTTTCTTTTGAAGAACGCCAATTGGAAATTTGATACTATTCCCCAAAAGGGTTTGAACGGGCGGATCGGCTATCAACCGCGGGGACGGGGTCTTGGCGGTTCCAGCGCGATCAATGCGATGGTTTATATTCGCGGCAACAAATGGGATTATGACAATTGGGCAGCCATGGGCTGTGACGGCTGGTCCTATGACGATATTCTGCCCTATTTTAAAAAATCGGAAGGCAATGTTCGGGGCGGCGATGATTATCATGGCGGCGACGGCCCGCTTTCCGTGTCCGATCAGAAATGGCCCAACCCGGGCAGTCTTGCCTTTGTCGAAGCGGCGCGCAACTTGCAGTTGCCGATACTCGATGATTTCAATGGAGAAAAACAAGAAGGCATAGGCCTGTATCAAGTGACCCAGAAAGCCGGTGAACGCTGGTCTGCAGCACGCGCCTATGTAGAACCGGCCCGTTCTCGCGCCAATCTGACGATCAAGACCAAATCACTGGTCGAAAAGCTGATCGTTAAGGAAGGTCGCGTTACGGGCGTACAGATAAAGCGCGGCTCCGGGCAAGAAACGATCAACGCACGGGCGGCGGTCATTCTGTCGGCTGGCGCGTTCGGATCCCCCCATATTCTGCAGCTTTCCGGTATCGGACCCGCAGCGCATCTGAAAGACAAGGGCGTGGATGTCGCGCTGGACAAAACGGAAGTGGGTGCGAACCTGAAGGACCATATCGACTTTGTTTCCGGTTATCAGACCGAGTCCAAAGAGCTTATCGGAGATTCTCTACAAGGCACCATGCGCATGGGCAAAGCGATCCTGGAGCACCGGATGAAGCGCACAGGAATCATGACCACGCCTTATGCCGAAGCAGGTGGTTTCTGGAGCAGCGGCCCTGACGTTCCGGCACCGGATATCCAATATCATTTCGTGCCTGCAATGCTCGAAGATCATGGCCGCGAGAAGGTCAAGGGCCACGGCTTTAGTTGCCACGCCTGCGTTTTGCGTCCCTATAGCAAGGGATCGGTCAGATTGAACGATAGCGATCCCACAGCGCCGCCAGCAATTGATCCGAATTTTCTCGACGATGATCGGGATATCGCCACCTTGCGCAAAGGGGTTCGGCATATGAAACGCATATTGGAAACCCCACCATTGACGGAATTTTCACCGACGGACCGCCATCCCATCGACATAGACAATGACGCAGAGCTGGATGGGCTGATCCGGGATCGTGCAGATACTGTATACCACCCTGTCGGCACCTGCCGGATGGGGGCGGATGAAGATGCCGTCGTCGATCCGCGTTTGAAATTCCGCGGCTTGGAAGGCCTCTATATCGCAGATGCCTCGATCATGCCCGAGATCATCAGTGGCAATACAAATGCCACCAGTATCGTCATCGGGGAGCGCGTCGCAGAGTTTATCAAGGCTGATATGCGCTAAGACCAACGCCGGTTCTTGTCGGCAACGACTGGGCTGAGACTTTCTCTGATCCGCACAAAAAATGGCCGGGATGCTTTCACATCACCGGCCATGAGTTGTTTGTTCGCAGGAGGAACAAGGTGAGGCGCCGACCCGATTATGGGAGGAGAAGGTCAGCGCCAAACTGGTTAGCCTTTGGCAAACTCCGGATAGGCTTCGACGCCTACCTCGGCGATATCCATGCCGAGCATTTCTTGCTCTTCCGATGGACGGACACCAATGGTATATTTGATTGCAAACCAGACGATCGAACTCGCGATCATCACGAATACGCCGGTTGCGACAACACCGGTTAGCTGCGCAACAAATGGCACCTCGGTGTTGGAAAAAGGAACGATCAACGTGCCCCAGATGCCGGCCATAAGGTGAACCGGAATGGCGCCAACGACGTCATCAATCTTCAGCTTGTCGAGCAATGGAACGGCGAAGACAACAATCGCGCCGCCGACACCGCCGATAAGCAAAGCTTGCGGTACCGATGGAGTGAGTGGCTCTGCCGTGATCGAAACCAAACCAGCCAATGCACCGTTCAACGCCATGGTAACGTCAATCTTCTTGTACATCACTTGGGTCAGGATGATCGCTACGACAACACCGCCAGCCGCAGCCATATTGGTGTTCACAAAGATCTTAGACACATCGCTGACGTCGCTGATCGTGCCCATTGCGAGCTGCGATGCGCCGTTGAAACCGAACCAACCGAGCCACAGGATGAACGTACCCAAGGTTGCCAAGGGAATGCTCGAACCCGGCATGACCGTGATCTTGCCATTAACATAGCGTCCGAGACGAGGTCCGATGATCAATGCACCAGCGAGAGCTGCCCAGCCACCAGTCGAGTGGACCAATGTTGAACCGGCGAAATCACTGAAGCCCATCGCATCGAGCCAGCCAGCGCCCCATTCCCAGCTTACGACGACAGGATAGATAAATCCGGTCAGCACGAATACGAAAATGAAAAACGGGATGACCTTCACGCGCTCAGCGACGGTGCCAGAAACAATCGAAGCGGTCGTCGCGCAAAAGACCATTTGGAAGAACCAGTCAGAAGCAACCGAATAACCAGTGCCCACGTCAGCTTCTCCGACGCCTTGCATGGCATAAGGGAAATCGGCGATACCGATAAAGCCGCCTTCAAATCCGGGATAAGCGATTGAATAGCCGATAGCCCAAAACATGATACCGGCGATCGAATAGAGGCCGATATTCTTCAGACACTGCATGGATACATTTTTTGACCGAACGAGGCCGGCTTCCAGCATCGCAAATCCGGCCGCCATCCACATGACCAGAAATCCACCGATCAGGAACAGAAGCGTGTTGAGTATATAGGCTGTATTGGCGCTTGGGTCAGCCACTTCAGCTGCCTCCTGCGCCAGCGCAGGAGCAGCGACAGCCGTGACCGCCAATCCTGCAGAAATCGTTAAAAATTTTCTCATTATCTGTTTCCCCGATTATATTGCTGTGTCGCCGGTTTCGCCGGTCCGAATCCGAACAGCGTCTTCCAGCGCGAGCGTGAATATCTTGCCGTCGCCTATCGATTCCGTCCCGGCAGCGGCTTGAATCGCCTCAACCGCTTGAGCAGCAACAGCGCTGGCACAAGCCACTTCGATTTTGAGTTTCGGAACCATGTTGGTGGTATATTCCGCACCACGATAGACTTCGGTCTGACCTTTTTGCCGACCAAAGCCTTTGACTTCGGTTACGGTCATGCCGGTCACGCCGACGCCAGTCAGAGCTTCCCGAACATCGTCAAGCTTGAACGGTTTGATTATGGCTATGATAAATTTCATTACGCCCCCTATTGTTGTTACCAATAGGGACCTCGCAAAGCGCGTGCCAGAATCGTAATACTATGGATTCAAAGGGATTTCTTGAATCTCAACCGCTTAAGAAAGAGTAAATTTTGTGCATCGCAGCACTGATGCACAAAATTTAGGCAGCACAGTCGGACAATTTTGCCAGGATTTCCGGGATGATTTTTTCGGCTTCACGCCGGCCGATATCGATCAGTTCGTCAGCACGGGTGAAATTCTGGATATCAATATGGCCAACCGGTGGAGACATTAAAAAATCTGGCGGGTCCAATGCCAGCGAATAGCGGCCGAGATTCCGCAACGACAGACCCACCGATGCCTTGACGATGGCTAGACTATTGGGCTCTTTGCCATTGTTGACGGCAATGCCCGCTGCAATCGAACGGTTTATAAAATCATCCTGCAGGTTGACCGACAGGCAGAGGGCTTCCGGGGCGAGCTCTCGCACCGGTGAAACAGGAACGGGCAACGCCGCTCCTCCGTCCACGAGCAGGCGACCTTCATGCTCCACGGGCTTAAATATGCCCGGCAAGGACATGGATGCGCGGATCGCTGGCACCAGCTTGCCCGACTTCATCACAATCGTATCCCCTGTCCGCAGATCAGCCGCGACGGCCGCGACCGGAAACGGCAGGTCTTCGAAGTTGAGATGACCGAGTTCGGTCTCCAGCTCTTTTTCGATATTGCGCGCGCCCATAACGGCGCCGCGCTTGAAATGCGGATCCATGAACCGCAGCATCTTGCGGAAATTCACGTTGCGCGCCATGTCTTCGATATAGTCCAGCCTGCCAACGGCATAGCTTGCACCGACGATCGCACCCATAGATGTGCCCGCGATTGCGGCTATTTCGAGCGGTGATTCATCAATCGCTCTCAACACGCCAATATGCGTCCAGCCGAGGCCCGCGCCGCCGCCAAGCGCAAGTGAAATTTTCCCGATATCGCTCATAGAGACACATCCTCTGCCAATATGGCTTTCGCATCGGCCAAGTCTTCGGCCAGCACCATCACTCTGGCAGGCAATGCAATCCCTGCGCCCTCAGCAATATTAACATTGCTATCGAAGCAGACAGCGCCGATTCCGGCCGATTCAAGGCGACCGCGGACAATCTCGGCTTCCACACCATGCATATGTCGAGACAATTCGACTAGGCTCATGACCGATTATCCGCCAAAATAACGGTCCGTCGCGCGTGTCGGCAAACCATCGATACTTTTCACCCGGTCTGCTGTTTTTTCCACCCAGGCTTCCGGATCAGCCTGACGATGATATTTAACCAGCGTCTCGCGCTCGGCTTTCATCTCCATCTGCGGCACGCCCCAGCCACAACTCGTCTGCACATTATCGAGCGTTATATCGAAAATCTGGCGCGTACCCGGCAAAATATCGAAATGCGCTGCCAATTCATCCCAGCCCGCATCCTGCGGCAGCACCGGCTTTCCGGTGCCATAAAGTCGCATGATCAGCGCCGGATTGGCAAAATTGTTAAACATGATGGTGATCCGTCCATCCGCAATCAGATGGGCATGCGTCTCATTGCCAGATCCACCGAGATCCAGATAAGCAACCCGGTCGGGGCCAAGCACCCGAAACGCGTCATAGCCTTTCGGCGACAGATTGATCCGGCTGTCTGCAGCCGCCGTTGCGACAAAGAACATCGGTTGTTTGGCAATGAAGGCGATATGATCATCATTCAACGCATTAAAAAATTCCGCCATGGCAGTTTCCTGTTCAGTAAAACGGACCGCCGAAAAACCATTTCCACAGCAGCACCAATATCCAATGTATCACGATCACCGGCCATAGTGACTGCGAAACAATACGAACATGGATCAATACAATGCCCAATAGGAAGGTAGCAAATAGAAACGAAGGCTGCAGAAAGATTGCAGACCATGGCGGCCCAAAGGTCAGCGCCTGAAACGGATGCCATAGCGTGAACAATATGGCAGAAAGCCAGTTTCCCCAGCGCTGGGAGAATGTCGCGAACCAGGATAGCAGCACGCCGCGAAAGACCAGTTCTTCGACCAAGGCGGGAATGAAGAACAGGATCATGGCCGCAACCAGCGCTGACTGGAGGTCCATCACGGGGTCAAAACGAAGCCATCCCCCCAGATAGCCACATAATGCGATGATTGCTGTCGTTGGCAGCGCAACGCCAAAGGCCGCTTTCCAACGGCCGCTATCGGGCCATATCAGCAGCGCCCGCCAAGTCTGTTTTATGGCAGCGATCGGCATCAGACTACCAGCTCGCGCCATCGTCTATTGCCGCCTGCTCTCCCGGTTTCATCGGACGCCCAAGAACTGCATTGCGATGAGGAAAGCGGCCAAATTTTGCGATAACATCCCGATGTTCATTGGCAAATTTCTGATTGCTGCCCAAGGCGGCGAACAAAGCAACAGACTTATCCTGCAGCCGAATATCCTCTGCATGCATAAACGGCATATAGAGAAATGCCCGTTGCTGCTCAGGCAAATGCTGATCTATTTCCAGATCAACGGCCTTTTCAGCAATCTGCTGCGCCAGATAGTCTGTAGTAAACGCGTTGGGATGGTCCCGGAACATATTCCGCGGCATCTGATCAAAGAGAATGATGGCCGCAATCGCGGTCTCTGGAGACGTGAGAAAATCCGGAGCGGTCTTCAATTTTTGCTGTTCCCACAGATCCAGAAACCGGGTTTCGCAAATCGTGTCCATCGCGTCGCTCTTGATCCACCAGTCTTTCGGGTTGAGCTCGCGAAACCAAAATAACAATATTTCTTCGGGCCAATTCACCGGGATGAACCTATTCTCTTAGAAGCAGACATATCCGATCCAATCTCGGATCTTTGGCGGAAACATAATGCGCGGAAAGCTCAAGCCGTCCCTCCGACGGTCAATCCTTCCACCAGCAAGGTCGGTTGTCCGACACCAGCGGGCACGGACTGCCCACCCTTGCCGCACATGCCAATGCCTTCGTCGAGCGCCATATCATTCCCGATGCCGCTCACTTTGGTCAGCGCGGTTGGACCGTCACCGATCAATGTTGCCCCCTTGATCGGAGCACCAAGCTTGCCATTTTCAATCTTATACGCCTCGGTGCAGGAAAAGACGAACTTGCCAGACACAATGTCGACCTGCCCTCCCCCAAAGCTCTTGGCGTAAATACCGTTTTTGACGCGGCTCATCAACTCGTCCGGATCGTCCTTACCGCCCCGCATGAACGTGTTCGTCATCCGCGGCATGGGCGCGTGGGCATAGCTTTCGCGGCGCCCGTTGCCGGTGGCCGGCACTCCCATCAAACGGGCGTTCAGCCGATCCTGCATATAACATTTCAATATGCCGTCTTCGATCAGGACATTTTCCTGTGTCGGCGTGCCTTCGTCATCAATGCTTAGTGAGCCACGCCGTTCCTTGATCGAGCCATCGTCAACCACAGTGACACCGGGAGCAGCAACGCGCTGGCCGATTTTTCCAGAAAAGGCGCTCGTGCCCTTGCGGTTGAAGTCGCCTTCGAGACCATGACCAATGGCTTCGTGCAATATGATGCCGGGCCAGCCGGGGCCAAGCAATACAGTCTGTTCACCCGCAGGCGCATCGACGCTTTCGAGATTGACCAGGGCTTGCGCCAAAGCTTCATCAATTGCCCGATCCCAACGCGCCTCTTCAAACAGTTGATCATAGAGGTAACGCCCGCCCATACCGAAACTGCCGCTTTCACGACGGCCATTTTGTTCGGCGACAATCGAAACATTGAGCCGCACCAGCGGCCGCACGTCGGTGGCAACGAAACCATCGGGACGAACAACTTCAATCACGCTCCAACTGCCGGACAGGCCGACAGACACTTGCGAAACACGGGGATCTCGGGCGCGCGCCGCGGTATCAATCTGTTGGCAAAGTGCGACTTTTTGCGCGAACGGAATCGCTTCCAATGGATTGGCTTCGCCATAAAGGTGACGATTGCTGCCTCGGGGTGGCGCGGCTTTTTCTCCTTTGGCCGGGTCCAACAATTGCAAGGTTTGCGCCGCACGACGAATAGCCGCCTCGCTGATTTCATTGCTATGGGAAAAACCGGTCATCTCGCCCGAGACACCGCGCAGGCCAAAGCCGCTATCGGTGCTGTAATCGGCTGTCTTCAAGCGACCATCGTCAAAGCCAAAGCTCTCGACGGCACTATATTGCAAATAAAGTTCGCCATCATCGCAAGCGGAGAGACTTTGGGAAACCAGCGCTTTGGCTTTATCCGGGTCTAAGCCATCAGGGCGATACAGAAACGAGCGGGGGTCAAGATTATCTATCATCCCGCCTATATAGAAATATATCGGGTGGCTTGCACCCCTTATGTCGGATTATTCTTGGGACTGTACCGGAGATATGTCTGCCGGTCCGCCGGCCAGAACGAATCGCCGGTCGCAATAACCGCATTCGACATAGCCTTTTTCATCGATTTCCAGCCAGACACGCGGATGACCCAGCGCGGCACCACCCGGAATATCGGTCGCGCCATCACAGGACACGCGCTTTTTGGAGGTTTTAACTATTTCGGGAGATTCGATCATGCGGCTGAATTAGCAACAGATGTGCGGTCGCGCAATATTTTCCCACGCGACCCTTAACAACCCAATATTAGAGATAATCGACCGTCATCACGAAGGAGCCAGTATAAGCGCCTTCCTGTTGGCTGCCGTTGACACGCAATCGTCCGCCAACGGTCAGATTGTAAATGCCAAGCGTACCGAGCAAGCCGCGCACAAAAGTGCTGAAATTCCGGTTGCCGTTGCCAATCGCCAACTGATCGATCCGCATGCGGTCCGTACCATTTGCATGGTTTACCCATAGCGCTCCGGGGATCGATATCTCGACGATCTGGTTTGGTCCGCCATAGATAATGAAATTGGCCCGATTTACTGCCCCGCCAGCAAGCGTCGCGCCGCCGGCTGCGGTTACATTGCCGTTTCGGGTATCAATGAATACTGTGCCGTTGGTCGGTCCGGCAATGATATTCCCATATTGAAGGTCAGCGGTTTTCACTACGGAAAGCGGGCCGATTGTGATCGCGCTGGAATCAGCGGCTGCGGTTTGGGCAAAGACAGCCGGTGCACTCGTCAACGCGACAAGCACAAAAAACAGGCCGCCGATCAGGCGCGGTAAAATCTGGTCTCTGGTCTTCACAAAATCTACCCTAATTTGGTTGATCACTTCTCTAGATCAAACGTTGTAATATTGCCTTTACCCGCTTGGTTAATTTCGGGGTAATCTATTGAAAGTGATCATTCTCTTCATTGATAATCGATGTTGACGTTGAACGTTCCCGCATAGGCACCGCCCGCTTGGCCAGCGTTTATGGTGAGCCTTCCCCCGACTTTATATTCGACGGATCCACTTGCGCTGAGCGTTCGGTTGCGCGTTCCATTGCCGCCATCCAAACGGAATTGATCGACCCGCATGGTTTCGGTGCCACCCACTCGGGTCAAGTCGATCCGATTCTGATTAACCGTCATCCGAACTCTATAGAGCGGTGTACCAAATGCAGTGAAAGATGCAGCTGTCTGGCTTCCGCCCAAAGGAACAGCGTTACCACTCAATTGAGTGACCGTGTCATTTGCAGGGTTTAACCGGAAACGACTCTGGCTGGTTCCGGCGGCAAAATCCCCAAAGTGCAAGTCTGCATTTTTGGTGATGCTCACCGCTTGACTGACTGTTGTTCGAGTCTGGCCGTTGCGACTGGCCGCCTCCGCAGCCGTGGATGGCGCGAACATAGCAAGACAGAACGGCATCAATAGCGCGCACTTTATCCCTGACCATCCGGTCAGAACTGAAGATGTCTCTTTTCCCACAGCAGGATCTATAACGCCCAAACTGCTAAATATTCTTGAATTTGAGGGTTAACCGCTGGTTTACCATATTATCGGATCAGCCGCAGCCCCGCCAGAAGCAGTCAGAAATAATCAACCGACACTTCAAAGGAACCGCGATAGACACCGGCTCTCTGGTTCGCGCCAATGCGCAATTGTCCGCCGATATTGAAGGTTCGTTCGCCCGCTGCATTCAATCTTTTCCGGCGACGGTCAAAGCGGAAGCGATTTATGCGCATCCTCTCAGCTCCGCCATCCCGCACGATGAATATCCTATTCTGTCCGGTCGAAATCTGGACCCGAAGGCGCGCTGTTCCGGTCACATCAAAAGACGCGAGAGACTGTGTACCACCCAACGATACCGCATCGCCGCTTCGCTGAACCAGTGCACCCGTTCGCGGATTGAGGCGAAAAATGCTTCTGGTGGTGCCTGCTGCAAAATCACCAAACATCAAGTCAGACGTCTTACTCAGGGTCACCGACTTGCGCACCGATACTTTGCTGTCAGAAGAATTTGAAGCCGCCGCTAGCGGACCAGCCGAACACAGCGCCGCAAGCGGTAATGCTGTGACAAGCATCGCTCTGCGCATGTGGTTCTGGTTTCCGATAATGGTCATTTTGCCGCAGCTAAGGGGAACATGACAAATTTAGACTTATCAGAAGGGTTAACCTGACATTAGGGTCTATCGAAACGATATGCAGCAAAGCCTTTGATTGTCCTCGCCAAGATGTTTATGCGCAGCCCATGACCAATGCAGCAATCTCGATTACGAATCTGTCGAAAACATACACCGGCGGCAAACAGGCACTCGACGACGTCAGTTTTGAAGTGCCCCGCGGTTCGATTTTTGGCCTTCTGGGCCCCAATGGTGCCGGCAAATCAACGCTCATCAACATTTTGTCCGGGATGGTTCGCAAGACCGGAGGCAGCGCAAGCATTTGGGGCTTTGACATCGATGATAGCCCGCGCAATGCAAAGGCATCGATCGGAATCGTACCGCAAGAGATTATCTTTGATCCCTTTTTCACGCCCTTTGAATCACTGGAAGTACAAGCTGGGCTTTATGGCGTCGGGAAAGCCAATCGCCGCACGATGGAATTGTTAGAAGCCGTCCATCTCGGGGACAAAGCCAATGCCTACGCTCGCACTTTGTCGGGCGGTATGAAACGACGGCTGCTGGTTGCCAAGGCCATGGTTCATTCGCCGCCGATACTCGTGCTAGACGAACCGACTGCCGGTGTAGACATCGATCTACGGCAGCAGCTTTGGGAATATGTACAGGAACTCAACAACCTGGGCGTGACAATTGTCCTGACGACCCATTATCTCGAAGAAGCAGAGAATCTGTGCGAACGCATTGCGATTATCAATCACGGCAAATTGATTGCCAACAAACCGACTCCAGAGCTGGTCGACATGGCCCGCGAAAAACTAGTCGAATTGACGTTGGACCGGGACATAAGCGAAGCGAATGATGCCGCATCCTTTACCAATGAGCTTTTCGACAAAGCAGAATTTATCGGTCCGCGGACGGTGGCGGTCACCTATAATAAAGATAGAACCAATGCCGGCGGCGTGATGGCTGCCGTGCAAGAATGTGGCTTCGCCATCGTTGATGTCACTACAAGAGAGGCGGATCTGGAGGATGTGTTCCTCAACCTCACCCGCGACAGAGCAGCGTGACCCACGACGTCATCATTATCGGTTCCGGTGCAGCGGGACTGAGCGCCGCGATCACTTTGGCCCGAACCCACAAAGTGCTGGTTCTTGCCAAAGGTGAACTGACCTCCGGCTCGACAGCCTGGGCCCAAGGCGGCATTGCAGCCGTGCTTGACGCCGGAGATACATTTGAGAATCATATCAACGACACGATGGGCGCAGGCGCAGGCCTGAACCGCCGTGAAACCGTAGAATTTGTCGTTGAAAATGCACCAGCTGCGATCGAGCGTCTCGTCGATATGGGTGTGCCATTTAATGAAGAAGAGGAAGCGCTTCACTTGACCCGCGAAGGTGGGCACAGCCACCGGCGGATCGTCCATGTCGATGACGCAACCGGCTGGGCGGTGCAGGAGGCGTTGCAAAACACGGCCGCGGCTCACCCCAATATTACGCTGCGCCCCCATATGGTTGCGATTGACCTGATCGTCGATCGCCATGCAGAAACACCGACCGGCGCTAAAAATGTCTGGGGCGTTTATGCGCTCGACAATGAAAGCGGTCATGTCGAAACTCTCACATCGCGCGCGACCATCATGGCCAGCGGCGGCGCGGGACGCACCTATTTATTCTCGACCGCACCGCGCGGGGCAACCGGCGATGGCATTGCCATGGCGTGGCGCGCCGGCGCGCGGGTTTCCAATATGGAGATGATGCAGTTCCATCCGACCTGCCTCTACAATCTCGAGGTCAAAAACTTTTTGGTCACCGAAGCCGTTCGCGGCGAAGGTGGACATCTGAAGTTGCCGGATGATGCAGACGACGAAGCGGGCGAACGCTATATGCAGCGCTTTGATCCCGAGCGGATGGAACTGGCCCCACGTGACATCGTGGCGCGTGCCAATGATCACGAGATCAAACGGCTCGGCCTGGACTATGTCCATCTCGACATCTCCCACCGCGATCCAGAATTCGTGAAAGGCCATTTTCCGAACATCTATGACAAGCTGATCGGACTGGGCATCGATATGACGACCGGACCGATCCCGGTCGTGCCGGCGCAGCATTATACCTGTGGCGGGATATTGATCGATCTGGCCGGTCGCACAGACTTGCCGGGCCTTTATGCTGCGGGCGAAGCCAGCGAAAGTGGCTTGCATGGCGCGAACCGCCTCGCATCGAATAGCTTGCTCGAATGTTTTGTATTCGGCGACGCGGCGGCGCGGGACATACAGGCACATTGGGATGACCTCCCTGCCCCGCCACCGATCCGCCCTTGGGACGAAAGCCGCGTCACCAACAGCGACGAAGAAGTGGTTATCAAACAGACCTGGACCGAAATCCGGCGATTCATGTGGAATTATGTCGGCATCGTCCGCACCACAAAACGCCTCGAACGCGCCCAGAATCGCATCAACTTATTGCGTGGCGAAGTGGAGGAATATTACGGAAATTTCCGTGTGACCCAAGACTTGATCGAGTTGCGCAATTTGATCGAAGTAGCGGATCTGATCGTAAAATCAGCCCTGGCGCGCAAGGAAAGTCGGGGATTGCATTATATTACCGATTATCCGGAGTTGGCAAATGAAGCCGTCGATACGGTTTTAGCACCTTAGCAGAACCAGCACTCCAGGTTCACAGGTACAAAGTCTGGCCGTCAATCCAAATCATTGATGATCAGCTCCATCGCCGCGACAACCGTGGCAATTGTTTTTTCGCCAAGCATCTCATCAACTTTAGAACTGGTTTGATCCGTGATCGACGCGGCTTTTCTAGCGGCTTCGTCGCCAAAGCTGGTCAGCTTCAGCAACCATGCCCGGCCATCATTGTCATCTCGCACCCGTTCCACCAAATTGAGGTCGATAAGCCGGCGCATCATTGCGGTAATCGCAGAATCATTAAGACCGAGCTCTTTTGCCAATCGAGTCTGCGTTGTCGCTTCTTCCGATGCGATAATGGCTAAGGCGGACATTTGCGCCGTTGTGACGCCGGCCACCTCCAGCATCCGGCGATCCGAACTTTTTTTGAGCGCGTGCGCGGCAATTTGCAGCCGCGAATAAAATCTGAGGTTTTTTGCCGACATTTCTCATCAATAGTGGATTTTTGGTAGTTTGTGAACCAATTATAAGTTCACTCTTGAATTATAATTGATCTTGGAATTAGATCCAGCAAGGTATGTTCATCGTATTTCTGGGAATTTATTGTGATATTGCCATCTTATGCCATTGTGATATAGTTTGACAATGAACTAATTTGACGACTCGTAATTGTGTCACTCTGCTATCGGATGTGACCGTCTCAACAGCCCAGAAAAGGAACAACAATGACCCATGATCCCAATGACTCAGAAATGAATGACCTAAGAATGTCCGACGCCGGCCGGCTTCTTTATGACCGGGTAAAGCGATTTGTTGCCGAGGAAGTAGACCCCATCACTGAGCAATATTTTTCCATGGGAGAAGGTCGCCAAGACCGCTGGAGCTATGTTCCTGGACAATTGGAATTGCTGGAAGGCGTGAAAAACAAAGCGCGCGAACAAGGGCTTTGGAACTTTTTTCTGCCGGATGCGGAATCAGGTGAAGGGCTGAAAAACCTGGACTATGCGTTTATCGCTGGAATCCTGGGCCAAAACCCACTGGCATCAGAATGTATGAATTGTAGCGCACCCGACACCGGTAATATGGAAGTGCTCGAACGCGTCGGCACAACCGCGCAGAAGCAAGAATGGCTCGTTCCGCTGCTTGAAGGCAAAATCCGCTCTGCATTCGCCATGACTGAGCCTGGCCATCCTTCTTCGGATGCTCGCAACATTCGGACAGAAGCCGTCCTGGAAAAAGGCGAATGGGTGATAAACGGAGAGAAATTCTATATCTCCGGTGCGGGCGACCCGCGTTGCAAGGTCATGATTACGATGGTCAGAACCAACCCGGATGGTCCATCACACTCACAACAGTCACAGATATTGGTTCCCATCGATACACCAGGCGTCGAAATCGTCGGACCGATGCATGTCTTTGGTGATGACGATGCGCCGCATGGTCATATGCACATCAAATTCAACAATGTACGGGTGCCGGAAGAGAACATCCTTTTGGGTGAAGGCCGGGGCTTCGAAATTTCTCAGCTTCGTCTGGGCCCCGGAAGGATCCACCACTGCATGCGCAGTGTTGGCGTTGCAGAAAGAGCTTTGGACTTGATGATTCATCGCGGCGGAAGCCGGGAAGCTTTTGGCCAACCCTTGGCATTGCTCGGCAAAAATCTTGAAGTTATATCTCGTGCGCGGATCGACATTGAAGCGATGCGCCTGATGGTCCTCAAAGCTGCCAAAGCCATGGATGTCATGGGCAACAAACAGGCTCGCGTTTGGGTTTCTATGGTCAAAGCCTATGTGCCTGAGATCACCTGCCGGATTATCGATGAAGCCATCCAGATCCACGGCGCTGCCGGTGTATCCCAATGGACGCCGCTATCCCGCATGTATGCCAACCAGAGAACTTTGCGTCTCGCCGACGGTCCGGACGAAGTCCACCATATGGTGGTTGGTCGCAATGAAATGGCCAATGCAGGTTACAAGCCACAGCGCTAAAACCACGCACCCATGAAACAAGAAAGGCCGGACATGATTGTCCGGCCTTTCTGCTTTTCGGGATATTGATCGGTTGGCGTTATTGGATGGCCGTCCCGACAATCTTGTCACTGGTCTTGTGCTTCTCAAGGTCTGCTGGATCGAACCACACAGATTTCAGTTTCTTGTCCACAAACAATTGCATCTGGTCGGTATAATGCGGAGATTCCGGTCGTGTGGTCGCGGCACCAAAGGGCTGGATCGATCGGGATTGCACTTGGCCATCCTTTGCCCATTCAATGAACATGATATAGCTATCACCGTGGCGCACAGACAGCCGGCCATCCTCTTCCACATCCCAGAGTGTCGATGCGCGGATCGTATCATTCCCGCCATCAACAGGCAGGTCGACCGTACCTTGCCGCATGCGCAAGACCTCCATCATCGGAGGATCGATCTTTCCGAAATATTGCGTCAGATGATCAACCGTTTCTTCCAATATCTGTCGTGGATCAGGAATGGTTCCACGATTGTAATGAGCCTTGTTGGCCGGACGGAGGGCCATGAGAGCCAGCGCATCGGCCGACCCCTTGCCATCCAAATTCCAGTCCCACTGCGCCAGCAGTGCTTGTGCTTTGCTGAGCTTTTCGCTGTCCTTCAGGTCCAGTTCGGCAATCTTGTCGAGCCAGTCCTTCGCATAGCCCGCCTTTTCATAGCCGGTGTCATATTTGATGTTCCACAATTCCTCGTCGGTCAACTTGCCGTCGGCATTGGCCTTCTCCAGCAAGGCAATAGAACGGCGTGATCGATTGGTCTGGTCACCTTCGACTCCCAACAGCGCCGAGAAATTGTCAGCGTTGAGTTCATCTCCCGGTCCCGCCGCAATATAGGGCGTGTTGTTGGCGTTCATAACATAGCCCGAGGCTGGATTGACCAGTGCCGGAACCCGCGTGAACGGCAACGTTTTTTGCCACAATGCTTTGGAACTGTCGCCGGGCAACACCGTACGCCAGTCATAGCCTTCCGGGCGATCCGGGAACATCGCATTATAATAGAGCCCGATATTACCTTCGGCATCAGCATAGATGAAATTGGTGGCCGGAACGCCCTGCCCGGCCATTGCGGCCTGCCATTCATCAAAATTGCTCGCTTTGTTGATCCGATAATATTGGGTCAGCATATCGAGCTGGTCGATACCGGCATAACGGACGGCATAAGCGCCGCTGTCGTTCATGATCACCGGACCATGGATAGAGCGATAGGCTACCTGCGGATAAGGAATAACGAACGGACCATATTTAATCTTCAGCCAGACGCGTTTCTTTTCGAGTGGCTTCCACTCGCCATCAAAACGATATGCATCTTTCTTCTCGTTAAGCGTAAGTTTGTAGACATCAATCAGATCCGGCCGGTTCACGGTGTTGGTCCAGCCAAGATATTTATTATGTCCCAGGAACGGGAACGGTGATCCCGGGAAATTGGCACCGGCAAAATCCCATCCCTCTTCGCTGTGCACAACCAGCTCATACCAGGCAACATTGCCACGCAATGGCTGGTGCGAGTTGGAAATCAGCCGAGTCTTGCCCTCGGGTGAGCGCTCCGGTGCAACAGCATATGCATTGGAACCGTTTTCATCTGGATCTGGGCCCACAGGCGTGATCTGCTTATCATCGACCATCTTGTCCGGGCTTAGGGGGTGGACGGATTTTTTGGTGGGTTCGTCGACCAAGGGTGGGCCGCCCTCACGGGGCAAATCCTTGTTTTCGACCAGTGCTTGAATCGGGTTGTTGAGCCCGAAGAAAAAGGGCGAACGCAAAACAAATCCGGCAGCGATATCCGGTCCGTTTACAGGAAACAGTTTGGCCAGTTCGACTTCTTCGGGATGCTCGTTGGCATAAGCATTCAGTCCGGATGCATAGCCATCAAGAACCGCCCGGACATCTGGCGGCAGATCATCATATTTGCGCGTCACGGTGCCGCGCACATCGAGCAGGGCCGCTATATAGTCGATGGGCGCGCTTTCCGCGCCATTGAGCGTAGCCATACGGCCACGCGTCATTGCGGTGACTTCCTGCAGCGTAGAGAAATCATCCTCCGAATGGGCATAAGCAACACCATAAGCGACATCCGCGTCGGTCTTACCGAAAATATGTGGGACGCCAAAATCATCGCGGACAATCCGGGCTTCATAGGTGGCTTCTGGTGGTGAAGCAGCTTCGTCAATGCTCAACGGTTCCCATAGAGCGAGACCAATAGCCGCAAGCAAGATGACAATGAGCAATCCAACGCCGGTACGCTTAAGTGTTTTCACGTATTTTTCCTTCTCCGACAGCCTAATAGGCTGCACAAACTTTTCTCTGATGAGGGCTTACCATATAAATTCGATGGAAAAAGGCATCAATGTGGTTGTGTTGCACGACTACAACACCATATTTATGATAAGAGACCAAGATTGAACAGGATGAACCGATGAACCTTGAGAAATTCACCGACCGTGCCAAAGGGTTTTTGCAATCTGCTCAAACCGTAGCAATCCGGATGAGCCATCAGCAAATCACCGCTGCGCATATCGCCAAGGCATTGCTCGAAGACGACGAGGGCATGGCTGCGGGGTTGATTACCAAGGCGGGCGGCGACGCCAAGAAAGCGCATAAAGAAATTGATGCAGTCCTCGCCAAAATTCCAGCAGTGTCCGGAGGCGGCGCGCAGCAGACACCCGGCCTGAACAATGATGCCGTTCGCGCTCTAGATCAGGCAGAGCAGATCGCGGACAAAGCGGGAGACAGCTATGTCACCGTCGAACGATTGTTGCTCGCCCTGGTCTTATCCAAGGACACCGCAGCCGGCAAAGCGCTTCAATCTGCCAATGTGACAGCAGAGGCCCTGAACACCGCAATCAACGATTTGCGCGGCGGCCGGTCCGCCGACACGGCATCGGCCGAAGATGCCTATGAAGCGATGGAAAAATACACCACCGACCTTACGCAATCTGCGCGCGATGGTAAACTCGACCCGGTCATTGGCCGCGATGAAGAAATTCGTCGCACCATCCAGATATTGGCCCGCCGGACCAAGAACAATCCAGTCCTGATCGGGGAGCCCGGCGTCGGTAAAACCGCCATTGCGGAAGGCATGGCTCTGCGTATTGCCAATGGCGATGTGCCTGACAGTCTCAAGGATCGTCGGTTGATGTCACTCGACATGGGCTCTCTTATCGCCGGCGCGAAATATCGTGGCGAGTTTGAAGAGCGCCTTAAAAGCGTACTCGATGAAGTTCGCGGCGCCGATGGCGAAATCATCCTGTTCATTGACGAGATGCACACATTGGTTGGTGCAGGTGCTTCGGAAGGGTCGATGGACGCGTCCAACCTCTTGAAGCCAGCATTGGCACGCGGCGAGCTCCATTGTATCGGCGCGACAACGCTCAACGAATATCAGAAATATGTAGAAAAAGATGCCGCATTACAGCGTCGGTTCCAGCCTGTGTTCATTGGTGAACCAACCGTCGAGGACACGATTTCTATCCTCCGCGGGCTGAAAGAAAAATATGAACTGCACCATGGTGTACGGATTACCGATGGCGCGCTTGTGAGTTCAGCCACCCTATCAAACCGCTATATTTCCGACCGATTCCTGCCGGACAAAGCCATTGATCTGATGGATGAAGCCGCGTCTCGCATCCGTATGGAAGTCGAGTCCAAACCGGAAGAGATTGAATCCCTCGACCGACGGATCATCCAGTTCAAAATCGAGCGGGAAGCGCTCTCTAAGGAGAGTGACGATGCTTCAAAAGGCCGTCTTGAAACGCTCAAAAAGGAACTGGCCGAACTCGAGCAGCAATCTGCGGAACTGACAACGCGGTGGCAGGGCGAGAAGGACAAGATCAACGCAGAGTCCCAGCTAAAAGAACAATTGGACCATGCCCGCTTAGAGCTTGAACAGGCCGAACGCGCAGGCGATCTCGCCAAGGCTGGGGAGCTAAGCTACGGTACGATCCCCAATCTCGAGAAGGCGCTCGAGGAAGCCGCCGGAGCCACAGAAGGCGCGATGTTGCGCGAAGAGGTTACCTCCGAAGATATTGCTGCCGTCGTTTCCAAATGGACCGGCATTCCGGTCGACAAAATGTTGGAAGGCGAGCGCGAAAAGCTGCTGGCAATGGAAGAGTTGATTGGCAAGCGCGTCATTGGTCAGACCGATGCGATAGGCGCCGTGTCTGCGGCAGTCCGCCGCAGCCGGGCAGGCTTGCAGGATCCGAGCCGGCCTTTGGGCAGTTTCCTCTTCCTCGGCCCCACAGGTGTTGGCAAGACCGAGCTCACCAAAGCGCTGGCGGGGTTCCTGTTTGATGATGATCAGGCGATGGTTCGCATCGACATGTCGGAATATATGGAGAAGCACAGCGTCTCACGCTTGATTGGTGCCCCTCCGGGCTATGTCGGCTATGATGAAGGCGGTGTATTGACCGAAGCCGTTCGCAGGCGTCCTTATCAAGTAATCCTGTTCGACGAAGTTGAAAAAGCCCATGGCGACGTGTTCAACGTGCTTTTGCAGGTGCTGGACGACGGCATTTTGACCGATGGTCAGGGCCGGAAAGTCGACTTCTCAAACACGTTGATAATCCTGACATCCAATCTGGGCAGCCAATATATGGCGAACCTCGAAGACGGACAAAAGGTCAAGGATGTCGAACCGCAGGTAATGGAAGTCGTCCGCGCGCACTTCCGTCCCGAATTCCTCAACCGTCTGGACGAGATCATCCTGTTCCATAGACTTGCTGAAGAACATATGGCTCCAATCGTCGATATTCAGGTTTTGCGGGTGCAAAAACTGCTCAAAGACAGGAAGATTGAGCTTGTCCTCACCGATGCTGCACGGCGTTGGCTGGGCCGGGTTGGCTATGATCCAGTCTACGGCGCACGGCCGCTTAAGCGAGCCATCCAGAAATATCTTCAGGACCCCTTGGCGGATCTTATCTTGCGGGGTGACGTGCCGGATAATAGCACGGTCAGCATCGACGAAGGTGACGGTGCATTGAAGATGGAGCCCGTGGCGACCGAGGCAGCTTAACCTTGCGCAAATGGCTTGCGACAGGCAAATAGCACGGATGAGTGTAGACCCTAGACAGGCTGAGATTATAAACGACGCCGCATATCTGGCGCATCGCTATGATGAGGTTGCCGATGGATTTCGCTTCGTCCATGTGCCGCGGGAAGTCCATCGCAATAGCACCTTCATCACCGATGAGCATTTGCCCGATGTTGACCGGTTCGACTTGATCAGCCGCAAAGATCTGGAAGCAACGGCACTGCAAACGTCGCCGATCCATTTCATTTTTCACTCGGCTTATTGCTGCTCCACGATGATGGCCCGCGCGTTTGACATTCCGGGCGTTTCCATGGGATTGAAAGAGCCTCAGGTTCTGAATGATATGATTGGTTGGCGGCGACGTGGGGCCGACAAACAGAAATTGGTAACTGTACTCGATAAATCTCTCGAGCTTCTTGCCCGCCCGATGGAAGGTGATCGGTCCGTCATCATCAAACCATCGAACATCTGCACACCCTTGGCAATTCCCGCGCTCCAATTGCGCCAACAGTCCAAGGCTTTATTGTTATACGCCCCGTTGGAATCCTATCTGCAGTCAATCGTCAAAAAGGAAATGTGGGGCCGTATCTGGGTGCGCGACGTTTTGATCGGAACCTTGAAAGATGGCTATGCCATTGGCGGTTTTTCTCAGGATCAGTTGCTACAGCTCACCGACCTCCAAGTCGCGGCAATCGGCTGGCTTTCGCAGCACGCCGCCTTTGCCAAGATCGTTGAAACCATTGGCAGTGATCGCGTTACAACGCTCGACAGTGACAGCTTTCTGTCAAACCAGAGAACAGCGCTCCAATCGCTCAATCGGTTTTTCAGACTGAATATGGATGATGACAAAATCGCAGAAACACTGAATGGCCCTGCCTTCAACAGCCATTCAAAACTGGATCAGGCAAAGCGCGGCGGCACATTCGATGCCAAGGCACGGCAAGAAGAACAGACCGAAATGGCCGCGCTACACGGCGCAGAGATTGACATGGTCACCCAATGGGCAAAGGCAGTTGCCGATAGCCAAAATATCCAAATGGATATTGGATACAGGCTGTTCGAATAACGGCCTCAAAAGTCCGTCAGTTGTTCGAGCTCAATCCAGTCTGCATATCCTCCACAAACTGGTTGGAATCCCTGGAACCGGTCCGCGTGTATACAACCCATTCTGCGTTCGTCATGCAAATGCGTTTCTTTTTGGTGAGAGAACCAATAACGCGTTCAGAACGACAACGGACATAATTAGGATCCCGGCGATCCGTAATTTTTTTAGGCTTTTTGGCCTCGGTCTTGGTTTCGTTGTTATCAACAGCGGCTGATGCCGAAGGCACCGTCAACGCGGTTGCTGCGAATGCACCCGTAATCAAGGTTTGAATAAGAATTTTCATAACTACTCCAGTATTTTATTGGCTAACAAATTCACAGAAATCTGAATCTTTCAATAGTCCTATGTTATTGCATCATGAAGCCCGGTTGGTTGTCATCGACAAATTCCTTGGCGTTTCGAGATCCAGTGCGACTATAATCGACCCACTCAGCATTGGTCATACATACACGACGCTTTCGCGTGAGTGAACCAATTATCGGTTCTAACCGACAACGGACATAGTCTGGATGACGCCGGTCCGAAATTTTCTTCGGCTTCTTCGCCTGAACTTCAACATTATCTTCGTCAGAAGCCGCTGCCGGCGAAACAGCCAATGCAGCAATGACGATTGCTCCTGCAATCACGCTATGCCTTGCTAACTTCATAGACGTTACCCACTATTTATTGGTCCGGCTAAATATCGAGTCCTTTGCCAGGTCGAACATGCATTGAATTTGATGATTCTGCTGCAGAAACGATAGCATGACAGTCGTGAAATTTCAATGAGACAACAAAAAAGGGCGGACCAAATGGCCCGCCCTCTTTTTCAATCACTGTAGAAGCGATTAGAATTTGAACTTAACGCTCGCGCCATAACGACGACCCTGTGCATCATATGATGATGGGTAGATGTTACCGGAGTTGAACGCTGTCGAACCGATGTTCGAACCAACAACCGTTGGCTGGTTGTCCAAGATGTTCTGCGCGGTAAGCGTGAACAGAACATTCTCGTTAACGTCCCACTGGAAGGAAAGATCAAAATAGCTTTCCGCCGGGATCTGCGTGAAGTCGACGTCGCCGAACAATGGTGAGTTACCGATGAACGCTTGACCATTGTCAAGAATGTCCTGTGGCTCTTGCTCAACACCACTCAGATAACGCCAGCGAAGAGAGATTGTGTAATCTTCATCAATCGTCACAGACGTACGCTGAGAGAAGGCAAATTCGGACTGTGGATTACAGTTGACCGAGTAGAAGCCTACGCATTCGCGGTTAAGAGCAGTTGATGATGCCTGGAACAAGTTCTTGTTCGTCCAGGTACCGTCGAAGGACATTGCCAAGCCGATGTTGTCGGTGATGTCGGTGTTGTAACGAACACTTACATCAACACCATCGGTTGAGATTGTACCAAGGTTGCTCTGTTGCAGGATAAGACCCTTAGTATTCGAAGGATCTCCGTCCAAGCCACCGGTTGATGGGTTACGCGAGATGAACTGCGAACTACAGAACGGGTTGGCAACATTGGCATTGTCGAAACAAGCCGCAATCGCATCACCAACAGTTGGTGAAGATACTGCGCCGGTTACTTTAATGTTCCAATAGTCAACCGTTACCGACAGGCCTGGAATTGCGTCAGGCTGGAAAGCCGTACCAATTGTCCATGTGTTTGCCTGCTCTGTGCTCAGATTTGGATTACCACCGGTGGTGATGTTAATCTGGCCAGCTGCCGGTGGAAGAATTGTACCAGCATTGACAACACCTGCAGGAGCACCCTGAGCTATACAAACAGCAGCCAAGGTAGCATTTCCAACCGGAGCAGCGCCCTGACAAGGGTCATTCGCAAGGTTGCTGAGGCCCGTAGAAACCGGCGCAAACAGCTCACCGATGTTCGGTGCGCGTGAAGAGCGCTGATAGTTACCACGGAAGGTCAGACCAGGAATGACTTCCCAGGTACCGCCAGCTTTCCAAGTAAACTTGGTACCAGCAGTCGAGTAATCCGAATAACGAGCACCAAGATCAAGGGTCAAGCTTTCTGCGAAAGATTCACCTTCGAAAATCGGAATGCTAAGTTCGCCAAATGCGTCATAGACGTCGTACGAACCGGCAATGTCCGGAGCGGCACCACCGGCACCAACAACAGCGCCTGGCGTTTGCGAAGCGGAGTCAGAGTTCCGAGTTGCCTCGAAGCTACGATATTCACCACCAACAGCGAACTGAATTGGGGTTTCCGAGAAGCCGAAGCCCAAGTCGCCCACTACGGTGCCGTTTACAGTCGCGATCGAAGTTCTGGTGATAACCTGCTGTGTGAGGTTGAACACATAATCGATAGCATCCTGCGTACCAAGGTTACCTTCAAGACCGAAAAGGTTGATTGGAGCACAACCAGCATTTCCAGAAATACAGGTTCCGTTTGGAAGAGCCTGAAGCGAATCATCAAGACGTGAACGACGCGCAAAACCGGTCTGGGTCTGGATGCGTTCGCTTTCGCCATAGGTTCCCGACACTTCATAGCTGATGTTGTCGGTGATCGCGCCACGTGCGCCAACTACGATGTTGAACAATGTAGAGGTAAACGCAGATTGACGCGTACCAGCTTCGATTGTCCGACGACGAACCTGTGTGTTTACGTTCACAAAGTCAGGGTTCACCGAACCATCAGCCAAGGTTGGGCCGAATGGCGTGTTGATACCAGCGGTACAAGCTGCAGCTGTCAAACCAAGACCCGCACAGAACTGATTAGCAATGCCAATCGGAATGGTTGGGTTGTTCAGGTTGATGTCATAGTTGTTGAAGAACGAACCACCCGGAGCAATGATCGTGTTAACGGTCTGCTTCGAGAATACAGCCTGCGAGAACAATTCGACATTTTCGTTAATTTCATAACGGCCCGAGCTGTAGATGTTGAAACGCTCAAATGGGGTCAAGAAAATGTTGAACGGGTTGAAGTTGAACGGACGATCAAAAACGCCGCTCTGAACAACTGTTCCGTCTGGCGAAATCTGACCGAAGCCACCTGGGATTGGGCCAACGATAACGGCTGGGATAGCGTTCGAAGAACCACCAGCATTTCCGCTGAAGGAGCTTACGTTAAATTCACCGAAAGAACGATCGCCCTGGAAGATAGGATCTTGATCCTGATAACCAACACTCAGAACAACGTTACCGCGTCCATCGTCAAAGTTGGCACCAATGGTCAGGTCGGTACGGAATACGTTTCCGTCGCCTTGCTCTGTGATCTGGCTACCGACATTGAGTTCAACGCCAGCAAAGTCACGCTTGGTAACAAAGTTAACAACACCAGAAATAGCGTCCGCACCATAAGTGGTGGTTGCGCCGCCGGTCAGAACGTCGGTACGCTCGATGACCGCGAGTGGGATGCTGTTAAGATCGACACGACCGGTTGTGTCAGCAGGAACGAAGCGACGTCCGTCAAGCAGAACCAGGTTACGCTGAGAGCCGATGCCGCGAAGGTTAACGAAGGAAGAACCGCCGTTACCGTTGTTCACTGCAGAACCGGTTGAAGGAATAGCCGATGGAAGTTCGCGAAGGAACTGCTCAGCGGTGTTGGTCTGGCGAAGCTCTAGTTCTTCAGAAGTGACAACACCAACTGGGCTGGAAAGCTCAAGGTTAGGGTTGCTAATGCGCGAACCCGTAACAACGATAACGCTTTCGTCAGCTGCGTCTGCGTCTTGTACGTCCTGATCCTGTGCGAGCACAGGAGTAGAAACCATAGCGAGTCCGAGCACCATTGGTGCAACAGATGCCTTTAGGTTTGAATATTTTCTCATGTAATCCAGTCCCTTATTCTGGAGAGGTAGGCCAATATGACCTATCCCCGGTTGTTGATCGATGGCCATCTGCACGCCCCAAACGCACGGATTCGACCACCGAGTTGGACGCCAATTGCAACAAGGCTCCTTAGCTGTAAAGCTTCTGTTCAGCCAAAAGGGCGGATTTTGTACAGATTGTAACTATTTTGTCACAGTCTCGAAACCGCCAAAATCGGAACCAATCAACATCTTTTTACATTGCACTGTTTGACGACAAGCAACCCATCAGCACCGGACCAACAATGAATTGCCTCTGATGACGCGATTGATTATGCCCAAAGGAACTTGGAAATGGATGACAGGAAAAATACAAATGGCACATTCTAATTTGCATATCGCGGGCTTACTTTCGGCCGCCGCTGCCGCCTCCCTCACCCTATCGTCCCCTGCAGATGCGCAGGAAACTGACAAAAAAGCTGCGCTAACCGCGCCGCCGACAATCTATACTGACCTGGTGGCCTGCAAGGATGTGGCAGAGTCTATGGCCCGGCTGGCTTGTTATGATGAAAAGGTCGCGGCCTTGGAAACAGCCCAAGCAACCAATAAGGTCGTCATTGCCGACAGAGAACAGGTTCGAGAAGCCCGACGCGGTCTGTTTGGACTGACATTACCGAGAATCAAACTCTTCGACGGTGACGGCGACGAAGGCGCGCAGATCGAGCAAGTCGAAGGCGTTATCAAGTCTGCTCGAACGATTCGGAGCGGCAAATGGTTGATCCGCCTAGAAGATGGAGCGGTATGGCAACAGACGGAGCCGGCCCGCAGCACGATGCGACGCCCTAAAACAGGTGATAGCATTGTCATTAAGCGTGGCTCGTTGGGAAGCTTCCTGGCCAAGGTCAACGACGGCCGTGGCTTCAAGGTCAAAAGGGTCGTCAATTAGCCCCGGCCAGACATCAACAACTATTGCATGGGTCCTGTCAGCAGAATGGGATCGATTCGCGCCTTGTTCCATTTCATCGACCAATGCAGATGAGGCCCGGTCGCGCTGCCGGTTGAGCCGACACGGCCAATCGGCTCGCCGCGCTTCACGTGCTGCCCTTTCTTGACCAATATTTTCGAACTGTGCAGAAATGCGCTGTTCAGTCCCATGCCATGGTCGATCATCAAAAGATTTCCTTCCAAGGAGAAGGGGCTGGCCGCAGCCAGTGTAACCACTCCATCCGCAGGAGCGACATAATAGGTCCCTGTCGGCGCCGCGATGTCCGTGCCGCTGTGATAGCTGCCAGGGGATCCGTTGTAGATCCGCTGATTACCAAACATACCCGATATCCGGCCTTTAACTGGCCAAATAAACGTCTGCCGCCATCCCTCACTATCGGTTTGCATCCGACGCGCTGCATTGATCTGGGCCAATTCTGGCGCCCGGCGTTTCTTAAACGCCGCACTGGCGGTACGTCCTCGCCGATTGAGAGCCACATGCTCGATCTTCCATTTGCGCGGCGCGACATTGAAAAATTTACGGACCGTTTCACCATTGTCTAACGTCGCTACCAGCTGCGCTGCCTGACCGGCATCGCGGTTAAAAGCGATGATGAACTTGCCATCGTCATCAATGGGCACTGGCGCGCCGTCGAAAGACAGGCTGCGCGTCCCGGAAGGCGCATCGCCAATCATGACGCCACCTTGAATTGCATCACCCGAAAAACCAAATTTGATCGCTTCCCGAAATGCGGATTGCTCAGCGCCATCCGTTTCAGCGTAAGCGACAACCGCAGGGACCGCAGCGACCGAAATTGCAAGCATGCCAAGCGTGAGTTGAAACCGACCGGTCATTGTTCATTTTCCGGCAGATGTGCACGCGCTGAAATCTGAGCCGTTGCATAAGGTTCCTGCTTTTCAACGCTCCAATAGCGAAGCTCGTCCAACAAAATGGCTTCTCCGGTAACCGCGCATAAGACATGGTCCCCGCCAGACAAAGGGCGAAACCCATTGGGCATATAGTGTAGCTTTGCCACCTTGTTGCGATTGGACATTAACATTGGACGCTTATACTCCCTGAATTCTTTACCGGCGATTTACGAACGCACTTGGCACCACCGGAATGCTGGCCACAGAAGCGGTCAATGCCAACCCCATATATCAAGACTTCTTCTAAAATAAATCCCGCTGCCTGTCATCCGACGGCTTTTTGACTCGATTGACCGATGTCTTGGAGGTTTTTTTGGTCTTGATACCAACCTCTTTCACCTCCGAACCGGCTTCCGTCACTTGAGCACCAATGGCCCCATCCTGAAAATGCAGATCCAGTCTACCGGCCTTCAGCGCCGCCGCGCGATTGGCGATCAACTTGCCATCCAGCCCGGATACTCGTGCATATCCACGTTTTAGAGGACCATCGGGAGACAATTGCTCGGCCAGCCGCCATAAAGCGTTCAATCTTTGACGCGCGTCATCCAGTGGGCGTTGCACCAAGCTGACCGGCATATCGAGTCGTTTGAGCTGCTCTTGTGAACGCTCCACCCGCTGCTTCAATATAGAAGGCCGCAAAGCGCCGGCGCTTGCGGAAAAACGAGTGCGGGCATGGGCGACGTTCTGGCTCATGCCATATTTCATCCGTTCGGACATTTCATCCACCCGTTGTTGATGCGGCCGCAAAAGGTCGGTTAGTGCCGGCATCAACCGCCGTTGCCCCTCTAGCCGTTCCTGTGCTGTCATAAGGCCGCGCTGCACGCTGCGCGCCATTCTTGCTTTGCTTTCCGATAAAGTGGCCAACCACTCGGCGCGAACCGGAACGGCCATTTCAGCAGCGGCTGTGGGCGTTGGAGCCCGCAGGTCGGCGGCAAAGTCGCATAATGTTGTATCCGTCTCATGGCCGACTGCCGAGATGATCGGGATCGAACAATCCGCCACTGCTCGGACCACAGCTTCTTCGTTGAAGCTCCACAAATCCTCGATGGAACCGCCGCCACGTGCCACGATCACCAGATCAGGCCGCTGGACCGGTCCGCCCGGCGCTATATTGGAAAAGCCATTGACCGCCGCTGCTATCTGCTTCGCTGCGCCTTCCCCTTGAACGAGCACCGGCCAGACAATCACATGGCTGGGGCAGCGATCTGCGAGCCGATGCAGTATATCCCGGATCACAGCGCCCGTTGGCGACGTCACGATACCGATGGTCCTCGGCAGAAACGGCATTGCTTTTTTGCGATTCTGATCGAACAGGCCCTCACCCAGCAGCTTGGCTTTCAGCTTCTCGAACAAAGCCATTAAAGCGCCCTCGCCCGCCAGTTCCATCTTGTCGATGACGACCTGATATTTGGAGCGACCGGGATAGGTCGTTAGCTTGCCCGAGACCACGACTTCGATGCCATCTTCCGGCTGGAACGGCAGACGCCCTGCGTTGCCCTTCCACATTACGCCGTCGAGAACGGCCTTGTCATCCTTCAACGCCAGGTAGACATGGCCTGACGCAGCGCGCTTAAAGCCCGAAATTTCACCGCGGATCCGGACATAGCCAAAGCGATCCTCCACTACGCGCTTGAGCGCACCAGAAATATCTGAAACTGACAACGGCGGGGCGTTGTCACCTTGCCCGCTCTCGGCTAACAGTTTCGCATCTAAAGAAAGGGAATCGTCCATGAATATCCTGTTGATCGGGTCCGGCGGCCGCGAACATGCCTTGGCCTGGAAGCTGGCGCAATCCCCTTCTCTCGAGAAATTCTATGCGACACCCGGAAATCCCGGCATCGCTCAGCATAGTGAATTGGTAAAACTGGACACCGCGGATCACGACGCAGTGGTCGCATTCTGCCACAGCAAACGCATCGACCTCGTCGTTGTTGGTCCGGAAGCGCCGCTGGTCGATGGCCTTGGTGATAGCCTGCGGGCCGCCGACATATTTGTTTTCGGACCGGACAAGGCCGCCGCCCAGCTTGAGGGGTCCAAGGGCTTTACCAAAGATCTATGCGCCCGGGCAAATATCCCCACCGCTGGCTACGTCCGCACCACCAATGCAACCGATGCCCTGAAAGCGCTGAATGACTTCTCCATTCCCGTTGTCATCAAGGCCGACGGTCTCGCAGCGGGCAAAGGCGTGATCATCGCCGAAACCCGTGATTCTGCCGTTGCAGCGATCAACGATATGTTCGACGGCAGTTTTGGCGAAGCCGGCGCAGAAGTGGTTATCGAGGAGTTTCTGACCGGGGAGGAAGCCAGCTTCTTCGCCATTACCGACGGCAAATCCGTCGTCCCCTTTGGCACCGCGCAAGATCACAAGCGGGTTGGCGAAGGCGATGTCGGCCCCAACACCGGCGGCATGGGCGCCTATAGTCCTGCCCCGGTTCTCTCCAACGCCTTGCAGAAGCAAGTGATGGACGAGATCATCCAGCCGACCGTTGACACTTTGGCTGCAGAAGGCACGCCTTATAGCGGCGTCCTGTTTGCCGGACTGATGCTGACCGAGACCGGCCCGCAGCTGATTGAATATAATGCCCGCTTTGGCGATCCGGAATGCCAGGTGCTGATGATGCGTCTGGAAAGCGATCTCGCCAAATTGTTGATGCGCACCGCGAAAGGCGATCTCGCTCAAACCAGCGCCCCGGTCTTTGCTCCGGAAACCGCGCTCACCGTCGTGATGGCCGCCAACGGTTATCCCGGTACGCCGGAAAAAGGCGGCCGGATTCGCAATCTCGGGCGGGCGGAGCGTAAAGGCGCCAAAATATTCCACGCCGGAACCGCCGAAGTCGATGGCGCGCTGATCTCCTCCGGCGGCCGCGTGCTCAACGTCACTGCCCTCGGCGACAGCGCCACCGAAGCGCAATCCAAAGCTTATGCCGCTGTCGACGAAATCGAATATGACACCGGCTTCTGCCGTCGCGATATCGGCTGGCGCGAGGTAGCTCGGGAAGCTGGGAATTAGGCCTTCTGTCCGCTCCCCACGAAGCCGTGAAATTTACAATGAATGGCTTTTTGTTTCCTTGACCTTTGCCCGGGAATCCGGGAATTTTCTCTTTTTTCGACTATATGTCGGCGACCGAGTGTGACCTACCCAACTGCCCCCAGGCCTGGTCCACTGAAACATTCGAACGGCACCCAGCCGCGCCAATTGTTCAAATTGTCAAAGAGCCGGTCCTGCGCCTGTTGCAGAAAGGGCCTCGACAATAACCCAGTGGCTCGGATGTAGGACAGCGGCTGACGCCCTGCCCTCCGAGGGACAGGGTATTTGATAAACGCTTATCACAAACTATTCGCCTAACGAATAGCCCCGCCGTACTCCTGCGACAGGCAAGGAAAAGCGATACCCTTCCGATCAGCAGCTTTAGCATTCGCCCGTCCAAAGACATGCCAATGCTCGGTGAAACCAGCGTCAACAGAGAAGCGCCGAGCACCAAACCAAAACAATTGAAACAGAGGGAAAGTCGATGGCAAATTTACCGATTAGCAGACGAGGCATTTTGGGGGCAGCGCCTCTCGCAGCAGGTGCCGGCCTAGCAGGCATGGCTGGCCTGAGCGCGAGCCCATCCTTTGCTCGCTTTGACCCCAAAACTGCTGAAATCCTCGAAGACCCGGCCGTTCGCGCACGGGTGAGAGCACGAGTCATTGGATCGTGCGAGGAAGAAGTCTCGATAAAATTTTATCGGCTCAACATCTACGGCTATATGGGCGACGGCAACCTTGTTCCGTTTTTCACCATGAACCATCTCTCCGTAGCGGACTGGGCGCCTGCCGCAGACAATATGTATAATTCCACCACCTATGAATGTGGCTATTATTGCAAATTTGATACGGATGAACCGCTCGAGTTCTGGGAAAACCCGGTCACTGAGGAAAAGCTCGACGTATTCAATTTTCTTGGCGGCCCATTTTCGGTCAATGTCGGCGCCGATGGCGTGGTCACCAAAGACGCCGATCTCGAGCCGCAGGTTTTGCGCATGGAACAAATTGGCAATCTGCTGATGGTGCCAACAATCGCGAGCATGGTCCTGCCCAATTTCGTCGATCAGAAAAAATACCCCCAATCTTATTCCGGCCCTGTCACCTATTGGGAATCCCAAGCCACGTTTGCGGCTGATGCAAAGAATGCATTTAACGAAAACCTAAGTTCTGCGCCGGCCTTTTGCCATTTCCAGAATTTGGCAACCTGGCACCCCTGGTTGCGCATGGGCCTGAAGCCTGGACGGACCTATGGCAATGCACGCGGCGCAAAAATCAAAAGTCTGGATGAACTGCCAGCCAAGATCCGGACGGATTTTGAAAAATATACGCCGGAAATTTTCGATCGGAAAAGCTGGACAAAACCCAGATTGGATACGTTGGACTATTTGGCCACACAGACGCCGGTTTCAGGGGAATAATTGCCGTTCGCGCGACAATAGCGACACGCAATCTATACGGTGACAGTGCGGGGCATTCCAAAGTCTGGATTGATCAGTGCACTGTCACCAAGGTAGATCATTGCCGTCATAGGAGAGAAAGCAACCCGTCTTCTCCATGGTCATGGAATCGATCTGGGCCCGCATTCCCGAAATGGATTCCACAACATCGATGTCTGCGCCTTCACCGCTCATGTCTGTTTTCACATAGCCCGGATGGAGAGGGTTCACGATTATCTTTTGGGGCTTCAAAGCCACCGACAGATTTTTGGCGGTCATATTGGCCGCAGCTTTCGAGGCTGCATAGCCGAACATGAAGCCGTGGGCGGACGAGATGGACCCGATGATACTGGTCACAATCACGACCTTTTTCTCATGCGACGCTGCGATATTCTCGATCAGGCTTTCCACGATTTTCATCGGTCCGATTACATTGGTGCGAAACGGAGCAATCCAGTCGGCTTCAAAGTCTGACTTGCCGAATGTCTGATCGGTAAAGCCGGTTGTCGCCGGCGGGTTCTTTCCAAAAATTCCCGCATTGTTGATCAGAATGTCAATGGGTCTGCCAGTGAGCCTCTCACCCAATTGCGCGATTGATTGTTCGTCAGCGACATCCAGCGCTTCGATTTGGATGGAGCCTTTCTCCGCCGAGAGCGCATGCAGTTCTTCCGCATCAACGGGCGAACGGCAGCAGGCGATTATGGAAGTGCCCTCTTGCTCCGCATAGGACCGGGTCAATCCCAGGCCCAATCCCCGGTTTGCGCCGGTGATCAATATTGTCGTCATTGCCTAATCATCCTCGCTAACACGGACAAGCCGGATACCGGTATTACCGCCCTTAAACAGGCTGGACAACGCGTCTGGCACAGTTTCGATCCCCACAGAGATATCATCCAACGGCTTTATCAATTGCTGGTCATACCACGCTTTCAATTTTGCTTGAAACGCGGGATAGCGACGCACTTGGTCCCAGATCACATAGCCTTCCATCCGCGCGCGTTTGTAAAGCAATTCTGAATAATAGGCAGGCCCGGGCGGACGTTCTGTGAGATATTCCGTTGCAATCAATCCGCACAAAACAACCCGCGATCCCATTGCCAGTCTCTGCAGCACAATATCCAATATAGGACCACCGACATTGTCGAAGAAAATATCTATCCCGTCGGGGCACAGGCGATCTAACGCCTCCGCAACATCCTCATTTTTATAGTCGATAGCCGCATCAAATCCCGCTTGCTGACAAAGCCAGTCACATTTGTCGGGACCGCCCGCGATGCCAATGGCGCGCGCCTCATGGGCCTTTGCGATTTGACCGGCCATGCAACCAACGCCGCCGGCGGCGGCTGAGATAACGACGGTTTTTCCAGCGGAGACCTGGCCAACATCCTCCATGCCATAGAGCGCTGCATAGCCAGCATTGCCAAGAGCTCCGAGGTGCAGACTGCTAGGCCGTATCGAGTCATCGACCTTCTGTACGGACAGAACGTCTACGGTCCCTTTAGGGCCAAGCCCAATTTTCTGGATCGAATATTGCTGCCAGCCGAGCGAACCAGCAACCCAGTCACCGACGGCGAAATCCGGATGGTTCGATTTTTCAACCACCCCAATGCCCCGACCACGCATGACATCGCCAATTTTGAGACTTTCATGGAAGCGGGGGTTTTCAATTGTATATGCGCGTTGTGCGGGAGACGTTCCCAACACCAGCGTACGGACCAACAACTCATTCGGCCCTGGCGCGACAACTTCCTTTTCTACTAGATTGAAATGCTGCACTCCGACGGTCTCATCGGCGGTTGGGTGGGCTTTCAGCTGCCATTGCAGGTTCTTCATAGGTCGGAATGCCTCTGTGAATTGAGTGTTTACGGCCGAAGTTGCCGACAACAGTGCATCTTGATTACAAAAGATCAACAAGATTGGTTCAAGGTCTCCGGCCTTCAGATAGCCCCTCCATGTAACAACATATCATCCGTTCACTTTCCAGTCACCTTCGATCAGGCACCACTCGTCGCGGGATTGGAATGGGAAGGATTATCATGCGGCATAATGTTATTTCAAAAGCGATTTGTGGATTGGCGGCTATCGGACTTGTGGGCGCGCCGAGCGTCCCAGCCGCCGATGCGCGGTCGATTGCGCGACCACCGGCTGTGAACCCGGTAAACTGCAGCATCTTCTCCCGGGTCAATGAAAACCGTTATAGCAACCGCCGAGCCAGCTCCGGAGTCATGAACTCAAGGAAACCGTCGGTTCAAAATGCGCTTCCGTCACCGCCACCTGCGCCGGTACAGGTGGCTCCGGCAAAACAAGCTACAGCAGCCGGCTTTGCTGCTGCCGAACGCAGCATTGCGCCTTATCCTTACCCCCGGCCGCGCCCCCAACTGCAGGAGCGGGAACGCTATGACGGCAAAGAGGTCGCCAGCATCAAACGGGTGGTTGACGAACCGGTGTCTACCTTCGCCGTAGACGTTGATACCGGTAGCTATTCCAATGTCCGGCGGTTTCTGAATGAAGGACGCTTGCCGCCAGAAGCGGCGGTGCGGACCGAGGAAATGATCAACTATTTCCGCTATGACTATCCCAAGCCAAAAAACCGGACGACGCCATTCAGCGTCTCGACCGATATGAGCGCAACGCCCTGGAATGAGTCCAGCCGGCTGCTGCGCATCGGTCTCCGCGGCTATGATATCGACAGCGCCGAGCGGCCCCGCGCCAATCTGGTATTCTTGGTCGATGTCTCCGGTTCGATGAACAGTCGAGCCAAGCTTCCCTTGGTCAAATCGACCCTGACCGCCCTAGCCGGCGAATTGCGCCGCGACGATCGGGTTTCGATCGTCGTCTATTCGGGCACGGTCGGAACGCTGCTCGCGCCGACATCGAACAAAGCCCATGTCAAAGAGGCTGTCGATTGCCTCTATGCCAGCGGATCGACCGCAGGTGGTGATGCGCTGAAACTGGCCTATTCGACGGCCCGCCAGAATTTCCTCAAGGGCGGGATAAACCGGATCATCATGGCCACCGATGGCGATTTCAACGTCGGAACATCCAACACCGATGAACTGAAGAAATATGTCGCCAAGCAGCGCGAGAGCGGCGTGACACTGACCATGCTAGGCTATGGCAGCGGCAATATTCGCGATGAACTGATGGAAGGCATCGCCAATGTAGGCAACGGCAATTATGCCTATATCGATAGCGCCATGGAGGCCCGCAAAGTGCTGGGATCAGAGCTCAGCTCGACCCTGTTCACCATTGCCAAGGATGTTAAAATCCAGATTGAGTTTAATCCGGCCCATGTGAAGGAATATCGCCTGATCGGTTATGAGAACCGCCTGTTGGCCGAAGAAGATTTCAACAATGACAAAATTGATGCCGGTGACATTGGCGCCGGGCATCAGGTTACCGCGCTCTATGAAATCATGCCGACGAAAGCCGCCGGCTGGCTTCCCGAGAGACGCTATCCCGCCAATCGTGTGGTCGAATGGCAACCGGACTTTAATGGCGAAATGGCCAATGTGAAATTGCGCTACAAATTGCCGGAAGAGTCGAAGTCGCGTCTGATTACCCGCCAGATTTCTGCGGATGGTTTGAGCAATGCGCGGCAACCGCGCGGCGACATGGCCTTTGCCGTCGCGGTGGCTGCCTTTGGTCAGAAATTGCGCGGGGACAAATATCTCGGCGACTATGGCTTTCAGAATATCGGACGGCTCAGCGGCAATGGCGGGGACTATTGGCGACAAGAATTTCGCAAGCTGAATGATGTGGCGAACAGCAACTCGCGAAGTTGAAAATATCTGAACCGAAATAGGTAATTCTATTAACCCTATCTATTAACCCTCTGTTTCATAAAGGGACAGATTTTACATCATTGGATCAACCCTACCAGCTAGAAACTGGACTCAAGGGAAGTTATCGGCCATTTTGTTCAATTGTTTCGAAATGGACAAAGCAATGACTGAGGTGATCTAGTGGAAATCGGAAGCAAAATATTGACCGGCGCAGCAGCAACTGCGATTTTGGCTTTGGTCGGCCATGCTGCCATGGGCGAGAGCTTTGTATCCGGACTGGAGCAAAAAGCGCAGACGGAATTGGCTGCTCGGGGGCTTGATTCTGCAAGTGTTAGCTTCAATCGTTCGCCTCTATCCCGCGCTGCCGTTCTGGACGGTGAGCTGGCAGACAGTTCCAAGCAAGAAGCCATGAGCGTGGTCATGGCCATCCCTGGCGTTTCCAGCGCACGTTGGAAAGGCGCCGTTGATGCCGAGACGAGTGACAATGGTGACGGCACCGCCACCCCTCCTGTGACGGCTGCCACCCAGGCAAAAATCGAAACCTGTCAGGGCGACATCGATAAAATTGTCGCAGCCAAGAAAATCAACTTCCGGTCTGGCAGTGCCTATGTGTCGCCGGAATCCAATGCTATCCTGGACGAACTTCATGCCGCTTTGAAAGCGTGCGATGGCCTATCGATCGCGGTTGAAGGCCATACGGATGACAACGGAGATGCCGGAGTCAACAAGGCGATGTCGCAAGAGCGTGCCGATCGCATCAAAGCCGGACTGATCGAACGCGGAATGTCAGAGAATCTGATCAGCGCCACGGGCTATGGCTCGACGAAACCGAGCGCGGATGGCACGGATTCCGCCGCCGATGCTCAAAATCGCCGGATTGAATTCCGTCTCGGAGCTGCAAACGGTTCGTCGCAAAATGATGCCAAAGCGCAACAGGGGAATTGATCTATGCCACTATTACTTGAAAATCTGTTGCTCCTGCTCGTTACTTTTGCAATTGGCCTCGCCATTGGCTGGCTTATCTGGGGCCGCGACACAGAAAGTTTCTAGCCGACAGCGGCGATAAACAGAATTCAGAACGGGGTTTAATACGATGATTACGCTGATTACGGCCAACTGGTTGTTATATTTGATAGCACTGCTCATTGGTGTGGTTACAGCTTTCTGGATCTGGGCTGCAACCGGACGGGAAGCTTCCGAAGTTGACAATTTTGATGGCGATGATGGCTTGCTGGAAAAGGCAGGCGAACCTGTCCAAGATCCAGCGCCCGCTCCGGCACCAACTCCCGCACCAGCGCCAGCACCAGCCACTCCGCCAGCCCCTAAAGCAGCTGTAGCCGCTACCGCCGCTGCGGTCGCGCCAAAGCCTGCTGCAAAAGCTGCTGCACCTGCTGACGCAAAACCCAAAATACCGGATGCTGTTGGAGAGCCCGACAACCTGCGGCTTATCAAAGGTGTTGGTCCGAAGTTAAACACGCTTCTCAACGGCCTCGGCGTAACGCGCTTCGATCAGGTAGCAGATTGGAAAGAGGCTGAAATAGCCGAAGTCGATCAATATCTCGGAACGTTCAGCGGGCGGATTACCAGAGACTCATGGATCGATCAGGCCAAGTTTCTTGCCAAGGATGATATTGCCGGATTTGAGAAGAAATACGGCAAGCTCTGATCAATCCACTTCCGGATTGCTACCGCGGACGATCAGCTTGTCGATCTTCCGGCCATCCATATCGACAATCTCGAACAGCCAGTCCTGGTCTTCAAAAGTCTCGCCCTCTTCCGGTAGGTGACGCAATTGGGCCAAGGCGTGGCCAGCGACCGTCGCATAGTCCCGGTCTTCTGACAGCCTGATTCCCAGCCGTTCGGCCAAGGCGTCAATGGCCATGGCCCCGGATACCAGATAGCTGCCATCGGCCCGCTCGATAAGGCTGCGCTGGGTTTTTTCATCCTGATCAGACACGAATTCGCCCGCGATGGAGCTCAACAGGTCATTGGGCGTCACAATGCCTTCAAAATGACCATATTCGTCATGCACCAGCACCATCGGCACTTCGGCTGCCCGCAGAATGTCCAGAGCATCAAGGGCATCGAGTTGGTCGGGTACTTTCTCGAGCGGACGCATCAATTTACGCAGGTCCAGGGTCTCTCCCCCCAATTGCGCCGCAACAATATCGCGGGCCTGCACGATACCGAGGATGTCATCCACGGACTCCTCCGCCACCGGAAACCGGCTATGCGGTGATTCTATCAGCAATTTATGGATTTCCCCCGTTGTCGCTCCAACGTTCAGCCAGTCGACCTCGGTCCGCGGTGTCATCACTTCGCGAATAGGCCGATCCGCCATTCGAACAACACCGGCGATAACCGCACGTTCATGCTCTTCAATCACGCCGGAGCGGGTCGCTTCCGCAAAAACCATCTGCAATTCATCGGCAGTCACATGGCTGGTCTTGTCGCGTTTCATCCCCATCAACCGGAAGATCGCGGCGCTGCTATTGTCCAGCAACCATACCAGCGGAGCCGATATGCGTGCGAGCATAGCCATCGGCTGCGCCATGGTCACCGCAATGCGCTCGGCCGAGCGCAGGGCAATCTGCTTGGGCACAAGTTCACCAATCACCAACGACGCATAGGTCGTCAAACCAATTACAAGTACGAATCCAACCGTGGAGGACATTTCCGCCCCCATGCCCAGCGCTTGAAAACGCTCCGCGACCGGACCACCGAGACTAGCGCCGGAAAATGCGCCGGCGACAATACCGATCAAAGTGATTCCGATTTGAACGGTGGACAGGAACTTGCCGGGATCGCTCGCCAGCAGAAGCGCGGTTTTCGCACCGCGACTGCCTTGATCCGCGAGGCTGTTTAAATTCGCCTTGCGCGCGGAAACGATCGCCAGTTCCGACATGGCAAATACGCCATTGATCAGTACGAGCACTATTATGATTGCAACATCAAACCAGGGAAAGGGTGTCATATTGTCCATTTAAAGGGCGAAATGCCATAAGCCCTTTAGCAGCAAGTTTTACAAAATCTCAAGTTTGCTGTCAGTTGCCATTCATTTATCCTGCGGTATTTGCGTCTTTCTGGTCGGCGGGGCTTAGAGCTGATCAACAAAAACAACCAATAAGGGAAAAGAAAATGCGGATGAACAGATCAATATTTACGGCCGTTTCGCTAAGCGCTCTCGCACTAACAAGTGGTTGCGTAACCAATCCTGAAACCGGAAACCGGACCATTTCAAAAAGCGCCATTGGCGGCCTAGGCGGCGTCGTCGGCGGCTATCTGCTCGGTGATATTCTTGGCGGACGCAATGATCGCACCGCCAAAATCGTGGGTGCAGGCCTTGGTGGTCTCGCTGGAGCGGGCATCGGCTATTATATGGATGAGCAAGAGAAGAAATTGCGCGAACAGACGGCGGGCACCGGTATCGATGTAAACCGCGAAGGCGACAATCTGATCCTCAACATGCCATCCAACGTGACATTCCCAGTCAACAGCAGCGCTATATCGCCCGCTTTTCAAGCCACGCTCGGCGACGTTGCCAACACGCTCTCTAGCTATGAGAAAAGCTATGTTGATGTGCTCGGCCATACCGACAGCACGGGCAGCGACACCTATAACCAGTCTTTATCCGAACGACGGGCTGAATCGGTTGCCAATTTCCTCGCTAATAGCGGCGTCCAACGCGCACGCCTGGCCACAAAGGGCTTTGGCGAAAGCCAACCGATTGCGAGCAACAGCACCGAGGAAGGCCGCTCAGCCAACCGCCGTGTGGAAATCAAGATCGTTCCGATCGCCCAAAGCGACCTGAATAACTAATATAGCGCTTGCGCTAATCCTATGATTGCGGGCATCCTCGACAAAATTTGAAGAGGATGCCCTTTCATGACCACACCCAATTTTTCGCTAGACCTTAAAGGTCGTACGGCCATTGTTACCGGCGCCTCAGCCGGTCTCGGGTCCCGTTTCGCAAAAATTCTGGCCGCCTGCGGTGCCAAAGTCGCCTGCACCGCTCGTCGCAAAGACAGGTTGGACGCGTTGGTCGCCCAGATCCAGGCCGATGGCGGAGAAGCGCAAGCCTTTGCGTTAGACGTCCGGGATGCGGACCAACTCAAAGCCATCGTACCGACGGTAGCCGATGCGCTGGGCCAGCCGGATATATTGGTGAACAACGCCGGGATTGTGGATGCAGAGCGCGCTACGAAAATGTCGATCGAACTGATCGATGATGTCTTCGATACAAATCTACGAAGCGCTTTCATTCTCTCGAACGAATTTGCCCGCCCGCTGATCGAAAAGAAAATGCCGGGTCGGATCGTCAACATTTCTTCCATCGCGGCGACACGTTATGACGGCAATGGCGCGGCGCTATATTCCACCACCAAAGCCGGTCTCGTAAGAGTGACAGAAACGCTGGCAGTAGAATGGGCCAAATTCCACATCAACGTGAACGGGATCGCGCCCGGCGCCTTTGCCACCGACATGATGGATGGCATGCTAGAGCGGTCGGGAGATTTCTCTGTCCATTTCCCGCGCAAGCGGTTGGGTCAGCCGGAGCAGATGGATAGCACCCTTTTGTTTCTGGTGTCGCCGTCTTCGGACGCGGTAACGGGAACAGTCATCAAAATCGATGATGGTCAGGGATCCCGCTAGACCAGTTCGCCCTTGAGCAGCTTTGGCAAATCACCGGTCTCGCCTTTTGCTTCGGCCATGAATTTGGCCTTGAGCGGCGGTATGCGCTGAACCAATCCGATACCCATGCGACGGATTTTTGAAGAGGTTTCGCCCGGCAAACCAAATAGGCGCGTCAAAATATCGGTCGCGGCAGACACCATCATATTGTCGAGACTGCGCCAGCGATCATAGCGTGCAAGAATTTGTGAATCACCGAGATCAAGGCCGGTCCGCGCGCCTTCGACGAGACATTCGGTCAGCGCGGCCACATCCCGCAAGCCCAGATTAAGCCCCTGCCCCGCAATCGGATGGATACCATGGCCCGCATCCCCGATGAGCACCAGACGGTCAGCGGTCAGATGGGAACTGTGGTGAAAACCCAAAGGATAGGTCGGTCGGTCGGTGAGCAGCTCAATTTCACCAAGAAAGCCACCAGTCTTTTTCATCATTTCAGCCACGAACGCACGCTTGTTGATATTGGCAAAGGCGGGTCCGTCTTTCCGTGAGACCGTCCACACAACTGCCGATCGGTGTTTGCCCTCGGCATCGTCAAGCATCGGCAATATCGCGAAAGGTCCCGACGGGAAGAACAGTTCATAGGCAGCATTGCCATGCGGTTTTTCATGCGCAATTTTGCAGACGATCGCATTGTGATCATATTGCCAGTGCGCCATGATGATCCCGGCTTCCTCGCGCATCCGGCTACCCCTGCCATCGGCTGCGATCAGAAGCGGAGCCGCAAGCTGTTGTCCGTCATCGAGCATGATTTCGACCTGATGCTCTTGGCGATCACAGGATGCGACTTGCGACGTCATGTGCAGCGCGATGCCATCATGGGCCTGAACGGCTTCAAACAACAAGCGGCGCAGCACAGCATTTTCCACCATGATGCCCATCGGGCCTTCATCTTCGGCCGGCACAAAGTCGAGAGTCCCGGGCTTTAGACCGTCGTTGACCAAGATCTTTTCAATGTCACAACCATGCGGCCTCAATTTGTCGGTCAATCCGATCGCCTCGAACATATTCCAGCTAGCGCTGTTGATGGCAGAAACCCGGGCATCATTTTGGGGGTTGAGCAGATCAACCGGATCGGCCCGATCGATAATCGCAACCTTCAATCCATGAGCAGCCAGCGTCAGCGCCTGAGTCAGGCCAATCATGCCCGCACCCAATATGATGATATCACTATTTCCAGAATCGATTGCCACGGAGACCGCCTTTCAGAGCCATAATATAGGCTATAGGTAGGCATCCGCTACATGGAAAGAAAGGCAAATCCAGTAAAATAACGCCAAGAAACTTGACGGCGAGTCCCCGATTCGCGCAAAGGAGCAGATAGTTAATGCTCGCCCTAGGCTGGGGTGACGCACGGGAGTATATGATGGCGGAAAAAGCCAATGAAGCAAACTGGCGCGAGATCATGCGCCTCAGCCTATTGCGCAGCGGTGCGCTTATCGGAGCCATAGCGATATTTCTGGCGACCATATTTATCGCCTTGGCCTTGCTCAGCTATTCTCCCAGCGATCCATCGTTCAGCACATCCGCAGGCAGCGTGGATAACAACTGGATGGGGGTCTTTGGCTCTTATCTATCCGATCTATTGTTACTGACAATCGGCCTGCCCGTGATCCTGTTTCTGCCACTACTGCTGGTGATGGCAAACCGCCTGTGGCGGGATATTCCCCAGCCCGACTGGAAAAAGCAATTGCTTTGGTGTCTGGTCGCCACCTTGCTGATTGGCATCGCTTTGGCGCTCTGGGTTCCCGAACCCGAAATGGAATTGCCCTCTGGCCTGGGCGGGCTTGCCGGGATGCTGCTGGCCAATGGAACCGGCGCGGCCCTCAACGCTATATCGGCCAGCTGGAGCGGCCTTATCTCTGGCATAATCATCGCTTTGACTCTGACCGGTGGCCTGGTCCTCGGCTATTCCAGCCTGCGGCTCGACAAACCGCTATTGTCCGGCACGTCCCTCAAAATTCCAGCGGTCAAAAACCCGTTCGGCCTGAAAGAAAAAGAAGATGCTTTGGTCATCGAGCCCGAACCTGCGGCCACTGCCAAGCCAAAGAAAGACCCTGCACCGCGCAAATCGGTGCAACCGGACAACCGGCCACCACCGGAAATCAGCGACCGCGCGTTGCCACCGAAGAAAGCCAGTACCGGCAAAGCCAAGCAGGGAGACTTTTTCGGACCCTATGTATTGCCTTCGCTTGATCTGCTGACGCCCGCGCCTGAGCAAAACAACAATGTTATCGACAAGGCCGGGCTGGAACGCAACGCACGCTTGCTGGAGTCCGTACTCGACGACTTTCACGTCAAAGGCACGATCAACGCGGTTCGCCCCGGCCCTGTTGTCACCATGTATGAATTGGAACCGGCCCCGGGCATCAAGGCCAGCCGCGTGATCCAACTGGCGGAAGATATTGCCCGCAATATGTCGGCATTGTCGGCCCGTGTCGCTGCTATCCCCGGCCGGACCGTCATGGGCATCGAACTTCCCAACACCAATCGCGAAATGGTTGTGCTGCACGAAATGGTCGGTAGCGACAGCTTCGCAGAGCAGACCGGCAAACTTCCGATCATCTTGGGCAAGAATATTTCCGGCGATCCGGTCATCGCCGATCTGGCACCGATGCCACATCTGTTGGTCGCAGGCACCACCGGCTCCGGTAAATCGGTCGGCTTGAACTGCATGATTTTGTCACTGCTCTATCGGCTTACGCCAACCGAGTGCAAAATGATCATGATCGATCCGAAGATGCTGGAACTCAGCACTTATGACGATATTCCCCATCTCTTGTCACCGGTTGTGACGGAGCCGACCAAGGCCATTCGCGCGCTGAAATGGGCTGTGGAACAGATGGAAGAACGCTACCGTATGATGTCGTCCATCTCGGTGCGGAATCTGGCCAATTATAACGAGAAGGTAAAGGGCGCAAAAGCCAAGGGCCAGCCGCTCGGACGCCGCGTCCAAACCGGCTATGACCCGGAAACCTCGCGCCCGATTTATGAAGAAGAGCAACTGGACTATGAGGTTCTGCCGCAGATTGTGATCATCGTTGACGAGCTTGCCGACCTGATGATGACCGCTGGCAAGGAAGTTGAATTCCTCATCCAGCGCCTCGCTCAGAAGGCGCGGGCTGCGGGCATTCACCTGATCATGGCCACCCAGCGTCCCTCGGTCGATGTCATCACCGGCGTCATCAAAGCCAACCTGCCAACCCGGATCAGCTTTCACGTAACCTCGAAAATCGATTCCCGGACGATTTTGGGCGAACAAGGCGCAGAACAGCTGCTCGGCAAGGGCGATATGCTTTATATGCCCGGCGGCAAGCAATTGACCCGCGTCCACGGACCTTTTGTATCGGATGACGAAGTGCGGCGCGTTGCCGATCACTGGCGGTCGCAAGGCGCCCCTGATTATATTCAGGCTGTTACCGAAGAACCGGCAGATGGCAGCTTTGCCCTGGATGGCGCAGATCTGAGCGACAGCAAGGAAGATCGCCAATATACGCAAGCCTGCCAGATTGTTTTCGAAAGTCAGAAAGTGTCCACCAGCTGGCTGCAACGACAGTTGCGGATCGGCTATAACACCGCCGCCCGGATTATCGACCGGATGGAAGAAGATGAATTCATCAGCGCGCCCAACCATATCGGTCGCCGCGAAGTGCTGCGCGATCAAAGCGGTGAACCGCTCTAGTCTCAATGCTGACAGAGTGATTAAGCCTCGGTTCAATCGCCATGGGCTAGGCAAATGGCTAGATAATCTGGAGTTTTTGTAATGTTGAAATATGGTCTTGCATTGATCGCCGCGCCGTTGGCCCTGACCGCAAGTCTGCCGGCCACAGCCCAACAAAGCCCTGCTGACAATCTTGCCAAAATCTCGACCCATTTGCGCGCCATGTCGACCATGACCGCAAATTTCAGTCAGTCCAGCCGGAGCGGCCAGATGCTGACCGGAAATCTCATCATAAAACAGCCCGGCCGGATTCGGTTTCAATATCAAAAAGACGCCAAAATGTTGATCGTGGGGGATGGAAAAGCCCTGACGCTGATCGACTATGAGGTCAATCAGGTCCAGCGCTGGCCGATCCGCAACAGCCCGCTTGCAGCGTTGCTCAATCCGGAACGAGATCTGTCGAAATATGGGAAAATCATTCCGACTCGCAATCCGGCGGTGCTGAGCGTCGAAGTCAGTGACCCGAAACGACCGGAATATGGCGTCATTACAATGGTTTTTAGCAAAAAGGCCGGTGCGCCAGGCGGGCTGAGTCTCGATGGATGGGTATCGCTCGATTCGAAAAACAACCGGACATCTATCCGGCTTTCGAATCAGAAATTCGGGGCTCCGATCGCCAACAGTCGCTTTAACTGGACCGACCCGCGCAAGAAACGCCGCGGCAAGCGATGAACCGAGACGGGCTGCCGTTCAGCAGAACAGCATGTTCGTTTCGTTCATACTCGCGACAGAAACACCAGAGTATAACCGTCTACAGGATGAGAAGAGACGGTCAGGTCTTCCCCCTGTTACCTGACCAACGATGTTTCGACCCATCCTGTGCGTGACGAACGCAAGTTAACCCCCACCTCCTTAATGCCCCCGGAGGTGGGGGTTTTACTTTCTCCATCCAGCAAAAAACCGAATGCCCCTATCGCCTTTGGGCTTGGGTTTCTGTGCGAGCGTGGCTAGTAGACTCCGCATGAGTGATACCCTTAAAGTCGTCAGCTGGAACATTAACAGCGTCCGCGCCCGCATCGACATCGTCGAACGCTTTCTCACCGAAGAAGCACCCGATGTTCTGTGTCTCCAGGAAACCAAGGTTCGTGACGAGCAATTCCCAGAGGGCATGTTTCGCCGCCTCGGCTATAATCACATGGCATTGCACGGACAGCCCATGCACCATGGCGTTGCGATCATCAGCCGTATTCCTTTGCACAAGGACGAACGGTTTGACTGGCAGAATAATGGCGAAGCCCGCCATGTCGGTGCCGTCCTGCAAAATGGTGTCCGCATCGAAAATGTCTATATTCCCGCCGGCGGAGAAGTGGCCGACCGCGAAGTGAATCCAAAATTTGGCCAGAAGCTCGATTTCTTCGGCCGGATGACCGAATGGTCAGAGAATTTGAAGGAACCGACAGTCCTGATGGGAGACTTCAACGTCGCACCGCTGGAAGCCGATGTCTGGAACCACAAAGCACTGGTCAAAGTGGTTAGTCACACCCAGATCGAGATCGATCATCTGTACAAGCTTCGCGATGCGCATGGCTGGGTCGATATCGGACGCAAACTTATTCCCGATCCCGAACGGCTTTTCACCTGGTGGAGCTATCGCGCCAAGGACTGGAGAGCATCGGACAAAGGTCGCCGTCTCGACCATGTCTGGGTCAGCCCGGAACTGGCCGACAAAGCGGTCAGTCATGTCGTGCTGGAAGACGCGCGCAGCTGGGGCAAACCGTCGGACCACGCACCCCTGATCACGGAATTCGAATTTTGAACACAACGCCTCTTGATGGTGACCGGAAGGCGGCGGCCCGCCGGGCAGCACGCGCGATTGACGCGCTGAGACGGGGCTGGCCAATTGGCGTCGAAACCGACGGCGCGCGGCTGAACCTGTTGCCGGTGGAAACCGGCAATCTAGAGGAGATTCTCCCCTCGACCGGAGCAATCTCGCTGCTGATCTCCGCCAGCCGCGCGGCAACCCTCAAATTGCTCAACCAGTTTGCAGCCGCCGATCCCAATCTGCCGATCCAGATCAGCCTGCCCGCACCTGTGACCGCGGCCGAGATTATCGCCATCGTCGATCCCGTGCTCGACATGCGCCATCCGATGAAGGGGCCCTTTCGCAGCGAACCACTGACCAACCCGCAAGCCGCCACTGCGGCGATGGAGTTCGCGCGTCAGGGTGGGTTGCTTCCTGCTTTCCTCATTGTCGATGCAGCGGAAGATATTGTGCAAGCCGGTGATGCGACAGACTATGCCGATGCCAATGCGCTGATCATCAGCGCCCAGGCCAGGCTCCCGGTCGCTGCCAACGCCGAAGCGCATATCTATGGATTCCGCAGTGATGCCGACGCGACCGATCATATCGCCTTGGTCGTCGGCAAGCGTGATAGCAGCACCCCGATCGTACGCCTGCACAGCGAATGCCTGACCGGCGACGTCCTCGGCAGCCTGAAATGCGACTGCGGACCGCAATTGCACGCGGCGCTAGGACAGATGGGCGAAGCGACCTGGGGCGTGCTCCTCTATCTGCGTCAAGAAGGTCGCGGCATTGGCCTGATCAACAAATTGCGCGCTTATGCCTTGCAGGATCAGGGCTTTGACACGGTCGATGCAAACCAGCGCCTGGGCTTTGCCATCGACGCTCGGGATTTCTCCATCGCGGCACGAATGCTGTCATTGCTCAACGTGCCGACGATCAAATTGCTGACCAACAATCCGGAAAAAGTGGAAGGGTTGGAAGCATCCGGCGTAACCGTTGAAGAACGCTTGCCGGTCAAGATTGCCGCCAATCCGCACAATGAATTCTACCTCGATACCAAGCGCGACCGGACCGGACACAAATTATAGCATTTGGCGCGAGCCCGCTGGACCAACAGAAAAGATATTTCCATGACAGTTCTCAAGCACGAACATCTGATAGACATGTCCTTGACGGTCGACTTCGCGGGCATGCTGGTCATGGGTCAAACACCAGCCGGTTTGCGGCGTATTGCCCCGGTCTCCGGCGGTAGCTTTTCCGGCGAACGGCTGAACGGCAAGGTCCTGCCCGGCGCGGACTGGGTGATCAACCGGCCCGATGGCGTGATGGAAATTGATGTGCGCTTGCCCCTCAAAACGGATGATGGGGCAATGATCTATCTCAACTATCAAGGCCGCTTTCTGGCCAAACCGGAAGCCATGGCCAAGCTTGCCAAGGGTGACCTGCTGAAACCAGATGAATATTCCTTGGCGATGACGGCGAAGTTCGAGTCTGGCGCGGAAAACTATCTCTGGCTCAACGACGTTGTTGCAGCCGGAACCGGAGAGCAAACCGCAGGCGGCCCGGTTTATTCGATCTTCGCAATCGGCTAAGCAACCACCAGACGATAGCCGACGTCCAGAGTCTCCTGTTCCATCAAATGCCCATAGCGTTCGTGCCAGGCACCAGAAGCCAGGTCCTGCTCCAATTTTGTCAGGGCACCGTCGAACGTGTCGATCTTTGCAAAAGTCGATATCGCCGAACGGACGCGCGGGTCTAGATACGCGTGCGGGCGTTGCCAATAGGCACCCAGAAAGCCGTCTGTACAATCGCGCGGTACCGGAATGATCTCGACTTCGGTTTCACCCAATATCCGGTCAAACGCGCCCAGCTTTGGCATGATCGGCTGGTCCAGTTCAATGATCTCCAGAATATAGTCCGCTAGCCAGAAATAGGGGGACGCCGGATCAAAGGTCAATATCACCATCGGGCCTTTGGTGACCCGGCGCATCTCCAGAAGCCCTGCCTGAAGATCGGACCAATGGTGCACTGTCAGCACCGCCATCGCGGCGTCAAACTGATCATCGGCAAAGGGCATATCTTCCGCACAGCCCTGATAGGCCTTCGCAGAGCCCGGCGGCCGTTGACGGATCATTTCTGCCGATGGTTCCAAGGCCGTAACCGCGCGGTCATCAGGTTCATAAGAACCGGTTCCAGCTCCCACATTCAAAACAGACTTGGCATCACCAAGCGCGTCATGGATCGCGCGCGCGATCCTGATGTCCGGTTTGCGGAGGTTTGCATAACCAACGCCAATCTTGTCGTAGAGCGCGCTCACATAAGCAGCTTAGCGTTAAGGCTGGCTCCAGGCACGCACTATTCCTGACAAACCCGACACCACTCTCGCCAGTTTCTCGGCATCCACCTTGTCCGGTGTATCGGTTCGTGCGTGGTAGTGAGGATATCTAAAGGCTGCAGTATCGGTTACCATGAACGCGGGAATTCCCAGCGCACTGAACGATCTATGATCCGACCAGTCAATTCCTTGCAAAGAGGCCGGCGCTGTGCCGCCTTCACTCGGAAACTTTGTCGTCTGTCTAAAATCCTCTATCGTCTTGCGCACAAAGGATCGCGCGGACGTGTCGCCGACAAAGGCAATGAAATTTCCTTGATTGGGATAGAGAAGGTTTAGCGGAAACGGATATTTCTGACTGCCGGCTCTGTCGCTATAATGGCCCATAGTTTCCAACGACATCATACCCATAACGTTTTCATCTGTGGCCGCTAAAGCTTTGGCGTAGACCGCGCTGCCCATATCCGCAGTTTTAAAATAGGGAGGCTCCTCGTTGACGAAGAAAGCGATTCGAATGCGCAACCGACTCTTGCCATCGAGATTCTTCAGCAATCTGGCTAATTCTAGCGCAGCAGCAGCCCCACTGCCATTGTCATTGGCACCGGGCGCTCGTCCATAGCTGTCATAATGTGCGCCCAGCACGAGAGTCTGGGCGTCACTCTCTGCAGGATCAATTACAACCTCAATATTTTTAACAATGGTACCGTCAACTTCAAACGGTTGTTCCACCACATCGTAGCCCAAGGATCTCAATTCGGATTCGATATAGGAAGCCGCTGCGTTCAAATTCCCGAGATGCTCAATATTATGAGGTTTTGCACCGATGGTGGAGACATGTTTGGCTAGATTGCGCGAAACAAGATTTTCCCCTGACGAAAGCTCCGGCAATGCCCCGCGATAGGAACTGCCCGGCACAGACGTCAGCCATATCAAACCTAAAACCGGGATAGCGAAAATCGCCGCGACCATTAAGGCCGCAAACAAATTGGTTCGATTTTTTGCTAGAAACTCATTGATGAAAAGTTTCATTGCCGGGAAATGCCCTAGAACGGCACGTCGTCATCAAGGTCGCTGTCAAAAGCGCCGCCACCCTGACCACCGCCTGAGCCGCCGCCGGTTTGGCCCCAGCTGTCGTTGCCGCCACCACCGGATGGTGCGCCGCCGCCTTGACCTCCGCCCCAGCCGTCATTGGAACCGCCGCCACCTTGGCCGCCACCGCCGCCTTGACGGCTGTCGAGCATTTCCATTTTTGCGTCGAAGCCCTGCAACACGACATCAGTCGAATAGCGGTCATTGCCGGACTGGTCCTGCCATTTGCGGGTTTGCAACTTGCCTTCGAGATAGACTTTGCTGCCTTTTTTCAGATAGCGTTCGGCAACCCCGGCGAGACCTTCATTATAGATCGAGATATTGTGCCACTCGGTCTTTTCCTTACGTTCGCCGCTTTGCTTGTCTTTCCAGCTTTCGCTGGTGGCCACGCTGAAATTGCAGACTTTGCCGCCATTGGCGAAGGTCCGTACTTCCGGATCCTTACCCAGATTGCCTACAATGATAACTTTGTTGATGCCGCCGGCCATTTCAAATTCCCCAAAAACTAGACTGATTATCGATTCTTGAAGACTCTATAGACCGAGGGCGACGGCACTCCAATATGTAATACCGGCTGCACCATAAGCGAGTACAAAAAGATACACGAGCATGAAGGTCGGCCACTTCCAGCCATTGGTTTCGCGGCGGGTAACGGCGATGGTGGAGATACATTGCGGCGCGAAGACAAACCAGGCGAGAAACGCCAGTGCTGTTGGCAGCGACCAGCGGCTTTGCAAGCGCTCGGTCAGGGACTTTGCTTCGGCCTCTTCATCCGGTGCATCAATCGCATAGGTGGTGGCCAGCGCTGCTACAGCAACTTCCCGTGCCGCCATCGCCGGGATCAGGGCCAGCGCGATATCGCGATCAAAGCCAATTGGCTTGACGATCGGCGCGATGACATTGGTGATCCGTCCGGCCGCGCTATAGTCAACCTGACTCATTGCGCTGTCTTCCGGTACCTTGGGAAAGGTAAGCAAAAGCCACAAGACCACGGTGGCGGCAAAGATAATCGTCCCGGCGCGGCGCAGGAAAATCCACGCGCGTTGCCAAAGACCGATCAGCAAGTCGCGCGGACGCGGTAGCTGATATTTCGGCATTTCCATTAGGAAACCGCTATTGGGCCCTTTGGTCACCGTCGACCGCAACACCAGAGCGACAATCATCGCGCCGACAATGCCAAACACATATAGGCCGAACAATACCAGCCCTTGCAGACCGATGCCGGGACCGACTGCGGTCGGCGGAATGAACGCGCCGATGATGATCGCATAGACCGGAAGTCGAGCGGCACAGGTCATCAAAGGGGCGACCAATATGGTGGTCAACCGGTCTCTCGGATCAGAAATGCTGCGCGTCGCCATGATCCCCGGAATGGCGCAGGCAAAGGATGACAGGAGCGGAATGAAGCTCCGTCCGGACAGCCCGACACTGGCCATCATCCGGTCCATGATGAAAGCCGCGCGGGTCATATAGCCGCTGGCTTCTAGGATGAGAATGAACAGGAACAAGATCAAAATCTGTGGCAGGAAGACCACGACGGATCCAACGCCGCCAATGGCGCCTTCGATGATAAAATCGCGCAAGAAGCCTGGGGCCATATTGGTTTCAACCGCAGCAGCGGCCCATTCGCCCGCACTTTCGATCCACCCGATCGGCGCCTCGGACCATGCAAAGACGGCCTGAAACATGACAAACAGAATGGCGAACAGAATCACCGGACCGATAAAGGGGTGCAGGAAAAGACCGTCCGCCCGCTCCGACCATCGCCGGCCAGCGGTTTCCGAAACAATCGCCTGATTGGCAATCTGCTTGGCCTGCTTGCGCAAACCGTGATCCCGCAATTTGCCAACCACGGGTTCAACCGCTGGTGTGCTCTGCTGCAGGCGGCTCTCCAATGCTGTAGACAATGCGTCCAGACCGCGCCGGCGCACCGCGACCGTTGGAAGCACAGGCACACCCAAAGCGGCTTCCAGCTTCGCCGGATCCAGAACCAACCCGTCCCGCTCGGCAAGGTCCATCATATTCAGCGCCACGATCACTGGCTGGCCAAGCGCGATCACTTCCAGCGCAAAGCGCAAATGGTTGTCAAGATTGGCCGCGTCGAGCACCAGAATGATCGCATCGGGCTTTCGCTCGCCCTCCTGCAATCCCATGATAACGCTACGCGTGACTTCTTCGTCCGGGCTGGTTGGATCAAGGCTGTAACTGCCCGGCAAATCAACCAGTTCTGCAGGGCGACCATCGGCCAGATCAAAGCCCCCGGATTTACGTTCGACCGTGACACCCGGATAGTTGGCAATTTTCTGACGCGCGCCGGTCAGCGCATTGAACAGCGCACTTTTGCCTGAATTGGGGTTGCCCGCGAGGACAATGAGGGGAGCAGCTTTGGTCATCAATCAGGCGGCTATTGTCGCCGCAACCGGCTGAACCGATATCGCCTGCGCATGGGCTTTGCGAACAGCAATCATCATCCGTCCAACCCTGAGCGCGATAGGATCATTGAGCCCGAACATGCCCTTGTGCAATTTTTCAACTGCGACACCCTCGTCAATACCAAGGGCCCTTAGCCGGCGTCCTTCGGTTTCGGAAATGGCAGTCCAGTCGATCGCCACAATTTCAGCACTCTGCTTCAGCGACAGTTGGTCAACAGTTGTGGGTGTTTGCATAATCGCAACGCGGCCTTTCTAGTTGCGATTGATTATCAATACTACTTGCGCTTGGCGAGTCTTTTGTTCACTTTTGCACAGTTTCCTGCAGCGGCATCAAAAGTGGATCAATGCCGCTTCGTCACGCTCCCCGATAGCGCAACCGTCCAATGAAGCGCGCCATGCTAAACCGGTCACCGCCACCGCTGGTGACCTTGGCTTTGATCTTTTCAAACTGCATGACATTCTCGATCCGGCGATCGAGAAACGCTCGGGTTTCTGTGAACGCTTCGCTTTCGTCATCCAGAAATACGCTGATCGTGCTGCCATAGAGGCCCGCCAATAACGTCCGTTTGGTATAGTGGTTATAATCAGTTGCCGTGTCGCCGGCGAGACGCCAGATTGTGTCGGCGGTACGCCAGCCCAATTTGGCGGCTTTGCGCAAATGGGGCGGTGCCGCCAGAATCGCCACGGCGCGCCGCAAGCCTTCTCGATCCTGCTCAACAGCTTCCAACCGCGCCTCGACCAGCAATTTTATCCGTTGCCGCACCTTCATCGCAGCCAGCTCATCGGCGCTATATTTCGCCGCCATCTTAGCATCAACCGCCTGAAACCAGGCATCAATCATATCGACCGGGCCGGCGTTAAACGCTAGCCTGGCAAGATCAGTATCGACACCGTTCAACTCTGCCGCAGCGTGCACAGCCGTTTCATTCCAGCCGTCAAAAGCAGCCTGCGCAGCCAATTGCGGCGCCAGAAAAACACGCACTTCGTCCAGGGTCGGATCTTCGGGAAGCGATGCAGGCATGAGTGTTCCTTTGAAATTAGAGCTATCAATATAGACAGAAACTGCTGGGTTTCAAACCATTGCATTTGAAGGCCTCGCCTCTTAACTGTGTGATTAACTTTTCATGCCTCTTGTTTCAGGAAATATTATCATGACCACATTGTTCGATCCGATCACCGTTGGCGCTATCGAAGCCCCCAACCGCGTGTTCATGGCCCCCCTCACTCGCTGCCGTTCAACAATGGATTATGTGCCCACGCCGATGATGGGTGAATATTATAGCCAGCGCGCCGGCGCAGGCGTGATCATTTCCGAAGCCACCGGGATCAGCCAGCAAGGCCTGGGTACACCCTTTGCGCCGGGCATTTGGAACGACGCACAAACCGAAGCATGGAAACCGGTTGTTGAACAGGTCCACCAGGCAGGTGGCCGGATCATCTGCCAGCTCTGGCATATGGGTCGCATCGTCCATCCCGATTTCCTGGATGGCGAAAAACCAGTCTCCGCCTCAGCCACAACCGCGCCGGGCAGCGTCCGAACCTATCTGGGCAAGAAAGACTATGCCGAGGCCCGTCCACTAGAGGTTTCTGAAATTCCTGGCCTGTTGGACGATTATCAAAATGCAGCAGAAAATGCTCTGAAGGCCGGCTTTGACGGTGTGCAATTGCATGCTGCCAATGGCTATCTTATCGATCAGTTCATCCGGTCCGGCACCAATTTGCGGACCGATGAATATGGTGGATCGATTGAAAACCGCATCCGCTTGCTGGGTGAAGTAACGCAGCGTCTCGTGGACATATTGGGCAGCGACCGGGTTTCCGTCCGCCTGTCACCCAATGGAGATTCCCAAGGTGCCGACGATGCAACACCCATCGAAACCTTCACCTCAGCAGCAAAACTGCTCGACAAGATCGGCATCGCCTTTCTTGAACTGCGCGAGCCGCCTGCTCACGGCACTTATGGCAATACCGATGTGCCGCGGGTGAGCCCTAATATCAGGCCGGTGTTCAAGGGCCCACTGGTTCTCAACAGTGACTATTTTCAGGAAAATGCAACCGCTGCACTAGCCGAAAACAAAGCAGACGCGATAAGCTTCGGCCGGACGTTCATGACCAATCCCGATCTCCCGGAACGGTTTCGGGCGGGCGCTGAACTCAACCCAATCGACTTTACCCCCACTTGGTATAGCCAGGGACCCGAGGGATATATCGACTATCCGACAATGGAAGAAAAAAAGGCAGAGACTGCCTGAACGACACCCGTTCGGCTAGAAAGCGCTTTGTAAGCGGCGGAACATATCTTGGACCGCGGACTCGGCCTCGATTTCCTGTTGCAGGCGTGCTTGCAGGCGTTGCAGACGCTGGAACAGTTCCTCGCTCGCCATGACAACCTGTCGGGCTTCTTCTGGGAAGCAGTCCACCATCGGCTGATCGGTTGCGGGTGCATAGCCAAGTTCGCGATCACGGTTCCAAGCCTCGCCTTCGGTCAATTCTCCGCTGTGCAAGGCTTTCTGGTTCAGCAACCAGGCGATGCAATGCATCAATCTGGTGGTGACTTTCAACGATTCACAAGAAAAGGAAACGGCGAGGACATTGTCGTGATCGGAATCCTCATTGAATCGACCGGACTCGATATAGGATCGCGCTTCGTCCGCAAGCACCATCGCTTCGGTATAAAGTGCGTCCAATAATTTCTGAGTCAAAAGAGAATCTTGATCGGGCATGATCACTTCGTAGCAAAATATTTGGCCCCTTTGACAGCTAAATTTGGGCTGACGGATTTGCTTGGCGCGGATGTTTCAAACTGACACGCAAGGGGGGCTGGGGTTAACCGGTGGATAGCTTTGGTTAACGAATGTCTAACCCGCAGAGCGGCTTGCACTTCAAGCGATAATGTCGGGAATGAGCTGATTTTCAATCAAGATGATGCGGTCGCGCAATTGCAATTTTCTTTTCTTGAGTCGCGCTATCCGCAATTGATCTGGATTACCGGCTTCGATCAACGCACCAATGGCTTCGTCGAGGTCGCGATGCTCAATTTTCAGCAGTTCGAGCCGCGTCTGCAACTCTTCATCGCTCATCCCCATTCTGGATCAATATCCCCCTTGCGTCGCTACAACAATTTTGCAATCTTCTCCCTATTCATGGTTCATGTCGAAACCAAGACAATTCAGTCATGAAGCCGCATAGCCAAGATGGTTTTGGCTATCACAGCAGGAAAGGAAGCTTTGATCCTCTTTCAACTTCAATCTTATTATTTTTGAGGAGACTTTAATGATTCAGAATCACATGTCAGCATTGCGCAACAAACATGAAGCGCTGGAACGCAAGATTATCGAAGAAGAAACCCGGCCACGTCCCGACACGATTCGAATCCATAGTCTCAAGAAAGAGAAGCTTCGACTGAAAGAAGAATTGATGGATTAACAGCGGTCTGTCGCGGACCGTTCAAGCCAACCGGACAATAGTAAATTCTGCTTTGGCAGAAGATTTATTTTTCAACATCGCACTGACTTAGCCTTTCTGCTAGGCAATAATCATGTCCACAACAGATCCCTCGAGTACAAAGACGGCCCGTAATATTCTAACTGGCCTGCGGTCCATCATGGCGTCGCGCGGCAACGCCCAGATAAAATTGAATCAGGTCGTTGATACGATCGCGGAAGCAGTGAGCAGCGAGGTTTGTTCCATCTATTTGCGTCGGGATGGTGTCCTCGAGCTATTCGCAACACGCGGGCTCAACGCAGAAGCCGTTCACGTCACCAAGCTGGCTATGGGCGAAGGGTTGACCGGCTTTATTGCAAAAAATGTCGAAACATTGAACCTTGACGAAGCCGCAACCCACCCTGATTTTCAATATCGACCAGAAACCGGCGAAGAAAAATTCCATAGCTTTGCCGGCGTACCGATCATCCGCAACCAGCTGGCCATCGGCGTATTATGTGCCCAGCATGTCGAACCGCGGCGCTATTCGGAAGTTGAAATCGAATCGTTTGAAACAGCAGCGATGGTTCTCTCGGAACTGATCAGCAGCGCCGATTTTGTCGATGACAATTTCGCTGACGAAGCCTCCGCATTCGACGACAGCGCCGACCGCCTGAGCGGCCTGCAGTTGGTCAAAGGCAAGGCCAGTGGCCATGCTGTATTCCACCAACCGCGGGTAAAAATCGAACATACGGTCGCGGAAGATACCGAAGCAGAACGACATCGAGTCTATTCGGCATTCGACAAGATGCGCGACCAGATCGACCAGATGACCAGCCAGGCTGAATTTGGTGTCGGAGGCGAGCATGAGGAAGTGCTCGAGACCTATAAGATGTTTGCCTATGACGAAGGCTGGAGCCGGCGCATTAATGAAGCCATCGACAGCGGGCTCACGGCGGAAGCGGCAATCGAAAGAGTGCAGCAGCACACCCGCATGCGCATGCGGCAAATTGACGATCCCTTATTGGCCGAGCGCATGCATGATTTGGAAGATCTGGCCAACCGCCTGTTGCGCATTGTTTCCGGACAAATGGGCACCGCGGCCAAGACGGGTTTGCGGCAAGACACGATCCTGATTGCCCGCAATCTGGGCCCGGCAGAGTTGCTCGAATATGACCGCCGCAAGTTGAAGGGCGTCATTCTCGAAGAAGGGTCTCTAACCGCCCATGTGACGATCATTGCCCGGGCAATGGGGATCCCTATCCTCGGGCAGGTGAAAAATATTCGGCAAGTCGTCCGGGAAGATGACCATCTCTTGCTCAATGTGGATGAAAATGTTGTCTTTGTAAGGCCTGGAGCTTCCGTTGAGGATGCTTTCGAAGCACAGCTGGAACTCAGCCAGAAAAAGCGCGCCGCTTATTCCGAATTGCGGGACAAGGAAGCCATGACGAAAGATGGCGTTCGGATCACGGTGAATATCAACGCAGGGTTGCGAGACGATCTGGCTCTGCTCAACCTGACCGGTGCCGATGGCATCGGGCTGTTCCGAACCGAATTTCAGTTTCTGGTTGCCGCGACTATGCCGGGCCGGGCTGGTCAAACCCGTTTCTACCGCGATGTTCTGGATGCTGCGGGGGACAAGCCGGTCATATTCCGCACGGTTGATATCGGCGGGGACAAGCCGCTCCCCTATTTTCAAGCCAGTGAGTCCAAGGAAGACAATCCGGCAATGGGTTGGCGGGCTATTCGCATAGGTCTGGAACGGGATGCGCTGATGAAAGTGCAGGCACGCGCCTTGATAGAGGCGGCGGCCGGACGAAAGCTGAATGTCATGTTCCCGATGATCGCAGAACCCTGGGAATTTGATGCAGCCAAGGCGGTATTTGAAAGCCAACGCGCCTATTTGCACAGCCAGAAGAAAAGACTGCCGTCGCAAATCCGATATGGCGCGATGCTCGAGGTTCCCGCATTGGCAGAATGTCTTGATTTGATGGCTGAACGGCTCGATTTTCTGTCGATCGGAACCAATGACCTGACGCAGTTTCTTTTTGCCGCAGATCGCAGCAACCCAAGACTAGCCGAGCGCTTTGACTGGATGAGCCCTGCCATATTAAGATTTTTGCGCCGTGCGTCCGACAATGCCGGACGGTTTGATATTCCGCTTGGTGTTTGCGGCGAAATGGGCGGCAGACCTCTGGATGCTTTGGCGCTGTTGGGCTTGGGCATTCGCAATTTGTCTATCACTCCTGCATCGGTTGGCCCCATTAAGGCCATGGTCCGTTCGCTAGATCTCAGCCAAGTAGAAACGGAAATTGAAGCGATTTTAAAGGAAGCCCCCGCCGATCCAAGGACACGTCTGGAGCAATGGGCCAATCAGCATGGCATCGACCTAGATTAGTCACTTTGATGATCATCCCGCTGCATAATTTTCATCGATTTGCGGGAATTCGTAAAATGGCGTACGTTTGCTATGATTGTCATTGACTTTTGCCAGCTATAGTGGCTTTTTTCGGTGCATAATCCGGGGAGTGCGAAAAGGGTCGCAAATGATCCGGCCAAAGGAGTATTGCGTGGCCGAAGAAACCAAAGACGACGAAACCGTCGAACCGAATCTGGACAGCACCGGAGACCTCTTGCGTCGCGCCCGTGAACAGAAAAATCTGTCACTGGAAGAGATCGCTAAAAAAACCCGAATTCCTCAGCGTCATCTCGCTTCCATCGAAAGCGGTGACTATGAAGCTTTGCCCGGGCGGACCTATGCTATTGGTTTTGCTAAGTCCTTTGCAAGAACCGTTGGCCTGAGCGACGCTTCCATCGGAACCCAGTTGCGCACGGAAATGGAAGAACAAGGCCATGGCGCTTATCAGCCCGAAATGAGCGGATATGCTCCAGCCAACCCATCCTCTATTCCCCCGCGTTATCTGGCTTGGACTGCCGCGGGCGTCGGCGCACTGATTCTGGTCGGCTATCTGGTTTGGCGCACATTGATCCTCAATCCGGGTGACCCGACGCAAATCGCGGAAAACGAAACCACAACGGAAATAGAGAGCACTTCATCAACGAACAATTCTCAGACAGCGAACAACGGAGCGCCCACACCGTCAAGCAGCGGCACGGTGATATTGACGGCGACCGAGACAGTCTGGATGAAAATCTATGATGAAGAAGGCAAGCGCCTGTTCGAAAATGAAATGGCCGCCGGGGACACATTCACAGTGCCCTCTGATGCCGTCAATCCGCAGATTTTGACCGGACGCCCGGATGCGCTCACCGTTACGATCGATGGCCAGGTTGTCCCTCAACTCGGCACCGCCGAGCGGACAATCAAAGATGTTGGAGTCAGTGCAGCGGCCTTGCTCTCTCGCGGGGCAGCCGACAATCCCGCTGCCGATTTATCGGCGGAGTGAAGAACGCCCAAGCCGATCAAAAGATAAGATAGGGGTGGCGAGCATCGGGATACATTCCGTTACCTGGCATAATTTTCTTTACTTTTCAGCGTAGTATATGGTTAATATGGCAATAAATCAGCGGAGGCTTCGATGAAAACATTCGGTTTCACAATCTTGTTCGCCAGCTTGCTTGTCAGCACACCGGCAGCGGCGCAAAATGCAAATGTAGACAAGCGGGTGGATCGGCTCGAGCAGGAAATGCGTGCGGTTCAACGCAAGGTTTTCCCTGGTGGTTCAACCCGTTTCTTCGAACCCGAGATCGCCGACAAAAGCGGTCCGACATCGGTCACAAAAAACAACACAACTTCGGCTGTCTCCGACCTCATCGCTCGGGTGGATGCGCTAGAGACCAGCCTCGCGAGCCTCACCGGCCAAGTTGAGGAAAATGGATTTCGTTTGAAGAAGCTTGAGGATCGTCTGGCCGCCACCGAGGCAACGACCGCCGACCCAGCGGGCGCTGGCACATCTGCCGCAACCGTTGCACCGACCGCTGCCGCGAAGACCCAACCGACAGCCGCTCCTAGCCCCGAGCGAGTGGAAGGCGTCGCCGCGATCGTGATGCCTGAGACCGGGGATGAAGCAGAAGATGCGTATATTTATGGCTATAGATTATGGGACGCAAAATTCTTTCCCGAAGCCCAGACGCAGTTGAAAAAAGTATCCGAAAAATATGCTAACCATAGACGCGGGAGCTTTGCTCAGAACTTGCTAGGGCGTGCCTATCTTGATGACGGCAAGCCGGCTCTGGCATCTGTCGCGCTATATGAAAATTACCAGAAAACCCCACGGGGCGAACGCGCGCCTGACAGCCTCTATTTTCTGAGCAAAGCGTTGGTCCAATTGAACAAGAAAGACGACGCCTGTCGCGTGCTGGCAGAGATGCAGGATGTCTATCCCGCCGTTGCCGCCGGCCGTCTGGCCAATCGGGTGAGATCGGGTAAGGCCGCTGCCAACTGCAAATAGTTGATGGACAAGGGAAACACCTCGCTCGACCAACTTTTTGTCCAAGCGCTTGATCGGCTGGTTCCCGAATTCAAAACAAATGACGAGATATTGGGCCTCGCCGTCTCTGGCGGGCCTGATAGCTTGGCCCTGCTATTGCTGGCAAAACGTGCCTATCCGGGAAAGATTGCCGCGGCGACGGTCGATCACGGCCTGCGTCCCGCCTCACGGTCAGAAGCAGAATTTGTGGCATCGCTGTGCGCAGAACATGACATATCTCACGCCATTTTAAGGCCGGTTGTGCCGATCCGCGGCAGCATCCAAAGCGCCGCAAGACAGGCGCGCTACGGATTGCTGAACGACTGGATGAAGGATCAACATATCCACTGGCTGGCGACCGCCCACCATGCCGATGATCAGTTGGAAACCATGATCATGCGCATTTTGCGCGGGAGCGGAATCGACGGCATGTCGGGCATTCGTGAGAAGCGCGGCAATATTATCCGCCCCTTGCTCCATATTCAAAAGCCAGAGCTGGAATCTTACGTGGTTTCCTACAAAATTGATGCTGTCAACGATCCCTCCAATCAGGATCAGAGCTATGATCGCGTGCGGGTGCGCAACGCGCTTCAAGACCTGGAGGGATTTGACACTAGCCTTGCGAGCCAGAGCGCGAGCGCATTGAGCGCGGCGCGCGAGGCCATTGAATGGATTGTGGAGCAACTTGCTGTGGATCATCTAAGAACCACAGATACAGGTTGTGAGCTCTCCAAACCGGACTTTCCGCACGAAATTCAGCGGCGCCTTCTGTTGCGCTGCCTGCATATCTGTCAGCCAGCCTTATCGCCGCGCGGCGGCCAAATTGACCAGACAATCATCGCTCTGCAAAAAGGTGAAAAAGTAACACTCGGCGACATCTTGTGTCAGGGTGGCGGAAATTGGGTCTTTCAAATCGCTCCAAAGCGGCGAAATAGCTGAGTTATTGGCATTTTATATGGGCCCAGGCTGTTTCGATCACACTGATTGGGAAAAACATTGGCGTTCATATTGTCATCCACAGGAAAAGCCCTATCTTTACAGTAGATAAAATAGCGGCTGGATGCCCGTCATCCGTTGAAACAATGATTACAGGACAAGATGCGCAATGAATGACGAACAGGATCCCAAAGACAATCCTTGGATGAAGAGTATGTTCATCTGGGCCGGCGTGATCGTAGCGCTGTTGCTGACCGTTTCGATGTTTGGCGCCGGCGCGGCGACAGACTCGGCGTCAGGGATTAGCTATTCTTCGTTCCGCAACAAGGTGGAAGAGGGCAGCGTGAAAAGCGTTGCTATCGCACCGGATAAAATCACTGGCGAACTGACCAACGGCGATATGTTCTCAACCACCCCCGTCGGCAATGATCCTTCTCTCGTCAAACTGCTGGATGAAAAAGGCGTTGAATATAGTGGCAAGGCGCAAGAACAAGCCAGCATCTGGCAGATCATTCTGGTTCAATCCCTGCCCTTCCTCCTTATTCTCGGTATCGCTTTTTTCGTTCTGCGTCAGATGCAGAAGGGCAGCGGCTCCGGCGCCATGGGATTTGGCAAATCCAAAGCCAAGCTGCTCACCGAAAAGCAGGGCAAAGTTACGTTTGCGGATGTTGCTGGCATTGACGAAGCCCGCGAAGAGCTCGAAGAGATTGTCGAATTTCTGAAAAACCCTGGTCGCTTTGCCAAGCTTGGCGGACAAATTCCCAAAGGTGCACTGCTTGTTGGTTCGCCTGGTACCGGTAAAACCCTGCTGGCACGGGCTATTGCTGGCGAAGCGGGTGTACCGTTCTTCTCAATTTCCGGTTCGGATTTTGTGGAAATGTTTGTCGGTGTCGGCGCCAGCCGTGTCCGCGACATGTTCGAACAGGCCAAGAAAAATGCACCGTGCATCGTCTTTATCGATGAAATTGACGCGGTCGGACGCCATCGTGGCGCCGGGCTCGGCAATGGCAATGACGAGCGCGAGCAAACGCTAAACCAGCTTCTGGTCGAAATGGATGGCTTTGAAGCGAATGAAGGCATCATCATCATCGCGGCGACCAACCGTCCCGACGTGCTTGATCCAGCCCTGCTTCGTCCGGGCCGCTTTGATCGCCAAGTTGTCGTGCCACGTCCTGACATTGAAGGCCGTGAGAAAATTCTCGCCGTGCATATGAAAAAAGTACCACTGGCTCCGGACGTCAACGCCCGCACAATCGCTCGTGGCACACCTGGCTTCTCTGGCGCGGACTTGGCCAATCTGGTCAACGAGGCTGCACTGATGGCCGCACGCCGCGGCAAACGCATGGTAGCGATGAGCGAGTTTGAGGATGCCAAAGACAAGGTCATGATGGGCACCGAACGCAAGTCCATGGTGATGACCGAAGACGAGAAGAAGATGACCGCCTATCACGAAGCCGGTCACGCGTTGGTATCTGTGCACGAGCCAGCTTCCGATCCCATCCACAAAGCAACGATCATTCCCCGTGGCCGTGCGCTTGGCATGGTCATGCGCTTACCCGAGCGTGACAATTACAGCTATCACCGTGACAAGATGCATGCCAATCTGGCGGTATCGATGGGCGGGCGTGTCGCCGAGGAAATCATCTTCGGCTATGACAAAGTCTCATCCGGTGCATCCGGCGACATCCAATATGCAACCAAACTCGCGCGGGACATGGTCACCCAGTGGGGCATGTCCGACTTGATGGGGCCGTTGCAATATGAAGAAGAGCAAGGCGAAACCTTCCTCGGCTATTCACAATCGCAGCGCGTCCATATGTCGGACGAAACCGCGAAGAAAATCGACCTGGAAATTCGCAAGCTGATTGATGACAGCTATGATCGGGCAAAACATGTGCTGACCAAGCATGAGAAGCAACTCCATGCCCTCGCCAATGCATTGCTCGAATATGAAACGCTATCCGGTGACGAGATTGACGAATTGGTCGAGAAGGGCAAATTCGATCGCCCGGACGGGGAAGTCGCCAAGCCGACCGCCGTTCCATCGGCGGGCGCATCCATCCCCAAAGCAGGACGCAACAAAAAGGGCCCGTTTGGCGATCCAAAGCCACAAGGCGCCTAGCGGCTCAAAAGCCATAGGCAAAAGAAAAGGCCGCTCGGGAACGATCCCGGCGGCCTTTTCTTTTGTCTAAATCAACCTCTGCGGTCAGCATATAATTTAGCGGCGACCATAGTCTCCGGCGACACCAGCACTGCGTGGTGGCGCAGCGGCGGTAAGACGCAGCGCTTCAGCGGACTGGCTGATCGAACCGATTTCATCCGGCGTATCATCATCATCGATGAGAACCTTCTGAAGCGATTGAGTCAGGCTTTCCTGAAGATCCTTTGGCTTGACTGTTTCTTCTGCGATTTCGCGTAGCGCAACAACCGGATTTTTATCGCGGTCGCGGTCAACAGTCAGCTCGGCACCGCCTGAAATCTCACGTGCACGCTGGGAGGCAAACAATACCAGATCAAACCGATTTGTGACTTTATCAACGCAATCTTCAACCGTAACGCGAGCCATAAGGCGCTCCTGATTCTGCAAACTTTTGGAAAATGAGGCCTGCCTCTAAGGCTAAGGGCTCGATTTGTCAACAAATCTGGACTCATTCCAACATATCAAAGCAATCTTATGAATTGTCGGTTTGGCGGGGATAATCTATGCCCCGAAACCATGAAAAGTCCCACCGTGAAAAGCCAGCGATTGCAATCCGATGCACCTCAATGGTTCGATGTCGGTGGAAATCAGCTGCGTCTTGTCCACAGCGCAGACGAGCGGCTTTCCGCGCTCGTAAAAACGATTGATGGAGCAGGAACAAGCCTCAAGCTTTTCTTCTACATGTTCGAGGACGACAATGTGGGACGGATGATTCTGGGCAAGTTGGTTGCCGCCTGTGAGCGTGGCCTAGCCGTAGAAATGATGGTCGACAGCTTTGGATCCAACGGAGCATCACGCACATTCTTTGATCCATTGATCGCTGCAGGCGGAAAATTCAAAATTTTCAGTCCCCGTTTTTCCTCCAGCTATTTCGTACGCAACCATCAGAAAATGGTGATTGCCGATGATCAACGCGCCTTGATTGGCGGGTTTAACATTGCCGATCAATATTTCGATTTGCACGAACCGGACGAAGATAGCGATTCAGGCGATGAAAGCTGGGAAGATCTCGGACTAGAAATCAATGGACCGGAAGTCGCAAATCTAGCGAACTATTTCCAGCTCTTGTCGGATTGGGTCTATCGGGACAATGGCAATATTCGCGCTTTGCGAAAGATGATCCGTGGCTGGCACGCTGGGCAAGGTCAGTTTCGGTGGCTGCTGGGCGGACCAAGCAATCGGCTGAGCCACTGGGCATGGACAATCAAGAAAGACCTTGAAAAAGGCACGAAGCTGGACTTGGTCACCGCCTATTTCTCTCCAGGGCAAGGGCTTTTGCGACGCATTGGCGGCCTGTCCAAGCGCGGAGGAAAGAGTCGGATCATATTGCCGGGAAAAACAGACAATGCCGCGACGATCGGCGCCAGCAGATTGCTCTACGGCTATTTGTTGCGACGACGGGCGAGTCTCTTCGAGTTTCAGCCCAGGCGACTCCACATGAAATTGGTGATTGTGGATGATGCCGTCTATATCGGTTCGGCAAATTTTGATCTGCGCAGTCTGTTTATCAACGTCGAAATGATGTTGCGGATCGAAGATGAATCATTCGCCAATCACGCACGCGAAGTGATCACTCTTTTGCACGAGGATGCAGAGACGATCACGCTGGAACTGCACAAATCCCGACGGTCTATTCTCAACCGTCTGCGTTGGACCATATCCTATTTCTTTGTGAACACGCTAGACTATAGCGTAGCCCGCCGGCTCAATTTCGGCATCAAGAAATAGGCCGCCTTTCTCAAGACCAGCAGCCTCTGTGAGAAACGCGCACAATCTGTCGCAGCAGGAGAATCGTTCACCGCAATCCGCAACCTTGCCCCTGTTCAGACAGAGTTGCTTCGTTAGAAGAATATATGGACAATAAAATTACAGCTATTCGAAACCCCATGATCAATTTTCGGCATTTATTGATATTTTTGATGAGTGTCACGGTGACGGCATGCGTCTCTGGGGCGGACAGGCCAGGAGTCCAGCGTCCTGATACACCGCCCACCTATCAAAACCCCGCACCTTCACAACCGGTTAGCGCCAAAAACATGCGAAAAAACCCGGACCCTGCCCTGGTGCGCGAAATCAGCGAACTTTGGCGCAAATTCCCGGGAAAGACCGGAATCGCGGTCAAGCGGATCGACGGCGAATGGGAGATTGGTCACCGGATTGACGAATATTTTCCACAGCAAAGCGTCTCCAAGCTCTGGGTCGCTACGACCTTGCTCGACAAAATCGATCAAGGCCGCGCTTCATTGTCTGACCCTATCCGTATCGGCAAGGAAGACCTGACAGTTTTCCATCAACCCATGGCAGTCGAAGTGGAACGCGAAGGCGCGGTTGTGAAGTCGGTTTATACCTTGCTTGAAAAGGCACTGGCCAGCAGCGACAACACTGCAAATGATGCATTGCTGCGCCATGCCGGGGGTCCGGACGCCGTCCGCCGCTTCATCTCCAAAAATTCGCTCGGGAAAATCCGCTTCGGCCCCGGCGAACGGTTGCTGCAAAGCGGCATTGCTGGAATGGAATGGAAACAGAACCTCTCCTACCGCCGGACATTTTATGCCGCGCGCGCCAAAATACCCGTCGAGCAAAGGCGCAAATCACTCAACGCCTATCTGGCTAACCCTATTGATGGCGCCAGTCCGCTTGCCATCGTCCGCGCGCTAGACAAGTTGGCCCGCGGCGAGCTGCTTTCCGACAATTCGACAAGATTGCTGCAATCAATATTGAAGCGCACGCGCAGCGGCCCGAACCGCTTGAAGGCAGGCGTTCCTGGAGGATGGGAATTTTTGCACAAGACCGGCACGGGTCAGGTTCTCGGTTCGGTATCGACCGGATATAATGATATCGGCATCATGACCGCCCCAGATGGCACCCGCTATGCGGTTGTTGTGATGCTGGGTGATACAACCGCTTCCATTCCAGAGCGGATGCGTTTGATGCAAGCGGTAACACGGGCCGTCGGCCGCTACCACCGCAGCTAGCGCCTATTCGGTTTCGGCCGGGCTCGTCTCCGCATTCTCGATCATTTGGGGCGGCGCGTTGCGCTCGTCGAGCATCTTTGCAGCTTCATCCAGCGCTTGTGCTTCACCAACGGTTACACCGCCGGGGCCCGGATCATTTTGCGCAGGACCGCAGGCCACTAAGCCGGCCGATATTATGACTGTTAAAATGCTTCTCATTGCAGCTCCATAAAGCCAATCCAGACTGAGCCAAAGACAAAAAAAAGGGCCGTCCGAAGACAGCCCTTTTTCTCAAAGCTTATGAAAGCTTATTGAATTGCGTTTTTCGCAGCGTCAGCAGCTTTGTCAACGACACCAGCAGCGGCATCTTTAACAGCAGAGCCAGCAGCGTCTGCGGCATCACCAGCAGCGTCGGCAGCGGCGTCAGCAGCATCACCGGCAGCGCCAGCAGCAGCATCTACAGCTTCGCCAGCGGCTTCACCAGCAGCGTCAGCGGCTGCGCCAGCTTCTGCAGTTGCGTCAGCAGCAGCTTCGCCCATTGCGTCGGTTGCGCCTTCAGCAGCATCCATTGCATCGTCAGCAGCTTCTTCAGCTGTTGCTTCAGCACCTTCTACTGCTTCTTCTGCGCCTGCTTCAGCATTGTCTGCGCCGGAGCATGCGGACAGGCCGAGTGCAGCGGCCAAAACGATTGATGTTGTAACTTTTTTCATTGGGGTAACCCTCTATTTTATTCCTCAAAAACCAAGCAGGACGGGAGTTTTTCTGCCTCCAATGACCTACGGCGGCTATCTTTAGCGGTATGAAGGAATGAACGCAATGAAGAACCTCCTTTGCCATTTTAGTCATTTGTAAAATCTCCTAGGATCGTCGACAGAAACAAAAGCCAAGCCTAGAAGATCAAGCCGATTGACCAGATATAAAGATTTCTTTATATACGTCCGCTGACATGGACCATATCTTGAACATTTTTAGAGCATTGGCTGACCCAACACGTTTGCGAATCGTTCTCTTGCTGCAGAAGATGGAGCTTGCGGTGGGCGAGCTTGCGCAGATTTTGGACCAAAGCCAGCCCCGCATCTCGCGACACATCAGAATTCTGGATGAAGCCGGGCTTGCAGAGCGCCGTAAGGAAGGCAGCTGGGTCTTTCTAAAGCCAGGACCGGCAGTCGAACTGGAAATATTGGGACGCATATTTCGTTCGGACACCGTCGCGAAGTCTGAGCAAGCCATGCAGGATCAGGAACAGCTATCGTTGGTCCGCAAAGCGCGTGCAGATATGGCCGAAGAATATTTTGCCGCGCATGCCGAAGAATGGGACGCGATCCGGTCTCTGCATTTGCCCGAGGCGGAAGTGGAACGTGCGATGCTGGCTTTGCTGCGAGATGCGCAGCTCGGCAAGATGCTGGATATAGGCACCGGTACAGGACGGATGGTCGAACTATTCGGTCCTTCGGCACAGTCGATCATTGCGATTGATAAAAGTCCCGAAATGCTGCGACTAGCGCGAGCGAAATTACTTGAAAGCGAAACCGCCAGCGAATCAAATTTGGTGCAAAAAACAGAGTTGAGGCAAGGTGACTTCACCCAACTGCCGATTGAAAACGGGGTAATGGATAGTGTCATCCTGCATCAGGTTTTGCACTATGCGCAACATCCCGAAGCTGTGCTGCTTGAAGTATCTCGGGTTTTAAAAATCAACGGGATGGTGCTGATCGCGGATTTTGCTGCACATGACCGCGAAGATTTGCGCACCGAACATGCCCATGCCCGCCTCGGCTTTGGCGATGACAGCATGAAACGCTGGCTCACATCATCAATGCTTGATCTGGTGCAAACCAGAACTCTGGATGGCGGCGAACTTACCGTAAAAATATGGGTTGCCAGAAAGTCTACTATACCTGTTTTGAACCCAAATTCCGATGACATCGCCTCCGAAAATCAAAATTTGAAAAGAGCAACAGCATGAACAAATCAACGAAGCCTTTGGCTTTAAGCGAGCTGGAAGAAGCCAAACGCGCCCTTGATGTTCCGCTGTTTGCGGGATTGAGCGGGGATGCAGATGTTTCCTTCGAATTTTTCCCACCAAAATCGGAAAAGATGGAACAGACATTATGGGATAGTGTTGTAACGCTGGAGCCGCTCAATCCGCGTTTTGTTTCCGTCACATATGGCGCTGGCGGCACCACCCGCGAGCGGACCCATGCCACAGTGGCGCGCATTGCACAGGAAACCAATATACCGGCCGCTGCGCATTTGACCTGCGTCGATGCAAGCAAAGACGAAATCGCGGAAGTTGCAAAAGCATATTGGGATGCAGGCGTTCGCCATATTGTCGCTTTGCGCGGTGATCCACCCGCAGCCGGTCAGACTTTCGAACCGCACCCGCAAGGATATGCCAGCGCAGCAGAACTGGTCAAAGGCCTCACCGATATTGCGCCGTTTGAGATTTCGGTCGCCGCCTATCCCGAGACCCATCCCGAAGCCAATTGCCCGCAAAGCGACCTGGACAATCTGAAACGCAAGCTGGATGCCGGTGCCAGCCGTGCGATCACCCAATTTTTCTTTTCGGCTGAAGCCTTTTTCCGGTTTCGCGATGCTGCAGCGGCGGCTGGCATTGATGCAGAGCTGGTACCGGGAATTTTGCCGGTTTCCAATGTCGCCCAGACGCGCAAATTTGCAGGCATGTGCGGCGCGGAAATACCGCCATGGATGAATGATCTGTTCGAAGGATTGGATGACCATCCTTCGGCTCGACAATTGATTGCTGCGACCGTAGCGGCAGAAATGTGTCGCAAACTTTATGCCGGCGGCGTTCGCCAGTTCCATTTCTACACGCTCAACCGAGCAGAGCTCAGCTACGCCATATGTCATCTGCTCGGCAAACGGCCGGTTGGCAAACACCAGGAGAAAGCCGCATGACCACCGCACGCGACCAACTGCATAAACTGGCAGCGGAACGTATATTGGTGTTCGATGGCGGCTATGGAACCGCAATTCAAAACTATGGTTTGGGCGAGCGCGATTATCGCGGTAATCTGGAACTGACCGATGACCAAAAGGGCAATAATGACCTTCTGAGCTTGACCCGACCGGATATTATTGAAGCGATTCATATGTCCTATCTCGAAGCCGGGGCTGACATTATTGAAACCAATACGTTCAGCTCTACCGAGATCAGTCAGGCCGACTATGGCTGCGAGCATCTGGTCCGTGATCTGAACGTAAAGTCAGCCGAAATCGCACGATCGGCTTGTGAAAAGGCTGAAACCAAGGACGGTCGGCCGCGTTTTGTTGCCGGGTCTGTCGGCCCCACCAACAAGACGCTCTCTCTGTCACCCGATGTTAACGATCCGGGCTTCCGCGAAATCGACTATGATTTTCTAAAGGGTGTGTATCGCGCGCAATGCGACGCCTTGATCGACGGTGGGGTGGACTTTTTGTTGATCGAGACAATCTTCGATACGCTCAATGCCAAATGCGCAGGAATGGCAGCCATGGAAGCCGCGGAAGCATGCGGTCGCGACGTTCCGTTGATGATATCAATGACCTTGACCGACCTGTCGGGGCGCAATCTTTCCGGTCATACGGTAGAAGCGTTCTGGCACGCGATCCGGCATCTGAAACCGCTGACCATAGGGCTTAACTGTTCTTTCGGCGCCGATCAGCTCCGGCCGCATCTGACGATGCTTTCGAAAGAGGCAGATACGTTGATCATGGCCTATCCCAACGCAGGTCTGCCGAATGACCTGGGTGAATATGATGAAATGCCGGACGAGACAGCGGAGCTCATTGGTGACTGGCTGAAAGATGGTCTGGTCAATATCGTCGGCGGTTGCTGCGGCACAACACCGGAGCATATCCATGCGATTGCCAATGCCGTCGCCGATCAGGATCCGCGCAAGATCCCTGATACCAATGTCCAGACACGCCTCTCCGGACTGGAACCATTCACCATGGCAGCATAAGCGATCGACACCATCTTACGCGCGACCCCACGCAGGCGCGCGAACAGCATAAAGCAAATTTTCCCGGCTTCGCTCGAGACCAACGGATAACATCACAATATTATGACACAGCTTTCTTCCACTAATTTCGTCAATATCGGCGAACGCACCAATGTTACCGGTTCGGCCCGCTTCAAGAAGCTCATCCTCAACGATGATTATGAAGCCGCCGTCGAGGTAGCCCGCCAGCAAGTCGAAAATGGCGCCCAGATCATCGACATCAATATGGATGAAGGGCTGCTCGACGCTCATCATGCGATGACGACGTTTCTCAAGCTGATTTCTGCGGAACCCGATATCGCACGCGTGCCGGTGATGATCGACAGCAGCAAATGGTCGGTGATCGAAGCAGGCCTGAAATGTGTGTCGGGCAAGCCCATCGTCAACTCCATCTCGATGAAAGAAGGCGAAGAGGAATTCCTCAATCACGCCCGCAAGTGCATGGCTTATGGTGCTGCCGTTGTGGTCATGGCTTTTGACGAAACCGGTCAGGCCGATACAAAAGACCGCAAGATTGAAATTTGCGAACGGGCGTATAAGCTGCTCACCGGGATTGGCTTCCCACCCGAAGACATCATCTTTGACCCGAATGTCTTTGCCATTGCCACCGGTATAGACGAGCATCGCCGCTACGGCCTCGACTTTATCGAAGCGACCCGCGAGATCAAAGCCCGCTGCCCGCATGTCCATATTTCTGGCGGGCTATCCAATCTGTCCTTCAGTTTCCGGGGTAATGAGCCGGTGCGCCGCGCGATGCACAGCGTCTTTCTCTATCACGCCATTCCGGCGGGCATGGATATGGCAATCGTCAATGCCGGTCAGCTTGATATCTATGATGACATCAACCCCGAACTCCGCGAACATTGCGAAGATGTAGTGTTCGACCGCCGCGAAGATGCAACCGATCGGCTGATCACGCTCGCCGAAAAATTCCGGGGTACGGATGAAGTTGCGGAGAAAGCAGCGGCGGAATGGCGCGGCTATGAAGTGAACAAACGCCTCGAGCACGCTCTGGTCAAAGGCATCGACGCGCATATCATCGAAGACACTGAAGAAATGCGCCTAGCGGTCAAAGGTCGCGCTGGTCGTCCGATCGAAGTGATCGAAGGGCCTCTGATGGATGGCATGAATGTCGTCGGAGATCTATTCGGATCAGGAAAAATGTTCTTGCCGCAGGTGGTGAAATCCGCCCGCGTCATGAAAAAGGCCGTCGCCCATCTCTTCCCCTATATCGAAGCCGAGAAAGACGAGAAAGCCAAGGGCAAGGGCAAGATCATCATGGCCACTGTAAAGGGCGATGTGCATGACATCGGCAAGAATATTGTCGGGGTGGTCCTGCAGTGCAATGGATTTGAGGTCATCGATCTCGGCGTCATGGTCTCGTGGACCGACATTCTCACAGCCGCCAACGAAAATGATGCGGATATTATAGGTCTGTCCGGACTGATCACGCCCTCGCTGGATGAGATGGTGACCGTCGCAGAAGAAATGGAGCGGGCAAAAATGAATATGCCTCTGCTCATTGGCGGCGCGACCACGTCGAAGACCCATACCGCATTGCGGATCGAGCCGGCCTATACCGGTCCGACCATTCACGTACTGGATGCCAGCCGCGCCGTCGGTGTGGCCTCGCAATTGGTCAGTGACACACAGGCAGTCGACTTTGTCGCCAAAACCCGTGAAGATTATGAACAGGTGCGCATCGCGCGCGCCGGCAAGACGGGCAAGAAACTGGCAACGCTGGAAGCGGCACGGGCCAATGCGGCGAAGGTCGACATGACCCGCAAGGCTCCGGCGCCTGCCAAACCCGGACTCCACATATATGACGATTGGGATCTCGCAGATCTGCGCGACTATATTGACTGGACTCCCTTTTTCCGGGCCTGGGAGCTCGCCGGAACCTATCCCGCGATCCTTACCGATAAAATCGTCGGAGAAAGCGCAACTGACCTGTTCCGTGACGCACAGGCGATGCTGGACAAGATTATCGATGAAAAATGGCTTACTGCCAAAGCAGTCGCAGGCCTGTGGCGCGCCCGACGCGATGGTGATGATATTCTGGTTTCGCCGGAAAATGAAGAACATGTGCTGCCAATGCTTCGGCAGCAAGTCGTCAAACGCGGCGGCAAAGCGAATAATTGTCTCGCCGATTTCATCGACAGCGAAGATGACTGGATCGGCGGTTTTGCAGTCACCACGGGCCATGGCATTGATGAACATGTCCAGAGGTTCGAAATGGACAAGGATGACTATAACAGCATTTTGCTCAAAGCCTTGGCCGACCGGCTGGCAGAAGCCTTTGCCGAGCGCATGCATGCGCATGTCCGGAAGGATCTGTGGGGCTATGCCGCTGACGAGAATTTCAACAACAAAGATCTGATCCGCGAAAAATATCAAGGTATTCGCCCGGCCCCCGGCTATCCGGCCTGCCCCGATCACAGCCTGAAACCGATCTTGTTCGACATGATGAACGCGACAGAAAACACCGGCATTGAACTGACCAGCGGCTTTGCAATGACGCCGACTGCGGCCGTGTCAGGCTTCTATTTCGCCCATCCGGACTCTGAATATTTCGGCGTGGCGCGCATTGGCGAGGATCAGGTTGAAGAATATGCGAACCGGCGGGACACCACGATCGACCAGGCGCGGCAATGGTTGCGGCCCAATCTGAATGAATAATCGCGCCAGATTAACCCGTTAATCTTTTGCGCTCATGCTGAATTCATCTGGGACAATCTAAGCTTTCGCATTGTTTGACATAGCTGCAAGCGATAGTGAAACTGTGTCTTTCTCCCTATTCAGGATGATCAAAATGAACTGCAAGGCCTCGACAATCGCCGCAATTTTAATGGCTTCTGCTGCTGCATCAGCCGTGCAAGCTCAAAGCGATGCGCCTTTCACGATCATGGAAACCGGGGAATCCTTTTATCGGTTGTCGGATGCAGTCGATGCGGTTGGCGGCAATAATGCGACAATTGTCATGGCATCGGGAGCCTATGGCGATTGCGCCGTTCAAAAAGCGGGGCGCATCACCTATAAAGCCGAAATCCCCGGCAGAACAGTGCTCGATGGCGGCATTTGTGAAGGCAAGGCATCGCTTGTCTTGCGCGGCAAAGCGGCAACCATCGATGGCATAATATTCCAGAACCAGCAGGTCGCGGATGGCAATGGCGCCGGTATCCGCATCGAGCGCGGCGATCTCTATATTTACAACGCGATGTTTCGCAACGCAGAGCAAGGCATATTGAGCGCCGATGACCGCAGTGCCGAAATCGTCATCGACCGGTCAACCTTCCAGCGCTTGGGCCGCTGCGATCGCGGCCTGTCCTGCGCGCACAGCATCTATATCGGCGATTTCGGTTCGCTGAAGGTAACCAACAGCCGCTTTGAAAAAGGCAGTGGCGGACATTATGTCAAAAGCCGGTCTCCCCGAGCGACCATCACCAACAATAGTTTTGACGACACCCAGGGTCGCACCACCAATTACATGATCGATCTGCCAGCCGGCGCCACCGGCGTGATTAGCGGCAATGTCTTCGTTCAGGGCCAGAACAAAGAAAATTGGAGCGCTTTTGTCGCGGTGGCTGCAGAAGGCAAGAACAATAGTTCAGCGGGCCTGAACATCCATTCCAACAGCGCGTCACTAGCCAAAGGCGTGAAGCGCAACACTTGGTTTGTAGCCGACTGGAGCGGTGATCAATTGCGCATTGCAAACAACAGCCTGGGCCAAGGCCTAACCCGCTATCAGCGACGCTAGGTCTGGGGCCTAAGGCCTCCCCTTAGCTCAATCGCAACTGTTCGCAGCGCCGCCGTCGATATCCAGACATGTCCCGTCGGTCTCTTCGTCCGGAATCGTCACACCAATGAGCGCACCCAAGGTCGGCGCTATATCAACGGTCATCACCGATAGCGGCTGCTCAAAAGATTGGATGCCTTTCTGCCAGAACAAGATGGGCACCCGGCGATCATAATCCCACGGGCTGCCATGGGTCGCCACATATCCACGATCGGTGGTCGGAATAGGCGTGATCGCCTTTTTCAGAAGGACGATGAAATCGCCCGACCGGTCCGGATGAAATGATGCACGCGCCCTTTGTGCCAAAGTCCATTCCTCGGGCGATCCTTTCGGCACCGCAATCGCGGCAAGATCGTCGTGGTCGAGCACAGCTTCCACTTGGCTATGGGCAGCGATGAGCGCCATGGCGCTATCTTTGACCTGCGTCCGTTGCTTGTCCGTAAGATCCAGGCTGACATAATAGTCGCCAAAGGGAGCATCTGCATGAAGGACCGGCTTGTCCCCTGTGAGTTGCAACGTTTCAGCCACTTTCTTGCCAATCGTCTTGGCATTGAGATTGGCATCGACCCGTTCCGCTGATGGCATGCCTTGCAAGCTCATCCGTTCGGGCAGATCAAGACCACCATGGTCGGCGGTCAGCATCACGGTATAATCGACGCCAGTGCCATCCAATATATCAAAAAACTCACCAAGTGAGCGATCCAGCTCGCTCATCTGGATGCACATTTCAAGGCCTTCTGTCCCGAAGGCATGACCGATATAATCGGTAGCAGAAAGTCCGATTGACAATATGTCGGTTGCTTCTCCGCGGCCCAGTTTGAGTTCGTCGAACATCGCCGTCGCCGCTGCAATCACGGCATGGTCGAAGTCGGGAGACAGGCGGAAAATTCGCGCAGCGCCATCCGGCCGCTGGAACGCATAGTCACCCACAGATTTGCCGTCGCCATGCATGATTTTTGCGCTGCGAGAGGCGCAGTGAGCCGGCGTTGCATATGCCGGGCGCGCCCGATCGATTTTTTCGCCAATGCTCTTGTTCAGAGCGGTCAGCGAAGGCGAAATGTTCCGCCCCTTAAGCGTGGCAAAGCCTTTGCCTTTCCACCAATAGACATCGTCCACGCCTTTGCCACCCATCATCAAGGCTGAGCGATCCTTGCCGGCCACCGCAACATTGCGCGATTTCGGGGAAATTTTCTGCAACCGTTCGCCCAGCGTTGGGACCAGCAAATGCCATGCGGAGGCCACATAATCGCCCTGCATCGGCGCCGTAATATCCCCAAAGCTAGTGCCTTCGATGCGTTCATCTTCCGCGCAATAGACGGTCTTGTCATCCCGCTCGATGGAGAGGTCGATCCAGTTGTTGGCAATGATCCCAGCGCGCCCGGAATGCACGCCGGTCATGATGGTCGCATGGCCAGGGCAGGTTTCCGTCGCCGCATGGGACTGATAACCAGAAGGAAACACAACGCCATTCGCCAGTCGTTTCAGGCCACCGGTAAAGCTGCTACGATATTCGCTAAACAGGTCAGCAGAAAACTGGTCGACCGAGATGGCCACCACCAATTTCGGTTGCGATTTTTTTGTTTCGCTGTGATCTTCCGCATTTGCGGTTCCCGAAAATGTGATAAGCGCTGTCAGGGCTGTAACGATGGTAGATTTTCTCACGAATGGTCCTCACTGGTAAAAGCAGCTATAGAAAGCAGTCAGCCAATAGCCTAATGCGGTTAAACAGGAAATAGTGAGTTTTTATGACATTTGACGTTCGCATTCTCGCGATAATATTGGCATTCTGGACGCTGGCCTTTGCACCGGAGGCAGAGGCCCAAAACCGGCTTGGCAACACCGAATTAAATGTGCCCGCCACATTGGTCGCTGAATCACAAGAGGCGCAGGCCGGTCAATCGGTGACCCTCGCCTTTGTCATGGAGCCGAAGCCAACGTGGCATGGATACTGGGAAAACCCCGGTGATGCCGGCATCGGGATGAGCTTTAACTGGACCTTGCCCGCCGGAGTCACTGCAGAGCCAGCGCAATTTCAAGTCCCGGACACGCTGCTGATCTCCGGCATCATGAACTATGTGTATAAGGGCGACTATGCGGTTCTGGTCAATCTGGTTCTGGCAGACGATGTTCCGCTGGGATCGCTGCCAATATCCGTGAAATCCGAATGGCTGTCTTGTACCGATGAGATCTGCGTACCCGAGCAAGACGAGCTTTCGATCACTTTGCGGGTCGTTGGAGAAGACGCCGCGATCAAATTGAACGAACGGTTCAACGGATTCCGCGCCGCCCTGCCGCGACCTTTGGGCAGCGATGCAAGCTTTTCTGTCAACGACGATATCTTCCGCCTGTCGGTCCCGCTGCCAGCCGATGTCGAAATTGACGACGCCTATTTCTTCATCAAGGAAGACGGCATTATTGACTATGCTGCACCACAAAAATTCAATCGCGACGGCGACCGGGTGATCCTGGAGACCGGTGCTCGCGGGGATGCTCTGGAGAGCATCGAAGGCATTTTAAAAGTCGGCGATCACAAAGGATTTCTGTTCACCGCCAGCAAAGGCGATGTAGAGATGTCGGGCCTGCCTTTGGTCAATTCCAAAGCCATTGATGGCGGCTCCGGCGCGCAATCCAATGCCTCACTATTGTTCCTCGCACTGGGTGGTGCGATATTGGGCGGACTGCTTCTCAATCTGATGCCCTGTGTTTTCCCAATACTCAGCCTGAAAGCCATCAGCCTGGCAAAAGCTGGCGGCAACGAAAGCGTCGTTCGGCGCGATGCTTTGGCCTATACTGCCGGGGTCGTCATGGTCGCCACGACGCTTGGTGCTGTCTTGCTCGGTCTCCGGGCCAGCGGCGCAGCAGTCGGCTGGGCCTTCCAGCTTCAAGACCCACGGATCATCTTCATATTGCTCGCCTTGGTAACCGCGATCGGTCTCAACCTCGCCGGCCTATTCGAATTGCCCAATGTCAATTTCGGCAACAAGCTAGCCCAAAAAGACGGCGCGGCCGGATCCTTCTGGACCGGTGCGTTGGCCGCCTTCGTCGCCACGCCCTGCACTGGCCCTTTCATGGCTGCCGCGCTGGGTGCCACGATTGTCTTGCCGCCGATAGCCGCACTGGTGATTTTTGCCGGGCTTGGCGTCGGACTGGCCCTGCCCTTCCTGATCATTGCCTATGTCCCGACCATACGAAGCCGCTTGCCGAAACCGGGCGCATGGCTCGACGGTTTTCGTAAAGCGATGGCGATCCCGATGTTCCTCACCAGCATTGGCCTGATCTGGCTCCTCGGCCGTCAGATCGGAACCGATGCACTCGGACTGTCGCTGATATTCCTGCTCATCGTCGCCTTGATCCTCTGGTGGTTCGGCGGCGGACAGATGAAAGGCCTTTCCCGTGGTATGGCGACCAGCGGCGCCATGGTTGCCGCCATCGCTCTAGGAATTGCCGCCCTGCCCGGCGAAGCGGCCATGAACGACCAGAAAATGGCGAACACATCTACCGCCACCCTGCCCAGCGAGCCCTTCAGCGAGACGCGCCTCTCAGAATTGCGCGCATCCGGCCAACCTGTCTTTGCCTATTTTACGGCAGACTGGTGCATCACCTGCAAAGCCAACGAAGCCGCAGCGATCCAGCGGACAGAGACTGCAGATGCTTTTTCGGCAGCGAAGGTTGCCGTCCTAATGGGAGATTGGACCCGCCCGGATCCTGAAATCAGTAAATTTCTAGAAAAGCACGGCCGGGCTGGCGTTCCGCTCTATCTCTACTATGCACCTGGTGAAGAGCCCGTCATCCTTCCACAGATTCTGACGGTCGCAACATTGACAGACTTGCTCACGAAACCCGTATGATATCGATAGTTTGATTCCATCTTTGAACGAACGGAGACAAAAAGTGCCGAATTTTCATATTTCCACCGTTGCAACCATCGCCGCCGTCGCGCTGGCCAGCCCTTTGGCAGCCGCGCAGAAAAACGGGGCCCTTGCCCAGGATTTCAAGCTCACTGATGTGAATGGGAAAACGGTCCAGCTATCGCAGTTTCGCGGCAAGACCGTTGTACTGGAATGGCATAATCCCGGCTGCCCCTTTGTCGCCAAACATTATAACAGCGGCAATATGCAAGCCACGCAGAAAGCCGCCCGGAAGCAAGGCGCTGTCTGGCTAACAATCAACAGCGGCGCAAAAGACAAGCAGGGACATATGACCAGCGCCGAAGCAAAGTCGCTGATCGCCACTCAAAAAATTCAGTCGAGCAAATATCTACTCGATACAAAAGGTCTGGTTGGCAAAGCCTATGGCGCCAAAACCACACCGCATATGTATATCATCAATGCCAAAGGTATTTTGGTTTATCAGGGTGGCATCGATAATAAACCAACCGCGAATGCCGCCGATATCAAAACCGCACGCAATCATGTTCTGGCCGCACTGAACGAGATGAAATCGGGCGACAAGATCAGCATCGCGCAAGCGCGGCCTTATGGCTGCTCTGTTAAATATGCATCCTGAATAGAGTGCAGGACTGACGCGCAAACTCTACGCGCGCACCAGCCCTGCGTCCCCGGATCCGGAGATTAGACGACGGCATGAAACCCCCGCAGGCCATCTGTCGATAAGTCCCCGGACCCAATCGCGAAACAATGCTATTCGCTGCTGACTCTGATAGTCGGGAGACAGGCCCAATACGCAACTCGGGCCTGCCTCCACCTCTGTCCCGGCAACGTGCGACCCTACTTAAAGGCGTCCCCGGTCTAGCTTTCTAAATCCATCTACAACGCTGCGGATGGACTTTTCTGTTGTTCGATATGCTCTCTATACCGACGCGTTAGACTACCTGAGATGAACGGTCTTGTAAACTAATGTATCGATGTGTAAGATGTTGATCTGCCACTGGTTTTTTGTGGATATTTGTTAACCCAAAATCACGCAAATCCGGGCCCGAACGCAATGCTTCCAGGCGGTTCAAATTTTTCTATATTTTTCAGATAATTATACTGGCGTTGATTCGCGTCCGGCTTATTCTACCCAGGTTTGCGAAAACGCATCACAAAGCGATCGGTTTTGCCGCGAACCGCCGGATCGAACACATTCTTGTCGAGGTCATCATCGGAGTTGGCAAACATATCACTCTCTCCGTCTAGAACAAAGCCGGCTTTGAGGAAATCAGAGCGCGCCGTCGCAGGATCTATGCGATGGGTTTTTTCCACTATAGCGCGTGTATCGCCGGCTGATCCAACATGATCAATCACGGCAACAATGCCGCCGGGTTTCATGCCCGCATATAGATTTTCCAGAACAGTGGCCGGATCCATTTTTTCAAATTTGAACCGTTCGCTTGACCAATAGAAGTCATGATAGATCAAATGGAGCATTGCAAAATCAACGCTGTTTGCCGCCGCTTTATAATCTGGCAGTTGCGAAGGCACCATGGTGACATTGGCTTGCCGGCTGGCAATGCCAGCCCATTTTGCTTTGGATTGATCGCTGGAGACAAATTGCGGAGGATTAACGGCAATGACCGATCCATCCGGACCAACTGCCCGGCCCAATATTTCGCTATAATAGCCACCGCCCGCAAAAATATCGAGCACCACATCGCCCGTTTCGAGCCCCATGAAACCCAGAATTTCGGCCGGACTACGGCTGTCATCCATTTTGACATCCGCCTCGCCCCGCCCGGCTGCGGTAACCGCAGCTGCGAAATCAGGCGCTATTTTTGTGACCGCTTCTGGGGCGGTGCTGGACGAATTTTCCGGCGACACTGCGGCACAGGCCGAAAGAGTGAGTGCCAGTAGAGAGGTTGCCAGCGGCAAAAACATCGATCCACGCATAATTTTTATCCCCAAAAGACTAGCAGCAATCATGGACCCGCTCGGTCATCGGCACAAGCGGTGGCCATGTCGTCGGTCTATAAAGCCATGCCGTTGGTCGAACGGATCGACGATCACATCTTTCTTTGGGTCCTGCCATATTTGCCCTTGCGCGTCCCTGGACGGCCCTCGGTGGCACGGCCTTTGGGTTGCGCAACCTGCAAGTCGGCGGGCAGGCCCAGTTCCTCGGCCTCAAGCTTACGGATTTCATCGCGGAGACGGCCTGCGGTCTCAAACTCGAGATCAGCCGCAGCATCGCGCATTTGTTTTTCGAGGCTTTCGATATGCGCCCTCAGATTATGACCGACAAGAGTGTCGCTTGCCTCGTCGACCGCACCGGTGACCATATCCTTGGCCGTGGCATGAGCGACGATATCGCCAATATTTTTCTTGATCGAGAGCGGGGTAATCCCATGCTCAAGATTATATTCAACCTGCTTCTCGCGACGGCGATCGGTTTCACTGATGGCGCGCTCCATCGAACCGGTCATGCGATCAGCATAGAGAATGACGCGGCCGTCAACATTACGCGCGGCGCGGCCAATCGTCTGGATCAAGGAGGTTTCACTGCGCAGAAAGCCCTCCTTATCCGCGTCGAGGATCGCCACCAGCCCACATTCTGGAATATCGAGCCCCTCCCGCAGGAGATTGATACCGACCAGCACGTCATATACGCCAAGCCGGAGGTCACGGATCAGCTCAATCCGTTCCAGCGTCTCGACATCGCTATGCATATAGCGGACCTTCACCCCAGCTTCATGCATGAATTCGGTCAGATCTTCGGCCATACGTTTGGTCAGCGTCGTGATCAAAGTGCGATAGCCTTGCGCCGCCACCTTGCGGCTTTCATTGATCACATCGTCCACCTGATCCTCAACCGGCCTAATCTCTACCGGCGGATCAATCAGGCCGGTGGGGCGAATAACCTGTTCGCTGAAGACGCCGCCGGTTTGTTCCATTTCCCAATTGCCCGGCGTCGCGGATACACTCACGGTTTGCGGTCGCATGGCGTCCCACTCGTTGAATCGGAGAGGCCGGTTATCGATGCAGCTGGGCAAACGAAAACCATATTCCGCCAGATTGATCTTGCGGCGGTGATCGCCCTTGGACATGGCGCCGATTTGTGGGACCGTCTGATGGCTTTCATCCACAAATAGCAGCGCATTCTCGGGCAGATATTCAAACAAGGTCGGCGGCGGTTCGCCCGGCAAACGTCCGGTAAGGAAACGCGAGTAATTTTCGATTCCTGCGCAACTTCCAGTGGCCCCGATCATCTCGAGATCGAAATTGGTGCGCTGTTCCAGCCGCTGATGCTCGATCAACTTGCCTTCTGATTCCAGTTCCTTGAGCCGGACGCCAAGCTCCAGTTTGATCGCCTCCATCGCTTGTTTCATCGTCGGCCCCGGCGTGACATGGTGCGAATTGGCATAGACCCGAACCCGGTTCAGGGTCGCGCCCTTCTTGCCGGTCAGCGGATCAAATTCGACAATTTCTTCAATCTCGTCGCCAAAGAAGCTGATCCGCCAGGCCATATCTTCATAATGCGATGGAAATATCTCCAGATTGTCCCCTCGGACCCGGAAATTGCCGCGAGCGAAGGCCATATCATTGCGTTTATATTGCAACGACACCAGTTTGCGGATGATATCCCGCTGATCCACCGTCTGCTCTGTCTTGAGATCAAAGATCATCGCAGAATAGGTTTCCACCGAACCAATGCCGTACAGACAGGAGACAGACGCGACGATGATCACATCATCGCGTTCCAGCAGCGAACGGGTCGCACTGTGGCGCATCCGGTCAATGGCTTCGTTTACCGAGCTTTCTTTCTCGATATAGGTATCCGACCGTGCGACATAGGCTTCCGGTTGATAATAGTCGTAATAAGACACAAAATATTCGACGGCGTTGTCCGGAAAGAAATTTTTGAACTCACCATATAGCTGCGCCGCCAAAATCTTATTGGGCGCCAATATCAGAGCCGGCCGCTGCAACTCTTCTATCATCTTGGCCATGGTGAATGTCTTGCCGGATCCCGTGACGCCTAGCAGCACCTGGTCGCGTTCTTCTTCGCGCATGCCCGCAACCAGCTCCTTGATCGCGGCCGGTTGATCGCCATCGGGTTCAAAATCGCTCACCAGCTTGAACGGCCTCCCGCCTTCCGATTTTTCCGGACGGCTAGGCTTATGCGGAACAAAACCCTCGTCCGTATTCGGTTCCGCCAAGCCTCTTCTGATCACCAATTCTGTCATGTCACACATATGGAACAAAAAGGGTCCATTGTCATCCTGAGAATGACCTTTTCTCAAGACTGGGATCATAGGAAATTTACATCCGTGACGCTTCGGTTTAAGATGCCTCGCGGGTCCGCATAATTGAGGGAATATTTTCGTGAAAAAACTACTTATATCTGTGACTGCAATTAGCCTGATGGCGGGTTGTTCGGACAAAGGTGCGGACCATGACGGGGACGGCAAGATCACCGCAGCGGAAGTCGCCGAGGAAATGAATGAGGTCACGCTCGAGCCCGGTGAATGGGAAAATACCGTGGAAATCGTCGATGTGAAAATCGATGGGCTACCTGAAGGCACACCGGCTGGTATTATGGACAGCATGAAGGGCAAAGTCACGACGACCAAATCCTGCATCACCAAGGAAGAAGCCGAAGAACCCGGTGCTCAGTTTTTTGCCGCGCAGGAAAAAAACAATTGCGAGGTCAAGAAATTTGACATGAGCGGCGGCGCTGTATCGTCTGAAATGTCTTGCAGCAATATGGGCGGTGCCCCCGGTAGCATGACCATGGCGATGGATGGACAATATGGTCCGAGCAGCTATGATATGACGATGAATATGAATGGCGGCGCAGCAGGCATGAAAATGAATATTTCAGCCAAGAGCAGCGGCAAGCGCATTGGGGATTGCCCAGCTGGTTAAGCCAAGCAACATCGACCAAAAACAGGAAGGCAGGAGCTTATCGCTTCTGCCTTTTTTGTTTTGCATGAAAGCGATATCCACAGAGATGGCTCCGGAAGAATGACCCTACAGGTCATTGCATCTCTTGCCGCGAATGATAGGTTTCACTCCAAAACCGAATCAATCGCTCCGATTGATGGGCAGGAGAGAATAGATGATCGCTTACACAATGCTTGGCACCAAGGACAAGGATCAGGCTTTCGCATTTTATGACGCGCTGTTCGCAGGAACCGCCGTAAAGCGGCTGTTCAAAACACCGGCAGGCGGTCAGTTTTATGGCGAAGCACCGGGCGAACCGATGCTTTGTATCACATCGCCTTATGACGGCGGAGAAGCCTGTTTTGGCAATGGCACGATGGTCGCTCTGCACTGCGACACCACCGAAGAAGTTGATGCCTATCATGCCCGTGCGCTTGCACAGGGTGCCGCCAATGAAGGCGATCCGGACTGGCGCGCACCGGACATGTTCTACGGCGCCTATTTCCGCGATCCGGACCATAATAAAATCTGTGTCTGCAAAACCAATTTTGCATCGATACCTGTCAAAAACTGAGGAGAGAAAATATGATTGGATATGTAACGCTCGGCACCAATGACATCGACAAGGCGCGTGCTTATTATGATGCGCTGCTCGGAGAGCTAGGCGCAAAACGGCTGATGGAAATGGATGAAAATGGCTTCACCTTATATGGTGTCGATATGACAACTCCATCCATTGCCATCACCAAGCCTGACAACGGAAAAACTGCCCAAGCGGGCAATGGCAATATGATCGCATTGCAGATGGAAGAACGAGCACAGGTCGATGGCTTCTACACCAAAGGCCTTGAACTGGGTGGCAGTGATGAAGGTGCGCCCGGTGTCCGGGGCGACGAAGGTCCAATGGCATTTTACGCAGCCTATTTTCGCGACCCGGAAGGCAACAAGCTTTGCGCTTTTCGCCTTGGCCCTGCATAGAGATACAAAATATAGGGGAAAATCATGAAACATCTTTTGGCTTTGGCCGCGACAACCGCTCTAATCTGGACCACACCCCTATTGGCGCAGAACAGTGCGCGGTCGTCTGATCTCGCCGCTGCCGTTGCAACGGATTATGATCAGAATCTGGAAGCACTGTTCATCGATTTTCACCGCAATCCCGAACTATCCTATAAGGAAACCCGCACGGCTGCGATCATTGCCAAACAATGGCGTGCCTCGGGTTTCACCGTCACCGAAAAGGTTGGCGGCACTGGCGTTGTTGCGGTGATGAAAAATGGCGATGGCCCAACCCTGATGCTGCGCGCCGATATGGATGGTCTGCCGCTCGTCGAAGACAGCGGACTCGACTATATGTCCACCGCCAAACAGGTCAGCATCGACGGAGAAGAAAAACCAGTCATGCACGCCTGCGGTCATGATGTGCACATCACCTCGCTCATCGGGACAGCACGACAGATGTCCGCGAGAAAGGCCCAATGGTCCGGCACATTGGTGCTGATCGCACAACCCGCCGAAGAACGTATCGGCGGTGCCAAGCTGATGTTGGACGACGGGCTTTATACCCGTTTCCCCAAGCCCGATTTCGCGATGGCTTTTCACGTATCTGCGGACACGCCAACCGGGAAACTGGAACTCTCTCCTGGGATCAGCTATTCTTCGTCAGACAGCGTCGATATCATCGTTCATGGTGTGGGGGCGCACGGCGCATCTCCGCATCGGGGCAAAGACCCGATCGTGATGGGGGCGCAAATCATCATGAATCTGCAGACTATCGTCAGCCGGGAAATCGCACCGCTGAAACCGGGCGTGATTACCGTTGGTTCCTTCCACAGCGGATTCAAGCACAATATCATTTCCGACAAAGCGACCATGCAGTTGACCGTCCGCTCTGATGACGCCGACACGCGGGCGCAATTGCTCGAAGGCATAAAGCGTATCGCGACCAATGTCGGCCGTATGAATGGCTTGCCAGAAGACAAATTGCCCGAGGTCAAGGTCTCCCATGAATCGACACCAGCCAATTATAATGACGAAGCGCTGACCAAGCGGATCCAGAATCTGTTCAGCGCGCGCTTCGGTGACACAGTGTTCGACAACAAGCCACGCGAAGGCATGGGCGCAGAGGATTTTGCTTATTTCGTCCAGCCCAATACGGACGTTCCGGGTGTTTATTTTGCTGTTGGCGGAACGCCGCAAGCCGACTTTGATCGTGAAGACGCTGGCGGAGCACCGGTCCCATCGCATCATTCGCCCTTCTTCAAAGTTGCACCGCGGGAATCCGTGACATTGGGAACCGAAGCGATGACCGCAGCAGCATTGGACCTGCTCGCACCGGGAACGGAATGATCTTGGCCGAGACGCTCTCTCGCTCCCAGACCAACAGCCTGAAAAAGCGACTGCTGGAACAGCAGGTCGAGCTCAATGCCCGTGACAAGCAAGGCGCCAGCTGGGGCGATAGCGTCGAGATCGACCAGCAAAGCGTCGGGCGGCTGTCCCGCATGGATGCTTTGCAGCAGCAGGAAATGGCGCAGGCCGAAGCGCGGCGGCGGACCAGTGATCTGGCGCGGATAGAAATGGCACTGACCCGGATGACCGAGGATGAATATGGCTGGTGCGCGGAATGCGGCGACCCCATTGCCTCTCGGCGACTGGAAATTGATCCGGCCGCAGCGCTCTGCATAAGTTGCGCGTCATGAGCCGCGCCTTGCCGTTGCTGGCGGGACTGGGCCTGAGCATTGGCGCTGTCGGGTTGGGATTTTTGGCCGGATCGGATCATCTGGAAGGCGCGCGATTGGCCGCCCGCTGGACGTCACGCGTCGGTCTTCCGCTGTTTCTGATCGCCTATCTCGCATCGAGCCTGCATCAGATTTGTCGAGGAAATCTCACCAAAGCCTTGATTCGCCGACGACGCCAATGGGGTCTGGCCTTTGCATGGACGCACAGCGTGCATCTCGTTGCATTGACCTATTTCCTGGCCATCGCGGGGACACCGCCTGATGTGGTGACCATATTGGGAGGCGGCCTCGCCTATCTGCTGATCTACCTTATGGCACTGACGTCCAACAATTGGTCGATGAAGAAGCTGGGCGCGAAATGGAAATATCTGCACAGCTTCGGGATTCACTATATCTGGTTCATATATCTGCTCACCTATGCTGGTCGGCTGGGCGACCCGCAAATGAGCCACATTGGAATTATCGGCGTTGGCCTGTTGGTTTTGGCTCTATTGCTGCGATTGATAACCAGATGGAGGAAAAAGTCCTCGTCAGAAAAGCGATAGTTTAGGGCCCTGGAAATTGGGAATATCCGAAGCGGTGCAGGCCGGTTCAAACGAGTCATATTTGCGTTCAGTGCATCATCGCGTGGCATTTCACCCTTTCGCGTTAGACAACATCGCCCTAATGTGCGGGCCATGGAAACATCCGCCGATATCAAGCCATTGGACGGCCGCTTTGTGGACGGGAAACATTATTTCGCCTGCCGGATCTATTTCGAAGACACGGATTTCTCCGGCATCGTCTATCATGCCAATTATCTCCGCTATATGGAGCGCGCTCGTTCGGACATGCTGCGCCTGCTCGATATGGATCAGGGCGCGGCTTATGACAGCGGCGAAGGCGTCTATGCGGTCGTTGATCTCACGATGAAATATATTCTGCCCGCCAAGTTGAATGATGATCTCATTGTCATCAGCACGGTCGAGGAATTGCGCGCCGCCAGCGTAGTCATAGATCAGAAGATCATGCGAGGATCGGACCAAATTACGTCAGCCTCTGTTCACGCTGCTTTTCTTACCCCCGAAGGACGTCCAAGACGGCAACCGAAAGCGTGGACAAAGGCTTTCGCGAGCGTCATGGATCAAGCCGTTACGAAATGAAGGATATCAAATCTTGCTAGACCAACTGTCTCTCGGAGCGACCGCCGGAAATTTCTCTCCTCTCATGCTGTTCATGGAAGCCGATATTGTTGTCAAATCGGTGATGATCGGACTGCTGTTGGCGAGCATATGGACCTGGGCGATCATCGTCAGCTTTGGCATGACCATTTCGCAAACCGCCCGCAAATCGGAAAAATTTGAACAAGCCTTTTCGAAAACCGAGAATATCGACAGATTTTATGACGAATATGGCAAGTCATCCCTGCCCAGCGCAAAAGTCTTAGCCGCCGGCGTGAAAGAGTGGCGCCGTTCGACCGCTAAGGGACCTGTCGACAGAGACGGAACCCGGCAACGCCTCGCAACAGCTATGAATGCAACCATTGCCCATGAAGTGGATCGCATCGCGGACCGCCTGAATTTTCTCGCGACTGTCGGTAGTGTCGCTCCCTTTGTCGGCTTGTTCGGCACCGTCTGGGGCATCATGCGCAGTTTCTCTGCCATTGCCGCAGAACAGAATAGTTCACTGGCAGTGGTCGCGCCCGGCATTGCAGAAGCTCTGTTTGCGACCGCCATCGGCCTATTTGCCGCCATTCCGGCCGTCATTGCCTATAACCGCTTCTCCCATCGCCTGAACAAGCTTGAGGCCCGCATGGGTCGCTTTGCTGATGGTTTCCACGCGACGCTCAGCCGTGAACTGGAGCTTGGAGACTGAGCATGGGCATGAATATGGGATCAGGCATTGGCAGGCGCGGCGGCAGTCGCGGTCGCGCGCCCATGGCCGAGATCAACGTCACCCCCTTTGTTGACGTGATGCTGGTGCTGTTGATCATTTTCATGGTGACCGCGCCGTTGCTCGTCGCCGGCGTACCGGTCAGCCTGCCGGAAAGCCGCGCCAATGCCCTGGAGCAAGATCAGGAACCGGTTCAGATTTCGATTGATAGCGATGGACGGGTCTTTATCGAAGATGAGGAATTGAGCCGCAACGCCCTATCTGCAAGATTGCGGGAGATTGCTACCAACCAAAACCCCGAAGATCCGCGCCAGATCATGTTGCGCGGCGACAAGACGCTGGATTACGGACTGATCATGGGCGTGATGGGTGAACTCAACCGGGCTGGCCTGAACCGGGTCTCGCTGGTCACAACCGGTTCATCTGAGACACCATAATAGTGGACAGCTGATATGGAGAAAGCTGAAAAAATTGGCTTGGGAATAGCGGCTGTGGGTCATGTGGCCCTTTTCGGCGCGCTGTCGTTGAGCGTCCTGAGCAGCACCAACGATGCTTTTCGCAACAAACCGATCGAAGTCATGATCGCCGATGAAGTTGGTCTCGAAAGCGCAGCCCCCAATCCTGCAAAGATCACCCCGGCGACCAGCGTTGCGCCGGAACTGGGCGCTCCGGAAGAAAGCAACTTGGTCGAACCTGAACCAGAGCCACTGCCGGAACCGCCAAAAGCGGAAGCGAAACCAAAGCCTGCCGTCAAGCCCACTCCCGCGTCCAAAAAACCCCGCCGACGGCCGGACAAACCGACCAGCGTTGCTCCAAAGCCCAAGCCCAAGGCGAAACCAAAACCGAAGACCAAACCGCGCGGATCGCGATTGGGCAATGACTTCCTGAAAGGCGTCACCGATGCGCCTTCGGTCAGTCGCAACCAGAATATCGCGGCGGCAAAGGCCTCGCCAGCGGCCGTCGCCTCTTTGCAGCGTGAACTATACCGGTTGATCAAACTCAAATGGCGGCCACCAACGGGCGCCGATGCAGAGTTGTTGCGCACAACCGTGACCGCGCGCCTCGATAGCAAAGGTCGGATTGTGGGCACGCCAACAGCGACGACGACCGGCATTACGCCCAGCAACCGATCCCAAGTGAATATTCACAAGGAACGCGCGATTGCCGCAGTGCGGCTCGCAGCACCTTACACAACATTTCCAGAAAAATTTTACGATGAATGGAAGGTTATAAAACCTGTCCTGTATCTTGGTGTCTAGGAGACCAGCCATGCAAAGCGCCGCCTTTAGCTTTCGAACATTGATCCTCGGCCTTGTCGGCTGCTTAGGATTGAGCACCGTTGCGCAGGCCCAATTGACCGTTGATGTCGACAATAGTGCCTCTGACGAACTGGTCATCGCCGTACCCGGTCTACCAACGCAGCAAAGCGTGAACACGCCGGCTGGCAACACCAGCGAGCTGGGCGGCAAGATCAGCGATGTGATCGTCAGTGACCTGCGTTCCAGCGGCCTGTTCAAGCCAATGGGCCGCAACCGGGTGCGCGGGATCAGCTATTCCGAAGTCACCGCGCCGCAATTTCCTTATTGGAGCGGCACCAACGCCTCGGCCTTGATACAGGGCTTCGTGCGGGCCAATAGTGACGGCAAGCTGACCGTCGGTTGCTATCTTTACGACGTGGCTCTGGAAACCGAATTGACGCGGCAGGGCTTTGTTGTAGATCCCGGCGACTGGCGCAGAGCTGCGCATAAATGCGCGGATGCCATCTATTCCAGATTGAGCGGGGAATCACCATTTTTCGATAGCCGTATCGCCTATATCGCCGAGACCGGCCCCAAAGGAAAGCGGGTCAAAAGACTGGCCATCATGGATAGTGATGGGGCCAATCACCGGTTCATCACCAACGGTCAGGCAACGGCGCTTACCCCGCGCTTCTCGCCAAGCTACAAGAGCATCGTCTATCTGAGCTTTCTCGACGGCAATCCCCGTATCTATATCTATGATATCGGCACCGGCCGTCAGCGGTTGATCACCCAGAGCACCAACCCGACCTTCGCACCGCGCTGGTCGCCCGATGGCAAATGGATCCTCTATTCCATGGCCATATCCGGCAATACCGACATCTACAAAGTGTCGGCCGCCGGCGGGTCCAATCCGCAAAGGCTGACTTTCTCCCCCGGCATCGATATTGGCGGCAGCTTCTCTCCTGACGGCGGTCGGATTGTCTTTGAAAGCGATCGTTCGGGCAGCCAGCAGCTTTATGTCATGGATGCCAATGGCGGGAATGAACGGCGAATCAGCTTTGGTGGCGGACGCTTTGCGACTCCGGAATGGAGTCCGCGGGGTGACCTTATCGCCTTCACCAAGATGGCAGGGAATTTCCGTATCGGCGTGATGACACCAAGCGGCGGGAGCCAACGCCTGCTTACCAACAGCTGGCAGGACGAGGCACCGACATGGGCGCCCAACGGCCGGGTAATCCAGTTTTTCCGTACAACACGGGGAAGCGGCAAGACCGGTATCTGGCAAGTTGACCTAACCGGTCGCAACGAACGTCAATTGCCGACGCCGGTCAATGGCTCGGATCCGGCATGGGGACCATTGCTACCCTGAATTAGAAACGCGACAAGTCACTGGAAACAGGTTATAACTCACCCAAGGGCAAATTAAACTAGGAGCAGAATGATGATGAAATATGCGACCCCCCTCCTGATTACCACCAGCTTGATTTTGGCTGGCTGCGCGAAAAAAGCACCCGAAATATTGCCACCTGCGCCAATAGGCACCGCGCCGACACCAGCACCGGCTGGCCCTGTTGGTCCGGGCTATATGCCAGGTTCGCAGGGAGATTTCCTTGCCAACACAATGTCTGACAGAATTCTGTTTGATACGGACCGCTTCAATGTCGATTCACAAGATCAGGCGATCTTGCAAAGTCAGGCCCAGTGGATGGCGCAGAACCCCAATGCACGGATCACCATCGAAGGTCATTGCGATGAACGCGGCACCCGGGACTATAATCTGGCGCTCGGCGAACGCCGTGCCAATGCCGCAAAAAACTATCTCGCTTCACTGGGCGTCAGTCCGTCACGGATGACAACGGTAAGCTACGGTAAGGAACGCCCTGATTCTTTGGCTTCCAACGCCAGCGCCTGGGCACAAAACCGCCGCGCTGTGAGCATCGTTGTCCGCTAGGACGGTTTGAAATTAGAGACAAAAAAAGGGCCGCTTCCTTCCTAGGTAGCGGCCCTTTCTATATCAAGATACGGAGCTTAGCCCTGACGAGTTCCGGTCATCGCCATTTCGCCAAACGCGCCAGCCTTAACCGAACCGGTCAATGCGTCACCATCAACGGTTACGCTGGCTTCTAGTTTCATTGGCATAGGAACGGTCATGTTCATGACCCAAGTGGCGCTGTCGCCATCCACTTTGCCTTCTTCAACATCCATAGCACCGGTTGCGCCGGCATTGGTGCCAGTCACCGTGTCGCCATCGACAACCAGCGTCAGCACTGAATTTTGATCACCCATGGGGGATTTGGTTACGCAATCATAAACACCTGCAATAGACATATTCTTCTCCTTTTAATTTCTTAGCCCGCAAAAGAGTGATCAATTTTTTTTGACCGCCGAATCGCTGGAACTGCCTTCGTTATTAACAGCAGTGTCACTAGCTTCATAGCCGCGATATTCGACCGGCATATCCAAAGCGTCCAGCTGGCTTTTGATTTTGTCCACGTCACCAACAATCACCCAAGTGAATTTGTCCGGGTCCACCGCGTCCGCCATGGCCATGTTTAAATCTTCTACGGAAAGCGCCTTGTAGCGCTCCGCGATGGTTTCCGCATAGTTGGAGGGCCGTTCCAACATTACATTGGCCCGCATCTGGCTCAAAATGCTCGTGGTGCGTTCAAACTGGCCGGGCAATTGACGGACATTGCCGTTGACCGCGCGTTCCAGTTCAGCCGCTGTTACGCCTTTGTCTCCCAGAAAGTCCCGGACCTGGCTATCGATCGCGGTCACAGCGGGGCCCGTTTGGTTGGTTTGGACCGGCGCCCGCATGGTATAAAACGCCCGGTCTTCGCCGCGCAATATGCTGTTCCGCGTGCCATAGCTCCAGCCTTTGGTTTCCCGCAGATCCATATTGATCCGCGAGAGGAAATTGCCGCCCAGAACTTCATTGGCGGCATTGAGCTTCAATAGATCATCCGACCCTTTATAAGGCAATACCTGACCCGCCAAAATCATCGATTGCGGGGAATTCGGCCGGTGGATGGCAATGACCCTGCCCTCTCCTTCGGGAATGGCTGCATCAAAATTTTTCGCCGGTGCGGCTTTGCCCGAGCCCTGCCAACGACCAAAGTGCATTTCCAGCTTATCGACCAGCTCTTGCTTGTCGATTCTGCCCGCTGCGAAGATGGTCGCTTTTTCCGGATGCATCCATTGTTGATGGAAGGCAGCAAGGTCATCGCGCGTGATCGCCGAAACAGATTCCTTGGTGCCATTGCCCGACAGGCCACGACCATAAGGATGTTCAGAGCCGAAGAGCAGCGGCGGCAGAATATTGTTGGCAATGCTGAGCGGGTTATTTCCCGCGCGCTCGATTGCGGTCAGCTGCTTTGTCCGGATGCGTTCTATATCATCCGCCTGGAACGCCGGGTTTTTGACAATGTCCGCCATCAGGTCGAGCGAAGCATCCAGATTTGGATTGACGGCACGCAGATTGACGGTGGTCCGATCACGGCTGCCGCCAACGCCGATGCTAGCGCCAAGGCGTTCCTGCTGTTCTGCAATATCGACAGATGTCAGGCTGGCCGTGCCTTCTTTCAATATGGCGGTTACGAAATTCTGCAGTCCAAGCTTGTCAGCAGAATCCGCGGTCGTGCCGGCGTTGAAGGACAAGGTTACGCGGGTCATGGGCACAGCATCGCGATGCGCGAAATGGACTTTAATGCCGTTGGACAGGGTTGCGGTTTCGACGTCTGGAAAATCGACGTTCGGGATATCTCCGACTGCCGGTAACTTGGAGCGGTCTGGCGCGGTCACGGTCGCAGGCTCGCCATCCTGCGTATAAAAAGCGGGGGCCGTCAATACGCCGGTACGAGCACCTTTGCCCGCGCCCACTTCCTGATATTCATCGCGTTCGCCCGGTACCACTCTGATGCCGAGAACCGGACGGGTTAGCCACTTCTGCATAGCAGATTTCACCGCTTCCGGTGTCGTTGATGCCAGCCGGCTGAGTTCTTTCTTGTAGAATTCCGGATCGTCGGAATAGAGCTTGCCCTTTGCCAAGGCGACCGCTTTGCCGCTGAAACCGCCAACCTGTTCGAGGCCAGCAATCCGTGCCGCCGCATCGCGTGTTGCGACGCGTTGCACTTCGTCTTCGGTCGGGCCGTTGGCGATGAAATCTGCGATAATCTCGTCAAGCCGCTTGGCCACAACATCCGCATCTTCACCGGGTTTGACGTCTGCCAAAATCTCGACAAAGCTGCCGTGCACGAACGGAATGACATAGGCCGAAACGGACACGGCATTTTTCTCTTCCCGTACCATGATATTGTCGAGCCGCGAACTGGCAAGCCCGCCGAGCACCGTCATGCCGACATCAAGCGGCGTATAGTCTGGATCATTCAGGCCCGGCACCACCCAATTCCGGTAAATGCGTGTGGTTGCGACCTTGTCTTTCATCACTTCGTAGATCGGAGCGTCCAAAGTCGGCAAGGTGGGGCTGAGTTCGGGAATTGGTTTGCCGGCAGGAATCGCGCCGAACCATTTGTTGACCATCGTTTTTGCCGTCGCCGTATCAATATCCCCGGCCAGCACCAGGATCGAGTTATTCGGTCCATAATGATCAACGAACCATTGTTTCATATCATCAAGCGACGCCGCTTCGAGATCCTCCAGAGAGCCGATTGTATCATGCCCATAGGGATGTTCTGCAGGAAACAGCAATTCGGTCTGACGATAGCCGACAAGACCATAAGGCCGGTTGTCGCCCTGGCGTTTTTCATTCGACACAACACCGATCTGGTTGTCGAGCTTCTCTTGCGTCACGGCACCAAGCAAATGCCCCATCCGGTCGCTCTCTAGAAACAAGGCCACATCAAGCGCGGAGGTCGGAACGGTCTGGAAATAATTGGTCCGGTCCAACCAGGTCGTGCCGTTGAGATCGGTTGCACCGATCTGCCGCAGCGGTGCGAAATAGTCTCCCGGTGCATTTTCGGACCCGTTGAACATGATATGCTCAAACAGATGCGCATAGCCGGTCTTGCCCTTCGGCTCATGGGCGGAGCCAACACCATACCAGATCGAAACCGCAACGATGGGCGCTTTGCGATCGGTGTGAACCAGGACTTTCAAACCATTGTCGAGGGTAAATTCTTCATAGGGAATATCGACTGCGTCCACCAATTCGCTAACCGGCGCTGGTTCGGCCGTTTCATGATGCTTGGCCAGAGCTGGTGCGGTGACCGTCAAAGCGGTGGTGGTCAGCGCCAGCAATAGGGAACGGGACAAACGGGACATCAGGATATTCCTCTCAATCAAAATAGGATTACATATTGTCGGATATGCCGGTAAACCGGACCTGCTCGGCCATCGGCTTCGACGAACGCCATTCATCCATCGACGAACAGCTATTTTGCTTTCCATCCCCAGAACAGATGGCATGGCAAGATGTTCCAGAATGAATAGCCGCTATCGATTTGTTCAAAATGCGGTTCCATGAAATCGCGGGCTTTCTTGACGAATTGATAGACCAGAAATGCCCCGCCTGGCCGGATGACGTCATATGTCTCTTTGGCTATTTTCGGACCGAGCTGATCGGGCAATGTGGAGAAAGGAAGGCCGGACAATATATAGTCGGCTTTCTCGTGCCCCAGCTCACTAATAATCTGTTGGACGTCGGCGGCCGACCCATGAATGGGGTAGAAGCGGCTATCGCGGATCGACTTGCCAAGATAGTCGATGAAATCCGGATTCAAATCAATCACCACCAATGTCGCATCAGGCTTCATACGCTCCAGCACCGGACGGCAGAATGTGCCGACACCCGGGCCATATTCGACAAACAGATCGCACTCGTCCCATTTTACCGGTTCGAGCATTTTCTTGATCGTGATATCCGATGACGGTATGATTGAACCCACCATCACGGGGTGCTTCACAAAACCCTTAAAGAAAACACCCCATGGGCCGAGCCGCCGCTCTAGCCCCGACTTGATGCGGTCGACAATTTTCGTTTTGGCAACAGTGTTCGACAATCCAACTCTCCGGTGACAGTTCAAACTATCTTACTAGGGCGTTGCTGCGCTGGTGACAATTATAATAGCGGTTGCCCGTTGCAACCGACCCGCTAAAAGAATGGCATGTTGCTTCACCCGGACGACTCCATCGCGGTTATCTTTTGCGCACAACGCACCGGCGTGGATGAGGATGGTTATCAAGCGGCTGCGTCAGCAATGGGGGCGCTGGCGGCACAGCAGCCGGGCTATCTCGGTGAAGACCATGCCAGATCGCCCGATGGATTCGGAATTACGGTCAGCTATTGGCGTGATGATGCCAGTGCCCGGGCATGGCGCGACAATCCAGAACATGCCGTTATCCGTGATCTAGGTCGCGGCAAATGGTATAGCGCCTACAGCCTTCATGTCGTCCGCGTTGAACGTGGCTATGACTGGCAGAAATAGCATGGCATAGGAACGCCAATGGCTGATTCTCCTGACATAGATTCTGTAAACCGGAAAACATCGTCCTATCCCGATGCCAAACCCATCGACAGCACCCGCATGGCTGTGCTGTTTTCGGTCATGCTGGTGACCGCGTCCGGCAATACAGCCATGCAATCTATCTTGCCGACGATCGGGACACAGCTTGATATTCCAGATTTCTGGGTCAGTGCGGCGTTCAGCTGGTCGGCTCTGCTGTGGGTTTACACAGCCCCCAAATGGGCGCGGCAATCCGATCATCGCGGCCGCAAGGCCCTCATGCGCTTGGGCATGATAGGCTTTACCGCATCCTTTGCGCTCGCAGGCCTAGCGCTGTTTCTTGGCCTATTGGGCTGGTATAGCGCGCTTTGGACCTTCATCCTCTTCGCCTTTTTCCGGAGCCTATATGGTGGCCTCGGTTCGGCCGCTCCTCCTGCGGTGCAAGCCTATGTCGCGGCCCGAACCGCCCGCGCCGATCGAACCAAAGCACTGTCTTTGATTGCATCTTCTTTTGGCCTCGGCACGATTGTCGGTCCGGCGATTGCGCCATTGCTGATCCTTCCTGCTCTGGGCCTCTCCAGCCCGATGTTCGCTTTTGCCGCCATTGGCCTGCTCGTGATGGTCGCGCTGGCGTTGAAACTGCCCAATGATAATCCCGGCTATGCGGCACGCGGTGTGGTCACATCGGAGCCCTATAGCTCGGCTCCATCTGCCAATAGCTTGAAAGACGAAGATGATAGCAGCGAAGCGGAAAGCAAATTGCCGCCGCAATTGCGCTGGGGAGATGACCGTATCAAACCTTGGCTGATCACCGGTATTCTGGGTGGCAACGCCCATGCGCTGATATTGGGAGTCGTCGGCTTTCTTGTGCTCGACCGTCTCGCGCTGCGCGCAGACCCGGAGATGGGCATCCAGATGACCGGTATCGTGCTGATGGCCGGCGCAGCAGCGACTTTGCTTGCACAATGGGGGCTGATCCCGCTGCTTCAAATGGGCCCACGCTCTTCGATCCTATGGGGCATGGTGCTGGGCGCGCTGGGGTGCTTCATCATCGGAATGTCCCACGATCTTCACGGAATCATCATCGGATTTGCAATCGCGTCGCTAGGCTTTGGTTTGTTCCGCCCGGGCTTCACGGCAGGCGCATCACTGGCCGTGAAACGGTCAGAGCAAAATGGCGTCGCCGGCATCGTCGCATCGGTAAACGGCATGGCTTTCATTGCCTCTCCCGCTTTGGGGGTCCTGCTATACACTTACGCAGGCCCCTTGCCCTTCTGGCTAGCCACAACCGTCTGTGTCTTCCTGTTCGGCTGGGGCTTCAAAACCCTCAAGCTCGACGACAGGATGACGGCAGAAAGCTAGTGCTTGCTGTCCTTGACCGGCGTCAACATACCCGGTGAGACAAAGCCAATAGGCTCTGCGCGCATAGCATTTTGCTTCAGCTGTGATTCCATCTTGGAATATTCTTCTTCCATTTCCGGCGTGACCGAAGCGCGGCTGTCTTGCAGCGCCTTTTCGAAATGCTTCATCTGAACCGTTTCGACCAGTCCGCCAAATTCGCGCAGCGCATGCAACCCTGCCCGACGAACAAGATCTTCAAGATCTGCACCGGAATATCGGTCGGTCCTCTCTGCCATCTCATCGAGATCGACATCTTTTCCGAGTGGCATTTTGGAGGTGTGAATGGCCAATATCCGGCGTCGTCCAGCCTTATCCGGAACGGAGACATAGACCAGTTCATCAAAGCGGCCCGGCCGCAGCAATGCCGGGTCAACCAGCCCCGGCCGATTGGTTGCACCAATCAAAATCACCGACTGCATTTCTTCTAGCCCATCCATTTCGGCAAGAATCGTATTAACGACACGCTCGGTCACCTGGGACTGGCCCCTGCCGCCACCGCGGGCAGGCACAAGACTATCTATCTCGTCGATAAACAGGATCGTCGGAGCCACTTGCCGCGCCCTTGCAAAAAGCCGGGCGATCTGTTGCTCGCTTTCGCCATGCCATTTGGAGAGCAGGTCGCTCGATTTTGTCGCTATGAAATTGGCTTCGGCTTCACGAGCCACCGCCTTGGCCAGCAAGGTCTTGCCCGTGCCCGGAGGTCCATAGAGAAGAAAGCCTTTGGCCGGACGGATGCCCAACCGGGTGAAGGCTTCCGGGTTTTTCATCGGAAGCTCGATGCCCTCTTTCAGACGCAACTGCGCATCGTCGAGCCCGCCAATATCTTCCCAGCGGACATCTGGGGCCTGCACCATGACTTCGCGCATCGCGGACGGCTGCACCCGTTTCAAGGCTTCCACAAAATCGCGCCTATAGACTATCAGTTCTTCGAGCACTTCCGGCGGCACCGTTTCCGATTCCAGATCCAGCTTTGGCATGATCCGGCGCACGGCTTCAATTGCCGCCTCGCGGGTCAACGCCGCCAAATCGGCTCCAACGAAACCGTAAGTTGTACGCGCAAGCTCCTTCAAATCAACAGATTTATCGATCGGCATACCACGGGTATGAATGCCCAATATTTCTCGCCGACCGGCAACGTCCGGCACCCCGACAATGATTTCCCGGTCGAAACGACCCGGACGCCTCAGCGCTTCATCAATGGCTTCGGGGCGGTTGGTAGCCGCAATAACCACCAAATTGACTCGCGATTCCAACCCATCCATCAGGGTAAGCAATTGCGCCACCAGACGTTTTTCCGTCTCGCCCTGCACTTGCCCGCGCTTTGGTGCGATCGAATCGATCTCGTCGATGAACAGAATCGACGGCGCAGCCTTGGTAGCAGCTTCAAAAATTTCGCGCAGTTTCTTCTCGGACTCACCATAAGCAGAGCCCATGATCTCCGGGCCGTTGATCAGGAAAAACTCGGCGTCGCTCTCGTTGGCCACGGCCCTTGCAAGCCGTGTTTTGCCGGTACCTGGAGGGCCATGAAGAAGCACTCCGCGCGGTGGATCGACGCCAAGCCGCGTAAACAGCTGTGGATAGCGCAGCGGCAGTTCGACCATTTCGCGAAGTTGATCAATCGTCTCATGCAACCCGCCAATATCGTCATAGGTCACATCAGCGCGGCGATGCTCGGTCGATTCCTCATATTCGGGACGCAGTTCAACCTCGGTTTCCTCGTCGATATGGACAATGCCTTTCGGCACGGTCGAAACGACATTGAGCCGTATTTGCGTCAAGGAAAAAGCCGGAGCCGCCAGCATCTGGCGCAATTGGGGCGGCATATCACCGCGGTCTACTTGTTGCTGACCATGGGTCGCAACAAAATCTCCCGCTTTGAGGGGGCGCCCCATGAAGCTCCGCTTCAGGCCACCACCATTGCCTTGCAGACGCAGGTCTTTTTGGGCTGGAGCAAACACAACTTTCTTGGCTGGCTTGGATTCAACTTTGCGAATTTCGACAAAATCTCCGGCTCCGACGCCCGCATTGGCGCGCTGCAAGCCATCAAGCCTGACAAAGTCCAGGCCTTCATCTTCCGGATAAGGCAAGACGGCCCGGGCCGGAGTCGCCTGTTTGCCAACGATTTCAACAACGTCGCCTTCTATCAATCCCAGTGTACCGAGATTATCGCGGGATAGCCGCGCAAGTCCCCGGCCACTGTCTTCAGGTCTCGCATTGGCCACCTGCAGCTTCAGCTGCTGCTTGTCTTTTTCTGATTCGTCTTTGCTAGGCGCTGGATCGGACAAGGGGGTTTATCTCCTCGATATCAAATTGATTGTTCCCAACAAGATAGGGATAGCGATACCGATATGCGACTCTGATTTTCAAAAGCAAAGCGGAGTGGCCAAAATCTGCCAAAAAAAAAGGCCAGTTCCGAAGAACTGGCCTATAAAAGTTTTTAGGAGAGGATGCCTGAAAGGCTCATCTTAAATGCATCGAATCGATTTATTGTGCAAGTGCGAAAAGAACATTGTAGATTGCATATCTTGCAACTTAATAATAATGCTAGTGACGGTTTTCCGGTAGTTTCGGAGTTTTGCTATCATTTTGCATTGCACAAAGTGCATTTTGCCACGATATTGAACTTTCTATGCGGCGTCTTCCTCCCCTTCGCGCTCTTGAAGCCTTTGTTCGTGTTGCCCGCCTTGGTTCTTCCAAGGCTGCGGCGGCAGAACTGGCTTTGTCTGCCCCAGCTCTCAGCCGACGAATCAAATCGCTAGAGGATCATATCGGCAAACAATTGTTCGAACGGCGAAACCAGTCGATGGTTCTAAACGAAGATGGGCAATCATTGCTAAAAACCGTTGCACCGGCAATGGAGACCATTGGCGAAGCGGTGGATCAAATGACCGTCACCGGCAGCGAGATGCGACTCCGGCTTGGCGTCCTCCCGCTTTTTGGCGCAACACGATTGTTGCCGCGGCTTCCGGAATTAAAGAAGTTATATCCCAAGTTGCACATTGATGTCGACACGTCGGCCCATGCTGAAAACATGCTGGGAGATGCCGTCGACGCAGCCATCATCATCAGCGACCATGTTAATCCCAATCTCTATTCGGTGAAGCTCGACAGCAACAAGGTCTATGCGATCGCATCCGTCGAACTGACGCAGGGACCGAATGCCGTCACGCATCCCGAAGACCTTAAAAATCACAATATTCTGATCCACAGCAATATGACCCGCGCCTTTGACCAGTGGAAAGAGGCGACCGGTTTACCCGATCTGGAGCCTGCCGGAGTGGACCATCTTGATAGCGGGCCGTTGATGTTGGAAGCCGCCGCGCAGGGACTGGGCGTTGCCATCATGCATGGCGGTCATTTTTCCGATGCCAATGATCCGAGGCTGGTTCGACTGTTCGACCATGATGTCGATAGCCCCTACAGCTATTGGTTCGTTTGCCGCAAACGCGATAAAAAGAACCGTGCCGTGCGGGTGTTCCATGATTGGGTTATAAAAGCGGGCCTCTAGGCCTTAAGATCATGGTCCAGCACCAGATCATCATCCAGTTGTACGCCGAAGCTGTTCAGCATCATCGACACCTGGGTATATTGGCCAACGGTCATGATCAGATCCATCCGCTGCTTTTCGGTCAGATCCCCTAAGGCGTCCCAGGTGGCATCCGAAACATGGCCACCTGCTGTCAGCTCATCGGTTGCCTGCAGCATAGCTTGTTCGAGTGGCGTCCAGCCCGCAGCGTCCGGACCAGCCTTTATGCGCTCGATTTCTTCATCGGTCAGTCCGCAATCTTTGCCAATGCGGACATGTTGCGCCCATTCATAGCCCGCTTTCCAATTAAAGCCGGTGCGCAAAATGATCATCTCGCGCTCGCGCGCCGGCAGATCATTATGGTCGGAGAGGATGTAGCCGCCCCACCACATGAACGCCTTGTAGGCCCGCGGCGCTTTAATCAGCGTCCGGAAAATATTCAAGATTTTCCCGGACCGGAAGCGATCGCCCAGCATCGCCCGATGTTCATCGCCGAGTTCAGACTCGGCGAGCGGGGCGACTCTGGGTTTATCGATGCGCATCCGTAAGGATTAGGCGAGTGTGACGGACTTGATCGCGCCCGGCTGTGCTGGTGGCTCGCCTTTTGGCAGCGCGTGAACGGCTTCCATGCCCGAGGTGACTTCGCCCCAGACGGTATATTGACCATCAAGGAAGCTTGCGTCGTCGAGGCAGATGAAGAACTGGCTGTTCGCGCTGTTCGGATCCATCGTACGCGCCATGGAACAAACGCCTTCAGCATGCGGCGCATCGGAAAATTCTTGCGCAATATCAGGCTTGTCGCTGCCGGACATGCCGGTACCGGTAGGATCACCGCCCTGGGCCATGAAACCATCAATGACGCGGTGGAATACAACCCCATCATAAAAACCTTCTGCAGCCAGTTCGGTAATCCGGGCAACATGGTTCGGTGCCAGATCGGAGCGCAGCTTGATTTCTACATCGCCGGTTTCAAGGTGGAGTGTCATTTTTTCGTGAGCCATCAGGTCTATTCCTTTGCGTTCATTGAATCGTTCTTGAGGCGCATATAGGCAACGCGTTTGAAAAAATCACCCTGCCATCGGAAAATTGTCACAAAAGATTGCAATTGCAACGTCCAAACGACTAGTAAGCAGCCAAACGCGCGCAGAAGGGGAGCATCGCGATGACCGATATAAACGACGCTCCATCCCCCGCTCTCGACAGCGAAGATATTCTCGACGGTGACAACCGTTTGACCGACGAATTTGTGCGGTCGGTTTCCGACGCGGTGGAGGAGAATGACTCCACGCTCGCGCAGGAATTGGTCAACCCGCTGCACAATGCCGACATCGCCGATCTGTTCGAACTGGTCGACGAGGATGAGCGCGCGCCGTTGGCTGGTGCGTTAGGCGACATGGTGAGCGCCGACGTGCTTGCAGAAATGAACGAGCATGTTCGCGAAGATCTGATCGAGGTGCTCGACGCCGGACAGATTGCCGACCTGACAGAACAGCTCGACACCGATGACGCGGTCGCAATCATCGAAGATCTCGACGTCGGCGAACAGCAAGCCGTCCTTGCCGAACTGGATGCCGAAGACCGCGCTGCGATCGAGAGCGCCCTCACCTATGATGAGGAAACCGCCGGTCGGATCATGCAGCGCGAATTTGTAGCGGTGCCCGAGCATATGATGGTGGGCGACCTGATCGACTATCTTCGCAAGAATGATGATCTGACGACCGAATTTTGGGAGATATATGTTGTCGATCCGGCTTTCCGGCCGATTGGCACCTGCCAGTTGAGCTGGATCCTCAGAACTCCGCGCGAAATCGCAATTGCCGATGTTATGAAGCGCGAACAGAGTCTGATTCCAGTCGATATGGATCAGGAAGAAGTGGCGCTCCGTTTCCAGAAATACAATCTGATCTCGGCAGCCGTGGTCAATGACGACGGCCGCCTGATCGGCATGATCACCGTCGATGATATTCTTCACATTGTGGAAGATGAAGCCAGCGAGGACGTACTGCTGCTGTCCGGTGCCGGCGACGGCGACATTAACGAACCGATTCGCGATAGCTACAAGGCTCGCGTGCGCTGGTTGGTCACCAATCTGGCCACTGCGCTTGTCGCCAGTTTTGTCATTTCGATTTTCGGAGCAGCTATCGAGCAAATGGTTGCGCTTGCCGTGCTGATGCCGATCGTGGCCTCGATTGGCGGCAATGCCGGCACCCAGACTATGGCAGTCTCGGTCCGCGCGCTTGCGATGAACGAGTTGACCCGCTCCAACACGCGCCGGATTATCGGTCGAGAATTTCGTATTGCCATACTCAATGGCGCGACCATTGCCGTTCTAGTGGGACTGGGCACCGGCCTAATGTTCGCCAATCCGATGCTCGGCGGGGTCATCGGCCTCGCCATGCTGATCAATATCGTAATTGCTGGCTTTGCCGGCATATTCGTGCCGGTGATGCTCGACCGTCTCAATCAGGATCCGGCCTTGGCCTCTTCGGTGTTTGTCACGATGATCACCGACACCATGGGCTTCCTGGCCTTCCTTAGCCTGGCCGTCGGCAGCGGAATGGTTAGCCTCTAGTCCCCATATAAGCGGCAACAAACCCGCATAGATCAGTATAGATTCGTTCTCTTTCGCTCTCGCCGATCATTTCACAGCTAAGCGAATCGAAAGCGGGCCGGTTCCCGCCGGCGGCGAGGCGGATGGATGCAATCAGCCATATTTCTTCCGGGGTCGTCAGCGAACAGCACGGTCGCCCAATCTGAAACCGCTCCGGCCATGCAGCCCCGATCGTCTCCGCCAAAATCAATATCCGCGTCGCAGCCCGCTCTCCTCCAAGCCTGTCAGCCAGTCGCTCTTTGAAATCATATTCATTCTTGCTCGCGACCACCGCCAATCGGAAAGCAATGATCAATTTCGCTTCGACCGCAGGCAGCGTCCGGATGTCCGGCGATGGCAACAACAGCTTTTCTAATATCTCTTCCAACCTAATATTCTCCCACAGTCGACTCTCTCTGTCTCCACATTATGCTATTGAGAAGCATTTGCAATACCAAATTTGATCTATGCGATTGTCCTACCGCGGAGCCCCCGCCAGCGGACTAATGCTGAATAGTTTTGACGAACCATGAGCAAACAGGACTAACCTTGACTAAACCGGTCGCGCGCCACAGATATGGTTCATGCCACTCAACATGACCAAGATTGCCTATCGCAGCGAAAGCCCCGCAACGCTGCGCAATTGGCTCGAATCTCATAAAGGCCATGCGGAAACCGGGGGCGAAGCGCGCCTCACGACCCGCTATCTGCCGAAACGACACGAAGAAATGGTGGGCGGTTCGCTCTTCTGGATACACGCGAAGAAAATCGTCGGCCGATCGCCGATTATCGGATTCATGGACAATGGAGAAGGACGTCAATGGATCCGGCTGGAGCCGAAACTGATTGCCGTCCAGCCGATTCCCAAACGCGCCCATCAGGGCTGGCGCTATCTTGAGGAGAAAGACGCTCCGATCGATCTTGGCGGGGGTGCAGAGGGTGCAGAAGAAATGCCTGCAGAAATGCTTGGCGAACTGGCTAATCTCGGGCTGGTCTAGCTGTCCGCAAACATCGTTTCACAGCCCGTTCCGGCCAGCACAGCATCGACCTTTGTCCGTGCTTCATCGGACAGCGCTTGATAGCCATTCCGCAAGGCAACCAAACATTTCGCCTGATAGGCAAATACCGGTTGCTGCCACTTCCGCCCATCAATTTCGGTATTCACGTCACTGGCGCCCGAAGCCACTGCAGCAGCATTGGCGATCAAGAAGGGAGCGTATACCCGACCGATTTCCGTCAATAGTTCCGCCAGCGCGCCATATTGATCATCGGCCAGCCAATCGCCATCCTGATGGCCGGACAGATCATCCATACGATCCACCCATCCGCGCACGCGCGGCGCCAGTCTGCGTGTCAATGCCATCGACGTTGGCTCGACTTGGGTGAGCTGGGTCAATTGGCCATAGAGGGCGAAGTCACAGGCTGACGGTCGACCACCCAGAATAAAGCCTTGTTGCTGGATCAGACAGTCAAGCAAATCGAGCAACCGGACATAGCTATTCTCAATCGTTTTAGCGGTGATCTCGTTAGAACCCACAACATAAAGGCGATCAATCTGGCGCTTCGAAAATTGGGCCGCCATCCCGACGACTTGTTCTTGGGAAAGATTCGGATTCGCCCAATGGATCAAAAGCGGCGCAGCGTGATCGGCATCAGCCTGAAACGCCCAACGAAAATGGAACATAGCCTTGGTCACCCATTCATCGGCATAGTCCTCGACCAGCAGATCGAGAAAACAGAGGGCTTCATTTTCGGGAATGACAGAGCGACCGGCATAGCATTTTTCCAACCGTCGAATGATCGGTGTGCTATCCACCACCGCTTCAAGGTCACCGCCACTATCGCGGAAATAGAAGGTTGGCAGCAACGGTACTTTGGGCTTGGGATACCCTTCCGGTGCTCCCATTGCACCGCCCCAGATCATATTGTGCGGAATATGGCGATAGCGCAACAGCGCCAGCATTTTGCGGGTATAAGGCGAGCCCGGCGCGCCCATAAGTTCAAGCCGGTCGGTCATATCAGCCCTTTGAATCCATCCAGTGGCGCAGCAGGTCATGCGCAATCGCAAACGGCGGCGGCGCGACAAAAGGTGCGTCCCGATCACCGGCCATTGCGGCCTTTACCTCGTCGAGTGAGAACCAGGCCGCTTCCTCGATTTCTTCTTCGTCGAGCGTCAGCGTGGGGTCGTCTGTCATGCTTGTACAGCCGATCATCAACGAAGACGGAAAAGGCCAAGGCTGGCTCGCAACATAACGAACGTCCCGAACCTTGATCCCGGCTTCTTCAAACAATTCCCGTTTCACGCAGCCTTCGATACTTTCTCCGGGTTCCAGAAAGCCGGCTAGCGCAGAAAAGCTTTTCGGTGGAAAGCGCGGCTGACGGCCCAGCAACACTTTGCCTTCGCATTCCGACAACATGATCGCTACCGGATCGGTCCGCGGAAAATGTTCCGCGCCGCAGCCGCTTTTCTCAATATCACACAGCCGGGCCCAGCCTCCTTTGCGGGAGGCGGTCGGTTGCCCGCATTGCGCACAAAATTGGTGACGCGCGTGCCAATCGACAAGGCTTCGAGCGGTCGCGTAAATGGCAGCTTGATCTGCTGGCAAGGAACCCAGCATCTGCCAGAGCGCCCGATTGGCGGCGGGACCGGCGTCACCCGCCCCGCTAAGTTCGGCGAAATACGGTACCTCGTCTTCAATCCCCAGCAAAAGCAGATCATTGTCCGGCGACGCTTCATAAGCTGCGCCCCAGGCAAGATCACCATGATCATCAAAAACCGGATTCAGGCCATCAAGCTTGAGCAGCTTGGCCTTGGGGCTCATCATCGCTGCGCGCAGCTTGTCGGGATTGACCCGCACCTGATCGGAACGATCCAGAGTTCCACCGGCAAAGGTCGGCACGATCGTTTTTTTGGCTTCTAGCATCTTATCTCCGGCACAATTTCATTCAGGCCTGCTCGAATACGAGCAATTCCTCGCGGTTCAGGGACTGGTGTTGCCCGCCCCCGCCTGCGCATTGCCGATCAGGTCGGCATATACATATTTCGGGAAGTCCGATTGGAACGGATAGCTGTTCGACGGAATATATTGCGTATAGCCCCCCGCGCGGAAACCGCGAACTGTGTCGACAAATGCAGACGTCCCCGCTGCGCCGCCCCAACCAAATGTACCGGAAGGGCTAGCCGCGGTGCCAAGGCCAGAGCGTCCGCCGACACCAAAGCCGTGATTGGCAACCCAAGTGCCTTTGGTGTTGGCCGTTTCTGGCAGCAAGTTTGACATGCCCAGTTTAACTGTATCGGGCTTCATCACTTGAACATCGCCAACCTTGCCGAAGCCGAGCAGCATTTGCAGGAACTTGTCATAGTCGCCCGCCGTGCCAACCAGCCCAGTGCTGCCAAAAGCAAAGGGCGGCTTGTCCAAGAAAACACTTGTCGCGCCCGGATCGATCGGGAGCAACGTTCCGGCGAATGGTGCATAATTGTCAGCAAGATCGACAGCCCGGTCAGCCGGAACATTGTAGAAAATACTCTCCATGCCCAGCGGCCCGAACATCCGTTCCTGCAGGAACTGGTCGAGCGGCTTGCCGGAGACTTTTTCAATCACGGCGCTTAAAACATCATGGCTGAGGGAATAGCTCCACTGCGTTCCCGGTTGATATACCAGCGGCAATTCGGACAGTCGTTTCATGAACGTCATGATATCCGGCGTGGGTGCCCCCCGATCGAAGCCGGGAAGCGGACTGCGGCTCACGCGGCCCGAGGTCAGGCCTGCCTCTAGATAGGCTTTCTGGATCGGGCCTTTGGAAATAATCGTATAGCCCAGCCCCGCAGTATGGGTTTGCAATTGGCGAATTGTGATCGGTGCCTTTGCCGGCTCGACCTTGTCCAGTGCACCTTCGGGATCGACCAGCACCTGCATATCCGCAAATTCGGGGAAGAAATCCGACAGGGGTTGGTCCAGAGACACCAGACCGTCCTCAACCAGCATCATCGTCGCCATGCCGGTAACCGGTTTGGTCTGGGAATACATCCGCCACAAAGTATTGGTATCGACCAGCTTGTCGCCGCCAAGTTTGAGGGTGCCGGCTGAAATCACCTGCGGTTCCGCCTGACCGAAGCCGATCATGGCCAGCATCCCGGCAACTTTTTTGTCCGCGACATATTCATTGATGATCTTTGTCAGACCGGGAAAGCTAACGCCCATTTCTTTGGCAAAAGCGACGCCGGGCATTCCCGCAAGGAGAGCGCCTGTGCCGATACCGCCCAGCACCGAGCGTCGAGAAAAGGAAGATCCAAGCGATGATATTGCATTTGTGTCAGCGGTCATTTTTGTTCCTTCAATTTCCATTTCACGGCCTTGGCATATAGCGTCGGCAATCCCGCGTTCGCTATATCATCCAGCGCCCACCAGATATTATCATCGTTGTTAGTAACGATTTTTTCGTTCCGATAAACTGCCAAATCAACCACAAGCGAAAAATGGGTGAAGCTGTGCTGAACAACATTGTCATGCACTTGCCATTCCCCAGTCATCGGCGGTGTGGCGTGACCATCATTTCCGGCCGCCCACCCGTCGTCCGGCAAGCTCCGCATTCCGCCAAGCATGCCCTGCGGTTGACGCGTCGCCAACAAGACTTTGCCTTTCTGCTCGATCCAGAAAAATCGCGCCCGGCGAACGGGCTTATCCTTTTTCGGCGGCTTCACCGGAAAATATTCCATATTGCCGCCAGCAAAAGCCGCGCATTGTTTCTGCACCGGACAGATGTCGCACTTCGGATTTTTCGATGTGCAGATCGTCGCACCCATATCCATGCAGGCCTGGGCAAAATCACCGGCGCCGTGGCGTGGCGTTATCGCATCCATCGCCGCCCGAATTTCCGTCCTGCCTCTGGGAAGCGGCGTCTCAATCGCAAAAAGCCGCGCCACCAGACGTTCGATATTGGCATCCACCACCACTGCTCTTTCGCCAAATGCAATCGCGGCTATCGCGGCGGCGGTATAGGCTCCCACACCGGGTAGCTTAAGAAGTTCAGACTCTTTCTGAGGAAAGATTCCGTTCAATGTTTCAGCGACATACACCGCACATTTATAGAGGTTTCGCGCCCGCGCATAATAGCCGAGCCCCGCCCAGGCGGCCAGCACATCCGCTTCTTTCGCACCGGCCAGATCCTGAACCGTCGGCCAGCGTTGGGTGAATGTGTCGAAATAGCTTTTGACCGCACCAACCGTCGTTTGCTGGAGCATGATTTCGGACAGCCAGACATGATAGGGATCGGGCAAATTGCTGCCCGGCGGCGATCGCCAGGGCAATATTCGCGCGTTATCCACATAATGTGCACCGATATTGGTCGAAATTTTACGTGCTTTGGCGGGGAAACTATCGACGGCCATAGCCGCGCCATGCCATAAAAGACCAATATGGCGAAGAAAATAGGCACAAATGGCGACGAAAAGGCGAAAACCGCCCGGACCGGTAAGCCTGTGTCCAAAGAATCGTCAGTCCGGAAATATCAAAAATACCAAAGGCCACGGGGCGGTCCGGCGAAAAGCATCTCCGACCTGATGCCCGAAATCGGTCGCGCGGCCTTTCGCCGCTATGGTTTCATCCAAAGCTCTGTGGTCAGCCGCTGGGCAGAAATTGTCGGCGAACGCTATGCCGCAGTATCCCTACCCGAATCGATCCGCTTTCCGCGCGGAGAAAAAGAAGGCGGAACACTGCATTTGCTGGTTACCGGTGCCTATGCGACGATGATGCAGCATATCGCGCCGGATATTATCGAAAGGGTAAACCGCTTTTTCGGCTATGGCGCGATCAGTCAGATACGATTCAGACAAGGTACTGTAACCCCTAAGAAAGATAAGGAAAAAAGGGTTCCTCTGCCCGCCTCGCTCAAGCCTGCGCCAATCCAGCTGGGCGAAAACCTGCGCGATATTGGCGACGCGGAATTGAACCGGGTGCTGGAATCGCTAGCATCTGCGGTTGCAAAGGCGGAATCGGACCCTAAGAACGATAGCCAATTGAGTATAAAAGTCATCGGCAAGATCGGTGGCGGTGACAAGAAGAAGGACCAGATATGAAGTTTAGAAGCGCGTATATTGCTTCGGCATTGGTGACAGCCGTGGCGGTAGCCTCACCTGCAGCTGCCCAAGAAACTGACTGGTCCCAGCGCGTAACCAACTCGGCCATGGGCGGCCATGTCATGGGCAATCCCCTCGCCAAGCATAAATTGGCAGAATATATGAGCTACACGTGCAATCATTGTGCGGCGTTTGAAAAAGATTCCCACACAGCCCTGACCGCAAACTATATCAAAAAGGGTCACGTCAGCTTCGAGATCCGGAATTTCATTCTCAACCCGATTGACCTGACCGCGGCGATGCTGGCGCGCTGCGGTGGCCGGACGAAATTCTTCGGCAATCACCGGGCATTGCTGCTCCAGCAGTCAAGTTGGTTGAAGACATTCCAGTCGACCTCTCCAGAGGTCATGAAGACTCTCAACAACGGGACCGTGCCGGAGCGGTTGAAAAAAATCGCTGCTGCGGCCGGCCTTGATTCCTTGATGAAGGATCGGGGTTTTTCAGCAAGCCAGATTAATGCCTGCCTGTCGAACAAGACCGAGCAGGATAAAATTTTGGCCATGACCACCCATGCGACAAAGACACTCAAACTTACCGGAACGCCCAGTTTCACGATCGCTGGCAAACCGCTTGCGAAGGTTCACAGCTGGACAGCCTTGCGGCCCAATCTGGTAGCCCTCCCCCAATAATATTTAGATTATTCTAGAAAACAGGAACATGAATATGCGCACTTTCAACTATATTGCTCCCTTGGCTCTGGCCTTGGCCCTGACCGCCTGTGGCGAGGCGACCGAAGGCGAAGCCGGAGCAAGCTCCTCCGGTGCCGCGGAAGCTGTCGAAGCACCCGCGGGGACAAAATGGTCTGAAACAGTGACCAAAACCGAAGCTGGTGGCATTGTCATGGGCAATCCTGAAGCACCGATTAAACTGGTCGAATATATGTCGATCACCTGCTCGCATTGTAAGGATTTTGGCGAACAAGGCTTTGCCCCACTGCGCGACAATTATGTCGAAACCGGCCGTGTCAGTTTTGAAATTCGCAATTTTGTTCGCGATCCGCTGGATCTTTCTGCGGCCATATTGTCCCGCTGCGGCGGCGAAGGCCCGTTCTTCCCTTTGACCGAACAGGCCCTAGGCTATCAAGCCACGATGTTTGAAAAAGCGCAAGCGATGGGCGAAGCAACCTATACCAACATATTGAGCGCTGCCCCGGAAACGCGGTTTGTCCGCCTTGCTGAACAGCTTGGTCTGGTCAGCTTTTTCCAACAGCGTGGCATTTCCGAAGATCAGGCAAAGGCATGTTTGGCCGATACGGCAGCCGCTGAAAAACTGATGACCGATACGCAAAAAGCGGTCGATGACCTTGATATATCCGGAACACCGACATTCCTGATCAACGGACAAAAAATCGATGCAGCAAATTGGACCATGGTGGAAACGAAGCTGAAGGAGGCTGGCGCTCGATAAGCGCTGGACCAATCGCGAGAGAGGGTGCGATTTGAATTTGGTGACTGATACAGGCTGCATGGAGCCTATTTCATGCAAATAAAGAAGCTCAGACTCTCGGGCTTCAAAAGCTTTGTCGATCCGGCAGAGCTGCGCATCGAGAAAGGGCTGACCGGCGTGGTCGGCCCTAACGGCTGCGGAAAATCCAACCTGCTCGAAGCCATTCGCTGGGTGATGGGCGAAAATTCCGCCAAGTCGATGCGTGGCGCTGGCATGGAAGATGTGATTTTCGCCGGAACACAGGATCGACCAGAACGCCAGTTCGCGGAAGTGTCCTTGACCGCAGAGCGCGAAACCAACGACGTGTCATCGCTGCATGTCGGGGACAATGACAGCGAGCTAGAGATTGTCCGGCGGATCGAACGCGGCGCCGGCTCTGCCTACCGCGCCAATGGTACCGATGTCCGGGCCAAGGATATTGCGCTGATCTTTGCCGATGCCGCTACCGGCGCGCACAGCCCGGCCTTGGTCAGTCAGGGCAAGATATCGAACATCATTTCTTCCAAACCCGAAGCCCGGCGCGAAATGCTGGAAGAAGCCGCTGGCATTTCCGGCCTGCATGTCCGCCGTAAGGATGCAGAGCAGAAATTGCGCGCAGCCGAGAAGAACCTCGCCCGTCTCGACGACATATTGGGCGATATGGAACAGCGCACCGCCAATTTGCGTCGGCAAGCCAAACAGGCCGAACGCTACAAGAAACTCAGCACGGAAATTACCACAGTTGAAGCCCGCCTGATCTATGCGCGTTGGCAGGAGGCCGCCGCTGCCGCCGATGTCGCCCGGGCCGAAGCGGAAACCGCAGAAGCAAAAGTCAACGCGGCACAGAATGAACAGCAAGCGGCAGTGTCGGCGCAGAATGAAAGCGCCAAAGCGCTCGGCATACTTCGCGACGAGGTCCAGCGCGCGCGCGAAGATGCCAGCGAATCCAGCCACCGTTTACTGACCCTGACCAACGAACGGGACAATCTGAAATCGCGGCTGCTCGATCTGCAAGCGCAAGCGCAACGCATCCAGGAAGACAATGCCCGCGAAGACCAGCTGACCCGCGATGCCATGGAAGCGCTGGCGCGTCTGGAGCAAGATGAAAAGAGGCTCTCCACAGAATTGTCTGACCTGAGCAACGAACGGCCCGGTCTCGAACGCGACGCGGAGAAGGCGGAACGGGCGGCCAGCGAAACCGAAGTTGACCTCGCCAAGGCGGTTGCCGAGGAAGCCCGCATCCAGGCGGAGATAAAGGTTGCCAATGCCGCCGTCGACGCAGCCCAAGCACGCCATGATCGTCTGGCAGTGGAGCTGGACCGGCTGAATGCCGAACGCGCCGAAATGGGCGACGAAGCACAATTAAACGCCGCTCTCACGGAAGCCATTGCCACGCGGGAAACCGCGCAAGCCACGGCAGATAGCAGCGGTGCCAAGATTGCGACGTTGGATGAACAACGGATACAAGCCAATGCGGCCCGGGATTCGGCCCAATCCGGCCTTGCGTCGTTGAAGGCAGAATTGGCGGGTTTGAAATCTGAACATGATGCTTTGGATCGCGAGCTGTCAAAAGCCGAAAGCACTCACAAAGCGATTGATCAGGTCAAAGCAGCGGCCGGGTATGAACGCGCTTTGGCGGCGGCTCTGGGCGATGATCTGCTCGCATCCATTGGCGAAGATGGCGACCGTTTCTGGGGCGGCGGCAATATCTCCGCTTCTGGTGCAGCACCGTCGCGAACAGAAACTTTGCTGGATCAGGTTCAGGCACCAACGGAATTGCACAACCGCCTGTCACAGATTTTTGTCGCGGAAAGCGATGACGGGCAAACACTCGCAGTGGGCCAGCGTCTGGTCACCAAATCGGGTGCTCTGCGCCGATGGGATGGCTTCGTGGCGCGCGATGACGGCAATGCCAGCGCCGAACGGCTGGTACGGGCCAATCGGCTTCGGCAATTGCAGGGATTGTTGCTCCCGGCACAGAATGATGTGGACACAGCGGAAACAGTTCTGGTTGCACAACGCGAAGCCATGTCTGCGATCGAAACATCTTTGGCCGACGCCCGCAATGCCCGACGCGATGCCGAAGAAGCGCTGCGACAGGCGCTGCGGGAAGCCGATCAAGCCGAGGAAGCGCTATCATGGCTGCAGAAGCGCACCGCCAGTCTGGCCGAACGCGACGCTGCGCTTAAAGCGGAAACCGCGACCGCCTTGACCGAACTGGAAGCTGCGAAAAAGGAACGCAATAGCCAGCCGGATGGCGCGGCCCAGGAACAGACGCGGGCCGCCTTGCAGGATCAACGCGATGCCGCGCGTGGTCAGGTCATGAATTCTCAGGCAGCACTCTCCTCGATCGACCAGAAGCTGGCGCAGGTGAAGGAACAGAAGGCTGTCGCCAGCGCCCAGATCAAGTCCTGGCAGGACCGCTCCGGTGAAGCCGAAACCCGCATGGCGGAAATGGCCAAGCGGGGCGCGCTCATCGAGACCGAGGTCGAGAATCTCGCCGATCGACCGCGGGTGATCGAGGTAGAAGTCAGCAAACTGTCGGAACAGCAGGACGCGCTCACCGCAAAGGTTGCGGAGAAAGATGCTGCCCTACAAACAGCGGAACTGGCCCAGCGCGATCATGAAGGCCGGCTCAACCATGCCAGTGAAATGCTCAGCCAAGCGCGCGAGGCCCGCGCCGGCGCCAAAGCCCGCGCCGAAAATCAGGATCTGCGGCGGATGGAAATGGGCCGGATATCGGCAGAGAAGTTTGAATGCCCCGCCGCGGTTTTACCGAGAAAACTGGAGTTTGATGAAAAGACGGTTGGCGATGCGTCGCTGGAATCCGCGGAACTGGAACGGCTGACGCTGAGCCGCGAACGGATCGGCCCAGTCAATCTGGTCGCCGCCGACGAACTTGCCGAACTGGAAGGCGAATGGGAAAAATCGACCCAAGAAAGTCAGGACCTCAACGAAGCCATCAACCAGCTACGCGGATCTATCGGAAGCCTCAATCGCGAAGGACGCCAGCGTCTGCTCGCCGCATTTGAGGAAGTGGACCAGCATTTCCAGCGGCTCTTCTCTACGCTGTTCGACGGTGGCAAAGCCCATCTGGAACTGATCAACAGCGATGATCCGCTGGAAGCCGGGCTGGAGATCATGGCACAGCCGCCGGGCAAGAAACTGACCTCGCTCACCCTGCTGTCGGGCGGCGAACAAGCTTTAACCGCTGTGGCACTTATTTTTGGTCTTTTTCTAACCAATCCGGCACCAATTTGCGTGCTTGATGAAGTCGATGCGCCGCTGGATGATGCGAATATCGAGCGCTTTTGTGATTTGCTCGACAAGATGGTGGCGGAAACCAACACGCGCTACCTGATCGTCACCCATAATGCCGTGACGATGAGCCGGATGCACCGCTTGTTCGGCGTCACAATGATCGAGCGAGGAATTTCGCAGCTCGTATCCGTCGATCTGAATGCCGCGGAAGAACTATTGGCAGCGGAGTAAGCGGTCTATGCATTGTCTCCGCCAAAGCCATCGGAAGCTGACATAAAAGACAGCAGATGCAGGAGAAGTCCTGATGCTGGTGGATCCTGCGCCCAAAAAAAGTCCAGTCGATCTGCCAGAGAAGCAATAACATGTTCGCGGAAAACTGCGCCTTAGGAACCTAAGAATCACCCAAGCGTAATTCAGGACCGGGTTCGGATTCCAGCGCTTCCAGATTCACGAGAAACCGCTGAATAAGGCTGCACAATTGCTCAACTTCCTCTGGAGCAAATCCCGAGAGAAGCTTTTGCTGATTGTCGAGCGACGCCTGCAATATCTTGTCGTGCATTTCGCGACCCGCCTCGGTTAGGCGCCAGCCGCGGCTACGCCCATTGGCATGCAATTCCCCGGCTATGGCCAGTTTTCTTTTAGCCAGCCGATGCAGGCATCGACTAACCTGCCCTTTGTCTACAACGATTGTCTTGGACGCGCGCGCCGCCGTGATGCCGGGCTGTTGTGCGAGCATGAACAGCATGCGCCAATCCACGGACCCAAGATCATTCTGCTCCTGAAAAAAGGCTGCGGCAGCACCGGTGAAACGGTTTGCGGCAAAGGACAGCAACGCCAGGGGACTGCGCGAGAGGCTGATCGTTTGCATCAGTTCGCCCGTTTTCTGGTCTTCAACGTCCGACAGGAACATCGTCGAGGGCAATATATCTTCCGGTGGAGGCGCCATGATTTTTGCTATCCGCTTTGATTGCAGGAAACAAGAGATTAGCCAATAATGTTGCAGTTACAACTTAATGTTGTTTTTGCAACATTAAGTCTATATACGGGAAGAGAAGTGGGGCGGACCAATCCGGAGTAAACGATGAGAATGCAAACACGGCCATCGGCTCTGGGCTTGAACCTGATCTGGATCATCTTCGCTCTGGGCATCGCATTTTACGCGTTCATGGCAATGGAAGCTGGCAAACATACGCTGCCATCAAGCTATGATGAGAGCTATGTCGCCATATATGACAGTGTCGAGGCTAAGGGGAACGCCGGCGTCCCCTATGCGGACGTCGCGGAAGAGACTCAGCAGGCCTATCCCTATTGGAACAACTTCATGGCCGGCATAACCGGCACCTACTTTGGCTTTGGCTCCAATGGGACAACCGACCCGACCCGCTATTATGCCTCGATGACGGATCCTCAGAAATCCGTCCTGAGCCTGCATATGTTTTTGGGCGGGGCCTGTATCATCTTGGGGATATTCCAGTTTTGGCCCGGCTTCCGCAAGAGCTATCGCAAAGCCCATCGCGCCATTGGCGGGACCTATATATTGGCGGCTTATACGATGATCTTCGCCAGCATCTATCATCTGCTGCACACGGGCGTTGCCGATACGTTTCAGGGGTTCACATTCTACATTCAACTGTGGTTCCTGGTGATCAGCACCCTGGTCACGCAGACACTGGCGATCTACTTCATCAAGAAACGCAATTTCGCGCTCCATTTCGGCTTTCAGCTTTACACATTTGTCGCCTTCATCAATGCGCCAATACAGCGTTTGGACTGGATCATATTCGGATCGATTTACCCGCACCTGACACACGGAGAGGTCAACAACCTGGTCAATATCCTGACCTTCTGGCAAAGCCTGCTGGTTGGTTATCTGATTTTCGCATGGAACCGGGCCGCTTCACCGGTCAGATCCAAGCCCATAGCAATCATTCCGCCCAGCCGCCCGCTTTCCGTCGCTGTCACGGTCTTGACGGCAATGGGCGTGATCTCCGCCGTGGCACAATATATGATCTTTCCGGGACTGGGCAGCTGGTCGGTAGCCAGCAGCATCGTGCCTGCCAGCACATTGGCCGCCGACTTGGCATTATTTGATGGCAAAACCTTGCAAAACATCATCTTCACCGCCGCGATCTGCACCGCAATGGTCTCCGGTGTTTGGCTGATGATCCGCGATGAGAAATCGACACACGCACGCAACGCTTTTTATAGCAGCTCGCTATTGGCGGGTGTTTTCCAAATCTATTGGGGACTGCAACTGGGCGAACCGAGCATGGCCGTAACCTCTGGTGGCGGATTTTATTTGGTGTCCGGCATATCCATGATTGCCTTTCCCTCAATCGCACTGCTGTTCCAATATTTGGGGCGGGAACATCTCTGGCATGAAGTGATGGTCTTTGCCTCCAACTTCGCCTTCGCTCCGGTCATACTCCTGTGGATGCATGCGCTTTGGTATGCTCTGGACGTTATTCCGCCGCAATATCTTGATGTCGGCCACGGCTATATATTGGCAGCGGGCGGCGCGATTTTGGGCCCCACGTTCACCGGCTTTTTCCTGCTGTTCAACAGCCGCGAGACTCGCTCCCGCCAAATCAGCTGAAGCTCAATCCTCCAGGACCAGTCTTGGCCCCGGCCCCTTCAGTCCGGCCCGGTCCTCTGGATTATAGAGCGCGCATTTCTTCAGGCTGAGACAGCCGCATCCGATGCAGCCATCCAGCCGGTCGCGGGTCCTTTCGAGTTCCGCGATCCGGGCCTCGATCACCTTGCGCATCGCCTTGCTGATCCGGGTCCAGTCGGCCTGTGTCGGGGTTCGGCCATGGGGTAGCCTGACCAGCAGGCCTTCAATCTCGCCGATACTCAGGCCCAGTTGCTGGGCGATCAGGACGAAGCTGAGCCGGCGGATGTCCGAGCGCAGGAACCGCCGCTGGCCACCGGCGGAGCGGAAGGGTTCGACCAGCCCCTTTTCCTCATAGAAGCGAATGGCAGAGACCGAGAGGCCGGTACGGCTGGCAAGCGCGCCGATGGTCAGGGCTTTGGTTTCGGACATATTCATCTCCAAGTCTCTCCCCTCCATGGCTGCGCAATGGGCGAGAAAATTATAGCTTGACCTCAACTTAACTTGAGGTTGTACGAATCGCAAGCATGGAGAATTGGTAAGCTCCAAAGGCCGGTCGCGAGACGGCAAACATGCTTCCAATCCTTCCAGTGAACCGATGCCGGAACAACAAGGAATTTGGATATGAAGCTCAATCAAGTCACCGTCGGATGCATCGATTATGACCGGTCCGTGGCCTTTTACCGCCAATTGGGCCTCACCCAGATTGTGGATGCGCCGCCCCGCTATGCACGGTTCGAGACGCCAAGCGGAGAAACCTTTTCGCTGCACAGGGTCGACAAGATCGGGCCACAAACGACCATGATCTATTTCGAATGCGACAATCTCGACGCAACCGTCGCGCGACTGGAAAACGAGGGCATCGCCTTTGACATAGAGCCGACCGACCAGAGCTGGGGCTGGCGCGAAGCGCGGCTTCATGACCCGGCGGACAACCCGCTCTGCCTGTTTTACGGCGGCGAAAATCGCCGCTTTCCGCCCTGGCGGATCGACCATTCAACCAAGGAGAAAGGAAATGAAAAATGACTCAAGGACAATTGGAACATGCGAACATCACGGTCAGCGATCCGCACAGGAGCGCCGCCCTGCTAAGCGATCTATTTGGCTGGCATATCCGGTGGGAGGGGCCATCAATGTCGGATGGCCATACGATCCACATCGGGACTGACACCCATTATGTCGCGCTCTACACCAACCCGGAGGTGCGTGCCGCAGGGGCCGGTTTCAACAAGGGCCAGCCGATGAACCATATCGGCGTGACGGTCGATGATCTGGATGCGGTCGAACCAAAGGTGGTGGCCGCTGGGTTAAAACCGTTCAACCATGATGATTATGATCCGGGGCGACGCTTCTATTTTTTCGACTGGGACGGCATAGAGTGGGAGGTGGTGAGCTATGGGTGACACCAACCCGTTTGCGCGTTAGAAAATGCTATGACCGATGATATCCTGATCTCCTCCTGCCAGTGCGGTAAAGTGCGCTGTCAGGGCATCGGGCAGCCGATCATCAGCGGTGTCTGTTACTGTGATGACTGTCAGGCGGGAGCCAAGCTGCTGGAGGTGCTGGATGGCGCGTCAAAGGTCACCGAAGAGGATGACGGCACTCACTATCTAACCTATCGCGACGATCGGTTTCGCTGCATCGAAGGCGGCGAATTGTTGCAAGCATACCAGCATTCACTCAACGCGCGGACCCGGCGCATGGTCGCATCCTGCTGCAACACGGCGATGTTTCTGAAATTTTCGAAAGGGCATTGGACGTCATCTTATGCCAAGCGTTTTACCGGAGATATCCCTGCGGTTGAAATGCGGACACAGACACAATTTCGGAATTCGGACCTGCCCCTGCCCGATGATGCGCCAAGCTATCGCACATTTGGTTTACGGCTGTTTTGGCGGCTGTTCACATCGCGCATTGCGATGCTAACTGGGTGATCGATATCACCCATCATGCTCAAACTGGTTCAGCATGATGGGTGACAATATTCTTCTGATGAAAATCGCTACAGGCTAGGATTAACCAGCACCTTCTCGCCGGTCGCCTTCTTCTCATAGCCTTTGGCAATGTCCGGATCGATCATGTCCATCAGGCTGATCTCGCTGCTATATTCGCTGTTAAAAATGCCGTTCCGCTCTGCGACGGTGTACATGCGCATTTCGATCATCCGTTCCATGCCGACTTTCTCAAGATGCGGGGTCAGCAACCAGCCACCAACGCCCCAATAGAGGCCGAGACCGCCGCCGAGGATGGTTTCGCCGGTGTCGAGACGGCCATAGATATAGACCTGCTTGTTGACGGTGGAGCCATAGACGCTGAATTCAGCGCCGCGCACTGCGGCGGCTTTTTCCATCGCGGTGAGAATGTAGCTCGCCATTTTGCCGCCGCCAATCGCATCAAAGCCCAATGTCGCGCCAGTTTCCGCCAGAGCCGCGATCAGCAGCTCCATGAAATCGTCTTTGCTGCTGTCAATCACATGGGTCAGGCCAATGTCGGTAAGGATCTTCTTCTGTGCATCATTGCGGACGATGGCGACCAATGGCACGCCTTCCTTGATGCAAAGCTTGGCAAGCATCTGGCCGAGGTTGGACGCCGCGGCGGTGTGGACCAGACCTTCATGCCCTTCGGCACGCATGGTGTTCAGGAAGCCCTGTACGGTCATCGGATTGACGAACAAGGAAGCGCCTTCCTTGGCCGGCGCGCCTTCAGGAAGCGGTACGCACATCGCGGCCGGCATCACCCGATGGGTGCGGTACATTTCGCCGCCAACGATGGTGACGGTCTTGCCCATCAAGGCTTGTGCTGCATCGGAAGAACCGGCGGCAACCACAGTACCCGCGCCTTCGTTACCGGCAGCAAGCTTTTTGCCCGCACGGCCTTTGAAGAAAGGCTGCATAGCAGGTTCAACATCCGCAACCAGCGCAGGATGACCATCAACCGTTTCGCTGCGCACGCTGTCCATATTGGCGGCAGCGGTCAGCAAGCCAAGATCGGATGGATTGATTGGCACGGCTTCCAATTGCACGACGACTTCATGATCTTTCGGCTCCGGCACGGCATAAGGTTCGATCGACAAGATCGATTTTCCGTCTTCGGTAACGGTCGTGAACAATTGCTTTGCATCGGGAAATTGACTCATTGGAAATTCCTCTTTCTTTGTATGTTTCTAGAAATTCTTGGCGGCGTTCAGCGCGCCCAATCGTTCGGTGATTTCAAAAAATTCGGTCACCGTTTCATCGATAATCTGTTTGGCAGTTTTCACCTTGTCAATCAAACCGGAAGATTGTCCGGCAAGACCAACGGACGCTTCCATATCGCCACCAAAATAGACATCCATTATGCCTTTGAACGTGTCCGGCGGCATCAGGCCGTCTTCGTAAATTTTTGCTGTCCGTTCGGTCTTCAACGCACGGATACAGGGTGATGCTTTTTTGTTGAGAATATAAGTGCCGGTTTCCTTGGCATCCAATATCGCTTGCTTGTAATTATGGTGCACCGGGCTTTCTGCGCTGGACACAAAACGCGTGCCCATCTGCACGGCTTCCGCGCCCAGAGCAAAGGCCGCCGCCATGCCCTTGCCATCTGCGATCCCGCCCGCTGCGACCATCGGAATATCCGTCTGCCTGCGGATGGCCTGCAGCAGAACCAAGGTGGACACTTCTTCCGGATTTTTGAAACCACCGCCTTCGGCGCCTTCGACAACCAGACCATCGACGCCCGCTTCCACGCAGCCCATTGCCGCCGCAACGGTCGGCACAGCATGATAGACGACGATACCGGCCTCTTGCAGCGGTCCGACAAATTTGCGCGGGCTGCCCGCGGATGTTGTTACGAATTTGACGCCGGATTCACAGACTCGGGTCAGGATCGCCGGGTCTTTCAGAAACATGATAGGCAGGTTCACGCCAAAAGGCGCATCGGTCAGATCCTTCATCTTGGCAATCTCGGCCATGCAATTTTCAGTCTCGCCGGAGCTGGTCTCGATGATACCAAAACCACCAGCATTGCAAACCGCCGACGCCAGCTGCGACCGCGCGATCCAGCCCATCGGAGCCTGCACGATCGGATATTTTGCGCCGCTATGCTGTAGAAATCTATTCACCTGTCATTCCTTTTACATCACCCCATCGGGTACATGATTTCCCGACTGATCTTGTAGATGCGCTTCATCATCTCGGGGCTAAGCTCCAGATCGGAAGCAGCGAAAATATCGGGCAATTGGTCGGTATGAGTCGCGCCAACGATAGTCGATGCCACAAAATCATGTTGCTTGGACCAGGCGGTTGCCAACGTTACCGGCGCAACGCCAAGCTCATCAGCAATGGCCATGAAGCGCTTGGTCGATTCCTCCGACTTGGCATTAACGAAACGCTCTGCCATCTTCTTTTGCCGGCCGCCCATGTTGAGATAGGCAGAGAAACGCGCGCCGTCCGGAGTCGCACCGTCATTATATTTGCCCGACAGCGCGCCGCCCGCCAGAGGCGAATAAGGTATCAGACTGACCCCTTCCTCGCGGCATACCTGCGCCAGTTCATCCTCGAACCGGCGGTTGTTCATGCTGAAATTATTCTGGATGGTGCAATAGCGGGTAACGCCCAGCCGCTCGGAGGCCTCTAAAGACTTCATCAACCCCCAGCTGGTTTCATTGGAACAGCCAATGGCGCGAATCTTTCCTTTGCGGATTTCCTCGTCCAGCACTTCCATGGTTTCATCATAGGCGGTGCCATGATCGGGCCAGTGGGTCTGGTATAGATCGATATAGTCGGTCTGGAGCCGCTTGAGACTGGCATCCAGCGCCCTCACGATATTGTGCCGGTCCATGGCGGTCATGCCGGCCCGCTGCGAGGATTCGATCCAGCCATGGCTCGGGCCGGATACTTTGGTGGCGATGATCAGACTGTCGCGATCCTTGTCCTTCATCCAGCGGCCAACAATCTTCTCGGTCTCCCCTGCCCACTCCCGTTTCGGGGGCACAGGGTAGTTTTCTGCTGTGTCGAAAAAATTGACGCCGGCATCAACCGAAGCGTCCATGATTTTGCGCGACATCGCCTCATCGGCACCGCTGCCAAAAGTCATCGTGCCCATGCAAATGTCGGAAACATATATCGGGCTTTTGCCCAAGCGGCGTTTTTTCATCGATGAAGCTCCGGGTCATGGGAATCAGAATTAACTGTGCGGTTAACTGCCACAATCCTGATAAGTTGCAAGGGGCAATGTAAACCCTTTGGCGACTAGCCAGCCTGTCCGAGAACCAGACATGCCAGAAACATCAGAAAACCGGCGAAGCGATTGGACCGGAATTTGTTGAGCGCATCCTCTCCGTCACTGCTTTTCAACGTCGTAACCTGCCAAAGCAGTTGCAGACCAATAGGGGCCAGAGCCAAAAGACCAAGCCATTGCGGTCGCAACATCCAGAAGGCCAAAGCCCAGCTGCTGAGTGCAATCATGTAAAAGCCCAGCACCCCGAAGCGCACATTGTCGCCCAGACGCAGCGCGCTGGAGCGGATACCGACCAAGGCGTCGTCCTCCAGATCCTGAAGCGCGTATATCGTGTCATATCCGATCACCCAGAAGATCGAGCCGAGGTACAGCAAGCCCATCGCCCAGTGAAACTGCGGTTCGATCGCCAGCCAGCCGACCAGCGCTCCCCAGCTGAATACCAACCCCAACCATGCCTGCGGCCACCAGGTGATCCGCTTCATGAACGGATAGGCGGCAACCAAGGCGAGACTACCGAGCGCCACGATCTTCGCTGTCCCGTTGATCTGGAACCAAACCAGCAGGCCGATCAGACATAAGATTCCCAGCCATATCCAGGCCGCTTTCAAAGACGTCGCACCGCTCGCCAACGGGCGGGAGCGGGTTCGTTCAACCTTGCGGTCGAGATTGCGGTCGACAATGTCATTATAGACGCAACCGGCTCCGCGCATCACAATCGCGCCGAGCAGCAGCCAGACCAGCAAGTCCCATCGCTCGACTGCCCCGCCAGCAAAGGCAATGCTCCAAGCGCAGGGCCAATATAGCAGCCACCAACCGATCGGGCGATCAAAGCGGGCAAGCAGCGCATAAGGCCGAGCCACCGAGGGCAACAGGCCAATGATGCCCTTATGTTCGGAATCGGGAACGATATTTTGAGTCATGCGATAGCTATATCCATTCAAGTCAGGCCTGTCGAAGCCCATATGGGCTTTACCGTAAAACGCCCTTCGACAAGCCCAAGGGGAATGGTTATATCCCGATATATGCCAGCGACACCCGCCTATCCACCGCGCAGCGCCCCACGCCTTTTTGTCGATGCCGAACTTTCGGATGGCGCTGAAATCCGGCTGGATGGCAGCCATGCGCATTATCTGCTCAAGGTCATGCGGATCAAGCAAGGGAATCCGGTGAAGCTGTTCGATGACCGGACCGGCGAATATCTTGCCCATGTCACGGCATTGGGCAAACGCGACCTGATCTTGTTGGTGGACGGGAAAACGAGGAAGCGGGAAGCGGTTCCGGATCTTTGGCTTTGCACCGCGCCGATCAAAAAGGACCGGTTTAGCTGGATCGCCGAAAAGGCAACCGAACTGGGCGTTGCCAAGATCATTCCCGTACAAACCGACCGCACACAGGGTCAGACCATCAAGTTCGAAAAGCTCCGCGCCCATATGGTGGAGGCGGCAGAACAATGCGAGCGGACATCCTTGCCGATACTCGACCCGTTGATTGGTCTGGCGCAATTGCTCGCCGATTGGCCGACAGACCGCCACCTGTTCTTCGCCGACGAGCGCATCCATGAAACCGGCGAGGGCAGCTTTCGCAAAGCCCTGGTCGCCCATGAAGGCCCCGCCGCCATATTGATTGGACCGGAAGGCGGATTCAGCGATCAGGAAAATGCCGCCATTCGCGCTTTGCCCCAAGCGGTTCCGATTTCACTGGGCCCTAGAATTTTGCGCGCTGATACCGCCGTCGTCGCGGCAGTCAGCATATGGATGGCTGGACGCGGTGATTGGACCGCATAAAACCACCAACTAGCGCTATTTTTCAAGCCTTTATGCTGCGATTAGAAACATGTGTAAAATCTTGTTTTCTATAAAGCTAGGCGTTTGATTTAGGCATATTTTAACCATTATCTTCTAGTGCCCGGCGAATGAATTGGGGCCAGACTTTCATCACCGATAGAGCATCAAACTTCGCTAGCAATGCGTTGCTACGCTGCGCCGTGCTGCTTGCATTGATGCTTGCCGCATTCCTGCCATCTGCAGCCCATGCGCAAACAACACAATATACCAATTCGACTGATTCTGCCGTAGGTGGAATCAACGATGGAGCGACAGCTTGTTCTCCAGGAAATTATTTTGTGCGAACATTTGCAGTCGGCACCAGCTATACGGTTTCTGACGTTAACATTGGTGTGCTTTTGGCGCACACTTGGCGTGCCGATCTTAGGATGTGGTTATCATCTCCTGCCGGAACCCGCATACAAATCGTCAACAGCAATGGCGGAAGTGCAGACAATTTCAATGTGCTGCTCGATAGCGCCATAGGGACTTCTGTCAGCACCCATAGTGCAAATGACACCGCCACTGCTGGCACCGTTGTTCCCGGCTATCAAAGGGATTTTGCGCCGGTAAGTTCGCTCAATGCATTCAATGGAGAAAGCTCGACAGGCGCGGGCCAATGGACCTTGGAAATATGCGATGATGCTGGAGGTGATTCAGGCACATTCTATCAAGCAGACCTGTTCTTGTCTCAAGTACCAACCAATTATGCCGATCTTTCCGTGACAAAAACGGTAAGCAATGCAACCCCAACCAGTGGCGCCGCAATCCAATATGTGGTCTCGCTCAACAACGCGGCCTCATCCCCTCAAACCGCCACCGGTGTCGTTGTAAGCGATTTGCTGCCACTCGGCTTGACCTATACCAGCCACACGGTCTCTGCTGGCGGTGGAACATATACTTTAGGCACTGGCATTTGGGCTGTGCCATCAATCGCACCAAACCAGACCAGAACCCTGACGATCAATGCGACAGTCAGCGCAACCGCCGGTGCAACCATAACCAATGTCGCCGAAGTTACGGCTTCATCCCATTCTGACATCGATTCGACAGTCAACAACGGTGCGACGGGGGAAGATGACTATGCTGCGCGAAGCTTAACCGTTGCCGGCACCCGAGTTGCAGGCGTTCCGCCAAATTTAAGTGTGATTTGTGGTCCAAACACCCCGATTGTGTTTGATTGGGATGGGAAAGCTTGGACAGCGGGGACGACAAACAACAATTATACAATCACCGGCTTGGGCTTGATCAACTACGCTCTCACCACCGATGTTGCCTTTGTAACGGGAAGCCCGGCTATCAATGCAACGAACACCGGTGGCAATGGTGCAGGCCAGCAATCGCTATTTCTCAACATGAACAACAGCAGCGTATTCGATGTATCCACAACAGTTCTCACCCTACCCACTGCCGTTCCTGGCATGCAATTCACCATGTTCGACATCGATTTCGGGGCTGGGCAATGGGCAGACAAAGTGACCGTTACTGGATCATTTAACGGCGCGACGGTTATTCCGACTCTGACGAACAATACGGCCAATTATGTGATCGGCAATACCGCGATTGGGGACGGCTCCTCGAGCGGTGATCAAGTCTTTGGCAATGTCGTCGTAACCTTCTCATCGCCGGTAGACACGGTAACGATTGTCTATGGCAATCATACCACCGCGCCAACCAATCCCGGCAACCAGTTTATGAACATTTATGACTTTAGCTATTGCTCCCCGGCGACAAATTTGAGTGTCACCAAAATCAGTCAGGTTGTCAGCGACCCCGTCAGCGGCACAACAAATCCCAAAGCCATTCCAGGCGCTGTCCTGCAATATTGCATATTGGTTGCCAATGCTGGCAGCGCGACCGTGACATCGGTTTCCGCAACAGACAATATTCCAGGCAATGTCACATATACGGCTGCCTCAATGAAAAGCGGTGCCAATTGCGGTTCTGCCGCCACGGTCGAAGATGATGATGCCACGGGAGCCGATGAAAATGACCCCTTTGGCGCATCGATAAGCGGCACATCTCTGGTAGCAACCGCGGCAACATTAGGACCTGCAGATGCATATGCCCTGACCTTTCAGGTAACCGTCGATTGATGCGTTCGGAGAAGAAGTTCTGAACATTTTGATGAAAAATCGATGTAAAATATCGTCTGTCGCTTAGTTATCAACAAGTTAGCAGACCGGCAGTTTTAACGATTTTTCACTTTAATCTGTTATTTTTTTTCGGTTATGTGGGAAAAGACAGTATTTTACTGGGGCATTGCGCTCGCCGTCATCGGATTGTCGGCGGTGACTGCGCTTGCCGATTTGCGAACGCCTGCACCGCCTGGATGGTATGATCCCGATGGCGTCTCGACGGGTCAGGATTGGCACTATCGCGTGCCGGTGACGCTACCCGCCACATCGACCGTAAACAGCACCGCCAAAATCGATGTCAACTTCTCTACGCTGATGACCCAATTGGGGATCAGCGGAACATTTGATGTCAATTCGGTCCGCGTGGTTCGCCCCAATGGTGCGCTCGCAACCACGCAAGAATATACTGATCGGGTTTTTGGCGACAGCACCGATGCAGCCGGCAACGACCGAGGCGAGATAAAGTGGATTGTGCAGGATGGCGGCGCCCAAACCTATTATGTCTATTTTGATATCATCCAGAACGGCGCGAAAACGGCCAATCCGCAGGCCCCGATTAACGCCAATTTTGAGCGTTCTACCACTGGACAAGAAGACCCGACCGGCTGGGCCGGGACGGCGCAACCCAACTATGATGCCGAAGTCAGGCCCAATGAGAATGTGAACGTTGTGGACAATACAACCGTCAACACCAACGGAAACGCGAACACGGGCGACTTTTCCTATCTGATCGGATCGCGAACCAATGCCGATGGCAACGGCACCGATCGCGCGGTTCTGACCCGGACCTTCACGGTTCCCGTAACCAATCCCGGGAATGTCACGGTCCGTTGGAAAGCACAGGGTTGGGATAGTTCGGCAAATGGTTCCAACCGTTGGGACTTTTTGCGAATTGAGGTGGTTGGCGGAACCACAACAGAGATTGTCGGGCCAACCGCAGGTAATTATGCCACCCGTCCGTTCAGCCCTAATTTCGGGACAGGTGGCCAAAATGGAACCAACTCCGGTTACGGACCATATAACGGCTGGGACTTAACGACAGCGGGCACTCACACGGCTGGCATGACCGTGACTAGCGGCAGCGAACCTTGGTGGGAATTTTCGCAATCCCTGGCTAGCTTTGCAGGACAAACCGTCACAATCCGCTTTTCGTCAAACCATGCCTCTTCGTTCCGCAGCTGGTTCATGGTCGATGATCTGGAATGGTCTGTTGTCGATGGCACATTGGGCACGCCCGAAGCCTTTGGCGTGGTGACAACATCACCAGCAGATGCCAGCGTCTTCGCACCCGGCCAGGCTTTGTCCATCAGCGCTCAAGTCGATGCGGCACCAACCGCTTCAACCAATCCGGTCACGGCCAATGTCTATGACCAGACCGGCACCTTGGTCGCGTCCAACATCATTTTATACAATGATGGCACGCACGGCGATGCCACGGCAGGAGACGCAATCTGGACCAATGACAACAGCGTGCCCGCCCAGCCGACCTATACGATTCCGCTGGGGACCGTAACCAGCACCGGATGGATTGTCCGGATTTTCGCTAAGGATGCAAGCAACAGCACCATCGGTGCACAGAATGGACTGGCGCATCGCAATGGACTGCCTGTGCCTGAGATCGAAGCCAATTACTGGAACATTGACGAGATTCTCTTCGACGTCACCCGCGCGAATGTGAGCGTCACCAAAATCAGTCAGGTGCTCAATGATCCGATCAGTGGCGGAATCAATCCGAAGGCCATTCCCGGTGCGACCGTTCAATATTGTATTTTGATTTCAAACAGCGCTGGTCCCATCGCGACGTCATTGTCTGCCACAGACACTATTCCGGGGAATGTGACCTATGTTGCAGGTTCCATGCGCAGTGGCGCCAATTGCGGCACAGCGGCCACGCCCGAGGATGACAATGCTATCGGTGCAGACGAAGGCGACCCTTATGGTGCATCGGCGAGCGGATCAGCAGTTTCGATTTCTGCTGCTTCCTTGGCCGCGCCCGACAGTTTTGCGGTGACTTTTCAGGTCACGGTGGATTAGCACAGGCTAGCCTGCGCGCTTTAATCGCACCAATATTTCATCCAGAGAAGACAGAAAGCGGGAACGATCCGCTTTGCTGAACGGCGGTGGTCCGCCAATATTTTCTGTCCCCATGCCGGCGCGCAAATCGGCCATGATCGCCCGCGTTGCGACGGCGGCTCCGATGGAGTCCGCGGTAAAGGGTTTGCCATTGGATGCGATCACCGCTGCTCCGGCCTTCACGCAACGATCCGCCAGCAAAATGTCTGACGTGATCACGATAGTGCGCGGACCGGTTCGTTCGGCAATATAATCATCGGCTGCGTCAAAGGCATCGCTGACGACAACCCTGCTGATAAGAGGATGGACCGGCACCCGAAACGGACTGTTGCTGACGATGACCACCGCCACCGCATGGCGATCGGCCACACGGTAGATTTCTTCCTTCACCGGACAGGCGTCCGCATCCACCAGGATCTGAATAGCACCCGACATCGATCGGATCAGTCGGATTTGGGTCCGCTAGGCTTCGAACCTTCAAACGGGCGTTTTCCGCGATGCGGCTTTTTACCGCCACCACCGAAACCGTCTTTGGATCCAGATTTGCGGCCCCCTTTAAAGTCGGATTTCTTTTTGAATCCACCGTCAAATTCGCGCTTCGGTGCGCCACCGTCAGAGCCGCTTTCGCCGTCAGGCTTGCGCTTCTGATATGGTTTCCCGCCGCCGGATTTATCACCAAATTTCTTGTCACCGAACTTCTTGTTCTTGCCGAATTTCTTGCCGCCATATTTTGCACTGGCGTTGCTGTAGTCGCGCTTGCCCCGTGCATTGTCGCCGCGGCCACCCTTGCGGTTGCGCTTGGCTTGATCGCGAGGTTTGCCTTCAAACTGGGTGATTGTGATATCGTCGGTATCATCCCCACCCGTTTCTCTTTTCTCAGCAATTGCAGCGGTAAACTTTGCAACCACCCGACGCGGAATTTCGAACAAGGTGTCGTCACCATTGATCCGGATCGCACCAATTTCATTCTTGGTGATATGACCTCGGCGACACAGAACCGGCAAGAGCCAACGCGCATCCGCACGCTGATTGTGGCCGACATTCATCTTGAACCATACTGTATCCTCAAAGCCGGGACGTGGACCGCCAGGAGCGGGTTGAGATTGCGCCCCGCGATCGAGCATCTGTTCTGGAGCAGGCATTTTTGCACGATGAGACTGCACCAGCATGGCCGCAATTTCTTCCGGCGTTTTTTCCGCCATCAAACGCTTTGCCAGTTCCAGATCATCTTCATCAATCTCGACCGGCTGCAACAATGTTTCGATCAAACGCTCTGCGTCATTTTTGCGAATGTCGGCGCGTGTCGGTGCGTCTCTCCATTCGGCATTGATTTTCGCGCCGCGAAGCATGGATTCAACCCGTTTGCGCCGCTGATAAGGCACGATGACAACCGCTGTACCCTTTTTACCAGCACGCCCCGTACGACCGGACCGATGCTGCAATGTCTCTGCATCGCGCGGTATTTCAACGTGAACCACCAAACTCAATGTCGGCAAGTCCAATCCACGAGCCGCAACGTCGGTAGCGACACAGACGCGCGCGCGTTTGCTCCGCAAGGCCTGCATCGCCTGATTGCGTTCGCTCTGGGTATGTTCGCCCGACAGCGCCACCGCGCTAAAACCGCGGTCAACCAGACTGGCGTGCAAGCGACGGACCGCCTCGCGTGTGCCACAGAAGAGCATTGCCGATTCTGCTTCATGAAAGCGCAGCAAATTGACCACCGCATTCTCGGTATCGGCAGGAGCGACCGTGATCGCCTGATAGGCAATATCGCCATGGCCGCGATCTTCGCCGACCGTGGAGATACGCAGCGCATCATTCTGATAGCGTTTGGCTAGATTGATAATCGGTTTCGGAATAGTCGCAGAGAATAGCAATGTCCGCCGTTCTTCGCCGGTTGCATCCAGAATTTCTTCAAGATCTTCGCGAAAGCCCATGTCGAGCATTTCATCCGCTTCATCGAGCACGGCCGCCCGGAGGTTTTTGAGGTCGAGCGCTCCGCGTTCCAGATGGTCACGCAACCGGCCTGGAGTCCCGACAATGACATGCGCGCCACGGCGCAACTGACGCCGCTCTTTCGATGCATCCATACCGCCAACACAGGTAGCGATCTGTGCGCCGGCAGGCTGATAGAGCCATGTCAGCTCTCGACTCACCTGCAAGGCAAGTTCACGAGTCGGCGCAATCACCAATGCCAGTGGCTCGACCAGAAACGGGAAACGCCCGTTATCATCGAGCAATTGTGGCGCCATCGCCAAACCAAAGGCTACGGTTTTACCAGAACCGGTTTGAGCCGACACGATAAGATCGCGGCCTTCCGCTTTCGGTTCAAGCACAGCCGCCTGAACGGGTGTAGGCTTAGCATATTCGCGCGCCGTGAGCGCCTCAGCGAGAAGCGGAGAGATTTTGGAGAAAGGCATAATGTTTGAATTCCGTGGCAAAAGTGAAAGCCGCGCGGAAATGCCAATCGCCTGCGGATTATGAAGAATATGATGTTGTTAAAGGGTCCGTTCCGGGGATCATATTGCCTTACCGGCAGCATGGCCACTTGCCCAAGCCCATTGAAAATTATAGCCACCGAGCCAGCCGGTAACGTCAACCGCTTCGCCAATAGCATAAAAACCGGGCACTTGCCTAGCTTCCATATTTTTGGATGAAAGATCCGCTGTGCTGATCCCTCCGGCCGTCACCTCGGCCTTGGCGAAGCCTTCGGTCCCGTTGGGCATGAAGCGCCAATGGGACAAGCGTCGGGCCGCTTCATCTAGCTTCTTATCGGTTAGATTTCCCAATTCCCCTTCAAGCGCGATCCGTTCGATCAAAGTCTCCGTCAATCGCGCTGGAAGATGGGCATTTATCGCCTTTTTCAATGATAGCCGGGGCAATTGCTTCTTCGCCTGACGGAGCCAATCATCCGGCAAATCGGGCAGGAAATCAATTTCCACCGCCTCCCCATGTTGCCAATAAGACGAAATCTGCAGGATGGCAGGGCCTGACAATCCCTTGTGGGTAAACAGCGCCGCTTCCCGAAACGCTGTCTTTCCGCATCCCGCGTTTACCGGGGCGGATACACCAGACAGAGATCGGAACAGGGTTTCTTCTCCCCCCAGAGTCAGCGGAACCAGCGCCGGCCGAGGTTCCACTATCTTTAATCCAAATTGCCGTGCCAGATCATAAGCGAATCCTGTCGCCCCCATTTTCGGGATGGATGGCCCGCCCGTGGCGACAACCAACGAAGGTGCGAAGGCAGTCTGCCCGCCATATTCTACCCGATAGCGTCCATCGCTGTTGCTGATATCGGAAATTGCTTTCCCGAACGACATCGTGACCGAATCAGCCGGGCATTCTTGCATCAGCATGTCTACAATCTGCCGCGCGGAACCGTCACAGAACAACTGCCCCAAGGTCTTTTCGTGCCAGTCGATATGATAACGATCGACCAGTCCGACAAAATCACTCGCCGAATAACGACTCAGGGCCGACTTCGCGAAATGCTTATTTTGCGACAGATAGCGGTCTGGCACAGTACCACTATTGGTAAAATTGCAGCGCCCGCCACCCGATATCAGGATTTTTTTACCGGGCTCATCTGCGTGATCGATGAGCAAGATCTTGCGGCCGCGCTGTCCGGCAACAGCGGCACACATCAGACCGGCACCGCCTGCACCGAGGATGATCGCGTCATAATGGGCTGGGAGATTGGACATGGGCTATCGGAAACTCACGAAAAGAGGTTTCGCGAGTACCGCCCGCTTCGGACCCGTCGCTTACGTTCGGGAACTTTTCGGTCGCCCGTCCGCCGGACGGGCTGTTTTCCGAAAAATTGGTGGAGCCTAGCGGGATCGAACCGCTGACCTCTTCGCTGCCAGCGAAGCGCTCTCCCAGCTGAGCTAAGGCCCCATTTGAGGAGCGCGTTTAATCTAGACGCGCTCCAAAATGCAAATCAAAAATTAGGTTTCGTCGCGCTCGTCGTCGCCCTTGCCTTTGCTGACGCCCAAATCGTCGTCTCCGCCGAGGTCAACTTCATTGTCAGGGGACGGCTCATCATCATCGATGTTGATGTCCAAATCATCATCGTCGACGGTATCCGCTTCCTTCTTGGCGTCTTTCTTAGGCGCAGCTTCGAAAGGCAAAGGCTGCTTGGACTTCAGAACCGCTTCCGGCACAAAGCTTTCCCCGCATTCAACGCAGGTTGCCGGGTCTTCTTTGCCCAGATCGTAAAAGCGTGTTCCACATTTTGGGCATGTGCGTTTTGTGCCCCATTCCGGTTTAACCATGGCTGGTGTCCAAATCCTGTCTAAATCAAGTCGTTTATAGGTAAGTCTGCAAAGCGGCCATACAAGCTTAGTTGAAATCAGCCGCGAAATCCGGCGCGCCTTGCCATAGCTTTGCAGCGCTGTCAAAAGCCGTTTGATATTCCTGCACGAATCATTTGTGCGTTCCGCTAATAAAGCTCTGTCATGACCAGTAACTCTCAAACGCCAGCAACGTTCAAACCGTCTGGCCCGCTCGCCGGTAAAATCTCCGTTCCCGGAGACAAATCCATTTCGCATCGGGCCTTGATATTCTCCGCGCTCGCCGTTGGCAAAAGCCAGATCACCGGCCTTCTGGAGGGCGAAGACGTCCTCGCAACTGCCGACGCCCTGCGCGCAATGGGGGTAAAAATTGACAAAAAAGGCGATGCCTGGACCGTATATGGCGTCGGAGTCGGTGGCTTGATGCAGCCGACCAATGCTCTCGACATGGGCAATAGCGGAACATCGACCCGCTTGCTGATGGGATTGATCGCATCGCATGGAATCAGTGCGACGTTCACCGGAGACGCTAGCCTATCCAAACGGCCAATGGGTCGGGTGATAGAACCGCTATCGCAAATGGGCGCGGATATTCGAGCCAGAGAAACCTCGGACCATAAAGCATGCTTGCCGCTTTCTGTGACCGGCACTTGCCCCGCAGTCCCTCTTGAATATCGCCTGCCTGTGGCCTCGGCGCAGGTCAAATCGGCGATCCTGTTGGCAGGGCTCAACACGCCGGGCATTACCCGGATCATAGAACCGGTGCTGACGCGTGATCATAGCGAAACCATGCTCAAAGGCTTTGGTGCCGACATCACGGTAGAAACAAATGCCGAAGGAAGCCGAGTCATATCTCTAACCGGCGAAGCCGAGCTCATGCCACAAAAGATCAAAGTGCCGGGCGATCCGTCTTCTGCCGCTTTCCTTGCGGTCGCGGCCTTGATCGTGCCGGGGTCGGATATCATCATCGAAAATGTCGGAATCAATCCGACCCGCGCCGGCCTGTATGAAATATTGCAGCAGATGGGCGGCGATATCAGTTTTGAGAATGATCGAACGGTTGGCGGCGAGCCAGTGGCAGATATCCATATCAAACATAGCGCGCTAACCGGCATCGACGTGCCCGCCAATATCGCGCCCAGCATGATTGATGAATTTCCGATATTATTTGTGGCAGCAGCCATCGCCAACGGCACAACCAAAACACGTGGCCTGCATGAGTTGCGGGTCAAGGAGTCCGACCGACTCTCGCAAATGGCAAAAGGCCTTGAATTGCTCGGCGTAGAATTAACCGAGAAGGAAGACGGCCTGATTATCGAAGGTAGCGGCGGCAAGCCGCTCTCCGGCGGTCGAACCAAACATGCGATCGAGACCGCTCTCGATCATCGCATTGCCATGAGTTTCGCGGTCGCCGGGCTAGCGACAAAATCAGGCCTGACGATTGACGATATTGCGCCAGTGCAAACCAGTTTCCCGGGCTTTAGTGACCTTTTGACCAGACTGGCATCCTGATGATGAGTGGATTCCTGGCCAATATCATCGGCATAATCGGCAGTATATTGATCGTCTCCGCTTATGCCTATAACGTCTATGCAAAAGCGGTTAACGCCTTCATTTACAATGGCACAAACTTGCTGGGCGCGCTTTTATTAACCCTCTCTCTGATGGTCCACTTCAATCTCGCGTCATTCCTTCTGGAAATAGTCTGGATCATCATCGCCGTCGGCGGTCTTTGGAAAGCCTATCAGAACCATGCGAGGCAACAACCATGATCATCGCTGTTGATGGCCCAACCGCTTCTGGCAAAGGCACAATCTCCAAGGAGTTGGCCAAGCATTTCAACCTACCCTTTCTGGATACCGGCCTGCTGTATAGGGCAGTCGGCTGGACACTCCGGGAGCAAGGCGGAGATTCTGCAAATGCTATTGATGCATTGGCTGCCTGTACTTTTGATAGCGCGCTGCTCAACAACCCCGGCCTGCGCAGCGAAATCGTCGGCGGCTTGGCCAGCCGCGTCTCCGTCCACCCGGAAGTTCGACGGGCGCTCGACAAACGTCAGAAAGACTTTGCCTCCCAGCCCGCGGGCGCGGTTCTGGACGGACGCGATATCGGAACCGTCATCGCACCAAATGCCGATGTCAAACTGTTCGTAACGGCTTCATCAGAGGCGCGCGCGGTGCGGCGTTTTGAAGAGATGAAGCGACGCAAAGAACCCGCCAATTTTGATGATATTCTGGCCGACATTTTGAAACGCGACGAGCGCGACCAAAATCGCGATACAGCGCCGCTCAAGCCCGCAAAAGATGCAGACTTGCTTGATACCACCGATTTGACTATAGACGCCGCCATTCAGCAGGCGATTGCCTTGGTGAATGCGAAGAAAAGCAGCCGGCAACACAAAGATCCGGCATAGCAGACAAATGATGTGCAAGACGGATTGGTAAGGAACCGGTTCGGCTTTGGCGCAGCTTTTGGCATTTGTGCTTAGCCTCGCATCCACCAAATATCGGTAGTTTTCTGAAGGATGCGGCGGTCACATGGGGTGGCTGCGGCAATTTTGGTCCAAGACCGGCGGAACCAACCGCCTGGCCAGACAAATTGACTATCAAGGATTAAACCATATGGCCTCAACGGCATTTCCAACCCGCGACGATTTCGCGGCAATGTTAAACGAATCACTCGGTGGCGAAGACCAAGGCTTTGAAGGCCGCGTCGTCAAAGGCACCGTAACCGGCATCGAAAATGACATGGCTGTCATCGATGTAGGATTGAAATCAGAAGGCCGTGTAGCGCTGCGCGAATTCGCCGCTCCCGGTCAGAAAGCCGAAATTTCTGTTGGTGACGAAGTCGAAGTCTATGTCGACCGCATCGAGAATGTAAATGGCGAAGCCATGCTGTCCCGCGATCGCGCACGCCGCGAAGCGAGCTGGGACAAGCTTGAAAAAGAATATGACGAAGGCAATCGCGTCGAAGGTGTTATCTTCGGCCGCGTCAAAGGTGGCTTCACGGTTGACCTTGATGGTGCCGTAGCCTTCCTGCCCGGCAGCCAGGTCGACGTCCGTCCTGTACGCGACGTCACACCATTGATGGACATTGCCCAGCCCTTCCAGATCCTCAAGATGGATCGCAAGCGTGGCAATATTGTTGTTTCACGTCGCGCCATTCTTGAAGAAACCCGTGCCGAACAGCGCAGCGGACTTATTGAGTCCTTGGCTGAAGGTCAGGTTACCGAAGGCGTCGTCAAGAACATCACCGACTATGGTGCGTTCGTTGACCTCGGCGGCATTGATGGCCTGCTCCATGTTACCGATCTCAGCTACAAGCGGGTCAACCACCCGAATGAAATGATCAACATCGGCGACACGCTGAAAGTCCAGATCATCAAGATCAACAAAGACACCCAGCGCATCTCGCTTGGTATGAAACAGCTGGAAAGCGATCCTTGGGACAGCGCGACCGAGAAATATGCCGTGGGCACCAAGCTCAACGGCTCGGTTACCAACATCACCGAATATGGTGCTTTCGTGGAACTGGAAGCGGGCATCGAAGGCCTCGTCCATGTTTCCGAAATGAGCTGGACCAAGAAGAACGTTCATCCCGGTAAAATCGTTTCCACATCCCAGGAAGTGGAAGTCATTGTTCTGGAAGTCGACACCGAGAAGCGTCGCATTTCCTTGGGTCTGAAACAGGCTCAGTCTAACCCTTGGACCGACTTTGCGGATACGCATCCCGTTGGCGCCACTGTGGAAGGCGAAGTCAAGAACGCTACCGAATTCGGTCTGTTCATCGGCCTTGAAGGCGATGTCGACGGCATGGTTCACATGTCAGACATTGCTTGGGGCATTTCCGGCGAAGACGCGCTCAACCTCCACCATAAGGGTGAACAGGTAAAAGCAATCGTTCTCGACATCGATGTCGACAAAGAACGTATTTCTCTGGGCATGAAACAGCTTGAAAAAGGTGCACCTGCAATGGGCGGCGCTGATACCGGCGGGCTCAAAAAAGGTTCTGTTGCTACCGTCACCGTACTCGAAGTGCGCGATGGCGGCCTCGAAGTCCAAATGGGCGACGACGGCGCAACCGGCTTCATCAAACGCAACGATTTGGGCCGTGATCGGGACGAGCAACGTCCAGATCGCTTCCAGGTTGGCCAGAAATTGGACGCTATGATCACCGGCTTCGACCGTTCGAAGAAACCGAACTTCTCGATCAAAGCGCATCAGCTGGCAGAAGAGAAGCAGGCTGTGGAACAATTTGGTTCGACCGATTCAGGCGCGAGCCTCGGCGACATCTTGGGCGCTGCGCTTAAAAAGAAGGAAGAATAGTTCTTCCATAACAATACGGTATGTCGGAAAAGCCCGCCCCTTGCTTGGGGTGGGCTTTTTCTTTGCGACGACCAGTTTCGTAGCGGAATTTTACATTTCTACCAACGCCATTGAAAATAGGCACAATTTCTGCCATCTATAGATGTATAGAAGAAGCAGACCTCCATGCTTCCAGCGTCTCTGCTACATTGAGTCGCTGGATCAACTGAGAATCGGAAAGGCGCACCGATGATACGTTCTGAACTATTAGAGAAACTCGCTGAAGAAAATCCGGAGTTGAAACCGGATGAAATTGAAAAAATTGTCGATCTGTTCTTCAACCAGATCAGCCAGAAGCTTGCTGACGGTGGCCGGGTTGAACTACGCGGCTTTGGGGCCTTTTCGACACGTGAGCGCAAGCCGCGCGTCGGCCGCAACCCCCGAACAGGTGAATCGGTAGAGGTTCCCGCCAAACGGGTGCCCTATTTCAAGCCGGGCAAAGAAATCCGCGAGCGCCTCAACAAAGGCTGAAATCGAAAATTTTTTATGCATAAAGTGCCTATGCACTTGACCGCACGCGCGCAATAATGCTTGTCGCTAGTCTCCGACGAAAGTTGGAGCTACCGGTGCGGACGTGGCGAAATGGTAGACGCAGCAGACTTAAAATCTGCTATCCGAATGGGTGTGCGGGTTCGAGTCCCGCCGTCCGCACCAGTTTTATGGCCACAGGCTTTTGTAACAATATGAGTGTTGCATCAAATCAACATCTCGGGTTCGGGACCCCCCACAAAGCCTACCGGCCCTTAACTCTCAAAACACGCATAAATCAGCCAATAAATGTATCATAGTGCAAAGAATTGACGCCACGGTTCACAAAAGGGAATCAGCTGCTATAAGGCCCCAGATTTGAAGGCCGGGTTCGCAGGGGACAGTTTTTTCGGCTTTGCAATGGGTTCGATAGGTTTTGCCGGTCGGATGTGTTTTTCCCTAAAATTCTAATTGAAACCACAAGAGGTTTATCTTGATTTATTTGAAAACGAGCGCATCGCTCGCGGTAATCGCGGCTATGGGCTGTGCATCAGCACAAGCGCAAGAGACAGACAATAGCGATCAGCAAAAGGGTGTGCAGGAAATTGTCGTTACAGCGACAAAGCGTAGCGCCAACATGCAAGACGTGCCTATCGCCGTTCAGGCTTTGGGCGAAGAAACGCTCGACCAGTTGGGCGTCACCGTCTTTGACGACTATCTGCAGCAACTGCCTGGCGTTACCGCCGGCGGGGGTGGACCGGGCCAAAGCACGATCTATATTCGCGGCCTTGCATCGACCACACCAAATCTGACAACTGCCGGCGTTGCCGGACTGGCTCCAAACGTGGCGCTCTATCTCGACGAACAACCGGTATCACAACCAGGCCGTAACCTTGACGTATATGCAGCCGATCTGGAGCGTGTTGAAGTTTTGTCCGGACCACAGGGCACATTATTCGGTGCGAGTTCACAGGCCGGTACGGTGCGTTTGATCACCAACAAGCCGGTTCTCGGACAGTTTCAAGCCAAAGTGAAGTCAGGCGTTTCTTTCACGAAGAGCGGCGACCCTAGTTATAATATCGAAGCCATGTTGAACATTCCCGTGACGGATAGCTTTGCGATCCGTGCGGTTGGCTATTTTGACAATAAGGGCGGCTATATCGACAATGTCGCTGGAACCCGTAGCACTGCAGAAAGCGCCCGCTTCCGGCCCGCAGGAACGATCCGCGACAATGGCGTTGCTGTGAACGGCAACCGCGGCGGCTTGCAAGCCGGTGCTGATTTGACCGGCGTGAATTTCATTCTGGCTGACAATACGGCTTTGGTTGAGAAGAACTTCAACGACACGCAATATCTCGGCTTTCGGGTGAGCGGTAAATATGAGTTTTCCAATGATTGGAGCCTGACCGTTGCGCATGCCCGTCAGGGTCTCGATTCTGACGGTGTCTTCTTTGAAGATCCGACGCTTGGTGATTTGCAGATCGAACGCTTTGAACGCGATGAGATTAAAGATGACTTCAGCAATACCAGTTGGACCCTGGAAGGCCGCATTGGCGCCTTGGAAATGGTCTATACTGGCGCTTATACCAAGCGTGAAACATCACAGCGGGTCGATTATTCCGACTATCTGTTCGTCGGCCAATATCTGCCTTACTATATTTGCGATGGTTCAGTTTCTTATCCCGGCGGTGCACCAACCGGCACCTGCCAAGCACCGAATCTCTTCGTAGATTCGCGCACCGAAACCGAAGTGATGACCCACGAGCTGCGCTTCAACACGCCAGCCGAAAATCCATTGCGCTTAACCGCTGGTGGTTTCTACAGCGACCTGGAATTGCGGGAATTCAACGATTTCGTATATCCTGGCAGCACCGCGATTGATTTGTTCGGCGGTTCTTTTCCTGCAAACTTCTCGCAACCCACTGCCTATAATAGCGACACCACCGCATATCCGGCTGGCGTTATTTTCCGCAATGACGTGCGCCGCACCGACAAGCAGTTCGGCATATTTGGTGAAGCGACATATGATATTACGGATCAATTCGCGATCACATTGGGTGCGCGCTATTATGACGTAGAAGTCGACCTGGAAGGAAGTGCAAACTCTTCTTTCTGTAACTCTAGCGGCGTTGACGAAAATGCGTTCGGCACGAACATCAGCGACCTTTATGATGGTGACGGAAGTTTTACTTTTATCGGTAGCTGCACTGACGCCTTGCGCCAGACGTTTACACTGGGTCAGTCGGTAGCCGACATTCAGGCTGCAGGATTGAGCGCTGGTCAGGCACAACAGGTCTTCAATGCTCTGAACGCTCCAGACAAGGCGGCGACGGATGGATTTATCTTCAAGATCAACGCGACTTGGAAACCAACCGATGATTTGCTTTTCTATGCAACCTATTCGGAAGGTTTCCGTCCTGGTTTGTTGAACCGTCCCGGCGGCGCACAGGGGCCCAATGGCTTTAACGTCCCGTTCGTTCTCGATACCGATGACGTAACCAACTACGAATTTGGCTGGAAAATGTCGCTGTTGGACAACCAATTGCGCTTCAATGGTAACGCCTTCTTTGTCGATATCCAGAACCTGCAGACCACCATCCTTGATCCTGCGATCACCAACTTGTTCTTCTCGGACAACGCGGCCAATGCAGAAATCAAGGGCGTCGAGGCGGACATTACGATCGCGCCATATTCTCTGGACGGCTTGACGGTCAGTGCGGCTTTCTCGATTCTTGATACCGAGATTACCGACGTTTTGACACCGACCAACGATGTCTTATTGGGCCGCAGCCTTGCCTATGCACCAAGCTTCCAAGGCAATATCCGTGCGCGATATGAGTGGGAAGCGTTCGGCGGCCTGACGGCTCACGTCCAGCCGCAGATTACGCATTCTGCTTCTTCTGCAACCGACATTATCGAGATCAACCGGATCACTTTGAATAGCTGGACCACATTCGGCCTTTCCGCAGGCGTCAGCAGTGACAAATGGTCCTTCGAGATTTTCGGTGACAATTTGACCGATGAACGCGCAGAAGTCAGCGGCAATTTCGTCAACGATCGTGCACGGGTCACTGTGAACCGTCCACTGACCGTTGGCGCACGCGTCTCGTTCAACTACTAGGACAAGCGCATTCAAGGGAAGCCTGTCCTTGGGCAGGCTTCCCCTATTATTGAAGGACAGCAAGCCGAACATAAATGTCTGAAACTGGCCTTGATATAGACGAACAGCTAAAACTGGCACGGACTCAGATGTACGAGGGCCGTTTCCAAGATGCGCTGGATCGTGCCAAGTCGGCTTTACAGACCGACCCTCAGCACATCGACGCGCTCTATATGAAAGCGGTTTGCGAACGCTATTGCGGACATAATGACGAAGCTTTGGCCAGCGTCGAAACGCTAAAAAGCCTGTCTCCTGATTTCGGCAGAGCCTATCAGGAAGAAGGCCATATCCTAAAGTCCATCGGCGACCTTGAGAGTGCCATCGCGGCTTATCGCCGCGCTTGCCTTTGCAATCCCGTGTTGCAAGCCAGCTGGAAGGCGCAAGCAGAGATTCTAGAAGGCTGGGGCCACCGCCAGGCGGCCTTAGAGATGCGCGGACAAGAACAACGCATTGCCGCAATGCCGAAACCATTGGTTGCCGTGTCGCACCTCTTGCACGAAGGCAAGCTGGTCAAGGCGGAAAATGCCTGCCGCCATTTCCTCCAGCAGAATCCCCATCATGTCGAAGCAATGCGGTTACTAGCCGACATTGGCGCGCGATTGGGTATCTTAGAAGACGCGGACTTCTTGCTGGAAAGCGCGATTGAGTTTGAACCGGACAATATTCAGGTGCGGATTGACTATATTCAGACCCTCCGTAAGCGGCAGAAATTTTCCGAAGCGTTGAAACAAAGCGAACTTCTCTATCAACGCGATACGGAAAACCCTGTTTTCCAGTCGCTCTATGCCATCGAGTCCATGCAGACCGGAAACTATGAACAGGCCTTGAGTCTGTTTGAGAAAGTCTTGCAGCGGCTTCCCGAAGATCCGGTCACACTGACTTCACAAGGCCATGCGCTGAAAACCTTTGGCCGCCACGAAGAAGCGGTCCTGTCCTATCAAAATGCCATCAAGTCAGACCCAGGTCATGGCGATGCTTATTACGGACTAGCCAATCTTAAAACCTACCGTTTCAGCGACGACGAGTTGCGCCTGATGGAAACACAGGAACAAGGCAATCGGCTGAGCTATCAGAACCGCATCCATATCTGTTTCGCACTGGGCAAGGCCTATGAAGACCGCAAGGATTATAATGCATCCTTCGGCTATTATGAACGCGGCAATGAATTGAAACGGCTGCAGTCCCGCTATGACGCCGACCAGATGACGGCGGAACTGGACAACCAGATCACCGCCTGCACCCCTGCCCTTTTCGCGAAGCAATCCGGCAAGGGATGCGAAGCGCCGGACCCGATATTCATCTTGGGGCTGCCCCGGGCTGGATCGACATTGCTGGAACAGATTCTTGCTTCGCACAGTCAGATTGATGGCACGTTGGAATTGCCCAACATCCTGTCGCTCGCCCATCGCTTGCGGCGACAGAAACAGGCCAGCAATGACTCGCTATATCCAGACAATTTGCACGATATTGGTGCTGATCAATTGCGTGAGATGGGGCAGGATTTTATCGACAGCACCCGCATTCATCGGCAAGGCGCTGCCTTTTTCATCGACAAAATGCCGAATAATTTCCGGCATATAGGGCTGATCAAACTCATTCTCCCCAACGCAAAAATCATTGATGCCCGGCGGGAGCCAATGGCCTGTTGCTTTTCCGGATTCAAACAGCTGTTCGCCGAAGGACAAGAATTCACATACGGGCTGAACGAAATTGGCCGCTACTACAGCGACTATGTGCGCCTGATGGACCATTGGGACAGCGTGCTGCCCAATGCTGTCTTGCGCGTACAGCATGAAGATGTGCTGGATGATCTTGAAGGGCAAGTGCGCCGGATGCTGGATTATCTGGGTCTGCCTTTTGAACAAGCCTGTGTCGATTTTCATCAAACGGAACGAGCCGTGCGCACCGCTAGCTCAGAACAAGTCCGCCAACCCATTACCAAAGCGAGCGTCGATCTTTGGCGCCACTATCAATCACATTTGCAGCCGCTGAAAGATGCACTGGGAAGCAAAATATTGGAGCCTCGACAGTGAGCGGAACAGAAACAGCGGCAATTGACGTGGTCGATATTGACTATGAGACCGATTACGAAGCCGGTCAGGACAATGTGAATACATTTGGCCTGGAGATGCACAATCCCGTTTTCTTCATCAGCGCAGTTCTGGTGATCGCATTTGTTGCGCTGACTCTGATGTTTCCGGACAGCGCAAAAACCAGTCTGGAAGCAACCAAAGCCTGGACGCTGAACTATTTTGACTGGTTTTTCGTCCTCGCCTCAAATTTCGTGCTGCTGTTCTGCGTTGCCATTGCCGTATCGCCATTGGGAAAAATTCGACTGGGCGGAGCAGATGCCAAAAGCGAGTTTGGCACCGCATCTTGGATCGCCATGCTATTCTCTGCGGGGATCGGCATCGGCATGGTATTTTATGGTGCTGCCGAGCCCATGGCTTATTATACCGATTGGGGCGGAACACCGCTGAATGTCGAAGCCCGAACACCCGAGGCCGAGCGCTTGGCACTGGGCGCAACAGTATTCCATTGGGGCCTAACGCCTTGGGCAGTCTATGCCGTCATCGGCCTGGCCCTCGCCTTTTTTGCCTATAACAAAGGATTGCCGCTCACCATTCGCTCCGCCTTCTACCCGATGTTGGGAGAGCGTATATGGGGTTGGCCGGGTCATATCATCGACATACTTGCGGTGATCGCAACGCTATTCGGCTTGGCAACGTCATTGGGCCTTGGCGCGCAACAAGCGGCAACAGGCCTGTCCTTCCTTTTTGGCTTTGAAGCCACGCTAACGTCCCAACTTTTGCTCATTGCATTGATCTCCGCCCTCGCCATTGTGTCGGTTGTCCGGGGCATGGATGGCGGCATCAAATTGTTGAGCAATGTGAATATGCTGTTGGCGGCCTTGCTGCTCGCATTTGTTTTTCTGGCTGGACCAACATTGAAAATTTTCAGCGGATTTGGAACAGCCATCGCAAGCTATGTAGAATATGCCATTCCGCTGAGCGACTGGACCGATCGCGAAGACCGGACATGGTATCACGGTTGGACCATATTCTATTGGGCATGGTGGGTCAGCTGGTCACCCTTTGTCGGAATGTTTATCGCCCGCATATCAAGAGGCCGTTCCATCAGAGAGTTTTTGACCGTGGTGCTGGTCGTACCCGTGATTGTCGCGATCATATGGTTCACAACATTCGGTGTGACGGCGATGGAACAGGTCAAGGGCGGGATTGGCCAATTGCCGGCCGGCATCACCGAAGCGCCCCTGGTATTGTTCCAGATGCTCGAGAACATGCCCTTTCCCTATGTTGCATCATCGCTCGCCATTATCCTGCTCATTGTATTTTTCGTAACCTCGTCGGATTCCGGCTCGCTGGTGATAGATGCGATTACGGCAGGGGGCAGAACGGATGCACCGGTCGCACAGCGCATTTTCTGGGCGGTGCTGCAAGGTCTGGTCGCGGCGGCATTGTTGATCGGTGGTGGCGCTGTTGCGCTGGGAACGTTGCAAGCGGGTACGATCGCCAGCGGATTGCCCTTCACGCTCGTATTGCTGGTCTGTTGTTACAGCCTGTTCAAAGGTTTGATGTCGGAATATCGGCTATTGAAGGCTGAGATTGTTGCAGAATGACGAAATGGGCATCGCCCTACTTTGTCTCTAGATCAGAGCATCGCCATATCAACCGGTTGATCCAACAGAACCCGGCCAGCCAGTTCAAACACCGCTGGCGACGTAGCAATATGCTGGGTGGCGACATGCGCATCGCGAAAGCGGCGTTGTAAAACATTGTCCGAATAAACCGCCGCGCCGCCGCCCAATGTATAGGCCATCTTGCAAAGCTCGGCAGAGGTCTCCGTGGCATGGGCGCAGGCCAGTCGCAGGTTGGCCCGGCCTTTTGCAGAAATTTCGTCGGACCCCTGCGCTTCAAGCCAACATGCGCTGATAGCATTTTCCAAATAGCTGAAAGCACCTTCCAATTGGGCGGTTGCCCGGGCCAATTCGACCTGCACCGTCGCCCGTTGCGCCATCGTCCGACCACCGCCAGGCGTCTTCTTGTGAATTGCAATGGTCCTGATCTCTTCCAACGCCGCCCGCGCATTACCCAGTGCAACCGACGAGACGCCCAAAGCGAGCAGCCCAAAGAGAGGGAATTTATACAATGCCCCGGCATCGCGCGGCTGGTCTGCGACGAAGGACACACTGCGGTCCTTGGGAATCTTCAGGTTCTTGACCGAGAAATCTCCGGATCCCGTGCCTTTCAGTCCCGCGACGTGCCAGCTGTCGACGAAGGTCGCTTCCTTGGCGGGGAAAAACAACATCCGATGATTGGGTGCGCCATTATCAAATTTCTGTAAGGCATCATCTTCGAAAATCATCGCGCCGCCACCGAGCCAAGAGCAGTTGGCCGAACCCGACCCCCATTGCCATTGCCCACTGAGCAGGTAATGATCCCCCTTGTCCTCTGCCCTGCCCATTGGGGCAAAAACACCGCCGGTGATGACATCATCTGCCCCAAAAATTTCACTAGCCACGAGTTCCGGCATATAGGCCGCCCCCAAAGTCGAGGTTACAGCGATCATCACGCACCAGCCCACGCTGGCATCTGCTTCGGCAACCGTCGCGATGATCTTCATGAAATCCAGTGGTGCCAATTCCAGTCCACCTAGAGATGCCGGCTTCGACAAATTGAACGCGCCTGCCTCGGCCAGTTTTGCGGCGAGGTCGGCTGGCAATCGGCGCGCGCCCTCGATTTCCGCCGCTCTCTCCCTTATTTCGGGAAGCATTTTCACAATATTGGCGCCAACGTCACCGATGCTGGAAATATCATATTGTAGACCGTTCATGCGGCAATTCTCCCTAACGAATAAGACAGCATAAGAGTTCCGCTTTGTTGAGCCAGCAAAAACATCTAGGAACAGGTCATGCGCTATTTCGCTCTTCTATGCACGATCATGCTGCTGATATCCTGCGACGCCGGTCCAGCGGCAGATAGCGCGCCTGGTCCGGCCCAGATTGTTCGATTGTCCGATTCAGAAATCAAAGGACTCGACCCGCAAAAAATATCTGACCTGGCATCTCTTCGGGTCGCCGCAGACCAGTTTGAAGGGCTCACGCGACTGGGTGCCAATGGCGAGGCGGAACCGGGACTCGCGAGAAGTTGGCAAATCTCACCAGATGGTCTGCGTTGGACTTTTTCCATGCGTCAGAACTTGCAGTTCTCCGATGACACAGGCTTTGACGCAACCCTTTTTCCGGCCGTCATGGACCGTTTGCAGGCACCGGAAACGACAGCCCCCGCCAAGAGCCTGTTCGGCAATATTGTGGCTGTTGAGGCACCTGACGCCAACCGAGTCATTGTGACTCTTGCCTCCCCAGACCCGTCCTTACCATCTCTGCTTGCGCATCCCGCTGTGGCAGCCGTCCCGCTCCACCGGATCGACGCGGCTGGCGATCAATGGACCGCAGATCGACCGATCATCACCAGCGGCCCTTATCGATTGACCGCATGGAAACTCAATGATCATGCCCGGCTGGAACGCAATCCCTTATGGTATGGCGATACAGTGCCGACCGAGACCATCATCTGGAAACCGATGGATGATAGCCTGTCTGCGATGCGCCTGTTTCTGTCCGGTGGCGCAGATATTGCCGCAGACTATCCGGCTAGCCGCCATCAATGGCTGAAAGACAACCATCCGGATCTGGCCCATAGCGTGCCTTATCTCGGCAGCTACTATTTTGCCTTCAACACGCGCATGCCGCCCTTTGATGATCCCAGAATACGCACTGCGCTGTCCATGGCGATTGAACGCGAATGGATCGCCGACAAGGTCATAGGGGTTGGCAACACACCTGCTTGGGGATTGCTCCCGCCAGGCCTCGCCGGGGCGGAACCCGCAAAACCGATATGGGCTGATTGGCCTCGGGAGAAACGCTTGGATAAAGCCCGCGCTTTGCTCGATGATGCCGGCTATGGTCCGGCCAATCCTCTGCGCTTCGAGATACGGTTCAACAGTTCTGCAGAACATCGTCGCGTGTCCGTGGCTATGGCTGCGATGTGGAAACCCCTGGCGGTGGAAGCCAGCTTGTTCAACAGCGAAGCCGCGCTCCATTTTGCTGCCCTGCGGCGGCATGAGTTCGCATTGGCCCGTTCCGGTTGGATCGCCGACTTGCCCACACCGGAAAATTTCCTTCTGGTACATCAGCTAGCAAACGGCCCCGGCAATTACTCGGGCTATACCAATCAGGCCTATGATCAAATTTTGGCGCGGGCGATTGCCGAACCGGATCCGGCCAAGCGGCAAGCATTGATGCGTGAAGCAGAATCCTCTCTGATCGCTGACATGCCGATCCTCCCGCTCTATTTCTATGTCACGCGTAGCCTAGTGGCCAAGCGCATAGACGGTTGGGAAGATAATATTTCCAATGTGCATCCCAGCCGTACTTTGCGTATAAGGCCGTGATGAATTCCCTTTCGACATTTTGGCGGAACAGCATGATCGCGGCCCTTGCGGTGTTATTGCTGGGGGCGTGCAGCTTTTCCGAAGATGAGAATCAGGTGCGGGTCACCGTGGTCGAGGATGGTCCGGCAAAGATAAATCCGGTCGGGACACGGCTAAACTTCGTGTCTTCGACGATGCGCGCGTCCATGGCCAAGGGCCTGGTCGGACTGGATGAAGAAGGCCGGGTGGTCCCAGCGCTTGCGGCCCGCTGGATCGTTTCCGACGATGGCCTGAGCTATATATTCCGGTTGTTCGATGCAAAATGGGACGACGGCAGACAGGTCACTGCAGAGCGCGTCGCCCGGTTGCTCCGCGAACGTTTTTCCGAATTGCGCCGCAGCCGGCTGCAATATGACGTGTCGGTGGTCGACGAGATCGTGTCCATGACCGGCCGGGTTGTCGAGATCAGGCTGGATTCCCCGCATCCCAATTTCCTCCAGCTGCTCGCTCAGCCAGAAATGGGATTGTTCCGGGCGGGCCATGGCGCCGGCCCCCTGCGTTTGTTCAGCGAGGAGAATGTAATCAAGCTCAGCCGTTTCGACGAACCTTCGCAGGAAGAAAAAGATGCCGAGCAGGACAATGACCGCTGGGTATCGTTGCGCGGTGAAAAGGCAGCAGCTGCCATCGCCCGATATCGGGCCGGGGCCGTCCAAGTCGTACTGAATGGAAAATATCATCACCTCCCGCTCGTCGATGCGGCAGGCATTAGCAGCAATGATTTGCGGCTCGATCCGGTCGCCGGTCTTTTCGGATTGCGCTTCGTGCGCGCCAACGGATTTTGGGCGGTTCCCGGGAACCGGGAAGTATTGGCCATGGCCATCAACCGTCCCGCGCTGCTGACATCCTTTCCCGGAGTCAGCGCCTGGCAGAGCCGGCTCAAGATCATCCCCGAAGCTTTGGATGTCGAAGGCATCAACACCTATCCAGACTGGGCCAGCATGACGATGGAGGACCGAATCCTCTTTGCCCGCAGCCATATGAACAGCTGGAAAGCGTCCGAGGGGTCCGTCGACCCGCTGGTGATTGCGCTGCCGGATGCCGCTGGCGCCAGTATATTGTTCAAACGCATTCAGTCCGATCTCAGAAGAGTGGGACTGGACGCCAAAAGGGTCAAAATCAACCAGGATGCCGACGTGCGACTGATGGACGAGATTGCCCCTTATGACAGCGCGCAATGGTTTTTGATGCAGTTCACCTGTGTCAAAACCTCCATTTGCCTGAACGATGCCGATACAAAAATCGCTGAGGCCGATGCCGCAACCAATTTGGAGATCAAGGCCCGTCTCTACGCCGACGCGGAGACCATGCTGGTCGATCATTATAACTTCATTCCACTCGCGGTTCCGATCCGCTGGTCGATCGCTCCGCAGGGCCAGCGCGGCTTTGCGGTCAACCCGCGTGGTTGGCATCCATTGAATAATCTGATCGGAATACCCATATCCTAACTGTATGAGTATTATAAGACAGGGAGGCTCAAAATGGCCATTTCCGAAGAACAACTAAAACGTCTGGCAGAACAATTGCCCGACGTCAGCCGCGATCCGCAGGCCGTGCGCAACCGCGTGGAAGCGATGGAAAAAGTCCTCGAACGCGCCTTTGTCATTCCCGGCATCAATCGGCCAATTGGCTTAGATTCCCTGGTAGGCCTAATCCCGGTGGTTGGCGACATCGCCACCGCGCTAATGGGGGCCTATATCGTCTGGGAAGCCCGCAATCTCGGCATGTCCAAGCTTCAATTGACGCGCATGGCTGCAAATGTCGGTATCGATACCGCCCTGGGTGCTATTCCGTTGGCTGGCGATCTGTTTGACTTTCTCTGGCGCTCAAACAGCAAGAATCTGAAGATTATCACCAAGCATCTCGACAAACATCATCCGGGAACAAGAACACTGAACGGTTAGACTTCGGGGAAACGGACCGCAAAGTCCTCCAAAGCTACTCTCGCGCCGTTAGCCACAAAACTAACCGTGTGATATGTTCCGCAAAGCGCGAATATCTCCAGTTGCTCGTCCTTTTTCCAATATTGCTGAAAGCCGGCCAGATTGTCATCGCGGATCGTTCCCGAATGGCTGAGGTCGTCGATAACCGCCAGCAGGATCTGCTCCTTTTCATTCCAGACCGGGGTGTCGGAATTTGAATTTTTGGTCGCCGCAATCTGCTCTTTGGTAAACCCGGCAGCCGATGCAAACACCGCGACATGGACACCCCATTCATATTCACATTCATTATTGGCCGTTGTCCGCAAGATGACAATCTCCCGCTCCCTCAGGGATAATGGGCTGTCCTTGTCGAGTAGATTAGGAACACCTTTTTTTGCAAACCGGACGCTGTTGGCAAAAACGCGGAACAATCGCAGAAGATAGCCGTCCTGTTCCGGATATTGTTTCATCACCTCCGACAATGCAGGGGAATATGGTGGCATAAAAGGAGTAAGAATATTGCTCATAGGGCGATTCCTTGCTATTAATATTGTAGCAAAAGTATGCTACATTTTTAGTAGCGTCAAGAAGGAACCTACTATGAGCGACAATAAGAGCGCCCGGCCGATCATGGTCCTACTCGACATTTTGGGAAAAAGATGGACACTGCGGATCATGTGGGAGCTTAGAAACGGGCCGTTCACCTTTCGCGCACTGCAGGAATCCTGCGATATGCTATCACCCACCACCCTTAACAATCGCCTGAGCGATCTCAAAAAACTTGAAATTGTCGACCATCAACCTGATGGCTATCAATTGACTGCCAAAGGACTGGAACTGGCCAAAATCATGATCGGATTGACCAAATGGGCAGATAAGGAAGCTACGCTCCTCGCCAGATCTTGATCGCGTTTTCCGGTTTTGTCGCCTTCATGAATGCCGGGCAGCGTTGCGGACGAAAGCTCTTCCCAAGGCATAGTTTGACCTCCTGAAGCCAGCCTCGCTTATTCACTTTCAAACGTATCATATTCGGCTGAACACCTTCGTTAGCCGCAGCGAACGCGTTTCGGAATTGTCCCGCCGTCAGAGGCTTGCGTGATAGACGGTCCATATTGGGGAAACGAACCGCATCGAACATGATCCGCGATACCCGAAAATAGGTTTCCGGCCGCTTGGTCATACAGGTACCATGCTTGGCCCACTCGCGCGCCATCAGGTTGGCCGACGGCATCATACAGAAATTGCGCTTCACCACGGCGGGTGGCAACGGCTTGGTCGACGCGCAATATTGCGGATAGGCGGGACCACGTGCGTCAGGCCACAAGCCATGGAGAATGAATCCGAAACTGCCATCATCGCCGCTGCACTGGGTTTTATCGCGGCGGCTATCTTTCCGCATACGACAAAATTCGGGGGACCAACTGAGGGCCAGTGTATAACCGGTGACGGGTGTGATGCGGCGCGGTTCGCTTGCTGGCTTGCGCTCGGCCGGCGCGCTGAGACCCGACGGTGCGCGGCATTGGTAAGATTGGGCGTTGGCCACCGCAGGCAGTCCTAACAACAATACCGCTGCAACAATCCTCATCGAAATACATCCTTCAAGTCAGTACCATCTGAATCGTCAAGCAAACCTTTGGCTTCAAACCATTTTCGAGCATCTGCTTGAAACAGTAAGATAACCGAACCAAGAGCCATAGATTGCGTGGCCACCAAAAATATGACGTCACTTATCAATAGTTCCGCCCAAGTGCTTGCAATGCCGCTCAGGCCCAATGCACAGAACACCAAATATATCCACTTGGCTTTCACACTCGCTCGATATGCAATGAAGTACCAAAGCAAGATCTGAAGACCGAAACCGATTATCACTGCCCCACCGAGGATAAGAGCAAATTCCATCTCCCAACCTTCGATGCCTTCAATCTCGCCCGTGAGCAAATCTCGATGGTAGACCAAATCTAGCACCGAGACTGCAAGCGACCCAATAAATAGCCGTTCAAACCAAATGATAGAATTGGGTCTCACGATCTATTCCGAACGTCCTGAGTCTGACGAAGGACTTTGCAGAGCACAAATCCATGCTTCGACACGCTCAGCACGAGCGGCAATAAGGTGCCTAAACCTGCTCAAAATCCAGCCCGATATCCGCAGCAGGTGCACTCTGAGTGAGCCTCCCCACCGAAATATAATCAACGCCAGTCTCCGCCTTGTCACGAATGGTTTCCAGGGTCACACCACCGCTGGCCTCGGTCGCAACACGACCGCCAATGAGCGTCACCGCCCCGCGCAAGATCGCGGGTTCCATATTGTCGAGCAGCACATGGGTTGCCCCAGCCGCCAGCGCCGGTTCAATCTGGTCGACGCGATCCACTTCACAGATGATTTTTTCGACGCCGGCATCTCTGGCCCGGCGGACCGCTTCGCCAACAGAACCGGCCACAGCGACATGATTATCCTTGATCATAGCCGCGTCCCATAGACCCATGCGGTGGTTTTGCGCCCCGCCCATCCGCGTCGCATATTTCTCCAGCACACGCAGACCGGGAATGGTCTTGCGCGTGTCGAGCAATGTGCAGCCGGTTCCGGCAATCTTTTGGACATATTCCGATGTCATCGAGGCAATGCCCGTCAGATGTTGCACCGTATTTAGCGCACTGCGTTCGGCAGTGAGCATCGCGCGCCCCTTGCCTTTCAGGCGCATGATGTCGGTGCCAGCCGCAACCGCCTCGCCTTCTGCGACAAGCGTTTCTATCTCTACATCCGGATCCAGATACCGGAAAAATGCCTCTGCAATCGGCAGCCCGGCAATGACCGCATCATGGCGGCTGTCCATCACGCCTGAGAATATCGCATCTTCCGGAATAACCGCCTCAGAGGTCACATCACGGCCGGTCGGGCCGAGGTCCTCGTCCAGCGTGGATTGCACAAAAGCAGAGAGGTCGAAGCGGTCTAGGATGAAGGTCATATACATTGTCTAGCGGCAAGTGATGGCGTCCGAAAGTGGATAATCGACGACCAACAGAGAACATGGCCGCAACTGTCATTCCCACACGCCAATTTGTCATTCCCGCGAAGGCGGGGATCCAGCTAGAACAGGCCATGCCGCGCAGCTATCATGTCTATATTCTAGCCAGCAAACGCAACGGCACACTATACATCGGCGTTACCGGCAATCTCGCCGCCCGCGTTTTTGCGCATAGAAGCGGCAAGGGTTCAGAGTTTACCAGAAAATATCGGACAACAAGGCTGGTCCATATCGAACCATACACTGATGTCCGCGAAGCGATTGCCCGGGAAAAGGCGCTCAAGAAATGGAACCGGGGCTGGAAATTGCGGTTGATTGAGGAAGGCAATCCGGACTGGGATGATCTTTTCGACACGCTAAACGGATAATCGAGCCGGAAGAGAGCGTAAACTGGATCCCCGCCTTCGCGGGGATGACAGAGAAGCGGGATTGCGAACACCCTTGTCATCCCCGCGAAGGCGGGCATCCAGCGTGCGCGCCTTGTCAAAGCTTAAATCAGCTCAATGCTTCAACATCGGTGAGCGACAACTCAACAAACTCGTCGAAACTATCAGCAACAAACCCTCTCTTGCCCCCCAATCACAGCTATTTTCCCAAAGTTGGGACCATCATCACAACAAATCGCCCATGCCCAGCACCACATCAGATAGTCTGCAAAGAACAAATATTTTGACGCCGAATTTGCAATTTCGGGATTGCAGATATCATGCTCATACTCATCAGGAATATTTTTGATCCGATCAATAGACCACCAATCGAAATAATCGTCATCCATCCAATCTGCACCGCTGGCCGGTACAGTTTTAAGCAAATATTCTCTAAAATCCTCCGGCAATGTGAGCGAATATTTATTCTCAAGAAGTTTGACCGCAGTCTTCTGTGCCCCACTATATTGCCGCTGGTCAGATGTTGACCAACGCAATTCGAGTTTTTTCCACCCAACATATCTGTCGGGTGGAGCTTTCACCCCTCATGCGCCAAATCAGCCGGTCCCAAGTCCCCCTGCCCAACCGTCGCGCTCGCCATTTCCATCATCTTGTCGATCGACTTGCGCGCTTGCAGGCGCAGTTCCTCGTCCATCTCGATGCGGGGTTCCAGGTCACGCAGTGCGATGTAGAGCTTCTCCATCGTGTTGAGCGCCATATAGGGGCAGATATTGCAATTGCAGTTGCCGTCCGCGCCGGGGGCACCGATGAAGTTTTTCTCCGGCACTGCTTTTTCCATCTGGTGGATGATGTGCGGTTCGGTGGCGATAATGATCGTGTCGCCTTCAAATGACTTGGCATATTTCAGGATCGCGCTGGTCGAACCAACCATGTCCGCATGATCCAGAATATAGGCGGGGCATTCCGGATGGGCAGCAACCGGCGCATCGGGATGCTGTGCCTGCAATTTCAGCAATTCGGTTTCGCTAAACGCTTCGTGGACGATGCAGACACCGGGCCAGAGCAACATTTCACGGCCGGTTTTCTTGGCGATATAGCCGCCGAGATGCTTGTCCGGACCAAAGATGATTTTCTGGTCGAGCGGGATTTGCGAGAGGATATGTTCCGCCGATGAACTGGTGACGATGATGTCGCTGAGCGCCTTCACCTCAGCCGAACAGTTGATATAGGTCAGCGCGATATGATCGGGGTGCTCGTCGCGGAACGCCTTGAATTTGTCCGGCGGGCAGCTGTCTTCGAGTGAACAACCGGCATCCATATCCGGCAGCACGACAATTTTTTCCGGCGACAGGATTTTCGCGGTTTCGGCCATGAATTTCACCCCGCAGAAGGCAATCACATCGGCATCGGTTTCTGCCGCTTTGCGGGACAATTCCAAGCTATCGCCAACAAAATCGGCAATGTCCTGAATTTCCGGCTTTTGGTAATAATGGGCGAGGATGATCGCATTGCGCTCCTTGCGCAGCTTGTTGATTTCTTCAACAATATCCACTCCAGCCAAGCTGCCACCAATTCCACCACGTGCGTCCATCTATCGTCTCCTTTGCCGAAAACCGGCCTTTGCAATATCATATAGGAAGCGAATTGGCATTTGTCTTGTCCAGAACATACCAATCTGCGTAAAACCCTGTCTAAGGTCGCTTAGAACCGTAGGAGATATGTTGATGTACAAGGTCCAGCTCGAGGATTCCTACTTCCCGGTACAGACCAACACGCCCTATCGCGAAATAACCATCGCGCAGATATTGCGGGAACAAGCAGAGCGGCTTGGCGACCAGAAGGCGTTGCGCGAATTGCTCGATGATGGCGAGATCGGGCGTGAATGGACCTTTGCTGAGCTGTTGGCCGATGCCGAGAAAATGGGCCGTGCTTTGGCTTCTCGACATTTAGCCGGTGCGCGCATCGGCATTTTTGCGAGCAATTGCCCGGAATGGGTGCTTATCGAATATGGCGCGGCACTGGCAGGCGTCACGCTGGTAACGATCAACCCGTCCTTCACGCCTCGCGAAGTCAAATATGTGCTCGAACAATCCGGAGCCGAGGCCATCTATTATTTGCCGGTGGTGCGAGGTTCTGAACTAAAACCGATTGTGGACGCAGCCTGTGACGAGCTTCCCGCAATCGAACACCGTATCTCCATCTCCGATCCCGCTGTTTTGCTGGATGGCTGTGATAGCGGTATATTGCGCGAAACCCAGCCATTTGACATCGTTCAAATCCAATATACATCCGGCACAACTGGATTTCCGAAAGGTGTTCTGCTCCATCAACAGGGCCTGCTACAAAGCAATTTTGACGTGTTCCAGAGAATTGGCGTGCTTGAGGGAGAGAGCTTTGTCTGCCCCTTCCCGCTTTTCCATACCGCCGGTGGCGCCGTCAGTGTTTTGGGCAGCTTGATGACAGGTGTGACACTGATCCTTGTCTCAAATTTTAATCCGGGCGCCATTGTCAAGGCGATAGAACGCGAACGTCCTGAAGTTCTGGGCGGAGTTGCGACAATGTATGTGGCAATTATCGAGGCAGCGCGGGCCATAGGCGCCGATTGCAAGTCGGTGCGCCGCAATGTCAGCGGCGGCGCTCTGGTCGCGCCCGAGCTGGTGCGCGCTGGCCGGGAAGTGTTCGGGTCGCCCATCCTTATCGTATATGGTCAGACGGAATCGTCGCCGGGTATCACGCACACTTGGCCAACCGACAGCGAGGAAGACCTGACCCAGACCATAGGTCAGCCGCTCCCGCATATGGAAGTGTCGATCCGGGACACCAACGACAATTCCGTCTGTCCGATTGACACACAGGGCGAGATTTGTGTCCGCGGCTATCATGTGATGAAGGGCTATAATAACAATCCCGAGGCGACCGCCGAAGCGGTGGATGCCGATAGCTGGCTCCACACCGGGGATCTCGGAAAAATGGACGCACGCGGCTATGTCCGGATCACAGGCCGGGTCAAAGAGATGATCATTCGCGGCGGAGAAAATCTCTTTCCCGCAGAGATTGAAGCGGCGATGCTCGAACATCCAATGGTGGCAGAAGTCGCAGTCGCCGGCGTTCCGGATGACAAATGGGGCGAACTGGTCGCCTGCTTCATCCGCACCGCAGAGGGCGAGAAACCGACCGTCAGCGAATTGCGGGCCTTCATCCGTGAACGCCTATCTCCGCAGAAGACGCCGGCCTATTGGATATGGGTCAACGAATGGCCGATGACGGGATCTGGAAAAATCCAGAAATTCGAACTGGCCAAAGCTTTTGAACGCGGTGAATTTGAAGATCAAATGGCTTAAGGTTATTGCCCGATCCGGAATTTCACGATCCGGTCGACCACCTTCTGCTCGGCATCCATGCCGCCGATGATATAATAATCTTCGCCCGTCTTGGCGAGACCGCGGTGGTCCATGCTGGGTTCGGACAGCCTTCCCAACTCCCGCCAGCTGTCGCTTTTCAGATCATAGGCAAAATATCCGCCGGAGGGTTTTGCGGGTATGCCATCATAGCCAATGCCGTCATAATTATAGGGATTGTCGCCTCCCCCGGCGAAAATGATCCGCTGACCCGCTGCATCGCCGATGGCTGCCATTCGATAACGTGCGGACCCAGCGTGGGCATCAATCCCGCGCCAAGCAATTTGCGTCGGATTATTGGGATCGATATCTCCGCGCCAGCTCAGCTTTGCGGCGACAAATTTCCGTTTGCCATCGGCAAAAATGGAAGCGACCCCGTCCGTGACAATGATGCTATCGCCAGCGATGCCGCCTGCGTGGCCAAAGACCGGTGTTCCGGGAAATTCGGTGGCTTGAGTCCACGCACCGGTCTGCGTATCAAACAATTGCACAAGGCTGATATTGCCCTCGTCATGCCAACCGGAAATCAGATAGATGAAGCGGTTCTGATAGGGCACGGCCACCATGTCGTCGACTGGCGTGGGCATGTCGGCCAATGCATCATAGCGGCCGGTTGCAGGATCAAAAATGAAGACTTCTGGGGTAGATAGTTCATCGCCATTGGGGGCAACCGTATAGCCACCGAAAATATAGATTTTTCCGGCGACCGTGACCGCCGCGCTTGCGAGCCGACCTTCCTGCACCGGAACAGAGGCGATGGCCTTGCAGCTTTCCGTATCAATCACACAAGCATAAGCAGCGTTGCTGGTGTCTCTCCAGGTCTTGCCCGACTTGAGGCCGTTGAAGCTATACAGGGTTGGCCCTTCCGGACCATCGGCGACAGCCACCGCATTGTTGGCAATGGCTTCGGGCAAGGCGAATGACGCTGTCTCCGACAAGGGTTCGGGCGGCGGGCTCTGCTCGCATCCGGTCAGGAACGACCCGGTCAGGAAAATTGCAGCGGCGCTTTTGATCGGCAGGTTCATGGTGCCTCTTCCTTTTTCCTTTGCTGCTCGGCCAGCACTTTCTGGATCGGCCGAGAATAGTCCCATCGCTCCTTGTAGCGGCTGCGCTCATAAGGGAAAAAGGCGTCAATCTTCGCCTCAACCCCGGCAGCCTGCAGTGGAATGGCAAAATTATGTCGCACCGCCCGGCGTGCCGCTTCCCGTGCCATTCGAATCTGCACTGGATTTTGGGCCTGCTTGACCAGTTCGTCGACACCCTTTTTGCGATTGGCCTGATCGAGGACATTTTCGGCGTCGGTCAAAGCGATCAATATCCCGCCATCATCATAGGTTTGAATCTGTTCGACATGCACCTCCGGTCGTGCCGTCTCGATCGCGGGCATCTCGACATAGAGCGTGTTGTCACGAGCGTCCCAGCGGACCCGCTCCGCATCCAGCTTTGCCAGATCAAGTTCGTAGCGCACCGTCCCGGGCATGATCAATGTCTTGCGGGCCGTCAGACCAAGCTTGGTCAGCGTCGTGGTGACGGTGGCATTATAGCTAGCAGAGAAGACCGTCAGCCGGTTCTGTTCTTGCAAATTGGTCAGGCTGGCATTGGCAATCGAGACCGGGTCGGGACGGATGCTGCTTTCGACGCGGGTAAAAAGCAGCCATGCCAATATGCACAGAAGGATTAGCAGCCCGCTGATGATGGCAACCGGAACCCAAAGGCGCCAAGAAGTCCGCAGGTTCATCCGGCCATCGCCCAGACCTCATCCGATTGCGAAACCTTCCCGCGATTCTGCAAGTCGATGAGATGTGCCCGGACGGATTGCCCCGCAGCACCTTTTAGACGCGGATCAAGGCCCTTGTACATCTTGGGCACCATATCGACGATCGCGGCTGGGCCTTCTTCGAGCAGCATGACAATCTGCCGTTCGCGCTGTTTGCGGTGGCCCATCATTCCGCGCACCAGCTGCCGCGTGTTGGTGATTTTTTTGCCATGGGCCGGATAATAGACCTTGTCTTCGCGCTCATAGAGCTTCTGAAGGCTCGTCATATAATCGGCCATGTCGCCATCTGGCGGGACAATGACACTGGTCGACCAGGCCATGACATGATCGCCGGTAAACATCGCACCCGATTCCTGAACCGCAAGGCACAGATGATTGGATGTGTGGCCCGGCGTCGCCACCGCTTCGATTGTCCAGCCATCCCCGGATATAGTCTCGCCGTCCGCCAGCACCCGGTCCGGTTTGTAATATTTGTCAAAACTCTCGTCGGCGCGCGGTCCGTCATCTGCGAGCACCAGAGGCGCGCAACCAATGATAGGAGCCCCAGTGCGCTCGGACAAAGGCGCGGCAGCGGGGCTATGATCGCGATGGGTGTGCGTGCACATGATGGCCCTTATCTTGGCATCTCCGACCGCCGCGACGATCGCGTCAATATGCGCATCGATGGCCGGACCGGGATCGATCACCGCCCGATCCGAGCCGTTCCCGACAACATAGGTCTGGGTGCCGGTATAAGTATAGGGGCTGGGATTGCCAGCGAGGACCCGTGCGACAAGGGGTTCCATCTGTTCGCAGAGGCCGGTGGGAAATTTTGAAGGGTCAAAGTCCATGGGTCTGATGTGGCATATTCAGCCCATAAAACAACCACGAAAAAGGGCGGTCCGCAAAACGAACCGCCCTCATGCCCCGTTATGAACGGTTTCCCCGGCTCAAGTCATCGAAAGCTGTGCCTTCACTTTGGCAATACTCCGATCAAACTTCTTTATCTTTTTCGCGCGATCAGCTTTGTTATCTTTACATTTCACGGCGTCCGCACGGCCTTTTTCCAGTCCGGTCAACGCCGCCTTGAGCATCGCAACCTTATCGACTTTGACCTCAAATCCACCACAACCGGCCACGACGGCCCAGGCCTGTCCGGCAAGACCCTTTTTGCCAGCCATAGCGATTTGCCGGTTCATTGCGACACAATCGGGGCCCTTGATCTTATTGTGGGTGGTATAAGAAATTGTAGAAATTCGCGCGGCGGACTGTGCTTCTTCCATTGCCTCACGCTTTGCTTCCCATGCCTCCCGCCGGGCTTCTCTGGCATCCTCGATGGCTTCCTGCCGGGCTTCGCGAGCTTCCTGCTTGGCGTCTCGCACTTTTTGCTCGGCATCGCGAATTGCTTGATTAGCTGCCCGAATTTCCTGTTCGGCATTCCTCAATTCTTGTTGCATTTCCCTTCTGGCCATAGCCAGTTCCCGCTCGACCTGGCGCATGGTCGAGTTCATATGCTTATGTTCTACTTCGCTTTCATGCAGAGCCCTGTCCGCCTTAAGGCGTGACTTCTCTGCTTCAGCGACCATTTTGCGCACCTCTTTGTCGCTCAATTTCTTGTTGGTGCGCAAGATAATGGTTCTGCCATTATGCTGTATCTTGTGCACATGGTCTTTCGATAAGTCGGCGTTCTTCCGTCCGTTGAGCATTGTGATGTGCACCTCGTCACCATCGGCGGCGGGCGCAACTGGAGCGACCGGTGCCTGCGGTGCTGCCGGTGCAACCGGCGCAGATACAGCCATGGGCGCTTGTACAGCCACGGGTGGCTCAGGTGCCAGTGGTGCTGCAACATCGACAGGATCGACGGCCTCGGCATATGTAACTGTCGCGGTAAGCGGCAATGCGAAAACCGTTCCGATCGCGACAAAAGCAGCCCCAATTGTTCGACGGCAAGATGATGTTTCTGACCGCCCCAACATCTTCAAGCGCCCCTTAATCTTGTCTTTCTGGTTCAAAGGACTTGCCAGACCCAGTCGGTGGCCAGAGGCCGATTTTGCGATCGTGCGGCCATAGACGGCGCGGACTTCACGTCCGCTTTTTGCCAATATGCGCGCATCACAAGCCGTTTCCTGATCCTGCCGAAACGCGACCCAGGCAAACCATGCAACCGGATTGAACCAGTGAAGGGACAATATAGTGAGGCCAACAAAATTGGCGGCCAAATCACCCGATTCATGATGGGCAATTTCATGTTCCAGCGCCAATTCCCGTTCGCGCGGCGCATAGTCGCGGAAGAAGTTGGTCGGCACAGCGATATATTTATCGAACAATCCGAAAGCCAGCGGGCCACCAACGGCCGCCGTTTCAAGAATTCTGATGTTCCCATGGCAACCGATCGATTGGCCATCGGAAATAATATCTTCCCGAAACTGCATATAGGAAGCAAGCTTGCTGATGAACAACAGTGCCGCTCCGCCAAGCCAGACAAGACCGACGATCATCGTCCAGTCAAGCGAAGCCAATGTGGAGAAAGCCGTTACCTGCGCCGGCACAGCGGCGACAAATTCTGAACCAGCAGCGATGGGCACGAAAGCAGCAACAGGCTCGGCCGCAACCGGGGCCTCGAGCGTGATGGTCGGCATGAAAAGGCGCGCCAGCGGCAAAATCCATAGAAGATAGGCAATGCGCGCTCCGAAAAAGTGGCTCACCGGCTTGCGGATTATCAGCACTAATATCATCAACAGGGCCATCGACAGCATCGTGTCCCCAATCCATTGGTTCAATTCGCCGCTCATTTTTTCAACTCCCTCAAAAGCCCCTCGATTTCGCGAATATCATCGGCGCTCAATTCGTCGGCTTCCGCCAAATGGGCAACCAATGGCATGACTTTCCCCCCGAAAAGCCGATCCACAAAATTCCGTGACACGCCGGTGAGATAAGCATCCCGTTCCACCAGCGGTGAATATAGAAAACGACGGCCATCGCGCTCGGTGCCGACAACCGCTTTTGCGGCGAGCCGCGACAGCAGAGTCTTAACGGTCTGTAGTGACCAGTCTTTCTGTTGAACCACTTGATCCGCCACTTCTGTGGCAGTCATGGGTGCGCGTTTCCACAGGACTTCCATGACGGCATGTTCGGCATCGCTAATGCGTTCGGTCACGGTGATTGTCCCTCCATCGAAAATCGGTAGTGACTACATCTGTAGTTTCATTGACTACAGATGTAAACTGTCATTTCGCCGTTCGATGTCGTTGGTGGTTTGGCAGCTGTCGTTTGTCGAAAAGCGGCCACTTGTCGAAATATCTTACAAATTTACAGACATTAACAACCATTTAACCAATCAAGTTATTGTAATATATCGTTTTTGCAAAACTGGCACGAGCAATGCATAGTATCCCGTGTCTCTAACTTTTCACACCCAAATCCTCCTTTCAGGGGGTATCGAAATGAAGGGGGACGGCGTGACTGGTCTCCGCTGCCCCCTCTCATTACCCGGTTTTACGAAACTTACCCAGTTTTACGAAACTTACCCAGAATCAAAAACGGCTCGGTCCTCCTAGACCGAGCCGTTTTTCGTTTTCTTTGGCTTTTTGCGCGGGCGAGAAACTTCAGGCTGCGGCTGGGGCAACCTTTTTCTCGGCCATCAATTCGCTCAGTTCACCGGCTTCATACATTTCCATCATGATATCGCTGCCGCCGACAAATTCGCCTTTGACATAGAGCTGCGGGATGGTTGGCCAGTCGGAATAATCCTTGATGCCCTGACGGACTTCCGCATCTTGCAAGACATCAAATGAATCGAAGCCCACACCGAGATGCTCAAGAATGGCAACCGCCCGGCTTGAAAAACCGCATTGCGGGAAAAGAGGCGTGCCCTTCATGAACAGCAACACGTCATTGCTGTTCACCACTGTTTCGATTTTTGCTTTTACATCGCTCATAAATATTCTCCTAGTCGGGAATGGCTGTGGTCAGTTGCAACGCGTGCAATTCTCCGCCCATTTTTCCCTTCAGCGCAGCATAGACCGCCTGGTGTTGCTTCACCCGGTTCATTCCTGCGAAAGCCGCAGTTGTAACCTTAGCGGCATAATGATCACCATCACCGGCCAGATCGGTAATCTCGACCGAAGCATCCGGAAAGGCGACCAATATCATCGCTTCAATATCTGCACTTGCCATGGGCATAAGGCTTAAGAGGCCTCTTCGATAAACTGACGGCGGGCTTCTACCATTTTTTCGGTTAGAGCCGTGCGAATGCCAGCGTCGTCCATCTCGACACCAGCCGAGGTCAGGTCGCCGAGAAGCTTGCGAATGACGTCTTCGTCGCCCGCTTCTTCAAAATCAGCCGCCACAACTTCTTTGGCATAGGCATCGGTTTCTTCGGACGTCAGTCCCATTTTTTCTGCAGCCCATTGTCCGAGCAGGCGATTGCGCCGCGCGGTAACTCTGAATTGCATTTCTTCGTCGCGCGCAAATTTCGCTTCAAACGCGTTTTCGCGGTCCTTAAAATCTGTCATGAACTTCCCTTGATCTATATAGTCTTAAAAATAGGGATCACCCCTGCCCCCTGCAAGTGGGGAAGGCAATCAATCGGCGACCTTCACCACCAATTTACCAATCGCGCCGCGATCGGCCATTTTCTGAATGGCTTGTCCTGCATCTGAAAAGGCGAATACCTCTGACACGCGGGGCTTTATGAGACCTTGGTCCCACAGTTTGAACAGCCGGTTGATATGGGCGCGATTGCCCTTTGGATCGCGCATCGCATAGGCGCCCCAGAACACACCGCACACATCACAGGATTTGAGAAGGGTCAGATTGAGCGGCAGTTTAGCGATGCCGGCCGGAAATCCAACCACCAGAAAGCGACCTTCCCAGGCGATCGAACGCACCGCTGGTTCGCTATAATCACCACCCACCGCGTCATAGATGATATCGGCTCCGTTCGGACCGACGGCGGCTTTGAACTGAGCGGCCAATGCCTTGGACTCATCCTTGCTGAACGGCGCGCGGCCATAAATCACAGTTTCATCCGCGCCCGCAGCTTTGGCAAAAGCGGCCTTTTCTTCCGAAGACACAGCGGCGACAACACGCGCGCCAAAAGCTTTGCCCAGTTCGACCGCAGCGATACCAACGCCGCCGGATGCGCCGAGCACCAGAAGAACATCGCCTTCCTTGATCCGGCCGCGATCGACCAAAGCATGGATCGATGTGCCATAAGTGAGAATCAGGGCCGAAGCATCTTCATAGCTGACACTGTCGGGAATTTTGAACACGCTGTTCTGGTCCACCGTAATTTGCTCAACCAGGCCACCATGACCGGTGGTGGAAGCAACACGGTCGCCAACCTTCAAATCCGTCACGCCTTCGCCAACAGCCAAGATCACGCCGGACACTTCGCCACCAGGTGCAAACGGTCGCTGTGGTTTGAATTGATAGAGATCCTGAATGATCAATACATCAGGATAATTGATAGAACATGCTTTGATATCAATGAGCACCTGTCCTTTGCCAGCCACTGGTGCATCGACGTCCAGCATTTCCAGCGTATCAGCACCGCCCACTTTGGTTGACATCAAAGCCTTCATATCATTCCCTTCCCTGGAATTGTTCCGAGATCCTATGCCGCAACCGGTTTTAGCCACGGTTGCGCAGAATCACTTTTTTTCTCGTGCCGTTCTATGGCATCGGATTTTGCCATTGTCAGGTCTATTTCGTCCAGTCCCTCAACCAGGCATTGATGCCGGAAGGAGTCCATCTCGAACGGGAAACGATCCTGGAACGGCGTGGTGACGCTCATGCTCTCCATATCGATGGTGACCGGGTCGGTTCTGGCAACCTCCATCAACCGGTCGATCGCAGCCTGTGGCAATGCGATCGCGAGCAATCCATTTTTAAAAGCATTGCCGGAGAATATGTCCGAAAAGCTGGGTGCGATGACCGCCTTGATGCCCATGTCATCCAGCGCCCAGGCCGCATGTTCACGGCTCGATCCACAACCGAAATTGTCACCGGCGATGAGTATCGACGCACCGGCATATTCCGGGTCGTCGAAAATATTGCCTTCCTGCGCACGGATTGATTCAAACGCCCCTGCGCCAAGCCCTTCCCGTGAAATCGTCTTCAACCATTTGGCCGAGATGATGACATCAGTATCGACATTTTTCTGGCCGAAAGGAATGGCACGGCCTGCCACGCGATTGACGGGCTTCATTGGGCGTCATCCTCGTCATAATCCGGTTCATTTTCATATTTCGGCACCGGCTTGTCTTTTGCCGGTTTGAATTCATTATGTTTTTTGATCTTGTGCCGACCCGCGTAGATCAGCGCAGCGGCGACCGCAGCAGAGCCGATGGCCGCGCCGACTTTCGCACCGGTTGACCATTTCCCGGATTCATCATCTTGGGAAGACTCGTTTTTCGCGGAGGGTTTGTCCGTTTTCTTGTCGTCGCTCATTTCAACCTCTCATCTTGTCAATTCACGCACGTCAGTCAGCTTGCCCGCCACGGCCGCAGCGGCAGCCATAGCAGGTGACATTAGATGCGTTCTAGCACCCGGCCCCTGCCGTCCAACAAAATTGCGATTGGAAGTGGATGCACAGCGTTCACCCGCTGGCACCTTGTCCGGATTCATCCCGAGACAGGCGGAACAGCCCGGTTCGCGCCATTCGAACCCGGCATCGGTGAATATCCGGTCCAGTCCTTCGGCTTCGGCCTGCGCCTTGACCAGACCGGAGCCGGGCACAACAATCGCCCATTTGACATTGTCGGCCTTCTGACGGCCATCCAAAATCGATGCGGCTGCGCGCAGATCCTCGATCCGGCTGTTGGTACAGCTGCCGATAAAAATATTCTCGACCGCAACATCGCGCATCGCCTGGCCCGCTGCGAGCCCCATATAGTCCAGAGATTTCTGGGCCGCATCTTGCTTGGACGGATCGGGAAAACTGGCCGGCGCCGGAACAATGCCGTTCACGGCAACAACATCTTCCGGGCTTGTACCCCATGTCACGGTCGGTGCCACATCCGCTGCGTTGATCGTTACACTCTTGTCAAAAACCGCATCGTCGTCGGTGCGCAATGTTTTCCAATGGTCCACCGCCGCATCCCAGTCCGCGCCCTTGGGCGACATGGGACGGTCCTTCAGATAGGCGAATGTCTTGTCATCCGGCGCGATCAGACCAGCACGCGCGCCCGCCTCGATCGACATATTGGAGACGGTCAAACGCCCTTCGATAGACATTTGTTCAAACACGTCACCGCGATATTCGATAACATGGCCGGTTCCGCCAGCAGTCCCCAGCACACCGATGATATGCAGGATGAGGTCTTTCGGACTAATGCCGGGACCTAGAAGCCCATCCACGCGAATTTCCATCGATTTGGACCGGGTTAGTTGCAGCGTTTGCGTCGCCAGAACATGTTCCACTTCGCTGGTACCGATGCCGAAGGCCAGGGCCCCCAAAGCACCGTGGGCCGCCGTATGGCTGTCGCCGCAAACCAGAGTCGTACCTGGCAGGGTAAAGCCCTGCTCCGGTCCGATCACGTGGACGATACCCTGATTGATATCGCTGGCACCGATATATTTGATCCCGAACGCGGGTGCATTGGCTTCCAATGCTTCCAGCTGCGCCGCGCTTTGCGGATCGGCAATCGGAATTTTGTCGCCCTTGGCATCCAGCCGCGCCGTGGTTGGCAGATTATGATCGGGAACCGCCAATGTCAGATCCGGGCGCCGGACTTTGCGACCCGCCTTGCGGAGGCCTTCAAAGGCTTGCGGGCTGGTCACTTCATGCACCAGATGGCGATCGATATAGACCAGCGCCGTGCCGTCATCGCGCTGATCCACGACATGCGCATCCCAGATTTTCTCGTAGAGGGTTTTCGGTTCTGTCATAACTTCCTATCCAATATGGGGTTTCGTTTACCCAGATCAATTGGCCGCGCAAGGGAGAAGTGACTTCAAAAGCCTATCGATAACGCCTATCTTCGCTCTATGAGCATTTTCGCTATCCTCGCCACCATATTTGCATCCGTCGTCGCGATGGAGTGTATTGCATGGGCCGCGCATAAATATATCATGCATGGCTTTGGCTGGGCATGGCACCGAGATCACCATGAGCCGCATGATAACAAGCTGGAGAAAAACGACCTTTACGGCATTGCCGGCGCGGTGATGAGCATATCGATGTTTGTCGTGGGCAGCCCCATGATCATGGGCACCGGCGCTTGGGAGCCGGGCACATGGATTGGTCTAGGCATCATGTTTTACGGGATCATCTATACTTTGGTCCACGACGGTCTGGTGCATCAGCGTTACTTCAAATATGTCCCCAAGCACGGCTATGCCAAACGGCTGGTGCAGGCGCACAAGCTGCACCATGCGACCATCGGCAAGGAAGGCGGGGTCAGCTTCGGCTTTGTCTTTGCCCGCGATCCGGCGAAACTGAAGACGGAGCTGCGGGAACAGCGGGAAGCTGGCGTTGCGGTTGTGCGGGATGCGGTTGGATAATGCCAAGCCTGCCTAGAATCGTTCATTGCATTTTATTGACGAAAATTTCTTCGTCGTTTGAACATATTTTATTTCAATGAATGAACATCCACCATCATCTTGAATGGGCAATTGCCGAAAGTCGTCTAACCATCTGCGTTCGCCGGCTTTGACCTGATTTTCGATATAGTCCTTCATCTCGTCGAGAGCTTCAGGTTCACAATCTACCAGTTCTAAGTCGATTGTTAGTATGGAACAACTTTCATCAGCAGACATCTGCGGAATTGGGATCATATAGTGGCCGATGACATTCCCATCATCTGAGAATGCATAGCTACGACCGTATTTTTGGAGTTCGAAAGCTCCGGGAGGCATCGGTATTTGATTCTCAATTTCATCCATCAGCGAAATCGATTGAACATCATTAGTGACACATCCGGAAGTCAATAACACCAAGCCGGATCCCAACAGGAAACTTCCAAAAGTCACTTTTACAATCGCATTCATCCAATTTTTAACCGGGCTTCGGCAATAAGACCGGCCCACCCAGTTCCACAGTCTTCTGATAGCCTGGCCGTGCTACCAGCGCTTCGAAATAGCGCTTGCAGTTCGGGCGACTTTCCAGTTCGCCCAGCGCGGAACGGCCTTCGAGCATATAGTGCAGATTGATATCCGCTCCGGTGAATTTGTCACCGACGAGGAAGTCTTTGCCTGCCAGTTCAATCTCCAGATGGTCAAGAATCTTATCGACTTCGGCCTGCAAAAATCCGCCAATGACATCCGGCAATCCGCCGAGCATCGGCGCGATTCCGGTCAGGATGAAGCTCATGCCCATCGTGCCTTCGGCGAAATGCAACCATTCGAGATATTTTGCGCGTTCAGGATGATCGGGGGCCAGACCCAGCGCTCCGTCGCTATGCTTTTCGACCAGATATTCGATGATCGCCGAGGACTCGACCATCACATGGCCGTCCACTTCCACAGTCGGCGCCTTGGCCAACCGGTGCGCTTCGCCGAGTTCAGGCGGCGAGCGGCGGGTTACCGGATCGCGATTATAGCTGACCATCTCATAAGGGATTCCGCCTTCCTCGCAGAGCCAGATGATGCGGGACGAACGGGAAAATTGTAGATGGTGTAGCTTGATCATATGGGGCTCCTGTTTTGGGAGCCCTTATACCGTTCGCCCTGAGCTTGTCGAAGGGCATTTTCGATAGCCAGCTGTGCTTCGACAAGCTCAGCACGAACGGAGATAATTTTGCAAAGGCGCGCGTGTTACGCGTGTCAAAAGTTCAATGACCAACCATACCGAGGCTCTCGAACGGCTTGTCATTCTCGCTATATTTCTCGACGAGTGTCGCGCTGGCTTCGTTCATGCCGATCAGTTCGACCGTCTTGCCTTCATTCTGGATCCGTTCGACAATCTTGTCGAGCATACCCGTCGCGCTGATATCCCAAAAATGGGCGTCATGCACGTCGATCACGACCTTATCGATGCCCTCCTCGTTAAACTCCATCGCTTCGTACATCATGTCGACCGAGCCAAAGAAGATCTGGCCGCCAAAGACATAACGGTGTGTGGTGTTTTCAACGGAATCCTCGATGGTGACCAACTGGCGCACTTTCCAGGCGAAGAAGATACCGGAGAGCAGCACGCCGGTGAGCACGCCGATCGACAGATCATGCGTCGCCACCACCATGACCACCGTGGCGATCATGACAAAATTCGAAGGCCAGGGGTGATGGGTGATTTCGGTAAAACTCGCCCAGCGAAAGGTGCTGATCGAAACAAAGATCATCACCGCCACCAGAGCCGGCATCGGGATTTGCGCGACCAGCGGCCCCAGCCCGACGATCAGCACAAGCAGCATCACGCCAGCCACAAAGGTCGAGAGCCGGCGCCGGCCACCCGATTTGATATTGATAACCGATTGACCGATCATCGCGCAGCCACCCATTCCGCCGATCCAGCCGGTGACGAAATTGGCAATGCCCTGCCCGTATGTTTCACGCTTCTTGTCGCTGCGGGTTTCGGTCATGTCATCGACAATAGAAGCGGTGAGCAGGGATTCCAGCAACCCGACAGCGGCCATTGCCAGCGAAAATGGAGCAATGATCCTTAGTGTTTCCCAAGTGATCGGAATTTGCGGAATGTGGAACCAAGGCAGGCTGTCGGGCAATTCACCCATATTGCCTACGGTTGTGACTTTTGCTCCGAAAAATATGCTTGCTGCTGCTAGAATTACAATCGCGGCTAAGGGCGAAGGGACAAGCGTTGTAATCCGCGGCAGGCCATAAATAATGACTAGTCCCACAGCGACCATTGCATAGGTCTGCATCACAAAATCTCTATTGGCCCAAGTAAAGGCTTCGCCAGTCAGTTGCGGCAATTGCGCCATGAAAATCAAAATCGCCAAGGCGTTCACAAAGCCCGTGATCACCGAACGCGAGACAAAGCGCATCAGCAAGTCGAGCCGTAACAAGGCAGCAATCGACTGGAAAATGCCCATCAATATGGTGGCCGCAAAGAGATATTCGACGCCATGATCGCGCACCAGCGGTACCACGAGCACAGCGACAGCGGCGGTTGCCGCGCTGATCATTCCCGGACGCCCGCCAATCATCGAAATGATCACGGCAATCGAGAAACTGGCATAGAGTCCGACACGTGGATCAACACCGGCGATGATGGAAAAACCGATGGCTTCAGGAATCAGAGCCAGCGCAACCACCAGTCCGGCCAAAAATTCGGTCTTGGGATTCGACAACCAATCGCGCCGAAAATCACTGTGAATCGCCATGAAAAATCCTTTACCCGACCCTGAATATGCCCCGATGCTGCGATGCAACATTAAGCGTGGGCCAATGGACTATTGGTCGGATGCCGTCAAGCGCGAGGCGGCTAGTCGGTAAGGCGGTAATCTGCCGTTACTGTGGCCGCCGCTGCTATCTCGTTTTCATGACCGATTTCGCGCTGCGGCTCGGACAAGGCCTGCCGCTCCCAATCCTGCATCGCGTCATGCGCGAGAATATGATCCACCCAAGCGCGGCCCTTTGCGCCGATATCCAGGTCGAAGCTGCGGACCCGGTAGGCGACCGGCGCATAAAAGGCGTCAATGATGGTGAACCGATCCCCCGCGAGCCATGGGCCGCCGAAATCGTCGAGACCCTGCGCGAACAGCTCTTCAATGCGATCGATATTGCGTTGCAAGCCAATATCAATGCCCTTCAACGTCGCACGCACGCCCACATTCATCGGACAGATATTGCGCAGCGGCCCGAAGCCACCATGCATTTCTGCGACCGCACATCGCGCCCATGTCCGCGCATCATCATCTTCCGGCCAACACCCCGGGTGCCGCTCGGCAAGATATTCGGCGATTGCCAAACTATCCCAGATGGTTCGGTCACCATCTTTTAAACATGGCACCTGCCCATTGGGCGCAAATACCCGAAATTGGTCGTAATTTTCTTCTTCGAAATAGACGATTTCGTCGGTGAAAGGGATGTTCAGGGCCTTCATCAGCATCCAAGGTCGCAACGACCAGCTGGAATAGTTGCGATTGGCGGTGATCAGGGTGTAGGTCATAAATCTGTTTTCTTTGGCTGGTAGGATCTGGCTTCATGCGAACGCGACAATAGAAACACCGATAACAGGAAATTCGATTAATGACATTATCCCGCAGAGATTTTATCCGGTCCGCACAGGCCGTTGGCTTGTTCTATGCCTCTTTCTCTATCGCCGGTTGCGCCCGCGCGCATAGCGCGAACGTCGGTTTCAAGCTGGTCACGGACCCTGCCAAGCGGCTCGATCTGCCTGAAGGTTTTTCCTATACTTTGGTCAGCGAGACCGGTGGCGTGATGTCGGATGGATTTTTCCGGCCGGGGCGTCCCGATGGCATGGCCTGTTTCGCCCATCCTGATTCCACCGACAAATGCATATTGATGCGCAACCATGAAAACTGGAACAGCATCCCCCACGGCAATCCGTTCGGCAAAGGCAATGAACTGCTCGACCGGGTTTCCGACAGCCAGCTCTATGACCGCAAGAAAGACGGCTCTCCCTTTTTCGGTGGCGTGACCAAGCTGGTCTATGATCTGAAAGAAAAGCGGATGGAGAAGGATTTTCTGGTGCTGACCGGAACCGCTGCCAATTGCGCGGGTGGTCCGACCCCTTGGGGCAGCTGGCTTAGCTGCGAAGAGGAAATGCTCAAACCGGAAGAAGGCCCCGGAAAATATCATGGCTTCGTATTCGAAACGCCTTCTGACGCGACCGGCCTGATTGATGCCATTCCGCTCAAAGCCATGGGCCGCTTCACCCATGAAGCCGCCTCTGTCGATCCGAAAACCGGCATCGTCTATATGACCGAAGATGCCCGCCACGGACTGCTCTACCGGTTCATCCCGGCAGTGAAAGGCGAATTGCACAAAGGCGGCCGCCTGCAGGCGCTTGTTCTGACCAACCGGAAAGCGGCGATCACATCCAATTGGCCGAAAGACTGGGGCGGAACAGGTCCCGATTCATTCACTGTCGGACAGGACCATGTCGCCGAATGGATTGATCTGGACGATGTCGAAGCACCGGAAGGCGATCTCGCCCATCGTGGCCATGCCGCGGGCGCCGCCCAGTTCATGCGCGGCGAAGGCCTGGACTATGCCGTGCGCACCGATGGCACGACCGGCGATTTCTACTTCACCTGCACCGAGGGTGGACCGCAGCGGGTTGGCCAGATCTGGCGTTACACGCCGGACCAAGGCCCGGACAGCGGACCGGAATCCGGCGGATCATTGCAGCTATTCTTTGAATCCACCAGCGCCGATTCCCTCGACATGTGCGACAATATGGTGGTCGCGCCCTGGAACGATATCATCCTCTGCGAAGACGGACGCGGCGATCAATATCTGCGCGGTCTGTCACCGGACGGCAAAATCTACGACATCGCCCGCAACGCCCATAAGGACCAGAGCGAATTCTGCGGCGCCTGTTTCTCGCCCGACGGCCAGACGATGTTCGTCAATGTGCAGGAACCGGGATATACCTATGCGATCACCGGGCCGTGGGAGACGTTGCGAGCCTAACCCGCCCCGATCAATTCCCGTCCGATCAGCATCCGGCGGATTTCGTTGGTGCCTGCACCGATGTCGAGCAGCTTGCTGTCCCGCCAGTAGCGTTCGACCGGCCAGTCGGTGGTGTATCCCGCACCGCCCAGCGCCTGCACGGATTCTTCTGCGACCCGCACACTGTTCTCGCTGGCCAGCATCACCGCACCAGCTGCATCGAAGCGCGTGGTCTGTCCCGCATCGCAGGCTTTGTTGACATTATAGACGTAGCTGCGCGCGCTGTTCAGGCGGACATACATGTCGGCGATCTTGCCCTGCATCAGCTGGAAACTACCAATCGGCTTGCCGAACTGCTTGCGCTCGCGGACATAGGGGATGACCGTGTCCACACAGGCCTGCATCAGGCCGAGCGGGATTGCCGCGAGCACCGCACGCTCATAATCGAGACCAGACATCAAAACGCCGACGCCGCCGTTGAGCGGACCCATGATATTTTCTTCCGGCACTTCGCAATCGTCGAACACCAGCTCGGCTGTCGGACTGCCCTTCATGCCGACCTTCTCGATCTTCTGGCCGATGGAGAAACCCTTCATGCCCTTTTCGATCAGGAAAGCGGTAATCCCGCCGGATCCGGAATCGGGACGGGTCTTGGCATAGACGACCAATGTGTCGGCGACCGTCGAATTGGTGATCCAAAATTTCGTACCATTGAGGATATAACCGCCCTGCACTGCCTCGGCCTTGAGCTTCATCGAGACGACATCGCTGCCCGCGCCCGCTTCCGACATGGCCAGCGCGCCGACATGTTCGCCGGAAATCAGCTTGGGCAGATATTTGGCTTTCTGTTCGGGCGAGGCCCAGCGGCGGATCTGGTTGACGCAGAGATTGCTATGCGCGCCATAGCTAAGGCCGAGAGCGGCGCTGCCGCGGCTGACTTCCTCCACTGCAATGGCATGTTCCAGATAGCCGAGACCAAGACCGCCATCGGCTTCGTCCACCGTGATGCCGTGCAGGCCGAGATCCCCCATCTGCTGCCACAGCTCCTGCGGGAACCAATCTTCTCGATCCATTTTCTGGGCCAAAGGCATGATCTTCTCTTCGGCAAAACGGCGGGTGGTGTCGCGGATCTGGTCCGCCATTTCGCCAAGCTGGAAGTCAAATTGTGGGGTGGCAATCATTTTCAGTTCCTCGATATCTTGCGTCTGCTCTAGCAGATTGCAACGCGGTTTCCAGTGCTTGTACCGCCACCACCATTGCGCGCAACATGTTCAAATGCCATAGCGCCGCCATGCTCTACAATCTTGCGAAACCCTTCATCTTCAAGCTCGAGGCCGAACGCGCGCACGGGCTGACCATTGCTGGTTTGAAAACCCTCCCGATGGGACCAGCGCCCAAAGCCGACCCTGTTTTGGCAACCACAGTCGCCGGGCTCGATTTCCCCAATCCGATCGGCATGGCCCCCGGTTTCGACAAAAATGGGGAAGTGCCCGATGCCTTGATCCGCATGGGCTTTGGCTTTGCAGAGGTCGGCACGCTGACTCCCCGCGCGCAGGCCGGCAATCCCAAGCCGCGCATCTTCCGGCTGGTCGAGGACAAGGCGGTGATCAACCGTCTGGGCTTTAACAATCGCGGGCAGGATGATGCCATGTCTCGCCTTGAACGGATGCGAGGCCGCATGGGCAAAGGCGTGCTCGGCATCAATATTGGCGCAAACAAGGATAGCGATGACCGGATCGCCGACTATGTTACCGGCGCAAAAAATATGGCTCCGCTTGCCGACTATCTGACCGTCAATATCAGCTCTCCCAACACGCCCGGCTTGCGCGCCCTGCAGGACAAAGGCGCATTGGCGGAATTGCTGGCCGCCGTGATGCAGGCGATGGGCACGTCCAAAGCGCCGGTATTTCTGAAAGTCGCGCCCGATCTGGAACCCGCCGATATCGACGATATTGTTGAAGTCGCGACAGAACAGAAAATCGCGGCGCTGATCATTTCCAACACCACGATCACGCGGCCCGACCTCCGTTCTGCCAACCAAAGCGAAACCGGCGGGCTGTCCGGAGCGCCGCTAAAAGATCTCGCACTTCAAAGGCTGAAAGATTTCCGCAAAGCCAGCGGCGGACGAATCCCGTTGATCGGCGTGGGCGGCATTGCGACCGCAGAAGATGCCCTCGAACGCATCCGCGCCGGAGCTTGTCTGGTCCAGCTCTATTCGGCAATGATCTATGAAGGCCCGACAATCGCAGCCTCCATGGCCCGTCAGCTTGCCAAATTGCTGAAAGCAGAAGGTTTTACATCGATTGCGGAGGCTGTCGGATCATCGGTCGACAAATGATTTGCCAAAATCCGGGGGTATCCATAAAACCCGGTCCATGAAAAACATCCTCCATCTTGTCGCTTTATGCCTGTTCACCACGCTGGCTGCACCCGCGCTAGCGGAACATCATCAGAGCAAAAATACCGGCACCGCTGCATCAGCCCATCCCGATGCAACCAGGGCAGGCTTCGAGATGCTGCAAGCCGGTGGTTCCGCAACCGACGCGGCGATGGCAATGATGCTGGCCTTGACGGTGGTCGAGCCGCAATCCAGCGGCATTGGCGGTGGTGGATTTTTCCTGCACCATGATGCGAAACAGGGATGGATGCAAACGATTGACGGCCGTGAAATGGCCCCTGCTGCGGCCGGTTCCACGCGTTTTCTTGGCGAAGACGGCAAGCCGCTTCCGTTCATCCAAGCCATGCCGGGCGGAAAATCCGTTGGTGTCCCCGGCAATATGCGGCTGATGGAAATGGCCCATAAAAAATGGGGCAAGCTGCCATGGGAAAAGCTTTTTGAACCGGCCATCCGTTTGGCAGAAAACGGCTATGTCGTCAGCGTGTCGCAAGCGAGCTGGCTCCGTCGCCTTCAGAAAATCTGGGTCGATTTTCCCGAAGCACGGGCACTCTATTGGAAAGATGGCGCCCCGGCCAAGTCGGGTTCGATCATCAAAAATCCAGAGCTGGGTGCCTTGTTGCGGGAATTGCAGGCCGATGGCGCAGATGCCTTTTACACCGGCAAAACCGTGGCAGCGATATCCGACGTTGTCGCCAATGCCCCGCGCAGCCCGGCGACCATAACAGCGGATGACTTTGCCAATTACCGCGCCATTTTGCGCTCCCCGGTGTGCACCAGCTACCGCGTCTATAAAATTTGCGGCATGGGCCCGCCATCGTCCGGTGCAACCACCGTGCTTGGCATATTGGGCGCGATTGAACGGTTCGACATGGGCAAGCTCTATGCCGAAGAGCCGGAACGCGCCTGGCACGTGATCGGAGAATCCATGCGGCTCGCTTATGCCGATCGCGAGAAATATCTCGCCGACAGAGACTTTGTCGCGGTTCCCGTAGATGGTCTGATCGACAAGGACTATCTCGCCAGCCGGTCACAGATGATCGCCTTGCAACGCGCCCGACCACAGATGCCTGGCATGGAGACCTATCCTGCCGGCAATCCTCCGGGAAGTGTCGCGCGCACCGCGGCCATTTCATCCGAAGTGGCCGGAACGACCCATTTCACGGCGGTCGATGCCGAGGGCAATATTGCCAATATGACCTCCACTGTCGAAGGCCCTTTCGGCAGTCAGTTGATAGCGCGCGGTATGGTTCTCAACAATGAACTGACCGACTTTACCTTCGCGCCGGAGAAAGACGGCGCGCCCGTGGCCAATCGGGTCGAGGCGGGCAAACGCCCCCTTTCCTCGATGTCGCCAACCATCGTCTACAACGCAGAAGGCGAACCGATCCTCGCGTTGGGATCCGCTGGTGGCAAGCGGATCATCATGCATGTCACGAAAACCCTGATCGGTGTTCTGGACTATGGTCTGTCGCTCGAAGAAGCGATGGCCCTGCCCAATATATATTATGGCGGTTCCGGCCTATTGATCGAGAAGGGTAGCGGTCTGGAAGCCCTGCAAACGGACATCTCGCGTCTCGGCCATATCGTTGTAACCTCTGGCCTGCCCAGCAAACTGGCTGGCGCCCAGAAGACCGAAGAAGGCTGGATCGGCGCCGTCGATCCGCGCAGCACCGGTCAGGCCGTCAGCGAACTACCCTAAGCAATATATTGCCGAGCGGTTTCAACCGCGCTAGTCTTTCTTGCAAGGAATCAAGCTCGGTAAAAAGCCGGCGCGTGAGAGGAACGATCGCATGGCGCGGAAGAAACAAGCAAACCGTTATCTGGAAATTGATCAATATCAGAATCTGGTATCGATGTTTTTCGATCGTGCCACGCAGGCTGGCAACAAACCGTTTCTGCACGCCAAGATCGATGGCGCATGGCAGCCGACCAGTTGGGCCGAGGCGGCCCGGCAAGTCGCCGCGCTGGCCAAATCGTTAAAGCGTATCGGCCTGAAAAAGGGCGACCGGGTCATGCTGGTGTCCGAAAACCGGCCCGAATGGTGTATCGCCGATCTCGCGATCATGGCAGCCGGCTGCGTCACCGTCCCGACCTACATAACCAATACCGCCTCCGACCATCAGCATATTCTCGACAATAGCGGCGCCCATGCGGTGATCGTATCCGACAGCAAATTGGCGAAGAACCTGCTGCCCTCCGTCATCAGCTCTTCCGACGCGAATATCATCATTGGCCTGTCCGACCTGCGCATTGGCCAGACCGGCGATTTCGATCTCTATCAGTGGCATGATCTGGTCCAGGGTGATGATGCGGATGTCGCGGAAATGACCGAACAGGTGTCCAGCATCACCCGCGACGAAACCGCCTGCATCATCTACACCAGTGGCACCGGCGGTAAGCCGCGCGGCGTGATGCAGCATCATGGCGCGATCCTGCACAATACCAAGGGACCGGCGGAGGTTATCGAGACCGACTTTGGCTGGGACGAAGAAGTATTCCTGTCCTTCCTGCCGCTGAGCCACGCCTATGAACATAGCGCCGGACAATTTTTCCCGATCGGTCTGGGGGCCCAGATCTTCTACTCCGAAGGATTGGAGAAGCTGGCGTCCAATATCGAAGAAGTGCGCCCGACGATCATGGTCGTGGTTCCGCGCCTGTTCGAAGTGTTGCGCGCACGACTGATCAAGACGGTCGAGAAGCAAGGAAAAATGCCGAATTATCTGCTCGGCAAAGCGCTCGCCATCGGCAACCGCGAGGCAGATGGCAAAGGCCGCAAGCGCGACAAGTTGATGGACATATTCCTCAACAAAACCCTGCGTCCCAAAGTACAAAAACGCTTCGGCGGCCGGATCAAGGCGATGGTCTCCGGCGGCGCGCCTTTGAACCCGGAAATCGGTGTCTTCTTCCAGTCACTCGGCCTCACCATGTTGCAAGGCTATGGCCAGACCGAGTCCGGCCCGATCATCGCCTGCAACCGACCGCGCACCGGCCTGAAAATGGATACGGTCGGCCCACCGATGATCGACACAGAGGTCAGGATTGCCGAAGATGGCGAAATCCTCGTCGCTGGTGAATTGGTGATGAAAGGCTATTGGCGCAATCAGGAAGAGACCGACAAGGTTTTGAAGGATGGCTGGCTTCACACCGGCGATATCGGCCATATCGACGAAGCCGGACGGATCGCCATTACCGACCGCAAGAAAGACCTGATCGTCAACGACAAGGGCGACAATGTCGCGCCGCAAAAAGTCGAAGGCATGCTGACGCTACAACCGGAGATTTTGCAGGCGATGATCACCGGCGACCGGAAACCCTATATGGTCGGCCTGATCGTGCCGGACCCCGAATGGGCGCTCGAATGGTCACGCGAACAGGGCATGGCCTATGACTTCATAAAGCTACAGGCCAACCCCGCCTTCAAAACCGCCGTGCGCGAAGCCGTCGACCGGGTGAATGAAAACCTGTCGGTCATCGAGAAAGTCCGCCGCTTTGAATTTGCCGACGAACCCTTTGCAATCGAGAATGAAGAGCTGACCCCCAGCATGAAAATCCGCCGCCATGTCATCCGCGAGCGCTATGAAGAGCGAATGGGCGCGCTTTATAAGAAGTGAGGCTGGAACGGCAGTAAGCAAATCGATCAACCATCAGATATTGAAAATGGGAGATTGAAATGCCCAAGCCAACAATTGCGACAGACGAAGAAATCCTTGGCGAACATTTGCCCTATGAACTTTGGATGCTTCGAGAGACGCACGAGAAATTAGGTTCTGCGTTAACCGATCAGGTGCTGTGCAATGCTCTGATCGAGTCTTTTTGCCTTCATGCGCGACTATTGCTCGAATTCTTCGAAAAAAAGAAAAGTAAACACGCCAAAGACTATACGGGCGGAAGCTATAAGGCAGCACACTTGGGAAGCCTCACAAAAACCGAAAGGGACAAGCTTAACACTCAGATTGCACATATCACTGGGTATCGCACGATTGATCCATCCCAGAAAATTGGCCCTGCGTTGAGGCTAAAGTTACTTACCGCTTTGCAGCGAGAAGCAATAACATTCGAACAGCAACTTACCGCCGATTTCAAGCCAATGTTCAGGCGTCCATCAGCAGCACATCAGACTAAAAAAGACTGAATTACGGAATCACGGTGACAGTGCACGACCATCTCCCTCAAAGGAGAAGGGTATGATTCTTGTGGTCTAGAGCCACAGATCACAGACGATAAAAAAGCGCGTTCCGTGTCTAGTTTTTTGTATAAGGCACAAATTCGCCAAAGGCACAGCTGCCCATCGACATGCCGCTGCTATTGTCAATCAGATCAACAATTTCACCGCGACAGAGTGACGACGTTGTCCGGCGATAGGACAGGATGTTGCGGTCCGCATTGCGGCAGCCGCGATAGGGCTTGTTGATATAGATTGTCTTGGCGTTGCGCCGCGATCCGAAGATCAGGATGTCATCGCTGATCACCGTCATTTGGCGTTGATCATGAGCGCTGATGCAGGATTTCGGCTTGCCGGCGGTCCGGCCTTCCAGGCGCTTGTCGAGCTTGGTCTGCTCTTTTTCGGTGAGATTTATTTGTTCTTCGCTCATCGCGGGCGCTGTGAGCAGCATCGCCGCGGGTAGTGCCAATAGCAGTTTCTGCATAGTCTCTCTCCTAGTGTCAGCCTCCATCAGCCTCTCATATAGCATGATCCAGGCTGAACCGGGGATGAAAGCGCGGCGCGTCAGAAATTGTCTTTCGCGACCCGCCGCTCGCTCAGTTCTTCGGCCGATGATGCCCGCATGAACGGATTGGTGGCGCGCTCCAGCGCGATCGTTGTCGGCACGGTCGCTTCGCCGCGTTTGCGCATCGCGAGAACTTCGGTCATCCGGTCCTGCAAGGCCTGATTGTCCGGCTCTGCAACCAGCGCATATTCGCCGTTACTCTGGGTATATTCATGGGCGCAATAGACTTGCGTGCTGCCCGGCAGAGCCTCCAGCTTGCGCATATTGTCATACATTTGCGCGGCCGTGCCTTCGAACAGGCGGCCGCAACCCATGGCGAAGAGGGTATCGCCAACGAATGCGGCGCTATCGGATGCAATGTGGAAAGCGATATGGCCAGCGGTATGGGCCGGGACGTCGATGACCTCGGCGGTAACATCGCCCAGTTTGACCGTGTCTCCTTGTTTTACCAAGGTGTCGAGCGTGGGAATGCGTTCCTGCTCCGCTTCCGGGCCCGTGATATGGCAACCGGTCGCCGCCTTGATCTCGGCATTGCCGCCGGTGTGATCGGGGTGCCAATGGGTGTTCCATATCTGGGTGATGGTCCAGCCGCGTTTTTCAGCCTCGGCGAGCACCGGTTCCGCCACGGCCGGGTCAACAACCATGGTCTCTTTCGATTGGGGTTCATGGACGAGCCAGACATAATTGTCGGACAATACGGGAATTCGGATGATTTCAAGCATAGACAGCAAATTAGGCTGCAAATTTAAACCTGTCGATGGTTAACCGCAAAATAACGAATTTGCCCTACTCACATGACCTTCCGCAGCAATGATTTTTGGAAGGGGATTCATTTGCGTCTCATTGTCGCCTTCTTGGCATTTTTCTGCCTGTGCTCCCCTGTTCACGCTGACGTCCCGATGTCGGACCAGCTGTGCACGCAAAGCAGTGCGAAAACAGCGACCCTCGCAACGGTGCTGCAAACCGGCAAAGCCTTTGATTGTTCCGAGAATAAATATGCGGTGGAAGGCCCCCGAGTCTGGGTAGAGATTCCCTTTGAGGCCGCAACAATTCCCGCCGGTATCGTCGAAGTCCAGGGCGACAATAATGGTCTGACCACAATGCAGGTTCATGCTGTTCTTGACGATGGCTCCATCATGTCTGCGAATTTTTCAGAGCAAGCGGTAACGGAGAATTGGCGACCGAAAGGCCAATATGGACTGGCCATTCCCGGCACAGAGGATCCTGAAATCCGCAACCGCATCCAAAAGGTCTATGTCACAATTGACGAACCCAAGGTCGCCAGTTCCATATCGCTGATCCAACTGGCATCAAAAGAAAAATGGGATGATTTGAAGCTTCCGCTATCCGTAATGTTTGCCGTCCTCTGCGGGATGGCGATCATGCCGCTGATCTACAACTGGTTCTTCTACGGAGCCTTGCGATACGATTTCATGCTGTGGCACAGCCTGATGATTTTCGCGACCGTTGGCTATACGTTCAGTTCGTCCGGTCTAATCTTCATTGCCCTCCCGGAAACCAGTCTCTCCGCAAAAATGGTGTTCAACTACTGGACGCTCGCCATCGGCATCGCGGCCAGCGGTATTTTTCTCCTGCGCTTCGTTGAACGCGGGAAAATTGCAGGTTGGCTGCAAACTGTCATCTTCCTTTCATCGATCCTTCCTGTCATCGTCACGGCGCTCGTTGTGCGCCTCGACGATGGTTACAGCATGGACGCCAGAAACTATTACCACGCATCGTTTGTGCCGATTTTTCTAGTGGTAATCTATGCAATGGCACACGCGTTGCGCCGGGGTAGCCGGGCAATCTGGTTTCAAATTGCCGGTTGGTCGCCGATCATTCTTTTGGGGCTGGACCGGATAGCCCGGGGTATGGACCTGTATATCGGTTGGCCGGTGCTCGACTATGGTCTCTATTTCGCACTGGTGCTGGAGACCATCATTCTCGCACTGGGCGTTGCCAATCGCATTCTTCGGCTGCGGCGGCGGCACGAAAGCACGCTGCGCGATCAGGTTGAATTGACATTGCTCGCAGATACGGACGGACTGACCGCGATGAACAATCGCCGGTCTTTTGAACGAGAGTTCAAGCGCAACCAGCGCGAGTATCGCTATAGCCACCTCGCCCTTTTCGACATTGATTTTTTCAAACGGGTCAATGATCGCTACGGTCACGAGATTGGCGATGAAGTCTTGCGGGTTGTCGGCAAAGAGCTTGACGCAACCGACCATTTTGCGGCCCGGATTGGCGGAGAAGAGTTCACTTTGTTGATGCGCAATGACCGTGGTGAAAAGCGTAAAAACTACCCGGTCAATGCGTTAACCGAGATCTGCGAGACATTGATCAAGACCGTGCACGATCAAGTTCCGGAAATACAAGAACCGGTGACCTTCTCGGTCGGTGTCTCGGCGATATCCAAACGCGCAGCGTTGCGCAGCGTAATGGCAACCGCGGACCGGCGGCTCTATGACGCGAAACATAATGGCCGCAACCAGATTGTCTGGGTCGATATATCGGCTGCAAAACCGGTTAAACCAACCGGCACAGCCTCCGCCTGAAGGCTATCGGTTGCTTACCACTCGCCGATATTCTCCATGCTCGCCCAAGGCTCCTGAACCGGAAGGCTCTTGCCTGACTGCAGCAGCTCCACAGAAATATTATCGGGCGATCGCACGAACGCCATATGGCCATCGCGCGGCGGACGATTGATCGTGACTCCGGCATCCATCAGCGTCTGGCACAATGCATATATGTCATCGACGGCATAAGCGAGATGTCCGAAATTGCGGCCACCGTCATATTGTTCCGCTGGGCTGCCGTCTTCCGATGGCCAATTGTAGGTCAATTCGACTTCGGCGACATCTTTCTGCCCGGGACCAGCAAGGAAGATCAGCGTGAAGCGCCCCTGTTCGCTGTCGTAGCGCCGCACTTCTTCCAGCCCCAGAAGCCCGAAAAAAGCAACGGTCGCGTCGGGATCGCTGACCCTAAGCATGGTGTGCAGATATTTTATGGTCAAAGCCAATCTCCATTCATCGACATTCAGAAACGGTTCATCGCAAGCATAGCAATGCCGAACCGGGTCATCTGAAATAGCCTAAGCGGCTTTTGAACCGAGGGAAAGAGCGATGAGCGAGAAATTTATCGAGAATAAGAACAAGATCTGGCTGGCAAGTGCCGGCATGCTGACAATTGGCCTGATTGTAGGTGGCTATTTGTTAGGCGATGGCCTGCTGCGCGCCAAAATGGCGGACCGCAGTGTCACCGTGCGAGGGCTGGCCGAACGCGAAGTGACCGCTGATCTTGCTACCTGGACGATCGCGTACAGCGCGCAGTCCAGCGATTTGCAAAGCGCGCAGGCGGATATCGACCGTGACACCAGCGCCATCACTACATTTTTCAAAGAGCTTGGATTCAAGGCGGATGCCCTCAAACCGACCGGCGCCAATGTGAATCAATATAGTTCAAACGGCATTCCCCAATATACGATCCGTCAACGGCTCAGCCTGCGCACAGACGATATCGACAAGGCCCAGGCCGCCGTCGCACGGCAGTTCGATCTCGTTCGCCGCGGCGTGGTGCTCGAAGACGGATCGGGGATGAGTTACACGTTCACCAAGCTGGACGAGATCAAACCCGAAATGGTGGCCGCCGCCACCAAGGACGCCCGCAAATCCGCCGAACAATTTGCCGAAGACAGTGGCACGGATGTCGGCGGCATCAAATCCGCGACCCAAGGCTATTTCAGCATCAACAGCCGCGATGGCGATGGCGGCGGATATGGCGTGACGGACACGCCTTATAAGAAAGTGCGTGTGGTCACGACGGTGAACTTCTATCTGGATTGAGTCGACCTTCAACGAGGTTTTTCCGAGATTTCAAGGCCGACACCAGAAACCGCATCAGCAATTTGATGCGCGGTGTCTCTCTTAAATCCGGATGGGTTAACACCCAAAGGTCCGCAACAGGAATGGGAGGCATTGCATTTGGCACGCGAATTAGCCGCGGGTCCGGATCACATATATAGCAAGCGGTTCGTATCATTCCATGCCCCGCAACCGCGGCTTGATAGTGGAAGCTGATATCATCGCTCATCAGCCCGATCGGCACATCCGGATAGGGACTATCCGCAATCCAGTCCCCTGGTTGGCTGGCCGGCAAGCCGGTGATCCACTGATAATTTTCGGGGCGTGTCTGTTCAAAATAGTCAGATTTGCAATAAAAGCTCAGCGCATAAGGAAACAGGCGGCGTCCCACAAAATGCTCCGGCGGTTTGTTGGTTCCGCGCACCACGACATCCGCTTCTGATCGATCCAAATCGGCGAACTGGTAACTGCTTTGGATAGACAGCTCGATATCAGGATAAGTTGCGCAAAATTTGGTCAGATCATCGAGCAACAAATATTGCCCTAGAACATCAGGGATTGAAAGGGTTATCGGGCCTGACAATTCGGTTTCCGCTGCACGATGTTGGCGATCGGCAGAAAAATTGATCGCTTCCATTTGCTCGGCCGCCTTTATCAACCGATTGCCAAACTCGGTTTTCTGATAGCCACCAGCGATGCGCTCCATCACCGGCCTTGCATAGCGCCGGTTGATCACCGCAAGCCGCCGGGACACCGTCGAATGAGTCACGCCCAATTGCAAAGCTGCTCCACGGACAGTCCCTGCCCGATCCAGAGCCAGAATAAAGCGATAGTCATCCCAATTGTCCATTGGTGCATTATTGCACCAAATATGATCAACTTACATCCACAAAATAGATTTTGGGAGCCTAAAGTGGTGCGATGACCGATCATCCAGTGCAGTTAGAAAGATATTCCTCCATGTCCGCCCCAGCTTCAGCCGTCAAAATTTTCGCCATAGCAGCGATCGCATTATCCGCCGCCAGTTGCGCAACCGCCCAGAAATCAACCGGCCTTGCGCAAACAACATCCACAGGTGCAGCGCAGCTCAACCTGAAAAAAGGGCAATATCTATCCGTCACAATTTCCGAAGCAAAAACCTCGGAAGAAGCTGTAAAAGCGCGCTTGAACTATTATAGAACCGGTTACCCACTGGGTGCACAATATGGCTTGAGGCAGGAAACCTCGCTTAGCGTCGTTAGCGCGATTATCAGCGACTATAAACCCACTGGCGTGCTGTTCTTTTCCTATCCCGACAAGCAATCTGCCGATGGATTGGCTGCCAACCCGGACTGGGAGGCGGTCAAGGCCACCCGACCAGATATCTGGAACGAACTGAAAATCTTTAGCGCCGAGACGACGGAAGACCTGGCCATAAAATTCGATCCCGAGAAGAGTTACACATTGGTCGTAGCTTGGAAAAAAGACGAAGATCCCGATGGATATGAAAAATATCTCAGCGGTATTGAACCAGCGGTCGCACGCGCTGGTGGTCGCTTCATCTACAAGATGTATAATCCGCAGCTAGAATCCAATGATGCTTCGGAACCAGCCCCGGCACAGCTCACTTTTGTCGAATGGGATGATCTCGACGGATTTTCTAGGGTTCAGGCGACCGAGGAATATAAAGCCAGCGTCCCATTTTTCCAGTCGGGCGTCAGTAAAATCGAATTCTACCGGATGTCAGTTCGGCAGTAAGGCACCCAAGATAAAGTGGAGAAGCTCACTCCTCGACACTGGTCACCAATTGCGAGAGATACCCCTTTGCAACTTTGGCCGAAGGGCTGTCGGTGCCCAACTTAACGGCCTGTTCCCAATTGCTTTTGGCATTCAACACATCGCCGGCTTCATAAGCGATATTTCCGGCTTCGAGCGCGATCGCTGGATCAGAACCAGCAAGCTTTACGGCTTCGGCGATATCCGATTTGGCCGATGCCAGATCACCCATTCGCCGCGCCAGAGTGGCAGACAACAACCAACCGAGCGGGTCCTGCGGAACCAGTTGATGAACAAAGGCAAATTGTTTCTTCGCTTCGTCATATTGATTCAAGGCCACCGACACGCGCGCGATATCAAGATGGACTTCTCCTTTCAGGAGCCCATCCAGACTGTTTTGCGCCAGCGCGTTCCCAAGATAGGTCAACGCAGCCGGATTGTCACCGCTGGCAAATGCCGCATTGCCGGCCTGCGACCAGAAAATAGCGGCGCGTTCGTCGCTGGTAGATTCTGCGCCTTCCGCCGCCCGGACGAATTCAGCCGCTGCTTTCGCCCAGTCGCTCAGTTCTGCATAAGCAAAACCGAGGCAATTGCGGGCCAGATATCCGCCTCCTTCTATTTGCCATTTGTTGGCCGCCAGCAACCCCTTGCCCGGATCATCTGCCGCCTGATCCAGACATTGCTCCAATCGGGCATCCATCGGCGTCTTCGCTTTCATAACCGGCGGTGGTGGTGGATTGACCGACTCTTGCCGTTTTGCCTCGGATGGCCGCAGCACAGGGTCAATCGGCGAACCAAATGGATTTGCCGATTGCATTAACAGAGGCAGGATTAGCGACGAAATCATGGAAAGAATATCCGTTAAAGGCTGGTGTTCATGAGACCAACGGTCATCCCAATTGCGACAGCGTATCGATGAGCAAGGCGATATCCTGATCGCGGGAAAGCCGGTGATCGCCGTCTTTTACCAAATGGACCTGCACATCATCTGAACGAATTTTCTTCGCGGTCTCGAGGCTATATTCCCAAGGCACATCGGCGTCTTTTTGCCCATGGAGCAGCCGCACAGCGCCATCAAAAGCAATCTCTTTGTGCAGCAAACGATTGGCATCACCAGACCGCCAGAACTTCTGAGTGGTGACATAGGGATCATCAGAATATTCGCTGGCTTCTTCCAGCTTGCCATCGCGCAAAATCGACATTTTCTGATCCTGCGTAAAACCCCAGTCGGTAAAGTCCGGCGCCGCAGCAATGCCGACAAGATTTTTCACGCGCATCGGCCGCGATAGCGCCACCAATAGCATTAGCCATCCCCCCATGGAGGAACCGATCAGGGTGATCGAACCTGATGTCACCTTGTCGATCAGAAGCAATACGTCCTCACGCCAGTCAATCAGGCTTTGATCTTCAAAGTCACCGCCGCTCGCCCCGCAACCGGAATAGTCGAGGCGAAGCATGGCCCTGCCCTGTTCCTTGGCCCACGCATCGACAGCGAGCGCCTTGCCACCTTCCATGTCCGACATATAACCGGGCAGGAACACCAGAGTGCTGCCTTTCACATCCGCCTTGGCCGGAGTGTAACAATAGGCGAGCGCGGCACCACCGGGGCGATCGAGATATAATATTTCATCTTCCATGGCCTGCGCTTTATGCCGCTGCGGCAAAATAGACAATTGCCAAACATAAGAACCCGATAATCAACATGCCGATATTGGATAGCAACGGTTGTTTCGTCGCAGGAAGCAACGCCGCTAACCCGCTAGGAATCTCGCCATCAATAACCAGTTTCCAATGTGGGCGGGATCGGATGCCATCTTCCAGGCCGAACACATGGCTTGCGCCCTCTTTGCCGCGGTAGACCAAATCGCCGAAATAATAGACTTCGCTGCGCCATTGTCGCTCGTAGAGCGCAAATGTCGTGCCTATGGCCTCTATGCGCACCCGACGTTTCAAAGCGTTATCTTGGTCAATATGCCATGCGGAAAATTCATTGGCCATATCATGACCGTAGAAGAAGTCATGCCGCTTTGCACGTGCCAAAGGCCGAGCCGTTACTTAGACAGAAACGCCTCAACTGCAGCCGCAAAGCGCTCTGGCTAATCGAGCATGATGAAATGGCCGCTGTTGTTGATCCGCTTCAAATGAGCCTCTCCTGCATTAGCATAAGCAGTTTTGTAGAATGCATCCATCTTCGCCGCAGCCATGAAAGCGGAGATGATAATCGAGGATTTCATGTCGTTCTCCAATTGCCACTCTAGTCTTTGAGAAAAACATCTTCGATCGTCATCTCGAACAGATCAGCAATCTTGAAGGCAAGCGGCAAGGACGGATCATATTTGCCCGTTTCAATCGCGTTGACGCTTTGCCTTGAAACTTTGAGCCGTTCCGCCAGATCTGCCTGCGACCAGTCACGCTCGGCGCGCAACACTTTTAGACGGTTCTTCATGCTTTCCACCGGACCAGTCCGCCGGCCAAACCAAACATGGCCAGCCAGATTGCGCCAATCCATTGCGGCCCTTGCCCAAGCACATTGTAGACATTGAGAAATTGCCAGATCGTCACAATCATCAGAGTGACCGCTGTCCCGATCACAATCTGCTTGGTCATCAACAGGCGCTGATATTCGTCTTCAATTTCCACCAGCAGGCGGAATATGGCCCAGAATACACACAATATCGGCAGCGCGGTCAGGATGGCCAAAGCGGCTGCCATTGGACTGCCCGGAGGATTACCACTGTTCATCCAACTCAACCCGGCCAATAGAATAACCATGTATAGTGCGAGGGACATTGCCATTCTGATGATATAGCGTTTCATGTAAGCAGGCACCTTGTTCATGGGTTCAGCCCCCTTATGCGATAGAAGAAATATCCCATACTCCAGCCGGCCATCATGATCGCCATCAAATCGTCGCCGCGCAGTGGACCGTAGATAAAGTCCCAGATGATATGGACAAACATCGTGGTCACAATGCCCACAATGGCGCCGCTAGACATCAACTGGAAAAAATAATCCTCGGCATGCCGCCGGTCCAGAGCCGAGAAATAGGTCACGACCAATGCCACGAACAAGGTCAATCCAGCCAAAATTGCGATTTTCACCATGGGGTCAACGGTGATCATCGGTTCGGGGTCAAAATTTTCAACTATCAGGGTGATCCCGCTGATGATCAACAGAGCCCCGAACACCCAATCGAGTTTGAAAACCCGGTAGAGCATTGGCCCTATTCGCCGAGAAGGCTTTTCGCTGTTCATAATGCACTCAGAAACAAGATTGCGAGCGCAGCCCACATGGCGATATTTTCGTTGGGCGTCATCGCCCGTCCCGAGCATCTCTTCATTTTCATGATCATTCTCCATCAAGTTACATCGACATTATGTCATGCTTCCTTGACATATATCGTCGATTCGCAAGACAATGTCAAGGAAGCATGACATAATGCACAGGAAACCTTCCTCTGATATCCCTCACGCTATCTGATTTGGTTGACTTGAATCCCCAAAAGACTAAGTCCAATCTACGCTGGTGATGGCAGAATTCATGCTGTCCTTGGCACTAACTTTGACTAATTTTGAAATGACCTGAACCCATGACCAAGATGATTAAAATCACCCTTCCCGACGGCAGTGCGCGTGAAGTGGCCATGGGCACTACCCCCGCACAGATTGCCGCCGATATCGGGCCAGGCCTTGCGAAAGCGGCGCTAGCGGCGCGGATCGAAGGCGAAGTGCGTGATATCATGCGGCCGCTGGAACAAGACACCGAACTCGCCCTGATCACCTCTCGTGATGAGGAAGAAGCGCTGGAGCTGGCGCGGCATGACTATGCCCATGTGCTAGCAGAGGCGGTGCAGAATATATTCCCCGGTACGCAGATCACCTTCGGCCCGTCGACCGACGACGGTTTCTATTATGACTTCGCACCCGCCGGCGACCCGTTCACCGACGAAGACCTGCCGAAGATCGAAGAGGAAATGAAGCGGATCATCGCTGCCGACAAGCCACTGCGCCGCGAAGTCTGGGAACGGGATGACCTGATCGCACGCTGGGAAAAAGACGGAGAGGCTTTCAAGGCCGAATGGGCGGCCGAGCTTCCCGAAGGCGACGAGATTACCGTATATTGGTCGGGTGACGACTGGATGGACATGTGCCGCGGTCCGCATCTGGCTTCGACCGGCAAGCTTGATCCCAAGGCGTTCAAATTGATGCGCGTGTCGGGCGCTTACTGGCGCGGCGATCAACGCAATCCTCAACTTTCGCGGATCTACGGCACCGGCTGGCTCAACAAGAAACAGCTGAATGCCCATCTCATGCGCCTCGAAGAAGCGGGCAAACGGGACCATCGCAAGCTGGGTCAGGAAATGGATCTATTCCATATCCAGTCCGAAGCGCAGGGCAGCATCTTCTGGCATGCAAAGGGCTTTGTCATCTGGCGCGAACTCGAAGCCTATATGCGCCGGGCCATCGACGGCGCCGGCTATGACGAGATTAAAACGCCGCAGTTGATGGATGTCCGCCAATGGGAACAATCCGGCCACTGGGGGAAATATAGCGAAAATATGTTTGCTGTCCCCGACGAGGTGCCGGATGCCGAAAGCGAGGGCCCGGTCGTCACGGGAACCGCAGACATGATGGCGATCAAGCCGATGAACTGCCCGGCCCATGTTCTGGTCTTCCGTCAGGGAATCAAAAGCTATCGTGACCTGCCGTTGCGCTTGTTCGAACATGGCTGCTGTCATCGCAACGAACCCCATGGCGCACTGCATGGATTGATGCGCGTGCGTCAGTTCACCCAGGATGACGCCCATATATTCTGCCGCGAAGACCAGATTGTCGAAGAAGTGCAGGCGTTCTGTGCATTGGCCGACCGTGTCTATAAGGAAATGGGCTTTGAGGGCTTTTCCATCAAACTGGCCCTGCGCCCCGAGAATCGCTTCGGATCCGACGCAGATTGGGACAAAGCCGAAGCAGAATTGCGTCAGGCTGTCATCGACGCAGGCATGGCCACCGAAGAATATGGTTGGGAAGAATTGCCGGGTGAAGGCGCGTTCTATGCACCCAAGCTCGAATGGCATTTGACCGATGCGATTGGCCGGACGTGGCAGGTCGGCACGATCCAGTCGGATCGCGTGCTGCCCGAACGTCTGGACGCGAGCTATGTCGGAGAAGATGGCGATCGCCATCGCCCGGTCATGCTCCACCGCGCGATCTTTGGCAGCTACGAGCGCTTCATCGGCATATTGATTGAACATTTTGCCGGGAAAATGCCGCTCTGGCTGGCACCGACGCAGGCCGTTGTCGCGACCATCGTTACCGATGCCAATCCCTATGCGGAGCAAGTGGTCGAAAAACTGAAAGCCGCCGGCATTCGGGTCGAGGCCGATCTGCGCAACGAGAAGATCAACTATAAGGTGCGCGAGCATAGCGTCGGTAAAACACCGAACATCCTGGTGGTTGGCATGCGCGAGGCCGAGGAAGGCAAAGTTGCACTACGCCGTCTTGGACAGAAGGAACAAGAGTTTCTGACACTCGACGAAGTGGTGGATATGTTGCAGAAAGAGGCGCTTGCCCCGGACTTGAAACCCGCAACAGAATGACGATATACCTTGGGAAGCTGTTGCATCGAAACAACGGCTTGCAGGGCTAATATCCGTTTCGCCATCAACAAGGCTTTATTCGCGCAAGCTTTGCGGCTAATGAGCCAGCATAGACAAACACTCAGGAGTATTTAACATAGCTGCACCACCTCGCCGTCCCACGCCGCCCGTCAAAGGCGGCCCGCGATTCAACGATCTGATCAATTCCGATACCGTAAGGGTCATCGACGACAAGGGCGAGAACCTTGGCGTGATGAATACGCGCGAAGCGATCGAGCGTGCAGCAGAAGTTGGTCTCGACCTCGTCGAAGTCTCTCCAAACGCACAACCACCGGTTGCGAAATATCTCGACGTCGGCAAATTTAAATATGAGGCCCAGAAAAAGGCCAATGCCGCGCGGAAAACGCAAAAGGTTCAAGACGTCAAAGAAATCAAGATGCGTCCGAATATCGACAATCATGATTATGACGTCAAAATGCGCAATGTGAACAAGTTCATCGACAATGGTGACAAGGTGAAGGTGACCCTTCGCTTCCGTGGTCGCGAAATGTCGCACCAGCAACTCGGCATGGCTTTGCTTGTGCGGGTGCAGGAAGACATGAAAGAAACCGCGAAGGTCGAGGCCTATCCGAAACTGGAAGGCCGTCAGATGTTGATGGTACTCAGCCCGAAATAATATGTTCAATCAATGTGCTTTAACCGCGCATTGATGAATTCTGCGACTAGCTTAAAACTTTTCTCGGCATCTTTGGAACCAAAACGTTCCAGATGATGTCGTGGGCTGTCCCAATAGTTCATTCGCACAGACACGCCCGCATCATGCGCTTTTTCGGCCAGCATTACGGCATCGTCAAAGTGCATGTCATGTCGGCTGCAATGTATGGCGAGGGGCGGAAAGCCCCGCAAGTCTGCATAGACTGGTGACGCACGCGGATCCGTCGGCAAGACATCCCCAAGATAGAGCTTCGCACTAAAAGCTGCGGTTTCCATTCGGAACGGGCTACTGCCGCTCATACTTTTGGAGATATAGGACCACCCGCGCATCGCTAGATCACCCCATGGCGAGAAAAGTATGGCGCTGGAGGGCATCGGGAGCCCCCGCTTGCGCAGTTCCAACAGCATTGCCATGATCAACGTTGCCCCCGCACTATCACCAGCAAGAATAATCTGGTTGGCCGAAGTTCCTGATTTTAGCATTGTAGCATATTGGTCGACCAGATCATTTGCAGGAATGGGAAAAGGATATTCCGGTGCCAAACGGTGCTTACCAATGACGGCCTCGCAGCCACAATGTTCCGCTAGACGAAATGCCAGCGTCACCTGCTTCGGCGAAGGCGGCAAAATGAAACCGCCGCCTGGCACATAGAATAATATGGGTTCATCCGATCGACCCTCTGGCCAGTTCGCATCGGCATAGTCTTCGGTAACCGGAGAAGCCGGATCGAACAAAAGCTGCGTGTCCGGCGGCGACTGCATGACGGGAGTGAAAATGCCGTATCGGCCGCGCGCGGTTGCCGTTCGATAATCCGACAATAAGCGAGCGATTTCGGAAGGATCAGAGGCGCTGTCAAAGGCCGGCTTCAATGCTCTTAGAAGAGCCACCTTGATGAATCGATTTTCGATCCGCGCCTGAAAATCAGAGATAGACTTGGCCAAGGGTGCGATTTGCGAACCGATGGATTTGGCAATTTCCTGTGCCTCTAGCTGCAACAAGCGGAGATCAATATCGCTTCCCGCAATCGTGGGATATCTTGTGGCAACCGCATCCATATGCATCCTTCTATGATATTTGAGCCAAAAATGATAGAGTGTCGATCATGACGGATCAGGATGACAATTCAAAAGCGCAAGCTGAGCAGCTTGATTTCATCCGCCCATTTCTCAACCAATTTCGCGGGGATGGCGTCAAGCTCAGCTCTGAGCCCGTTTGGGCGGAGCGGATGGAAGAGATTTTGGCGAACCTGGAGCCGGAAATATTGGACGACATCACGAGCCGCATTCGTCAGTCCAGCGAAAACCAAATTATCGATTTTGACGCATTTGGAACGGCCCACAACCTGACGCCAGCTGAAATCAAAATGCTCGATAGTATTGTAGGCGGACTCTCTGTGCCGGAACATGCTGCGGCGCATAATATTGCCGTCAACACAGCCCGGGTCCACATGCAACGCGTACTGGAAAAGACCGGTTCCAATAGACAAACCGATCTTCTTCGTAAGGTCTTCGGCCGCTAGCCCCCAAGAACCGAGACTGTAACGACATGTAATACAAATGCATGATGCGTCATAATTGCTCAGTCCATATCCCGATTTCCAAGGGTCAAAGTTGGAACATCAGGGAGTGAAATATGAAACGCATTCAACTAGCTGTATCGATATTGCTGGCCGGCACTGCAATGTCGGCACAAGCGCGGGAAACCTCAATCAAGCAAACGGCAATTCCGGTTTCGGCCCTTGGAGAGGAAGGCTTTGAAGGAAATTTAAAACGGATTGAGGATATCAACCGCCTTTGTGTGATCAACAGAGGTGACCCTGCATTTGGTCGAAACGCAACGCCCGGCGTCATCAGCCCGATGAATGTGCGGGGATTGAAAGATGAATATCGAGGCAGATTCGATCAAATACCGCAGCATTTTGCCGACGGCATTCCATGGATCACTCCCAATGGAGAAAGATTGACAGCATCCGATCTGCAACGGATCGAGATTCTCCAGGCGCCAGATGCGCTGAACTGCAACGCCGACACAAGCACCGCAACGCCCGACCCGGATCTCGCCGTCCAGGCCCTGCCCGATCAGGTCTACAACGCCCGCCGCTTGCCCCGGGCATCCGACGTGCGTGCCGATCTGGATTCTTTGGTAGAGGCATGCAGAACCGCAACAAGCGAAGAAGAAGCTACCGCTTACCGGCAACGCTACGAATATCACTTCGCGCAATTGCGTGAACTCGACGCGATCCGCAGAGATTTACGTGAACGTCTGCTCACCAACGACCCTGATCTGGACGAAGCAGACGCCATCAATCAGTTGAAAAAACTGGATCCTGCGATCGAAGGGGCGATATTCCCATCCCAACTCAAATGTCCTCCTACGGCAAGTGAATTGGCGATGATCGAGAGGGAACCCAAACCGGTAGGCAATGAATATTCGATAAAAGATGCGACCACATATAGGGAGAAACTTGCTCTTGATGATAGCGGCCAGCCGGTAGATACCTCTGCCGAATACGAGGTTCGCGGGCCCTTTAGAAGCGATAACACCGCGAAAATTCCCGTGACAGAGACATCTACCCCGAACCCTGACTTGGTCGTAGAATCCAATATGGGAACATATGTTTCAGCTGGCTTTGGGTCTCTGACATTCGGTGATGCTACGGTGGGTACGGGCTTTCAATCCACCGGCCCCGGCACGGAAACCTTCGCCGATACAGCACCGACACAATTCGACAGCTCCGGCATATCTGCCGGAATTCATTTTGAGCTTACAGACGCCCTTAAAGGCGGATTTCACTACGGCTATAGTGAAGGGGATGCGCGGAAAGACTTTGATATACCGGCAGGCGGCGCGATTGATGTCGGCAATGTCTATGGTGGACTATCGCCTAGCGGCTCGACGGGGCTCAATATCGGCAATCGGGGCTTGAGTGGCTTTAACGAAGCCGATTTCAATCTACATGAGGTAAAATTCTCGGTCACAACATCGATCGCTTCCGAAGGAGGGTTTGCCTCCACCGCCACATTATTCATCAACGCGCTGTTCATGGACCGCAGTTTCAGAGGCGAGACCAATGCCAATGTATTCGGTACGCCGATAACACAGGGTAGAGATCAAACCGTCCAGGACAGATTATTCGGGCTGGGTGGCATATTGAACGGCCGCCTTCCCGTCGCCGAAGGCGTGTCCGCCACAGGGTCAGTAGCTGGTGGTCTCTATTATCGTGAAACCGACATGGATGCGACGGAGTGGAACATGTGTGCTCTATGTCCTCCTGCGGACCAAAATTTCACACTGACGTTTGCGGAAGATGATTCGGGTACCAGCTTTGCCGGAACGGTAGCCGCCGGTCTGGAGTTCGACGTCTCTCGAGACCTGAAGTTCACCATTGGCGCCGATGCCAGCTATGTTTCGGACATCGGGCAGATCATCAACCCCAGTTCGGGTGATCAAGTATTGAATGGGGAAACCACGAGACTCGGCACCACTGATGCTTGGCGGTGGCAGGCCACAGCCGGTTTCAAACTAAGCTTCTAATGCGGGTCGGCAGCAGTCAGTTCGTTCAGTCGGGCTGGCTGCGTGCCATCCATAGCATTGCAAGGCCCACAATCAGGGCTGCACATGCGATCAGAATTTCGAATTCTTGGTTGACCATGACCCCTTCTTAGCAGGGCAAGACTAACACCTCGTTAAACACGAACCAGAAAATCAACTGACCGGCTTGGCGCGATACCGTTTCGGAAAATAGCGCTTCAGATTGGCAATCTTGGGTTTGTCCCAACGCACGATATAACCTTGCCGTGGGTTTTTTTGCATGAAATCCTGATGATAGGTCTCCGCTCGGTAAAAGGCTTTATAGGCTTCTACCTTTGTCACAATCGGCCGCCGCCAATAGCGCCCTTTTTCCAGCTGCGCGATATAGGCACGGGCGGCTTTCGCTTGCCCGGCATTGGTTGGCACCAGCGCACTGCGATAATGTTTGCCGCGATCCGGGCCTTGGGCGTTAAGCATCGTCGGATCGGCAATCACCGAAAAAAATATCTGCATCAGCCGGCCATAGCTGACCTGACTCGGGTCATAGACCACCCGCACCGCTTCGGCATGACTGGTCATGCCTGCGCTCACCAGCTTATAGGTTGCGCTACGCTTGGTGCCGCCATGATAGCCGGATGAAGCGCTGATCACGCCCTTGGTATGCTCAAAAACGCCTTCGACGCCCCAGAAACAGCCACCGGCAAAAATCGCAACGGCCCGCTTGCCCTTCTCGCCTGCTCTGACGCGCGGCATCGGGATGATCGTCGCCTTCTCGGCAGCATGAGCCTCTCCGATCAAAGGGATGGCAGAAGCCTGACCGTCGGGCAGAGCGGTTTGCATACCACCCCACACAGCGCCAAAACAGGCAACGCTGACACCAAACATAATCGTGCGAGAAAGAAATGGTCCCATAGCGGCCTAGCCCAATATCTGCGAAGCGGCGCTGACGGTCGAAGACAGGCTCTCACCCAGGTCACCGCGCTGCTCAGCGGGTTGCATACAGAATAGAACCAATGCACCGGCAAGAAAGCCGCCGCCGAGGCTGTAGGTCAAATCGGATTTGAAGATTTTCATCATCGTCTGTTCCTTGGGGGTTATCTGGTTGTTCGAAACATCCCGCCTGTTGGTTACAGCCTTTAAGATAGTCTTCCTGTCACCGCTGTGAACCTGATCACAAGATCATATTCAGTTTGCCCGCGTTTAGATTTTCTATCGGAATGGGGATTTGTTCATAATATCTCAATCGCCGGGTTTTCTTTGTCTCGCGGCAGTTCGCTGCGCGAACGCCTCCGACGGGGCGGGCTATCGCCCGACGCGCGGTCGCGCTTGCCTCCGCTTCGCGTCGGTTTGGCGCTCCCAATCTTGGTTAGTTTCTCACCGAGCGCAGCGAAGCAAGGCCAACCGGCCGCCGCGCCTTATTGGCGCGAAAGCCAAGCGGGCGGATGCCCGCGCCCGGCGACTGAGGTTTTAAGTCAACGCCGCGCAGGCCCGTTGGATGCGGGTGCAGGCCTCGGTCAATATTTCTTCCGATGTGGCATAGCTGATCCGGAATGCGGGCGAGAGACCAAAGGCGGCGCCGTGCACCGCCGCTACCTGCGCTTCATCCAGAAAATAGGTGATCAGATCTTCGTCACTCTCGATCACCGCGCCCTTCGGGGTCGTTTTGCCCATCAACCCGCTGGCATCAGGATAGACGTAGAAGGCGCCTTCCGGTGTCGGGCAGCTTAGCCCCGGCGTATCGTTGATCATGGACACGACCAGATCGCGGCGCTTTTCGAATGCGGTGTTGCGCTCGACCAAAAAATCCTGCGGGCCATTGAGGGCGGCCACAGCAGCGGCTTGCGAAATCGAGCAAGGGTTTGAAGTCGATTGCGACTGCAGCTTGCGCATCGCCCCGATCAACCATTCCGGGCCGCCAGCATAGCCAATGCGCCAGCCGGTCATCGCATAAGCCTTGGAACAGCCATTCACTGTCAGCGTCCGGTCATATAGTTCGGGGCAGACCTGCGCGATGGTCGTGAAGGGAAAATCGGCATACCAGATATGCTCGTACATATCGTCGGTCATCACCATCATGTTCTGATGCGGCAATATCACCGCACCCAGAGCCTTGAGTTCGTCCGCGCTATACGCAGCACCGGTCGGGTTGGACGGCGAGTTCAGGATCAGCCATTTGGTTTTGGGCGTGATCGCCGCTTCCAGCTGTTCGGGCGTGATCTTGTAATTTTGCTCGGCACCGGCGCCGATCGTGACCGGGGTGCCGCCCGCGAAATTGACGATGTCGGGATAGCTGACCCAATAAGGCGCGGGGATGATCACTTCATCGCCGGGATCAAGCGTCGCCACAAGCGCGTTAAACAAAGACTGTTTGCCGCCGCTGTTCACCGAGACCTGCTTGGGCGTATAGGTCAGGTCGTTGTCGCGCGCGAACTTGGCGACAATCGCTTCCTTCAGCGCCATCGTGCCATCGACCGGCGTATAGTTGGTTTCGCCATCACGGATCGCCTTGATCGCGGCATCCTTGACGAAATCCGGCGTGTCAAAATCGGGTTCCCCGGCGGACAGGCCAATGACATCAATACCCTTTGCTTTCAGCTCGGTGACCCGGCCTGACATGGCCATGGTAGCGGAAGGTTGGATACGGCCGATCGCGGCTGAAAGTTTGGTCATGGGGAGTCCTATCTCAAGGAAAAGAGGCGACTGCCTAATATCATTGCTGCTGCACTGCAACAGGGAGAATGGCTCAGGACCGCTTTTTCACAAATTCTGCTCGTAGGACGAGACCTTTGATCCCGTCATGCTTGCAATCAATTTCCTGCGCGTCACCGGTCAGGCGGATCGACTTGATCAAAGTCCCGCGTTTCAGTGTCTGCCCCGCGCCCTTGACTTTGAGGTCCTTGATCAGCGTCACCGCGTCGCCGTCGGCTAGAAGATTGCCAACCGCATCAACGACGTCCGGTCCCGCTGCTTTGGCCGCAGCCTCTTCGGGGCTCAGCCATTCGCCGCTGTCCTCGTCATAGACATAATCGCTATCACCATCAGTCATCACAAAGACTCCACCACCAGCTGCATATCCGCAATAAAGTCATCAATCTACTCGATCCTCACCGCACACGAACCACGTCTGGATTCGCTCCATCAAATGAGAAAGTCATATTTTTCAGGGTACTTTCCAACACAATCACCGTCCAAGTCTCCGCCACTAAAATCAATTGTCGGGTAATCAATGTAGAAGTTTTTAAGTATGGCTACATTTTTATCGCCCCGCATCCACACAAAGTCATAGGGTTCTACTCCAAAGTTTTTGATCCGATTTTTTGGGCCGTACGATAAAGCAAACCCCTTTGGATTAAACTCATATGGATGTTCTTTTGCCTTGGGGTAACTTTTTCGGAACCTGTCTAGTTCTTCTCTCAACAGTCGATAATTTTGATTGTCCACAACGACAATCCCAACATCATTCTGACACTTTTTCTCAAAATCATAGTGGATATATTGGTACCAAAATATGTAAGCTACAATGGGCGCGATCAGTGTGAACAATGCCGCCGAACAACCGAACGAACCACATCCGTCAAAAATTTTCCAATTATATTCCATCGATTATCTCTCAGCTTCGCTTTGGCAGGAATCCGATACACTACAAAGTTTCCAGCGCCTGTTCCATATCCGCGATAATATCGTCGATATGCTCGATGCCGACGGAGATGCGCACGACGTCCGGTCCAGCACCCGCAGCAACCAATTCGTCACCTGACAATTGGCTATGCGTGGTCGAAGCCGGGTGTATGATCAGCGATCTTGTGTCGCCGATATTGGCCAGATGGCTGAACATTTTTACCGCCGACACCAGCTTGGTGCCCGCATCATAGCCACCCTTCAGACCAAAGGTAAACACCGCGCCGCCCTTGCCGCCGAGATATTTCTGCGCCAGCGCATGATAATCGCTGTCGGGCAATCCGGCATAGGACACCCAGCTGACCTCGTCGCGGCCTTGCAGCCATTTGGCCAGCGCTAGAGCATTTTCGCAATGCCGCTCCATGCGCAGCGCCAACGTTTCCATGCCGGTCAATATATAGAAGGCATTTTGCGGGGCCAGCGCCGGTCCCAGATCGCGCAGCGACAGGGCACGCGCGGCCAGAATGAAGGCCATTGGGCCAAAGGCATCGGTAAACACCTTGCCATGGTAGGACGGGTTGGGCTGGTTCAGAAACGCGTATTTCGGGCTCTTCGTCCAGTCAAACTTGCCGCTGTCGATGATCAGGCCGGCGATGCTGTTGCCATGGCCGCCGAGGAATTTGGTACCGCTTTCCACGACAATATCCGCACCATGTTCAATCGGACGGCAAAGCATCGGCGAAGCCATCGTATTGTCGACCACCAAGGGGATGCCGGCCGCATGGGCGATATCGGCAATGGCAGAAATATCCTGCACCACACCGCCGGGATTGGCGAGGCTCTCGATAAACACGCAGCGCGTGTCATCGGTGATCGCGCCCTTGACCTCGTCCATATTGTCAGCGTCGACAAAAGTGACATTCCAGCCGAATTTCTTTACCGAATGGGCCAGCTGGTTGAGCGAGCCACCGTAAAGTTTCTTGGCTGCGACGATATGAGCGCCGGGGTCCATCAGAACGTGAAAAACAATCAACTGCGCGGCATGGCCCGAGGCCACCGCAAGCGCTCCCACACCGCCCTCCATCGCCGCAATTTTGCCTTCCAATGCGCCGTTGGTCGGGTTCATGATTCTCGTATAGATATTCCCGAACGCGTCGAGATTGAACAGATCGGCTGCATGATCGACATCATCAAAAACATAGGATGCCGTCTGATAAATCGGCGTGATCCGCGCGTTGGTGGCCGGATCGGGTTCGGTACCGGCGTGCACCGCCATGGTTTCCAGACGTGGGGTTTCCAATTGATCGGCCATGTTTGTCTCCGCAAAATGAAGGATATATATTGTTTCGTTCTGCTTGTGCTTTGGTCCGGTGACTTAGGCAAGCAGGAAGCAATGAAGGGAAGTGTTAAATTTGATAAACAATGGTTAAGCTATTGCAACCACGGTCTTAACTCATCGTTACAGGCTTTGTTATACTATCGCGCGATGGCCGGCCTAACAATCGTCGATAACACTTTGAGCAAGCTTTCCCAAGCGGACCGCCAAATGGTCACGCGCGAGCAATTGCTGGAGCATGGCCGCGTCATTCCCAGCAGTGTAATCGGCAATTTTATTGCTGCGACGATTCTCACATTCGTATATTTTGGGGATATTCCGCCAGCACTGCTGGGTCTTTGGTGGCTGATTTACACCGTCAATGCGGTTGATCGATTGATGCTGAGAAGCCGATCCAAGACCGCTTCCGACAATAGCGAGTTGCTGCGGATGAAAAAGCGGCTAACCATCAACGCGGCCTTTAACGCCAACCTATGGGGCGCGGCGGCGGCGGCTTTGCTGAGCGTCGCTAGTCCCATTCAATCCGGTTTGCTCATGGCGGTTTGTGCCGGAGTCATGGGGGTTGGCGCTCTCACCTATCGCTGCATGCCGGATGCCACGCGCGCGTGGTTGACCACGACACCTGTCTGTCTGGCTTTGGGGTTGCTGTTCCGTGGCGACCTGGTCAGCCTGATCGCGACCGTGATGCTGATTGTCTACGCCTATCTGCTGTTTGAGAATAATTGCAGAATCTTCGCGGGTTTTGTCGAGGTTCTCCTTTCTCGCAAAGAGATTGAGGAAGGGTCGGAAACGGTCAAACTGCTGCTCAACGATTTTGAGGAACAGTCCTCCAATTGGCTATTCGCCGTGGATCAGGAAGGTCAGCTGGTCGACGTTTGCGACCGATTTGCGGAAGCCGCGCAAATGCCAGTCGGTGAACTCAACGGCGCCAAGCTGACTTCTCTCTTTGAAAAAGATGGCAATTTGGATTCGCTGATCGATCATCTTTCCAACGGACGCTCTTTCCGCGACCTGTCCCTGATCACCGACGTGTCCGGCACGCAACAATGCTGGACGCTCAGCGGTCGCGCGGCCGAGAAAGAAAACGGGTCGAGGCAAGCCGCCAATGAGAATGAGATCGTTCTGCGCGGCGTTATCGCCGATGTCACGGCCCAGAAAGACGCGGAGAACAGGGCCAGCTATCTCATGCGTTTTGACAGTCTGACCGACTTGCCAAACCGCAGGCTCTTTGGCGAAACACTAAACCGGGCGATGTACGGATCTCAGGATGATCCACTGTCCGGCGGCGACGACAAGCCAATTGCCAAAAAAATTGCTCTGATCTTGTTCGATGTGGATCATTTCCAGGCCGTAAATGATGATCACGGACATGATATTGGCGACAAGCTGTTGCAGATCATGGCGCGCCGCTTCGGAAAATTTGTCGGACCAGAAGACACATTGAGCCGGACCGGAGGCAATGAGTTTTCCTTATTGCTCACCGGCGAACGGGCAATGGCCGCCAAAGAAATCGCGACTGAAACCGTAGAGCATCTGAAGAATGTTTTTGCGATAAACGAACATCGGATCTTTCTGAAATATAGCGCCGGCATTGCCCATTGGAATGACCAGCATCACGATGTTGATACATTCATGAAAGAAGCAAATCTGGCGCTACATGCCGCAAAAGCGGCGGGCCGGGACCGGATAACCTGCTTCAAAAAAGGCATGAATGTCGCCGCTGAAGAACGGCGGCGGATGGAACAGGACCTCATCAATTCACTCGAAAATGGCCAGATGAAAGTCTATTATCAGCCGGTCATTGATCTGAAATCCATGAACAAAATGGGTTATGAAGCGCTGGTCCGCTGGGAACATCCGGAAAACGGTTTGATCATGCCCGACAAATTTATTCCACTGGCCGAAGAAACCGGACTGATCATACAATTGGGCGAATGGGTGATCCGCAACGCCGTGGAAGAGGCCGCATCCTGGCCAAACCAGAATATGGTCGCCGTCAACCTGTCCCCCGCCCAGATGCGCAGTGCCAGCCTGACCCCGACCGTACTCAACGCCCTCGCCACCACCGGCCTTGATCCGGCGCGGCTGGAATTGGAGATTACCGAGAACGTCCTGTTAAACGACAGCGATAGCAATCTGCGCACGCTGCACAGCCTAAGGGCACTGGGCGTTCGCATTTCCCTGGATGATTTTGGCACCGGCTATAGTTCGCTAAATTATTTACGCGCCTTCCCGTTCGACAAGATCAAGATCGATCGCTGCTTTGTCGGCGAGATCGACAGTCGCGAAGAAAGCCGGGCCATCGTCCGTTCGGTCATCGATCTGGCCCGCAGCCTCGGTATGCAAACCACAGCCGAAGGCGTGGAGCGCGAGAGCCAGGCCCAACAGCTGATCGCCGAAGGTTGTGATCAAGTGCAGGGCTATCTTTACGGCAAAGCCGCAGCCTTGGGCACAGACCGCCCCAAGCGCGCAAAAAGTGCACCAATAGCGGCCATCGCGAATGATTTCGTGGAACGGCGCAAAGTGCCGCGCGACGAGAATGGCGCCACGTTTCAGAAGCGGGCTTGATTGACGGTTAGGTTCAAGCAAAAACCGACTGGGCAAAGACTGGCTTAGGATACGCTAATCGAGTAGACTATAGCGATGAATGACAGCCTGACATTGAAACTTGGCCGACTTGCTATGCTCGGATTGCTGGCAACGGCGACCCCGGCAGCGTCCCAAACTCCCGATAGACAAACCGGATCAATACAATATCTTCCTGCTCTTGCCGGCGACTATTTCAGGCTATCTTCCCAAGAAGTCGGAAGAGACTATCACATTTATGTCCGGCTTCCTGAAGGCTATGATAAAAACCCCGATCAACGCTATCCGACTGTCTATTTGCTTGATGGTGACTCAACATTCCCGATGCTGGCGCCATTGCATTTGTTCATGCACTATGACGACAAAATTCCCGAAGCGATTATTGTTGGCATCGCATATGGCGGTTTCGATCCCTCGATAAACAAACGTCATATAGATTTTCGCACCATCATGGATGACGGCACCCCGGGAGGGGCATCACAATTTCTTTCCATGTTGGAGAAAGAGCTGCTGCCAAGCATCGATCGACAGTTTAGAACGATTCCAACACGAAATATCATAGTCGGTCAAAGCCGCGGCGGTAGTGCGGTCTTGCAAGCAGCATGGTTAAAACCGAACTTATTTTGGGGTCATGTCGCCAGCAACCCGGGTCGCGAACCAAATACCAAACTTCTATTCGGTATGGATCGCACTCCACCAGAGAAGGAGCGGAGCGGCTATCTTATTCTAGCGTCAGGTTCCCGTGATCGCGACTATTTGCGTGAAACGGCCTTGAAATGGCGGGATACCATTGCTGTGCGGGATGATTTGCCGTGGAACACGCGATTTATCGATATTCCGGGCGGAACACATGCCGCGGATATCGGGAACGCTTATCGCGCTGCCATGAAGATCATGCTTGGGCAGCCTGAGGAATCGAAAACTCAATTGCAAAAATGAGTGGAAGACAATTGGAACCGAAAAGTGCAGCGCACTAATTCGAGATTTTACCTCCAACCAACCCCCGCACACTATTCCCCACCAGAAACCCGCCTGCCAGATCCTCCGCGCGCAAATCTGCTTCGACTGCCTGCCCGTTTTCCAGCACCATGTTCGGACACCATATTCCGAGGCGTTGTGACAAATCCTCATGATTGAAGATCAAAATATTACCGACCAGACAAATCGCGACATAACAAACACCGCCGGGAACAATGCTCCGGCTAAAACTGACATGATCAGACCCATGAAGAAGAATGTAAAATCAAACGGCTCACGTTTCAGAATTGCGTTATCAATCAACATTCCAGCGAAAAGGGTCAGATAAATCAGCAAAATCGCGACCGAAAGTTGTATATATTTGTAGTTTAAGGCGAATATATATTGATAGCCCAGAAACAGAAGGAATAGAAAGCTGGTGACCAAAGAGGTCACGATAATGGACTGCACCAAGAATAGAACAACCTTGCTGACCTTGGCATCGCGAACAGAATAGGTGATTATCGAAACCAAAACCATTGAACCGGCAATAATTCCAATCAGATAGCTCCCATTCAGAAGAGAAAAATAATCGCGAACGGGTTCTAGAAGCACGGATTAAGCAACCTCACCTTGCACCAACCCCCGCACACTATTCCCCACCAGAAACCCGCCCGCCAGATCCGCCGCGCGCAAATCCGCCTCGACCGCCTGCCCGCTCTCCAGCAGTTCCGCGCGCAGCACGCCCGGTAACACGCCTCTTGCCAATGGCGGCGTCAGCAGCTTGCCGTCGCGCTCGACGAAGATATTCCAGATGGCACCTTCGGTGATGAAACCCTCGCTATCGACGAAGATCGGGTGGACGCCCTCGCCCTGCGCGCCGTCTTCCGTAGCGACCTGATAAACCCGCCGGTCGCTGGTCTTGTTGTGCAGACGGAAGTCTTGCGGGTCGGCCTTCATGGGAACCAGCTGGCACGGGACCGGGCCGTCTATCGGCGCGGGCAGCGGTTTGACTTCTATCGCCAGTGCGCCGGACTGGGCGAGCATCAGCCGGACCATGGCGGGGCTTTCCTGATGGAAGGTGACTGCTTGAATCGCATTGCGCGCGGCGTGGCGGTCAAATTCAAATTCCAGTCGGCCGGCGCTGGCCTTCATCCGTTCGAGGTGCGGCTCGAGCCGCGCGATACCGTGCGCGGGATCAAAGGCCATGGTTTCGATCAGGTCGACCTTATGGCCGCCTTCCGCATTGGCATCCACTTTTGCAAATCTCCCCTTGGCGAGACATTCCCGCCATTCGTCATCCCCGTCTGAGTCCGCTACTATGCCAGAGCCGAGGCCGATGGAAAGCGTTTCTTTGCCCTCCCCCTTTTGCGGAGGAATGAAGAAGGTGCGGATGGCGACGTTAAAGGCGGCGTCCGACTGGCCCTGTGCATCTGCTGCGTCGATCCGTCCGATGGATCCGCAATAGATACCGCGCGGACCGCTGGTATCTTGGCTGGCTTCGGGCGCGCCATCCGGCGCTTGCTCCAGCTCGTCGATTATCTCCATCGCCCGGATTTTCGGGGCGCCGGTGATGGACCCGCAAGGGAAAATCTGGCGGATCACATCGACCGCATCGAGGCCGTCTTGCAATTGCGCGGTGACGGTCGAGGTCATCTGGTGGATCGTCGGATAGGTCTCGATGTGGAAAAGCTCCGGCACGTTCACGCTGCCCTGCTGCGCCACCCGCGACAGGTCGTTGCGAAGCAGGTCCACGATCATCAGGTTTTCGGCACGCTGCTTCGGGTCGCTTTGCAACTGCGCCTGCACCGCTGCGTCAAGCTCCGGATCGGCAACCCGCGCGGCAGTGCCTTTCATCGGCTTGGCAGTGATCCGGCCGTCTTTCAGCGCGAAGAATAGTTCCGGCGAGAAGGACAGCATCCAGTTTTCGCCATCAAAGACGACGCCGCCATAGCCGGCCTGTGCACGCCGCCTGATTGCGGCATAAAGCGCCAAAGGATGTCCAGAAAAGTCCATATCTGCACGAAAAGTGAGATTTGCCTGATAGATATCACCGGCCTGGATATAATTTTGTACAGACTGGAAAGCGGCGTCATAGGCCGGGCGTGAGACCAGCGGTTTGATCCGGCCAAGCCAGGCTCCGTTACGATCGGGCAGGCTCGATTCCACGCCGCCTTCTGCTATTTCCTGATAGTCATCGAATATCCCGAACCAGGCCAATGGCGCCGACATTTCCTTTGGAATACAGCCTCTTAACCTCTCTTCAAGATCCAGCCCCGCTTCATAAGACAGATAGCCTGCAACATGTTTTCCCGCCAATCGCGCCCGTGACAAGGAGTCAAAACATGCCTCCAATCCTTCCAGCCGGTCCACTCGAATGACCTCTACCGGATCCCGATAGAGCCGGGCTGGCGCGGCACCAACAGCGCGCACATCATCGAGCAGGACAAAGGGAGAATTTCCATCAAACATTGCCCTCCCCTAATTGCTTTTCATACCATTCGTCCATAAGCTTGCGGAAAGAATAGGGGGGAATTGTTCTATGCGGCGTTGGTTGGCCTGCCAGATAATCGTGCTTTTTGCGCTATTTACAGAAGCGGCGCAGGCCGCGCCGGATGCCGTGGCCCCAAAACCAGCGGCGCTTGTTGTTGATCAGATTCCCGATATTCCCCTAGCGATTGTCGAGCAGACCCGTCCCTATATGGAATATCGCACCGCCAGTTTTGTCGACTGGGATCCCGAAAGCAAAGCCATGCTGATCTCCACTCGCTTTGCCGACACCCGCCAGCTGCACCGCGTTACAGCGCCCATGGCACAGCGCCAGCAACTGACCTTCGCCAGCGAACCGGTCCTCCGCGCGCGCTACGCCCCCGATGGGACCTCGCTCTTGTTTCAGAAGGACAGTGGCGGAAACGAGGTGCACCAGATTTTCGCTCTGGATAGCGGAAAGCCAAAGCTGCTCACCGACGGCAAGAGCCGCAACAGTCTCGGGCCCTGGTCGAGCAGCGGCAAAATGCTGGCCTTTGGCTCGAACAAGCGCACCGGACTCTATAATGACATCTATCTGATGGATCCCGCCAAGCCGGAGGATGCTCGGATGCTGGTTGCATCCACAGGCGGCGGCTGGTTTCCGATAGATTTCTCGCCGGATGACAAGCATTTGCTGGTGTTCAACTATGTGTCAGTCACCGACAATCAACTCTATCTCATCGATACTGTGAAGGGCAATTTGCGCAAATTGACCGAAAGCAAAAAACCGGTCGCTTATGAAGGACTGCAATTTGCTCCCGACGGCAAGCTCTGGGCGGCGTCAGACGATGGAAGCGATGTTAAACGGCTGGGCATTCTTAATCCCGAAACGTCGTTGTTCGAGCCGATGGTTGATGAAAAAATCTGGGACATTTCCGATTTTGATATCAGCAAAGATGGCCGCTGGATCGCCTTTGAAGTCAACCAGGCCGGTCGCTCCATGCTGAAATTTTATGACACCCGGTCCGGCAAAGTTCGTGCCGTGAACGCGCTACCATCCGGTGTGATCAGTGGAGTAAAATTCGCGCCCTGGGGTGAGCTTGGCCTGACTCTGAACAGCAACCGCACTGGCACCGATGCCTATAGCATCAATCCCGAGACCCTCACCATCACACGCTGGACCCAAAGCGAAACAGGCGGGTTGAATGCCGCCAACAATGCCTCCCCCGAGCTGGTCGAGATCAAGAGTTTCGACGGCGAGCCTATGTCTGGCTTTCTCTATCGGCCAGATCCTAAGAAACACAAAGGCAAACGCCCGCTGATCATCAGCGTTCATGGTGGACCAGAAGGACAAGCCACACCTCGTTTTCTCGGCCGTAACAACTATCTGATAAACGAACTGGGCATCGCAATATTCTATCCCAATGTTCGCGGTTCAACCGGCTTTGGCAAAAGGTTCGTCTCGCTCGACAACGGACCATGGCAACGAGAGAATAGCGTGCTCGACATTGGTGCATTCCTCGATCATCTGCGCAAAGACAAGCGCATTGACCGCAAGCATATTGCTGTTACCGGAGGTAGCTACGGCGGCTATATGACGCTGGCTTCGATGCTGCGCTATGGAAAGCGACTCAAAGCGGGGCTCGAAGTCGTTGGCATTTCGAACTTCGTGACCTTTCTAGAAAACACTCAAGCCTATCGTCGCGATCTGCGGCGGGTCGAATATGGCGATGAACGCAACGCTGAACAGCGCGCCAAATTGCTGGAAATCAGTCCGCTACAACGCGCCAGCGAGATTAAAATCCCGCTGATGGTGGTCACCGGTGCAAATGATCCCCGCGTCCCGGCAAGCGAAGCAGATCAGGTCATCAAAGCGGTGCGCGCAAACGACCGGCCGGCCTGGCATCTGTTGGCAAAAAACGAAGGCCATGGGTTCCGGAAAAAAGCCAATGCTGATTATCAATTCTGGGCAAGTCTGATTTTCTGGCGAAAATATCTGCTAGAGGAACAATAGAGCCGTGATGGAATTTATTCTCCTAACGGGACTTATCGTCCTGACAGTCCTTGTCTTCGATGGCCGAAAGACCATCCAATATCTCCGCACACGCGTTGAAGATTTAGAGAGCAGGGTGATTCAGCTCGGCTCCAGCGAAAATGATCCTGAGGTTGATAGAGTTGCTAAACCAGCGCAGAAAACCACATTTGCCAAACGCGCGAAACCTCCGGCACAAGTCTCGGTACCGGCCTCCAAGCCAATTGAACCCGAGCTTGAAACTCCAGATATTGCACATCCGGTAAAAGAACCACCGCAAGAACCCGCTATCCCAACCCTCAGCATGGCGAAGCGCTTCGAAGATTTGATTGGTGGAAAACTGCCTATCTGGATTGGCGGCATCGCTTTGATATTTGCTGGCTTTTTTCTCGTGCGCTTTTCTATTGAGTCCGGTCTATTTGGTCCGACAGCCCGCTGTATTACAGCAACTTTATTCGGCTTGCTGCTGATTAGTTTTGCCGAATTTGGTCATCGCATCCCGCGCTTTGGCAATATCTTCAACGATGATCTGCGCATCGGCCACAGCATCACCGGGGCCGGCATAGCCGTTCTCTATGCTACGCTTTACATGGCCAGCGAGCTCTATGGCCTGCTAGGTCTGACCAGTTCGCTGATCGGTGTGATATCGGTCACCATTCTGGCTTTCATCTTGTCGCAAAAACACGGCCCTCCAACGGCAATCATGGGACTATTGGGCGGATTTGCAGCGCCTTATGTCGCTGGACTGGGCCCTGAATCGGTTGCTCCGCTGCTGATCTATCTGGCGGTATTTACAGCAGGTGTTTTCGGACTGGCGATGTATCGCGGATGGGCTTGGTTGGCGCTTTTGGCAACCGGCGGCAGCGCATTGTGGTCGACCGCATTGCTGTTCATGGATTTAGCAGGCGATATGTCATTCGTCGGGCTGTTCATAACATTGCTCGCCATTGGAGGCGCACTTACAGTCAGCCGCACTGGTACCAGTTTCGGTATTCCCAAACAAATAATCCAGTCCATTCCGCTAGGCGTAGGTTTACTACAATTGCTGATGCTTGCCCCACTCATCGAGTTTTCGTTGATGGGTTGGCTGTTTTTTGGCGTACTTTCAATATTCGCGATCGCGCTTGCCTGGCGCGACAGCACTATGACTCCATCTGTTTTGGGCGCCCTCGCTTTGTCCATGGCGATGGTCGCGATGGCATTTGTTACAGACAAGAACGGTACATTCGAAACAGTCGCGGCCATAGGCTTCGCGGTGCTTTTCGGCATGGCCGGGCATTTCTGGGCGATGCGTGAGAAAGATGGCTGGCTTTGGGCCCTCTGCGGAATCTTGGCCCCCACCGGAATGCTCGCTATCTCGACCATTGGCGACTTTGGCTGGAATGATCGCCTATGGGGCGCGCTCTGCCTGCTCGTCGCTCTGCCAAATGCGCTCATGGCTTGGCGCACGAAAAACCTTCAGCAAAGCAAGATTATGCCGCTCGCTACTGCGGTGACGGCAATATTACTGGCCATTGCGCTGTGGCTTTGGACCGCGGATAGTGTTGCGGCAATCGTAGCTATATTGATCGCGGCGGCACTTGCCTTCTGGGCTCGCTTTACAAAACGCACTGCGATTGCCTCACAAAGTTTGCTCGCTGTCCTGTCAGGCGGATTGATCATGCTGGTTTCTTCTTATCAGCTGGTCGCAACGTTAGCGGCATCGCTCGCGGGAGAAACCGACCTGTACACTCATCTACCCTCCGTATTGCCTCTGGTTACCGAACTTGCACTTCCCGCCGCGGCCCTTGTCGGGCTGGCGTATCTGTTCAGAGACATATTCGAAAAATCATCGAGCCGATTGGTCGGGTTGATTGGAATTCTGGGACTGGTTGGTTTCAGCTACCTCCTTTTCAAACAACCGTTAGCCATTGGCCCAATAGAGAGTTTTGTTGCTTACGGCTTTGCCGAACGTATTGTCCTGACCAATTTATGTGCACTATCAGGGTGGTGGCTGCTTTGGCGGCGTTGGCCAGAGAAACTCGGTGGCCCTCTTCAAATACTCGGATTGGTCTTCGCCGGCTTGGCGCTTTTCCGGTTTATCTATTTCGATCTCATGCTGCTCAGTCCGACGAACATCAAACAAGCGTTGGGTCCCGCTCCTTTCGCCAATTTGGGGACATTGCATTATACGGCTGCAGCGCTTTGGCTGTGGCTGTTCACCAAAACGGCAGTGAAAGCCGATTCAGGACTAGCTCCAGTCCGGTCGCTTGAAATTGGCAGCCTGCTTGCTGCCGTCGCAGCGGTCATGGTCACCGTTCGACAGGCTGTTCACGGATCAGATATCGCAAGCCCTCCGTTAAGCTCAACGGAAACCTATCTCTATTCGGCAGGGCTATTGTTGCTCGCCATAGCTTGGTTGGCGCGCGGGATCCAAACGACCAATGCCTTGCTCCGGATCAGCGGCTTGTTATTGCTGACAGTGGTCACCTTCAAAGTATTCCTGGTGGATGCTGCACAGTTGGAAGGGATTCTTCGGATCCTATCCTTCCTTGGCCTTGGCATCGCGCTCATCGGTATTGGCTGGATGTACGGCAAGATCATGAAACGCGATGGCGTTCCTCTAGAAACGGCAGTTACGGACTAAACATGTCACGTTCGATGATCCGGATTGTCTTAGTCTACGCTCTGGCGCTGGCAATTGCGGCCTTCGCTCTCGAATGGCTGCAGTTTCAATATTTCAGCAAGACCTATTCCATTGAGATATACATCGCCATCATCGCCATTGGTTTCGCGGCATTGGGGGTCTGGATGGGAAACCGCTTAACCGCGCGAAAGTCAAATGGCCCTTTCGAACGCAATGTTGCGGCCCTTACATCATTGGGGATCTCGGCGCGGGAACTCGAGGTTCTTGAGGCTTTAGCGGCGGGCGATTCCAACAAGGAAATTGCCCGCACGCTGGAAATTTCTCCGAACACAGTCAAAAGCCATATCGGTCACTTGTTTGAAAAACTTCAAGTTAATGGACGGGTTCGAGCGATTGAAGAGGCGCGCGTTCATCGTCTAATAAGATAGTCATTTCAGGTGATTTTCCGCCAATCACCCGTCTGGGTGATTGGCAATCCTATCTTGAAGCAGCATGATCATCAAAAGAAACGGAGGATCAACCATGCAGAAAATTGCTCTAACCTATGGAGTGCTATCCGGTACCATCGTCATTCTTTCGATGCTGCTGGGGATTGTCGCAAGCGGCGGCGAGAGCTTCTGGTCATCGGAAATTTTCGGCTATCTGATCATGCTGATCGCGCTTTCGATGATATTTGTCGGAATCAAGAAATATCGCGATCAGGAATTGGGCGGGATGATCAAATTTATGCCGGCTCTCGGATTGGGTGTTGCGATCTCGGCCATTGCCGGTGTGATCTATGTCTTCGTCTGGGAAATCTACCTGATCTCTTCAGACTATGCGTTTATCAACGACTATACCGCCAGTTTGATCGAGAAGGCAAAGTCCGAAGGCACCTCCGGAGCAGCGCTCGAGAAGGTCGTCAGCGAGATGCAACAACTGGTAGAAGATTATGCCAAGCCTTGGATTCGCTGGCCTATGACCTTCCTTGAAATATTCCCGGTTGGCTTGCTGATCTCATTGATCTCAGCCGCGCTGCTTCGCAATGCGAGATTTTTGCCGGCAAATAGCAAATAAGGGAGAATGAAGATGAAACTCGGAGCCTTTTCCATCAGCCTGTCCGTCAAGGACATTGCTCTATCAAAAGCCTTTTACGAGAAACTTGGTTTTACCAAATTTGGCGGTGACGAGGATCAAAAATGGCTGATCCTGAAAAATGGCGAAACGCTTATGGGTCTTTTCGAGGGCATGTTCCCCAAAAACATGCTGACATTCAATCCCGGCTGGGATCTGGATGGACAAAATCTCGACGATTATGATGATGTCCGCGAAATCCAGAAATCATTGCAAGCCAAAGGACTAGCATTGGACAGTGAAGCCGAAGGCGACAATGGTCCGGCCAGCATTGTGCTGACCGACCCTGATGGCAATCCCATCCTGATCGACCAGCACCGGTAGCATTATTTTCTCAAGTTAGGATGGTTACCAATACTCGCCCGGATTGCGTCCAATGCTGGTTTGCGCATCGCTGATTTCTGGTAGGCATAAGCATGGCCAGGAAGCTGGGCTAGCTTGCCGGCGATCGCGACAGCCTGTTCCACCACCTTATCGGGTTCGACTAGCATATCGAGATAGCCAGCCTCGACCGCGCCTTTGGGATCGTAGATAAAGGCCTGAATCATCGCGCGCGTTTGATGCAAAGGACTTAACCGGTCACGAGCCAGTTCGACCGCAAAGACAGGCAGAGTCATGCCGGTGATCGATTCATTCGCACCCAGTTTGAAATCACCGGCGGCGCCGATCCGCGTATCGCAAGCCATCAGCAGAAATGCGCCCATCGCGATCGCATGACCGTTGCAAGCTCCGACAACCGGCATTGGGCCGCCGTACAAGCGAAGTATAAGTTCTGAAGCGCGATCTAGCAGGCGCACAGAATCATCGCGAGTGAAACTGCCCATCATACCGAGATCGAAACCACCGGAAAAACGACCAGTGCGGCCTGTCAGAACGATCGCCTTCGCATCCGCTTCTGCTTTGTCGAGCGCGTCATTCATGGCGATCATAAGATCGAAATTGACGGCATTGGCCTTGCCATCATCCAGGGTGATTAGGGCCACATCATTTTGAATATCGAGGGAAACGCTCATGGTTTATCCTTTACAAGGCGGTTTTAATTGATCGATTAAGCCTATTGTTAAAAATGCTCAGGTCAATGGAAAAAGTCCGTCGAAAAAGCTTCACAAGCCTCGAAAAATGGCCCTGTCCCGACTTGCCGTAACGGCAAATCGCTCAGATCACTCGGCCTATTATTTTTGCTAAACGCTCCACATCTTCCCGATCATGATAAAGCGCAAAGCCAATCCGCAAGACATCACCACGAACGTCCGTCACGACATTCTGATCAGCCAACCTATCGTGCAGCACCGATGCTTTTTCTCCCTGAAAAGCGAGAAAACGTGCATGTTGATGACCGTCCAATGGATTGAGCAATTCAAAACCTGCCATTGGATGCTCGTCCATAAACTGCGCCTGAAGAGCCGAGACATGTTCCGAAATCACGGCTGTTGTCAGCCCTTCACTTTCAAGCATTTCTTGCACGGCGTTGAAGCGATAAAGACCGGAAGGGTCAAAAGTGCTGCCCAGAAACCGCCGCCCATCCGGCGCATAGCCAACATCTCCAGGTGGCAGGGCGAGATCGTCGAATGCCGCATACCAGCCCGTAACTGCCGGCCGTTCCGCGTAGCCAGGCGGCGAATGAAGAAAGCAGGCACCCTCGCCTGCCATCGCATATTTATAACCACCCGATAGATAAAACACTCTGTCCGCAATCTGTGACAGATCGGTCTCGATTGCCATGAAACCGTGATAGCCATCGATCGCAACCCAAGGCCCCTCGGGTTTGGAAAGCGCAGCAAGTTGATTGAGCTCCGAAACGATTGCGCCAGAATTAAACAAAACATGGCTCGCAAAAATCAAATCATAGTCACCGGTTCGGGCGGCCTTAAGCAGTTCATCGGGCGACGCCGTTTCCAGAACCACCTCTCCCGATTCAACCCATCGCGTCATCTGTCGACGAAAACTATGAAACTCGCCATCGGTCGCCAGCACCTTGGTTGGCCGTGCTGGAATGGCGGACAATAGCCTCACAATGAAATCATGCGTGTTCGGCGCGAAGCAAAGTGTTGCGGGATCGGGTAGCTTAAGTTCATCAGCGACATGCTGCTGCGCTTCGGACCAGACTGGTCCCATGATCTTATCCCATTTGTGATCTGCCAGCTCCGCTGCTTCCTGCCACGCAGCCATGTGGCCGTCATGGCTTGCATCCGGCCAGAGGTGATGGCTGTGGGCAGCAAAGTGTAGGCGCTCGCCATTCGCTGTCAGAGACCTCGAAAACAGGTGCTTCCAGCTCATAACTCGGTACGTAGCGACCAGAGTTCAGGAAAAGCGCGCTTGCCCACTGTCGACTGCAAATAGGAAACACCTGCCGTTCCGCCAGTGCCCATTTTTCCCCCGATGATCCTCTCGACGGTCAGCACATGCTTGTGTCGCCAGGTCGCCATCGCATCATCAAGGTCGACTAGTTTTTCAGCCAACTGATAAAGTTCCCAATATTTTTCGGGATTGCGATAGACTTGCAAAAAAGCCTGTTCCACCTGCTCCGAAGGTTGATGCGCTTTGGCAAAATCACGCCCCAGCAGCTCCGGCGCGATATCAAATCCAGCCCGCGCCAAGGCCGCGATAGCATCATCCCAAATACTTGGATGGTCCAGTGCTTCCTGCATTGCCGCCTGCGCCTCTGGGCGATCCTCCTGATGTTTCAGAAAGGCTTTGTCCTTAAGGCCAAGCATATATTCCACCGTCCGGAACTGATCCGACTGAAAGCCAGAGCTCGGCCCGAGCACATGACGGAAGCGCGTATAGTCGCTCGGCGTCATTGTCGATAACACGTCCCAGCTTAGCGTCATCACCGCCTGTATCCGGCTAACCCGAGCCAGTGCCTTATAGGCGGGCACAAGTGCGTCTGCCGAAATCTGCTGCTTGGCAAAGCGCATCTCGCGGATGATCTGTTTCAGCCAAAGCTCTTTGGTCTGGTGGATGATAATGAACAGCATCTCATCATCCAGATCTGATCGTGGATGCTGCGCGTCCAGCAATGTATCAAGCGCCAGATAGCGCGCATATGTCATGGTTGATTGATCGGTCATGCGAGATAGTAACGCCGCTATGGGCGTAAGGGAAGGCCTAGACTAACCGGCCAGCTGGCTTTCGCGCCTCGAAATTCTGATCCCCTCTTCCGCCGTGGTTAAACCTCCGCGAACCATGGCGCGCGCCGCTGAGCCTAGATTTGGTTGATTGAGGAACGCATGAGCTGCAATGCGGGCCTCATCCCCACCATCATTGATGAGTTTGCGGAGCGTGTCGTCGATGCGGATTGCCTCGAACACGCCGATGCGGCCCTGGAACCCGGTCTGGTTGCAGGCCTCGCAGCCCGTCTCGCGATAAACCACCGTGCCATTGTCAAAGCCGAGCAGCGAGGCCAGAGAGCCATCTGCCTGAATCGGGGTGCGGCATTCCGGGCAGAGCTTGCGGACCAGACGCTGCGCGACAACCGCTCTGAGCGTCGAGGCCAGCAGAAACGGCTCCACCTTCATATCGCGCATACGGGTGATCGCGCCCACCGCATCATTGGTGTGCACCGTCGAGAGCACCAGATGGCCTGTCAGGCTGGCTTGCACCGCTATCTCGGCGGTCTCTCTGTCACGTATCTCCCCGATCATCACCACGTCCGGATCCTGCCGCAATATGGCGCGCAGTCCAGCAGCAAAGGTCAGACCGACCTTGGCGTTCACCTGCGTCTGGCCAATGCCTTCGATCGCATATTCCACCGGATCCTCGATGGTCAGGATATTGCGACTGCCATCGTTGAGCTGCTTGAGCCCGGCATAGAGGCTGGTGGTCTTGCCCGAGCCTGTCGGCCCGGTGACCAGGATGATACCATTGGGCTCGCTCAGGGCCTCGGTGAGAATATCATGTGTGCCCGGTGACATGCCCAGCAGATCCAGCGATATCCCGGCACTCTCCTTGTCCAATATCCGCATCACCACCCGTTCGCTCGACCGGTTGGGCAAGGTCGACACACGCACGTCGAGCAGTTTCCCGCCCAGGGTCAGGCTGATCCGGCCATCCTGCGGGATCCGTCGCTCGGCGATATCCAGCCGCGCCATCACCTTGATCCGGTTCACGATCACGCCGGCGACATGGGGCGGCATGCGCAGCTTCTCGGTCAGCACCCCGTCGACCCGCATCCGCACCACAAGGCCGGTCTCATAAGGCTCGATATGAATGTCCGAGGCACCCTGTCTTGCTGCCTCTGCAATAATCCCGTTGATCAGTCTGATGGTCGGCGCGTCGTCCGCGCTGTCCAGCAGATCTTCGGCGCTGGGAATGTCGCCGGCTAT
>NZ_JBDWYO010000004.1:0-4905 GCF_039982395.1 Parasphingorhabdus sp.
AGAATATGGGCCACCCAAGACACTTTATAACCGCTGGAAACGGTGGAGCGACATGGGGGTTTTTGCGAGGATCATGACGGGACTGGCAGCCGAGGCACCCGACAACAAGACGATCTCAATCGATGCAACCTACCTCAAAGCGCATCGCACGGCCTCGAGCCTGCGGTTAAAAAAAGGGGGCGTGGACGCCTTATCGGACGAACAAAAGGCGGCATGAACACGAAGTTGCATGCCGTCACCGACGCAATTGGACGGCCGATCCGCTTCTTCATGACCGCAGGCCAGGTCAGCGATTACACTGGGGCCAGAGCCTTGGTGGAAAGCCTGCCATCCGCCGACTGGTTATTGCGAGACCGGGGGTATGACGCGGATTGGTTTCGTGAGGCCCTTGCAGATAAGGGAATAACGCCCTGCATCCCGGGACGAAAGTCGCGCGACAAGCCCGTCAAATATGACAAGCACCGCTACAAACGACGGAACCGGATCGAGATAATGTTCGGTCGCCTGAAAGACTGGCGACGGATCGCCACCCGGTACGACCGATGCCCAAAGGTATTCCTGTCTGCAATCGCCCTCGCTGCAACCATCTTGTTCTGGTTATGAATCAATGAGTCTGGAGCCTAGTGGAGATTAAAGGTTTTGTCCTGTCTCGCTGTCTCAGCGTCTCACTGTCTCAGCGTCTCACTGTCTCGGTAAATGCTGCCTGTTGGGCGAGGAATCGATTCGCCTTGGCTACCGAATGGTGTCTTCACTGTGACGTGATGACTGTCCCCAAAGTGTTAATAGAAGCCCCATTCAGCCACTATTGTTGAGATATTCGCGCCATTTCTGTCGAAGATATTGTAAATTGTTTTAATATTTTGATTTCGTTGGGTAATCCCCTCTAAAATTCGTAGCGTTAAAAGTAGAATGTTCTAGGCAAGATACGACAACCAGATGAGGTCACCATGGCAACAGTAACTACCGCGGATATTTTACTCCAAGAGATTAACATTTTACCAAGTGGGAAATATAATTTTGTCAGCAATACTGGTTTCGTTACCTTCACTGAGGAGGATGCAACTGATATTGTGGAAGAACAGTCTTTTGCAAACGCTCTGTATTCAAGATTGACGGGCTCTCCCCCGGATGAAGCACCAGAAATCGATAATGCTTCTTTATTTTCCGACATTGATTCAACTGAATCCGGAGGAGGCACGGAATATGTGACGTTCGAAGGCGTCAATTATAATTATCAATATCTCGGTACAGAAACATTTCCGGTCAACCCGACTGACCCAGGTGGCGCTACCGAGGACTTATTTGCAATCATTATTATTGAAAACCCTGATGATGGTGAACGAACAGCTTATGCAATAAACCTTACAAATTCAGGCGATCCGGATAATGGATCCACTGGTGTATCTGCCGGTGACTTGGATCCGACTTATTTGTACATTAATGAAGGAGGGATATTTCCCTGTTTTACAGTGAACTCATTGATTACAACAATTGATGGTGAGTGCGCCATAGAGACCTTGAAGTCCGGAGATCTTGTATTGACCAAAGACGATGGCATGATGCCTGTCCTCTGGGTCGGTCGCAGAAAACTGGACAAACGTGCTTTGCAAATCCGCCCAAATTTGCGCCCAATCCTGTTTAAAGAAAATGCTTTGGGCAAGGGAACGCCAGTGCGGGGCATGATGGTATCCCCCCAACACCGCATGCTATTGCAAACTTGGAGCGCAGAATTGCTATTTGGTGAAAATGAAGTTTTATCTCCTGCAAAATTCATGACCAATGATTGCACCATAATGGTCAATCATGATGTTGAGGAAGTAGAATATGTGCATATTTTGTTTGACACACACCAGATTGTTAAAGTGGATGGCGTTTGGTCCGAAAGCTTTCACCCAGGAGAAATGACTTTGACCTCTATGGATGAATCGTCCCGTGAAGAGGTATTTGCCATTTTCCCGGAACTAAAAATCGATCTGAAGCAATACGGTTCTTCGGCACGCCCTTCTCTAAAAGCACACGAGGTCCGAGCATTGCTTAACTGAAGCAGCGAGCACTATATATTTGGTGTTTGTTTCCAAAGACTTACTCTCGGCTCCTTCCTGTTTTTGCAGCCTCGAAACTCCCTTGTGGCAAGGCGGAATTAGGCAAACAACGGATCGCCCTTTTAGCCGACACCCTGCAAAACGCGACCCCATCACTGTGGCCTTCGAACGCGCCCGCAAAAAAGGCTTCGTCACGATGGGTTTGATCTCGCGGAACGTGTGGAGATGATGAACACCTTCAGCACGCTCGGATCAGTGGGGTCTTCGGGTAGACTATCAAGGGCGTTCAGCATGGTCATTCTATACAGAATTGCGCGTCGAATAGGAATCCACAAACGTCCATATTGCTTGATATTTGCATCCGGCTATCCCGTCTTCAGAGGCCGCCACGTGCGTTTTGGAATGCGCCAATCAATGCCTTCCAGCAGCATCGCCAGTTGCGCCGAGGTCAGGTTGATCTTGCCCTCTTTTGCTGCTGGTCAAACAAACCGGCCTCGCTCCAAACGCTTGCTAAACAGACACGCGCCCTGTGAATCCCACCAGATGATTTTAAGCAAATCCCCTCGCCGCCCACGGAATACAAATAGATGGCCCGAGAACGGATCTTCGGTCAACGTCTTCTCGGCCTGCGCTGCCAGCGTGTTAAATCCCCGCCGCATATCGATCACGCCAGCGGCCAGCCAAACACGCGTGTTGCTCGGCACCGGGATCATGAGGACAATCCTTTCAACAACCGCGCCAACATATTTGCATCAAAGCCGCCCTCTGCCGTAATCCGGTGGCCGCTGGAAAGCTCAATCTCGATACGACCAACCGGAGCGGTGGCCCAAGCAAGAACAGGGTTGCACGCGACTTCGACCTCTACTGGCAAAAATACCGGTTCGGATTCTTTGGGCACGGCATCTGCATCCGGTACATACCGTTCATCCTTCAGCCATTTGAATATCAGATTGGCGTTCATCGCATACCGACGTGCAACCTGCACTACCGAAACGCCTGCCGCCGTTGTTTGAAAGCAAATCGAACGCTTCTCTTCATCCGGCCAACGCCGCTTCTTCTGCTTTCCCGCCATAGAGCGCCCCTAAGTGTCCACTATCAATGGTGGACACTAACACTCCAGATTCAGCGCCGTTAGGCGGGGCACGCCGGACGCTTACAGTGGAGACCAATAAATAGACGAAGAAGCTGGATGATGCGGGGGGGCCCCTGTCATACATTTGCGCTTCCGGCGGTCGCCGGGCAGGAGGGGGGAGTTCCTCTGGGGGAAGGAGAACCCCTTGCGACTTCTGCGACTTTTGCGACTTTTGCCCTCATTTACCCTCTTTTGTCGCAATGTCGCAGAAGTCGCAGACGGTTCCCTCTTTTCTGAAAGGTGCGCTCTGGTGTTGAAATTCATGCCCCATCCTCCTGCGCGATACGGTAGGCAATAGATCGCTTCACACCATCAACCTCAGTTTTATGTGGAAGCTTCACAACGTGTCCATTCTCCGCGAGGGTTTTCAGAAGCGCCTTGACCACAGTTACCTGCCTCATGGAGTTGGGGCCAGCGCGGACCACATCCCTTGGAATGATTGTGCGTGGATCTCTCCCCAGCTTCTTCGCTATTGCTGGCCATTTCTTGCGCAGCCATTGGCTCAGCTTCTCAGCCTCCGCAATTTCCTGCGCAACTTCCCCATTCTCAACAAGGCGTAGCGCCTCTTCGAGATAGAATTGCGCCAGAGTTATAGCGTCCTTCATAACGTCCAAATTGACCGTTGGAGCATAGCCACCATGCTTCGCGTAGGTGAGCACCCCAGCTATCCTTGCGGCCTGTTCTGGTGTCTTTGAAGCAAAGCCCCGCACTGCCTCAAATTTGCTGCCCTCATTCATTTCATTTTCAAGATGGAGGGCAAGCTCTTCCAATATTTTCTTGGCATCTGGATGCAGCGCAATTTTGTGAGGCAATAACTCCTGCGGATTGTCGGGCTCCGTTGGATGCCCAAGATCGAGCAGAGGGGAGAATAGCGCCCTTGAGAGACGCTGTGCTTTCTCAACTGCGGCGGCATCAACTGGCTTTGTGCGTTTGCCTATGTGGCTTTCAGGCTCAGTGATTAGACACCTCGCGAGAAATCCCTGCTCCAATGCCATTGGGTCAGCGAATAGGGGGGCGGCGGCAACACCCTGCAACATCAACCCCACGCAAAACCTGCGACCATATAGCGTTGAAGATCCATCTCCTGCACGAACACGATCAAGACCAGCTCCATCCCAAAGCTTAGAAAAGCTGGCAAGGGAGGTTAAACGGTTTTCCGCTGACATTGAGTGACCCCCTAAAAACACGCCACCTTCATCTGAAAAGAGGCCAAGGGAAGGGGAGCTAATTTGATAAAACTTATACAAGCCCTCTGTCGTTGGGTTCTCAATCATCCTCTTTGGTGACATGGGTTCTTGCGGCTCTTCCTCCATCTGATTGAAAGCGGCCTGAGCTTCCTCAACCTTTTTTCCGCTGGCAATCGCTGTCTTCAGGCGCTCTTTCTTTTTCATCCAAATATCATGAATGTCACGCCATTCGCTATATGCGGCCCTGTATTTGATATTCTCCTCTTTGGTGAGCTCGTCAAAGGCCACTCTAGGGTCAGGACCCATTAATCGACTTGAGGCCGTCAGGCCTGCATGATTCAAGCTCCCCAAACTGAGGGGGGTTTATGAGCAATCTTTACTGGCTGACCGAGGATCAAATGGAGCGGCTCCGTCCATATTTTCCGAAGAGCCATGGTGTCCCACGTGTAGATGACCGGCGTGTGCTGAGTGGTATTATATTCATCAATCGCAATGGCTTGCGATGGTGCGATGCCCCTAAAGAATATGGGCCACCCAAGACACT
>NZ_JBDWYO010000005.1:0-40000 GCF_039982395.1 Parasphingorhabdus sp.
GCACACGCGTATCACATTGAACAAAATCTATTCGAATTTGTTTATTGTTTGATCGGAATAACAGTTCTTCTTATCGAATTTCCAAAAAAGTTTTTGCTGATGTCGGTCTATCACGTCCATTATAGCCTATACCTGCTCGCAGGCTTATATTTCTTGATCTATGTCCCTAAAATGAAACTGTCTGGAAGTGAACTTGCTTTCGTTTGTCTGTTTTTTGTGCGGACATTCGCATTCACGCTTTTATATATCCAAATGCATCGCGTCAGGATGAAAACGAGCATTTGACATTCAAGCTTTCTAGTGTCCGCTTTCGGGATATTGCGGACATTACTGATAACAAAGCTGCCGTTCTGTTAACGACCCATTTGCCGACATTTTCTTTCGTGCTATTGAGAATGAATGAAGCTCATCAACAAGCGTAGCCTAAGCGGCTGTTTGGTTGTCATAATTTTACTGGTCGGAACAGCTTTGGCTTGGGCGTCATTCGAATTTGGCTACATGCCGCGCGCATCATTCGACGTGGATAAATGGAAACTATCGGAAGACACAAAAAGCCATCCACGTCTCACGATGGTTGATTCTTTGATCGAAAGTGGTTTGCTTGATGGCAAGTCACGTGAAGATGTTTTTACGCTTCTAGGGCATCCCCCTGAGACAGGCTATTTTCGAGATTGGGACGCCGTTTACTGGCTTGGGCCAGAACGAGGGTTTATCAGAATTGATTCTGAGTGGCTGGTCATACGATTTGACGATGCGGGGCGTGTTTCTGAATATCAACTGATGCGCGATTGAGGACGTCCGCTTTCACCTCCTGAAACTGCCGTTAGAAACAACGGCTTCTAGCGTCCGCTTTGGGCGCAAAGGCGGACGTAAGGAATGTAGAAGCTGTCGGTCGGAAAACGACCCAATTGCCGCCTTTGTGCCGCAGGTTGCTCGACCAACCTTGAGGTGTCCCTAACGGTCGTAAATTGTTTCCCAATCCAAGTTCGAGATTTCCAGCACATGATCAAGTGCAGCCTGCAATTTAACCGGCCGATTGCAACCAATATTGACGTTAGAATATCGGAACCCTTTTGAGCTCATGTTCTCCATGTCTAGGGTAGCACAGTGCAGATATATCGCATCTTCTTCTTCGTCATGGTCCCAAGTGCCGTTTTCAAATTTCCAAAGGTCCGCTTCCCGCGTCAGTTGGTTAAACTGGGTCATGTCAGTTTTGCTAATTCTACGGTGCCAATGCCGCTTCTTTTCGACACGCTGAAAAGAGCCATTCGCTCGCCCAATCCTAGTGATTTCCACTCTACCAGCACCGCTTTTGCGTTCATCAATGCGGATTGTCCAAAGCCAGCGCAAATGCCCGTCAGCAAAAGTGAAGCGGGATTGTTGAACCAGCCCATCTGATTTCAGACCCTTCCAAAGCGGCTGCTCGCGCACTTGCTTAAGAGTGCACAACCCGTAGCCAGCATAGAAATTGTCTTCGACGATTTTAGACGGCAGCATACCGCAAGCTGGCTGGTCATTTTCCGCCAACACGGAGCCTGTTGGGGCAAAAACAAATGCACTGAGCATCATTGCCGAACTAGCCAAACGTTTCTTCATAGGTGTGAGCGTATACTCGGCCAGGACCTTGTGCAACTATGTCCGCTTTCCGCCCCACTTGCTGCCATTAAAATAGGCCAAAGCTAATGTCCGCTTTCGGGATATTGCAGACACTAGGCTAGTGTCCGCTTCGGGCGCAAAAGCGGGCATTCGTCACATTCCCGTTTTCTGCCCAAAGCCAAGATGCTATGCTGATGGCGATTATGCCGAAACTATCCATCCATCCTGTAATATTTACCGACCTAGATGGCACTTTACTGGATCATCATAGCTATTCAGCGCAACCGGCGGATCGCTTGATCCAGCTGCTTTCCGATCGGAATTTGGCAGAAGTTGTTCCTATCACCAGCAAGACGTTTTCGGAATTGCTCTGGTTGAAGCGAGACCTCCCTATCCCCTTTTCCATTGGGGTCACGGAAAATGGGTCGGTCATTCATGGCCCTGAAGGCTATTTTCAGACGGATAGCGTGCGATCGCAGACCGTTACCATGGGAGTCGCCTATCAGGATATTCTGGACCAAATTAATAAACTATCCCCGTCTATTCGCAAGAATATGAACGGGTTTTCCGATATGTCCGTGGCCGAGGTAGGTCGGGCCACAGGGCTATCTTTTGACGATGCCGAGCGGGCAAAAGACCGCCAGGCAACGGAACCTTTTCTATGGACCGGTTCGGATGAGGAACTGGCTGCGTTGGAAACGAATGTCGGGCGAGCCGATATCCAACTTCAGCGCGGCGGCCGGTTTTATCATCTAACCGGTCGCGCTACCAAAGAACAAGCGATGGACTATATCATCAAGGTTACGGCCGAACGGAAAGCGGATAGCAAGATTGTTGCAATCGCCCTTGGGGATGGTCCAAATGATCTTGCGATGATCGAGGCCGCTGATGTTGGCGTGATCATGCCCAACCCCGAAGGTGTTACTATTACATCGACAAAACCTCATGTCCGAACCGCTCCCTTTCCGGGTCCGGAGGGATGGGTTATCGCGGTCCGTGAAATTTTGACGGGATTGGGTTTAAATCTGTCAGAAAGCTGACTAGGCTAGGCGCTTAGCAACCACAGGGACATGCATGTCTGATTTTCATCAAAACGGTACCATTTCTACACTCCACAATCTGTCTCACCGCTCGGTAGAATCGCTAGAAGCGGATCTAATGGGCTTTCGCAAGACCAATCCGATGGCCTTGGTTTTGCCAAGTTTATTCTCCGAACTGGAAGGCCCCGCGCTTGAAAATATTATCGATCAACTCTGTGAAGTGCCTTATCTGGATGATATCATCATCGGTCTGGACCGGGCCGACAAAGAGCAGTTCGAATATGCCAAGCAATATTTCTCGCGCCTCCCCCAACGCCATCATATTCTGTGGAACAGCGGCCCACGGTTGACGGCGCTTGATGGTGAGTTGAAAGAGCGGGGCCTGTCGCCTGCCCAGCCGGGTAAAGGTCGCAATGTCTGGTTTTGTTTCGGCTATTTCCTATCGGCGACCAACGCCCAGATGGTGGGTCTGCACGATTGCGACATTTTGACCTATGATCGCGCGATGCTCGCACGGCTCATGTATCCGGTGGCCAACCCGACCTTTCCCTATGTGTTTTCCAAAGGCTATTATGCGCGGACGACAGAGGAAAAATTCAACGGCCGGGTTGTGCGCTTGCTGATCGGACCTTTGCTGGCAGCGCTTAAAAAGGTCTGTGAACCCAATGAATATATCACCTATTTGAACAGCTTTCGCTACGCGCTGGCTGGCGAGTTTGCGATGGGCCGGCAGGTGGTGAAAAACATTCGTATCCCATCGGACTGGGGTCTGGAAGTGGGCGTCTTGTCGGAAGTGTGGCGAAACCAGTCAACCCAAGCGATATGTCAGGTCGAAATTGCTGACAATTATGACCACAAGCACCAATCGGTGTCTCATGATGATCCCAATGGCGGCCTTTCCAAAATGAGCATCGACATCACCAAGTCGCTCTTTCGCAAACTTGCGACCGACGGACAGGTTTTCTCCGCGGGCACGTTTCGCACGCTAAAGGCGACCTATTTCCGGATCGCGCTCGATCGGATCGAAACCTTTTACAATGATGCGGTGATGAACGGCCTGACCCTGGACCGGCATGAAGAAGAAACAACGGTTGAACTTTTTGCGCAGAATATCATGACGGCCGGCGAAGTGTTCTTGGAATCCCCGAATGAAACGCCGTTCATGGCCAATTGGAACCGGATCAACAGCGCCATTCCTGATTTTACCGACCGATTCAAAGAAGCAGTCCGGCTGGACAATGAGGATTAGGGCCTGACGCTAAACGGTTTCCGGCGCCTTATTGCTGATCCATATGGTCTGATATGGCGCCAGAATAAAGTCGCCTTCAATATCGGTGATGGTATCGCCGGAAATCAGATCCCACCATTGGTCGCCGGCAATCAGATTGATATCCGCAAGAGACAGTGTCTTTGCCTCTTTGGTTACGTTGCTGATGGCAAAGACACTTTGGGTCCGTTCGCGGCTTTGCCGCCAGATTCCGAACAGTCCTTCGGGAAGCGCTAGCGTGAACTGCACGGCATTGGGGTGAAAGGCCTGTTGCTGTTTGCGAATCTCGACGAGCGATAGGAAGCGAGCAAAGACCTGCGCCTCGATCGTCGCGGGATCCATCAGTTTCCCGCTTATCTCGTCATAATCAAGCTGGCTGCGGTTGATCGACCGGTTGTGACCGGTTCGGTTGACATCTTCATAGCCGTTCGGCGTCGCCAGCAGGCTGTGGATATAGATTGCAGGAATACCTTCCAGCGCCAGCATGATCACCATTGCTGTCATGAAGCGGTCAATCTGATGTTCGTCCGGCCCCTTTAACGTGCCTTGCATCGCCTCGAAAAAAGAGATGTTCATTTCATAGGGTTTTTCGGTTCCGCCCGGACCGCGGCGCATCGAAACCCGTCCGCCGAACCCCTGGATGGCGGCCAGCATTTGATCGACTTCACCTTGTGGCAAGACGCCTTCAGTTGGGCGCAGACCGATCCCGTCGTGGCTGGCGGTGAAATTGAGATAGGTGCAACCGGTCAGCGCTGGCGGATTGCTGCGCGTCAATCGCTTCAAATAGAGGGCGTTTCCGGTCAGCAGCGCATGCGTCAGCAAGGGCGGCAAAGAGAAATTATAGATGACATGCGCTTCATTTTGGTTGCCGAAATAGGTCAGATTCTCATGATTGGGAATGTTGGTTTCGGTGATGATGATCAATGTTTCGACATGATGATCCATCAAGGTCCGCAACAGACGGATGATCTCGTGGGTTTCATCCAGATTGATCGAGCTGGTGCCGATTTCCTTCCAAAGAAAGGCAACCGCATCGAGCCGAAAAACCCTGACTCCATGATCGATATAATCCGCGATAATCTTGACAAATTCGATCAGCAGCTCGGGATTGGTGAAGTCGAAGTCCAGTTGATCGCTGCTAAATGTGCTCCAGACATGGCGATCCCCCAGAGCCGTGCGAAACGGGGTAAGCAAGGGATGCGCGCGGGGACGAACCACATTCCCCAGATCGGCGGTCGGGTCCGCCGTGTAATAATAGTCCTTGCCCGGGGCTTCACCGGAAAGAAATTGCTGGAACCAGACGGACTTGCTCGACCCGTGATTGATCACAAGATCGCCCATCAGTCGATAGTCATCTGCTATGGCTTCGACATCGGACCAGTCACCCAAGTCTTCGTCGACACTAAGATAGTCGATCACGCCAAAGCCGTCATCGCAACTATAGGGGAAAAATGGCAGAATATGCACCGTGCCAATGGTCTGGCCGATATGTTCTTTCAGAAAACGGTGCAATGTTTGCAACGGAGGCTTGCCATCCGATCGGATGGTGCCACCATAGGTGATCATCGCGATGTCGCTCTCATCCCACAACGGCTTGTCGGCGATTTCCGAGCGGGTGATGATCTGGCTTTTGTCGGGCCAAAACAGGTCAACGATACGCTGTGCCAGTCTGTCACAATCATGATCGGGATATACGGCACCAAGATGGCCGGAGAGCCGATGCAGCAGATGGTCTATCGTGGGGCGATCATTCATGATGGGGCGTCACTCCGAAAAGCTGCTTGACCACGACGAAACAATCGGGCCTTTATTGTGCAGTGCATAAAACATCAAATCCCGATTCAACAAAAGCTTTTTTAAAAGACCTTTATGAACGCGCGCTGGCACCGGCCTTGCCGGTCAATGCGATGGGGGACGTGATGTGGCCGATAGTTTCTGGCCGGACCTATATTTTAGCGGTTGGTAAAGCGGCAAGCCAGATGGCCGCTGCCATCGAAAATCGTTGGCCCGAAGAGGCGACCGGTCTGATCGTTACGCGGCAAGGCTATGCTCAACCCGGCTTTACACCTCATAATATGCAGATTGTTGAAGCATCACATCCGGTTCCTGATGCCGCCGGGGCACAGGCAGCGCAGGCAGCGTTGGCAGCCGTTGATGCACTGGGTCAAGATGACCTTCTTCTGGTTCTGATGTCAGGCGGCGCGAGCGCGCTTCTTCCGGCTCCAGCCGCCGGTATTTCCCTGCCGGAGAAACAGGCCGTCACCCGCGCATTGTTACATTGCGGTGCACCAATTGGCGAAATGAACATCGTCCGCAAACATCTCTCGGCGATCAAAGGCGGGCACCTGGCGGCGCGTGCTTGGCCCGCCACGACACAATTGATTGCGATTTCGGATATTCCCGGCGATGACATCGCGATGATCGGATCCGGCCCGACGGTGGCCGATAGCTCAACCTGTGGCGATGCGCTTGCGATTGTCGAAAAATATGGAATCTCCCTGCCGCCTGCCATCAGGGCGATGCTGGAGAGCGATCTGCTGGAAACACCGAAACCCGGCGACTCCAAAATGCAGCGTTCCAAGGGCAAGATATGCGCCCGGCCAGCCGACATGTGTGCCGCCGCGGTGGCTGTGGTCGAAGACCATGGCTATGAGGCAATCATGCTGGGTGATGCTCTGGAGGGGGATGCGCTGCAACTCGGCTATGCCCATGCGCAACAGGCTCTGGCGTTCAAGGAGCAGGGACGAAAAGTCGCTCTAATCTCCGGAGGAGAGGCGACCGTTACGGTGCGCAATCGTGATGGACGCGGCGGTCGATGCACCGCTTACTTGCTTGCCTGTGCCTTGGCGCTCGAGGGAGAGCCAGATATTTGCGGCTTCGCCGCCGATAGCGATGGAATTGATGGATCAGAAGACAATGCTGGCGCGTTTTTATGGCCGGGCATATTGGAAAATATGGGTGGTGCCGAACAGGCTAGACAATTTCTCGATCGGGACGACAGCTATCGCGCCTTTGAAAGGGCCGATGCGTTGTTGATGACCGGCCCCTCAGGCACCAACGTCAATGATCTGCGGGTGCTGCTGGTTCGCTGATGGCCACGTCCGTTTTCGGGATATGACAGTCACTAACTCCAGGGTTGTCCCGCGCCACAGGTGAAATCCACGCAGGAATAGAAGCCTGCACCCGGGCCTTCCCTCTATAGTCCTTGACCAACGGCCTGCAGTTTAGCTAGTCAATTAACTGCACGGATGGCAAACCATCCGGCAGTTATAGGAGACGGGTGATGCGTAGGCTGGGAATGTTATTGGCCCCTTTGATGTTGGTGGCTTGTCAAAGCCAGACCAGCGAGCCGGATGCGGCTGATGCTGCGGCCGCGACGGACTGGAGCAATATCGGCTTTGACGCCAAGGAACAGCGCCACAGCCCGCTCGACAAGATCAACGAAAGCAATGTCGGTGAGCTCGGCATCGCCTGGTTTAAAGATCTCCCCGATGCCCGCGGTCAGGAAGCCACCCCGATCGTGGTCGATGGCAAGCTCTATATCTCGACCGCCTGGTCAAAAGTCTTTGCCTATGATGCCAAGACCGGTGAAGAACTATGGTCTTATGATCCGGAAGTTGCTGGCGAAAAAGCGGTCGATGCCTGTTGTGATGTCGTCAATCGCGGTGTCGCGATCAGTCGCGGGAAACTGTTCTTCGGGACCATTGACGGACGCTTGATCGCGCTGGACGCGAATACCGGCGCGCGGCTTTGGGAAACCCAGACCACCGACAACAGCAAACCTTATACCATCACCGGCGCGCCGCGCGTGGTCAAAAATATGGTGATGATCGGCAATGGCGGCGCAGAATTTGGTGTGCGCGGTTATCTGTCGGCCTATGACATCAGCGATGGCGCGATGAAATGGCGCTTCTACACGGTGCCCAATCCGGAAGGAAAGCCGGACGGTGCCGCGAGTGACGAGATTTTTGCAAAAGCGGCCAATGCCACATGGGGCGATGGCAATTGGCGGGAATCCGGTGGCGGCGGAACCGTCTGGGACAGTATCGTCTATGACGAGGATCTGGATCAGCTGTATTTCGGCGTCGGCAATGGCAACCCTTGGAACCACGGCCTGCGGTCGGGCGGCGAAGGCGACAACCTGTTCTTATCCTCGGTCGTTGCGGTCAATCCCGACACTGGTAAATATCTCTGGCATTATCAGGAAACGCCTGCCGAGACATGGGACTATACCGCGACCCAGCATATCATTCAGGCGGAACTCGAAATCGACGGCAAGATGCGCAAAGTGCTCTATCATGCACCAAAAAACGGGTTTTTCTTTGTCATCGACCGGATCGACGGCACGCTGATCAGTGCAGAGCCTTTTGTTGACGGGATCAACTGGGCCGAGGGCTATGATCTGACCACTGGCCGTCCAATCGAGAATCCGGACGCGCGTTTCTACAAAACCAAAAAGCCATTCGTTGCGATACCGGGCGCCCTCGGCGCGCACAATTGGCATCCGATGAGCTACAATCCGAAGACCGGGCTTGTCTATATCCCGGCCCAGCAAATCCCGCAGGGCTATGATGTGCCGGTTTCCGATATTGACAAGAAGCGCGAGCGTCTTGGTTTTAACGTCGGCATCGGCTGGTCCATTGGCCAGCTTCCCGACGACAAGGATGTTTACAAGGCGGCCGTTGCGGCGACCACCGGCAAGCTGGTCGCTTTCGATCCGAAAAGCGGCAAGGTTGCATGGAGTGCGGACCATCCCGCAGCGTGGAATGGCGGCACGATGACGACCGCGGGCAATCTGGTCTTTCAGGGCACCAGCAGCGGATTTCTGAAGGCTTATTCTGCCGACAAGGGCACTGAATTGCTCAGCCTGCCAATGCAGTCCGGCATTGTCAGCGCGCCCTCCACCTATCTCATTGACGGCGAGCAATATGTTGCCTTCCTGACCAGCAAGGGCGGAGCCTTTCCATTGGTCGCCGGCGTTGCGGGCGGCGTCACACGCCAGCTTCCCAATATCCCCCGACTGGTGGTGATGAAACTGGGCGGCACAACGAAATTCCCGGCGCTACCTGAAAAAGGCGAAGTGATCTGGGATCCTCCGGTGCAGACCGGAACGCCCGAGCAGATTGCAGCGGGCAAAGCGGTTTATGGCCGCACATGTCTCGTCTGTCATGGCGACAGCGCGATCGGCAATGGCTTCACACCTGATCTGCGGGTGAGCGGCGTCCTGCCTGATACGGACGCCTGGGCCTCTGTTGTGACCGGCGGCGCGTTGAAACAGCATGGAATGGTCGGGTTCGGAACACAGTTGAGCAAGGATCAGGTCGAGAATATACGCCATTATGTGGTGAACCGGTCAATCTGGACAAAAGCCAATCTGCCCGAAATGACGGCTCCGACACCACGTTGAACCGACCCGTCTTCCGATGCGGAAAACAACTGCCTAAATTATAGTCATTTGCCTCGGTAATTGCCTGTTTTTTAGGCGGCATTGTCAGTCGTCCGAATAGGCCTTAGCAATGCTTCCAAGCATATCAGCGATTCTTTCGATGAATCGATTCTGGCATGGGATTTGAATAGCATCGGGCAATTGTGCCCGACCGGGGCCGCATTCTTTCTACAAGAAAAGAAGCGCCCGGAACGCGGGACACGGGAACGGACAAACATGAAAAAAATCGAAGCGATAATCAAACCTTTCAAGCTTGATGAAGTCAAAGAGGCGCTGCACGAAGTGGGCGTTTCCGGAATCACCGTGACCGAAGCCAAAGGCTTTGGCCGCCAGAAAGGCCATACCGAATTATATCGTGGCGCCGAATATGTCGTCGACTTCCTGCCAAAGGTGAAGCTGGAAGTTGTCGTTGAAGACAATCTTGCCGACCGCACGGTCGAAGCCATTTCTGCTGCTGCACAAACCGGCCGCATCGGCGATGGCAAGATTTTCGTCATTCCGGTCGAAGCCGCCATCCGCATCCGGACCGGCGAACGTGACAATGACGCCATCTAAACTTTCTTTCGCAACCAACATACACACCAAATCAAGGGACTAAAACATGGGCAATTCAGCATCCGATGTAATTAAAATGATCAAGGAGCACGAAGTCGAATGGGTCGATGTTCGCTTCACCGATCCGCGTGGCAAATGGCAGCATCTGTCCATGTGCGCAGAAGTTATCGACGAAGATGTATTGGAAGAAGGCTTCATGTTTGACGGTTCTTCCATCGAAGGCTGGAAAGCGATTAACGAGTCCGACATGATCCTGCGTCCCGATCTGGATGCCGTTTATATGGACCCGTTTTCTGCAACGCCGATGATGATCCTGGTTTGCAACATTGTCGAACCCGGCGACGGAAGCTTGTATAACCGCGATCCACGCTCGACCTCGGTCCGCGCCGAAGCCTATCTGAAGTCGACCGGCATCGGTGACACCATCTATGTTGGACCGGAACCTGAATTTTTCATGTTTGACGATGTGAAGTTTGAAGACGGCTATGACCGTTCCGGCTTCAAGATCGACGACATCGAACTGCCAACCAACACCGGCCGTGACTATGACATGGGCAATATGGGCCATCGTCCGCGCGCCAAAGGCGGTTATTTTCCGGTTGCGCCCGTCGATAGCTGTGTAGACATTCGCGGTGAAATGGTCGCGACCATGATGGAAATGGGCCTGCCGATGGACAAGCACCATCACGAAGTGGCTGCCGCTCAGCATGAGCTGGGCATTACCTTTGGTACGCTGACCGAAACCGCTGACCGGGTGCAGGTCTATAAATATGTCGTGCAACAGGTTGCCCATGCTTATGGCAAGACCGCAACCTTCATGCCGAAGCCGATCAAGGACGATAACGGCAGCGGCATGCACACCCATATGTCGATCTGGAAAGACGGCAAGCCGTTGTTCGCGGGCAATGAATATGCCGGTCTGTCGGAAATGTGCCTCCACTATATCGGCGGCGTGATCAAACATGCCAAAGCGGTCAACGCCTTCTCCAATCCGACCACCAACAGCTACAAGCGTCTGGTCCCCGGTTTTGAAGCGCCTGTGCTGCTCGCTTATTCGAGCCGCAACCGTTCTGCTTCTTGCCGTATTCCATATGGTGCAGGCGACAAAGCGAAGCGCGTAGAATTCCGCTTCCCTGATCCACTTGCCAACCCATATCTGTCATCGGCTGCACTGCTGATGGCTGGCCTCGACGGCATCGAGAACAAAATCCATCCGGGCGAAGCCATGGACAAGAATCTCTACGATCTGCCGCCGGCAGAGCTGGCCGAAGTGCCAACGGTTTGCGGTTCTTTGCGCGAAGCTCTGGAAGCCTTGGAAGCCGATCACGAATTCCTGCTCAAAGGCGACGTGTTCACCAAAGACCAGATCGAAGCTTATGCCGAACTCAAATGGGAAGAAGTCAGCCGCTTCGAAACCACGCCGAGCCCGGTCGAATTCGACATGTATTACAGCAGCTGATCTTTCCGATCCGTTCGAAACAAACAAGCCCGGGGCAAGCGATTGCTCCGGGTTTTTTTTGATATGGTCAATCCGATGCCGCAAGCGCTTGCGTTCGCTGGACTATAGCCGCTAGCCTCTGCAACGCTTCACTAGTTTGAGCAGGCCGCTCAGCGCTTTTTCTTGGTGATGGTGGCGTTGAAGTCGGGGTCTTTCTTGGCCACCCAGTTCACAAATTTGCGCACCGTCGGATCGGCGAGCAGCGCTTCTGCATCCATCCCGAAACGCTCCAGCTCGCTATTGGTGAAATGGGTGATCACGGTCTGCTGGCATATCGGATGCATCGGCACCACATCCCGCCCGCCCCGGCTTTTCGGCACCGGATGATGCCAGACGATAGTCTCGCCGGTCGGTCGCGCGCAGAGCCAGCAAGCCGGAATTTCGACCGGAGCCGCATCCTCTTCTTCTAGGTCCTGATAGCCGCCACGTTTGGAATATTTGCGGGCCATAGTTGGTGCCTGTGTTGCTGGACGGTGATGGCCCGACTTACGGTGTTGAGCCTCGCTTGGCTACATAAAGGCGGGGATGATGGTTTTGGCGACCTGCGTCATGATCTTGTCGTCCCTATCATGACCGGTGATCACAATATTCAGGTCCAGCTCGTCCACCACGATGATATATTGGCCGCCGCCACCCCAGGCCCATGCTACGTCATAGCTTTTGTCGCCGATAGCGACAGCTGTTTGATACCAAAAATAGCCGTAGCGATATGTATCCGGCATCCAGTCTAATGTCGGCTTCACCAGCCCGCTGGTGGCCTTGTCCAGATAGGCTGCCGAAATCAGCTGTTCGCCATTCCATTGTCCTTCATTGAGGACGACGCTGCCCCATTTGAGCATGTCGCGCGAGGTCTGACTGACCATCCAGCCGGCTTGCGGCAGGCCGCTGATATGCGTGTCCCAACTATAATTGCTGATCCCCAGCCTATCGAGAACTTCTGTTTTGATAAAATCCTCGGCGCCGCCTGGCACAACCGCGTCAATGACCGTCATCACCAACATTGGATTGAAGTTGCCATAGCGATAGACCTGTGATTCCGGAGTAATCGGTCCCGTCTGTTCCAAGAGGGTCTGCACCAGACCCTGGCCCTGTAACGGCGCGGGATCTTTCTCCAATTCTTTCCATTTCTCATCATCGACGCTCAGCCCACCGTGCATCGTCAAAGCCTTGTGCAGCGTAATATTCTCCGTGCCCGCCGCAAATTTTGACGGGTCCAGCTCTTTCAGAAAATGGACCAAGGGCTTGTCCAGATCGGCCATCGTCAGATAGCCCAACTGGATCGCGCGGCCCAATAGCAGACTGGTGTAACCCTTGACGGCAGACGCTTGCGGATGGGCCAGATTGATGCGGCCACGCCGGTTGTAGCTCTCAAACACTAGCTTGCCTTTATGCGCGATCAGCAGGCTATCGTATCGGCCATGCTTGTCGTCGGCGATCTCCTGCGCCAGCTTGACAATCCTATCCGCATCGCCGCCATCAACCCCCAATGTGCCGACGGGAATAGCGTCATTCCTGTCCGCTGGCGCCGTGTCGATAAAACCACGTTCGAGCATGGATATATCCCAGAACGACATATCGGCCTCGGCTGCGGTCGCTTCCGGCGCGCGCGTGCCATTGTCGGTGCTGCTTTCCGCATGGGCGGCAGCAAGGCCACCAAAGCCGCTCAACAGAGCCACGGCGAAGAGATTTCTAATTGTCGCGTTGATCATCATAGGATCCCCATCCTTTTGTGCGGCAACTGTCGGGCAAGGGAGGTTGGGCGCAAGGGCGGTTCGATCAAATTTACCGGCCGTTCGACGGGCGACATTGGGGCGTGCATGCCGCGCGCTGTTGCAATTCCCGAAATTCACCGCACTGACATATATGCGCGTCGTCTCTATGATCTTGTGTTTCTTAGGCGAGCGTCAGGGGAAATTCACGCCTCATTTCTCATCTTTTTCCTCTTCCGGCGCCTTTGCCTCAATTTTCAGATCTTCGGCTTGCGGATCACTATTGATTGCCGACGGGTTGTGTGTGGCGAGAAATTGCAGCGATTTTTTCAAGAAATTTGTGGAGTCCGCGCTGTTGGCAAAATCATGCCCCGATTTGGGGAAGTAGATTTTCTCAAGCTTGTCAAAACCGGCCTTATCGAGTGCTTTCACGAAATCATAAGCCTGTTCTTTGGGGACATTTGTGTCTCGGAGTCCCTGCGCCACAAGCACGGGCACTTTCATTCTCGCAGCCTGTTTCACCGGAGAGATAGCTTCAAGGTCTTTCTTCTCTTCACCCGCGACCTTCTCTTCCCATTTTCGGGCATAGCGTCGTGCGGCAAATTGCTTCCTGTCATATTTCAGCATCGCGCGAACATCGGTCACGCCATTCAGGCTGATGGCACATTTATATTTTTCGGGCTGCCGGATCGAGCCCCAAAGCGCGGCATAGCCGCCATAGCTGGCGCCCATTATACAGACCTTGTTTTTGTCGGCGATACCTTGTTCGATCAACCAGTCGGCCCCGTCGTCAATGTCATCGATCATCCCTGTACCCCATTGGTCATAGCCTTTTTCGACATAATCCCGGCCATAGCCGGTGGAGCCCCTGAAATTCGGTTGCAGCACGACATATCCGCGATTGGCCAGCAATTGCGCCCAAGGGTCAAACCTCCAGCTGGTCCGCATGAACGGACCGCCATGCGGCAGGATTACCGTCGGTAAATCCGTTTTTTTCGATCCGTTTGGCATCGTCAAATATGCGGGCACCATATGGCCATCGCGTGATTGATATTTGACAGGTTCCATTGCCACCATTTTGTCAGGATCAATCTTGTTATACGGGATCAAAACCTGTTCGATTTTCTTTAACTGGGGATAATAGAGATAATAGGAGCCCGGATCCGAACCGGACCCCGACCAGAATAACGTCACCGAGCGATCGCTGCTGGTTCCCAATATCCTGTTCTGTTTGGTTTTGAAAACCCGGCCAATCCGCTGGTAGAGATCTTCCAATTCTGGAACCAGCCACTTTTGCCCGGGTTTGTCTGCATCATATTCTACGCCGATCAGATTTTTGGAGGAGTCCATCACCAGATTGGTCACGTCCGCGGTCGGATGTTCGTAAATAGCGTCACCGATAATGTCTTCGCGAATACTATATTTATAGGCGCCGAACCGTCCGTTTTTTCCATTCGTCAATATGATGGCCTGACCGGTTTCCGGCAAAAACTGAAGGTCTTCCACGACACCATCTTCAAAAGAATCATAGCGACGGTTCTCTATCTTCACCAATTCGCCGCCCGGCTGTTCCCGATAATATAGCCGCCATCGCTTCTTGCTGTAATTTATACCGGCGCGGATATTTCCTTTGTTATCAGCGATCCATTGATCAATCTGGTGACGGGGTTTTTCCAAGACCACTTCACTGGCGTCGGACAGATCGATGCGAACAGCATAGGGTTTTCCCCGTCGATATTGGTAGGCAATGATGTACCGCCCATAAGGGTCCTGAAAAATGATCTCGTCTTTGATGAATTCTGATTTTTCATTCAGCGAAGTAATCTTGGATGTTTCCAGATCAATGGTCTTGAGAGTATTGGTCGAATAGACGAAAAAAACTAGATTTCGTGCGCTGCCGAAACTGATGAGCAACTGTTTGCTTCCCGCCCAATGGAACCAGTTAAGCTCGTTTTCGCCGATAGAATAATATTTGGGTTCGCTTTCCTTTGGCGCAGATAGGTCAATTATCCCAATATGCTTTGCGTCCCCTTTGGTGACCAACACCGCCAGTTTCGTGCCATCCGGAGACAGGGATGGCGAATGCAAAAAGGGCAGGGCAGAATAGCTCTCAACGGCAATGGGTTCTGGATTAAGCTGGTCCTGGCCTTCAGCAGATTGCGGGATCGCCAGAAGGCTCGTCAATATGAGCAGGACCATGAAAGGAACCAGCTTTGCTTTCTGATTAAACAACTGCATTTGTAGATTGGAGATAATAGACCTCGACTATGAAGAGACTAAATATCCCAATGAAACGAGATTTATTCAATAGGAAACTTCCAATGATCTTCCGACAACGTCTTTTTTCTCATAATTCGAAACATTGAATGTGACCGCTATATCCCGAAAGCGGACGTTAGGCAGCTGGTCGCTTGTATGCCTCTAGGGTTGCTGCATTTTGAAGATCAATCTTGTAAGCTCGCATTAGCTGCACAACATCTCTGATTAGTTGGCCAAAATCGCTTCCGCTTAGTTCAAGATATTCGCCATGTGCAACTTTATTTCTCCGAAGAACTAGGCTTGTATCAATAAGATTAAATTTCGTTTCGTAGTCCTCTGTTTTTATGTCCAATGACCTTGCAATATTTGCGAAGACTGTTGAAGTCAGATTCGAATCCGTGCGTACAGCTGATGCGATTTTAAGCTTCGCACGGCCTCCAAGTTCATTCATAACAAATTCCATAGCCGCTATGTTTGGCTCCGATTTTCTGGCTTCGACAAGGGTATCTAGTTTTCCTTTTAGGCCAAAAACAGAGAAACAAGTCTTTAGCTCTCGATAACTATGGCCGCGGCTCTCAACGAAACTTAGGTACAATTCCGATGCACACTTTATAAAGCCCTCCCAATGAGCATAGAGCAACGCAATACCGGCACGTATGAACGGCTTTCTTTGAGAACCGTTCGATTTCGAGCCCATGTGGAAGGCTCCAATTTCCTTGATCCTCCAAGCCATTTCCGTGTCTAGTGCATCTTGTAATTGGCCGATAGTATTGATCTTCGCCATGCGAAATCTCTATGGTTTCAAAATGTCTTGGGCGATAGGAAGAAGCTTGGAGAGGCGAGTGGTGCCGCGGACACCTCCACCCGAGTTAAGCGCAAAGACCTCATTATTCGACAGATTTTGAGCGACACTTAAAAGAAAACTGTTGCGGCCGTCCTCCGTCATCGCTTCTAGTTCTGATAAGTTTTTGGACACTCCCGTCGACATAACTTCGTAAATTGACATTAAGAACTTACCTGTGAATGCGGTTCCGTCCCATCTTTGAAAAGCCGTGTCTCCAAGGGCGGTATCCAAAAAACGAAATGTCTTCTCAAATACTTCAGTTTCGGTAACGGCATCAAAGTCTTCGCCTGAAGCCAAACTAAATAATGCATCGTCAAGATATTCATGAACATCCAAACCATTTTGGTAAGGCACTAATCTGAAAGCGAGAAAACGGAGAACAAGTTCGAGGCCCATCTGCGCTTCCAGCGCAGTATCGGTTTGCCTTGTCGTGCGTATAAAACTTTCGCGACTTGCTTGCGTTACAAGCCAATCATAAAAATCCTTGTTTACAGAAACCGCGATACTGTTTCGAACTTCTTGTTCGGTCAGTCCCGCACCGCCTGTATTCAGCCGTTGAAAAAGCTCGTACTTTGCGGACGCTGCACTTTCGGCTTTAAGAATCTCAACGCGCAATCGCGCTCGCTTTATCTCTATTTGCAAAGTACTGCCAAGACCATCATCCGCATTTTCACTCGATGGTTTCCAAAGCTTACGATCTAAACTTGGTAGAAATCGCGTCCCGTTTAATGCTAATAGACCTAGTTCTTCAGCTCGTTCTCCACCAAGATCACCGGTGAGTTGGAGCACCGTTGAAAGGCGTTGAAGGCCATCAATAAGTTCCCATATCCCGTTCTCATCTTGGTAAACAAATATCGGTGGAATTGGTATTCCTAGGATGAGCGACTCTATAAACCGCGTCTTTCTTTGGTCATCCCATCGAAACAGCCTTTGAAAAACCGGGTCAATGATAAGTTCTCCGTCCCGGTACAGATTTATAATCTCTCCCAAAGACATTTCGTACCCATCGGTAACGACCTTTTGCCGGGCATTTTTGACCTCTTCCTGCAACGACATGTTAACTCGCCCCTTGTTCTGTCTATCTTTTTATCAGTCTGTTTCTAATGCGTACAGTTCCCCAAAACACCCTTAAAGGCAATACAAAACAATCTCCTACTTAGTTCTACTGAAGAATGAAATATAACTATTGTTTCGAACTTGTGTCCGAAAGAAGGTTGGATTGCTGTGGCTAAGCCGATCGACAGCTACCGTTTTCCTAACGTCCGCGTTTGCGCCCAAAGCGGACGCTAGCATGGTGACCGCAAGGTCGAGAAAGCGGATGCTAGAGTTTCAAGCTACTCGTCGCCGAGGTCAAACAGATAGGCAGAGCCTGATTCTGCGCCTCTGTCGTCACTACGACTAGCCGCGACTAGCGCGATGTCTTCCGACAATGCCGCGCTCCAGCCTAATAGATCACCATTCTTGCCATCTGCAGCCGTCAATTTTCTGTGTTGCTTCCACATATGGCCGGAGCGTTTGAATATATAGGCGGCACCAGAATCATTGCCCCGATCGTCGTGATGCATCGCGCCTATGAGTGCCATTTTCCCGTTGAGCGCGACGCTGCGGCCAAATCTATCATCGGCAGCACCGTCCGGAGCGGTGAGCTTTGCCTGCTGGTTCCAAGCCATTCCGGTGCGCGTGAAAATATAGGCAGAGCCCGCATCCACGCCCATTATTTCATCATCATCCCGGCGGGCCGAGATCAAGGCGGTATCCCCGTATAAGGCGACCCGAACGCCAAATATATCTGTGTCTGCGCCATCGTCTGCCGTAAGCTTGGCTTGCTGAACCCAGCCGTCTCCGGATCGGACGAAGACATAAGCCGCACCCGCATTGGGGGCTTTTTCATCGTTCAAATCGGCACCGATCAAAACCGTGTCCCGATAGACCGCAACGCTTATGCCGAACAAGTCGCCCGCTGCGCCGTCTGCCGCCGTGAGTTTAACCTGCTCTGTCCAGATTGTTCCGGCCCTGGTGAAAATATATACGGAACCCGAACCATCACCCTTATCGTCATCATGCGGTGCGCCGATTACCATTGTATTGCCGTGAACTGCGATGCTTTGACCGAACGCGTCACCTTTCGCGCCATCGCTCGCCGTGAGCTTGGCTTGCTGTCCCCAGGTTGCTCCAGATCGGGCGAACACATAGGCCGCACCTGAATTGTCGCCGTTCTTATCGTGACCAATTGCGCCGGCAGCAGCGGTATCACCAGAAATTGTGACATTGCCGCCAAGCGTATCATTTGCCAAGCCATCGCCAGCGGTGAGCTTCGCTTGTTGGCGCCAGATGCCATCGGACAGCGCAAAAATATAGGCGGAGCCTGTATTGACGCCCTTAACCTCGTCGTCCGCTTTGTAGGACCCGACGATCGCCGTGTTGCCGGAGATCGCGACGTTAAACCCGAAAAAATCCTCTGGCGCGCCATCGTCGGCGAGAATCTTGTGTTGCTCGATCGGTTCGGACGCAAAGGCCGGGACGCATGGTACCATGAGCAAGCCCGTCATGCAGGCAATGCTGTGGCCTATATTTGCGCATGAGGGTCGATGGGTGAGCATGTGCCTAGCCCTAGCCTAATTTTGCGCAGAATCCGCTACTTTCCTTCAGAAAATTCCATCCTGCTGTCACGGCTATCTGGGTATAGGCTTGAAAAGCCTCGCAAGAAGACAGGCGATCTCACCCCCTCAATAAGGCGGGCAATCCAGTCCCGTCGGGCTTTTCGTAAATATCTCGTTCCCGTCTTCGGTAATCCCGATACTATGTTCGAATTGGGCCGATAGCGAGCGATCGCGGGTGACGGCTGTCCAGCCGTCTTCCAGCATCTTGCACGTATATTTGCCGATATTGATCATCGGTTCGATGGTGAAGAACATGCCGGGGCGCAGCTCCGGGCCGGTGCCGGGGCGGCCGGCGTGGACGACTTCGGGGGCGTCGTGGAACATCTGGCCCAGACCATGGCCACAGAAATCGCGGACGACGGAATAGCGGTGGCGCTCGGCGTGGGTCTGGATCGCGTGGGATACGTCCCCCATGCGGTTGCCGGGCTTGGCCTGTTCGATGCCGAGCATCAGAGATTCATAGGTGACCTGCACCAGACGGCTGGCCTTGATCGGGGTCTTGCCGACCAGGAACATGCGGCTGGTGTCGCCGTGCCAGCCATCGACGATCACGGTCACGTCGATATTGACGATGTCGCCTTCGTTCAGCTTCTTGTCGCCGGGAATGCCGTGGCAGACGACATGGTTGATCGAAGTGCAGCAGCTGTGCGTGAAACCGCGATAGCCGAGCGTGGCCGGAACGGCGCCGGCAGCAAAGGCCTGATGCCGGACCATATCGTCGAGCGCGCCGGTGGTGACGCCGGGGACGACGTGCGGAACCAGCGAGTCCAGTATCTCGGCGGCCAACCGGCCGGCCTTGCGCATGCCTTCAAAACCGTCGGGTCCGTGCAGCTTGATCGCGCCGGTGCGGGATTGCGGGGTGGTGTCTTCTACGGTCATATAGTCTGTCATGGGGCCTATATAAGCATGGCAGCCTTATTTGGCGAGACCCCAAAAAATGAGCGGCATTTGGGTGATATTAACCTCGTTCTGCTATCGGCAGATTCTAGAAATAGTGATAATTTTCAGGATGTTGATGCAAAACCGCGTGAAATATATGTTGATCATATTGTCCCTGCTGCTGGGCGGGGGCGAGATCTGGCGGCGTCTGGTGATGCTAGCGGTGCCGGATTTCCATCTGGTCGGGCTGATCGCCTTCGGCATATTGTTCGCGGCCTGTCTGGTCAGCCTGGTCGGGATTGCCTTGTTCAAAAACGGCTGGCTGCGCTGGCCGCTGGCGCTGCTGCTGGCGGCGGGGTCGATGATGGTCGATGGTTATCAATGGGCGGTGAACGACTTCATGAGTTACGAGAGCTTTGTTACCATGGTGCAGAGCGCCGGGGATCTGGGCAGCGCGCTGGAGCAGCAAGGCGTGGCGCTGCTGCTGGCGGGTGGCAAGGCGTTGCTGCTGCTGATCGGGGTCGGGATGAAACCGCGCGGCGCAAACGGGTTGGTGACGCGGGCGGCGAAGGCTGTTGCGCTGCCGGTCTTGCTGGGGCTGTCGGTGCTGCTGTTCTTCCGGGGCGGGGAAGGGGGCAGCGCTTTGCCATCCTCGCATGGCGGGGCCAGTCTGGCGATGCTCTATGTCTATGATATGGCGACCACAGGTAAAGGCCCGCGCCAGAAGGTGACGCTCAAGCCGGGTGCGGCGCGGCGGACGTCGGATATTGTGCTGATCGTCGACGAGAGCATTGCCGGGGCCTATCTGGATATCAACAGCGCGGCCGGGGTCTATTCCGGATTGCTGCCGGATGAAGGGGAGGCCGGGGAAGCCGGGGAATCCGAAGCAGGCCCCAAGCCGCCGATCCACAATTTCGGGCTGGCGACTTCGATCACCCATTGCAGCGTCGGCAGCAATGTCGTGCTGCGCTTTGGCGGGACGCGGGACAATTATCGCGAGACGATCCGCACCGGGCCGTCGATCTGGGCTTATGCCAAGGCGGCGGGGCTGGGCACCATCTATATCGATGCCCAGCGCACCGGCGGCCGTTACCAGAACCAGATGGACGATGCAGAGCGCAAGCTGATCGACGTCTGGGACCAGTTTGACGAGGTGCCGGTGGTCGACCGCGATCATGCGGTGGCGGACCGGCTGGCGGGCTATCTCGCCGACGATGTGCCGCAGCTGATCCTGATCAACAAGGTCGGCGGCCATTTCCCGGTCAGCGACAAATTCCCGATGAGCCACGCGCGCTACCAGCCGATGCTCAAGCGTGGCAAATTTGCCGATGTCACCGACATGGCGACCCCCGATGATCTCGACGGCAGCGCCGACAATTGGCGGCTCTACCGCAACAGCTACCGCAACACATTGTTGTGGAGCGTCGGCGGCTTTTTCGACCGGCTGTTCTCTTATGAGGCCATCGGCGACGCGACGATCCTCTATACGTCCGACCATGGCCAGAGCTTTCACGAGCGCGGCGGTGGCGGCGAGGCGACCCATTGCACGCCGGCCCCGAATATCGAGGAAGGTGTGGTGCCGCTGGTGGTGATCGGCGACCGGGGGGACGCAGAACGGAACCAGCGCTGGGCCGAGGCCGCGGCGGCCGGCAAGGACCAGCGTTCCCATTACCGGATATTCCCGACGATGCTCGGCCTGATGGGCTATGCGCCGCAGGATATCGCGCCGCTCTATGGCCCCGATCTGTTTGCCGTAGAGCCCGAACCGTTCAGCTTCAACACCCGCTTCAACGCGCGGCTGGGCAGCGAGCCATCGTGGCTGCACGTGCCGCTGGATGATATCGCCCGCCCGCCGCTTTCCGACTATCGGGCAAAGCCGGTCGCCGACCCGAAATAACATATTCCCAAATCGCCGCCCTTGGCTCTATAGCAGCGGCATGACACAAGAAAAAATCTGGACCGCCGCGCTGATCGTGATCGGCGATGAAATCCTCTCCGGCCGGACACAGGACAAGAATATCGCGCAGGTTGCGAGCTGGCTCAACGTGCAGGGCATCCGCCTCGCCGAGGTCCGCGTGGTCGCCGATGATATGGATCATATCGCCGAGGCGGTGAACATATTGCGCGCGCGCAATGATTATCTGTTCACCACCGGCGGCATCGGCCCGACCCATGATGATATCACCGTCGATGCGATCGCCAAGGCGCTGGGCATCGGCGTGGTCATCCACCCGACGGCCCGCGCGATCCTCGAGAAATATTACGAGAGTCGCGGCGGCATCAACGAAGGCCGCCTGCGCATGGCCCGTGTGCCCGAAGGCGCGGAGCTGATCGAAAACCGCATGTCCGGCGCCCCCGGTATCAGACTGGACAATCTGTTCCTGATGGCGGGCGTTCCGCATATCACGGCCGGCATGCTCGATGCGCTGACCGGCACGTTGGAAGGCGGCGCGCCCTTGCTCTCGGCCACGCTGGGCGCCTGGGCCCCGGAAAGCGAGATTGCCGCGATCCTGGGGGACACAGAAAAAGCCCATGAAAGCTGCGCCATCGGCAGCTATCCGTTTTTCCGTGACGGCACGGTCGGCGCGAATTTCGTGGTGCGATCGACCGATCCGCACGATCTGGAGGCCTGCCGCGTGGCGCTGAAGGCGGGTCTTGAGGCGGCGGGTTACGAGGTTACCGACGGCGGGATTTAAGCGGGGTGCCCCGTTCATAGGCATTCTGGCCAACCACCACCGTCATCCTGAACTCGTTTATCTTCGATGGCGTTCCGCTCAGGATCCATTGCGCCTCAATCGCAGCCTGTGATCTTGGAGAGGTGGACCCTGAAACGAGTTCAGGGTGACGGGGTAGTAAACCCAAAGCCTCCGACTCCAAAACCCACCCCTCCGTTCGTCCGCTTGTCTTTTTCTCCGCACCCCATGCGGAGAAACGTCTGAGCCCCGTCGAAGGACCTTTCTAGACGCCATCCCCCGCTTCCAAATCCGCCGCCGCCAATGCAACCGCCCGCGCCTCTGCCGCCCGCAGCCGTTCTTCCGCCGCCGCCCGCCGGGCCAGTAATTTCGTCCGCATATCCGCCAGCTTGGCGTCCAGCGACCGGGCGACCGCGGCGTGGGCCTCGCTCCGGTCGACCTTTTGGCCATGTTCGTCAAAGCGCAGGCCGTCCTGCCATTCGTCCCAGCTGAGCAGATTATCCGCGCCCTGTCCGGTCAGATCGCCCTGTTTGATCAGCAGCGCCAGCATCGAATCCGACGGCACGATCCGCCGCTCCACCTCTTTGCCGCCGCGCAGGATGATGACCTCTCGCCCGACCACCGCGCGTTCATGCGCCACTGCGATCAGGCCGGTGCGGGCGCTGGCCTGCGCCTTTTTCCAGCGCTCCGCAAAATCCGCATCTCGCCGCCGCAGCCGATAGGCCGAGGTGGTCGACATGCACGCCACCCGGCACGCATCGCGGACACAGCCGGCCTTGCGCAAGGTCGCCAGAAACACGGCGCGGGTCGCCGGGGTCCAACCATCATGACGGGTTTTTTTGGTGGCCATGGGGAAGGCCTATCAGAGGGCGGCCCCTGTAGGAAAGCCTGTTGGATTGCGGCGCGATCCCCATCCACCGCACCGCTATGCCAGACTAAGCCGCAATATCCAGACCAGACCCCCGTTTCGCACCCCGCCGACCGCGCAGGATCAGAGCGACCGCGATCAGCAATTGCAGCGTGCCATAGAGCAGCAGCGTCAGCAGCACCATGTCGCCAATCGGATCGGGCCGACCGATCACGGCGGGGAATAAAGAGGCTTTCAGCATGAAGCCGAGATTGACGTTGCGCACCACCACCTCGATATCAATCGCGGTGCGGTCGGCGTGGCGCAGGCGCAGCGCCTTGCAGATCAGCCAGCTGGCCAGCGCCAGCAAAGCGATCAACCCGGCGACCAGCACGCTATTGATCAGGCCAAAAGCCTGCCAGTCGAGCCGCCCGGAAGAGGCCGAGCCGACCACGATCATCAATATGCCCAGCAAAGAGGCGCGCACCACCCATTTGGAAAAAGTCGCAGCACTGCCGGGGAACAGGCGGAGATAGACCATGCCAATGACCAGCGGCAGCAGCAAGGTCAGCGCGATTTCCGTCATGATCTGCACCCGCGGCATGGCAAAATCGGCGGGCATATATTGGGTGATCAGAAAATCGAGGATCAGCGGCGTGGTGAACAGACAGGCCAGCGTCGTCACCGCGGTGATGGTGATCGACAGCGGCACATTGCCGCGCGCAAAAAAGGTGAAGATATTCGACGTCGTCCCGCCCGGTATCGCCGCGATCAGCGCAATGCCCACCGCCACCCCGCCGGCAATGCCAAAGGCCGATATCACCGCCAGCGCGACCAAAGGCACCATGATCAGCTGGATCGCGGTGCCGCTGGTCACCGCCTTGGGCTCGCGCAAAATTGCGCGAAAATCACCGGGCGTCAGCGTCGCGCCCATGCCAAGCATCGCGGTCACCAGCTGGAACACCGCGAACCAATATTCATTGGCCAGATAAAAACCGCCCATATCACTCCGCCCTTCCGCAGATGATCCGCTTTAACCGGGTGTTACGGGATTTTGGGGATTGGGCAAGAGGGTTGGGGGCGCGTGGTTTTGTGTATTTGGGGGGGGTGTTGCACCTGTCACCGTAATTGTAGTTCGAAATTGAAGCTTATCATGGAATTCCCAATAATTTGGCAATTGCATTCGTGGCCTGCGTTTCGACTTTGGAGTACCATTTGTTGCCATTTTTGAAACCTGCATGACCATAAACTGCTTTTCCGGTGCTGTTGACCGAGAATAACAAGCGGAGATTGTTGGTCCCTCCGAAGTTAATTCTCAATTCGAACACTGGAAATCGTTTTTCTCCATAACTGAGCTTGGTAACAAGAAATTTGTCCACTTTGTATCCTGTCCTTGCTGCTTTATGGCAATTCCGAACAATAGTATTTTCCAATCCTTTGAGTTTTGTGGCGTTTCTGAAAAAAACTTCAACTTGAGGTGCCAAAAGAGCAGAATTGGTCAGATTATCCCAATTGCTGAAGATATGCTCTCGAGCTGCAGCTTCCAGAAGCTCTTCACATTCCTTTAAAGATTCATCTCCGAAGCAGTTTCTACAACTAAAACTCTGAACCTCACTGCTATCGTCCATCATTTTGGCGTGTAACGGATTCGTTGACCAGTGCGGTTGACTGGGGATGCTAAACAACAAACCATCGTCAAGATGACAGCTAACGATAGCAACGGGATCGGAGTTTATGTGAGACGGATCTGGAAGTTCCACTACGCAAGATTGAACTAACTTTTGATGTTCTTCACCTAGTGCAGAATCAGCCGGTGATTGTTGATCAAAGGATGAAAGAAAATATAGTACTGTGTCTCGAAAACCATGATTACCTTCGCTTGCGAACTGCGGTAACGTAGAATGGTTTGGGCACATTGGAAGTTGTGCTATGGGTTTAGAGCAATAAACCTTTGATTCCACTAATTGGGATTTTTGTAATCTTCCCAATTGTTTCCTCATTTCAGCCAGAAATTGGATGGTTTGCATAGAATCTACCGCTGGGAAGCTCAAATCATTTACATAACCTCGACGCACTTTAGGACAACGCTACTAGATCGTTAATTGCTTGATCAAAAAAGCCATCTGGCCAATGATTTAGTGCGCCGTCCGTTCCCATTTCGATTTTTATACACTCTGATGACCCGTCGTCAGATTTCCGAAAGTAATTTAAGCCAACTAACTCATTTGAAAGTAGACCATTCTTTACATCAATTCGAATACCATTGAGCAAATGGTCGCTATGTGTCTCGACAATAATGCGAACGCCTGCTCCTGCTGCTCTTGCAATCAACTTACCCAACGCACTTTGTCCTGATGGGTGTATATGTGCTTCGGGGTTCTCGATTAAGATTGTCTGCCCAGTTTCGGCGGTCAGAATTGCCACAATGATCGGTAGTGCATAACTAATACCGAAGCCAACCATTGGCGGTTTGAATTCGGGTGTCCTATCTGCTTCATACGAAAAACTAACCGTCGAGTAGGCCGCTTCGATGTTTTTAACCTCATGTGCTTTGACACGCGCAGATGGACTAATTTGATCCATCCATGATGATACTTGTTCGAGTAAGTTCTGATGTTTTGTATCGCTTATCGGCTCAATTTCTGTGCTGATGTTTCGGTCACTTTGACGTGCTAAAACAGCTGATGTAAACTCACCATTTACTCCAACAAAATCATCGTCTTTTGATGGGCTTGGGTTATGCAACCTCGGTCCAAGTCTTTCCGCGCATATATAGCTCATTGACTGGAGATAACCGGTTAACAGAGGTGAATTTACTGTCACTTTTTCAGATTCTTTATGTTCTTCTGTAGAATATGTGATTCGCCCCTTGCTAGGGTTGTCTAGGCTCTCAGTTAAAGAAATGCTTGTGGCACCGTTTCCAAAAAAGCATATGAAATCGGAATGGTCGGTTGCGTTGAACCAATCCCCTTCCAGGGGTGTGCCAGTTTCTGTGGTCTGCTTGAGCATTAACAGGCTTTGGAAAACAGATGACTTTCCACTGCCATTCACCCCAGTTAATATAGTGAGGGGCAAAAGTTGAACTTCCAAATTCCTAAAGCACTTGAAATTTTCGACTAACAAGTGTGGGTTTAGAGGTCCTTTATTATTCATATACAATCTCATCTATAAGTTTTTCTATTGCATCAAATCTATATTTTACTTGCTTCCACCCACTTGTACTCAAAGAAATTGAGTTACTAAAATAAATGTCATCTTCTAGGCCTTCAGGGAGATATTTATCATGCATCATTTTTACGAAGTTTTTGATCAATTTCTGTTTTTTGGACTTCAACTTGTCGAAATCATTGTCGGACAATTCCGCCAGCCCAATTGACCAAGTCTCAAATAGAGGTTTGCTGATCGGGTTTCTAGATGGAGCTGGCCATTCGAATAGCTTTCTAAATGCATATTCACCAAATATTGCTCGCGATCTGATCATGGCAGTATCAAAAATAGCTTTTAGAGCATTTAGCTCATGATCTTCCATTTGGTTTATGCTTTCCATTGTCAGCGACAGGAAACTGTCCATGTCTTTATTAGAAGCATAGCTGTCGACCGAGTTTATCCAGAAAGCGAGAAAACGAAGTATTGCCTCTCTTCCGCCCATACGAGAATCTCTAATACTATCGGTTGTTGCGAGTCGATAAGTTTTGTGCTCAACGAGTTCTATAAGTAATCTTGTTGAGTTCCCTTGGTAAAGAGCATGTCTGATTTCTTGATTGGAAAGTGGTAGTCCACCAGTGTTTATTCTTCGAAAAATAGTCCGCGTCACGGCTTTTGGTGTTGATGGCAAAATTAGATGAAAATGCAACGAGGCTTCATTAATGCGACGCTGCATAGGCCTTGGAAGGTCGTTAAATCCATCACCATCAAATTCAGTCAAAAATTCCATCTCGCTTAGAGAGAATGTTTTGTCCAAAACGAATTCTTTTATCGTCGTAATTCTCTGAAGACCGTCGACTATGAGCCAGTCTTCCTCGCTATCTTGGTGTACGTAAAAAACGGGTAACGGAATCCGCAGCAATATTGATTCAATCAGTCGACTCTTACTCACGGGCTTCCAAATGCCACCTTTGCGTTGAAAATCAGGGGTAAGATTAATCTCTTTGTTTTTTAGTCGTTCGACGACTTCCGAAATTGTGAACGGCCTTGTATGGATGTTGATTTGTTTTGGATCAAACGGGTGGGTGATTTGCTCGCTGTCGAGATCAGAAGGCCGAACTTCAGCAATTTCCATTTCGATGCCAGAGCCTAGTCCACTATCATCAAGTTCTTCAGCAATCTTTGGCTGTGATTTGCCCATAACTAAATCTATTCCTAAATAAGTCCCCTGATGACATACAGTCGATTGTGATCAGTTTGCAATGTTCTCGAAAAATTTCGGTGAGGATTTTTACTTAAAATTGTCGGCGACTACAAAACGCAAACTCAAGAGATCATATTGACAGTTTAACAAAAACGCCAAGCTACGATTTCCTCAGTCGCCGTCATAAGTTTTGTCACTGCTCAATCCCCATAGCCAGCTTTGATTTCCAATCTACCGTCAACAAATTCCCAAACCACCCATTCCCCCACCCCATTGCCTCTCCCGCACCCATAAGCTAAAGCGCTCCCAAATCTGATTCATCAACCGTTTTGCGCTGGTTGCAGCGCTCTCCTCATGCGGTTGAACCATTGACAAAAAACGGAGCACATATCCATGACCACCACCGGACAAGATTCACTCGGCACCCGATCCATACTTTCTGTGGGCGGCAAAGATTATGCTTATTATTCGCTCGCCAAGGCGGCGGCGAAGCTCGGCAATATTGACCGGCTGCCTTATACGCTGAAAGTCCTGCTGGAAAATATGCTGCGCTTTGAAGATGGCGGCTTTACCGTGGATGCGAAAGACGCGCAGGCGGTGGTCGACTGGCAGAAGGAAGCGAAAAGCGCGGCGGAAATTCAATATCGCCCGGCCCGTGTGCTGATGCAGGATTTTACCGGCGTGCCCGCCGTGGTCGATCTCGCGGCGATGCGCGACGGGATCAAGGCTCTGGGTGGCGATGCTGAGAAGATCAACCCGCAGGTGCCGGTGCATCTGGTCATCGATCACTCGGTCATGGTTGACGAATTCGGTACGCCGCAAGCGTTCGAAAATAACGTGGCGCTGGAATATCAGCGCAATATGGAACGGTATGAGTTTCTGAAATGGGGCAGCAAGGCGTTTGACAATTTCTCCGTTGTGCCACCGGGAACCGGTATCTGCCATCAGGTGAATCTGGAAAATATCGCGCGCGCGGTCTGGTCTTCGAAAGACGGCGACGGCGTCGAGGTTGCTTATCCCGATACCTGCGTGGGCACCGACAGCCATACGACGATGATCAACGGTCTCGGCGTGCTCGGTTGGGGCGTTGGCGGGATTGAGGCCGAAGCCTCTATGCTGGGTCAGCCGGTTTCGATGCTGATCCCCGAAGTGGTCGGGTTCAAGCTGACCGGTGAACTGGCCGAGGGCATTACCGCGACCGATCTGGTGCTGACCTGTGTGCAGATGCTGCGCGAAGTTGGCGTGGTCGGACGCTTTGTTGAATTTTACGGACCGGGCGTTGCGGCTCTGTCGCTGGCGGATCGGGCGACTATCGCCAATATGGCGCCGGAATATGGCGCGACCTGCGGCTATTTCCCGATTGATGACAAGACGCTCGACTATCTGCGTCTGACCGGCCGTGACGAAGCGGATATTGCTCTGGCCGAAGCCTATGCCAAGGAGCAGGGCTTCTGGCGGCATGATGATGCGGCAGAGGCTATTTATACCAAGACACTCTCGCTCGACATGACCAGCGTTGTGCCGTCTTTGTCCGGACCGAAATTGCCGCAGCAGCGCGTCTCGATGAGCGAGCTGGACGAAGAATTTAACCGCGATCTGTCCGCTGTCTTCAACCGCGATGACAGCGCTGGCCGGGTGGCGGTCGATGGCATGGATTATGATCTGGGCCATGGCGATGTCACCATCGCGGCGATTACGTCTTGCACCAACACCTCCAACCCCAGCGTGCTGATCGCCGCCGGTCTGGTCGCGCGCAAGGCGCGGCAGCTTGGCCTGCAGCGCAAGCCTTGGGTGAAATCATCGCTCGCGCCGGGATCGCAGGTGGTCACCGACTATCTCGACAAGGCGGGGCTTTCCGATGATCTCGACTATCTCGGCTTCAATCTGGTCGGCTATGGTTGCACCACCTGTATCGGCAACTCCGGTCCTTTGCCGGCGCCGATCTCCAAGGCGATCAACGAGAATGATCTGGTTGCGGCTTCGGTATTGTCGGGCAACCGCAACTTTGAAGGCCGCGTGTCGCAGGATGTGCGCGCCAACTATCTCGCCTCGCCGCCGCTGGTTGTGGCTTATGCGCTGAAGGGCACGGTCCGCGAGGATATGTATGAAACGCCGATCGGGCAGGGCAGCGAGGGACAGGATGTCTATCTGAAGGATATCTGGCCGACCAATGACGAGGTGCAGGCTGCTATGGGTGGCGCGGTGAACCGCGAAATGTTCATGAGCCGCTATGCTGATGTCTATAAGGGCGATGCCGCCTGGCAGGATATCGACGTGACCGGTGGCGACACCTATCAATGGCGCGCGGGCAGCACCTATGTCGCCAACCCGCCTTATTTCGAGGGCATGGAAATGACCCCGGCTCCGGTAGGCGATATTGTCGATGCGAAGACTTTGGCGGTGCTGGGCGACAGCATCACCACCGATCACATCTCACCAGCAGGCGCGATCAAAGAGGACAGCCCTGCCGGAGAATATCTTACAAATCATCAGGTTAACAAGGCTGACTTCAACTCATACGGCTCCCGCCGCGGAAATCACGATGTCATGATGCGCGGCACTTTCGCCAACATCAGAATCAAAAACCAAATGGCCGACGGAAAAGAAGGTGGCTACACCAAATATGACGGTCAGGTCATGCCAATCTACGACGCCGCAATGAAACACAAAGCCGACGGCAATGATCTGGTGGTTATCGGCGGCGAACAATATGGTACCGGCTCTTCCCGTGACTGGGCAGCGAAGGGCACCAACCTGCTCGGTGTTCGGGCGGTGATCGTCGAGAGCTACGAGCGGATCCACCGTTCCAATCTGGTGGGAATGGGTGTTCTGCCATTGCAATTTGCAGAAGGCGTTGATCGCAATACGCTCAGCCTCGATGGTACGGAAAGCTTTACGATCAAGGGCGTTGCCACGCTGAAGCCGTTGCAGGAAGTCGAAGTCGAAATGACTCGCGCTGATGGTACGAAGTCGACCTTCAAAACCGATTGCCGGATCGATACCGCCAACGAGATGGAATATTTCCTCAACGGCGGCATTCTTCACTACGTGCTGCGGAATCTGGCGGGCTAGTAAGCCAAAGCAAAATGTGCATAGTCGGGGCATAGGAGAGACCCATGCCCCGATTACGCGAAATACCGCGTTCCGAAGTGACCGACGACTATATTCTCGGTTTATACAATATGCTGTTCGGGGATCGCGATCCTGTCGAACAACCGGGAACCGCGACCGGTACCCCGGGAAACTGGTGGACGGTATTCGCGCAAGTCCCCGATGCTTTCAAACACACGACCGAAGGCTTTGGTTTTTATCGCTCGGCCAATCGCAAGCTCGATCCAAAGCTCCGCGAGCTTGGCCAAATCCGCGCCGGCTATGCGGTCGGGTCACAATTTGTCTATTCGCAGCATAGCAAAGCGATGCGCTTTGAAGGCTATTCCGAGGAGCAGGTCAAAGCCATTCCCAATTGGCAGGTCGCCAACTGCTTCACCGATGTTGAACGCGCTGTTCTCGCTTATTCTGATTGTCTCGTGCTGGAGCGGGGCAGGGTGCCCGATGGTGTTTTTGAAGCCTTGAAAAAGCATCTGGGTGAAGTCGAAATCCTCGAACTGACTTACATTACCTGCACCTATATGATGCATGCCGTTATGAGCCGGGCGTTAAAGCTGGAATTTGATGATATGCCCGAGCATGTGGTCGAAGTGCCAGCACCTGATGGCGCTACCGCGGACGTAATGGGCATGGTCGACAAGAGAGAGGATGCGCAATGAGTTATCACCACCTGGCTTTGGCGGCGAAAGACATGAAGGCGATTCACGCATTTTACGAGGGCGTTATGGGCTTCGAACTCGTCAAAGTTGAGATCGCCCCCGTCATGGGCGGCGGTTGGGGTAAGCATTTCTTTTACCGAATGGATGGTGATGACAGCCGGTTCATTGCTTTTTGGGAGTTGATGGATACGCCGGGCGAAGGAGACTATGCTTTTGATCTTAACGAAGCGGCCGGAACCCCTCAGGGCACCAACCACTACAGTTTTTCAGTAAATACAGCTGAGGAATTGATAGCGCGTCGCGAGGGATGGAACGTCGCTGGACTGGACGTTCTCGAAATTGACCATAATTGGTGCCGCTCGATCTACACGCGCGACCCCAATGGCAATATGGTCGAATTTTGTCTTACTACCGGCAGTTTCACGGGCCAAGATCGCGAGCGGGCCTTAGCGGCATTGGACGAGACAGAAATGAACGCGTCTCCGCCGCCTGCGATGATGAAGCAATGGTTAGCCAAAGAAGCTTAGCCAGCGATATGCAATTCCGGTTGGGCATTGATCTTGCGAGCATCTGCTTTCAATCCATTGAGGATAGTGCGAATGACCAGCCTGAGCCTCTCTTCGGTTGCTAAATGCATCATCTGCATCATCAACTGGGGATTACAAAAAGGCTGCATCATGGTGTTGACCAAAGAAACGACGGCATCCAGTTCCAAACCTTCAAAATAACCATCTTCCATCGCCTCGGCGAGAACCGATGCCATGTAATGGTCGGCTAGATCGACATAACCTTTTATCACCTCAAAATGTTCATTGCCCAATTCCATATAGGCTTCAAACAGAGCTGGATCGGCATCATAGCGCGCCCGTTTCACCGTCAAGCGGCTGGCAAAAAACTGGAAGAGTTTTTCTTCGACCGGCATGTCCGCTGATACCAATTTCTCCATGATGACATGAAGCTCCGCAAACCAGTCCTCGGCCATCGCCGATGCCAGCGCATCCTTGCTTTCAAAAAAACGATATAGGTTCGATGGCGACATTCCGACCACAGTTGCAAGATCGGTCATGGTAAAGCTAATTGCTCCCCGCTCTTGTATCATCTGATCTGCAGCGGCGATGATTCTGGTGCGTGTGGCTGCAATGTCGGTTTCGGGACGAGGCATGAACTGGCTCCTATGAAGGCTCCTGGGTGCGGCGGAATAGCCGTTGTGATCTATATAGGTGATACGGTTTTCTGATAAAAGAGAAAATGGTTCATTTTTCAATTACGTCAGAAGTCATGTTTTGCTATTCTCAAGCGATTTCAGCGGTTAAAGTGGCTTATGACCGAAAATAAGGCAGATAAGTCTTCGTCGCCGCCGCCACCGAACGAGTTTCGGTTTGAGCCTTTGTCGCCGATCGTGGGCAGCTATCGGTTAATGAAGCGATGGTGGCGGATGGCTGTTCAGGCCGATGTAGATCAGCAAGCAGTTATCAATAGAATCAAAGAAGATTGCAGCTTTACGCCGCGCTATGCCTTCTTGACCTGCATGTCGGCAGGCATCGCTATATTGGGCTTGCTCTTGTCTTCTCCAGCCGTGGTCATCGGAGCGATGCTTCTTTCGCCGCTTATGTACCCGATCATGGGCGTTGGCTTCGCCTTGGCTATTGGAGATTCCGCGTGGCTGAAGGATGCTGGCAAAGCACTGTTATTGGGTACGATAATCGGGATCGGTTTCAGTGCGTTTGTGGTGGTGATGTCGCCATTGCAAACCGTGACTCCGGAAATAGCGTCGCGCACCCGCCCAAATCTGTTTGATCTGGCGGTGGCCTTGTTCTCCGGTCTCGCTGGCGCCTATGCTATGATCCGTGGCGGATTAGGCACGATCGTTGGTGTTGCTATTGCTACGGCCTTGATGCCACCGCTGGCAGTGGTTGGCTTTGGCCTGGCAACTGGTAATTGGGCGGTATTTGGTGGTTCGCTGCTGTTGTACTTTACCAACTTTATGACCATTGCGCTCACGGCTACCGTGATGGCTTGGCTCTATGGTTTTCGATCCTATTTGTCCGAACGGCAAACCCAATTCCAAATCTTTGCGATGGTTGTTGTGTTTGTTGGCCTGGCAATTCCATTGGGCCTCTCCCTCGTCCAGATTGGCAGAGAGGCTAATATCTCGCGATCGGCGAACGCTTATATCAAGGATCAATTCGGCCCGCGCGCGCGCGTCTCTCAAATTGATATAGATTTTAATGCTGATCCCATTGTGGTGCTCGCCTCGGTGTTTACCCCATCGATAAAGCCCGAAGCCGAAGAGCAGAGTTCAAGAGTCTTAACCCGCGCATTCAAAGAATCCATAAAGGTACAAATCGAACAATATCGGGTCGAAACCGGCAGCGATGCTGCAGAAGCTGAACTGGCGTCCAAAAGAGCCCGGGAACAGCAAGAAGCGGTGGAAACCCAAGTTTCCGATTTGCGAGAAAAACTGGCACTCGTCGCGGGGGTGTCCGATGATGATGTCATCATCGATACCGCAAAACGCAGGGCTATGGTGATGGCCAAGCAATTGCCGGGCGCATCCCTAGAAACATATTATATTTTGGAACAGCGTATATCCGCAGAAATGCAAGATTGGTCGATTAACATTCAACCGCCAGCCATTCCCTTGCCATCGGTCATGGTCAGAAATGATGAAATTTCCATAAGCTCACAACGCCAGCTCGACTTGGTAATATGGGCCGCGAGGCGCAGCCCGCTGGGCTTGTCTATGACCGGTAGCGAAGCAGATTTGGCGATTGTGGCGAAGGCTTTGGGGGCTGACGATATCGCTGCGGTCCGGCAAGATAGTGTGTCCACCCCGCCGAAGATGGTCTCATTTGATTGGCGCAGCCAGTAAGACCTGAAATCGCATCAGCTAATCCGTTTACGTTAGGTTCAGTTTCAATAACTTAGCGTCACTAAATCGTTGGGGAGATAAAATATGCGGTTTTTGATTTTTACCGGTTTGCTTCTGGCAGGAGCGGCCACGCCTGCGATCAGCCAATCCTCTTTGGAGGAATCAGCGCAAGGCGATGTGTCGGTCACGATTTACAATAATAACCAGGCGCTGGTTCAGGATGTTCGCAATCTGAACTTGCCCAAAGGACGCAGCAAGCAGCAATTCCCCGATGTTTCAGCGCAAATTCGTGCAGAAACGGTGACGCTGTCAGGCCCCGGTATCGGCATTGTCGAGCAGAATTTTGATTTTGATCTGCTGACCCCCGCTAAATTGATGGAAAAGGCGGTAGGGCAGACCGTTACCCTGATCCGAACCAATCCAGCCACCGGAGCGGAAACCCGCGTGCGTGCCAAAATACTTGCGGCCAATGGTGGTGTGGTGATGAAAATCGGTAATACGATTGAAGTGTTGCGAGACGACGGTTTGCCTGTGCGGGTGATCTTCGATCGCGTTCCCCCGAATTTGAGAGCGCGGCCTACTCTTTCCATCACCATGGAGTCGACTGGTGGTCGAGTGCCGACAACGCTGAGTTATCTGACGCCAAGCCTCGGTTGGAAAGCGGACTATGTGACGCTGTTTGACGATGCCAAGCAGACGATTGATGTTCAAGGCTGGGTAACGCTGACCAACAATAGCGGCACCGATTATCGCAATGCCAGTATTTTGCTGGTCGCGGGAAGTCCAAACACCGGCGGAGGGCGTAACAGCTATCCGCGCTGGCCGACTGGTACCATCGATAAAGCGGGAGCAGAATCCAACAATCGCGAACGGCTTGGAGACTATTATCTCTATCCGCTTGCTGAACGAACCACGGTTGCCAATGCTCAGCAGAAGCAGGTCAGTTTTTTGGATGTGACGGCCGCCCCTGCTCGTAAAATCTATGAATATACCAATGGCTGGCTTGGTAGTCGTGAGGCGGCTAGCGCCAACTCCGTGTTAAAATTCTCTACTTCGCGTAACGGAGGTTTGGGCGACCAGCTGCCCGCCGGGATCATGCGAGTCTATATGCGCGATAAGCGCGGCGATCCGCAATTTATCGGTGAAAGTCGCATCGAGGCGACACCGATGGGGTCCTCTATGTCGATCCGCACCGGTGAGGCGTTTGACGTGAAGGTCAAGACCGTGGTCGAAGAACGGACCCGCCGCTCATCCAAACGCTGGCGGACCAAGATGCGCTATGTCGTCACCAACGCGCGGCCTTCTGCCTCGGTTGTTGATTTGGCGCAGTCCGGCCTGTGGGGTGACGTCCGCATCGAGGAGGAAAGTCAGGCGAGCAATCGGGTGTCCGCTGATAAAGTTGAGTGGCGCGTCAACGTGCCTGCAAACAGCAGTGTAACCGTGACGGCAACATTCGACAGCCGCTATTAAACGCGGAGCAAGTCACTATATGACCTTCTTCCGCCTTCTGGTCTTTTTGACGGTTTTGCTGAACCTGCAAGCGGTTCCTATCGCCGCGCAGCAACTGGTGGTGTCGGATAAACCGGAAGATGTGTCGATCACCATTTATCGCGCACCGGGCCGAGGTGATGGAGCCATCAATGCAAATTGGCCGCAAGGATACGCGTTGATTACGGAGACTCGCACTGTCCAATTGCCGACGGGAGACGCGATGGTGCGCTTCGAAGGCGTGTCAGAAGGTATGTTTCCTGAAAGTGCTATCGTTACCGGTCTTCCCATTGGCGTGCGAGAGAAAAACCGAGATGCCAGATTGCTGTCGCCTCAGGGTCTCGTCGACGCCTATCTTAAGCGAGCAGTTTCGATCGTTCGCACCAACAAGGCAACCGGGACGGTGCGAAAACAAGATGTCTTTATTACTTCGGGGCCTGGCGGTGGTGTGATATTCGAAAGCGATGAAGGGTTTGAAGCCCTCCGTTGCACGGGCCTTCCCGAACGAATGATTTTCTCAAAAGTTCCGGAAAATCTGTCAGCTAAGCCGACCTTGTCTATTCTTACCACTTCAAAGCGCACGGTTTCCGCCAAACTGACGCTGACTTATCTAGCGTCGGGTTTCGACTGGCAGGCGAATTATGTCGCCACGGTTAAGGAGGGCAAGTCCGGCGCAAAAACAAAGCTGGATATGTTCGCCTGGTTGACCGTTGCCAATGGCGGCAACCAGAGCTTTGAAAACGCCAATTTAATGGTGATAGCCGGTGAACCTAATAGGGAGCGTCGCGGGAATCAGGTGCGGCCTAAGGGTGGTGGGCTGACTATTCGATGCTGGCCAATGCAGAGGACGCACGAGGTGCCATATAATATGGGCTATATGCCGCCACCTCCGCCGCCGTCGGCCTCGATGGACTTGATGGAAGACGGCGGTGAAGTGATAATAGTGACGGCGACACGCAGACAAAGCTCTGTTATGGAAATGGCTTCGCCAGTGGCCGTTGTCGTCGCTGAGCAAGAGGATCTGGGTGACCTGAAGCTTTACCGGGTGCCCGAACGCGTCATGGTCAATGCCAAAGGCCAGAAGCAGGTTGCGATGATCGTTCAGCCTGACGTTAGTTATGAACGTATCTATGTTGCTAGCACCGCTGACTTTAACGAAGCCAGCCAAGCGGTTCCCTACATTTTGCGCACCATCAATGACGAAAAAAATGGACTAGGCGTGCCGTTACCCGCGGGCAGGGTGGCGGTGTTCGAGAATAGTTTTGTTGGTCCGTTGTTAGCAGGCGAGGGGACTTTGCCCGACCGGGCGATCAACAACGAGATTGAAGTCGAAGTGGGCAGATCAGCCGATGTCCGGCTTTCGCTCATTCAAACGCGCCGAACGAAACGCAAGGAGAGCTGGCGGGCCGTGATCTCAAACGCGCGGGATCATCCGGTCACCTTTGAAATGAAAATTCCCTATGAAGTGTCCGGGAGGATCAAAGGCATCAGCATAATCGATGGCGTGCCGACCTGGCGGGTAACCGTTCCCGCCAATGATGAAGCCAAACTTCGCTATACGATCAAACTACGCTGATAGCGAAAGAGCGGTTATTTGGAATATTGTTGCTTCGATTCTGCGGGAATTTCTCTAGGCTGGTGATCTTCGTCCAGCGCGACAAAGGTAAACAGGCCACTGGTCACAGGAACCTGCTCTTCACCTAAATTTCGCGATGCAATCACATCCAGTCGGATCGCTACTGACGTCCGGCCAATTCTCTCTACACGAGCATAAACTGAGATCAGATCGCGGGTCAGGATGGGGGCTATAAACTCCATCGCTTCGATCGCCACGGTTGCGGTTGATCCGCGCGCCACGCGCGCTGCCATGATCCCGCCGGCGATATCCATTTGGGACAAAACCCAGCCGCCAAAAATATGACCGTTGTTGTTGAGATCACGCGGTTGCGGAGCGACTCTTAAAACAGGCTGCATCTCTGCCAGTTCTTCCAGATGGTCCTTACTCATCGGGCGAGATGCTTTTGGAAACCGGATCATCGATGGATTCATCATGGCCGGTCTCGCTCGACATAAAGATCAGGCCCATTAACGCTGCCATCAACATCACAGCAAAGGCCACGCCGCCCGCGGTCGCAATATACATATGGATGGAGACCAAGCCATGCCAGTAGAATAGAATTGCCAATGTCACGGCAATGCAGGCCAGAGTGAACAGGGCCATGCCGCGCATCAGCCTCCAATAGCGGGTCCATGCGACGCTGGCATATAGCGGATCATCAAGACGGGAAGGTTGGGGCAAATTGGAGAACTCCGTTGGTTTCCGGCACATTGGACGGGAAACCTGTTACCATCAAGTCCAATGACTTTCAAAAATATGTTATAGAGATGCAATAAACAGAATCAGAACTGAGGAGAGGGATGATGACGATAGAATCAATTTTGCAGGCTCGAAGCGACGAAATATATAGTTGCACAGCCGATATGTCGGTTTCACAGGCGGTCGAGATATTGGCGGAAAAGCGCATTGGCGCCCTTCCGGTTCTCGATGGTGATCATGTTGCCGGCATTTTCTCGGAGCGCGACGTACTACATTGTGTCCGCCGATATGGTCATGAAGCCATGGCCAAACATGTTCGCGATGTGATGACGGCTGATGTGATCTCGGTCGATCTCGGCAAAAGTGCTATTGGCGCATTATCTTTGATGACCAAAAGGCGGATCCGTCACTTGCCGGTGGTTGAAGATGGAAAACTTGTCGGCTTTGTATCCATCGGTGATCTTGTAAAATACCGGATCGACAAGATTGAAAACGAAGCGGCTGCGATGCGAGACTATATTCAATCAGCCTAGCAAATTGGAATATTGTGCTGCTTCAAATAGGCAAGGCTTGCTGTTCTGATAGCGGCTGCCCGTTCCGTCGCATCCGGATATTGGTCTCGATAAGCTTTTGAACGAATTTCGAGGCTGAGCGGAATCTGAACCGGCAGCGCCATTATGACGTCGGCCACAGGCAATTCTCCTTCGCCCGGACAGCTGCGCAAGTCGACGGCGTCTTCTAAATAAGCGGCGAAGCTTGTCTCGCAATGCTGATTGCCGTCGCAAATTTGCGTATAAGGCAAAAGCGTTGGATCTAGTTTGGCGAGATCATCGGCCGCATGTTCGGCACGGCAGAGGTGGATCGTGTCGATCAGTACGGCTGCGGAGGGGTGTTCAGTCCTCCGGATGATCTCCAGAGCACTATCCATCGATTGCACCGCAGTGATCATCAGAAACTCCAGCGCTACCCGCATATTGCCGGGCGCCGCCCACGTACACAATTTATGCAGAGCCTCTGCTGTCTTGTCAGGATCCGGTTCTGCGCTAACCACCAGGATATTAGCTGCACCAAGCGCCAGGCCCGCGTCGATGATAAGCCTGTGATTATCGTTCAGCTTGCCACCTTCCGGAATCCACACAACTTCAACATCGAGAACAGACAAGCCATATTCTGCGATTGCGGCCTTGGTGCCGGCTAGAGCTGATGCGTCCCAATTCTCTGGTTCAATGGTCAATCCAACATGATTGAAACCGGATTGACCAGCGGCGCGCGCGACTTGTTCCGGTTGAAACTCTACCAGCGAACCAGCGGCCAGTGATAATATATGTGTCATGAGGCGTTGCTGAGACAATCTGCGCTTCTGCACAAGTGATGTTTTTAGGAGGCGAGCTCTGCCGGAACAGGCTCTGGCGGTTTGCGTCGAACAATCAATTGGATCACTTCGATAAGCGTCGGCTTGGCCAATATATAGAGCAGGCCGACATAGGCGAGGCCACCGGCTGCAACCAAAAGGAAAAGCCTTAGATAGACGATCATGTCGGGAAGTGTCTGATCGACGAGATAAACCACAGCGCCCATCGCTAGCGAAGCGGATAGGCCAGGCCAGACGGCTTGGGCGACTTCCCATGCGTCGATGCCGATATGGCGTCTCGATTGCAGAAAGGTGAATATCGTGAGCAAGGGAAAGGCAATGACCCAGCCCCAGGCGAGCCCATAGACGCCAAATTGAATGCCGATCAGGAATGTGACTGGCATCAATATCGCGCCAAACATATTGGTTCGCGCGGTCACTTGCGGACGACCCAAGGCATTATTTGCCGGCGTGAACAAGATTTGCAGCGTCATCACCGGCATCGCGAGGGCTAGAATAGCGACAAAGGGAGACATTTTGATCCATTTGGGGCCAAACAATGTT
>NZ_JBDWYO010000006.1:0-1182174 GCF_039982395.1 Parasphingorhabdus sp.
GCACACGCGTATCACATTGAACAAAATCTATTCGAATTTGTTTATTGTTTGATCGGAATAACAGTTCTTCTTATCGAATTTCCAAAAAAGTTTTTGCTGATGTCGGTCTATCACGTCCATTATAGCCTATACCTGCTCGCAAGCTTATATTTCTTGATCTATGTCCCTCAAATGAAACTGTCGGGAAGTGAACTTGCTTTCGTTTGTCTGTTTTTTGTGCGGACATTCGCATTCACGCTTTTCTATATCCAAATGCATCGCGTCAGGATGAAAACGAGCATTTGACATTCAAGCTTTCTAGTGTCCGCTTTCGGGATATAGCCGCCACACGCTAGTGTCCGGTTTGGGCAAAAAAGCGGACGCTACTCCTGCATTAAAAACTACGACTATGGGATTCTCATTTCCGCCATTGCTGTCGATCCGATTTGCACTATGTTACATAGCCTTAAATATCGTTGGGGGCTGCGATGGAACATGGGCAGAAAGTGGAGTTGGCGCACAGGACAAAACCCGCGTTGCGCGCGTCGCTATTTGGTGGTTTCCAGTTGTTCGCGCCTGATGGCATTGCAATTGCAATTACCAATCGCCGAGCGCGCGCTATTCTCGCCATGCTTTGTCTTGCGCCAGATGAAACACTCGATCGCAACTATCTCAGCAAATTACTATGGCCCGGTAGATTTGAAGCCCAGGCGCGCGCCAGTTTGCGGCAATGCCTGTTGGACATTGGGAAATTATTCCAGTCCATGGACTGTGATCTTGTGGAGATCAGTCGAGCCAGCGTCGGTCTGAAAGCTTTCGCAGTCCGAACGGATCTTGGTGAAGTGGAGAGTGCCCTTGCCAGTGAGGATTATGCTGCCGCCAGTGAGTTACTGATTTCCATTGGTGCAAAGCCATTGCTTGACCAGATAAATTTTGATGAAGCATTTGACGATTGGCTGAGGCTTCGTCGCCATGAAACCGAACAACGATTGCAAGTCGGAGTAGCGACGGCATTATCCGCGTTGAAAAAAAGCGATAACCTGGCAGATCATGCGCGTCTGCTTAACGCCTGGTCACTACGATCTCCCGACTCCAATCCGATATCTAACCGCAAGCAAGGCAAAGTACGAATTGCCGTGCTCCCGTTCAAATCCATCGCAGAACCCGATGATCAGAGTTTCTTCGCAGATGGTATTGTCGATGAATTGATCACGACTTTTGGTCAGGTGCCTCAACTTCTCGTTGCCGGTCGAACTTCCTCCTTCCAGTTTAAAAACACGGATAAGAACCCATCGGACATCGCCAGCGCGCTAAATGTTTCCTATCTTCTGGAAGGTTCTGTTCAAAGGAAGGGAGAGCAAGTTCGCATTGATGTTGGTTTGATTGATGCTGAAACCGGTTTTGAATCATGGTCCTATAGCTATGATGGCACTCTCGATGATATTTTTGCGGCAAGGGCCGATGTCGCGCAAGCGGTCACAAACGGGTTGAGTGAAGCGCTTAATCTGCAAGAACATCAGCCTAAAACCCGAACCCTGACAACCAACAGGGAAGCTTATGGGCTCTATTTGCAAGGCCGGGCCCTGACCATCAGGGCCATTGGCGACGGAGTGTTGCCTGCGGCTATTGAATTGCTCGAAAAAGCTTTGGCACTTGATCCTGAATTTGCTGAATGCTGGACGGCACTGGCTGAAGCAGAGATTAATGTTACGGTTTTCTCGCCATGTTTGGATCGGTTGGAGCGCTGTGAAAAAGCAGCTGGCTATGCGAATAAAGCGCTCAAACTATCGCCGCAGCAGGCCCATGCCCGTATTGTCCTTGCCTTTTACGCTTGGACGCAAAATGATATTGTCGGTGCGCTTGACTTGGCGTTTGAGGCTTATCTGCTGGAACCCAATAATCCGGATGTGTTAAACCGTGTCGGTTCCTTTCTGCTCTATTGTGGGCGTTGCCGGGACGCCTTGCCATATATCGAAGCCAGCATAGATCAGGACCCGGTCAATGGCCGTAGCTACGCTATCCTTTGTGGGGTGCATCTTAACCTTGGGAATATTGATGTTGCCATTGATGCGGGACAGCGGATGGTCGATCTTGGTTTTCCATCTTTGTGGCTGGCAGCGGCAACGGCTATTGCAGGTGATAATGAACGCGCCGTGGAAACATATCAGCTGACAAAGAAGTTGATGAATACCGTAATCTACCCGCCGGCCGGCAGTGCTCCGATGGATCCCGAGGCGATGGATGCATATTGGCTGATGGCTGCGAAGGGACTTTGGAGCGGGGAAGGCCAAGACCGCAAAAACTATTGCATGGTGCTGGAGATGCTTCACGCGACACTGCACGATTCCTGTGATTCGACTATCGTTCTCCCAGCGATTTGGATGGGTGAGGCGCAGATGGTCTTCAAAACCCTCGGCAAGCAGATAACAACCGCCAATTTCTTCGCCTTCATGTCGCTCTGGACCAATGCAGAACCGATTAATCAGGTGCGCTTGCATCCTGACTTCATGGATTTTGCCCAGCGCATCGGCATGGTCGCCGCTTGGGAAAAATATGGTTGGCCGGACCTACTCCCCAAGCCTTCCACCATGAAATAGAGCATTATTGACGCTTTTTTGACGGTAGCGCAGTTGACGTAAATTTACATTTGCGTGCATCAATAGCGCATTGAAATTGCAGACAAGTTTGATCGTTCAGGTCGGTTCAAAAAATCTCTTTGGCCGCCAGCAGGAGAGCTTTGCCTGCTATATGCTGGGGGGAATGAAATGGAGCAAGCTGCTAGGCTGCCGGTACGGCTGGCCCTTCCCTCGCTTTCTGAAAGCAAGCCGGCGCGTCTCATCGTCGTGGCAATTCTTTATTTCATGCAGGGCGTGCCAATAGGACTGACGACTGTAGGCATAGCGGCGTGGCTCGCAGCCAAAGGCGCAACACCGGTTGAGGTGGGCGTATTCATCGGCACGGCTATGTTGCCCTGGTCCCTAAAGCTGGTGAACGGCCTGTTGATGGATCGCTTTACCTTCAAACCAATGGGCCGTCGCCGGATTTGGATTATCACCGCGCAAGCCATGATGGCGATTGTCCTGCTAGCCATGGCAATAGATGCGCCGACGGTTGGTCAGATCGGGCTGCTGGCGGCCTATTGTTTTGCGCTCAATCTGTGTGCAACCTTTAACGATGTGGCGGTCGACGGGATGGTTGTCGACATTGTTCCGGAAAACGAACGCACAATTGTCAATGGCCTGATGTTCGCATCCCAATCAGTGGGAATAGCCGGCGCCAGCTTCATCGCTGGGCAATTGCTTGTTTCGGGCGATATCGCGTCGACAGCGCTGACTTTTGCCGCTTTTGTAGCAATCGCCTCGTCCGTGGTCGTGATCATCCGCGAACGTCCCGGAGAACGGCTGTTGCCATGGAGTAAAGGCTCTGCTTCCCGCGAATGTGAAGAACGGCAGCACAGCGCTTGGCTTCCAATGATCGTCGGCTTGTTTCGGTCAATGGCCTCACCGCTTACTTTGTTGTTCGTTCTATGCATGACCTTAATGCAGGTGACTTGGTCTTTTATAGACGCGGTCAGTCCGACGCTAACCATCCAACAGCTAGGTTGGGGGAGCGAGCAGTTTTCCAGTTTTTCAGCGACTGTCAGTCTAGTCGCGGCCCTTGCTGCGGGGGTCTTGTCTCCGCTGATCGTGCGCGTCACTGGCTTACGCAAAGCCATCATGATTCTGTTTCTTCTGCTCGGATTTAGTGCAGCAATTGGCGGTGCGACTTTCGACAGTTGGGAAGGTGACAGAACCTTCATCGCAATTTTCATGATTCAATATGTCGTGGCGCTGCTGCTGATGATCTTGATGATTGTTTGGGCCATGCGCATCTGCGGACCCGCCGTCGCCGCTAGTCAGTTTGCCCTGTTCATGGCCGTTCCGAATTTAGGTCGGGCAGTGATGTCCGGCAACTCCGGCTGGCTCGTCGAGAGCGGCGGCTATGCCGCAACCTATTACGCGGTCGCCGCAATCACGCTGGTCGGCTTTGCACTCTGCTTAATGGCCAAAGTGGGAAAATCTGAGGCGGTGCCTGGCACGGCGCTGCCCCGCAAAAGTTCAACAACCAAGGAGACGTAAAATGAAAATGATTAAAGAAATGAAGATGGCTGCCGCTGCTATGGTGGTGACTCTGCCAATGGCATTGCCCGCTATGGTGCAAGCTCAGGAATTCCCGTTGGTTGCCGGTGAGTATTCAAACGTTAGCGGTATTTATATCAAAGACGGCGGAGCGTTTAAATATGCCAACCATCTTGCTAGCGATTGGACCAAAGTCCAGGAATTTGCCAAATCAAAAGGCTGGATCAGCGACTATAAAATACTCATTAACGAGAACCAGCGTGATGGCGAACCGACGCTTTATCTGATGACGACCTTTGCCAGTATTCCGGACGCAGCGGAATCAGAACGGCGCAATAAAGAATATGATGCCTTTATGAAGTCATCTGCCGAGCAGCAGATAACAGAATCCGGCAATCGCGCCGAATATCGCACCGTGAAAAGCAGCATGCTTTTGCGCGAATATAAACCTCGATAGGCCGCCCTTAGGTCTTTCGAAGATTTCACGAAAGTGATGCGTCCGGCGGATGGAATTGCGACCCTCTATCCGCCGGTTTTCGCACGCCATGGAGAAGCAACGCTAATGTCCGATACAATTGTCTCTCAAGACAAACTCCAGTAGCGTCCCTGCCTCCCTGAATAACTCTAGTGTCCGCTTTCGGGATATTGCGGTCACCATGCTAGCGTCCGCTTTGGGCGCAAAAGCGGACATTGTGAACAGCCCAAGATTCAGTTTATGTGGTCGCAAATATCGAGGGAATTTGATGTGCCAAGCCTACTACTGTTGGTGACTACTGCCCTTATAGCCACAGTGTGGGCGGTATTGAGGCGACGTTCTGAATCAAGGTCCAAAACTGAACCTATCGCCTTTCTTGTTTTCTTATGTTTGACACTAGGCTTAGCACTGCGCTTTGGAGGCAGAACTTACCCCGGGATTTATTTCCCCAATTCCTCTTTTTTGAATTGGATGTTGAACGGTAGTACGCTTTTTGTTGATTTTGGATACACCTTAATCATGGCTTATTTCTTGGCGCGATCCGCATTGATTTTTATCCCAATGCACCACAGGTTAAAACTCGGTTTGACTGTGGTCTCGTGGCTTGCCGTCTCTACGGCTACTATGATAGCGTTCTATGGATTTTATTGGGCTAATGCGTTTGATCGACTGCCATAGGAAGCAAAGTCCAATCCCCAACCAGCCCCAAACACCCTCCAAGACTATACCTAGTGTCCGCTTTGGGCGCAAAAGCGGACATTTGAAACGCAAAAGCAGCCGTTCAGCTCATGACCCACTAGCGGTTGGTCCAGAATGTGCTAAGTCTGACGCATGTCTAACAAGATGCCAAGGGTAGATAGCGAGTTTTTGGAAGGCGTTCTTGAGAGTATCAGGCGTCGGAGCAAGGCACTTAAACATAGGAACGCAAAGCCTGCGATTGAGAGGTTTCTCGAAGTTCAAGAAGATCATTTCGAAGAACGGATCGAAATCCGTATAGATATCCGACCCCGCCAAACCCTAAGGCTGAAACTATGGAGCGACAGATTTATCGATGTTTGGGCAGCAGAGTCAGTTTGGCAGGCGGGATGGAAATTTCAGTACCAAAAATCCGGACGCTTTGTCGGCGGTATCGATGGCCGCAAGATTGTAGGCGCTATCGAGGAATCGCTATCTGCCATGTTCGAAATGACTGCAGACGACACATCTGAGCTTGAACAAACCTGGAAGCCATTGCTGGCTTCGGGGCCATCAGCTTTATGACCACTTCCACACACTTTCAGACATTCGACGGGATGAAAGCCAATGTCCGCTTTCGGGATGAAGCGGACAGCGCGGGCACTAGAGAGTAGAGCGCTGCGATGATGTGCTCAGGAACCTCTGCGCAGTTCCAAATTTGCTTTGCTGACAGCGCTATGCATAATGAGGATCCAGTGCATCCAAAAGGGTATGTCCAATAGAAAATCATGATGAGCTGTCCGTTGCAACATGCTGGTTCGAACGAAAGAACATCAGCGATGGCATAACCTTGTTGTGGGAACCACATGTCCATCCGCTTTTGCGATGTAACATTTGGCATGTCCGTGGACGCGACCAGGATATTTTGATCGACACCGGCTTGGGCGTAGGCAGCCTCTCAACGGCTGCGAAGGATTTGTTCGACAAGTCCATTCTTGTCGTTCTGACTCATACCCATATGGATCATGTGGGTGGCGCGTACGAATTTGATCATTGCTGTGTTCACCGAGAGGAAGCGAACGCAATGGCCACCGCCGAACACCATCTACCGTTGAGCCTTGACGCCTATAGTGACGATGACAAAGCATGGTTTACCTCCATCGGTTACGACATTTCAGGAGGTCTGCTAACGGCGATTCCGCACGCAGGATTTGATCCTGAAATCCATCAAATGGAAGCGGTAGAAGCCACCAGGATCATTGACGAAGGCGACATCATCGACACCGGCGACCGCGCGTTTGAAGTTTTGCACTTACCAGGCCATTCTCCCGGCAGCGTCGCGCTTTGGGATGCCAAGACCGGAACGCTGTTTTCCGGTGACGCGATTTATGACGGCAGCTTGCTTGATCAAATTCCAGGGTCGGACATTCCCATCTATATAAAAACAATGAAACGTTTGCGGGAGCTGCCGGTAGAAATTGTTCATGCCGGCCACGAGCCCAGTTTTGGACGCGATCGTCTGGTGGAGTTGGTCGATGGCTATTTGACGGAGAAGGATGCGCTATGATCGAAGTCGGGCAGTTGGAACGCGATGTGGGTGCAAGTGCAAAACGGGCGATTGAGGATGAGCTCGATTGGGAGCATCTACCACACACGCACCGCACCACCTTCTCGGCTGTTTCCCTCATTCATTCTGATCGTAACGGCTGGGAAGCCGATGTTATACTAGTTGATGGCACGCCAATGCGGATGAAGGTCACTCTCGATGAAGATCGGCTCGGCTATACCAATGCGACATTTTCTGAAGGCACTGAAAATGGACGCGCGGTTTGCCGGATTTCTGAAACGGGAAGCGATAGTTGCCGCATGTCATTGCGTTTCTTTGTCCCCGATATATCGGGATTGGACCGAGAAGGCGTTGGCGCATTTTACGTTGATCTGTTTGGGCGTTTGATTGACGAAGATGAACCAAAGATGATCTACACAACCGAGGCTTTGAAGGCGGGCGGTGCTGCGCATAAGCAACGCCGGAAGGCTGCTTTGGCAGATGGAACAATGGTTCGGGTGCCTGTTGTTTGCCCACATCAAGGATTACCGCTAAATTGCGAACCGGATGCGTCTGGTATCATGACCTGTCCTTGGCATGGCTATCAGTTTGATGCTCGATCCGGAGAATGCGTCAGCGGACAAGTCAAGGGATGGCGTTCGTGAGACGAACAGTTTCTCGACCGGTATGTTTCAAGCCCTGATTTGAAAATCGTAACAAATCCAATTTTCGCTTTCGGGATGTCGCGGCCATAACGGACGCTTTAGATTGATTTTGTCATTTTTGGGTATTTTCTGAGAAAAATTATAATCATTATCGGGGCGACTAGGAGAGGACCAAATAATATTAGGGCCACGGGTATCTCGAGTTGAGAATATATTTCCGCCAATGGTGCTCGCACAGCAATGACAAAAGCCCAAATCATGCGGGCAAGATGACGGCGTATTCTTAGCGCAGAGCGTACATGAGCATTGCGAAAGAAATGAATGTCTCCAACCAACAATATGATGGGTATGGTCAGTATGACCAATGGGCCAATGGGAGGAATGCTTCCCGCTATGATTTGAGGAACAGCCATTGCCAGGAATATTGCGACGACGATAATCTCGAATATGAAAAACCCATATTCCGTCACTTTTATCTTCGTAGATGCCGGTTTTAGGGCCAAAATAGCGGTGCCGACTGCGTAGACAGATGTAAGGGCAGCTACCAAGAGCGGCGGAGCCATGCGCACTGATAGTAAAATTAGCGATGTGATTGCTACGACCAGAATACCGGCGGCAAAAATTCTACCAGCTAGAATATGAAACATGCTTCCTTTTTTTGCAGTCAACGCAACAATGGCAGCAATTAGCCCGAGTGCCCCAATCACGATATGCGCATAGTAGCTCAAGGCATCAAACGGCGCTGGATTGGTTAAGTCAACCGGATCAACAGGTATCATCAGCAAACCTTTAGCAATTTTTGAAAGCCCTGTATCGCTCCTGTTTTTTACCATTGTCAATATCCGCTTTCGGGATATTGCAGACATGTCTGTTCCTTCAAGCTAAGCATATTGTCACGAAGGAGTGTGAGCATGGAACGGCTTAAGAGAATGCAATTGCCAATAAAGGGTGGCTGCTTGTGCGGCGAGGTTTCCTACCAATGTTCAACTGCGCCCATATGGTCTGTGAATTGTCATTGTAGAGCGTGCCAAATGCTTAGCGGTGCGCCATATGTTTCTGCGTTCTCGGTCCCTGCGGAGGCGTTCACTGTAAACAGTGGGGATACGATAAAGTTCTTTCGAGAATCCGACAACGGAAACAAAGTATCAACAACTTATTGCGCTAAATGCGGAACAAGATTATTCGCGCAAAGTGAAGGCAACCAGGCTTTGGTGAATATATTCGCGCCAACATTGGAGGATGCTGCCAATTTTGTACCGATTTCCAATGTCTACCTATCAGCTGCGGCCTGCTGGATTGAACCAGACGAAAAAAGATTTAACTTTGAAAAGATGCCCGAATTTTGAGGATGAATCTATGGCCGCTTCCGGGATAAAGCGGACATTGCCATGGAATCTGTCTTGGGCCGATTATTCTGATTGAAACCCAGCACTGAGTTTCACCGTGATTGCTACTCAAAATGCTACTTGCGGCTGGCAGGGCTTCTCATATGCCGGATAGACATCTTCATCCATGTGCAGGAGTTCGGCCATCACCATTAAAAACCGCAGAGTCTTTATCAAGCAACGTCCAGACGGAATGCCGACGATTGACGACTTTGGTATTGAGAATGTCAATATCGAGGATGTGCCGGCGGGTCATGTGGTGGCGAAAGTCGATACGCTTTCGATGGATGCGTGGATCCGGACAACATTGAACGAAGAAGGCATGCACCGGACGGGCGATATCGGATCGACTATTCGCGCGCTGGGTGTTGGCCAGGTGGTCGAAAGTCGCAGTGATGATCTGGCTATCGGTGATTGGGTCTATGGCCTCATGTCAGCGCAAACATATGCCGTTTTGCCGGCAGGCGCCGCTACCAAAATTGTTCCGGAAGACGGGATAGCACCGAGCGCTTTTGCCGGGCCTTTGGGAATTACCACCGGTCTGACCGCATGGGTTGGACTGGTCGCGGTCGGAGAAGTTCAGGAAAATGATGTGGTGGTCGTTTCGGGCGCTGCCGGTGCGGTGGGAACGGTTGTGGTTCAGCTTGCAAAGGCCCGCGGCGCACGCGTGATTGGGATCGCGGGCGGCCCTGAAAAATGCAGTTATCTGACAGAAAAGATGGGCGCAGATGTTGCAATCGACTATAAAAATAATGACGTCTCTTCTGCTCTGAAAGCGGCAGCTCCAGAGGGTGCAAATGTCTTTTTTGACAATGTGGGTGGCGAGATTCTTGACAATGTTCTCGACAATCTGGCCGCCGCCGAAGCGCGCATTGTCATTTGTGGCGCGATCTCGCAATATCAACATTTGGCCGATGTAAGAGGACCAAAATTATATTTAAGACTGGCCGAGCGGAACGCCTCGATGAGAGGCTTTGTGGTTAGTCATCATGAAGCGAGATATCCCGAAGCGATTCAAGAAATATCTGAGTTGCTGAAGACCGGTCAACTGGCCTTGCCGGAACATGTTGTCGAAGGGATTGATCGTTTTGCGGAAGCGTTGTTCATGCTGTTCAATGGAGCGCATGTCGGGAATCTCGTTGTCCGTCCTTGAACAGATGGACCGCTGCACATCGATGGGGCGCAGTCGATAGATTTTGAAGTGCTTCAGGGACGGAAAAACGGACATTCGAGAATTGATGTTTTTGATCAATCGGTGGAATCAGCAATAGTTGCCGGGATCGATTTTGAAGCTGCAAAGATGCTGAGACAGGTGGCCTTTATGGCGCCCAATATATGGAAGAATGTCGCGGCCCGGGAAGTGGCACAGGTGGCGGGCAAAACTCAGAGTGAAGCAGATGCTGTTGAACTTTGAAAACACAGGACAGCACTGGTCGATTTTTCTTGGGATGATATTTTGTCCTGACGCTCGCTTTCGGATGCAACGGGCATTGGTTTGTCCCTTCATTCTATGCGGGGACTTTCCTACAGATAGGCAAAGAGCATAGGTTTGTTCCTGATCTTTGATAGTTTGGATAGAATCGCAATTGCCGCGCATATGGCCTCTGAACGGCCCGGATTTGAGGTGGGGACGGAAAGGTTACACTCGATCCGAGGTTTTTGGAGTGGAATGCTCGAATATTCAGGGCTTCGGGACAAAGGGATCGGAAACAAAAAGCCTGTTTTGTGTCAACTTCGGTTGTGAATGAGAGCTTCTCCAAACGGGGTCCGTGTGGAGACTATAAAGTTGGTTAGACCGAGCGTGAACAGGCTAGGGCAGGGGGAAAGTTAGTCGTCTCCCAATTTGGAGAACGACGGGCTATTCGACATCCTCGACATCGACAGCTTCACCCGTGACTTTTTGCGACAAGGTAGCGGCAATAAAGTCGTCTAGGCTGCCATCGAGGACATCGCTGGGCGCGCTGCTGGTGTGGCCGGTGCGGAGATCCTTGACCATCTGATAGGGTTGTAGGACATAGCTTCGGATCTGGTGACCCCAACCGATTTCGGTCTTGGCTTCATATTCGCCCGAGGCTTCGGCTTCGCGGCGTTGCAGCTCGGCTTCGAACAGGCGCGCTTTCAGCATGCCCATAGCGGTGGCGCGGTTCTTATGCTGGCTGCGGTCATTCTGGCTGGCAACGACAATACCCGTGGGTTGGTGGGTGATGCGTACGGCGCTGTCGGTGGTGTTGACGTGCTGTCCGCCGGAACCGGACGCGCGATAGGTGTCGATCTTGAGGTCGCTTTCGTTGATCTCGACTTCGAAACTGTCATCGATGACCGGATAAACCCAGACGCTGGAAAAGCTGGTATGGCGTTTGGCGGCGCTATCAAAGGGAGAAATACGGACTAGCCGATGGACTCCGCTTTCGGTTTTTGCATAGCCATAGGCATTCTCGCCCTTAACCTCGATCGTCGCCGATTTGATGCCCGCCTGATCACCGGCCTGATAATCGACCATGCTGACCTTATAGCCCCGTCCGTCGGCCCAACGCTGATACATGCGCAGCAGCATTTCTGCCCAGTCCTGGCTTTCGGTTCCGCCGGCGCCAGCGTGAATTTCGATGTACGTGTCAAGACCATCCGCTTCGCCGGAGAGCAGGGCTTTGACTTTGTCACGGTCGGCGCGGGTTGCGAGCTTGTCGAGTGTCGCCACGCCTTCATCGGCCAAATCGCTGTCGCTTTCTTCTTCGGCCATCTCGATAAATTCAAGCGCATCATCGCGTTCCTGCTGGATTTCCAACGCAGCGTTGATGGATTCATCGAGACGTCGCCTTTCGGTCATAACCGCTTGCGCTGCCGTTTGGTCGTCCCACAAAGTTGGATCCTCGACGCGGGCGTTCAGCTCGTCGAGACGGCGCAAAGCGGCGTCCCAGTTGAGAGCAGTCTTGATCAAGGTGAGAGCGGCGTCGATCCGATCGACAAAGGCTTGCGCGTCGGCACGCATGATAATCTCCAATAACAGTGGCAGCAGCGATTAGACGATATCGGCGGGAAGTAAAGTGGTCTGGCAATAGATTGGCGGAACTGGCGGGTTTTCTGTCCTGCGTCCATTGATAAAATCTATTGAAATCGGTTCTTGGTTAAGATTGTGATTTTGTTGATGGAAATCTAAATATCGTCGCATAGGGCCGCTGAAAAAAGTTGCGGTTAGGCAATTTGAAAGGACTAGCATGATTTATCGTCGACTTTCGGGCTCCATATTGGGAGCTCTTCTCATTTCCAGCCCGGTATTTGCCGAGCATCACAAATCTTACGGCTATGAGGGCGAGCATGGACCTGAAAAATGGGGCCAATTGGCTGATAAATATGCGCTCTGCGAAAAGGGTGACATGCAGTCTCCGATCGATTTGGCTGGGGCCAACGCCAAGGGCAAGGTCGCACTTTCGGTAAATTATCAGAATGGCCCGTTGACCGTCTCTAACAAGGGTCTGACCATTCAAGCTGATTTCGCAGCCGGTTCTTCGATGACGAGCGGCGGGACACAGTTTAATTTGATCCAGATTCACTTCCACACGCCCTCCGAGCACGCGATTTCGGGCAAGCGTTATCCGCTAACCGGACATTTTGTACATGCTACCGAAGGCGGCAAGTTGGGTGTTCTCGGTGTGATGTTTGAAGAGGGTGCCGCCAATGCGGAACTCGCGAAAATTCTTGCTGCCGCGCCAAACAAGAAATCTAAGCCCATGGCAGTGGCTGGACAGATGATCGATCCCAACGGATTGTTGCCTGCAGATCGCGCTGTGTATCGCTATATGGGTTCGCTGACCACACCGCCATGCAGCGAAGGGGTCAATTGGCACGTACTCAAAGATCCGATCACGGCTAGCGCTGAGCAGATTGCAGCATTCGAAAAATTGATGGGCGATAGCGCACGTCCGGTGCGGGCTCTGAACAATCGGCTTGTGGTTGCGCCAGAATAATGGGGCACTGCTGATTTCGGAGCCTTTGATTGAATCAGAGGTAGGATAGGAAGTCAGCGAGTTGACTAGAAAATATTGAGAAAGGGACGTGTCCGAAGATTATGGGCACGTCCTTTTTTTGTGCGGAGAGTCAAAGATGAGTTTTGTGAACCACTTTGATCCCAAGACTTAACCGAAGCGTCTTTTCCCTGCCATCGCTCTGTGGGCCATTGCCATGGTCGTCAGTTGAGCGTTTACCCGAATGCAACTGGGCATGACGCTCGCATCAGCGACATAACAATTGGTTGTATTGTGAACGCGCTGGTTGAGGTCAACGACACCCTTGTTAGGGTCTTCGTTGATTGCATTGCCTCCATGCGGATGGGAACTCGAAAGGACTACATCATCCGGTTCGACAATTGCACTTTCGTAAAAGGCATCGATCTGTGCGTCGGTCATCTCGTTCTTCAATGTTTGACCCAGGAGCAACGCAGGGTAGACTTCTAGTGCACCATTGAGGAAGTGGACTTTGGTCATCGTTGCCAGCGCGCGGCGCAATAGAGACAATTCATCTTCGCCAATTTTTAGCTTAAGCTTACCATTGTCCATGTAACCCAGTCGATCTGCCGGAAACAGAACTCCTGCGGAAACCAGATGGTTGTAGTTTTGCATGCGCTCAAAATGATCTTCAAACCAACCCGGTACCAACATAGCCATGCTCATTGGCGGCTGAAAATGACTCTCGATCAGAAAATCACCGCGATCGATATAGGTTGCCATCTGGTCTTCGTTCCAGGCATTCACCTTTGTGGTTTCGGGCATCAGGGCAACGACAGGGCAGGCGATGTTCAACGAGATATTTGTTCCCGATTGCAGGATGCCGCTAGCGTTTAGCAAATTGCTCGAGGCAAGGGCACCAGCTGCTACGACGACGCCTTTCCGTGTGCGAATTGTCCGCTTGCGTCCATCAGGCAACATGATTTCGACGGCTTTCGCGATGCGCTTGCCGTTGGCACCTTCGGCCCAAAGAATTTCGGTGGCTTCGGCTTGATCCAATATCCGGGCTGGTTTGTCCCGCGCATCGCTGGTTGCATGCGTAAGATAGCTTTCGGGCATGGCTTTTTTGCGGCCGTATGGGCAACCGGTGTTGCAATATCCGCAATATACGCACTCGCTATCCGCGGTCGCGGGACCGTAGTTTTTCTTGAACCACGCAGTGATAGCCTTCTGGTCCTTCGGATCGGTTGACTGCGCAGCATATTTTTCCCAGCCATTCAGAAGATGGGGGCCATTGTTGCGACCGGTTATCGGGTCAATCTCTGCAACGTTCAATGCTTGCTCGATGGCTTGGTAACTGGTCGCCAGGCTGGCTTCGCTGATAGGAGCGCCCAGCCTCGACCAAGTGTCGTAGACGTCTTCCGCATCAGGGTGGACGAGGCCCTCCTGTTTCATGCGCAGGCAGATGCCATTGTTGATGACCGTAGAGCCACCTACGACGCGGCCTTGGAATACGATGATATCGCGATCGAAGGTCGTTTGTAGCCCCCCATCCTTGAACATGCGGGCTGTCATCCGTGCTTCTTCATGCGTGATACGAGAAGAGGGGTAATGGCTTCCGGCTTCGATGATCAGTACCTCATGCCCTTCATCGGCAACTGCCGCCGCTGCTACAGCGCCGCCGGCTCCGGAGCCGATCACAACTACGTCGGTTTCTTCCGGTATGGCATCATGGCCGACAAATGTTTCTGCCGTTAGATCTCGATGCGTTTCACGGCGAACCATTCGCTCGCCTGATGCAGAGCGGTCTCGCTGTGCCGGCAGTTCGAAATTGAGGTCGTTTAAGACCGGATTATCGAAATTGGCTTCCTCATCACCGTGCTGCCAATGGCCATAATAGCCAGCCAGAATTACGCCTTTCGTGCGCGCGATGTCCTGAAGGAAATCGATACGAGACTTTTGCAGCCGTTTACGGATTATATTCTTTCGAATACCAGGGGGGGCAGCGAGGAAAAAAGGACCTCCGAGAACGGTCAGTAAACCGTATAGAGCCAGACCGATTTCATCTGGTTTTTTGCCGTCGATATTTGAAAAATGTTCCTGGAGATTATCAACAATCTGATCAACGGAAATGACCATCTTTCGATCGTGGAAGAGGGCTTCCGCCATTGCTTTGATAATCAATGCCTGCAGTCGATTGAACGGTTTACGCAATTTCTATCTCCCAAGGTGCGACCCGGGAATTTTGTTGTTTTGGCCTATTTCTTTTTGAACTTGGCCTGTGAAACTATACCTAACCCGTCCCCGTCTGCTCCAGCTTTGAAACGACGGAGCACCTTGCCAGCTGCCAGATCAACTTCGGCAATCATATCAGGGCCGGTTTCCGCTACATATAGAAACTTTCCATCAGGAGAGAACAAGATTGTCACTTGTTGAGAATCGATGCTGCCGCTCACCGGAATATCGCTTTTCGGTGAGCGTGTTGCCACATCGTACAGGCCCAATGCGCCGTCTCCTAGATTGGAAGTGATGGCGGTTTGGCCATCGGGGCTAATCGCAATACGGATCGGAAATTTTCCAGTCGGAATGGTGCCGATTTTTTCGAGGCTATCAGCATCAAAAATATACAATCGGTCTCCGCGGCGATCGGCAACCCACACAGTTTTGCCGTCAGGTGTGACGGCCAATCCTTCCGGTTCGGTTCCTGCTGGTAGATCCTTAATCTTGGTCATATTAAGCAGATCAAGCACACTCACTGTCCTGGATTGCATATTGGAGACAAAGGCACGCGACTTGTCCGGAGTGACAACCAACATATGGCTGCCCTGCTGGCCCGTTGCAATTTGTGAAATATTGCGTGTTTGCGTTTCTCCGCTCGGAGGAGAGACAATCGTTATCGTGTCGCTTCCTTCGGTTGTTGCAACAATGCGTCCGTCATCGAGCCACAATATTCCGTGCGGACGTTTGTTCGGAGACAATGATATGGTTTCGATTTTGTCCATCGCAGCAACGTCAAAAATATCTATGGTTTCGCCGCCATAGGAAACAATGGCCGCCAAGTTACCATCGGGTGAAATAGCAATCTCATGCGGTTGATTGCCGGTTTTTCGCCGTGCGGTTTCCTGGCCACTTTCAAGGTCAATGAAGCTTAAGCTGTCTTCGCCCTTGTTGCCTACCAGCAAAGTGCCGTTTGAACTGGGATCTATTTGACTGCTTTCATTTGCGGCAAGGGCACAGGATGAAAGGACAATCGACGTCAGAGCCGTTGTAATAATCCGCTTGTTCAATTGCCCCTCCCCAAAAAAAACTCAGCGACCTTTTGCAGGCCGCTGAGTGCTAGTTCAATCGAAATAGCGATGCCGCTACTCGGCTTGCGGAGCCGCAGCGCTGGGATCTTCGGGAAGACCGCCCAATTGCGTCACCAATTCTGTATATGCATCGAGATAGGCCAATGCCATCACCCGTCCGATTTGCGTGTCTGTATATCCGCCGCCAGCAGCGCCTACCAATGCACCGCCGAGGAAGCCGCCTGCGCCGCCACGAAAGCGAACATCAGACGTTCTTCTGTAGCCTTCAACGGTCCGCTCGATTTCAGTCGTACGGACATTGACGAGCGACAGCGTAACATTTGCCTCTTTTTTGTTGACCTTCAGGCCACCCAATAGGCCGCCAAATGTTCTGCCTCCCAACGCACCAGCGACTCCACCTAACAAGCCGCCGCCGCCAGAACGGCTATTGGCTGAAATGATGTCAGGAATAAGTACATAGTCGGCTGCTTTGACTTGGCGCCGACCAACATTTGATCCACGTTGCAATTCGCCGTCATCGGCAAGAGCGCGTTCGATTGCGCGCGCCGCAAGGCCAGACCCACGATCGACCTGTCCGAAGCAACCGGAGCGTTGAATGAAGGTCTTGATCAAGGCTTCTGGAGAACCGATATTATAGCTTCTCCACCATCTGACTTCTGGTTCTACAACAGCAATCGTGCCGAGCTTGACCGTGCATCTAGGAATTTGTGCAGCGGCCCGGTCTTGCGATTTCTGGCCCTTTGATTTTCCTGCAGCCATTGCGGCTCCACCGGTCAGCGCAACAGATGCTATCGCGGCGGTGGTCAGTAGCTTTTTCAACATGATTGTTCCTCCGATTTTAGAACTCGTTTTCCTGAAAAACTGTGAACTGAGCTTCCCCAAAAAAGCGATGTGGCTTTTTGACGACCCCAAAATTCCAAAGATGTTGTAAACCGGTTAGTAGCTAACCCCTGTGATGAATAGCATAATTTGGACATTTTACATTGCTATGGATTGTTTTGCTTCGCCGTTCCGTTTTCAATATTGGTTGTTTGTGCTAGGATGCCGATAGATAGAGAAATTTAAATATGTTGTTAGAGTCGCTATGAACTTTGTAGTTAAAATTGCCCTGCTCGGGGGTGTGTTGCTGGCTGGCGCTGCGCATGCTCAAGGTATGCTGGATCCGGACAATCCGACCTGTCCGCGCTATCCCAATTGGTCCTCCAGCAAGATCATGGAACTGACGTTGGTTGACCGCAAAGGCACAAAAGTATTGCTTGCTGAAGGCGCAGTCGATCAAGGCTTGCCCGATCGCCTGAACAAGATGCTTTCTGAAAACAAAGATATTACGGAAATCTGGTTGCGGTCTCCGGGGGGCAACGCACGGGCGGGCAATGAAGCGGGCCAGGTCATTCGAAAGTTTGCCAAGACCATCGACGGCCTTTTGATCACGCGTATCCCGTCAGGCTGGACCTGCTTTAGTGCCTGCAACTTTGTGTTCATGGGGGGGCGCGCTCGGATAATTGATAAAGGCGGTCATTTCATGGTTCATATGTTCACCATGACGGGTGATCGCAACGCGATAAATTATAGCATCGAAATGGGAACGGATTCCACGGTAGGCTTGATTGGCGAAGTGGAACAGGAAAGCGCGCTTCTTGCAACAGAAGATAACGACTTTCTAATCCGCATGGGTGTCTCGCGTAAATTACTGTCTGAAGTCATGTACAAAACCAGCGCCGTTAAATCCGGTGCAGGCGACAAGGAAACACGCCGTTGTCTGACTGAAGAAGAAGCGCTTCGCTATAATGTAGCCAATGTGACCGACTAATATTTCGGATCCCAGATACCGACCTCCCGAAAATGACAGCGCCCTTTTGCTTTTCTTTTGAAATTATGGCGTTAGCATGAGGAACAGATATTCGGGGAGGCAGGACGATGCGTCATATTGCGATCATAGGATCGGGACCCGCAGGCTATTATTCGGCGGAAGCCGCGCAGAAGAAATATGGCGAAGATGTCGCTGTCGATATTATCGATCGTTTGCCCGTTCCTTTTGGACTGATCCGCACAGGCGTCGCCCCTGATCATCAATCCATTAAAGCTGTGTCGCGGCGATATGAGAAAACCAATCTGGGCGACAATGTTCGCTTTGTTGGCAATGTAACGGTTGGCGAAGATGTCAGTATAGATGAGTTGCAGGGGCTTTATGATGCTGTTGTACTCGCGACCGGTGCACCCCATGATCGTGCGCTAGATATCCCAGGCAGTGATATGAATGGTGTCATCGGCAGCGCCGCTTTCGTAGGATGGTATAACGGTCATCCGGATTTCAAAGATCTGGATCCGCCGCTTGATGCCAAGTCGGTTGCGATCATCGGCAATGGCAATGTTGCGCTGGATGTTGCCCGGATTTTAGCAAAGACCGAAGACGAGTTTGTTGGTAGCGATATCGTCGGTCACGCGCTTAATAGCTTGAAACAAAGCAAGGTTGAACAGATCACCTTTCTGGGTCGCCGTGGGCCGCACCAAATCGCTATGACCCCTAAAGAACTGGGAGAACTTGGCAAGTTGGAACGGGCAAAACCCTACGTCGAGATCGATGACTTTCCAGATATCGGAGACGACGCCATGCTAGAGCCGGGCATGCGAAAATCTGTCACCCATTTGCGCGATTTTCTGATCAGCGATCCGGAAGAATCCCTGAAACCTTTGGGCATAAATTTTGACTTTTTCGCAATGCCGATTGAAATCCAAGGCGATGGAAAAGTTGAAAAACTGATCGTTGAGAAAACTGCGCTGGACAAAGATTTGCGATCCGCTGGCACGGGTGAACTCTATGAGTTGGAATGCCAAATGGTGATTAGTTGTATTGGTTATCGCACGCCACCGATTGAAGGGGTGCCCTACGAGCATGGTAGGGGACGCTTTGCCAATAGCGATGGTCGGATATTGCCTGGTCTCTACTGCGTCGGTTGGGCACGGCGCGGTCCTTCGGGGACGATTGGCACGAATAAGCCGGATGGTTTTGCTATTATCGAAACAGTCGCCGAGGATATCGGCTCGGGTAACCGCAAGGAAGGCCGAGAGGGGCTTGATCGACTGTTTGGAGAACGCGGTGTCGAAACGGTCACGTTCCGGGACTGGAAGAAAATCGAAGAAGCTGAAGTTGCGCGGGCGAGGGAAGGCTCCCCCCGCGAAAAGTTTACCGATATTGCCGATATGATAGCGGCGAGAGATTAGTCAGCAAGCCAGTCCCGCAGTATCGCATTCACCTTTTCCGGTGCTTCCTGTTGCACCCAATGTGAAACACCGGGCAGCCGGTACAGTTCGAAATTTGGAACCCACTGGTCGGTGCCGTCCGTGCAACGGATATCGAGAGCGGTGTCTTCCTCACCCCAAATCATAAGCGTCGGAATGTGGACCATCGCATCGCCAATTTCCCGTCCATCTTTCGTGCGAACCAAAGCGCGGTAATAGTTGATCATCGACCGCAATCCATCTGGTCGGCTGGCGGCGTCTGCGTAGACTTGCAAGTCGCTATCCGGAAAACGGCTCTTGTCGACCGCCATTTTGGAAAAGGCTTCTTTGATCGGCTGTGCTTTGTTTCTTCCCAGAATTTTCTCGGGCAACCACGGCAGTTGGAAGAAGAAAATGTACCAGCTTTTTTTGAGCTGATGCCAGTGCCGAATTTCCCGTTGTGCGCATTTGGGATGGGGGACATTCATTATCACCAGCTTCGCCAGTGGACGAATTTTCAGAATTGCAAAATGCCATGCGATGATCGCACCCCAGTCGTGCGCGATTAGGGTGACTTCCTCGGCTTGGCTGGCATCAATGAGCGCTGCGATATCTTGGACAAGAATATTGAGGCGATAAGAGTCGACACCGCCGGGCTTGCTCGAACTGCCATAGCCACGCAAATTGGGTGCCCAGACCTTGTAACCCATCTCAACCAGTTGCGGTATCTGGTGGCGCCAGGAATAATGGAGCTCGGGGAAACCATGCAGGCACAGGGCGAGCTTTTTCCCTTCGCCAGCCATGGCAACTTCGAAGTCCAATCCATTGGCATGGACCATTTGCACGGTGAAGCCGCTCTCTGGTTCCGGCTTCCATGAGAATTGATCCTGCATATCCCTTTGTAACATCAGCACCCTTTAACCATCCAGTTAAATCTGTTACGTTGTTGAAAAATATTCAGGAGAGAGTCGATGCATGATTTGGTAATTCGTGGCGGAACCGTGGTTGATGGAACAGGCAGCCCGCCTTTTGTTGCAGATGTTGCCATTGATGGCGATCGCGTTTCTCTTGTCGGGGAAGTGCTAGCGCAAGGCCGTGAAGAGGTAGATGCGACCGGTAAGTTCGTGACCCCCGGCTTCGTCGACGTGCACACACATTATGACGGGCAGGCTACTTGGGACGATGAAATGGCGCCGTCGAGCTGGCACGGCATTACCACCGTGGTCATGGGCAATTGCGGAGTCGGTTTCGCACCGGCGCGTCCTGACCGTCATGAGTGGCTGATCAATCTGATGGAGGGCGTGGAGGATATCCCCGGTACTGCGCTGGCCGAGGGCATGAGCTGGAACTGGGAAACCTTCCCTGAATATCTTGATGAACTGGAAAGAATGCCGCGTACGGTCGATGTCGCGACGCATGTGCCACATGGCGCGGTGCGCGCCTATGTGCTGGGCGACCGAGAAAAACCTGGCGCAGTGCCGACCGATGACGAGGTCGAGCAAATGTCCAAGATTGTCGAAGATGGCTTGAAAGCCGGCGCGCTCGGTTTTTCGACGTCGCGGACGATCCTGCATCGCAGCATTGATGGCGAGCTGGTTCCTGGCACCACGGCGACCAAGGAAGAGTTGATTGGCATCGGCCGCGCGATGGGCAGGGTCGGCTATGGTGTGTTCGAAATGGCCAGTGATCTCAACAAAGAATGGAATGAATTTGGTTGGATGGGTGACCTGAGCCGCGAAACCGGAATGCCGGTTACCTTTGCTGCGCTGCAGTCGATTGCCAAGGATCAGTCGCTGGATGAACAGATCGCCAATATGCGCGCGGAAAATGATAATGGCGCTAATATTGTGGCGCAGATCGCGTTGCGCGGAAACGGCATTGTCATGGCCTGGCAAGGCACGGTGCATCCCTTCGTTCGTCATCCTAGCTGGATCGCGATGGACGATCTTCCGTGGGACGAAAAATATGCCAAGTTGAAGGATCCGGAGTTCAAGGAGCAATTGCTGAGCGAGACCGCGGAGATGCCGGAACAGGTTGATATGGTGCCGGTGTTCATGGTCGTGACGCAGGGCTGGCCAATGCAATTCGAGATGGATTTGGATTTCAACTATGAACCGCAGGCAGACGAAAGCATCGCAACAAGGGCAGAAGCCGCAGGGAAGTCGGGCGCGGAATATGCCTATGACCTGATGATGGGCGATGATGGCAAGGGCTTTATCTACCTACCATTGCTTAACTATATGGATGGCAACCTCGATTTCCTGGAAACATTGCAGCAAGCTGATGACACGGTGAACAGTCTATCCGATGGCGGCGCCCATTGTGGCACGATCTGTGATGCGGCCAGCCCGACTTTCATGCTCGAACATTGGGTCAAAAACCGCAAGCGCGGCACCATCAGCATCGAAAATGCGATCAAACGGCAATGCCTGGATACGTCGCGGCTCTATGGCCTGAATGATCGGGGGCTATTGAAGCCCGGTTATCTGGCAGATGTAAATGTGATCGATATGGACCGGATCAAACTGGGCAAGCCTTGGCTCGCTTTTGATTTGCCTGCCGGTGGCAAGCGGTTGCTGCAGAAAGCGGACGGCTATGATTATACGATCAAGTCGGGACAAGTGACGTTCAAAGGCGGGGTCGTGACCGACGCACGACCGGGTGGTTTGATCCGCGGGCCGCAAGTCGTGGAAATGCTCGAAGCAGCAGAGTGAAAACACCCCTCCCTCGAAAGGGAGGGGTACATATTAGAAGGCTTTCTGCCAACCAAGGGTCAGCATCCAGTCTCCTGTCATCTGCGGGCCATTGAGGTCTTGATAGACGGGCGCACCGAATTCGATACCGAAGCGATGTCCGGCCAGTGCGCCGTGGGTTACAACCGTGTTGATACCGGCGATCAGATCAATTCGCTCGCCACCTTGAAAATCAGGATTGGCGGTTTGAACCGGGCCGATGATCATCGGATCAATGCCTTGGACCTGACCCGTGGTTTTGCCCTTTACCCGTCCGGAAAGGCTCAGCCATTGCGCAGCCCGATAGCTTATCCAGCCGGTGACTTCATGGATGTCACCAAAGCTATAACCGCTGTCATTGGAGCCTAGCCGTATCGTTCCGGCATATTGTGCACCGTAGCCAAGCTTCCCCGCCCAACCTTTAAACGTCGCTGCGGGCTTCAAGTCCCATGTTCCTGAACCAATTTGCATCATATAGGGCGCGCGCACTGTCGGCATTCCGCCCATTGGCGTTAGAATTTGGGCGGTTTCGCTGGTTGACCCTGTAGGCAAAGAGATAGATGCTCTCACATTCAACTCTTGGGCATGGTCGGCCATTTGTTCGGCATGGCCCAGCAGTGGAAAAATTCCGCCAAGGGTGACATCGCCAAAGCCCTCGGGGCTGGAACGAAATGCGCCGCGAATATTGGTGCCCATCCCGCCAGCAAAGGTTTGATGATCCATTTCCTTCTGAACATAGCTTCCCATTGCGACGAACGTGACCCAATCGGTGGGTGCGTACATTGCGCCTACCATCGTCATATCGGCCCGCATGGAAGTGGGAGCGATGCGCAATGTCGGCGGTTGTCCTGGTACACCGAAAAACCGGTTGGGAATGGAGGTCACAACATCTTCTGTTGAGATGCCGTCGGTCCCGATTTGATTGCCGGACATTTCCATATGCATATGACGGACCGAGAGCATCACTTCGCCTTTCTTGTGCGCATGGTCAGCCATCACGCCAATCGGTGCGTGGTCGTCGGCCCGGACATCATGTGCATGTGCGGGCAACGTCATAGCGCAGGCCGCGACAATCGCGCCTGCAAAAGCAGTGTTTTTCATTGAATTTTCCTGTAAATATCTGAACGCAGTGACCGCTAGGATCCGCTGCAAATGAGAGATGTGGTTCAGACGGCGGCAGGAGGTCCGGTCGCCGGGGGGATGTTGATTCTATTGCGAAGTGCAAAGCGCCGAAGTTCTGCGGGTTCGTGCATCGCAGGAGCCAATACAGGAAATTTGAAATCTGGCGCCGATGAAGTCAGGCCAACGGAAGCCCCGCCGGCAAAAGCGCAAGCAGCGGATGATGGTTCAGACTCGGTCTGCGGGTCACTCTCATGCTGCTGGCCATAGATCAGCGCCAGCAATTCAAAATCTGGATTGTCTGGCGAGATCGCTATCTTGCTCTCGGCATGGCCCGAACAAAGCTTGATCGCAAAACCACTGGTCGTCTGGGTGGGCATGAAGCCTTGGGGCGCAAGCGCACTTACCAATAAGGCAATCAATGCCAGAGCATGGATAGCCGGATAGGTTCTAACGAACCGGAAGAAGGGGAAGCGTCGAGTCATATTATTTCTGTGCCGCGTATATTCCGGGGCGACAGGAAATACTACCATCTAGAAGTTACATTTCGATAGAAAATTGACTGCGATCTTTGATTTGAAGCTTTGCGCCTCTAACCAAAATCAAGGCAATGTCAGTGGACTGTTTTCTTCGATGATACGGGCGGTTCTCTCTGACACAATAAGAGTAGTGATCTCGGGGCGCCCAAAAGCCAGATCGACGCGCGCAAACATAGCTGTTTTGGATTTTGACGGTGTCATTTGTGACCAAGGCACAAAGACAGGTGAAGAAAATGGAGCGAAAATTCTCCAAACTGAAACCCGCAGTCCGGTTGGGCATATTTCCAATCTGAGGCACCCAGACATCGTAACAGGCGCGCCTGAAGGGGACTTGATCATTCCACTTTGCATGCGCATCGAAACGGTCTCGGTTTCAGGGCGATCCGGAAACCGTTCTTCCAATGCAGGCCATTTCGCAGCTCGGCTGATGAGATGCGTCACGCCCAGCCAAATGGCTGCGAAGAGGATCAAAAACAGAGGCATGTTCCATAGAGGGTCAACGGACATGATGTGTCGCTCTAGGTTCTATCATCGATAGGTTCCGTTGAGACTTATACCCGCATTGGCATCAGCACATAGAGCGCTGGCGACTTGTCATTCTCGCGAATGAGGGTCGGCGCACTGGCATCGGCCAAATGTAATTCAACGGTGTCACTTTCAATTTCGCTCAGGATATCCATGAGATATTTCGAGTTGAAACCGATCTCAAACGTGTCTTCCTTGTAAGAGCCCGGCACTTCTTCTTCGGCCTTGCCATTTTCAGGGGAGGTGACCGACAAAGTGATTTTGTCATCGCCGAGCGCCATTTTTACAGCGCGGGTTTTTTCGGTCGCGATCGTCGATACACGGTCGACACCCTGAGCGAAGCTCTTCGGATCGATCTTGAGCAGTTTGTCATTACCGGTCGGAATAACCCGCGTATAGTCGGGGAAGGTACCATCGATCAGCTTACTCGTCAGGATAGCGGTGCCGAGTGTGAAGCGGATCTTGCTTGCTGATAGGTCAATTTGCACAGATGATTCATTGTTTTCATCCAGCAACTTGCGGAGTTCATTGACGCATTTGCGCGGGACAATCACGTCGGGCATGCCTTCTGCACCGGATGGACGGGGCAGGGTCACGCGAGCCAGGCGGTGTCCGTCTGTCGCAGCAGCTTTTAACACTGGCTTGTCTTCATCCTGCACGTGCAAGAAAATGCCGTTAAGATAGTAACGCGTCTCTTCGGTCGAAATTGCAAAGCGCGTCTTGTCGATGATCTGGATTAGTGATGTCGCTGGCAATTCGAAGCTGGTCGGCAGCTCACCTTCTGCAATGACCGGGAAATCATCGCGGGGCAGCGTCTGCAGATTGAACCGTGCGCGACCTGCATTGACTTTCATCTTACCATCGGCGGCGTCCAACTGGACCTGGGATCCATCGGGCAGCTTGCGGGCAATATCAAAGAGCGTGTGGGCGGAAACGGTTGTTGAACCAGCGGTTTCCACTTGTGCTTCGACGGTCTCTACCACCTGAAGGTCAAGGTCAGTGGCCATCAATTTGATACTGCCATCTGCGCTCGCCTCGATCAAGACGTTGGACAGAATGGGGATTGTGTTGCGCCGCTCAACCACGGACTGGACATGGCCCAGACTCTTTAGCAATGCAGCGCGTTCAATGGTCGCTTTCATAAACCGTCCTTCTTGTTCCCAATCAACCGTGAAAATAGTTGTGTCGATGACTCCGCACCGGTTCACGGATAGTTCACCGCTTCATTAACAATAAAGTGCCGTAGGGCAAGCCTGATCGCGGTCATACGTCCGATAATGCCGTGAAAAACTGTGGAAAAAAACAGGAAGGTCGGTAAAGCCGCAGTTGCAACAGATGGTTTTCGCCATTTTTGAATGGGATAGAGTAAGTATGAGTGGTATCAGCACCAATGGAAAACGCCTCTATATCGCGCGACATGGCGAGACGATTTTCAATCTTGCTGGTCGAATACAGGGCGAACATGCCCATACGCCGCTTACCCGCACCGGATTTGCGCAGGCCGATGGGATGGGACGAGCCCTGGCTTTGCATCTGGGGCAACGGGGATTGGATGAAAGCGAATTGGACCTCATTGCATCTGATACAGATCGTGCACTGCAAACTTTGTCGGTAATCTCCGAACATGTCGGAGCGGACTGGCATCAGGCCATCAGCGATGCGCGATTGCAGGAAATAGACATGGGCGAGTGGGGTGGCGTCTATTATCGTGACCTGGGAGGCAAGCTGGTCATAGATGAAGAAGAAAGACTATTTGTCACGGTTGCTCCCGGTGGCGAAGACTATCGTGATATTGCCAAAAGACTGGAAGATTGGCTCGCAGAACAGAATTTTACGCGGGATGCTGTGCTGATCAGCCATGGGATGACCAGCCGGGTGTTGCGTGGCTTATTGGTCGGGGCGGATCCGCATCCGCGATTTGGTGTTCCGATCGCAGAAGGTTTGCCGCAGGGTTCGATAGTGCAGATTTGTGATGGTCTGGAAGATGTCATTCACCTTGGTGGAGGGGAAGGGGAGAAGGCTTGAAAAAGCAGTCAGTTATATTGGGACTCCTCATATCTGTGATCTCAACCCCGGCGGTCGCAAAGGATTCGCTTGGCATATTCAATAGCTGGGGCGCGTTTCGCGATCCGGAAATTCCTCGCTGCTATGCGATTGCAGAGTCTGAAGAAATTACCGGCAAGGCAGAACGCAAGTCCTTTGCTAGCATCGGTTTCTGGCCGAAACGCAAGATCAGGCGGCAATTTCATGTCCGTATGAGCCGGGATAGGTCCACCAACAGCCGGGTGATCGTCAGCATTGCCGGCCGCCGTTTTCAACTGACCGCCAATCGATCCGATGGCTGGTCGCAGGACAAGCGGATGGATGCTGCCATCATCGCAGCGATCCGCTCGGCCACCAGCATGACGGTGGAAAGTGTTGGACGGGATGGGAGTCCGATAGTGGACGCTTATCGATTGCGCGGCGCTGCGACTGCCATTGATGCGGCCTCCTTGGGATGTTCGCGGTTGCGGTAGATTTTCCTGCAGACAGGCCCTATACGCCGCTTCATGCAGATTCCCGGCCATATTGATCCCGTTCCTTTGCCCGCAAAGGTTACTCCGCGTCCCGATGGTCGGATAGACCTTATTGGGTTGAGCGTTTCTGAAATCCGCGACGTTCTGATCTCCGCCGGACTGGAAGAAAAGCAAGGAAAACTGCGCTCCAAGCAACTGTTCCACTGGATTTACCATCGTGGCATCGATGATTTTTCTTTGATGACCGATATGAGTAAGACACTGCGCCCCTGGTTGGCGGAGCGATTTGTTATCGGCCGCCCTGAGGTTGTCGAGGCGCATCTTTCGGAGGATGGCACCCGTAAATGGCTATTGAGGTCGGCGGATAGCCAGGATTATGAAATGGTATTCATTCCCGATGAGGATCGCGGGACCTTGTGTATTTCAAGCCAAGTCGGATGCACGCTCAATTGCCGTTTCTGCCACACCGGCACAATGCGGCTGGTGCGCAACCTGACGCCCGGAGAAATTGTTGGTCAGGTGATGCTTGCTCGCGATGCTTTGGGCGAATGGCCAAAAGGCGTGATGGACTTTGCCGACGACGAAGATGCTGAAAATACAAAAGTCTATAACCAGGCCTATAAATCAGACGGCCGTGTACTGACGAATATTGTGCTGATGGGCATGGGTGAACCTTTGTATAATTTCGACAATGTTCGTGATGCGATGAAGATCGTAATGGATGGCGATGGCTTAGCGCTCTCCCGCCGCCGGATCACGTTGTCGACCAGCGGTGTGGTGCCGATGATTGCCCGGGCAGGGGCGGAAATTAACGTCAATCTGGCTATTTCTCTGCACGCGGTGAACAAAGAAACGAGAGACGAAATTGTGCCGCTCAATCGCAAATATTCGATCGAGGAGCTACTGCAGGCCTGCGCGGACTATCCGGGAGCGAACAATGCCCGTCGGATTACCTTTGAATATGTGATGCTGAAGGACAAGAATGACAGCGATCAGGATGCCCGTGAATTGGTCAATCTGCTGCGCAATTATGATTTGCCCGCCAAGGTCAATCTAATCCCTTTCAATCCCTGGCCTGGTTCAGACTATGAATGTTCCGAACCTGCGCGGATCAAATCATTTTCCAAGATCATCTTTGATGCTGGAATCAGCGCGCCCGTCCGGACTCCCAGAGGCCGGGATATCATGGCAGCATGCGGACAATTGAAGTCAGCCAGTGAAAAGAAAAGTCGGGCTGAGCTAGACAGGCTAGCGGAAGAGAAGCAGGCTGCGCTCGGTTAAACCGTCGCGATTACGTCAATTTCAACCATCAATTCGGGCAAGGCCAAGGCTTTGACTTCAACAATTGTATCTGCAGGATAGGGCTCTGTGAAATAACGTTTTCGAGCCTCAACAACCTCTGGAAAATTGCCCATGTCGGTGAGGTAGATCGTTACCTTGACGATCTGCTTGCGACTGCTGCCACCGGCTGCCAAAACGCGATCGATATTGTCGAATAACTGCGCCAATTGCGCGTCAAAGTCTCCAGCACCAACGATTTGTCCTTGTTCGTCAATCGCTGCCTGGCCAGAAAGAAATAGCAGGTCGCCGACCTGCCAACCCGGCGATATCGCATAAGGAGCAAGTGGATCTGGATCGACTTGGATCACACGCTTCTTGATGTTCATGCTTTTGCTTCCTCAATTGATGCCTTCATATTTGTGGAATGATAGTTGTAACGATGGGCTTGGCAATGCCGAACCATAGGTTAGAGTGCAAACATGCCCGAGGAAACTATCATTCCAGCCCAGCCTCGCCACCGCCTGACAACCCGAATTTGGCATTGGATCAACGCATTGTGTTTGATCACCCTTTTGATGAGCGGTCTTACAATTTTCAACGCCCATCCCCGTCTCTATTGGGGCGAATATGGTGCGAACGGCGACTATGCTTGGATGGCAGTCGGTTCCTCGGACACTATGGGATATTTGCGGTTCGGCGATTTGCGCATTGAGACGACAGGCGTTTTGGGGAACTGGCAGGATGATCAAGGAAGGACGCAAAAATGGGCGTTTCCAGGATGGGCGACCATTCCTTCCTCATATAGTTTGGCGGATGGCCGGCGCTGGCACTTCTTTTTCGCCTGGATATTCAGTGTTGGACTTGGCCTTTTCATACTCCGTTCGCTTTGGAACCGTCATGTCCAGCAGGACTTGCGCATTGGTTTGCAGGAGTGGCGACCCTCGGCGATTTGGAATTCCATCAAAAGCCACCTGAAGCTGAGCAATATCAGGCAGACAGGCGAACAGGGCTATAATATCATCCAGAAATTGAGCTACGTCGGGGTGATTTTCGTCCTGTTGCCTTCGATGATTTTCAGCGGCCTCGCAATGTCTCCGGCGATGGACGCAAACTGGCCCTTGCTGACCGATATTTTTGGTGGCCGTCAATCGGCGCGCTCGCTCCACTTCATTGCCGCTTTCTTACTGGTACTGTTTTTCTTCGTACATATCGCAATGGTTCTAGTTTCCGGCCCTGTTCGGCAAATGACCGCGATGATCTTCGGCGGTAAACGGAAGGAACCGCCTGCATGACGATCATCACCCGGCGCAAATTGATAACCAGCGCGGCCATCGGCGCTGGAGGGCTGTTGTCCGGTTGTGATGCTCTGAATAGGAGCTCAACCTTTCAGGATGTTCTAGCGAGCGCCGAAACTGCCAATTTTGCGGTCCAGAGGGCTTTGGGGGATCGGATGGCGTTGGCGAGTGAATATACATTGGCGGATCGTTCACCTAATTTCAGAGCCAATGGCACCCGCGATCCTGGCACCGCTGATTATGCATCTAGCGCAGCGCAGGGTTTTGCGGACTGGCAACTCCGGTTGACCGGATTGTTCAAAAAACCGCAACAATTTAGTATGGCAGCATTGCTATCCATGCCGCAGCGGACTCAGATAACCCGTCACGATTGTGTCGAAGGTTGGAGCGCGATTGGACAATGGACCGGGGTGCCTCTGAAAATTCTACTTGATCTGGCCCAGTTGCAAGGCAGCGCGCAGTTTCTGGTTTTCCACTGCGCCGATAGGCTGGGTGGAAGACCCTATTATGAGAGTATCGATTTGCTGGATGGTTTTCATCCCCAGACGATTTTGGCGCATCGGCTGAACGGTGAATCCTTGCCAATCGAAAATGGAGCGCCGCTGCGACTTAGGGTTGAGCGGCAATTGGGCTATAAACATGCCAAATATGTAACCGGTATTGAAGCCGTCGCCTCACTAGCGGGGATTGGCGAGGGCAAAGGGGGGTATTGGCAGGATGTCGCCAACTATGAATGGTATGCTGGCATCTGAATGACGTGAACTTGTTGAGTTTTATCGGGAGTGATTGAATGTCAATATTGGGTCAATTTCTGGACAAGGTGATCGAAAAGGGCTCGATCAAAGTCACTCATCCCGATGGTTCGACAGAATCCTTTGGTACCTCTGCTGTGGGTTATCCTGATATTGGCGTTCGGCTGGCTGACAATGCCGTGATCCGGCAGATTATGCTGGATCCGCGATTGGGCGCTGCTGAAGCGTTCATGGATGGGCGTTTGATCGTCGAGCAAGGTGATATTATGAAGCTGGTGGAGCTTTTGCGCGCGAACCGGCCCTTTGAACGCGGAGGAAAGCTCAAAGATGCCAGCGCTTTCAAGAAGGTTCGCGATCTGATCGCCGGCAATTTCGATCGAATAAACTTTCTCGGTCGATCGAAAAGTAACGTCGCGCATCACTATGATGTCGGCAATGGGCTATATGACTTGTTTCTCGACGAGGATCTTCAATATAGCTGCGCTTATTGGGATTTTGACCGGCACGGACCTGATATGACTCTGGAACACGCCCAGTTTGATAAAAAGGCGCATATCGCCGCAAAAATACAACTAAAGCCTGGACAACGGGTGCTGGATATTGGCTGCGGCTGGGGCGGAATGTCTCTCTATCTTCATCAGAAGTTCGACGTTGACGTGCTTGGTATCACGCTAAGTGAAGAACAGCTCAAAACGGCGCAGGAGCGGGCTGAGAAGGCCGGCGTGGCGGACAAGGTGCGTTTCGAGCTCATTGACTATCGAGAACTGGCGGCACGCGAGTCCGGGACGTTTGACCGGATCGTTTCTGTTGGTATGTTCGAACATGTGGGAACGCCGCAGTTCCGGACATTTTTTCGTAGCTGTGCCAATTTGATGACCGACACGGGCGTGATGCTTTTGCACACGATCGGGCGGATGGGTGGTCCTGGCGCGACCGATGCGTTTACCCGTAAATATATCTTTCCCGGTGGCTATATTCCAGCGTTGAGTGAGACGCTCGCAGCTAGTGAGCCCTATCGGTTGATCGCGACAGACATTGAGAATTTGCGTCTCCATTACGCCTTCACTCTGCGGGAATGGTACAAACGAACCGTCAAAAATAGAGACAAGATTGTCGCGCTCTATGACGAACGGTTTTACCGAATGTGGATATTCTATCTCGCAGGAGCGACTGCAGCTTTTGAAAATGGCGGCATGTGCAATTATCAGATCCAGTTTAGCCGAAACCGGAACACGCTGCCGATCACGCGGGATTATATTGGTGAGACAGAGAAAAATTTATTGGCCTAGTTGTGCGACGCTCAGCCATTATTGGGGATAGCGTTCGTTCATCAATTCCCAATTGTTGCGGATCAACTCTTCCAAAATGTTCATATCCACCTGCTCCAGCCGATTGATATATAAACAAGATTTTCCAACTTTATGCTTACCCAGCAATCCAAAAAGGCGATCTTGTTCCGCTCGTGCCTCGGGCGTGCAATAGGCACCCATCAGATAGAGACTATGCTTGGCCTTGCGCGGCGAAAAAGCGGATCGGGGTGATGTGCCCTCACGCCCGCTCTCATATTTATAGTCATAACTGCCAAATCCGATGATGCTCGGACCCCACATTTTCGGTTCTTCTCCGGTGACTTTGCGGAATAGCTCGATAAGTTTGAAGGATTCTTCTCTCCGAACTTCGGGTTCGGCGGTTTCGATAAATGCCAATACATCGGCATCGGTTGGTTTGGTTTTCAAATTTGCTTTTGTCATCGGATCCTCCTTATTGCCCTATATCATATTGCACCGGAATTTGGACCCTGTTAGGCGCGGCGCTTGATTCATGGAAAGACGGTAAAATGAGCGATTCTGTAAAACGTGTGGTCTTGGCCTTCTCAGGCGGACTTGATACCAGTGTGATCCTGAAGTGGCTGCAGCAGGAATATCAGTGTGAAGTCGTTACTTTCACTGCTGATCTGGGGCAGGGCGAAGAGCTGGGTCCTGCTCGAAACGTCGCAGAAAAGCTTGGCGTAAAGCCAGAGCATATCTTCATCGACGATCTGCGCGAAGAATTTGTGAAGGATTTTGTTTTTCCGATGATGCGTGCCAATGCGTTATATGAAGGGCTGTATCTTCTCGGCACCTCCATTGCGCGACCGTTGATTTCTAAGCGTCAAATCGAGATCGCCAAACTGACCGGAGCGGACGCCGTGGCGCACGGTGCGACCGGTAAGGGCAATGACCAAATTCGCTTTGAGCTGGGCTATTATGGTCTCGATCCCGACGTAAAAGTAATTGCGCCGTGGCGGGAATGGGATCTCTCGAGCAGAACCCGGTTGATCGAATTCGCGGAAAAGCATCAGATACCGATTCCCAAGGACAAGCGCGGAGAATCGCCTTTTTCTTGTGACGCAAACATGTTGCATACGTCGTCTGAAGGCAAAGTGCTTGAAGACCCTTGGGAAGAAGTTCCTGATTATGTTTATTCGCGGACCAATAATCCAGAGGATGCTCCGGATAAGCCCGAATATATCACCATCGACTTTGAGCGTGGTGATGGTGTGGCTATCAATGGAGAAGGCATGTCGCCTGCCACATTGCTAGAAAAACTGAATGATTACGGCCGCGAGCATGGCATTGGTCGACTTGATCTCGTCGAAAACCGCTTTGTGGGGATGAAGTCCAGGGGCATGTACGAAACACCGGGCGGCACCATATATCATGCGGCGCATCGAGGGATTGAACAGCTGACGCTGGACAGTGGCGCGATGCATATGAAAGACGAACTGGCACCCCGCTACTCGGAGCTTGTTTACAACGGTTTCTGGTTTGCGCCGGAGCGGGAGATGCTTCAGGCGGCAATCGACAAGAGCCAAGAGCGTGTTGCAGGAACGGTTAGATTGAAACTCTACAAAGGATCAGTCAGTGTCGTGGGGCGCAAAGCAGATGTAGATTTCAATCTTTATAGTGAAGATGTTGTGACCTTTGAAGATGATCAAGGTGCATATGATCAGAAGGATGCTGAAGGCTTCATCAAACTCAATGCACTGCGGCTGCGGTTGCTGGGCAAACGCAATCGCTGATAACACTACATGATAGGCGCGTTGCTGATACTCACCCTAGGGTTTGTCGTCTTGATTGTCGGCGGCGAATTGCTTGTCCGTGGCGCGGTGCGGGTTGCAGAACGCGCTGGCATGTCGCAGCTTTTAATTGGTCTCACGATTGTTGGCTTCGGTACGTCTGCGCCTGAACTGGTGGCCAGCGTAGAAGCGGCGCGAACCGGTTCGCCTGGCATCGCCTGGGGTAATATTGTCGGTTCAAACCTTGCAAATAGCTTGCTCATTCTTGGAACGGCTTCTTTGATCCTGCCTATGGTTGTGCCGAGAGGCCCATTGTGGCGCGATGGCGGATTGGCTTTGATTGTGACAGTCGTTCTTTGGCTGGTTGCCAGCACGACGGGCATTACGGTCGCCATTGGTGTCGCGTTTCTAACACTTTTGGTCTGTTATTTGGGCTATGCCTATTGGGCGGAGAGAACACAGCCTGTCGGGGCAAGCGCGTTACATGAGAAAGCAGAGTCCCTTGAGGTTTCCGATACGCATTTGCACGATGTGCAACCGCTCTGGCGCGCAATTCTCGTGCTGGTTTTCGGAATTATCCTGATCGTGATGGGCGGCCGTTGGTTGGTCGAAGGTGCGGTAGATTTGGCACGTTTGGTGGGCATGAGCGAGGCTGTTATCGGATTGACTGTCATCGCGATTGGAACCTCATTGCCGGAACTCGTCACGTCCGTGATTGCTGCTTATAAAGGCGCGAGCGCGGTGGCTTTGGGCAATGTACTGGGCTCAAATATTTTCAACCTGCTGTTGATTGGCGGTGTTACCGCGGTCATCGCGCCGGGCACAATACCTGGAGAGATTACCAATTTCGGATTGCCGGTCTTGATCGCTACTGCGCTGTTGTTGCTCTTGTTCGCAGCAACCGGAAGAAAGATCACGCGTTGGGAAGGTGCGATATTGCTTGCAATTTATCTGATGATGCTCGCCTACAACCTTGTCGCCGTTTGATTCAGCCGTTGCAATCTCGAGAATCTGTCGCTAGATAGCAGTCATCCCAACATTGTGAGATTTTGAGGGGCTGGCGCCAGACGGGGCCGGTAGCAAATTCTCATTGTGTAGATTGAAGGACTTTGATTGACCGATATAGGCGCCCTGACAAACTTGATTAAGCCGGAAGCAGATGCTTTGGGCTTTGCACTTGTGCGCGTGGAGTTTGTTGCCGGTGCAGAAGAGCCAACGCTTCAGATCATGGCCGAACGTCCGGAAACCGGGCAATTGGATATTGATGATTGCGCTGCTTTGTCCCGACGCATTTCGGCCAAGTTTGACGTTTTGGAAGAGGAAGGGCGCGATCCTATCGATCATGCCTATCGTCTTGAGGTCAGTTCGCCCGGCATTGATCGGCCGCTTACCCGAGCTTTTGATTACAATAATTGGTCGGGATATGAAGCGCGGATCAATTTGATCGATGCCGTCGCTGGTAAAAAACAGCTTCGTGGCCTGCTTGAAGGCATCGAAGGTGACATAATAAAGATTGACGATCGCGAGACGGGAAGTCAGGAGACGCCCTTGGCAAACGTCCATAGCGCAAAATTGATTCTGACCGATGCCCTGATTGCTGCCACCGTTCCGGTCTCAGCTGCGGGTGCGGACGAAATTGAAGAACAGACTTTAGAAGAACAGGAAGACTAATCATGGGCAGTGCTATTTCAGCAAACAAAGCCGAATTGCTCGCTATTGCGACAGCCGTTGCGACGGAAAAAATGATCGACAAGGCGATTGTGATCGAAGCTCTGGAAGAAGCAATCCAGAAGGCTGCGCGCGCTCGCTATGGTGCCGAAAATGACATTCGCGCGAAACTCGACGTCAAAACCGGCGACCTGCGCTTGTGGCGGGTTGTTGAAGTGGTCGAAGAAGTCGAGGACTATTTCAAGCAGGTTGATGTCAAGCAGGCCGAGAAGCTGGAACCGGGCTCCAAAGTCGGTGATTTTATCGTGGATCCGCTGCCAGCCGTCGATCTGGGCCGCATTGATGCCCAATCTGCCAAACAAGTGATCTTCCAGAAGGTTCGCGATGCTGAACGCGACCGGCAATATGAAGAATTTAAGGAGCGTGGCGGAGAAATTATCACCGGTGTCGTCAAATCGGTTGAATTTGGCCATGTGGTTGTTGATTTGGGGCGCGCTGAAGGCGTGATCCGCCGTGACCAGCAAATTCCGCGCGAAGCCGCTCGGGTTGGTGATCGCGTCCGTTCCCTTATTCTTGACGTTCGCCGTGAAAACCGCGGGCCACAGATTTTCCTGTCTCGCGCGCACCCTGACTTCATGCGGCTGTTGTTCGCTCAGGAAGTGCCTGAAATTTATGATGGCATCATTGAAATCAAGGCCGCAGCCCGTGATCCTGGATCGCGCGCCAAGATTGGTGTGATCAGCCATGACAGTTCGATCGACCCCGTCGGCGCTTGCGTCGGCATGAAGGGTAGCCGTGTTCAGGCCGTCGTGCAGGAGATGCAGGGCGAAAAAATCGATATTATTCCATGGTCAGAAGACATCGCAACCTTTGTTGTGAACGCTTTGCAGCCTGCAACCGTGAGCCGCGTGGTGATCGACGAGGAAGAAGGCCGAATTGAAGTTGTCGTTCCTGATGATCAGCTCAGCCTTGCCATTGGCCGTCGTGGTCAGAATGTGCGCTTGGCGTCCCAATTGACCGCTCTTGCGATCGATATCATGACCGAAGCCGACTCGAGTGAGAAGCGTCAGGCTGAATTTGCAGCGCGTACTGAGATGTTCCAGGAAGATCTGGATGTCGACGAAACATTGTCGCAGTTGCTGGTAGCCGAAGGCTTTAGCGAGCTGGAAGAAGTCGCTTATGTCGCACCGGAAGAAATTTCGAACATAGAAGGCTTTGACGACGAATTGGCGGCCGAGCTCCAGAACCGTGCCCTTGAGGCGCTGGATCGGCGTGAAGCGGCTGCGAAAGACAAGCGCACCGAATTGGGTGTCGAAGATGCAATCGCTGAATTGCCGCATTTGACGGAAGCAATGCTGGTGACGCTTGGTGAAGCTGGTCTGAAGACACTCGATGATGTCGCTGATCTTGCTACTGACGAGCTTGTTCTGAAACGGAAATCGGAACCGCGCCGTCGCAATGACAACCGCAAACCGGAACCGGACGGCGTGTTGGCGAAATATAGTCTGACCGAAGAGCAGGGCAACGAGATCATCATGGCAGCGCGTGCGCATTGGTTCGAGGATGAAGACGAGCCCGCGCCTGCCGCGACCGAAGAAACCGGGGAGGACGCAAATGCGGAATCTCCCCAATGAAACGCGGTCTAAACCTCTAGATCGCACGCCACACCGTAAATGCATTTTAACCGGGGAAAGCCTTTCCCAGGAAGAATTGGTGCGGCTGGCTATTGGGCCGGACGGGCAAATTGCGCCAGATGTCCGAGCAAAAGCGCCGGGCCGTGGAGCCTGGATTGGCGTCAATCGTGTTGCTCTGGATATCGCGCTCGTTAAAGGCCAGTTGAAAGCTGCTTTGTCGCGCGCCTTTAAAACGGGCCCGCTTGATATTCCCGAAGATCTGGCTGACCGTCTTGAAAAGGCACTAGAGCGTGGCACATTGGATCGCTTGGGACTAGAAGCCCGCGGCGGAACGTTGCTCACTGGATCTGAGAAGATCGAAACTGCAGCAAGGCGCGACGAGCTTTCCATGCTCCTTCATGCGTCCGATGCCGGGAAAGATGGATCATCAAAGCTTAGTCAGGCTTGGCGTGTCGGCAGCGACCGTGAAGGGCAAGATTTACACGGTATAACTTTGCCGGTGGACCGCCAGGGGCTTTCTGTGGCATTGGGCCGCCAGAATGTTGTTCATATCGGGATAATTGATAAGCGGGCTGCGAGCCGTGTCTCGCAAATGTTGACAAGATGGCTTCGCTTTATTGATCCTGACGATTTGCAGGATGATGCGGAAAAGAAAGTTGCGTAGTTTGGTTTAGGAAAACTAAGTAATATATTGAAAATGTTTATTTTTAGGGATTAAGTCTGTTCGATGAGTGAAGATACAAAAGATACGCCAAAACCTGCACGCAAACCCTTGGGGTTAAAGCGTTCGGTCGAGCCTGGCGAAGTCAAGCAGACGTTCAGCCATGGACGAACCAACAAAGTCGTGGTCGAGGTCAAACGCAAAAAGCTGGTCGGTAAGCCTGGCGCACAGGAAGCGGCGAAGGAAATCGTCCAGGAAGTTCCTGTGGCCGCTCCGACCCCGGCGCCGGCGCCGGCTCCCAAGCCTGTCGAGAAGAAACAGCCCGCTGCGCCAAAGGCAGATAATGGCCTGACTCGCCAAGAGATGCAGGCGAAACTGCTGCGAGAGGCAGAAGAATCTCGCCTGGATGCGATGCAGGAAGCGCGGAAACGCGACGCTGAAGAAAAGAAAAGCCAGACGGCAGAAGAGAAGAAGCGGGCAGAGGAAAACCGCAAGGCTGAAGAAGAGCAGGCTCGCAAGGCACAAGAAGAAATCGCCGCTGCGGAAGCCGCTGCTGCTGAAGCTCCGGCCACTGATTCAACGGCAGCTGCAGAGGCTACTAGCCCTGCAACTCCAGCGGCCACCACCGCTGCGCGTCCACCCGCTCGTAAATTTACGCCTGTGGAAGCGCCAAAACGACCGAAACCGGAAAAAGAGAAGCAGAAAACTGGACGTGACGACCGCAACGATCGTCGCCAATCAGGTAAGCTCACGGTCAACCGTGCGCTGCGCGGCGAAGACGGCGCAGCGCGGGCTCGTTCGCTTGCGGCGCTGAAACGTGCGCGTGAAAAAGAAAAACGGGCCCAAAGGTCTGGTCGCCCAAGCGAGCCGCGTGAAAAGCAGTTCCGTGACGTGATTGTGCCGGAAGCCATTACCGTTCAGGAACTGGCCAAACGTATGGGCGAGAAAGGGGCTGACCTCGTCAAATCCCTATTCAACATGGGTTCCATGGTTACCGTCAATCAGACGATCGATCAGGATACCGCAGAATTGCTGGTCGAAGAATTCGGTCACACTATCCAGCGTGTTTCCGAAGCCGATGTCGAAATTGACACCCAGGCTGATGTCGATCCTGAAGAAACGCTGAAACCACGCCCACCGGTTGTTACCATCATGGGCCATGTCGATCACGGCAAGACGTCCTTGCTCGATGCTCTGCGCGGAACCGATGTGGTTGCCGGAGAAGCTGGCGGTATTACCCAGCATATTGGCGCCTATCAGGTGACGATGAAAAATGGCGACAAGGTTACGTTCCTCGATACGCCAGGTCATGAAGCCTTCACCGAAATGCGGATGCGCGGCGCGAATGTTACGGATATCGTGATATTGGTCGTGGCTGCCGACGACGGGCTTATGCCGCAGACCATTGAAGCGATTAAGCATACCAAGGCTGCTGGCGTGCCGATGATCGTTGCTATCAACAAGATCGACAAAGAGGGTGCAGACCCGACGACCGTTCGTACACGTCTTCTTGAACATGAAGTGATTGTGGAAGAAATGTCCGGTGACGTTCTCGATGCTGAAGTTTCAGCGCTTAAGAAGCTCGGCCTTGATGAGCTGATGGAGAAAATCCACGTTCAGTCCGAATTGCTTGAACTCAAGGCTCGTCCTGATCGTCCAGCCGAAGGTGCTGTTGTCGAAGCGAAGCTTGATATCGGTCGTGGACCCGTTGCAACCGTTTTGATCGAACGCGGTACGCTGAAACGCGGCGACGTCTTTGTTGTTGGCTCGCAGACTGGTAAAGTTCGGGCGATGATCGACGAAAAAGGCAAGCAGGTTAAGGAAGCAGGACCATCGATGCCGGTTGAAGTGCTTGGTATCTCTGGCGTTCCATCTGCCGGAGATAAGTTGACCGTGGTCGAGAATGAATCCCGTGCCCGTGAAGTTGCCGCTTATCGTGCAGAACAGCAGAAGCTGAAGCGTACCACGCAAGCGCCGACAAGCCTCGAGAATATGTTCTCTGCCGCCGCAGACAGCGCAGTGGAATTCCCTGTGCTGGTCAAGGCTGACGTTCAGGGTTCAACCGAAGCGATTGTGCAAGCGTTGAACAAGATTTCGAATGACGATATCAAAGTGCGTATCTTGCACAGCGGTGTTGGCGCGATCACGGAATCCGATGTTACCCTGGCAGGAGCAAGCAAAGCACCGATTATCGGTTTCAATGTACGTCCCAACGCCAAGGCCCGCGAGATTGCCAAACGGGATAGTGTCCGGTTTAAATATTTCGACATCATCTATGCTTTGACTGACGAGATCCGTGCCGAAATGGCCGGCGAACTGGGTCCGGAGAAGATCGAGAACGTGATGGGTCGCGCGGAAGTCAAGGATGTGTTCAAGTCTGGCAAGAAAGACAAAGCTGCTGGTCTTTTGGTCACCGAAGGTGCGCTGCGCAAAGGATTGTTCGCCCGTCTTACCCGCGACGATGTCATTGTCAGCGCAACGACTATCGCGTCGCTGCGCCGTTTCAAAGACGATGTGGAAGAAGTTCGCGCCGGCATGGAATGTGGTGCGGTTCTCGAGGATACGAACGACATCAAACCGGGCGATATGCTGGAAGTCTTTGAGATCGAAGAGCGCGAACGGATTATTTAACCGGTGGTTTCCACCAACGATCCTGCGAAAGCATGGCGGATCAATATTGTGTTGCTCATGGCATGTTTGTGCTTGTGGGGTTCAGGAGGTCTGACTGCAAATTTCCTGACTATATTGGCATTAGGGGCTGCACTGTGTCTGCTGGTTCTAGTTTGGTTGGTTCTTGGTATCTTTTCGATGGCCCGAGGTTGGCAACAAAGAGCGAATTTGACTAGAAGGCGGTTGTTGGCTCAATTGATTGCGTTTCCTGTCACTACTGCTGCATTTGTCCTGCTCGCATGGCCCGTTCGTTTTGCCGTCGAATATGTTAGGTCGGCAACATATGTTGAACTTTTAGACGACCCAGTTTTTCTGGTTACAGCTAGAAAGGCATTGAATGATTTTTCCTATGATGGGCACAAAGTTGAAGTAGACAATCAAGGCCCAAATATGCGGCTTGCTTTTGACCGCGAAGGTTACGTTGTCCGTTCGGGTGCTTTTGTCTACGATCAGGATAGTGATTTGGAGATGCTCACAAAGACTAAGGAGATAGAGATGTTTGGCTATAACCTTTCCCGTTGCCGGTCTGTTAGGACAAATCTTTATTATTGTTCGTTCACCTAATGGCAAAATATAACGATACATCCCCCGAAGGCCGGTCGGTTCGCCTACTGCGTGTGGGCGAGCAGGTTCGGCACATTTTGTCGGAACTGTTGATGCGCGGCGAGGTGCATGATGCAGTGCTGACTTCGCATAGCGTGAGCGTTACCGAAGTCCGTATGTCACCGGATTTGCGTCATGCCACAGTCTTCGTGAAACCATTGCTTGGCGCTGATGAGGTGGATGTACTCAAGGCGTTAAAAACCAACACCGCCTATTTCCAGAAGGAAGTCGCGAAGCGGGTGCAGATGAAATATGCGGCGCGGTTGAAGTTTCTGTCGGACGAGAGTTTTGATACGGCGGAGCATATCGAAAGCCTGCTCAACAATCCCAAAGTTGCGCAGGATTTGTCGAAGGCCGTTGACGAAGAATAGTTCCGTGCGTCCTGAGCTTGTCGTTGGCAATCTCAGGGTGCAAAAGTGCTTCGACAGGTTCGGTACGAACGGCTATGCAGCGGGACTTATGGCCAAACTCTATTTCTACTACGCATCGATGAATGCCGGAAAGTCTAGCAATCTGCTGCAGGCGGCTTTCAACTATGGCGAGCGTGGAATGAAAGTCATGCTGTGGACGGCAGCCATTGATGATCGTGCATCCTTTGGTGCCATTGCTTCGCGCATTGGTTTGAATGCGGATGCCCATCGTTTCCATGACGGTATCGATATGTTCGCTGCCGTTCGTGAAGAGAATGATGAAAATGAACTGGCTTGCGTGCTGATCGATGAAGCGCAGTTTTTGACCGAGGATCAGGTTTGGCAATGTGCAAAGATTGCGGACAAGGCCGGTATTCCGGTTCTCTGCTATGGTTTGCGCACTGATTTCCAGGGAAATCTATTCCCCGGGTCGGCGAAACTTTTGGGACTTGCCGATAGTCTCGTTGAGCTCAAAGCCGTCTGCGAATGCGGCCGCAAAGCAACGATGAATTTGCGGATCGATGAGAGTGGAAATGCCATAGCAGCGGGTGAACAGACTGAAATCGGCGGGAACGAAAGCTATGTCGCTTTGTGCCGGAAGCATTTCATGGAACGTCTAGAAAGAAAGTCGCATGATTGATCTGACCGCAACATTAGAAGCAGGATCAGTGCGGCTCGAGCCGATGGCCGAACAGCATGTTGAACCGCTACGCACCGCCTGTGCAGAGGATCAGGATATCTGGGACATCTACCCGATCAATATGCTGGGCGATGACTTCGATAAGGCTATGCAGGCGTTTCATAGCATGACTTCGTGGGTGCCCTTCGCGGTGATTAACGCTGAAACAGACACGGTTGTCGGCATGACCAATTATATTAACCCCGACCAGCATGGCGTGGTCGAAATTGGCGGAACCTATATCGCGCCTTCGGTGCGTGGTATCGGCTTTAACGATATCATGAAGAAGCTTTTGCTCGATCATGCGTTCGCCAATGGTTTCCGCAAAGTTGAATTTCGTGTGGATGATCGAAATGAACGATCCAAAGCAGCAGTATTGAAAATCGGTGCGAAGCGCGAAGGAACGCTGCGTAAAAACCGGGTTACCTGGACTGGTCATGTACGGGACACGGCCGTCTTTGGCTTGCTCAAAGAAGAATGGGTGGGATGAACATGGTTGGAGATGTCAATGGCTGGACGGATTCGGCTGACGCATGGATTGCATCCATAGGCGATGACGGCGACTGGACGCGCAGAACCTTTCTTGATGCTGCGATGCTGGCGCGCGTGCAAGCGCATAGCGGGACGTTTCTCGACGTCGGTTGCGGAGAAGGCCGGTTCGTCCGCAAGCTGCAAGAACTCGGTTTTAAAGGAATCGGGGTCGATCCTGTTGAAAGGCTGATCAATGTGGCGCAGCAGCGTGATCCAAAGGGGGATTATCGCATTGGCGTAGGAGAAGATCTGGACTTTGACGACGCCAGCTTTGATTTGACAATCAGCTACCTGTCACTGATCGATATCGAAGATTTCCGCACTGCCATCAAGGAAATGACCCGCGTAACGAAGCTTGGTGGCTCGATATTGGTTGCCAACCTTACGGGCCACTTCACGGCGGGAAAATGGGAGCGTAGAGCTATTGGTGTCGGTCGCCGGTTTGAAATGGATAATTACCATGAAGAACGCGCTACCCGCGAACAATGGCAGGGTATTGATATCCTAAACTGGCATCGACCGCAGGCCTCCTATTTCGAAGAGTTTCTTTCGAACGGTTTGATCCTTCGACATTTCTCGGAGCCCACACCGCCAGATCAAAGCGATCCAAAGAGTGACCGTTATACGCGGGTGCCGGGATTTTTGGTGATGGAATGGCAGAAATGAGACTGGTCGAAGCCTTGTTTGAATCGCTTGTCGCGCAGGTGAACCTGTGAAACGAAGCTTTTGGGTCTTTGCTCCGATGCTGCTGCTGGCAAATACAGATGACCTTGCAGGTGATGAGGCGGGAGCCGACCCAATTCCTCTAAGCACTGCTTCAGCCCAAGATTTTGTTCCCGGTGGCTGGTATCTGGAAAGATCTGTGGTGGGTGATCTGAATGCTGATGGCCTGTCAGACATCGTGCTTATTATGCGACAGAATGACCCGAAGCTCCTCATCGATAACGAGGGTTTGGGCAGAGATCGCTATGATAGCAATCCTCGGACAATCTTGGTGGCGTTAAAACAATCTGATGGCGGATATTTAAGGATCGCTCAAAACGATCAAATCATCCCTGTAATCAGCAGTGCAACAATGGATGATCCAATTGGTGATGCTGGAGATGGTTCACTTTCACTCGTCAAAGGCGTGATGCGGTTGAGAATCGGCTTTTGGGCGAGCGCGGGCGCTTGGCAGATGTTCAATAGAACTTTTTCATTTCGACTGAACGACCGGCGATTGCGGCTGATCGGTTATGATAACTATTATGTACATCGGGGCTCCGGAGAATTGAAAACCACAAGCATCAATTATCTGACGCGGCGCAAAAAAAGCCAAAATGGGAGCATAGAAGACACTCATGTTCCGGAAGTCTGGAGCAAGATAAGCCGAAAACCATTAATTCTTTTTGACAATATCGGCGACGGCTTCGATTTCGATCCCGATAGAAACTAGTCTTTTCAGGCAGGACATACATTGACGATAGAAAAACCCCATGGATGGATTATCCTGGATAAGCCCTTGGAGCTAGGCTCAACACAGGCGGTTGGCGCAGTGAAACGGAATCTCCGTGAAGCCGGTCTGCTCGGCAAGGGTAAGAATAAGCTGAAAGTGGGGCATGGCGGAACGTTAGACCCTTTGGCGACCGGGGTGTTACCGATTGCTCTGGGTGAAGCTACAAAGCTTTGCGGGCGCATGCTGGACGCTTCGAAAATTTACGAATTTACGATCAGCTTCGGCAGCGAGACGGAAACGTTGGATACGGAAGGCGCTGTAACAGAGACCTCTGATTGCAGGCCGACATTAGCCGAAGTCAAAGCTGTTCTTCCACAGTTTACCGGCCCGATTGAACAGATACCGCCTAAATATTCAGCGCTGAAGATTGATGGCAAGCGGGCTTATGATCTTGCCCGGGCCGGGGTTGATGTTGAGATGAAGGTGAGGGGTGTGACGATATATTCGCTTAACGTTCGCGGTCCTGAGCTTGCCCAAGAACCTTCAGAAGCCCCGAAGCAAGGTCCTCATGATGGTTGTTTGACTGAAGTTACGCTCACCGCCAATGTCTCCAAAGGCACCTATATCCGGTCTCTTGCAAGGGATATTGCGCGGGCGCTTGGTACGTTCGGACATGTGATCATGTTGCGCCGAACAAAGGCTGGCCCTTTTGCATTGAAGCAGGCGATTTCACTGGACAAACTCAATGAAATTGGTAAGGGCGCGGACATTAAAGAATACCTCTTGCCGCTTGAGGCGGGGCTGGACGACATCCCGGCTTTTAACCTCAACCCTGATCAGGCAAGACTGCTTCGGCAAGGCATGACGCTGGACGGGCAGGAATTGATCGGGAACCCCGCAGTTAACGGGCTTTTTCTAGCGACAGAGAATGAAAATTCTCCCGTTGCTTTGGCAGAGTTGGTTGATGGCACCGTAAAGGTTGTTCGCGGATTCAATATGTAATGATGTTCGAAGGAATGAATGAATGACGATTACCGCAGAAAAAAAACAAGAACTGATTAAAAAATTCGGCCAGACAGAGGGCGATACCGGTTCTCCGGAAGTTCAGGTTGCCGTGCTCACAGAGCGCATCGTAAACCTGACCGAGCATTTCAAAGGCCACCACAAGGACAACCATTCTCGGCGCGGATTGCTGATGATGGTGAACAAGCGGCGCAGCCTGCTGGATTATCTTCGTAAAAAAGATGTCGAGCGTTACGCCAAGCTGATCAAGGACCTTGGTCTCCGTAAATAAGAGTTTTGAAGGCGGCTCCCATATGGGGGCCGTTTTCGCATTGGACATCGCAGCAATAAGGCGGTGATGTCTTTCGACCGGGGCACAAATGGCCCCGAACCGCTGTTCAGCCGGATTGCTGGACACAAGAAAGCCCCCGCACTGCATAGGGCAGGTGGGACAAAGGAAATATACGAATGTTTGATGTAAAAAAAGTCGAAATGGAATGGGGCGGACAAACCCTCACCCTCGAAACGGGCCGTATTGCCCGTCAGGCTGATGGCGCAGTGCTTGCGACCCTCGGCGAAACGGTTGTGCTGTGCGCAGTGACCGCCGCAAAATCGGTACGCGAAGGACAGGACTTCTTCCCGCTGACCGTTCACTATCAGGAAAAATTCTCAGCCGCCGGACGTATCCCAGGCGGTTTCTTCAAGCGCGAAGGCCGTGCGACAGAAAAAGAAACGCTGACATCGCGTTTGATTGACCGTCCTTGCCGTCCGCTATTCCCAGAAGGTTTCTACAACGAAATCAACGTAATCTGTCAGGTGATGAGCTATGACGGTGTCAACGAGCCCGATATTCTGGCTATGGTTGCAGCATCTGCTGCTCTGACCATCTCCGGCGTTCCTTTCATGGGCCCAATTGGTGCGGCTCGTGTGGGTTACAAAGAAGGCGAATATCAGCTGAACCCATCTATGGAAGAAGTCGCTACCGGCGAACTCGACCTTGTGGTTGCTGCGACACCTGGCGCTGTGATGATGGTTGAATCGGAAGCAAAAGAGCTGTCCGAAGAAGTCATGCTTGGCGCCGTTCAATTCGCGCATGAAGCATCGAAGGATGTTGCTGGCCTGATCATCGATCTGGCTGAACAGGCTGCGAAAGAACCTTGGCAGCTTGATGCTGGCGAAGACAACAGCGATATCAAAGAGGCCCTGCGCAAGCTGGTCGGAAAAGATATTGCTGCGGCTTACAAGAAAACCGACAAATCAGAGCGTAGCGACGCGCTGAATGCGGTTCGGGAAAAAGCCAAAGAAAAATATGCTGACGAAGATGGCCAGACCCAGATGACTGCTGGCAAGATGGTCAAGAAGCTGGAAGCTGAAATCGTTCGCGGAGCCATCATCAAAGACGGTACTCGTATCGATGGTCGTAAGCTTGATCAGGTTCGTCCGATCGAAGCCATGGTAGGCTTGCTGCCACGGACCCATGGTTCGTCGCTCTTCACCCGCGGTGAAACACAGGCAATCGTGACCACGACCCTGGGCACCAAAGATGCAGAACAGATGATCGATGGTCTCGACGGTCTGAGCTACACCAACTTCATGTTGCATTATAACTTCCCGCCATATTCGGTTGGTGAAGTAGGGCGTTTCGGTTTCACCAGCCGCCGCGAAACCGGTCATGGTAAGCTCGCTTTCCGCGCGCTTCGTCCGGTACTGCCGACAGTGGAAGACTTCCCATATACCATTCGGGTTTTGTCCGACATTACCGAATCTAACGGTTCGTCTTCGATGGCGACCGTTTGTGGCGGTTCGCTGGCGATGATGGATGCTGGTGTGCCTTTGGCGCGTCCGGTTTCCGGTATTGCGATGGGCCTGATCCTCGAAGGCACTGACTTTGCGGTTCTGTCCGACATTCTCGGTGACGAAGATCATCTCGGCGACATGGACTTCAAGGTTGCGGGTTCCGAAAAAGGTATCACTTCCTTGCAGATGGACATCAAGGTAGCCGGCATTACGCAGGAAATTATGAAGTCTGCTCTGGAACAAGCCAGTGGCGGTCGTGCCCATATTCTGGGTGAAATGTCGAAAGCACTGAACAGCGTTCGTACCGAAATGTCCGAACATGCTCCGCGCATCGAAACCTTGCAGATCAACAAAGAGAAGATCCGTGACGTTATTGGTACCGGCGGCAAAGTGATCCGCGAAATCGTTGCGGAAACTGGTGCGAAGGTCGATATCGACGACGAAGGTCTGATCAAGGTTTCCTCTTCCGATAAGTCCCAGATTGATGCGGCCATCGCATGGATCAAGGGCCTTGTTGAAGAAGCCGAAGTTGGCAAAGTCTATGACGGTAAGGTTGTAAACCTTGTCGACTTTGGTGCTTTTGTGAACTTCATGGGCGGCAAAGACGGTCTCGTTCACGTTTCTGAAATCAAGAATGAGCGTGTAGAAAAAGTCGCTGACGAACTGAGCGAAGGCCAGGCTGTTAAGGTCAAGGTTCTCGAAATCGATCAGCGCGGCAAGGTGCGCTTGTCGATGCGGGTTGTTGATCAGGAAACTGGTGAAGAGTTGGAAGACACCCGTCCTCCGCGCGAAAACAAGCCACGCGGCCCGCGCCGTGATGGTGGCGGCGGACGCGGACGTGAAGGTGGCGGACGTGGCCGTGATGGCGGCGGACGTGGCCGGAAACCGGAAGCTTCAAAAGACGGAGGCGGCGATATTCCATTGCCTTCTTCAATCACCGAAGACTAGATTTTCGCAAAAAATATGGATCAAGGGCTCGGAGCAATCCGGGCCCTTTTTCTTTGTCCGGAAAAGGAATCACAAGAATCTGTTCCAGGCTGCTTTGGTGTGAGCAAGGGTGCGGACTGAAACTGCAGGTGCAATTCAATCATTTATCGGAAAAACCGTCGGTTCCCTGCTGGATTAATGTCAGGTAAAGCTAAAACAGAACAGAGAGTGTTAGTCTGTTCCAGCGGCTTTTTTTGCTTTATTCTTGGCTGGACGAAAACAAGCGGTTAAGAGGTCTGGCATATGACAAAACACATTCTCAAATGGGCCGCACTAGGCCTCTCCGCTTCGCTCCTCTCCGGTTGCGCTCTTCTTGGTGGCGGTGGCGGAGGCGGCAGCACAGACACTCGTTACGTCGCGCGTGATGTTGATACGCTTTACAATGCTGCAAAAGAGCGGCTTGATCGAGGGCAGTATAAGATTGCAGCCGCCCTGTTCGATGAAGTCGAACGTCAGCATCCCTATTCGCCATGGTCCCGTCGTGCGCAGCAGATGAGTGCGTTCAGCTATTATCTAGCGGGTGACTATAACAAGGCGATTGAATCCTCTCGTCGGTTCTTGTCGATCCATCCGGGAAATAAAGACGCGCCTTATGCTTATTATCTGATCTCGCTTTGCTATTATGAACAAATCAGCGATGTGACGCGTGACCAGAAGATTACCGAACAGGCGCTGGCGTCTCTCGGCGAGGTTGCCCGTCGTTATCCCAATAGCCGCTATGCTGCTGATGCGACGTTAAAAATGGATCTGGTCAACGACCATCTCGCGGGCAAAGAGATGGAAATCGGTCGTTTTTATCAACGCCGCGGAAAGTGGCTTGCCGCTACAATCCGTTTCCGGAAGGTGATTGAGAAATATCAGACGACCACCCACACGCCGGAAGCGTTGATGCGACTCACGGAATCCTATCTTGCATTGGGTGTTCCGGTGGAGGCCAAAAATACCACCGCTGTTCTGGGTGCCAACTATCCGGGTAGCAAATGGTATGAACGCGCTTATGAGCTCGTCAACAAACATGGTGCCACTTAAAAGCATATGTCGCTGCAATGCGTTGCAGCTAAGGTAAACGTGTTTTAAGAGGGTCCTGTGCTGCAGTCCCTTTCCATTCGAGATATCGTATTGATAGAGGCGCTTGACCTCGAATTCGGGTCGGGCCTGACGGTCCTGACCGGCGAAACGGGTGCGGGAAAGTCGATCCTTCTCGACAGTCTTGGGCTAGCACTTGGCAATAGAGCGGATAGCGGCTTGGTCCGTCAGGGTACGGAGAAGGCTCAGGTTACCGCCAGTTTCGAAGCTCCGGCAGCCGGCAGTAGACTGGCAGCGACACTCTCTGACAATGACATTGAAATTGAACCGGGCGAAGCGCTGATCATCAAGCGATCCGTTAAGGCCGATGGCGGTAGCCGGGCTTTCATCAATGACCAGCCTTGCTCGGCGACGTTGTTGCGCGCCGTGGGCGGACAATTGATTGAAATTCATGGACAACATGATGATCGCGGCATGATCAACCCGAAAGGCCATCGGGCGTTGCTGGATGCTTTTGCGGGTGTAGAAGGCGCCGCAGTTGGTGATGCATTCCAAGCCTGGCAGGCCGCAAAAACGGCGCTGGAGCAAGCGAAGCAGGATCAGGAATCTGCAGAAAAAGACCGTGAATATTTAGAGCATAGCGTTGCAGAACTGGCCAAATTTGGCCCAGAACCGGGGGAAGAGCAGGAACTGGCTCTGGAACGGGCGACGATGATGAAGGGCGAGAAGCTGACCGGCGATCTCGAAGCGATCCGTTCCGCTTTTGACGGCTCCAATGGAGGGCTGGCGTCGCTGCGGTCTGCGGCGCGAAGGCTTGACCGGATTGCCGATGATCACCCCTTGCTCAAGGAGGCTTTAGAGTCGCTCGACCGGTCGATTATCGATGCCAGTGAAGCGGAAGAAAAACTCAATGATGCGGCGGCTGCGCTGATCTTTGACCCACAGCGACTCGACGATATGGAGACCCGTCTATTTGATCTGAGAGGGCTTGCCAGAAAGCATCGGGTGGAGCCTGACAAGCTTTCGGAATTGCTCGATGAACTGCAAGGCAAGCTGGCGGCGATTAGTGATGGCGGCAAGACAATGGAAGGATTGGAGGCATCATTGGCTTCTGCGAAGAAATCCTACATTTCACTGGCGGAAAAGCTGCGGACGCAACGTAGCAAAGCGGCAACGGCGTTGGACAAAGCGGTCGCCGGAGAATTGGCACCGCTCAAACTGGATGCCGCAAAATTTCAGACTTTGCTTGAAGAATTACCGGAAGAGCATTGGAATAAAAGCGGAATTGACCGCATCGAGTTTTTGATTGCGACCAACCCGGGTGCACCTTTGGCACCGTTGGGCAAAATTGCGTCGGGTGGGGAGCTTTCTCGGTTCATTCTATCCCTTAAGGTCGCATTGGCGGAAGAATATGGTCTGAAAACGATCATTTTTGACGAAGTCGACCGCGGTGTCGGCGGGGCAGTGGCCTCGGCGATCGGTGACCGGCTCTCACGCTTATCCAAGGGCGCGCAGCTGCTCGTAGTGACCCATAGCCCGCAGGTTGCCTCCAAGGGCGACGCGCATATGCTGATCAACAAGTCGCGCAGCGGCACCGTATCGCGTACCGATGTCCGCGCACTGGACGATGAGGGCCGCCGGCAGGAGATTGCGCGGATGCTGTCCGGCGCGGATGTGACGGATGAGGCGAGGGCGCAGGCGGACCGGTTGCTGGAAGGAGTATGATCGGGCGGCGAGAATTGTTGGCCTGGATGGGGACGACAGGAGCGGTGGTCTCTGGCTGTGCCAAAATAGGAAGAGAACAGGTCATGGATGAAAATTTGTCCTACGGGATTATTGGCCAAATGAAGGTTGCCGCCGGAAAACGGGATGAGCTTGTGGCAATTTTGGCCAAAGGAACGTGCAATATGCCCGGCAATATTGCTTATATAATTTCACTTGATCAGGCAGACGAAGGTGCGATCTGGATCACGGAATATTGGGAGAGCAAGGATGCGCATACCGCGTCATTGCAACTGGCGTCGGTCCAAGCCGCCATAGCCACGGGACGTCCGATGATAAAAGGGTTCGGACATCGGTTCGAAGTGGCGGCGGTTGCGGGCTTTTAATGCGCACACCGTCCACCCCTTTAATATCCGAAGCAGACGCCGCGAATGAACTCATGCGTCTCGCGCGCACGATTGCGAAGCATAATAAGCTTTATCATGCCGAAGACACGCCGGAGATATCCGACGCGGACTATGACGCGCTGGTGCGGCGGAATAATGAGCTGGAAGAGGCTTTCCCGCATCTGGTGCGGGAGAATAGCCCGAACAAGCTGGTAGGCGCGGCAGTCGCGGCTTCGCCTTTGTCGAAAGTTGCGCATGAACAGCGCATGATGAGCCTCGACAACGGCTTTTCCGATGAAGATATCGCCGAATGGCTGGCCCGAGTGCGGCGGTTTTTGAACCTGCCGGAAGACGAGCCGGTGGCGGTGACGGCGGAAGATAAGATCGACGGGCTATCTTGTTCGCTGCGCTACGAAAAGGGCAAGCTTGTCCTCGCCGCAACGCGCGGGGACGGGCAGGTCGGCGAGGATGTGACCGCCAATGTGCAGATGATATCCGATATTCCTGATACCCTATCCGGCAATGTCCCGGACCTGTTCGAGATCCGCGGCGAAGTCTACATGGCCAAGGCCGATTTTGCCGGCCTCAACGAGCGGTTGATGGACGAAGGCAAGGCTGACGCGCTGGCCAAGAATGTCGATTTTGATCCGGAGAAAATCCGCCAGTTCGCCAATCCCCGCAACGCGGCCGCCGGTTCGTTGCGGCAGAAGGATGCCAATATCACGGCAAAGCGGCCACTGAAGTTCTGGGCCCATGGCTGGGGCGTGCATAGCGAATTGCCTGCGGATACGTCTTTTGCGGTGGCCAAGGCGATGGAAAGCTGGGGCGTACCGCTATCGCCTTTGGTCAAACGCTTTGAGACGCTGGACGAAATATTATCCCATTATCGTCATATCGAGGCGGAGCGAGCGGACCTGCCATATGATATCGACGGGGTGGTCTACAAGGTCGACCGGCTCGATTGGCAGCAGCGGCTTGGTTTTGTCGCCAAAGCACCGCGCTGGGCGCTGGCGCATAAATTCCCGGCGGAACAGGCACAGACGACGCTGGAGAGCATTGATATCCAGGTCGGGCGTACGGGCAAGTTGACGCCGGTGGGGCGGCTGAAACCCGTAACCGTGGGCGGCGTGGTTGTTTCTAACGTCACATTGCACAATCGCGATGAAGTCGAACGGCTTGGCGTCCGTCCGGGTGACCGGGTGGTGATCCAGCGGGCAGGGGACGTGATCCCGCAAGTGGTCGAGAATCTGACGCGCGACGAAGAGCGCGAAGCCTATGAGTTCCCGGACCATTGTCCGGAATGCAATAGCGAAGCAGTCGCCGAAGAAGGCGAGGTCGATGTGCGTTGCACCGGCGGCCTGATCTGTCCGGCGCAGCGGTTCCAGCGACTGGTTCATTTCGTCTCGCGGGTGGCGCTGGATATTGACGGTCTGGGCGAAAAGAGCATCGGCGAGTTTATTGAAGCGGGTTTCATCGAAAGTCCCGCCGATATCTTCCGTCTGCACAAGCATCGCGCCGAAATCCTCGCCCGTGATCGGTGGCAGGACAAGTCTGTGGATAATTTGTTGGAGGCTGTGGAAAAGAAACGCCAGCCTGACGCGGCCCGACTGCTGTTCGGTTTAGGCATCAGGCATATCGGAACGGTGACGGCGCGGGATCTGCTCAAGAATTTCACAAATTTGCCCAAACTAGCCGAAATCGGCAAAGCGGCCCGTGAGGACGAAGCGGTGCGCGAGGAAATTACCGCCATTGACGGCGTTGGTCCCACTGTCGCACAGGCGCTGGCTGACTTTTTCCACGAACCCCATAATGTTGCGGTCTGGGATGATTTACTCGGCGAAGTGTCACCGCCTGACTATATCGTCGAAACCCGCGATAGTTCCGTCGCAGGCAAAACCGTCGTTTTTACAGGCAAGCTGGAAACCATGAGCCGCGACGAAGCCAAGGAGCAGGCCGAGGCTTTGGGGGCCAAAGCATCGGGTTCGGTAAGCGCCAAAACCGATCTGCTGGTCGCCGGTCCGGGTGCCGGTTCGAAAATGAAGAAAGCTGCGGAGCTCGGCATCGAAGTGATCGACGAAGCGGGCTGGGCAGAAATTGTGAAAGCAGCGGGGTAGGGTGCAAAAGCCGTTCTAAGTCATTGCTCCGCGCGGTCCGATTGTTTCAACCCTTCGCTCATGGAATGGATCATCGCAGAGCGTTGAAGCGAAGCCTTCACATTAGCAGGGACATTGTACAGTCCACGGAGGAGCAGCAAATCGCCGCTGCTCAGGGATGTCGGTTTCAGTGTCTCGTCTTCGGTTTCCGCAAATAGCGATAATATCGATCCGTCTGGCACCTGTTGATCACCGCCGACTTTTATATCGATAAGAGAGACCATTGCGGCATAATCAGCCAGTTGTGCCGCGGAGATGCCTTTCAATGATTTGCTTTCAATTAACAGATAGGAATAGGCGATGCCTTCGATGGTCGATCTAGAAATTTTGGATTTAACATGTGATGTTTGGCCGTTGGTTGTTGATCCTCCGAGGGCAGGGCCCAAACCTGCCCCATTCGCGCCTGCCATGAACGTGAAGGTACCCGCGCTGGCATTATGTCCGGAATCACTACCAACGGTGTGCGTCGCTTTCCAAGTATAAACCGGGCCACCGCTTTCTTCCAACGCATCCCGCTCCCAATGCGGGATTGTTTCGAACAGGCGGTTTTTCTTCTTTCGCAGAAGTTGAATTTCCGCTTTGCCATCCTCGATCAGGGCAACAAACAGATTGGGGGAGCATTTGTCGACGGCGACCGGAATGTTTGCCATCGCTGCAACCTGACGAATGCGATCCTCGATCGCGCTGCTTTGCCGCTCGGATAATCCGGCGACGGAGGGACAAACAGGGGCCGCGAAACGGGGATATTGGCCTGTTTGCTTGCTACCGCCGGACACATTAAACTGGCTGACAATCAATTCCCGGATTTCAGCCAGCCTTTCCTTTTGGCCGATCACGACTATTTCTCTGTCTTTTGATGCGGAGGGTTTTGCTTCCTGATTTCCGATTGCAGGGCTACCAAATGCCAAAAGTGATGCAGAGGCGAAAATCGCCATGCTGATGATTTTGGATGATTTCTTCCTTGGCATGTTGGCAAAGACTATAGGAACAGACTTACATTGGCAAACCCCAGACTATTGACTTTGGCGGTCAGCTGGAATTGGAAGGCCTAAACACAGTTGCCAAGGCCCAAATCGAACGGCAGCGGAATCGCGGTTTTGCACGGAGAGAAGATGACCACGAAGATAAAGAAAAAAGGCATTCTGAAGCAACTCGCAAAAGACCTTGAATCCCATCCAGAAGTGCGCCGTTTCGGCAGTGGTTGGCTGTCTGGATTTTTTGCGATTGTGATGGCCATTGCCGGACTGGGTATGGTGTTCGCGCTGCGTTTTCCCGACTGGTTTGCGACCCCTGAACTGGAAGCGGTCAAACAATGGACCGGTTTTCGCGGAGCCATTCATCTGTTGTTGCTTGGTTCTTATGCGCTGGCTTTGCTCAGCTTGTTGCTGCGTCCCCGTAAAATCCTGGGTTTTACAGCATTGGCCATCGGTATTTTTGCAGCCATATTGGGCGGTGCTAATGTTCAGCCGGAGGATACGCGCAGCTGGGGCATATTTTTTGGGCTGGATTTCTTCATCGTCAATATGGTGATCACCGGGCTGATGTTTGCGCCGTTGGAGCGACTTGTGCCGCACCGGCGTTCGCAGCGGTTGTTCCGGATCGAATGGCGAGAGGATCTCTTCTACTATCTGGTCAGTTCTATGATGGTACAGGCGCTTACTTTTCTGGCGCTGGCGCCTTCCAATGCGTTGGTGGCCAACACCAATAGCTGGGACGCGTTTCGCGCGGCGGTGGCTTCCATCCCGTGGATCATGCAATTTGTCATCGTGCTCTTTCTGACCGATCTTGTGCAATATTGGTTCCACCGGACCTTCCACCGCTTTCCGTTTCTATGGGGTTTCCATGCGGTGCATCATTCTTCCAAGTCTATGGACTGGCTGGCCGGATCGCGGATGCACTTCATCGAGATCATATTGCTGCGCGGGATAACATCTTTGCCGATGATGACATTGGGATTCAGCCCCTCTGTGCTGCAGGCCTATATCGCCTTCGTCTATATTTACAGTTCGTTGCTCCACGCCAATGTCAAAGGCGATTTCAACTGGCTCGGCCACTGGATTGCAACGCCGCGCTTTCACCACTGGCACCATGGATTGGAGCGCGAGGCGTTCGATGTGAACTATGCCATTCACTTTCCAGTGATCGACAAAATCTTCGGAACCTTTCATCTGCCGGAATCCCGATGGCCGGAAAATTATGGCATCCCGGAAGATGTGCCGAAAGGATATTTGAAGCAATTTGCTTATCCGGTCACGCGCAAACAACCTGATTATGGAGACCTCGAATGATGGTTTTGCGCGTGTAATATATGATCCGCTTTCGGCCCGTTATCTTGTCCGATGTTCCCTGGATTGCGGAGGCGTTGAGTCACGAAACAGTGGCAAGGAACACATCCACAATTCCTCATCCCTTAGACGAAAATTTCATCCGATCCTGGGTGTCAGACTGGAAGCAGCTAGAAGCCGCAGGGCAGGGCTTTAGAATGGTAGGAACAACGGATGATGGCGATGGTTTTGGGTCCGCTGCAATCAAACGCACGACTGCAACAACAGGGGAGTTGTCCTTCTGGATTGCTCCGCGATTTTGGCGGCAGGGACTGGCAAGCCAAATGTCCAAAGCGATTGTCGAGCAGGCAGGGGTAGCGGGCTTTACCCGACTGACCGCAGGCCATTTTCGGGACAATGCGGGATCAGCGGCTGTTTTGAGAAAACTCGGTTTCCGGCGACTGGATCAGGATATGGAGATTTTTAGCCTCAGCCGGAATGAGAATCTTGCCACGTTTCGATATGCATTGGACTTGGAACGCTAATGTTCATGCGCAAGCAGGAAGCTGCGCCGCTACATGTTGATCTTGCTGGTAGCGACCCCGGCCAAGACAGCGCCCACTTTGTTGTGGACGCCCAGCTTCCGGTACATCCGTCGCGTATAGGTATCAATTGTGGCGGGCTTGATGCCCAATATCATCGAAATCTCTATGATGCTTTTCCCGAGGGCAAGCCATTGCAGGACTTCGGTCTCGCGCGATGACAATTGAATGATATGCAGTTTTTCGTGGAAGCAGGACACAGTTTTCACATGCGATGCGGCGGCCAAGACCTCGAGGGCGCACCGCGTTTCGGCAGACAATGTGCTGATATCTTGGGGGAAGCCAAAGCACATGCAGCCTTCAATTTTATAGGGGCCATAGACCGGGATCATATATTCATCCTGCAGCCCGACGGAAGCCATATGCTTTTGAATATTCGTCGCGAATTTTGCATTGATGACGCGCTCGCCGGCCATCAGTGACAGATAGTTTGTCGGCAATCCTTCGGTGATGATGATATCATGTACTTTCTCGATATGCTTCTGCATGCCAAGACTTTTGGACGAGCCTTTGTTGGGCCAGGCGTTGCTAAACAAGAGCCGGGGTATGTTGGTTTCGGCGGAATGAATCGATGGTTTTACATGATAGGTAAAGGACTTGGCGCCGAGAGCTTGGGATGTTCTCAACACACGCTTTATGATTCCAACGGGCGTCGCTTTGGCCTCGTGCGTATCAGAATCAGGTCCATCAGGCATAGACTGGGATTAACTCCTTTGTCACAGACTCGAGATGCTCAATTTATCAGAATCCCCAACGAGCTCCATAAGCTAATATCAAAGTTTACTTTTGGCATGAGGCGTGATCACGCCACCAGTGAACAGGCACTCTATCCGGCCTGCGGAGACGTGCTGGCCCCATTTATTCCGCAACTATTGCAGCGCTTCCATGGTGATAAAGTCCCTGATTTCCTGAGATTGCGGTCCGAGAGTGATCGGGTTCTTGACACCGGGGAGCACGCAAATGTCGAACAATTCGGTGATCGCGCCATCAAAGCGCAACCACTGCGCGACATCACCACTCGACAAGGAAACGATCTGGATACCGCACCACGCATCTGCGTCTTTTTCCTTGAGCTTATCGTCCAGTGCCAGCCCTTCAAAGCGGCCGTGACGCGGTTTGGACAGAGTGACAAAAGCATGGTCATTGTGGAAGGCCAGACCGCGCAAGAAGCCGGGGAAGAAGGCAACCGGGGTAAAGGCGCCGTCACTGGGATGGAGCCAGCCCAGTTCGCCTGTTCCGGAGTTTAAGACCCACAATTTTTCGGCATGAAAGCGCGGGCTGTGGGGCATCGACAGGCCGTCTGCCATGATGGCATTGGTTTCAATGTCGATGATCACGCCGCCATCATGGCGCCGGTCCCGCCAGCCGTCGACAACATCGGATTTGCACACGGCGCTGACATATTTCGGTTCATTGTCGACCATCGCTAGGCCGTTTAGATGGCAACGGTCTTCGGGGGCCAGCTTGGTGATGAACTCGGGTTTCCAGATCGGCTTGAAACTATGTTTGACGCTGGGTTCGCACAGGCAGCTATAGCGCGTGTTGACGAACACCATCCGGCCATTTTCGCGAATGCCAAGCTCGTGGATATCTATGTTGCCGGTCGTTTGCATGTTGCGCGGGACATAGACTTTGTCATGCGCACCATTGGCCAGTTGATCGGGACCCAGAACATTTTCCATCCGCACGATTTGGGTCAGTGTGCCTAGATATAAACGTTCCTGATCACCGGCCACGCCCATGGCTTGGGGATATTGTGCTTCGTGCAAGGCCAGCTTTCCGTCGGGACCAGCGCCGACCAGATAGAGCCGTCCGGTTTGATAGGATGTGAAGCCGATCGAAATGGCGTTGGATGCCAGGAAACCGGCAAGACCGTGCGAAAAATTAATATCGATTTTGCCTGCTTCCGGCTGCGCGTTTGGCTGCGCCTCGGTCGGCTTGTTGGTGTTCTCGGGCGTGGCGGTTTCGGCCTCGGCAGCGGCTTCTGGTTTCTTCTTCGTCACGGACTTCCCCCACATCAAAGTTCACGCCTGTGCCAAAATCAGCTTGCTGCCACAAGGCAAAAGGGGATTTTGACCAGCGAGTAGGGCCTCATCGACGATCATACAGATGTCCGCAACCACCCTTTCGGGTGATTACATTGCGCCCGGCCCTGTACTAGCTTGCGCTCAGTCGGACGAAAAAGGGGCATGGTCGCGAAAGCGAATGGTTCTAATTTCTCTCGGAGAGGGCAGGCCATCGAGTGACTTGTCTGTTCCCAATCATGGGAATTCTGATACGTTGCCGGAATGAAATTCACTGCTTTCCGTGTATTGTGCGCGCTCTCGTTGCTGTTCCTTGCGGTCAGTATCCTGGGTGGATCGCTTGTCTGGTCTATACTCGGACTATCCGATGATTTGACGATTGAGGGCAATGCCCGGATGGTCCGTGCGACAGCGGGCGGTCTGGGAGACGGGTGGAGCGCCTATGGCGGTGACAAAGGTGGAAACCGCTATTCTGCCGCTAGGCAGATCGACACCGACAATGTCGACCAACTGGCCATTGCGTGGACCCATCACAGCGGCGCATTGGATGGCAAGAGCGCCGAGGACCGATCAAAAAGCGCGCTTCAGACGACGCCGATATTGGTCGAAGATTCACTGATTTTCTGCACCCAATTTAACGTGGTTATCGCCGTTGATCCGGGGACTGGTGTAGAAAAATGGCGCTATGATCCCGAAGTTCCGACCGCCAGCGATCCGTCCAATCAATATACATGTCGCGGCGTAAGCTATTGGAAAGACGAAGATACTGGGCCAGATGTACAATGTTCCACACGCGTGTTTACCGGAACGGTCGATGCGCGGTTGATTGCGTTGGATGCAAAGACCGGCATACCGTGTGAAGCCTTTGGCAAAGCGGGAACCAAGCGCATCCTGCCCTCCATGTCGTTACGCTGGCCCGGCGAATTTCAGATTACGTCGGCACCTGCAATCGTGGGTGATACCGTTGTGACGGGAACATCGATTGGTGACAATTTGAGGACGGATGCTCCCAAGGGCACCGTCTTTGCCTTTGATGCACGCACTGGTGAGACCGAATGGACCTTTGATCCACTGTCTGGATCACCGGATATCCGCGGGGGGCACAGCAATGTCTGGTCGACCATCGCTGTTGACGAGGAACGTCAGCTGGTCATTGTCCCAACCTCCAGCCCCAGTCCGGACTATTATGGTGGAAATCGGCCAGGAGACAATCTCTACGCCAATAGCGTGGTCGCGTTAAATGCCGCCACGGGCACGGTTGCCTGGCATTTCCAGACGGTCCACCATGATGTCTGGGACTATGACCTTCCTGCACAACCCGGACTCTATCAGGTGTGGCGCGATGGTAAGGCACATGATGTGGTGGCACAGGTTACGAAAATGGGCTTGCTGTTCGTGCTCGACCGGGAAACTGGAAAACCGTTCCTGCCGATTGAAGAGCGAGCGGTTCCGCAAGGGGCTGAAAAGGGGGAGATGCTTTCCCCCACACAACCATTCCCTGTTAAGACGCCGGCGATCGTGCCTGACCGGGCAGATCCTGCCAATGCCTTCGGGATTACACTTTGGGACAAGCTGGCGTGCAAGGGCCAGCTGGAAAGCCTGCGGGCGGAAGGGCTTTTTACGCCGCCGACAATCCAGGGCAGTTTATCTCTGCCGTTCACTGGCGGTGGCGCCAATTGGGGCAGCGCTGCTTTTGATCCGAAACGGAATTTGCTGGTGATCAATATGAACAATATCGGTCAATATATGCGCCTCCAGCCCAATACCAAGGAAAGCGCGAACGCGAACAAGATAAGCGATGATGATGAATTTGCTCCAATGGAAGGCGCGCCATATGGCATGAGCCGGGCCATGCTTTTCTCTCCGCTCGGATTGCCCTGCACGCCACCACCCTGGGGCGTGTTGGCGGGAATTGATCTGGACAGCGGGGAAATTGTCTGGCGGCAGACATTGGGTACAACGGAAGATGTCGCTCCGGGCGGCTTGGCGCTCAAACTGGGGACACCCGCTCTGGGAGGTCCGATTGTTACCGCTGGGGGCTTGGTCTTCATTGGCGCAACAGGGGATGATTATCTGCGGGCCTTTGAAGCGGCAACCGGCAAGGAATTGTGGAAAGGCCGGCTTCCGGCGGGTGGCCAGGCGACCCCGATGAGTTACGTTTGGAAAGGGCGGCAATTTGTCGTCATCGCTGCCGGCGGTGCTTCCAATCTGGGATCGAAGCTGGGTGACAATATCGTCGCCTTTGCGCTGCCTCAATAGCAGCAAGATGATCGATGGGAGAGCCGGTCGCATTTGAAGTCAGGCGGTCGCCAAAACTATATGCCAGCGACCGCCTTACCTCTCTCCCAAGCTCTTTAAACCTTTGAGGCCGCCTCTAGCGCTGCCAACTCTCTTACGCCGTGGCCGCCTTTCTTATTCTCCGGAAAGATCGGCCAAGCCAGTTGCTGACCCAAGGTCGCGGGGGCAAGGTTTTCAACGCCGTAGCTGTCGGGGTAGCGGCGGGTGATTTTTGCGGTGCCGAACAAGACGTCCCAAAAGAAAAGCAGATTCCCAAAATTGCCTTTGTAATTGGTCACGCCGTCACTCACATGCCGGCCATGATGAGCATGGTGCGTTGCGGGTGTCGATATCGTGCGTTCCACGACCCACATGACCGGCGAAAGCCATTTGATTTTGTAAAGCGGTGCATCCCAGGCGACATCGCTATGCGCGCCCACAATAACCGCCATTTTTACGATGATATAGCCAACATAGACCCATCCGAGCCCCAGATAGATGAGCGCGCCGGACAGCCAAATGCTGGGCATGGTGAGATAATAGAAGATATTATTCCGGTAGACCAACCGCACGCTCATATATTTCGCATTATGGTGCGAGCGGTGCAGATTGTAGAGAAACGGGACGCTGTGCGATAGCCGATGCCAGAAATATTGCATCATATCATCAAAGACCAGGAACAGGCCGATGGCTGCGATCAGGGGAATACCGGTCAAGGCACCTTGCCATTGTGGCGCCACGCTGCCGAGCAGAAATTGGGCGGCAATGATGATGCTTGGCTGTGTGATGACGAGCAACACGAAGGAACCGATTATCTCGACTAGCGCATCGTCGCGGGTTTGATCCGGCTTGCTAAACAGATGCGTGCGGAATAATTCCAGAAGTCCGAAGACTAAGAATATTCCCAGGATCGATAGAATCTCAGGCCGCATGTTTTCTCTCCCACAAGATTGCTTGCAGGATTCTGATAGCGGATGTAGCCATTGGTAAATGCAAACTAGTTATCATTCTATGGTTTTATCATGAAGGTGCCTTCTCCTATGGCTGGCACGGGCTTTGTGGCAGGGCTTCCGGAAGCGGTTCGCCGGAACCTGCTGAGCCGGGGACAAGCGCGTTCTTTCACCAAAGGACAAATCATTCAGCAACGTGGTGATGCTGCAAATGAATTTTGGTATGTCGAGACCGGTTCGGTGCAGATTGGACGCTATGGCATCGATGGACGATTGACCCTGTTTACGCTGATCGGTGCGGGCGAGACCTTTGGCGAACTTGCCTTCATGGGAGAGTTCTCCCGAACCGTGGATGCCATTGCAGGGGGTGATTGCACCTTGATCCGGATTGGGGATAATGAACTTGCAAGCCTGATGAATTCCGATCCGGCGATCACCCGATTGCTGCTCAAAACCATGGCGCTCACAGTGCAAGAGGCGATCAATCTGATCGAATCCAGTCGGAACCTAACGGTTCTCCAAAGACTGGCGCAGGCGCTGCTCCAATTGTGCGGGGATCAGCAAGATGGCGCCGAGATCATGGCCACCCAGCAGGATTTGGCAGATCTGCTTGGTGTTTCCCGTGTGTCGCTCGGAAAGGCCATGAGCACATTGCACACATCGGCTATTGTTGAGCCGGGATATGGGGTTGTTACGATCCGCGACGGAACTGCCCTTCGCGCTGTTCTAGCATCCTAGAGATCTATTCCTGTCGCTCGGGAAACCAGCGCATCACGCCGCCCTGAAACGGCGTCCAGTGGCCCGTTCGGACTCCGGCTTGTTTCAGGATGTCGTTCGTCCAGTTGTTGCACGTATTGAAAGCGCTATAGTGGCCGTTTGACTGGTAGAAGAGGTCATACCGGCCATAGCCGGGCGATGGTTGAGAATGTTGCTGATGATCAAGGGCAAATCTTGTTTCAATCGCGGCCGCGATTCTCCGATATTCCGCCTCGCTGACTTTTAGGCTGCGGCGATAATGGGGATAAGCCTGTGGAAATTTCAGGTGATAGACGTGGATAAGTACCTCTTCGCTGCCAAAAACCGCGCTGAGCGCATCGCCGATCCGTAAGTCTGTCCACTCGCGGGTGTGGCGATAAACGCCTTCATGACCCCAGCCGACCAAAATATGACTGCCGTAAAGCGACGGATCAGAGAGATGTTCGGGGCGGAGCAAAGGCGTCCAGTCGTGGGTGTCGCTCCATATCGGCATGATGATGCCCGTGTGTACCCCATTGGTTTCAATGAACAATTCTATACCATCTTCGGGGCTCTTCCAATTCTGGTTGGCGGGAAATAGGCTCCCCGTGAGTGCGGCGAGCAGGTATAATGCTATTAGTGCCATCAGCGCAAAACCGCAGCGTTTCAAACATTTATTCGCTAAAGTTGCCATTGAAACCTTTTCTGCTGTAGGATGGATTCATGTTCAGCGCCCCCGATCCCGACAGCCATGTCTATGACAAGCCGCCCGCGCACGCAAATGCCGACTGGACGATTGACCAGGACTGGCAAAGCTATTCAGCGGAAGACCATGAAACATGGGATATCTTGTTCGCCAGGCAACAGAAGATGTTGCCGGGCAGGGCGGCGCAGGCTTTTCTCAACGGCATCGACATCTTGAATCTGTCGCAACCGGGTATTCCGGATTTTACGGAACTCAACCGGACTTTGATGGATGCCACCGGATGGCAGGTCGTGGCTGTTCCGGGACTTGTTCCGGACGATGTGTTCTTTGACCATCTAGCCAACCGGCGCTTCGTTTGTGGCAATTTCATCCGGAAACGAGACCAGCTCGACTACCTGAAAGAACCGGATATTTTTCACGATGTATTTGGTCATGTCCCCATGCTCGCGGATCAACGTTTCGGAGACTATATGGCGGCTTATGGCCGTGGTGGCCTGCGGGCGCTGAAATATGGTACGTTGAAGCAATTGGCGCGGCTCTATTGGTATACGGTGGAATTTGGGTTGATCCAAGAGGCCGAGGGCTTGCGAATCTATGGCGCGGGCATTGTTTCCAGCTATGGCGAGAGCCTATTCGCGCTCGACGATCCCAGTCCCAACCGGATCATGTTCGATCTAGAGCGTGTTTTGCGCACCGAGTATCGGATTGACGACTATCAGCAGAATTACTTTGTTATCCCCGGTCTCGATGAACTATTGCGGGTTACCGTCGAGACCGACTTCAAGCCGGTCTACGATCGTATCGCCGAACAGCCCGACATCAAGATCGCAGAGATTGCGGAAGGTGATGTCGTGCTGACCAAGGGGACGCAGAGCTACGCGCTCTCCCAGTCCGGTGAAGCCAAGATTATTTGATAGCGCTAGCGACGGCGCTGATCGCCCTTTTAGCATTCGCCGAAATAGTCGGATGCGAGGGGAGACTTCATCTTCTTGCGTGTCGGGGTCCAACCATATTTTCTGGATTTCACGAGGGTCAAGCAAGGCCATTCGTTCTCGAGGCGCGTGTGTCTGAGACGAAACCCTTCACGGGCATACGCACGCACCACTTCGGCTTTTTGACGGCTGAGCAATCCGGCGATCAGCAAGGCGGTCCCGGTCCCAGCTGCAGCGGCGATTTGCGGTGCCAGTGCCACTAGCGGACCGGCCAGTATATTGGCAATGATGAGGTCGAACGGCGCCCGTCGCTTTAACGCGGGGTGATCGAGGCCATTGCTTTGAACCAGACGGACTTGGCCCCGACTATGGCCCAATCCTATTGCATTTTGGTGGCAGTTTGCTTCGGTTACGTTCACCGCAATCGGGTCAATATCGCTGGCGATGATTTTGGCGCCCTGCCAGAGATGATGGGAGGCAAAGGCCAATAGGCCGGTACCTGTCCCAATATCGGCAATATTGCGAAACCTGTGACCAGTTCGCTTCAACCGGTCGAGGCTTTGCAGGCAACCCATTGTTGTCTCATGATGACCGGTCCCAAAAGCTTGTCCGGCATTGATGCATATATTGATGAGCTTGGGGTCTTCAGATGGCTGGTCAGTCGACGTGTGAACATGAAAGCGACCGGCGCGAAGCGGGTCGAGGCCTTGCTGGCTTAGGGTGACCCAATCTTCGTCCGGCAGCAATTCCACAACAGGCTGGAAATTGCTCGCCTTGGCCGAGGGCGACAGTTGACGAAGATTCTCGATCAACTCGGGGTCAGGTTCGACCTGACAATAAACGTCGATCATCCATTGATCGGGCTGATTGACGTCAATCTCGCTGGCCACAATCGTTGGCGTTGTATCGCTGGAAGCCACAAAAAGCTGATCTTCCGTCAGCGCCTGCGCCTCGGCGCGAGTGCAGGGGAGCGAGACCTTCCATGTGCGGGTCAAAGATGCGGCCGATCAGGCATTGACGTTTTCTTTTTCCAACTTGTCACTGGCTTCCATCCAAAGCGTTTCCGCTTTGTCGAGCTTGTCCTGGATTTCCGCACGTAGCTTCATCAGCTCGGTCATCGTCAGATCGGCATGTTTCGGCTCTGCAGATGCGGGATCGAACATGGCGCGATCAATGGCTGATAGCTCGTCCCCCAGAATTTTCATTTCCTTTTCCGCGGCTGTAACGGACTTACGCAACTCGGTCTGCTGTTTGCGTCGTTCCGCTGCGGCGCGGCGTTCTTCCTTGCGGTTTCCACCGCTGGATTTACCGACGGAAGCGCTAGGTTGATTCCGGCCGAGAACAAAATCGGTATAGTCTTTCAGCGATCCGGCAAATTCTTCTGCCTTGCCGCTGTCGACCATCACCAGACGATCAGCGGTCAGTTCGAGCATGTGGCGATCATGGCTGACCAAGATGACAGCGCCGCTATATTCGTTGAGCGCGTGCACCAGCGCTTCACGGGCATCGACATCAAGGTGGTTGGTTGGCTCATCGAGGATCAGCAGATGCGGCGCATCCCGCGTGATCATTGCCAGTGCCAGGCGGGCCCGTTCGCCGCCGGACAGCTTGCCAACTTTGATCGTCGCCTTGTCGCCGGAAAAACCGAACCGGCCAAGCTGCGCGCGCACAGCGCCCGGTTTGGCGCTCTTCATCAGGCGGGTCATATGTTCGAGCGGCGTGTCGGTGGTATCGAGTTCCTCCACTTGATATTGGGTGAAATAACCAACGGTCAGCTTGCCGGACTTATTGATCGCGCCCTGTTTGGGTTCCAACTGGCTGGCGAGCAATCGGGCGAGGGTGGTCTTGCCATTGCCGTTCCGTCCGAGCAGCGCGGTCCGATCATCGGGATCGAGGCGCATATTCAATCCCGACAGAATGATGTTATCCCCATAGCCGACCGATGCATCATCCAGCGTGATCAGCGGTGGCTTCAATTCTGCCGGGCTAGGGAAGTGAAAGCTGAGCGAGGGATCGTCAATCGCAGCGGCAATAGGTTCCATACGCGAGAGCGCTTTGACCCGGCTCTGGGCCTGCTTGGCGCTATGTGCTTTTGCTCCCCAGCGGGACACGAAGGATTCAAGCTTTTCTCGCTGGGCTATCTGCTTTTCGCGAGAGGAGGCGAGCTGCGCTTGCCGCTCGGCCCGCTGCTTCTCGAACGCGTCATAACTGCCCGGATAGAGGGTTGTCGTGCCATGTTGCAGATGGAGAATATGATCGACCACATTGTTCAGCAGATCGCGTTCATGGCTGATCACCAATATTGTTGCTTGATAGCTGGTCAGGAAATTCTCCAGCCATAAGGTCGCTTCAAGGTCGAGGTGGTTTGAAGGCTCATCAAGCAGCAAGACTTCGGGTTGCGAAAACAATAGAGCGGCCAATGCCACGCGCATCCGCCAACCGCCGGAGAAACTGTCCATGGGTTGCTGTTGGGAGTCCTCGTCAAAGCCCAGCCCGATCAGGATTTTGGCCGCGCGGGCCGGAGCGCTGTGCGCCTCGATCATATTCAGACGCTCGTGGATTTCGCCAATCCGTTGCGGATCGGTGGCAGTGTCCGCCTCCTCCAACAGTTTCGCCCGTTCGACATCCGCCGCCAGTACAGTGTCGAGCGGGCTCTCCTGGCCGGCAGGGGCTTCCTGCGCAATGTAGCCGAGCCGCGCTCCCCTGGGCATGTCGACGCTGCCGTCATCCGGCTCCAAAATGCCGGCAATGACCTTCATCAAGGTGGACTTGCCTGCGCCATTGCGGCCAATCATTCCCACGCGCGCGCCCGGTGGCAGCGCAGCGGTCGCACCATCGAGGATCACGGTGCCGCCGAGGCGCACAGTTATATTGCTGAAATTGAGCATGGGGAGCCGTTAGCGGAGCAAGCGCATTAGTGCAAAAGATAGCGTAAAAAACTTCACGTGCAAATAGAGCCTGATAGGCTAATATTAGACCCGATGAGGGGTTCTTTGGGAGTTTTGCTTTGTTTTTCAGCCGCACCGCCACACTATGTTCCGCCGCCGCTTTGGCTATGGCTTCGCCGATTAATGCACAGTCCGCTGATCAATCGATAGAGATCAGCGCTGATGAAATCACCCGGACCGTCCGGACCATGACTCTGGATCAGTTCGAAGGCAGGGCGCCAGGCACCGCGGGGGAAGATAGAACCATCGGATATCTAATAGGTCGGTTCGAAGCGCTCGGCCTCGAACCTGGCGGCGTCGACGGCACATGGACGCAGGCGGTTCCCTTGCTGCATACTGTTCTTGGTGAGCCCGAGAAGCTCTCGATCTCCATGAACGGAGAGACCACCAACTTGAATGCAGGCAAGGACATTTATGTGTCGACCCTGCAGCCCAAGGACAGGGCCGTTGTCGGTGACGCGGAGATGGTTTTCGTAGGCTATGGCGTGACTGCACCGGAACGGGGCTGGGATGATTTTAAAGGCGTGGATCTAAAAGGAAAGGTCGCGGTCTTTCTGGTCAATGATCCAGATTTTGCAGCGTCTTCTCAAGAAGATGTCGCTGGTGAGTTTGCTGGTAGGGCCATGACTTATTACGGACGATGGACCTATAAGTTTGAAGAAGCATCGCGGCGTGGTGCCGTGGCTGCCCTGATCATTCATGAAACGGAAGCCGCTGGCTATGGCTGGAATGTCATCGAAAGTCCGCAGGGCGAGAATTACGGAACAGTTTCGGCAGATGGCCAGATGACCAGCCTGGCTTTGCAGGGATGGATAAGCGGCAGCGCTGCTGAGAGTCTCTTTGACGATGCAGGACTGGACTTGGCGAAATTGCGCGTTGCTGCACGGACCAAGGGTTTCAAGCCGGTGGCGCTGGGAGCGGAATTTTCGGCCGCCTATCCGGTGAAACAGTCAATTGTTAAAAGCCAGAATGTCTTCGGCAAGATTACGGGTAAAGCGCGACCGGATGAGACGATCATTTTTGGCGCGCATTGGGATGCCTATGGCGAAGGCCCCCCGGATGAAAACGGGAATATCTACCGCTCGGGTGCTAATGATGATGCACTGGGCATGGCCGGTATCATGGAAATTGCCCGCAAGTTCAAATCTATGGAGCAGCCGGACCGGACAATTGTGATCGCCGCATGGGCTGCCGAAGAGCGGGGATTGCTGGGATCAGAAGTCTATGCGCAGTCTCCGGTTTATCCGTTGGAGACAACTGTTGCCAACCTGGCGCTTGATGTCTTGCAAACCGGCGGGAAAGCGAAGGATGTCATTCTGGTCGGTAAGGGGCAGGGAACGCTCGAAGACGATTTGGCAAAATTCGCTGGTCTGCAGGGGCGTGTGGTCACCGAAGAAAGCCTGCCCGAGCGGGGTCTATTCTTCCGCGCCGACCATTTTTCATTGGCCAAGCGCGGGGTGCCGGTGCTTTTGATGATGGGTTTGGCCGGCGCGTCTGATTTAGTGGAAGGCGGCAGGAAAGCAGGGCAGAAGTGGATCGATGACTATACGGGCAATTGTTACCACGCCGCCTGCGATGCATGGTCGCCGGATTGGGACCTTGCGGGGGCGATGCAAGATATCAATGTGATGTTCGATATCGGCAATAGCCTAGCCTATTCCAAGCAATGGCCGGAGTGGAAAAAGGGTTCCGAATTTAAGGAATTGCGCGACGGATCTGCAGACGCGCGCCGATAGGCGTTTTACTCGGTTTTCTGCGCCAGCCAGATCGTATGTTTCGCGCCTTTGCCATTCGCACGGGCCGGCACGGTTTTTACGTCGACGGCAAAGCCCGATTTGTGCAGCCGCGACGTGAACTTCGTGTCGCCTTCGCTCGACCAGATCGCCACTATGCCATTGGAGCGAAGCGCCTTCTTGGCTTTTGCCAGCCCGGCCATGCTGTAAAGCCGGTCATTGGCTTCATGGGTCAGGCCATCAGGGCCGTTGTCGACGTCCAGCAATATAGCATCATATTCGCGGTCTGCCTTATCGATGACATCGCAGACGTCGTCGACGGTGATGGTCACGCGACTGTCATTGAGAGAATTTTGGGACAGCTCGACCATCGGTTCCTGTGCCCATTTCACAATGGCAGGAATCAGCTCAACCACTTCGGCGCTCGCCTGCGGTGGCAAGACGGACAGGGCCGCGCGCAGCGTAAAGCCCATGCCGTAACCACCAATCAATATTCGCGGATTCTTGACCGTCAGGCGTTCGCAGGTGAGGGTCGCGAGCGCTTGCTCTGATCCACTCAGGCGGCTGTTCATCAATTCGATGCGACCCAGCATGATGGAATATTCATCGGCACCTTTCAGCGCGCGTCGAAACAGCTTGAGTTCATCGCCGCCCGGAATTTTAGCAGTGTCCAGAAGTTCGCGTGCAATCATCTCACAAAACTTGCGCCATTGGCATCCAGCACGGCGCCGGTCATGCTTGGCGGAGCGTCCAGCGCGCACCATCGCACCATCTCCGCAATTTCCTCTGGTTGGGCGACGCGTCCCAAAGGAATGTCTGCCAGCAATTTGTCACCGCCGCGGCTAGCCAGATAATCCTCGGCCATGCCGGTCATTGTGAAGCCCGGACAGATTGCGAAAGCCAATATCTCGTCTTTGGCATAAGCTCGGGCAATCGTCTTGGTCATCGCCACCATACCGCCCTTTGATGCGGCATAATGCCAGTGATCAGGGCTGTCCCCGCGATAGGCGGCGCGGCTGGCAATATTGATGATCCGTCCGGTATCTGTACGTTTTTGAAAATGCAGCACGGCGAGGCGGCACAGTTCGGCGGAAGCCGAAAGATTGATTGTCATCGTTTGGTTCCAGCTCGCTAGCCAATCATCGCTAGCAAGAGGATTGGGATCAAAAATTCCCGCATTGTTGATCAGCACATCGATGCGGCCATCTAACTGGTCTAGCGCTTGCTCCCACAATGAAGTCGCGGCGCCGTGTTGGGAGAAATCGGACGGAATAAGGCCATCTGCTCCGGTGGTGCTTTGACCAACGATGGTGACATTGCTCTGATCCAGTGATTCGAGGATAGCTTTCCCGATCCCACGGCTGGCGCCGGTCACCAATATATGTTTTTTTGTTTTGCTCATGCTGGATTGCGTAGAACGACAGCGCGCGCGCGTCCATCGATGATGCATATTTCCTGCTTTGAATCGTTCTGGTGGCTTTTTGCACTATTAAATTGTCCAAATCGGGCGCATCCGGTTTGCATGAGACGCGCTTTTCGCTAAGAGAATGGTTCGATTTCAAAGACTCCGGCGCGATCCGGATAGATTGTTCAGGGGAATACCATGGCCGGCGCATCAGGTTCATCATCGAACAGACCGCTTTCACCGCATCTGCAGGTATATAAATGGGGTCCGCATATGCTGGTCTCAATTCTTCATCGGGCGACCGGTGATGGCATGGCGCTTGTCGGCGTGCCGCTGATGGTTTGGTGGCTTTATGCCATTGCGGCCGGGCCAGAGAGTTACGAATATTACCTCAGTTGGTTCCACACTTATTATCTGGGTTATATTATTCTTGTCGGCATGAGCTTTGCGTTTTTTGAGCATTTATATTCTGGATTGCGCCATTTTGTGATGGATGCCGGAGCGGGCTACGAACTTCAGACAAACAAAATGTGGTCGATTGTCGTGCCTTTGGCGGCTGTCCTTACCACTGCTGCGATGTGGCTCTACATCGCAGGCAAGAATTTTTTATAGATTAGGAATCGGAACATGGGTTCAGGAACCAATATCGGCCGGGTACGCGGCCTCGGATCGGCGCAAGAAGGCGCGCATCACTGGATAGTCCAGAGGGTGACCGCAGTTAGCAATTTGCTTCTGGTCTTGTGGCTGATCTTTTCACTCGTCCGGCTTCCCAATTTTGAACATGATTTGATGATCCAGTGGCTGTCTTCGCCATTGGTCGCGGTGCCGATGATCTTGATGCTAATTAGCATCTTCTGGCATCTACGCATTGGCCTACAGGTTTTGATCGAGGATTATGTTCCCGATCATGGCATGAAATTCGGCCTGATCGTTCTCCTTAACTTTTTCGCCATTGGCGGCGCGGCTCTGGGAATTTTCTCGGTCGCGAAAATAGCCTTTACCGGAGTGGTTGCATAATGACTGAAGAATCCACCCAGCCAGCTTATAAGATCATTGATCACACCTATGACACTGTGGTTGTCGGTGCCGGAGGCTCCGGCCTGCGTGCCACCATGGGCGCTGCTGAATCGGGCTTGAAAACCGCCTGTATCACGAAAGTCTTCCCGACCCGGTCGCACACGGTTGCGGCGCAGGGCGGTATTGCTGCGTCTTTGGGCAACAATACCCCGGACCACTGGCAATGGCATATGTTTGACACGGTCAAGGGATCTGACTGGCTCGGCGATCAGGATGCGATTGAATATCTCGTGCGCGAAGCGCCGCAGGCGGTTTATGAGCTGGAACATGCCGGTGTGCCATTCTCGCGCAATGAAGACGGTACGATCTATCAACGTCCGTTTGGTGGCCATATGCAGAATATGGGTGAAGGACCTCCGGTCCAGCGGACTTGCGCCGCCGCCGACCGTACCGGCCACGCCATGCTGCACGCGCTCTATCAACAGAGTCTGAAATATGACGCGGATTTCTTCATCGAATATTTCGCCATCGACCTGATCATGGAAGACGGCGAATGTCGCGGCGTGATCGCTCTTTGCCTGGAAGACGGTTCCATCCATCGGTTCCGCAGCCATGCTGTGGTGTTGGCAACCGGCGGTTCAGGTCGCTGCTATTTTAGCGCGACCTCTGCCCATACATGTACTGGTGACGGTGGCGGCATGGTACTGCGCGCGGGGTTACCTTTGCAGGATATGGAATTTGTTCAGTTTCACCCGACCGGCATTTATGGTGCGGGCGTATTGATTACCGAAGGTGCTCGCGGCGAAGGCGGTTATCTGACCAACAGCGAAGGCGAGCGTTTCATGGAACGCTATGCGCCAAGCGCCAAGGATCTTGCCAGCCGTGATGTTGTTTCGCGCTGCATGGCCACAGAAATTCGCGAAGGCCGCGGCGTCGGACCGGAGAAGGATCATATCTATCTCCATCTCGACCATATCGCGCCCGAAGTGCTTGCCGAACGGCTGCCCGGCATCACTGAAACCGGTAAGATTTTTGCTGGTGTCGACCTGACACGGGAAGCACTGCCGGTTGTGCCGACGGTCCATTATAATATGGGCGGCATTCCCTGCAACTATCATGGTGAAGTGATTAATCCGACAAAGGATGATCCCGATGCGGTTGTTCCCGGCCTCTATTCTGTTGGCGAAGCAGCCTGTGTTTCGGTCCACGGTGCAAACCGCCTGGGTTCGAACTCTCTGATCGATTTGGTGGTCTTTGGCCGCGCAACCGGTTTGCGGCTTAAAGAAAAACTGACGCCGAACGAGTCACACAAGCCTCTTCCTGCAGATGCAGCCGATCTGGCTCTGGCCCGATTGGATCATTTCCGCAATGCCGACGGACCGGTGCCGACGGCTGACCTGCGCCTTGAAATGCAGAAGACGATGCAGGCGCACGCCGCTGTGTTCCGCGACAATAAATTGCTCGACGAAGGCGTTGCAGCGATGGACAAGGTCAACGCCAAATTGGCCGATGTAGGCGTCACCGATCGCTCTTTGATCTGGAACACCGATCTGATCGAGACGCTTGAACTCGACAATTTGATGAGCCAAGCAATGGTCACGATCAAAAGTGCCGCCAACCGCAAAGAAAGCCGCGGCGCTCACATGCATGAAGATTATGAAGACCGGAATGACAAGGAATGGATGAAACATACGACATCCACCTTCGAAGGCTGGGGCGGCAAAGGTGGCAAGGTCGATATCGACTATCGCCCGGTCCATGATTATACGCTGACCGACGAAGCGGAATATGTGAAGCCGAAGAAACGGGTTTATTGATTTCGATTTATTTGGTGAAAGCGTGAAGTATCGCGACGGGCAACGTTTGTTGCTCGTTGATCCTTCTTGTTTCTCTTCATAATCCGGATACAATCTGGGCTATGCTAGCCCCCATGCTTCCATCCTTTCTGCTTGTTGTGCTGCTGGTCGAACTGACTCCCGGCCCAAATATGGGCTGGCTGGCCTTACTCAGCGCGAGTGAGGGCAAGCGAGCTGGCTTTGCTGCGACCGCTGGCATAGGTCTGGGACTGGCTATCATTGCCGCCGCATCGGCTTTAGGACTGGCGCAATTGGCGCAGGCATCGGAACTGATATTCAATTTTCTGCGTTACGCTGGGGCCGCTTTTTTGCTGTGGTTGGCATGGGAAGCCTGGATGGGAGAGCGGGAAGTATCTCCGGCAGCGATCCACAAGAGAGAGACGCCGGCGAAGCATTTTCGTCGTGGTCTAATTATAAACTTGTTAAACCCTAAGGCCGCGTTGTTTTTTATAGGGGTGCTTCCGGTTCATATTGTTGCAGATCGTTCGGTTGCGATGCAGACGATCCAGCTTTCTATTGCCTATGTGGCGATCGCTACATTGATCCACATCACTATTGTTCTGCTTGCCGGCCGTGCCCATGGTTGGTTGTCGTCTGGGCCATATGCTAATTTGATCCGGCGAGGCTTTGCGATCATGCTGGCCGCCATTGCTCTATGGTTTTTTGTCGCAACCTTTCAATAATGGCTTAAGGTCGGGCAGGGGCTTTGCATCCCCGCTCGCGGCCTACACCTTTTAGAAAGCCACGCCGGACCGTGCCGGCATAGACCGCCTTATTATATCTCCGCCGCTCGGCATTGGCACCGGTTACTTCTCCGATAAGTCCGCCAAAGGGAATGATTGAGCCAACTGCGCTACCCGCAACCCGGCCAGCGGTATCGCGCCGTTTCTTGGCCTTGCTTTTGCTAACCCGTTCGTTGACGTCTGGTCCCAATACGGCATTGAGCGCTTTGACTTCGGCGATGATGGCGGCACAGCTGCCCATGGCTTTGAGGGAGTAAGGCTTGTCCCGAATATCCTTCAATTTTTGGGGTATCTCTTTTCCATCAAATGGTTCGGTGACCTTATCGCCTGCCTCTTCGAGAGTGGATTCCTTTTTTGCGCCTTGTTGCGCCAGTGCAGGTGATCCGATCATGACAGTGGCGAACAATAGTCCGATCCAGCGGTTCGTTTTTTTCATTTCCATCCCCTTTCTGGCCCGCCTAACGAAAGCGGAGGTTCTCGCGGTTCAATTGGTCGACCGCCGTGACGCCCATGAGCTTCATATCGCGCTCAATCTCAGCTTGTAGCAATGAGAGGATTCTCTCAACCCCTCCCTGACCGGCAGCGGCGAGCGCGTATAGATAGAGCCGTCCGCCCGAACAGGCCTTTGCACCGACGCTCAGCGCTTTCAGAACATGGCTGCCGCGGGTGATGCCACCATCGCAAATCACATCAAGCTTGTCGCCGACCGCATCGCATATTTCTGCCAATTGATCGAAAGGCGCGCGCGATCCGTCCAGTTGCCGTCCGCCATGGTTGGACACCATGATGGCGGTTGCGCCAATGTCCACCGCGCGCTTTGCATCGGCGACGGACATGATCCCTTTCAGGCAAAATTCTCCGCCCCAATCTTTCGCAATCTCTTCGGCCATGGCCCAATCGAGCGATTGGTCGAGCATATTGGTGAAATAGTCGGCGACGCTATTGGGAACGCTTGTGCCTTCGGAAACATGATCCTTTAAATTGGAAAGTTCGAAACGGTCGCGGAACATATAGTTCAATCCCCATGCTGGTTTGGCAGCATAGCTCCAGAAGCTGGTCGGCGTGATTTTGGGTGGGCTGGTAAATCCGGACCGCAAGCAGCGCTCCCGGTTGCCGCCAACTATCGTATCCACGGTCAACGTGAGCGCGTCGAATTTTGCCGCTTTGCAGCGTTCGACCATCGACCGGTTGAGCTCTTTGTCCTTGTGAACATAGAGTTGGAACATTTTCGGCGTGCTGATGGTCGAACCGATTTCCTCAATGCTCACCGTTCCGAGGGACGAAATGCCAAAATAGGTGCCAAATTTTTCCGCAGCCCGCGCAACGGCGCGTTCTCCCTGCCAGTGAAACAGGCGTTGCAGGGCGGTGGGAGAGAGGAAAAGCGGCATGGCCAGCTTCTGCCCCATCACCGTCGTGCTCATGTCCATGGTCTCAACACCGGTCAGTACATTGGGCACCAGATCACACCGTTCATAGGCATCGGTATTGCGTCGGCGTGTCACTTCATCATCCGCCGCGCCATCAATATAGTCAAATATCGGAAAGGGCAGGCGTTTTTTTGCGAGCGCACGGAAGTCGTTCACATTGTGGCAATCCGAAATATTCATAACGACCTTTCGATTCGACGCACGTGTGTCTCTGCTTGTCGCAGATCATGCAAGGATCTAGCGGGTAGTTTAGACGAACATGTGCGTCTCGCAAGCAACGTTTATATGGGTAAAATGAGGGATATATCATGACTGAAATACAAGAGGACCCCACTGGTCCTGTGAAGCCGGAACGATCACCAGGGGCAAAGTTCCTGATGGTCCTGTTGATGGGCTTCATCATTACCATACCATTGTTCACTGTTTGGTTGCTCAACTACGATCGTCAGAGCCAAAGCGAAACGGCGCAGCAGTCCATTGTATCGGGTTGGGGCGGTAAGCAGGTTTTTGCCGGGCCAAAGATCGTGCTTCCCTATCAGGCGAAGGTTACAGAGTCGGTCGAGGAAAATGGCAAGACGGTAACCCGGACCAATATAGTGACACGGGAATTGTTCGTCGCGCCCGAACTGGTGAAATTGAATAGCCAGCTGAACACCGAAACCAAGAAGCGGGCGATATACGAAGTGATCGTTTATGATACGGCAATGACCGGGTCTGCAACTTTCCGGTTGCCTGATGATCTTGATCGCTATGGTGTGACCCGCGACCAGATTGATTTCAGCCGAGCTGAACTGCGCTTCGGTCTATCCGATGCACGCGGACTAGCCGGTGACAACAAGGTTGTTGTTAATGGCGAAACGCTTGAGTTGCAGCCGGGCAAGGGGCTTGGCGAAACGGGCAACAGCGGCTTCTTTGCCTTCGTGGATGGGGAAACCTTGGCCACGGGTGCTATCGAGGCTGAATTTAACGTCCGGTTCAAGGGCAACCAAAGCGTCACCATCGCACCACATGCCGGTCAAACCGAATGGACCGTCCAATCAGAATGGCCGCACCCTAGTTTTGCCGGGAGCTTTCTCCCTGAAAGCAGAACGATCGATGATGACGGTTTCAAAGCGAAATATGTGATCACCAATCTAGCCTTGGGAACGTCACTGATCTCCACCGAAGGCGCGCAACAGGTGCAACCAATGCGGGCGAAGGACATGACCTATTATGATCCTGCCTATTCTAATGGCGGAACTGCAAGCGCGACTGTGGACTTGATCCAGCCTGTTGATCTCTACGGTCAGGTGGACCGGGCGACCAAATATGGTTTCCTGATCATCGGCTTCACCTTTGTTGCACTCCTGTTGTTCGACCTGATCGGCGGAGTGAAGATATCTTCGGTGCAATATATATTGGTCGGCGTCGCACTGGTGCTGTTCTTCGTCTTGCTGCTGGCATTCGCAGAGATTGTTGGCTTTGCCTTGGCCTATGTCATGGCATCGCTGGCGACAATCGGACTGATCACAGCTTATTCGGCATCTGTCTTGTCGAGCTGGCGAAGAGCTTCCATTGTCGGTGGCATGCTGGCAGCGCTCTATGGCGCGATCTACATATTGCTGAGCCTCGAAGCCTATTCGCTTCTCATCGGCTCGTTGTTGATCTTCTTGGCACTAGCAGGAGTGATGTTCGTGACCAGACGGCTTGACTGGTCGAGCAGTTTGAACCGAGCAAAAGCTTAAATATTAGCGGGCTCCGGAGTTAATCCGGAGCCCGTATTCTATTATACCGCGCCGTTGGCAAATGTATCGCAAGAGGCCGGATCACCGGTCTGCATTCCTTTGCGAAGCCATGCTTTGCGCTGCTCGGAAGAGCCATGAGTGAACATGCTTTCTACCGGCCGCTGGCCAGCGCCACGCATCAACGTATCATCACCGATTGCGTGGGCTGCGTTTAGACCTTCTTCGACATCGCCGGGTTCCATACGGGTTGCATTTTGCGCAGCCCAAACACCGGCATAGCAATCCGCTTGCAATTCCATCCTGACCTGAAGGGCATTCCCTTCTGTCTTGCTGGCGCGGGCCTGGGCCTTGCGTATCTGGTCGGCGACACCGCTTAGATTCTGGATATGATGGCCGACTTCATGGGCGATCACATAAGCCTGCGCGAAATCGCCCTTTGCGCCCATCCGCGTCTGCATCTCGTTGAAAAAAGATGTGTCGAGATAAATGCCCTGATCCGCAGGACAATAAAAGGGTCCCGCTGCCGATGTTGCCGAACCGCAGCCTGCAGAACTCACGCCGCCTTGATAGAAATGCAAGGTCGGTGCGCGGTAGGTGCCACCATTCTGACGGAATAATCCAGACCAGGTCTGCTCAGTTGATGCCAGCACACGCCCCGCAAATTGTTCGCTCTCGGTGTCATAGGCAATGCCATCTCCGCTCGAGGACGCAGAGCCGCCGCCAAGCATCCCGCCGCCGCCGGTGAAATACATGAAGGCCAATGCCCCGCCGCCGATAAGCAAGACTGTGCCGCATCCCATTTTTTTGCGACCGAGCAACATCGGCAGGAAGCTGAACAACAGGCCAATGATTCCGCTTCCGCCACCGCCTCCGCCAAAGCTCCGTCCGCCGCCTTGTCCATGGTCGCGTACATTTTTGCTGGGATCCAGGTCGTCTAAGCGCATTGCAAATCTCCTCGTCTGATCCCAATTCGCCTGATTCATCAAAAAGCGCAAGCGTCGCTGATTTCTTTTACAAAAACATTGCAGTCCGGTTCGACTGTTTTAAGGTTGCCGGAAAGGAGAATCTGCATGTTTCTAAAGGGCAAGACGGCGCTGATTACGGGCTCAACATCGGGCATCGGCGGCGGTTATGCGAAGGCGCTGGCCGCGGAAGGCGCGGCTGTGATGATCAATGGTTTCGGCGATGCCGGCGAGATAGAGGCGCTGCGGCAAGAACTAGAAGCGCTAAGCGGCACCAAGGCGGCCTATAGCAGCGCCGACATGACCAAGCCGGAAGAAATCCGGCAAATGTGCAGCGATTGTGCCGAACAACTTGGTTCGGTCGATATATTGATCAATAATGCGGGTATCCAGTTTGTCTCTCCGGTCGATGAATTTCCCGAGGAGAAATGGAACGCAGTGATGGACATCGTCATGAACAGTGCCTTCCATACGACCAAGGCGGTTCTGCCGGGGATGAAAGAAAAAGGCTGGGGCCGGATTATCAACACCGGATCGATGCACAGCAAGGTCGCGAGCCCCTATAAGTCGGCTTATAATGCCGCGAAGCACGCGATTGACGGGTTCGGCAAGACCGTTGCTCTCGAAGTGGCGCAAAACGGCATTACAGTGAATACAATTTCGCCCGGCTATACGTGGACCCCACTGGTCGAGGGGCAAATCCCGAACACGATGGAAGTGCGGGGCCTAACGCGAGAACAGGTGATCAATGATGTGCTGCTCGCCCCGCAACCGACCAAGGAATTCGTCCAGATCGACCAGATTGGCGCACTGGCGATATTCCTCTGCAAGGAGGAGGCGCGGGCCATTACCGGCGCAAATATTTCGATCGACGGAGGCTGGACCGCGCAATGATCGCTGGACTGCTTCTGCTTGTTGCAGCCGCCGCGGAACCGCCAGTTGCACCGCCATGGCGTGAACGGGCGACTGCTGCCGATGTAGAAAGGCTGGAAAAATGGGAAGAGGCGTTGGAGATCGGTCGATCCGGCGTCATCGGAGCGGGGGCAGGCGCTGTGCTTGCCGCTCGTTCCCCTCTTTTTGAAACCGATGCGGCCCTGGCTGACAGCGATATTCCGCAAGGCCTGTATAATTGCTCGATCACCAAGTTGGACGGTGATGCCGCTGGCGGGCTTCCTTATATCGCTTATCCTGCGTTCAAGTGCCGGATCGTGGAGCAGAATGGCCGCAGGCATTTGACCAAATTGACCGGATCACAACGGACCATTGGCTGGATCGACAAAGCGAACGGGGACCATTCAATATATCTTGGTACCCTGATTTACCATTATGAGAATGCTTTGGTGCCTTATGGGCATATGGCGAAACGCGATCAGGCGGCGGTTGTACAGCGCATCGGACCAGATCGCTGGCGGATGGTATTTCCGTTTCCGGCTTATGAAAGCAAGGTTGACGTGATGGAGTTGACGCCGGCGGATTGAAATTTTGGACCTGACAAGCGTCCGTGATCAGATTAGTCAGGGGCAAATTATAGAAAATTGGGGATGATGATGCAAAAATTGGTGAAATTGGGTTTGTTGGCGGCGGCTTCGATGCTGGCGGCCGTTCCGGTCCAGGCGGATAGTCTGAAAGAGGCGATCGCCGCAGACATGCCATCGCTGATGGACATTTATCGCGATCTCCATGCCAATCCCGAACTGAGTGGCGAAGAAGTCCGTACCGCCGCCAAATTGGCCGCCGAAGCGCGGCGTCTCGGCTTCACCGTCACCGAAAAGGTCGGCGGAACGGGCGTTGTGGCGGTCATGGAAAATGGCGAAGGCCCGACCGTGATGCTGCGCGCTGATATGGATGGCCTGCCGCTGGAAGAGAAAACCGGACTCTCTTACGCCTCAAGGGCTAAGGCGAAAACCCGTCAGGGCAATGATACATTTGTGATGCACGCTTGTGGCCATGACACGCATATGACCGGTTGGGTTGCTGCTGCGCGGCAATTGGCGGCGCGCAAAGATGAATGGTCCGGGACCTTGGTGATGATATTGCAACCAGCTGAAGAGACAGGCGAGGGTGCCCTCGCGATGCTGGAAGACGGCCTTTATACCCGCTTTCCAAAGCCCGACTATGCGCTGGCTTTCCATGATGCCGCTGGTGCCCCCGCTGGTTATATCGGATATGCGCCAGGCTTTGCGCTAGCCAATGTCGATAGCGTAGATATCCAGGTAAAGGGCGTTGGCGGCCATGGCGCCTATCCGCATACGACCAAGGATCCCGTGGTTTTGGCAAGCCGCATTGTCGGCGCGTTGCAAACTCTAGTGAGCCGCGAAGTGGATCCGCAGGATCCGGCGGTCGTTACCGTGGGGAGCTTTCAGGCTGGTTCCAAGCATAATATCATTTCAGACGAAGCGCTGTTGTTGATCACCGTGCGCAGCTATGGCGACGAAACGCGCGCTCAATTGCTTGACGGGATCAAACGCATTGCGCGCGGCGAAGCTATCACCGCTGGTATGCCGGAGGATCGGATGCCGGTCGTTTCCATCCGCGATTCAGAATTTACGCCCGCAACCTACAACAGTCCGGAATTTACGCTGGAAATGGCAAAACTGTTCGAAACGCGTTTCGGCAAGAGTCGCGTAGTGCAGTCCAAGCCAGTCATGGGTGGCGAAGATTTCAGCCGCTATCGCCGCGCCGACGAGAATATCAAAAGCATGATTTTCTGGGTCGGTGGCGTTCCGATGGCGGACTATCAAGCATCTCAGACCGAAGGCAAAAAATTGCCTTCACTGCACAGCCCTTTTTGGGCGCCTGATGCGGAAAAGGTGATCACGACCGGTGCAGAGGCCTTAACGGCAGCAACGTTGACAATCTTGAAGAAATAGATGGTTGGTTGGCTTCTCTTGCTTTCGCTGATGGCCTTGCCCGAACCAGCAATGGCCACAGCGGAAGAGATGGAAGTCGAGTCGGTCTATTTTGAAGGGCGTTGGGCCTTCATCGACGAAGAATGTGCCGCGCCGAGCAGTTGGACCATGATATCCGGTGGAACTTTTGTGTCAGAAGACTTGATGGGAAGCTGGCGTTGGCAAGACGGTCAGTTGCTTTTGAACCTCGATGATCTTGCGATTGACGAGGAGACAGGTGAGGCGGGCGGAAAGTTTCGTATGGACGGCCCTGTGACGTTGGTCGATTCTGGCCGATTTGATTTTACCATCGCTCCCGATGTCTATCAGTTGAAACGCTGTCCTTGATCATAAATCGCTAATGCGAATAAATCGCAATACATTGATTGATATTTCCGATCACTAATGATCAAAAAATTCGATGGAACGGGGGTCTTCGCGCGCGTATTATCTTGGGTAATCCGATTCTTAACGTCGGTATCTAATCTATTCACGCCATTAGGAGAATATCATGGGACTTGCTGGAAGCAAAACCGAACAAAATCTGAAAGACGCATTTGCTGGAGAAAGCCAGGCCAACCGTCGTTATCTTTATTTCGCCCAGAAGGCCGACATTGAAGGGTATAATGACGTAGCCGCTGTGTTCCGCTCAACCGCAGAAGGCGAAACCGGTCACGCTCATGGCCATCTCGAATTTCTTGAAGAAGTTGGCGATCCAGCGACGGGTGAGCCTATCGGCGCGACGTCCGACAATCTGAAATCGGCGATTGCTGGTGAAACCCACGAATATACCGATATGTATCCGGGCATGGCAAAATCTGCTCGCGAAGAAGGCTTTGATGAAATTGCTGACTGGTTCGAAACGCTTGCAAAAGCTGAAAAGAGCCACGCTGGTAAGTTCCAGAAAACCCTCGACACGATGGACGCTTAATAAGCGGATCTAAAAGATTGTGCCGTTGCCACCTCTCGAGGGGCGACGGCACAATCTTCTCACCAACAGTTTCCGCCTCTAGGGCGACAGGAAGCATATCATGACAGAAGGCAGCTTGGGCGCACCGACGCGGCACCCCATCCCATGGCAGGAAGAATCCTACTATGACGAGGAAGCGCTCGATCAAGAACTGCGCCGGGTATTTGACATCTGCCACGGCTGCCGCCGATGCTTCAATCTGTGTGACAGCTTCCCCCAAATGTTCGACATGATCGATGACAGCCCGAACGAGGAAGTCGATGATCTGAGTACGGGCGATATTAAAAATGTCGTGGACGCCTGTACGCTCTGCGACATGTGTTTCATGGTCAAATGCCCTTATGTGCCGCCGCATGAATTTGATTTGGATTTCCCGCACCTGATGCTGCGTCACAGGGCGGTCGAGAACCGCAAAGGCAAGACCGGTTTTGTAGACAAGCAACTGGCCGAAATCGATCGCAACGCCAAGCTTGCCGGGACCCTGGCCGGTGCTGCAAATTGGGCGACCAAACAGACCAACGGCCTGACACGAGGCGTATTGGAGAGTGTGGCGGGCATCGACAAGCGCGCACATCTACCGGTCTTTGAAGATGTCCCGCTTGATTTCAAACATGTGGGGCACGGCCCCGTTGCCAATGCCGATGCGCCAGCCTTTGGTCGCAAGGCTGCGATCTATGCGACCTGCTATGGCAATTTCAATGACCAGACTGCTGGCAAGGCTGCGCTAGACGTGCTCTCGCACAACGGCGTGCAAACGCGAGTGGAATATCCCGCCTGCTGCGGCATGCCGAAACTCGAGAATGGTGATCTGCCAGCTGTGGCCTCTTCTGCTGAAGAAGTTGCTGCATTTTTCGAACCAATCATCGATGAGGGTTTTGATGTTCTCGCTTTGACACCAAGCTGTGCGCTTATGATGAAATTTGAATGGCCGTTGATCTTGCCAGACAATGAGGCCGTGAAAAAACTTGCTGCTGCGACACGCGATCTGAGCGAATATGTCGTCGAAATTGCCAAGGACAAAGGCGTTGTTCCCATCGAACCGATGGACGCCAAAATAGGAATTCATTTTGCCTGTCACAGCCGTGCCCAGAATATGGGCCCGAAAGCTATGGAAATGCTCAAGCTGATCCCTGAAGCGAAGCCAACTATTGCCGAGCGATGCTCTGGTCACGGCGGGAAATGGGGCATTTTCAAAGAAAATTTCGACAAAGCCGTAAAAGTTGGCCGCCCCGCTGCACGCGCGGTGGCGAAGGGCGACCCTGATTTTATGGTCAGCGAATGTCCGCTTGCCGGGCCACATTTGAAGCAGATCATGGAAAGCGGTGGTCAGAAAAAATTGCCTGAACGGATTGGACACCCGATTGAACTGCTCGCCAAGGCATATGGTTTCTAGCAACTGAACCGACGGACCGGCTGCTCTTGGCAACGCGGGCCTAACGGTAAAATGAATTTGAATGGATAGGTTTTTGTCCCGGCGCCTGCCGGAAGAACGATCAAAATTTTGAGGATTAATTATGCCCCGCGACACGCATCAGATTACCAATGACGATATAATCTCGCTCGAAAATTACGAGTCTATTCGCAAGGACAAGCGCCAGGAATCGATTCTACGGAAAAAATTCCGCCGCATTGCTATTGGCCCTTATGCGACGATCCAGTTTGAAAGTTGGGAGAGCATGTGGTTGCAAGTCCAGGAAATGCTGCGGATCGAAAAAGGCGGAGAGGAGCAACTTGTCGACGAGCTGGCCGCCTATAATCCAATGGTTCCGAACGGGTCGGAATTTACGGGCACTTTGATGTTCGAAATCGATGAAGAAGAGCGACGCACGGCTTTCTTGAAGACGCTAGGCGGAGTCGATCAGCATATTCATATCATCATTGGCGACCAGAAGGTCACCGCCGAGCCAGAACAGGACATCGATCGCACGCGCGCGGATGGCAAGGCCAGTGCTGTTCAGTTTGTTCATTTTGCGCTTACCAGTGAGCAAGCCAAAATTTGGAAAAGCATGGAAGGGCAGGTGATGGTCCAGATCGATCATCCCAACTATGGCCATGCGGCAATAATTAGCGATGAATGTCGGGGTGATATGGCCAGAGATCTAGACTAGTCGTCAACCGGGTTTTCTGGATTGTTGGTTTTCAACAGGATGGGATTTTGGAGACTACCTTTTTCGCCCGGCGGAGGGCTGTCGGGCGAGGTCGTCTTGCTGGTTTTGGCATAGGAATTGGTCGACGATCCAGCGTCGCTCCAGCCTTCGTTCCGATCAGAACCATAATCTTCCACTTCAGAATCCGCATCTTGATCGCTCTCAGCATCATCCATACCGATCATGGGTTCTCCGAAAGTATAGGATTCCTCATCCTCATCTTCTTCATCCTCACCTTCATAATCCCAGGCGTTATCCGGTGACTGAGTCGCTGGCTTGGATGGTTTTTCGAGCTCTGCCTTGACAGTTTCTGGTTTAGGCGGCTCGTCTGACGGAGTCACAAAATAGATCAAAAGGCCGGTGGAAGCGACAAACAGGATGGATTCTTTGAGCATAGGAGAACACCAATTTAGTTCAGATTTCTAACCTGAATTAATCGGTCGCGGTTAAGAAACATTTACCTGCCGGTAAGAACGAGATGCTTTCTCTCCAGAAAATAAGAGCTGAGAAGCTGAGTTGATTTAATACAGAAATATTACAAGCAAAGACAATTGAACTTGAATTTTTGTAAATAAATTTACATAGCGTCAGAATGACAAATCCAAAACTTTTCGCAGGTGCGGCGATAAAACGACTCCGGCGAAGCGCCGGAATGACGCAGGTTGCTTTGGCCCAGGCGCTCGATATCTCTCCCAGTTACCTCAATCTCATAGAACGCAATCAGCGGCCTTTAAGCGCCCGTTTGATGCTTTTGCTGGCCGATAGGTTTGACTTTGATCCGCGGCAGTTGATCGCTGCAGAACCCGGTGGTGGCATTGACGCGATCCGACAAAGATTGAGCGATCCGCTATTCGAGGACCTGACCATCGATCGTACGGAACTGGAAGAATGGTTGATTGCATCACCCAATAGCGCGGAAGCTTTTGTAAGACTGTTTGATAATCGCAAAACGAACGGAGATGCGGGGGAAGCTAATATTGTCGATCCGATCCAATCGGTTCGTCGCGAAATTGAGCGCTGGCGCAACCATTTTGCCGATCTCGACTCTATGGCCGAAGAACTGGCCGATGAGCTGCGGCTTGGCGCTGGGGATCTATATGGCGCGATAACCGAAAGGCTTCGGGTCAAGCATCAACTCATGATCCGAATTTTACCGGAGACAGTATTGTCGGACAAGCTCCGACGCCTCGACTTACACGCGCGCCAACTGCAGCTTTCGGAGATGCTCGATCCGGCTTCTCGTACATTTCAGGCCGCGTTGTTGCTGGGTCAGATTGAAGCAAAGGGAGAAATAGACGCGCTCGCATTGGGCGGCAATTTCACAGACCGATCTGCGGAGAAACTGTTCCGCAGTCATTTGTCCGGATATTTTGCGGCTGCCTTGATGATGCCGTACGAACGGTTTCTCAAAGCTTGCGAGCAATCAGGCTATAGAATTCAACTATTGCAGCGCCGTTTCGGAGCCGGCTTCGAACAGGTGGCGCATCGGCTGACGACTCTGCAGCGTGTTGGATCTCGAGGTTTACCCTTTTTCATGGTTCGGATTGATCGTTCCGGCATGATTTCCAAGCGCTATGCCGGCGCCAGCAATGCCCCGTTGGTGGAAAGTGCGCATCGCTGTCCGCTATGGGATATCCACAGGGTGTTTGAACAACCGTCAGAAATCCGATCCCAATTGGTGGCGTTGGAGGACGGGTCGACCTGGTTCACCTTGTCCCGAGCGGTCCAGGGCATAGGCTCTGGTGCAGGAGGACATACGCCGGCGTTCGCTATCGGTCTGGGAGTGTCAGCGGATGTGGCTTCAGCATTACATTATGCACGTGGCAAGGACCTTAGCATTGAGCAGGCGGATCACATCGGTTTGGGGTGCCCGGCGTGCACGCGACCGCAATGCTCGCAAAGGTCCGCGCCACCGCGGAGCCGGACTCTCAAATTCAACGAACGAGAACGTGGTTTGACGCCGTTTGATTTTGTGAACGATTGAAACGGATCAGAGACTTGGCGAGCTGGTAGGGTGAAACTGTCGGCATTTTGAACAATTTTGACGAAAAGAAGCGATTTCGGGCAAATTTCTCTGTAAAATTTACCGACAGATAACCTATTTTCCTTAAGGGCCTAGCCAACCCCAAGGGAAAGATTGCGCGCAATATGATCAGATTGTTCAAGCATTACATACCTTATCCAGTACTTTTACTGGGTTTGATTGATTTCATTTTGCTGCTAATAGCGGCGGAAGCTGGTTGGATATTGCGAGCCGTCCAGATCGATATGTCGATCGGTTCAATATCTGATCGACCCGGCCCTGTATTCAGCTTTGCCTTCGCCCTGCAATTGGCCTTGATCGCGGTCGGCGTCTATGGTCCGGAAGCGCTCCAATCCCTCCGCTTTGCGGTCGCACGTATCTTGGTAGCGATTTCGTTGGGAGTGATCTTCCTTTCATTGCTCGCATTTGCAATGCCGGGGATCACGCTTTGGCGTTCAAATTCCCTTTACGCCATGATATTGGCAATCTTGTTCCTGATGGTCATCCGCATTTTACTCGGAACGATGCTAGACAGCGATATTTTCAAACGCCGCTTGCTGATCCTCGGTGCCGGTCCCCGTGCCGAGCGCATTGCGACGCTGGAAAAACGCTCCGAAAGCGGCTTCATCATCGCCGGCTATGTCGACATGAACGAAGGTCCGAGCAAGATTGAAGATGCTGTGCGACGCCAGGATATTGGTAACTTGCCGCAACATGTGATTGATCTTGAGGTGAGTGAAGTGGTGCTGGCACTCGAGGAGCGGCGTAACTCCTTACCCGTTGCCGATCTGTTGACGATCAAGACAACCGGAGTCCATGTAAATGATATGTCGAGCTTTGTGGAACGGGAAACCGGCCGCGTGGATCTCGATAGTGTGAACCCAAGTTGGTTTATATTCTCAGACGGTTTCTCTTCCGGCCGCCGGTTGTCGACCGCTTTTAAACGGGGCTTTGACATATTCCTTAGCTTTCTGTTGCTCGCCCTTACCGGACCCATCATTATCCTCTTTGCAGTGCTGATCAAGTTGGAAAGCCGAGGCGGCTCCTTTTTCAAGCAGGAAAGAGTTGGGCTTTACGGCCAGACATTCAGTATCCTCAAACTCCGATCCATGCGCGCCGATGCCGAGGCTGGCGGCAAGGCTATCTGGGCGGCTGAAAATGATCCGCGGGTGACACGCATCGGCAGCTTTATCCGCAAGGTTCGTATCGATGAACTTCCGCAAGCGTGGAGTGTTTTGAAAGGGGAGATGAGTTTCGTGGGGCCGCGTCCTGAACGGCCACAATTCGTCGACGACCTGCAAACCAAAATGCCATTTTACGCTGAGCGACACATCGTCAAGCCCGGGATCACAGGCTGGGCCCAGGTTAATTACCCTTATGGTGCTTCGACCGAAGACGCGCGGCACAAGCTAGAATATGATCTCTATTACGCAAAAAACTACACGCCTTTTCTAGACCTGTTGATCATTCTCCAGACAATTCGCGTGGTGTTGTGGCCAGTGGGCGCCCGCTAATATGGGGGCGCTTCTCGACAATATCAGCATTTTTGGACATGGCCTTGCTGCCGCCCTTTTTGGCGCTCTCGCCATTTGGCAATTTCAGCGCAAGGTCGATCGCAATGACAAGCAGATATGGCTGGGCATTGCGATTGCACTGACCAGTTTCTGGGCGCTTTCTGTCGCGGTCGAAGGATATTTTTCTCCAATTTCCCGTTTCACTGAATCGCTCCGGAATTTTGGTTGGCTGGCCTTCATGTTCATGCTTCTCCGCACTGGAGAGGGGCGAGATGAGCCGAAAACGGTCAACATCATTTATGCGGCTCTTGCCTTGGTTCTGGTTGGCCAGGTGATCGTCGACTCCCTGATTACTGTGTTTGTTGGAAGTCCACGTCTCGAGGGCGTTACCTTGTACACATCTCTCGTCCTCCGGATGATCTTTGCGGTGGGAGCGTTGGTGCTGGTGCACAATCTCTATTCCATTTCCGCGCCGGAGACCCGCTGGGGCATCCGATTGCCTATGGCTTCGCTGGCGGCAATTTGGACCTTTGATCTGAATCTGTTCACGATCACATATTTGACCCAGCAATTTCCAGCAGAACTTCATGCCATGCGTGGACCGATGATGGCGATTATAGCGCCTATTTTGGTGCTTGCATCGGTCCGTAATAGCGAATGGAATTTGAAACTGTCTCGCAGCGTGGCTTTCCGTTCGCTGTCGCTCATCGCGATCGGAAGCTATTTGTTGATGATGATTGTGATTGCTACGGCATTGCAAATCATTGGCGGAGACTATGCGCGCCTCGCTCAGATTAGTTTCCTATTCGGGACCTCCATAGGCGCTTTGCTGCTGCTGCCTTCCGAGAGGTTTCGCGCTTCATTGAAGGTGAAGCTGGCCAAGAATTTTTTTCAGCATCGCTATGATTATCGGTCAGAGTGGATCCGCTTTACCGATACCATTGGTCGCCCGGGGGCAGACAGTGCTCCTTTCCATGAGCGGGTGATCAAGGCGATTGCAGATATAACAGATTCACCAGCTGGTATTTTGTTGGTGCCTGATGATTCCGGCCAACTTGTGCTGCAATCCCGTTGGAACTGGTCGTCGATTCAGGTGCCTGCGCGGGCGTGCACAGTTCGGACCATTCCATTTTTCGAAGATACCAGTCACATTGTCGAATTTGACGCGCTGCGGGCCGATAAGGATGACAAATGCGATCCTGCTGCCATTCCGGAATGGATGATCCAGGATGACCGGACATGGACGGCGGTTCCGCTGGTGCATTTCGATCGTTTGGCTGGATTGATGTTGTTGGCGCGACCGCGGATCAATCGCACATTGGATTGGGAAGATCTTGATATGCTCCGCGTGGTCGGCCGTCAGGTCGCCAGCTATCTGGCTGAATCTAGAAGTCAGGAATCGCTTTCTGAAGTGCAAAGATTTGATGAGTTTAATCGGCGCATGGCGTTTATCATGCATGACCTCAAAAATCTGGTCAGCCAATTAAGTTTGCTTGCGCGCAACGCCAAGCGTCATGCGGAAAACCCTGAATTTCAGGCAGATATGATTGAGACGCTTCAAGATTCCGCAAACAAGATGAACGCTTTGCTGGAACGCCTGTCGCAACATAACAAGGCCAGTCCGGAGCAACCACAGCCTGTGAAGGTTAGGGAACTGGTGCAGTCAATCATCGAGAAAAAGCGCCTTCTACACCATATGGAAAGCACGCATATTGATGACCTAACGGCGATAGCCGATCCAGTCCGGGTCGATCAGATCATGGGGCATCTTATTCAAAATGCAATTGATGCCAGTCCAGATGGTGCGCCGATCTCCATCAACGCGCGTCGCCGAGATCTTAGTGTCGCCATTGAAGTCCGCGATCAAGGAACGGGCATGTCTAACGAGTTTATCCGAGGACAGCTGTTCAAACCATTTGCTTCTAGCAAGCAGGGTGGCTTCGGCATTGGCGCTTATGAAGCGCGTGAACTGGCCCGAGCGATGAACGGACGGTTGGAAGTGGAAAGCACCGAAGGGGCAGGCAGTCGCTTCACGTTGATCTTGCCGCTAGCCAAGCATTTATCGGAAGAAATTTCAGCAGACGAAAGGGCCGCATGATGTCGGACAAAAACCAACCGAGAAAAGAAAAACTGCTGATTGTGGAAGATGATCCCGGTCTACAAAAGCAGCTCAAATGGGCCTATGAGGATTTTGAAGTTTTCATCGCAGGTGATCGCGAGGCTGCTATCGAATTGCTGCGCGCGGAAGAGCCCGATGTTGTCACGCTTGACCTCGGCTTGCCACCGGATCCTGATGGCACCACCGAAGGCTTTGCGACAATGGATGCCATATTGAGCTTGAAGCCGGATACCAAAGTCATTGTTGCTTCTGGGCATGGAGAGAAAAGTAGCGCTTTGCGTGCTATCTCGGGCGGTGCTTGGGACTTTTATCAAAAGCCGGTGGATATTGACGAACTTGGCCTCATCGTGCGGCGGGCTTTCCATGTGCGCAAGTTGGAGCAGGAAAATGCTAGCCTTGCCGCTCGCGGCAATGATGACGGTTATATTCTAGGGGATATTATCACCGGCGCACCGGAAATGCTGAAAATTGCACAGATGGTGGAACGCGTAGCCAATACCAATGCCTCGGTGATGTTGTTGGGCGCGAGCGGGACGGGTAAGGAATTGCTCGCAAAAGGACTGCATGACTCGAGCGATCGAAGCGATAAGGCCTTTGTTGCCATCAACTGTGCAGCCATTCCTGAGAATTTGCTGGAGTCCGAATTGTTCGGGCATGAAAAAGGCGCGTTTACAGGCGCGATCAAGACGACTGAGGGCAAGATTGAGCAAGCCGATGGTGGCACGCTATTTTTGGATGAAGTGGGCGATATTCCGCTGCCATTGCAGGTTAAATTGCTACGTTTCTTGCAGGAACGTATGATTGAGCGGATCGGTGGTCGCAAGGCCATTGCCGTCGACACGCGGATCGTTTGCGCGACGCATCAGAATCTGGAATCGATGATCTCTGAAAATTCGTTTCGAGAGGATCTCTATTACCGGCTTGCTGAAATCGTGATAAAAATTCCGCCCTTGTCGGGACGATCTGGCGATGCCAGCTTGCTGGCACGGCATTTTCAAAAGAAATTTGCTGCCGAGATAAACCCGGCAGTGAAGGGACTTGCGCCGGATGCTCTGGCTGCCCTCGAAGCATGGCAGTGGCCGGGCAATGTGCGTGAATTGGAAAACCGGATCAAACGCGCTGTGATTATGGCTGATGGCAAGCTGATCTGTGCAAAGGATCTGGATCTGGAAGTTGATGAAGATGCCGCGACCGATCTGCTGAACCTGAAAGCGGCGAGAGAGGCCGCCGATCGTTCTGCCATTCTACGCGCTATTTCTCAGACCAGCGGCAATATATCCAATGCTGCAAAATTGCTGGGGATCAGTCGGCCGACGCTATATGATTTGCTCAAACAGTATAAGCTGCAGCAAGCAAGCTGAGCGATGTCGCTGAATTTCGTCTCTAATGTGCGCGGCTATCGCAAACCGGCCGTCTTGGTCGCGGTTTTGGCTTTGGCTGTCGCCAGCATGCCGACGGCTATTTCTGCTGCGAGCGAAGGCAATGCAGAGGCGCGCAAGGCCTTCGCCAATGCTCAGGAATTTCGCGCTACGGGTGATGCTAGGTCCGCGCGGATCGAATTGATGAATGCGATCAAGGCGGACCCGAATTGGGCCGATGCGCGGGTGGCTCAGGCGGAAGTATTGCTCAAACTGTCTGACGGAATAGCTGCGGAGGCGGAATTGCTTCGGGCAATGGAATTGGGGCAAGAGCCTGCGCCGGTCCGGCATCTCTTAGGCCATGCCTTAGCTTTGCAAGGCAAGGTTCAAAAAGCGCGGGATCAACTTCTCGCAGACGATATTCCGCTAGAACACCAAGCCCATGCAGCAAGGATGATGGGCAATGTGGCTTTGCAATTGGGGGACCGTCAACTGGCGAGAATGTCGTTCAATCGCTCGATGAAACTGGATGAGAAAAACCCGGATCTATGGGTGGATATTGCCCGCTTTCGTTCAGAATTTGGAGATCAAGCCGGAGCAACCAACGCCGTAGAAGAAGCTGTGAAACTGGGTCCCGAAAATGTTCGAGCCTTGCAGTATCGGGGCGAATTGCTGCGTTTTCAATTCGGCTTGGGCGCTGCCTTGCCCTGGTTCGAGCGCGCGCTGCTCATAGATCCCAATAATGTGCCTCTGTTGACTGAATATGCGGCGACCTTGGGGGACATGGGGCGGATGACAGAAATGTTGACGATCGCGCGGAAGATCATTGCATTGGATGGTCGCAACCCGAGAGCATTTTTCATGCAGGCGGTTTTGGCTGCACGCGCAGGAAATTATAGTCTTGCCAGACGGCTAATGCATAAAACTGAAGGCGCTATTGACGAGGTGCCAGCAGTGTTGCTGCTGCAGGGCATTATCGAACATGGCGAAGACAATCACAATGCAGCGGTCGACAAATTTGCCCGTCTGGTTTCGATACAGCCAAACAACCGGCAGGCTCAAAACCTGCTTGCGCGCTCTCTATATCTTGCTGGAAGCGCCCTCGATTCCGTTGAGGTGTTGAAATCTCAGGTAAACCGAAGCGGAGCCGCCCCATATGCCCTTTGGCAAGCGGCTCGTGGGCTTGAAGCTATCGACGAACGCGGTCAAGCAACGGGGGTTCTGAATCGGGCCGCTATCCACGATATCGGTAAAGAAAGCGCAATTCGTACCGAGATAAGTTTGAACGTATTGCAAGCGGAAGCACAGCGAAGCCCGAATGATGCCCGAACCGTGATTCCCTATATAAGGGCGCTCTATAGCAAAGGTGATTATGCCAATGCCTTGGTTGAAGCGAAGCGCTTGCAGCGAGGAAACCCAGGAGCGAGTCCTGCGCATGTCTTGGTCGCGGATGTCGCGGCAACCATGGGCAATTATGACGAAGCGCTAGACGCTTTGCAGCAAGCCCGCAGTATCCGCTTTTCCGAGCCTGTCATGCTGCGACTGATCGAGGTTCTGCGTTCGAAAGGCGCGCTCCAAGAATCCGGCGAGGTGCTGGCGCAATATTTGAACTTTAACCCGATCAACATCGCCGGATTGCGCTGGATGGCTTATTCTCATCTGGAAACGGAGAGCTGGGCGGTGGCAGCCCATATTCTAGAAAACCTGCGCAAGCGTATTGGTGAGAATGATGTATTGATCATGGCGGGTCTGGCGCAAGCCTATGCCGGTCTCGGGCAAACGGAGAAAGCGATTGCTGCGGGACGTATCGCTTATCGGGTGCAGCCTTCCAGTCCCGTGGTTTCGCATCTTTATGGCTTGGCTCTGTTGCAGGATGAAACGCGCACGGAAGATGCGGTTAGCTTGCTCAAAAAGGCGGTCGCCATCAGGCCGGACAATGTCGATTATCAGAAGAGTCTGAAGCGCGCTTCGGCGCAATCACGGGCGAATGTGAAAAAATCCGAGAGCTAAAAGCCAGCTAGGCGTCGCTTTTCAAAAGATCATCAATTGATAAGTCGAGCCGTTTCATCTGGCGCTCTACGGGAGGCCAGATGTTCTTGACGAAATCTTCCCGCTGCGCCTGACGCAGACGGTTTTTTGCGCCAGAGGCGACAAACATGCCAACACCGCGCTTCACGGTAACAAGCCCGTCTTCTTGAAACCCCTGATAGGCTTTGGCTACGGTCAACGGGTTTGCCCCTTGGTCCGCCGCAAAAACGCGAACCGAAGGCAACATGTCACCCTCCCGATACTCGCCATCAAGAATGGAGTCGGAAATAATGTCCCGCAATTTCAGATAGACAGGTTTGCTTGTATTGTTCATGCTGCATCACTGCCATAATACAGCGACGCACGCAAGCCATAACTATTTACTTTTCCGTCATTTAGTTAATTTTGAAACCAATCATTCTAAAGGTGCGGGGTGCCAGAGGGACAGAATGTCGTCGACTTCTGGTCGCGGCCGTTCAACCAATTCAGCATTGCTTGTTCCTAGATATAGGAAACCTGCGATTTTTTCCGGAGACGAACCGAACAGATCGCGGACATCTGCGTTAAAGGCCGGCCAGCCAGTAATCCAGCCACCGACAAAGCCCTTAGCGTGCGCAGCATGGATGATATTCATAGCAAAGGCACCGCAACTCAGCTCTTGTTCCCACAGAGGAATTTTTGTCGATTCGACTGGTGATGACAGCAGGACCAATAAAGTGGGCGCTTGATGCGCCATTGTTTCAAGCGCCTCGAGCTCCATTCGGCGAGCGTCCGGCTTTTCCTTTAGATAAGCTGTTTTGATACTGCTCGCTAGCGTGGAGCGCTGATCGGGCGCAACGGAGACAACGCGCCATGGGGCCAGCTTACCATGGTCGGGCGTACGTAAGGCGATCGAGACAATTTCGGCTATTTTTGACTTGTTTGGACCGGGTTCGATCATGTTGCGCGGTCGCCCTGATCGGCGGGACGTTAGATATGCGGCAGGGCTGCTCAGGTCGTTAAACTGATTTTCGTTCATGCCAGCCACTTTGGGAGGAAAGGGTATGAATGCAAGGCCAATATGCGACAAACCGGTCTCGCTTGAAACAATCTGCTTCACTTGCGTAATTATTTCATTAGTGTGACCTGCAACCGGGCTGCGTTAGACAGCCCAAATCTATTGTCGGGGATTTTTTACAGATGTACGAATTTATTTTCACCTTCGATAACGCATGGGAAATGGGTCTTTTTTGGGGAGCTGCAATAGCTCTAAGCGGGTTTTTGCTGGGTGGTTTGTTCATTGTAACGCGGCCTCAGCCTGAAGTTCTTGGCCACCCTAAGGGATTGTTTGTTCTTTTTCTCGCCGAAATGTGGGAACGGTTTTCCTATTATGGAATGCGCGCGCTACTGATATTCTATCTTGTCCAACATTGGATGTATTCAGATAGCGAGGCGTCAGTAATATACGGCGCATATACAGCCCTGGTTTACATTACGCCAGTTATTGGCGGCTATTTGGCTGATCGCTATCTTGGACAACGAAAAGCGGTTCTTTTTGGTGCTATACTGTTGACTCTAGGTCACTTTTTTATGGCGTTTGAAGGCGGTGGTGGTCAAGAGGACCCGATCATCAATGTGTTTTGGTTGGCGCTTGCTCTAATCATCGTTGGCTCTGGTTTCTTGAAAGCGAATATTTCGGTCATAGTAGGTCAACTCTATTCTCGAACTGATATTCGCCGTGACCCAGCGTATACTATTTTCTACATGGGTATTAACGTGGGTGCTGCAACAGCGGCTATCATCTGTGGGTTTCTAGGCCAAACATATGGTTGGCAATATGGTTTCGGACTGGCTGGCTTTGGGATGTTGATCGGCCTTGTGTTCTTCGTTCTTGGGAAGCCGCTGCTGCTTGGTAAGGGTGAGCCTCCAAAAATCTTAGAAAAAAGTCGAGAGTTGAGCATGTATGGGATTGGTCTTGTGCTTGTAGCGATGTGCTGGTTTATGGTGCAAAACCAAGGTTTGGTTGGCATATTGCTGGGTACATTCGGTGCCGCGCTTATCGCCTATGTTTTGTATATTGCGATATTTAAGTTACCCTATGGTAGCTATGCCGCGTCGCCATCGTTGTGGGTGAATCTGTTTTTGGGTAGTTCCGGCTTAGCAATTTTGGGAATGTTTTTTACCGCGATGGGCAACCAGAGTTTTCAAACTGTGGCAGTTGTCGGAGGCTCGTTGATGTTGGTTGTAATGATACAACAAATTGTCAGCCATGCCGATGAAATTCGGGATCGCATTATAGCAGCGATGTTCATGATCATCGTATCAATTATATTCTGGGCTTTGTTTGAGCAGGCAGGCTCATCACTGAACCTGTTTACCGATCGTCACGTTGATCGGGCAGGGATCGACGCATCGATGTTCCAATCGATTAATGCGATCTACATCGTTCTATTGGCACCTTTCTTCGCTGCAGCTTGGACTTGGCTTGCGCGGAAAAAAGCAGAACCTTCTGCCCCAATGAAATTTGGTCTTGGCGTAATTCAGGTTGGGCTTGGATTCCTCGTTCTGGTTTGGGGGGCGAATTCTGTTGGAGTTGATGTTCCAACACCTGTGATATTCATTTTCTTGATCTATTTGCTGCACACAACCGGAGAGCTTTGCTTGTCGCCTGTTGGGTTGTCTGCAATGAATCGGCTAGCTCCCGCCCATATGGGGAGCCTGATGATGGGTATGTGGTTCTTCGCTTCTGCCACCGGCAATTTTGCAGCCGGTCAAATCGCGGCCTTAACCGGAGCGGAAGGTGTAAGCGAAGAGGCTGGCAAGGCTGTTGTGCTTGGAGTTTATTCAACAGTTGGTTGGGTAGCTGTTATCACCGGCATTGCGGTAATGGTGATTTCTCCGCTCATTAAGAAGTTGATGCATCTGGATACGTTGAAAGATGACGATCTTGAAGGCCAATCGGAAATCGGCGAACCAGCTGCAGCCGGTGTTCATCCGACAACCAAATCATAAAACAAAGGGGTTTTATATGAAATTTCGGGCTTTGCTGGCGCTGGTAGCCAGCGGATCGCTGGTGGCTGGTTGTGCCGCCACCGCTGCGGAGACCAATTCGGCTAGCGCATCGACATCCGCAAAACCGAGCAAGCCTGAAAAGACTGCATTCCCGTCGACCTACAAGGCCTATCCATCGACCCCGACTGCGATTACCGGTGTAACGATCTTCGACGGGGAAGGTGGTCGGATCGACAATGGCACCGTGTTCATGTCGGGCGGCAAGATTGATAGCGTTGGTGGCCCCGACACGGCGATCCCGGCCGATGCGACCATATTGGACGGTGCTGGAAAATATGTAACCCCCGGCATCATCGACGTTCATAGCCATCTGGGTGACTATCCGACGCCCAGCGTGTCCGCGCATAGCGATGGCAATGAAGCCACCTCTCCGGTGACTCCGCAAGTCTGGGCAGAGCATAGTGTTTGGCCACAGGACCCCGGCTTTTCTCGAGCAATGGCCAATGGCGGGATTACGGCGCTGCAAATCCTTCCCGGATCAGCCAACCTTTTTGGCGGCCGTTCCGTCACGCTCAAAAATATGCCGTCGCGGACCGTGCAGGGAATGAAGTTTCCGGGTGCGCCTTACGGTATGAAAATGGCCTGCGGTGAAAACCCGAAGCGTGTTTACGGAAGCCGCAGCCGCTTGCCATCAACCCGCATGGGCAATCTGGCACTCAATCGGCAAACCTGGATTGATGCACAAGAGTATCGCAAGAAACGCAATAGTGCCAAACCACCCAAACGGGACCTTGGCAAAGAGACTCTAGCGGGTGTTTTGGACGGAGATATTCTCGTTCACAACCATTGCTATCGCGCGGATGAACTCGCCCAGATCATCGATATGTCGAAGGAGTTCGGTTATAAGGTCACGGCGTTTCACCATGCGGTGGAAAGTTATAAGATTGCCGATATTCTGGCTAAGGAAGGCATCTGTTCCGCGGTTTGGGCCGACTGGTGGGGCTTCAAGATGGAGGCTTATGATGCCATTCCTGAAAATGCCGCCTTGCTACAGAAAGCCGGCGCCTGCGTGATCATTCACAGTGATGATGAAAATCAGATCCAGCGTCTGAATCAGGAAGCTGCCAAGGCACAGGCCGATGGTCGGGCCATGGGGATCGAAATCAGTGACGCCCAAGCAATCCAATGGATCACGCTCAATCCCGCCAAAGCCATGGGAATTGACAGAATGACCGGTAGTTTGAAGACAGGCAAGATGGCGGACGTGGTTCTCTGGAACGGGGATCCGCTCAGCGTCTATGCGCGTCCTGAAAAAGTATGGATCGATGGTGCGTTGATGTTTGACAGCGGCGACCCGACACGTCGTCCGGTGAGCGATTTTGAACTGGGGCAGCCCGGTGAAGGAGACGTGAAATGAAGCGTTTTTCTCTGTTTCTCGCCACCGCCGCGGCCTTGATCGGTAGCCCTGTTGCCGCCCAGACTACCGCAATCACCGGCGGCAAACTTGTTATTGGCGATGGCAGTGCGCCGATTGAAGGTGGCACAGTGCTCATCCGCAACGATCGCGTCGTTGCAGCAGGCGCGAATGTGACCATTCCTGCCAATGCCCGCCGGATCGATGCCACCGGAAAATGGGTGACGCCCGGTATTTTTGCCGGATTTAGCCGGATCGGTCTTGTCGAGGTCGGCGCGGTTACGCAGACCAATGACATAAATGCCAGCGGTTCGCCTTTCTCGGCAGCGCTCGACGTTCAATATGCCGTCAATCCATTTGCTTCGGCAGTTGCGGTAAACCGCGCCGCAGGCGTTACCCGTGCGGTTGTGTCTCCAAGTACCTCCAATTCTATATTCGGTGGATATGGTGCTATTGTCGATCTTGGGCAGGATGAAAATCCGATTTCCAAAGCGCGTGCATTCCAATTTGTCGAATTGGGCGAGACCGGTCACAGGCGGGCAGGGGGCAGCCGCTCCGCCGCCCATATCCATTTCCGGGCTATGTTGAATGAAGCGCGCACCTACGCGCGCAATCCTGCGGCATTTGACAGCGATCTGTTAAAAGCATCTGATGCAAAAGCGCTGTTGCCAGTCATCAATGGGAGAACAAGGCTTCTGGTGCATGTCGAAAGCGCGAATGATATTTTGAAAGTGCTAGACCTTCGGAAGGATTTTCCATCACTGAAGATGGTGCTGGTCGGCGTCAATGAAGGCTGGCGTGTTGCCAGTCATATTGCAGCCGCTGGCGTGCCGGTTCTGGCATCAGCGCTCAGCGATCTGCCCTATGGTTTTGAAGATCTTTCTGCGACCCAGTCCAACATCGGTCGAATGAAAGATGCAGGCGTCAAGGTTGCGATCGGCATGATCAACGATCGCGATGCGCATCAGTTGCGCTATTCTGTGCAATATGCTGGCAATCTTGTCGCGTTAAACAAAGTCCCCCGCGCCACAGGGTTAAGCTGGAACGAAGCCTTTGCTGCGATCAGTTCGGGACCCGCCGACATCATGGGCATGGGCGCGCAACTGGGCTCTCTAAAGGCTGGGCGCAAAGCTGATGTTGTGATCTGGACGGGAGATCCGCTGGAGCTTTCCACCCAGGTCGAGCAAGTGATGATTGACGGTGTTGAACAATCTTTGTCGAACCGTCAGATGCGTCTGAGAGATCGCTATCGCAATCCTACTCCGGGAGCTTTGCCCAAGGCCTATGATCGCTAAGCCTAAAGGCGGACCATCGACATCATCGCATCGCCATAGCGCGGGCCCGCAGTGCCTCCGACAGGCGCCGCGGCCTCCAGTTCATCGAGATCTTCTGGAGTGAGGGCGATATCGACCGCCGCCATGCTGTCTTCCAGCGTCGCGCGCCGTTTTGAACCGGGAATAGGCACGATGAAATCCCCTTGTGCGGATAGCCATGCCAAAGCAATTTGAGCGGCCGAGCCATTGTGCCGTCCGGCTACCGTTTTTACCACATCGACGAGTTGCAGATTCTGGTCGAAATTCTCTCTTGAATAGCGCGGATCATTGCGTCGATAATCGTCTGCCGGAAGATCGTCGCGGCTTGTGATCTGCCCCGTCAAAAAGCCTCGTCCCAGCGGACTGTAGGGAACAAAGCCGATGCCCAGGTCCTGGCAGATCGGAAGAATCTCTTCCTCGATGCTGCGTTCCCATAAAGAATATTCCGATTGCAGGGCCGCGATCGGGTGCACGGCGTGAGCCTTTTTCAGCGTTTCTGCACCGGCTTCAGAAAGCCCCAGATATCGAATTTTGCCCTCCTGCACCAAATCAGCCATTGCGCCAACCGTGTCCTCGATGGGCACATTGGGGTCGACTCGGTGCTGGTAAAAGAGGTCAATCGTATCGATACCAAGGCGCTGCAAAGAGCCTTCGCAAGCTTTGCGCACATTGGCGGGACTGGAATCCACTCCGGCAAATTTCCCATCCTTGATTGCAAAGCCAAATTTGGTCGCAATGACCAGCCGCTCGCGGCGACCGCGGATTGCACGGCCAAGAAGTTCCTCGTTGATATAGGGGCCATAGACCTCAGCCGTATCGAAAAAGGTGACACCAAGTTCAATAGCCCGATCAATGGTCGCGAGACTTTCGGCACTATTGGCTTCGCCATACATGCCTTTGCCGATACCAGCCATCGGCATGCAGCCCAGGCCCAATGCGGAGACTTCCAGTTCGCTGCCGAGTGTACGATATTTCATGTCATATCTCCTTCGCTTCTGGCAATTGTCGCAGTCACGCTCATATCCGCGCTGACGTTGGCCACGGTCCGCATGATATCAGGAAAAGTTTCAATCGCCAAAAGCAGCACCAGCGGTTCGATCGGGATACCCATGGCAATGCAGATCGGTGCGATAGATGTGATAAAGCTAATCGAACCGGGCAAACTGACCGCGCCCATGGTGGTTATGGCTGCAACCGCTACGCCGATCGCCAATACGCCAAAAGACAATTCGATTCCCATAAGATGGGCAACATATATCGCCACAGCGAGGTTCATGCAGGGGCCGGTAGCGCGGAACAACGCGACCGAAATGGGCAGGACCACGTCAGCAGACCGTTCGCCAACGCCCATTGCTTTTACCCCGTTCACCATCGCTGGCAGAGAAGCGAGTGAGCTTTGCGTGGAGATTGCAACGGCTTGCGCGCGTGCAGATGCTTTGAAAAATGCAATCGGGCCGCGCTTCGCACCGACATAGGTCAAGACATAGCTTAGGATCCAGATGACCGCTCCGACGCTGCTGACAATCAGGACATAATGTAGCAGGGCACCGAAGGCTGCCAGCCCGGCTTTAGCGCCGACGCCCAATGCGAGGGCAAAAACACCTAGCGGGGCTAAAGCCAATACCCATTGGATCAGGATCAGAAGAGCATCCGCGACGGCATTGAAAAACTGGTCGAGCATCATGCGTTGCGCATCGGGTAAGCGGGTGATTGCAAAAGCAAAGGCCAGCGCGAAGATCATCAATGGGAGTACAGCATCTTCTGCAGCGGCTGCAATCGCGTTGGTGGGGATAAGGGCGCGAAGGAATTCACTGAACGGCGGGACATCACCGGGTGCAGCAGCATCACCCAATGCAGCCTGAAGCGCTGCTGCAGCATCAATATTGAGTGGAAATATGTTGAGCAAGGCTGGCGTCACAAAGGCTGCCATTGCCGAAGAACACCACAAGATGAATATCATGAACAATATGGCGCGCGCGGTCATCCGTCCTGCACGTGCCATTGAAGCGGCTTTGCCAATGCCGACGATCAGCAGGGTGAAAACCAGTGGTATAACGGTCATTCGAAGCGCATTCAGCCACATATTGCCGACAACATCGGCGGCTTCGACTATCAGCTCGCTTCTGGTGCCAACAAATAATCCGGTCAATATGCCCAGAACCAAAGCAAATAATATGATCAACGCTTTTTTCAAAATTTCTATCCCTTGCCCCGTTCGTTCGCACCATCAACCATGACCGTTGTTCGCTGGCAAGGGTTGATTGATATGTAAAATTTGTCGCTGACCTCATTCCTACTTGGTCTCTAGTCGGTGCATGGGCTAGAGACACGCGCAGCGGGGCGTGTCCATGTTGGGGTTTAAGAGAATATGACAAAGAAATTTTTCGGAACTGACGGTATCCGGGGCTTGACCAACAGCCATCCGATGACGGCCGAGATAGCAATGAAAGTAGGCCAGGCTGCCGGACGGCATTTTCTGCGCGGAAAGCATAAGCACCGCGTTGTGATTGGGAAAGACACTAGACTGTCTGGCTATATGATGGAAAATGCGCTGGTTGCCGGTTTTACCAGCGTGGGGATGGATGTGGTGCAAGTCGGGCCAATGCCGACCCCCGCAGTAGCATTGCTGACGCGTTCGATGCGGGCCGATCTGGGGGTGATGATCTCCGCTAGCCACAATCCTTATTATGACAATGGCATCAAGTTGTTCGGGCCGGATGGTTTCAAGCTTTCTGATGAAGACGAATTCAAGATCGAAGCCTATCTTGAAGAGGATGCCAAGCTGGCGCCTGCGGCTGATATTGGTAGAGCCAAGCGATTTGAAGACGCCCGCGGCCGCTATATTCATGCGATCAAAATGTCATTGCCGGACCATATCCGATTGGACGGTTTGAAGATCGTCTGCGATTGCGCCAACGGGGCCGCTTATCAGGTTGCACCCTCGACATTCTGGGAATTGGGTGCAGAGGTGGTAGCATTGGGAATCAATCCCAACGGTCTCAATATCAACGATAAATGCGGCTCGACGGATGTGGCTGTTCTGCAAGAAACCGTGGTCGCTTCCGGAGCGCATATCGGAATCGCGCTGGATGGGGATGCCGATCGACTAATTGTTGTGGATGAAAAAGGTCAGATTGTTGATGGCGATCAGCTGATGGCGTTGATCGGTTCCAGCTGGAGCCGCAATGGATTGCTTCGCGGGGATGGTATCGTTGCCACCGTTATGTCCAACCTCGGATTGGAAAGATATCTGAAATCCCAGCACCTTGATCTAGTGCGAGCGAAAGTAGGGGATAGATATGTCCTGGAAGAAATGAAAAAAGGCGGTTTCAACGTTGGCGGAGAGCAATCCGGACATATGATCATGCTTGATCACGGGACGACCGGTGATGGCACTGTCGCGGCGCTGCAGGTGCTGCGCGAACTGGTAGAGAGCGGCAAGCCAGCCAGCGAAATGCTCCATCTCTTTGATCCGGTTCCACAATTGCTTAAAAATGTGCGGTACAGCAGCGGCCAGCCACTGGAAGATACAAAGGTTAAGGCTGTGATCGCTGAAGCGGAGAAGGAACTGGATGGTTCCGGTCGCTTGGTGATCCGCAAATCAGGCACTGAACCGCTCATTCGGGTGATGGCGGAAGGGGATGATGAGGCTCAAGTCAATGCAGTGGTAGACAGGATTTGCGCTGTTGTTGAGGAGGTTGCTGGCTGATGTTAGGAAAGATGCCTAATCTCCTTGGCGGGTTTAGCGTGGGGGACAATAGATGCTGACCTTCCTGGACGCCATGGATGCTCGAACCATCGTGGTTATTGGCCTGATCTTGCCGGTCCTTTTGACCATGATCCTGTACTTCTTCGCTCGGGGATTTTTTCGTCGCTTTTGGATTCTGATCCTTTTGATCGCAGGCGCCGTTGAATGGTTTCTGATCGTGCAAGTGGGACCTCTGTTCCTGTGAAAGACAATTGCCCGCGAATATTGTCGATCGCGGGTTCCGATAGCGGGGGCGGTGCTGGTATTCAGGCGGATATCAAGACGGTCACGATGTTGGGCGGTCATGCGATGACGGCGATCACTGCTGTCACAGCGCAAAATACAATGGGCGTGCAATCCGTCTTTCGAGTGCCAGTTCGGATGATATTGGAACAGATTGAATCTGTGGTTGGTGATATTGGTGTTGATGCCATTAAGATTGGCATGATCGGGAGCGCCGACGCGGCTCAAGCTGTTGCCCAGCACCTTGTAAATCACAGCATTCCAGTGGTGTTTGACCCGGTGATGATTGCAACCAGCGGTAGCGAACTTGCTGATAATGAGACGATAGCTGCCTTTGGCGCGTTGATGAATGTTGCAACGGTCGTCACACCCAATCTACCGGAACTCGAGGCTTTGGGAGGGAAGGATGAGATCCTTCGCCATAGCTGTCACTTGGTGATCAAGGGCGGTCACAGCGACGGTGATGATGTGGTGGATGAGCTTCACGCGCCGAACGGACTGTTAAAGAGGGTTGAAGGCAAAAGAATTGAAACCAATCAAACCCATGGCACTGGCTGCACATTTGCGAGTGCATTGGCGTGTGGATTGGGTGCTGGACTGGATTTAATCAATGCGTTTGAACAGGCCGTGTCCTTCACTCGCATTGCGATAGTGAAAGCGCCTGGTCTTGGCGAAGGCAGCGGTCCGCTCGGACATCAATTTGTTACCGATTTCCAGAACAGTCAGCGATGATTGCTGGCGTTGATGAAGCGGGAAGGGGGCCTCTTGCCGGTCCAGTCGTTGCCGCTGCGGTCATTTTGCCAGACAGTCACACGATTGTGGGACTAGATGACAGCAAGAAACTGACATCGGCAAAACGGGAAAGGCTCGAGTCCGAAATCATGAACGGCGCGCAGTTTTCGGTAGCGCAATGCTCCGAGGCTGAGATTGATGATATAAATATTTTGCAGGCGACAATGCTAGCGATGACACGGGCGGTTGAAGGTCTGGATATCGCACCTGAGCACGTGCTGGTTGACGGCAATCGCTTGCCCAGATGGGGCTTCTCGGCAAAAGCGGTTGTTGGCGGAGATGCTATTCATCCCTGTATTTCTGCAGCCTCTATTTTGGCGAAAGAACATCGTGATAGGCTGATGATCGCTGCGGCTGAGCAATATCCGCAATATGGTTGGGAACGCAACAAGGGCTATGGAACGGCGGAGCATCTAGCGGCTCTCAAGCAATATGGTCCCACGCCGCTGCATCGACGAAGCTTTGCACCGGTGGCCCAGATGATATTGCTTTAGGCTTCTGCTTCCGCTGGTTTAGGTGCGATCTTACGCTCGGCCAAGACCCATTCGCCATCGTCCTTTTTGATATATTTTGGCTGACGGGTAACATTCCAGACGAGCCCGATTTTCTCCAACAGCAGCAAGACATAGCCAGCTATGTCAATTTCCCACCATGCCATGCCCTGAAAACTTGCTCTGGGATGCTTGTGATGATTGTTGTGCCAGCCTTCTCCGAAGGTCAGCAAGGAGAAGAGAAAACTGTTCTTGGCCGTGCCGACGCCCTTTGTGTGCCGCTGTGATCCGACAACATGCGCATAGCTGGAAATACCAAGGGTGATCTGCAGGACTACGAATGTCCGGAAATAGCCGCCAATGAGTATCGTACTGATCACATGGTCCCATCCACCGAAAACAAGCCCCCAGATGCCGGGAAAGATAATCAATGAGAAGATCAGCCAATACCAGCGGGTTTTGTGCAGCCAGAGCACCACAGGATTATCGGCCAAACCTTTGCCATAGATGCTCATATCGGTGACGCAATCATCCATGAACCAGCCGAAATGCGAGTGGAACATGCCTTTGATCCTGCTCGTCGGTTGCCCTCGGCCATCCAGCCAGGGGCTGTGAACATCACCATTTTCGTCGGAATGCGCGTGATGGCGGCGATGATCCGCTGCCCAGCGTAGCACGGAAGACTGGATCGACATCTGCGCCATTCCGCCCAAAATATATTGCATGGGTACAGATGTTTCGAACGCTTTATGTGAATAATAGCGATGAAAACCGAGCACGATACCGAGCATCAATATGATGTAGCCGGCAATGAAGGCGGACCATTCTACCCAGCCGGTATCATAGGTGAGCATCCACCAGACGGCAGCGATTGATCCGAATATTTTTGATCCGAAAACAATCGCATATTCTATGTGCTTTTCGCGTCCGGCGGCGCCACCGACGATTACGCCTGGATGAGGGCGAGGTTCATCGCTTTCCTGAGCAATGCCATATTCATGCTGATATTTATCACGAAAATTGCGTGCCATCTGTTTACTCACTCCCGAATTGTTACGCTTTGGAGCTCTTTTTGATGGTCCAACCTATAGTCTGAAAGCGACTTTTTGTGAACCGATTTTAAATTTGGGCTATTTATCTGAAATGCGCAAATATAATTTCAGAAAGAGTCTTTTCCGTCACACCACTAGGGATTGAGTCCGCCCGATGGGCTGTGACTCCATATCTGGTGGGGGACTCCTTTCGTTCTCCTGACTCATCTTCTGTTAACCATAAAGATACGCCTTTAACCTATGTTAACGGCCTTGACCCTCCGCAGTTTCGGACTCACCGTGAACGCGGTTCAAATAAGGAATAGAGGTTCATGGGGATTATCGAGCGAATTCACGCGCCAAAAACAAGTCGCGCAACACGCACCGCGAAAAAGGCTGATGTGCTGCCATTGGGGCAGATATTGAAGATGGATTGTATCGAAGCAATGGCGTCTTTACCGGACGCCTCCGTCGACATGGTATTTGCCGATCCGCCTTATAATCTGCAACTTGGCGGCGATCTTTATCGCCCAGAAGGCGGGCAGGTGGATGCGGTTGATGACGCTTGGGATCATTTCGACAGCTTTGCGGCTTATGATGCTTTTACCAAGGCCTGGCTGGCAGAAGCGCGTCGTATTCTCAAACCCGACGGTTCTTTGTGGGTCATCGGAAGCTATCACAATATTTTCCGGGTCGGCGCTTCGCTGCAGGACCTCGGCTATTGGATCCTGAACGATATCATTTGGCGCAAAGCCAATCCCATGCCCAATTTCAAGGGAACCCGCTTTACCAACGCCCATGAGACCCTGATCTGGGCCTCGAAGTCGGAAAAAGCGAAATATACGTTCAACTATCGTGCGATGAAGAATCTCAATGATGAATTGCAGATGCGCAGTGACTGGGTGATGCCGATTTGTGGCGGACAAGAGCGGCTGAAGCGCAATGGCAGCAAGGCGCATCCAACGCAGAAGCCTGAAGCTTTGCTCTACCGTATCATGCTTGCGACCACCAATCCTGGTGACGTGATCTTGGATCCGTTTTTTGGCACTGGCACAACTGGCGCCGTTGCGAAACGACTGGGACGGGAATGGATTGGTTGCGAGAAAGAAGACAGCTATTGCGAAGTGGCGGAGCAACGCATTGCCGAAGCGCTGCCGCTGGATGAGAGTTCGCTGAAAACCATGCAGTCGCCGAAATCCAAACCCCGGGTCGCTTTTGGAACCTTGGTCGAAACCGGCTATCTCAAACCTGGCGATGAATTGTGTAGCAAGAACCGCAAATTCAAAGTGAAAGTGCGGGCCGACGGTTCCATAATCTGGGATGGACAAGAAGGTTCTATCCACAAAATCGGAGCTGCGGTGCAGGATGCGCCAAGCTGCAATGGCTGGACTTATTGGCATTATAGTGACGGCAAATCGCTAAAGCCTATCGACAATTTGCGTCAGACCTATCTGCTGGCCACTGAACCCTGATATGGGCAATGGACTGGAAGAGTTGGAAGCATGTGGAGCCGATGCACGGCTCTATCTGAAGCCCGTTGGATTGGTTGATAGTCCGCAATGGCATGACGATAAAAACAAACGTTTAAACAATAGCTTAACTTGGTTTTCTCAAGTAGAATATCTGATAGAAGAAACTGGAAAACCGAACCTCAGAGGGTTGGTCAACATCACTCAATGGCCGGAATGGTCAAATGCCTTGCCAGAGCCTTTGGCGGTCAGGGCTGCTTCACAATTTGCAAATCTGACCCGGCAGCATGCCGAACTGAAATGCGGCGACCGTATCATTCGCTTCGATCAGCCGCATGTGATGGGAATTCTGAACATCACGCCCGACAGTTTTTCTGATGGCGGCAAACATCAGAACGACCCTGATAAAGCGGCTGAAGCGGGACTGGCGATGGCTTCATCGGGCGCTTCCATCCTGGATATTGGAGGAGAAAGCACCCGGCCTGGCGCAGAAACAGTCTGGGAAGGTGATGAAATAAAGCGGGTCTTGCCGGTGATCGAACGGCTCGCCCATTGTGGAGCAGTGCTTTCCATAGACACGCGCAAGGCGGCAGTTATGGAAGCGGCAATTGCCGCAGGTGCTCATCTGATCAATGACGTTTCGGCTTTGCTGCATGACAAAAGATCGCTGGAAGTGGCTGGCATATCCGGTCGTCCGGTTGTGTTGATGCACGCGCCGTCTAGTGGCAAAAATCCACATAAAGGTGACGGATATGGCAATATCGTTACAGAAACGCTCGATTGGTTGGAGCAACGTATCGCCGATGTTGTCGCAGCGGGCTTCGAACGCGAAAAGATCATCATTGATCCCGGCCTTGGCTTTGGCAAGTCGCTGGCCGATAATCTTGCATTGATGAACAATATTGCGATGTTTCATGCGCTGGGTCAGCCATTGCTGATTGGCGCCAGTCGGAAGCGAATGATCGGGGCCTTGTCCAAGGAAGCACCGGTTGACCAGCGTCTCGGCGGCTCCATCGCTTTCGCGCATCATGCCATTCAGCAGGGTTCCCAAATTGTAAGAGTTCATGATGTCCCTGAAACGGTACAGGCGCTGCAGATCTGGCGCGGTATGCGCGACGCCGGGGTTACCGCGGCGGTCTGAGGCAATCTTCGCGCCGTTGCGCCATTGTTTGATTATCCATTTGGTCAAAACAGGCTATTCCGGCTAGCAGATATCTGCTTTGAAGATGCAAGCCATGGGGAACGCATTGAAAGACCAATCCGATCAAGCGATTCAAGAGATTGTCATCATTGGCGGCGGCACTGCTGGCTGGATGGCCGCGGCAGCGCTCTCGCAAAAGCTATCCGGCAGTGGCGCGTCTATCCGGTTGATTGAATCAGCAGAAATCGGAACCGTTGGTGTGGGCGAAGCAACCCTGCCGCAGATCCGCGATTTCAACCGGATGCTGGAAATTGACGAAGCCCAACTGATGGCCCGCACCAGCGCAACCATAAAGCTGGGCATCGAGTTTCGCGACTGGGGCAAAACGGGCGATCATTATATCCATCCCTTTGGTGTGCATGGCGAGCCTCTGGGTGACGTCGATTTTCATCATCATTGGGTTAAAGAAAATGCCGAAGGCCGAGCGGCTGATTTTGGAAATTATAGCCTACCCATCGAAGCGGCCCGAAAGGGGCGGTTTGAACCGCCATCGGACAATTGGACGTCTCCCGCGCATTCTTATGCCTATGCGTTTCAATTTGATGCCAGCCTCTACGCTGCCTTTCTGGCTGACTATGCCAAAACACGCGGTGTGGAGAGGATTGAAGGCAAGGTCACGACAGTGGATTGTGATACCGAAAGTGGCTTCATTCAATCCCTTACTCTGGAATCTGGCCAGCAAATTTCTGGTGAATTGTTTGTCGATTGCTCCGGCTTCCGGGGACTGTTGATCGAGCAAGAACTGAAAACCGGTTTCGCTGACTGGAGCGACTATTTGCCTTGCAATCGAGCGTTTGCGGTGCCCTGCAAAATCGCCGACGGGGTTGGTCCTTATACCCGTTCCACAGCCAAAGCGGCTGGCTGGCAGTGGCGCATTCCGTTGCAGCATCGGATTGGCAATGGCCTTGTCTATTGCGATCGCTACATGGACGATCAGGATGCCGTCGACATGTTGATGAATGGTCTCGAGGGAGAAGCGATTGCGGAACCCAAGCAACTGTTTTTCAAAACCGGCAAGCGCAAGAAACTGTGGAACCGGAATTGCGTGGCGATCGGACTTGCCGGGGGGTTTCTCGAACCGTTGGAATCAACAAGCATTGATCTGATCCAAAGTGGCATTTTGAATCTGATAGCATTGTTTCCGGAGAAGCAATGCGCGGCTTCGGATGTTAATGAATATAACCGGTTGATGAATCTGGAATATGATCGGGTGCGTGACTTTCTGATGCTGCATTATGTTCTGAACCAGCGGGATGATCCGTTTTGGCGGGACATGCGAGAGATGGCATGGCCTGATAGTCTCAGCGAGAAAATCGAAGCGTTCAAACGCCGCGGCCTTGTGCCCCAATATGATCATGGACTTTTTCAACCGGCTAGCTGGCTGTCGGTTTTCATCGGTCAAAATCTGGTGCCGGAAACCTATGATCCACGGGTTGATGCGATGAGCGATGATGCACGCACCACCGCTTTGAAAGCAATGGTGCATTCGATCGATACTCGCGTTGGAGATATGAGCGAACATCTGTCTTTCATCGAGCGTTATCGTGCTGCCTATTCCGGACCTGCGGGAGACACAATGTGAGCGAGGGTGATCAGCGGGTCAGGCGAATTGCCATTGTCGGCAAAAGCCAACAGCTTTGGCCTGTCGCCACGTTGCTTGCTAACAGCCTGCCTGAAGGCATGCGTTTGGTCCTCGTCGAAGATGTGGAGTCAGTCCCACCGGCGGCGGTCACGGTCCGCCTGGATGATCCGTTTCTTCTCCGGCTTGGGATCGGAGCAAAAGATTTTAGCACGACGGACAGTGCCGTTTTTGCTCTGGGCGTCACATTGTTGGACTGGCAGGGCGAGGGCAGCCGTCTCCATCTGACTGGCTCGGGGAGCCTTCCGGCCATTGATGATATTGCCATTCACCAGATCTTATTGCGCGCTGCTTTGTCTTATGACCAAGCGCAGAAGCTGGCCTATCTTTATCAACCATTTCGGTTTCCGGCCCGCGCGGTTGAAGCGGGTAAATTTGCTTTCCAATCGACTGATCTGCGCTCGCCGATGAGCATGTTGCGTCCGACCGTCCAGATTGATCAGGCCGACTTTGCCGCGCTTCTCAAAGATAGATTCCCGACCGACCGCGCGGAGATTGTAAAAGGAAAACCAAGTGCGGGGCTCGCTCATAAGGGAAGCGAGTTCATTGAACAGATTGATCTGGATAACGGTCACGGGATCAAAGCAGATTTCTTTGTCGATGTTTCCGGTGGCCTTGACGATCTTGCAGATAAACGCCGCCAAATGGATTGGCACCCACTTTTCGAGGGACTTCCCTTTGATCGACTGGCGTCTGCGCGAAATGCGGAAGTTTTGCCGCCTTCGGAAAAGCAAGAGGCCGCCCAGGCTATCGATGGCGGACTGCTGGTTCAAACGCCGTTGCGCGAAACATCGATCGCCCAACTTGTATACGCGTCGCGTGAATTGACGGACGATGCGGCGCGAAGTCTTTTAGGCGATGGTGCTCAATCGACTATGTTCAAACCCGGATATGTCAACGCTCCTTGGCACGGAAACGTAGCCAGGCTCGGCACTGCATCGGTGAAATTTGGTCCCTATTTGTCGGCAGATATCACTATGTTGCTACGTCAGACGATGGTGCTAGCGGCTCACATGCCGACGCGTTTGGATATGACCGTCGAAGCGAGAGATTATAACCGGCGGCATCTGATTGCGGTCGAACAGGTCAGGGATTTCGTTCTGTTGCCCTTCGCTCTCAATCGGCGTGAAGATGCAATTTGGTCAGAGATGAGAGATAGCAAGCTGTCCGAAAATCTCGCTATCAAGATAGAACAATTTCGCAGCAGAGGAAGGCTTGCCTCTTTTGAAGGTGAAATTTTCGACGAGCAAAGCTGGATCGACCTGATGATCGGCTGTGGCATCGTTCCCGGCCGCTATGATCCGATGGCGGCATCGCTCGACATGACGCATATGGCGCGGCGGTTAAAGAACCTCTCGGTCGCTTTCGATCAGGCGCTTGTGAGGACGCCGGAATATGAAGATGGCGTCCGCGATTTTGGATCCAACGAAACCCGTTAGGCTAGTCAGCCAGTTCAACCTGCCGGACGTCATAGCCAGACTGGTTGAGTTCTGAGATCAGACCTTCCAGTTGCTCGCGGTCTTTCGCTTCACATTCGATATCAGTGATCAGCCCTTTTGCGGGTAGATTTGTGAAGACACGTTGGTGGTAAACCTCGATAATATTCACTTCATGCTCGGCAAATTGTTTGACCACATTGTAGAGCGCACCTGGCTGATCACGCAGATGCAGGCGCAGACGCGCCAAACGGCCAGACCGGGCGAGATCACGCAACAGAACATTCGCCAAAAGGCGCGTATCGATATTGCCGCCACAAAGGACCAGCCCGACTTTCTCGCCCTTGAATTTTTCTTTGTTACCCAACAGGGCTGCCAGACCGGCTGCCCCGGCACCTTCGACAACCGTTTTTTCAATCTGCAACAACAGACTCACAGAGCCTTCCAGCTGCGCTTCGCTAACCAGCAAGATTTCGTCGATATGTCTCTGGATAATCTCTGCGGTAAATTCAGAGGGATTGCGGACCGCAATGCCTTCTGCCAGCGTATCGCCGCCGGCCTCGACCTTTTTACCAGTCAATTTCCCGTACATGCTGGGATAGAGGGCCGCTTGGACGCCGGTCATCTTTATACCGGGCTTGATGGCAGCGGCGGCCGTTGCCATTCCAGAGAATAACCCGCCACCTCCGATCGGGATGATCAGCCGATCCAGATCGGGAACGGCTTCCAGCATTTCAATGGCTACAGTTCCCTGACCGGCGGCAACACGCGGATCATCAAAGGCATGGATATAGGTAAGTCCGCGCTGTTCGGCCAGTTCGAGTGCGTGCGCATAAGCCTCATCATAATTGCCGCCGAAAATTACAATTTCAGCGCCATGGCCACGGGTCTGTTCGACCTTCACCATCGGTGTTGTGCTGGGCATGACGATCGTTGCCGGGATGTCCAGATTCTTGGCGTTATAAGCAAGACCCTGAGCATGATTGCCGGCGGAAGCCGCGATGACGCCGGCTTTGCGTTTGCTCTCATCCATAAGCAGCAGGGCGTTGAGCGCACCGCGTTCCTTATAGGCCGCGGTAAATTGCAAATTTTCGAATTTGAGGAACACTTCCGCGCCACTGAGTTCGGACAATGTGATGCTCTTCAGCGTCGGTGTGTAGACGACCCGGCCTTTAATCCGGTCGTGCGCGGCTTTCACATCCTCAAAGTCAAAGGAGGGAAGCGCTGGGTTTTGCATATCATTCATATCGCTTGTGCCCCTAACGCATCTGGTCATGGAGGGAAACAATGATTATGGCCGTGTCAGAGGATAGCGAAAACTATGGCGAATATTGCATTTATCGGGATCGGCGTGATGGGCGGACCCATGGCCGGTCATTTGGTCGAGGCGGGGCACGAGTTGACTGTTTATAACCGCACAAGATCCAAGGCCGAGGCCTGGGTGGCAAAACATGGAGGCGTAGTTGCTGATAATCCGGCACAGGCGGCTACCGAAAAGCAGATCGTGATTACTTGTGTTGGCAATGACGATGATCTTGCTGCGGTCACAATGGGGCGTGATGGCGCTTTTTCGACCATGGCGAGAGGGGCGTTGTTCATTGATCACACGACCGTGTCAGCGCGTATTGCCCGGCAACTGTCGGTTGAAGCAGAAGGGCGCGGCATCCATGTTGTTGATGCGCCGGTGTCCGGTGGCCAGGCTGGCGCGGAAAACGGCAATCTATCGGTCATGTGCGGCGGCGGCGAAGAAGCTTTTTCCGCCGCTGAACTGATTATGTCGGCTTATGCCGGGCGTATTGTGCATGTCGGGCGCACCGGCGCTGGTCAGACTACAAAAATGTGCAATCAGATTGCGATTGCTGGCATTCTTGAAGGCCTCTCAGAGGCGCTACGTTTTGCGCAGGCCAGTCAACTCGACCTGGACAGAGTCTATGAGGCTATTTCGGGCGGTGCGGCGCAAAGCTGGCAGATGGATAATCGTTGGGCGACCATGGCGAAAGATGATTTTGATTTCGGTTTCGCCGTCGACTGGATGCGCAAGGATTTGGGCTTGGCGATCGAAGAAGCCCGCACCAATGGAGCAACCATACCAGTAGCTGCGCTGGTGGATCAATTTTACGCTGAAGTGCAAGCAGCAGGAGGCGGGCGCAATGATACCAGTTCATTGGTCTCTCGCCTTCCGAAAAAAAGATAAAGAGGCATATAATATGGGCGGCTGGTTGAAAATTAATGGTTCAGCATTTTGCGCGATTGCGGCGAGTCTTCTCTTTGTTCCGGGCGCTGCTCAGGCCGATAGTCTGATTGAGAATGTGAACGGCATGACGCTGGATAGCGGAGGTAACGTCATCCGCTTCACCGGCATGATCATCGACGATGATGGCAAAGTTAAGCAATTGTTGAACCGGCGTGACAAACGGCCCCGTGAAGTGGACTTTCAGTTTGACGGGAAAGGTCAGACGTTGATCCCGGGGTTTTTCGATGCCCATGGCCATGTGATGGGCATGGGGTTCAACGCTCTCACTCTGGATCTGTCTGATACCGGATCGCTCGAAGAAGCGCTGGCCAAGATCGCTCGCTATGCAGCAGAAAACCCAAGTCGTCCGTGGATCATCGGCAATGGCTGGAATCAAGAAGCCTGGGGATTGGGGCGTTTCCCTACCGCGGCTGAGCTGGATGCAATCGTTCCGGATAGCCCGGTGTTTCTGTCCCGCGTCGACGGCCATGCTGTCTGGGTCAATGGCGCGGCGATGAAAGCCGCTGGAATTTCGGCGGCGACAAAATCTCCGAAAGGCGGCAGCATAGAAAGGGCAGGTGGCAAGCCCAGTGGAATTTTTGTCGACGCTGCGATAGATTTGTTCAGCGATGCCATTCCTGCGCCAAGGCCGGTGGAGAATGATATCGCGCTGAGCAAGGCGCAAGAAATTCTACTCGCCAATGGTGTTACGTCCATCGCCGACATGGGTACCAGCATGCAGGATTGGCAAAGCTTTCGCAGGGCAGGGGATGCGGGGCGATTGAAAATCCGGATTGTTTCTTATGCTTCCGAAATAGACAATATGATTGCCATTGGCGGCCCCGGACCATCGCCATGGCTATACGATGACCATCTGCGGCTGGTTGGGGTCAAGCTATATGTCGATGGCGCATTGGGATCGCGTGGCGCGTTGCTGAAGAAACCTTATGCGGACAAGCCCGGGGAAAGCGGACTGGCGTTGTTGAATTCGGCCCAACTCAAGAACAAGATGAGCCGTGCGGCTATGGATGGCTTTCAAACGGCCGTGCATGCGATTGGTGACAAGGCGAATGATGAGATTTTGTCGGCCATCGAGGAATTGCAGTTCACGTATAAAGGCGATCGCAGGTGGCGGGTGGAGCATGCGCAAATTGTTGACCCTGCGGATTTAAACCGTTTCGTGACATCCGGATCAATTGCTTCGATGCAGCCCGTGCACCAGACGTCTGATCGGTTGATGGCGGAAGCGCGGCTTGGAGCGGACCGTTTGCAAGGCGCCTATGCTTGGCGATCGATCCTCGAATCGGGTGCTAGACTGGCCTTTGGAACCGATGTTCCTGTGGAATCATCCAATCCTTTCCCGGGTCTTAGCGCCGCCATGACGCGCGAAGATGCGGCTGGACAGCCATTTGGCGGCTGGATGCCAGCAGAACGTCTGGACCGGATTCAGGCATGGCAAGCCTATACCAATGGATCGGCATATGCGGCTTTTGCAGAAGATCGCCTAGGAAGTCTTGAGCCTGGAAAAAGGGCGGACTTCCTGATCATTGATCAGGATATTCTCCTGGCAACGCCTGCGCAAATCCGGAATTTGCAAGTAAATGAAACATGGATTGCCGGTAAACCAGCATTTGTGCGCAAGCGTTAGACGACGTTCAATTGCTTTAGAATATTGCGACTAATCAAATTAGTTCAGCTTTTTAGTTGTAAAAAACAGAGATTGCTCTAAGAGTTGCGATAGAAGAGAGCGCGAAGCATTCTCTTCAAATGCATGGGGGCGCACTAAGGTTCATTTTGAACCTTTTCCATTGTAGATAGACTTTATTGGAGCATAGTTATGAAATTCGGTAAATTGGCTGCGGGTATCGCGGCTGCATCTTTGATCACTGCACCTGTTGCAGCTCAGGTTGCAAGCGTTTCAGCACCTGCTGTTGAACGTGTTGGCGCATCGTCGACATCTTCAGAAGAATTGGAAGGCGGAAGCGGCATTCTGATTGCGCTCTTGGCAGCAGCAGCGGTTATCGCAGGCATCATCATCATTGCTGATGACGATGAACCAACAAGCCCTTGAGCTTTGGCTAAACTAATTTGAAAACGGGGCGTTTTTCGCCCCGTTTTTTTTGTGCGCAGTACAGCGGTCGATTATAAATTTATGTGGTAAATCGCCTTTTCATTTCCGCTATTGCATTGCATATTGCCCTAGTCGATTCTGAACAATCTAACAAAAGGCTGGCTTTGTGACTGCACCCGTTCGCTTTCCGCGATTTTTTGTAACCAATCCCAGCCCATGCCCCTATTTGCCAGGTAAGAGCGAACGCAAGGTTTTTACGGAACTCAACGGGGCCCATACGGAAGAATTGAACGATGCGCTTGGTCGGATCGGTTTCCGTCGAAGCCAGAACGTGGCCTATCGACCCAGCTGCCTCGACTGCAAGGCCTGTGTTTCAGTGCGCGTTCTCGCTGATGAGTTCAGTCCGAATAGCACACAAAGAAAACTGATCCGGCGAAATCAGGATCTCGTTGTTGAAGCTTGTGAGCCTTGGGCAACGGAAGAACAATATCAGCTCCTCCAGAAATATCTCGCAAAACGGCACCCAGGTGGCGGCATGGCGGAAATGGACGAGATGGACTATTCCGACATGGTCGAACAGTCACCGGTCAAAAGCTATATGATTGAATATCGCGAACCGACCGAGGATGGCAGCAAGGGCCGTTTGGTTGGTGCCTGTCTGACAGACCAGCAAGGCGATGGCTTGTCGATGATCTACAGTTTTTTCGATGCAGAGCATGGAGAGCGTGCCGGTCTTGGAAACTATATCATCATGGATCATATCTTGCGCGCGCAAACGGCGCGTTTGCCATATGTCTATCTGGGCTATTGGGTCGATGGTTCGCCACAGATGGAATATAAGGTCCGCTTCCGTCCCTTGGAGCGACTGGGTCCTGATGGCTGGCAAAGGTTTGACCCCAGCGAGCTGCGAAAGCATCAATCGCCAAGTTAATTGCTGATGGATTTAACGATCCCATTCCATGACAATCACACGCAATAAAAAAGGCCTGCCAACCGAACTCGGTTAGCAGGCCTTTTTTGGCTGTGTCAGGCTATCAGTCGTACATGCAACGTGCTTGCTGACATCCTTTGACCGGTGCAGCCTTCGCGGCTGGTTTCCAGACTCTTTTCGCCGCTGGTTTCCAACGCTTCTTATATTTCGGCTTCGAGTAGACCACTTCTTCTTCGATATATGTCGTTGTCGTAGTGGTTGTTACCGGCGCGGATTGCACAACAATAGTAGTTACCATCGGCTGTTGCACCTGTGGATAATAATATCCCGGCGTATAATATCCTGGCGTATAATATCCATTCCAGCCATTCGGATAAGCCTGACGACTGTGATGCTGTTGTGGACGGCGATATTGCGCTGGCTGCTGACGATATCCATCACGCCGGCCGGCCTGTTGCTGGTCATAGCCATAGCGTTTGAGCATCTTGCGGCACTTGTCGGTTCCTTGATCAATTGCAGCGCCTGCTACCGCACCAAGGCCGCCGCCGATCAATGATCCGCCAAGCCGGCTTCCGCGACCAGCAATACGATTGCCGGCCAAAGCACCAATGGCGCCGCCTATGACCGCTCCGCCAATACCACTGCTTTTTTTGCAGCGTTCAAGATAGGCCATATCTTCCGAACGTTGATCACGATATCCACGGTCGCCGGCATGTTGGGTAGGTTGGCTTCCCCAATGTGGGCTCACATTGCCATCGCCGATGAAGGTCCCGGAATATTCACCTTGATAGACCTGGCCATCTGCATTCTGATAGGTGCCCTGCCATTCGCCCTGATAGCTGCCATCTTCTTGATAGGAACCTTGCCAGTCGCCCTGATAGGTCGGCCGGCCATCATTATAGGCAGTCGGAGTTGCGATGACGCGATCGTCTCCAGCAAAAACGCCTGGATCATAAGTGGCCTGTCCCGCACGATAGCCATCGTTATATCCCTGATTGTAACGATCCCAATCTACATTGTAGCGTGTGTCTTGCACAACGCCACGACGATCGGTCAGAACCGCATCATCATAATAGCGTGACCAGCCATAGCCATAGCTTGGCTGGCTGAGGCCGTAGTGACCGAAGTTGCTGATGAAAAAGCTCGGCTGAATAAATGTCTGCGGTAGACGGTAGCCCCGATATGGTCTGTTATAGCCTTGGCCATAGCCTCTTCGGCCTTGACGAACAAAGCTACCAGCCTGGCGATTGCCACGCATGTTCTTCATGTGCCGGCTGCCGCGCATGTTTTTCATCTGGCGATTGCCGCCCATGTTCTTCATGTGCCGGTTGCCACGCATGTTTTTCATCTGGCGCGCGCCACCCATATTCTTCATGTGGCGCATGTTGCCCATATTCTTCATCTGACGGGCATTCCCCATCCGCGACATCGCCTTGGCACCTGCTGCTGGGTTCGCCAGCGCTGTGGAAGACGCAAAGCTGAGGTCAACGGACTGTTCCGCTGAGTCACCCACGGTCGAGTCGATTGCTGCAAACGCCGATCCTGGCGTCATCGTTAAAACACCGGCAAGGCCAGCAAGTAAAAGGGTCTTCATAGTTAACAACTCCCTATTTTCAGACATGCAGCCAGCATGCCCGACCGAAATGTAATTAATGAACAATTAACATTTATCGGGGCCTTTGACCATTACAGGCTTGTAAAATAGAGTAGATTTGCAACCTTGTCTCGAAATGGGGCATTCTGGTTACCAACGGCTTAACCAAGGTTGTTCGCAATTGCCTCCACAAGGGCGATCATTCCAGCCTCATCCGCGGAGCCAAAGCGCTCGGGCAATGGGCTATCCAGATCGAGTACGCCGAGTAGCACAGAGCCTTTGAAAACCGGTATAACCAGTTCGCTGCGGCTTTCTGCATCGCACGCGATATGGCCGGGAAAGGCATGAACATCGGCGACACGCTGCACTTTGCCAGTGGCCGCTGCTGTTCCGCACACTCCGGATCCAATAGCTATTCTAATGCAGGCTGTTTTGCCTTGGAAGGGGCCGAGTACCAGTTCATCGTCGATCACGCGATAGAAGCCGGCCCAGTTAAGCTCTGGCACATATTGCCAGATAAGCGCCGCGATATTTGCCATATTCGCGATCGGATCTGGTTCGCCATCGACCAGGGCCGCAGCACCAGATGTCAGCTCTGCATAGAATTCTGTGATCGGTTGATCTTGATCAATCGCAATGTCGAACATGGTTTTGTCTTTCGGGCTAATCTTCTGACTTAGAGTTGTGGGCCGGATCATATTTTTCAAACCAGCCCATGATGTTGTCCACTTTGGCAATCAGTTGGCTAGGCCTTCTGGCGATGAGATGAGATGCTCCAGGTACGCGCACCAAAACTGTGTCGACGTTCTGGACCTTGAGCGCGGTATAATATTGTTCGGCTTCCCAGGAAGGCGTGCGCCAGTCTGCTTCACCGACCATCACCATTGTCGGGGTTTTGACATTATTGACGATCGAAAGGGGAGAGCGACGCCAATATTCTTCTGGCTGCTCCCAGGGTTGAGCGCGGAACCAGTGGCGACTAACCAGTCGGCCGATATCGCCAGACAAGGCCATGCTTGTCCAGTTGACGACCGGTTTGATGCTGGCGGCAGCTGCAAAGCGGTTCGTTTTCCCTACTGCCCAAGCGGTTAAGACGCCACCGCCGGAGCCGCCGGTAATGAAGAGTCGATCTTTGCTGACATAGTTTTTGGCGAGCAATGCATCGACGACGCTCATCAGATCATCATGATCCTTGCCGGGATAATCCAGATCAATGAGTTGCGCAAAGGCTTCGCCATAGCCCGTCGATCCCCTTGGATTGGCATATACAGTCACATAGCCTTCTGCCGCGTAGCGTTGAATTTCGGCACCAAAATACGGACCGTACATTGCATGCGGTCCCCCGTGAATTTCCAATAGCATGGGAAAAGATCCGTCGGGTTTGAAGTTCGGGGGCAGGGCTATCCAAGCCTCAATCTCTTTGCCATCATGCCTGGAGGCCACTTTTATCTCTTCAATGGACGCCAAATCGAGATGACCGAGTGCATCCTCGTTCAATTGGGTTAGCTGGCGGCTATTTCTGCCGCCGCGAGTCACTGCGACTTCCGCTGGCCGGTCTGTACTTCCTTTTGTGTAGGCCATGACAGGAGTGCTGCCACCGGCCTTGCGGGCAACCGAAAAACTGCCGGCTGCATAGGGACGGCCCAAGGCTGTGCCGCCAATGTCATTGACCAAAGTGCGGACATTGCCTGATAGATCGATGGAAACGAGCGTAAGAATTCCGTCGACTTCGGTCTGCCCAACCAGAGCTTTGCTATCGGGGCGCCATTTGATGGTGTCGATGGAGCGATCAAAATTGGCGGTGAGATTTCTTACAGCGCTGCCGTCCGGTGCCATGATATAGACATTCGTCTTTTGATAGGCTTTCAGCTTATCATCATAGCCCCGATAGGCGATGCGGGAACCATCGGGTGCCACAATGGGGGCAAAGTCCGGACCATCACGCTGAGTCAAAGCTGTTGCAGACTGGTTGGACAAATCGATGCGGTATATTTCGCTTTCTATTGGATCGAGCGCCGCATCCTCGGCTTCATTGCCTGTTGCCACCAGCGAACCGTTCCCGAACCATTGCGGTGTATCAAAGCCATTTTTGCCACGGGTTACCTGGCGCGGCGTGCCGCCGTCTGTGCTCAATGTGAATATCTGGCTCTTGCCTTTTGGCAGATAGCCGACACCGTCAAAACGGAAGACCAGATCATCGATGACCCGAACCGGCTTTGCCCATTCTGCTCCCGCCGGTCTCTTTGGCGGTTTCGCAAATGTTGCGCGTTCGTCTGGTACAAGCATCGAGAAGGCGACAGACTTGCCATCTGGAGACCAGGTCGGCGCGCTGGGAGCATGTTCAAGTTGCGCCAATGAAAAGCTCTCCCCGCTGTCCTGATATCGCAAGCGAAGTTCCGGCATCCCGTTAGTGGAAGTCAGATAGATCAAGCGATCGCCATTGGGGGACCAGCGCACAGACGAGCTGGAGCCTTGTCCGCTGACCAGCGGACGTTGGCTGCCACTGCGTGTATCAATGGTCCAAAGATCGCTGACAACTTTGTCGGCACGCTTGTCCATGGACTTGCGAGCATAGACAATCGTGGACCCATCCGGAGAGATTTGCGGGTCGTCGGCATATTCCAGATCGAATATGCGTTCAGCGGTGAAGCGATTGCTATCCACATCTTCACTGGCAATAGCGGTGGTGGCAAAGCAGGGCAGGCAACAAAATGCGAGCAAGTGGCGCGTGTTCATCAATTTCCCCTTAAGTGGCTCCGTTGCTTATGAGGAAATTGAAGGCTTTGCCAACAGCTAACAAGGCGCCTGTTTGCTGACCCAATTGTTGATTTTGCCAAAAAGACTAGTCGAGGCTTGGCTTCCCGCGCATCTTCTTCACGGAAGACTTCTTCTTCTTCGTATCCACTCTCCGGGCTTTTGCGGCTCTGCTGGGACGTGTCTTGATCCGGTGTGCTTCTCGCCGATGGGCCTGTTCCACCATCTCCGTCACCCGTCTGCGTGCTTCGGCCCGATTGGATTCGCGGGTGCGATATTCCCGTACCGTGAGGATCAACTCGCCGCCACTTGTCATCTTGCGGCCTGCAAGCGCCTTCAATTTGCGGAATGCGTATGGCTCAAGTTTCAAGGCATAGACATTGACCCGCATCTGGACAGCTGTGGCGACCTTATTAACATTCTGGCCACCAGGGCCGCTGGCAGCAAGAAATGTTTCGGTGATCGCGCTTTCGGGTATATCAACCATATGACGTTGATAGCGCGATGCGCCATCGGGCAACAGGACTTGTTAACGATGGTTGCCAAATCCGTAAAAAGTGACCCTACTTGATGCCGATTTACCACGAAATGACATGGATATTGTTCGAAACTTCTCCGTTTCATGCCTGAAGCGCGAAAAAGTTAATTTTTTTTTCGGAGAGTCTGGGAGTCCTGAAACGACTCATTCCTGCGGGTTACAGAGTCATTTGACTCCTCACGACTCGTGCTGAATCCTGCCTTAGGGAAAAATTAACCTTTTACGTTCATTCATCTTATGGTTAATAAATGATCCACCGGGTCGGAACAGTTACCGAACCGGGGGGAGTAATTGAGAAAAAGGGGCTGCCTGATGCGCGTGCTGCTGATTGAAGATGAACCAACGACCGCAAAAGCAATTGAGCTGATGCTGACTACCGAAGGTTTTAATGTTTATACCACCGATCTGGGCGAAGAGGGCCTCGATCTAGGCAAGCTTTATGATTATGACATCATATGTCTCGATCTTAACCTGCCCGATATGCACGGCTACGATGTGCTGAAGAAACTGCGTGTCGCGAAAGTACAGACACCCGTTCTCATTCTATCCGGTATCAGCGAAATGGACAGCAAAGTCCGTTCCTTTGGCTTCGGTGCTGATGACTATGTGACCAAGCCGTTCCACCGTGACGAGCTGGTTGCCCGTATTCATGCGGTCGTGCGCCGATCGAAAGGCCACTCGCAAAGCGTTATCCGGACCGGCAAATTGGCGGTTAATCTGGATGCCAAGACGGTTGAAGTCGATGGCAATCGCGTACATTTGACTGGCAAGGAATATGCCATGCTCGAGCTGCTCTCCCTCAGAAAGGGAACGACGCTCACCAAGGAAATGTTCCTCAACCACCTCTATGGCGGCATGGACGAACCAGAACTCAAAATTATCGATGTTTTCATCTGCAAGCTGCGCAAAAAGCTGGCTTTGGCTTGCGGCGGCGAAAATTATATCGAAACCGTATGGGGTCGTGGTTATGTTCTTCGGGATATGGAAGAAGAAACAGCGCCAACGGCACAGGTTGCTTAAACCGATATAGTTTCACTACCCAAAACGGTCTGCACATCAGGCCAATATATGGCGGGGCCGTTTGGCTCCGCCATATTTTTATGCGCTCGTGTCGAGATACCGGCGTTCGGCACCCTCTAGAACCAGAGCGGTCAACTTTTCGGAATAATAGGCGCCGGTGTCGATGCCGATGCGGTTCCCGGCTTCAACGACGTCCTCATTGATAGTATGGCCATAGACGATGACCTTTTCGTGCGGCTCATCCTCGGCAAGGAAGTCTTCCCTGATCCAGCGGAGGTCTTTCGGGCGTTGCTCGGTGAGCTTAACACCAGGACGGACTCCGGCGTGCACAAACGCATAGTCGCCAATGACGATCTGATCTTCAAATCCGGCTATGAAATCGATGTGACTCTGCGGAAAAATTTCTGGAATACGCTGGGCTAGCTGCACCATGTCGAGTTCCATATATTCTTTCATCGTGATTTCATAACTCAATATGGTCTCGCGACCGCCAATCCGGTTGAAAAACCGTACGGCTTTCTCATCGCCTGTGGCCGCCGAAAGATAGACTTCCTCGTGATTGCCCATCAGGAATCGGATATCTCCAAGCTTGGCTTTGATCTGCATCGCCGTGTCGATAACACCACAGCTATCCGGCCCTCGATCGACAAGATCTCCCAGAAATATGATTTCGCTCTCGGCATCGCCACGCTCGCCATCATCTTTGATGATCTTGTCGAGCAATTGCTGCAAAAGGTCATTGCGGCCATGGACGTCGCCAATCGCGTAGACGCGCCGCCCTTCGGGGATGGTGGCGCTATCAATGGGTCGAGAGATCTCTTTTTTTCGAAAAAGGCGTTTCAGCATGATGCTAACAAGATTGTCCTGAGAAAACGGGTTTCAAGGCTATGAACTGCTCTTAATTTTGATGCGACAATAAGGCAAATTCTGCCGCTTGGTTATTACAGTTTTTCAGCTTTCCACGGCGAAGCTGAGTCCGGCTTTGCTTTCCAGGCGTTTGACCAGCTTTTCGCCCATCAAAGCACCCGGCGTCCAGACACCGCCGCCATGGTCATTGCCATCCCGAGCGATGCACAGCGCCGCTTCGGCTATCATCTTGGACGTTGAGCCATATCCCGGATCCTTGTCTCCTTTGACACAGAGACTGGCGGTGTCGCCATCGGCTGTCTCTCCGAGAAAGATCACATCATAATGGCCATTGTCACGTTGCTCTTTTGTTGGGCCTTCGCCGGGCTTGGGCGCGTCGTCACCACCAAAGGGATTGGCTTTTGCAACCATTTCAGCAGCTTGTTTGCCGATGTCGCCAGGACTTGTGACAAGCATTTCATCATATTTAAAATCTTCACCAAAGGGGAAGTCGAGAAGGAAATTCGTCCGATGCACATTTTTGGTGTTGATCGGTGCCATGATGAACGGTGCGGTCCAACTGTCTATCGTCTTGTCATATTTCGGGATCACCATATTCGGTTGATCCGGTCCGACGAAGCCGGGCGTGAGGCCAAAACTGCTGGCCAGAATTTTGACCAGACCCGGGTTCTTGGCAATTGCCTTCATCGTTTCCGTCAAACTGGCTGCGGTGCCGCCAGAGAACGTGCCTTCCATGGCACGAACGCGTCCTTTGACGCGAGCCGCTGGTTTGCCAAAGCGCTTGTGCATATCCTTTTGCAGCATAAGCACGCCGAGATCGAAGGGAATAGAGTCAAATCCGCAGGAAAAGCAAATCTGCGCACCCGATTTTTCTGCTGCTTCCTGATGTTCATCGATCATTGCGCGCATCCATCCAGGCTCGCCGCATAGATCTACATAATGGGTGCCGTTTTTGACGCAGGCAGCGACGACTTCATCACCGTATAGTTGATAGGGGCCCACTGTGGTCAAAAGGACTGTCGTCCGGCTCGCCATCATATCTATCGACGCGACATCGTCGGAATCGGCTACCACCAACGGGGTATCCTTCGGCGCGCCAACAAGATCGCGGACTTCTTCCAGCTTCTCTAGACTGCGGCCCGCCATCGCCCATTTCGGTGCATCGTCGGATACACCATATTGCTGTGCCATATATTCGGCCACCAGACGGCCTGTATAGCCGGTTGCACCATAGATAATGACATCAAATTCGCGTGTATTGGACATTGTGGGGGCTCCTACGGATCATTTAATCGTTGGGTTAACTTGCCCCATCTATGGCCTAGAGCTTTGCTAGAGTCACACCTTTTTGACGCATATATTTGCCCGAACGATCGGCATAGCTGGTCTCGCAAGGTTCGTTGCCTTTCAGGAACAGAAACTGACAAGCGCCTTCATTGGCATAGATTTTTGCGGGCAGGGGGCTGGTGTTGGAAAATTCGAGAGTCACATGGCCTTCCCATTCGGGTTCCAGCGGCGTTACATTCACGATGATTCCGCACCGGGCATAGGTAGACTTTCCGAGGCATATCACCAGAACGTCGCGCGGTATCCGGAAATATTCGACAGTCCGGGCGAGGGCGAAGCTGTTCGGTGGAATGATGCAGCAGTCGGTCTTGCGGTCAACAAAGCTGTTCTCGGCAAAGTTTTTCGGATCGACAACGGCATTGTCGACATTTGTAAAAATTTTAAACTCGTCTGACACACGCGCGTCATAGCCATAAGAAGACAAGCCATAGCTGATACAGTCTTCGCGTTTCTGGGCTTCAACAAAAGGTTCGATCATTCCGGAATGTTTCGCTTCGTTGCGAATCCAGCGGTCGGATAAAATGCTCATATCGTGTTCCTGTTGATGGTCATGGTCGCACTACGTTCCAGTTTATCGGGCCGTCAACCCCGCTGATCCGACGCATATCGGAGGCGCGCCACATCACCCAAGGTTTGGTGGCATAGTCGGGCGGAAAGAAATTTGCTTCGAGCCAGAATGTCCGGTCGATGCCGCTGCTTATATTATACAATTCCTCGAAGTCCCGAGAGACAGCAATGATGGCGGGCTTTTCGCTATGGGCTTCTATCTGGTTGAGAAAAGTATTGAGTTCGCTGAGCACCAGTGCGCGACCTGGGCGGTCACCACAGCCATTGTCAAAGGCAAGACGGACGGCGGGTGGCAGCATATTCGCGCCGCGGGGAACGGTGGTGACAAATATTGTCGCTTGATCGGCTGCCAGGCGGCAGAGCGAATAATTGTGAAGCGCACCATAGCGAATACCGGATTCCCGGGCACCCTTGATATTGGTCGCGAAATTCGCGTCACGCTTCTCGGCACCGTCTGTGGCTTGAATATAAGCGAAATCGACCCCTGTCGCGCCGGCAACATGCCAAATGACGTCGCCGTGGCTTTCGTCGACGGAGATTCCCTGTACCGGATATTGGTCGCGTGATGGCGCCCAGCCGACCGCAATATTGCGGAGGATGAAGGCGATAATCAGCAATACGACGGCAATCGTCGCAAGGCTTATCATTGTTTTTCTTATGTCTCGAATGGCCACCCTGTTTCCCTGATACGCAGCGGAAGAATCACTTAGTTCTTGATATGCAAAACGCAGATCAATGTGAAGAGACGCCGCGCGGTCTTGAAGTCAACATCGATTTTTCCATCCAACCGTTCGACCAGCAGTTCCGCACCTTGATCGTGCACCCCGCGCCGGGCCATGTCTATGGTTTCAATTTCAGCAGCGCTGGCTTTGCGAATGGCCTGATAATAGCTATCGCAAATGGCGAAATAGTCTCGTATTGGCCGTCGAAAGCGGCCGAGCGCCAAGATCAGCGTTTCCAGCGGATCGCCATTTTCTCTGCCAATGGAGATTACCAGCCGGCCTTCCTGCACGCTAAGCTCGAGCTGATAGGGACCGGCATATCCATCCTCATGCTGTTTCAGCGGCTTGAAATAATTTTCTTCGATCAGATCAAAAATAGCAATCCGTCGTTCTTGTTCGATATCGGCGTTGCGCCACAAAATCGTGGCTTCGTCGAGTTCGACGGATATGATGCGCGTATCGGACATAGCGCCCTGTTGCCGCAGCGCTGGTCTCAGGACAAGGGTTTTTGCAGTGCAGCATGGCGGCAAGGTTTTTTTCCACAGGACTGTCCCCAAGACTTTACGTGAATTTGCCTGCGGCCTCTTGCCCTGAATCGATTCTGCGTCGATGAAGAGCCATGGTCGAATTGATGCGTTTCCAGAATGAAGAGAGTGATGAACAGCGCCTGCCGCGCAATGTTGAGGCAGAGGCGACGTTTCTCGGCGCGCTGCTCATCGACAATCGGGTTGCGGAAGATGTTCAGATACGACTGCGTCCGGAACATTTCTACGAACCGCTGCATGGCCGGATATACGAACAGGCCTTGAAACTGCTCGACAAGAATATGGTGGTCACTCCGGTGACCATGAAGCCCTATTTCGAGTCAGACGAGGCGATGAAGGCTCTGGGCGGGCCTTCCTATCTTGCGAAACTGACCGGCGACGGCGCGGGTTTGATTGGTGCGCGGGATTTTGCCGATCAAATTTATGACCTGGCGCTGCTGCGCGAATTGGTGAGCGTAGGCCGTACTTTGGTCGAGAGCGCGCTCGACACTAGCGAAACGGTCGATCCTAAAGAGCAGATTGAGGAAGCGGAAACAGCCTTATACCGGGTTTCGGAAGGCGAAGCGCAAGAAGGCGGCGTACGGTCGTTCCTGCAAGCATCGACCGAAGCCCTGACGAACGTCGAGCGGGCGTTTAACAGCGGCGGCAAAGTATCTGGCACCACCACCGGTCTAACAGATGTGAACGCCAAAATGGGCGGTTTGCACAAAAGCGATTTGCTCATTCTTGCCGGGCGCCCGGGCATGGGTAAGACATCGCTTGCCACCAATATCGCGTTTAATGCGGCGAACCGCTATCTTCGCGATATGGAAGACGGGATTGCGCCGGAAGATTCTCTCGGGGCCAAAACTGCATTCTTCAGCTTGGAGATGTCAGCGGATCAGCTCGCCACGAGGATTTTATCCGAACAAGCTGAAATCAGTTCAGAGAAATTGCGCATGGGTGCGATCAGTCGGGACGATATGCATCGGCTTGCGCTGGCTTCGCGAGATTTGCAGGATCTGCCGCTGTTTATCGACGATACGCCGGCGTTGACGATCGCGGCGCTGCGGACACGGGCACGGCGTTTGCAAAGACGTCAGGGCATCGGATTGATCGTGGTCGATTATCTTCAGCTGCTGCAGGGGTCTGGCCGGGCGAGTGACAATCGGGTCAATGAGATTTCAGAAATTAGCCGGGGCTTGAAGACGTTGGCGAAAGAACTGCAAGTGCCTGTGATGGCGCTGTCGCAGTTGAGTCGTGCGGTTGAAAGCCGGGATGACAAGCGCCCGCAGCTTTCCGATCTGCGTGAATCCGGTTCGATTGAGCAGGACGCGGATATCGTGATGTTCATTTTCCGCGACGAATATTATCACCTCGCTATCAAGCCCGATGAGCCTGACGGCAATTCGACGCCAGAACAGATTGCCAAATATTCCGCCTGGGAAACCGATCACCAAAGCAAGGTCAACAAAGCGACGGTCATTGTTGCCAAAAACCGCCAAGGTTCGACCGGCAATATCAATCTAAGCTTCATCAGCGAGTTCACGAAATTTGGTGATCTGGCTTATGGTGATGCGCCAGAGGAATATTAGGCCGCGGTTTATCCTGAAATAGCGGTGATTATAGCGGAAGCATTGATCTGCTAGAAAATAGGATCATTCGCACCATTGTCATCAGCATCCGGTACCGGCGTCATATCTTCGTGAATGCCGCATTCGGACTTGTCCCAACCCCGCCAGCGTCCCGCACGAGGGTCTTCACCCGGCAGTACTTTTGACGTGCAAGGCGCGCAGCCAACGGAAAGATAGCCTTCCGCTTCCAGCGGATGGCGTGGCAAATCATGTTCTTCGAAATAGGCTTCCAGATCGTCCTTGATCCAGTCACCCAATGGATTGATTTTCAGGCGTCCGTCATCAATTTCGAAGCGCGGAATATTATTGCGGGTCACTGACTGGAAGGCTTTGCGCCCTGAAATCCAGCTATTGAGTCCAGACTTGGCGCGCGCCAAAGGTTCCACCTTGCGAATTTCGCAACAGCCGTCTGGATCATAAGACCAGCGCAAACCATTTTCGTCCTTTTCAGCCAGAACCGTCAAATCGGGCTCGACGACGTTGCTGTTCTTGAGGCCTAGAGACTGGATCAATATGTCTCGATATTCCAATGTTTCCGGAAACATTTTGAGCGTGTCGACAAAGGTCACGGGAATGGTCGGATCGACTGCTGCGATCAGATGGAGCAGTACCGCGCTCTCGGTTCCGAAAGACGAGACCACTGCAACTTCGCCCAATTGCCGTTCGTCAAACAGGGCCGTGAGCATGTCGGTGGTGCCGACACCTTCAAAGCGTTTGTTAAGGGCATCGGCATCAGCCTGGGTGAAGTCCGGGCGAACATCGATGGTGTCGATTTTGCGCGCTGGATCACCCATGACGGAGTCCCCAAATGGCTGTCCGCCGGTCCGAAGTGCCTTGATAGATATGTTCGTAGCGGTCGAGAGCCTCTTTCATCAGATCTTCGTTGATCGGAGAATCGGGCGCAAAGGCGTCAAAGCCGCAGCGGCGCATATAAGAGAGCTGATCCAGCAGAACATCGCCGCTGGCGCGCAATTCGCCGGCATATCCTGCTTCGCGCAATATTTGCGCAGCCGAATAGCCGCGTCCGTCACCAAATGCCGGGAAGTCGACCTCGATCAATGACAGGCGATCCAGAAAGGGCAGCAATTGCCGGGCATCTTCGCCCGCTTCGATGCGGACGGCGGTGGCGTTAGACTGATCCAGGAACGATTCGAGCGAAACAGCCGGTTCTTCGTGGACTTCGTCATCACGTAGACGGATAGCATCAACCATAAATAGCCTCCTTGAACCGCTCCATGCCGACACGGCGGTAGGTGTCGATGAAGCGTTCACCATCCTCCCGCTGTTCGAGATAGAGATCGGTTACGGTTTCAATCGCGTCGATCACCCCGTCTTCGGAAAAACCGGGGCCTGTAATCTTGGCGAGACTGGTGTCTTCTGCGCCGGAGCCACCGAGCAAAAGCTGATAGTTTTCTGTACCCTTCCGATCGACACCCAAAATACCGATATGTCCGGCGTGGTGGTGACCGCAGGCATTGATGCAGCCCGAGATTTTGAGTTTCAGTTCGCCCAATTCCCTTTGTCGTCCGAGATCAGCAAAGCGATCGCTGATTTTCTGGGCGAGAGGGATGGAGCGGGCGTTAGCAAGGCTGCAATAATCCAGGCCAGGGCAGGCGATGCTATCCGAAATGAGATCGAGATTGGCGGGCGCAAGGCCGGCGTCATCCAGTTTCTGCCACAGGGCATATAGGTCGCTTTTCTTGACATGGGGAAGCACAATATTCTGGCTGTGAGTCACCCGCAACTCGTCAAAACTATATTGCTCTGCCAGATCGGCCATGAGGTCTATCTGTGCCGATGACGCATCGCCGGGGATACCGCCTTGCGGTTTCAGGCTTATGGTCGCAATCACATAGCCGGGCTGTTTGTGCCGGTCGGTGTTCTGATCAACCCAGAGCGCGAAATCGGGATCGGTGAGATCAATGTCGAGCGTCGCATCTTTGTCAAAGGCCGGGTCGGTGAAATATTGGCTAATCCGTTCCAATTCTTCGACCGGAGGGTTGAGCCCCAGTTGCTTCATATGGGCAAATTCTTCTTCGACTTGGCGGGTATATTCTTCTTTGCCAAGTTCGTGAACGAGGATTTTTATCCGCGCCTTATATTTGTTATCGCGCCGCCCGTAGCGATTATAAACGCGCAGGCAGGCTTCGGCATAGCTGATCAGTTCATCGGCAGGTACAAAGTCCCGAATTTCCGGGGCAATCATCGGTGTCCGGCCCATGCCGCCACCGACGAAGAATTTGGCTCCCAGTTCGCCTGCCTCATTGTGCACCAATTGGATGCCGATGTCGTGGAGCCGCATGGCGGCCCGGTCTGTATCACTGGCAATGACCGCAAATTTAAATTTCCGCGGGAGATAGGAAAATTCCGGGTGAAAGCTCGACCATTGTCGCAAGATTTCTGCCCAGGGCCGCGGGTCGGCAATTTCATCTGCCGTGGCGCCGGCAAACTGATCGGACGAAATGTTGCGGATGCAATTGCCGCTGGTCTGGATGGCATGCATTTCTACCGACGCGAGATCGGCGAGAATGTCAGGAGCATCTTCCAGCTTGATCCAGTTATACTGGAGATTCTGGCGCGTTGTAAAATGTCCGTAATCCCGGTCATATTTGCGCGCGATATGGCCCAGCATCCGCATCTGTTTGCTGCTGAGCGTGCCATAAGGGATCGCCACACGAAGCATATAGGCGTGGAGTTGCAGATAGAGACCATTCATCAATCGCAGCGGCTTAAACTGGTCTTCGGTCAAATCTCCGGCGAGACGGCGCTTTACCTGGTCGCGGAATTCTTCAACCCGCGTGTCGACCATTTTCTGGTCATATTGGTCATATTGATACATGTTAAATCACCCATTCGCCGGCATCTGGATCAGCCGGTTTTAATGTCAGGTCAGGACGTACGGTCGGTCCGAGCGCGCGCACCCGATCCTTGATATGGCCCGGACGCGGACCATCTGCCGTTTGTTCGCCCGCAATAATATAGGCAGCGTTGACCCGGCGGGCGGCTTCTTCCCGCTGCAGGATGGCCTCGCCCTGATCTCCGACATCTGCGGCATCTTTTACGAGGCGCGTCCAGTCGAGGCCGGTCCACCAGATAACGTCACCGGTCTTGAGGTCATTTCCGGTCAAAATATTCATGCGATCACTCCCGTCATTTGGGCAAATTCTCGAAACTTGTCTTCGGCATCGCCATATCGAGCGACGTCTCCGACGACGAGCAAGGCTGGGCTTTTGATGTTTTCGCGCTGCACAAGGTCGCCGAGATCGGTCAGCAAGGTTCTCAGCGCGCGAAAATTGTTGCGCGTCCCGTTTTCCAAAACAGCGACCGGCAGGTCTGGAGCAACCCCGTCGGCGATCAATTTCTCAACAATGGCTTCGGCATTGGCAACACCCATATAGATGACCAGCGTTCGGCCTTTTCCTGCCAGCCCAGCCCAATTTTGATCGGACAGTCCTTTGCATTGGCCAGCAACGAACGAAACCGCACTCGATGCATCGCGGTGGGTGAGGGGCATCCTTGCCTGGGCAGCGCATCCCAGTGCGGCGCTTATACCGGGGACAATTTCGACATCGATGTCGGCGGCGATGCAATCATCTGCTTCTTCGCCGCCCCGGCCGAAAATGAAGGGGTCGCCGCCCTTTAGGCGCACAACCAAATGACCTTTGCCGGCTTCTTCTATCAAGATATTGTTGATCTGGCCTTGCGGAACACTGTGCAAGGAGCGCTGCTTTGCGACCGAGAGGCGGCGTGCCGATGGCGACGCCAAATCCAGTATCTCGCGGCTGACCAATCCATCGTGGACAATGACATCGGCCCGCGCAAGCAGCTTGGCGGCCTTTATGGTAAGGAGATCGGGGTCCCCTGGGCCGGCACCCACTAGATAGACTTTTCCTGCCTTTTTTGGCCTGTTTAATTGCTTTTCCATGCAATCGATATGCGCGCATCGATCGCTATGTTCAAAACAGAAGTTTTTGGGGTCGCCTAAGCTAAGCTATTTTGCCGGGTCAGCTTCGGACTGGTCTGCTGCGTCTTCGTCTTTGAGCCCGATACCAATTGACGCTCTGATATTCTCAGACTCCAGTGAAACAACCGGATAGGCACAATAATCGGCAGCATAATAAGCGCTGGGCCGATGGTTGCCGGACAACCCGATTCCACCGAAAGGCGCCTCGGAAGAAGCGCCAACCGTCATTTTGTTCCAGTTCACAATACCAGCGCGGCTGTTCGACCAATATTGTTCATAATGTTGAGCGGTCCCGCCAAGAAGAGCAGAGGACAAGCCATAGCGTGTGTTATTGGCTTCCGTGATAGCTTCTTCGAAGTCGTGAACTTGAATGACCTGGAGGATCGGCCCAAATAATTCGATATCAGGGCGTTCCTTGAGGTCGGTTACATCAATGATTCCGGGGGTGAGGAAGGGGCGTCCTTCTATCGGCCGCGCCATATGTTTGATGGGCTTTCCGCCGTGGCTCATCAAGGCCAGGAAACTCTCGGTCAGGCCATCGGCCGTTTCATTGTCGATCACCGGGCCCATGAACGGAGCAGGCTTGGCAAAGGGGTCGTCAATGATCAAGCGGTCGGATATTCGTTTCACTTCCTGGATGAGGCGATCATAAAGCGTATCTTTGACGATCAGGCGACTTGCGGCCGAGCAACGCTGTCCGGCGCTCAAAAATGCAGACTGCACGATGAGAACGGCGGCGCTGTGGATGTCGTCTGTATCCCAAGCAATGATGGGATTGTTGCCACCCATTTCCAAGGCTAATATTTTGTCCGGGCGGGATGCAAACTGGCGATTAAGGGCAATGCCGGTGCGCGCAGAACCCGTAAACAAAACGCCATCCAGTCCATCATTTGCAGTCAATTGCTTGCCGGTTTCCGGGCCTCCATGTAAAATGTTGACCACGCCAGTGGGCAAGCCGGCCTTGCCAAATGCGTCAATCAAATATTGGCCGACGGCAGGTGTTTTCTCCGAAGGTTTGAACACAATGGTGTTGCCGGCAATCAAGGCTGGAATGATGTGCCCGTTGGGCAGGTGGGCGGGGAAATTATAAGGGCCGAGCACGGCAAGAACACCATGCGGTTTGTGGCGTAAGGCGGCGCGCATGTTGGCTGCGCTTGGCAGTTGTCGTTGGGGCGTCCGATCGGCAAAGGCATTGACCGAAATGTCGATCTTCTTGATGACGGATTCTACCTCTGTACGGGACTCCCACAAAGGCTTTCCGGTCTCGCGGGCAATTAGTTCGGACAGTTCATCGGTGCCGGCACGGATGCGGTTCGCATAGCGGCGCACAGCCTCAATGCGTTTCACCAAGGCCAAAGCCGCCCAACCCGGCCATGCTTCGCGTGCGCTGGCAACTGCAGCGTCGGCGTCTCCGCTAGTTCCTGTCCATAGGATGGCCCCTGTGGCGGGTTCTGTTGAAATCAGGTCGGTCAAACTAGCCTCTGTCTTCTGTCGCTATACTCATGCAACAATGCCATATGGCACAACTGTCATACTTGGTCATGGCCCTTATAGAAGTGCAAATTATATCGCCAATGGTTTAAAGAGGCGAAACCTTCTATCCATTGCGTAAAGCCGCCCCCATCCCACGAATATCATTGATTTTATTTGATAATCTCTCCCAATCATCATTATTTGCGATGGCGGACCAAATCGCTTCGACTTCCTCGATATGCATCGAACAAGGGCTTGGCCCTGTCCAATAATCACTGAGTGGAACCCGCGAAGCTGTGCGCTGGCCTATTAAATCCCTGAACGTGGAAAATTCTGATGAATTGTCTTCTGGATTGACGAAGTTTCCGGATTTTCCCCAGTCAAAGAAAAATTGATCAATTTGGGTCTTTTTTTCGGCCAGTCCTTTTTCCGCAGCGACTATTAAATTGCGGTCTTCTTCAAATCCCTCGGACTTGACGCCTAGCCGCCAGCAGAAATGTTCGGTGAATGCAGTTCCATAGGCCTTGGGAAAGGCCTCCAGCGTCTCAACCAACGGATCGCTCTCCGCTACAAGGCGCAGGGCGCTAGCCAATTGGGCGAGATTCCAGTGCAGCGCTTCTGGCTGTCTGCCGAAACAATATAGGCCCTCGTGATCGAAATAGGCTGCGGTAAAGCCGGGCTCCCAATAAGGCGTGAAGCGCCAAGGCCCATAATCGAAGCTTTCTCCGGTGATGTTGATATTGTCGGTGTTGAGCACGCCATGAACAAATCCGGCGGTCATATAAGCGCCCGCCAATTTGGCGACTTCCCGGGCTATTTTTGCGAATAATTCTGTTGCCGGATAATCGCTTTGAACGCCGCCATAATAATGTTCCAGACAATAGATGACTAGCTTGTGCATCAGCTCTTCATTTTTTTCATAGGCAATGCGTTGGAAGGTGCCGAAGCGGATGTGGCTGTGACTTAACCTGGTCATGACTGCAGACCGCGTGGGCGACGGTTCGTCGCCGCGTTCCAGTTCTTCTCCTGTTTCAACCACGGAGAATGTTTTGGACGTGTTGACGCCGAGCGCTTCGAGCATCTCTGTGGCAAGGATTTCGCGGACTGCGCCCTTCAGGGTCAGCTTTCCATCACCGGACCGGCTCCATGGCGTTGTGCCAGAACCTTTCGTCCCAAGATCCATCAGCCGCTTTTCATGATCCCGCAATTGCGCAAACAGAAAGCCGCGACCATCTCCGATTTCGGGATTATAGTTTCGGAACTGATGGCCATGATAGCGCAATGCCAGCGGCTGAGAAAGATTGTCCGCTAAAGGTTCGAATTGTCCGAAATGGGATAGCCAGTCTTCTTCGTTCAGCCTGTCCAGCCCCACGCTTTTGTCCCACCGATCGTTTCGAAACCTCAGAATGTGATCCGGAAAACTTGCGGGCAGCGCCGGATCGCCAATCTTTTCTCCCAATTGGGTGATCCGGACGTCAGGCTTATAATTGGATCCGGCGGGCTCGGCTTGCGGTTTATATGGCATTTTTGGACTGTGGCGGCTAATCGGTTTCTCAGCAAGTGGGAAGACGGGGACAATTGCAGCATGAGCGAAGAAAAAGCCTATCAGGACCTTTACTGGGAATCCGATGATGGATTGAAATTATACGCCAGAGACTATCCATCGGATAGCGACAAGACGCCTGTGATTTGCGTCCCTGGGTTGACCCGTAATGCCCGTGATTTTGAACATCTGGGTGCGATCCTTCAAGGTGGTCGGCGAATCATCATGCTGGATTTGCGCGGCCGCGGCATGAGTGAATATGCCAAGGACAGCAGCAGTTATAATCCCAAACAATATGTCTCCGATATCATCAAGTTGATGGATGAGCTGACTCTTCCGAAAGCGGTCTTTTTCGGGACGTCGCTGGGCGGCGTCATCACGATGATCATGTCCAAGATGCATCCCGGACGCATCGCCGGTGCGCTGTTAAACGATATCGGACCGGAACTGGATCAAAAAGGCCTCGACCGGATTGCCGCTCACGTAGGCCAAGGGCGTAGCTTTGACACTTGGGCCCACGCCGGCCGTGATATGATTGAAAACAGTGGAGATATTTTCCCGGATTTCACGCTGAAAGAGTGGATTGGATTCGCGAAGAAAATCTACCGCATGAACAGTTCTGGCCGGATCAAACTGGACTATGATATGAAAATATCGGAGCCTTTTGACAGCAAGGGCGGCGGCAGCGGGGCTATGTGGAATGCGTTAGAGTCCATGAAAGTCACACCCACTTTGATTTTGCGAGGCGAGCTATCCGATCTTTTTAGCGATCAAGTTGCTCAACGCATGCTGGAAATTTTGGATCAGGGCGAGTTGATTACGGTTCCGCGCGTCGGCCACGCTCCAACGCTCGAAGAGCCAGCCTCGCTTGACGCGATCAACCAATTGCTTCACCGCATTGACTGAATATTTATCCAACAGCCGAACATGAAAATCGCATGAAGCCAGCAAAGATATTGCACCTCCACAGCACGTTCAATCTGGGCGGCAAGGAGGCGCGCGCCGTAAGGTTGATGAACCATTTCGGTTCCGCCGCCGAACATGTCATTCTGTCAGCGCAGCCCGATGCGCTGTCGGCCCGTGATGCTATTGATCCCAAAATAAAAGTCGCATTTCCGAAAGATGCACCGCCGCTAGCGGGGAAGCCTGCGCTGAAACGATATCGCGAGTTTATAACCTATTTCAGGCAATTTGATCTGATCCTATCCTATAATTGGGGCTCGATGGATGGCGTGATGGCCCGAACCCTTTTCTCCCGAGCTGGCGGGTTGCCGCCATTAATCCATCATGAGGACGGATTTAACGAGGATGAGCAGCTAAAGCTCAACTGGAAAAGAAACTGGTTCCGTAAATTTGCGCTGGGCGCGTCGCATGCACTGGTGGTGCCATCCGAGCAATTGGCGGGTATCGCGAAGAACGTCTGGAAGCAGCCGGAACAGAAGACCCACCGGATTCCCAACGGCATCGATATCAAGCGTTTCGCAAAGAAGCCGCAGCGGGGCGCTATGCCCGGCTTTACGCGGCATGAGGGCGAGGTCGTCGTCGGAACCGTCGCTGGTTTGCGCGCGATCAAAAACCTTCCGCGTTTGGTGCGGGCTTGCGCTGCAGCGGGCGATAATGTCCGCTTGGTCATCGTTGGCGAAGGCCCCGAGCGTGAGGCCATATTGGCCGAGGCTCAGCGCTCTGGGCTGGGTGACCGCTTGCTGATGCCTGGCTTCATGGCTGATCCGGCCCGCTATATAGGTCTGTTTGATGTTTTCGCATTGTCGTCCGATAGCGAGCAATTCCCGATTTCTTTGATTGAAGCTATGGCGGCGGGACTGCCGGTTGCAGCGACCGATGTCGGGGATATTAAGTCCATGGTCTCGCAAGCCAATCAGGGGTTTATCAAATCGCTGGATGATGAAGTCAAATTTGTCGAAGCCATCACAACCTTGAGCCAGCACCAGCAGTTGCGTGAAGATCTGGGGATGCAAAACCTGCAGAAAGCGCAAGCGGAATATAACGAAAGCAAAATGCTGGCACGCTATGGTTTGTTATATGGTCATGCCATGGGACGGGCCGACTTTGGTTCGGTCAAATAGTGAATTTTATGATAGAGTTTTTACGAGCATTTTAGTCTGCCGCCGTCTATATCGGCCTTAGGGGAAAAGAGGAGAATTCATTGTTCAAGGGGTTAAAACCCATCCAGTATAATGGCCAGGAAGTATGGCCATTGATCGAGGGTGGAAAAGGCGTCGCAGCTACCAATCATGCCAGTTCAGGAGCTTGGGCTGCTGCTGGCGGCATTGGTACGGTATCCGCAGTCAATGCAGACAGCTATGACGCGGATGGCAATGTCATCCCGCAGATATATCACGGACGGAAACGCGAAGAGCGGCATCAGGAATTGATCCAATATGCGATTGATGGTGCGGTCGAGCAAGTCACCCGCGCTTATGAGATTTCCAACGGCAAGGGCGCGATCAATATCAACGTCCTTTGGGAAATGGGCGGCGCGCAGCAGGTGCTGGAAGGGGTTTTGGAAAAAACCAAAGGCATGGTTGCCGGTGTCACTTGCGGTGCTGGCATGCCCTATAAATTGTCCGAAATCGCGCAGCAATATGGCGTAAACTATCTCCCGATTATCAGCTCCGCTCGTGCTTTCCGGGCACTGTGGAAGCGGGCCTATAAAAAGGTTCCCGATTTGATGGCTGCGGTGGTCTATGAAGATCCGTGGTTGGCTGGTGGTCACAACGGCTTGTCCAATGCAGAAGACCCTAGAAAACCGGAGGATCCCTATCCCCGAGTCAAGGCGCTGCGCGACACGATGCGCGGGGAAGGCATTGCCGACAGCGTGCCGATCATCATGGCTGGCGGTGTCTGGCATTTGCGCGACTGGGACAATTGGATCGAGAATGAAGAACTGGGGCAGATTGCCTTCCAACTCGGCACGAGGCCCTTGCTGACCAAAGAAAGCCCGATTCCGGAAAGCTGGAAGAGCGAATTGACCAAGATCAAGGAAGGCGACATTCTTCTCCACAAATTCTCGCCCACTGGTTTCTACAGTTCCGCGGTCCGCAACGAATTTCTTCGCAGTCTGGAAGCGCGATCCGAGCGCCAAATTCCCTACGCAACGGAAGAGGGTGGTGAACATACGCACCAACTGGATGTTGGCGTTAAAGGCAAGAATTTCTGGGTAAGCAAAGCTGATCTTTTACGGGCACGCGAATGGGTTGGCTTGGGCCACACCATGGCGTTGAAGACACCCGACAGCACTGTGATATTCGCTGCGCCGGAAGAATCGAAAATGATCCGCAAGGATCAGGCGGACTGCATGGGGTGTCTGTCTCATTGTGGATTTTCTGCATGGAAAGATCATGACAGTTTCAGCACCGGGCGGCTTGCCGATCCGCGCAGTTTTTGTATTCAGAAGAGCCTGCAGGAAATCGTCCACGGGGCTCCGGTCGAAGAGCATCTGATGTTCGCTGGCCATGGTGCTTATAACTTCGGAACCGATCCATTTTATTCCAACGGGTTTGTGCCGACTGTGAAGCAGCTCATGGACCGGATATTGACGGGGGATTGAGTTGGATATCCGGCTAGATGATCTGAGTGGCGAGCAGGTTCAGGCCTTGCTGGCAGCGCATCTGGCCGGAATGCAGGAAAATTCGCCTGCCGACAGTGTATACGCTCTGGATCTAAGCGGATTGCAAACGCCCGACATGTCTGTCTGGACCGCTTGGGATGGTGAACAGCTGATGGGCGTCGGTGCTTTAAAGCAGCTCTCGCCGACGGCGGGAGAAATCAAGTCAATGCGCACCGATTCAAGGCACCTGCGCAAGAATGTCGGCTTGTCAATTCTCGATCACATAATTGCGGAAGCCAAATCGCGGGCTTATCTCCGGTTGAGTTTGGAAACTGGTTCGGGTGAAGAATTTGAGCCGGCGTTGAATATGTATCGCAAACGCGGGTTCGTGAATGGTGACGCGTTTGGCGACTATCTCGCCAGCGACTTCAATCAGTTCATGCATTTGGAATTATAACGGGGGCAGAGATGTTGGAACGAATATGCTGGCTGGTTCTGGCTTTGGCTATTCACCTTCCTCCTTTTGCAGCCTTTTTCGCCCCATCCTTGATCACGAAACTATACGGCGTGGCAACGGACGACGTCGGATTCTCCTTGTTCCATCACCGGGCCATCTTGTTCGGCATTGTCATGATTTCTTGTCTTTGGGCCGCTTATGATCCCAATGTCCGGAAGCTTGCTGTCGTGGTCACGGCGCTGTCGATGGTCAGTTTCCTGGCGATCTATTTCGGCTACGGCCAGCCGCAATCGCTCAAGACAATAGCCTTGGTCGATGGCGCTGGTTTGCCGTTTCTAGCCTTTGTAAGCTGGAAAGCCTTTGCGACTTAATCGAGATCCCACGCCCGTTCGCCATGGTTGGAAATATCCAGACCATCGCGCTCGTCATCTTCGCTGACCCGCATGGGCAGGATGAAGCTTATGCCGAAGCCGAGAATTGCGGTGGCTATCGCTGACCATATGGCCACTGCGCCGACACCGATAAGCTGTGCCACAAACTGGCTGCCAAAAGCCATGCCTTCGGAATAACCGGTTCCGCCAAAGCCTTCGGATATGAACAGGGCCAACAGCAAGCTGCCTAGAATGCCGCCAACACCGTGAACCGCGAAGACATCGAGGCTATCGTCAATTTTGAAGCCGTTCTTGACCAGGGCCACCGCATAGAAACAGACGACAGCAGCCGCCAAGCCGATTAGGATGGAAGCGCCTGGGCCTACAAAGCCTGCCGCAGGAGTGATCGTGGCCAGTCCGGCAATCGCACCGGTTGCGACACCGATGGCAGTCGGCTTGCCGACTTTGAATTTCTCGATGAGAATCCAGACCAGTGCGGCGGTCGAGGCCGCGATATGTGTATTGACGATGGCAGAAGAGGCATCGTCAGTTGCCGTCAACGCGGAGCCGCCGTTAAAACCGAACCAACCGACCCAAAGCATGGCTGCACCGACGACCGTCAGGGCAGGGCTATGCGGAAGCATGAGCGTTTTCGGCCAGCCCATGCGCTTGCCGAGCATGATTGCGACGACCAGTGCGGATACACCAGCGGTCGTGTGCACCACGATGCCGCCGGCAAAATCGAGGACACCCAGATTGCTGAGCCAGCCTCCACCCCAGACCCAATGGGTAACAGGGGCATAGACCACCAGCAGCCAAAGTGCGGAGAAAGCAACGACCCAGCCAAAGCGTGCACGTTCCACCCAGGCACCGATCATCAGGGCAGGGGTGATTACAGCAAAGGTCATTTGGAACATCGCAAATGTTGATTCCGGAATGCTAGTGCCTTCCCGAACGTTGCCGAGATTGTTGAACATCCAGTTGATGCCATTGCCTAAAAACCCGTTGGTTACCTCGCCAAAGGCCAATGTATAGCCAACGACAACCCAAAGAACCGAACAAATGGCAGCAACCGCCATGCACTGGATGAGTACGGACAGGAAGTTTTTGGAACGAACCAGACCGCCGTAAAATAACGCCAGGCCTGGCAAGGTCATCAGTAGCACCAAAGCAGTGGAACTTAATATCCAAGCGGTGTCGCCACTATTTGCAACATCGGCTGCAGTGGCTGGATCAATAGTCTCCTGCGCGTTGAGCGGTGATGTCGCCCAGCTTGCGGCAAGCAGCAAGCCCATTGATTTGATTGGATACTTCATATTGTTCCCCGAACTTGTATTTATGTTGCGCTCGCTTGGCTTGGCGAATCACATTTTTCGATTTTCTAGTCGAGACGACGCAGGGACTCAACGGAAAGCTTAAACCCAACCGTCGAGCACTTGATCGGGCGGGCGATGGCCGTCCGCCCATACGCGAATATTGGTAATGACGCGCTCGCCCGATGCTTCGCGGCCTTCGAAGGTTGCGCTGCCCATATGGGGTAGCAATACGGTGTTTCGAAGCGCGTGAAAACGCGGGTCGATATCCGGTTCATTCTGATAGACATCAAAGCCGGCGCCACCTATTTTTTCATTTTCTAGGGCTGTCAGCAAAGCGTCTTCATCCACCAGATCGCCGCGCGCGGTATTGATCAGATAGGATGATGCTTTCATCTTGCCGATACGTTCCGCGTTGATCATCTCGTGTGTTTGTTCGGTATGGGGGCAATGTAGCGAAATGATGTCGCATTCACTGATTAGTTCATCAAGATCGCTAACAAAGCTAGCCCGCAGAGATTCTTCTACTGCGGGCGGAAGCTGACGGCGGTTGTGATAGAAGATCGACATGCCAAAACCGGACGCACGACGAGCCACAGCCTGACCAATGCGGCCCATGCCTATTATCCCGAGCTTCTTGCCACCGATACAATGGCCCAGCATGCCTGAAGGCTTCCAGCCTTCCCATTGACCGGATCGCATCAATTTCTCGCCTTCGGACAAACGACGCGGCACCGACAGGATTAGCGCCATGGTCATATCTGCCGTGTCTTCTGTGAAGACGCCGGGCGTATTGGTGACCATTATTTTTTTCGCCCGCGCCGCGGCAAGATCTATATGATCAACACCTGCACCAAAGCTCGCGATAAGACGGAGCCTGTCGGGTGCATTCTCGATCATTTCAGCATCGATATGGTCGGTGACTGTGGGTACGAGGACATCGCAGTCGGCCATTGCCGCAATGAGGTCTTCGCGGCTAAACGGAGTGTCTGCGTGATTGGGAACCGCATCAAAAAGCTCGCTCATGCGATCCTGATTGGCGTCCGACAATTCGCGGGTAATGATGACACGGGGATTAGCGGGGCGGGGTGAGTCTGGCATAAGCAAATCGCTATGCCCGAATTTTGGTTCAGGTCAAGCAGGCGGCTCTTGAAGCGGGACCCAATTCTGGGCTATGCTAGCGGCAATCGGGGAAGAAGTAACCAATCACTATGCGTATTTTTCTATCCATATTTATTGGGATGTCGGCTCTGGTCCTGTCATCGCCAGCCGTGGCACAGCAAGAACCGCCTTATTGGGCATCTATTGACGAACCTGAGGCGCGCATGCGTACGGGTCCCAGCACTGAATATCCTACGATGTGGCTTTACAAACGGGAAAAGCTGCCGGTAAAAATCTTGGCCCGCTACAAGTCATGGCGCAAGATTGAGGATCATGAAGGAACGCAAGGCTGGATGCACGCCCGTCTGCTCAGCGCCGGCAGAACAGGACTTGTGCTGGCGACCAGCGGAAAACCGGTCGCCATGCGCGCCATGCCTGATGAGAATGCCAAAATTGTGTGGCTCGCGGAGCCGGGTGTTGTTGGCAGCCTGTCACAATGTGAAAGGACTTGGTGCTTGTTTGATGTCACCGGGCGACAGGGCTATGTTAGCATCACCGATATCTGGGGCGATGAACCTTTGAAATAGTTTAGCCGGTCCGCTGATCAATCGGTCAGTTCCAGAGCAACTGCTGTGGCTTCGCCACCGCCGATACACAAAGCCGCGACACCTTTTTTCAAGCCGCGCTTTTTCAATGCTGCGATCAAAGTCACCATGATCCGGGCACCGCTGGCGCCGATGGGGTGGCCAAGAGCAGTCGCTCCACCATTCACGTTCAGCTTGTCGCGGCTGATGCCAATGTCCTGCATAGCGAACATCGCAACACAGGCGAAGGCCTCGTTCACTTCCCAGAGATCGACGTCGGCGACAGACCAGCCGGCCTTTTCCAAGACCTTTTGGATGGCACTAACTGGTGCCGTCGTGAATTTTGCTGGTGCATGGGCATGGGCGGCATGCGCAACAATCCGAGCAACAGGCGTCAGGCCTTTTTCTTCCGCAACGCTTGCGCGGGAGAGAATCATTGCCGCTGCTCCATCCGAAATAGACGACGCATTAGCAGCCGTAATCGTTCCGTCTTTTGCAAAAGCGGCGCGAAGTTGCGGTATCTTGTCCGGATTGCCTTTGAGCGGCTGCTCATCCTTGTCGACTGTGACGCTGCCTTTGCGGGATTTGACTTCGACGGCGACTACTTCGTCATCAAAAGCATCACCTTCGACTGCCGCTTTTGCACGGGAAAGCGATTCGATCGCGTACTCGTCCTGTGCTTCTCGGGTCAGCTGATATTCGCCGACGGTTTCTTCTGCAAAACTACCCATGGCTTTGCCCGGATCATATGCGTCTTCGAGGCCATCGAGGAACATATGATCTTTTGCTTCGGCATGGCCAAGGCGTGCGCCGCTTCGCATCTTGGGCAGCAAGTAAGGGGCATTGGTCATGCTTTCCATGCCGCCGGTTACGATGATGTCGATCGATCCCGCTGCGAGGGCTTCTGCACCCATGATGGCGGCTTGCATGCCGGATCCGCACATTTTGTTCACCGTGGTTGCTTCCACCGACTGCGGCAGGCCAGCAAAAATTGCAGCTTGGCGGGCAGGGGCCTGGCCTTGTCCCGCGGACAGCACATTGCCCATATAGATGCGTTCCACATCGGCGCCGGCAACGCCAGCCCGTTCGACGGCGGCCTTGACCGCAACAGCACCCAGATCAGGTGCGCTGACTGCTCCGAGTACACCTTGCATGCCACCCATGGGCGTGCGGGCATAAGAAAGAATGACGATCGGATCGGGATTGGACATGGATTGGCCTTTCTGGGTTGGTTGCGATGCTCTCGGCAATCGCGAATCTTGCAAAGGACATAGGCGTGGCCATTTGCTTTTTCAATTGCGGCATTGAATGCCAGATCGGACCGTGCCAATTCGTTCCGGCAATTTTCTCTGGAGTTCCTGTTGCCAGATTTTCTCATACCAACTGCCGGCGTTTTTCTAGGACTGATCATAGGTAGCTTTCTGGCGACTCTGATTCTCAGGTGGCCAGAAGGTCGCTCGGTTGTTTCCGGTCGGTCCTCCTGCGATGATTGCGGGCTTCAACTTCGTATATGGGAGTTGATCCCGGTTGTGAGCTATGTCCTTCAAAGCGGGAAGTGCCGCCAATGCGGTAAGGCGATTGCCCATGATCACATTGCCATCGAACTGGCTGCCGCGTTGATTGGCGGATTGGCTCTCTTCGCTGCGCCGGATCTGAACGGCCTTGCTGGCGCATTTTTCGGTTGGCTGTTGTTGACGCTAGCCGCGCTGGATGTGCGACATCAGTGGCTTCCCGACCGGCTGAATGCGATTCTGGCCATGTCCGGATTGACCGCCTGTTTCGTGATCGCTGTGCCAACGCTAACCGATCGTTTGATTGGAGGATTCGCTGGCTTTGCGTCGCTAGCGCTCGTGGCTGCCGCTTATAGAAGGGTAAGAGGTCGTGAAGGCTTAGGCGGAGGTGACCCCAAGATGCTGGGTGCGATTGGCTGCTGGCTCGGTTGGCAAGCATTGCCGCTCGTTATCCTTGGCGCCAGCCTGGTTGGAATATTAGTGGCGATATCCTGGCGGTTGCGGGGGAAGGCCGTCGCTTCCGACAATATGCTGCCGTTTGGAAGTTTGATGGCGATAACCGCTTTTCCCCTTTGGCTTTATCAGACGGCGAGCAATGGCTTGCTTTATTGATTTGCGGCGACTTGCAATATCATTGGAAAAAGCCGTTGCCAGCGCAAAGGCTAGTCGCTAACAGAGCCTCGATTTCGCTGATTGTCGATTGACGCAGCCTAAGTGCCCCTGTGGTGGAATTGGTAGACGCGCTGCACTCAAAATGCAGTTCCGCAAGGAGTGCCCGTTCGAGTCGGGCCAGGGGCACCATCACCTGAACTAGGATCAATTGTGACTTAGTTGCAACGATATCAGGCTTTCCACAAAAATTGCTCAAAATTTGCGGTGCTCGGGGCATATACACTGGACTATTTTGTCCACTTGCATCAGTGGCCAGCCATTAATTAGCCAATCTGTTAAAACTTATTTCACGCTCACGACAAATTCGGGGCGCAGGAGAAACAAATGAAAATCGCTAAGTTTTTGGCCGCAACTGCACTTGGTGGCGTCGTTGCCGCTGCACCAGCCTATGCACAGGATGCTCAGGGCGAAGAAACATTTGATGACAATGTCATCATCGTTACTGCTACCAAGCGTGCGCAAACTCTTCAAGAAACCGCCGTGTCGGTTTCTGTTACCACCGGAGCCACGCTCGAGACCGCACAAATTCGCGACGTGCTCGACTTGCAGACGGTTACGCCGTCCTTGCGTGTTAGCCAGTTGCAGACATCTTCGGCATCGACCTTCATCATTCGTGGCTTTGGCAACGGCGACAACAACTTCGGCATTGAGCCATCTGTGGGCGTGTTCATTGACGGCGTTTTCCGTTCGCGTTCAGCTGCTGCGCTCTCCGATCTTCCTAATGTTGAGCGTATCGAGGTGCTGAACGGCCCGCAATCGACGCTCTTCGGCAAGAACGCTTCCGCTGGCGTTATTTCGGTCATCACGCGCGAACCACAGTTCGACTTTGGTGGTTCTGTTGAAGCCGTATACGGAAACTTCAACAATGTCGTTCTGAAGGGCGATATTACTGGCCCGCTGTCAGAGAGTATCGCATTTTCGATCGACGGTAGCTACAACAGCCGTGACGGTTACTCCAATATTGTCAATTTGAACGAAGAGCAGAACAACCGGAATCGTTGGGCTGCCCGTGGTCAACTTTTGTTCGAACCGACAGCGGATCTTAAAATTCGTGCGATTGCTGATTATTCGCGGATCAACGAGATTTGCTGTCAGGTCACGACCGTTGTCGCTGGACCAACAGCCGGAGCGATTCAGCTGCTTGGTGGTCAATTCTCGACCGATCGTTTCAGCTATGATGCGTTTCTCAACCAGGTTCCGATTAACAAAGTCGACAATTACGGCGGCTCTGTTCAGGTCGATTATGAAGCAGGTGCACTTTCCTTTACCTCGATTTCATCGTACCGCGAGCTGAAGAACCTGTTCGTTTCGGACATCGATTACAGCAGTCTTGATGTTGCGAACGAAACCCGCAACCAGCGCGTAAAAACGCTAACCCAGGAATTCCGGATTGCCTCTGACTTTGATGGTCCGATCAACTTCCTGCTCGGTGGCTATTATTTCGACGAAAGCATCTCGCAGATCAGTCAAATCGAAAACGGCACGCAAATTCGTGACTTTTTCGAAATATTGGCTGGCGGAAATCCGGCTGATGTAATCGCCGGCAACCCGAGCGTTTTCAACGGCGTTGAAGCGGGCCTTGGCCTTCCTCAGGAATCCATTTTCCTCACGCCGCTGCTCACAGCCGAGCAGTTTTCGATGGACAATACGTCCTATTCGATCTTCGGCACGGTTGATTTCGAGCCGATTGAAGGCCTCGTCTTCACTGGCGGGTTCAACTATACCGACGACAAGAAGGACTTCGCACTCGCCCAACAAAGCTTCGATCCATTGGGTCAGGTCAACTTGGTTGATGCATTCATCGTTGGCGCAAGCGGCGGCACTGTAACCTCGCGGGCTCAATTCCAGGCACTTCCGGCGGCCAATCAGCAAGCTCTGCTTGCTGCTGCAACCTCTGCCGCGAACCCGCTGCTTGGCTTGGCAGCGTTTCAATTCCAGCCGTCCTTCCTGACCATCCCGAATGCGGTTGAAGATGGCCGGACTCGCGATGACAAGTTCACCTATCTGTTGCGCGCAGCCTATGCGATCTCAGATGAGGTCAATGTCTATGGTAGCTATGCAACGGGCTTCAAAGCGAGCTCGGTCAACCTGTCGCGTGATAGCCGTCCTTCGAGTGCCGATTTTGTTGCAGGACCGGGTGGCTCAACGTTCGCTGCTCCGGCATCGCCAATCCTTGATGCCGGTCTAGCGCTTCCAAACCTGAGGAGCGGTTCGCGCTTCGCAGGACCCGAGAATGCCACCGTTTATGAAGTTGGTATCAAAGGTCAGTGGGAAGGCTTCGGCTTCAACCTCGCATTGTTCGACCAAACCATCAAAGGCTTCCAAAGCCTCGCCTTCACCGGCACCGGCTTTGCCTTGCAGAATGCTGGTCAGCAATCGGTCAAAGGTTTCGAATTTGATAGCACCATTAGCCCGACTGAAGGCTTGGTCTTCACATTTGCAATGACCTATCTTGATCCGTTGTTTGATGACTTCCCGGGCAGCGTTCTGGGTGATTTGACTGGCGTAAAACCAGCCGGCATCCCCAGTTTGGCTATTTCAACATCTGCAACCTATTCGCATGAATTTGGCGGCAGCGGGAATATGTTGATCACGCGTATCGATTACAGCCATGAAAGCAACACGCCGATCAACAACGGCTTGCCAACGTTTAATGCTGGATTGGGCAACACCCAGATTTTTGATCGCGAGGTCAATCTGGTCAACGGTTCCATGACGCTGAAACTGGACAATGGTCTGCAAATTGGCGGTTATGTTCGTAACCTGTTCAACGACCAATTCATTACCACTGTGTTTGATGGCGTGGCGCAAGCTGGAACGGTTTCCGGTTATCCAAGCGCTCCGCGCACATATGGTGCAGTGGTTCGCTTCAAGTTCTAATCGGAGCAAATCTTCGCGAAAAAGAGGCCCTACCGGGAAACCGGCAGGGCCTTTTTTGTGCCCAACTTCCGCACAAAACCTGCCGAATGATGCAAAAACAGAATGTCGATATGCAGAAATTGCAATTAGAGTCTGGACTTAACTGCGTGATTAGTTGACTATCCGTCCTGTGGAGAGATGAGCAAAAGCGTCACTATCCACAATTTGAGTTGGGATTTGGGAGAGAGAAATGCGTAAATCGCTACTGTTAGCCGCTACAGCTATATCGACAATGTCTGCACCTGCCTTGGCGCAGGAACAAGAAGATGGTGCGATTGATGACAATGTCATCATTGTTACCGCGCAGAGACAGGCGCAAAGCCTTCAGGAGGTGCCGGTCGCCGTTTCGGCCTTCGATAGCAAGGCATTGGAAGCCCAGCAGATCGAGAATGCTAGTGATTTGCAGCTAACGCTGCCCAATGTCTCGTTCACGAAGAGTAACTTTACAGCATCCAGTTTTACCATCCGTGGTATTGGCGATCTTTGCGTAGGGGTTTCCTGCGATTCTGCGACCGCCATCCATTTGAACGATTCACCACTTTTCGGAACCCGTCTGTTCGAAACAGAATATTTCGATCTGGAACGTGTCGAAGTCCTTCGTGGTCCACAAGGGACTTTGTTCGGACGGAATGCTACATCCGGTGTGGTCAATGTGGTTACGGCCAAGCCTCAGCTAGGAGAGCTGGGAGCATCACTTGAGGGTGAGTATGGCAACTTTAATTCCTATAAAGTCAAAGGGATGGTCAACGTTCCGGTTGGCGACACGCTGGGTTTTCGCGTTGCCGGCTTCTATTTGAAGCGCGATGGCTATACCGAGAATCTTTTCGACAACAGCCGCATCGATGGTCGTGACATGTATGCGGTGCGCGGTTCGATCAAGTGGGAGCCGACACCAGACACAACAATCGACCTGATGGCCTATTACTTCCGCGAAAATGACGACCGTGCGCGTATTCAGAAACAATTGTGTCAACGGGATCCTACAGGCGTTCTGGGTTGTCTGAACAGCCGCCGCGATTTCGACAAGGTCAATACCAATGCAACCTTTACCGGCACGTTGGGATCATCTGAGTTTTTCGCGATTAACGGCCTTCCCGGTGCACTTGGTCTGAACAGCCTCTATGGTCCCGATGGCCACGCGGGATTTGTTGAGCCGAATGATGTCCGGCAGGTCCGCACCGACTTTACGCCGGAATATTTCACCGATGAGCTGCAGTTGCAGGGCCATTTGGAACATAATTTCGGTCCGATCCAGGTTGGCTTGACCGGAACCTATCAGGAAACCAGTGTCGATTCCCGGCAGGATTATAATACATCGGTTCTCAGTCGGACCGACATTGATTCCGCATTGGGAACCTTAGGATTTCTCTCACAACCAGGCTTCCCGCTTGCTGCGTTCGCTCCGGTTCTGGGAGCGGTCACTTCGGGAACGCAACTTTGTACATCGGAAACAGACCCAACGGGTCTCGGCAGCTACGGCGGCAACAGAATCTGTGCAGATACACCGATTTCACTCGATCGTTCCAATCAGGATCAAGAATCTTGGTCGGCTGAAGCGATTATTTCGAGCGACCTGGATGGTCCGTTCAACTTTCTGCTCGGCGGTATCTATGCCGAGAGCAAAGTTACAGAAAACAGCTATTATGTGAACACTTTTGCGATCGACTATATCGCGGGTATTCTCGGCGGTGGCGCTGGCTATTTGGGAACGCCATTTTTCCGGAACAACACGCAATTCTTCAAATTGAAATCCTATGGCCTTTTCGGCGAAGCCTATTTTGATATAACAGATACGCTGAAAATCACCGGTGGTCTCCGTTACAATAATGACAAGAAAACAGTCACGGCTCGCTCCACGTTGGCCAGCTTCCTTGTGCCCTTCGGACAAACGGGCAATGCCTTCGATTCCCCATTTGTCGGTGGGTTTGATGCCGATCCGGGAACAGCCGGGAACCAGTTGGTGCAAACGCGCAGTGTTGCCTTTGATGAGATCACCGGCCGTTTTGTGATCGATTGGCAAATGACGGATGATAATCTGCTCTATGCGTCCTATTCGAGAGGCTATAAATCCGGTGGCATTAACCCACCACTGCAACCGATTTTCCAGGTGTCCGAATCTTTCGGCCCAGAGCAAATCGATGCGTTTGAGATTGGCTCGAAAAACTCCTTTGCAGGAGGCGCGCTCGTTCTTAACGCGACGGCTTTCTACTATAAATATAAGGGGCTGCAGCTTAGCCGCATCATTGCACGGACATCGGTCAACGATACGATTGATGCCGATATCTATGGTGTTGAACTCGAAGCAGTCGTCCGGCCTGACCCTGACTGGATGATCAACCTGGGATTCAGCTATCTGAAAACAAAGGTTGTTGGAGATCAGCTGTTTAGTAACCCACGCGATCCGGGTGGTGGACGGGCTGATTCAGTCATCATCAAAGACATCACAAATGGTTCCAATTGTGCTGTTGTTCCAGGAACTGCTGGCAATGGAGCGGGGGCGAACGCCTTTGTTGCAGCCATAAACGGGGGGCTTGGATTGCAGGCACCGGGGGCATTTCCAACGGATGGCGGCATCGCCTCAACCGGTGCATTCGGGATTTGTGCCGTTCTTACCGGTCAAGCCGCAGCCATCGGAGCCGGCTTTGATCCCGCAGGCATAACCGTCTTGAGCCCCGGTGTTCAAGTCAATCTGCGCGGCAATGCGTTGCCCCAAGCACCGGTCGCGAAGGTTTCAGCTGGTGTGCAATATACCCATAACTTTGACAGCGGTTGGACGCTCGTACCGCGGGTTGACATCGCTTATACCGGCGACCAATTCGGCAGCGTTTTCAATGGAAATGTGAATAAAATCAATGGTTTTGCGCAAGCCAATGCGTCTCTGCAATTGAACGGCAATGATGATAAGTGGTTTGTTCGTGCCTTCATTCAGAATATTTTTGACAGCAACTCGACGACCGGTCTCTATTTGACGGATGCTTCATCGGGTCTGTTCACAAATATATTCACGCTGGATCCCCGGCGTTATGGCATTGGCGCTGGCATCAAATTCTAGACGCTTAAACCGAGTATAATAAAGCCCTGCCGATAAAACGGTGGGGCTTTTTTTCGTCGAGTCAATTCTGCGTGGATATCCAGACCTTGGAGACTCTCGGCAGGCTAGAGCCCGTTAGATTTTTATAATTGGTGAGAAGCTGCCTGATCACCGGACCACGTTTCGAGAGACTTGAAATTGCGGTAGCCGGTAACGCGCAGCAAGCCTTTAGATTGATTAGTTCAGCGCTTGCACTAAACCGACAAGATGTTGATTCTGACATATTTAGAGATGATGTGGCGATTTTCGCGATCCCGGTCGCTATTTTTCGCGTCCCTTCTGTTCCTTTCCAGTATTACTCAGGGAATCGGGATTATCCTCCTGGTTCCGCTTCTGGGCGCGCTGCAGCAGTCCCAAGCCGAAGCTACTGGAATCGTGGAGGTCATCGTTAAAGGCCTGTCATTTGTCGGCATCCCCATCACGCTTGTCGGGCTTTTGAGTGCATTTCTGGCCCTCAATATAGTGCGGGCTTTGATCTCGTATAGCCAAACTATCGTTTCCGAACGCTTCCGACTGGAATTGCTGGACGACCTTCGCACAAGAAGTTTTGATGCGATACTCGAAGCGCGCTGGGAATGGCTGACCGCGCAGAAAAAATCAGACATGTCCAATTTGTTGGTAAATGAGATAAATCGTCTGGGATCTGCTCTGCTGTTTTCCGTTCGCTTCATTATTTCCGCGTTCTCGATCACGGCCTATATCCTCGTCGCTTTCAGCCTCTCCTTTCCGCTGACTTTGGCTGCGCTTGCTTTGGGAGCAGGGCTTTTCTTTGCCATGCGGCGGCAGCATTCCCTTGCCCATGATCAGGGAAAACGGCTGAGTGTAGCAAACCGCAAGGTTCAACAGACGGTTGAGGAAGGCCTGGCTGGGATCAAGCTGATCAAAATCCTGAGAAGTGAAGGGCGTCAAAGCCAGTTGATGATAAAAATTCGTAGTGCGTTGCGACATCGCACATTGCAGTTCGCCCAATTGAACGCGGCAATGACCTTTATTTTTCAAATTTTGGTTAGCCTGTTCATGGTGATGCTTCTCTATATCGGGGTTACATCTTTCGATCTCTCCTTGCCTACACTGCTCATTTTGGTTTTGATATTTTCTCGGCTCTCGCCGCAGATCCGTGAGATGCAAAGCCAAATCAACAATATTCTCCATTCCGACGCAGTTTTGGAAAACTATCATAATTTGATGCGGGCTGCCGGTGGCGAGCGGGAAGAGACGTTATCGCAGAATCTCGGTGACAAAATTAGTTTCAACAAATCGCTTAAATTGTCTGGTGTTTCGTTCAGCTATAAAACCCGCGGGCAGCCGTCGCTTAGTGATATGACAATCGAGATTCCGAGCCGAAAAACCACGGCAATCATGGGAACATCGGGCTCGGGAAAATCAACCTTGGCCGACCTGATCATGGGGTTGTTGACCCCGGATACGGGCACGATTGAAATTGACGGTATTTTGCTCGACGAAACAAACCGGCTGAATTGGCGGAAGTCAGTCGCCTATATGCCGCAGGATGTTTTTTTGTTTCACGACACAATCCGCAGCAATCTGCTTTGGGCCGATGGGAATGCTACGGATGATGAGCTGAAGAGTGCATTGAAATTTGCGTCTGCGGACTTTGTTTTCGACCTGCCCGAAGGGCTGGAAACCATCGTCGGAGATGCCGGCCAGCGCCTGTCTGGAGGTGAAAAGCAACGCATCGCCTTGGCAAGGGCAATGCTTCAGCGGCCTGACCTCATCATATTGGACGAAGCTACCAGTGCGCTTGATCTTGAGAATGAAGCTCGCATTCGCGATACGCTAGACAAGCTGCACGACAACATCACCGTTGTTGTGATTGGTCACCGGCTACCAACGCTGGAACATTCGGACCAGTTGATCATCTTGGAAAAAGGTCAAGTCAAGGCCGCCGGAAAATGGACGGATGTCATGAAATCCAGCTAATAGAAATCGGACAAAGGCGACGTCCATCTGGAGGGCAAAATCGATCGGTGGGAGCGCTTCTACAACTTTCATCGACCGCATGGTGCTTCGAGAGCCGGTAAAACTGGCTTCCGACCAAGCTAGCCTTTGGTGTTGGCGAATCTGTGGAGACCGCAAATGCAGAAGACTGGGTGGTGCCGAATATCCGACTCGAACGGATGACCTACCGCTTACAAGGCGGTTGCTCTACCAGCTGAGCTAATTCGGCATACACTGGATTTGCTGGGCGCTATTAGCGTCAAACCACGCCAAAGGTCCAGCCCTCTTTTTCGGCAATTGATTTGCTCATCGCTGGCGGGTTCCAGAGCGCAGGATTGCGGGCTGCCTGCTTCATCCACGCAGCCGTGATAAGTGCATCTGTGCTATGGTCATCATAATGTACCAATTTTGTCGGCATGGATGCGTTAAGCTGCTCAAGGGCCCTTTTGAGGGCCTTTCGATCCCGCACCTTGCTTCGTCCTTTGGGTTGCCCGGCAGCCAGCGCAGCTATGGTCGTGTATATCTCAACAATGACGGGGCCATGATCGGGAACGGGGTCAAAAGGCCAGACCGGAATCGCGCCCTGAAGATGATGCAACATCCGCATGCCTGTAAGGCTAGATTTTCCAACCTGTGCGGCGCCCACAAGATTGAAGCAACTGGCGCTATTGGCTTGTCCGGTGGCGCGTTGATAGCGCTCAACCTCCCGCAAACGTCCTATGCCGCCAGTGAAGAGATCACCGACATGGTCCCGACTATGACGAAAATGCCGACTCGCTTCATCATGACTTAGCAAGCTGTGGACGGTCAGATGGGGATCGTTACTGCATATCGTGTCCACCTCGCCCCAAAGTGCCTTCGCGTGGTTCGGGCTTCGGCTCCATCCCGGGAAATAGGAATTTTGGTCGAGATAGGGGAAGGACATGGACAGATCAAAACCGATCAACATGTCCTTTTCTTTCTGAGCCAGGTCCAAAAGCCAGGCCACAATATCAGCCCGTGACCAGTGTGGACTTGGAGACAAGAGGGCAGGAGGGCCATCAAGACCTATGATGGCAGTGGCAATACCTTGTGGACGCTCGGTCTTGGCACCGGACCAGTCGACACAGGTAAATTGGGAAAAGCTTCGCACCGGTCTGCTCTAGCGGATCCGCTGGGCAAAAGAAAAGGGCAGGCCCATCGGACCCGCCCTTATTCTATCAATTTGGCCAGAGCCTATTTTTTGGCAGCTGGTTTGGCAGCTGGCTTACGCGCAGCGGGTGCCTTTGGCTTTGAAACGTTGCTGGTCATGTTTTCCAGAACCTTTCCAGCCACATTGCGTCCACCCCAACCAAAGGCGAGGGCTGCTGCTGCAGCTCCACCAATGACCAATGCGGTAAACGCTGTTTGGACGATTTCTTCGCCAACACCCATGAACTGAAGGCCCATGAAGGCAAACAATAGCAAAGCTGCATAACGCACCAGTGTTGCGGCAAGCGCATTGTCACCCATGAGTTTCGCCAGCAGGTTCGCAATGAAGAAGCCAATCACGATCACGACACCACCAAAGATTACGCGTCCACCAAGGTCGAGCACATTATCCAAAATAGAAGTCAGTTCCGGGAAGTTCAGCAATTGCGTTGCTGCGATTGCAGCGAACAACATGATTGCAACCATCACCACTTTGGAAATGATTGAAGATGCAGTGCTACCTTCTGGCAAAATGTCCATTGCATCAATCGAACGATCAACGCCGAGACCCGGGAGCAGTTCCCCGACCAAGCCGCCAACCCAACGGGCGATGAGATAAGCAATGCCGAGGATCAAAGCCGCACCGATAATCAACGGAATGGCGCTCAAAATGGTTTCAAGCAAGGTGACAGCAGGATCGCTGATGGCCGAGATCTGCAAAGCTTGCAGTGCCGCGATGGCAACCGGAACGATGATCAGAACATATACGACCGTGCCGATTGTGCTGCTAATCGTAGAGTTTCCGGTGACTTGCTCTGCACCCGCCTTGTTGGCCCATTTGTCCAAGTTAATGGTCTGCATAGCAGTGGTGACAAGATCACGGACAATCTTGGCAACGATAGAACCAACGAAGAAGATGATCCCGGCGCCAACAATGTTCGGAATGAAGCCCATGACATTATCAAGCAAGGCTTGAAGTGGCGCGGTAACCGCATCCAGTTCGAAAACCGTAAGGATAGCGATCCAACCGAAGAGCCAGACCAGCAAGCTGACAATGCGACTAAGCGATCCACCAACAGAATCTCCGCCACCATTGTCTCTTTGCAAGAAAGCAATGCTGTCGACCAGTTTGGCAAAAGCCCATTTTACGGCTTTGGCAACCATCCAAGTAACAACCCAGATCAATATTGCAGAGACGATTTTCATCCCCCAGTCGCTCGCGATATCCATATCGAGCGCGTAATTTCCGATCCTTAAATCATCCATTTTCATGTTCCCCTTTGTTAGTTTTTCGCAATGACCCATCGCGATTCTTTCAAACGTTAACACTTTCGCGGGGTAAGTTACAGGGCAGAGGCCTTGATTAGACGTCTCAGAATGTAACGAAATGCAAAATCATGACTATGGTGCGATATTTATGACGGCGCGCCCGATCACTTCGCGGTTTTCCAGCGTTTTCAGCGCTGCCGTCACATCCTCCAAGTTGAACCTGTGAGAGATGTGAGGGCGCAGGGCCCCCAGGTCGGCAAGCTTCGACAAAGCAATGTTCTGACGCTTTGCCATGTCTGGATCTCTCCGGGGGCTCTCACCCGCTCGCACGCCTATGATTTCATATGTTTTGATCAGAATATGATTGGCGGGAAAAGATGGAACTGTACCGCTCGCAAAGCCGATGATGAGATATCGTCCGCCGAAGGCGATTGATCGTGTGGCTGCAATGGCCAGGTCGCCGCCCACTGGGTCGTAAACGACATCCGCGCCTTTTCCTTCTGTCAGCTCTTTGACCCGCTTTGCCAAGTCCGGGTCCTTTGGGTCCAATGCAAAGTCAGCGCCGGCATTTAGAATAAGGTTTCTTTTCTCCGGGGTTGAACCAGTACCGATAACCACGGCGCCCTCAAGCTTTGCCAATTTGACTGCAGCCATGCCAACACCGCCACTAGCGCCGAGTATGAAGACAGTCTCTGAAGCTTTAACGCGTCCGCGCTCGATCAACCCATTCCATGCCGTTGCCGCTGCCGTGCGCCAACAGGAGCCATCTTCATAGGAAAGCGCAGCGGGGAGCAGTGAGCATTGCTCCGCCACAGTGACGAGTTGCTCGGCGAAGGTGCCGCCTTTGGATCCCGCCATAACGCGATCTCCGACAGCGACATGGGTGACGTCGGCAGCAACTTCCAATATGTCGCCCGCAGCATCCATACCCGGGACAAAAGGCGGATCGGGCCGAAACTGATATTTACCGTATGTCATCAGCAAATCGGGAAAATTCAGGCCTGCCGATTTAATGCCGACACGAACTTGCCCGGGTTTCAGGGGAGGGGCCTCTCGCTGTTTGATTGCTATGGAGTCCGGTCCGGTCAATGCTGTACAAACGGCCGCACGATAAGCGGTCATGATCGATTTGCTTCTACAATCGCATCGACAAAAGCCTCCAGATCAAAACGGTCCTCTCTTGTATCATAACCGCGGCGGACAACTGCTAAGTCCAGCGAAGGAATGATCACGAGATATTGTCCGCGATTGCCGATGGCCGCGAACGTATCCTTCGGAATGGATTCTGACTTGTTCATCAACCAGAATGTTGCGCCATATCCCAATGCGCGTCCTTCAGGCTGTGGTCCTGAAGCTGTGCTGACGAAATCTCTCCAGTTTTCAGGAAGCAAGCGTTCGCCGTTCCACATGCCGTTGTTGAGATATAGAATACCCATGCGGCCCAAATCCCGTGCTGTCGTCCAGACCTGACTGGAAAGAATATAATTATCATCCCAGTCTGTCTCGGCGTAAGTCCGCGTCATTCCTAGCTTCTGGAAAAAGGAGAAAGGATCAAAGTCATGCTTTTCTGGCATGTAGTTTCCGAGCTTATCTTTCCGATCGAGATGTTCCGCTCGGGCCGCATGTATGGCAAGCAACGTATCGTTATTGGCATAGCGAAAACGTGTTCCCGGTTTGAAAAGCAACGGCCAACCTGTTGCGCGCTCGGTGACGAGTGCGCCCCCCATATAGAGAGCATCGGTCCGATTGCCGGCTGTGTCGCTGACCAGTCCGCTGCTCATTCGCATCAAATCATTTATTGTCATGGCGACCCGGGGTTCTCCAAATCGTTCCCATTCCGGGATCATGACGGGGGCGTGGACGTCGACCATTTTTTGTTGGACGGAATGGCCTATCAAGGTGCCAGCCATGGATTTTGCAACGGACCATGTCCGTTGCGCGGTATGCAGGTTGAGACCCTTCTGATATTGCTCGGTGAGTATTTTACCATTTTTGATGATCAGAACAGCGCTGGTCTTTCCGCCAAAAGCTTTGGGAGCAAAGGCGCGGTTGGCAACAGATTTAAAGGCTGGATGTTCATTTGCCGCCGCATTCTGGTCCCCCATCGGCCACGGGCGATTGTCTTGAAAAACACGCTCTTTGATCGGTGCGCCGATCTTTATACCGCCAAAGCCGATTGGCATGGAAGTGCAGCCGCTCTTGCGGTTCCAAATAGCAATGCGGGGGGGAGCGTCTTCGGCAAAGCGGACGCGAACTTGTCGTTCACTTTCGTCGATTTCTTCAACAAGAGTAGGCACAATGTCCGCGATCCGGTCATAGATTCCCGTCAGTTCGTCGGCTTTGATGGCGGCGAGCGATTTGTTGCCATTCCACAGGCCGGAACAGATGAACTGGGCTTTATAACCAGCCGCCAACGCTCGGTCATAGCGGCTAGGCTCTGTGCTTTGGGCCGCTGCGCCAGAAGAAACTAATGCGCTGACAATAGCAATATTAACCCATTTTTTCAGCACGCAATTTCTCCCAATAGTCCAGTCTCTCTCGGATTTTATGTTCAAAACCTCGATCCACGGGTTGATAATATTGTTCGGCTAGCATTTCGTCCGGCCAATAATTATCGCCGGAGAAACCGTCGTCCGTACCGTGATCATAGCTATAGTCTTTTCCATAGCCGATGTCCTTCATCAACTTGGTCGGAGCATTGAGAATATTTTGCGGTGGCATTAGCGAACCGGTAATTTTAGCTGATTTCCATGCCGCTTTCTGGGCCTTATAGGCGGCGTTGGACTTGGGGGCCGTGGCGCAATAGAGACACGCCTGCACGATCGCCAGTTCGCCTTCCGGGCTTCCTAGAAACTCATAGGCTTGCTTCGCAGCAAGGGCTTGTACGAGGGCCTGTGGATCGGCCATTCCGATATCTTCGCTGGCAAAACGAACGATCCGGCGCAGCAGGAAAAGCGGCTGTTCGCCAGCAACCAACATTCTCGCCAGATAGTAGAGGGAGGCCTGTGGATCAGATCCCCGCATTGCTTTGTGCAGTGCCGAGATCAGATTATAGTGGCCCTCCCGGTCTTTGTCATAAACCGCCATCCGGCGATGGAGAATTTTCGCGAGTTGTGATGGATCGAGCGGGTCCGCTATGTTGAGGGAAAGCAGTGTCTCCGCCTGATTGAGCAGAAACCGTCCATCACCGTCGGCGCTGGCGACCAAGGCTTCTCTGGACTCGGCGGTTAGTGGCAAGGATATTCCTTCGAGCTTTTCCGCTTTTTCCAGCAGTTCGCCAAGCGCCATTGTATCTAGCCGGTTGAGGATGAGAACCTGGGCTCTGCTGAGCAGGGCGGCGTTAAGTTCGAATGATGGGTTCTCGGTCGTGGCGCCGACCAGAACCACTGTGCCCTTCTCGACATAAGGCAGAAAGCTGTCTTGCTGGGAACGGTTAAACCGGTGAATCTCGTCGACAAAGAGCAGGGTTGCCTTACCGGACTGAAACCGCATGTCAGCTTCGGCAAAAACTTTTTTCAGTTCTGCTACGCCTGAAAAAACAGCTGAAATGGCTTTATAGTGGAGGTCTGTCTGGTCGGCCAACAGCCGTGCAAGACTGGTTTTTCCGGTGCCCGGAGGCCCCCATAGGACGATCGAGGAAAGCCTTCCTGCCGCGACCATACGACCTATTGTACCATTTTCACCAACCAGGTGATCCTGCCCGATGACGTCGCTTAATCGGCGGGGCCGGAGCCGGTCGGCCAAAGGCGAATTTGGAGAATTGTCCGAATGTCCATCATGCTGATCTTTTTCGTCAAACAGACCTTGCATGTCTAGCGCACGGTGTTTTGCTTGATGGGGCTATGGCCAGCCTGCCGTTGGCGGACCAGTCGCATATAAGTCTGGGCAACCACATCATTGATCTGATCCCAGCTGAATTCTTCAGCACGCTTTTCACCAGCCAAGCCGTGGGCGTTTCGGATGTCGAGATTTTCGCAATAGAGCTGCAACGCATCGGCAAAGGCACGAATGGCGCCAGGCGTGATCAATTTTCCGGAGTCATTGTCTTTCACCAGGCTTTGACTACCAGTGGCTTTTGCGGCGACGACCGGTAATCCGCAGGCCATTGCTTCAAGTGTTACATTGCCAAAGGTCTCGGTAACGGATGGATTGAACAACATATCCATGCTGGCAACCGCCCGACCAAGATCGCTACCTTGCTGAAAGCCGGCGAAAATGGCACCAGGAATTCTCTCTTCAAACCATTGCTGGGCAGGGCCTTCGCCTATGATGAGCACTTTATGAGCGACCTTGCGCCGTTTCAGTTCGTCTATAGCGTCTGAAAAAACATCGAGACCCTTTTCCATCACCAAGCGTCCCAGGAAACCGATCACCGGAACATCATCTTCAATGCCAAAGGATTGGCGCCACTCCAAATCACGGCGGTTGGAATTGAAGGTTTCCCGGTCTACACCGCGTGACCAAATCCCAACATCATAGTTCATCCGCTGATCGCGCAGCACCTGGGCCATCGATTCAGAAGGCGCAACCAAAGCGTCGCACCGTCGATATAAGCGACGCAATATTGCCTCTATAACCGGTTCCAAAAATGCCAGATTATAGTAGCGCGGATAGGTCTCGAACCGCGTGTGTACAGAAGCCAGAATGGGAATGTCTTGGCGCCGCGCCCAAGATACCATTTTATGTCCAACCCGGTCGGGACTGGATATCTGCATGATGTTCGGTTTGAACTCGGCCAGGTCATTTCGCACATCGCTCGAAATCCGGGTGGGGAAACGATACTCTCCGCGTCCCGGGAATGCGACGGACGGCACGCTGATAAGATCTCCAGTCGGTTCAAACGCCGGTGTATCGGTTGTGGGTGAGTAGACCCGAACAGCTGCGCCCTGACGCAGCAAATAGTCCACCAGACGATTTAGGGCCTGGTTGGCACCATCGCGGACAAAGTTATAATTGCCGCTGTAAAGGGCAATGCGAAGGTCGCTGATTTCCATTCGGGCCTTGAAGCATAATCAAGACGGAATTGCCAATATGAACTTGGTCGGCTAGCTGTCGACAATGATCCAAACCCAGTTGAAACAGCTCCTTATTGGTACGCCCAAACCCTTTGGAGATGATGGTGAATTGAGCGCAATTGCCAAGAATGGAAGCAATGGTTCCGTGATGCTGCGTTTTGAAGGTCTGGACGGTAATAAAGTTGCGGACCCGGTGCACCATGGGGGACGCGATAAGGCTGTTCACCTCTATCCGATTGAACATTATGCTTATTGGAAAAAAAGATATCCCGATGTTGATATTCTTGATCAACCGGGGGCATTCGGAGAAAATTTCAGTTGTACGGGACTGACCGAGGCGCGCTTATGTCTAGGCGATATTTTCCGGGTGGGAGAAGCGCTCGTGGAATGCAGCCACGCGCGTCAACCTTGTTGGAAGCTCAATCACCGGTTCGGAAAAACGGATGTTCTGAAAACCGTGGTGCAAACTGGCAAGTCAGGGAGCTATTTCCGTGTTTTGGAGGAAGGCTTGATAAAGGCAGGAGATGATCTGATCCAAGTGGATCGGCCCTTGCCTGATTGGCCGCTTGATCGGGTCTTTGATTTGATCATTGGTGGAAAGCACAAGGGCAGGGCGGCGGACCTCAATGCTCTGTCGCAGAACCCCGTTCTGGCTCAAAATTGGCGGGATCGGGCAAAGAAACTGGCTGGAAACTAGTCTTCCGAATTGTGGGCTCGGGCAGGTGGATGCAAGCGCAACTTGGTCACGCGGCGATCATCGGCATCCGTAATCTCTAAAATCCAGCCGCTCGGATGCTCCAGTTTTTCGCCGACCGTTGGAATATGTCCGGCGAGTACAAAGCACAATCCGCCGATCGTATCGACATCTTCATCAATTTTCTCGAGCGCCGGATCAATGGCATCGCCAACATCATCCAGTTCAGCCCGCGCATCTGCTTCCCAAATGCCATCGTCCAGCTTGACCAGCATCGGCACCGGTTCATCATCATGTTCGTCTTCAATTTCGCCGGTAATTTCTTCGACAATATCCTCAATCGTAACGAGGCCTTCAGTGCCATTATACTCGTCGAAGATAATGGCCAAATGGGTGCGAGTAGCGCGCATTTCCGCCAGCAGATCCAATACGCCCATAGATTCCGGAACGAAGCGGGGTTGCCGCAAAAATGGGGTGATGTCGTCAGGGAACTTACCGCCTTTGGCGACGATCGCAAAAATATCTTTGATATGTATCATGCCAATAATGTCGTCGAGATTTTCCCGATAGACCGGGATACGGCTGTGGCCATGCTCGGAGAAAATATCCACGAAATCGCTGAACGGAGCACTTGCTTCGATGGCGATCATATCGGCGCGGGGTACGGCAATGTCATCGACTCGATGCTCACTGAAGTGAAGCATGTTGCGCAACATTTCCAATTCTAGAGAGGAAAGATCCGGATTGCCTTTTGGATCGGTCTCGGCGTCGTTTTCGTGATCATCGATGACTTCTTCGATCTGCGCGCGCAGGCTATTGTCGTCTGAATTGCCGAAAAGCAGAGCCTTCAGGCTCCGCCATATTCGCCCGGGCTCGTCATCTTCCTTGGATTGGCCGTTGTTACGGACCGTGCCATTATCATCTTCTGCGTCGTTCATTCTATTTTTTGTTCACTCACTCTGCGTTGTTTCTGCGTAGGGGTTGGCAATCCCCAATGTTGCCAATGCGTTTGTCTCGCATTGTTCCATATGCGCGGCTTCGGCATTATTCTCATGATCATATCCTAGCAAATGCAAGGTCCCGTGCACAATCAAATGTGAGACGTGATCGGAAAAAGGAATGGTCTTCTGGCTCGCTTCGTCATGGCATGTTTCAAAAGCCAGGATAATGTCGCCCAGCAAAGCTTCTCCATCATCTGTATTTGCCAATGTTTCAAGCAAATCTGCCTGTACTTGAGGAAAGGATAAAACGTTGGTTGGCTTGTCCTTGCCGCGATAGGCCTTGTTCAAAGAGTGGACTTCGGCATTGTCGGAAAGCTTCACACTAAGTTCGAGGGAAAAACTTCCGGACAACAGACCAGCATGGGGCGAGGCATTGAATGCGGCCGATGCAGAGCGTGCAGCCAAGTCTGTCCAATCTTCTTGATTTTCCCATTCGGGAGACGCGGTCAGCTCAGTCTGCAGCATCTTTGCCTTCATAGGCTTCAACGATTTTTCCGACCAAAGGATGGCGAACAACATCGCTGGCGCCAAATTTTACGACGCTTACCTTCTCTATGTCCTGCAATTTCGAGACCGCATCAGCGAGGCCGGACGTGGCTTCCCTGGGAAGATCGACCTGTTTCGGGTCTCCGCAAATCACCATTCTGCTGTTCATACCAAAGCGGGTGAGAAACATTTTCATCTGTGCGGCAGTGGTGTTCTGCGCTTCATCGAGGATGACAAAGGCGTCGGATAGCGTCCGCCCGCGCATGAACGCGATGGGGGCGATCTCGATTTCGCCGCTCTCAATGCGCCGTTCCACCTGCTCTGCGGGAAGCGTGTCGTAAAGCGCATCATAAAGAGGGCGCAAAAATGGATCGACTTTTTCCTTCAGATCACCAGGCAAGAAGCCGATTTTTTCGCCGGCTTCAACCGCGGGGCGCGACAATATCAAGCGATCGACAGAGCCGCTTACGAGTTGGGATACAGCCTGTGCCACGGCTACATAGGTTTTCCCGGTGCCTGCTGGTCCCAGCGCGAAAATCATATCGTCGCGGGCGAGAGCTTCCATATAATGGGCCTGCCGGACCGAACGCGGAAAAATAGTTTTTTTGCGCGTTCGGATCATCACCTTAGGCGCATCGGCGACATCGCTTTTTTGATTGCCATCATCTGGTCGGGATTGTTTCGCGACCTTGGCAATACGTGGGTCCACAGCCATGGCAATAATAGCTTCGACCGCTCCAGTATCGATTTCCTGGCCTTGTTCTAGCCGGTTGTATATGCCCGTCAGCACCGCGCTGGCCTGAGATACAGCTTCTTCATGTCCCTCGATTTTCAATTTCGTTCCGCGCGCGGCGATATAAACACCGAGCCGGCTTTCGATCGTGACAATATTTCGATCATATTCACCGAAAAGACTGGCTAGAATTTGGGGGTCTTCGAATTCCAGGTCGAGTTTGGTCAGATTTTCGGTCGTGCCTGTCTTTGTTTTTTGAACCATCAGGCTGCCATTCTTTCCTTGACCTGACCGGTTATGCTGTTGGGCCCGGCTTTGGTAATTTCGACTTCAACCATATCGCCAATTTTTAGATCAGGCGAAATGATATGGGCCGATTGTAGCCATGGCGTCTTGCCGATCAACTGGCCATCAAGCTTACCCTCGCGTTCCAATAGAATATTGGTGGTGCGACCGATGGTGTCTTGATTGAATGCATATTGTTGTTCGTTGAGCAAAGCCTGCAATCTCTGCAACCGTTCGTCCATAACTTCGGGTGCGATCTGCTCGTCCATTCCCGCAGCTGGCGTGCCCGGACGGGGGGAATATTTGAAGGAAAAGGCCATCGCATAATTGGCATCTCTGACAATTTGTAATGTTTCTTCAAAATCCTGATCGGTTTCCCCGGGGAAGCCAACGATGAAATCGCCCGAAAGAGCCACGTCCGGCCGCAATTTGCGCATCTTCTCCAGGATCGTGAGATAGCTTTGTGCGCTATGTGATCGGTTCATTGCTTTGAGAATGCGATCGCTGCCGGATTGCACGGGCAAATGGAGAAAAGGCATAAGCTTTTCAACATCGCCATGTGCTGCAATCAACCCATCGGTCATGTCATTGGGGTGGCTGGTCATGTAGCGGATGCGTTTCAGACCCGAAATCTTGTCCAGCGCTCGGATCAAGCCATCAAGTCCTTGATGCTGTCCTTTCTCGTCATCACCGGTCCATGCGTTGACATTTTGACCGAGCAGCGTGATTTCGCGCGCGCCGCCATCGACAAGAGCCTTGGCTTCATCAACAAGGTCAGACCATGGGCGAGATATTTCTGCGCCGCGCGTGTAGGGCACGACACAATAGGTGCAAAATTTGTCGCAGCCTTCTTGAACCGTCAGAAAAGCGGTTGGGCGCGCCTGTTTCCCGCGGGACGGCAGGACGTCAAACTTCGAAATGGCCGGCATGTCCGTATCGAGTGCTTTTTTGCCAGATTTTGCGGTCTCCATCAGTTCGGGCAGTCGGTGATAGGCCTGTGGTCCCACCACAATATCAACGCTCGGTGCCCGGCGAGAAATTTCTTTGCCTTCAGCCTGGGCAATACAACCGGCGACCGCAATCATAGGGCTTGAGCCGTCTTTTCTGCGCAGGCGGCCAATATCGGAATAGACTTTATCGACAGCCTTCTCCCGAATATGACAGGTGTTCAGCACGACAAGATCGGCTTCGGCGCCATTTCGGGCGGCGCTCATGCCTTGATCGACAAGCAATTCAGACATGCGCTCGCCATCATAGACGTTCATCTGGCAGCCAAAGGATTTGATATGGAATTTTTTGGGATCGACTTTTGTCATAGCGCGCGCCTATACAATGGGTTTTCCTCCCAGGGAAGCTGAAAGCGGTTCGGCGATCAGTCGTCTGGCTTCGGCGGCAATATCTTTTCGGCAGGAATAATGGTCGGGATCAAAAGGCTCGAGAAAATGAACCTCGACCAGAAAACTGCCGGGACGAGTCAGCAGGCGCCAAGCATTGGATTTTGCAGTTTCTTCGCCGGTCCATCCAATTTCATATGCATTTTTCCCGTAGTTCAGAAATATCGGTTGTACCAAAATACCCGGTGGGGGAGGCTCCAACACTTTCAGCAGCGGCGCTTTGAACGGCAAAAGCGTAGATCCGTCAGTCGTGGTGCCTTCTGGAAAAATGGTAATCGCCCAAGTTTCCTCCAAGGCATCTCTCAACTGGTTGATTTGCTGCGCAATGCCCATGCGGTCGGATCGTGACACAAAGACCGTATCGTTAAGCCGGCAGAGCCAGCCAATGATTGGCCAGTTCCCTATTTCTTCCTTGGACACAAATGCCGTTCCACTATGGCCACCCAGAATCGCGATATCGACCCAAGACAGATGATTGGAAATGAAGAAAACATCCCGCTTTATGGGGGTGCCGATGATCTTGACCCGAGCGCCGCAGGCAAAAGCCGCGATCTTGAGGAATGTTCGGGGCCACGGGTTGGACAAACCCAGAATCCGCCAAATATAGTAAAATGGTATGCACGCAACCAGCGCTGTGATCAGCAAAGAAATGCGCAGTGCGAATCTCAAATAACCGATTGGAGTGGCCCCGTTCCAAAGCCGATAAGCCATAGGCTGAGTATCACAAGGCCGCGCATCCGGATCGGGGTTGGGCACGTTAGACTTTTCTGGCGAGAGATACGCCATAAAGCTCCATGCGGTGGTCTACCAGCCGATAGCCCAGCTTTTCTGCAATTTGCTTTTGCAGGGCTTCAAGCTCGGGATCAACAAACTCTATAACTTTTCCGGTTTCGACATCGATCAAATGATCGTGATGCGCTTCAGGAACAGCTTCATATCGTGCTCGACCATCGCCAAAATCGTGACGGTCCAATATTCCAGCTTCTTCAAACAATCTAACCGTGCGGTAAACCGTTGCAATAGATATGCGCGGGTCAACAGCAGAAGACCGTTCATGAAGCGTTTCAACGTCCGGATGATCTTCGGCATCTGAAATTACGCGCGCGATCACTCGACGCTGGTCGGTGATGCGCAGTCCCTTTTCGGCGCATAAGGCTTCAAGATCAATTTTTTGTGGCATAAACCCTTTCCGTCACGCTGGAGCAGACTCTATGCCGAGAGCCGGGTATTGGAAAGAGAAAATTGCGGCCGTGTGACCGCAATTTCCCAAATTCCACATATCAAGTGCCTGTGCTATTTCCTTTTGCCTCTTTTCTTGCCCAGGCCGATGGCCTTGGCAAGCTGACGCCGCTTTTCTGCATAATTGGGCGCGACCATAGGATAGTCGTTGGGCAGGCCCCATTTTGCGCGATAATCTTCCGGCGTCATACCATAGTGAGTCATGAGGTGGCGTTTTAGCATTTTGAGCTTTTTTCCATCCTCTAGACAGACCACATAATCTGGCTTGATTGATGCTTTGATGGGAACGGCGGGATCAGGGCGGGCCTGTTCGGCGGCCTTTCCAGAAAGGCTCGCAAGAGCGCCATGTACACCACTGATAATCAGCGGCAAATCAGATACTGCAACGCTATTGTTGCTAACATGTGCTGCAACTATGTCTGAAGTGAGCGTGATCAACGTCTCATTCAGAGCAATTTCTTCCTCTGTCATATGTTTTACCTTTGTGCGACCATTGTTATGGTATTGCTATTTTTAGCGCTCCGCTAATTACACGAACCAACGCTGGCCGCAACCGTCAAGCTGAGGCTGTTTTTGGTAAAATATCTTCAAGTTAAGATGGTTTTGTAAGTAATGGCATCGAACTTTTCCAAATTCGCACCTGTATAATAGGCTTTTCGTACCCCTATCTGGTGAAATCCGAATTGGGTATAGAGCTTTTCAGCCGGATTATTCGCTCTCATTTCGAGAAAAACAGCAGCAACATCAGCTGCTCTGGCATCTTTCAACATATGTTCTAGCAACAAATACCCAATGCCCCGCCCCTGGAATGTTGAAGAAACGGCGATCATCAAGAGTTCCTCCTCATCCGCGGCCTGTCGGCTGATCACAAATCCGCAAACCGTGTTTGCCTGCAAGGCTATCAAAAGCTTGGCGCTGGGCATACAAAGCATGGATCTGCATTGATGGTGGTTCCATGCTTCCCCGTAAGTTTCGGGAAAGGCGTCTTTCATTACCCGCATCACATCTTTTAAGTCAGCGAGGTCTCCCGACCGTATGTCAATCGGACCGAGCCCAAGACCATCCCAAGGGTTTTGACGACTGGCCATGAATCAACCGGCTTTCGCTGGTTGGGCGTCTGGCTTGCGCCCATAGATTGGTTTGGTTTCCAATTGCTTCATATCATCGCTCAGTAACGAGATATCGGCTGCGTTTGGTAATAATGGTAGGTGGGCAGCGGCATCAACCATGGCTGCCAATGCTGTTGCTGCCGAACCTGCGATAAAATCGGCCTCGACCTGCTTCGCCGCTTGTTCCGGCGTTAGCGTCGCCATGGGATGGAGGGGTTTGCCGCTGGCATCAAAATTCTGGAGAAAATACTCGCCATGACCCGCCAGCATTGCAACGCAGACAGGGCGTTCTGACTCGTAATATTTGCCTGCTTGTGCCGCTACCAAAGCTAGGCAAGAAAAGCCGTGAATTTCTGCATCCCAGGCCAGAGCCAGGGCTTTTGCTGCGGAGATACCAATGCGCACGCCCGTAAAACTACCGGGACCGCAATTTACCAGGATCTTTTTGGCTTTGCCACAATCGGGAAGTCCTGCAATCGCGGGAATCAGTTTTTCCGCGTGTCCACGTCCGATTTCGGCATAGTTGGACGCGATCAGGACACCGTCTTCAAATAGGGCAACCGAACATGCGACTGTGGCCGTATCAATTGCAAGAAGGCGTTCGGCCATCAGCCGTCAAATCAAGCTGTTGAATTTATCAAATTCCGGGCGAGGGCTGCGTTCAAAAATTGTCGCCGGATCGCCATAGCCCAATGTTGAAATGAAGTTGGATTTGATATTGGGTTGATCGCCAAAAAATGCTTGATCGACCGCATCATTGTCAAAACCCGACATAGGGCCGGTATCAAGGCCAAGCGCGCGGGCGGCCAAGATAAAATATCCGCCCTGAAGAGAACTGTTGCGGAGCGCATGGACCTTGCGCGCTTCCGGATCCCCCGCAAACCAGCTTTTTGCGTCGGCGTGAGGGAAGAGCTCCGGAAGATGTTCATGGAATTCCTGATCGGATCCAATGATGACAGCGACCGGCGCCTGGCGGATCTTGTCTTGATTGGCCTCTGCCGTCAGCGCAGCAAGCTTATCCCGGGATTGCTGGCTGTGGCACCAGATGAGTCGGGCGGGCAGCATATTGGCGCTGGTTGGCCCCATTTTCAGCAGGTTCCAGATGGCATGAAGCTGTTCCACGGATACGGGCTTGTCTTGATAGCCGTTATAGGTGCGTGCTTCGACAAAAAGCTGGTCTAGTGCCGCTTGACCCAGGGGAGAATTCATTGATCTGCCTTTATTTGCTTGAGCCTAAGCAGCCCGGACTTCAGTGACCTCTGGAACATAATGTTTCAGCAGCGATTCAATGCCATGTTTCAACGTTGCCGTTGAGGAGGGACATCCTGCACAGGCGCCCTGCATCTTTAGGAATACGATGCCTTCGTTGAAGCCGCGATAGATGATATCGCCACCATCATTGGCAACAGCCGGGCGCACTCTGGTCTCTATCAATTCTTTGATTTGTGAAACGATATCGGCATCTTCCGGGTTGTCATGCACCTCTTCTTCGGGCGGTACGACAATTTCACCGGCGCTGCCGGGTTTGAAAAGGGGCAATCCAGCAGAGAAATGATCGAGCAAAATACTCAGGATCTGGGGTTTCTGGTCTCCCCAGTCGGCGCCCGGGCCGCAGGTTACCGAGATAAAATCAGAACCGAAGAAAACACCGGTGACATCACCGAGCGTGAACAAGGCTTCTGCTAGCGGTGATATTTCTGCATCTTCCGGCGACGCAAAATCGCGGGTGCCGTCGGCCATCACCGTCTGCCCCAACAAAAATTTGAGAGTGGAAGGGTTTGGTGTTTTTTCTGTTTCAATGAGCATGGTTGTTATCTGGCGATTATATGCGGAGCGATCAAGGGCTAAACATACCTCATCAACAATGGGAACAAAGAATGTCGGGAATATTCACTGGCCAGTAAGATTGGGCCTGCTTATATCTCCGACATGAAATTATCATTTTCCCGTTTGTTTCCCCGTTTGGCTCTCTTGCTGCCAGCTTGTCTGTTAGCGATTCCCGGCACGGCCATGGCAGAAGATGCTCAAAGCGATGATCCTTTGCCCTGGCTTTATAAAAACAGCGATGTTCCGGTCGACAAGAGTTGGACATTTGGCGAACTGGACAATGGCATGCGCTATGCAGTCAAACGCAACGGAGTGCCGCCTGGACAGGTGTCGATCCGATTGCGACTGGATGTGGGCTCGCTAATGGAAACCGAGGAAGAGCAAGGCTTCGCTCATTTTATGGAACATCTGACCTTTCGAGGGTCTACCCATGTACCCGATGGAGAAGCGAAGCGGGTCTGGCAGAGATTGGGCGCGACCTTCGGAAGCGACAGCAATGCCGAAACGACACCGACGCAGACGGTATATAAATTGGATCTTCCCAATGCCAGCCGGAGCAGCCTCGACGAGAGTATGAAAATATTGTCCGGCATGGTGAGCTCTCCTGGCTTGAGCACCAAAGCTGTGAATGCGGAACGTCCGGTCGTGCTTGCTGAGTTGCGAGAGCGTGCAGGTCCGCAATCCAAAGTGCAAAATGCGACGCGAGAATTGTTTTTTGCGGGGCAGAGATTGGCCAACCGGGCCCCGATTGGAACGCCAGAAACGTTGAGCGCTGCCACGCCAAAGATGCTGCAATTGTTTCATCAACGCTGGTACCGTCCCGAGCAGGCCGTGATAGTTGTTGCAGGCGATGGTGATCCGGCATTGTTTGAAGAGCTGCTTAAAAAGCATTTCGCTCAATGGCAGGGCAAGGGCGAAGCCGGCAAAATTCCCGACTTTGGCGCACCGGAAGATACCGCTGATATCAGTCGGGTGGTTATCGAGCCAACATTGCCGCAATTCGTTTCTATGGTCATTGCAAGGCCTTGGGAGCAGGTCGAAGATACGATTGCTTATAATCAACAAATATTGATCGACCTTCTGGCGTTACAATTGATCAATCGCCGACTGGAAGCCCGGGCGCGGGCCGGTGGTAGCTATTTGCAGGCCAGCGTAGGGCAGGATGATGTCAGCCGTTCGATAGATGGAACCTTCGTCAGTATTATACCGCTTGGCGACGACTGGGAGGCAGCGCTCAAAGATGTGCGCGGGGTCATCGCAGATGCGACGACTTTAGCGCCGTCTGAAGTCGACATTGCCCGAGAAATTGCCGAATTTGATGCAGCTCTCGCGATTGGTGTCGAAAGCTATCAAACCGAAGCTGCGCGAAAACAGGCTGATGACATTGTTCATGCCGTGGATATCCGTGAGACCGTCGCAACACCTCAGGTAGCGCTCGATGTTTTTCGCGCGATGCGAGGTCTCTACACACCGGAAAGGCTGCTTCAATCCACGCAGAAACAATTTACAGGTGTCTCTACCCGAGCCTTGCTGACCTCTCCGAATGTTATTGCGGATGGGAAAAGCAGACTGGCTAAGGCTCTGCGTAAACAGGTTGTCGCGGCAAATGATGTGCGTGTTGTGCAATCGGATATCGGTTTTGATGCTTTGAAAAAAATTGGTTCGAAAGGAGCCATTAAATCATCCAAGACCATCGAGCGCTTCGACATAGAGCAGCTAGAGCTTGAAAATGGCGTTCGGGTCTTGTTGTTCCCCAACAAAGCAGAGCGTAACAAGATCATGGTCAATGCGCGTTTCGGTTCGGGCTATAGCGGATTGTCACCGACGCGCGAGTCTCTGGCATGGTCCGGTGCTCTCGCCTTAATGGCTAGCGGTGTCGACGATCTCGGACAGGATGATCTCGATAAGATCACGACGGGCAGGCGGATCGGCTTGGGGTTCGGGATCGATAATGATGCTTTCGAAATTACGGCCGACACAAGACCGTCGGATCTTGAAGATCAATTGCATTTGATTGCGGCAAAGCTGGCATTTCCTCGCTGGGATTCGGCTCCCGTGGTCCGCAGCAAGGCCGCTTCCTTAATCAGCTATGATAGTTTTTCGGCATCACCGCAGGCGGTTTTGGAACGAGACCTGGAATGGCTGGTTCGTGGGAAGGACCCAAGATGGAAAACCCCGGACAAGGAAGATTTTGAACAGCTGACGGCGAAGAATTTCAAGAGGTTCTGGAAACCTATTCTCAAAAGTGGGCCGGTTGAACTGATGCTGTTCGGTGACTTTGACCGCGATGAGGCTGTTGAATCCATACTGAAAACTTTTGGTGCATTGAAACAACGCAAAGCGCTGAGCATCCAGCCCGGCGCAACGTCGCCGAATTTCCCAAAACCGCAGGCTGGTCCGGAAGTCCTGGTTCACAAAGGAGATGGTGAACGGGCAGCAGCCATGGTTGCTTGGCCTACTGGTGGCGGGCTTGCCAAAGTTCAAGAAAGTCGACGGTTGGAAGTCCTCGTGTCCATTTTCAACGACCGTCTATTTGAAATCCTCCGCTCCCAGCAGGGCGCAAGCTATAGCCCGCAGGTGGTCAACAGTTGGCCAGTGGAGTTCAATTCTGGTGGTTATATTGGCGCACAAAGCCAGTTAACACCGGACAATATTGACCGGTTTTATAATGTTGTGGAATTGATTGCGAAGGATCTGCGGGACAATCCCGTAAGCGCTGATGAATTGCAGCGGGTGGTTGAGCCCTTGCGCCAGTTGATCTCCCGGGCGAGCAGCGGCAACAGTTTCTGGATGAGCCAAATGGAAGGGGCAAGCTACAATCCGCAGAAGTTTATTGCGCTACGAAGCCTGCTTAGTGACTATACGGTTATCACTCCCGAAGAGGTGCAGGCGCTTGCCGTCAAATATCTCGATGATAGTAAGAAATGGAAGCTGGTGGTCTTGCCGGAATCCAAAAAACTGGCCGCCAATGATAATCAGGCGACGCCCGAAGCCAAGGCAGTTGCTGCATCTAACTAGATAGATTTGGCCAGAGCTAAAATCTGTTCGTTGGTTGGCCGCTTTTTATAGTCTCCCGACACGGATTTGGCGACAACCTTGCCGTCTTTGTCGATCAGGAACACTGAAGCATATGGCACACCAGCGGCGCGGCCTTCGGTATATTGCGGATCGCGGAGATCAAAGGCGTCAATAACCGACGATGGTTGGTCGGACAGCATCTGATATTTTAGCATCTGGTTCTTGGCAAAACGATCCTGCTGTTCCGGGCTATCATAGCTCAGGCCATAGAGATTATAACCAAGACCCTTCAAATCATCGACGATGGCATTGATGGATTTCAATTGGGTCTGACAATAGGGGCACCATTCCACCGAACGAGTAAATACTATCAGGGCAGGGCCATCTTCGAGGATTTGACCGAGCGTTGTTTCGCCAGATTTGGTCAGCAATTTGGCCGTCAAGGGAACCCTCGCTCCTACGGCGAGGCCTTCGTCTATGCTTTCGATTTCTGTGATCGGCGCGACGACCATCTCGGGCGCGCTCTCGGCCGCTTCTGCAACTTCGGATTCTGCCTCAGGCGGTGTCTCGGAACAGGCTGTCAGTGCGATTGCGGCAACGGACGTCAAAAATAGGGATGTTCTGCTCATGAAAGGCTCCATTTAACTGGTTCTGCAGCAGTTCGTGGCCAAACGGCATTCCGTTACAGATCCGAAAAAATTCCACTATGAATCATCGATATTCCGATACTAACATTACAAAACATATTTGGACAGGTCGGTATCTTTTGCAACTTCCGACAGTTGTTGCTCTACATAAGCTTCATCAACGGTAATATTTTCCCCGGCACGATCCTCGGCCTCGAAACTTATGTCTTCAAGCAGTTTTTCCATAACTGTCTGCAATCGACGGGCGCCGATATTCTCGACAGTCTCGTTTACACTGGCAGCAATTTCAGCAAGCTTCTTGATCGCACCTGCTGTAATATCGATCGTGACCTCTTCAGTGCCGAGAAGCGCGACATATTGAACCGGCAAATTTGCTTTGGTTTCCGTCAAAATCCGGACGAAGTCTGCTTCGGTCAAAGCCCGAAGCTCTACTCGGATGGGCAGGCGTCCTTGCAGTTCAGGTAGCATGTCGCTGGGCTTCGATATCGAAAAGGCACCCGATGCAATGAACAGGATATGGTCTGTTTTCATCGGGCCATATTTTGTCGCAACAGTCGTTCCCTCGATCAACGGCAAAAGATCGCGCTGTACGCCTTCGCGGCTGACCGATCCGCCTCGCACATCGCTTACCGCGATTTTGTCGATTTCATCCAGGAAAACAATGCCGTTGGACTCTGCATCGGTGATGGCTGAACGTGAAATGTCATCATCATCCAGACGCTTGTCCGATTCTTCTTCGACGAGCTTGTCCCACGCATCGGCTACGCGCATTTTCCTGCGTTTCAATTGGTTCTGGTTAAAGGCTTTCCCCATCATGTCCGACAAATTGATCATACCCATCTGACCATTCATCCCGGGCACATCCATTGGCATATTGGGCGTGTCTTCGACTTCGATTTCGATTTCGGTGTCATTCATATGATCGTCGACAACCCGCTGGCGAAAGCTCTCCCGGGTGGCTTCACTGGCATTTTCGCCACATAACACATCAAGCAACCGTTTCATGGCAGCTTCAGCTGCTGCGTCATGCACAGCCAACCTCCGGCGCTCACGCTCCAAGCGGACCGCCTCCTCTGCGAGATCACGAGCGATTTGTTCAACGTCGCGGCCGACATATCCAACCTCGGTGAATTTGGTCGCTTCCACTTTGATAAATGGCGCATCTGCAAGCTTGGCCAGGCGTCTGGAAATCTCGGTTTTGCCACACCCGGTGGGGCCAATCATGAGAATATTCTTGGGCGTAACTTCTTCGCGAAGTTCCGCGGGCAATCTCTGTCTGCGCCAGCGGTTTCTTAGGGCGACGGCGACAGCCCGTTTCGCATCTTGCTGACCGATAATATGTTCGTCCAACGCCTTTACAATAGCTTTTGGGGTCAGGTTCGCCTGCATGTTTTTTTCTCTTCATTCATCATTGAGGGGGGTAGGACTGGGATCAAGTTTCGCTGTCGAGTGTTTCAATGGTAACTTGATCATTTGTATAGACGCAGATTTCTGCCGCGATTTCCATTGCCTTTCTCGCCAATTTTTGGGCATTTTTCTCATAGTCCATCAAGGCCCGAGCGGCGGAGAGAGCGAAGTTCCCTCCCGATCCGATCGCAGCAATGCCTTCGTTAGGTTCCAATACATCACCGTTTCCGGTCAGGATCAAAGTGATGTCCTTGTCGGCAACAATCATCAGGGCTTCCAGATTGCGGAGATATTTGTCGGTGCGCCAATCTTTCGCCAATTCGACCGCGGCGCGCATGAGCTGCCCATTGTGGCGCTCCAATTTGGCTTCAAGCCGCTCGAACAAGGTGAACGCGTCGGCAGTTGCGCCGGCAAAGCCGCCTATCACCGAGCCATCATGCAATTGTCTTACTTTTCGGGCGTTCCGTTTCATCACGGTTTGTCCCATCGAAACTTGACCATCGCCGATAACGACGACTTTACCATTTTTGCGCACTGAAAGGATTGTCGTGCCATGCCATTGTGGCAGGCCATGTTGTTGATTTTCTGTCATGAAAAGAGATATGGGTAATCCAGCCCAAATGTGCAACCAAAGGCTTTAAGGCTTAGGCGCCGGTACCGCCATTCTGTCGATATATTTTGGGGTTAGACCTTCGAGCATGCAAAAAAAATGGCGACCAAAAGGCCGCCATTTTTAAAACTTGTTATCTGAATAAATTCAGGGAGATGTTGGCGTGTCGTCGCTGCCGTCGGCTGCGATGATGATGCCAGCAATCACTGCAGCTGCAGCGAGAATAGCAATAATAATGCCAGATCCGCCTTCAAGATCGCTTTCGCTCTCAACAGCGGCACCTGTACGCTCAACCGAAGAAACAGGCTGAACAGCCTGTGCCAAAACGGGTGCGCTTACAAGCGATGCGGCTGCTACTGCAGCCATTCCAATTTTACCGAAACGCATAATTTGCTCCTTCAGGGTTTCGCATTTCACTCAATACGCAATAGGCATTGGCATAACAGCCTTCTGAAATCAACCATGATGTTGTTTAGGATGGTGTTTTTCGGATTTAGTTGCAAAGATCACACAGGTTGAAGCCGCCTAAGAAAGCGAGCACCTCTCATCGCTGACCTCTCACTGACCTCCAACTTCTTAAGATTTGAAGGCATGCCGATCATGAAATTGAGAGATATGGGGGGCTGTACCAATTCAAGACGTTAACTATGGCCCCGAATTTCGCTCTGGAGATCATGGGTAACACAATGTTAACTGTCGGACATGACAAGACATAGATTAAGATCGTTGGCATTGCGGGACGAGGGTATAAGACATCCTTTTCGCCAAAGCCTGCCAATTGGGATCGGAAAGATCGCCAGCGCGCCCAAAGCAACACAGGTTGATGCTGTCTCGAATAGGAAATGGCTCAGCGATGATGCGAACTTGTTCCTGCTGAGCTTTCTAGCATTTTTTACGGCTTTCTATCTCTTCATCTTCTGATGTGTTCTCGAACCGTCTTCAATCGCTAGCGCGGTGAAGTTGTAAGCCAAGCCAGGCGGCGACGAGGCACATAGCGGCAACCAGCAGCAGTTGTTCTGTAGTGGAAACACCCATCATGCTGAGGCCCAGGGCGGCAAGCGCGCCCAACACCATGCAACCGGAATTGACCACATTGTTCGCTGCAATCGTGCGGGCCGTCTGACTGATATCAACGGTTGTGGTCAAAAATGCATATAAAGGCACCACGAACATTCCGCCGAAAATCGAGACGCCACCGAGCGTTCCGAGCAATAGCCATGCGCCATCATGAACTATGAAGGTTTTGAATGTATAGAGTTGGCCATCTGGCAGGCCCTCCCACGCGCGTGCGACAAAATAGAGAACGAGCACAAAGACACCCATGAGGATGACGCTTATAGGGGCAAATTTTGCAGAAACCTGACTTTTCAGCAATCGATTGACCAAGACTGATCCTAGAGCAATCCCGATAGAAAATACGCCGAGGAACAAGCTCGCAACTTGTGGTGTTGCCGTCAGTACGTTTTCGACCAAGGGAGGAAATTGGATGATCAAGACGGATCCGATCGTCCAGAAGAAGCTGATTGCTATGATCGCCAGATATAGTTTTCGAACGTGCAGGGTCGCTGAAACAAGGTGGATCGAAGAGCGCACAAAATTAAAGTCGATCTTCTCGACTTCCTTCTGTGCCGGTGCCGGAGGCATGAACTGGGCGGCTATGCGGCCAATTAGCGCGACAAGAAAAACGGTGATGACCGCAATCTCAACACCATTGCCGTCGCGGTCGATGATGATGCCACCGAGAATCGTGCCTGCCAGAATCGCTATATAGGTTCCGGCTTCCACCAACCCGGTGCCGCCGAGGACTTCATCTTTTTCGAGGTGCTGCGGCAGTACTGCATATTTGATCGGACCAAAAAAAGTAGATTGCAACCCCAGCAGAAACAACGCGGTTAGCATGATCGGGATGGACTGCAGCCAAAGTCCGATTCCACCGATGATGGCAATGAAAATTTCGAGCGTTTTTACGAATCGCGTGATCCGTGTCTTGTCATAATTGTCGGCCAACTGGCCAGCCAGAGACGAGAATAGAAAAAACGGCAAAATGAAGAGGCCGGAGGCGAGGGCGTTGAATGCAAAATCCTCGGATTCGCTATCGTAGATGCCGTAAGTCACCAGGATGACCATCGAGAATTTGAACAGATTGTCGTTAAATGCCCCCAGAAGTTGGGTAAGAAACAGTGGCAAAAACTTTTTTGTCCGCAGCAAATGTGCAGTATTTTGCATCAAATAAAAATCTCTTTTTGCTGGAAATGTTGGTGTCCTTTCATCCTTAACCGATATCGCCATCGCGTCAAACCGAATGACGGGAGGGCAAGACATGATTTCACATGCTAGTTGGCTGAATCGATTTTCATTTTCGAAGAATCTGTTTATGCGAAGGCTGCAATGTTGAATTTTCCAAATATATTGACGCTCTCGCGGATATTCGCCGTGCCCATATTGGTGTTTCTGCTGTGGCCGAATTTTGACCTGCTGGCTTCGCAGCCGTTGCCGATCGATTATTTGCTGGCCTTCGGTCTCTATTGTTTGATGGCCATCACAGATTATTTTGACGGATATCTGGCGCGATCGCAGGGCACCGTCTCAAAGCTAGGTATTTTCCTGGACCCTATTGCTGACAAAATCATGGTCGCGGCGGTGGTGCTGATGCTGATATACACACGGGACATCAACGGATGGCATGTTATTGCTGCCATTGTCATCTTGCTGCGTGAGATAACAGTGTCCGGGTTGCGGGAGTTTCTTGCCGGCCTGCAGGTGAGTGTTCCGGTTTCCCAACTGGCGAAATGGAAGACCGGGTTCCAAATGATTTCACTCGGAGCTTTGATTTTGGCTGGTGGACTACCGCAGTTTCCGATTGTCCAAGTGATAGGCTTGTGGACCCTGTGGGCGGCCGCGATACTGACGCTCATCACGGGATGGGACTATCTGCGTGTTGGCTTGAAGCATATGGATTGATGGATCGCTCGATTAACATAATCTATTTTGCATGGGTCCGAGAGCGGCTTGGAATCGATCAAGAAGCCATTCGTCTGGATGATGGGGTGAAAACCATCGAGGATTTACTGGCATTGCTGACCCAACGCGGCGCGGTTTATGCCGAGATTTTGGCAGATGCCGAAAAACTGCGCTTTGCGCTGGATCAGGATTATGCTGTTCTTGAGACACCAATCGGGTCGGCGCATGAAATCGCGATATTTCCGCCGGTGACCGGCGGATGATCAGGATAGAAGTCGCCTCTGATGATTTTGATTTGGGCAGAGAGACAAGCGGTGTTGCAGCCCAGGGCGGCGGTGCGATTGCGAGTTTTGTTGGCCAGGTCCGTGATGATGGTAATCTAGAAACGCTCGAACTGGAACATTATCCAGCGATGACCAGCAAGGCTCTTCAGGAAATTGCAGAAACGGCGTTGGTCCAATGGTCGCTCCATGCGATCACCATCTATCATCGCGTTGGCAAGCTATCGGTTGGCGAAAATATTGTTTTGGTGGTGACCGGATCAGATCATCGCGAGGCCGCCATGGAATCTTGTGCCTTCATCATGGACAAACTCAAGACTGTGGCGCCCTTCTGGAAGAAGGAAACCCGGGTTGATGGCGCCGAAACGTGGATCGAAGAACGTACGTCGGATCTGCAATCATCGGAAAAATGGGATATTAAGCGAAAAGCCTAATCATGAGCTTTTGAAGCCCAGTTTTGAGCGCCTTTCATAATTTCCGCGAGCAATCTAAATTCGCTCCCTCGCGGACTGTTCTTGCGCCACACAAGAGCGATATCCCGAGTAGCACGATCCGATTTTAGCGGCCTTGCAATGATATTGGTGTGATTCAATATTCCGCTGTCTATCGCCATTTTGGGGAGCAGGGTCAGGCCTAGGCCATTGTCCACCATCTGCACCAGCGTGTGCAGCGACGTGCCCATCATCCGGGCGGATGCCCTCAATTCTGGGCGGTTGCATGCGGCAAGCGCATGGTCTTTGAGGCAATGTCCGTCTTCCAAAAGCAACAGGCGGGTTTCGTCGATGGTCGCGGGATCAACCTGTGGCGGAGGATCTCGGGGATCGTCTTTCGGAAAGGCCACGAAAATCTCGTCGCTAAACAAGATTTCGGATTCAACATCCCCACAAGGAAATGGTTGTGCCAGCAAGACGCAATCTGCGTGACCATGGTGCAAAGAATCGCAGGCCGCCTGGCTGGTCTCTTCTTTCAGATAGAGTTTGAGTTCCGGCCGCTCTTTTCGCAATTGTGGAAGCAAGCGTGGCAATAGAAAGGGCGCGATTGTCGGAATCACGCTCATCCTGACATCGCCAGACAAGGGCTTTCCTGCTGATCGGGCCATTTCGGAAAGCTCTTCAGCCTCACGGAGTATCCGATGGGACTTTTCCACCATTTGATTGCCCAACTCTGTGAATCGAACAACACGGCGTGTGCGCTCCACAAGAACGATATCGAGCAGCGCTTCCAGTTCCTTGATTCCGGCCGATAGTGTGGATTGAGTTACAAAGCAGGATTCTGCAGCTTTGCCGAAATGGCCGTGCTCTTTCAGCGCTACGAGATATTGCAATTGCTTGAGCGTGGGCAGGTAGGTCGACATTATCGAAGCTTTCGATCAACTGAATAACATTGATCTAATATAGTGATGAAGGGTGGTTTGAAAAGCATCATCATCTTTAGGTTTCAAGAAAAGACTGGAAATACTCGACCGCCGCGCCTATTTTACAACCTATCGCAACTTCCGGAGGGATAATATGTTTCGGCAATTGGGCGCTTATCTGGATTCTATAAAAGCGCGGGACCCTGCGCCGCGATCACGCTGGGAAGTCCTGCTCTATCCAGGCGTCTTGGCCATTGGGATGCATCGACTTGCCCACTGGATGTTTAAGGGCGAACTTTATTTCTTTGCCCGTTTGATCAACCATATTGCGCGTTTTTTCACGGCCATCGATATTCACCCGGGTGCCAAAATCGGTGAACATCTCTTTATAGATCATGGCTTTACCGTGATTGGAGAGACTGCTGAAATTGGTGACAATGTAACAATTTATCAATGCGTTACGCTTGGCGGGACCAACCCGACCAATGGTGTGGGCGGCAAGCGGCATCCTACCATTGAAAATGATGTTATTCTCGGGTCTGGGGCCCAGGTGCTCGGTCCGGTTACGGTCGGCCAACGCGCACGTGTTGGTGCCAATGCAGTGGTCACACAAAATGTACCCGAGGGCGCCACTATGGTCGGGGTGCGCGCCCGACCTACATTGGTCGAGGCAACGGAATATCAAAAAGATTTTGTTCCCTATGGAACGCCTTGCAGTGAGATTTTTGACCCTTCAACGCAGAAGCTGGAAATTTTGCAATGTGAGATGGAGCAATTGCAAAAACGCCTAGCGTCCTTTGCCGAAGAACGCAGCAATGGTGATAAAAAGATTAAGACAAAGGGACGCGATCGCGCTTGATGCGGTTTACAGAATCCAACGTCACGGCTTTTCCGCAACGAGGAACTCCTTCTCAGATTGGGTTTGAACGCAAGGAATTGGACCGCATTCTCAATCTATATGGCCGCATGGTCGCCGCTGGCCATTGGAAAGACTATGCGATGGACATGCGCCGTGATGTCGCAATATTCGCCGCATATAGGCGGGCTTCCGAAAGGCCCCAGATAAGGATTGAGAAGCGTCCGGCGGACCGCAATCGCCAAGGCATGTGGTCATTGCATGGCGAGCAGGGGCAAGTGTTAAAACGTGGTCATGATCTTGCAGGCGTTCTGGCGCCGGTCGAGCGAAAGCTTGTCAAACTGGTCGCGGAGTAAGCCTGAACTTCAGCCATTTACGTGAAAAGCGATAGACTTATCTCTCTACAGCGTCGGTATCCAAAGCATAGCCAGCGGATCGGACCGTGCGGATAATGTCAGGTCGATCATTCGCATTAAGTGCCTTTCTGAGTCGTCTGATATGTACATCCACCGTGCGCAATTCGATGTCGCTGTCCTGGCCCCAGACACTGTCGAGTAGTCTCTCACGCGAAAATACCCAATTGGGGTGTTCCAGGAAATGGCGGAGCAATCGAAATTCGGTTGGACCGAGTGGTATTGTATCTCCGGCGCGTTTGACCTTGTGGCCAACGGTGTCCATTTCCAGATCGCCAAAGCTAAGCTTTTCGCCGGCAAGTGCGGGCCGGACCCGGCGCAGAACGGCTTTCACGCGAGCGATCAATTCACGCGGACTGAAAGGTTTGGTGATATAGTCATCCGCCCCGGTTTCGAGACCCCGGATTTTGTCTTCCTCTTCACCGCGCGCCGTCAGCATTATGATAGGAATATTGGCTGTTTCCGAAGATCTACGAAGCCTGCGACAAACTTCGATGCCAGACAAGGTTTCCAGCATCCAGTCGAGCAGAATTACATCCGGACGATGCTCCTGGACAAGCAATAAAGCTTCCTCGCCATCGGAAGTGTGGATGACATCATATTCTTCTTTTTTGAAATTCCAGGACAACAGCTCAGCGAGGGCTGCATCATCCTCGACCAAAAGTAATTTGGCATTTGCCATCAGTCAGCCCCATCACTCAAAGCGTCGTCGAGCGGAGTCGTCGGATTTTCTCCGCGAGTTCGTTCCGGCATGGGCTCGCCTGTGGCTGCAAAATAAACCATTTCGGCTACATTGGTTGCATGGTCGCCAATGCGCTCCAGATTTTTCGCAATGAACAGCAAATGGGCCGCTTCCCCGATATCCTTGGGGTTTTCTATCATATGGGTGATGACGGCTCGGAAGATGCTATTGTAAAAGTCATCGACGATCTGATCACGTCGGTTTACTTCCATGGCCAATTCCGCATCTCGCCGAGCAAAGGCATCGAGCGAGTCCCGGACCAGTTCGCTGGCTATTTTCGACATGGACGGCAAAAGCGATATGGGGGTCAGCCTGTGTGTCTTGGTAATCAGTGGAACCCGTTTTGCGATGTTCTTCGCATAGTCACCAATACGCTCGACCACCCCGGATATTTTGAATGTCGCAATCAATTCACGAAGATCATCGGCCATCGGAGCGCGCAGGGCGATAGTTTGAAAGGTCAGTTCGTCGATCCGCTTTTCCAGCTCGTCGATAAGCTTGTCTTCTCTTACGACTTCGGCCGCCAGTTCGAGATCGCTGTTTTCCAACGCACGCATCGCCTTGGCGATCGCCTGTTCGCTGCGGCCACCAATCTCTGCGACCATGCCTCGCAGTTCATTGATGTCAGAATCGAAGGCTTTGACGGTATGCTCTGTACCACTATTGACCATTGATTGTTCCTAAACTTCTATCTGTCACCCGTAGCGACCGGTAATATAGTCGCGTGTCTTCTCTTCCCGGGGATTGGTGAAAATATCTGTTGTTTCGCCATATTCCACCAGAGTGCCGAGGTGGAAAAATGCCGTTTTCTGGGAAACCCGTGCGGCCTGTTGCATATTGTGCGTCACAATGACGATCGCATATTTTCCGCGCAATTCATGGATGAGCTCTTCGATCTTGGCGGTTGCGATCGGATCCAAAGCGGAGCAGGGCTCGTCCATCAGGATCACTTCAGGGTCAACCGCAATGGCCCGTGCAATGCACAAACGCTGCTGTTGTCCGCCAGACAATGCCGTTCCGCTATCCTGCAAACGATCTTTCACTTCACCCCAGAGACCTGCGCGGTGAAGCGAGGATTCCACGATATGATCAAGTTCTTCCTTGCCGGTCGCGAGGCCATGGATACGGGGGCCATAAGCGATATTGTCGTAAATTGATTTGGGGAAGGGGTTTGGTTTTTGAAACACCATGCCTACCCTTGCGCGCAATTGCACAACGTCCATTTGCGGTGCGTAAATATCGTCGCCTTCAAGGGTTATGTCACCTGTAACTCGCGCGATCGGAATGGTGTCGTTCATGCGGTTCATGCAGCGCAAAAAGGTCGATTTCCCGCAACCGGATGGTCCGATAAACGCCGTCACGCTATCCATGTTTACATCAATTGAAACGTCATTAATGGCTTGTTTGTCGCCATAGAATACGTCGACGTTGCGTGCCGTCATTTTTGGCGGGCCAGTTTCCTCAGCAATGTCTTTCGTAACCGAATCTGTCATATTTGCGCTTTCAATCGATTCTTGCATGTTCTGATCGTCGTTCATTGGGATATCTACCAGCGGGTTTCAAAGCGATTGCGCAGGTAGATGGCCAGTGCGTTCATGGTCAGGAGGAAAAGCAACAGCACGATGATGGCCGCTGATGTTTTCTCAACAAATCCACGATCGACTTCGTCCGACCACAGGAAAATCTGGACCGGCAACACGGTCGCCGGGTCGGTAATACTGCTGGGTGGCGTGGCAATGAAAGCCCGCATGCCGATCATAAGCAAGGGTGCCGTTTCGCCGAGCGCCCGGGCCATGCCGATAATCGTGCCGGTCAGAATGCCGGGCAGAGCCAAGGGCAGGACGTGATGGAATACCACTTGCAGCGGGCTTGCGCCGATTCCCAGAGCGGCTTCGCGAATAGATGGTGGAACCGACTTGACCGCATTGCGCCCGGAAATGACAATGACCGGCATGGTCATCAAGGCCAGTGTCAGGCCACCCACTAGCGCGCCTGATCTGGGCATGCCGAAAAAGTTCAGGAACACCGCTAGGCCAAGCAGACCAAAGATGATCGATGGCACCGCGGCAAGATTGTTGATCGATACTTCGATCAAGTCCGTTAGTCGGTTCTTTGGCGCATATTCTTCAAGATATAGCGCGGCGAGGACACCAACGGGAAAAGCCAGCAACAAGGTCACTATCATGGTTATGAGGGAACCTTTGAAAGCCCCCCAAATACCCACTTGCATGGGATCGGTGGCATCCGAATTGCCCAGAAAATTCCAGTTAAACCCAGTTGAAAGCTGATCACCCAGTTCGGCAACTTTCTTTTCAGATTCGGGATTGCCTTCCCCCTTATAGGCAACGTCCAAATCGGAAACGACCGGCAAATACACGGTGGTTTTTTGCCCGACAATTTCTGGGTTGCTCAGGATCTCGGCGTTGACCGCCGTCCAGCCGCCAGGCGAGAATAGGTCTGTACCCTTCTGGCCATACTGGATTTCAATGCTGCTATCGACGATATCGCGCAATCCCATGACCTGTAAATTGGCGTTGGCGTTGGGACCTTCAAACTGACTCGGAGATGCACCACCGGTGGCTGCTGGAAAATCGATTTCTACGGGCAGTTCGGTTTGCGTAAAACCAAGGAACCCGTTGCCCACCATGACCACCAGCAGAAACGCCAGAAAGCTAACGGACAGCATGATAGCGGCCATGCCCATAGCTTTGAATCGCCGTTCTGCAGCATAGCGGCCCGCGATACGCTTCTGCATTTCGGCGCCTTGCCAATCGGTCGGGCGGCGCTTTGTGTCGGCTAAACTATTCATAAGCTTCCCGGTATTTCTTGACTACGCGCAAGGCGATGAGGTTGAGCAGCAAGGTGACAATGAACAGGACGAGACCCAAGGCAAAGGCCGCTAGGGTTTTGGGACTGTCAAATTCCTGGTCACCCGTCAGCAACTGCACGATCTGAGTGGTGACGGTCGTGACGCTGGAGAACGGATTAGCGGTCATGTTCGCGGCGAGACCGGCGGCCATAACAACGATCATCGTTTCGCCAATCGCTCGGCTAACCGCCAACAACACGCCGCCAACGACGCCGGGAAGGGCTGCTGGAATAAGAACCTTCTTGATGGTTTCGCTGTTTGTCGCACCCATTGCCAAGGAACCGTCACGCATCGCGCTGGGAACGGCCGCAATGCTGTCATCAGCCATCGAAGACACGAACGGAATGATCATGATGCCCATAACGACACCCGCTGCGAGAGCCGATTCAGAAGACGCGCTAGAAATACCAATGGAAACGGCGAAATCACGCAGCGTAGGTGCCACTGTCAATGCCGCGAAATAACCATAGACCACGGTGGGTACGCCGGCGAGGACCTCCAATATGGGCTTCATCCAGGTGCGGAATTTTGCCGGAGCATATTGAGTCAGATAGATAGCGCTCATTAACCCGAGCGGAATTGCGACGATCATGGCAATGATTGCCCCGATGAATACCGTACCCCAGAAAAGCGGGATGGCGCCAAATCCGGTTTCGCCTCGAGGGCCAGCAACTGCTTTCGGGTTCCACTCTGTGCCGAACAGAAAGTCGATCGGCGATACCATGGAAAAGAAGCGGGCCGATTCAAAAACCAGCGACAGAAAAATGCCGACCGTGGTGATGATGGCAATTAGCGATGCGAGCAATAGAACCAGCATTGTCACGCGCTCTATCTTTGTTCGGGCTCTGAGATCCGGTTTAATCTGCAACCAAGCAAAGACGCCGCAGGCAAACACCATGAGAAGGGCCGCGACGGCTCCGATCATCTGAAAATAGGAGATGGCATCGCGATAGGGTTCAACCATAGATTGGGACAACGGGTTAAATGCGTTGACCTGATTGCCATAAGCAATTGCGCGCGCTTCGGATAGAATTGCCGCTCTGGCAAAGCCACCTTGTGGCAATTGCGCCGCGGCGGGACTGGTGAGCGCGGCATCGGTGATCAAGGTGGGACTCGCCATGGTCCAGACAACCATGAAAATGGCCGCCGGCAAAATAGCCCAAAGAGCAACATACCAGCCATGATAGTTGGGCAAGGAATGCAGAGCAGACCGGGAGCTTTTGCTATTGGTCTGCAAGGATGCCGCTTTCAGGCGTCCAAAAAACCATGCGACAAGGCCCAAGCCTAGGACGAGGAATAGAAGCGTTGCACTGGTCACAATATTGGGTTCGATCCCTGCACTAAATTCATCAAAGAAGACTACGCTGCGAAGCGTCTACTTAAGTTCGCCAATCGCGAGGGGTGTCATGTCGCGAACCACTGTGGTCATTTTCTCGCGAATATCATCAGGCGATGCAATCAGGCCGGCTTTGACCAGATAGCCGTCAGGCGTTCCTGCGTTGATGAATTCCATCAAATATTCCTGCAGGCCCGGGATCACGCCGACATGCTGCTTTTTCACGTAAATGTAGAGCGGGCGGGCTCCTGGATATTCACCGGATGCAATGGCGTCATAGGTCGGAGCAACGCCAGAAACTGCGATGCCGCGAACGCTGTCCAGATTTTCTTCCAAAAAGCTATATCCGAAGATGCCGACGCTATTGGGATTGGCTTTGAGTTTCTGGACAATCAGATTGTCATTCTCTCCGGCATCAATATAGCCGCCATCGGCTCTTACTTCATGACAAACAGCGTCAAATTCCGCTTTATCACTATCCTTGAGCGCCTTTGTTGCTGGATCCGTGATGCAGCCGACTTCCATGATCAGCTCCGTCAACGCATCACGCGTGCCTGATGTCGATGGTGGTCCATAAACACTAATCGCGAGATCGGGCAGGGATGGGTCGATGTCTGACCATTTTTCGGTGGTATTTTTTGTACCGAAAGGGCGTTCCGCGATTGCTTTGTAAATCTGGGCCGGCGTCAGGGAGAAGGAGGCGCCATTATTTGCCTGGGCAATGGCGATACCATCGATCCCAATTTGCACTTCAACTACGTCGGTGACGCCGTTGCTTTGGCACAATTCCAATTCGGTCAATTTGATTCGACGCGAGGCATTTGCGATGTCCGGTGTGTCCGCGCCAACGCCAGCGCAGAAGAGGTTCATGCCTCCGCCTGTTCCGGTAGATTCCAATATTGGGGATGAGTTGGCGCCGTTGACGCTGAATTGCTCAGAAACTGCTTTGGCAAAAGGGAATACGGTCGATGATCCGACAATCCGAATTTCGCTTCTGGTGCCGCCCTGGCCGCCGGAAGCCTGATCCTGACAGGCAGATACAGTGAGAGAAGCGATCGCTAGGACAGCAAGTTTTCTTAACATGAAAATATCCCCAATTTGTATGTGCTCGATTTGCGGCGGAAAACGCCAAATCCAAACTCAAACCTGATGAACCGGCCTTTAGTCTGACTGAATGTCTTGATCATTACAGATATGTTACGGTTTTGTGACAACGTGCTGTGACCTTGTTTGGTCCACAGGACAATTCACGCTGATTCCGTCTCCTCGCTTTGACGGTCCTGCGAAACGTCAGCGACGGGAAGAAGAACGGACATGGTAGATCCGACTCCGACTTCGCTTGTGATTTCCATTCGTCCGCCGTGCCGTTCCGAAATATGTTTGACGATAGCAAGCCCCAGTCCAGTGCCTCCAATCGACTTGCTGCGTCCTTTATCGACTCGATAAAATCGTTCCGTCAGGCGAGGGATATGTTCAGGAGCAATGCCTTCTCCCTGATCGCTTATAGCCAGCGAGACCATGGTTCCTGACATATTGGGCGTTAGATTAATCGTTACCGGTGTGCCATTTTTTCCATATTTGAAAGCGTTGCTGAGCAAATTGTTTACGACCTGCGACAGTTGGGCACGATCGCCTTGTACCGAGGGAATGTCGGCAGGAACGTTGACCAGAATGTCCTCCTCCTTTTTGCCGCGGCTATTGATGTAAAAATTGCGCGCCTCTGCTACGAGATCGCCAAGATCAATCTTGTCGGATGGCAGCTCGAATTTCTCGGCTTCGATTCGAGAAAGGGACATCAAGTCTTCGATCAGGCGCTGCATCCGATCTGCTTCGTCAAACATGATTTTCAGAAAACGAGATCGTGTTTCATCATCCTTGCCTGCATCTGGATTCTCGAGCGTTTCCAGAAAGCCCTTTATCGCTGCAAGTGGTGTGCGCAATTCATGGCTGGCGTTGGCGACAAAATCTGTCCGCATTCTCTCAGCGGCATAATGGCTGCTGCGATCCGAAAGCTGGACCAGTTTCAATCCATCTTGCAGAGCATGTATCCGCAGTTCCCATCTTTGTGCGGTGCTGCCAACACCGACCAAGAGAATCGGTTCCCCCGTGTGCCGGGCATTTGGATTGGCTAGCCGATCTGCGGCGGCGGGATGGCGAATGGCAATTCGCACGTCCTCTCCAACAATATGATCGCCGAGGATGGTGCCGGCTGCTGGATTTGCTGCAGCAACTTTTGCATTGCGAATCAAAATGATAGGGTCAGTTATCGGGTCGATAATATCTTGATATGCCTCCCAGCGCCCTTGATATAAAATCTGCTTGCGCTGCCGTTCCAAGGCGCCAGAATCTGGTGTTGCCGGTGCAGGTGGGTTTTGCAAAACCAAGAAAAGGGCCGTCGTTCCCGCCACCGCCATCATAAGAAATTGTTGTCCGGATTGAGGCAGCAAGCTCGCCAAAAAGGCGCCACCCAGAACGAGCATCAAAGCAACAAGCAATCGTAGGGGAGAAACTGACGTCACTGGATCGACTCTATGGTTTTCATATTGGTCATTTAGGCGGTGCAGAGATAGCTCGGCAATGGGAATATTTTGTGACGTCAAAACGGGAAGCGAATTGCATAGAGTATTTTAACAATTTCCTTGTCTATGTCCCGTTTATAGACTGTGGGAGCGAGGACAGACTGTTTACTCGCTTTTCGCCAGAATTTTGCTTAAGGACAGATATCTGAAGCAAGGATTGTCAGGGACAGAAAATCGATGAAAGATAAGCTTCCATCTGAAAACGCAGCCAATGCCGACCAGAACAACGGGATTGTAACCCGCCGTCGCGCCTTGATGATGGGCGCGGTGACCGCTTCCGCTGTTGTAAGTATCAAGCCTGCTTTGGCCCAGACCGCAGGGTCTGTTCTCAACTGTGAGATTCCGGTTCCTGGAAATCATGCTGGCGGAGGGTTTATCGCGCCTGATGGTTCGGTGGTTTCAGCTGACACGCCGGGTGCATTCCCGGCTGCAGGTCGCAATTTTACCGGTGAAGAAGTGCGGCGTGCGATGAATGGCCGGACGCTGCCGGGCACATCTTACGACCAGTCCCAAGCCTATGTAAATTACATCCGTAGGCTGCAATCCGGTCAGAGCGGCTTCACCTGCTATGCTTCTCTGCAAATGCCCCGCTAAAATTCCGGACGAATTTTAACATTTGCCTGCTATCAGACTGGTTTGTCATACCAGAATCGCAGGTAATCCATCATGACCCCAAAATATCGGGCTGCGGCTAAAGATGATCTGATCTGGCACGGGCTGGACAGCATGATGCTGTTGTTTCATCGGCCGTCCGGGATAACGCATATGCTGGCTGATCCTGCGCCGGCGATCCTGGAGGCTATGGAGGACGCCGTCCTTACGGCTCCTGAAATTGCGGACAAGATGCATTCAATGTTCGATATCGAGTCGGATGCTGACTCGGAAAATATCATTCTTGCCCGTTTGGAAGAACTGTCCGCCTTGGGGCTAGTGTCCAGAGTATCGGGCGCATGAGCGGAATGCATCAAATATCCCTGAAAGTCGGGCCTGCAGCTTTCCGTATTGCGTCGTCATGGCGACAGCCATTGGATCAATTGACCAGACTCTACCAAGCCTATCCGACCGCAAATATTGAAAATGCAGATTTTACGGTGCGGTTGGAGCCGGAGAAGCCCTGGCGTAAATTGATCCGCCCGTCGGTTCATATCGGTGGTGATTTCTGGCTTCCTGATGCGGCGCCTTTGCCTCTGGCACAGAGCCTACTGGCTGCCGAAATGGGTATGAACCTCCAGATGGCGTTGGGCTGGCGCCGGCATTTGCTGCTCCATGCCAGCAGCGTAGAAAAGGATGGCAAAGCGCTTTTGATGACCGGTCTTTCCGGTTCAGGCAAATCGACCTTGTCAGCGATGCTGGCAGAGAGAGGATGGCGATTCATGGGGGATGAATTTGCTTTGCTTTGCCTGGAGAGCGGGAATATTACGCCTTTTCCACGTTTGATAAGCCTGAAAAACGAAGCCATCAAAGCAATGCAGGACGTAGTGCCCGCTGATCGTTTCGGGCCAGAAATGAGGGATACGCCCAAGGGAGACATCCGTCACCTTGTGCCCCCGCAGAACGCGATTTCGGGGATGGACGACCCCGCCAAGCCCGCCTTATTGCTATTTCCCCGGTTCGGCTATGCGCCGGAATTGCGCGATATGGGCCAGGCGGAAATCTTCGTGCGACTGACTCAGGCTTCGACCAATTATGTCGCATTGGGCGAGGCCGGTTTTCGGGCGCTGACCAAATTTGTCGATCAGGTTCCGACCCAGGCGATGGATTATCAGTCTACGGATCAAGCGGAAGAGTTGATCGAAAGCCTCTGGAGCAAATTGCTATGATGCGGGATGCTCTTGTCTTGATCCACGCCTTGCGGGAACCGGAAAGTGTTGCGTCTTTTGACGGAGAGCAATGGACACAATTGATCAGCATCGCGCGCGCAGAATCGCTCATCGGTTCGCTTGCCCATCGGTTAAAGGATGTCCGCGTCCCGGATCGGGTCCGCGCGGTGTTGCAAGATGCGATAGAGGCGCATGATCTTGCGCGGCAACAGGCCTTGTGGGAAGCGGACTGTGCCGACAGGGCTTTGGCTGACTATCCGGGCAAAGTCGTCCTGATGAAGGGCACCGCCTATGTCGCTGACAATCTCTCCGCTGGAGTAGGCCGGAGCATCGGCGACCTCGATATCATGGTCGAACGGTCCGATTTGCCCTTTGTCGAAGCCGCGCTGCTTGATGCAGGCTGGGAGTGGGTCAAGCCTGATCCCTATGACGATCAATATTATCGCGATCATATGCATGAATTGCCGCCGCTAATTCACCGAGAGCGTGATCGTATGATCGATGTCCATCACACGACATTGCCTTTAACTGCTGGGCCTGAGCCGGACGCCAATGCAATGCTGGAGAGTGCGGTTCGATTGAATGACGGGCTTTATGTCATGGCGCCTGCCGACATGCTGCTCCATTCGATTGCGCATTTGTTTGCGGACGGTGATCTGGCTGGCGGTTTGCGGAACCTTTGGGATATCAACCTATTGATTAAGGAGTTTTCGGATGCGGATGAAGGCTTTTGGCTAGAGGTCGATCGCCGCGCGAAACTCCATGGGCTAGAAGCCGCATTGGGCAGGGCGACGCGGCTTGCGGCTCGAATATATCGAACATCAATTCCCGATAGCCGGGCAGAGAATCCAAAATTCTCTGACTCTCTCTATATGCGACGGCTTCTCGCGCGTGACGGATATGGCAGGGAAACACGAAAATTTACGCGGTTTGCCTTTTACGTGCGCTCGCACTGGTTGCGTATGCCGCCGATGATGTTGGCTCGGCATCTTTGGACCAAGTGGCGCAAAGGCGGGAACCCAGCAAAATGAGCCCGCTAAAATTCAGACAATCGGGCTGGCTTAACCATGATTTGCATGGCATGAGCCGCTGCAAATGGCCATTTAGAGCCGCCAATATTCCAATTTCTCCGGAGTGACTCAATGACAACTCGCCCTCTTGCCGCCATCATTCTAGCCGCCGGACAAGGCACGAGAATGAAATCGGAAAAGCACAAGGTGTTACACCCGATTGCGGGCAAGCCAATGCTGCACCATTTGCTCGATACCGTGGATTCCATCGGTGTAGAGCGCACGGTCATTGTCGTCGGCGCGCGACGTGAACAAATCGAAGCAAGTGTCGCGGACCGTGATGTCGCTATCGCCGTCCAAGAAGACCAGCTGGGCACCGGCCACGCAGTCGCCCAGGCACATGATGCACTCAAAGGCTTCGCTGGCGACGTGCTGATCCTCTATGGTGATGTGCCGATGGTCAGCGCCCATACGATGCAAGAGATGATCTTTCGTCTGAACAACGGCTCGGAACCGCGCGCTGTTGTGCTGGGTTTTCGTCCTGACAATGCCGGAGCCTATGGCCGGATCATTGCCGATGATCGGGGCGAGATCGAGAAAATGGTCGAGTTTAAGGACGCCAATGAAGCGGAGCGCGCCGTAAATCTTTGCAACAGCGGTCTGATGGCAGCCCGCTCAACCGACTTGTTCATATTGCTCGACCAGATCAGCAACGACAATGCCGCGGGCGAATATTATCTCCCGGATATCGTTATGTTGCCAGGTCAGAAAAGCGCGGTGATTGAAGTGGATGATCCCGCCGAAGTGGCTGGCGTGAACAGCCGTGCGGAACTCGCTGCAGTCGAAGGTGAATGGCAGGCGCGCCGTCGCGACCAAGCAATGGCCGACGGCGTCAGTTTGATCGCTCCGGATACGGTCTGGTTCTCGCATGATACGAAAGTCGCCGCTGATGTCGTCATCGAGCCGAATGTGATTTTTGGACCCGGCGTGTCCATCGCTTCCGGCGCGAACATATATGGCCATAGCCATATTGAGGGCGCGACTATTGGTCCCAAAACGAATGTCGGCCCCTTTGCGCGACTGCGTCCCGGTGCGATAATGGAAGAAAGTTCCAAGGTCGGCAATTTTGTCGAGATGAAGAAAGCCACTTTGGGCAAGGGCGCAAAGGCCAATCATTTGACCTATCTCGGTGATGCGGAAGTCGGAGAGGGTGCCAATATCGGGGCAGGGACCATCACCTGTAATTATGACGGCTATTTCAAATATAAGACAGTGATTGGCAAGGGCGCATTTATCGGATCAAACAGTGCCTTGGTGGCGCCGGTGAATATCGGCGATGGCGCGATAGTTGGGGCAGGGGCTACTCTGACGAAAGATGTTGCCGCCGGTGATTTGGCCCTTGTCCGGGCCGAGCAGACTGCCAAAAATGGTTGGGCTCAGCGGTTTAACGAAGTGAGCGCAAAGAAGAAAGCCGGGAAATAGAGGTTATTTTCACCGGATTGGGAGGTAAAATTATTTAGCGCCTGCTGAGACCGAGTCTCATTTGGAATTGGCTTCCAGCTTTTCTGACTGCCGAGCGCGTCTTGTTTCCGTTTTTGCTGGAGAACGGAGCAAAAAATTCAAGATTGACACTTGATATCATAAAGTGATATCAACTCCTTAATGACCCGAATTCTTGCAGACTTGCCCGAAGAGGATATCAAGTGGCTCGACGCACTCGCTGCCGAGCAGGGCAAGTCGCGAGCCCAGCTTTTGCGCGATGCAGTGGCGGCCTTTCGTCCGAAAGCCGGGGCGGACTGGATCGCAAATGGCGCCGGTTACTGGCAAGGGCGCGATGACATTTCCGACGGCGTTGCATTTCAGAGGGATATTCGTGCCGACCGGAATGGGGCAAGTTGACCGGCAATGTCTGACCCTTTCTTTGATACCAATATTCTCGTCGACTGGCTGAAAAACCGGCCACAGGCGATTGCGGAACTGTCTCGTTACAATCGGCACAGGATCAGCCGCATCGTCTGGACTGAGCTAATGTCTGGAGAAGCGATTGAAACCCGAAGCAAAATGGTGCAATTATTATCGCCGTTTCAAATGGTTGAGCTGGATGAACGAATCGCTGCGGCTGCGGCCAATATCCGCTATCGCAGCAACATGAAGCTTCTTGATGCTTATGTCCTTGCCACGGCGCAGGTAAATGGCGCTATTTTTATTACACGAAATACAAAGGATTTTCCGGCAGAGATGCCGGGTATCCGGATTCCTTATAGCCTTTAGAAGAAAGCCCGAAACAGCATGTGCGGAATTATTGGAATTGTTGGCAAAGAAGCGGTCTCGGATCGTCTCGTTGATGGCCTGAAACGAATGGAGTATCGCGGCTATGATAGCGCGGGTGTCTGCACGGTGCTGGACGGGCAGTTGATCCGCCGCAGGGCAGAGGGAAAGCTTGCCAATCTCGTGTCTGTGCTGAAAAATGATGATGCCGCTGGCAATATTGGTATCGCGCACACGCGTTGGGCGACCCACGGGGCGCCGACCACGAGTAACGCCCATCCCCATGCTACCGGTGAAGTGGCGCTGGTTCACAATGGCATTATCGAGAATTTTAAACCCCTTAGGGAAGAGTTAAGCGCTCGAGGGCGCTCGTTTGAGAGCGAGACCGATACCGAAGTTGTCGCACATCTTGTGAGCGAGCAGGTTGAGCAAGGCAAATCACCGGAAGAAGCAGTGCAGGCTGTGCTTCCTGCGTTGCGCGGGGCGTTCGCATTGGCCATTGCCTTTCGATCGCACCCGGATATGCTGATCGGTGCACGGCTTGGATCGCCTTTGGTGGTCGGCTATGGTGACGGTGAGACGTTCCTCGGCTCTGACGCTTTGGCGCTCGCACCCTTGACCCAGAAGATTGCCTATCTGGAAGAAGGGGATTGGGTTGTCATCACGCGAGAAGGCGCGGCAATTTTTGATGAGAGCAATAATCCTGTCGAGCGGGAAGTTACAACGTCCGGTGTTTCTGCCGCGGCGATTGAAAAAGGCAATTATCGCCATTTCATGCAGAAGGAAATTTTCGAACAACCGACCGTCGTCGCACAAACGCTGCAAAGCTATATCCGTCCATTGGAACAGCAAGTGGCGCTACCGCAGATGGATTTCGACCTGCGCGATATCAAGCGGATCACTATCGTGGCTTGCGGGACGAGCTATTATGCCGGGATGGTCGCCAAATATTGGTTTGAAACCTTCGCACGTGTGCCGGTAGATTTGGATTTTGCATCTGAATTTCGCTATCGTGATCCGGTGCTGGAACCAGGCGGCTTGGCGCTGTTTATCTCGCAATCCGGCGAGACGGCTGACACGCTGGCTGCCTTGCGTCACAGCAAAGATAACGGCCAGAAAATTGCCGTGGTCGTTAATGTTCCGACCAGCAGCATGGCTCGAGAAGCCGACTTGCTTCTGCCCACCCATGCTGGTCCCGAGATAGGCGTGGCTTCCACCAAGGCCTTCTCTTGTCAGCTCGCTGTTCTGGCCGCACTTGCTGCGCATTTGGCGGTGGTGAAGGGGAAAATGACACGAGATGAAGAGCGCGAGGTTGTCGAGCATCTTACCGAAGCGCCCGCAGCCTTGAACTCCGCTTTGGCCCATGATGACGATATAGCCGCTATGGCGCATCTTATCGCTCCGGCCCGTGACGTTCTGTATCTTGGACGTGGCCCGGATTACCCGCTCGCCCTTGAAGGTGCTCTCAAGCTAAAAGAAATTAGCTATATTCATGCTGAAGGCTATGCCTCGGGTGAAATGAAACACGGTCCCATCGCTTTGATAGATGAGGCCGTCCCCGTCATCGTGCTGGCGCCATCCGGTCCGTTGTTTGAAAAAACAGTGTCCAATATGCAAGAGGTCATGGCTCGCGGCGGAAAGGTCGTGTTGATCTCTGATGCAGAGGGTATTGCGGAAGCCGGAGACGGCTGCATGGCGACAATCGAGATGCCGAAAGTCCATCCTTTGATCGCACCGCTTGTCTACGCTGTGCCGGTTCAGTTGCTCTCATATCATGTGGCAGTCGCCAAAGGGACAGATGTCGATCAACCGCGCAATCTCGCGAAGTCGGTGACGGTAGAATAGACAATGCAGCAATTTCTCTCGCATGTTTGTCGACATTGGCGATGCTGAAAATATCGGGTTCTTGCCACTGCGGTGCTGTGCGTTTCCAAGCAGATGTGGAGGCATCTCCAGAGATGCTCGACTGCAACTGCTCAATATGCTCGCGGTCTGGCTATCTGCATCTGTTCGTGAGGCATGAAAATTTCACCCTTTTGGAAGGCGAAGCCGATCTTACGAGCTATAAGTTCGGTAGCGGAGAAGCGGATCATCTTTTTTGCCGGCATTGCGGTGTCAAAAGCTTCTATCAGCCGCGCTCTCACCCCGAGAGTTGGAGTATCAATTATAAATGTCTGGATGAAGGGCATGAGTTGAAGCCTTCGATCCGCAAGTTCGATGGTCAAAATTGGGAAGCATCGAAGCGCGCGTTGTAAGGCTCTGATTTAGGAATTCACTACGATTGACCCTCTTCCTGAAGAGGCATATAAGACGTTCGGAACTTTGGAGGCGGCCAGTCGGGTCGCCTTTTCTATTTTGTTTGTGATTATTTTTGGAAGGAAAGTAAGATGACGATTACCCCACTTATGCCCGTATATCCTCGGTGTGGTTTTCGTCCTGTCCGAGGCGAAGGCGCTTGGCTTATTTCTGAAGATGGCAGTCGTGCGCTTGATTTTGCTAGCGGTATCGCGGTGAATCTTCTGGGCCATGGCCATCCGCATCTTACCAAAGCGATCCAGGATCAGGCCGCGACCCTGATGCATGTGTCCAATCTCTATGGCAGCCCGCAAGGAGAGAAATTTGCACAACGCATGGTCGATACTACGTTCGCTGATACTATATTCTATACCAATAGCGGCGCTGAAGCGGTCGAATGCGCGATCAAGACGGCACGGGCCTATCACCAATCGGCAGGCAGTGACCGGTTCGAGATAATCACGTTCAAAAATGCCTTTCATGGCCGGACAATGGCGACCATCTCCGCATCCAATCAGGAAAAAATGCATCATGGCTTCTCGCCGTTGCTGGCTGGATTCAAATATGTAGAATTTGATGACCTGGAAGCAGCAGAAGCGGCTATTACAGATAAAACCGCAGCCTTTCTTGTCGAACCCATTCAAGGAGAAGGTGGCGTGCGTCCGGCATCGGAAGCCTTTATGCGGGGGCTTCGTGACCTTGCCGACAAGTACGGTTTCTTGCTGGCATTGGACGAAGTGCAGTGCGGCGTTGCGCGCACTGGCGCTCTATATGCGCATGAATTATACGGTATTACCCCAGATATTCTGGCAACGGCCAAAGGAATTGGCGGCGGTTTCCCGTTAGGCGCATGTTTGGCCACAGAAGATGCGGCGCGCGGCATGGTGGTCGGCACCCATGGCTCCACCTATGGTGGCAATCCCTTGGCAATGGCCGCTGGAAACGCGGTTTGGGATGTGGTCGCCAATGATGAATTTCTTGAAAATGTAAGGTTGACCGGCGACAAGCTACGCGCAGCGATTGAGCAATTTATCGGCAATTATCCCAATCTGTTTAAAGGGGTGCGGGGCAAGGGTTTGATGCTCGGCATCATGATGACCCAGGAATCCCGGTCTTTTGTCGCACACCTTCGTGACAACCATGGGCTGCTAACCGTTGCAGCAGGGGACAATACATTGAGAATTCTGCCACCTCTTATTATCGATGACAGCCATATTGCGACCTTCATTGAGAAACTATCTGCCGGTGCAGCCGATTATGCGGCAGCAGCGTCATGAACCGGAATTTTCTGAATCTAGCCGATGCCGGTGGAAACGCCATTGCAGCCATGATTGCGGAGGCAATTGATCGCAAAGCTGCGCGGGAAAGCTGGCCGAAAGGCAGGCCGGATGCCGACAAGCCGCTGGCAGATCATGTCCTGGCGATGATTTTTGAAAAGAGCAGTACGCGGACTCGCGTATCATTTGACATCGCCATTCGCCAACTTGGCGGGACCAGTATCGTGATGGATAGCGGATCCATGCAATTGGGGCGCGGTGAGACGGTAGCGGACACTGCCAAGGTCCTGTCCCGTATGTGTGACGCCATCATGATCCGGACGGACGATCATGCGAAGATCGAGGAATTGGCGGCCAATGCCACCGTGCCGGTGATCAACGGACTGACCGATCTGTCTCATCCCTGCCAGATTGTCGCTGACCTGCTGACGCTGGTTGAGCATGGCAAAGCCTTGCCCGGACTTGAAGTCGCTTGGCTGGGCGATGGCAATAATGTTCTCAACAGTATCGTTGAAGCGGCAGGCCTGATGAAGTTCAATGTCCGTATCGGTTGTCCTGAAGGCTATGATCCTGATCCCCGGTTCATTGAGGCAGCACAAGCTAGTGGCGCCAATATTACGATCCACCGGGACGAAAATAGCGCGGTAGCCGGAGCAGATGTAGTCGTGACTGATACCTGGGTGTCGATGGGTCAAGATCATGCAGACGATAAGCTTGCGGCGATGATGCCCTATCAGGTCAATGACGTGATGATGGAGCAGGCCAAGCCGGATGCGCTGTTCCTCCACTGCCTTCCTGCTCACCGGGGAGAGGAAGTCATGCCTTCGGTCATAGATGGCCCGCAGTCAGTTGTTTGGGACGAAGCGGAAAACCGTATCCACGCGCAAAAATCCGTTCTGCGCTGGTGCTTTGGCCAAATTTGATGATCGAGATTGAAGCAACGGACAGTATATTGTCATTCGCGATACCGGCTAAAAATTGTCGTGGGCGTGTCGTTCGACTTAGTTCGACGATCGACGGTATATTATCAGCACATGATTACCCGCCGGTCATTCGAGACATTTTGGCAGAAGCTGTTTGTTTGACCGCGATGCTAGGCGCGCTGTTGAAAGATGAGCAATCTCAATTGACCCTGCAGGCGCAAACCGAAGCGGGCGTCATCAATCTTCTGGCCTGTGATTATAAAGACGGTGCTTTGCGCGGTTATGTCGACTTTGACAGGGAGCGCTTTGCACAACAGCCGATCGATCCCAGCCTGATGGCCTTGTTTGGAAAGGGTTATCTTGCGATCACCTTCGACCAGCCCGGACCGGGAGGACGAAATCAGGGTATCGTTCCGCTTGAAGGTGCGAGCCTAGCCGAAGCGGTGCAGAATTATTTTTTCCAATCGGAACAAATCCCCACGCTCATTCGTGTTGCCATGCAAGAAACCAATGGTGACGTCACCGTTGGCGGACTTCTGGTGCAGCATCTTCCTGAAGGGGAAGAAGATCGCGAACGCCTTCATGTACAAATGGATCATCCCGAATGGGGGCATGTCCATATCATGGGCAACAGCATCCAGCCGGAAGAGCTGACCAATGTGGCTCTTACTCTGGAAGATATTCTCTGGCGCCTTTTTAGCGAGAGCGATGAAGTGAGGCTTTTGAGCGGTAAACCGTGCGTTAAGGGATGCCGCTGTAATGAAGACCATATCAGAGACGTGATAGCTCGTTTCCCGAAAGAAGATAAGGAGGATATGGTTGATGAAGAGGGGAATATCGCAATTGACTGCGCCTTTTGTAGCAGGATCTTCACCATTACGGGCGCCAGCTTGAACAATTGATCGTCACCGGAATTGTGGCATTTCTACAGAATTGTCCAAATCTTCCTATCGATTGCCGTATTTTGTGACAATATTCGCCGCAATTGAGCGCTAGTTTGGTAAAAATCGGGTCCGCAAACACAAGTTTAGAGAAAGGGAGTCTATCGATGCATCGCTTGAAACTGATCAAAATCATCAGCGCGACCGCCGTCGTTCTCTCGGGATTTGCGATTGCCGCGCCTGCTCAAACCCCTGGAATGGCGGTGCTTGACGGTCTTTCGCAGGGCGAATGGACCCTGACGGGACGTGGATCGAGCGATACTGGTCAAAAACTATGCTTGGGCAATCCTGAGCTGCTATTGCAGGTTCAACACGGCAATGCAGCCTGCACCCGCTACGTGATTGAAAATAGCCCAAAGAAACTTCGCGTCCGCTACAAGTGCGGAAATGCAGGCTATGGTGTGACTGAAATCAAACGTGAATCCAGCAGCTTGGTGCAAATTCACTCCCAAGGTTTCGTCGACAATTCGCCATTCTCTTTTAGCGTTGAAGGCCGTCGCACCGGCAGTTGTTAAGCGCAAACTACGCGCAAAACTTGCACCACGCAGTCAAGGTCTTTAGCGGGGCGCATCATGACTTCCGAATCAAAAACAGCAATCATATTATTGTCCGGCGGACTGGACTCGATGGTGTCGGCCGCGCTTGCTGCTGAGCAAGGCTATCGACTCATTGCTCTCACCATTGACTATAATCAGCGCCACAAAATAGAGCTGCAATCGGCGCAGCAAATTGGATCCAATCTGGCGGTGACGGAGCATATCACGTTGCCGCTGGATCTGGGCCGTTTTGGTGGATCGGCGCTTACTGCCAATATTGATGTTCCGAAGACAGGTGTGACCGACGATATTCCGGTGACATATGTCCCCGCACGCAATTTGATCTTTCTATCGCTAACCCTGGGGTTGGCAGAGGCGAGGGATGCTCGGGATATTTTTATCGGGGTCAATGCCTTGGACTATTCCGGTTATCCTGACTGTCGTCCGGAATTTATCGAAGGGTTTGAGAGATTGGCTGATCTCGCGACCAAGGCCGGCGATCAGGGTAGCGGGTTTCAAATTCACGCGCCGCTTCAACATATGACCAAGGCGGATATCGCGAAGGAAGCCTTGCGATTGAACGTCGATCCGGCATGGAGTTGGTCTTGCTATGATCCAGCGCCTGGCGATTTGCATTGTGGACTGTGCGATAGCTGCCGCTTGCGCCAGAAAGGCTTTGAAGACGCCGGAATATCCGATCCGACGCGATACGCGGCTTTATGAGCTACGCAGTCAAAGAATTGTTCCTCACCCTGCAGGGAGAGGGCGTCCAGGCGGGGCGACGGGCAGTTTTTGTGCGTTTCACAGGATGTAATCTTTGGTCCGGACTAGAAAAGGATCGTGCCGAAGCAATTTGCCAGTTTTGCGATACAGACTTTATCGGGATGGACGGAGAAGGGGGCGGGCGCTTTAACAGCGCAGAAGCCCTCGTCGAGGCAATTGCCGATCGCTGGGGCAGTGAAAAGGATTCTCGGTTTGTGGTTCTGACCGGTGGCGAACCGATGCTGCAAGTGGATTCGCACCTGATCGATGCCCTGCATGCAGAAGGCTTCTTCATCGCCATTGAATCGAACGGAACTTTGGCAGTACCGCGGACGATTGACTGGATTTGTATCAGCCCCAAGGCGCAAAGCGAAACCGTCCAACGCACCGGCGATGAACTGAAACTGGTCTGGCCTCAAGATGGCAGCGACTGGCAGGATATGGAAAGCTGGGGCTTCCCGAATCTCCTGCTACAGCCAAAGGATGCAATTGAGGATAGCGGAGCGAGCAAGGACCATCTTGAACAGGCAATTGCGTTTGTGCAGGCCCATCCAAAATGGCGTCTGTCCTTACAGAATCACAAGATTCTCGGCCTCGCTTAACGGATTATTCTTCGGATTCTTCCGCGGTATCTGCCGCATCTTCGCCGGATTCTGTTTCTTCCGAACTTGCTGCGTCCAATTCCTCAATCGCATCCACATCGACCATTTCGTCGCTGATCGTGCCATCAATGACATCAATATCATCCATCTCGGTTTCGGTGACTTCGGCGGCCTCAGGCGCTTCTTTCTCGGAACAGGCGGAGATTGCCAATGCGACCGCTGCGAGTGCGGCAATTTTTGTAAATTTGATCATGATCTTATCCTATAAGTTTTTATGGATGGATGTTTCCAGCATAGGCCTGCTTCAGGCCTGATCAATTGCTTTCAGAAAGCCGCCGACCGTTTTTTGCAACGCTTCGTCAAACTCCCGAAGCTTTATCGCGATACCCAGTTGGGCAAGGCTGGTCACAGGATATTCACTGATTCCGCATGGCACGATGCCGCCGAAGTGACTGAGGTCGGGATCAACATTGACCGAAAAGCCGTGCATCGTCACCCATTTGCGGATTCGAATGCCGATTGCGCCTATCTTGGCCTCTTGTCCATCTGGTGTATCGCACCAGATTCCCACCCGGCCTTCGACGGCCCGCGCAGAGACGCCAAACTCGGCGAGAGCGGCGATTACCCAGTCTTCCAATGCGTGAACAAACCCACGAACATCGGAATTGCGCTTCTTGAGGTTTAAAACAACATAGCCGACACGCTGGCCCGGCCCGTGGTACGTATGTCTGCCGCCGCGACCCGTTTCAAAAACCGGAAATTCCTGACTGAGCAATTCTGTCGGATCCGAACTTGTGCCGGCTGTATAAAGCGGAGGATGTTCAATAAGCCAGATAAGCTCTTGGGAATCACCCGCTTGAACCGCAGCGTTGCGTTGTTCCATTTCGGCAAGAGCGTCTGGATATAGAATCTGGTCAGTCGAAACCCGCCATTCAATATCATCAAGATCATTCATAAAATTTTCGTGCACTTTTGATGGCCGGGTGGCAAGGGCGGGAATGAGAGAAATCTATCCGAGGGCAAAAATATGAAGCTGGACTATATGCAATGCTGGACTGGCGCGATGGCTCTTCTTGGCGCGCATAAAGAAGCAATCCTTGCGATTGCAGGCGTATTTCTATTTCTGCCAACATTATTATTCGCTCAATTTGTCGCCCAACCCGTGTTAAACGGGGACGAAGACTTGAATGGACTAATCGCCATTTATTCCGACTATTTCAACGAAAATGCCTTGTCGATCATGGCATCGAATCTTGTGCTCAGTTTCGGCGGACTCGCGATCTATTTCGCTATTGCTCCCTCGCGCAATAACACCGTCGCCGAAGACTTGCTGGCGGCTTTGAAAATTTTCATAATCTATCTGATAGCAAATTTGCTCACCGGCCTCATCACATTGCCCGGGTTCTTTCTGTTCATCCTGCCCGGCTTTTATCTTACCTGCCGGTTGATATTGGTGCCTGCAGTGATTTCCGATGAAGGCGAACGCAACCCTATCGAATTGCTCAAACGAAGCTGGGCGTTGACCGAGAATAATGGTTTCTCGATCATGTTTTTCATTTTGATCATCGCCGTTGTCGGAACGATCACCATTGGTGCGTTGCAAGCTATTACCGGCGTCGTAACAGGCCTTGTTTCTGGAGGCGCAGGCTTGCCGCTTGCTGAAAATCTTGTCGCTGCGCTGACAGGAACGGCGTTCCAGCTTGTGCTTAGCGTTGCGATAGTTTCAATCTATATCCAATTGACGGGCAAGACAGCCATCAAAGACGACGTTTTTACCTGAAGATAGGGACATGTGGTGCGGCTGTTCTCGGCAAATGGCCGGATAGCCGTGGATCGGCCATGCTGTCGAACTGCTGCGCAAATATTTTGAACCCGGAATATTGATAGAAGGGCAGGGCACGGGGAGAATCCTGGGTACATGTGTGGAGCCAGACCCTTCCAATATTGTCTCGCCAGGCTTGGTCTAACGCCTGTTGCATCAGCCAGCGGCCGTGGCCTTTCCCATTATAGTCGGGCACCAGACCAAAAAATGCGATCTCACATTGACCAGCCTGCCGGAAATCCAATTCGATAAATCCAACAGGCTTCCCGTCATCCTGGATGATTGAAATTTCGATCGCCGGATCGTGCAGGATTTTTTGGAGTTCTATCTGGTCCATCAAAAGCCTTGAGGTCCAGAGCCATGGCTCTCCGACCTTGCGAAACAGATCGATATATTCGTCCGTGGTTGGATCATGCCAACGCGCCAAATTGAGGCTAGAATCAGTTGCTACGAGAGCGGGTTTCTCGAGTATCTCCAAATGGCTGATGATCGTCGCGACATGGCCCTTGGGAACGTCTTGAATTGCCATTGCTTAGTTTTTTACGTCCATTTGGCTACGGGTGGAAGACTCATCAAAATGGCGTCCACATTGCCACCGGTCTTCAGCCCAAAGGTGGTGCCCCGGTCATAGACCAGATTGAATTCTGCATAGCGGCCACGCCATTCCAAAAGCTGCTGTTTGTCTTCTGCGTCCCATTTCATATCCATGCGTTTGCGCACCAGCTTGGGGAATATGTCCAGAAAGGCTTTGCCTACGTCCTGGGTAAAGGCAAAATGGCGATCAAAGTCGGCATCTTTTTCAAATTCGATATGATCGTAGAATATCCCGCCAACGCCGCGATGTACGTTGCGATGGGGAATGTAAAAATAATCATCTGCCCATTTCTTAAAGCGGGGATAATATTCCGGATTGTGGGCCGCGCAGGCCGACCGGAGTCGTGCGTGGAATTCTTCGGTGTCTTCGCCGTAAACGATTGCCGGGTTCAGGTCCGCACCGCCGCCGAACCAGCGTTTCGTGGTGCAAAGGAAGCGGGTGTTCATGTGAACGGCAGGGACGTGGGGGTTTGTCATATGGGCAACCAGACTGATCCCGGTCGCGAAGAATCGGGGATCTTCGCCAGCACCGTTGATCTGACTGGCAAATTCCTCGCTAAACGTGCCATCGACGGTCGAGATGCTCACACCGACTTTTTCAAAAATCTTGCCGTTCATTTTGCCTTGCGTCCCGCCACCGCCCGGACTCCCGTCAGGGTTTTTGCGGTCCCAGGGGATATATTCAAACTTGGCATCGCTGCCAGCTTCTGATTCTATCTTCTCGAATTCGGCGCATATCTGGTCACGCAATTGCTTGAACCAAGTCTGGGCGGCGAGCTGTTGATGGTCCAATTGTGTCGTCATTCTGGATATTGTCCTGTTTGCCTGAGAGCCTCACCCAGAGCCATGCCAGTGGAAACGGCAAGGTTCAAGCTGCGCATACCGGGTTTCATGGGGATTGTGATTCGACCATCAGATTGCTCATGTACAGTTAGGGGAACCCCTGATCCCTCGGATCCAAACAACAAAATATCGTCTTTCCGATATGCGAATCCGTAATGCGGTGCATCTGCCTTGCTGGAAAGCAGGATAATCCTAGCGTTGCGGGAATCGACTGTTTTCCGGAATGTCTCCCAGTCTGCGTGGCGGGTATAATCAACATGCTCGAAATAATCCATTCCGGCACGTTTTAAACTGCGATCACTAAACGGAAATCCACAAGGTTCAATAATATCAACTGCGACGTTCAAGCAGGCGCAAGTCCTTAATATTGTTCCTAAATTCCCCGCGATCTCGGGTTGATACAAAGCTATCCTCATCAGGAGATCACCTTGAGCGGGAAGTGAATGTTTGGTCAATCTAAAATTCCCTGTTGGCAAACCCTATCCTTCGCGGCTATCAGGCGCGCAATTCACTGCCTGTTCAACCTGTTGCTAAAACAGGGTCGAACGTTCGGGCGGTCAGGGGTATAACCATTCTATAGGGCTTGTTTGCATGGCAACGGTTGAAACAGCTGAAACGGCAGTCGCAGAAGAAGACGGCGTTCGTCGTCGGGACTTTATCAATATCGCAGCAGTGAGCTTCGCTGGTGCCGGAGCGGTGGCAACCGTCTTCCCGCTGGTTAATCAGATGAATCCGAGCGCAGACGTTCTTGCTCTCGCGTCGATTGAAGTCGATATATCGGCAATTGAAGTGGGCCAGTCCATCAAGACAAGCTGGCGCAAGCAACCTATCTTCATTCGTAATTTGACCGCTGCAGAAATTGCTGATGCAAATGCAGTGAATTTGGGCGACCTTCGGGATCCCCAGTCTCTGGCAGACCGGACAACGGCGGGCAAAGAAAACTGGTTGATCACTCTTGGCGTTTGTACGCACCTCGGCTGCGTGCCGTTGGGGGCCGCTCAGGGCGAAGTCAAAGGCGAATATGGCGGCTATTTCTGCCCGTGCCATGGTTCGCACTATGATACTGCAGCGCGCATAAGAAAAGGTCCGGCACCGACCAATTTAGAAGTGCCAGAGCATGAATTCCTATCAGACACCGTCGTGAAAATCGGCTAAAGGACAGATAAAAATGAGCTTTCCTTGGGCAAATGAATATAAACCAGCGACCGAATTCGGTCAGTGGATGGATGATAGACTTCCGGTTCCACGGATGATCTACAATAGCCTCGGTGCTGGATATCCAACGCCGCGCAATTTGAACTATATGTGGAACTTCGGTTCGCTTGCGGGCGTCTTTCTGGTTGTCCAGATTGTAACCGGTATCATCTTGGCGATGCATTATGCAGCCAATGCCGGGATCGCCTTTGATTCCGTCGAACATATCATGCGCGATGTGAACAGCGGCTGGATGATTCGCTATGCCCATGCAAATGGTGCAAGTTTCTTCTTCGTTGCAATCTATCTCCATATTGGCCGCGGCCTCTTCTATGGCTCTTATAAAGCGCCTCGGGAAATGATCTGGTTGCTTGGCGTGGTTATCTATTTGCTCGCAATGGCGACCGCTTTCATGGGCTATGTGCTTCCTTGGGGACAGATGAGTTTCTGGGGCGCCAAGGTGATTACCGGCCTGTTTGAAGCCATTCCACTCGTGGGCAAGCCTATCCAGGAATTGCTGCTTGGCGGCTTTGCGCCTGACAACGCAGCTCTGAACCGTTTCTTCTCGCTTCACTATCTGCTGCCGTTTGTGATTGCAGGCGTGATCATCATGCATATTTGGGCTCTCCACATACCGGGTTCAAACAACCCCACCGGCGTAGATGTGAAGGGGCCTCAGGATACTGTGCCCTTCCACCCATATTATACAGCAAAAGATGGTTGGACGCTCGGTGTGGCTTTGATTTTCTTCACCGCCATGATGTTCTTCCTGCCCAACGCTTTGGGTCATGCGGACAATTATATTCCCGCGAACCCGCTTTCCACTCCGGCCCATATTGTTCCGGAATGGTATTTCTGGCCTTGGTATGCAATTTTGCGGGCCTTTACTTTTGACTTCCTCTTCATTCCGGCGAAATTGTTGGGCGTGCTGGCGATGTTCTCTGCCATTCTGGTCTGGTTCTTCCTGCCTTGGCTGGACAAATCCCCGGTCCGTTCCGGTAAGTTCCGTCCGAAGTTCAAAATCTTCTTCGGCATTCTGATCGTTGATATTTTGATTTTGGGATATTGCGGTGGCGCACCGGCTGAAGAGCCTTTCGTGATGATCAGCCAATTGGCATCTGCCTATTATTTCGCATATTTCCTGATCATCCTGCCGCTTTTGTCGCGGTTGGAAAAACCTGAGCCATTGCCGAACAGTATTACGGAATCGGTAACCGGCAAACCACTCAACACTGCCAGCTAAGAATTAGGGACCTGTCGTAATGGTTAGAATTATCGGAATCTTGATTGGCCTGTTCTTTTCAGGTTGGCTGTTGGTCTCCTTTGGCTTGGGCTTGAAGGAATATGTCACGAACCCGCCGGTGAAACCGGTTGAATATGCGTTTCACGAAGAAGCAAAGGATGTTTCCTTTTCGACTGACGGACCGCTCGGGAAATTTGATCGCCAGCAACTGCAACGCGGCTTCCAGGTCTATAAAGAAGTCTGTGCTGCCTGCCATTCTCTCCGTCTGGTCGCTTTCCGGAATCTCGAAGATCTCGGTTATAACGAAGATGAAGTGAAAGCGATTGCTGCCAACTGGGCAATTGAGACGCCAGACATTGACCCGGCAACCGGCGAAATGTCCACACGTCCATCGCTTGCGGCTGATAAATTCCCTAAACCATTTGCGAATGATGTGGCTGCTGGTGCAGCGAACAACAACGCAATCCCGCCAGACCTGTCCTTGATTACGAAGGCACGTGGCGGTGGCGCACCGTATATCTACTCATTGCTTACGGGTTATCAGGATCCGCCAGCAGATCTCCCGGACGCTAGCAAGCCGGGACCGGGACTTCATTATAACCCGTATTTTGCGAACCTGAATCTTGCGATGGCGCCGCCAATTACAATGGACGATCAGGTCAGCTATTCTGATGGCACCAAAGCAAGCGTTGATCAGATGGCGAAAGATGTCTCGGCATTTTTGATCTGGACCGCAGAACCGAAGCTAGAAGAGCGGCATCAAGCCGGTTGGGCAGTTCTCGCATTCTTGCTCATTGCGACCATTCTGGCTTATTTGTCTTATCGGACGATCTGGGCGGATGTGAAAGCCGAGAAGAAAAAGAAAACAGCTGACGCTTAACGGCAAGCGCAACTGATATTTAGAAAAGCCCGCTTTATGCGGGCTTTTTTGTGGCTAGTTGTTGAGAACCGTTGCGATAGCTTCTTTCCACCCCGCCAATCTCTGGGCTCTGGTGTAGCGGTCTATATCGGGCCTATGCACGTCCAGTCCCGAAATCATAACCGACGCCTCTTCGAGCGAGCGGTATATCCCGCACCCAACCGCTGCGAGCATGGCGGCTCCAAGGGCTGTGGTCTCGAAAAAACCAGGACGCTCTACCGAGATATTCAGAATGTCGGCCAGATCTTGTACCATCCAGTCATTGGCAACCATGCCGCCATCGATCCTAAGCCGGTTCCAATCAACGCCATCGGCTGAAAATGCCGTTTTCAGATCGTGGCATTGATAGGCCATAGACTCCAGCGCAGCCCTCGCAATATGCGCCTTTTTCGAGGAGAAGCTGAGGCCGGAGATAGTGGCTGTGGCATCGGCTCGCCAATAAGGGGCGCCAATGCCAGAGAGCGCAGGGACAAGATAAACACCGCCGCTATCGTCTACCGAGCGCGCGAGTTCTTCGCTTTCTCCCGCGAATTTAAGGAGGCCTAGATCGTCGCGAAGCCACTGCATAAGGCTACCAGCCACGAAAACGGAGCCCTCGAGCGCATAGGTTCGCTTGCCATCATGTTGATAGAGGACGGTGGACAGCAGGCGGTTTTCCGAACGGGGCGGCGTATCCCCGCTGTTGGTTAGAATGAACGCGCCAGTGCCAAAAGTCGCTTTCGTCTGACCGACCTCAAGACAACCCTGACCGATGGTTGCGGCCTGCTGGTCACCCGCGGAGCCGCAAATCGGTATAGGCGATCCAAATATTGCCGCTGCAGTGGATCCAAGATCGCCGGCACAATCTACAATTTCCGGAAGCGCCGTTTTCGGAATATCGAAGAGCGCAAGCAGTTCATCGTCCCAATCCTGCCCGTCTAGCGCCATCAGCATCGTTCTGCTGGCGTTGCTGGCATCGGTGACATGTTGGCCACCTGTCAAACGGTAGATCAAATAGGATTCGATCGTTCCGAAAGCCAGATTGTCTCCCGCGCCTGGCACGTCTGGCCAATTCTTCAACATCCAGCCTATTTTGCTGCCTGAAAAATAAGGGTCGAGCAGCAGGCCCGTCTTGGCCTGTATCATGGGCTCCAGCCCTTGTGCTTTCAATCTATCACATTCGGCCGCGGTGCGGCGATCTTGCCAGACAATCGCTCGCCCCAGCGGTTCCCCAGTTCGTTTGTCCCAGGCAACCACGGTCTCGCGTTGATTGGTAATGGCAATAGCCGCAATCTTGTCCGCACCACCGGCTTGCTCAACCATTTTTTGGCAGCAAAGGAGGGTTTTATCCCATATTTCCTTTGCGTCATGTTCAACAAGGCCAGGTTCGGGATAATATTGTCGCAAGGCTTCTTGTTGCGAACCGTGCAACTTGCCATCGACGCCAAAGAGCATCGCCCGGGTCGATGTTGTTCCTTCGTCGATGACCAATATCTGTTGTGCCGTCATCTTCCGCTCCTTGTTTCGATCTCACGCTATAAGCTAGCTTAAAAAAGGCAAGTTAAGATCGACAATATTGCGATGCAACATTGCACGAATCTCAGGATTCTCTATGACTGCCGCGATGTATGATCTTGCCATCATTGGCGGCGGTATAAATGGCGTCGGAATTGCGCGCGATGCAGCGGGCAGGGGACTGAAGGTCCTGTTGGTTGAACGCGATGATCTTGCCTCGCACACGTCATCGGCGAGCACCAAACTGGTGCACGGTGGATTGCGCTATCTAGAGCATTATGAGTTTAATCTTGTTCGCAAGGCTTTGAAAGAACGGGAAGTTCTGCTCCGCGCAGCCCCGCATATCATTTGGCCGATGCGTTTCGTTTTGCCGGTCGACGAAGGGATGCGTCCCGCCTGGTTGCTCAGATTGGGCTTGTTTCTATACGATAATCTTGGCGGACGTGATATTTTACCGCGTACGAAGAATGTCAATCTTCACAAGGACCAACGCGGCGATTCTCTTCAAAAACGTCTCAAAAAGGGTTTTGCCTACTCAGATTGTTGGGTGGAGGACGCGCGGCTCGTGGCACTTACCGCCAGAGATGCAGCAAATCGAGGCGCTGATATCTGGACTCGCGCAGAATGTGTGGGGCTAGACCGAGGCCCGGATCACTGGAATCTACAGATTGAGCATCATGGTAAGATAAAGGCAGAACAAGCCAAGATATTGGTGAACGCTGCAGGTCCATGGGTTGATCCGGTAACTGCAATGTATGATCAGAGCAGCAATGCCGCGAAACTGCGGTTGGTGAAAGGCAGTCACATTGTTGTGAAACGCAAGTTTGAAGGCGATCACAGCTATATTTTCCAAAATCGTGATGGCCGTATAATTTTTGCCATTCCTTATGAAGGCGATCACACGCTTATCGGTACGACCGATCAACCCTGGAGCTATGATGAGGGCCCCGCGAAGATTAGCGACAGCGAAATTGACTATCTTTGTGAAGCGGCCAGTGAATATTTTGAAGAGTCGGTGAATCGCGACGACATTGAATGGACCTATTCCGGCGTCCGTCCACTTTTCGATGACCACAGCCGAACAGCAGCCACGGTAACAAGAGACTTTGTGTTTGATTTTGATGATGAGAACGGTGCGCCAGTGCTGTCCATCTTCGGAGGAAAGATCACGACCTATCGAGTTCTAGCTTTGCAGGCGATCCGAACTCTATCAGACGCACTTGATATCGACGGCGTAGACTGGACCAAAGAAGCAAGCTTACCGGGTGGTGATTTTCCTGCGGACGGATTTGATGCTCTGGTGGATCAATATGCCAAGCGATGGGATTTTCTCGATAAATTTGTAGTTCAAAGACTCGTCCGCGCTTACGGAACTGATACCGCTGCAATGCTAGATAACGTTCGAAAAACGGCAGATTTGGGCCAAAAATTTGGTGCTGGATTATATGAAATAGAGTTGCGTTGGCTTGTCGATCATGAATTTGCTTCCACCGCAGAAGACACGCTCTGGCGGCGATCGAAACTTGGCTTGCACATGACCGAAGCAGAGCAACAAGCCGTCGCGCGTTGGTTTGAAGGACAGGTTCCACACGCAAAGAGCAATCTCAAGCATTCCTGATTGACGGGCCGCCAAAGCGGTGGCAATAGCGGCCCATCCGGTTGATCCGGGCATGCGGGTGTAGCTCAATGGTAGAGCAGAAGCCTTCCAAGCTTACGACGAGGGTTCGATTCCCTTCACCCGCTCCAATAATCGGCCATTGTGGCACACGCATTCCCCACATTATCGATTCCAGGTGAAGTTGATCCCATCATATTGTGGTGATGCCTCGAATGATCACAGCAGCAATCTACTGCAAGAACTAACAACAACCTTCTTGTTCTACACAGGCTTGTTTTGCGATGAAGAAGCGCTGTTTCGGATATTCTCTGAATATTCCCATGTTTTCGTGCCGTAATAAACGCTCGTTCAATCTGAATGGGGCGGTCAGAAGTGGCTTTTAACAAGAAGATTACATTTAGCTCATGTCGGACATGGCGCTTTGGCCTCTAAATTGGTCGGTAGCCAGACTTTACTGCTTGAATATCATATCGACAGGACAATTTCTGCCGCTGCGGATCGCATTTTGCCCCTGAATTCAGGGATTTTCGGGAGGGTTTCGGATTAGGAGCTGCCTTTTGGAGAAGAAAAGACATATCTTGTTATTGCGCCGGTTCAGGGCATCATATGGACAAAGATCACCATAGTATTTGTGCCGCTCGCATCGGAATTGCGATTGTTTGACGGGTTATTCCAGAATGGCTCCTGACTATGTTGAGGGAAAGATAAGCTTATTGTTTCGCGCCAAAGTTGCAGCGGTATGAACAGCGTCTGCAACTTGATACAATTTGCGACAATTTTATCCCGTTCTGACAAAGTTCAGCGACAAGTAGCCACTAGAACAACATTCATGGCGGACACAGAATGCCGCTCCCCCTGAACTAGAATATGAGGAATATGAAAATGAAAAAGACAATTTTGATCTCGAGTGCGGCCACAATGTTAATGGTTGGCGGCATCGCAATTGCCGCTCCCGGTGACCGTGGCATGCGGGCCGATACCGACGGCGATGGCGCTGTCAGCCGGACCGAATTGAGCCAGTCCCTTGAAGCCCGTTTTACCAAAATGGATGTGAACAAGGATGGCATGCTTTCGAAGGAAGATCGCGAAGCCCGTCGCACAGCACGGTTTGCCAAAGCCGACACAAATGGCGATGGCGAACTTTCTCAAGCAGAAATGACTGCGGCCCGGGCAGCCCGAAAAGCCGCGCGCTTTGCAAGGGCTGATGTCGATGGCAATGGGACGCTGAGCCAGGAAGAAGCGCAATCCATGCGCGGAAAACGCGGCAAGAAGGGCAAAGGCATGCGCGGCAATCGCGGTGGCCGAGGCATGGGAATGATGCGCGGCGCTGACACCAATGGTGATAAGAAAATCAGCAAGGCCGAGTTCACCGCAGCTGCTCTAGTCCGCTTTGACAAAGCCGACACCAACAATGACGGCAAGCTTACCAAAGATGAGCGGCGCGCTGCCCGTCAGGCCAAAAAAGGCCAACGGAACAAAAGAGGCGGTTAATCCCTGAACCACTCTTTTCGCGAACGGATCGTCAGCCATCTCCCTCTCCCCTAAATTGGCTGGCGGTCCGTTCCATTTTGTTCATCTTGTGATAAGGCGATTCAATGGCGCACAAAACACATATATTGCTAGTCGATGATGAAGCGACATTACGAGAGCCTTTGGCGGAATATTTGATCAAACAGGGCTATAAAGTACAGCAAGCCAGCGATGCCAGTATCGCTCGATCTTTGCTCAATGCCTATGATTTTGATATCATATTACTCGACATTATGATGCCGGGAGAAGACGGCCTCAGCCTTTGCCGCTTTGTCACCGACAAGACCGATATTCCCGTGATTTTTATAAGCGCAAAAACAGAAGAGACGGAGCGGATTATCGGCCTGGAACTGGGTGCTGACGACTATATGACCAAGCCGTTTAGCCCACGGGAACTGGTTGCCCGCATCAAGGTTATATTGCGCCGCGCGGAGAAGAGCGGAGCCAAGCAAGCTGGCACCTCAGCCGGTGGCGTCTATCTGTTTTCCAACTGGACCCTGAAATGTGACAAACGCAGTCTGATTGATGCAGAAGGCGTGAATGTGTCGCTGTCTTCAGGCGAATATCAAATGTTGCTGGCCCTTGTTTCGCGTGCCGGGCAAGTGCTGAACCGCGATCAATTGCTCGACATTACCCAAGGCCGGGAGGCGCATGCCTTTGACCGGGCCGTTGACAACCAAATCAGTCGACTGCGACGCAAAATTGAAGCTGATCCCAAAAACCCGGAGATTATTAAGACGGTATGGGGCGGCGGATATGTGCTGGCCGGGGGCGTGCAGTCATTGTGAAGAAACTGTGGCCCAATAGTCTGGTTGGACAGCTTTTGCTCGTGGTCGCGGCTATGCTTTTGCTGGCGCAGGCTATTAACAGCTTCCTGCTATTTCGTGGTGCACAAAACCAGAATTTGATCGAGGCATCCACCGTTGCGGTCTCGCGTATCGCATATGGTCTAGAACGCCAAGCCCAGGATCGTCCAGCATTTCGGGAGGGCTCGATGCGGGCCCGTCGATGGGGCCGACTGAAATATAGCGGGCATAGTGTGGTGACGGATGACATGGATCGCCTGCCCGAGCTTGAAATGAGGGCAGGCCAGGCTTTCTCCAATATGGGTGCGGGATTTTCAGATATTCGTGCAGCCTATCTGACCGAATTGATGCCCGATATGACGGGTTATCTGGTGGGAAGCAATCGCGGGACACGGCGAAATGGCCCTATTAACAGATCTTTGGGTGGGCGACCTTCACCCCGAGAAACGCGCGGTTTCATAGTTATATCGGCGCAGCAAGCAGATGGTCAATGGGTCAGCCTCGCGTCTGCTGTCCAGGGGCGCACTCCTCTGTTGGTCCGATCATTGCTGTTACAGACGATAACCATCTATCTTTTGATGTTGATCCCGTTGATTCTTCTTGGTCGCTATATCTCCCGGCCGCTCAAATCGCTGACCGCTAAAGCCAATACTTTCCAGCCTGGGGAAACCGAGGCACTCGCGGAGCAGGGGCCTCCGGACACCAGGGAATTGATCCGGGCGTTTAACGATATGAGCGGGCGCGTGACCAATATGATCGGTGAAAAAGATGTCATGTTAGGCGCCATTGGCCATGATTTGCGGACCCCGTTGGCGGCTTTGCGAGTGCGTGTTGAATCCGTTGAAGATGATTTTGAGCGGGAACGTATGATCGCCGGTATCGAAGATATTGATCATATGCTGGATGACATATTGTCGCTGGCGCGGGTCGGCCGTTCGAAGGAACAATCCGATACTGTTGACGTGCGCTCTTTGATCGAGACGATCGTCGACGAGTTTACCGATCTGGGCCACGATGTTCGCTATCAACGTGGTGAAAAACAAACCGCTTCTATCCGGGAAACACTGGTTCGCCGAGCGTTGCGCAACCTGGTTGGCAACGCAATTCTCTATGGGAAATCTGCAGACATCGCTTTGCAAAAATCCGGAGACAGATTGTTGATATCTGTCGACGACGACGGGCCCGGGATACCGAATGACGAAATGGAGACGATGTTCGAACCGTTTTTGCGCGGAGAATCATCACGCAATCGCGCCACTGGCGGATCCGGATTGGGCTTGACGCTTGCGCGCGCCATTGCCCGTGATCACGGCGGAGACATCATCTTGAAAAATAGAGAGAGCGGCGGTTTGCGGGCAATATTGAGCTTGCCGATTGATTGAGCGGAGCGTGGCGTTCGAACATTCTTAGACCGACCTTACTGCTCGCCTACAACCTCCGCTGGAGCGCCAAGTCCATCAGCAGCAAGCTCGGCGTCAATATCCTCTTCCAGCACTAGATAGGCTTCCTCGGCCGCTTCTTCGAGCGTTTGAGCTTCCTCCTCTATCTGTTTTTCCAACGCGGCAATGGCGGCGTCGCCCTGTTCGTCGATCGGGGTTTCGGAGCAGGCCGTCGCTATCAGAACCACCGGCAGTATGCATTTGCGCATGATCATTGCTTTGCCGGCATAGTGAAGTCGGCATCGCTATTGGCGATGATCGATAGCACTGTTGTCCAAGCAGCAACATTCTGTCGCAACTGCTTGGGATCGATCTTGTCGAGTGTATCGTCCGGCGTGTGGTGAAGATCGAAATAACGGGAGCCATCTTGCTGAAGGTCAATGATGGCAAGATTGTTGCTCGCGATAATATCACGAATATCCGCTCCGCCGGTTGCGGTCGGCCCATTGATGCTAATCCCTAGGGGCAACAACGCTTGCGAAATTTCGGTGCGAACGGCTTTGGCGCCTTCCGGGAGATTATATTCAACCCGCCAGATATGGTCCGCGCCGAAGTCGGATTCCATTGCTATCGCATGATTTTGGCCTTTGTTTTGCTCGGCATATGCCTTGCCGCCCCAAAGACCGACCTCTTCTGCGCCAGCCCATAAAACCCGTATCGTCCGCAGCGGTTTGCCATGATCCATGATATTTTTTGCCGCCGCCGCGACAATTCCGCAGCCTGCTGCATCATCAAAGGCACCGGTTGCGAGATCCCAGCTATCGAGATGGCAGGCAACCAGTATCATGCCCTTTGACGGGTCTTTGCCTGTGACTTCGGCTATCACATTGCCGGATTCCTGCTGACCAATATTTTGCGGGGTCATCATCACTTTCATCCGGATCGGCGTGCCGGTCTTTTTTGCCAGTTTGACCATGCGCTCCAGATTGTCAGCATCGGGTACGGACAGGGCGCCTGCCGGAATCGGGGTCACGCCGTCGCGGAAACCGGTATTCCCCGTGTGCGGGTTCCGGTGGTTGTCCGTGCCGATGGATTTGATCACATAAGCAGCCGCGCCTTTTTCAGCGGCGATATTTGGTCCAATAAAGCGAACCGGGCCGTAGGTGCCGTAGCTGGAGCCATCCTGAGTGGGGTGCATGTCATGCGTTACGAAGGCAATCTTCCCCGACAGGCTGCCGTTTGGAGCAGCCTGCATAGCGGCGAGAGAGTCAAAATAGACCACTTCCGCCTCGATTCCCGATGTTCCGGTGCTGGCGCTATTGCCCAGCGCGGTGATGTGCATTTTCTGGGGGTAAGGCGATACGACTTCCGCCGTTTCTGCGCCACGCACCCAGGTTGGCATCATGAACGGTTCGTTGCGGACATTTTGAAAGCCAAGGGATTTGAGTTTCTTGATCGACCAGCTGCGCGCCCTTGCTTCGGCCTCGGTGCCCGCTTGCCGCGGCCCGACCTCGGTCGTTAGCCCTTCTACGATATCATAAGCGACATCATCTTGCAGAGCCTTGGCCTGCAGGCTCATCGTCCTGTGATTGTCGGCCAGAGCGGCGGTGGACAGAAATAGCGCGGAAGCGCCAGTGAGCAGGGTGGATATGTTTCTCATGATATGCTGCCTAACCCGCCGCATCCGCTTTGCCAATGCTCTCTTGCGAGTCAGTCACCATTTCGCTAGGCGGATCGCAAATCTTACTACATTCGAAGCAAGGAAATCCGCCAGATGGCCGTTCAATATAGCTATGTCATGAAAGGTCTGACCAAGACCTTCCCCGGAGCGCCGAAGCCGGTTCTCGATAATATTCATTTGCAGTTTCTTCCAGGCACGAAAATCGCCATCATTGGTAAGAACGGTGCCGGTAAATCGACGTTGATGAAAATCATGGCCGGGCAGGATGATGAATATCAGGGAGAGGCTTGGGCAGGCGAGGGGATCCGTGTTGGCTATCTGGCGCAGGAACCACAGCTCGACGAAACCAAGACGGTCAAGGAAAATGTCATGGACGGCGTTCGCGAAGTCGCTGACCTTGTCGCCCGCTTCAACGAAATCTCGACGATCATGGGCGATCCGCCGGAAGATGTGGATTTTGACGCGTTGATGGAAGAAATGGGCACGCTGCAGGAAAAGATAGATTCTGTTGATGGCTGGACGCTCGACAACCAACTTGAAATTGCCATGGAAGCGTTGCGTTGCCCTCCCGGTGACAGCCCGGTAACCGATCTTTCCGGTGGTGAGAAACGCCGTGTGGCACTCTGCCGCCTGTTGCTCGACAAGCCGGAAATCCTGATGCTCGATGAGCCTACCAACCATCTTGATGCTGAAAGCGTCGCGTGGCTGGAGCAGCATTTGATTGAATATGCCGGCAATGTCATTCTGGTGACCCATGACCGCTACTTCCTCGACAATGTCGTGAACTGGGTCTTGGAAATCGACCGCGGCAGGGGCATCCCGTTCGAAGGCAATTATTCCAACTGGCTCGAAGCGAAATCCAAGCGGATGGCGCAGGAAGAGCGGGAAGACAAAAGCCGTCAGAAAGCCATCGACAACGAGTTGCAATGGATGCGGCAGAGCCCCAAGGCGCGGCAAACCAAATCCAAAGCGCGTATCAAATCCTTTGATGATCTGGTGGCGGCGCAAGAAACGCGACAGATGGGCAAGGCCCAAATTTTGATCCAAACCCCGGAACGCCTGGGTTCCAAGGTGATCGAGGCGCGCGGTCTCACCAAGGCTTATGGCGATAAATTGCTGTTTGAAGATTTGGAATTTTCACTGCCGCCGGGCGGCATTGTCGGCATTATCGGAGCCAATGGCGCGGGTAAGACAACCTTGTTCCGGATCATCACCGGACAGGAAACACCGGATAGCGGAACGCTGGAACTCGGCGATACTGTGCAGCTGGGCTATGTGGACCAAAGCCGTGACTCACTGGACCCTGCAAAAAACATCTGGGAAGAAATTTCCGATGGTCATGATTTTTTCACCTTTGGCAAGAATGAAGTCCAGACCCGGGCCTATGTTGGTGCGTTTAACTTCAAGGGCGTCGATCAGCAGAAGAAAGTCGGTCAACTATCCGGCGGTGAACGTAACCGCGTCCATCTCGCGAAAATGTTGAAAGAAGGCGGCAACGTGCTGCTGCTCGATGAACCGACCAACGATCTCGACGTCGAAACCCTCCGCGCTCTGGAAGATGCCTTGGAAACCTTCGCCGGTTGCGCCGTGGTTATCTCGCATGACCGCTTCTTCCTCGATCGGCTAGCGACCCATATTCTGGCGTTTGAAGGTGACAGCCATGTTGAGTGGTTTGAAGGAAACTTTGAAGCCTATGAAGAAGACAAGCGGCGTCGTTTGGGCGATGCAGCGGATCGACCTACGCGGGTGGCTTATAAGAAATTGACGCGTTGATGTGAGACCCTTCTCCCGGAAGGGAGAAGGAATTCACAATAGTATCTCTGAATAATGTAGGTCAGTATCAAGCCGTGACTGTTGGCTTCTCAGTCACCAAACTCACCGCGACAATAGCGATTAACGCCGCCACAAACCCGGGAATAATCTCGTAAACCCCGGGCCCGCCCATAAATGCGCTGTTCCAGCCCAACGATATCCAGCCAATCACCACCGCGGCGCCGGTCACCAATCCGGCAACAGCGCCAGCGCTGGTCATTCGCTTCCAGGTAAGCGACAGTAATATCAACGGCCCGAACGCCGAGCCAAAGCCGGCCCATGCATTGCTTACCAGTCCCAGCACCTTGCTGTCGGGGTCGCGGGCGATATAGATGGCGGCCAAGGCCACCAGTGCGACGAATAGCCGTCCGATATTGACCGCTTCCTTTTCGCTGGCCTGTTTCCGCAGGAACAGGCGATAGAAGTCCTCGGTTAGCGAGCTTGAGGCCACGAGCAGTTGCGAGCTGATCGTGCTCATGATCGCAGCCAGCAAGGCGGCGAGCAGAAATCCGGTAATCAGTGGATGGAACAAGGTGTTGGCCAGCAGGATGAAGATGGTCTCCGGATCTTCTAAGGTCAGCCCATTCATTTCCACATAGGCCCGTCCCGTGATGCCGACCCCGACGGCGCCAAGCAATGCGACGCCCATCCAGCTCATCCCGATATTGCGGGCGGTCGGCACTTCCTCGACAGAACGGATGGCCATGAACCGGACAATGATATGCGGTTGCCCGAAATAGCCTAATCCCCAGGTGATGGCGGAGAGGAAGCCGACAAAAGTCAATCCGGCGGTCAGGCTCAGAAAATCGGGGCTTATTGTCTGCAATTCAGATGAGACCGCGCTTATGCCGCCTCCGCTGGTCAGCACCACGACCGGCATAAGGACCAAAGCCACAACCATTATACAACCTTGGACAAAATCGGTCAGGCTTACGGCAAGAAAACCACCGACCATCGTATAGGCCAGAACGACAATAGCGGTTAGCCAGATGCCCAGCATATAGTCACTCAGGCCCGCCAACAGGGGGATATCTGCAAAAATTCCGGCGAAGCTGGTCTCGAACAATTTACCACCGCCGACCAGTCCCGCCGCGGTATAGACGGAGAAGAACAAGACGATGATGATCGCCGAAGCAATGCGCAACGCCAGTGCCTTGTCTGGAAAACGGTTGGCCAGAAACTCGGGAATGGTGAGGGCATTGCCCAGTTTTTCCGTCTGTTCGCGTAACCGCGGCGCGACAACGATCCAATTGATCAGCGCCCCAACGAAAAGCCCGATCCCGATCCAAATCTTGACCAGGCCAGCAGCATATAATGCTCCCGGAAGCCCGAGCAAAAGCCAACCCGACATGTCGGATGCACCAGCGGATAATGCTGCAACCGCCGGGCTAAGCCGCCGTCCGCCGAGTAAATAAGCTTCGCTACTATCAGTGGATTTGCGCCACGCATAAAAGCCTATGGCCAGCATACCGATGAAATAAAGGGCGAGGGTGATCAAGGTTCCGCTTTGCATAGGGCCTGCATAGCGATTTTGATCGGGGAGTCACCTTATCGCTTGAATTGGGGAGGCCAACTACCGCAATCGCTTGACGAACAATTGCCCATTATCATCCCGCTTGGTTTGGAAGCTAGGAACGGCATCAAACATTTCCGACAGTCTGGTGAAGCCATAATTGCGGACATCAAAGCTGGACCGATTGCCGGCAATCTTGCCGACTTCACTCAAACTTGCATAGCCTTCCCCATCGCGCTTTGTGGCAAGATAGGCGTCGACCAAGAGGTTGATCAGCTCCTCATCGACCTTGCCTCCGCTTTCGTTAGAGCTGGTCGTGGTGTCGGATTTGGATGATGTCTTGGCGTCGATCTTCCCGCTTGGGACGTGGTTGCGTTTGTCGGCCTTGATCAGCGCATCGACATCGATAAACCGGCTGCAGGCCTGTTTGAACGCTTCGGGGGTCTTTGCGCTACCAAAGCCGTAAACCGGCAGGCCTTCCTGTCGTATTCGCATTGCCAACGGCATGAAGTCACTGTCGCTGCTCATGATCCCGAAACCGGTCACATTGCCGCGAAACAATAGGTCCATGGCGTCGATGGTCATCTTCATGTCCGTGGCATTCTTGCCTTTGGTCATGTCAAATTGCTGCTGCGGCTCGATGCCATATTTGTGGAGAATTTCGACCCAGCCCTTCAGAGACTGTTTGCGCCAATTGCCATAAGCGCGTCTTATATTGACCGTCCCCAGTTCGGCGAGCGCGGTTAGCACCGGATCGATGCCATTGTGACTTGCATTGTCGGAGTCAATCAGAAGAGCGATATTGTCTTGATGGTTTCTCATGCAACATTGATGGACCTCCCGAGGATAGCCTTCAAGGGAAAAACTGCTGTCCTACACGGATCGTCTTGGCATAATATAGTCGCAGCTCTTTGAAATGTCCGATCCTAAAACGTGCGGTCGCGTGCCGCGCGCTGAGTGAATAATGTCAAAAAAGCGAGGCGGGAATCTTTTCTTAGACACTGTAAACTTTGTAAAGTTCGTCTTCCGTGCTGGCTTCGCGACGCTAGCCTTTAGTCCACGACTCCAAATTGATCGCTTTGTTCATCCAGAACATGCAATTTCCCTTCGGAAATGGCGAACCAGGCCCCGATCAGGCGAATGGACCCATTTGCTTCTTTTTCCTGAATGCAGGGGAAGGTCCGCAAATTGGCGAGGCTGGTTCTGACGCCTTCATGTTCCATGGCAAGTTGTGCCGGACCGCTGCCCAGATCAGCATGGTCATGGGCAACTTTGACCCGCGCGTCATCGAGCAAGGTAATCCAGTCGGCGATAAATCCGCCTTGCCCATGCGGCATATCTTTCATCTGTTCGGAAAGCGCCGCAGCGCAGCCACCGCAACTGCCATGACCCATTACTACCACTTCTTCGACCTTGAGAAATTGCACGGCAAATTCGAGCGCGGCGGACACGCCATGTTGACCAGGCGTGGTTTCAAAAGGCGGCACGAGCGCCGCAACATTGCGGACAATGAATGTTTCGCCGGGGTTGGTATCGAATATTTGGGTCGGGTCGACGCGGCTGTCGCTGCAGGCAATGATCATTACCTTCGGGCTTTGCCCTTCTTTCAGTTCGTTCCAACGTTCCCGCTGGACTTGCCAATGATCGGAACGGAAGCGGCGATAGCCATCAAGCAGGTCGGTAAATTTTGTCATGAATATGCTATTATCACCGACTAAAGGGGTGGCAAGACTGGTTTTCTTTCCCTATTTGATAGAAATGAACGAAATCACCAAAATCAGCCCGCAGGAACCCAGTCCCAAGCGTTTGCGCAAGCCGGACTGGATCCGAGTCAAAGCACCGATGGGCGCTGAATTTGAAAAAACCCGGGCTTTGATGCGGGAGCATAAGCTCAATACGGTCTGCGAAGAAGCTGCCTGTCCGAATATTGGCGAATGCTGGACCAAAAAACATGCGACCGTCATGATCCTGGGCGATGTGTGCACCCGGGCTTGCGCCTTTTGTAACGTCAAGACAGGCATGCCGATGCCCCTGGATGCGCTAGAACCCCAGCACACAGCGGATGCGGCTGCCAAGCTCGGGTTGGAACATATTGTGGTCACCTCGGTTGACCGCGATGATCTTGCCGATGGCGGAGCGAGCCAGTTTGTGAAGGTGATCGAGGCTTTGCGCCGGACGACACCGAAAACGACTATTGAAATATTGACGCCGGACTTCCGCAACAAAGCCGAGGCAGCAGTCGAAGCGATTGTCGCTGCTCGGCCCGATGTCTATAATCATAATCTGGAGACGGTGCCGCGGCTCTATCCAACAATCCGGCCTGGCGCGCGCTATTATGCCTCGTTGCGTCTGCTTGAACAGGTCAAGCGACTCGATCCTTCCATCTTCACCAAGTCGGGCATCATGCTGGGGCTGAGCGAAGAGCGTTTGGAGGTCCATCAGGTAATGGACGACATGCGCAGCGCCGGCGTCGATTTCCTGACGATGGGGCAATATCTTCAGCCCACGACCAAACATGTGAAAGTTAGCGAATTTGTTAAGCCACAGGCTTTTGATGCCTATGCTTCGGTCGCACGCGCCAAAGGCTTCTTGCTGGTCGCTTCTAGCCCGCTCACCCGATCGAGCTATCATGCTGGCGATGATTTTGCCAAGATGCGGCAGGCGCGAGAAGAAAAGCTTGCACGTTCTGGTGCACTGAATGCCCGCGCATAGGGAAACCCGCGACTTGCCGTATAGTGCGGCTCAAATGTACGCTCTGGTGGCCGATGTGGGGCGTTATCCCGAATTTCTGCCCTGGGTGGTGGGCACACGGATACGGTCTGACAGTGATACAGAAATGCTGGCGGATGTTCTGGTGGGCTTCAAAGGGCTTCGTGAGCAATTTTCCTCGCGTGTCATAAAGTCCCACAATCAGTCGATCGATGTCGACTATCTGGACGGGCCGCTGAAACAGCTGCACAATGAATGGCGATTTCGGTCCCGTGATGGCGGTGGCTGTCACGTTGATTTTTACGTCGAATTCACGTTCAAAAACCGCATGTTTGAAAAACTGGCCGGTCAGATGTTCGCGAAAGCGTTAAACAAAATGACCAGTGCTTTTGTAGACCGGGCCGGTACGATCTACGGTGACAGCTACTCGCTATCTTCCGGCAGCAACAGCTCTAGCGCGACCAGTACCGCCTGAAACCGGATATCCGCACGGCTTTTGTCATCGCCAAAATTTTTCCGGTCGGCAACGACATCGTCGACAGCTTTGCCTTTCTCGGCCTTGGCGAAAACAACGGTGCCTACCGGTTTCTTCTCGGTACCGCCGCCTGGACCGGCGACTCCGGTAATGGCCACAGCCACATCACAGCCCGATTTCTCCAAGGCGCCTTGTGCCATTTCCCAAGCCACCGCGATCGAAACCGCGCCGAATGTTTCCAGCAGATCTCTGCTAACGCCAAGCATGTTCTGCTTGGCGTTGTTGGAATAAGTGTTGAATCCGCAGTCAAAAACATCGCTGCTACCCACGACTTCCGTGAGAGCTGCGGCTACCAAGCCTCCGGTGCAACTCTCTGCAACCGAGACTCTTCGGCCCAAGGCGCGGTTTTCTTCAACGACCTTGGTAGCCAGCGCGATGATCGCAGGAGGTAGGAGGTTTTCCATAGAGCCGCGCCGTTAGACCATCATACCGGTGCTTTGCAAATGGGAATATCCTGCTTCTTATCATTCTTGGTTGCAGATTGGACGATGGTGATCGCCAGACTGGCAAGATTTGCAGAGGGCATAGGCTCTAAATCACTGTATATTTTGTCGATTATTCCGCAATCCTTGGGTTTGATCTCCTCTCCAATAAGCTGTCCGAACATTGCATCGGCGATGGGGCGAAGCAGAGAGTCATCCATATCTGCTGGAATCTTGTCTCCAGCGATCACGGCTACGGCACCCTTTGCCAAGGGCCATGCACTTTCCGATGCAGCCACATATTTGGCTAGCTGTTCCGAGTTTTTTGCTAGTAAAGGGGCAGTGGCGGGTAGGGTTCCGGTACATTTGCTGCGACTGGCCTTTACCGCTGCGGGCAGTATGTAGGTAACCAGTGCTTCGGCTTGCGCTACGCTCAGGCACTGTTTGACTTCGGTGGCTTGCACTGTCGCTGCATGTGCCAAGCCGAAAATTGCCAAGCCAACTGTCATCTTCTTGTTCATCAACTTTCCTCCATTGAAATTGTAGCGATTGCCTGGGCGGCAATTCCTTCTCTGCGACCGGCAAAGCCCAAACCTTCAGTTGTTGTGGCCTTAAGGCTTACTTGGTCCATCGCAAGCGACAGCATTTTTGCGATATTTCGCCTGATGTCCTCTCGATACGGTTTGATCTTTGGCGCTTCGCAGATGATCGTCATATCGACATTATGAATGACGCCACCTTTCTGGGAGATGAGCGAAGCGGCATGTTCGACAAAAAGCGACGAGGCTGCACCGCGCCATTGTGGGGCCGATGGCGGGAAATGATCTCCGATGTCGCCAGCGGCAATTGTTCCGAGCAAGGCATCAGTCAAAGCATGCAAGAGAACATCTGCATCACTGTGCCCGGCAAGCCCTTTATCATGCTTTATCGCTACACCGCCCAGCCAAAGCTCTTCATCGGCGGCCAACCGATGCACATCATAGCCCATACCCGTGCGTATCTGGCGCATGTCCGAACTTCCTTTTTCCTTGAAATCACCGGGCAGCGTGTATTTTTTTAAGGCTTCATCGCCTTCAATCGTCACTACCGCGTGTCCGGCTGCTCTGAAAACCTGTGCATCATCGCTTGCATTCCGGTCACTTGCAAAGTCGGCATGGGCGGCCATAAGTTTCTTAAAGTCAAAGGCCTGAGGGGTCTGCACCCGCCAAAGACTGTTCCTGTCTACGGTTGGCCCCAGCTGCTCATTGTTCAACCGAACCATAGTGTCGACACAGGGCAAAACCGGGACTGCCGCCGATTCCGTCTCCAAACGGGTCAGCAAGCGGTTAATCACCATATGCGAAATGAAGGGCCGTGCAGCATCGTGGACAAGAATATTGGTAGTACCACCGTGACTTTCGATCGCTTGCAAGCCGTTGCTCACCGACTGTTGCCGCGTTGCGCCGCCTATAACGAGTTTGTAGGCAGATAAAGGAGACAGCGCTTTGTTTGCTTCATCCTCTTGGCCCTCCGCGACCACGATCCAAATACGGTCTATGGCATCGTGGGATTGAAAACGCTCGACACTGTGGCGGATCATAGATTTGCCGCCAACGGGCTCGAATTGTTTGGGAATGTCTAATCCTGCACGCGAACCAATCCCGGCCGCGACGATCAAAACGTCAGTCTTTTTGCAAGGATAGCGGGTTTCAACCATGAACCGCGATCTACCCTTAGATTTGAGAGGAAGCAATTCTTGCCTCCAAATTGATTTATCGATAAGGGGTGCTTAAATTTTAGGCAGTATTTATGAAGCTCAAACCCATTTCCATCGGTGACATCGAAATCGAAAGCCCGGTCTTGTTGGCGCCGATGACCGGCGTCACTGATTTACCTTTCCGGAAACTGGTTCGCCGTTTCGGGTCTGGGCTCAACGTCACCGAAATGATCGCCAGCCAGGCAATGATCCGGGAAACCCGTCAATCTTTGCAAAAATGCGCTTGGGATCCGAGTGAGGAACCGGTGTCAATGCAGCTTGCGGGTTGTGATCCTGCCGTGATGGCCGACGCCGCTCGGCTCAACGAGGATCGTGGCGCACAGATAATCGATATCAACATGGGTTGCCCGGTGAAGAAGGTCGTCAATGGCGATGCGGGCTCGGCGCTTATGCGAGACCTTCCCTTGGCGGCCGCACTGATCAAGGCCACGGTAGAGGCAGTCAATGTACCGGTAACCGTGAAAATGCGCATGGGCTGGGACCACCAAAGTCTTAACGCCCCGGAACTGGCGCATATCGCGGAAGACTTGGGCGCGAAAATGATCGTGGTGCACGGTCGGACCCGCTGCCAAATGTACAGGGATAGCGCGGATTGGACTTTTGTCAGCAAAGTGAAGCAGGCCGTTGATCTGCCGGTAATCGTCAATGGGGATATTTGCACGATTGAAGACGGCAAGACAGCGCTAGAACAGAGTGGGGCTGACGGCGTAATGATCGGACGTGGGGCTTATGGCAAGCCATGGTTGCTGGGTCAGTTCATGCATTGGTTCAGGACGGGAGAAACGCTACCGGACCCGGATATTCAAGCACAATATGCGATCTTGGATGAGCATTATCGTGAGATGCTCAAATTATACGGCGAAGATATCGGAGTCAAAGTCGCGCGAAAGCACATCGGTTGGTATACAAAAGGTTTGCCGGGTTCGGCAGAGTTCCGGAATCAGGCCAACAAGGAAGCAGATCCGCACATAGTTCTAAAAATGCTCGAGGAATTCTACACTCCTTGGCTGAACAAAGCGGCGGCTTGATGAACGATCTGCCGTCGGGAGAGCATATTCTTGCCGGATTGAACCATGCTATCATGGTGGTGGATTCTGATCATATTGTCTCCCGCGTTAATCCCGCTGGCGAAGCTCTCTTCGGAACCAGCGCAAAACATTTGTTGGGCCGAAAAATTGATCATGTTCTTCAGTTTTCAGATCCAAGGCTCGATGCAGCACTTGTAGAGCAAGAAATAAGCCTGACCGCACGCGGTGTTATGGCATCGAGCGATGACCGAAAATTGGGTGTCGTTGATTTTGACATTCATCCACTCGCTTCGGATTCCACATGGAGATTGATCTCCTTGTCAATAATGCCGCAAGACGGCCCTATACTGGAAAATGAAAATAGCGATCCCTCCAGTCTGGCGATCCGGGCTCCAGACATACTCAGTCACGAGATTAAAAACCCGCTAGCCGCGATAAGGGGAGCGGCGCAATTGCTGGATCGAGAGCTCGATGAAACGCAAAAGCCCCTGACTCAGATGATTACGGCCGAGGTAGAGCGCGTGGTAAACTTGCTCAACCGGATGCAAACTTTATCATCCAATCAGCCGGCACAAACTCAGGCCGTCAATATACACACTTTGATAGATCGGGCGCGGCGGTCCATTGAAACTGCCACTGGTCAAGTAGTCAAAATACACGACAAGTTCGACCCATCCTTGCCCGATGCTCTGATTGATCCGGATGCCATGATGCAGGTTTTGACGAACCTGTTTGCCAACGCCGTCGATGCGACCAAGCATCTCGCTGAACCGGAAATCCAGATAGTAACACGTTATAGCTTCGGAGCCTCTTTGTCGGCTCAAGGTGAAACATCGGCCATTAGGCTGCCCATTCAGATCATGATATGCGATAACGGACCTGGTGTTCCCGCTGAGTTGGAACGAGAAATTTTCTCGGCTTTTGTGTCCACCAAAAAAGAAGGGCAGGGACTTGGGCTCGCCCTCGTGAAAAAGCTCATGCGCGACATGAATGGGCGCATTCGTTACGATCGTGAAACACTGGACGAAATGAGCCGTTTCACTCTCTTTCTACCGGTCGCCCAGAAAAACTGACGTCAGGATTTAATTATGGCCAAAGAAAAAATCATATTGGTTGAGGACGATTTGTCGGTCAGTCACGTCATCATTACGGCTCTGCGCGCCGAAGGTTATGAGGTTGAAAACTGCAAATCTATCACGGAGCGCGATGCGCTTATGGGCAGCAGTACATATGATTTGCTGCTTACCGATGTTGGGTTGGGCGAGGGGGATGGGATATCTTCTTTGGATAGTGTGAAAGCCACTCATCCCAACATACCTATCATCATAATTTCCGCGCAAAATACTCTCAACACAGCCGTTAGAGCCTCCGAGACGGGGGCGTTTGAATATCTGCCGAAGCCATTTGATCTTGATGAATTGGTGGAAGTCGTCGGGCAGGCGCTGAAGCCGAAGAATCTGGAGCCGATGGAACAGTCGATGGACGAAGAAAGTCTTCCGTTGGTTGGCCGGAGTCCGGCGATGCAGGAAGTGTATCGCATGATCGCACGGCTCTTGAAAAATGACTTATCAGTTCTCGTGCTTGGTGAATCAGGTACCGGTAAAGAACTGGTGGCAGAAGCGATTCATGGATTGGGTCACAGAAAATCCGGTCCGTTTATCGCGGTGAACATGGCCGCTATTCCATCGGAATTGATCGAAGCAGAATTGTTTGGACATGAGAAGGGTGCGTTTACGGGGGCTGTTGCCAATGCTTCTGGAAAATTTGAACAGGCACAAGGCGGTACGTTGTTTCTCGATGAGATTGGCGACATGCCAATGCACGCTCAAACCCGCCTTTTGCGAGCGCTGCAGTCGGGTGAAATCAATCGGGTTGGTGGGAAAGGGTTGGTAAAGCTGGATGTTCGTATCATTGCAGCGACCAACCATAATTTTCTTGAGCTTATCGAACAGGGCAAGTTCAGGGAAGACTTATACTATCGGATCAATGTTGTGCCGATTGAATTGCCTCCCCTCCGGGAGCGCTCCAGTGATGTGCCCGCCTTGGCGACGCATTTCCTTAAGCTCGCTATGACCGAGGGACTCCCTCACAAGCAAATTTCCCAAGAAGGTATGAACCTGCTTTGCCATCACTATTGGAGGGGAAACGTTAGAGAGCTTAAAAATGTTATTTACAGGCTGGTGGTAACGGGAAGAGAGGATACGCTTTCTGAAGATTCCATCCGTCAAATTCTCGCTTCAGAGCGCGGTGAGGATCATGTTGAATCGGCAAATATTGAGTTTGAGGGCCATATCAAGTCGATCGTTCTGGGCTTGATGGCCGGTGCCGAGAAGGAAAACCTATATGCCCTCGCATTGGAGAAGTTTGAGAAACCTCTGCTCATTGAGATGATGCACCATGCGCATGGCAACCAGATTAAAGCTGCCAAAATTCTTGGAATAAATAGAAACACGCTACGTAAGAAGCTAAACGAATATCAAATAGATCCATCCGGTTCCAAATAACGGGACACGATGAGTTGACGGTCTAATTCGCTGAACCGTGATATTTTTGCAATATAAGTGCTTTTCCTGCAACGAATCTGTTGTATTGAAAGCACAATGACGGTGTCCAACCACGATCCAGAACAACGCGTTCCCAATTGGCTTCGGCGGCTGTCCCTGATGGCAGGACAAGAAGCCGTGATGAAACGGGTGGAATGGATCGTATTGCTCCTGTTCGGTGCGATCATGATCGGCACCTATTTCCTGTTAAACACACAATCTGATCAAACAGACTTTATCTCTCCTCCTTTAACAGCTGCTTTGTTGGTGGGAAATCTGATCCCAGCAATGACGCTATTGGTTCTTTTTGGTCGGAGGATCGCACAAGAGCGGGCTGCGAAATCTTCAATCGGCAGCAAAGGTCGGCTGCATGTTAGACTTGTTGCCTTATTCTCATTGGTAGCCAGTATCCCGATGCTGCTTGTGGTTATTTTTGCTTCTCTGCTTTTTCAATATGGCGTCGAGTTTTGGTTTTCGGATCGTGCGCGTGGAATGTTGGAAAATGCGAACGACCTGGCTCGTGGTTATTATGAACAAAATCAGCGCGAAGTCGGTGAAGAAACGATCACCATGGCGAATGATTTGCGAAACTATTTGCGGCAAGCCAATTTAGAAAGCCCAGAGTTTGCCGAAGGATATGTGTTTCAAGTTCTTTCAAGGAAATTGAATGAATCGGCAATTATTGAATATGGCGCCGATGGGGTTGCCAGGACGGCAGCGGCCGTTGATCCTGACGATGGAGATGAGCAGCCCAAAATAACCGAAGCCGTTCTGAAGCAATTGGAAGACGGAAAAAATTACGTGGTGACGGCTAGGCCCAGCAAGATTGAAGCTGTGACGGCACTAGATTTAAAATCGCGCATTTTTCTATATGCGGCCCGCGATTCCGACATGCTTGCATTGAGCCAATGGGAGAGGGCGCAATCGGTTCTTGCCGATTATGAAGAACTTTTTTCGCGATCAAGAAGCCTGCAGCTGCAATTTAATATAGCCTTGTTCGTCATTTCTTTGCTGATCGTCGGGCTGGTCTTGTGGATTGCGTTGCTCGTCGCGGATAGAATGGTGAAACCGGTCAGTGATCTGGTTCACGCCGCGAAACGTGTCACCGAAGGTGATCTTGCTACCCGTGTGCCTCCAACGTTTGAAAATGACGAAATTGGCACACTCGGCCGCGCCTTCAACCGCATGACCGAGCGATTGGAAACACAAACAACGGCCTTGATCACGGCCAATGATCAATTGGGCAATCGACGGGCCTTTATTGAGGCCGTGCTGGAGTCAGTTACCGCCGGAATTATCAGTTTGGATGAGAATGGAGATATTAAACTCGTCAATTCTCAGGCTCAGTCTTTGCTTTCAAAGTCGGCCAATGCGCTGCTCGATGTCGATATAAAAATTGCCGCCCCGCAATTTGCAGAGCTCATTAACGAGGGTGTTGAAGATAGCATCATAGAATTTTCTTCCGAGTCAGACATGCGTACGTTGGCGGTGAAAATCGTCGGTGGACCCACCGGCTATGTCATTACTTTTGAGGATATTACCCAGCAATTGCTCGATCAACGGCGGGCCGCTTGGTCTGATGTCGCCAGGCGAATTGCCCATGAAATCAAAAACCCTTTGACGCCCATCCAATTGGCGGCGGAACGCCTGCAACGCAGGTTTGGATCGCGCATGACCGACGATTCAACTGTGTTTGAAAATCTCACCAATACTATTGTTCGACAGGTTGGTGACTTGAGAAATATCGTCGATGAATTTTCTTCCTTTGCGAGAATGCCCAAACCGGTCTTCCGCGAAGAAAATCTGGATGATATTTTGAAGCAAGCGCTGTTTATGCAGGGTGTTGCATGGCCATCCGTTAATTTTAACTTTGTTTCAGATGATCAACCGATAGTGCTTGTCTGTGATCGCAGGCAATTGGGACAGGCGCTAACCAATATCATAAAGAATGGCGCAGAAGCCATTCAGCAAAAGGCGGAAGCTGGCGAAGATTTCAAAGTCGCAGACGGCGCTATTCAATTGACGGTCAAAATGGAAAATCAGATCGTCATCGTCGAATTGACAGACAATGGTATCGGCCTGCCGATCGAGCGAGATCGGATCGTTGAGCCTTACATGACGACCCGCGCAAGCGGCACTGGCTTGGGCTTGGCTATTGTGAAGAAGATCGTCGAAGAGCATTTTGGGGAAATGAAATTCAGCGATGCAACGGGTGGAGGCACCAAAGTGACTATCCGCTTCAGTCCATCGAAATTGGCTAAACTATCTCATGGACCAGAAGATGTCCTTGAGGAGGCAAGTGCGGGTTCTGAAGCAGTTTCTGCGCAAATTACAAAGATCGATAAATGATGAATAGAGGCTCAACATGGCGTTAGATATTTTGGTTGTCGACGACGAACCGGATATTCGTGATCTAATATCAGGCGTCTTGGAAGACGAAGGCTACAGCACGCGGGTCGCTGCTGATAGCGATGCGGCGCTGGCCGCTGTCAACGAGCGACGCCCATCGCTGGTCTTGCTGGATGTTTGGCTTCGCGGCTCTCGACTGGATGGCTTGGAGTTGTTGACCGAATTGAAACAGCTTGATGCAAAGATGCCGATCATTGTGATCTCTGGTCATGGCAATATCGACACGGCCGTTGCCGCTATATCGCAAGGTGCTGTCGATTTTATAGAGAAGCCTTTTGAGGCGGAGCATCTGCTCCATCTTGTCGCCAGGGCAACCGAAACGGAACAATTGCGTCGTGAAAACGAGATCCTCAAAGCGCGGGTTGGATATGCTGACGAACTTACTGGCAATTCCGCGGCGGTAAACAATGTGCGCGCCACACTGAAGCGAGTTGCCGGCACAGGCAGTCGCTTACTCATTTCTGGCCCCGCTGGGGTTGGAAAGGAAGTTGCTGCGCGATTGATGCACAATTGGAGCTCCCGTTCTGATGCGGCCTTCGTGACTATTAGCGCAGCGCGGCTTTCACCAGAAAGCGTAGAAGAGGAGCTGTTCGGCACCGAGCTCAACGGAAAAGTCGAAAAAACCGGACTGATGGAGGAGGCGCATGGAGGCACCTTGTTTATCGATGAAGTTGCGGACATGCCGCTGGATACACAGGGTAAAATATTAAGAGTCCTGACCGAGCAGAGCTTTAATAGACTTGGTGGTTCTCAAAAGGTCAATGTTGATGTGCGTGTGGTCTCGGCCACATCGCGTGACCTGGAAGTTGAAATACGCGAGAAAAGGTTTCGAGAAGATCTTTTTTACCGGCTAAATGTAGTCCCGGTAATCTTGCCACCTCTGAATCAGCGGCGTGAAGATATTCCGGTACTTGTTGATCACTATGCGGCTCGTTTCTCTGCCGAACAGCGATTGCTTCCTCCAGAGATATCCGATGAAGCAATGGCTGCTCTCCAGGCTTGTGATTGGCCGGGTAATGTTCGACAGTTACGCAATGTCATCGAACGTACGATCATCTTGGCGCCCAAAGACAAGTTTACGAAAATCGAAGTAGAAATGTTGCCACCGGAGATTTTGGGCAATGATGACGATCTGGATCAGGGCGTGGCTTCCTTGATGGGGTCACCGCTTAGAGAAGCCAGAGAGAGCTTTGAGCGCGAATATTTGAAAGTTCAAATCCGCAGATTTTCGGGAAATATCTCCAAAACAGCCAACTTTATTGGTATGGAGCGATCTGCGCTGCATCGTAAGCTGAAGATATTGGGTCTAGCGTCCCGCAAGAAAACGGACGCTGAAGATCAAGGCTAGTTAAGCAGTTGTCGTCAAGGAATGAATGCCATATATGAGGGGAGGCGGTCCCCATAAAGTTCAAAACCGCCGCAGAAATTATAAAATGCTATCAAAAAGATGGCCAATAACTGGAGTCAAAAATGACCGATAAATCAAATAATTTACAGGACTTGTTCCTGAACTCCCTCCGGAAATCTAAAACACCCGTAACCATGTTTCTGGTGAAAGGGGTCAAGCTTCAAGGTATTGTAACGTGGTTTGACAATTTCTCAGTGCTGCTTCGTCGTGATGGCCAATCCCAATTGGTCTACAAACATGCAATTTCAACAATCATGCCATCGGAAGCTCTGGACACTCAGCCATTCACCGATCTGATGGAGAATGCGAAGTCTAGGGCAGGGGTATTGCAAGAGGTGTTTCTTGCGGCCGTACGGGACAGCAATGACCCGGTGACTATGTTTTTGGTCAACGGGGTCATGCTGCAGGGCGCGGTTTCAGCCTTTGATCTATTTTGCATTTTGCTGGAGCGGGAAGGTCTGTCGCAGTTGGTCTACAAACATGCAATTTCAACGGTACAGCCCGGTGGTCCGTTAAATCTCGCAGATTATAACCAATCCGATGATGATGCGCATTGATACCTTTTGAGAAGGAAAGTCTCGATAGTAAGAGCCGTCGGGCCCTTATTGTACATCCTGACATGGTGTCGCTGAGCCAATCGGCATTGGAGCATCGTCTTAATGAGGCTGTTGGGCTTGGACTGGCCATTGGTTTGGTCGCGACGGATTCCCACTATTTTTCTGTGCGGATGCCAAAGCCCGCGACATTGTTTGGATCAGGACAAGTCGATCAAATCCGCGTCATGATGACAGAGCAGGAAGCCTCCATATTGATTGTGGATGGCAGTCTAAGTGCAATCCAGCAGCGTAATTTGGAGGAGAAGCTCGACGTAAAAGTCATCGACCGCACCGGCCTGATACTTGAAATTTTCGGTGCGAGAGCGGCTACGGCCGAGGGTAGATTACAGGTTGAATTGGCCCATTTGGATTATCAGGCAGGTCGGCTCGTGCGCAGTTGGACCCACCTTGAACGGCAGCGCGGTGGTTTTGGGTTCCTGGGTGGACCAGGCGAGACTCAAATTGAGTCTGATCGGCGAATGATTCGGGATCGCATGGCTAAATTGCGGAAAGATCTCAATCATTTGCGTAAAACGCGTGCCCTTCACCGAGACCGGCGACAGCGTGCTCCTTGGCCCGTTATCGCTCTGGTGGGCTATACAAACGCTGGTAAATCGACATTGTTCAACCGAATGACCGGAGCGGATGTCTTTGCCGAGAATTTGCTTTTTGCAACTCTAGATCCAACTATGCGGGAATTCTCATTGCCGGGATATGACAAGGCAATATTGTCGGACACCGTTGGTTTCGTGTCTGATCTTCCGACGCAATTGGTCGCAGCCTTTAGGGCTACGCTTGAAGAGGTGAGTGCGGCTGATGTCGTTGTCCACGTTCGCGATATCTCGCACGAGGCAAGTGATGCTCAGGCTCATGATGTTAGGCAGATATTGGCTGATCTTGGAGTGTCCGCGGAAACAGGAGAGGGGCCTCCCATCTTGGAAGCGTGGAACAAAATCGACAAAATCTCGAAAGATGATCATCAATTTGAGCGTATTTCGTCACCATTGCCAGACAATGTCTGCACTATCTCGGCTGAAACAGGGACGGGTGTCCAAGAGCTGATCGAAATGATCGCAACAATCTTGTCAGACGGCTATATATCGGAACAGGTCACCGTTGCTGTTTCCGATGGCAAGCGTGTGGCCTGGTTACATGAGAATGGCAGGGTGCTGAGCAGTGAACAGGATTCTGATAACCTCCTCCTAGCGGTAGAAATGTCACCACGAAACTGGGGACGATATTATGCATTGCATTAAATTGTCAGGATTTCCTAAGTTTTGCTTTCGCTTTCTGCCATTCCAACTCTAGTTCTTCTAGACTCATATCTTCCATGTCTCTGGTCAAACCTGACTCTACTTCATTGAATCGACAGGTAAATTTCTCAGTAGCATCCACCAGTGCGCGTTCGGCATCGACTTTATAGTGTCGGGCAAGGTTAACCGCTGAGAAGAGCAAGTCTCCGATTTCTTCATGAACTTGCTCCGCTGTTTTTGCGGATTCTACTTCTTCAAGTTCTTCCAGTAATTTGGCTTTAACCGGCGCGATGTCTGGCCAATCAAATCCAACCCGCGCCGCACGCTTTTGTATTTTTTGCGCTCTTAATAGAGCGGGTAGCGCAAGCGCCACACCATCGAGAGAACTTGATTGTCCGGATTTTTCGCGTTCAACTGCTTTTATCTGCTCCCAACCTGGGTTTTCGTCAATGTCTCCAAAAATATGAGGATGACGGCGGGTCATTTTGTTGCAGATCGAGTCCACAACGTCTTTGAATTCGAACTGATTGGCATCGGTGGCAATCTGGCTGTGGAATACAACTTGGAGCAAAAGGTCTCCAAGCTCATCCTTAAGCGCGTCCATATCATCGCGGCTGATTGCGTCCGCAACTTCATAGGCTTCCTCAATAGTATATGGTGCGATCGTTTTGAAAGTTTGGACTTTGTCCCAATCGCAACCGTCAGAGGGATCGCGGAGACGGCGCATGATTTCGAGTAGGGGGTCAATCAATTGGATGTCCTATTCTCTATATCATTTAGATTGATAATATATATTATGTTAAATAATTTACTATTCCATTGAAGAAATATTTGGTGGCTCGAGAACCATTTCTGTCCCTTCAACCCGCCAACTTTTAAGTTTTGACAAAAAATTCATTCCAATAACGTTAGAATCTCCAAACTCTTCTGCCACAACAACCGGTAGATCCCGGATCATCATCGGTCCGACACTTAACAATTGAATGGTACCGCGTTGCGCTTCCACCGAACCATTGGCTGTTGTCAAAACAATCGGAAACGGACTCTTACTAATGTCAATGCCGGCACTTTGAGCTGTCTTCATTGTCATCGCAGTCGTTGTCGCTCCGCTATCAATCAAGAACCTGACTGGAACTTTGTTCACTTTGGCATCAACCCAGAAATGTCCGTCTCTTGACTGCTGAACACGCAACAAATTTCCTAAAACTTGCTGCTCGTTTGCACCGGTAACCTCTCCAGAGACTTTGTTCCAAATCGCGATAACCTCGGTGCGATAAGAAAAGCCAACGATGAAAATGGCAAAGATGGCTACCCAGGCCAAGATTGTGCGAACAATTTCGCCAAAACCTATTCTTCTGGAAAAAAGCGCGCTTGCAACCAGCACGAGTGCACCGATAGCGAAGACTAGATTGATATTCTGATTTTCCGTCATCGATCAAACTTCTCTTACACAACCATCATAAGCGGGTTCCACATCATCCGGTAATATGGCGACGAGACGATTATAGTCCATAGATTTATCCATATGCGTGAGCAGGCTGTGATCGGGTTGTGCCTCGTCTATTAACGCCAACGTCATATCTAGGTGGGCATGTGTCGGATGTGGCTTGTCACGTAAGGCATCGACAACCAGCAGATTACAACCTTGATACAAGCTCTGCATATCCGCCGTGACTTCTCCAAAATCCGTTGCATAGCACACAGATTTATCGCCATATTCGAAGCGAAAGCCTGCAGATGTTATGCGGCCGTGAGGTTGGTCGACATACCGGACGTCTATATCACCTATTTGAACATTCTCTTCGAGTGCAATGGCCTCGCAGATGGGAGGATAATATTTATGTCCTTCAAACGCATAAGCAAACCGGCTTTCCAGGCTTCCGATAGTGAACGGCCGCGCGTAGCTTGGTATGGGCTTTTGCAACTTTTGAAAAACAGAACGCAAATCATCAATGCCGTGACAATGATCCGCATGATCATGGGTCCACAAGACAGCATCGATTTGATCAATATCATTGTCGAGAAACTGGCTCCGCAAGTCTGGAGATGTATCCACCAATATCCGGGTGGTTGGACTCTCCACCAGGATAGAAACTCTGCTCCTCCGGTTTTTTGGTTCTTCAGGGTCGCAATCACCCCAATCATTGCCGATACGAGGAACGCCCGTTGAAGTGCCGCAGCCCAATATTGTAAGTTTCAAAGCCACATTCAGGGCCGCGCCTTGGAAAACAGACGATAGAAATTCAAAGCTGTGGTTTCGCAAAGTTGTTCATATTCTTCACCGCGCAATTCTGCGAGAAACCGCGCGGTATCCGCAACAAAGGCCGGCTCCCCGGTTTTTCCGCGATGCGGAACAGGTGCAAGGAAAGGAGAATCAGTTTCAACCAATAGTCGATCTAAGGGTAATTTCTGGGCAGTTTCCTGCAGATCTTTGGCATTTTTGAAAGTTACAATGCCGGAAATCGAAATATAGAGACCGAGCGCCAGTGCCTTTTGAGCGAAATCCTCACTGGCCGTAAAACAGTGAATCACTCCGGTGTAAGAGCCCTGCTCCATTTCCTCGGCCATTAATTCCGCTGTGTCGGTTTCGGCATCACGGGTATGGACAATGATCGGCAACCCGGTTTCGCGCGCCGCATGAATATGGGTACGAAAACTCTGCCGTTGGCGGTCCCGATCGCTATGATCGTAATAATAGTCGAGTCCGGTTTCACCTATTGCGACGACGCGCGGATGGGCTGCTTCTTTAACCAGTTTAGCAAGGTCTACATCAGGATGCGCATCCGCTTCATGAGGATGAATTCCGATGCTGGCCCAGACGTCGGTCTCCTGTTCGGCCGTCTGTACGATATCACGCCATTCACTCTCCCGCGTGGAGATGTTGAGCATGGCGGTTACGCCGCTTTCTCGTGCTCGATCGAGCACAGCCCCCTGCTCTTCCACCAAGCCTTTATAGTTGAGATGGCAATGACTATCGATCAGCATTTAAGATTCCGCCTCTGCTTCGTTTTCCAGCATTTCAAGACGCGGAAAAACGCCTTTTGGGGTCGGCAAAGCTATGCCGGATTCTATGGGCGTGGAAAGATGCTGAAATTCTCTTGCGTGCGCAGGTTGGGCAAGCATATCCAGCATTTTGTCGCAGCTTTCGGGTATCGCCCAGCGCAACATGATGGCCAGTCTTCTGATCGCTTCTGCCGTATAATAGAGCACAGTATCTGCTCTGCCAGGATCCGTTTTTCTAAGCGCCCATGGGGCCTGATCGGCGAAATATGTGTTGGTGGCGCTTAACCGTTCCCGGATAGTATCAATTGCGCTATCAATCTTGAACAAGCCGCCCGTAAGCGCTGCTTCAATATCCTCGAAACAAACATCCAATTCGTTGATAAGCTGAAGTTCCGCTTCGGCCGCCTCACCGGCAGCCGGTATCTGGCCATCACAATTTTTGGCAATCATCGACAAGCTGCGCTGCGCCAGATTTCCAAAATTATTGGCAAGGTCTGAATTGGTCTTCGTAACAATGGCATTGGCCGAATAGGTCCCGTCCTTACCGAAGACCACGTCAGACAGAAGGAAGTAGCGCAGTTGATCGACGCCAAAGCGATCAGCCAATTCCATCGGATCGACGACATTGCCAACCGATTTGGACATTTTCTCGCCCCGATTGAGCAGGAAGCCATGGCCGAATATCTGCTTTGGCAACGGGATGCCCGCGCTCATCAAAAACGCCGGCCAATACACCGCATGAAAACGGACAATATCTTTACCGATCAGGTGCAAGTCCGCCGGCCAATATTTGTCAAACATGCCACCTGTGTCAGGATAGCCTACGCCAGTCATATAGGTTGTTAGCGCATCGACCCAGACATACATCACGTGACCAGGTGAGCCCGGGACGGGGACACCCCAATCAAAACTGGTTCTCGAAACGCTCAAATCCCTCAGTCCACCTTCTACAAATCGCATGACTTCGTTACGACGGCTTTCGGGTTGTATAAATTCGGGATGTTCGTTGTACAAATTGAGCAGCTTGTCCTGATATTTGGACAGCTTGAAAAACCATGTTTCCTCGGCAGTCCATTCAACAGGCGTACCTTGGGGAGAGAGTTTTTCATCCCCCTCGCCTGTTTCCAGTTCATCTTCCGCATAGAAAGCTTCGTCGCGAACCGAGTACCAGCCTTCATAGCGATCCAGGTAGAGGTCACCATTGGCTTCCATGGCTTTCCACAAGGCCTTGCTAGCTTCATGATGGGCAGGTTCACTGGTCCGACGGAATCCGTCGTGGCTTATATTAAGATTTTCGCACATCTCTATGAAATATGAAGACATTTCATCAGCGAGCTGTAGCGTCTCTATACCCGCATCTCGCGCAGTTTGGACCATTTTCAGGCCATGTTCGTCAGTCCCGGTGATCAAACGGACATCGCGGCCATTAAGCCGATGGAATCGTGCAATGGCATCTGCGGCGATCGCCTCATAGGCATGGCCTATGTGCGGACGACCATTGGGATAGCTGATTGCAGTGGTAATATAGAAGGGTTCAGACATAACCATCTCTCTTGATGGATTGGCGCCGCTTGTAAACAGCCAAAATCTCTATTTCCCTTGGCCAGTCATATTAAGGTCGCCCATCAAGCTACCCAACCTGAATATTACAGCCTGATTGTCCAAAGCTTTGGGCAGTGCCGCAGTCGCCAATTCACTGGCTTCCTTCCATTTTTCAATGGCTACGATCGAGCAGGCCACGCGAGAACTTCTGATATGTTCAGCCATTAGGCTTGGCGCCCGTTCCAGAAAAGCGCGATAGCGCGGCGTGGCCGCTTTCAATGCCAATTTCCGCGACAAGTCGCTTTTTAAACTATTGTCCCGGTCACCTGTTTTAATAATTTCGCGTGCAATAGCTTCCAACTCAGCCAAGCCCACTTCGATATATTGAAGGGCCCGACCCGGCGAGCCTTCTCCCGCGAGAATGAGGGTAGCGAGTTCCGCATCGCTCAAATTCGGTGCAGCATTTTTCAGCACAATGCGCATCTCATCAGCGGACAACGGATCAAATCGTAACATTTGACATCGCGAGCGGATAGTCGGCAACAGCCGATCCGGCATATGGCTCACTAGGAAAAATATCGTGTTTTGCGGTGGTTCTTCAAGATTCTTCAAAATGGCGTTGGCGCCGGCTCGTTCCAGATCATCCGCAGCATCAATTACCACAACCCGATAGTCCGAAATCGAGGCCTGGTTTTGGAACAGCGGTTGCAAGGCACGAACTTGATCGACTTTGATAGCGCGGGCCAATTCATGTTCATCCAAGGAATCAAGACCATTGTCCCGAGCCTTCTTCACTTCTTTATCACCCTTGCCGCCACGCCGAAGCAATCTGAAGTCTGGATGAGAACCAGCGGCAAGCAGGTGTCCGGCCTCATCATCCTGAACGCTAGTGAAAGTTGAAGGTTGATTGCGTGAATTGAGAAGAAAATGTGCCGCTTGTTGAGCAAACGCGCTTTTTCCTAGGCCTTTGTCTCCTGCCAATATCCAGGCATGGTGCAGCTTGTCCTTGGCAAGGGACTGACAGAATATCTGCTGAGGTTTTTTGTGACCAACATATTCGGTCATGACATCATTTCATCAAGTCTTGTAAGTTTTGCACCAACGCATCGGTTATTAAATTCGGAGCCTGGTCCCCTTGGATCAATCTGATACGATCAGGTTCTTCCTCCGCAAATTTGTGGAAATTTGCCATTACCGACCGATGATAGTCTCTGTTCCGTCGACCTATCCGATCACTGCCGCCGCGGTCTCTTGCTGCGGCCCGTTTAGCAGACACTTCCTCGGGTAGATCGAGTATGAACGTCCTGTCCGGCATCAGATCTCCGCTTCCTATGCGATGGAGATCAAGTATATCCTGGTCAACGAGTTCACCATTCACAATCTGGTACGCCCTGTTGCTGTCGATGAACCGATCGCTAATCACCCAATCGCCGCGCTCTAACGCGGGGCGGATCAATTTTGCGCAATGTTCAGCGCGTGATGCTGCAAACAACAGCGCTTCTGTGCGGGTATTCCATTTTTCTTCCGTACCGCTCAAAAGCAATTCGCGGATAATTTCTCCGCTCGAGGTTCCACCTGGTTCCCGCGTCAAAACCACAGAATAACCCTTTGCTTCCAAAGCAGAAGCAAGCGCTTTAGCCTGAGTGGACTTGCCAGCGCCCTCCCCGCCTTCAAGGCTAATAAAACGACCCTTGTCCGAGCTCATCTCTACAATATTCCCAGCAGTGATTTAAAGCCCGCCCAGGCACGATCAAGAAAACCTGCGGCGCCGATTTCTTCGCCAGCGACGAGGGGAATTGATTGTTGTCCCGCGTCGGCTGTGGTGACGATCAAAGTTGCGATCTTCTGTCCTTTTGCGATCGGAGCTTTGATTGGACCATTATAACTGACTTTCATGGTCAATTTGCCATCAGAGCCTTTGGGAATGCTTGCAAAAAGATCTTTGGCCGCGACGAGGCTGACAGTGGAGCTGTCGCCCAATTGCACTTCTGCATTCTGTACCTTCGTGCCTTTGTCGAACAGCTTTTTCGGTTCCCATGCATTGAAACCCCAGTTCATGAATTTCACGGATTCTTCAATGCGGCCGCCATAGCTATTGAGACCGGCCAGTACAGATACCAAGCGCCGCCCTTTTTGCACCGCTGAACCGGTAAAGCCAAAACCAGCTTCTTCGGTATGACCTGTTTTCATCCCGTCAGATCCGTCCACTTTCCCGATCAGCGGATTTCGATTGGGTTGTTTGATGCCATTCCATTCAAACTCATCTTGACCGTAAAATTCTTCATATAATTCGGGAAAATTATTCACCGTTGATGAGCCTAGTTTTGCCAGATCCCTAGCCGTTACCATTGTCCGGCCTTCATCGGGCCATCCGTTGCTATTTCCGAACTGGCTATCTGACATTCCGAGTGCCTTGGCGCTTTTGTTCATCAGACCAACAAAGGCTTCTTCACTTCCTGCTATGCCGTCAGCGAGCACTACGCACGCGTCATTTCCAGACAAGGTCACGATACCGTGTAGCAAATCGCCAACACTGACCTCGTCACCCAGTCCCAGGAACATTGTGGAACCTTGATTATTCCATCTATTCCAAGTTGCTTCGTTGACCCGGAACTTATCGTCAAGCTTGAGCTTACCATTCTTAATCAAATCAAACGCGACATAGACCGTCATCATCTTAGCCATAGATGCTGGCGGTATCTTTTTATCCGCATTTTTCTGATATAAGACCGCTCCCGAGGACAAGTCAGTCATATATGCTATCGGCGCCTCAGTCTCGAAACTGGGCGCCGCAAAAACCACGGAAGACAGGGCGATAAGGGGCAGCGGTGCCAGAAGGAATTTTTTCATTTAGGCTAGTATTTCCAATCAATATTTGGTCGTAAAAGAGCTATTTGTCTGCTCGCAAAATTCGGGCGCCGCTATAGCCTCGCTTCTGTGCTTGAGCCAGACCGGCTTGCGCATCTTTTTGACTTGCGTAAGGGCCATATCTTACCCGCCACACGGACCGACTTCCGTTGCCCATTACTTTGGCACCGATTTTTCTAGCAAGCGTATCTGCTCGTGACTTGCTTCCGAATGCAGCGACTTGCACAACATAAGATCCAGGCACGCCGCCGACATAATTGTTACCGACGCTATTCGTCACCGACGTCGGCCTTCCCGCGCCTTCGACTATAAAGCGACCGTTGCGTACTCCAGAACTCTGTGTGGTCTGAGAAGCCCGGGTCGTAGGAGTTTGGAAACTAGGAGCCGCGGCCCGTTTCACTTGTCCTGCTGGTCTGGGCAATTTTGCAAGATTTTTGCGGAGGATGGAAAGCAAAGAATCTGGTGTCGCTATGCGCTCTGTAGCAGGTGCCCCCGTCCTGAGCCGAGCACGCTCTTGCTCGTTGGGATTAACCTTGCGGACGCGAACACCAGCGATACCATTCTGATCAATCCCGAGTTGTTTGGCGGCGCCATGAGACAGGTCGATGATACGATCATTGGCGAAAGGTCCCCGATCATTGACCCGGACCAAAATTGTGCGCCCGGTATCCAGCGCTGTTACCTCGACATAAGATGGCAGGGGAAGCGTCTTGTGCGCTGCTGAAATCCCTTGAGGATTGAACCGCTCTCCGTTTGCTGTTTGGTTGCCCGCCAACTCTTCGCCGTACCAGCTCGCATAGCCCACTTCATCATAGCTTGGCACATCTTCAGGCGTATAGGTCTTTCCAGCAACTTTATAGGGCTCACCGATTTTCTGAGGATAATCAGAAACCGAAGCAACTCCGCTTGGTTGCACAGTCCCCGAAGGTGCCGGCATACCATCTGGAAATTGGCCAAAATCGCGTGATCCGCTGCATCCTGCCAAAGTCAAAACTGCGGTTGAAAATAATCCAAGCTTAACTGCGTATTTCATCTGCCAATAACCCCACTGCTAGCCCGTAAAAATTCGAACAATTATAATCCAGAATGACCCGATAATTTCCGGTCAGCAAATAGGCTCTTCTCCCGGCCCCATCAGGTTCCAGAAGTGTTGCCATTGTGTTTCCATCCAGTGTCTTGCCGGTTGCTGGTGCGACGCCAAGTGCGCGCCATTCGGTCATGCTTTTCCATTGGCTATGCCGGCCAAAAACGCGCGGGCAACGTGTGGGTACTATCTTGCTCGCCACCGCTGACCGATTGAGAGAAGAGGGAACGTTTACTGGAATGCCCCAAGGCTCCCCTCTCCGCCATCCCGAGTTTACGAAATAGTTCGCGATCGACGCAACAGCATCATATTCGCTATTCCAAATATCGGCATATCCATCGCCGCTACCGTCTTTTGCGAGACGTAAATATACGGAGGGAAGGAATTGAGGTTTGCCCATGGCCCCGGCCCAGCTACCCTTTAGAGCAGATTGTGGAACCCCCGAGTCAATCAGCTTTAACACGGCAAGCAATTCACCTTCGAACAAGGAACGGCGCCGGCCCTCATATGCCAATGTGGCAAGCGACCGGGGAATATCAAAATCGCCCATATAGGAACCGTAATTTGTTTCTTTGCCATAGATCGACATGATGATCGGTCCGGGCACGCCGGTTTCGCGCTCTACATCAATCAATTTGCTCATCAGGCGCTGGTAGGCACGCTTACCATTTTTGATGCGCTGTGCCGTGATGTGGCGCTTTTGATAAGGCGCAAAAGGAGGTATAGCGCTATTGGGACTTCCGCCAGGCTGTGATTGGTCCAACCGGATAACTTTCGGATTGTAGGAAAGTCCCGGAAGAACTCTGTCCAGCGTTTGGGCGCGGACACCTTCCTTCAGGGCCTTGCCCCTGACTTGCTGCATATAGGAGGCAAAGCTAGTGGCACTCTGTGCACTGGCAGATTGCATCGGGGTTGCGGTGCTGATGCTCGTAAGAGCAATGGCGCTGCAGGCGATGGCGGTCATTATACGCATGAAAACTTCCTTTTCGTGATCTCGTTGTCGCACAAAGCTGGTCTCAGGGGAATCCCTAAATAACCCACAGAAGCAACCGCTCGCCCTATAAGCAGGAATGAAGGCCCAGCATATCTCTGCATTTTCAGCATGTGTAAAATTTTCTTCGAGTTTTCAGTGACAACATTGTCAGGAAAAATCGGGCTCCGCTTTAAGTTCCCCTATTCTTGGAAAGCTTGAAGCGAACAGACTAGCGCCTACCCAACTCTGTTGTGATAGTTCGCAAAAGCCTTAAAGTGCGACTTCATAAGCATAAAATTGGGGTGAGATATGAAGAAAGTTGGAATTGCGGCGATATGGATCGCTATGGCGAGTATTGTCATGCCGGCCCAGGCAGAAGTTTTAAAAATTTCAGCGCTTTATCCCGCAGAGGATTCTGCAGCCAATCTTACTGCATCTCTTGCCGTAGAACCGTTCCGCGGTTCTGGGGGTGACGATTTGAGCTATGCGATCGAAAGGGAACTGGAGCGCGTGGTCATAAGGCAGCAGCCCTATTTTGAGATGCTGTCCTATCGCGGACGAAGAGAGCCTGATGGCCTCATAACCGGGTCCGCAGACATCGATGTCTATGAATCGGACACCACTGGTACGAAAAATATCTGTGTCGAATATGACGCAACCAAAGTGCTGGCAGGCAAAGAAAAAGAAGCCAAATGCGTGAAGTATAAAAATGTTCAGGTTCCATGCCTCAAAAGGACGATAAGTCTGGAAGCGACCGTCCGCCTTAGTTCGGGATATAGCAGACGCAGTAGCTTCTTGGAGGATTATAGCCGCCTGAATGAACAGACGTCCTGCCCCAATATGGATGATGGTTTTACGAGCGAACGGACTGAAATCAAAAATTTGATAAGCGAGTTGGCCCTCGAAGTTCGCAATGCTCTTGCTCCCAATGAGCGGCAGCAATCGATCCGGGTTTTGGAACGTCGCAAAGGGATGGAAAAAACGCAATCCAAAGCGTTTAAGGCCGCCGTAAAAATGACCAAAAGAGACGGTCCGGAAGCCTGTCGCATGTGGCTTGAATTGTCGAACAATAGCCCCGAGCATTTGTCGTTGATGTTCAATTTGGGATTATGTGCTGAACAAGCTGGCAAGCTGCCTCTTGCGCTAGAAATCTATCGGGATGCGGAAACGCGATTTGGCAGCAAAAGAGAATTGAGTGAAGGAAGAGCGCGCGTTGCCGAGCGCCTTCGCGCTGAAGATGCATGGCAGGAACGCCAAGCCGCCTTGGCTTCAAATAGTGAATATTAAATGATGGTTGATGGGTTTCTGGGCATTGCACTCAGCCCAGCCAAGCTCATCGTTTAAGCAAGAAACCGCTTTCATTTTATAGTGGAGGTGCGGGAGGGATTCGAACCCTCGGGACCATTGCTGGCCCGCCAGTTTTCAAGACTGGAGCAATCGACCACTCTGCCACCGCACCTCACTGCGCGAGGCATTACATAGAGCGGCCTTGTGACGCAAGAGGCAATCAAACAAGTCTCCGCCGGTATCGACGTATAACCACTGGGTGCGTTGCTATCCGGCCATATTCATCATGCTGAAAGCCGTGCTTCTTCAATCCCGCGGTCCAGCCAGGCCGCGATAAAAAAGTCCGAAGTGACCGGTTTGGAAATATGCCAGCCCTGCCCGATGTCACATCCATATTTGGTGAGCAGGTCCAGGCAAGCTTGATCCTCTATGCCTTCAGCAACAACCTTGAATCCGAGATTTTGGGCCATTTTTATTGTAGATTGCACCATGACCTGATTGGTCTTGTCCGTGACCAGTGTTTTGATGAAACTTTGATCCAGCTTGATCTCACTCACGGGCAGACGTTGCAAATAGCTCATGGTCGACTGGCCGGTTCCATAGTCATCAATAGAAACTCTTATCCCGGTGCTTTGTATCCGCTGCAGCGCCAATGCGGACTGTTCTGGATCTACCATAGTAGCAGTTTCTGTGACCTCAAAAACCAACTGTGCGTTCCAGACACTCGACCGTTCAACGATGGCGATCGCCTTTTCTACAAAGTCACTGTCGCTCAAAAGTTGGGCAGAAATATTGACCGCGCAGGTTAAGCCGGGGCGTTGTTCCTGCCAACTGGCCAAGTCCTTCAGGGCTTGTTTGAGCACATGATAAGTAAGCTGATCAATCCGACCGGCTTGTTCCAGCATCGGAATGAATATTTCCGGACTGATCATCCCTTGAACAGGGTGACTCCAACGCACTAACGCCTCGGCACCGCCTAGACGATTAGATGATAGATCCCATTTTGGTTGATAGACAACATCCAGATTGCCAACCTCAATCGCTTGATCAAGTTCAATCAGCAGATCATGTTTTTCGCCGATAGCTTGATCAACGTCTGCATCATGCCATGCCCATTTTTTGCCCGCCACAAATGCTTGTTCGGATGCGAGCTTGGCTTCATCCAAAGAACTGGCGCTGATGCCGAAGGTCGCATTGATTTTGATCTTCGTGTCTGCGGTCATGATCGGGGACTGTAACAACGCAACAGCAGTATCGAAATGCCCCGATATGTCATCGATATATTCGCGCTTCACTGTCCAGGCGACCATGTCCGTGTCGACCTGGTAAATGCGCTCACCGCGGGCGAGAAAATTTAAGCGATTGGCGAGATTCTGAAAAAGATCTCTGCGGGAGGTCTTGTTTGTAATTGCGCGTAGCTCCCGAAAATCTGATAGCCGGGCCGTCGCAATATAGACTAGCTCCTTGCCGGTTAACGTTTGTAGTAACGCGGCATCATTGGGCAGCTTGCTCACTGTATTTATAAACTGGCTGGTTTTCAGGGCGTTGCTTGTCGACATGAATTTCTGCATCGCCATAAAAACCCCGAGCAGGCAAAAAGCCGGAAAATTCGAGAAGGTGAACCAGTGCAGATATTCAGATAGAAACAATGCGCCCATCAGAATTATTGCATTTGCAAAGGCGATTCCGATCAGCCCCTCAGATGAAAATTTCCTGCTGGCGATACAAATGGCCAACAAGATCGCCGAAAATATAAGCGCCGGAAACTTTCCGAGATTTTGCAGATTTGTACCCTGTATCAAAGTCTCGCTCGCCATCCCTTGAATGACCACTCCCGGAACCACCCCAAAACGGCTTATCGGATATCGATCGCCCAATTCAATCGCTGTCGCCCCGATCAAGACCTTCTTGCCTAGTAAATCGAGCGAGCGTCCTTCATTGGCTATTAGATCTACAAAACTGAGACGGGGAATAGATGCGGGATCGATGGCCTGGTCAATGGCAAAGCTTTTGTCGATGCTGCCTGAAGATTCCGCGATCATGCTCGCCAAAGACGGCCTCGCGATTCCGTTGGTGGTAGTTCCAAAACTATATTGGTTCAATTGACCGCGATGGTCGGGATGAACATTGACCGACGCCAAAAACGCGTTTGCTCGCAATTTTTCGATGGGCAGGCTTTCTATAAATTTGGATTGTGTCCCAGAAGCGCGTTGACGCATCGTCGGTAGAACGACAGTGGCCTGCGATCTAGCAATAGCATCCGCAAAAATCTGATCCTGCGCAGGAACCGACCGAGATGAGAAGTCGACGTCAAAAGCAATTTGTGAGACGCCCGCGTCGTTCAAACTGTCGATTGCTTGCGCGTAATATTTCCGCGGCCATGGCCAGCGGTCCAATGCTTGCAAGGACTTTGCGTCAATTTCAACAATAACGAGTTCACCGGATGCCGGCTTTTCCAACATATTGGCCCGCATATTGCCAAGTTGCTGTTCTACATCATTGCCAACACCCCCCCAAATCAAGGTGAGGCTCGCGAATAGCGCAAACATCCAAGACGTAAAGTGATGACGAAAAATCGTCGCGTTTAAAAAGGCGTAAGCGGTCTTCAATTTGCTCTCCGAGGGTCACCCGTCGATCAGATTAGAGAAAATCACTCTATATTGCGTTAATGCAACAATTCCTTGCGGATTAAGCTCCCTCGGAAAATGAAGGTGCGAGCTCAAAATGCTGTTACTTCTTGTTGCCGCCGCCGTTGCCGTTTCCAGCTCCGCCGTCTCCATTGCCGCCGCCATTGCCGTTGCCGGTTCCAGCTCCGCCGTCTCCATTGCCGCCGCCATTACCAACGCCATTCCCAACGCCATTCCCAACGCCATTCCCATTGCCCGAGTTTCCGCTTCCTAGGCCGCCGTCAGGATTGCCATTTCCAATGCCTATTGCACCTGGATTGCTATTGCCGTTGCCCGAAAAGCCAGGAAGCGCGGTATCATTGAAAGCGATTTGGGTGGTTGGAAGGGTTGGCACACCGCCTTTAACCAAACCACCTGTCAATTTGGCCAAAGACACAGGTGTTTCAGACACTGCCACATTGATGACGCCGTCAAAATTTCCTTTGGCAATCTCGGAAGCGGTCGCCTCGTTCGTTTTGAGTTTGCTTTGACTCGCTGTTTCATCGCCGGCGCTTTTGGCAGGCGCATTTGGGGAAATGACCGTCTTTGTCTCCGCACCTGTTATCGAAAGCCGGAATTGCTGATCGTTGGTCACCATGCCGATCATCCCGGGCGACAGCAATTGGCTCGCTCCGCCATCCAGCGTTGAGACTTGGACGGCACCTTCCGTCACCTGAACCGCTGTGCCGGTCTCCGAAACAGTCACGCTAAAGGTTGTGCCTTTGACCACAGCAGCAAGATATGGTGTTTTGACACCGAAGTGGGGCGTTGATTTCTTATCAATGCGGAAGATGACATTGCCGATTTCTTCAAAAAACTGAATGAGCCCACCGGTTTTTTGCGGCGCGGTGATGCGAAGCCGACTGCTTGGCGATATCACGACATATTCCTGACCGCGTACCAAAACCGCCCGGCTTTTTTTGCCTGTTGCAATCACATCTCCAACCCGAAGGTCCCGACCGCTGATCGCAATTTTCGACACGCCGGCACGGAGCACATTAACGGTTCCGCTACTCTCGGAAAGTTTCCACTTGGGGGTCTCGGCAGAAGCCGCACTTCCAGAGGCCAGCGCCGCAATAGCGAGCAGTTTAGCGATTTTAGTCATAGTCCATACCCTGTTAGAAATCGGCTTATCACCGAATAATGACCGTCCAATAGGGCAGGAAACCAACCACAGCGTTTAGAAGCAGGCTAAATTTTCCGTTAAGATCTGGCGGTGCTAAGCATTTCCTAAGGATTTGAAGCTAAACAAAACGTCACATATTCGATTCCGGAGTTTTTAGTGCGTCATTGCATTCGCCTCATTCTGTTGAGTGGCATATGCTGTTCTGCTGCGCCAGCGATGGCGCAACAGGCTGTGAATCCATTTGAGTCAATCCGCGAAGCCGGCGCCGATGGCCATGACCGTCAGCAAAGTAACAATGTTGCAGTTTCGGTGAACGGCCAACAAATGGTCAATGGTCAAGATGCCGCGGCCCATATTACCGTCGGAGCGGTCAGCATCAATTCCAATGGACAAATTCCACCGGAACCGCTGGCAAGCAGTTACGAGCCATTCATCGGACTCAATGCCGACGGAGAAACATTGCAACAATTGGCAAGCGCCATTTCCGACGCGGCACGAGATCAAGGCTATATTTTCGCCAGCGCCCAAGTGCCGCCGCAATCGGTCAAAATCGGGGTGGTCCAAGTCCAACTGGATCCAGGTGCGATTGATGAAATCCGGATAATCGGTTCGAAAAACCGGCGGTTGCGTAGAATATTGAACAAACTAAAATGCAACGCAGCACGCGCAGAAACGGTTGAAAGACAAATATTGTTGGCGGGAGATCTGCCTAGTATAAGGGTGAACAACACCAGCTATCTCAGGGAGAATGGCAGAGGTGTTCTGGTCGTAAAGGTCACGGAAAAAAAATCCCGAGGATATGCGGCTCTCGACAATCATGGCCCCAATACACTGGGCCCCATCCGAGCTAGACTGAAGCTCGATCTCGCCGGTCTGTTAACAGATGGCGATGTGCTCACGACAAACGTGATAAGCACCGTCGCGCAGCCCAAAGAACTGTCTTATGTCAGTCTGCGATATGCTACGGTTCTTGGTGATGGCGATGTGGTGGTCGGTTTCTCGGCATCTGCTGGCAGAACACAATCCGGCGGCAATCTTAGAGCGCGGGATTTCTCCGGACGGAGCAGATATGCGTCCGCATTTGGTAGTCTGGCAATCAAGCGAAGCAATGATTTGAACTTATGGCTGAATGCAGAGCTTGCCTATCTTCAGGTTCAACAGTCCGAAAACAACTTTCTGTTCCAAAAGGACGAGATCGTTACAGCCAATCTGAATTTTTCCGGAAACTATAATATTGGCTTTGGCCGTATTTATGGCGGCATCGGGGTGACCCAAGGCCTCGGAATCCTCGGCGCGAACCGGAATGGAGATCCACTTAACTCCCGTTTCAACGGTAGCGGTGAGTTTACCAAAGCCAATATTTGGGTGAACGCCATTTTGAATATGGGTGATGGTTTTGGGATGCGCCTTGCTGGAAACGGACAGATTGCTTCACGACCACTTCTGGCAGCCAACGAGATTGCCATTGGCGGCCCATATTTTGGCCGAGGATATGATTTCAGCGAGAGGTTCGGGGATGAAGGCGTCTTGGGTCTTGCTGAACTTCGCAAAGAATTTAAAGACATGACCAATTGGCTAGACTGGTTCCAACTCTATGGATTTGTTGACGGCGGTTATGTTTTCAATATCGGTACCGGGTTCGGAGATGGTACATTGGCATCCGCAGGCGGCGGCATCCGTGCCCAGCTTGGAAAAATCGATTTCGGGATCGAAGCCGCCACTCCGCTGACAGACGATCGCTTCGAAAGCGGAGATAAATCTCCAAAAATCAACGCACAAGTTGGGATACGGTTCTAGCGCAAGCTTTTTGGAAGCATCCGCCCCGCTTATTCTTCTTGGACCGGCCGCGTGTTGGAACTTGCATATCCGGCATAGCTGTCGGTGTAAGCAAAGAGCACGCCATCAGCTTCTTCAGCGGCATAGCTCGACGCCTCTGCCTCTGAACTCCCAAATTCCATCTCATCCTTCTTGATCGAAGCAATCATCGCGTCACGCTCCGCCGTGCAAGTTGATTGCGCAGCTTTTCGGAACGCACTTGTGCCCGTCTTCTGGTCCAGTTGGGCTATTGTGAAATCGACCAAACAGTTGGAATAGGAAACACGTGAGGTTTCAGCATCTGCGATTGACGCCAGTGATGCCGCGCTAAACAGGGCAATACTTAGAAATCCGATCATGACTATCATTCCTCCAATGAAGGTTTCTCATAGCATCATTATCTGAGTCTAGAGAAGCAGATTCCACATTGCTTAAGTGTATATTATCGCATGTTTCCGGCCCACGGAGAGATATTCCCAATTTTTTGGGAAAGGATGGGGCAGCAGTCGCTGTAAGTTTCTAGAGACTCGCGGCCAATGGATATTGGGGGTTGCAACCCAATCCATTTTCGACGAATGGAAGCCCAGATATCGGGTTTCTCTTAGTCGAGAATTCAAAGGGAAATCGGTGAGAAATGGGATTTATCCATTCAAGTCCGATACTGCCCCCGCAACTGTAAGCGGCTAGCCGATATGCCAAATGCCACTGGGTTTTAGGATCTGGGAAGGCGGCATATCAGCAGCGATCCGCAAGTCAGGAGACCTGCCTGCTATCGTCGTTCTTCAGCCGGACGGGGTGTGTCGGGTGAACGGGGATTTCCCCTGCGTAACGGCAATGTAAGTCGTTAACAAAAGGGAATATCAATGTATAAATATCGATTAATGGCCACGCTTTTGGCGTCATCTTCCTATGCCTTCGTTGCTCCGGCTCATGCTGCAGACGATAGCGAAATCATCGTCACAGCCACTGGCATATCCCAGAATATCGAGGAAACCGGAACGTCTATTTCCGTGGTTTCCGAAGAAGATATATTGGACCAACAGTCCATTTCACTAGCCGAAATTCTGCAAGAATTGCCCGGCGTCAACGTCACCAGGAGTGGCGGACTGGGAGCCCAAGCCTCGGTTCGGATCCGGGGCGCGGAGAGCGACCAGACATTGGTGCTGATCAATGGAATTCGGGTGAATGATCCTTCCACTCCCGACGGCAGTTTTGATTTTGGCAATCTTGTCGCGGGTAATATTGAACGAGTGGAAGTTTTGCGCGGCGCAAATGGCGTTTCCTGGGGCAGCCAAGCGGTTGGCGGCGTCGTCAACGTTATCACCAAGCGTCCAACCGATGACCTCCGGCTATTTGCTCAGGGAGAATATGGGGCCCGCGATACTATACGCTTGGTCAGCAATGCTTCTGGCAAGCTAGGTCCGGTAGGCCTGAGTATCGGCGGTGGTTATGTACGCACTGATGGGATCAGCGCCTTTTCAGGTGGTACCGAACGCGATGGCTATCGCCAATATTCCGCTTCGGGACAATTGCAGGTCGATCTTACCGATACAATCCGCTTTGAAGCCAGCGGCTTTTATGCCGATAGCCGCGTTGACAATGACGCAGTCTTTCCTCCGTTCAGTTCTGACAGCAGCCAGTTCTCGCTGTCCAAAGAATTTTATGGCAATGCCGCGATCCAGGCTGAGGCTTTTGACGGACGGTTTCAAAATCGCTTTGCTTATAGTCTTTCCGATATCAATCGTGACATCATCAGTCCTTTCTTCACCTCTCTGCCGAGAGGACGGTCGGAGCGGTTTGAATATCGTGGCGATTTTGCCGTGGTGGATCAATTGCGTCTGATATTCGGAACAGAATTGGAGAATAGCCGATATGAAAATGCCGGGGTAACCGACTCTACCGGCATAGACTCTCTCTTTTTCCAGGCGATTTTCCAACCCGTCGAAGGGCTGACGATGACAGGCGGCGTCCGGCATGATGAGCATGATGACTTTGGCGGTAACACTAGCCTCGCCGGAAATATTGCCTATCGGATCGGTGAGAATGGCCCAACGATTCGTGCGAGCTATGCCGAAGGCTTCAGGGCCCCTTCCCTAATCGATCTTGATGATCGGCCTTTTGGCTTCGGAACACCGGACTTGCTTCCGGAAACGGCCAAAACCTATGAAATTGCTATTGATCAGCCATTGATCGACAATGCTGTACAAATTTCTCTAGCCCTTTTCCAACGAGACACGCGCAACCAGATAGCCTTTGCTGCTTGCCCCGTTGCGCCGGATCCCGCGCCTGCGGTTTGCAGTAACGGCGGTCGCCCCTTTGGCACGACGCTGAATATCGAGCGCAACCGCACCACCGGTGTTGAGGCAATATTGTCAATCACGCCGGTTGAGCAATTCCGGATCGATGCCAACTATACCTTGCTCGACACGCAAAACCGTTCGACCGGCGCCAATTTCGGCAATGAACTGGCACGACGACCAGCGAGCAGCCTCTATATCAACGCCAGTTACCAGACAGGATTTGGTCTGAATCTGAGCGCTGATATGCAGATGGTCGGCGACAGTTTTGACGATCTTGCCAACAACCGCCGGCTCGATGGTTATATTCTATCGGGCCTGCGTGCCGATATGCCGCTGACTGACAATTTTGAGCTGTTTGGGCGTATCGACAATCTGTTTGATGTCACCTATGAAACCGCCAGTGATTTTGGTTCTCCGGGCCGTTCGGCATATGTTGGCGCGCGGGCTCGTTTCTAAAATCCAATAGCAAAAGGGAATATGACGACATGCAACTCCTTCAACCTTCATCACAGGTCCAGAATGTCTGGGCCGGCGTATTGGCGACTTCTTCGGTTCTTGGCAGCCTTGCATTGGCCTGCATGTTTCCTTTTGCTGCGATCGCTACTTTGCTTGCGGCGACCTTATCCTTTCGCAAAGCGGCTGCTTGGATGGGCGGCGTCTGGTTTGCCAATCAATTGGTTGGTTATCTTATTCTCGGTTACCCGCAGACTGCCAATAGCTTTGGTCACGGACTGGCCATTGGGGCGACGGCCATGGCCACCTTGTTCGTGGCAAAGACGGTCTTGAACATGCGTTCCGACCGTGGCTTGCTAACGCTGCTTCTCACATTTGCTGCAGCATTTGTCGCCTATGAGGCGCTTCTGCTAGGCGCGGCCTTTGTCCTTGGTGGCGTTGAGAATTTCGCGCCAGCCATCGTCTGGTTGGTCGCCCAGAATGACATATTGTGGTTCGCCGGCCTTGGTATTCTCTACATGGTTTTGGACGGCACATTGTTCAGCCGCATTGCAAATCAAACGCCCCTGCAAGGCTGATCAGCCTATAATCTGATCCGCAATTCGGAGAGTTTCAAATAGGCATCGCGGCATTGATCCGCGATGCTTTTTTGTTGCTCGTTTAGCGGAGCAATCGGGCTTTCCGACCCACCAAAGCCGGTTGTCTCGATGACACGGCCATACCAGTGCGAGGCCCAGATGCCATCGGTTTCCCGTGTTCCGATATCCCACTTCAGCATTCCAGAATCCCAAGGGATATCTAACGCGATACACAAGGCCCGCAAATGGGCTTCCGGATCGCGTAATATATCGGCGCTGTCCAGAACAGCCGGCGTTTCACCGGTCTTTTGGGCGACCCAGTCCACATATTCCAGCTGCCGCACATAGCCGAGGTCCTCGGCCGCGACTTCCACTCGTTTGGCGGCATAGCTCGCCACCACCCGATCCGGGTCGCGAATCAGGAAAGCATGACGATGGTCGGGAAAATCGGCGATTGAGACATCTGCCACCATATGATGCGGCATATGTTTCTGATACCAGATAGATTGCCCATCCGGGATCGTGTCGGTCATTGCACAGGACACGGATTGCCAGTCGCAGTCCATTGCCGCGATAATTTCGTCGGCCATGGGCTGGCGCTGGCCAGTGGCTTGCAAATAAGCGCCGTAGAAAGGTTCGTCACTAACCGCACAATCGCTGCGCCCGCCAAAGCTGCGCATCATAGCAGTCGAGATATTGCGTGGCCCCGACCACATGGCGATGCGGATCGGTTCAGACGACATCACGTTCAATCATAGCCTTATACAGCCCCTGCAGCCGTTCCACCATCGGGCCCCTGCCCTTCGTCAATATCCGGCCATCGACCTCCGTAGCCGGCACGACTCCGGCAAAGGTACCGGTAACAAAGGCTTCGTCAGCACCATAGACGTCGGTCAGGGAGAAATTCTTCTCATAGACGGGAATTTCATTCTCCCGGCAAATCCGGATGATATTGGCCCGGGTAATGCCGCCCAGACAATAATCGCCGCTGGAGGTCCAGACCTCGCCTTTGCGGACGATGAAGAAGTGGGTACTGTTGCAGGTCGCGACAAAGCCTTGGGGGTCGAGCATCAGTGCTTCATCGGCGCCGGCCTGCGTAGCCTGTATACAGGCGGTGATGCAGTTGAGCTTACTGTGCGAATTCAGCTTCTGATCCTGGACAGCAGGATCTCCACGACGGACATGAACCGTGAAAAGCCGGATGCCGTTCTCGACCGTAGTCGGTAACGCGTCTTTATATTCCGGAATGATAACAATGGTTGCCGGAGAAATGACCACGCGCGGGTCCTGATAAGGCGTTGAACGAATACCACGGGTCACCATCAAACGGATATGCACGCCGTCCTGATCGGCCATTCCATTGCCATTGATCGACTCATAAAGCCGCTCGACCAGCGTTTCCCGGGATATGCCAATATCCATTGCAATGGCTTTCGAGCCTTCAAACAAGCGATCCAGATGAGCGTCAAGAAAGGCTATTTTGCCCTTATGTACCCGCAATCCTTCCCAGACCCCGTCACCCAGCATGAACCCGCTATCAAAAACCGAAACAGTCGCTTCGGCGCGCGGTGTCATCACGCCGTTGACGTTGATCAAAATCATTTCGTTGCGGGGATCTGCAGTGAAGTCATGCGTGCCCTTAGCCATAGAATCTAACCTTTTGATTTATCATGAAAAATAGAGACGAATTTTACAAACTTTACAGGGTCAAAAGAAACGAAATATGATCCCGTTCCGATCACTCGAAAATGCGCCGTAAATGACCCTGGAATGTTGCTATTCATAAGCTACAAACTAACCGAATTCAGACTGGGTAGGAAAGCTAAATTATCGACGCAGAATTGGATATTCTCCGCCTAATGGAAAAGCGGTTCACATATGCAAAACACGACCATAAGCATCCAGAACACTTTCATGCATCATCTCGCTAAGTGTTGGATGAGGGAAGACAGTGTTCATCAGGTCTTCTTCCGTGGTTTCCAGACTTTTGCCGATGGTATAGCCCTGAATCAGTTCGGTTACTTCTGCGCCAATCATATGTGCGCCCAGTAATTCTCCCGTCTTGGCGTCAAACACGGTCTTGATGAACCCCTCTGTCTCGCCCAGTGCAATCGCCTTGCCATTGCCGATAAACGGGAATTTACCGACCTTGACGTCATGGCCCGCTTCTTTCGCTTTGGCTTCGGTCAGGCCGACACTGGCGATCTGCGGATGGCAATAGGTACAGCCCGGGATATTGTTCACATCCATCGTGTGAGGATGGCCGCCGGCGATGGTTTCCGCCGCGATGACGCCTTCGTGGCTGGCTTTATGGGCGAGCCATGGGCCAGCGGTGCAGTCTCCAATCGCATAAATCCCTTCAATATTGGTCCGGCAATATTCGTCCGTTTTAATATGATATCGGTCATCGGGTTGCACACCGAGCTGGTCTAGACCAATGGTCTCGATATTAGGCTGGATGCCAACGGCGACGATCACATGGCTGAAATCAAGGGTTTCCTTGTTGCCTTTGCTGTCTTCAATCTCTGCTTTGACGCCTTTGTCCCCTGCATCAATCGCCTTGATGCCAGCCTTGGTCATGATCGTCATGCCCTGCTTCTTCAGCGACTTTTCAAGGAATTTCGAGATTTCCTCGTCTTCCACCGGCACGATCCGGTCGAGCATTTCGACGACCGTTACATCGGCGCCCATGTCATTGTAAAAGCTGGCAAACTCAATGCCGATCGCTCCGGATCCGATGACCAGCAATTTGGTCGGCATTTCCGGAGGTGTCATGGCGGTGCGATAGGTCCAGATGCGTTTGCCGTCGGCCTTGGCAAAAGGAAGATCGCGGGCACGCGCACCGGTGGCAATGATGATGTCTTTTGCTTCCAGCTCTTCATCACCCTTTTCGGTTTTTACCGCAATTTTGCCCGGCGCGGTAATCGTGCCGTCACCCATGATGACGTCAATCTTGTTCTTCTTCATCAGGCCGGTGACGCCCTGATTAAGCTGTTTCGCTACGCCGCGCGAACGTTTGACCACCGCATCAATATCCGCGGTAATATTCTCTGCGGCCAGACCATAGTCGGCTGCATTTTTCATATTGTGAAAAACCTCTGCCGAGCGCAGCAAAGCCTTGGTCGGGATACAACCCCAGTTGAGGCAGATGCCGCCCAGATTCTCGCGTTCCACAATCGCGGTTTTTAACCCCAGTTGCGAGGCGCGGATGGCCGCAACATAGCCGCCGGGGCCGGAACCGAGAACGATGAGGTCATATGATTTAGACATTGTAATCCTTTGTTTTTCATCCTCTCACCGTGGAAGAGAGGTCGCAGAGGGAAATAGTCGAAAGCCTTCGGTTATCTTAAGCCAGCATCCCCAGCGGGTTCTCGCAAAGCTCTTTAAATACCTTCATCAATTGTGCGCCGTCGGCTCCGTCAATCGCACGGTGATCGAAGCTACCGGTTGCGCTCATGATCGTGGCGATTTGCAGGCTGTCATCGATGACATGCGGGCGTTTCTGCCCTGCGCCAATGGCCATGATCATGGCTTGCGGCGGGTTGATCACTGCATCGAAATTCTTGATCCCGAACATGCCCATGTTGGAAATGCTGGCGGTGCCACCCTGATATTCGTGCATCTTGAGCTTGCCGGCCTTGGCGCGCTCGGCAAGGTCTTTCATCTCGGTCGAGATAGCACTCAGCGCTTTCGTGTCTGCTCCAGTGACAATCGGAGTGATCAAACCGCCCTCGATGCTGACAGCCACCGAGATATCGGCGCGTTCAAACGTCTTCAACTGGTCGCCTTCGATCGAGACATTGCACTTTGGCACTTGCATCAAGGAGACGGCGAGCGCTTTGATCAGCAGATCATTGACCGACAGCTTGATTCCGCGCGGTTCCAGCGTCTTGTTGAGCTCGCCCCGCAGCTTGAGCAGCTTGTCGAGCTGGATATCCACGGTGAGATAGATATGCGGAATTGTCTGCTTGGCTTCGGTCAGGCGGCGCGCAATGGTCTTGCGCATGCCCGAGAGTTTTTCCGTGCTGTGCGGGATGTCGAAATCGCCGGATGCAGGTTTTGCCGCTGGGGCTGCTGTTGGCGCTGCGACGGGGGCCGGGGCAGCTGCTTCGCTTTTTACCGGTGCAGTTCCGCCTTCCGCTCCATCAATATCCGCTTTTACAATCCGTCCGCCAGGGCCCGAACCGGCAACCGTGGCCAGATCAACGCCCTTTTGCTCCGCCAGACGCCGCGCAAGCGGACTGGCTTTCAAGCGGCCATCGTTAGACGCCGGGTTGCTTTTAGGTGCCGAGGGCGCTTTTGGCGCTGGCGTCTCAGCTACCGGCTCTTTCGGGGCGATCGGTTCCGCTGCTTGTTTTGCCTTGGGGGTAGGAGCGGCTCCAGCATCGCCTACATCTTCGCCTTCTTCGGCGATAATTGCGATGACGTCACCGACCTTCACATTGTCAGTGCCCTCGGCAACAACGATTTTGGCAATGATGCCTTCGTCAATCGCTTCGAATTCCATTGTGGCCTTGTCGGTTTCAATCTCTGCCAACAAATCGCCAGAGGATACGCTGTCACCCTCCTTCACCAGCCATTTAGAAAGCGTCCCTTCCTCCATCGTGGGGGAGAGCGCTGGCATTTGAAGGTTGATGGGCATAGCCGGTGATCTTTCCTGATATAGTCCTATTATCTGCTCAAGCTGTCCAACATTGCGACAATATCGTCAAGGGCAGTTGCTTGCCTTGTAGGCAATTTTATCGCAACAAGCATCTATAACGGGGCTAGGAGGGTTCATGCGCACGTATCTGGTGGTGATTGACGAGACGGATGAGGCGAGCGTAGCATTGCGCTTTGCTTCCCGACGAGCGATGAAAACAAACAGCGCTCTGCACATTCTGGCGCTGGTGGAAAGCGAAGGATTCGTTGCTTGGGGCGGCGTTCAGGCCACGCTTGAAGAAGAATCGAAAAACCGTGCTGAAGCTTTGGTGTCCAGTGCCGCGGGAACTTTGTTCGACGAAACCGGCATCCGCCCATCCATTACCGTCAGGCAGGGCAAAGGAAATAAAGTTGTCCGGAAGGTGATGGATGAAGTGGACGGACTAGCCGCCCTTGTGCTTGGCGCAGCAGCGAGCGGCGCGCCCGGCCCGATGGTCAGTCACTTTGCTGCAACCGAAGCCGGCACTCTGCCCTGCCCGGTAATGGTGGTCCCGGGATCCTTGTCCAAAGAAGAAATTGATCGGTTAAGCTAAGGATCAGTCGGCACATTATCGGATATTACTTCCGGCGGACTTTAGTCTTGCCCTTGTTTTTGCTTTTGCCACCGCGAATATTTGGTGGACGACCGTCTTTGCCTTTGCGATGGGGTTTGCCCTTGCCGCGGCGATAGGGCGCGGGACGGCTTCCCATATGATTGGCGCCTTCGGCCAATTCAAAGAGCAGGCTTCCGGTTGCGGCATTGGCCTCGACAAGACGCAGTTCGATCTTCTGGCCGATATTGTAGCTGGTGCCGCTGTCCATGCCGGTCAGCTGCTGCTTTGACTCATCATAGTCAAAACGTTCCGCGCCCAATGTCCGCACCGGCACAAGGCCGTCGCCACCCAGTTCCTCGACCGTTGCGAAGAAACCAAAATTCTGGACACCGGTGATCCGGCATTTGACAACTTCGCCGATACGGTCCGCCAAATGGGCAGAAATATAGCGGTCAACGGTTTCCCATTCCGCTTTCATCGCGCGGCGTTCCAGCTTGGAAATTTTTTCCGAGATCAGTTCCAGCCGGGCGCCCTCCTCTTTGCTCAAACCGGAAAGCTCGGGTATCTCGCTATTATCCGGAGCCGGCTGCTCCAGCTTGCAGGCGCTTACCAGAGCACGGTGCACGATCAGATCGGCATAGCGCCGTATCGGACTGGTGAAATGGGCATAGCTGCCCAGCGACAGACCGAAATGACCCAAATTGGTGTGACCATAATAGGCCTGTGTCTGGCTTCGCAAAATTTGTTCCATGACCAGCGGCAACATCAATTCATCATCGATCTGGGCGATCAGATTGTTGAACACCGAAGGCTTTATCACCTGCCCCATGGCAAAACTGATATCGAAGGTTTTGAGATAGTCTTTCAGCGCGATCAATTTTTCGCGTGATGGCATTTCATGGGTGCGATAAATTACCGGTGATTTCTTGGATTCCAGCATTTTTGCCGCAGCGACATTGGCGCAAATCATAAAATCTTCGACGACCCGATGTGCATCCAGTCGTTCGCGAATGGCAATTTCTTTGATACGGCCCTGGTCGTCTAGAACGACGCGTTTTTCGGGAAGGTCAAGATTGAGCGGTTCCCGCTGGTCACGTGCTTTCGCGAGCAACTTCCAGCAAGCCCAGAGCGGCTCCAGAACCGACGCCTTCAACGGATGATCAAGCTTGCCATCAATTGCCGCCTGTGCGTCTTCATAGGCAATGTTGCCGGCCAATTTTACGATGGCGCGGGTGAACCGGGTCTTGGTCACTTGCCCCTTGGCATCGATTGTCAGGTGACAGGCCAAGGCTGCGCGTTCCACATCCTGCTTAAGCGAGCAGACATCGGTCGACAGCGCTTCCGGAAGCATCGGAACAACCCTGTCCGGGAAATAGACGCTGTTGCCGCGTTTATAGGCTTCTTTGTCGAGCTTGCTGCCCGGACGGACGTAGAAGGACACGTCAGCTATGGCGACAATCGCCTTGAAACCGCCCTTGTTGTCAGGATTGTCGTCTGGCTCGGCCCAGATTGCATCATCATGATCACGCGCATCGGCCGGATCAATAGCGACGATGGGAACCTGGCGCAGATCTTCACGCTGTTCTTTTGACAATGGCAGCTTGGTAGCCCGCTCGGCTTCACTGGTGACAGCATCCGGGAAGTGCAGCGGTATTTCAAACTTGTGGATAGCGATCAGGCTGAATGATTTGGGGGCAAACGGGTCGCCCAATATATCCTTCACCCGCGCTTTTATCTCGGACCCACGTTTGACCGGCTCGGCGAGCACAAGATTGCCTGGCTCGGCTTCACCCAAATCAATGATGGCGGTGCTGCGGCGGATTTTGCGATCGACGGGTTTCAACCAATAGCGGTCGCGTTCGTCTTTCTCCACCACGCCCATCAGCATTTCGCTGCTCTGGGCGAGCTTCTTCATCAGAAAGGCAATATAGCCCTGCCCGCGTTCTTCGGTGCGCGCCAGAATACGGTCGCCGATCGCCAAAGCGGCACGCCGGCCTTTTTCCTTTATTCTGATCTTTGGAGCAGGAGCGCTTTCGGCTTCCCAGCGTTCGGGTATGCCAATTGCTTCATTGCCGTCAATTTCAACAATTTTGAGCACGGTCACTTTCGGAACGCCACCCATTTTATGGAAAGCGCGCCCCGGTGTGCTATCGATCAAACCTTCATCCGCCATGTCCTTGAGCAACGCTTTGAGCGCAATTTTGTCAGACCCTCGCAATCCGAAAGCCTTGGCTATCTCTCGCTTGCCGACTTGTTGATCGGACCGCTCAATGAGATCCATGATCTGTTTGCGAGTCGGAACCTGCTTTGGTTTGTGAGGCTTTCTGCGGCCTGCCATCAATAAGCTTTGCCGATGATGATCCGCTCCTCCGCTGGCTTGCCGGTGAAGATGCACACGCCAACCACAGCGGTTGCGTTAACAGGCACATTTCGGAAGGTCAGTTTGAGCTTCTTGAGACGCTCTTCAATGGCTTCGAGTTCATCACCCGTCGCCTTGCACCATTGCACTTCCAGCCATCCCGGATATTTCTTATTCTCTTTGTAGAAACGCTCAACGTCCGACCATTCTGTAAAACCACGTGTGATATTGGCCTGCAGGCGCGTATCGGCCTCGGCGTGCAGTTTTGTCTGGATATCGGCCAGCAATCCCGGAATTTCCGGAATAAACTCGTCTTTGGTCAGAAATTTGGTGTTGAGCTTTCCATTCTCCTGGTAGAGATCATCCCGGCGGACCATGGCAACTTTGCCTTCGGCCATATCCCGTGGACCAATTTCAAGCACGATCGGCGCGCCCTTCTTGATCCATGACCAGCGCTTCACCTGTGTCTTGGCGCCGCTAATATCAAGCTTCACGCGCACCGGTTCGTCAAAGGCTCTGAGCTTCGCGACATCCTTCGCCAGAGCCTTGCAATAGTCCAGGACAGCTTCGTCTTCCGGTTTGTCGCGCAACATCGGCACAATCACCACCTGATAGGGTGCGATCAGCGGGGGAACGCGCATACCGTCATCATCACCATGGGTCATGATGATTCCGCCGATCATCCGGGTCGATGTGCCCCAGCTGGTCGTATAGGCAAATTGAAATTCGCCATCCTTGTCCTGATAGCGGATATTCTGGGCTTTGCTGAACGTTTGGCCGAGGAAGTGGCTGGTGCCAGCTTGTAGCGCCTTGCCATCCTGCATCATCGCTTCGATCGAATAGGTCGCATCCGCACCCGGAAAGCGTTCATTCTCCGGCTTCTCGCCAGCGACAACCGGCATTGCGAGAACATCTTCCGAAAAACTGCGATAGAGTTCGAGAATGTCGAGCGTCTCTTCCATCGCTTCTGCCTTTGTGGCGTGGGCGGTGTGCCCTTCCTGCCAAAGAAACTCGGTGGTCCGCAGGAACATTCTGGTCCGCATTTCCCAGCGCACCACATTGGCCCACTGGTTGATCATCACCGGAAGATCGCGCCAGCTTTGTACCCAGCGGGCAAAGGCTGTGCCGATCACGGTCTCGGACGTCGGCCGCACGACAAGCGGCTCTTCAAGTTTTGCATCGGGATCTACGACCAGTCCGCCATCGGGACCTTTTTTCAACCGGTGATGCGTGACAACCGCCATTTCTTTGGCAAAGCCGTCCACATGTTCCGCTTCTTTCTCAAAATAGCTGAGGGGAATGAACAACGGGAAATAGCAATTTTCATGGCCGGCAGCCTTGATTCGCTGATCCATCAAAAATTGCACACGTTCCCAAATTCCATAGCCCCATGGCCGCATGATCATGCTGCCCCGGACTCCGGATTCCTCGGCCATATCAGCTTCCGTGACAACTTGCTGATACCATCCCGAGAAATCATCTTCACGGGTGATTGAAAGTGCATTTTTCTTCACTGGTTTTTCCTGCGGATTATGATGTTCCGGCTATCAATCGTCGAGCCGGTCAATTTTGGATTGAATATCGGCCAATTGCTTTTTCAGCTCCATGATCTCGACATCTTTTTCGGATAGTTCTTCTTCGTCCTCATCAGCGTCATCAGCCTCATTCTGATCATTTTGGCCAAGGCTCAAAGCCTTTTCAAATACACCAGCAAGCGGGCTCGCCTTCAAAGCATTCTCGACAGTTTCCTGAAACTGTTTTTGATTTTTGACCGCCATCTGGCCCAACGGATTCTTGTTCAGTGCGCCTTCAACAGCTTCTTGAAACTGTTTCTGGTTTTTCCGAAAATTATCCATCGATGCTTCCAGATAGGAAGGCATCAAGGACTGCATGCTGTTGCCATACATCGAGATCAGCTGTCGTAAGAAATTCACCGGCAGCATATGTTTGCCGTTGCTTTCCTCGTCGACGATGATCTGAGTCAAAACATTGTGCGTTATGTCGTCACCCGACTTCGCATCGACAACGATAAAATCCTCGTCATTGCGGGTCATCTCGGCCAGAAAATCAAGCGTGATATAGCTGGATGTCTGGGTATTATAAAGACGCCGATTGGCATATTTTTTTATGACAATCGGACCATCTTGAATCTTCTTTTTCGACTTGGCCATATTTGCTCCCAATATGCTAGATATGCAGATGGTCGTCAAAAGCCCCTGTCCATCACATATCCAAATGTTGCACTAGCACTAAACCTATTTGTGCATTGCCGCAACTTCTCTCGTAATGCAGCATTTTTGTGCAGCATTTTTATTTTGTGCAAGTGCGTCAAATGGGATATTTAATGCGGAATTATGTCCATTCACGGGGGAGCCGATTGCCCAGGCCGGTGATCAATTCATATTGCGAAAGAGAGGATTGTGCAGATGCCGTCTGAAGATCATATTCGCAATCCACCCAGTCCTCCTCTTTCAGCGCGGGTGCATGCGAAAGATCAATCGCGATCAAGTCCATCGAAACGCGACCTAGCACGGGCAGCCGGGCACCTTGATATGTAAAGACGCCGCTGTTGGAAAAGCCGCGCAAATAACCGTCTGCATAGCCCATAGCCAAGGTGGCTATGTCATGCGCATGGTCTGCAACATATTGCGCATTATATCCGACCTTGTCTCCGGGTTGCAGAGAGCGGACTTGAAGAATTTCCGCCTGTGGTATGGCGACCTGTTGTATCAGCGCTTTCAGTTCTGGACGTTGAACACCGCCATAAAGCGACAGGCCGGGTCGGGTAACGTCGAAATGATATGCACTGCCAAGCGCGATGCCTGCACTGTTCGCCAGACTGTTGCGCTGACTGGGCACGGTTTCCAGCGCTGCTTTGTAGCAAGCCAATTGATCTTCGTTCTGGACCACATCTTCATCGGCTGAGGCAAGATGACTCATTGCCAGGTCAATTGACATGCCAGTGAACAATTCGGCATCCAGATCGTCGCGATTAATCCCCAGCCGGTTCATACCGCTGTTGATCATGACATCACAGGTCTTGCCAGATGGCTTCCAGCGCCCAAGCTGCTCCAGGCTATTGATCACGGGCTTTGCCGCAGACTGGAGTGCAAAGAGCATGTCTTGCTCGCGAACGCCGTTGAGCACCGACACAGCCGCTACACCAGCGGTCAAATCTTCAATTTCTAAGGCTTCTTGCCAGTTGGCGACAAAAAAGTCTCTGCATCCAGCAACAACCAGTTTTTGGACCACGTCTCTAACGCCTAGTCCATAGGCATTGGCTTTGACCGCAGCTCCGGCTTGCGCATTACCGGACAAGCGATCCAGGTTGCGCCAATTGGCAACCAACGCATTTGCATCGAGTTTTACCTTCGCCGTCGCGGGTATAATCTGATTTCTGTCATCCATGGACAGATCGATAGAATTTTTACGACTGTTCGTCGAGAGCCGCTTCTGGATCGCTGGGAATGCCCCACCACGCCACGATAACCCCAAAGGCAACGACAACCCAAGTATACCAGAGACCAGCGTAAATATCGCCGGATCGCGCAACAATATATCCCGCTATCAAAGGCAAGAAACCGCCCAGATAACCCGCCCCGATATGATAAGGTATCGACATTGAACTGTAGCGGATTTTGGCCGGGAACATCTCCGACAAAAGCGCTGCAACCGAACCATAGGTCAAGGCGCTCAACCCGCCGAGAACCAGCAAAATCGCAACGATACCCAATAGGCTAATCATGCTCGGCTGCTGTTTGGCAAAATCAAAACCATATTCTGCCAACGACGATTTAATACCGCTACTGCGGGCCGCGCCATCTCTGAACCATTCGGGATTTATGGTGATCGCATTGCCACCCGCGCTGAGGCTTAATGCACTGGCATCCGTCAGCGTGTATTCAACACCCGCCGAGGTCAAAGTTTCCAGAATTTTACCGCAATCGCTCTGCTCGCGACTAAACAATTCGGCAAAGGGATCCGTGCTGCAGGCACTGCCCTCTACCCGCACAGGGTTTGCCTTGGCTGCTTCCGTCAAGCCGGGATTGGCGAGTTGTCCCAATCCCCAAAAGGCCGGAAACAACAAGAGCAAGGTAAGCAGCGCGCCTACGATGATGGGTTTCTTGCGCCCGACTCTATCCGACCATTTTCCGACCATGAGATAGAATGCCATCGCTATCAAACCGGACACAAATAATATGATGTCCACGGTTCCCGCTTCCATGTTCATCGGCCCGCGGAGGAAGGACATTCCCGAGAAAAAGGCAGTGTACCAGATGGTCGTCAACACGCCGGTAATCCCGAACAGAGCTACAAAGATACGCTTCTTGTTACCCGGATAGGTAAAGCTCTCGACAAAGGGATTGCCGGCGGTTTCGCCCGCGGCTTTCATTGCTTGAAAGACAGGGCTTTCATTGAGTTTCAACCGCATCCAAAGCGAGATAGCTAGAAGGATGATGGACAGCAGGAAGGGTATCCGCCAGCCCCAATCGTTAAACGCCTGTTCCGGAATCAGGAAACGGCAGGCCAATATAACCCCGATCGACAGGACAAATCCGCCGGCAACGCTCGCCTGGATGTAGCTGGTATAATATCCGCGCTTCTCGGTGGGAGCATGTTCCGCGACATATATGGCTGCGCCGCCATATTCGCCGCCGAGGGCTAGGCCCTGCAATATTCGAAGGAATATAACAATCAGGGGCGCTGCCAATCCAATCGTTTCGGCGCTCGGAATAAAACCGACGCCCGCTGTGGCAATGCCCATCAAGGTCACAGTGACAAGAAATGTATATTTCCGGCCCAGCTTGTCGCCCAGAAAACCAAAGAGAATGGCGCCAACAGGTCGAAAACCGAACCCGATGGCGAAGGTTGCCCATACCATCAAAATTTCAAGTGTTGGATTTCCGCTTGGGAAAAACGTTGGCCCGATGATGTAGAAGAGGGTCCCGTAAATGAAGAAATCATACCATTCGAAGATGGTGCCAGCCGACGACGCCCCTATGACCAGACGGATTTCCTTCTGCGTCGGTTCCCGTTGTCCTGCAATTGCGGCTTCACTGGCCATAATATGCCCTCCCCAAGGCGATCTTCTATTCTAGTTCGAGAATTACTGCATCGACAGCAAGGCTATCGCCTTGCGCAGCCTCGACCGATTTCACCACACCATTTTTCTCGGCGCGGAGAATATTTTCCATTTTCATGGCCTCCACAACCGCCAGCGGTTGTCCTTCAACAACTGTGTCCCCTTCGCCTACGTGCAGAGCGACCAACAGGCCAGGCATAGGGCAAAGTAGATATTTGGATAGATCGGGTGGAATCTTCTCGATCATATGAACGGCATGTTCCGCGACATGAGCCGGCAATATGCGGGCTTTGTGAGTGGCGCCATGGCTGTTCAACGCGAACCCGTCCGCGGTTTTTTCAATTTTGACCGATAGCGGCTTGCCAGCCACTTCAGCCAGGATCAGACTGTCGCCCGGCGTATATTCAGCAGACAAATCGACCTGAGCGCCATCGACCGTAATTTCCTCTTCGGATACAGATACGGCCATGATTTTGTCACCAATTTTGACCTGCCATTCCGATGGCGGATCCAGTCGTTTTCCGAGTTGGTTGTCGACGCGACGTGCCCGGTCTGCGTGGGCAGTCGCGGCGAACGCACCAACGGCCGCGAAATTGCTGAGCAATGCGTCAGCAGCCGGAGCGCCCTGAAATCCGTCCGGATATTCTTCGGCGATAAAGTTGGTGGTTATATTGCCTTCGCGAAACCGTTCGTGCTGCATCAGAGCGGAAAGGAAGTCGATATTATGTCCGGGGCCTTGCAGTTCAAAGCGATTGAGTGCGTCAATCTGACGGTCAATGGCTTCGATGCGGGTTTCGCCATAGGTGATCAGCTTGGCAATCATCGGATCGTAGAAGATAGAAACTTCGCCGCCCTCGGCGACGCCATCGTCCACGCGGATGCCCTCTTCGGCTTCTGGTGGCCGGTATTTTACCAAACGCCCCGTCGACGGCAGAAAACCGCGATAAGGGTCTTCCGCGTAAACCCGGTTTTCCACCGCCCAGCCCGTGAGAGTCACTTCATCCTGCGTGAGGGGAAGTTTCTCGCCATAAGCAACGCGGATCATCTGTTCTACAAGATCGAGGCCGGTGATATATTCGGTGACCGGATGTTCAACCTGCAGACGGGTGTTCATTTCTAGGAAATAGAAGCTTTTGTCCGCTCCGACGATCAGTTCGACCGTACCGGCGCTGTGATAGTCCACTGCCTGAGACAGAGCGACCGCTTGCTCGCCCATCTTCTTGCGCATTTCTGGGTCGACAAAAGGCGATGGTGCTTCTTCGACAACCTTCTGGTGGCGCCGTTGGATCGAACATTCGCGTTCGCCCAGATAGATTACATTACCATGCTTGTCGCCAAGCACCTGAATCTCGATATGGCGCGGCTGTTCGATGAATTTCTCGATAAACACGCGGTCATCGCCAAAGCTGGCAAGGCCTTCGCGCTTGGTCGCTTCAAAGCCTTCGCGGACATCATTTTCATTCCAGGCAAGCCGCATACCCTTGCCGCCGCCGCCGGCGCTGGCCTTCATCATCACCGGATAACCGATCTCGCCGGAAATCTTTACCGCATGTTCGGTGTCGTCAATTTCGCCGATATGGCCCGGAACCACGCTGACTCCTGCCTTTTCGGCAAGTTTCTTGGACTCGATCTTGTCGCCCATCGCCGCAATCGCGTTTGGCGGTGGTCCGATGAAGGCGACGCCATGCTCTGCCAGTTGCTCTGGAAAGCTGGTTCGCTCCGAGAGGAAGCCATAGCCCGGATGGACCGCTTCAGCGCCGGTTTCTTTGCACGCCGCGATGATCTTGTCCGCGATTAGATAGGATTCCGCCGCCGGTGAAGGACCGATGTGCACCGCTTCATCCGCCATTTTGACATGGGGGCTGCGCGCATCAGCATCGGAATAGACAGCAACCGTCTTGATACCCATTTTCTGGGCGGTGCGGATGACCCGACAAGCGATTTCGCCACGGTTGGCGATGAGGATTTTTTTGAACATTAATTTGGCTCAATCATTTTCTGAAGTTGATCGGTTCTTTGTTTCGTAAGGTTCGTTCTGCAATCATTGTAAATTAGGGGGCGAATAGAACCGCCGCGATATGCGTCGGCTACGGCGTCGCAATGTCTGTCTTTAAAGGCAATCCAGGCCCGTTGTGATTTCAACAGGATTTCGAAATAGCCGCCTTTGACTCCGTTTTTCAGAGCGGATTCATCGTTAGATTTTTTATGGGCCGCAACTTTGCTCCATTGTTCGTTCAGAGCTTTGTCGGCCACTTCAAATTCCTGCCTAGAACAGATGTTCATGTCCAATTGCGTCACTGGATCTTCGCAATCCAATTGTGGTTGCATCATCAACAATATTGGCAGCAAAATCACTCAGCGGCCTCCAACACATCATCCCGCTGCTCGGCTTCCATCGGGACAAGCCCTAGCTTTGCAAACATCTCCTCATCGGCATCATCACCCGCATTCCCGGTGGTCAGCAATTTGTCGCCGGTGAAAATGCTGTTGGCGCCAGCGAGGAAACACAAAGCCTGCGTGCTTTCGCTCATGCTCTCGCGGCCAGCGGATAGCCGGACCATCGATGCGGGCATGGTGATCCGTGCCACCGCGATCGTGCGAACAAATTCGATATCGTCGATCTTCGCCAATGGTGTGTCGGCGAGCATGTCTCCGAGCACCGTGCCCTTGACCGGGACAAGTGCATTGACCGGTACGCTTTCCGGATGTTTCGGCAAGGTCGCCAAGGCATGGACAAAGCCGACCCGGTCTTCCCGGGTCTCGCCCATACCGACAATGCCGCCGGAGCAGACATTGATGCCGCTGTTGCGGACATTTTCCAAGGTTTCCAGCCGGTCTTCGAAGGTGCGGGTCGTGATGACCTTCTCATAATGTTCCGGCGAGGTGTCGATATTGTGGTTATAATAGTCCAGACCCGCATCGGCGAGCATTTTGGACTGTTTCTCGGACAACATGCCCAAGGTCATGCAGGTTTCCATGCCCATTTGCCGGACGCCCTGGACCATTTCGATAATCGCCGGCATGTCCCGGTCTTTGGGGTTGCGCCATGCTGCGCCCATGCAAAAGCGTGATGAACCGCGATCTTTGGCTTGTGCGGCCGTCTGCAACACGGTGCGGACGTCAAGCAACTTCTCCGCCTTCAAGCCCGACTTCGCGCCGGCAGACTGGTTGCAATAGCCGCAATCTTCCGGGCAGCCACCGGTTTTGATGGAGAGCAGGGTCGAAAGCTGCACCTCGCCAGCTTTATGGTTGGCGCGGTGGACTGTAGCGGCCTGAAACACCAGATCGTCAAACGGCAAATCGAACAGCGCCGCGATTTCTTCGCGGGTCCAGTCTTGTCTTACTTCAGTCATTTCACTTGGCAATTCAACGTTCATTCGGCGGCTTCCTCTTCGGGCGGCATATTATGCCCCAGCAATCTCAATATGTCGGCGGCACATTCCACAATATTGCTGCCCGGTCCATAGATTCCGACAACACCGCTTTTGCGCAGGAATTCATAATCCTTCGCCGGGATAACGCCGCCGGCAAAAATCTTGATATCGCCCCGGCCAGCCTCTTTCAAAAGGTCGATCAATTCAGGAATTAATGTCTTATGTCCTGCAGCCAGGCTAGAGGCGCCAACTGCATCGACATTTTCCGACAGAGCCAGATCACGGGTTTCAGCCGGAGTCTGGAACAACGGCCCGGATATCACATCAAAACCCATATCGGTAAAGGCGCTGGACACGACATTGGCGCCGCGGTCATGACCGTCCTGCCCCATTTTTGCGACGAGGATCTTGGGCTTGCGACCAAGACGCTGCGACACTGCATCCACACCGTCAACGACAAGAGCATATTTCGGATCACCGGCATAGGCCGCGCCGTAAATGCCCTTTACCGGGGTTGGACGGGTCTCATAACGTCCGAAAACTTTCTCCATGGCGTCTGAAATCTCGCCAAGCGACGCCCGTTCGCGCGCCGCATCAACCGCCAAGGCCAGCACATTGCCGCCTGATTTCGCACCCTCGGTAAGCGCCGCAAGCGCCCTCTGACAGGCTGCTTCGTCACGATCTGCACGCATCTTCTCGAGCCGCCGGATCTGACCGTCACGCACCATCGCATTGTCGATATCCAGTGTTTCCATCGCCGCTTCTTCTTCAAGACGATATTTGTTCACACCGACAATGACCGCATCGCCCTTGTCCACTGCGGCCTGACGACCGGCGGCGGCTTCTTCGATCATCGCTTTGGGCCAGCCATCGGCAACCGCTTTCGCCATGCCGCCTTCGGAACCAACCCGTTCGATTATCTCCCATGCTTTCTCGACCAGTTCATCGGTCAGCGCTTCGACATAATAGCTACCACCTAGGGGATCGACGACCTTGGTTATGCCAGCCTCTTCCTGCAGCACGATCTGTGTGTTCCGCGCGATACGGGCGGAAAAGTCGGTTGGCAGTGCAATGGCTTCGTCTAGCGCATTGGTGTGCAGCGATTGTGTGCCGCCCAAAGTGGCGGCCATGGCTTCAATCGTGGTCCGGATCACATTATTGTAGGGATCCTGCTCTGTCAGCGACACGCCAGACGTCTGGCAATGGGTGCGCAGCATTTTGGAACGTTCGGATTGCGCGCCGAGGTCGGTCATCACCCGGTGCCACAACGTCCGAGCAGCCCGCAACTTGGCAACTTCCATGAAGAAGTTCATACCTATTCCGAAGAAAAAGCTCAAACGTCCTGCAAAAGCGTCAATATCCAGGCCAGTTTCCATGGCTTGCTTGGCATATTCCCTGCCATCGGCAATGGTGAAGGCCAGTTCCTGCACGGCCGTCGCGCCGGCTTCGTGCATATGATAGCCGGAGATCGAGATGCTGTTGAACTTCGGCATATGCTCGGAAGTATAGCCGATAATATCGGAAATGATCCGCATGGAAGGCGCTGGCGGATAGATATAGGTGTTCCGGACCATGAACTCCTTCAAAATGTCATTCTGAATGGTTCCAGCAAGCTTTTCCTGAGCAACGCCCTGCTCTTCCGCCGCAACGATATAAAAGGCCAGACACGGGATCACTGCGCCGTTCATCGTCATCGACACCGACATTTCGTCGAGCGGGATCTGGTCAAACAGGATTTTCATATCCTCGACGCTGTCGATCGCCACGCCAGCCTTGCCGACATCGCCAACCACTCGGGGGTGATCGCTGTCATAGCCGCGGTGCGTCGCCAGATCGAAGGCTACCGAAAGGCCTTTTTGCCCCGCCGCGAGATTTCGACGATAAAAAGCATTGGATTCTTCAGCAGTAGAGAAACCCGCATATTGTCGGATCGTCCAGGGCCGACCGGCATACATAGACGCCTTGACGCCACGGGTGAACGGACCAAAGCCGGGCAGCCCCGGATCGCCTGCGTCATCAGCAGTATATAGCGGTTTTACGGCAATGCCTTCGGGCGTTTCCCATGTCAGGTCACGGCCTTTGACTTCCTTATTGGCCAGCTCTTGCCAATCATTTACTGTCGGTTTCTCAGTCATATCAGTCCCAAAATTCGTCGTGTCAAAGCGCTTTTGACAGCGATAGCCGTTTCTCTGGTGCGCGAAACGCCATCCAGAATAATTTCCGGATGGCGATCACAATGGCTTATTCGCCTCTAAATTCGGCTTTCCGCTTCTGCAGAAACGAAATAGCTCCTTCGCGGGCATCTTTGCTGTCGCCGGCAATCCGTTGGCCTTCGGCTTCACGGACCAGAGCAGATGCATAATCGCTTTCCAGAGCCGCTGCCAAATTCTGGCGCATAACGCCAAGTGCAACCGTAGGGCCGCCCGCCAGACGCTTGGCCAGCGCTTTCGCTTCATCCATCAAAACATCATCTTCGACACATTTGTAGATCAGCCCCCAGTCAGCCGCCTTTTCGCCGAAAATTTTCTCGCCCAGCAACATCATTTCGGTTGCCCGTGCCTTGCCGACCAGGCGGGTGAGCATCCAGGATGCGCCGCCGTCTGGTACGAGGCCGATATTGACGAACGCTTGCAGGAAATAGGCGGATTTTCCGGCAATCGCAAAGTCGCTGGCAAGGGCGATCGAGCAACCGACACCAGCTGCCGGGCCATTAACCGCTGTAATTGTAGGAATGTTGAGCTTGGCAAGCTTCAGCATCAGCGGGTTATAATGTTGGTTCAATGCAGCATAGCTGCCCTGCCCGCCCGTTGTAGCGCTATCGCTTTTCGCCTGAAGATCGGCACCCGCGCAAAAGGCGCGGCCTTCACCTGTCATCACCAAGGCACGGGCATCACCCAAAACGTCTAGCGCCGTGAATATATCATCCGCCATCGGCAGCGAGCAGGCGTTGAGACGCTCTGGCTTGTTGAGAGTGATGGTGGCCACCTGATCGGTGATATCCAGCTTGATGTTCTCGAATTCCATATTTTGTCCTTTTGAATAGTTCATCATTCTGAACCAGGTTCAGGATGATGGCAGCGGCATTAATGCGCTATAGGCGTTTCCATAATCTCGGTTAGCATCCCGCCCATGTCCTTGGGATGCACAAAAAAGATAAGTGTTCCGTGCGCGCCGATGCGCGGTTCGCCCAAAACGCGCTTGCCCATGGCTTCAAATTCGGCCTTGGCGGCGTGAATTTCAGGCACTTCGAAACAGATATGATGCTGCCCGCCCAACGGGTTTTTGCCCAAAAAACCATGGATTGGACTATCTTCGCCCAAAGGTTCTATCAATTCAATCTGCGTGCCGTTGGTGGGGCCTTCGGCCGGCGTATCCACGAAACAGACCTTCACGCCCTGAGCGGGCAGATCAAACGGCTCGCAAATCGATGTAGCTCCCATGACATCACGCCAGTGGGCGATGCTGTCGGTGATCGATGGCGTCACGACGCCAATGTGATTCAGACGACCTAATTTCATCAGACAATCTCATATATTAGGGTTGAAATTAGCAAGATAGCAAAAATGCCTGTGATGGCGACGTCCCATCGATACCATCTTTGCAGCTTCTCGGGGTCGGTCTCACGATCAATCTCGAAAAATGCGCTCGCATAGTATCTATATGTTGGAACCTTTCGCAAATATGCTGAATGGTTGACAAGCACAAAAAAACCGAAGGCAAATTGCCAGTTTTCCCTGAAAAGATGCCAGACGTCTGTCATTCGTTCGCCTCGGCTCCGTGCGGAAAAAATCTATGGACCAGCGGTGCGATACCCGCGCCCACAAGTACGCCCAATATCCCAGACAAAAGGGCAAACGCGATGCCACCAACTGTCATCTCCGCCGACTCTGGGAATAGCCCGAGCAGCGGATGGGAAATTATCTCGATAAGATGCTCTGGCCCATGCCAACCGACCGCCGCGATATTATGTACCAGCAAGCCGCCTCCAACCCAGGCCATGGCCAAGGTCCCGACTATCGATAATGTGGTCAGCAATTTCGGCATGAAGGCCACCAATCCGCGACCGAAGGCTGCCACAACGCCTTCATTCTCTGTGGCGAGATGCAAGCCGACATCATCCATCTTAACAATAAGAGCGACTGCGCCATAAACGCCGACGGTTATAACGATACCGATAACCGCCAAGATGATCCCCTGCTGCCACCAGACCTCATCGGTGATTTCAGACAAGGCGATCGCCATAATCTCTGCAGACAGGATCAAATCGGTGCGGATGGCACCGGAAACCATTTCCTCCTCGCGGCCATGTCCTTCGACAATGGCAGGCTCGTCATGTTTGGTGGTCTCGTCTACATGCAGCCATTCGAGCACCTTTTCTGCTGCTTCATAACAGAGAAAAAGCCCGCCCAATATCAGGATGATCGGGATTAAAAATGGTGCGAACTGGCCGAGTAAGACCGCTGCGGGCAGCAGGAAGATCAACTTGTTCTTGAATGACCCCTTTGCGATTTTCCAGATCATCGGCAGTTCGCGCGATGGATGGAAACCGGTCACATATTGCGGGGTGACCGCGGCATCGTCGATAACCACGCCAGCCGATTTTGTACCGGCACGCGCAGCGGCGACACCGATATCGTCAAGCGATGCGGCTGCGACTTTCGCAATGGCTGCAACGTCGTCGAGGAGAGCTACTAATCCTGTTGGCATGATGGCTCCGTGTCAAATGGACTAATGCTGGCTGGCGTCCGCATGCGGTATTGTTTCGATGGTAAATGCTTCACAACGGTATATTATCATGCTTCTTCCAGGGGTTTTCCAACTGCTTGTTCCGCAGCTTCCGTAACCCCAAAGCCACGCGCCGACGCGTCGAATGCGGCATGATCACTTCATCCACAAAGCCCTTTTGCGCTGCAATGAACGGATTGGCGAAACGCGCTTCATATTCCGCTGTATGTTCGGCAATTTCTTCCGGTGTTTTGCCGCGGAAGATGATTTCAACCGCGCCTTTTGCACCCATGACCGCGATTTCTGCGGTGGGCCAGGCATAGTTTAGATCGCCGCGCAGATGCTTGGACGCCATGACGTCATAGGCACCTCCATAAGCTTTGCGGGTAATGATCGTGATTTTCGGCACGGTCGCTTCGGCATAAGCAAAGAGCAATTTTGCACCATGTTTGATGATACCATCATGCTCCTGACTGGTGCCGGGCAGGAAGCCGGGAACATCGACCAAGGTCACAATCGGGATGTTGAACGCATCGCAATAGCGGACGAAGCGTGCGGCTTTCTTGGATGCATTGATATCGAGACAACCCGCGAGCACCATTGGCTGGTTGGCAACCACGCCCACGGTAGAGCCTTCCATCCGGCCGAAGCCGCAGATGATATTGCCGGCATGGGTCGGCTGGACTTCAAAGAAATCGCCTTCGTCGACCATCTTGCGGATGACTTCGTGCATATCATAAGGCTGATTGGCATTGTCCGGAATCAACGTGTCGAGGCTTTCCTCTAGCCGGTCCCATGGATCAGCGGTCGGACGTTCCGGTACTTCTTCGCGGTTGGACAATGGCATGAAGTCAATGAAATCGCGCGCTGCGAGCAAGGCTTCAATATCATTGTCATAAGCGACATCGGCAACGCTGGTCTTGGTGGTGTGTGTCACCGCACCGCCCAGTTCTTCCTGTGTCACAATCTCGTTGGTCACCGTCTTGACCACATCGGGGCCGGTCACGAACATATAGCTGCTGTCCTTCACCATGAAGATGAAGTCGGTCATGGCTGGCGAATAGACGGCGCCACCGGCACAAGGCCCCATGATCAGGCTGAGCTGCGGCACAACACCGCTGGCCAGGACATTGCGCTGAAAAACATCGGCATAGCCGCCCAGAGACGCCACGCCTTCCTGAATGCGCGCGCCGCCGCTGTCGTTGATACCAATGACCGGAGCGCCGACTTTCATGGCATTTTCCAGAACCTTGCAGATTTTCTCCGCATGACGTTCCGACAGAGAGCCACCGAAAACCGTGAAATCTTGTGAGAAAACAAAAACAAGGCGTCCGTTGATCGTTCCAGAACCGGTGACCACGCCATCGCCGGCAATCTTGGTTTCCTCCATGCCGAAATCGACGCAATTATGTTCGACATACATATCAATTTCTTCAAACGATTCTTCGTCGAGCAGAATATCAATGCGTTCGCGGGCGGTCAGCTTGCCCTTGGCGTGCTGGCTATCAATGCGCTTCTGTCCGCCGCCAAGCATGGCTTCTGCGCGCTTGGCTTCCAATTGTGCGATAATGTCTGACATTCAACCCCCGGCTGTGAATCACTAGATGCAATAGCCCTAGTCAATGCACAGCCGGTTAGGCAATCGTCAATAGTAATCAATCGCACAGTTAAAGCGCAGCTTTAATGGCAGGAACCGTAACGTAAGCCTATTTGAACAAGACCAGCTCTTCTGCCATGCTCGGGTGAATCGCGACGACATCATCCAACACTTTCTTCGGCATCTTCCCGACCACAGCAACGGCGGCACCCTGAAGGATTTCGGAGCTTTCGGGTCCGATCATGTGAATGCCTATGACGATTTCTTCGGGGCCTTGCGTAATCATCTTGTACAAAGCGCGTTCATCCCGCCCTGAAACCACGTTTTTCATGGGATTAAAGTCGCTGCGATAGACTTTGATATGCTCGCCATATTTCGCGCGGGCTTCATCTTCGGTCAAGCCAACGGATGCTATCGGCGGGCTGGAGAAGACCGCCGAGGGGATGTTGTCATAGGATATTGTGCGCGGATTGCCTCCAAAGACGCTGTCGGCAAAGGCATGGCCTTCCCGAATGGCGACCGGCGTCAGCTGCACCCGGTTGGTGACATCACCAACCGCATAGATGCTATCTACACTGGATTTATTATCATCGCCCACGGTGATGGCGCCGGACTTGTCCAGATCGACACCCAGTGCTTCCAGACCGAGATTCCCGCTGTTGGGCACCCTGCCCGTCGCGACCATGATCACGTCAGCTGTCTGTGACGGGCCACCATCCTTGAAGTGAACAGTGACCGTACCATCAACATTTTTTTCAATTTTCTCGAGCGGCGCGTTCAGTCGATAGGTAATGCCTTTGGCGACGCTGATATCCAGCAAACGGCCCACAATCTCTTGGTCATAAGGGCGCAAAATTTTGTCAGAACGGTTCGCAATTGTCACGTTACTGCCAAAAGCGTGGAAGATTCCGGCAAATTCATTCGCAATATAGCCACCGCCGACGATGACGATATTTTCCGGCTTTTTCTCGAGGTGGAATATCTCGTTCGACGTCAGCGCATGCTCTTCGCCTGGGCATCCAGCCTGCGCCGGCCAGCCTCCGGTGGCTACCAATATATATTTCGCGCTGACCTTGGTGCCATCCGCCAACTGGACTTCATTGGGCCCGGTAAGCACCGCCCTCTGCTCAATAATCTCAACGCCAACATTGCCCAGATTTACTGCATAAAGTCCCTCCAGCCGGTCAACATCGGTCTGCACAATATCGCGCAATCTGGGCCAATCAAATTTCGCACCTTCTATATCCCAGCCAAACCGATAGGCTTCATGCAAATCCTCAGCAAAATGAGAACCATAAACCAGCATCTTCTTTGGCACACAGCCGCGGATCACGCACGTCCCACCCATGCGATATTCTTCGGCGATGGCCACTTTTGCACCATGTGTAGCCGATATTCGCGCCGCTCTCACACCGCCGGAGCCGCCACCGATAACGAACAGATCATAGTCAAATTCAGCCATTATATTTCCTTGCTATTCAGCGCCAAAAGCCCGCTTTTTAAGTTCTTCGGTCGAAGCATCCAATTGGTTACCATCCTCGGCAGCTAGCTTGTTGGCCATCTGTTTGCCCAACTCTACGCCAAATTGATCAAACGGATTGATGTTCAGCAAAGCCGCATTCACAAAGGTCCGGTGCTCATAAAAAGCAAGCAGCGCACCCAGTGAACGTGCTTCCAACTCTTCCAATAATATGGTGACCGACGGCCTGTCACCCGGATAGTTTCGATGACTGTCATCGGATTTTTTGCCCGCCATCAATGCCGCACCCTGTGCGAAACAGTTCAGCACCAGGCCATTGTGATGGGCTGGATTCAGAGAATCCCCAGGTTCAATAACGGCAAGAAACTCGACCGGGATCAAATGACTGCCCTGATGAAGCAATTGAAAAACCGCATGCTGGGCATCTGTTCCGACACCCCCCCAGACTATCGGGCTGGAACGGAGTTCCAGAGGATCACCTTCCATTGTCACCGACTTGCCATTGCTTTCCATTTCAAGCTGTTGGAGATAATCCGGTAACAAGCTCAATCGTTCATCATAGGCAAAAACGGCTCGAGTTTCGCACTTGCGAACCTGTGTGTAATATTGATCCGCAAAGGCTGCCAGCACCGGAATATTCTGATCCCATGGGGCATCTTGAAAATGCTGATCCATCGCCGCCGCTCCGGCCAAAAGGTCTTCAAAAACATCATAGCCCAACGCCAATGCAACGCTGAAGCCAATGGAGGACCAAAGAGAATAGCGTCCACCAACCGTCTCCGAGAACGGGAGGATACGGGTTTCGTCAATGCCCCATTGCACTGCTTGCTCCGGATCGGCGGTTAGCGCCACGACTTGCCCCAAGGCATCAACGACGCCTTCTTCTTGCATCCATTCCAGTACCGATTGTGCATTCAGCAGCGTTTCTGCCGTGGTAAAAGTTTTAGAGGCAATAACCAGCAATGTCTTGCTTGCATCAAACCGTTCGAGAACAGGCTCAAGCGCTACGCCGTCAATATTGGAAACAACCGCCAAATCATATTTCTCATCACCGAGCTTCAAAGCATCATGTAGCATTTTTGGGCCTAGCGCAGACCCGCCAATGCCGAGATGGATTATCTGGGTGAATTCTCCCATCACTCCTGAGTCAATGACCTCGATCAAGCTCTTCATGCGCCCTCGCAAGGCCCGTGCATTGTCAACGCTAGTTTCGTTTCCCGTGCCGCGTTCAGCCAAATGCTCTGCCGCGCGCCCTTCGCTGATATTGATCGTTTCACCGGACAACAGCGCCTCGATCTTCGCAGACAGTCCGACATCATCTGCCAACTTTTCAAACGCTTTGACATAGCCTGAATCCAGATGGGTTTTTGAAAAGTCAAAATAGAGACCGGCCTGTTCCAATCCGAGCGTATTGACCCGGTTATCATCTTCCTCGAAAAGCTTGCTTAGCGTTTTATGTGGCAACGACCTGATGGTTTGCCATTGGTCTGAAGTCATTCGATCATCCAATCTATCGATATTAATTTGCGCCGGCGGAGCGCTTGTCTAGCCCTATCCGCCGGACAGGTGTGCCTCAAGTTGAAAATCGAAACGGGATCGAGATGGCAAGAAATCTTGACGTCACTGCCATTGTCGGCGAAGGGGCGCCATGGCGCGAGAGAAAGCAGAAAGATCAGAAACGTGGGACTTTGTCACGTTCCTTGTAAAACTGGCTCTATTCATTCTGATATTGCGCAGCTTTTTCGTTTCTCCATTCAACATTCCATCAGAATCGATGCAACCGCGTCTCGTGGTTGGCGATTACCTGCTAGTGGCAAAATGGCCCTACGGATTTTCCAAATATAGCTTACCATTCAATATATCCTTGTTTCCAGGCCGTATGCTCCCCAATTCCCCGGAACCCGGGGATGTGGTGGTGTTCAAGGCCCCTCCCAGCGCACGCGATGATTATATCAAAAGGGTGATCGCGCTCTCAGGCGATATTGTGCAAGTTTCCGACGGTGTTGTGTCAATCAATGGCGAAGCTGTGGAACGTCAGCGAATATTGGATTTCGAACATCCGGTTACCCCCAACAGTCCCTGCTACCGGGACGAGTTCCAATCCACTTCGAAAAACGGGGGTTCTGTCTGCCGTTATCCACAATTTCAGGAAACATTGCCCAACGGTGTATCATATCGCATTCTTGATATTTTTGAGAATTCTGAAGGTGACGACACTCAGGCTTTTGTCGTTCCAGACGGCTATATGTTTTTAATGGGCGATAATCGAGATCGGAGCGCCGACAGTCGGTTCCCCGCCGAAGAAGGTCAGGCCATTGGCATGGTTCCTCAAGAAAATCTCGTCGGAAGAGCGCTTGTTTCCGTATTCTCGACCGATGGTTCTGCAGATTGGTACAAGCCGTGGACTTGGTTTACTGCGTCTCGCTGGGAACGCATTGGAGATGGGTTTTGAGCCGTCTAAACTTTCTCGACTGGATTGCTGAGGTAACCGACCAAAAGCCGGTAACCCCGGACCTCTACATCAGAGCAACAACCCATGGTAGTCACGGCGATAACGACTACCAGCGCCTTGAATTTTTGGGTGATCGTGTTTTAGGACTCGTGATCGCGGATCATCTCTATCAGCGATATCCTGAGGAACCGGAAGGGCAATTGTCGCAGCGTCTCAATGGACTGGTTTCCGGCTCGGTTTGCGGTGCCGTCGCCAAACATATTGGGGTTGGTGAGTATATCCTCATGGGTAAACAGGCACGGGACGATGGAGCCCGGCACAGCATAAAAGTATTGGGCGATGTTATGGAATCCCTGATTGGCGCCGTCTATCTTGATCACGGGATGGACGCGGCTCAAAGCTTTATTCTTTGCCATTGGGAAAGCCGTGTGTCGGCAAAGGTTGGAGATGTAAGACATCCAAAATCTGCACTGCAAGAATGGGCTGCATCCAACAGACGCAAGACTCCGGAATATGATCTAGTCGAGAAAACCGGACCTCACCATGATCTAAAATTTACTGTCAGCGTTCGAATTAGCAATATAGGCGAAGCAAAGGCGACCGCTTCCTCGATACAGGCTGCCGAGACTGAAGCGGCAAAGAAATTTCTGGAAAAATTCACATGACACAAAGATGCGGCGTAGTGGCTTTAATTGGTGCCCCCAATGCTGGTAAATCAACACTGATCAATGCGCTGGTTGGACAGAAAGTTGCTATCACCAGCTCCAAACCCCAGACCACTCGCACCCGTCTTCTGGGCATTGCGATCGAGGATGATACACAGCTTCTGTTGGTCGATACTCCGGGCATATTCGAACCGCATCGGCGCCTTGACAGGGCAATGGTGTCAGCCGCTTGGGATGGGGCAGAAGATGCCGATATCATCATACTGCTTGTCGATGCCCGCGCAGGACTCGGGACAAAGGTTACCTCAATTGTCGAACGGATAAAGCATCGATCAGAAAAGATCATTTTGGTCATGAACAAGGTGGATATTGCCGCAAAAGACAAAATGCTTGGTCACGTTGTCAAACTGCATGCGTTGGCTGATTTCGAAGAGACCTTTTTTGTCAGCGCGAAGACTGGCGACGGCTTGGAAGAACTGAGATCTTATCTGGTTACAGGGATGCCGGAAGGTCCATGGCATTTCCCGGCAGATCAGGTTTCAGATGCCAGCGAACGCATTCTTGCCGCCGAAATTACACGTGAGCAAGTTTTCCGCCAATTGCATGCGGAATTGCCCTATGCCACCGCCGTTGCAATGGAGCAGTATAAGGAACGACCTGACGGTTCGCTTGAAATCCATCAACAAATTCTGGTTGAGAAAGCGAGCCAGAAGGCCATCATCCTAGGAAAAGGCGGTCACCAGATCAAAGACATTGGCGCAAAAGCCCGTGCAGAATTGTCTGGAATATTGGGACGGCCTGTCCATCTTTATCTTCATGTCAAAGTCAGTGCAAACTGGGACGAAGACAGGAGCCTCTATCAAGATATGGGACTGGACTGGGTAAAATAACAGATATTGCGATAGAATCGATCCTGAACCTTGGAAGGCCGGGAAAGAAGATCAATCCTTAGACTCCAAATTACGCCGCAGATGCCTGTCCCTTCTTCGACGTCAGGATAAAGTCGACCAGTTCGACCGGCGCCATCGGCGGAGCAAAAAAGTTACCCTGAAAAACATCGCATCCTGCATCCAAGGCTATATTCTGTTGCTCTAGGTTTTCGATCCCTTCGGCCACGACGCGCAAATTAATTGCATGGCCCAAAGCAATAGTGGCACTGAGGATCGCGATACTCTTTCCATATTTTGCTGACTGAATGAATGACCGATCAAGTTTAACAGTATCCACTTGAAATTCATGCAAATAGCTAAGCGATGAATATCCAGTGCCAAAGTCGTCCAAAGCTATCCCAAATCCGGCTCCGCGCAATTGACCCAGCGTTCTTCCGCAAATTTGACTATGTTCCAAAAGTAGGGATTCCGTAATCTCAAGCTCTATTTGACTACAACGAATGCCATTCCCTCTGACTTGCTTTTCAAGCCGCAAAGCCAGGTTCTCATCGTGAAATTGGGACGCGGAAAGATTGATTGAAATCTGCAGGTCCGGAAAATGCACAGCCGTAATGCAGGCCTGATCGACAACAAGTGCGGTGAGCTTTCCGATTAATCCGCAATCCTCGGCAATGGGAATGGATTCTGCTGGGGAAATGGGTCCAAGTTCAGGATCTGTCCAACGCAACAAGCCTTCTACGCCGACAATTTCCTGTCCTCTGTTCATCAACGGTTGGAAATGGACCTGCAATGCTTGGCAATCCTTATTCTCTAACGCTTGCCGCATTTTCTTTTCAATGATCGTCCGCCGCTGAACTTCGGCGTCCATGCCCTTTGTAAATATCTTGAAACAGCCCCGGCCATCAGCTTTAGCGTCGTACATGGCTATATCAGCCTTGCGCAAAAGATCCGAAACCAAATCAGTGCCGGTGGCTTGAACTGCACCAATGCTGACTCCCACATAGATTTCCTGATCGGCGAGCGAGCAAACTTCTGAGACATCTTCCAGAATGGCCTGACAGACCGTTTTTATTCCGGATAGATGTGGCACGTTGGACAACCAGATGGCGAACTCATCGCCACCAATTCGGGCGACCGTATCCACATCTCTCAATCGCCAAAGCAACCGTCTGGCGATTTCTTTGATCAGTTGATCTCCGACATTATGGCCAAAGGCGTCGTTCACCTGCTTGAATCCGTCCAGATCCAGCATCAACAAAGCGCCGGCACCACCATCTCGTTTCATATGGCGCAAGGATTGTTCTATCCGGTCGGCAAGCAACGTTCGGTTTCCCAAACCCGTTAAGACATCATGCAGCGCTGCATGTTTAGCATTGCGCTCGCTCTCCGTCAGGACCTCCAAAATTTCGGACAAGGAATGGTAGAGCGTCGACATGATCAAAATGACCGCTACTGACGAGATCAGTAAAATTGGCCAGATCGATCCAAATAGTTGGTATGCTGACAAGCGGTCATTTTGGACGCCAAAAATTATCGCCATCGCAGTTAGTACGATCATCGCCAGAGATGCCGATATGATCGGCGAAGCAAGTTTCCGGGAGAAGTTTACGAGAAGTTCCTAACTGATTTGGTCGTGCCATTATCAGTTCCGGGTTAATTTATAATTTACATAGATTTACAAAGATCAGAATCTTTGTAAATGGCCAGAAAGCAGCTATTTGGGAACATTGACGCAGTTCAACCTCAGCTAGCAAAATGCTCGCGATTCCAAGAATGCGTTCACGCAATACAACATGCTGAGTTTCTGCTCCATCATTCTAGGTATATTCCCTGATACCGCCAATCAAAGCCGGCCCATATTCCGTCCCTAAAGCTAGCAGAAAGATATTGAACAACGATCAATTTCTGCAGATTCAAAATGCCCAGCAGAGCAAAGGGAACCAGATGACGCATATATTACACGATCTACACGCTGAGTTCCCGGATGACGGTGACACTCTCCACCAACTGAAAATTTCCGATCGACATTTTCAGAAAATCTCCGGTCAATATCATGACATCAACAAAGAAATTCATCGCATTGAAATCGAAGTAGAACCGGCTTCTGACGAGCGTAGCGAGGCGTTGAAAAAGCAGCGACTGCTCTTGCTCGACGAGGTTTCAGCGATGATTTGCAAAGCCAATAGAGGCTAGGCAATCTCTATTCGGATTTGGCTTTTGCAGGCGCTTTCTTGACTGCCGGCTTCTTTTTTGCGGCAGGCTTTTTCTTCGTAGCTGGTTTCTTTTTCGGAGCCGCCTTTTTCTTACGCTTCTTGGCGGGTCCCTTCGCGGCACGATCATCGATAAGCTGGGCAGCCTCTTCCAATGTGAGCTGGTCTTTATCGACGGACTTTGGCAGCGACGCATTGGTTGTGCCGTCAGTGACATAGGGCCCATAACGACCGTCCATCAGTTTGATTTCTTCTTCGGTGCGCGGATGCTTGCCCATGATTTTGAGCGGTTCCATCTTTCCACGACCACGACCACCGCCATTTTTCGCTGCATCAGCCAGTTTCGCAACAGCGGCATTCATCCCAATTTCAAAAACTTCGACAGTATTTTCTAGTCTGGCCGATTTGCCATTGTGGCTTAAATAGGGTCCATAGCGACCAATTTGAGCGGTGACGGGCTCGCTGGTTTCCGGATGGACTCCGACTTCACGGGGCAAGGAAAGAAGTTTAACCGCCCATTCCAGACCAAAATCTTCGGCCGGGATATCCTTTGGAATGGAAGATCGTTTGGCTTCTTTACCCTCCCCTTTTTCAACATAAGGGCCAAAGCGTCCGACTTTCTTCGTAATCTTTTCGTCAGTATCAGGGTCAACACCCAATTCTTGCGGGCCTTCGTCTTCGTCTGAATTGGCTCCGCCACCCTGCGCAAAACGGCGAGTGAACTTGCATTCGGGATAGTTGGAACAGGCAACAAATGCACCAAAACGCCCGCCGCGCAAGGCAAGCTTGCCTTCATTGCAGCGCGGACATAAGCGCGGATCGGTGCCGTCTTCCTTTTCTGGGAAAAGATAGGATCCAAGGAATGTATCCAGTTCTGCCGTGACCTCAGACGGCAGCTTGTCCATCACTTCAACGGTCTTTGGCTTGAAGTCATGCCAGAAAGCCTCGAGGATCGCTTGCCATTGTGCACGACCACCACTGACTTCATCCAACTCGTCTTCAAGTCCGGCGGTATAGTCATAGGCTACATAACGATCGAAAAACCGTTCAAGAAACCCTGTCAGCAGTCGCCCACTTTCTTCTGCAAAAAAGCGGTTTTTTTCAATCCGAACATAGGTTCTGTCTTTTAGCGTTTTAATGATCGAGGCGTAGGTTGACGGGCGACCAATTCCCAATTCTTCCATTTTCTTAACCAGGCTGGCTTCGCTATACCGTGGCGGCGGTTGCGTAAAATGCTGGGTTGCATCCACTGATTTTTTAGCAGGACTGTCCCCTTTCGACATGGCAGGCAACAAGCCCCCATCTTCGCCCTTTTCATCATCGCGACCTTCTTCGTAAAGCGCGAGAAATCCCGGAAACTTAACAACTTGTCCGTTGGCCCTCAGCCCAGTTTTACCGGTACCATCCAGCATCTCTACGGTGGTTCGTTCCATTCGGGCAGAGGCCATCTGACTAGCCATCGCCCGCTTCAATATGAGATCATATAATTTCGCGTGATCACCGCTGCCGACGGTCCGTGTTGTAAAACTGGTTGGCCGAATGGCTTCATGTGCTTCCTGCGCATTTTTTGCTTTGCTTTTATAAATCCGCGGGCTGTCGGGTACGTAGCTTGCGTCATATCGATCGGCGATTGCCTTGCGCGCAGCGGAAATGGCGCTCCCATCCATTTGGACACCATCGGTACGCATATAAGTTATTGCACCATCTTCATATAGCTGTTGGGCAATGCGCATCGTGTGGCTTGCCGAATAGCCCAATTTGCGGGCAGCTTCCTGCTGCAAAGTCGAGGTGGTGAACGGAGGTGGTGGATTGCGCGTAAGCGGTTTGGTTTCTATCGATTCTATGGTGAACAGACCGTTTTCAACGGCCGCCTTGGCGAGCGACGCTTGATCTTCTGTCGCCAGATCCATTTTACCCAGTTTTTTGCCATCATGTACGGTGAGCCGGGCTTCAAACGCTTGACCACCCTGCTCCATTTGCGCGGTAACCGACCAATATTCCTGCGGAATAAACGCCTCTATTTCCCGCTCGCGCTCGACAATGAGTTTTAGAGAAACGGATTGCACCCGGCCTGCAGATTTTGCTCCTGGCAATTTGCGCCACAATACGGGAGACAAGGTGAAGCCAACGAGATAATCGAGAGCCCGGCGCGCCCGATAAGCATCAATCAAATCTTCATCCAGCTCTCGGGGCTGAGCCATAGCTTCCGTCACTGCCGCTTTAGTAATTGCGTTGAATGTTACCCGATCGACCTTGTCAGGCAGGGCCTTTTTGTTCCGCAATACTTCCTGAACATGCCAACTGATCGCCTCTCCTTCGCGGTCGGGATCGGTTGCGAGAATCAGGCGCGTGGCCTTTTTAGATTCATCGGTAATCGCTTTTAGTTGTTTGGTCTTGTCCGTGTAGTTCTGCCAAGTCATAGCAAAGCCGTCATCCGGATCGACCGACCCGTCTTTCGGGGGAAGATCTCTGATATGGCCGTAGGAAGCCAATACCTTAAAGTCCTTGCCCAGATATTTTTCTATGGTTTTGGCTTTGGCGGGTGACTCGACGATGACTAGCTGCATATGTTCCGATTTTCTATAGTTCTCACGTATACGCGCGAGGCTGTGACATGAATTGCCTGCAGGTCAAGGCCCTGAATGAAATCTTTTGTCAATGCTGATTGAAAATTAAGCAATCGGCAGATACCTAATTTTTCAAACTGACCCGGGCACCGGCATGACGAGCTAGCCTTCCGGCAAGTTCTAGCTCGAGAAGCGTCAATTGCACCGCAGCAACAGGAAATTTTGATTGTCGTGCGAGTTCATCCACCGTTACCGGCGTTGCGCTAAGCAAGTCGATTACAGGTTCACGATCCATATCCTCAAATTCTGTCTGATCTGGTTCACCAATATCGGAGTCATCGTTGATTGTTTCCGCATTTGGATGTCGATTCGCCTGTTCCGCTCTCTCGTCGAAGTGCTCGATGAGCTCCAGAACATCATCGGCGGACTGCACTAGCGTTGCGCCTTCCCGGATCAATATGTTGCAACCTTTTGATCGCGGATCGATCGGTGAGCCCGGTACAGCCATCACCTGTCGCCCTGCTTCTGCTGCCAACCTAGCGGTAATAAGGGACCCAGAGCGAGGCGCAGCTTCAACAACAACCGTCCCTCGGGCTAGTCCGGCGATTATCCTATTCCGATACGGAAAATGCCGCGCACGCGGTTCCGTTCCTAGCGGCTGTTCCGCCAACAGCAGACCCCGCCGCGCTATTTCGGTTTGCATTCTCTCATTTTCAGGGGGATAAAATACATCGAGGCCGCCCGCTATCACTGCTATTGTTGCTTTTTTTAGCGAACCTTGATGGGCGGCCGTGTCCACACCTTTTGCCAGCCCAGAAACTATTGAAACGCCGGATTCAACAAGGTTATTCGCCAACCCTTGGGCAAAACGGCACGCGGCGGCAGATGCGTTTCTGGCCCCCACAATGGCCACAATTGGTTTTTCCAAAAGATTTAGCCGACCTTTCCAGAGCAATGCTGGCGGTGCATTGCTAAGCTCCGCAAGCAAAGAAGGATAAGTGGGATCGTTAAGGAAGGTCAAACTGGCACCGAGATGGTGCATAGCTTGAAGTTCAAGATCAATCTTCTTGGTTTCCGCCAACCGAAAAGATCTTCTGCCTCCCCGCGCCGCCATACTGGGGATGGCTTCTAAAGCCCTCGCCGCAGATCCATATCTTTTTATCAATTGTCGGTAGGAGACAGGTCCGATGTTGCCCGAACGGATAAGCCGAAGCCGATCGAAGGCTTCCTGACTTATCTCAAGCACTTCAAGCCCTTTTCGAGGCTCCGACCTTCGGCTCTTCACCTGCAATCAACCGCTCGATATTCGGGCGGTGTTTCCACAGAACAAGCAGGGTAAGGCCGATGAACATGGGCATCATGGCATATTCTCCCAAGACGAAGGCCGCGATCGGAACCGATATGGCGGCGAGCATTCCTCCTACCGAGGAATAGCGCCAAAGGGCAAGCGATCCGAGCCATGTGACCGCAAATATCAACCCGGCCATCGGGATCAGTGCAACAACCACGCCGAGCAAAGTAGCGACGCCCTTGCCTCCTTTAAACCTAAGCCAGACAGGGTATAGATGGCCAAGAAAGGCGCCCAACCCGGCCAAAACACCAAGGCCGCCAGATATCTGTAGTGCAATGTAAACTGCAGCGTAACCTTTCGCCATATCCAGCAACAATGTAAGGGCGGCCAGCGGCTTGTTACCGCTTCTCAAAACATTGGTTGCGCCAATGTTTCCGGACCCGGTTTCGCGCAGGTCTCCTCCACCAGACAGGCGGGTTAAAACCAGGCCAAATGGAATCGAGCCCAGCAAATAGCCAAACAACAATACCAATATTGGTTCCATCCACATCGACTGCACTGAAAAATCCCCCTGCGACTTCTGCGCTATATTCAGGATTGCCTATGAGCAAGTAATAGCTGGTAAAAAGCAGCCAAGGCCAAACCCTTGTCAGACGAACCGAAGCGGTTGCCGTTGTTGTGAAATTTTGGCTATGGGCAAATGATGAACGATACAAAGATCGGCGAATGCCCACCCTTGTTGTTTTTCGATACCGGCGTCGGGGGACTTTCGGTGTTGAGTGAAACAAAAAAATTACTGCCCAACGCGCCAATTGTCTACGCAGCAGACTATGCTGGCATGCCCTATGGTATGAAGTCCGAAGAGGAATTGGCATCGCGTATCCCGGTGCTGCTCGGGAGATTGGTTGAGCGATACAAGCCAGCATTGGTAACCATTGCTTGCAATACAGCGTCCACGATTGCGCTTGATCACGTGCGCTCCGTCTTAAATATTCCAGTGGTCGGGACCGTTCCTGCGATTAAATCGGCCAGCGAGTTGACCAAAACCGGCGTGATAGGCCTTCTAGGTACGCAGGCAACCGTCAGACAACCCTATGTCGACAAGCTTGCTTCCGACTTTGCCGCTGACAAAATACTGCTGCGCCATGCTGCCCCTGAGCTCGTTTATGCGGCTGAAGCGAAACTTCGCGGTGAAATACCGGATATGAATATTGTAAAGAGCGCAATGTCTGGATTGACGGATCAAGTTCACGGCGATCGGTTAGACACCGTGATCCTGGCCTGCACCCATTTTCCTCTCGTAAGGCATGAACTCGCCCAAGCGGCCGGATGGCCGATTGAATTGATTGATGGTGCCAAAGGAATAGCGCATCGCATTGCTCATCTGACCAAAGAAATGTCATGGCCGACAGAAACCCGGGAGAATATATTTGTCACCACCGGCGAGCTTCAACCTATCACAGCCTATCACCCTAGCTTCGCGGAATTTGGGATCAGACGGTTTGAAGCGCTGGATTAGATTGGCGAATATCGTCTTATTGCGAGTGGTTAGCGCTGGAATTTCTAGAAAAATGCCGCTAGGGGCCAGTTCTCAAGGTCGCAAAACAGATTTGACGCAGGATTTGGTGCATAGTGGACTACGATAAAATTTTTTCTCAGGCGATTGACCGACTTCATGCCGAAGGGCGCTATCGGGTATTCATCGACATTTTGCGAAACAAGGGGGCGTTCCCCAACGCTCGTTGCTTCGCACATCACAACGGGCCACAGCCCGTTACGGTCTGGTGCTCCAACGACTATCTTGCGATGGGTCAACATCCGGATGTCATCGCCGCAATGGAAGAGGCGCTGCATGATGTAGGCGCGGGATCCGGCGGAACGCGCAATATCGGCGGCAACACCCATTATCATATCCAACTTGAGCGGGAACTGGCAGACTGGCATGGAAAATCTGGGGCGCTGCTGTTTACATCCGGCTATGTCTCCAATGAAGCTACGCTCTCAACGCTGACCAAGATCTTACCAGGCTGCATAATTTTCTCTGATGAACTCAATCACGCTTCCATGATTGCTGGCATCAAAAACAGCGGCTGCGAAAAACGGGTGTTCCGCCATAATGATCTGGAACATCTTGAAGAGCTTCTGGCTGCTGAAGACCCTGAAGTTCCTAAGCTAATTGCCTTTGAAAGCATCTATTCAATGGATGGCGATATCGCTCCATTGCACGCAATTTGCGATTTGGCAGACGAATATAACGCACTCACTTACTGTGATGAAGTCCACGCCGTTGGCATGTATGGAAAAAACGGTGGCGGAATTTCCGAGCGCGATGAAGCAGCGCATAGATTGACCATCGTGGAAGGCACGTTGGCCAAAGCCGTGGGTGTCATGGGCGGTTATATTTCAGCTGACCAGAAAATCATCGACGTCATTCGGTCTTATGCTCCGGGGTTTATCTTCACGACCAGCCTGTCACCGGTTCTCGTTGCCGGAGCGCTGGCCAGCATTCGCCATCTTAAACAGTCTAGTGCGGAACGGGATGGCCAACAAGCGGCCGCTCAAACGCTCAAAGACCTGTTTGCCGATGCTGGACTACCAGTGATGGATTCGACAACCCATATCGTTCCACTGCTCGTGGGTGATCCGGTCAAGGCTAAGAAAATCAGCGATATATTGCTCGCCGAATATGGCGTCTATGTGCAACCGATCAACTATCCAACAGTGCCTCGCGGCAGTGAACGCCTGCGTTTTACTCCCGGTCCTGCCCATACGGAAGCGATGATGAAGGACCTCACCAAGGCGTTGGTCGAAATCTGGAGTCGCATGGACCTTGAACTGGCAATCGCAGCTTAGCTACCCGCAATAACCCGAGCGAACAGGTCATTGTCAACATTGCCGCCAGACAAAGTGATGGCGGTGTTGTTCGTAACCGATATTTTGCCAGCCAATGCAGCCGCCAAGGCGACCGCGCCACCGGGTTCGACAACCAGTTGCAACTGCTCAAACGCGACGCGCATAGCGTTGTGGACTTCAGCAATAGACACCGCGACACCTTCCACTTTGCGTTCGCGCAATATATCAAATGTGATCGGCGAAACCAAGAGGGTCTGAAGCGCATCACAATCGGTTTCTGGAGGATCATTTTTCACCGGGACAATTTTCCCGCCAGCAAGCGAGCGCTTCATATCATCCCAACCTTCGGGCTCGACCACAACGATCTTGGCTTCGGGATTGGCTAGTGCTGAACCACTAGCCAATCCGCCGCCGCCGCAACAAGCGATGATTTGATCAGGTTCCGATCCAATTTGAGCCATCATTTGTTCCCGTATTTCCAACCCACAACTGCCCTGCCCTTCGACAATCCATGGGTCATCAAAGCTCGGAACCACCACGGCTCCGGTTTCTCTGGAAATATCGGCAGCCAATTGTTCCCGTGCACCGCTCATCCGGTCATAAGTTATGACCTTGGCCCCCAAAGCCTTTGTGTTCGCTAATTTGGCTTTAGGAGCATCCTCAGGCATGATGATGGTTGCTGGCACATCCAACCGCCGCGCGGCCCAAGCCACGCCCTGGGCATGATTTCCGCTAGAAAACGCAACGACACCATTTTTACGCTGCTCTACGTTTAAATCGGTCAAGCGATGCCAGCCACCACGGATTTTGAATGCGCCTATGGGCTGCAAACATTCTGCCTTGCACCAGACGGTTTTGCCTTCGATTGCTAACGGTAGCAGCGGGGTAGAAGGCAAAATAGCGGCGACTTTCTGCGCTGCGCGTTCAACGCCTGCCAAAGTCGGTTGCCGGGCGGGGTCCAAGAGGTATTGCTCTGTCATGTGGTCTTCCTATATGCGCGACTCTAATTTCTCCAGCATTTAGAGTGAAAAATATGAGCAAAATATTGGTGATCGGTGCCGGCGGCGTAAGCTCGGTTGCAGTGCACAAGATGGCGCAGCAGATTGCGGCGGGTAGCGGGCCTTTTTCAGAGATTATACTGGCTAGTCGGACCCTGTCAAAATGTGAGGCCATTGCCACCTCTGTCAAGCAACGTACCGGAATAGACGTCACTACATCTCAAATCGATGCTGATAATGTGCCGGCGTTGACTGCATTACTCGAGCGGGAAAGACCTGATTTGCTGGTCAATCTCGCATTGCCCTATCAGGACTTGCCGATCATGGATGCCTGCCTTGCAACGAAGACCAACTATCTCGACACAGCAAATTATGAACCACGCGACGAAGCCAAGTTCGAGTATAAATGGCAGTGGGACTATCAGGAGCGCTTCAAGAATGCCGGTATTATGGCGCTCCTTGGCTCGGGCTTCGATCCCGGCGTGACCAGCATTTTTACCAGCTGGCTGAAAAAACACCATTTCGACCGGATCGATACTGTTGATATTCTTGATTGTAACGGCGGCGATCATGGCCAGCATTTTGCGACCAATTTCAATCCCGAGATTAACATCCGGGAAGTCACTGCTGTGGCACGCCATTGGGAGAATGGGGACTGGGTAGAAACTCCTGCGCTTTCCCATAAACAGGCTTTTGATTTTGAGGCGGTGGGTGAGAAGAATATGTATCTCATGTATCATGAAGAAATTGAATCACTCAAAACCCACATCCCGGAAATCCAGCGCATTCGCTTCTGGATGACCTTTGGCGACGCCTATCTAACCCATCTTGAAGTCCTTCAGAACGTCGGCATGACCCGGATTGATCCGGTGATGTATGAAGGCCGTGAAATTATCCCGCTACAATTCCTCAAAGCGGTATTGCCAGAACCCGCTAGTCTAGGAGAAACCACCAAAGGCAACACCAATATCGGTGTCATTGCAACCGGCGTCAAAGATGGCCTCCAGAAAACGCTCTACGTCAAGAACATCTGCAGTCATGAAGCCGCCTTCGAGGAAACCGGTAATCAGGGCGTTAGCTATACGACCGGGGTTCCGGCGATGATCGGGGCGGCTTTGATGCTATCCGGAACGTGGAAGGGCGAAGGCGTGTTCAACATGGAGCAATTCGACCCCGATCCGTTCATGGAGATGCTCAACGAGCATGGCCTATCCTGGAAAATGGAAGAATTGGAAGCACCTTTGGCCTTTTGACATGGAGACCAAGGCAGGAGATCCCGGCGCTTTTGCGCATTTTGATTTAACCAGAGTTCCTTCGCCTGCTTTTGTCGTGGATGAAGCGGCCGTGCGTCGGAATCTTGCGGTACTGAGGGATATTAAGGAACGCTCCGGGGCCAAAATGTTACTGGCTCTCAAGGCCTTTTCCATGTGGTCCCTTGGGCCTTTGATCGACAAATATCTCGATGGCTATTGTGCCTCGGGCCTATGGGAAGCGCGGCTTGCCAAGGCCCATTATAACGGGCCAATCAGTACCTATTCACCGGCCTATAAGGCGGACGATCTAGCAGAATTGTGCGATCTTTCCCAACATATTACCTTCAACAATCCTGCACAAATCGAAAAATGGAAAAGCGATTCCAATCAGAGTCTTAAGTTAGAGAGTTCCGAATTGGGTTTAAGGGTAAACCCTGAAATTGCGCTCGGTGAGACAGCAAAATACGATCCCAGCCAGCCTCATAGCAGATTGGGCTTTCCGGTCAGTCAATTGAAATCGGCGCATTTTCAGCATTTGTCGGGCATTCACTTTCACAATCTTTGTGAGCAAGGATTTGATGCGCTCCAACAGACTTGGGATAAGCTGGAACCTCTGATTTCTCCGCATTTTGGTTCTCTCAAATGGATAAATCTTGGTGGTGGTCACCATATCACGCGGAATGATTATGACCGCGAGGCCCTGATTACTTTTCTCAAAAATCTAAAAGCCAAGTCCGGGTGCTGTATCTATCTTGAGCCGGGAGAGGCCGTCGCACTGGATGCAGGCATATTGGTAGGAGAGGTCCTCGATGTTTTCGACAATGGCATGCCAATTGGAATCACTGATATATCAGCCACTTGCCATATGCCCGACGTTATTGAAGCGCCTTACCGACCAGCAATGCTCGGGGAGCAAGGCGAAGGCATGCCAATCAGGCTAGGCGGCCCCAGTTGCCTCGCCGGCGATATAATCGGCGATTATATCCTGCCTGATGAACCCCATATAGGACAAAGGATCGCCTTTCTCGATCAAGCGCATTATTCGATGGTCAAGACCAACACATTCAACGGCGTGCCCCTGCCCTCGATCTGGCTTTGGAACAGCGCAAATGATGACCTAAAATGCCTGAAAAGTTTCGATTGGACTACGTTTCGCAACCGTTTGAGCTAAAAATTGACCTAATCTGCGATTTTCTCTATCGGCGGGTCTTTACAGATCCGAAAACCGGCCATATAGCCGCGCTTCGCTGCCCCATGGTCGCTTGCAAAACCGCAAGGCAGCTCAATAGATCTTGGCCGATAGGGGGTCCCTTGAGTTGCGCAATTACCATGATGCTGAGGAACTGACGAAGGCCCTTAGTCCCGATATTCCCGTCCTACTGAACCGGCCGCACGCGGCACGGCGCGCGGCGCGTTATTTCGTCGAACAATTTCCGGGAAAATCCCTCTATGCGGTGAAAGCCAATCCCTCACCCACGCTGCTCCAGATTCTATGGGAAGAAGGCATAACCCATTATGACGTGGCTTCGATCGACGAGGTACGGCTTGTCCGTGCCGCATTACCCGAGGCAACCCTCTGTTACATGAATCCGATCAAGCAACTCGCATCGATACGCGAAGCCTATCGTAACCACGGCGTGCGGATATTTTCTCTGGATAGTCTTGAAGAGCTTGAGAAGATTGAATTGGGAACCGACGGTGCCGATGATCTGACCCTCTGTGTCAGAATAAAGGTCGCTTCGGAATTTGCAGAAATCAGCTTGGCCTCTAAATTTGGCGTGGATGTAGATGATTCCATAGAATTGCTGCAACGGGCCCGACAAATGGCAGATAGCCTAGGGATTTGCTTCCATGTCGGCAGTCAGGCGATGACGCCGCTTGCATTTGTTCATGCTCTGGAGCGTGTCCGGACGGCTATCGTCAGCGCTTCGGTCACCGTCGATATTGTCAACGTGGGTGGTGGTTTTCCTTCGATTTACCCCGATCTGGAACCCGTTTCCCTCAATCATTATTTTACCGCTATCGACCGGACATTCGAAGATTTGCCGATCAGCTATTCCGCCGAGCTTTGGTGCGAGCCGGGCCGGGCATTGTCAGCAGAATATAGCTCGTTGATTGTCAAGGTGGAACGCCGCCGCGGCAACGAGCTCTATATCAATGATGGTGCCTATGGCACCTTGTTCGATGCGGCCCATATAGGCTGGCGTTTTCCGGTGCGTCAGATCGGCGGAGATGCCGCCAATGAGGCGATAACCGGCTTTAGCTTCTATGGCCCTACTTGTGATGACATGGATTTCATGGCCGGCCCCTTTAACTTGCCCGACGGAATCAGAGCCGGCGACTATATAGAGATCGGCATGCTCGGCGCTTATGGTTCAGCAATGCGGACACGTTTCAACGGCTATGGCAGCAGCGAAGAATATGATGTCACGGATGAGCCAATGGCGAGTCTATATGTTGGTGACAATCTGGATCGATCAGATCGCGAAAATGTAGTGTCTTTTCCCAGCGTTTGAGCCACAAATTAAGTTGCAATTGACAATCGTTTACAGTTGAAGCAGTTTCTCCACAATATGAGGAGAACTTCAAAATGAACACTGCAATTTTGGCTCCAGCGGCTGTTCTGGTCCTATGGTCACTCATCATTCTGTTCTGGATGGCCGGTACAAGATTTCCAGCCTTAGCAAAAACCGGAGCCAATCTTTCCGATGCCAAGCCCGGCGGCCGAGGAAGCGATCTGGAGGGAGTGATACCCGATAAGGTGAATTGGAAATCCCATAATTTCACCCATTTGATGGAACAACCGACGCTATTCTATGCAACCGTGATCATCCTTGCTATTTCCGATGCAGCTTATGGTGCCAATTTATATCTGGCATGGGCCTATGTGATCATCCGGATCATCCACAGCATCTGGCAAGTCACCGTCAATTTGGTGAAAGTAAGGCTTGTTCTCTTTGTGGCGTCGACAATCTGCTTGGTCATTCTGGCGATCAATGCGGTTTGGGCGACACTTTTCTGACTTAACAAACCTAGACACTCACAACAATAATATCGGGGAGATATGAACATGGAAAATAGTGCCTTGCTGCAGCCAATGGTTGCTCTCATCTTGTGGACAATGCTGATCTGGCTTTGGATGTATGTCACGCGGATCCCAGCCATGGGCAAAGCCAAGATCGACACGGCCAATCTGGTTGGCGGGAAAGGTGGGGATCTTGATGAACTGCTTCCGCCGGAAGTTCAGTGGAAGGCCCATAATTACAATCACCTGCTTACCGAACCCACATTATTTTACGCGGTTTGTGTTGTTTTGATCCTCGCGGGTCAGGGCCATGGTCTTAATCTTACCATTGCATGGATCTATGTCGGCCTTCGAGTGGTACACAGCCTTATCCAGGTCACCAGTAATCGGGTGCTATTCCGCTTTGCGGTTTTTGCACTATCCAGCCTGTGTATTATCGCTTTGGCAATCCACGCGGCTTTGGCTGTCTTCTAAAAAATTACGATTGTCCGGCGCCATAGGTTTGGCGCCGGACAACTCTTTATCGGGTGAAACTCGATACAATCTCGACATGGGTTGACCATAGAAACTGCCCGACCGGCCACACTTGCCGAAGCTTATAGCCTGCATCACATAACTGCTTTGCGTCTCGGGCAAAACTGGCTGGATTGCAGCTGATATAGCAGATTTTTTCCACTTCAGATTGAGCCAATTGCATGATCTGGTCTCTGGCACCGGCCCGCGGTGGGTCAAGAATAACGGCATTGAAGCGGTTAAGCTCTTCCGCGCTGAGCGGACGCCTGAAGAGATCTCGATGCTCGCAGAATATCTGGCGGGTAGAATGATTGGCTGCCATTTTAAGCGCGCCGATCGCATCGCGTGCGCCTTCTGCGGCATAAACTTTCTGATCCTCCGCCAAAGCCAAGGTGAATGTTCCCAGACCCGCGAAAAGATCGGCGACAAGACGCGCCTCGCCGACCGTCTCCAACATAGCCGACACCAGTGTTTTCTGGCCATCGCGGGTGGGTTGCAGGAAGCAGCTGTGCGGAAAACTGATCGCTGTTCCGCCTAGCGTCACCGTTACGGGCTCTGGTTCCCACTGTGTTTCCGGGCCATAGCCGCCGTCCACAGACAAGCGAGCCAGTCCATTGCTTTGCGCAAAGTCTGACAAAGCTTCACGTTGTTCGAGTCCATCTGGTTCGTAATTCCCGATCAAAAGGTCGACGCCCTGATCGACCAAAGTCATCTCGATATTCATATCATGTTTGCGCCGAGCCGCTTTTTTCAAGAAATTCCGCAAAGGCGCCATCAGGGCGAACATTTCAGGTGCCATGATTTCGCATTGCTTGAGGTCGATAATTCGGTGGCTTCCGGCGCCGCTAAAGCCAAGCTTGAATTGATCACCCAGTTTGGCCGCGCGCAAACTTGCACGGATGCGGGTCTTCGGTTGTGATATTTGTGGTGGATGCAGCAGCTCTGCCTTCAATCCCTGCCCTTCAAGCGCATAGGCAACGCGATCGATCAGAAACTGGCTATAGCTCTCGTCATCCAGATGTTGAAGGTTGCAACCGCCGCAAGACTGGAAATGCTGACAGGGAGGATCAACATGATGCGGTCCTTTGATCAGTCCACCCTCTTCATTGAGACGGTCGAGCGGCGCTGAAAAAGCAATATGGCGGCCGTCTGAAGTGACGCCATCGCCCTTGGCGGCAACGCGAAGAATCAAATCGGGATCGGAAGTCGCGGTCATAAACATTCCTGCACAGTAGCGGGGAGTTGGTCGATCAACATTTCTGGCGTGAAAGCGGGGCCGGCCAAACGTGCCGCACGGCTATGCAGCCATTGGCCTTCGCAAGCCGCCATATAGCCACTCAGGCCTCTTGCCAACCGGCTTGCAACAATCCCGGCCAGCACGTCGCCTGTGCCCGCCGTGGAGAGCCATGGGCATGACATAGACGATATCGCTGCCTGGCCATCAGGATCGGCTATGACGGTATCGGATCCTTTGAGCAGAACAGTAGCGTCGGCTTCCATGGCCAGTTTGCGACTATCAACCAGCTTTTGTCCGTTACCGCCCGGAAATATGTGAGCAAATTCACCGTGATGGGGCGTTGCGACCGTCTGCGCTGAGCGTGCCTGCAGCATAGCTGCCAAATTTGATCCGGCGACCGTTAATGCATCGGCATCAATGACGAGCGAAGTTTCCACTGCAAGAGCGGGGGCTAGCAAGGATAGCGCTCGCGCATCCCTGCCCATGCCGGGACCGAGAACAAGGGCTGCAATCCGGCTATCCGATAGCTTTTGCTGAAGCTCGCCATTATCACTAAATGTTTCAACCACGATACTGGGCTGGGGCGTTTGAAAGCCTGTTGGCGCATATATTTTGACATAGCCGGCACCCGACTTCTGAGCCGCCATTGCGGCAAGTTGCGCGGCTCCTGCCATCTCGCCGGCAACCACAGCAACCAGACCACGGCTATATTTGTGATCCCGAGACGATGGCGCGTGCAGTTTCGGCTTCTGCACAAACGCGCACTTGCTTTCGGCATCAATCCCGATGTCCACTCCCACCAAATTCCCCATAAGCGATCGTGCCGGTTCCAACAGATGCGACGGTTTGAAAGCGCCCAGAGCGATCGTGGTATCAAAGGCGGGAACAGCATTCAGCAATATACCATGGTCCGATTCAATCCCGCTCGGAAGATCGATCGCCAAGCGTTTTTTGGCACCTGCAAACAGTCTTAGAAAAGGGTCGAAGCACTCATCACCAATCTCGCGCGTCAATCCGGTACCAAAAAGACAATCGACAAATTGTTGCGCGGGCTGGGCTTCATTCCAATCAAGCGTTTCTCCTCGCCACAAGGATTTGGCCTGTTTCGCCGCCTCTGTTTTCGGTTCGACCGGCGCGGCAACCCTGACCTCTACGCCTTTTTCGAGCAGCCATTGGGCGATGACATAGCCATCACCACCGTTGTTTCCCGGACCACAAAGAACCAGCGTTGGCATGTCATTCGATAGTCGCCAGATCATCTGCGCGGCGCCCTGCCCGGCCTTGCGCATCAACTCCTGAACGGAGGTCCCTTGGTCAATCAAGGTCTGTTCCGCCAGCTGCATCTCAGCGGCGGTCAAGATATTCGCGTGATTGAGCAAGCGTGCCTCTAGTTTCCGGCTTGTGCCGGAGCTTCACCTGAACTGGGCTTCGCCTCTGCAGCAACTTCATTGGCATCTGCGGCTTTAGCGGGTGCTGGTTCCGCTTTTATCTGCGCTGGCAATAGATATCTATCCGGTCCGACGGCCACCTGGATTTTGCCATCTTTCACAATCGATATTTTCGCTTTGTCGAATCCGTCAGCGGCTTCCAATCCATGCCCATCGGTCAGGACATTGAACCGACGAAAGCCGCCATCCGCATGACGAATGATCATTGTCACGCCGCCTTCTCCGCTGAGGCGCTCGGTGAAGCAATCCCGGGTAAACTCGTTGCTTCCGTTGATCGCACATTCGATTTTACCGTCATTGCTGGCGCTTGCCGCTGCGCGTTGCTCCGCGTCAGCAAGAACCTCATTATCGGGTCGGTTGTCACAGGCCGTAATCAAAACGGTCAAAGCAACTATTCTAGATATCCGCATAGACATGTTTTTCTGCCTTGGCTCCTGGATGGGTAACCGCGCCTTGATAGGCCGGTCCAACATTCTGCGCATAGCGCCACAAAGCTCCTGAACCATAATCGGTTTCCCGTCGTGTAAATTGTTTCCGGCGCTCTTCCAATATGGCCTCATCGACCTCCAGATCAATAATCCCTTTTTCGGCATCAATATTGATCAAATCGCCGTCTTCGATAAGCCCGATAGGCCCGCCATCGGCGGCTTCCGGACCAACATGACCGATGCAGAAGCCTCGCGTTGCACCCGAGAAACGACCATCGGTGATGAGCGCGACTTTCTCGCCCATGCCCTGACCATAGAGCGCCGCTGTTGTGGCCAGCATCTCGCGCATACCGGGACCGCCTTTGGGCCCTTCGTTGCGGATGACCACGACAGCACCTTCTTTGATCTGCCGCTGTTCGACAGAAGCGAAAGCGTCTTCCTCGCATTCGAAGACCTGAGCCGGTCCGCGAAATTGCAGACGGTCCATACCGGCCACTTTCACAATCGCACCTTCTGGTGCCAAAGATCCTCTAAGGCCTACGACACCTCCCGTTGCGGTTATCGCATTCTGGACGTCATAAATGACCTTCTGATCCGGGTTCCATGTAATTTCATCGATATTCTCGCCCAGCGTCTTGCCGGTGACAGTGATGCAGTCGCCCTTGATCAGGCCATTGTCCATCATCGTCTTCATCAGCATGTAAACACCACCGGCATCGTGCATGTCCTTGGCGACATATTTTCCGCCCGGTTTCAAGTCTGCCAAATAAGGAGTGGTTTTGAAAATTTCAGCGACATCGAACAGGTCGAAGTCGATGCCAGCTTCGTTGGCCATGGCCGGAAGGTGCAGAGCTGCGTTGGTCGAACCGCCGGTGGCAGCGACCACGCGGGCGGCGTTGATGAACGCGTCTTTCGTACAAATATCTCGCGGTCTCAAATTCAGTTCGATCAAGTTCATGATCTGGCGACCGGCCGCCTTGGCCATATCGTCGCGCGTTTCATAGGGCGCCGGAGCCATATTGCTGTTTGGCAGCGAAAGGCCAATAGCCTCCGCCACGCAAGCCATAGTGTTGGCCGTAAACTGGCCTCCGCAGGCACCATGTCCGGGACAGGCTACTTTTTCGAGTTCGATCAGTTCTTGCAACGGGCAATTGCCGGCGCTATGCTGGCCCACCGCCTCGAACACATCCACAACGGTTACATCCTGGTCGTGGAACCGCCCGGGAAGGATCGAACCGCCGTATACAAAAATCGAAGGCACGTTGAGGCGCAGCATCGACATCATCATACCGGGAAGGCTTTTGTCGCAACCGGCATAGCCGATGACCGCATCATAGCAGTGGCCACGGACGCTCAGCTCGACGCTATCAGCAATGACTTCCCGCGATACGAGAGAGGATTTCATGCCCTGATGGCCCATGGCGATGCCGTCGGTGACGGTGATCGTGTTAAAGCGCCGGGGCGTGCCTCCGGCTTCGATGACACCTTCGCGGGCCATATCGGCTTGTCCGTCGAGCAAGGTGTTGCAAGGGGCGCTGTCATTGCCCGCAGAGGCGATTCCGACGAAGGGCTTTGCGATGTCCTCTTCCGTCATGCCCATGGCATAATAATAGCTTCGTTGTGGCGCGCGTTCCGGTCCAACACTGACGTGGCGGCTCGGCAAACGGGACTTATCGAATCTTTGACTCATTCTGGGTTCCAATATCGCAATTTCCGGATCGTCCTTCCAAAAGTCGGGCAGTTAAGCAAGGGCCGTTCTGATTTTATCGCATGTGCGTAGCAAAATATCGGCAAAGCGGCGCTGCCCTGCCTTTTCCATGATCAAATCCTGACGGATTTCTGTTCCGAAATAGGGCTGGCCTACGGCTTCGCAATGGCGATCCATAGTCGCGTTCAGCTGTTTGCCGGAATAAGGCAGCTGATCCCCGACATTCAACACGCCTTCTGCTTCGAGAAACTGAATCGCAAAGCGGGATGCGGCCTCATATTCATTATACAAAACCCCGATATCCCAGGGGCGCTGGAGTTGCGGATTGGAGCGAAGCGTGGGCGAAAAGCTGTGCAGCGACAACACCAGAGATGGTTTAAGGTCTGAAACAAGTTCACGAATTCTGTCGTGATAAGGCGTAAAATAGCGATCCAACCGCGCCTGTCTCTCTTCAGCTGTGACCAGGTTTCCTGGAATCTCCACACCATCGCTTCGCTCCGGTATGATGGACTCTTCGCCAGGATTTCTATTCAGGTCGACGACCAGGCGCGAATTGGCACTGAGAATGGCTAGATATCCGCTATTTTCCGCCATCATGCGCGCGATGGCGGCAGTGCCGGGGTCATAGGCGATGTGATCATCCAAAAAGTCCAATGGAATACTCAGTTCAATCTCATCGGGAAGATGATTGGATGCGTGATCTGCCACAATGAGGACGCCACCCTCGGAGGGTACGCCGGATATTTCAAAAGCCTCGGTCATCGGAACATCCCCTTCATCGTCCAAACGCCTTCCATCCCTTGCTGGCAATGACTTTCTGCCGTTTCTGCAGCGGCATAGCTATCAAACAAGGCAAAGCATGTCGCACCGGAACCTGACATACGTGCCAAAACAGGTTGGCATTCCATCAACAATCCTAAAACATCGGTCAATATCGGCACCAATGATATAGCCGGCTTTTGTAAATCATTTCGGCCACTCTGGGCGATCGATAGAATAGCATCCCCGATCAGCGGACCGCGATCCACACCATCCCAGGAAGCGAAAATATCTGCGGTTGAGACCGGAACCAACGGATTGACCAGCAGTGCACAAAGTCCAGCAAGATCATTCCCTGCCATGATATCCAGATCCTGCCCAATGCCAGTGCCGCGACAGGTCTGACTCAACAGGCAGGCCGGGACATCGGCGCCCAGCGGCGCGGCAATCTCTGCCAGAGTGTCGCCATCATAGCCCAGTCCCCAGAAACGGTTCAACAATCGCAGTGTGGCCGCAGCATCGGCTGATCCTCCGCCAATTCCGGAAGCGACCGGCAGGTTTTTCTCTAGATGAAGCCGCGCCCCTTGTTGTCCATTCGAATGTTCCGCAAGTAGATGCGCCGCTTTGACCACCAGATTGTCGGTCTTGCTCAAGCCATCAGCAAAGGGACCGCTGATCTCAAGGTCAACGCCTTCTCCCGGTTGCACGGACACCACGTCACCTTGATCAAGAAATGCAAAAAGCGTCTCTAGTTCATGATATCCATTGTCCAAGCGCTTGCGAACATGAAGCGCAAGATTAAGCTTCGCATAAGCCGTTTCACGGTCCCTATCGCCCAAACGCAATTGTGGCATCAGGGCGATATGAGATCGGGTTGCAGGCCTAGGTCTATTTTGCCGGCTAGCCGCTGCAAATCCTCGCCCTCCGCAAATAGTTTCGCTGATTTCCAAGCGTAGCGAGCCTCATAGAGCCGCCCAACCGTCCAATAGGCGTCGCCAAGATGCTCATTAATTGTCGGATCTTGGGGCTGTCCTGCCAAAGCCGTTTCCAAATAGGTTACCGCGCGCTCATGCTCCCCGATGATGAAATAAGCCCAACCCAGAGAGTCAGTGATTGCCGGCGAACTGGAGCGCAACTCATGCGCCTGCTTAATCGCCTCGACAGCTTCCGCCTTATTTTCTCGTCGCTCAAGCTGAGCATAGCCTAGATAATTCAATATTGTCGGAGAGCCGGGCAGCAGTTCATTGGCCTTTTTGAGAGAGTCCAAGCCGGCTGGCCAGATTCCAGCCTGTTCCTGGGCACCCCCCAATGCTAGCCAATAGCTCGCCATCAACGCATCGGAACGCCCGAGTTTTTCGCCCAAAGCAATAGCCGATTGAAAAGCGGCTGCCGCTTCCTTGTCCTTGCCCTGCCCCTGCAAAGTCTGTCCCATTAGAATGAACAGTTCAGGTGTGTCTGGGTTGGATTTTACCGCACTATCCAAACGCTCCAAGGCTCGATCATAATGTTTGTCCGCCACCAGGCTGGCGGTTTCCATACTCATTCCGACCAAAAAATACGGTCCATTTTGTTTAATCTGCTTGAATTGAACAACCGCCAAATCGTGACTGTCTGCTTCCGCAAAAGTCCGACCGAGTGTGAGACGGGCATAGTCCGATTTGCGAGTAACCTGAAAGCTTGCCTGCGCCATGACTTGCGAGAGAAACCCGGCCCTCTGCGCTGCTAGATCGTTTGAAAGTCTTTGAAAAAGAAAGGCGAGTCCAATGGAAGGCGTAACTTTCTGCGAAACACCTCTTTTTAGCCCGGCCTCTATCTGCTGGTGCAACCTCTGCTCAGCGCCGGTTTGTCTCAGCTTCAATATTTCTTTCGCGCTGACCGGATCATCCTTTGCCCAGAAATGCTGCGCGGCAATGATACGCAACGGAGCCATACGCCGATCATTGCTTTTAACGACGTCGGCAAGCAAGCCAATCACATCTTCGTCTTGCTGGGTAGCCAGCTTGTGCAATATCCGTTGCTCTTCGAGATAAAATCTGGCGGTCGCATTGCCTTCTGCCCGACGCAGGGACGGCGACCCGTTTTTTCCTTCTGCTGTCTCCAGCCAAGCAGCGAGAAAAGGTTCCATGAAGGCGAAATTCTTCAGCGTTTCCAACTCAACAATTGCGAGATTGGCGCCCTTCCAGTCTTGCTGAGCGAATGCTTCTGCAAAAGGCAGTAACGGCATTTCAGGAGCGGCCTTACCGCGCAACTGCAACGTTTTAACCGCTTTCGTTGCTAGAGCAAAATCCCCAACTTCAATGGCGCTGACATAGGCCTTGCCGGCCAACAATTCGTTGTCCGGTTGCTCTTTCAGGCTGTCGGCGTAAATCGCTGTAGCCGATTGCATTGCATTGAAGGATTCAGCAAAGCGCGCTTCGACAAAACGGTTGAGGGCTGCCCTGCTATCCTCGCGATTGGCCAGCGCCGGCGAACCGGCCTGCCCCGCAAGGAGCAACGCGCATAGACCAAGGCTACATATTCGGATAATTTGGACCTCCGCCACCTTCCGGTACCACCCAATTGATATTCTGCGACGGGTCTTTGATATCACAGGTTTTGCAGTGAACGCAATTTTGTGCGTTTATCTGGAACTTCGGTTTACCAGCTTCGTCTTCGACAAATTCATATACGCCCGCGGGACAATAGCGGGCTGAAGGTCCGGCAAATACAGGAAGATTGACATCCACAGGGATGGATGGATCTTTCAATTGCAAATGCACGGGCTGGTCTTCCTCGTGATTGGTGTTCGACAAGAACACCGAGGACAGGCGATCAAAGCTGATCACCCCGTCCGGTTTGGGATAGACAATCGGATGACAATGTTCGGCTCTTTTCAAGCGCGACCAGTCTGGGTGCAATTTCATGGTGAACGGCATTTTTATTTTCAAATGCTCTGCCCACATATTGATTCCCGAGATTATCGTTCCCAAAAAATCACCATATTTTTCGACAGCCGGCAACACGTTGCGAACCACCCGCAATTCTTCCCGAACCCAGCTATTCTCATAAGCCGTTCCGTAAGCGGTCAGTTCATCGCTTTCGCGCTCTGCGACGATCGCTTCATAGGCAGCTTCTGCGGCCATCATGCCGGTCTTCATAGCGGTATGCGTACCCTTGATCCGCGGAACATTTACAAAGCCTGCAGAACAACCAATTAACGCACCGCCGGGGAAATACAATTTGGGTACGGCCTGGAAACCGCCGTCGTTAATCGCCCGAGCGCCATAGGAAACGCGTTTTCCGCCTTCCAATATCTTGCGGATTTCAGGATGCTGCTTCCATCGCTGCATTTCTTCAAACGGAGACAGGTTCGGATTTTCGTAGTTGAGCCAGGTCACAAAGCCGAGAGCGACTTGATTATCTGCCTGATGATAGAGAAAACCGCCCCCATTGGCCCCTTCACTCAACGGCCAACCCTGGGTGTGAATGACACGACCCGCTGAATGTTTTTCAGGTTCAATATCCCAAAGTTCTTTTATGCCAAGGCCATAGATTTGCGGCTGGCTGTCTGCATCAAGCGCGAACTGGTTCTTCAGAATCTTGGTAAGATGACCGCGTGCGCCCTCAGCAAAAAATGTATATTTTGCATGGAGCTCCAAGCCTGGTTCGTAATCCGGTTTGTGGCTTCCGTCGCGGGCCACGCCCATGTCGCCAGTGGCAACGCCTTTGACAGACCCATCCTCGTTGTACAAAATTTCTGCAGCGGCAAAACCCGGAAAAATCTCGATACCCATATTCTCAGCACGCTCGCCGAGCCAACGGCATAGGTTACCAAGAGAACCGGTATAGGTCCCTTTATTGTGCATGAATGATGGGGTCATGATATGTGGCAGCGAGAATTTCTTCTTCTTCGTCAACACCCAGTGATGGTTCTCGGTCACTGGCGTCTTTGCGATCGGACAGTCTTCATCACGCCAAGATGGAAAAAGCTCATCCAGCCCTTTTGGATCGATGACCGCGCCAGAAAGGATATGCGCGCCGATTTCGGAACCTTTTTCCAGAATACAAACCGAGAGGTCTTTGCCTGCCTCGTCCGCCATTTGTTTGAACCTGATAGCGGCGCTGAGGCCCGCAGGACCACCCCCGACTATCACCAGGTCATAAGGCATTGACTCTCGTTCACTCATGTCGCTTTTCCTACCGTTCGTACTTATATTCGCAATTTCATTTCGGTCTGTCGCAAACCGCAACCCATTGGGCAGAAACCTGCTTTCCCGCCAATTGACCTATTCGTCAACTCATGACTCTATGCATAAATGAATTTAGTCACACCACCAACGAAAAATCCAACCGCTGAAGCGATGGTCAGCAGCCTCCAAAACTGGTGGTCACTTGCTGGCGTCGAATGGGATTATGCCGAGGAACCCTCATCCCTTTTGTCACGTGAGGTCGCATCACCGTCCCAAAAACCCGAGCCGCAGATTGCCGTTACGGAACCGGCACCGGAGATAAAGAAACCCGCTATTCAAAATGAGAAGCTGCCCGGCGAATATCCAGAATTTGTCGCTTGGCTTGCGGATAGTGCTAGCCTTATCGAAGCGAGTTGGTCGAAAAACAGAGTCATGCCACAGGGCGCTCTGCAACCAGAAGTCATGGTGATATCGGCGCTTCCTGAAAAAAGCCGTCATGGTGACACCCAATTGTTTAATTCTGACAATCAGAAGCTTTTGAACAAGATGTTGGCCGCGATCGGATGCGATTCGGAACAATCCTATTTGTCTTCCATTGCGGTATCAGCTTCCGTTGACGGAAGAATCGACGAGCAACATTGGCCCACTCTGAAAACGCGCCTTATCCACCATATCGGACTGGTTCGTCCCAGGCGTATCATCTGCTTCGGCGACCTCGCCGCAAAGATTATATTTGGCGAGGATTTATTGTCCGCTCGCAAAAATATACAATTTATTAACCATAGTTCATCAAAAACAGAGGCTATCGTAACGTTCCATCCGCGGATCCTGATAGAACGGCCTTTATTCAAAGCCGAAGCCTGGAAAGATTTGCAAATGCTGACAAGGATTTCTGCCCTGTGAAATTGAAACTTGCACTCACGGCTTCCGTATTCGCTCTTCTTGCAACGCCGGCCCTCGCTGATGACGGCGCGGTGCTATACAATAGCGCTACCGTCGCGAAAGATGTGCCTTCACAACTGAAGCGCAAGCAGTCCGACCACTATCGGGCTCTTTTTTCCGCGATGGATGCCAACAGCTGGAGCACAGCAAAAAGCCTAATGGACTCCGCGCCTACAGGCCCGCTCAAATCTATCGCACAGGCAGAATATTTTCTGGATGCCAATTCGCCCCGCGCAGAGCTCGGCCCGTTGCTGACTTTGGTCAATGAAGCACCGCAAATACCGCAAGCGGCTCAACTGAGCCGTCTGGCGGAGAAGCGCGGTGCGCAATTGCTCCCCAGTCTGCCGCAGAGACAGAACCTGTCCTGGGTCCCCGGCTCTCCCATTCGGTCAAAGCCCAAAAATATAAAGTCGGACAGCACCACCAACAGCGTGCGCGGTCAGATCATCAGCTATATCAAAAATGACAATCCGCGGGATGCAGAGAAACTTCTCAACAGCAATGCAGGTTCGATGTCGTCGGAAGGTCGCACGGAACTTCAGCAGCGCGTGGCTTGGTCTTACTATATCGAAAATGACAATGACGCGGCATTTCGTCTGGCCCGCAAAGCCCAAAATGGTTCGGGTGAGTGGGTAAGCCATGCAAATTGGGTTGCCGGGCTGTCCGCATGGCGGTTGAATGACTGCCGTTCGGCAAGCGCCGCTTTCGAAAAAGTGGGTCGCTCGGCGTCCAATGTCGACCTGAAAGCCGCTGGACTCTATTGGAGCGCCCGCTCCGATCTCAAATGTGGTCAACCGGAAAAGGTTCAGGGCAAGTTGCAGACTGCAGCGCGATATAGTGACAGTTTTTACGGAATGCTCGCGGCGCAAACGCTCGGCATGGAACCAGACAGGTCCGAAAAAGCCGAATCCTTCAAGAAATCGGACTGGCGTTCTCTCGAACGGCACGAAAATGTTCGTTCCGCCATCGCATTGGTTGAAATTGGACAAGAACAGCTGGCGGACGAAGCGTTGCGGCACCAGGCCGCGATCGGCGCCGACAAAGACCATTCTGCCCTGATCAAACTTGCCCGGGAATTGAATTTGCCGCGCACTCAGCTTTGGCTAGCGCATCATGCGCCACGCGGTACAAAACCTGATGTACAGGCCCGTTTCCCGGCGCCAAAATGGAAACCAGACGGCGGTTGGCGTGTCGATCCTGCGCTGATCTATGCCCATACTTTACAAGAATCCGCATTTCGCAGTCAGGTCGTGAGTCCGGCCAACGCCATTGGCCTGATGCAAGTACGTCCGGGAACCGCTGGCGACATTGCCAAGGCCAATGGCCTCAGTTTCAAGAAATCGGACCTGCTGCGACCTTCCACCAATTTGGAATATGGCCAGTCTTATCTCGAATATCTCGGAAAATCTTCGATCACGGGCGGCAAGCTACCCAAGATCGCTGCGGCCTATAATGCTGGCCCAGGCGCTGTTCAGCGCTGGAATAGCGAAGTCCTGGACAATGACGACCCGCTCTTGTTCATGGAGAGCATTCCTTATGTCGAGACCCGCGGATATGTATCCATCATCCTGCGCAACTACTGGATGTATGAGAAACAGGCCGGCATATCGTCGAACAGCGCTCAGGCGCTATCGCAAAATCAGTGGCCGCAGTTTCCCGGCAAGCCGAGCAAACGCAAAACCCAATTCACTTCCCGTTGAATTAAAAAAAACCGGGCAATGCTCAGCGCATTGCCCGGTTTTTGATATCTGAGACACTATCGGCTTAGTAGCGATAGTGATCCGGCTTGAATGGGCCTTCGGTTGAGACACCGATATAATCAGCCTGTTCGTTGCTAAGCTTGGTGAGTTTCACACCCAATTTGGCCAAATGCAATTCCGCGACTTTCTCATCGAGATGCTTCGGAAGAACATAGACATCGTTCTTATATTGCTCAGGACGCAACCAAAGTTCGATCTGCGCCAACACCTGGTTGGTGAAACTTGCAGACATAACGAAACTCGGGTGGCCCGTTGCACAGCCAAGATTGACCAAGCGGCCTTGAGCCAGAACGATCAGCTTCTTCCCGTCGGCAAATTCAACTTCATCAACCTGTGGCTTGATTTCGGTCCATTTCATATTCTTCAGCGCACCGATCTGGATCTCGCTGTCGAAGTGACCGATGTTACAAACAATCGCTCGGTCTTTCATGGCCCGCATGTGGTCCACGGTGATCACGTCCTTGTTGCCGGTTGTTGTCACGAAGATGTCTGCCCGCTCTGTGGCTTCTTCCATCGTTACAACTTCAAAGCCTTCCATGGCCGCTTGAAGCGCGCAAATCGGATCAATTTCCGTTACGAGGACGCGAGCGCCGCCGTTGCGAAGCGATTGAGCAGAGCCTTTGCCAACGTCACCGAAACCAGCGACAGCGGCGACCTTGCCAGCCAGCATGACGTCTGTTGCGCGCCGGATCGCATCAACCAACGACTCTTTGCAGCCATAGAGGTTATCAAACTTAGACTTGGTCACACTATCGTTGACGTTGATCGCTGGGAAAGGAAGCTTACCGATTTTGGCAAGCTCATATAGACGGTGAACGCCGGTGGTGGTTTCTTCCGAAACGCCTTTGATGTTCTCAACAGTCTTGGTCAGATATCCTGGACGCTCGGCCAGGAAGCGGGTCAATGTTGCAACGAAGACTTCTTCTTCTTCATTTTCTGGCTTGAACAATCCTTCACCAGCCTCAACCCGTGCGCCCCATAGCGCGAACATGGTTGCATCGCCGCCATCGTCGAGGATCAGGTTGCAGGTTTGATCCGTGCCCCAGTCAAAAATACGCTCAACATAGGCCCAATATTCTTCCAGCGTTTCGCCCTTGATTGCGAAAACCGGTGTTCCGCCAGCAGCGATAGCAGCGGCTGCATGATCTTGGGTCGAAAAGATATTGCAAGAAGCCCAACGCACTTCGGCGCCAAGGTCCAGCAATGTTTCAATCAACACGGCCGTTTGAATGGTCATATGTAGCGAACCTGTGATCCGCGCGCCCTTCAAAGGCTTGTCTGCACCGAACTCTTCGCGCAGAGCCATAAGGCCCGGCATTTCGGTTTCAGCAATTTCAATTTCCTTGCGTCCGAAATCGGCGAGGGAAATGTCCTTAATGACATAATCTTCAGCTGCACTGGCCACTTATATTCTCCTTAAAAAGCGAAACACCGCACAGATAATGCTGAGCGGCAAATTGAGGGCTGAATAACGCCAACCTCTGGAAGATGCAAATATAAAGATATCTTTATATTTGATTTTTTATGACGCTTGGGAGAGCGTTGTCACAATATTCGGAAAGCGCGTTTTTCAAATAGAGAGGTCTGATCAAGCGCTACCAAACTCCCCGGAAAGCTTAGTCGGATCAATCCCCTGAGCCTTCCAGGCCATGGTCCACTTGTCCAGACTATCCTGGTCATACAGCCAGTCTGGCGACCCTTTGGCCACTGACCAACCATTTTGAGTCAACTCGCTTTCCAATTGGCCTTCGCCCCATCCGGAATAGCCCAATGCAATAATCCATTTTTTCGGACCACGGCCCTGAGCAATGGCGTTCAGCATATCAATGGAACTGCTAAGGCCCCAAAGGTCCCCAACCTGGATGGTATCCGATAAATTTATATCGAGGCTATGGATGATAAACCCACGTTGTTTTTCCATAGGGCCGCCCAAAAAAACCGAACAATTTGGAGCGTCAACCGTATCAATGTCGAACTGTTCAAGGATATCATGAAAGCTAATTCCCTCGACGGTTTCTCCAATATTGATGCCCAAAGTTCCATTTTCGTCATGGGAACATATTGCAACGACCGAACGCGCAAACCTGGGGTCCGCCATACCCGGTGTGGCTAGAAGAAATTGACCTGAGAAAAAAATGGGTTCCTGCATCATGTCTCCATAGCGATTGCGATATTAACTGCCCATGGCAAAATGCACAGGGGATTTGTTTGGCTGGTTTCCTTGCAATTTCCCGCTTGTGTCACCACTATCTTTTACCGAGGCAAAATGTTTGAAGCCCAATCTTATTAAGGAGCATATGATGATCAACAAAGGCGATACCATTCCCGAAGTTAATTTGGTCAAAGCGACCGCTGAAGGCCCACAGAAGGTCAGCTCGAGCGAATATTTCGCTGGCAAGAAAGTAGCACTTTTCTCTGTCCCCGGCGCGTATACACCGACCTGCTCCGCAAAACATCTTCCCGGCTTTGTTGAAAAAGCCGCGGATCTAAAATCGAAGGGCGTAGACGAAATTGCCTGCACCGCAGTCAATGATGCTTTCGTACTGGGCGCATGGAACGGCGACGCTGGTTCTGATGACATCACCATGCTTGCCGATGGCAATGGGGACTTTGCCAAAGCCGTAGGCCTTGAAATGGATGGCTCAGGCTTCGGCTTGGGGACTCGCGGCCAGCGTTTCTCGATGATCGTCAACGATGGTGTTGTGGAAGAGCTGAATGTCGAAGCACCTGGCGATTTCAAAGTCAGCACAGCAGAATATATGCTCGATCAGCTTTAAGCGAAATCAAACTGATAACAAACCGGCGGAAGTCTAAACTTCCGCCGGTTTTTTAATGTCTACCAACCGCAGGACTTGCCTTTATTCTCTTCCTTCAGCCAATCCATCAGCGGCGCGAAATAGCTGATCATCGCTGACCCATCCATTTCCCGCGTGCCGGTAAAGGCTTCCAGTGCATCCGGCCAAGGCTTTGATGCCCCCATTTCCAACATCGCGTTCAACTTCGCTCCGACTTGTTTGTTGCCATAGAAAGAACAGCGATGGAGCGGACCTTTCCATCCAGCTTCATCACAAGCGGCTTTGTAGAATTGGAATTGCAAAATCCGCGCGAGGAAATAGCGGGAATAAGGCGTGTTGCCGGGGATATGATATTTAGCGCCCGGGTCGAAAGAATCAGCGGGCCGCTCAACGGGCGGTGTAATGCCTTGATATTGCAGCTTCAGATCATGCCACGCGCTGGTATAGTCGGCCGGTGCAATATCGCCCTTGAACACGCCCCAACGCCATTTGTCGACCAGCAGGCCGAATGGCAGAAAGGCGACCTTGTCCATCGCTTGACGCAAGAGCAATCCAGTATCCTTATCGGCGCTGGGCACCTTATCCGCATCGAGCAAACCGACCTGAACCAGATATTCCGGCGTGATCGAAAGCGCAATCATATCACCAATGGCTTCATGAAAACCGTCATTGGCACCATCGAGATGGAGATAGCTCTGTTTATTATAGGCCCGTTGGTAGTAGTTATGACCTAGCTCGTGATGGATGGTGGTAAAATCATCGCCATTCACCTTGATGCACATTTTGATCCGGATATCGTCAACATTATCGATATCCCAAGCGCTGGCGTGGCATACGACTTCTCGATCTGCCGGTTTGATAAATTGCGAACGTTGCCAGAAAGTCTCGGGCAGAGGGGCGAAGCCGAGAGACGAGAAAAACCCCTCACCTGCTTTGACCATCTTGATGGCATCATAACCTTTGCTGGTTAGAAGCTCGGTGGTATCAAAGCCTATATCTCCAGCGCCTTCAGGGGCCACAATATCATAAATATTGCCCCATTCCTGTGCCCACATATTTCCAAGCAGATCGGCGCGGATTGGCCCTGTTTCAGATTGCACTTTATCGCCATATTCTTCGTTCAATTTGTCGCGGGTATAGCAATGCAATTCATCGTAAAGCGGTTTAACTTGAGACCATAGCTTGTCGGTAAGCTTGGCAAAATCATCTGCTGGCATATCATAGCCCGAACGCCACATCGCACCAACATCCGCAAAGCCAAGGTCTTGTGCGCCTTCATTGGCGATTTCCACCATCCTAGCATAGTCATCCTTCATCGGAGTTCCCACCTGACTGTGCCAGCTTTCCCACATTTCCGAGAGTTCATCTGGATTGCGGTTTGTTCCCATGGCTGCTTCTATGTCGGAGCCATTAATGGGCTCACCTTTGAGCGTACCCTTGCCCTTGCCATAAGCGGAATTCAGCTTTGTTGCGATTTCATTCAGCACAGTCGCTGCGCCCGGAACCGCAGGAGCCGGAAGAACAATTCCGCCTCGCAATTTATCGAGTTTGCGCTTCGTTACGGGATCGATTCCCGGCACATCGTTAAATTGAGCGGCGTCCATCGCAGCTTCAACTGACATAACGGTACCTTCTGCACCCACTTTGGCGGCCAACGCATCGGTATCATCCGTGATGTAAGTTGAGTTGATCCAGTAAATTCTTCCTGCATCAATGGAATGGTTGAACATTTCATATTCAGTATCGGCTACGAAGTTAACCGCATCGTCAGCAGTCGGGTTTTCATATTCCCTTTGCTTTTCCTTGTCAGTTGGCATGGCGAGAGCCGGGCTAGCGAGAGCCATGGTGGCCATTGCCCATATTGACGTCGCGGTTTTCATATTGTCTTCCTTGCCTGATTTAAATTTGGTTAAAACTGAAACTTTATCGCCTGTCAGTCAAGTCCGGGTTTCCGTCCATCGCCAAGCCAGGGCAACAAGAATAGCAATCGTTCCAATGATCCAGCTTGCCACCTTGATTGGCTTCGCGAATGCTGCTGTCGCGGCTAAAATATCACTACCTTGCTCGCGCACAAGTTGGATCAGTTGAGAGATTGTTTCAATATAATCTGTGATGCCAAAGATGAAATAGGACAAGACGCAGAGCAGGCCGAGCTTTTTCAGGGATGGTGATTTTGCAAGCTGCCAGATGAGCCGGCCACCGATTATGCCACCGGACATATAGAGGGTGATAAACACCAGATCGCCGATCATGCCCCAGCGGGCCATGCCCAACAATCCAGCAGCAGCCCAACTTTCTTGGATGGCATCGACCCGCGCGCCGGTCGCAGCGCTCTGGTGATCGAGAATACCATTGGGAGCCACAACAGTTTCAAGAACCCCGCCCGATATGACGAGATAGATAAACAGCGCCATACCGCTGCCCCAGAATAGCCAGAAATTCCGCCAGTTATATAGTCCCATCATAGTTCCCCTCTACCGGCTAAGAAAACGGACCATTTCGACGCCCAGTTCCTTCTTGGTAACACAGCTCATATGGGTCCCGGGGATCGCAACATGCTGACCGTTACCCAATCGTTCCGTCAGCGCTACCGGATCTCCATTATCGCGATCTTCCGATCCACAAAGCACCATGACCGGCATATCAATAGTCGTTAAGCGCTCTGCGTCCAAATCAGAGAATGTCCGGAGCAAATGAGCCGCAGCCACGGCATCCACCTTCTGACTCTTCATAAACTGTATAGCCATCCAATGCGGATCGCCGCGTTTCGCAGTATCTTTCAGCCGAATGGCCTCTTGGAAAAAATTCTGACGGCGGTCCCAACCGGAAAGCCCTTCCAGCCCCATACCAGCCAATATCGCTTTTCTTGGTTTTGCATCCGAGACCAGCAGCTTGGCCGTGGTCCGCGCTCCCAAGGAGAAACCTCCCAGATCATAATCATCCAGTTCCAGATATACGATCAACGCCTGCACATCCTTGACCAGAACATCCTCAGGATAGGCTTCCGGATCATGCGGTGCAGCGCTTGCACCATGAGCTCGCAAATCGGGCATTATAACTCTAAAACCATCATCGACCAGCGCTTGCGCGTGACCAAATTTGATCCAGTTGGTGTCGGCGTTGGAAAACAGACCGTGCAACAAGATGACCGGACGCCCCTCTCCCATCTCGTGAATTTTGAGCTCAGTCCTGTCAAATGATAAGAAATCCCAAGCTTTCACGGTCACTTTTTACTCCCTAAATTTGCTCTCCAGTGGAGCAGGTCTGCTGGCTGAGTAGACTGTTGGTCACTCGCGGGATCAACATCAATGCCTTTTTGTTTCTTAGACACCCATAGATGTCCGAGCGGCTCAATACCGGCGGAATTATCAAGCGTCCCCACTTTTAGGGTAATTCCCTCGGGCGGATTATCAGAAGAATGCCACAAACGCGTGCCACATTTTCCACAGAAGTAATTATACTTGGTTATCCCGCTGTAGGCCGTGCTCTCATATAGAGAGGTTTCTCCGGTTACGGAAAGCGTAGAATAATCCATCGGGATCGACATGGAAAAAGCGCTAGCGCTTTGTTTCTTGCACTCGCCGCAATGACAAGCATAAGCCGGCGGAACAGGACCTGCAAACCGGTATCTGATCGCGCCACACTGACAGCCACCAGTGACTATCTCGTTCATCGAGACAGAAGTCCGTTCTTTTTCATGCGCCAGACGGCGACATCAATGCGATCCTGCCCAAAAAAGGGTTCGCCTTCAAACACCAAGGTTGGCACACCCCAATGACCGGCGGCTTCCAACGCTTTTTGATTGCCGGATATTTCTGTGTCGAGCTCGTCTACCTGCGCTGCGGCCTCCGCTCTGAGTTCGGCGAGTTTAACACCTGCCCGTTTTGCGGCCTTTTCCAAATGTTCGCCTTCGTTCCATCCTGCGGTCCCGCCCCAAATCAACTGCGAAACTTCATTGGCAAATTCGAGCCCCTTACCACGGCGGGACGCCGCCTGCCCCATCCGGGTCAGATCATAAATATAGGGCTGTTCGTCGGCGATCTTTCTGGTCGCCATATCCTGCACGATCGGATCGGGATTGGGCATCGCCAAGGGTATCCCCATAAATTGACCGACCCGCACCATATCCTTGAACGTATAGCCCAACCAGTTGGGATGGTTCTTCTCAAAAAAATTCGGTTCCCGTATCGCCAGTGGATAGACAAACCGCTGGTTGATTTGAAGGTCATATTCCTCAGTCAGCGCCACATAACGGCGCGTCGCCAGATAGCTATAAGGCGAGCGAAAGGACCAATATACGTCTGCTTGCAATGTCATTTGATTGCTATGACACAAAGATTGAAGGCCATCCATAATTTTCAAACCTAAACATTGCATATAATAAAATATGTTATTAAATATTGCGCATGAGCGACAATATCGGATTCTTGATTGGTGACATTTCCCGCTTGATCCGGCGCACTTTCGACAAACGGGCCAAGGCCATTGGCGTAACACGCCCACAATGGCGCGTTCTGACCTGGTTAAAGCGGCATGAAGGCATCAATCAGAGTGCCCTTGCCGACATGCTGGAACTCGATGCCATGACATTGTGCAGGATGGTGGACCGGCTGCAGGCTGCTGAAATGGTCGAACGTCGTCCCGATCCCAAAGATCGCCGTGCGTGGCAGTTGTTTTTGACAGCCAATGGCACCGCCTTGACGGAGCAATTGCAACCAATTGGCGAGCGATTGTTACAGGAGTCCTTGAATGACGTCGGTCTAAAGGATCAAGAGAAACTGCAACATTTGCTAATTCTCCTCCGTGCCAATCTGCAGTTGATCGATGACGAAGATTCTCAGCACAAGCAGGCTGCCAATGGCTGATAGTCAGAATATTGATACGGGGAGCATATTGAGCCAAGAGGCTGCAGAATCGCAAGTCGCTCGCGAAACGTCCCTCGGTAAAAGCATAAGCCGTTGGATCATTATGCTATCACTCCCACTGGCACTCGCAGCCTTCGGAATCTATTATTGGATTGCCAGCGATCGTTTTGCGTCCACGGACAATGCATATGTGCAGCAGGATATCGTGTCCATTTCCCCGGAAATCGGCGGAAAAATTATCGAAATCGCGGTTCAGGAAAATCAGGAAGTTTCGGCCGGAGACCTTTTGTTCACGATAGATCCGGCTCCCTTTGAACTGGCGGTCTCCCAGAGCAATGCAAGGATTGCCGCCGCCAAAGTGCAGGTTCAAAATCTTCAAACCGATTATCAGGTCAGCGGAGTCGACATAGAAGTGGCGCGGCAGGATATTGCATTCGCACAGTCCAACTACCAGCGGCAAGCGGCGCTGATGGAGAAAGGCTTTACCACCCGCGCGCGATTGGATGCGGCGCAGCACCAAGTGGACCTTGCCCGCGCCAAGTTGAAGTCGGCGCAAGCAGATGTGGCCGCAGCAAAAGCGCGCCTATCGACCGGCTCCACTGTTTCCGCCGAAAACCCCGGGGTCGCAGATGCGCGCGTTGCAAGAGATCAAGCCATGTTAAACCTAGAACGGACTCGGGTGACCGCGCCGATCGCCGGACGCATCTCCCAGTCAACCCGTCTGCAACTCGGCCAAATGATGGTGTCCGGTTTGCCAGCTGTTTCGATTGTGAACGACCAAAGCAGCTGGATTGAAGCCAATTTCAAAGAGACCGATCTGGCCAGAATGAAAGTTGGACAGAAAGCCAAAGTCACATTTGATGCCTATCCCGAGTTGGAGCTAAACGGCTTGGTCGATAGCATCGGAGCCGGCACCGGATCAGAATTTTCGGTATTGCCGGCACAAAATGCCAATGGCAATTGGGTCAAAGTTACCCAGCGGGTGCCTGTGCGCATCAAATTATTGGATAAATCACCAAGACAGTTGATCGCCGGGATATCAGCAGAAGTGACCGTTGATCTCCGCAATGGTAAAGAGTGATTTCCAGCAATCCCAATGAAGCCGCGCTGCCGGTCAACAATCGGCTCCTGCTCACCATTGCCGTCATGCTCGGCAATATCATGCAGATATTGGACTCGACCATCGCCAATGTCGCCTTGCCGCATATGCAATCCGGCCTCGGAGCAACGCTGGATACAGTAACCTGGGTATTGACCAGCTATATCCTGGCTTCGGCTGTCGCGATTCCGATTACCGGCTGGGTCGCCGACCGCATTGGCTCCCGCAGCCTGTTTCTATGGTCAATCGCGGGTTTTACCCTGTCGTCCTTGCTCTGCGCAACGGCGACCAGCCTAGAAATGCTGGTCTTTTACCGGATCATGCAGGGCATGTCCGGGGCATTTGTAATGCCACTTTCACAAACCGTGATGCTTGATATCAATGCACCGAAAGACCATCCCAAGGCGATGGCGCTGTGGGGCATGGGCATAATGATTGCACCGATCATGGGGCCGATCGTCGGCGGCTATCTAACCGAAAATTTCAGCTGGGAATGGATTTTCCTGATCAACGTTCCGCTGGGCATCATTACCTTTGTCCTGCTCTGGACCTTGTTGCCCTCGCGGCCGATCACCCGGCGCAAGTTCGATCTCTTTGGGTTCACCCTATTCGCTATTTTTATCGCCACTTTCCAACTCATGCTGGATCGCGGCAATGGCGAAGACTGGTTCGATAGCTGGGAAATCATTATTGAATTCGGGCTATCTGCCGCCGCATTGTGGATGTTCGCAATTCACATGGCGACAGCCAAAAATCCTTTCCTTTCCAGAGACCTGTTCAAAAACCGCAATCTGATCACCGCAATGCTGCTGATGATTGTTGCGGGCATCACGATGTTCTCCACCATGGCACTGCTACCGCCGATGCTACAGAATATCTACCGTTACACACCAATTGACGCCGGGATCATATTGGCTCCGCGCGGTGTTGGCGTCTTTCTCGGAATGGCGGTGGGCAGCCGGTTAGCGACACTTGTGGACCCACGTTTCGTTGTCGCCGCAGGCATGGCCTTTGCATCACTCTCGGCGTGGATGATGACGGGCTGGAGTCTTGAAATGGATCGCTGGCCGGTCATCACAAGCGGCATGATTCAAGGCTTCGGAATGGGCGCCCTGTTCGTCACCATGAATATATTGGCATTCACGACGCTGCCGCCTTCCCTGCGGACCGACGCGGCCAGTCTGCTCAATCTTGCCCGGACGATCGGCGCTTCCGTTGGCATTGCCGTATTTGTTGGCCTGCTGGGCCGCAACTGGCAAGCCAGCCACGCTGATCTAGCCGGCAATGTAACCGAAGCCCAACTGTCACCTCTCAGCCCGACCAGCATCCGTCGATTGGGCCAATATGGCGAACAGGCCATGATGATGATCGACGCGGAAGTGAACCGCCAAGCGCTGATGATCGCCTATATCGGCGATTTCTGGCTAATGGCTGTCGTTACCGCACTTTGTGTCCCGCTCGTATTCTTGATGAAGAAACCCGAGCAGACAAGTTTAAACGCGATGGAGAGCGCCGGCTCCGCCCACTAGCCTTTCTTCAGATATTTGATTAGGTTCCGACACGCTGGAGTTACTCCTTGGTCGGCCGAGCATACCAGTGAGGAAGTATAGTGCTATCATGGCAGTGAGAATGCCATTTTTCGTCCTTTTTCAAGGCTATTCTAGAAATCCAAAAGCGTTGAACGGAGCGGAATTTCTGATGTGACCAAGCCTCGCAAATTTCGTTTTTGGCAATCCAGAATTCATCGAGAGGAAGTTTTCCTTCAATTTTGGTAAATCTATTTTCTTTTTTTCGATGATCACACCAGTCTCTAGGTTGAACGAAACGAAGTTGGCTTCATCTTCCTCAGGCCATATGATAACTGCCATGCTATCACCACCCATGACTTTCGGAAGGTAAGCATACTTAACATTCTTTCCTAGCGTATGTTGCTTTACATTTGGGAATGCCGAAACCAGCAAATCGGCGCGACCTTGATCATATTGCTCTTTTGTCGCGGCCCAGGCTACGTATCCGACATAGACAATTGGGTTTTCTCCATCTTTACTGATCAACTCCCAGTTTATAACGGCGCGTGGATCATCGTCGGCCAGAACCTTATAAGAATTTCCATTGCTCAGGTTCACGATCGAGATATTTTGCCCTTTATCCCATTCGTAACTGCCTGCATCTTCCGCTAAATAATAGATAACCAAGTCTCCGCCCGGCGTTCTAATTTCCTGTCCACTCATAGGAATTGCAGGCGCGGCCGCTGAACCAAAGCTTTCGCTTGATGTTCCGTCACCCAACCGACCTTCATTTGTATAGGTCCAATGCTGGAATCGGTCGTAAATGAACAAGACAATCAATGCGGTCAGAATGACCGAAAGCGCAACCGTATTAAATCGTGTCATCCAATGATAAATTTTGGAAGCCCATGCCATAGAACAGGGACTAACACAGCGTTTTCACGTTCCAAACAGAAAAATCACCCCTTCTTAAGATGCTTTCGACCAAGCAACTCGGCAATCTGCACTGCGTTCAACGCCGCACCTTTGCGCAGATTATCACTAACGCACCAAATATTCAGGCCGTTTTCAAGCGTCGGGTCTTCCCGGACGCGGCTTATGAAGGTTGCTCCATCACCGACGCATTCGACCGGGGTGACATAGCCTTCATCCTCGCGCTTATCGACCAGCATGATGCCGGGCGAATCCCGCAAGATTTTTTGCGCGTCCTTGGCGGACAGTTCTTTTTCCAGCTCGACATTGATCGATTCACTATGTCCCACAAAAACCGGCACGCGCACGCAGGTCGCCGTCAGTTTAATCTTGGGATCGAGGATTTTCTTGGTTTCAACCACCATTTTCCATTCTTCCTTGGTAGAACCATCGTCAAGGAAGACATCGATATGCGGGATTACATTGAAAGCAATTTGCTTGGTGAAAACATTATTGTCTTTGGGATCGCCGACAAAAATCGCGCGTGACTGTTCAAACAGCTCATCCATGCCGCCTTTGCCAGCGCCGGATACGGACTGATAGGTGGAAACGACAACACGCTTGATCGTCGCGGCATCATGAAGGGGTTTCAAGGCCACGACCATCTGTGCAGTGGAGCAATTGGGGTTGGCGATGATATTCCGCTTTGTATAACCGCTGATCGCTTCAGGGTTCACTTCGGGAACGATCAAAGGCACGTCCGGATCCATACGATAGAGCGAACTATTGTCGATCACGACACAACCGGCGGCCGCCGCCTTTGGCGCATATTCACTCGTTGGACCGGAACCGGCAGCAAAAAGGGCCATGTCCCATCCGGCAAAGTCAAAATGCTCGATATTCTGGACTTTGAGCATCTTACCCGTGTCGCCAATTTCAATTTCACTGCCTTGAGAACGCGATGAAGCGACGGCGGCTAGCTCGTCATATGGAAATTCGCGCTCGACCAAGACGTTGAGCATTTCACGCCCGACATTGCCCGTAGCACCGACAACTGCAATTTTGTAACCCATGAAACTTTTCCTGTTCCTGATATTAAAACAGCCGGCTATCCTTTGATGGAGAACCGGCTGTTTGAAACTTGTATGAAGCTTTGATTATTTAGCTTCTGTGCCTTTCGCTGGCTGGTTCAAACGGCGCTCCGCAATACGGGCCCGTTTACCAGTCCGCCCACGAAGATAGTAAAGCTTCGCACGACGCACGATCCCGCGGCGAACCACGGTGATGCTCTCAATATTAGGGGAGTAAAGCGGAAACACACGCTCAACGCCTTCGCCGAACGACATTTTGCGTACGGTGAAATTGGAGCCCATGCCGCGATTGGTCCGTGCGATGCACACACCTTCGAAATTCTGGGTACGAACGCGCTCGCCTTCAACGACGCGAACACCGATGCGCAGCGTATCACCTGCACGAAATTCGGGTACTTCTTTGGAAGCAACAAATGCGTCTACTGCTTCTTTTTCTAGTGTTTGAATCAGGTTCATGACCTATTCCTTATCTTTATCTTTTTCCTGCGCACCAGAGGGCGACTGATCCGGACCGTCCCTGTGACGCTCCCATAAATCCGGCCGCCTTAGCCGTGTATCTTCCTCTGCCCTTTGTTTCCGCCAAGCAGCTATTTTCGCATGATCCCCCGATCGCAAGACTTCAGGGATAATACGCCCTTCCCATTTCTGAGGCCGGGTATACTGCGGATATTCGAGTATTCCGTGTTCGAAACTCTCGTCATCTCCGCTAGAAGTCGCGCCCATTACCCCGGGAAGCAGGCGAATGCAAGCGTCTAAAAGCACCAATGCGCCCATTTCTCCGCCGGATAGAACATAATCGCCGATGGAGACTTGTTCGATTTCGCGGGCATCGAACAAACGTTCGTCAAATCCTTCGAAGCGGCCGCAGATTATGGTAGCGCCGGGACCGGATGCAATTTCGCGGACTCGAGCCTGTGTCAGCGGTTTTCCGCGAGGTGTCATTGCGAGAATTGGCGCGGCTGGTGCACTGACAGCCATTCGTTCCAGAGCATGATCGACCGCCGCCGCCATGACGTCAGCCCGCAAAACCATACCTGCCCCGCCGCCCGCAGGCGTGTCGTCGACGCTGCGGTGCTTGTCGGTCGCAAATTCCCGAGGGTTGATAGTGTCGCATGCCCATTTCCCTTCCGCCAGCGCCCTGCCCGCTAGCGATGTGCCGAGCGGTCCGGGGAACATCTCCGGATAAAGGGTCAGGATTTGCGCATGGAAGGTCATTTACGCTTCCGCGTTTTCCTAATCTCCAGAATAGCAAAGGTCATAATAGAGATCACAAGTGCCATCCCGGCATAAACTAGTACGGTTTTTACCGGATTTTCGTCCATCGCCCGGCTATCAGAAAAGGCGATCAGCACCATACCCGGCGTCAGGATCATCTGTCCCAACAATATTGTGCAGAGCATCCGGATATGCTGATCATATTTCTGGCTCAGCGACCAACCGGCAAAAGCCGGAAGCGCAACCAACAACACAATCAACGCGATAAAGAATATCGGAGCGATCATTCTTCTACAAACTCCGCTTCCACAATGGCAGGGTCATTGCGCATGTCGATCGCGATGACCGGCACCATGAACTTCTTGCCGCTGGCACGCTCAATCTCGATCACGTCGCCCGCGCCAAATTCGTAGATCGCAAATATCTTGCCCAGTTCTTCGCCTGCATCGGAGACACAGCGAAGACCAATGATATCAATATGGTAGAATTCGTCTGAATCCAGCTCCGGCAAGGCGGACCGGGGAATAGTGAGTTCGGTGCCGCGGGCGGCTTCAGCGCCATTGCGGTCGGTGATTTCCGGTATCCGCGCAATCGCACCCATTTTATGGGGCTTCACGGATTTCAGCGTCAAGGCGCCACCGTTGAATGACTTATGTCGCTTGAGGCTATCGAGCCCCTCGCAGAACAGCTTGAGCCGGACTTCCCCGGTCACCCCATGCGCGCCAATAATGACGGCAAGGGGGACGGGCTTGTCCGGATCAACCGTGTCCAAGGATTAACCCTCTGACTTTTCTTCAGCAGGCGCTTCGTCCGCTTTGGCTTCTTCGGCTGGAGCCGCTTCGGCTTCAGGTGCTTCTGCAGCCGCTTCAGGAGCAGCTTCCTCAGCAGCCGGTGCTTCTTCCGCTGGTGTTTCAGCCGGAGCTTCTTCAGCCGGAGCCGCAGCAGCTTCCTTAGCGGCTTCTTCGGCAGCAGCCGCTTTTTCAGCTTTCTCTTCCAAACGCTCGGTGGCTTTCTCGCCTGGCTTGGCTTTGTTCGGATTGTTGCGCGCTTCACGCTTCACCAAACCAGCGGCGTCAAGGAAACGGGCTACACGATCAGAAGGCTGAGCGCCCATATCGAGCCAATGTTTCGCACGCTCGGTATCAAGCACAACACGCTTTTCGTCATCTTTTGCGAGAAGCGGGTTGTAGCTGCCGATCCTTTCGATGAACTTACCGTCGCGAGGCGCACGAACGTCAGCGATAACGATTCTGTAATAAGGGCGTTTCTTGGATCCGCCCCGGGACATTCTAATTGCTACTGCCATTGTAATAAACCTTTCTAAAAATTCTAAAAATTCAATTTGTTACGATTATTTCTTCTTGTTCAATAAATTTGCGAGATCAGGTGGAAGACCGCCAGGAGACATGTCGGGAAGACCGGGCATGCCAGACATGCCGCCATCTTGACCGCCCATGCCAGCTCCTGCGGCTCCACCACCGCCGCCAAACATAGACATAAGTCCTTTGATTCCACCCATCTTCTTGATGCGCTTCATCGCTTTGGCCATTTCCTGATGCATTTTGAGCAGCTTGTTGACGTCCTGCACGGTCGTACCGGAACCAATGGCAACCCGCCGTTTGCGTTTGGCATTGAGGAGGCCAGGCCGTCCGCGTTCTTCTTTGGTCATGGAGCCAATGATCGCATCCATACGAAGCAGCACTTTGTCGTCCATCGCTCCGCCAGCCATTGCTGCCTTGGCCTTTTTCATACCCGGCATCATCGACGCCAGTGCACCGAGGCCGCCCATCTGGGTCATTTGCCGCAATTGCGACCGCAGATCGTTAAGATCAAACTGCCCCTTGAGCATTTTCTCGGCGAGGGCTTCGGATTCTTCCTTGTCGACGACCTGTGAGGCTTTTTCGACCAGACTGACGACATCGCCCATGCCCAATATTCGGCCAGCAACCCGTTCCGGATGGAATTCTTCCAGCGCATCGATCTTTTCGCCGACGCCGACAAATTTTATCGGCTTGCCGGTAACTGCACGCATTGACAAGGCCGCACCACCGCGGGCGTCACCATCCATACGGGTAAGCACGACGCCGCTAAGATCTACCTGATCGGAGAAATTCTGAGCGACATTGACGGCATCCTGACCAGTCAACGCATCGACAACCAAAAGGATTTCCTGGGGTTTTGAGATATCGGCAACAGCCTTCATCTCATCCATCAACTGCTGATCGACGTGGAGCCGTCCGGCGGTATCCAGCATCAACACGTCAAAACCCTGCAATTTTGCAGCTTGTAACGCACGTTTGGCGATTTCGACCGGCTGCTGCCCTTCTACAATAGGCAAGCTGGCGGCATCAATCTGTTCGCCCAATACGGCCAATTGCTCTTGCGCTGCCGGACGGTTGACGTCGAGCGAGGCCATCATGACCTTCTTATTATCTCTGTCTTTCAGCCGCTTGGCGATCTTGGCAGTCGTGGTTGTTTTACCAGAGCCTTGAAGACCAACCATCATGATGATGGCAGGGGGCGCAACTGACAATTCAAGCCCGCTAACCTCAGAGCCGAGCATTTCGGCAATACCGTCGTTGACGATTTTCACGACTTGCTGACCAGGCGTCACAGATTTCAGAACCGATTGACCAACGGCCTTTTCAGTTACTTTCTCAACAAAATCTTTGACGACGGGTAGCGCCACATCGGCTTCGAGCAATGCAATCCGCACTTCCCGCATCGCACCACGAACATCTTCTTCTCTTAACGCGCCGCGGCCGCGTAGCTTGTCAAAAACTCCGCCAAGGCGGTCGCTTAACTTATCAAACATGTTTCCGCCTTCCCTTCAAAACAGCCAGTTTTCCAGCCAACGCAAAAAACGCCGGTGGGCGAAACCTCGCTGACCGACGTGTGAGTTTTTCGAACTCTTAACTGAATTGGCAATGCAATCATTGCCGTTGTTGGCGGCCTAATAGTTGAGTTTGCCAGATATCGCAAGCCCAGACTTCATCATAAATAAATTCATGTTAACCAGAAATTGAGGAGTGCTGAGGCAAAAGGCTGCGCTAAACAACGGGATAACAATCATGGCTCGACCAGCAGCCGATAAACACCTCAAGTCAATGAAGAGCGGATATAAGCTATCTGCCGGGCGTGACGCCATTACCGGTATCATTGTCATTTTGGCAATTCTAATGTTTGTCGGCACCGGCAGCACCGTCGTCACCGATGCGATTGCTGTTCTGTCCGGCAAGGCCGGTGGCAGTGACAATATGCTGGTTTCAGCATTTTTGTTGAACATTGCACTGATCTTGTTTGGCTGGCGACGTTATAAAGACCTCTCTAAGGAAGTTGAAGAACGGGCGATCGCAGAGGAACTGGCCCATTCATTAGCTGCAACCGATCCCCTCACCGGTTTTCTCAATCGCCGCACCATTGGTGAAAAAACCGCTGATATGATCAGCAATGCCCAACGGAAGCAAAAGAGCATCGCGTTCCTGATGCTGGATCTCGACAATTTCAAAAATGTCAACGATATGCACGGTCACAGCGCCGGTGACATTGTCTTGAAACAAGTCGCCGAACGGATTTCTAAACTTGTACCGCCCAATAGCCTGCTAGCGCGACTTGGTGGTGACGAGTTTGCCTGCGCCTTTATTTTCGATCCGGAACAACCGGAAATGGTTGACCGGATCGCTGATGATCTCATTGATTCAATAGCATCACCGATTGTCGAAAATGGCACGCAGCTTGTTGTTACCACCTCGATTGGCATGTCACGCTATGATTTTGAATCCGAGGGCGTCGACGTCCTTATGCGTCGGGCTGACATTGCAATGTACAGCTCTAAGAAACAGGGCCGCAATCGCCATTGCTGGTTTGATGCCAATATGGAGCAGGAACTGCAAACCCGCAGCTTGCTTGAAACCGGCATGCGCGCTGGCATTCCGAAGGGCGAATTCGTTCCTTATTATGAGCAACAGGTCGATCTAGCGACCGGCAAACTCACGGGCTTTGAAATGCTCGCCCGTTGGGAATCTCCCTCGCAGGGCCTTATTTCTCCTGAAGTATTCATTCCCATTGCCGAAGAAACCGGCATGATTGGCGACCTTTCCATCAGCATCATGCGGCAGGCCTTTGATGATGCCAAAAATTGGGACAGCAGCCTGACTATATCGGTGAACATTTCTCCGATCCAGCTGTTGGACCCTTGGCTTGCTCAAAAGATCGTCAAATTGCTTGTAGAGACCGGTTTTCCACCCAATCGTCTCGAAATCGAAATTACCGAGAGTTCATTGTTTGAAAATCTAAGTCTTGCGCAATCTATTGTTGGCAGCTTGAAAAATCAGGGCATCAAGATCGCGCTCGATGATTTCGGCACAGGCTATAGTTCTCTTGCGCATCTGCGCGCCCTGCCCTTTGATCGAATCAAGATCGACCGTAGCTTCGTGACATCCATTCTTCAGAATCCGGAGAGCAAAGCTATTGTGAAAGCCATTACAGGACTGGGTGAAAGCCTCGACATGCCGATCACGGCGGAAGGCATTGAAGACAAAGATACAGAGACCGAGTTGCGCAACCTTGGCTGCGCCAAAGGTCAGGGCTGGCATTATGGCAGGCCGCTTTCCGTCGTTCAGACACGAAAGACTTTGCTAGAACGCAATTTGCTTCCTTCCGCGGACACAGAGGAAGACGTTCCATCCACGGCGGACGAAATTCCCGCACAGAAAACGGCTTAGTTCCAGCAACAACCGGCAATCGTTAGCCGAATTGCTGGACTCCCGCCAACGGCATCCCTAAATCGCCAGACATGACGACGGGACGCTTTCATAAAATGCACGGATTGGGCAATGATTTTGTCATAATCGACGCGCGCGTGCATGGGTTGGAACTGACCAGTGCAAAGGCGGCAGCCATTGCAAATAGGAACAACGGGATTGGCTGCGACCAACTCATCATCCTGAGACCTTCCGACATCGCCGACGTCAGGATGCAAATATTCAATGCGGACGGAAGTGAAGTCGAATCCTGTGGCAATGCGAGCAGATGCGTCGCCAAGCTCATTGGCGATGAAACCCGGATCGAGACCGACGGCGGTATTATTATTGGCAATGCAACTGCCGATGGCGCCATCGTCGACATGGGAATTCCCCAGTTCGATTGGCAATCCATTCCCCTGGCTTATGCCATGGATACGCTCACCATGCCGTTGGGCTGGGAAGATTTGCAAAACCCCTCTGCCGTTAATGTCGGTAACCCACATGTTGTTTTCTTCGTGGAGAATAGCGCGAGTGTGCCGTTAGACCGGCTTGGCCCGATGATCGAAGTGGACCCTTTGTTTCCGGAAAAAGTGAATGTGAATGTCGCACATATTGAAGATGGTGCCATCCAATTGCGCGTCTGGGAGCGCGGTGTCGGCTTGACCAGAGCCTGCGGTACCGGTGCCTGCGCCACTGCCGTTGCGGCCATCAAGCGCGGCCTGGTCAACAGTCCCGTTCAGGTGAGCTTGCCTGGTGGTTCGCTGACTATTTCCTGGCACGAAGACCAAGCCATTCAAATGCAAGGCCCGACGACCTATGTATTTGCCGGCGAAGCCGATTGGGATCAATTCGGATGAGCGCACCGAAGATGATCAGCATGGGATGCCGGCTCAACATTGCCGAAAGCGAAACCCTGCAACAAAATCTAGTCGCCAACAATATTGATGGCGATAATCTCATCATCGTCAACAGTTGTGCCGTGACCAACGAAGCGGTCCGGCAAACCCGCCAGGCCATTCGTCGGGCCAAGAAAGACAATCCCGAAAAGAAAATCATCGTAACCGGTTGTGCTGCGCAGGTTGAGCCCGAGATGTTTTCAACCATGCCCGAAACCAGCGCGGTGGTTGGCAATTTCGACAAATATGACGCTGCCAATTTTAAGCTTGGTTTGCAAAGCAATCGGCCAGACATCCGCGTTTCCGATATCATGCGGGTCACCGAAACTGCGCCTCATATGATCAGTGCTTTTGCGGATCGGTCACGGGCCTTTGTCGAGATTCAAAACGGCTGTGATCATCGCTGTACATTTTGCATCATCCCTTTTGGCCGCGGCAACAGCAGGTCTGTTCCGGCTGGCATCGTCGTCGATCAGGTTCAGGCTTTGGTCGACAAAGGCTTTCAAGAGGTTGTTTTGACTGGCGTGGATGTCACCAGCTATGGCCCTGATCTGCCCGGAGAGCCCACGCTAGGGATGCTGGTGGAGCGTATTATAAAACATGTCCCTAAACTGCCGCGGCTAAGGCTTTCTTCGCTGGACGGAATCGAAATTGATGATCGTTTGTTTGAACTACTGACAGGAGAGGCCCGGATCATGCCGCATGTCCACCTGTCACTTCAGTCTGGCGACGATATGATTTTGAAACGCATGAAGCGGCGTCACAGCCGTGACCAGGCGATTTCTCTCGTAGAAAGGCTGAAAGCAAAACGACCCGAAATAGCCGTTGGTGCCGATATCATAGCAGGGTTTCCGACGGAAACAGATGAGATGTTTGCCAATAGCCAGTCGATAATCGCAAAATGCGATGTTGTTCATGGGCATATATTTCCATATTCGCCGAAACAAGGCACACCGGCGGCTAAAATGCCGCAAGTTGACGGACAAGTGATAAGACAAAGAGCCAAATCCTTGCGCGAGACTGTTGCGCAACGGGCAATGGAATGGCGTCAATCTCTCGTGGGATCCCGACAAGAAGTGCTCGCTGAAATTTCGGGCGATGCAGGATATTCTCCAAATTTTGCACGGGTTCTTTTGGACAATTCTGCAAGCAAAGGTCAGATTGTTCCGGTGGAAATAATGGGCGTACAAGACAAGCAATTGATTGGCAGGGTGGCAGCGTGACCGAAAAAAACAGTTGGAAGGATCGTCTGTTTGGCGGCTTCAGCAAGACATCTTCGCGACTAACTGAAAATCTTGCGGGCCTAGTAACCAAGGCGAAGCTGGATGAAGCCACGCTGGATGACATCGAAGATGCGCTCATCATGTCAGACCTTGGTCCGGCAGCCGCCGCCGCTATTCGAGAAAAACTGGCAGTTGAACGTTTTGAAAAAGGCCTGAGCGAGCTTGCCGTTAAAGAGATTATCCAACGCGAAATCACCGAGATTTTAGAGCCTGTTGCCATTCCATTAGAAATCGACGCCTTTCCGCGCCCACAAGTCATTTTGGTCATCGGCGTCAACGGTTCAGGCAAAACCACAACGATTGCTAAGCTTGCGCATCTCTTTCAAGAACAAGATTATGGCGTGATGCTTGCAGCAGGCGACACATTTCGGGCAGCGGCTATCGGCCAGCTCAAAATCTGGGCTGAAAGACTCGGCGTTCCGATCATCAGCGGCCCACAAGGTGGAGACAGCGCCAGCATAGTATATGAGGGCGTAAAGCAAGGCACGGCGACGGGTATTGACGTCTTGATCGTGGATACCGCCGGACGTCTGCAAAACCGCTCCGAGTTGATGGACGAGCTGGATAAAATCCGCAGGGTATTGGGGCGGCTAAATCCGGAAGCTCCGCATAATGTGGTTCTGGTTCTCGATGCGACAACCGGGCAAAATGCGCTATCTCAGATAGAGGTTTTTCAGGAAGTCGCAAAGGTCACCGGCATTATCATGACGAAACTTGATGGCACGGCTCGTGGTGGCGTCCTGGTGGCTGCTGCGAAGCAATTTGGTTTGCCAATCCATGCTATTGGTATCGGAGAAACCATCGAAGACTTAAAGCCGTTCAAGGCCGAAGATTTGGCAGCCGCCATAGCCGGGATAGAGAAATGACTGAGAATATAGCAATCGAAGAAGACCCAAAGGAACCGCGCGGCCTGAGCTTTGCTCTTGATTTCGGACCGCTGCTGATATTCTTCCTCGTCTATAAATTTGGGGCGCCAGAAGGCAATCCGATCACCGCGGCCATCTATGGCACCGGCGCTTTCATGGTTGCGATTGTCATCGCCATGATCATTTCAAAATGGAAGCTTGGCAAAATTTCACCGATGATGTGGATGTCCGCTATTTTGATTTTGGGCTTTGGCGCCCTCACCATCTATTTTAATGATCCCCGTTTCATCCAGCATAAACCGACAATCATCTACACCGGATTTGCGCTCATATTATTCGGCGGCCTTTTGCGTGGCAAGGCTATGTTAAAGAGCCTTTTGCAGGCCGCATTCGAGGGTTTGAGCGATGAAGGTTGGTTGAAGCTGTCACGCAATTGGGGGATATTTTTCTTGTCCATGGCTGCATTGAACGAATTAATGGTTGCGACACTGAGTTTCGATTGGTGGCTCACCATCAAAGTTTGGGGAATGACCGTGATATCGTTTCTCTTTGCGATCGCCAATATACCGATGCTGATGAAACATGGATTTGCAGTCGAAGAAGAGCCGCGCCCTGAAGACCAGGACGCGGCATAATTATAGGACTATTCTAGCCTTGGTCGGCACGACTGATGCCCTTACCATCCAGGTTCAGCGCGACAAATTCCCAGTCGATTGCATTGTCCAGCAAAGCCGAGACATAGTCGGGACGGGCATTCTGATAATCCAGATAATATGCATGTTCCCAAACATCGAGCGTCAGCAATGGCTTCACGCCGTGCGCCACCGGTGAATCGGCATCATGATATGATGTGATTTTTAGATCATCGCCGTCCATAACCAGCCATGCCCAACCGCTGGCAAAGTGACCGGTAGCCTCGGCTTTAAACTGGGTCTTGAACTCATCGATGGAACCAAAGGCCGCTTCGAGACGGCTTTTCAACTCAGCCGGCATATCTTTTCTCTCGGGCGAGAGACACAGCCAATAGAAGCTGTGATTCCAAACCTGGGCAGCATTGTTAAACAGTCCGCCATCGGCTTCGACAATGATTTCCGACAGCGTTTTCTTCTCATGATCCGTGCCGGCAATCGCGGCATTGGTCTTGCTAACATAGGCATTGTGATGCTTGCCATGATGATAGTTGAATGTTTCTTCAGAGATCAGATCTCCAAAAGACGATTTTGCGTAGGGGAGAGGGGGAAGTTCAAAAGCCATATTATTCATTTTCCATTTTTTCGAGATAGTGGCGCGCAGATACGCCGATAGTTTGGAACATATAGGGATGATTGCCCCATTGCCGATGCTTCCTTGCCAAAAAAGTCCATTTTTTCGTGACATCCTGAAAGCGTCGACATAATGTTAAGCTGTAATAACAAATATGATTGTTGGGGGAAGAATAATGGCGAAGTTTTTTGGAAATCTAAATGCGGTGATGATTGTCAGCTTGCTGCTGACCGTTGCCGTGATGCTCGGACTGCATCCCGGCGAAGTGACAGCCAATTCTGTAATGCGTTGGGCTCATTTGTTCTTCGGCGTTTTGTGGATTGGCCTGCTCTATTATTTCAACTTTGTTCAGGTTCCGCAAATGCCTAACATTCCGGACGAAGCAAAACCGGCAGTTTCCAAGCATATCGCTCCGGCAGCACTCTTCTATTTCCGTTGGGCAGCATTGTTTACGGTCATCACCGGCCTGCTCGTTGCCTATCTTTCCGGCTATGTTCACCAGGCGATGGTTCTGCAAGGACCTTACCGGATGATCGGTGTCGGCATGTGGATTGCAATCATCATGGCGGCCAACGTATGGTTCATCATTTGGCCAAACCAGAAGAAGGTTCTAGGCATTGTTGAAGCTGATGCGGATGCAAAGGCTGCAGCAGGGAAAATGGCGATGATGGCATCGCGGACGAACACCCTGCTCTCTCTGCCAATGTTCTACACAATGATCAGTTTCAACGGTGGCTAAGCCCCGATGTCCATGAATAGAAAAAGGGGCCTCAGGGCCCCTTTTTTATGACCCTAAGAGATCATGTCGCTTGAGAGAATGGCGCAGCTGATCATAAGTTAGGTTCAGTGCTTTGGCGGTCTGTCGCTGATTGTAACGCGATTTGGCCAACGCAGATTCCAAAATCCGCTTCTCATAGGCTTCTACCGCTTCTTTCATATCGTCAACATCGTTGAATAGCGGCTCCGTCGCAGCCACTTCATTTTGCGCCGTAGGAGCGTCTGAGACAGGATTGACCTCTGCTTCCGGCGCAGACGTGTCCTTCGCCTCTTTTGGTTTCCACGGGGAAGCAAAAGGATCGAAAACAACATGATCTACCGGCATCGAATGGTCATTCCACTGATAGACGGCGCGTTCTATGACATTGCGCAACTCACGGACGTTGCCTGGCCAGTCATGGCGGTTCAGCGCCTCTGATGCTAAGCGACCAAAGCCGGGCCAGGCTGGCCATTCCAGTTCGGCAGCCATTCGTCTGCCGAAATAGTCGGTCAGCACCGGGATATCGCCTTCCCGAACTCGCAATGGTGGTAATGTAACAACTTCAAATGACAATCGATCGAGCAAATCAGCACGAAACTTATTTTCATCAGCCATTTTGGGCAGATCTGCATTGGTCGCAGCAACGATACGCACATCCACACGCTGGGGTCGGGATGAACCAATTCTAGTAATTTCCCCATATTCGACGGCGCGCAACAGGCGCTCTTGGGCGCCCGTTGATAGCGTTCCCAATTCATCGAGGAACAAAGTTCCTCCATCCGCCTCTTCAAACCGCCCTACCCGCGCCTTTGTTGCGCCCGTAAAGGCGCCTGCTTCGTGACCGAATAGCTCCGCCTCGATCAGCGTTTCCGGCATGGCAGCACAATTAAGGGTGATGAACGGCCCGTCCCAGCGCAAACTTAGGCGGTGAAGCCGTTCTGCGATCAGCTCCTTACCGGTACCGCGTTCGCCAACAACAAGGACGGGACGGTCCAGCGGTGCCGCGCGACTGGCCTTTTCCACTGCGTCTAGAAAAGCCCCCGACTCCCCAACAAATTGACCTTCGCGTTCCATGCCCAACATATAGTGGTAATTCCCACTAAATAGCAAATAATACCATACCTCTCTTCGAAGAAAAAGCACATTTCCTATTAATATCAATGCTTTATATAAGTTGGCACGGCTTCTGCAACGTAGGTTTCATATACGAAACACATCATCATCTGGAGGACAATATGCCCGCATTGAACAAAATGAGCCGTACCGATATTTCAGCGGTTATCTCAGTTCTGCTCTTTAGCATGACGATTTTGATCAGCGCAGTCGGCCCCGCACAGGCTGAAGGCACAATGGCCAATAGCCAGAACGCTTCCCCTTCTGTTGTCTTCGGTAACTCAGGTTATCGGGCATGACAGACAAATTGGCCGGGACCACTTCTTTCCCCCTTGCCGAAGTTAAGTCCCGGCCACCTTTTGAAATTCAACAAGATGATGTAGAACAAGACTGGAGCACAGGCTCTAACAAGTTCAAACCCAATCAAAGACGAAACCGGAGTATGTACATGGCAGGTATTTTTTCAAGAACGCGAGACATCATCGCCGCCAACGTCACGGACATGCTGGACAAAGCCGAAGACCCATCAAAAATGATCCGCATGATCATTTTGGAAATGGAAGAAACGCTTGTCGAGGTACGCGCTTCCGCCGCCCGGACCATCGCCGATCAAAAGGAAATGCGCCGTCACATCGACAAGCTCGACCATTTGACCGAAGACTGGAGCGAGAAAGCCCAACTCGCCCTCTCCAAGGATCGCGAAGATCTTGCAAAAGCCGCATTGGTCGAGCGTCGGAAAGCCGCTGATATGTCGAATGAATTGAAAGCAGAGATTCAGGTCCTCGATGACGCGCTCCGCGCTTCAGAAGGCGACATCGCCAAATTGCAGAAGAAACTGCAGGAAGCCCGCTCGCGTCAGAGCAGCCTGGTCAATCGCCTTGAGAGCGCTGAAAACCGCGTAAAACTGCGTGAAATGTACAATGGCGAGAAGGTCCATGACGCCTTTTCCCGCTTTGAATATCTTGAACGCCAGGTCGATTTTGCTGAAGGCCGTGCTGACTCACTAGGAATGGGCGGAGAACCGCAAAGTCTGGAAAGTCAGATCGCCGCGCTGGAATCCAGTGAAAAGGTTGATGAAGAATTGGAAGCCATGAAGGCAGCTATGAAAAAAGGTGACGCATAATGCAGGAAGAACTCATCATCATTCCCATCGTCATGGGAACATTGTTCATCGGTCTCCCCTGGTTGATTTTCCACTATGTGACTAAATGGAAAACCGCAGCGACAATCACCAACGAAGACGAAAATCTGTTGGAAGAATTGCACCACATGGCGCGCCGTCTTGACGACAGAATGGACACCATTGAGCGGATAATGGCTGCAGACAATCCTGATTGGCGGCAATCCGCCCTTCCGGCACCAACCGCGACCCCCGCCCCGACGCTCGAAAATTTTGACGAGCTTCTGAAAAAGGAAAGGACAACTTCATGACCTCTTCTCGCACCAAATTCTATCTCGACAAGAAACGCGCAAAATGGAGCGGTGTCTGTGCCGGGATCGCTGACTATACTGGGATTAATGTCGCTTGGGTTCGCCTCGCTGCGATCGTAGCGACAGTCACCTTCGCCTTCCCTTGGACCCTTGTGGCTTACTGGGTGGCTGCGAAGATATCCGACCCAAAACCCGTGGGCCTGTATCTCAGCGATCCGGAAGACGCGAAATTCTGGCAAGGTGTCCGCCAATCGCCGCGCCGCACGAGCCGCGATATCAAATCCCGCTTTCGGGAAATCGATCGCAAGCTGGCCGATATGGAACTTTACTACACCAGCAAGAACACAACGCTGTCGAACGAGATTGAAAATCTGCGCTGAGCGCTTGAAGAGGGAGACTGAATATGGATTGGGGAAGCCCTGAAGTTGTCATCGCCATCATCGCTATCAGCACCGGAGGATGGATCATCAACAACTGGATCAGAGCCAAACACGGCTACGAACTGGAGAATGAATGGGGCGGTACAACACCAAAAAACAGTCCGGACGAGCAACGTAAGATCGAACTGCTATCCAACGAGAATGAAGAGTTGGTGGGCAAGATAGACCGCTTACAGGAACGCCTGCAAGTGCTCGAACGGATTGCCACAGACCCCGCGAAACGAACCGCGGACGAAATTGAAGCCTTAAGGGAGAAAAATTGATGAGCCCGGATAAAGTATCCATCCTTGTTGAACTTGTTCCGTTTTTAGCGGTCGGATGTGTCGCAATCACTGTCGGTTGGGTTCTCACCACCTGGTTGCGGATCAAAAACGGCTACCCGCTAGAAAACCAATGGGGAAAGTCCGTCTATCCCAAGACCGATCAGGAAGCCGTCGAAAGAGTCAAATTGCTGACCAATGAAAATGCAGAACTGCGTGCCGAAATTGGATCGATGAAGGACCGTCTGGGCAATGTTGAACGGATTGTCACTGATGACAGCCATCGCTTGACCCAGGAAATCGAACAGCTTCGCGACAAGCGCACCAACTGAAGGAACGCGCAATGGGACCGAATGAGATCATAACGTTCTTCCTGATTGTTGTCGGACTGCCAGTGACGCTTGGCGTTGCAAGCCATATCTACAAAGAGCGACTGAAGTTTAAAACCAAGCAGCTTGAAGCCGTGAGCCACGAAACGGCTGAAAAAGCAGCGCAATATGTAGCGCATAGCGAAAAACTGGAACAGCGCGTTCGGGTTTTGGAACGGATCATAACCGACAAGGGCTTTGATGTTTCCATGCAAATTGAAGATTTACGCGGCGCCTCAGAAACGAAGGAATTGAATTGATGGAAGGTATTATCGCCCTACTCATACCATTTGGAGCATTTGCCGTTGCTGGCTTTGCCATCTGGACCGGTCACCAACGCAAAATGGTCAAGATGCGGGGGGAGCTGCCCACAACCCACGATGCCGATACCGAACGTATGCGTGAAGAGATGAAATATCTCAAAGACCGTGTCGCCGTGCTGGAACAGATTACGACCGACGGGCACAGCACCAAGCAACTCGAGAATGAAATTGAGCAGCTGCGAGACCGCTAAACAAACGCCAAAAGGTTTGAAGGGAGTGATTGAATGAATCCGTTTGAAATGGTTGTTGCCATCATCATCGTAATAACAATCGGGAAAGTACTGAGCACGAGATTCCGGGCGCAAAATGGCATTGCCGAAGACAAGGATGGAAATGCCATGATTACGAGCGATCCAGATTCTGGGCGCCTCAAAGAAGAAGTGACCTATCTGAAAGAGCGCGTCGCCGTGCTGGAGAAGATTGCCACTGATGGTCGCGGTGCGCGCGAACTCGAAGATGAGATTGAAAAATTGCGAGACCGGTAACACGGTCCGGAAAGTATAAGGACAAGCAAGATGCAAGAACCTGCTTTTTATATGATCACCGCGGCCTTTTCGCTCATTGGCCTTACCGTTTTGTCACTGGTCGCCTTGCGCGGATGGCGTGACTGGATCGCGTTAAAATCTCGTGAACTCGAGCAACTGCGCGAGAATAATCCGCCTACAGCGACGTCGCGGATTGAAGTTGCGGATCTTAAAGAACGCATCCGCAATCTGGAAGCAATCGCCGCGGGCGTAGAGCTTTAAAACCAATCTCCATTTCAAAAGGGGATGACGTCTATCCCCTGCCCTGCTAGCGCGCTTCGCATGAGCAAAATTGACGATCTAATCGAAGAATATGAATTCCTGGAGCCCGATGATCGCTATCGGCTGCTTATCGATCTCGGCAAAGAGCTTGATGCGATGCCCGATGCGCTCAAAACCGATGCGACGCTGGTTCGTGGTTGCTCTGCTTCTGTCTGGGTTTATCCCACCAAATTGGATGACGGTCGGCTGCATTTTCTAGCCGATAGCAATGCGGCAATCACCAAAGGCATTATCGCGCTTGTGCTGGAAACCGTTCAGGATCAGACGGCAGACCATATCAAAGCAACGGACATCACCGCCGTATTGGAGCCTTTTGATCTAAAAAATCAACTCAGCTCCAATCGCACCCAGGGCATTCCCAACATGATCTCACTGATACGGCAGACAGCCGAGAGATTCTAGGAATGAGAACCGGCATCGCTATTGGCCTTGGCTTGAGCATTTTGTCGCTAGCTTCCTGCCAATCAACATCGACTTTGGACATGGAACAAAAACAAGTTCACTCTGGCCTCTCAATCAATGATATCTCATTCTCTACTGATGATTTGATAAAAGCATATCCCGGATCGGAAAAATATAACCCCGGACGTTATTTCATCGCTTTGATATTCTCAGAATCCGGTGAAATGAAATTTCAAAAGCTGCAACGCGATATGGTTGGAAAACCACTGACAATTAAGTTTGATGCAAAAATCATTTCTTCGCCAATATTGGTCGAGATTATACCTGACAATGAAGTGCAGATATCAGGTGGTTTCACAGAAGAAGAAGCCCAGAGAATAGCCGGCAGGCTTTCACCGACAAAAAACTAAACGGGTTTCCAGACACGCCGTTCTTCGGCGATGCGAAGCACATCAAAGGCAGCCTGTGCAGCCTGGAATTTCTTGGCCGCATCTTCATCACCCGGATTGACGTCAGGATGATATTCTTTGGCCATCGAACGCCACGCTTTTTTCACCGCATCAAAATCAACATCGGGCGTCAGATCAAAAATCTCCAACGCCGTCATTTCATCACGCGAACGACTGCCATCACCAGAGCCCATCCAGCTATAATGAGCGGCCTCTTGATAAGCATCAGCATCACGCTGTTCATCGGCTTCACGCTTTTTGCGCTCTTCCTTGTCGAGCCCTTCGAAATAGTCCCACCCGCGATTATATTCGGCCGCGTGCGTTTGGCAAAAATGCCAGCGTTCCGGACTGTTGGGAGATTTTGGAGCTGGGCAGCTTCCCGCTTCGTCGCAACCATGACGGTCACAGATTTTGACCTGCTGCGCTTCACGCGAGCTTTCGTAGCTTCCCCAACGTGGGAAGCCCCAATTGTCTGATCGTTTTGCTTTGGGCATGATAATGCCTCTATCAAATACTGCCGCTAACTACCAGCCTCTTCGACGCGCTAATTGCGGGACAAAATATTTGTGTTGGCACGTTCGAGATCCGGACGTTGCTCAAGCTCGGGTTGACTGTTTGCAAGTGTGGCCCAATATCGCGCCGAACTTGGCGACTTGGGAACGCCCTGTCCGCGATCATGAAGCTGCGCCCAGATCGCCCTTGCACCGGCATATCCGCCCCTCGCAGCAAGCGAACAATCCTTGGCCACCTTGTCCGCCTGTCCGCGTTGATATTGCAGTTCACATATCCAGTTATTGCCTTCAACATTTCCGTCATCAGCCAATAGCCGAAGCTTTTCCATGGATTGTTTGAACTGCTTTCCATAGATGCCCAGAGCATAAGTTGCATAGGGATGCCCCCGATCGGACGCGGCATCAAAAAGCTCGATCGCCCGCTTTTTATCGGTGATACCAAACTTTCCTTCCCAAAGAGCAAAGCCCAGGTGGGATTGCGCTTTGGCATATCCTTGAGCCGCCGCGAGCAAATAGAGTTCCAATGTGCGGCTTGCTTTATCCGGTTCGTTTTCTTGAAAATACCAGGCGAGTTCAGTCTGTCCAGCAGGGTGGCCTTGCGCCGCTGACTTTTCAAGCCAGCCCAATGAAATCTTTAGGTCTTTGCGGACACCGACCCCGAGATGATACATATATCCTAGGAACGATTGCGCCAGAGGATCGCCTTTGGTCGCAAGTTGAGTCAAATCGGCGACACCCATAGTATCGAGAATTTCCCCTACCAATATGGTCTCGTCCTCAATGGCCAACCGGTCCATAGGAATGTCGATTGGTGATGCGACTGGAACAGAAGATGCCCGATCCGGATCATCAGACATATCTATTGGCTCGTTGAGATAGAAATCCTCAAACCAGCTACCATAGTGGAACGGTTGCTGCGGACCCAGATCAAGCTTCCTGGTATTGGTATAAACTTCTCTCGATACGACCTTGAAATAATCGGATAGCTCCAGACCGGGAATGGCAAGCTTGCTCGCGATTGCTTTGGCAAAGGGGCTGGTTTTGGAATCCACTGGGGCTGCATCCAAAGCGGGCTTTCCTTTAGCGGTCGAATAGAACACGGCACCTTGAGTCATCTCGAGCAATCCCATTGGCGAAATGCCGCCATCCGGATCGTCGCTACTTTCATCTTTGAGCCGCACGATTGGGTCTGACGTCCGACAAGCATCCATAAAAAAAAGGTTGAAATTTTTGGCCTTTGATGCCGCCTCCAGCATCTTTTCAAGCGGCAGAAACTCGGTATCCAGTTCATCTTTGGACGCAAAAGCCGGCGCGTCTACCGGTACCATAAAATTGCGGCCATTATATTCGAAACCATGTCCGGCATAATAGACCACAGCGCTATCGGCCTTTGCTGCTTTGGCGGCAAAAACCTGGGTCGCACTATTCAACTCTGCAATGTTCGCATCGCGTACGTCAATAATCTCAAAACCCGCTTTTACAAAGGCCGTACAGACATGATCAATATCATTGACCGCATTCGCCAAAGCAGGCCAGTTAAGGTCATCATAAGCGCTAATACCGATGAGCAGCGCAACGCCCCGTTCCCCTTGTGCGGAAGCGCATTTCGCGTCGGCGGGATGATCAAACCCGAACAGGCAGACAAGAACTAGGCAGCTGAGCCAAAAATTTTTCATGCGACAGCCTATCACTGATAGCCCAATGTTCAATGATCAATTCGAAAATACCAGAGGGTCTGTAAGCCGGGTTCTGTCCATCCGTCGAAACGGAATAGCCAGCCATTCATCTGGGCCATGTATTGCTACGTGGCTCAAGCAACCAACCCGGGCAGCAAGCCGAAAAAGCCATAAGCCGCCCCTATTTGGTTTTGCTCCAGGTGGGGTTTACCATGCCAGGCCTGTTGCCAGTCCCGCGGTGCGCTTTTACCGCACCCTTTCATTGTCACGTGATCGAAATCGTCGCGACCTTCTTTCTGTTGCACTTTCCCTAGGGTTACCCCCGCCGGACGTTATCCGGCACCTTCTAATCGTGGAGCCCGGACTTTCCTCGACATAAATGCCGCGGCTGGCCGACCCTCTGGTGCGCTCTATTTAGTGATTCCGCGCTCTCTGTCCAACATTAAAGACAAAAGCAGCGAACGGCACTCGGCATCAATCTCGCCATCGACTGTTTTTTGCCGAAACCGCCGTTGAAAAGCGATAACGGCAGCTTTTTGGTTCACAATGTCATAACCATAGCGTTCCAAAGCTCGCATGAAACCAAGGTCCGACCAAGGCGGGTCTCCCTGTTTCTCCGTCGGTTTTTTCAGTGCGATACCGTGATCGGCCAATCGTTCCCAATCGAACAATTCGCCGGGGTCCTGCTTTCGTGCCGGAGCCAAATCACTATGGCCAATGACGTTGGCTGGCAGAATATTGTGCCGCTGCACTATTTCATGAGCGAGCTGGGTTACCGATACCATTTGTTCTTCCGGGAACGGCACATAGCCCCATTCATGACCAGGGTTGACGATTTCGATTCCTACGCTCGCACTATTCACATCGGTAATACCGCGCCAGGACCCGCGCCCTGCGTGCCATGCGCGCTTTTCTTCGTCGACCATTTGGACGATTTGGCCATCTTCGGTTACCACATAATGGGCCGACACCTTGGCCTCCGGGTTAGCCAACCAGTTTATGGCCGAAGCAGCATCCTTCATCCCGGTATAGTGCATCACAAGTATGCTGACCGGCAGACTACGCTCGTCATAATTGGGGGACGGCGTCAAAATCACGTCCATAGAAAAATCCTTTGCCTGCTCAGGCGGTGACAATAGCACCCAAAAGCAACTCTGTCCCAGATGGCGGAGAAATCCTTAGATCCCCACCATTTTTTAACGCCAGTTCACGGGTCATCCACGCCGCTGCCGTGCGTGCGCTCAGATCAATTTGGTCAATTGTACCATCCAAAGCAGTCCTTATGCCATCATCGAGCGCGATTTTAGCGCCTTCTGCCCGGACGACAACTTCAATGCCCTGGTCGCCCTGCTCTGCACCGACTTCGAGGCTGCCACCTCTGACGAGCGCTTCTTTAGCAATGAGCGCCAGATTGAGGAGGATTTTAATCGCCTTTTTTGGCAGTGCTTCGCCCTGCAATGCCCAACCCAGTGTGATTTTCCCGGAATCCCCGATCAAAGACTCAATCAGTTGTCGCGCTTCGGCTGGATCGACATTGTCTCCAAATCCACCCGCAGCGCCAAATGCCAGTCGAAAATATTTTAACTTATCCGCAGAAACTCTTGCGCTGTCTGCCAATAGATCCATGCAACGGTCGCGCATCACCGGATCAGTCTCGTCTTCCAACAATTCCAGCCCGTTGTTGATTGCTCCCACCGGACTCAGCAAATCGTGGCATATCTTCGAACAAAGCAAGGCCGCCAGATCAACTTCATTATTCGACATATAGATGCGCCTTCAAACTGTGATTTCTATTCCGCTGCTATCTGGCCTTTTGCATCAAAGCAATCAAGCTCGATTGCGTCAAACCGGCCATAATTCTTTCCCTCATCGACAGCCCGCCATGCTGCTGCATCCTGACCATTCACAATCAACCAGATCCGTCCATCCGGTGCGGCGCTCTGCGCATCCGTTTTAGAAGGGTGCACGGTGCCGGTAGGATGGGAATGATAATAGCCCAGTATATTCACGCCACCGCTACGCTGCTTCTTCTCTGCGGCGATCAAGCTTGCCGGGTCGATCTCGAAATGACGACGTGGGTCCCGCGCAACATTTTGCGTCGCTCGATAGGAACTCACCCTTCCATTCAGGCCGAATAAAATGCCGCAAATTTCCTGCGCCGCATCTGCCAGAGCCAACCGCTGGATTTCCGCTAACATGGCGCTTGATATAAAGACTTGCATGGCCCACATCTACGCGATGAATGCGGAGCAATCTACAATATCCGGAATTTTACCGGTTTCAGAAAAAAAACAACGCCTGGATGCTGCTCTGACCGAAGCAGTGGATGGCCTTTCGCGCGAACGGGTGAAGGCACTTATTTCGGGAGGGCACCTGATTATTGATGGCGCTCCCTTCACCGACCCGTCAGCCAAAAAACTCGCAGGCAAGACGTTTGAGCTCACCATACCGGAACCGATTGAAGGACCAGCGCTGGCCCAAGATATTCCTCTGGAAGTGATTTTTGAAGATACCCATCTGATCATTATCAATAAACCGCCCGGTATGGTCGTCCATCCCGCCGCCGGGCATCCGGATGGCACGCTGGTAAACGCCCTGCTTCACCATTGCAGCGGAGAATTGTCCGGTATCGGCGGTGTGACCCGCCCCGGTATTGTCCACCGGATCGACAAAGACACATCCGGATTGATGGTGGCCGCCAAGACCGATGCCGCGCACCAAGGTCTTAGCGCACTGTTCGCAGAGCATGACATAGAGCGTCGCTATCTGGCTATCGTCAACGGCCGTCCCAATCCGCCTTCTGCTACGATCGAGGGCAATATCGGACGCAGCAACGTCAATCGCAAGAAAATGGCCGTTGTAGGCGACGACAAAGGCAAGACAGCCATGACCCATTATACGGTCAAAGAAACCCTCGATGGGTCTGCTTTGGTCGAATGTACGCTGGAAACGGGTCGCACCCATCAGGTGCGTGTCCACATGACTCATATCGGTCATAGCTTGATCGGCGACCCGCTCTATGGCGCTCGTCGAAAATCATTGCTTTCCCGGCGAAAAGATATTCAATTTGGACGCCAAGCGCTCCATGCTGGTAGTCTTGGATTTGTTCACCCCATATCGGGCGAAAAAGTGATGTTTTCTATTGGTTTTCCGGACGATATGCAGGAACTATTCATGAAGTTGCGTATATAAGGAACACATCTTATATATGCTTTTGACCAAAGGGTGCTTGATGAGGCCCGGCGGCACAACCTTAGAAGGAACTAATATGGCTAATGGTAGCAACGTTCCGGCAAAAATCCCTGCTTTAGGGGGGGACGCAAGCCTGAACCGGTATCTCTCGGAAGTTCGCAAATTTCCGCTTTTGAAACCCGAACAAGAATATATGCTGGCGAAACGCTATTCTGAACATAAAGATCAGGAAGCTGCAGCCCAGCTGGTCACGTCGCATCTGCGACTCGTCGCGAAAATCGCGATGGGCTTTCGCGGTTATGGCCTGCCGGTCTCGGATTTGATTTCCGAAGGCAATGTCGGCCTGATGCAAGGCGTCAAAAAATTTGAACCCGATAGGGGATTCCGCCTCGCGACCTACGCAATGTGGTGGATCCGCGCGTCAATTCAGGAATATGTGCTGCGAAGCTGGAGCCTCGTAAAAATGGGGACCACCGCCGCACAGAAGAAGCTTTTCTTCAACCTGCGCCGGATGAAAAACAATCTCGATGCCTTCGAAGATGGTGATTTATCGCCGGAAGACGTTCAGAAAATCTCTACCGACCTCGGTGTCGCCGAACATGAAGTGGTCAATATGAACCGCCGCATGTCAATGGGCGGCGATGCGTCGCTAAACGTCACACTTTCTTCGGAAGATGGTGATGGTGGCCAATGGCAGGATATTTTGGAGGATGATGGCCCGCTGCACGATGAATCCATCGCTGCAGCACAGGAAGCCGATTTTCGTCACGAAATGCTGACAGAAGCCATGGGCTCGCTCAACGAGCGTGAACAGCACATCCTGGCTGAGCGCCGCTTGTCTGAGGATCCAAAAACTCTCGAAGATCTCAGCAAGGTCTATGAAGTGAGCCGCGAACGCATTCGTCAAATCGAGGTGCGCGCATTTGAAAAACTGCAAAAAGCAATGCTTCGCATCGCCGGTGAAAAACAGCTTCTTACAACGAGTTGATTCTCAAAGCTCACGCTAAATCTATTTGATAAAACGCCCCGAAACATGATTTGTTTTCGGGGCGTTTTGCATTTAGATTGCCATGATGCGGGCCATCAAATTTCTCTTCAAATTTGGAATATATTTCATATTGATCACCGTGGCGTGGGTCGGGCTTTATGCCATCGTTCCTCCCCCCATTACTGCGACCATGATCATGGACGAGAATAGCATCACCAAAGACTGGACGAGTTTCGACGCTATATCTCCCAATATGGCGCGGGCCGTCATAGCAGCCGAGGATAGCAAATTTTGTAACCATAATGGGTTCGATACTGAGGCTATTCAGAAGGCATTCGAAAAAAATGCCAAAGGCGGCCGGATAAGAGGTGGCTCGACCATCTCTCAGCAGGTCTCCAAAAATGCGTTCCTCTGGCAAGGCGGGGGCTTCTTTCGCAAAGGACTAGAAGCCTATTTCACATTCCTGGTCGAAACCATCTGGAGCAAGAAACGGATCATGGAAGTCTATCTCAATATCGCCGAGACGGGCATTGGCACTTATGGTGTTCAGGCAGGTGCACAGCGTTATTTCAAAAAAGATGCGCAAGATCTAACCAGAATAGAAGCCGCGCGCATCGCGGCGGCCCTGCCCCTGCCCAAGAAACGAGCTGTAATCGGCGCCAGCGGCTTTACCCGCCGCTATGGCAACACGATTGCTGCCCGGATCAATGTGGTCAAGCGGGATAAGCTGGACAGCTGTATCTATAAATGACGTCTGGACTGGCCGTCCGCACTAACCAAAGCGCTATTAGGCGGCGTCTTCCTTCTTGGCCTTGCTACTCTTGGCGATGACCTGAACAGGGTCTTTGGTGCCTGCAACAACATCCTTGTCGATAACAATTTCATCGACGCCGACAAAATCAGGCAGATCAAACATCGTATCGAGCAAAATATTCTCGACAATCGACCGCAATCCACGCGCCCCAGTCTTCCGTTCAATCGCTTTTTTGGCAACCGCAATCAGGGCATCATCGGTGAAGGTCAGTCCAACATCTTCGATTTCGAATAGCTTACGATATTGCTTTACCAGCGCGTTTTTCGGTTCCTGAAGAATGGTAACGAGCGCGTCGATATCTAGATCTTCTAGCGTCGCTATGACCGGCAAACGGCCAACAAATTCAGGAATTAGGCCAAATTTGAGCAGATCTTCCGGTTCACCCTGAGCCAGCAACTCACCGACTTTACGCTCTTCAGGCGCAGCAACATGCGCTCCAAAGCCAATAGATTTGGCTTCCAAACGATCACCAATGATCTTCTCAAGACCAGCAAAAGCACCGCCGCAGATAAAGAGAATATTGGTGGTGTCTACCTGCAGGAATTCCTGCTGAGGATGTTTGCGCCCGCCTTGCGGTGGAACGCTGGCGGTTGTGCCTTCCATAAGCTTCAACAAAGCTTGTTGGACGCCTTCACCGGAAACATCCCGGGTGATCGATGGATTCTCGGCCTTGCGGCTAATTTTGTCGATTTCGTCAATATAGACAATGCCGCGCTGGGCTTTCTCGACATTATAATCCGAAGCCTGCAGCAATTTGAGGATGATATTTTCAACATCTTCGCCGACATAGCCGGCTTCGGTCAGGGTCGTCGCATCTGCCATCGTGAATGGGACATCGAATGTCTTCGCCAAAGTTTGTGCCAGCAATGTCTTACCGCAACCGGTGGGGCCTACGAGCAAGATATTAGACTTGGCCAGTTCGATATCACCAGATTTTGCCGCGTGATTGAGCCGTTTATAGTGATTGTGAACAGCAACCGACAATACCCGCTTCGCACGATTTTGACCAATCACATAGTCGTTCAACACATCGCAAATTTCTTGCGGTGTCGGGACTTCACCATCTTTACGGCCGGTGACCGCACCTTTGGTTTCTTCACGGATAATGTCATTGCAAAGCTCAACACATTCATCGCAGATAAAAACAGTGGGTCCGGCAATCAATTTGCGGACTTCATGCTGGGATTTGCCACAGAAAGAGCAATAGAGCGTGCTCTTCGAATCAGATCCCGTCAATTTCGTCATAAAAAGTCCTTTAAACCGGCCAGTATTGCAACCTAACCGTCAAATTCTAAAATGCCACCGCTTTTTTCGCGGCTTTACTGGCCGATACGCGAGTCTAGCAAATATGGCTTAAATTTCATTTAGGGCAGCGCTAACCGCTTATTTAGCATCTTCTGCCGGCACGGGGCGCTTGTCATAAACTTCATCAACCAAGCCGAATGCCTTGGCTTCGTCCGCTTCGAGGAAAGTGTCGCGGTCCATAGCCTTTTCAATTTCAGCAACGGGCTTGCCGGTATATTTGGCATAGAGGTCGTTCATCCGTGACCGGATTCGCAAGATCTCTTTTGCCTGGATTTCGATATCAGAAGCCATACCCTGCGCACCACCTGATGGCTGGTGCACCATGATCCGGGCATTTGTGGTTGCCATTCGCATACCCGGTTCACCGGCAGCGAGAAGGAAGCTTCCCATGGAAGCCGCTTGTCCCACGCATACAGTACCAACACGGGGCCGAATATATTGCATCGTGTCATGGATCGCCATGCCCGCTGTCACCACTCCACCCGGAGAGTTGATATAAAGATAGATATCTTTCTTCGGATTTTCTGATTCCAGAAACAGCAATTGTGCCGTGATGATCGACGCCATCCCGTCTTCAACCTGTCCGGTGACAAATACGATCCGTTCGCGAAGCAAACGAGAAAAAATATCGAAGCTGCGTTCGCCACGGTTGGATTGTTCGATAACAACGGGAACGAGTGCATCCACTACTGGATTACGATCGCCAGAATCAAACGGGTTCATGAAATTTCCTTTGTTAATTGACAGCCTATATCTGGTCTCTGCGCCTCGCAATCAACCCCCGATTGCATCAACATGACATTGCGTGCGATTTATCCTCGGTCTATGAGGATTTCAAACAACAATTCCACCAGTTTCAGGAGAGTTATATGTCGCCCTTTTCACCATCTATTGCACCATTTTCAAACGGAGAGGATAGCGAAGCGTCAAATCCTATGGGCATGATGATGAACAAGTTCCTCGAAACACGCACCGTCCTGATTTTTGGCGGCGTTGATCAGAAGCTTGCAGAGCGGGTGACCGCGCAAATTCTCTATCTAGATCATTTGAGCAACGATCCGATTCGTTTGATGATCAACTCTCCCGGCGGCCATGTCGAATCTGGTGATACGATCCATGATCTCATCAATTATATTGATTCGCCGGTTGCCGTGGTTGGCACAGGCTGGGTCGCCAGTATCGCCACACATATTTTCTTGGGCGTTGCACCGGAACAGCGTTTCTGCCTGCCTAACACCCGCTTCTTGATCCACCAGCCCTCTGGCGGTGCCGGTGGGAAGGCTTCGGATATCGCTATCCAAGCCGAAGAAATTGTCAAAATGCGCGAACGAATCGCCCAAAAAATTGCCGCAGCTACTGGACAGCCGATGGATCAGGTGATGAAGGACATTGATCGCGATTATTGGATGTCTACCGACGAAGCCAAGGAATATGGCATTCTCGGGACGGTGATCAACAAAGCTAGCGAAGTCAGCTTCTAATTGCTTCCACCGGGCAGGATTGCCCTGCCCGGTGGAACATTTACATTATTTCTTGGCCGGCGCCTTTTTGGCAGCTGGCTTTTTCGCCGCCGGCTTTTTGGCAGCAGCCTTTTTAGCCGGGGCCTTTTTGGCTGGCGCTTTTTCTGCAGCAGCTTTGGCCGGAGCTTTTTTGGCAGCTGGTTTTTTCGCCGCCGGTTTTTTCGCAGCAGCTTTCTTAGCAGGCGCTTTTTTCTTAGCAGCTGGTTTGGTTTCAGCCTCGTCTTCTGCTTCGATCGCAGCTTCTAGCTCATCGCGCGTTACTTTGCGGTCGGTGATATCCGCTTTTTCAAACAGGAAGTCGACGACCTTGTCTTCATACATCGGGGCACGAAGTTGAGCCGCAGCCATTTGATCCTGCTGGATATATTCTACAAAACGATCGCGGTCTTCGGGACGATATTGCTGGGCGGCCTGCTGGATCAACATAGACATTTCCTGCTGACTGACCTCGACGCCATTGGCTTGACCGATTTCTGACAGCAATAGTCCGAGACGAACGCGACGAACGGCGATCTCGCGATATTCGTCCTTCTCGTCTTCCATTTCCTTGCGTGCCGCAGCGGAATCTTCTTCCTGCTCAGCTTCTTGCTCAAGCTGTTGCCAAATCTGGTTAAACTCAGCTTCGACCATGCCAGGAGGCACTTCAAAATCATGACTTGCAGCCAGCTGATCAAGCAACTTGCGCTTCATATGCGTGCGGGTAAGGCCGTTAAGCTCCTGCTCGATTTGCCCTTTGAGCAATTCGGTAAGCTGATCAATGCCTTCTAGTCCCATGGACTTGGCCATCTCGTCATCGGCTTTGGCCGCTTTGGGCTTCTGCACTTCACCAACAACAACATCGAAAGTGGCATCTTTGCCCTTCAAGTCTTCGACATTATAATCATTCGGGAAGGTTACTTTGACGAGCACTTCGTCATTGGCTTTCTTACCCACCAGCTGATCTTCAAAGCCGGGGATCAAACGACCGGAGCCCAGTTCGATCGCCATGCCTTCGCCGGTACCGCCTTCAAACGGTACGCCATCGACTTTGCCTTCAAAATCGATCAGGCATTGGTCACCAAGCTTTGCCTTGTAAGACTTGGCTACGGTTTCAAACTGTTTCTGGCTCTCAGCGAATTTCTGCAAGGATTCATCAACGGTTTTCTTGTCCGCTTCAACCTGGAGCCGCTCTAGCTTGAGACCTTCAACGTCCGGTGTCGGAACATCCGGCAGGATTTCAAGGTCGATCTTAACATTCGCATCTTTGCCAGGCTCATAGCCATCATCAAGATTGACATTAGGCTGCATCGCGGGACGCAGCTTGTTATCCGCCATTGTTTTTTCGATGCTTTCTTGCACGGTGCTGCTCAAAGCATCCTGCATCAAGGCATCATTGTGCATTTTGCGCACGAGATTCGCTGGGACCTTGCCCTTGCGGAAGCCCGGCATGTTCACTTGCGGTGCCATTTTTTTGACTTCGGCATCAACACGCGATTCGATATCTTTCGCGGTGATCTTTATTTCATAGGCCCGTTTCAGACCTTCGTTCAGCGTTTCAACAATCTGCATGACTATCCTTTGATGCCTTCATATTCGGTGTTTTCCGATAGATATTGAGACTTACTTGGTGCGGGCGAAGGGACTCGAACCCCCACACCCGAAGATACCAGAACCTAAATCTGGCGCGTCTACCAATTCCGCCACGCCCGCCCAGTTAAGTCGTCAAACTCTATCGAAGTACGATTGACCCGCGCGCCTAGCGTAAAGGTACGTTGAGAGCAAGAGGGGTTTGTGAAGGATTCATCCCAACACCTTCTTCAACAACTCATTCACCACCTGCGGATTGGCTTTGCCCTGCATTGCTTTCATCGTCTGACCGACGAAGAAACCGAACAGCTTGTCCTTGCCGTCGCGATATTGGGCGACCTTGTCTTCGTTGGCCGCCATCACTTCGGCGATCACTTTTTCAATCGCGCCGGTGTCGGATTCCTGTTTGAGACCCTGTTCCTCGACAATTTTTGCGGCACCGTCACCGGTTTCGAGCATGATCTCGAACACCTGTTTGGCGATCTTTCCGGAAATCGTGCCGTCAGCGACCAATCCTAGCAATTCTGCCGCCTGGGCCGGAGCGACCGGACTGTCTTCTATGCCGACGCCTTTCTTGTTGAGTGCGCCGAATAGTTCGGACGTCACCCAATTGGCCGCGCTGCTGGCGATTTTTTCAGGCTGATCGGTTGTTTCGAGCAATTCCTCAAACCACAGCGCTGTTTCATGCTCTGCGGTCAGCACGGCTGCGTTATAAGCGCTGAGGCCAAGAACCTTCTTGTACCGCGCGCGCTTTTCGTCCGGCAATTCCGGAAGGCTTGCCTTGCAGTCGAAAATGAAATCATCTTCCAGTTCCAGCGGCAGCAAATCAGGATCGGGGAAATAGCGATAGTCGTGCGCGTCTTCCTTGGAGCGCATGGACCGCGTTTCACCCTTGTCTGTATCAAACAGGCGGGTTTCCTGTACCACTTCACCGCCATCCTCGATAACATCGACCTGACGCTGGGCTTCATATTCGATGACCTGCTGGATGAAGCGCATCGAGTTCACATTCTTGGTCTCGGTCCGCGTACCAAGCTCATCACCGGGCTTGCGCACAGAGACGTTGACGTCGGCGCGCATCGAGCCCTGCTCCATATTGCCGTCGCATGACCCGACATAGCGCAGAATCGAACGCAGCTTGCGGACATAGGCCGCGGCTTCCTTCGGGGATGCCATGTCCGGCTTGGAGACAATCTCCATCAGCGCGACGCCGCAACGGTTGAGATCGACATAAGACATGGTCGGATGCTGATCGTGCATCAACTTGCCGGCATCCTGCTCGATATGGATCCGTTCGACCCCAATGGCCTTGCCGTGGGCATCGGGATCTTTCTCATCGAGAGAAATCTGGATAACGCCCTCGCCCACGATCGGGTGGTATAGCTGCGAAATCTGATAACCCTGCGGCAGATCGGCGTAGAAATAATTCTTGCGGTCAAAGCGCGAATATTTGTTGATCTCGGCATTGATCGCCAATCCCGTGCGCACCGCCTGACGGACGCATTCGCCGTTCAGCACCGGCAGCATGCCGGGCATGGCCGCGTCAACGAGGCTGACCTGTGTATTCGGCTCTGCGCCAAATTCTGTGGAAGCACCGGAAAAGAGTTTCGATTCGGAAGTGATCTGGGCGTGGACCTCAAGGCCGATTACGACCTCCCAATCACCGGTCGCACCCTGTATAAGATATGTTGATTCAGTCATTTCTACCACCACTGCTCCGGTTTCGCTACAAATCCGGCGCGTTCTTCCAATGCCAATCCTGCGTTAAACACGCCCTGTTCGTCCAATGCCTTGCCGATGATCTGAAGGCCAAGGGGCAGTCCCTTGCCGTCCAATCCACCCGGAACCGAGATTGCTGGCAATCCAGCCAATGAACTCGGCACCGTGAACACATCATTCAAATACATGGCCAGCGGATCATCACTTTTCTCGCCCAGTCCGAAGGTAGCACTCGGCGCGGTCGGGGTCAGCAGCAAATCGCAACTATTCCAGGCCTTGTCGAAATCCTGCGAGATTAGCGTCCGAACTTTCTGCGCCTGGGTATAATAGGCATCATAATAGCCTGCGCTGAGCACATAGGTGCCGATCATGATCCGGCGCTTCACTTCCGGTCCGAAACCGGCTTCGCGGGTAGCGGCATACATGTCCTGCAGTCCTGCGCCGTCCGGCAGGTCGCGCATTCCGTACCGCACGCCGTCATAGCGCGACAGATTGGACGATGCTTCGGCCGGCGCGATGATATAATAAGCTGGCAGCGCATATTTAGTGTGCGGCAGCGAGACATCTACGATCGTCGCCCCGGCATCTTTCAGCATCTCAATGCCTTTTTGCCACAGCGCATCAATCTCTTCCGGCATATTGTCGACGCGATATTCCTTGGGAATACCAATTTTCTTGCCTGAGAGGTCGCTATTCAGCGCCGCTTCCCAATCCGGCACAGGCAGGTTGAGCGAGGTCGAGTCCTTCGCATCAAAGCCAGCCATGGATTCCAGCATAATCGCGCAATCCCGAACATCATGGGCCATCGGACCTGCCTGATCCAGCGAGCTAGCAAAGGCAATCGTGCCCCAGCGCGAGCAGCGGCCATAGGTTGGCTTGAAGCCCGTAATACCAACGAAAGCGGCGGGCTGGCGAATAGAACCACCAGTGTCTGTTCCAGTTGCGGCGGGCGCAATGCGTCCGGAAACAACCGCAGCGCTGCCGCCCGACGAGCCGCCCGGAGCCAGATCGACATTACCGCCATCATTGCGCCGCCAGGGCGAGATTACATTGCCGAATGCGCTGGTCTCGTTCGAGGACCCCATCGCAAACTGATCCATGTTCAGTTTGCCGAGCATCCCGGCGCCCGCCTTGAAAAGGTTCGATGAGACGGTCGATTCATATTGCGGCGTAAAGCCTTCCAGAATCAAGCTACCCGACGTCGTTGCAACGCCCTCTGTGCAAAAAAGATCCTTCATGCCAATCGGCACGCCAGCCATTTTGCCAAGTGTATCGCCCGATGCCTTTGCTTTGTCAGCGGCATCGGCTGCCGCAAGGGCATGTTCCGGCGTTTCAACCAGAAAGGCATTGAGCGACTTTGCCGCACTCACACGAGCAATGAAGGTCTCGGCAACTTCTGTTGCGGTAAAATCGCCGCCAGCAAAGCCATTTCGGATATCGGCTATACCGAGTTCAAATATATCGGTCATTATTCGATCACCTTCGGAACAGCAAAAAAGCCATGTTCGTCGATCGGGGCATTGGCGAGGACTTTCTCGCGAATCTTGCCGTCCGTGACGACATCATCGCGCAGTCGCAATTTGTTCGGGATCACAGCCGTCATTGGCTCCACCTTCGAACAATCCACTTCGCTCAGTTGATCGACCCAACCCAAGATCTGGTTGAGCTCGGGCACAAAGGCATCGGCCTCGGCATCGGTAATCGCAATCCTGGAGAGATTTGCGATTTTTTTGACAGTATCCTTATCGATTGACATGACTCATTCTTTTTCAGTTCATCTTTTTTCGGGTATTTCGGAATTAAATTGTGTACCGAGCGCCGCTAGCACTGGCGCGAAGCGGCTTCAAGCGGATTGAGGCCCTAGCCATCGACTTGGAGTAGATTTTGGCCCGTAAATTTTTATATTTTGTTGTCTGCATGTTCGTTCTCGTGCTCGCAGGTGCGTCCGTTTACCGCATCTATGGAGAAGATCTTCTAGAAGTAGCGCTGGTGCCCGACACCGAATTCACAGCCCAAGAAATTCTCGAAACCAATGTATATGCCGACACCGGCATGTGGCTCGCTCGCCCCGAACTGGTGAAAGGCAACCCTGCACTTTGGCTTCCCAAAGGCTTTGCGGATCCAGAGGCAATGCAGCCAGTCGACAAAAAAGCTGCAGTTTTCTTTGTTCATCCCACTTCATTCATAAAAAGAAATCGCTGGAATGCGCCACTAGACCATCAAGAATCACAGGCCCGTGCCCGCATATTTCTGCGTGGTCAGGCTAGTACTTTTAACGCAATTGGCGAAATTTGGGCACCGCGCTACCGGCAAGCCACAATGGGAGCCTTTCTGACGGAAAAACCGGAAGGTCAGCAAGCCTTGGATGCTGCCTATCAGGATGTTCTGATGGCATTTGACCATTTTTCGTCGGCAATTCCTGGAGATCAGCCGATCATTCTGGCCGGACACAGCCAAGGCAGCTTGCATTTGACAAATTTACTCAAAGACCGGGTTGCGGGAACACCGCTCGCGAACAGAATAGTCGCAGCCTACGTGGTCGGCTGGCCGGTCTCTGTCGATACCGACATTCCGGAAATGGGCCTGGATATCTGCGAAGCGCCCGATCAGACCCGCTGTATAATGAGTTGGCACAGCTTTGCCGAACCAGCAGAATATGGTAGAATCATTCAAGTCTACGACATGACCATCGGTTTCAATGGCCAGCCGCGCAAAGGTACGAAGCTATTGTGCAGCAATCCGATCAATGGCGATATCAATACGTCTGCCGAAGCGGCGGCCAATCTTGGAACTTTAGTGCCCAATGAAAAGTTAAGCGACGGTACCTTGATCACTGGAGCGGTTCCCGCGAAATGCGACGATCGAGGATTTCTGCTAATCGGAGACCCACCAGACCTCGGCCCCTATGCCTTGCCCGGCAACAATTATCATGTTTATGACTATAACCTGTTCTGGACCAATGTGCGCGCGGACGCGGGCCGGAGGATGACAGCATTTCTGGCACGTTAATCTCGGATGACGTCTCGGCCTTTAGCCAAGCTCTGCCCAATTGCGGTCGGTTGCTCGGCCTGGACATCGGGACAAAGACAGTCGGCATGGCTCTATGTGATTCAAACTGGACCTTTGCGACAGCGGCAGAAACGATCGAGCGTCGCAAATTCTCCAAAGATCTGGACCGCATCAAAACCGTGATTGTCGAACAGAATATTGTTGGCCTTGTTGCTGGCTTGCCCCTCAATCTCGATGGCAGCCAAAGCCAGCAAACGCAGGCAGCCCGGTCTTTTGCGCAAAATCTAAAGCCGCTGGGCCTCCCTATTTTGCTTTGGGACGAACGTTGGAGCACCCAGGCTGTGACCCGCGACTTGATCGCTTCTGATGTCAGCCGCAAAAAACGGGCCCGGGTCGTCGATAAAATGGCGGCAGCATATATTTTGCAGGGAGCGATAGACAGGCTTGCCGCGCTGGAATGATGGCTCTATAGCACCCGCTTTAATGACATCGATAGAAACAACATCGTCGCAACCGTTCCCCGCAGGGTCGGATGCATTCCCTCATCGCCATCTATTGGGTATCGCGGGGCTACACCCCTGGGAGATATTATTTCTGTTGGAAGAGGCCAAACAATGGGTCGATCTCAACAAAAAATCCAGCAAACATGCGAACCGGTTGGACGGCCTGACTGTCATCAACGCCTTTTTCGAAAATAGCACACGGACTTTGCTGTCTTTCGAGATTGCCGGGAAGCGCATGGGCGCGGATGTGGTCAATATGCATGCGGCACAATCGAGCGTCAAAAAAGGCGAAACCTTGATTGATACAGCGGTCACATTAAACGCAATGAAGGCAGATGCCATTGTGATCCGCCACGGCAGTTCCGGTGCCGTACGACTGATCGCCGACAAGGTGGACTGTCCGGTTCTCAACGCCGGCGATGGCAGTCATGAGCATCCCACGCAGGCACTTCTAGACGCACTGACCATCCAGCGCCGCAAAGGCGACATCAGCGGCCTTACCGTCACCATTTGCGGCGACGTCATGCACAGCAGAGTCGCCAGATCAAATATCTATTGCCTCACAACGCTCGGAGCCAAAGTCCGGGTCTGTGCGCCGCCTTCCCTCCTTCCCGCCGCTCTTGATCGGTTTAACGTCGAAGTGTTTACCAATTTTGACGAAGCCCTTGAAGGGAGCGACGTCGTCATGATGCTCCGTCTGCAGAATGAACGGATGAATGGCGACTTCATCCCTAGCCCCCGCGAATATCACTATCTTTATGGATTAACACGCGAACGGTTAAAGCTCGCGAAAGCGAATGCGCTCGTGATGCATCCTGGCCCGATGAATCGGGGAGTCGAGATTGATAGCGATGTCGCCGATGATCTGGATCATTCCAGTGTTACCGAACAAGTCGAAATGGGAGTTGCTGTGCGAATGGCCTGCCTGGATGTGCTGACCCGCAAGTCTCGCGGTGTGGAGGATTGGTCATGACTCAGTTGTTTACCAATGCGCGCTTGGTTCTTCCCGATGAAGGAGAGCCCAGATCAGGCACGCTGCTGATAGAAGATGATCGTATATTGGAGGTTGGAGATTCTGCTGCAACCGAAACAAAAGCACAAATCGACTGCAAAGGCAGAATTTTGGCTCCTGGCATTGTCGACCTTGGTGTTTTCGCGATCGACAAACCGGCCTTTCACTTCGGTGGAATCACCCGCGCAGCGCTAATGCCCGATCAAGCCCCTGTCCTCGATTTGCCCGCGATGATCAAACATAATGCCGTAGAAGGAAAACCGGACCTTTGGTCTCATCCCATTGCTGCCGCAACCAAAGGCTTGGAAGGCATGCAGATAGCAGAGATCGGGTTGATGAAACGGTCCGGCGCCAAAGCGGTTGCCACTGGCAGAGAGTGGATTGCGAATAGCAGCCTCATGCTGAAAATTCTGCAATATTGTAAATCACTCGATTTGCCGCTGTTGGTGCACAGCGAGGATGCTAGCCTGACCGATGGTGCAGTGGCCACCGAGAGTGAAACCGCCACCCGACTGGGATTGTCCAGCGCCACTGCCGCCGCTGAAACCATATCAATCGCCCGTGATATCGCGCTTGTTCGCGAAACCGGCGCCCATGTGCATTTTCGTCAAGTGACAACGGCTGACGGCTTGGATATCATCCGTGCTGCCAAATCGGAGGGCCTTTCTGTTACCTGCGGGATTACACCTGCCCATCTTCTCTTGTCGGATATCGCGATCAGCGATTTTCGGACTTTCACCCGTCTTTCCCCTCCCCTTAGAAGCGAAGACAATCGTCTGGCCTGCATTGCCGCTGTTAAGGATGGCACAATCGACGTCATCGCTTCCGGCCACGATCCGCGAGGTGTAGAAGACAAACGACTACCTTATGCAGAAGCCGCCCCGGGCATGGCTGGCGCGGAGACGCTGCTCGCTCTCTCGCTCACACTGGTCCGCGATGGCACGATTTCTATCGGCCGGCTATTTGAGCTTCTATCGACCAATCCGGCAAAAATTTTGGGCGTTGATGCTGGCTTGCTACGGTCTGGCTATGAAGCGGACTTCATCTTGATCGACGAGGATAGTCCGTGGCAAGTCGATACCCGCAAGATGGCCGCTGCCGCCGGCAACACCCCGTTTGACGGGCTACCCGTCCAGGGCCGCGTTACCGCAATATATAAAGGCGGCAGAGCTTGTTAGCCCGCCGCCTTTAAAGAATTTGGAAGATATTAGCGCGAAGCTAGCTTTTTCGGCGCACGACTGGCCATACGGGTTGGCGCGACTCTTTTGACGCCTTTCGTATGCCGCACAATGCAGCTGCCGCCTTTTGCTTTAATGCCGACACACATAGCTTCTGCCGTTTGTGCATTGCCAAAGCCGATAGCTGCCAAGCGATAGAGCGTTTTACCGTTCACGCTAATCCGCGAGCTGGCATATTCAAACGATTTCAAATCACTGTTCTTCGCGGATAAGATTCCCCAAGCGCGTTTGGCGCCTTCAGGAGAAGAAAATGCGCCCAATTGCACCAAATGGCTACCAGAAGTCGACCGGGCTCTCTTAACCGATTTGACCGCTGGCTTGTATGACACCCTTTGCAGGACAGGCTGAGCAGAGGTACCGATCGGAGTAGCCCGACTGGTTTCCACCACAAATTTTGTTTTCGGGGCCACCCGGGTTGGGTTGGTTTCGGCCCTGATCACCGGAACTTTTGCAGATACCGGAGCGGCTGCGCTGCTCGCTGGAACCGGTACGCTTTTGCTGGCAGGAACCGCGGCCGGTTTTTTGACAGGAGCGGAGACTGCCGCCACTTTAACATTATTTTCTTTTGCAAGAAAATCCACGTCACTTTCAGCTCTAGGTGCTGGTCCAATTGCTGGCAAAGGAACATTGCGATCAAAACTCGCGACTTCCCGTCCGTAATCTTCTTCCGAAGACGCAGCAACACTGACTGGCACTGCGGATGGATTGAGCGCCAGTTGAACCGGCTGGCCTGGATCATTCGCGACTGGAGTCACATTGAGCAAAGTCGCAACACGCGTTTTATACGCACCGGGTCGAGCCATTTGGGCCCATTGCATAACTCGATCATTAACCGATGCTGGTTCCACGTCCTGAACAGCCATCACTTTTGCTTCTTTCCAACGACCATCCAAAGCATATGCCAGACCGAGGTTCTGACGGGTACGGCCTGTGACATTGGATTCCCGAATAGCTTGCTCAAGAACTTCAATGGCGGTCTTGCTATCGCCCGAAAGCGCCAAAGCGAGACCATAGTCAGCGGCTGGAATATATTGGCGATTGTTAACGACAAGCGCTTTGGCCTTGCTGGCTTTGCCTTGACCCAATTGCGCGAGGCTGAGGCTCAGGATCGTACGAGCATCCAGCTTGCCAAGTTCCATGGCATCCTGAAAACTGCGTTCGGCAGAAGCCAGGCGACCAGCGGCCAGATAGGCTTGCCCAAGAAGAGCGCGTGTTTCAGGATCACTGCCAACGCCGGCAACCGAACGTTCGGCATATGTAATAGCCGCTTCCGTTTTGCCTTTGGCCAGTGCCTTTTTGGCTTTTTTGGCATATTTGGCACCGTCTTTCACCGTTGCCGGTTTGCTCGACACGGATGCGGTAGAACCGCCGCCAAAGGGGCCACAACCGGTCAACACGGTGGTGAACACCATGGAGGAAGCAGCCATTTTCAAAATCACATCGCGTTTCATTTCTATGCCCTCGCAATAAAAGTCAGTCGTATCCGTACAAAATTAAATTCAAACCCTGTTATGCAGCCCCACGCGACGGAACGCGTTCGGCCAAGTCGACTAATTCGGGGATAGTCCTCAAATATTCGTCCACAGCTTTGGTTACCAATTGTTGTGCCGAGACGTTTTGCACCGCCGTCGCCAGTCGCAATTTCAAATGTCGTTCCGGATCCAGTCGCAGGGTAAAAGCTGTTTTGGCCTTGCGTGTCCTGGACTTGGTTGCCGGACGGGATTTCTTGGTTACCCGTTTATGCTGTCTTGCTGCTTCCAAGACCGCAGAATTTTCAGCCAGTGGCTGAACTTCGCGGGATATCGAAAGCGGTACAGGTGCACCGGCTGTTTCTGGTTTCGCCGTTACAGGCTCAACCGCATCTGGTTGTTTCTGACCGAGTTTGGCGGCTATTTCTTCCTGCTGCTCTCTGACGGCAGAGCCAGGATTTGGAATTGCGCCAGCCAACGGATTATGGTGAACGGGATCAATCGGATGAGCTTCATGATCAGGGTCAACATCATAACCCATATCATTCCATCCTAGATCTTCATGCGTATCACCCTCATCCTCTGACATATTATCAGGAAAATTGGTAAAGCCCTGACGACGCATCGCCGGCTTTGCTCCGCCTTTTCGAGCCAGTAAGCTGGATGAAAGAGACGCTAATGGTTTTGGTTCACTCATTTTTTCAGCCTCTCCGATCACGAACCAATTACCCGGCGACCAAAATTGCCGCCTGGCCGTTGGATCCCTGGATTGACATTCTGTGCCATCGCCGGGGCGCTGAAAATTGTTCTGCGGAAATTTTTCTCAAGCCGGTCGGAGATATAGGTCCAAAGATGGACTATCTCTTGAGCCGAACGGCCTTTGGGATCGACTTCCATGACGGTACGGCCATCGATCATCGATCCGGCAAAATCGGTGCGGTGATGAACGGTGATAGGCGCAACAGTGCCATGCTGTGACAGTGCAACCGCCGCTTCGGAAGTAATCTTGGCTTTCGGCGTTGCGCCGTTCACCACGAAGAGAAGAGGCTTGCCTGCGCGTTCACACAGATCGACGGTTGCGCCGACGGCTCTGAGATCATGCGGGCTTGGACGTGTCGGAATAACAATGAGTTCGGCCACCGATATGACACTTTGAATGGCCATCGTAATAGCTGGCGGTGTGTCAATAACGGCAAGTTTGAAGCCCTGCTGACGCAAAATGGCCAGATCGGAAGCCAGTCGCGATACCGTTGTTTGCGCAAATGCCGGTAGTTCAGCTTCCCGTTCGTTCCACCAATCTGCCAGAGAACCTTGCGGATCAATGTCGATTAGCACAACGGGACCTGCCCCGGCCAGTTGAGCCTGTACAGCAAGATGACCCGACAATGTTGTTTTGCCGGAACCGCCTTTTTGCGAAGCCATCGCTAGAACTCGCACGCTATTCCCCTTGTTCATTCGCGGCAGAAATTGCCTAAAAAACTCTATTCGGATGCTTTTGTGACAGAACAGCGCTAAAATAGGGTTAACGAGAACCGAGAGAATTTTACCTTGGTGAAAAAAAGTTTACATTGCTTCGACCGGAAATTCATGAATGGTCTTCTTTTTTTTGCTAGACTTGAAGAGTCACAGCAGTTTAGCAATGCGCAACTGGCTAGCATCGCGCTGTTTTTGTAAATTGATTACCAAGGAATATTCCATGAAGAAGGCCAACCGCTCCATCGTTCCAATGCTCAGTTTAGCGCTTGCGCTGGTGGCAACACCGGCCTTGGCTGATGTAAAAGCCGGCGTCGATGCTTGGGGGCGTGGTGATTTTCAAACCGCTATTAAGGAATGGCGCGGTCCTGCGAACAATGGCGATGCTGATGCACAGTTTAATCTGGCGCAAGCCTATAAGCTTGGCCGTGGCGTTCCCAAGGACATGAATCAGGCAGAGAAATGGTATAAAAGCGCCGCCGACAAAGGGCATCTCCAGGCGAATGACAATTATGGACTGGTGCTCTTCCAGAATAATCGCCGCAGTGAAGCTCTGCCTTATCTGCAAGCATCAGCTCAACGCGGGGAGCCAAGAGCACAATATGTTCTCGGGACCGGTCACTTTAATGGGGACTTCGTAGAAAAGGATTGGGTCAAGGCATATGCACTTATGACCCGTGCATCAGCGCAAGGCCTCCCGCAGGCCACGTCCAACCTGTCCCAGATGGATCGCTTCATTCCAGTCGAGGATCGGCGTCGTTCGATCGCATTGGCCGGTCAAATGGAGCAAGACGAGAAGCGAGTCAGGACCGCACAGGTCGGTGGCCTGCGACCGACACAGTCGACTGGAGCCTTGCAAACCGCCCAACTGCCACCATCCCGCCCGGCTATGCCAAACCCAACGCCAGCGCCCAGCCCGATTACGCCGGGCGCAACTTACGCGTCTGGACCAAATCCTGCCGCTTCAGTTCCTGCTGCGGCTAGCGCACCGGTGCGGGTTGCGACAAGCGGTGACTGGCGCGTGCAGCTCGGCGCTTTTAGCGACGAGAACAAAGCCAAAAATCTGTGGAACAATCTAGAAGGCAGAATATCCGCTTTGTCGGGATTGCAGCCCTATCTGGTCAAAGCCGGTGGAATCACGCGCTTGCAGGCCGGGCCTTTTGCAACCCGGGCGCAAGCTGGATCCATGTGCAACAGCGTCAAAGCCTCGGGCAATGATTGCATTGTAAAACGGCGTTAGACGCTGTTTACTTGCGAGACCACTGATCCGCAGAAATTCCCTGGATATACAGCAGAGCGGTCAAATCATTGTGATTGATCGCAACATCAGCCGCTTGTGCTGCTTTGGGCTTGGCGTGATAAGCAACGCCTAGGCCTGCTCGTTGCAACATCGGAATATCATTCGCGCCATCACCTACCGCCATGCACAGCGCCAAGGGAATATCAGCAGACTGGGAGATAGACTGCAACAATTCATCTTTGCGAGCCGAGTCGACTATCGGTCCGTCGAGAATACCGGTCAAAGCCCCGTCTTCTTCGCCTAGGACATTTGCATGAAACGATTCAAATCCAATGGCTTGCGCGACAGGTTTGGCAAATTTTGTGAATCCGCCTGACACCAGAATCGTCGCAGCGCCAGAGCCGACCATGGTCTGAACAAGGGTCTCCGCGCCCGGCATTGTCTTGACCCGTTCACCCAAACATTGCTGGATGGCTGCGCTATCCAGTCCCTTAAGCAGCGCCACTCTGCCATGAAGAGCTTCGGCAAAATCCAGTTCACCCTGCATTGCCCGCTCGGTGATTTCAGCGATTTGGGGCTTTATCCCGGCATAGTCCGCAAGCTCGTCAATGCATTCAACAGTGATCATGGTGCTGTCCATGTCGGAAATCAGCAATTTTTTGATCCGATTTGACTCCGGTTGCACCGCAATGTCTATCTGGCCCCCAATTTTTTCAAGATGCGCGCGCGCAGCGACGGGGTCCCCGTCGAAGAAAAAGTCTATCACTCGACCGTCGATCAGATCCGACTGACGCGTGGTTGTGGCGCCGGCTTCGTTTAAGCTAGCAAGGGCAGACTGAATATCTCTCTCATTCAGAGATTCTTTTGCTATGAGCGTCGCGATGAACATAATTTCTCCGAAACAGGACCAGAATGTTGCGCTGGTCGTTGGACCGACGGCCAGCGGCAAATCCGCATTGGCACTGGACATTGCCAAAAAGCAACCCTCGGTGATCATCAATGCCGATAGTGCACAAGTCTATAGTGACCTCACTGTCCTAAGCGCTCGTCCAACCGAACAGGAGATGGACGGCATCGAGCATCAGCTTTTCGGCTATATTGATGGCAGCGAAGCCTGTTCCGCTGCGCGCTGGGCCAATGACGCCAAGACGGCAATCGCGAATGCGCATGAACGCGACCTTTTGCCCATTTTGGTGGGCGGTACTGGTCTTTATGTTCGAGTGCTGTTGGATGGAATCGCTCCAATTCCGGAAATTGACGCAGAAATCCGCGAGAAAATCAGGAAACTGGAAGCATTGGAGGCATATCAGGCCCTTCAAACACTCGATCCCGTTTCCGCTGCAAGATTAAACGCCGCCGATATTACAAGGATCCAACGCGCATTGGAAGTGATCCAGTCGACCGGAAAACCGCTTGACCACTGGCAGAAGAACAAAACCGGCGGCATTGCTGCCAATATCCAATTGCACCCCTTGGTTCTCTTGCCACCACGGGAATGGCTCTATGAGCGCTGCGACCTGCGATTTGATCAAATGATCGACATGGGCGCGTTAGAAGAGGTGCAACGCCTCATTTCTCGCAAACTGCCGTCAAATCTACCCGTCATGCGAGCAATCGGTGTATCGGAACTCGCGAAATGGCTGGCCGGCGATATCAGCGAAGAAGCCGCTTTGGAGCAGGCAAAAACAGCAACGCGACAATATGCAAAGCGCCAATATACTTGGTTCCGCAATCAAAGCCCATCAGAATGGATGCGCATCGAAGGGTCATTTAATAATGATATAGACAGCATAATTGAAACTATATTACGCTAAAAGTCCTTGACATAATATAATAGGATATGTAGCGAGCCCCGAATTAACTAAGCCTTGCCTATTGTGTTGCGGTGCATCATGGCTGGCAAACAGTGCAAAACAGACAGCTTATGGAGCATGATGTGGCCGAAAAAAGCGGCGCCGACATATTGGTTGAAACCTTGCTGGATCTAGGCGTGGATACCGTTTTCGGTTATCCTGGCGGCGCTGTGCTTCCCATTTATGATGCTCTATATGAACATCCCAAAATCAAGCATATTCTTGTCCGTCATGAGCAAGCCGCCACCCATGCTGCAGAGGGCTATGCCCGTTCTACCGGAAAGCCCGGTGTCGTATTGGTGACATCAGGCCCTGGAGCGACCAATGCCGTCACCGGTATTACAGACGCGTTGATGGACAGCATTCCGATGGTTGTCATCACCGGTCAGGTCGCAACCAATTTGATTGGCACCGATGCCTTTCAAGAAGCCGATACGATCGGGATCACACGACATTGTACGAAACATAACTATCTGGTGAAGAAACCTTCTGATTTGGCGCAAGTCGTTCAGGAAGCCTTTCATATCGCCACTCAGGGTCGCCCTGGTCCGGTGGTCATCGACATTCCGAAGAATGTGCAGGTTGCGGCGACTGAATATAGTCGCAATGGCACTAAGACAAATACCCGCTACGCGCCCCAGGCCGAAGGCGATTTCAAAGCAGTCAATAGCGCCGCGGAAATGATCATGAATGCCAAGGCGCCTATCCTCTATACGGGTGGCGGTATCATCAACAGTGGACCAAAAGCCAGCGAGACGCTTCGGGAACTGGCAGAATTGCTCGGTTGCCCGGTCACCTCGACCCTGATGGGACTTGGCGCCTATCCCGCTTCGGCGGACAATTGGCTGGGTATGCTAGGCATGCATGGTACATATGAGGCCAATATGGCGATGAACAAGGCCGACCTGGTTGTCTGCCTTGGTGCGCGTTTTGATGACCGGATCACCGGTCGCCTCGATGCCTTCTCTCCGAACAGCAAGAAAATCCACGTTGATATCGACCGTTCGTCCATCAACAAAACCATCCGGGTCGATCTGCCGGTTGTTGGCGATGTTGGCCGGGTGATGGAACAAATTATCGCAGTGTTAAAAGGCCGTCGCTTTACCAAGCCAGACTATGCAGAATGGTGGTCTCGCATTCAGGGCTGGCGCGCAACAAACTGCCTGGACTATCCTGCCAGCAAAAAAGAAATCATGCCGCAGGATGCCATTCGCAAATTGTGGGAGGCCACCCACAAGCGTGACCCGATCATCACCACTGAAGTCGGCCAGCATCAGATGTGGGCAGCCCAGCATTTCGACTTCGACACCCCCAATAAGTGGCTAACGAGTGGTGGCTTGGGCACGATGGGCTACGGTTTGCCCGCAGCCATTGGCGCCCAACTCGGCAACCCTGATGCTTTGGTCATCGACATTGCCGGTGAAGCATCTATCCAGATGAACATTCAGGAGCTTGGCACAGCAACCCAATATCGCTTGCCGGTGAAGATATTCATCCTCAACAACGAATATATGGGCATGGTCCGCCAATGGCAGGAGCTGACCTATGAAAGCCGTTATTCAAACAGTTATAGCGACAGCCTTCCAGACTTTGTCAAATTGGCGGAAAGCTATGACTGGACCGGCATTCGCATCGAGGAACCTACCGATCTAGAGGCTGGCATCCAGAAAATGCTCGATACCGACGGCCCTGTCATTGTCGACTGCAGAGTAGCGAAACTCGCCAATTGTTTCCCGATGATCCCGTCCGGCGCGGCCCATACCGAAATGCTTCTCACCGAAGCCGACGTAAAGGGCACCATGGACGACCAAGCAAAGGCTCTTGTCTGATGCATATTCATGAAGAAGCTGTCGAACGCCATGTTTTGGCTGTACTTGTTGATAACGAGGCCGGCATTTTGGCGCGTATCGCCGGTATGTTCACGGCCCGCGGTTACAATATCGAAAGCCTGACGGTGGCAGATATCAGCGAAGATCATGCAATCAGCCGGATCACCATCGCTACCAATGGTCCGCCGCATGTCATCGAACAGATTATTGCGCAGCTCGATCGGTTGGTTCCAGTGCATAGCGTTCGCGATCTGACCGAATCCGGGCCGCACGTGCAACGAGAACTGGCCTTGGTGAAAGTCGCCGGTAAGGGTGAAAATCGTATCGAAGCTATGCGTCTAGCGGATATTTATCGCGCGCGTGTTGTCGATGCGACAACCGATAGCTTTGTGTTTGAGATCACCGGGGCTCCGGAAAAAATTGAAACATTCGTTGGTCTGATGCGCGAAGTTGGCTTGGTCGAAGTTGGCCGCACCGGCGTTGTTGCGATCGGCCGGGGGCCAGACACTGCATGAGCGAGATTTTGCTCACAATTGCTGCGATATTGGGCTTTGCGACTCTGCTCGTCCATTCCATCGTTGGAGAAAAACGCCTGATTGGTCCATTGGTCCATTCCAATGACGGCGTCATGAGCAATGATCTCGCAAAACAGGTAATCCGCTTTGCATGGCATTTCACCAGTATATTGGGCCTGATTGCGACTTTTATACTGGCCAAGTCCGCCTATAATTTTGCCGAAGCCGATATCGCCTTGCTGGCCGTTACCGGGTCGGCGTTCCTAATCTCTGGCATTTATGATGCCATTATTACCAAGGGCAAACATATCGGTTGGCCGATGCTGGCCGCAGTGGGCGCCCTAACCCTATTCGCAATCATCTGAAAGTTAAGGAAGAAAAATGAAAGTTTATTATGACGCCGATGCTGACCTCGGCCTGATCACCGGGATAAAAATCGCGATTGTTGGTTACGGTAGCCAGGGTCACGCCCATGCCCAGAACCTCCGTGACAGCGGTGTCAAAGATGTCGCCATCGCCCTGCGCGCTGGTTCGGCAACGGCCAAAAAGGCTGAAGCAGCCGGTTTCCAGGTGATGACCAATCAGGACGCTGCTGCTTGGGCGGACATTGTCATGATCCTCGCCCCCGATGAGCATCAGGCGGCCATTTATGCCGACGATCTGCACGCGAATATGAAACAGGGCGCCGCCCTCGCCTTCGCCCATGGTCTCAACATCCATTTCGGCTTGATTGAAGCCCGCGAAGACCTGGATGTCATCATGATCGCTCCAAAGGGCCCTGGTCACACAGTACGCAGCGAATATCAGCGCGGCGGTGGTGTTCCTTGCCTGATCGCGATCGATCGTGACGTATCCGGCAATGCCCATGATGTTGCCCTCGCTTACGCGTCGGGCGTTGGCGGTGGTCGGTCAGGCATCATTGAAACCAACTTCCGCGAAGAATGCGAAACCGATCTCTTCGGTGAGCAGGCCGTGCTTTGCGGTGGCATCACCCACCTCATTCAAGCCGGTTTCGAAACCTTGACCGAAGCGGGCTACGCTCCGGAAATGGCTTATTTCGAATGTCTGCACGAAACAAAGTTGATCGTCGATTTGCTCTATGAAGGCGGAATTGCGAACATGCGCTATTCCATCTCCAACACCGCAGAATATGGCGATATTACAACCGGCCCACGGATCATCACGGACGAAACAAAAGCGGAAATGAAGCGTGTATTGGCAGATATTCAATCCGGTCGTTTCGTCAAAGACTTCGTCCTCGACAACCGTGCAGGGCAGCCAGAGCTGAAAGCAGCCCGCAAACAGGCCGAAGCGCATCCGATCGAGAAAACCGGTGCAGAGCTTCGCGCTATGATGCCATGGATTGGTGCCAATCAACTGGTTGACAAAGAAAAGAACTAGGTCCGATCTGGACGGGCGGCCTCAGTCGAGGTCGCCTCGTCCCGGGCTTTTGCAAATTTCAGTAGTTCCTCCGCCACATCAGGATCACAATCTTCTACCAATCGTGTGACGACCTTGGTTAGGCTTTCATCATCGGCAACCAGCTTGGATGCCATTGCCCATCCGGGAAATTGCCGACGGCTGATGGTTCCGCTTTTCAAGCGAATGACAGCCTGATGACGCCGATCTATTGAAATCCGGGCAAAAGTTTCCTCAACCTTGGCTTCATCACCTTCCAGATATTGAAGATATCTGCGACGATCGTGGATCAATATTCCGGTTATACCGTTGCGCTCGTTGTTTTTCTCAGCACGGCTCAGAAGATCACCCGCATCTTCGATATTCATTTCGCGGGTTGGCCGACTCATGTAGACTATGCGATACATTCGCGGTTTCCAGTTGATCGTTTGATACGACTTTAGAGCACCAACTTTAATAAATTGCCATTACAAACGAAAAGACGGCAGGAATCCTCCCGCCGTCTTCTCTTAAGCTTGGGTCTACTCGCTCTAGCTTGTATAATGTTCACTCGCGTCATGGGTTGGGTAATTTTTATCCGCTTTCACGATGAAGCCAGGGATATCAACCTGCCAGCGCTTGGCGACATCTTCGCTGAAATTGAGATACAACTTGCCATCGACAATCTTGTAGACCTCCGGGTCTCCTGGTGCGAGCGCGTCATTGGCACCTATGGCCCAGGCGCAATAGCCGCCATATTGTGGTGCATATTTCGCTGGGTCCGTTTGGAACATGGCCGCGTTTTCGGCGGAGGCAAACTGATAGTCATAACCCTGATACCGCACGCGGAAATCACCGCTGCCTTTGACGGGTGCTTCGTCGCTGAAATAGCTAACCGCGTCATATCCGGACAGCGCAAGCGTCTCGCCCTGATTTTTTGTGTAGATGGGCCCTTCTGGTTCGCCACCAAGGTCGGCGATCAAACCCGAATTAGCCGCAGCAACTTCGGTCGCGTCTGCGGTTGAGGCCGGCTCGGCGGAACAAGCTGTAACACCAGCAGCCAAAAATGCGATTGCGATCAGCGATGATTTCATTTCGATTTCCTTCTCAAAATCCAGATTTTCAATGGGGGATAGTCTGTCATAGTCTCGTTACATTCATGCAAGTTTCGGTCGGTCGGTCAAAAAGGTTTCACAGGATCAAAAAAAACTCTCGCGGAGGTTGATTTATTTTACGGCCCAGATAAAACCGTCCGCATGACACGGTCACAAGCTCTTTTGCTACTACGACTTATACGCCCTTAGGCGTATCGATGATGCTGCCAGAATGGCGCAGCACCCCGCCTAAGGGATGATTTTCCAAATATTATAAGCAAAACCAGCGAATTTGTGCCTTGCGCGCATCTTCCAGCAGCATAAGAGTGAAGACATGCACCAGAACCCGTCACAAAAATATCGTCCTTTCCCGCAGATTGACCTGCCCAACCGGCAATGGCCTTCGCGCACCATCGACAAGGCGCCCCGCTGGCTCTCCACCGATCTCCGCGATGGCAATCAAGCGCTTATCGATCCGATGGATGCCGAGAAAAAGCAGCGCTTTTTCGATCTTCTGGTCAATATCGGGATCAAGGAAATCGAGGTGGGTTTCCCATCTGCCGGCGCCACCGACTTTGACTTTATCAGCGGCCTCGTCAGATCCGGAAAGATACCGGATGACGTCATGGTGCAAGTCCTTACCCAGTCCCGCCGTGACCTGATCGAAACCAGCTTTGCCAGCCTGGAAGGCGCGCGAGCGGCGATTGTCCATCTCTACAATGCGGTCTCTCCTGCCTGGCGCGATGTCGTGTTCCGGCTCGACAAACAGGGCGTCAAGGATATTGCCCGGGAAGGCGCGACCATAATGCGCGAGCAGGCCGAGAAATATCCCGATACCGACTGGCATTTTGAATATTCTCCGGAAACATTCTCCACCGCAGAGCTCGATTTCAGTCTTGAAGTGGTGGAAGCCGTGATGGAGATCATTGAACCAACGGCCGAGAAGCCCCTGATTCTCAACCTGCCAGCCACTGTGGAAGCTGCCACTCCGAATATCTATGCCGATCAGGTCGAATGGATGTGCACCAACATCAGCAAACGCGAACATGTCGTGGTCAGCCTACACACCCACAATGACAGAGGGTCTGGCATTGCGGCGTCCGAACTCGGTATGATGGCGGGAGCCGATCGCGTCGAAGGCTGTCTGTTTGGCAATGGAGAACGGACCGGCAACGTCGATCTGGTGACATTGGGCCTGAATCTTTACACGCAAGGCGTTGATCCCGAACTAGATTTCTCCAATATGGACGAGATCGTCAAGACCGTGGAATATTGCAATCAACTGCCGGTTCCAGCCCGCCATCCCTATGCAGGAGAGCTGGTCTTTACGGCCTTTTCCGGTTCCCATCAGGATGCGATCAAGAAAGGATTTGCAGCCCAAGAACAGCGCAATGATGAAATGTGGAACGTTCCCTATCTGCCGATTGATCCCCGCGATTTGGGCCGTGACTATGAAGCGGTAATCCGCGTGAACAGCCAGTCAGGCAAAGGTGGGATCGCCTGGATATTGGAACAGGATTACGGTCTAAAAATGCCCAAGCGCCTGCAAGCCAATTTTAGCCGCACAGTGCAGGAACTGGCCGATGATACGAGCCGGGAATTGTCATCAACAGATATCTGGGACGCGTTTCAGAAGCGCTATCATCTGGACGGCAGCGGAGAATATGCGTTGATCGACTATGAAGAGCGCAAAACCGGCACGGACCGCATTTTTGTAGGAAAAATCAAAGGGCCAGATGGCGAAATATCGGTCAGCGGTCGCGGCAATGGCCTGATTTCCAGCGTGGTTGATGCGGTTTCGACGGCACTGGGCATCACTCTCGAGATCAAAGATTATTCCGAACATGCTCTGGGTTCTGGCAAAGATGCCCAGGCAGCGGCTTATGTTGAATGCAAATCCAGCGATGGCAAAGAGTTTTACGGGGTCGGGATCAACAGCGATGTTGCCCGCGCCTCTGTCGAAGCTCTGCTGAGCGCCGTGAACAGGATTTAAGCGTTCAATTGAAATAACAGTAGAATATACCGCCGCATCGGTTATTGCGGCGGTATAAATTTTCAAATTTGGGGTTTCCATGACTTTACCAGCCATCTTAGACAATCTTCGCCTGCCGCTTATCGGTTCTCCATTGTTCATCATTTCCGGACCGGAGCTGGTGATTGCACAGTGCAAGGCTGGCATTGTCGGAAGCTTCCCTGCCCTCAACGCCCGCCCACAGTCGATGCTGGACGAATGGCTTCATCAGATCACTGAAGAACTGGCCGCATGGAACCGAGACAATCCTGACAAGCCGGCAGCCCCTTTTGCGGTCAACCAGATCGTCCACAAATCCAATGATCGGCTCGATCAGGACATGGCGACTTGCGCGAAATGGAAAGTGCCGATCATCATCACCTCGCTGGGTGCGATTGAAGATTTAAACACCGCAGTCAAAGGCTGGGGCGGCATTACTCTGCATGACATTATCAACAACCGGTTTGCCCATAAGGCGATCGAAAAAGGCGCAACGGGACTCATTCCGGTTGCCGCAGGCGCTGGCGGCCATGCCGGCACATTGTCACCATTTGCGCTGATGCAAGAGATCCGCGAATGGTTCGATGGTCCTGTGGCGCTCTCCGGCTCTATCGGCAATGGCGCATCCATCCTCGCCGCGCAGGCCATGGGCGCTGACCTTGGCTATGCCGGATCAGCCTTCATCGCTACCAAAGAGGCCAATGCGGACCAGGGCTACAAGGATGGCATCGTCGAAGGCAAAGCATCAGACATCGTCTATTCAGACCTGTTTACCGGCGTGAAGGGCAATTACCTGCGCCAGTCCATCGAAAGCGCTGGCCTGGACCCGGACAATCTTCCGCAAGGCGATTATAAAACCATGAACTTCGGTTCCGGCGGCAATACCGAGAAAAAAGCCTGGAAAGACATTTGGGGCTGCGGTCAGGGAATCGGCCTGATCAACGATGTGATGAGCGTGCAAGATATGGTCGATCAGTTTACAGAAGAATATCGGGCGGCGCGCGATAGTCTGAAAGAACGGTTTGACTATTAGGGCTGCCTAATCCGAATAACGGTTGTTGGACGCCAGACAGGCGTAAAACCGAAACCAATCTACGCCAAGCATTTACAATCGACCGTTGGTCGGCGCCTTGTCGCGCCACCAAGAGTTTTTATATATCCAAGGCTTGGCTAGTTCCAATGAATCACGGCGTAACGTGGTCGCTATACGTTAGCGCCAACAGGGTTGCGTAAAAAGCCCTCTATCCGTAGTCTTAATTTCCAAGCTTTTTGCATGCACGAAAGCCGAGGAATATTATGGCGATTGAGGAAGATAGTGGCCCTGGCTTGCAATTGAGCGGAGAAGACAAAAGCTGGATAAAGCGCACCCTATTCCGAATTTCGATCATGCATGCAATATTATCGATCGTTGGCGTTAGCACCGGCGTTATTGCTTTATACGCGGCACTTTCTCAGGCAGATGCGACGAGCAAGCAACAGCACGCTTCCGTTTGGCCGATATTGACCATTGATCAGAATACGCAGTCGACAGACAGCAGCTTTACCTTTGAATTTGCCGTTAAAAATTCTGGTGTTGGCCCAGCTATATTGCACTCGGCGCAGCTGACCGATGGAGAAGAAAATTTGAGTTCGTGGGAGACTTTGCAAGATAAGCTTCCCGATTCTGTTCCGCGGCCTGATCAACGTTTCGGCGCTTCTCTTCGCAGCCGAGCGCTCGCGCCCGGCGATAGTATTAATCCATTTGGGTTGATCTGGAACGATAGCAAAAACTCCAAAATACAGTCTGTCACTATCGAAAATGCCTTTGCCAATGTCTCTCTTAACATTTGCTATTGTTCGGTGTTTGAAAAATGTTGGATGACATCATCGACAACAAATGACCCTCCGGAGCCGATCGATTTCTGCCCCGTTGTTGCTAACGATATTCAGTGACCGCAGTTTTCAAAATGGAAATTTTGGCAATTGTACACTGTAATTAAGGTTCGTTTGTTCAACTTTAAATGAAAAGAGCCCAGCCACAGCCATACGGATTCCTATTCCAGCAATTGCGCCATCGCATCCCCGATCACAATATGCGGGCATAGGCTCATGACGCCATATACTATTTTGCGCCATCACCAATCAACGTGAACGGTGCCCAGGCATTGGGGTGTGCCCAAGTATCATTGTCGCTGTCCGCCGAACTATCATTCCGAATTTCCTGTATTGCCCGCTGAAACGCCTCTGCTCGGCTGTACTGCGGATTATCGCGTTTAATCTCGATCGTCCTCACCGTTATTTTAGCAGCAACATCATCCCGGACCGGCCAATGCGAAGCGAGCAGATTTCGCGCACCAGCATAGAAGAAGGAACGCGACAGTCCGGATAGGCCGGGTGCGCCCTCACTGCCGTCGCCAGCGGCGGTGTTGCATGCCGACAATATCACCCAATCGGCGTTGAGTTTTAGACCGGCTATTTCAGATGCGGTGAGCAAACCGTCATCGCTCTCACTAGCCTCTGTCGGCGGCGTAAAGACCAGCCCGGGTTCGACGGCCCCCTCAATTTCTCCCGCAAGCAGTCCATGGGTCGCTAGCGCCAAAATATTGACGCCAGAAAGATCGATATTGCGAAAATTGCTTTCACTGGCACGCGCAGCGGTGAAAGTTGAGGCTTGCGGCGCTTTCAAGGCAAGGCGCATCGCTTCCAACTCCAATGCAGTTCCTGGCAGGCGCGCCATTTTACCCAACGCATTGATGTCCGCTATTCCAGCACCAGATCGTGTACGGCTTCCCTGAAAAACCGAAGCAGCCGAACCATAGGCCTTCTGAGAATGGATGCCGCGAGCTGCTCTTGCGCGCTTTGCCCCTCGCGTGTTTGATTGGCCCTGCAACACTGGATCACCAAAGCCAATAAAGCTGTTGAGATCCAGTTCATTCTTGTCAGCTGGGACCGGACGCCTCAAAAACTCCAATGACTGCAAGGATGGTATTTGGACCAGCGCATGTCGGTCGGCGAACCATTTGGTCCCGCGCAAAATAGTTGGGTTACCATCAGCACCGACAGGCTTTTCGGCCACCAGCATACCAAATGGCAGACTGCTGAGTGAACCGGCGGCGGCAATAAAAACATGCCGCTTGCCTTTAAGACTATCGGATACCGGCGCGATGATTTGCTGATGAAGCGCGAATGCCGTGTCACGGTCATAAGGATAAGCGCCTTCACCTTCTTCCATCCATTTGGCTTCTTGAACCTGACTAACGGTTACATTCGCCCCCACATCCCAAAGCAAGCGTTTGACTGCAGCATTGATATCGTCGCGTTTCCAGCCCGATCTTGCCCATTGGATATTGTCGTCACTGATCGCCACAACATGCGTTCCAAGCGCGGCCGGTACGACCAAGAGAAATGCTTCATCCGGTCCAAGCATCGCTCGTGTTGCTTCGATGGTGAGCGGTTTTGGCCTGACCATGGCGAAATATTGAGGAAAACTTTCCTGAACCTCGCCATCGATCGTCTCAATTTTTTGCGCCAACCCCGCTTTCTTCTGGCGCAACGCAATGAGCCTTTTGTTTTGGCTCTTGTTGCTCGCCGTCAATTGCCTGTTTACGAGAGTGTCTGTCGTTTGCCACTCACTAGCAAGAGATTGTCTTTGCCGAAGAAGCTCATCCAATCCGGCAGCTTGGTTTTCCGCAGCACGTCTCGCCGCATTATGTGCGACAGCACGGGATGCGGGGCCCATCACAGCGTGTTGCAGTGCACGAAAAGCTTCTTCTCTTAGTCGCTCATTCTGGCTTGGATTGGCTTCTGCCGCCATCCAAGCTGCGTCCGCCAAAAGTGTAAAATAGTGCTTTTTGCTTTTAATCTCACGCTGATACTGAGCCTCTGCTCGGGCATCATTCCCTCTTACGCTCCAGCGAGCGAGCCAACCGTTTACCAGCGCTCTAGCGGGAATGATCGCAAGGTCAGCGCGATCTAATTGTTCTATCAAATTGTAAGCAAGGTTGCCGTACGAGGATAAGGTATCGGGATGGTTTTCACCAAATGTTTCGGCTCTCAATGCGAGAACCTGACGGTAAATTTCTTCCGCCTCTTTGTCATTGCCCATTTGATTCAAAGTGAAGCCCAGATTCCCCATCGCGGCCAAAGTCGTTGGATGGGCTTCTCCCAAAACCTCAATCATATATTTAATTGCACGCCTTTGAAGCGCTTCAGCTTCAGAATATCTGCGTTGCTTGTTAAGGTTGCTGGCGAGCATTCCCATGCTAATCAAAGTATCTGGGTGCTTATCCCCTAACAGTTCGATATTCGTCGTATAAGCCTTGCGATGTAGCGGTTCTGCTTCTTCTACACGCCCCAGTTTGCTCAATATCGTAGCAAGATTGTCAAGACTGACCAAAGTGTCTGGGTGTTTTTTGCCCAATGATTTCGTGCGCAGGGACAAGACTTGACGAAATAGTGGTTCTGCCTCGGTGTACCGCTCTTGCAACTGGAGGTTGCCTGCCAGATTGTTTAGGCTGGTTAAAGTGTCGCCATGCTCGCTACCCAAGATTTTTGTGCGCAGCTCAAAGGCCTGACGGTTTAGAGGTTCCGCTTCATCATCGCGCCCTTGCATCATCAGATTTAACGCCAGGTTTGAGAGAGAAGATGCTGTATCCCGATGCTCTGAGCCCAGCGTCTCCTGACGCAATGCTAAACTTTTGCGATATATCGGCTCTGCCTCTTCATACCGCCCTTGTCCGAAGAGATTTGCGGCAAGATTATTATAAGCGGTCAAACTTTCTTGACTTTGAAGTCCAAAAATATCTTCATTCAGTTTCAGTGCTTGTCGGACAAATTTTTCCGCTTCTTTGTTTCGTCCAACGCGCATCAAGTCCACGCTATGGATCATAACGGCCTCTGCATATTCCTTGGATTGCCGACCGCTTATCCGAGCGATGAGGGGCAATAGCTGAGCAGATCCGGCCATGGCTTTTTGATACTCACCTGATCTGCGGTTTCTATCAGCCTGTTTGCGGAAGCTCTTTATATTGGATTTGACTTCTCGATCTGTCAGAACTGGTTCTTGAGCCGATGCCGGGGCGTCTAGTCCAAGGAAACACGTAAATACGGACAAGGCAATAGATATAGATACCAGGGATTTGAAATTGCACCCTTTCACGATATTATTGGCCATGGTCGATATCCTTTTTGGATAACTTCGAAATTTGATCGGCAATTGAATAGCAATCCTTCTCATACGACTTTGTGATATTTCTCACGATTGATGGTATCAAATTGCGGTTCCACACGCATATGTTTTTGCGACCGGAACATCCTTTTCGGCAACATTCGGGTTGGTTTTAGAGTTTCTCAAACGGAATATTTGTATTCAGAGGCAGAGATTATTCCTATTTTCCAGTTGGAAAAATGACTTAACAAGCTGATTTTTAGTGCTTTATCCCAACGTTCATTTCTACCCCATTAGTGGGCACCAGCTCTGAAAACCGAATGCAAATGTCGCTCGCATCAAATGCCGAAAACAAAATAATTTACCCGCCATCGCCAGCACCGTCCACATCCCGCACAGAAAGAAGTTCCCAGTCTTCGGGGCGGAAAATATGCATATTCACTCCCATCCGCTCCGGTGGCGCCGTTAACGGTGTCCAGTGGGTTTGCGCGCCGCAGTTTTTGCAATTCCACAAGGTGATAGATTTATGACCCTGCACATAAGAATTGAGCGCATTCGGCGCAGCCGCAATGGTCACCGCATCGGGATGCCAATAACCACCGCGCCAACCGGTCTTGCGGCACAGCGAACAGTTGCAGCGCAGTACTTCTTCTGGCGGCTTGGCAACGGTAAGCTGCACCGCGCCGCAATGGCAGGCGCCATGCAGCTCTCTATCTTCAGACATCCCGCAAAATCTCCTTTACCCATTCCGGCACGAGATCCCCTGCCTTGCCCATCCGACTTTCATGAAAATGGAAACTCCCCTCCGAAGGATCGAGATTCATTTCCAGCGTCTGCGCACCATAATGGCGCGCAGTCTGGACGAAGCCCGCTGCCGGATAGACAGCGCCCGATGTTCCGATGGAGACAAACAGATCACATTGACTCAACGCCAATTCGATACGTTCCATCTCATAGGGCATCTCGCCGAACCAGACGATATCAGGGCGCAATTGACCGGGCGTATCGCATTGCGGACAAGTGGGGCCGGAGGCCATTGTACCGTTGAAGGGAAAGCGGCCATCACAGGCCAGGCACCAGGCGCTGTTCAGTTCGCCATGCATATGTACCAAGCTTTTAGATCCAGCACGGTCGTGCAGGTCATCAACATTCTGTGTTACCAACAAAAGATCACTCGGCCATTGCTCGTCAAGTTTTGCCAGCGCCAGATGCGCTGCGTTGGGGTTTACCGTCTTTAGCTTTGCGCGCCGCTCGTCATAGAAATTCTGCACCAGATCAGGATCACGGGCAAAGGCCTCGGGTGTGGCGACATCCTCGACCCGATGCCCTTCCCATAGACCATCGGGACCGCGAAACGTAGCCACGCCGCTTTCCGCACTAACCCCTGCCCCGGTTAGAATGACAATATTCTGTAATTCGCGTTGCATATTGGCCTTCTTCGCTATCCCATTTTGATTTTCATCACCCTGAACTTGTTTCGAGGGCCCTTTATCCACTAAGACACCTATCTGATTGAAAATGGATGCCGAAACAAGTTCAGCATGACGACGGGGATCAAGAAAATGACAGCCATCGGAATTATCGGCAGCCAGGGCCGCATGGGACAAGCACTGGTCACAGCCATCGCCGAAGCGGGCCATGACCATGCTGGCGGCGCGGATCAGGGCGATGATATTGCGGCGTTGATCGGCGCAAGCGATGTGCTTGTGGACTTTTCATCCCCCGCTGCATTGCACGACACGCTTGCCGCTTGCGTCGCAGCCAACACGCCCATTGTGATCGGTACCACCGGATTGGAAGAGGCTCATCACTTTGCGATCGATCAAGCGGCGGCAAAAATCCCTGTCCTGCAAACCGGGAACACTTCGCTTGGCGTGAACATGCTGGCGGCTCTGGTGGAACAGGCGGCCAACAAGCTAGGGGATGATTGGGATATCGAAATCGTCGAAATGCATCACCGTCACAAGGTTGATGCTCCCAGCGGCACGGCAAAGCTGCTTGGTGAAGCCGCAGCAAACGGTCGCGGCATCGATCTCGGTGCGCACAGCGAGAGCGGGCGGGACGGTATCACCGGGGCCAGAGCCAAAGGCGCAATCGGCTTCGCTGCCCTGCGGGGCGGATCGGTGGCTGGCGATCATAGCGTCATTTTGGCAAGTGACGAGGAACGGATCGAGCTGATCCACCGCGCCGAGAACCGAATGATCTTTGCGAGAGGCGCCGTGAAGGCGGCTGCCTGGCTGCTCGGACAGAATGCCGGACGATATGGAATGGATGGTGTTCTGGGCTTATGATGACACGGACGTAAACCAGCAGCGCTATAGATCCGTCGATTATTTTCTTTTCAAATAATAGCCGCGGCTGCCATCAACCGACATTAACCTGTCGCCAGATATATCAAGCCTGAGCTCCTCAAAAGGCGGTTTGATGAATAGGCGATTATCCAGTTTCACCTCATAGACATGGTCATGACTGTCCGTTGCGAGGTCAAATTTCGAGGAATATTCTGTTTCATTGTGGTCCAGCGTTAGCCTGATCGATTGCAACTGACGTCCCTTATCCAAAGGGGTAAAGGCAAATCCCAATTCATAGCTGCTCGCACGCTCTACGCTCCCGTCGGTAAAAGAAAATTGCGCATCGACCTTCAAACGCGCATTCGGTCGATCACGCCGACCGATCCAGATGCCGGCACCCCTGTTCCAATTCACTTCATATTGGTCTGCATCCACAGAATATTCTGGCGTGTAATCCGACAGATAAAGACATTCCGCGGGGAGCGACGGCGGTTGATATTGTACGGTTTTACCAGCGGCCCGTCCGCTTTCTGCTAGATAAGCAACCGCATGTTCCCACTCCTGCTTCGCCGTGCGCGCGGCAATCTCCAGGTGATCGTCCGCGTTGGCTTTGTCTCGATCAAAATAGGCGACAATCGCCTTTTGATAAATATTGTACCGGTCACGTTCTATGGTGACAGCGGCCTCGAACTGCTGGGTAACGGTGAGATCTCTTGGAAAGACGGATTCTCCTGACGATCCATAAATGCCGCCAGATTCAAGAAAAGCACACTTCCATTTGGCGCGATTTTTGAGCCGAATACTCTCCATCCTATGGGCCACATCTCTCTCTTCGCGGTCCCAAGCATAGCTTTTGCCCAACGCAAAAACGGGCGTATCTTTGTTGAACCGGTGCGGCCCCAATATCACTTGGCTATCGGTCTTCGTCCAACGCCCCTCGCTATATAGATCGAGGCTGCCAACGATCATCATCCATTTATAGCTACCATCAGCTTCAAGCAGCAATTGCGAAGCCGTTTCCATCACGCCGGCGAGACGGTATTTTCCCGGTAAAGCTGATTCCTCTTTCACAGCGTCTTCCTCAGCGAGCTCTTGCGAACGACTGCTGGGGGCAAAGGCGAAGCTATAGATTATTGCAACGAAGCAAAAGGAAAGAGCGCGCAAATTTAGACTCCGGAAATTTTTGGATAATCCTGACAGAATTCGGATGGCAACTCCACCCCTCCATTCGATCCCATCCGGTCTTGCGGCATTGCATTTCACCGGTTGGCCAAATTCAGATTTCTGGAGAGCAATTACACACGACCGGCCCCGCTTGAGAGTCACATTTTCTTAAACCCGTGTCTTACCGATCAAATCGCTAGTAGCCTTGCGGTTTCAAAGCATGAATATTGCCGAGCATCAAAGCTAGGGAGGCAAGGATGGATCGGCTGAACATTGTCGCGGACAAGTTGGAATGCACCGAGCTCGTGACGCGCGTTGCCCGGGGGATCGATCGCTGTGACGCGGCTATCCTGGAAAAACTTTTCCACCCCGATGCTACCGATGATCATGGTATTTTTGTCGGCACGGCCAGCGATTTTATCGCTTGGGTCATCCCGCTTCTGCAAACAATGAAGCGAACCCAGCATGTCATCGGACAAGTTCTGATCGAGGTTGACGGTGATCAGGCTGCCGGGGAAAGCTATTTTCTTGCCCATCACCAGTTCGATGGGCCGGAAGGCGAAGTCTTCATGGTCGCCGCCGGACGATATTTGGATCGCTTTGAAAAACGGAATGGCAATTGGAAAATATCCCACCGGCATGCCGTTTACGATTGGAACAGTACAACAGCTTCCACCGACAATTTTGACCGCGACACCCCAGGAACCCAAGCCTTTGGCGCACGAGATCATAGCGATGCTTCTTATACTCATCTAGCCGGTATCGCGCGGCCTTAATGCTGCCTCACCAACTAATATTTAGGTCAGGCTACATCGAACGCCAGTCGTTCTATGACACGTAAAATCTTTGTTCGGGAAAGGACGTCCATTGGCAGATCATGATCCTCGCGAATTGCAAAAGCAGCTTGCCGATGTTTCCAAGCGACCGGAACCAGAACTGCGCGGTACGCCGATTACACCCGATCGTTATTATTCCAAAGATTATATGGACCAGGAGTGGGACAAAATCTGGACCCGCACCTGGCAAATTGCCGGCTTATCGCGCGAGCTTCAAAACAAAGGCGATTATATAACGACTTCACTCGGTTCGGAGAAAATTCTCTGTACCCGCGGAGACGATGACAAAATTCGTGCCTTCTATAATGTCTGCCAGCATCGCGGCATGCAGCTTGTGGAAGCAGCCTCAGGCAACGATCGCCGCCTTACCTGTCCCTATCATGGCTGGGCTTATGACATTGCAGGAACGTTGAAATTCGTACCGGATGAAGCGGATTATCCGCAAGGCAGCCCGTGCGGAAAAAGCAATCTGGTCGAGATTCCCTGCGAGGAATGGGCCGGATTTGTCTGGTATAATATGGACGAGGATTGCGCCTCTCTCAAATCCTTCCTGGGGCCGATAGCCGAGCAGATAGATTCCTATCCGATGGAAGAAATGGTCCGGACCCATTGGGTCACCGTCGAAGGGGATTTCAACTGGAAGCTCGTCCAGGATAATTTCAGTGAATCCTATCACGTCCCCTTTGTCCATCCAGGCGCGGTATATGTGCTCGAATATAGCCATCAACATTGCCAGTTTGATCATTATGACGAAGGCCATTGCCGGATGTTCATGCCCGGCGCAGGGCCAGCCAAAGTGATCAAAGGCGGGGAGAAGCAAACGCTGGAAATTCTCGCCGAAGAGCTCAAACTATGGGAATTGGATCCGGACGACTATAGAGGCGGGAACATCCGCAATCTTCGAAAAGACCTACAACGGCAAAAGCGGGCTCTCGGCGATGCAAAAGGCTATGATTTCTCAACCTATCATGATGATCAGCTGACCGATAACTGGCATTATACGATCTTCCCTAACCTGTCGTTCAGTTTGAAGCCGGACGGAAATATATGGCTCCGCGCGCGGCCGCACGAAACTGATCCCGAAAAATGCTATTTTGACATGTGGTATATGACGCTGTTTCCAAAAGGAGCTACGGAATATTATTCGCAGTCCATGCGCGATTATATTTCAGTCGATACACCTGCGGAACATGTCCAGGGCAAAGCCGGAGAAGTTTCAGCCGGACCAGCGATCGATGAGGATTTAGCAATCTGGCCTTTACAGCAAAAGGGATTGCATTCACGCGGATATAAGCGAGATTATCTTGCCGGACAGGAGAGCCGCCTGCGCTTTTTCCATGAGACGTTGGAGGACTGGTTAGACCGCTAAGAAAAGCGCCTACATTTCGCCGCGTTCGCGCCTGATGGCGAACCATTTCTCGACATTCGCATTGTGCTGCTGAAGCGTTTCGGCGAAAATATGGCCGCCCTTCCCATCCGCGACAAAATAGAATGCCTTGGTCTTCGCAGGATTCAACACCGCCTCGATAGACGCTCTTCCGGGGTTGGCGATCGGGCCTTTGGGCAAGCCGACCATCGCATAAGTATTATAATCGTTGACCTGCGCTATTTCCGATTGCCGGATCCGACGGCCGAGCGGCTTGCCTTTGGTGATCGGATAGATGATCGTAGGGTCTGCCTGCAGCATCATATTCTTGCGAACACGGTTGCTATACACACCAGCAACAATCCGGCGCTCTCTAGCCAGAGCCGTTTCTTTTTCGACAATGCCCGCCAGAATGATCGCCTCTTCGCGCGTTTTGACAACGCTTTCCTGGGTTCGCTTAGGCCAAAGCTCTTCAATTGCGTCCTTCATCGCCTTTTGCATACGCAACACCACGGCTGACCGTTGCTCGCCACGTTCAAAGCTATAGCTATCGGGCAGGACGGAACCTTCCGCAGGCACTGGAATATCGCCTTTCAACAGTTTTTCGGCCATGAGTTTTTCATGCACGATGATTGATGGTGTGCCTTCGGGAATGGTAATCAGGCGTTGTACCGCTTTCCCACCTTGCAGAATATCCAGGATTTGCGCGTTGCTCGCCCCGGGCGGGATTTCAAATTCACCAGCCTTGATCGGCTCCGAGCCGCCAAGGATTTTTGCGCGCGACAGAAAAGCATCCGCAGATTTTATAACGCCTTCGGTCTCCATGGCCTTTGCCGCCATACCGAGACTCGATCCGGATTTAATGATGATCGTCCGCTGGTTCTCCAACGGTCCATCACTATTCCAGCCATAGATAAAATTGCCTGCGATCAGGGTTGCTACGATAGCCGCTGCTATCAAAACGAGACAACCGAGACGGCGCATTACCCTAGACTGCTTTCATGATGATGCTGGCATTGGTTCCGCCAAAGCCAAAGCTGTTGCTGAGCACAGCATTGACCTTCCGCTGTTTGGCAACATGCGGCACCAGATCAACGCCGGCGCATTCTTCTTCCGGATCATCCAGATTCAGTGTCGGCGGAACCGTCTGGTCGCGCATGGCCAATATGCAGAAAATAGCTTCAACAGCACCAGCCCCGCCGAGCAGATGCCCAATTGCGGATTTGGTCGAACTCATCGACATGGTCGCGATATCGTCGCCGAACAAGCGACGCACCGCGCCCAGTTCGAGCACATCAGCCATGGTAGACGTGCCATGCGCGTTGACATAGTCAATATCCGCTGTGGTCAGGCCGGAGCGTTTCAACGCCATGGTCATAGAATTGAAAGCACCGGTGCCGTCCGGATGAGGGGCCGTCACGTGATAGGCATCTCCGGACAGGCCGTAACCGACCACTTCACAATAGATTTTCGCACCGCGTGCTTTGGCGCGTTCATATTCTTCTAGCACGACAACACCAGCGCCCTCACCCATTACGAAACCGTCGCGATCCTTGTCATAGGGACGGGAAGCGGCTGTTGGATCGTCGTTGCGTTTCGTTGACAGCGCCTTGGCTTGCGCAAAACCGGCAATACCGATCGGACAAATCGTTGCTTCCGCGCCGCCAGCCAACATCACGTCGGCATCATCCAGCGCGATCATTCTCGCCGCGTCTCCGATGCTGTGCGCACCGGTCGAGCAAGCCGTGACGACAGCGTGATTGGGGCCCATCAGGCCATATTTGATCGAAACTTGCCCGGAAATCAGATTGATCAAGCGTCCGTGCACAAAATGCGGGCTAACGCGACCCGGTCCGCGCTCCTTGAGGACCAGAGATTCTTTCTCGATTCCTGGAAGGCCGCCAATGCCGGAACCAATCGAGCAACCGGTACGCAGCTTGTCTTCATAGGACATGTCGAGCAGGCCAGCATCTTCAAACGCTTGTCCTGCGGCATCAATGCCGTAAATTATAAAGGGATCCACTTGGCGCTGTACCTTGTGGTCAACGCGCAGATTGGGATCAAAGCCAAATTCATGATCCGCCGGCTTTACTTCGCAAGCGATATGACATTTTTGATCGGACGCATCAAAGCGTTCAATTTTCCCTGCGCCGGACTTGGATGCAAGAATATTGTTCCAGGTCGTTTCTACATCTCCGCCTAATGGCGTTACGAGTCCCAATCCGGTTACAACTACACGGCGCATTCTAGCTTCTCCTTAAAGGCTTCCTTTGCCCTAAATCAAAAAACGGCCACCGGTTCAGGATGTTTCTCCCGGGCCGGTGAGCCGCTTCGCTGTTTTCCAGCGGTTGTTGGTCCCGAGGTCCGCCCATTTCTATGGCAGCACCTCAAAATCAATTAACCCTTGTTTTTGTCGATGAAATCGATCGCGTCTTTGACGGTGCCGATTTTTTCTGCGGCGTCGTCTGGAATTTCAACACTGAATTCTTCTTCAAACGCCATTACCAACTCAACAATATCAAGGCTGTCAGCGCCGAGATCATCAATGAAAGCAGCTTCTTCGGTCACTTTGTCGGCTTCAACACCCAAATGCTCAACAACAATCTTTTTTACGCGGTCTGCGGTCTCACTCATGAGAGGTCCTTTTTCGTTATATTAATTTCGCTTTTGTCCTAGTGGCATGCTGCGCCGCATGCAAGAGGGCAACAGCAGCTTTGTGAAATGAGAAAAATTAACGGCGCAATCTCCCGTTGCGAAAATCATCCTCAATGCCCGCAAGCGTCCCGCGCCACTCAAAATATTGATAGGCCCATTCTCGCATTTCATCGGCTGCCGGATATCCCGCTGCGCTCAAATCTTCATCCATCTTTCCGGAATGGAAAATATCTTTCAGCATTTGCTGCTCGGTCGCGAGGACATTCCGATCATAATATTCATCGAGCCACGGTTTGAAATCTCCAAGTTTTTGGATATTTTCAATCAATCCATCGGTGAGCATCCAGCCATCCATTATTGATACGCGAAAAGCATTGCGGGCCTGTATATCCGACCATCCATATTTGGCCCGGCAGGCTTTCACGAAATCCTGCACCGAATTATATGCTTCAATCTCTTTGCCAGCGCTTGCTAGCGCATAATGAGCCTGCGCCTGTTCGGCCGATATCTGGCTGCTCATACAGTCGATATTTTCAGTGGCCAGCAAACCCTGTGTTGGCATCGATTGTTGTGGGTTTGCCGCTATCGCCAAAATCAGGAGAGAGAATAGCATCTAAACTGCCTGCTAGCTGATCATTGCCATGCCGCCATTGACGTGCAGAGTCTGGCCGGTGACATAAGATGCTTCCTGACTGGCCAAATAGACCACGGCCGCGCCGATATCGCCACCAGTCCCCATTTTTCCAGCAGGAATCTTGCGATTAATTTCGTCCTTCTGGGCATCGGTCAACGCATCTGTCATCGGGGATTCAATGAATCCGGGCGCGACGCAATTGACTGTGATACCGCGAGAGGCAAGTTCCTGCGCCAGTGCCTTGGACATGCCCACCAGACCGGCTTTGGATGCCACATAATTGGCTTGGCCCGGATTGCCAGTCGCGCCAACGACAGAGCTGATTGAAATGATGCGACCCGTGCGGGCTTTCATCATAGGACGCGCAGCAGCCCGAATGAGGCGAAATGCGGATTCGAGATTGACCCGAATCACATCGGAAAAATCTTCATCCGACATTCGCATGGCCAATCCATCGCGAGTGATTCCAGCGTTATTGACCAATATGTCTAGCTTACCAAGCTTCGCCACCGTATCCGGAACCAGCGCATCGACTTCTGCTGATTCCGATAAATTGCAGGGCATGGCGACATGACCTTCTCCAGCCATTTGAGACATTACATCTTTCAGCACCTCCTCACGGGTGCCTGACAGTGCAACGGCAGCGCCTTGCGCGGCGAGGGACTTTGCAATTTCAGACCCGATGCCTCCGGATGCTCCGGTCACCAACGCTGTCATTCCCGTTAAATCAAACATGCAAATTTCCTCAATATTCAAGATAGTAAAGCACGAAATCTTCCGGTTTTGCACCGTTTGATTCGTATAGTTTCCTGGCCGGTATATTGTCTTTTTCTGTTCCCAGCCAGCACTCTTCGCAGCCCCAGTCTTCGGCCATTTCCAAGACTTTTTTAAGGATCATCTTGGCAATACCCTTGCGGCGGAGTTCGGGAATCACATCAATCTCATCCAGATAGAGCTCATCTTCCTTGTCCGGTCGCCGATGGACCATGGCGGTTGCTTTCCCAATCACCACGCCATCAAGCAGCGCGGCGACAAGCCAATGTGTTTCTTCAGCCAGATAGGACTGCAACAGATTTGACTGCACCGGTGCATCAAACAGGTCATCGGCAACAACATGCATGAGCGACTGATTTTCAGTCGTAACCTCAACAACTTCGATAGTTCCAATGTCTGTCAATTCAGGCGTCCTTCAAGAAGCTCTCGATATCATCCATTGAAATAAGACTGACGGTTTCCGCATCGGGGGCAATTTTTTTGACCATTCCGGTGAGGACCTTGCCTCCGAATTCCACAAATTGTTCGACGCCAGTTTCCGCCAATTGGCCAACCGACTCCCGCCAACGCACGGTTCCGGTTACTTGCTGAACCAGCAGGCTCCGAATTTCATTAACGTCGGAAACTGCGGCTGCAGTAACATTGGCAAAGACAGGAACCACCGGCGGGAACAGGCTGGCTTCGGCCAAAGCTTCTTCCATCGCCTCAGCAGCGGGCTCCATCAACGAGCAATGGAAGGGCGCTGACACCGGCAGTAAAATACCGCGCTTTATTTCATGTTCTTTCGCCGCTGCAATCGCGCGTTCGATGGCACCCAAATGCCCCGAAATGACCACTTGGGTCGGATCATTATCGTTCGCGACTGTGCATATTTCGCCCTGAGCAGACGCTTTCGCCAATGCAGATGCTTTTTTAATGTCGGCTCCGAGCAAGGCTGCCATGCCACCCTCTCCAACGGGCACCGCTTTTTGCATGGACTGTCCGCGCAATTTCAACAATTCCGCCGTGGTACTCAGATTCAAAGCGCCAGCAGCGCATAGAGCGGTATATTCACCCAGACTATGTCCAGCGACATAAGAGCAAAGATCACCGAGCGCCTTGCCACCTTCCTTTTCCATGACCCGCAATGTCGCAATAGCATTCGCCATAATCGCTGGCTGAGCATTTTCGGTGAGAGTCAACTCGTCTGCAGGCCCTTCGCACATCAGTTTGAACAGACTTTGACCCAATGCATGATCGACTTCTTCAAACACTTCGCGTGCGGTGCTGCTGGCTTCGGCAAGGGCTTTGCCCATGCCCACAGCCTGACTGCCTTGTCCTGGAAAAATAAATGCGCGCATGTTGACCCCCAAGTTTTCAAATTTGTTTTGAGGGAATTAGGCACGATTGATTGGTCATGCAAGCACCGCGGGTGCCATGTAAAACCATTGCGCAATATTAACCGTCTGATTAAGCCGTCTTTATGACGGATGAAATGCTTCATGAAAAACTGACCGCTTATTGCAAAAAAACATATGGCGCCGATGGTAATCTCGAAGGAGTACGCAGGCTATCTGGCGGCGCCAGCATGGAAAGCTGGTCCTTTGCTTATGCCGGGGAAAATTTTGTTTTGCGCCGCTTACCCAGCGGGCTTTCTTCCGATGACGATGGATTGCGCGGCGTTCCTCTGGCGACCCAGGCCGATATTATCGAACTCGCCCGCATCGCTGGTGTTACCGCCCCGCAAGTCCGCGGACGGTTGGAAGCTTGTGATGGCCTAGGCGAAGGTTTCATCATGACCAAGGCCGAAGGAGAAACCCTGCCGCATAAAATATTGGGCAATCCGGAATTTATCGAGGCCGAGAGCAAATTGACCCAACAATGTGCCGAGGAACTGGCCTCTATTCACCAGATTCCCGCAGATAGCCTGCCCTCTTCGCTCGAATATTTTTCTCCCAAGGAACTGATCCAGCTTCAAAAAGATACATATGACGAAATTGGCGGGCAACTTCCCATGTACGAATATGCCTTCCACTGGTTGCACCAGAACGCGCCAGACGCGACCGACAAATATCTCGTTCATGGCGATTTCCGCATGGGCAATTTGATGATCGATCATCACGGCCTCTCTGCGGTGCTTGACTGGGAATTGGTCCGGATCGGAGACCCCGTCCAGGATCTCGCCTATTTGTGCACGCCGAGTTGGAGATTTGGCCACTATGAAAAAACTGCCGGGGGCTTCGACAGCGCAGAGGCATTGTTAAAAGCCTATGCAGAAGCCAGCGGCACCGATGTTGACGCCGACCGTTTTCGCTTTTGGCTCATTTATTCAACCCTGTGGTGGGGCGTCGCCTGCATGGTGATGGGACAAATCTGGCGCAGCCACGGCGACCGTTCGCTCGAACGCACGGTGATTGGCCGACGCGTGTCAGAAGTGGAGATTGATCTCGCCCTGTTGCTCGAGGAAGCTCTGCCGGATCAAATCTGCACACCGCTGGATTGGACGCCACCCGACGAAAAAGCCGTCATTGGCGAGACGAGTTTTGGGGAGCTCTTAACCGCCTTGGGCGAATGGAATTCCAAACAGGTCCAGCCCGACCTCAAGGGCCATGACAAGTTCCAATCCCGCGTCGCAGGCAACGCGCTTGGAATCGCAAAACGACAAGCCGAATGGGGACCGGGTTTCGATGAAGCCAGCCATCGCCGGCTGGCTGCTATCGGTTATGATCATGGACAGCTATGCGCAGGACTTTCAAACGGAGACATTGCGATTACCGCTCCGGCCATTTGGGATCATCTTAGACTGTCTGCCCTTGAACGTCTGTCCATTGATCAACCCAAATATGCCGGCCTGAAAGTCGCGCTCAACAAATGGAGTCCAGCATGACAAATTTTGAAATTCCCCAGGAAATTGAAGATTATCTAGGTGTATTGGACAAATTTATTGAGGCGGAAATCAAACCAATAGAACAGCGTGATGACAATATCCGCTTCTTCGACCACCGACGGGAAGATGCGCGTACAAATTGGGAAGATCAGGGACTGCCAACCGAAGAATGGGAAGCATTGCTCGTTGAGATGCGGAAGACCGCCGATGCCGCTGGCCATTATCGCTATGCATTGCCTGAAGAGTTTGGCGGTCAAAATGGTACAAACCTCGGGATGGCCCGCATCCGGGAGCATCTTGCTGAAAAAGGCCTGGGTCTGCACAATGACTTGCAGAATGAAAACTCCATTGTCGGAAATCTGGTCCAACCCCTTATGCTTCGTGACTTTGGCACGGACCAGCAAAAGCGCGACTATATCCCCGAAATGCTCGCGGGAAGAATGGGCTGGTGCTTTGGCCTGACGGAAAAAGATCATGGCTCTGATGCGACATGGATGGACACCACCGCGGTTCGGGAAACCCGTGACGGCGTCGATGGCTGGCTGATCAATGGTAATAAAATGTGGACCACGGGCTTGCACAAAGCGTCTCATGTGATGACTTTTGCAAGGCACAGCGGCAAAGATGGCGATGCAAAAGGCATTGGCTGCTTCATCGTGCCTGTGGATGCAGAAGGCTTCGAGATCGGTGAATATATGTGGACATTCAACATGCCCACTGACCATCCGAAATGCTCATACACAAATGTCTGGATCCCAGCAGATGCGGTCCTCGGAGATCTCGACATGGGCCTCGCCTGCGCACAGCATTTTGTTCATGAAAACAGAATACGCCAAGCCGCCTCGTCGCTTGGCGCTGCCCAATTTTGTATCGATGAATCGGTAAAATATGCAGGAGAGCGCAAACCGTTCGGAAAGCCTCTGTCGGTCAATCAGGGCATTCAATTTCCCTTGGTCGAGCTGCACACGGAAGCGGCAATGCTGCGTCAGTTAATCTACGCTACCGCCGCAAAAATGGACACGATGCCGAAACCAGACGTCGCCAAATATCTCTCTGCCCAAGTGAGCATGTGTAACTATCGCGCCAATCGGCTATGTTGCGATTCCGCCGATCGCGCGATGCAGGTGCACGGCGGCATGGGCTATTCGCGTCACAAGCCGTTTGAACATATTTACCGGCATCACCGACGCTACCGGATCACGGAGGGTGCTGAAGAAATTCAGATGCGAAAAATTGGCGGGGATATGTTCGGATTTTTGCACAAGAAAAAATAGCGACTTCCGACAAGACGCTTTTTTTGAAAGCACAATTTTCTTGAAGTCAAAGAGCGCGCCCGAACCTGCAGATATAGCGGGGTCGAATTACATATTTTATCGCGAACCCACGGATTTATGACCTATTTCTATATCGTGTTCTGGATTGATTTCCGACAATAAACGGATGGCCTCAGCGACCTTGATTGCGGCAACATGCTGATCCAATTCATCCAATTGGGACAAAATCAGAGTCAGCGAACCGGCAATCTCCTGAATTTGATAGTCGTTATCCAATTGCCTCTCCCCAAGTCATTCAACCATCTATTCGCAACGCCAAATCAATTGGTTACAATCAGATTCAGCCTCGAACATTCGATGATCAGCTTTACCCGGGCTTTTGCCATTACTTGATAAAGCTTCAAAACCGCAGCAGAGCCATAGTCCGCAAGCGAGTTTAACAATGACTTGTGACGAGAACACAAGAACTTCGCAAAGCACGAAACCCATCTAGTCAATGTCTGGATACTGACTGACCATCTCGCTGGACAGTGTCAAGATATAAAGATAACATGCGTCGAGATGGATTTTGAAACTGGCCCCCCCCATGCCAAGAAATCGCGCTATCATCACGGTGATTTGCGCGCAGAATTGTTGAAGGCTGCCGAGGCCATATTATCGGAAAATGGGATAGAATCATTCTCCTTGAGAGCAGTTGCAAAAAGGGCTGGCGTTAGTCACGGCGCACCCTCTCACCATTTCTCAGACGTGCGAGGGTTACTCACATCTCTAGCCGGCATTGGCTTTCAGCGCTTCGTTCGAACACAAATCGATCGTCAGAGTGAGGCAAAAGCCGACTCTGTTTCACAATTGGCTGCATCTGGCCTTGGCTACATTGACTTTGCGATAGAAAACCCTGCGCTCTTCAGATTGATGTTCAATTCCGAACAGCCCGACCATCTTGATCAGCACTTGGCCTTTGAAGCATTTTCAGCGTTTAACAAACTGGTTGTCGACGTGAAAAATGTCCGCAAAATAGACCCTTATTCGGATCCGGTTGTGATGAAAGACGTCATGTCGGCATGGGCGATTGTGCACGGATTGGCCAATTTGATGATTTCCAATCGTGCCGGAACAGCAATGGATTTTGCACGAATGAGCAAAGCCGATCGCGATGCGGAACTTACAGATATTATTCTGCGGGCAATCGGACTGTCGGCCAACACCTAAGCTTATGCAGGACATGCCGACACTTGACTTGCATTCCCCCATCAATTCCGCCATAGGCGCCGCTTCCGAGTGATTTGGCCCGTCCGAATCAATCGGAAAATAGAGAAAGCCGGAGGGGCGTCTGCATGGTGCGGCGTCAGCGATCGGTGGTAAAAAAAGGAATGATTGCATGCCAATGTATGAGCATGTCTTCCTCGCGCGTCAGGATTTGAGCCAGTCTCAAGTTGATAGCCTCGCGCAGGAAGCTACCAAAATTGTTGAAGACAATAAGGGCAAGGTTGTTTTGACCGAAACCTGGGGCTTGCGCACGCTTGCCTATAAAATCCAAAAGAACCGCAAGGCACATTATGTCATGCTGCGCCTCGATGCGCCCGGCAGTGTTGTCTCGGAACTCGAACGCCAGACCCGGATCAACGAAGATGTGATCCGTTTCCTGACCATTCGCGTCGACGAGCATGAAGAAGGCCCGTCCGTGATGATGCGTAAACCTGAACGTGATCGTGAACGCAAACCGCGCCGCGATTTCGACAAAGATTAAGCCAGAGAAGGAGTTAAAACATGGGACGTCCATTTTTCCGTCGCCGCAAAAGCTGCCCCTTTTCCGGCAAAAATGCAAAACCAATCGACTATAAAGACGTGAAGACGCTGCAAGGATTCATTTCCGAACGCGGCAAAATCGTACCAAGTCGTATCACCGCAGTTTCCGCCAAGAAGCAACGCGAGCTCTCCAGAGCTATCAAACGCGCTCGCCATCTTGGCCTGCTGCCCTACCTCGTGAAATAGGAGCGAAACAATGGATATTATTTTGCTTGAACGCGTAGAGAATCTGGGAAGCATTGGCGACGTAGTCACCGTTAAAAACGGGTATGCTCGCAATTTTCTGCTGCCAAATAAGAAGGCTTTGCGCGCCAATGAGGCGAACAAGAAGGTCTTCGAAGCCAATCGCGCGCAGATCGAAGCCGACAATGAAGCGAAACGCAAGGAAGCAGAAGCTGCATCCGGCAATGTTGATGGGAAGCAGATCGTTCTGATCCGCGCTTCATCAGCTAGTGGCCAGCTTTATGGCTCAGTATCGGTTCGTGATATCATCGAAGCGCTTGCTGCCGATGGTGCTGTGGTCGAAAAAAGCATGGTCATTCTGGAAAAACCGATCAAGACCCTCGGTGTTTTCGATGTCCGCATCCGTCTTCACCCGGAAGTCAATGTCACCATCCAGGCCAATGTGGCCCGTTCGGATGACGAAGCTGATCTCCAGAAGGACGGCATCGACGTTATCGCTCAGATGTTTGAAGAGGATCAGGCTGAATTGGCTGCGACCGCTCTTGCACCTGATAGCGAAGATGACGGTGAAGAAGCCGTTGAAGCTGACGCAGATACCGAAGCCGCGACGGAAACTGAAGAAACAGCAGAGCAGGACGATACCGAAAGCAAGGAATAGTCCTATTCTGACTTTAATATTGAAAGCCCGGGTCCGGACTGTCGCAAGACAGCTTTTAAGACCCGGGCTTTTGCTTTGGAGGCTGGGTTGAGCGACGACTGGCAATCTGCTTTTGCAAAAGATGCGTCGCTTTTTCCGCATCTCGCTGACCTCCAAAAGGATCAGGTGCTGCTCTCGACATTGAGCGAAGTGGCCTTTCAGCAGGCCAGTTTTCTCGATCAACGCCTGTTCACACCTGACCTGCAGCGACAAATCGTGTCCTGGGCGGATATTGCGTCCGTGCCTTTATCCGCGCAGCACAAGCCTCACTATATTTTTCACATAGGCCATGTCGGCTCCACGTTGATTTCGCGGCTCCTCGGAGAACTGGATAATATATTCGCTCTTCGCGAACCGGCAATATTGCGGCAGTTGGCGGATATATATGTCGATATGCCGGAGAATATTGGTTGGTCAAAAGATGAGCAGGCAAAAAGGCTTAGCCAATTGGAAGCTTGGCTTTCCCGTGCCTTCCACACCAATCAGCATGTGATGATCAAGGCCAGTAGCTTTGTCAGCCCGCTTGCCCGCCCTCTGCTTGCCGACAAAGGTAAGGCGCTGTTTCTGTTTGCGCCGCTCGAACGCTATCTTCCTACCATTTTGGCGGGAGATGCCTCGAAGCAGGAAGCAACTGCTTTGAACGATATCAGGCAATACCGGCTTGAGCAGCATTTGGGACAGCCGCTGCCAGAAGCCGGAAAACTATCACTCGCCAAAACGGCAGCCCTTGGCTGGCTATGCGAAATGGTGACGCTCCATGATGCTGAGATAAACAGTCCTGGTGCAAGCATCATATGGATGGATTTTGATGATTTTCTAAGCGAGCCTGCAGAGCGGTTGATGACCGCAGCCAGCCATTTCGGGCACTCCCTGTCCGCTGAGCGTGCCCAGAGTCTGATTTCCAGCCCGATCATGACCAGCTATTCGAAGGCGCCGGAATATGACTATAGCGCCTCGTTGCGTGAAGAGCTTCTTGCCGAAGCCGCGCAATTTCATGCTGACGATATAAAGCAGACCCTGCTATGGGTCGACGTATTGGTGCAACGATTTCCCATGGTGGCCGCTGCAATGGCAATAGCAGAAACGAGACGATAATGTTCAAGCAACTCAGCTTACTCAATCCGGCGCAGGTTAATGAACTGAAGAAGATCGCTGGCGCGGCCAAATTTGTCGACGGCAAGATCAGCAATCCGCACAGCAAGGTAAAGAATAACCTGCAGTTGCACGATGTTGAAGGGTATAAAAAATCTTCGGAAATTCTGCACGATGCACTGATGAGCAATCGCGAATTTGTAGATTTTGCTTTTCCCGAAAGGGTCGCACCGCCGCTGATCACGCGCTACCAACCGGGTATGAACTATGGATTACACGCCGATAGCGCGATCATTCCCCTGCCCGATGGCCCCCTGCGTTCCGATTTGAGCTGCACGATCTTTCTAAGCGATGTGAACGACTGCAAAGGCGGCGCATTGCACGTCACCCAAGGAGAAGCAGGCATGCGTTTCAAGGGTGGCCCGGGCACTGCCATCGTATATCCATCCTACACTTTGCACGAAGTCGAGCCTGTTACCGAAGGCGAACGGATGGTTGCAATTACCTTCATCCAAAGCAAGGTCCCTGACGTGATGAAGCGTAATTTGTTGTACGAACTCAATGAAGTGGCGGCGCTGGAAGGCCTGAACATGGCGCAAGAAAACTATGCCCGCTTACAGGCGGTGCAATATAATCTGATGCGCGAGTGGATGCGTTAGGCAGGCTTGCGCCTCAATAGCCCATCAAGCTCATGACTTCCTTGCGGCTGCGCGCATCATCCAGAAAACAACCCAGCAAACGGCTGGTGACCATGCCCACGCCCGGCGTGCGGACACCGCGTGCGGTCATGCAACTGTGACTGGCTTCGATCACAACCGCCACACCATCAGGTTTCAGATTTTCCCAGATACATTCAGCAACCTCGGCGGTCAGCCGTTCCTGAACCTGCAAACGCCGCGCAAAACCGTGGAGGACGCGGGCTAGTTTGGAAATACCGACAACCTTGTCGGTCGGCATATAGGCGATGCTGGCTTTGCCGATGATCGGCGCCATATGATGCTCGCAATGCGAATGGAACGGAATATCTTTCAGCAGGACCAGCTCGTCATAGCCGCCCACTTCCTCAAAGGTCCGCGCCAAGTGCATTGCAGGATTTTCGGCATAGCCTTCACAATATTCTTTCCAGGCCCGTGCCACACGTTTTGGCGTGTCGACCAACCCTTCGCGCTCTGGATCATCGCCGGTCCAGCGCAGCAATGTACGCACGGCATCCTGAACTTCCTCCGGAACCGGGATTTTTTTCGCTTCGCGCTCAGCAAGCGCATCAGCAATCGAATGGGAATAATCAGCCAAGACAGGTCCTTCAGTTCATCAGAAACAATGCCGACAAACTAGGCGCGCATCAGATCATGCGCAAGTGCACCTTAGTGCATGATCTGAGAAAATAAGGAAGGTGGCGCGCCCAGGAAGATTCGAACTCCCGACCTCTTGATTCGTAGTCAAGCACTCTATCCAGCTGAGCTATGGGCGCTAACCAGACGGTGCAGATAGGGCGTGATGCCCGCTCTGGCAACCCGTTTTTATCATTTTTCCAAAGCGAGCAGCGCTTGTTCCGCTTCCATCGCTTCAAGACTGTCCAAAGTTTGCCGGACGAGGGTATATTCTATAGGAAATGGGAAGGTTTTTGCTTTCACCCGAATATTTCCATCCGACCGCAATATAAGCTCTGCTTTTGCGGCGAGCGGCAGATCATTGGCCACATATTGCCCGGCATCGTTGCGTTTCACATCGGTTAGAATCACCATATCCGGCAGAATTTTCAAGACAAAGCCGTGGGTCCAGCCATCCACGGCATAGGCACGCCCTTTTTCTATCCGAATTCGCTTCTTGATGGACGAGATCGTCCACATTCCGTCAATCGGGAGCGCTTCCGACTGATCAACCGCATAACGGTCCGGCAGAAGCGCATTGAGCAACCCCGCCGGCTTTTGGATGGTCCCGTCTGCATTGGTCGGATTTGTCTGGCTGGCGATATTTTCACTGGCAAGCGTGGCAAATTCACCGGCTGGGAAAGAATCGAGATAGGATCGATAGGCTGCGACTGTATCGGCATTCAAAGCCCCTTCCCACGCCAGCGCATCCAGTGCGGATTCGTCCAATGATATGATTTCGGAAGTTTCAGAGAAAGCGGGAGGCTCTGCACCGCTGGTCGCGTCAACCAGGTAAACCGGAGTTCCTGTGATGCTGGCACTGACAAAGGGACGTTGCGTCCCGCCCGTTGCCATCAAAACGTCATCGCGCACCATGCCGCCCAATAGCTGCACGGGAAGGCCGGCCTGCGGCAAGCGGTTGGCGAAAGAGCTGGCAAAGGGGGAATTGTCGCTATCTCCGTCGACCGCCGTCTGGCCCGGTGCAGCGGCATAGATCACCAGTATGTCATCGGCATCAAACCCGGCGAGTCCGCGACTCATGGAACGTGTCTCGGATTTCCAGGTTCCGGCAAAAGGATTGTTGCGGCATGCGTCGAGCACAACCATCCGTATCTGTGCGCCGGACACCGCCTCTACCACGCGATCAAGGTTGAGCGCCTCATAGGGAAGGTCGAGGTCTGCGTTGAGTTCGGCATCTACCGGAATGAGCCAGTTCTTGCCCTGACCTTCAATCCCATGCCCCGCATAATAGACCATCGCGACATCGGCGCCGTTGGCCTTGATCCGAAAGTCACGCAATGCCCGCTGAAAATCCCTGATCGACAGGTTTTGTGCCACAATGACGTCATCGAAGCCCGCCTCCCTGGCCGAGGCGGCGACAACCGCCGCATCATTGGCGGGATTGGCCAATGTGCTGGTATTCTCATATTGCGAATTGCCGACGATCAGCGCGACACGCTTCGCCTCTACCCCGCCGGACAACGACAAGATGACAAGGACATATAAGGTCAGGCAAAGTCTAAACATGGGCTTTCCTAGCCGCTATATCCTGCCCGACTGTGCCAAGACACACAATATGCAATGGCGTTGCCGGAAATCCCGCTATTTTTCAGTCAAGGCCGCCTGCGCTGCCGCCAGACGCGCAATCGGCACCCGATAGGGCGATGCGCTGACATAATCGAGACCGGTTTTCTCGCAGAAGGCAATGGATGCCGGATCGCCGCCATGTTCGCCGCAGATGCCCAGCTTGATATCGGGTCGGGTTGCCCTGCCCCGTTCTGCTGCCAGTTCGATCAACTGGCCAACACCTTCAATATCCAGGCTGACAAACGGATCGCGCGGGAAAATGCCTTTGTCGACATATTGGGTCAGGAAACGCCCAGCATCATCGCGGGAAACGCCCAAAGTCGTTTGGGTCAGGTCATTGGTACCAAAGCTGAAAAACTCGCCATGCTCGGCAATTTTACCAGCCATAAGAGCGGCCCTCGGCAGTTCGATCATCGTACCGACAAGATATTCGATTTCCCGGCCTTTTTCAGCGAAGACTTCTTTCGCCATGCGATCGACCGCATCCTTCATCAATTCCAGTTCGCGCGCGGTCGCGACGAGCGGGATCATGACTTCGGGAATAGGCGCTTCGCCACTAACTTCCGCCACTTCACAAGCGGCTTCGAAAATCGCGCGGGCCTGCATTTCATAGATTTCTGGATAGGTGACGCCCAGACGGCAACCACGGTGGCCGAGCATCGGATTGAATTCGTGCAGCTCATTGGCGCGCTGTTTCAGCGTTTCCACACCCACATTGGCAGCATTCGCTACTTCTTCAAATTCTGACTGATGATGCGGCAAAAATTCGTGAAGCGGGGGATCGAGCAAGCGGATTGTTACCGGCAAACCGACCATGACCTCGAAAATCTGGCGGAAATCGTCGCGTTGTTCTGGCAGCAGCTTTGCCAGCGCCTCCCGGCGGCCCGCCTCGTCGGATGCCAGAATCATCTGGCGCACGGCGGTGATGCGGTTGGCATCAAAGAACATATGCTCGGTCCGGCAAAGCCCGATACCTTCTGCACCAAAGTCGCGCGCAACCTTACAATCCAGCGGCGTTTCCGCATTGGTGCGCACGCCAAGGCGCCGCACTTTATCGGCCCAGACCATCAAGACGCCGAAATCGCCCACCAGTTCTGGCTGTATCGTCGCAACACGACCGGCCATCACCTGACCATTGCTGCCATCAATGGTCAACAAGTCGCCCTCTTTCAGTTCGCGTCCATCGACCTTCATGACCTTGGTTTCATTGTTGATCGAAACCGTACCAGCGCCGGAAACACAAGGCCTTCCCATGCCTCTGGCGACCACAGCAGCATGTGACGTCATGCCGCCACGGGCCGTCAATATGCCTTTGGCCGCGTGCATGCCGTGAATATCTTCCGGAGACGTCTCTGTCCGCACGAGGATCACATCGTCACCCATTTCCGTACGCCGTTCGGCTGTATCACTGTCAAAGACAATCAAGCCGCTGGCCGCCCCCGGAGATGCTGGCAGGCCGGTGGTCAGCACATCGCGCGTGGCTTCCGGATCCAGCGTCGGGTGCAGCAACTGATCAAGCGCCATCGGATCGACGCGCAAGACGGCTTCCTCCTCGGTGATCAGGCCATCATGGGCCATATCCACAGCGATCTTGAGCGCTGCCTTGGCGGTCCGCTTGCCCGAACGGGTTTGCAGCATCCACAGTTTTCCGCGCTCAACGGTGAATTCGATATCTTGCATATCGCGATAATGACGTTCGAGCAGGTCAAAGACATCGGTCAGCTCTTTATAGGTGTCCGCCATGGCCTCTTCCATCGAAAGCGGCTTGGCATTGGCTTGCTCGCGCGCGGCTTTGCTAAGATATTGCGGGGTACGGATACCGGCCACAACATCCTCGCCCTGCGCGTTGATCAGCCACTCGCCATAATAAGCGCTTTCGCCGGTTGCCGGATTGCGGGTGAAGGCCACGCCGGTGGCGCTGGTTTCGCCCATATTGCCGAACACCATCGCCTGTACATTGACGGCCGTGCCCCATTCTGCAGGGATATCGTTCAAACGGCGGTAGACTTTCGCCCGGTCCGCCTGCCAGCTACCGAATACGGCGCTAACGGCGCCCCAAAGCTGGTCATTGACGTCTTGTGGAAACGGCTTGCCCCATTGTTCCTCGACCAGCGCTTTATATTGGCTGACCAGCGCTTTCCAATGCTCAGACTCCATCTCAGTATCGGTGAAGAATCCATTGTCTTCTTTTGCAATTTCTAGCGCTTCTTCAAAAGAATCATGATCCAGTTCGAGCACCACATCGGAATACATCTGGATGAACCGGCGATAGCTGTCCCAGGCAAAACGCTCGTCACCGGAGGTCTTCGCGAGCCCTTCCACAGTGGCATCGTTCAGGCCGAGATTGAGCACCGTATCCATCATCCCGGGCATGGAAGCGCGGGCGCCAGAACGGACCGAAACCAGCAGAGGATCGGCGGCATCGCCAAATTTCTTGCCCGTCACTGCCTCAATATGGGCAACGCCCTGTGCCACTTCGGCGGTCAAGCTGTCGGGATATTGCCCTGCATTGTTCATATATTCAGTGCACATTTCCGTGGAAATTGTGAACCCGGGAGGAACCGGTAATCCAATATTGGCCATTTCAGCGAGATTGGCACCTTTGCCACCGAGCAAGTTGCGGGCCTCTGTCGAATCCGTCGGAGCACCATCGGCGTCCATACCGCCGCCAAAACGATATACATATTGGGTCATTTGTTTGCCTGCTCCGTCAATGTCATAAAAAAGCCCTCAGCTAAACTTTACAAACTTTACACTGTTATGAATCAAATCTCTTCTAACCCTCGATCTTCGAGAAATCGGCAACTTGATGCACCGCATCACGGAAGCGCGCCAGCAGGGCTAGCCGGGCTTCACGCTTATCTTGGTCATCGTCGTTCACGGTCACATCCTCGAAAAACTGGTCAATCGGCGCGCGCAAAGCCGCCAGCGCGGTCATCGCGGTTTCAAACTGCTCTGCCGCAATGGCAGCGGTGACTTCCGGCTGTGCAGCGTCCAGAGCGTCTATGAGAGCCTTTTCGGCTTTTTCCGGCGTGTAGGACAGCGGTTTCGCAATGCCGTCGCCTTCTTTTTTCAAGATATTCGAAGCCCGCTTGTAACCCGCGAGCAGGTTCACCCCATCCGTGGTCTCGACAAATGCCTGCAAAGCCTCTGCTCGAAATTTGATGCGGTCTATACGGGTATCGGTTCGTGCGTTCCATCTTTGCGAGGCATCCACAATATCGTGACGAACACCATCATCTCGTAATTGAACCTTTAGCCTATCGACATAAAAATCAGGGATCAATGTAAGGAGGCTACGGCGGGCAATATCTTCTTTCGACAGATCTTTCTTTGGATCATCTTGACCCAGCCAAAACTCTACGACGAAATCTGATTGCAGAATTATACCGTTGTCCAGGATTATCCGAATGATTCCCAAGGCTGCGCGCCTGAGAGCAAACGGATCTTTTGACCCGGTCGGAAACAATCCAATATCAAAGAACGAGAACAGCGTATCCAGCTTATCCGCCAAACTCACCCAAACCGTCACCGGATCGGTCGGCACATCATCGCCTTGCCCGACCGGCTTATAATGATCGCGGATCGCGTTTGAGACTTGCACGGGAAGCCCCTCTTTTTCTGCATAATAGCCGCCCATCAAGCCTTGCAGCTCGGGGAACTCGCCGACCATTTCGGTGACGAGATCAGCTTTGCAGAGACGTGCGGCCTGCTTGGTCTGTTCCGGGTTGGCACGGAGTAACCCAGTCCCTTCTAAAGACGCCAACCACTCAGCCAGCTTGGCCACACGCTCTACCTTGTCGGCAACCGTTCCCAATTTCTCGTGGAACACAATGTTGCTCAATTTCTTCGCATGCTCTTCCAACTTGGTCTTCTGGTCCAATTCCCAGAAGAATTTCGCGTCGGAGAGCCGCGCGGCGAGGACTTTTTCATTCCCCGCGACAATTGCTTTGCCGCCATCGCTGGCGTCGATATTTGCCGTGCAGACAAAATTCGGCGCCAAAGCACCGTTTTTGTCGCGGCAGATGAAATATTTCTGGTTCACCCGGGCGGTCAGCTGGATCACTTCTTCGGGTACATCCAGAAACGCGGGGTCAAAGCCGCCGAGCAAAGGCACAGGCCATTCGGTCAGGCCGGCATTTTCGATGACCAGGCCTTCGTCTTCGACCAGATCCAATCCGGCATCCGATGCGGCCTTGGCGGCACCGTCGCGGACGATATTCTGGCGCTCTTCATGATCTACGAGGACGTGCGCCGCTTTTAGCGCGGCGGCATAGTCAGACGCATTGGCGACCGTGACCGCGCCCTGATGGTGGAACCGATGTCCGACCGTCTCAAAGCCTGACGCCACGCCGTCAATCTCGCATGGCACCAAATCATCGCCCAATATCGCGATGATGCCGCTCAAAGGCCGCACCCAGCGCAGGCTCTCGGTGCTTTGGCTGGCATTCCCCCAACGCATCGACTTGGGCCATGGGAAGGCCTTGATGATCGTCGGAATAGCTTCAGCCAGAACTTCCTTTGTATCGCGGCCCGGCCTGTTGATCACGGCAAAGAAGGTCGGACGCCCTTTGACGTCCCGCACTTCCAGCTGGTCGCGGGTCACGCCATTTTTGCGGCAGAAACCGTCTACAGCCTGATCGGGTGCGGCTTCGGGCGGCCCCTTTGCTTCTTCGTTGACGGCTTCGGTCTGTGCCGGCAGGTCTTTTGCAATGAGCGCCAATCGTCTGGGCGTCGAATAGACGGTGATCGCGCTAGCCTTTAGACCGGCTTCCGCCATTTGCGTAACGAACAACCGTTCGAGATCAGCACGCGCCTTTGCCTGCATCCGCGCAGGAATTTCTTCTGACAGCAATTCTAGGAGGAAATCCGCCATTATGCGTCCCACCCGTTTTTCGCCATATAGGCTTCACAACTGCCCTTCGCGAGATCGCGGACCTGTCCCATATAGCTGGCGCGTTCCTGCACCGAAATCACGCCGCGGGCCTGTAACAGATTGAATATATGGCTCGCTTTGATCGCTTGCTCATAGGCAGGCAACGGGAGCTTCTTGTCCAGACATTGCTTGCATTCTTTGGTCGCCATCTTGAACATTTCAAACAATGTGACTGTGTCGGCAATCTCGAAATTCCACTCCGACATCTGCTTCTCATTCTCTAAGAAGATATCGCCATAAGTGACTCCGGAACCGTTATAATCCAAATCATAGACGCTATCGACACCCTGAATATACATCGCAAGACGTTCAAGCCCGTAGGTCAATTCTCCGGTGACGGGCTTGCAGTCAAAACCGCCCATCTGCTGGAAATAGGTGAATTGGGTGACTTCCATACCGTCGCACCAGACTTCCCAGCCAAGGCCCCAGGCGCCCAAGGTAGGGCTTTCCCAGTCATCTTCGACAAAACGGATGTCGTGCAGCATCGGGTCAATGCCAATCGCAACCAGACTGTCGAGATAAAGCTGCTGAATGTCAGGCGGCGAAGGCTTTAGAACCACCTGATATTGGTAATAATGCTGGAGCCGGTTCGGATTCTCGCCATAGCGACCATCGGTCGGGCGGCGGCAAGGCTGCGCAAAAGCGGCATTCCATGGATCGGGGCCAAGCGCGCGCAATGTCGTCGCGGGATGGAAGGTCCCTGCTCCCATTTCCATGTCATAAGGTTGCAGAATCGCACAGCCATGATCACCCCAATATTGATGGAGTTTCAATATGATCTGCTGGAAGCTGAGCGGCTTCTGGTCGGTCAATGTGATAGCTTTCTTCGCCGGTAAATTCGGTGTGCAATGAATTCGGCAACGCTTTGGCGGATGGTGCTGCACGGGTCAAGAAACTATATCCATTTGGACGCTCAAGTTATCCTTTCCCCGCCAACGGTGTTAATCCTACATTCAGTGAATATATCTCAACGATTTCAGATGATTAAACCAAAATTGCTATCGTCCCGGCTTGTCACTCTTTTTGCATTGAGTGCCTTCATGCCCATTGCCAGCCCCGCTTTGGCGGAACAGTCAGCCATTGAAGAAGCCGCAGAAGCTGCCGTGGAGGCCACTGCGGATGCCGTTGCCTCGGTCGCCGCTGCCGGCAGCAAGGTGGAAGGAACGGCCGAAAATGCATCAATCATCCAGCAGAAAGAGGAAACGCGCCTAAAACGCAAAGAGGCCTTCGACTTCAAACCGAGTCCGGCGCTTTGGAAAATTGGTGATGCCGATTCTACTGTCTATCTTTTTGCCGCTATCAAAGGAGTTCCGCAGCCGATAAAATGGCAAAGCGAGGCCTTTAATCGTGCGCTGCAAAACGCTGATAATATTTATTTCGAAACCCCGCACATCCAACGGCGAGACCGGAAGAGCCGCCGGCAATATGAGCGAGAAGCGTTTCACAAACTTATCCGGCACGATCGCGATCGCATAGAAGACCGATTTGCTCCCGGCCTTTTCAATCAGATACAGGACGATTTAAGAATTGCCGAGACAATCGGTGACTTCATGCCAACTTGGCTAGTGTTGACAATGGTGGCTGGCAGCGACCGGATGTTTCAACCAGGGCAGAGCAATCGCTATCTCGACTTCCGCATTGCAAATGCGGTCCTTGATCGAGATGTGACGGTCGGCGGGCTGGAAGACCCCTCTTATATTATCGATACCCTCAACAAGGTCGGCGAAAAGAAGCAGCGAAAATGGCTCAACAGCTTTGTCAGAACCGAGTTGGCCGCGGACCAATCGAAGCGATATAAAGCCCGAAAACACGGCAGCAATGGCAGAGTTGGCGTCTTGTCAGCGCGCGAATCTCAAGGGGTGACATGGGCAAAAGGTCTGCCGCCAACAGCTGAAGCGACTATGCCCGCCGGCTTAAACGATCTATTTCAGAAAATCAGAACCGCACGCATGAAAAAATGGCCGTTAAAAATCACTGCAATGCTGGACCAGCCAGGAACCAGTCTGGTGATCGTCGATCAGCAATATCTATATGGTGAGAACAATCTGCGGACCGCACTTGAAGCCCGCGGATATATGGTCGATCTGATGGAATAGGCTGCAACCCAATCCAAAGCCCATTGACTATCCGCACCTCCCTTGGATGCCTTCGCATCCAAGACGACAGTCGCTCGGTCTATTCAGCCGCTACCATTTCAGCCGCCCGTTCGACAGTGACCGGCGTCGCGTTGAGCACAGCGTTGCCAGACAATCGATCAAAGCTTGTCGGGTCGGTCAAATCATTGAGCGAAACTCCCGGTTTTTCGCGGGCCACGGAAAGGTCGACGCCTTCACGTCCGTGACCAAATCCATGGGGAATAGAGACCACGCCCGTCATGACGTCATCGGTCACTTCCACCACTATATCGACGCTGTTCACCCGGCTTTGCACAGAAGCAAAATCACCGTCTGACAGCCCCCGCGCTGCAGCATCCTCAGGATGGATCATCAACGTGCAACGATCCGGACCTTTCAGCAACCGCTTGCTATTGTGCAGCCAGCTGTTGTTCTGCCGAACGTGCCGACGGCCAATGAGCCGCAGCCGATCGGGCTGCTCATCCTTTAACGAAGCTGCAAATCTCTGCAACTCGGTCAGAAAATCAGGATGGGCGCATAAGATCATTTTGTCCTCGGTGCGCAACCGTTCGGCCATGCACGGCCGCAAAGGACCGAGATCGATGCCATTGGGCGCTGCCTCCACTTCCGCCAGCGTCAATCCGGCGGGAGAGCTTTGCAACATACCATCAAGAACATCGCGCGGTTCGCGGATATTGGGGACATCTTGCCCGTCCTGCACCAAGATTTCCCGGGCCAGTTCGGCAACGATTTCCCAATCGGTCTTCTCGCCATCCTGCAGATCGAAGATCGCGGGAGAATAGCTGGCATAGTTGCGGATCGCGAGCGGTCCGAAGAAAAACGGATAATGATCCTTTTCCAGTGGCCCGCACGGCGGCAGGATATAGTCGGCATGACGACTGGTTGCGGTGACGTACATGTCAAAGGACACCATGAGATCCAGATTTTCCAACGCACGGTCGAGCTTGGCGCCATCGGGCGCCGACAAGACCGGATTTCCGGTCACCACAAATAAAGAGCGAACCCGCTCATTGTCATCGCGCAGCAACTCATCGGCAAAGGTCACCATTGGCAGCTCGCTCATCACCGATGGCATTTCTCCGCGGACCGTGTCTTCTGTCCGCACAGACCCCCTGCCCACCAGATTAATCGTGTCGAGCGCCGGTTCCGGTACCATCGTTCCGCCCACCCGGTCCAGATTGCCGGTGGCGATATTGATCACCTGGATCAACCACTGGTTCAGGGTACCGAATTCGCAGACCGACACGCCCATCCGGCCATAGATGGCAGCGGGCTGGTCCGCAGCCAACTCAGCCGCCATTTCCTGCATGACTTCGACGGCGATACCGCAATGGGCCGATAATTCATCCATAGCAAAGCCGGCTATCGCTGGTTCAATGGAGGCCCAGCTATCATCGAGAATGTCATCCAACCGCGACGTATCGACCTGCCCTGCGTCAAAAACCGCTTTCAATATACCGATCAAAAGCGCCGTGTCCGTCCCCGGTTTCACGAAATGATGCGCATTTGCCAATTTGGCGGTTTCGGTACGGCGCGGATCGACGACGACCATCTTCCCATCTCTCGCGCGCATTTCTTTCACCCGTTTCTTAAAGTCGGGCACCGTCCAGATGCTGCCGTTGGAAGCAGCCGGATTGCCGCCAATGATCAGCAGATACTGGCTGCGGTCGATATCGGGTACGGCCGCAAGACTTACATGGCCATACATATGATATTGCACGACATGATGCGGGATTTGATCCAGCGTTGAAGCCGAATAGACGTTTTTCAATCCGATCGCGCGTCGCAATGTACCGATCTGGGTAGAGATCCCGTAATCATGCGCGCTGGGATTGCCCATATACATGGCAGGTTTGGCACCCTCTCCTTTGAGCGCCGTAAATTTTGATGCAATCTCCGAGAAAGCCTGCTCCCACCCAATTTCCTGCCATTGGCCGTCCACTTTTTTAACGGGTTTGTGAAGGCGGTCAGGATCATCCTGGAGGTCGGCAATGGCCGTCGCCTTGGGACAGATATGTCCCCTACTCAGGACATGGTCCGGATTGCCCTTGATCGAGAGTATCTCGCGGCCCTCGACCTCAATCAATACGCCGCAATTGGCTTCGCAGATATGACAGGTGCGGGCGTGGATCGTGCTCATCAAAAACCTCCTAGATTTAATCATCCGGCTAACAGATTCGACGGACGGTTGCCAGTGGTGCTTTATAGCCACGCACATTTTGCTGGGCATTTGCTGTCAATTGTTGGATGAAGCTCGCCTCAATTCTTTGTCGGAGCAATTTTTTCATGGCGCGTCGCTGGCTTTCCAACACTCTCCTGCTTCCCCTTTATCTGTCTCTCACCGCCTGCCCATCAACGGAGAAGGAAGCTGCGAGCGCAGGCAGCGATGCAGCTCCTGCCGTCAACAGCACTGCAGCTGTCATGCCGGATGATCCAGACCCGGCGCTCTGGGAGATCAAGGACGAAGACACGACCATTTACCTGTTCGGCACGGTCCATATCCTCAAACCCGGCATGAGCTGGTTTGACGACGCAGTAAAAGACAGTTTTGATGCATCCGACGAATTGGTCATCGAAATGATCAAGCCCGATCCTGCAGATATGGTAAAAATCGTCACCGATCTGGCTATCAATAAGACCGGTGTGTCGCTGCGCGAAAAATTGACCGCGGAAGACCGGACTCATTATGAAAAAACACTGACCAAGCTTGGCTTGCCTCTCGCTGCGTTCGACCCGCTTGATCCCTGGTTTGCGAGCGTCAACATTTCGCTGATACCGCTGATCAAAAACGGATATGCTACTGATCAGGGTGTAGAGGATGAATTGCTGTCCCATGCAAAGGCTCGGTCGCTCAAGGTTTCCGGACTAGAAACACCAGAACAGCAATTGGGGTTTTTCGACAATCTTCCCGAAGATGTCCAAATCAGGTTTCTAAACTTCACCGTCGATACAATTGATGAGGCTGCCGAAGGCATGGAGCAAATGGTTGCCCATTGGGCCAACGCCAATGTCGACGCGTTGGGCGAACTGATGAATGCCGGCTTGGAAGATAAGGTCTTGTACGAAACATTGCTGGTAAATCGCAACATCACTTGGGCCGAATGGGTCGATCAAAGGATGGACAAGCCAGGCAAGATATTCCTCGCCGTCGGTGCGGGCCATCTTGCGGGAGAAAGCAGTTTACAGGCACTGCTCGCCAAAAAAGGGATAGTTGCGAAACGGATCCAATATTGAAGTTTCTTGCGTTCGGGCTTTCTTTTCCCGTCAACCACACCAAATAGGTCCCATGCGTATCATCTCTATCATCCTGTCGTTCATTGCGTCCCTCATGCTGACCGCATGCAACAGCGCGCCGGATCCCGTCACTTTGAATACCGTCAAAGTTGGCAATCCAGCGCTATGGAAGCTTAGCGGCACCAAGCCGGAACAAAAGGGCGTCGTCTATATGTTCGGCACGATCCATATCCTGCCCGATGACGTACAATGGCGTACCCCGGCCCTGGATTCCGCGATTGCCAAATCCGACACATTGGTGATTGAAGTGCTAGGGCTGGATGATACGCAAGCTGCAGCAAAAATATTTTCACGATTGGCGATATCACCGGGACAGGAAAAACTCGACCAACGCGTAAAACCCTCGCTCCGCGATGACCTCGACCGCATCATCGATGAATCAAACATACCCGAACGGGCGCTGAACCGCATGGAAAGCTGGGCCGCAGCCCTGTCATTGGCATCCGCCCAGACCAAGGGACTGGGGCTGGATTCCGGTGCTGGCGTAGAGAAGCAATTGAGCGCGCAATTCAAAAAAGCGAAAAAGCCGATTGAAGCATTGGAAACGATTGAGTTGCAATTGGGATATTTCGATAAGCTTCCTGAAGCGCAGCAACGGCAAATGCTGACCAGCGTGGTTGAAGAATCCGGCGATGCCCAGCAGGCCTTTGAGCAACTGTTCAACGCCTGGATGACCGGCGATATAGAGCAAATAGAAGAACTTTCCGATAGCGGCATATTGACCGATCCAAAAACGCGTGAATATCTGCTGGTTGCGCGCAATAAGGATTGGGTGGAGCAATTGGACAAACGCTTACAAAGCCCGGGCACATCCCTGGTCGCGGTTGGTGCAGCCCATCTCGCCGGACCGGATGCGGTGCAGGCAACTCTCGAAAAGCGTGGTTATAAAATTGAAAAAATTCAGTAGTCGGGCGTTATATGACATTTCTATTTGATCAAGAGACGGCACTCGTTCCGCTGGAAGACGGGATATTCACCATTGAAGCAAGCGACATCTATCGGAATCCGACAGGTGCGGCCTTCGGAGGCTGGGTCAGCGCGATTGCCGGTCGGGCCGTAGCCATGCACCCGCAATGCAGCGGGCCGCTGGTTTCACAGCAGATGATATTCGTGACTGGGCTCGGAGCCGGGGACGTGCGGATATCCGTGAAATTGCTCCGCACCGGCGCTTCCACTCAATTTTGGCGCGTGGAATTGACGCAAAACGGGTCTCTGACCAATGCGGCCGATATTGTAACCAGCACACGCAGGCCAACGGATCTCAACTATCAGTTGGACATGCCCCAGGTAAAGTCACCAGCGGATTCTGTATCCATCCAGTCGGTCAATCCGATGGCGCCCGAGTGGATTAAACATTATGATCAACGCATCGCCATTGGCATGCCATTTACCGACGAGGAATCGACTGAATCAATCGCCTGGATAAAAGAAAGCGATGGCCGCCCAGTTGATCGGATCAGCCTCTTGTCCATATGCGACACCCCTCTGCCTCGAACATTTTTTGTCTCCAAAGAATTTCATCCGGGTTCGACCGTTTCCATGGCCACCTATATTTACGCGAGCGAGGAGGATTTGGCAGAAGCGGGCAGCGATTATATGCTGTTGCGCGTAACAGGCGCATCGGTCCGGAACAGCGCTACAGACGGCCGGGTCGAGCTTTGGTCTCAGAACGGAACTTTGCTCGCCACAAGTTCGCAAATCGGGTTTTTTCGATAGGTCGTGCCGGCCACGCTAACCGTCGCGCAAATTCCTTGCTTTTGCGTCAACTCGACCTTATAGCGCCCTCTTTCCGACCATGAGCACCCTGGAGGCGTGGCGGAAAACTAACAAAACCTAATTTTGGAGCAACATTATGAGTGATCAGCTGACTATTTCAGCCGAGCCACGCGAACGGGCTGGCAAGGGAGCCTCCCGTGCACTGCGTCGCGAAGGCCGTGTCCCCGCCGTTATATATGGCGATAAGAAAGAAGCCGTAACCATTCACGTCGAAGCGCGTGAATTGAACAAACTCCTTGGAACTGGCGTTTTTATGAACTCGCTGGTTCAAGTCGAGCTTGATGGCAAAAGCACGCGGACACTGCCAAAAGATGTTTCTTTTGATCCGGTCACGGACCGTCCACTCCATGTTGACTTCTTCCGTCTCGCAAAAGGCGCGAAGGTACAGGTCAATATTCCTGTTGTCTTCATCAACGAAGAAGAGTCACCTGGTCTGAAACGTGGCGGCGTCATGAACGTTGTGCGCCATGAGCTCGACTTGATGTGCGACGCGGATCATATCCCTGACCAGATCGAAATCGATGTTACCGGTTTGGAAATTGGCGATTCTATTCACATTTCTGCCGTCACTCTGCCCGAAGGTTCGGAAAGCGCGATCACCGATCGTGACTTTACCATTGCCGGCGTGGCCGCACCATCTGCACTGAAATCTTCTGAAGATGAAGCTGAAGAAGGTGAAGGCGAAGAAGGCGAAGGTGAAGAAGGTGCTGAAGGCGAAGCAGCCGAAGGCGAAGAAGGCAGCTCCGAAGGCTAGACCTTTCCTTATAAAACAATGTAACGAAAAACCGTTCATGCCAACAAACCGGGCATGGACGGTTTTTTTGTTAGAGAGAGCTCGGAACGAGCGGGAAGCGCGTTAGAAAATGCAACTATGGGTCGGTCTTGGCAATCCGGGTACGCAATATGCGATGCACCGGCACAATGTCGGCTTCATGGTCATTGACGCGCTGGAAGAAGTACACAGCTTCCCTGCCCCAAAACAGAAGTTCAAAGGCTGGACCATGGAAGCGCGTCTGGGCGGCGAAAAACTGATCCTGCTCAAACCGGCGACCTTCATGAATGAAAGCGGGCAATGCGTTCGTGCCGCATTGGATTTCTACAAATTGCAGCCAGAGGATGTAACCGTCTTCTACGACGAGCTTGATCTGGAACCCTTCAAGATAAAGGTCAAACACGGGGGCGGTGCAGCGGGCCATAATGGCATCCGATCAATGATCGCCCATATTGGCCCGGAATTCCGCCGCGTGCGGATCGGCATTGGCCATCCGGGGCATAAAGCGCGTGTCACCGGTCATGTATTGGGCAATTTTGCAAAAGCAGAAATTGAGGATCTCGCCCATATGCTGGGCGCAATTGCTTCTGAATCCGATTGGCTTGCCAAGGGAAATGATCCTCGCTTCATGAGCGAATATGCCATGCGGATGCAGGATTGACCGGCAAACTAGAAAAATTCCAACATTCGCGTTAGAATAGACATCTCAAACTGATCGGGTCCGGATCTTTGGAGATAGGCATGACAGAGGATAGCGAACCGGTAGCGCCTATAAATGCGGGCGCTAGCAAGATGAAATCTTGGCTTATGAAGCCAACCCTCGCAGTGCTGACGGCGTTCGGAATGGCATTTATCGCTTATTTTACGGGACTTATCCCCAAATTTCTCGACCCATATTTTGGCGACATTCCAAAGCATGAAATAGCAATTGCCGTCACCCGTGACGCCGATGGGCTTGGCATTGATGGCGGACAGGCTTCGATCAGCGAATTCGGTGTTACCGGAGATGATAGTGACAAAGCCACGCTAGACAGCAAGCCGCTCAAAGACGGGGATGCTAAGCTTTTGGCGGAAACCGCTTCAAAAAATGGGCGTCTGGATATCCGCTATGAAACGAACGGGACCATATATCGCTATCGCCAGACGCTCGATTATCGTGATCTATCGATCGTCTCGTTGAAATTTCCCAGTGACTTTGACTATGAGGGCAAAGACAAACCTTCGGAGCAGGTCGACACAAGGCTGTTGCAGCCGGGAGAGAGTATTACCGGCCTATCCGGCAGCAATGCAGCGGTCGGCAATAAGAAGGAAAGTCTCGACAATGCCTTTGGCGAGGCCGCATTGTCTCTGGATGACATAACGGCCCAGATGCGCAAAGCCAGAGAGGCCAGAGAGGCCGCAACGCCTAGTGAGTAGTCCCAAGTCCTGCCATAGCGCCAACCTCCAGACTTGATTCAATGGCCAAAGCGTATATGCGCATTTTTTCAATCACTATCAGATGTAATCGCGGGACAATCCTGCGCGACGGAGTTTCCAAATGGGTTTCAAATGCGGTATCGTTGGCCTCCCCAACGTCGGCAAATCAACGCTTTTCAATGCACTGACGGAGACACAGGCGGCGCAGGCTGCCAATTATCCGTTCTGCACGATTGAACCAAATATCGGCCAGGTCGCCGTGCCGGACCCCCGTCTCGACCAAATTGCCAAAATTGCAGGCAGTGCCAAGATCATCGAAACCCAGTTGGCCTTTGTCGACATCGCCGGTCTCGTCAAAGGAGCTTCCCAAGGCGAAGGTCTGGGCAACCAGTTTCTGGGTAATATTCGGGAAGTCGATGCGGTTGTTCATGTGCTGCGTTGCTTCGAGGATGGTGACATCCAGCATGTTTCCAACAAGATCGATCCGCTCTCCGACGCAGAAGTCGTAGAAACCGAACTGCTGCTCTCTGATTTAGAAAGCCTCGAGAAACGCGTGCCGGCTTTCCAGAAAAAAGCCACCAGCGGCGACAAGGAAGCCAAGATTGCCGCCAATGTCCTGGGTCAGGCTCTGGAATTGCTGCGCGAAGGAAAGCCTGCACGGCTCACCGAGCCCAGCGACGAAGAAGAACAACGGATTTTTGATCAATCCCAGCTGCTGACAGCCAAGCCCGTTCTTTACGTCTGCAACGTCGACGAAGGCGATGCGGCCGAGGGCAATGCGATGAGTGCAACGGTGTTTGAAAAGGCCAAAGCAGAGGGCGCGGAAGCGGTCATTGTTTCGGCTGCAATCGAGTCTGAACTGGTCGACATGGAACCGGACGAGCGCACGGAATATTTGTCTGAGCTCGGACTGGAAGAATCTGGCCTCGCACGAGTCATCCGGGCTGGTTACCAACTGCTCAATCTGCAAACCTTCTTTACCGCTGGCCCTAAGGAATCACGGGCCTGGACCGTCCATAAGGGCGCAAAAGCGCCAGAAGCTGCGGGAGAAATTCACAGCGACTTTGAACGCGGTTTCATTCGGGCGGAAACGATTGCTTTTGATGATTTTGTGACCCTTGGCGGTGAAAGCGCTGCCCGTGACGCCGGAAAACTCCGTCAAGAAGGCAAGGAATATGTCGCAAAAGATGGCGATATCTTCAATTTCAAATTCAATGTCTGAATTGTCACATAGCTGGGCTAAGCTGTGAAAAACTAGGAGTCGTCAGCATGATTCGAGCCATATTTTCACTAATATTGACTGGTTTCCTGCTGGCTGGCCCGGCTGCCTATGGCAGCACAACACCCGAACAAGGCGCTTTAAGCTCCGAAAGGTCGGATATACGGCTTCCCGTCACAATATTGATTTCGATCGACGGTTTCCGACCCGATTATCTGGATCGTGACATCACGCCGAATCTGAACGCCATGGCGGCTGCGGGCGTATTTGGCCCGATGCGCCCATCCTTTCCAACCAAGACCTTTCCCAATCACTGGACATTGGTGACCGGAAAAACCCCGGACCACCATGGCATTGTCGGCAATACGATGGAAGATGTCACACGGCCCGGCGAAATATTCAGAATGTCCAACAAGGATCCATTCTGGTGGAACCAGGCCGAACCAATCTGGATTACAGCGGAAAATCAAGGAATCCGGACCGCCACAATGTTCTGGCCGGGATCTGAAGTCGAATTCAACGGTGTCCGCCCTTCAAACTGGTGGCCGTTCAACCAAAAGCTATCCAATGATCGCCGAGTCGACGCAGTGGTCGACTGGATGCGGCGTCCTGCGGAAACCCGCCCCCAGTTGATTACGCTTTATTTCGACACGGTAGACACTGCGGGGCACTTTTTCGGCCCGGCGCTCAGCAAAAAACTGAACGCAGTCATTGCTGCTGCCGACACCGAAATAGGCCGGTTGAAACAGCAGCTCGATGCCTTGTCACAACCAGCAAATTTCATCATCACTTCGGATCACGGCATGGCGGAAACATCGCCCGACCGGATCATCCATCTCGACCCGATCATGCCCCGCGATCAATATCGCTTGGTCGTGGATGGCAATTATGCAGGCATTGAACCGTTGGAAGACAATGAGGCTGCCGTGCTCGCAGCCTTTATCCGACCGCATGACAATATGGAATGCTGGGCCCGCAAAGATATTCCCGAACATTTTGCATATGGCAAAAACCGGCGAGTGCCCTCTATATTCTGCCTGCCGGAAAGCGGGTGGGTCGTCTATCAGGATGTACCGGAATGGATGACCGGTATAGGCGGCGGCCATGGATATGATCACAGAGTCCCGGATATGACGGCATTCTTCCTAGCAAGCGGGCCGGCGATCAAAGCGGGCGGCAAGCTACCGATCTTTGACAATGTCAGCATCTACTCCCTAGTGGCAAATCTGGCCGGTGTTAAACCGCAGTCGAGCGACGGCAGTCTCTCCCCTTTTGAGCCGGCACTGAAACAGGACAATTAAAGGGCAAACATGCTCCACTATGAGGATATTGAAATCGGCGTGGTCCAGAAATTTGGTCACTACGAGGTCACGCGTGCGGAAACCATCGAATTTGCGACAAAATATGATCCGCAACCCTTCCATCTTGATGATGATGCAGCGGCAAAAACCCACTTCGGCCGACTTTCTGCCAGCGGATGGCATAGCGCCGCGATGACCATGCGGATGATCGTCGATAATCTTAAGAAAAACGAACAAGCCGGGCTAGGTTCGCCTGGTGTCGAAAATCTGCGCTGGCTAAAACCGGTCTTTCCAGGCGATACGCTGCGCTGCGAGAGCGTGACCTTGAGCAAGCGTCGCTCTAAAAGCCGATTGGAGATGGGCATATTGCAAGGCAAAGTCACTGCGTATAATCAAAATGATGAACCGGTTTTGATCATGGAAAGCGCCGGATTGATTGCGGTTCGCGATCCGCAAGCCCCGCTTGCAGAATAACGAGCAAGACCCCGCTCCAATGAGCGGGATTGGCAAGAATAAACCGATCTATTTACGGCCGAACAGCTTTTCAACATCTTCAAGGGCCAGCTTCACCCATGTCGGGCGGCCATGATTGCACTGGCCGCTGTGAGGGGTCACTTCCATTTCTCTCAGCAGCGCGTTCATTTCCGCGACATTGAGCACCCGCCCTGCCCTTACCGAACCATGACAGGCCATAGTAGACGCTACATGGTCAACCCGTTCTTTGAGGCTAAGCGCTTCATCATAAGCCCCGAGTTCATCGGCCAGATCTGTGACCAGTTCTTTCACATCCCCGGACCCCAGCATCGCAGGTGTCGCGCGCACGAGCATTGCCGACGCACCGAACCGTTCCAACTCTAGTCCGAATTCTGACAATTCGGTCAAGCGCGATTCAAGTCGATCACAGGCATTTTCATCCAGCTCTACCACTTCAGCCATTAGCAACGCCTGAGAAGCGACTTTGCCGCCCTCAACAGCTTTGCGCATCCGCTCGAGCACAAGCCGTTCATGGGCAGCATGTTGATCCACGATCACCAGACCATCCTCGGCTTCCGCGACAATATAGGTTTTGGCAACCTGTCCGCGCGCAATACCGAGTGGATGGCGTCCGGCTTCTGGTACCGGTTCAAAAGCCTCTTCTGCTTTGCCCATCAACGGCGCGATATCTTCGCTTGGATCAAACCCCGCGAAAGCGCTGACACCATCTTGCACAGCGGCAGATGGATATGGTTGCTGTGCAACATGCGCCCTGCCCTGTGCGGTGAAAATATTGGTTTGCGGATCCGGAGCTGTCGGCTCGCTCTGCCAATTGGCCAGCGCCGATTCCGCAGGTCGCTGAACCGCCCGAAACCCGCCCTCATCCAAAGCTTTCCGCAAGCCGCTGACGATCATGCCGCGGATCATTGCGGGTTCGCGAAAACGCACCTCGGTTTTCGCCGGATGCACGTTAACATCGACCAGTTCGGGTGGCATATCGACAAATAATGCGACGACCGGATGACGGTCCCGCGCCAGCATCTCTGCATAAGCACCGCGAACAGCCCCGACCAACAGCCGATCCTTTACCGGGCGACCGTTGACGAACAAAAACTGATGGTCGGCAACGCCCCGATTATAGGTCGGCAATCCAGCCACACCTGTCAGGCGTATATCTTCTCTCTGCAAATCGACTGCGACGCTATTTGCGCGCAGATCGCGGCTGGTCAACGCAGCAACCCGCTCCGGCCCGGTTTCTCCGCCTTGAACCGCAATCGCTTTGCGTCCTTGATGCTCAAGTGTAAAACCGATATCGGGCCGCGCCATCGCCAGTCGCCGGACAATATCGGTGCAAGCCGCATATTCGCTACGCGCCGTTCGCAAGAATTTACGTCTAGCCGGCACTTTGCCAAAAAGATTTTCAACTCGCAATTTGGTGCCTGGCGGAATGGCAGCTGGTCCTTCGTGCACCAATTCACCATGATCGATAATTCTTGACCAGCCATCGCTATCAGTCGTCCGGCTTTCTATCGTCATCCGTGCCACGCTGGCAATCGACGGCAGCGCTTCCCCGCGGAAACCCATGGTCGTCACCAGTTCGATGGCTTCATCCGGTAGTTTCGAAGTTGCGTGGCGTTCGAGCGCCAACGCAATGTCTTCGCGGCTCATGCCGCAACCATTGTCAGAGACCTGCACCAGATCCAAACCACCTTGTTCAAGGCGAATGTTTATCTGGCTTGCTCCGGCGTCGATTGCATTTTCGACCAGTTCCTTCAGAGCGCTGGCCGGACGCTCGACAACCTCGCCGGCAGCGATCCTATTTATCAGGCTATTGGGAAGTCTTCTTATTGACATATTGTCGTTCCTAGCCCAAGCGATCTCGTCAAGCGACCCCTGATTTACTGGGCGATTCCCATGATTGGTTTCATGGCCCGTTCAGCTTAACAAGCGCTATGATCAATCGTTGCAGCTACGTCTGCAAGTACAAGAAATTACGGACAAAAATATGTTTGAAAATCTGTTCAAGTTCCGTTCGCAAGATTTGGCGATCGACCTCGGCACCGCGAATACAGTTGTCTACGTGCGCGGCCAAGGCATTGTTCTAAACGAACCATCCGTTGTTGCGATCGAAACTCACAACGGTATAAAAAAGGTCAAAGCCGTCGGCAATGATGCAAAGATGATGATGGGCAAGACCCCAGACAGCATTGAAGCCATTCGCCCGCTGCGTGATGGTGTGATCGCCGACATTGATGTCGCCGAACAAATGATCAAACATTTTATCCAGAAAGTGAACGGCAAGACCAAGCTGTTCAGCTATCCTGAGATCGTTATCTGCGTCCCCAGTGGTTCCACTTCGGTAGAACGGCGTGCCATTCGTGATGCGGCATCCAATGCCGGCGCTCGTCAGGTGTTTTTGATTGAAGAGCCCATGGCAGCAGCCATTGGCGCAGATATGCCGGTGACCGAGCCTATCGGATCCATGGTTGTAGACGTAGGCGGCGGCACCACCGAAGTTGCCGTGCTTTCGCTGCGCGGTCTGGCCTATACGACGTCGGTTCGCACCGGCGGCGACAAGATGGACGAAGCGATTGTTTCTTATGTTCGCCGTCATCACAATCTTCTGATCGGTGAAACAACCGCTGAACGGATCAAGAAAGACTTTGGCGTGGCGCAGACACCTGCCGACGGCGTTGGCCACACGATCCACATTAAAGGCCGTGATCTGGTAAATGGCGTGCCGAAAGAAATTTCGATCAACCAAGGGCAAATCGCGGAAGCATTGAGCGAGCCTATCGGAACGATCATCGAAGGCGTTCGTATCGCTCTGGAAAATACTGCCCCAGAACTGGCTGCCGATATTGTCGATCAAGGCATTGTCCTTACCGGCGGTGGCGCTCTTATTTCTGGTCTGGACGCGGCTCTCAGCGATGAGACAGGCCTGCCTGTGACGGTCGCAGAAGACCCGCTAGCCTGTGTCGCAATCGGCACCGGTCGCGCGATGGAAGACCCAATGTTCAGGGGCGTCTTGACCACTGCTTGATACCGAGCATATGATGTAATAACGATTGGAAGCGAAAGGATAAACCGATATGGCGCCGCCAATAAATCGGCGTCCAGGATTTTCCAAGCGGGCGCAATATAGTATATTCGCCAGCTATTTACTGGGCATATTAGGAGCGATCTTGGGTCTGCTTCTCCTGCTTATATCCTTCCTTGACCCTCAAGGCTTTTCCGCGCTTCGCACAGTTGGCGCCGAAACTATGGCTCCGGTAAGCAAATCATTGTCGGAAGTCGGCGGAGCGACCGGAAATGCCGGCGATCAAATTTCTGCCTATTTCAACGCAGCGTCCAAAAATGCGGCGATGCAGCAGGAACTAGAGCAGAATCGCATAGAAATTTTGGAAGCCAGATCGCTCAAGCAAGAAAATGAACGCTTGAAGCGGCTGTTGAAGCTGAGCGGAGAAATTCCCGATGCCATCGCTATGGCGCGGTTGATCAGCTCAACGGCCTCTAGTTCCCGTCGCATTGCGACGCTCGGCGTGGGCAGCTCCAGTGGACTATTGCCCGGCCAACCTGTCCGATCGCCAGAAGGCCTTGTTGGTAGAATATTGGAAACCGGCCCCACAACGGCCCGCGTTTTGCTGGTGTCGGACAGTAAGAATGTCACCCCTGTACAGCGCGCTGGCGATAGCCTGCCCGCTTTCGCTACGGGCCGCGGCAATGGGACCGTCGACATTCAGCCCATCAATATCGGCACCAACCCGTTCAAGGGCGGGGACCTGATGATCACTTCCGGCAGTGGTGGCCTATACAGCCCGGGCACGCCGGTTGCCATTGTCATTCGCAAAACGGAATCCGGCGCAATAGCCCGTGTTTTAGCCAATCCTGCCAAGGTTAGCCATGCGATTGTCCAACCCATTTTCCAAGCAGAAACAATCCGCGCGATCGAACAAGCCCCTGAATCTGACACCGTAGCGGAATCCGGTGAATAGTGGCTAGACCTCGTCATTCCCAGATTGGGCGGCGACCGTCCCAGTTGCGGATCAAGCTGGTGCCGCCGTTGACGGTTATCATTGGCTCCATGATCACAGCCTTGCCGATCATAACCGATTATCCGATTTTACCGCCGATGGGATTGCTCGCTGTATTGGCCTGGCGTCTTATCCGCCCTGGTTTCTGGGCGGTATGGGCGGGTTTTCCGTTGGGATTGATCGATGATATTTTCAGCGGACAACCGCTGGGCAGCGCCGCATTCCTGTGGTCAGTCATATTCATCCTGCTTGAAGCCATCGACAGGAAGGCGGTGCGCCGTGATTATTGGCAGGATTGGCTTATCGCCTCCATTGCCACGATAATTGTGTTAATAGGCGGAATGCTGGTGGTCGATATTCAATCCAATATTCTGCGACTTGATTTGCTGTTGCCGCAAATCCTGCTTTCGATCCTGATTTATCCGTTTGTCGCTCGGTTCATTGGGGCGATTGACAATTGGCGTGTGGCAGCATGAGGTCTCCAAAAACAACCAGCGGCGCGATGCAGGAATTGACCTTCACACGTAGGGCCACGGTAATTGGCGGATTGCAAATCGGTGTCGGCGTCCTTCTGGCTGGTCGGATGGCTTATATTTCGGTTGCCGAGAACGAGCGGTACAAGCTTCTGTCGGAAAGCAACCGGGTCAATCTCACGCTCGTCCCTCCCCGCCGGGGCTGGTTGATCGATCGCAATGGCAAACCGATTGCCAATAACAAAACCGACTTTCGGGTCGACATCATTCCCGACCGGCTGCGCGACAAGGACAAAACCGTTGCGACTCTCGCCGAACTGCTCGCCCTCGATTCCGAAGAGCTTGCACGGATCAACAAGGAACTGAAGCAAGCCACTAGTTTTCAACCCGTGCAGGTGGCGACGGGATTGGATTGGGAACAATATGCAGCGGTCAGCGTCCGCCTGCCCGATCTTCCCGGGGTCTCGCCGCGCCAGGGTTTTTCCCGCAACTATCCAAGCGGTCAGGCAATCGGGCACCTGATAGGCTATGTCGGCATTGCATCGGCAGAAGATTACCAAAAAAACCCAGATCCGATATTGATCACTCCCGGATATAAAATCGGCAAAGACGGTCTGGAAAAAAATTTCGAGGAACGCCTGCAAGGAAAACCGGGCGCAAAGCGGGTTGAAGTGACCGCCCGCGGCAAGATTGTAAGAGAACTCAACACCCGACCCGATATTCCGGGCAAAGCCCTGCAATTGACCCTCGATATCGACCTGCAGGAATATGCCGCACGCCGACTGGGTCCTGAATCAGGCTCCGTGGTCGTCATGGATTGCCTCAGCGGTGACATTTTGACGATGACGTCGATGCCATCCTTTGATCCGAACAGTTTCTCTAAAGGCATTGGAGTCAGCGAATATGGGATGCTTCGGGAAGATGATCATGTTCCTCTCCTAGACAAATCCCTCAAAAGTCTTTTCCCGCCGGGATCAACGGTAAAGCCCATGGTTGCCCTCGCCTTTCTTGAAGCGGGCCTCAGCCCGGACGAGACCGTCAACTGCAATGGAGGACTGCGGGTAGGCAACCGCCGCTTCCGTTGCTGGAACCGCCACGGCCACGGGCGCGTCGACATGGCCAAGGGCATCTACCAGAGTTGCGACGTCTATTTCTATCATTTTGCCCAGAAGATCGGAGTCAATCCGATTGCCTTGATGGCCAATCGACTGGGCCTGGGACAAAAATATGCGCTGCCGGTTGCGAGCCAGTTTTACGGCACGGTTCCAGATCCGGCCTGGTTGCGCAAAAAATATGACCGGCCATGGGAGGCTTTTGATACCGTCAACACCACTATCGGTCAGGGGTACATGCTGGTGAACCCGACCCAGCTCGCGGTCATGACGACACGGATTGCAACCGGGAATAATGTGGTTCCGCGCTTGGTGTTGAATCAGGAAAAACCAACGCTGGAGACGTTGAATCTAAACCCCGAACATCTTGTCTATGTCCAGAAAGCGATGAGCGATGTGGTTAATGGTCCCGGAACGGCCGGACGCGCACGCTTGCCCATCAAAGATGTCAAAATGGCGGGTAAGACGGGTACCGCACAAGTGGTCAATCTTGATTTTGGGCGCGGCGGCAAAGACGTCGCCTGGAAATATCGTGACCATGGCCTCTTCGTATGCTTCGCTCCTCTGGATAATCCCCGCTACGCAGCCTCTGTGGTCATTGAACATGGCGGCGGCTCCGGATCAGCCTATCCCGTCGCACGCGACGTCCTGACGTTCCTCTACGACCGTCAGAAAGCTATGGAGCGCCTAACCAGTCTCGAAAAGTCATGGGGTGGCACCATGCAGGAACGCATGGACAAGAAAATGGCAGCCTATCGCGCCAAGAAAGATCTCGAAAAAGCGATAGCCGAAAACCGGGTTTCCCCCGATGGAACGCCTATCGAAGCCGATGGCGGAGAATAGACGGTGAGCAATTTCGTCCCAGCACCCATTGCGCAGCTTCCGTGGAAGACTATCCTGCTTCTATTCGTCCTCGCTACTTTTGGCTTTGTCGTTCTCTATTCCGCAGCTGGCGGCAGTATGACCCCCTGGGCTGGCTTGCATATGGTTCGTTTCACAATTTTTGTGGCCATGGCGATTGTCCTGTCTCGATTTAAGGAATCATTCTGGAAAGCCATGGCTTTCCCGATATATATCGCCGTCGTTCTCATGCTTCTCGGCGTGGAATTGATCGGAGCGGTAGGAGGAGGAAGCCAGAGATGGCTGAACCTCGGTGTCATCAGGCTGCAGCCATCAGAGTTGATGAAAGTCGCTATCATCTTGGCAGTCGCGCGCTTCTATGACCTGCTGCCGCCAAGTCAGATCCGGACATGGGGAGCCATTTGGCCGCTATTGGCCCTATTGGCGGTTCCGGCAGCACTCATCTTGCTGCAGCCGGACCTTGGAACCACGATCACGGTCGTCGCGGGCGCTCTAACCATCGCCTTTTTGGCCGGATTGCCGCTCAGGCTCTTCATCGGAGGCGCAGCGGCCATCGCGATACTCGCGCCACTGGCCTATTTCTTCGCGTTGGAAGACTATCAGCAAAGACGGGTCAACACGTTTCTAAACCCCGAAAATGATCCTCTCGGGGCCGGTTATCATATCAGCCAATCCAAGATCGCTATTGGATCTGGCGGGCTGTTTGGCAAAGGCTTCTTGAACGGAACCCAAAGCCATCTGGATTATCTGCCTGAGGGGCACACCGATTTCGTATTTGCAACCATGGCTGAAGAATGGGGGTTAATGGGCGGGGTAATCATTCTTTTCTGTTTTTTCTTGCTGTTCCGTTGGGGGCTGCGCGTGGCAATGAAAGCAAAAACCCGCTTCTCTCAATTGACCGCCGCCGGTTTGACCGTAACGATATTCTTCTATGTCGCGATCAATCTCATGATGGTGATGGGGCTGGCGCCCGTGGTAGGCATCCCCCTGCCGTTTCTAAGCCATGGCGGATCATCAATGATGACCATCATGATCTGCGTGGGTATCCTGATGTCGATAGAACGGCACCCCGGTCGCCGGGGCGGCACATTTGGTTGACTATACCAACCAAGATGTTGCGTTCGAGAATTCCGGCCCTATATAGCCCAATATACCATAAGGACGCTTAGCTCAGTTGGTAGAGCAGCTGACTCTTAATCAGCGGGTCGTGGGTTCGAACCCCTCAGCGTCTACCATTCCCCCGATCAGAAAAGTCACAACGCGGTTTGCCAACCGTGTGCGACCCGATTGGTGGTCATATTCCTATCAAAGCCATAGTGGAACGAACAGCGCCACAACATAACCCAATCACCCATAGAAAAAGGCGGGCCCCTGTTGAGGTCCCGCCTTAAAATTCTAGAGCAAAGCGCGAAAAAAAGGGGAGCGATACGCTGCTCCCCGGTTTGTTTTTAGTTGACGGCGTCTTTCAAGCCCTTGCCGGCTTTGAATTTCGCTTGTGTCGATGCAGGAATCTGCATTGGTTCGCCGGTGCGCGGGTTGCGACCGGTTGAAGCTTTACGCTTTGATGTTGAGAATGTGCCAAAGCCAACGAGACGAACTTCGCCGCCGCTTGACAGTGCGCTTGTGATGGATTCAAATACGGCATCTACCGCTTTGCCGGCATCGCTTTTGCTGAGACCGCTGTGATCTGCAACGTTACTGATAAGATCCTGTTTATTCATAGTGGGTATCCCCCCTTCTCTGGTGGCAATTCATTTTGAATCGCGCCTTTGTCTGTGAAACAGTAATGCGAAATTATCCGAGTGAGTCAAAGAGAAATCGCTGAATTCTGGGCCAAAGCAGATTATTTTACGTCAAAACATCGTTAATGGCCCCAATATCGGGCTTGCAGGCCTTTTTTGATAGTTTCAAATCTCCGTTTCACTCAAATTTCTGCAAGATTCCATGCCCGCGAATCGCATATATGAGCCGTTTAATGGCGTGCAGCCGACCCGGCATCGTCCGGAATCGGAGCTGTGGCATGGCTTGCAAGCTCATCCGCATCGCTCCATTCAATCGGCTCCACCTTGTCTGCGAGCGCCTCTGCAAGCACTTCATCCACATGGCTCAATGGAATAATTTTCAGTTGAGAAGTGATATTGTCCGGAATCTCGACGAGGTCTTTCTCGTTATCAGCCGGGATCAACACCGTTGTGATCCCCCCCCGAAGCGCAGCCAGGAGTTTTTCCTTCAATCCGCCAATGGGCAAGATTCGACCGCGCAAAGTCACTTCCCCGGTCATAGCAACATCACGTCGCACTGGAATGCCAGTCAACGTTGATACGATCGCGGTAACAAGCCCGACACCCGCTGACGGACCATCCTTTGGCACCGCGCCTTCGGGCAAATGGATATGAATGTCTTTGCGGCTGAAGATACTCGGTTTGATGCCATAAGAGGGAGCGCGAGCCTTCACGAAGGATAGCGCCGCCTGAATGGATTCGGTCATGACCTCACCCAATTTGCCCGTCGTCTTGATCTGGCCTTTGCCAGACACGGTAACCGATTCAATCGTCAGCAATTCGCCTCCGACCTCTGTCCACGCCAAACCAGTTACGGCCCCGACCTGGTTTTCTTCTTCGCTTACGCCATGCCGGAATTTTTGAACGCCTGCATATTCGGAGAGATTGTCAGGCGTGATTTCCACGCTCTTATATTCCCCTTCAAGAATACGCCGCAACGCCTTGCGCGCCAGCTTGGCAATTTCACGTTCCAGAGTCCGGACACCGGCTTCCCGGGTATAGTAGCGGATCAGATCACGCAGAGCATCTTCGCGCAGCGCAAATTCGCCTTTTTTCAAGCCATGGGCTTCAATTTGTTTATCAAGAAGATGGCGCTTTGCAATCTCGACCTTCTCGTCCTCTGTATAGCCCTCCAGACGGATGATCTCCATCCGATCGAGCAACGGCTGAGGAAGATTAAGCGAATTGGCGGTTGTCACGAACATGATGTCCGACAGGTCTATATCGATTTCAAGATAATGGTCCTGGAATTTGTCATTCTGCTCCGGATCCAGCACTTCGAGCAGCGCTGATGCTGGGTCGCCGCGGAAATCCTGTCCCAATTTGTCAATTTCATCGAGCAGGAAAAGTGGATTGGACGTACCTGCCTTCTTGAGATTGGAAACAATCTTGCCAGGAAGCGAACCGATATAGGTTCTGCGATGGCCACGAATTTCGGCTTCATCACGCACGCCACCGAGCGATTGCCGCACGAATTCGCGTCCGGTCGCCCGCGCAATCGAACGTCCAAGCGAGGTTTTGCCGACGCCAGGAGGTCCTACGAGACATAGGATCGGGCCTTTCAGCTTGTTCGTGCGCGTCTGGACGGCAAGATATTCAAGGATACGCTCTTTGACTTTCTCGAGCGCGAAATGATCGTCATCCAGAACCTTCTCGGCCTGTTTGAGATCTTTCTTCAGCCGCGATTTCTTGCCCCAAGGCAGCCCCAGCAGCACGTCCAGATAATTGCGGGTTACGGTCGCCTCTGCTGACATCGGTTGCATGCCTTTGAGCTTTTTCAGCTCGGCGCTTGCCTTGGTTTTCGCTTCCTTGGAAAGCTTCATTTCCTTGATTTTCTTGCCAAGGTCGCCGAGTTCGTCGCCTTCACCCTCTTCGCCGTCGCCCAGTTCTTTCTGGATCGCTTTCATCTGCTCATTGAGATAATATTCGCGCTGGGTCTTCTCCATCTGACGCTTGACGCGCCCGCGGATTTTCTTCTCGACCTGCAACACACCAAGCTCGCCTTCCATGAAGGCAAAGACCATTTCTAAGCGTTTGGTAGCATCGCTTTCGATCAAAAGGCTCTGCTTGTCAGAGACTTTCACATTGATATTGGCTGCCACAGCATCTGCGAGGCGCGATGCATCATCAATCTCGCCCAATTGCACGACGGTTTCCGCCGGCATTTTCTTGTTCAACTTGGAATAGTTTTCAAATTGGTCAACCACGGAACGCATCAAAGCTGAAGCCTCGGTGCTCTCGGTAGCCTGCTCCTCGAGCAAATCAACCGCAGCCAGGACATAGCCTTCGGACTGATCTTCAAGCGATACGTGCCGAGCGCGCTGCTTGCCTTCAACCAACACCCGAACCGTACCATCGGGAAGTTTCAGCAATTGCAAGACCGTCGCAACCACACCAAGATCATAGAGTTGATCCCGCGCTGGATCATCTTCTGCTGGATCAAGCTGTGCGACAAGGAAGATTTCCTTGTCTGAATCCATCGCCTTTTCAAGCGCAACCACAGATTTGTCGCGACCGACAAACAGCGGCACAATCATGTTCGGGAACACGACAATGTCGCGCAACGGCAGAAGTGGCAACGAATTGGACTTAGGGGCAGGATTGGCTTCGGTTTTGGACATTTTTACTCCAACATACTGCGCTGCAATGGCGCTTCTGACTACTATATGGTGCCTGTCGGAGCCACTTCAAGCGTAATGCGTCGGATTACGCGAGCCGCCTAAAATGGCAGTTTAAAACCTGGGGGTAACTGCATGCCGCTGGTCATCTTACCCATTTCCTCACCGCTCACTTCATCGGCCCGATTGCGCGCGTCATTGAAAGCCGCCGCGACCAGATCTTCCAGAATCTGCTTGTCTTCTGCCTTCATCAAACTGTCGTCGATGTTCACCGACAGAATACGACCTTTTGCGGTCGCCTTAACCTTTACGAGGCCGCCGCCGGCTTGGCCCTCGACTTCAAGGCTATCCAGCTTCTTCTGTGCATCTTCCATCTGGGTCTGGACCTGTTGCGCCGCCTCCTGCGCGGCTTTCATCATTTCTTCCATCGATTTCATAACTATGCGCTCCTTGATTCTTGAGGGCTAGGATCTTCATTTTCCAGCAGTTGGGCATCAGGAAAGGCTTCAAACGCAGCCTTCACCATCGGAGCATCCAATATCGCCTGACGTTCAGCATCCAAAGCCTGTTGTTCCTGCTCGGCCAGACTTGGCTGAGCTTCGCCCGGCCCTTCGGTGATTGTCCAATCTCGACCGGTTTCCTGCTTCAACGCATCAGTGATCTTCCGAATATCCGCATCGGCGATGGGCCGGGCTGGCTGAAAAATAATTTCTGGAGCATTCAATGAAACCACGCGCATGTCGGCGATCAATATGCTTTCCAAAACCGCCGAGACGCGGCCGACAGCAGCGACAATGTCGGTAAATTTGTTCGGCAAGACTGCGCTGTCGGATGCTTGATCAGGAGCAGGTTCTGGATGCGCGGCCGGAGGAGTGACGATCGGCGCCGGAACAACTTGCGCCACCGGCTCAGCAACAGGAGCCGGAGCCGCTTCCACAGCAGTTGCATTGGATACGCCAGGAGCGCCTTGCTCCAGCAACTTCGCAAGTTTTCCGGGATCAGGCATATCCGCTGCGCAAAGCACGCGCAGCAGAGCCATCTCACATGTCTCGCGGGGCAAATGCGCTTGCTGAACTTCTTGATACCCCTTCAGAAGAAGCTGCCATAACCGATGCAGAACCGGGAAAGAAAGCTGCTCCGCCCAATCAGAAAATTGCTGTTTGGCTTCCTCCGACAATGTCGGATCGCTGGCTCTACCCACCTTGAACAAGGTCACTTGGTGCGAAAGCGAGAGCAACCCGTTCATAAGAGATAGAGGCTCCACACCGACGCGATATTGGTCAGCAACCGAATCAAGCAGCGCAGCAGAATCGCCTTCGAGCAATTTCGCAAATAGCCGGCGAATAGCACTTCGGTCCGATAGACCAAGCATATCCCGGATCTGGACCGCTTTGACTTTTCCGTCACCATCCATATCAGCATGGGCAATTGCCTGGTCGAGAATCGAGAGGCCATCGCGAACAGAACCTTCCGCCGCCTGGGCTATCAAATCCAGTGCTTCTTGTTCTGCCGTCACGTCTTCTTTGCCAACAATCATCCCGAAATGATCGGATAGCTGTTCCGCACTGATCCGCTTCAGGTCAAAGCGTTGGCAGCGAGACAGAACTGTAATCGGGACTTTGTTGACCTCAGTGGTCGCGAAAATGAACTTCACATGCGCCGGCGGCTCTTCAAGCGTTTTCAGCAACGCATTAAAGGCATTTTTCGACAACATATGCACTTCATCGATGATGTAGATTTTATAACGCGCTGAAACCGACGAATAGCGCACTGCCTCGATGATTTCGCGGACATCATCAACGCCGGTGTGACTGGCAGCATCCATTTCGATGACATCGATAAAACTGCCTTCTGCGATACTGCTACACGGTTCACATTCGCCGCAGGGATCGATTGTCGGACCGCCCTGCCCATCAGCGCCAATGCAGTTCAGCGCTTTCGCAATCAGCCTAGCCGTAGATGTTTTTCCGACGCCGCGGACACCGGTCATCAAAAATGCATGCGCCAACCGATCCCGCTTGATCGCGTTGCCCAGCGTCTGGACCATCGCGTCTTGCCCGATCAGTTCGGAAAATTTTGATGGCCGGTATTTGCGCGCCAACACGCGATAGGGCTGCGCCGCTCCGGGCGCGGGTTGCTCGGGCGCATCCACACCGCCAGCAGCAAATATATCTTGTGAATCGGACATCGGAGATCAGTTTAGGCGAGAGCCATCCGCTTGTCGAAGGCTATTAAGCCTCATATCATGGTCCATGTGAAAATTGATGCAAAACCAGTGCAAACAAGCGTTTTTTAGCATGGTTTGAAATCTGAGACCGCTTTCTATCCAGGCGGTGTTACAGAGTAGGAGCCGGGCGACCCGCAGAAAAATCGTTGCGGCTGCTTCCTTCCGGACCTGACCGGGTTGGCGACAACTGCGTCCACCCGACTCCCGCTGCGCATATGGTGGGAGTTTTACCAAAATGCAAGCCGTTAGATAACCGCCTTCCAGGCGCTAGAGTATCTGCATATTGCGGCTTTCAATCGGCATATGCACCGTCAGGCCATCCAATTCGGCCGTAAGCGTGATCTGGCAAGCCAATCGGCTAGTCCGCCGCGCACCGGCGGCGAGATCCAGCATATCTTCTTCCATTTCCGTCGCATCCGGCAATTTGTCGAAATCAGCAGCTTCAACAATGACATGACAGGTAGAGCAAGCCATCTGCCCTTCGCACGTTCCCTCAAGGGGTTGGACATGGATTTGCGCGACAGTCAGCAGATCGTCGCCTTCCGAAGCCTCGGCGGAAACCGTCTGTTCACCATCGGAACTAATAAAGTGGACCGTGAGCTTCGTCATGACAATTGATTCTCCGCCGCTTGATTGATCAAATCCGCCGCCTGTTCCACGTGTTCTATGCTATTATAGCGCCCGAAACCCAGTCGAATGGATGACTTTATTTGTGCCGCTTCAAGACCCAAGGCAGCCAGAACGTGGCTGGGACGTCCCGATCCGCTCGCGCATGCCGAGCCGGCAGAAAAAGCCACACCGCGCACCTCCGACATCAAACGGGCAACATCGAGCCCGTCGCGGCGGATATTCAAATTGCCCGGATAGCGTTGGTCAACGGAGCCATTTACAGTCCAGTCACCAAAAAGGCCAAGCGCCCTGTCCGCCAAATTGCGGATATGGTCCATATCCTCTTCCCAGCGCTCCGCACAGATATTCGCGGCCACGCCTAGCCCGACACATAATGCGGGCGAGAGCGTCCCCGACCGCACGGCCTGCTCTTGGCCACCGCCATGGATCAAGGGCGGCAGTTCGATGCCATTTCGCACCCAAAGCGCGCCAATGCCTTTTGGACCATATATCTTATGCCCCGACAATGCGATCAGATCGGCTTGTTCCGGAATGGCGATCCGTCCGAATCCTTGCACGGCGTCGCAGAGCATCAGCGCCCCGCTTCGATGCGCCATGGTCGCAATATGATCGACGGGTTGAATGGTACCGATTTCGTTGTTGACCAGCATCGCTCCTACGAGCGCCGTCTTTGCCCCCAAACATGCTTCCAATTCTTCCATCACCACCAGACCATGTTCATCAACCGGGAGCAGTCTGGTTTCAAAGCCTTGTAACCCATAGAAAAGCGCAGTGTCACGGACGGCCGCATGTTCGGTATCGGCAACAGCGATCTGATTGCGTCCCTGGCCAGACATTTTGCGAACAGCCCCCAGAGCCAAGTTGATCGATTCGGTTGCACTGCCTGTAAAAATCACGCGCCCGTCCTTGGGAAGCAACGCAGCAACCTGTTCCCGCGCGGCTTCGATGGCCGCTGCCGCCTTCCTGCCCATCACATGAGGGCTGTGCGGGTTACCAAAATTGTCTCTCAACCATGGCACCATGGCATCAAAAGCCTCGGGCGCGAGTGGCGTGGTCGCCTGATTGTCAAGATAGATGACGGCCATCAATCGCTATCCGCTTCGCCTGGATTCCGCGTAAATCGATTTCCATTTGTCGATGAAGGCATAGATATGGGTCCTAGTGGTATCGCGCCCGATACTCACGCGAATCACCTCGCGCGCAACCTGCGAATCCGTGCCCATCGCCTCCAGCACATGACTGGTCTTGAGCGTCCCGGACGAACAGGCGCTGCCTGCTGAAACGGAAAACCCAGCCATATCAAATTTGATCAACTGGGTATTGGCTGCGACACCCGGCATATGATAGCTGGCGATTGTCGCAATACGGGGCGCCTTCTCCGCGATAACAGTGCCGCCTTCTTTTTTGATAGCATCATCAAGATGCTTGCGGAGTTCCGTGGCTCGCCCGGCCCAATTGGTCGGTGCCTCCAGGGCTGCGGTCATACCCATGATATAAGGCAGGTTCTGTGTCCCGGACCGATAGCCCTGTTCCTGCCCTCCGTCGGGCTGCAGAAGCTTGAGGTCCTTGACGAGAAGTGCACCAACCCCCGGAGGTCCTCCAAATTTATGCCCTGCCACAACGATCATATCGGCATCCGGTAGCGGCATTTTACCTACAGATTGTGAGCAATCCGCCAACAGATAGCTCCCCCGATCGCGAATGACTTTCGCCAGCGCATTGAGATCCTGCATCACACCCGTTTCATTATTGACCGATTGAATAGCCACCAGAGCGGGTTCTTCGGCGCTTTTCAGCAAGTGGTTCAGGTTCATGGGAACAATCATACCGCTCGTATTGACCGGGATCATATGTGCATCGCGCTCGAATCGCAAAACCACGTCATGCTCTACCGGCGAGATAAATTGTTTCGCCAGCTTGGACTTGGTGAGCGCGATTTGAATGGCTTCGCTGGCACCGCTCGTGAAGATAACGTCACCATCCCACTCCAGAACATCCTTGAATCTCCGCCGGGTATTTTCCAGCATGGCCTGCGCCGCACGCCCGTCCCCGTGGGGCGAAGATGGGTTGGCCCAATGGTCGAACCCTTCGATACAAGCCTTTTTGGCCTCGGCAAGCATCGGTGCTGTGGCAGCATAGTCGAGATAGATACGTTTTGAGTCTGTCACGATATTGGCAAAATCTCTCTGGCTTGCGGGATTGAGTTGCGGATTTGTCCACTCTCTCTATATAGGCGCAGCATCCAGCGCAAAAGCTATTCTAATTTCTCTTGCTCTGGAAAATGTAATTTTGATCGAAGAATTGAAAATCCATGCCAGATGTAATTTTTACCGGACCCGAAGGCCGCCTAGAAGGTCGCTTTAGCCCTGGACCCCGTGACCGCGCTCCGGTTGCCATGATATTGCACCCGCACCCGCAAGCGGGCGGAACGATGAATGACCGGATCACCCAGGCGATGTACAAAACCTTCGTAAAACGGGGCTTCGCGACTTTGCGTTTTAATTTCCGCGGTGTTGGTCGCTCTCAGGGCACATTCGACAATGGCATCGGCGAATTGTCCGATGCAGCAGCTGCTCTGGACTGGGTGCAAAGCTTCCATCCCGAAGCTCAGACAACCTGGATAGCGGGCTATAGTTTTGGCGCATGGATTGGCATGCAACTTTTGATGCGGCGTCCGGAAATCCGTGGTTTCATCTCGGTTTCTCCACCAGCAAACATGTATGATTTCAATTTCCTGGCACCCTGCCCTTCATCAGGCATCATCGTTCAAGGCGTGAATGACGAAGTCGTAACTCCAAGCGCGGTCCAGAAACTGGTCGACAAGCTTCGGACGCAAAAGCATATCACGATTCACCATGACGAAATCCCACGCGCCAATCATTTCTATGAAAATGAAATGGAATTGTTGATGGGATCGGTAGACAATTATCTGGATATGCGGCTCGCGCCGGACTCACCTATCAAATAGGCTTAGTTTCCCGATTGCTCTGCCACCGGTTGATTGTTCTGCGCTATTGGAATCGATCCAATCCACACATTGCCGAACATGACCGCTGCTGCGACCAGCATAAGCAAGCCTTGCCTTTTGTTGACGCCTTTGCGGAGCACATAGATTCCGCCAATCAGCAGCGCGGCTCCAGCTAGCATCAGTACTGATAAGATCAGATTCGACATGACCAATCAGTTACCGTTGCATTGAGAAGCTGACAATCATTTGTTTCAGCAATAGAGCGGACGACCAACTCTCCTGACGGCCTTCGCCCAAGCAGGCATGAACGGGATTGCAAAATCCTTGGTGATTGACTAGAACATATAAAGAACATTAAGGCAGAATATTCGAGAAACGGAGCCGGTAGCATGATTCCTGAGCCTCCCTTGCTGATAATTGCACCAACCGCTGATGAGTTTGACTTGTCTCACCTGCCTTTAGGCGATGTCGCAAACGACAATATTTCAGTCAATTGCGCCAAGTTCCAAGAGATGGATCTGGTTGAAGTCATTGTCGATGCCATGCCCTTTCTTCTATCTCGCTTTACCGCACCGGAAACGGCTCAGAAAATCGCTATCGAAAAATGTGAACGACTCTTCTGCGAACCTCCATCTCCGAATGACTGTGGTATAGGCATCGCTCCAAGAGACAATATAAGTAGCGCCAAACACATGCTGCAGGTCAACCATCGCTTGCTCTTGCTGGGCAAATGGATCGGCGAGAGCTTGGGTGCAACAGCAGCCGCATGGATGCCGTCACGCAGGCTCGCAAACTTTCAATATTTCACCGAATCTGTAGAAGAATATTTGGTCGACGGGTCCTTCCCCGCCTTGTTTCAAACCTCTTTTCTGGAGACTGAAGACGGTTCTTTGGTCACCACGGGGCTGCGCTATTTTTCCGGACAAGAAATCCACCTGACCGCCCCGCCCGATTATAGCAAAACCGAAGTTACGGAGCGCATGGTGCGCATCATCGATGACATGGTCAACCATGGAAAAATAGACAATCCTGCCCGGTCAGATGGTATGGTCCAGGGAGAGACGTTATTCTTCTCCCCCCGTGATGACCTCCAACAGGTTGATATTTTGATTCAAAAGAACCGGATAGAAGAGTAGCCGAAGGCTAGGCCGCCGTAGGTGCGGCTTCCCGTACGTTCTGATCAACATGCTCAGCAAATTGCTCGAAATTGTCGATGAACAATTTGACGAGCTTTTGAGCTGTTTCATCATAGGCGTTGGCGTCTGACCATGTTGAACGAGGGTCTAGAATCCCACTGTCCACGCCAGAGACGGCAACAGGTACTTCAAAGCCGAAATTGTCATCCAAGCGGAAATCGCCATCATTCAGACTGCCATCCAGAGCAGCATTCAACAATGCGCGGGTCGCCTTGATCGGCATCCGGCTGCCTTCGCCATATTTGCCCCCGGTCCAACCCGTGTTGACAAGCCAGCAACGAACGCCACCTTTGGCAATTCGTTCTTTGAGGAGGTTTCCATATATCGATGGATGGCGCGGCATGAACGGGGCGCCGAAACAGGTAGAGAAAGTCGCCTCTGGCTCCGTTACACCAATTTCAGTGCCAGCAACCTTGGCTGTGTAACCAGACAGGAAGTGATACATTGCCTGCTCAGGGGTGAGCCGGGATATCGGAGGCAACACACCAAAAGCATCAGCCGTCAGCATGATAATATTCTTGGGCACGGGACCCATGTTGTTCTCAGAAACGTTAGGAATGAAATCAATCGGATAGGCACCGCGAGTGTTCTCCGCTTTGCTGTTGTCGTCCAGATCCAGCTCCCGGGTCTCCGGGTCCATTACGACATTCTCCAATACGGTTCCGAAGCGGCGTGTTGTTGCAAAAATTTCCGGCTCGGCTTCTTCTGACAGACGGATCATCTTGGCGTAACAGCCGCCTTCGAAGTTAAACACTGCGGTGTCAGACCAGCCATGCTCGTCATCGCCGATCAAAACCCTGCTGGCATCAGCCGACAAGGTTGTTTTTCCGGTTCCGGACAGACCAAAGAAAATGGCCGTATCGCCCTCAGGTCCGATGTTGGACGAGCAATGCATCGGCATGACCGAATCCAGCGGCAGCAAATAGTTGAGCAACCCAAATACCGATTTCTTCATTTCACCGGCATAAGCTGTGCCGCCGATCAAAATCAGCTTTTCGGTCAGGTTAACCGCCACAACGGTTTCACTGCGTGTGCCGTGACGTTCCGGATCGGCCTTGAAACTCGGCAGATCGATGATGGTATATTCAGGCGCAAAGGCCGCCAGTTCTTCAGCATTCGGCCGAACCAACATGGTCCGAATGAACAAATTGTGCCAGGCCAGTTCATTGATGATGCGTACATTGACCCGGTGCTCAGGTTGAGAGCCACCAAAAAGATCCTGGACGAACAGCGTGTCTTTCTTGCCCAAAGCAGCCAGAAAATCCTCTTTGAGCGCAGCAAAATGCTCTGGCGTCATCCCAACGTTGGTTTTTCCCCACCATACTGTATTCTCGGTCTCGGAATCCCGCACGATGAACTTGTCATTGGCCGAACGGCCGGTGTGCTTGCCCGTTTCGACAACGAGTGGGCCATCTTTTGCCAAATGGCCTTCGCCGCGAGAAACGGCGGCTTCAACCAGAGCGGGGGCACCCAAATTCCAATGCTGCTCGGCAGAATTGGAAAAACCTTGATCATTTAATGAAACGGACGAAACATTTGGCACTGATAAATCCCCTATGGCTTGAAACAGGTTGAGGTCACGCCGATCTGGCGAATTTGATTTGGCGCTTACTCAACCCTGTCGAGTCGGTCAAATTTCTTCCCAGTGAACATCAGAATATTGCAAAATGAACCGCTGGGCGATGACTCTATGGTGTTGCGGTTCATACCAACATGCTATCTTGTCACATACTATCCCATCCACTAGGTCTCATCCAGCGCGAGGGGCAAAGGAACGCAAGAATAATGGCAGCGAATATCGCTCTTGTTGACGATGATCGCAATATATTGACCTCCGTGTCGATCGCGATGCAGGCAGAAGGATTCGTTACCCGAGTCTATTCAGACAGCGAAGTGGCCCTCCATGCGATCTTGGAGAATCCTCCGGATCTGGCCGTATTTGACATAAAAATGCCGAAAATGGATGGCCTCGAACTGCTGCGAAGAGTGCGCGAGAAATCCAATTTGCCTGTCATATTCCTGACATCGAAAGACGAAGAGCTGGACGAGGCGCTCGGCCTGGCAATGGGTGCTGACGACTATATTAAAAAGCCATTTTCTCAACGGCTGCTTATTGCTCGCGTGCGCTCCATTTTGCGCCGCACTGAGCTTATGAAGTCATTGGACCAAGGCCAAGACGATGAATCTGCCGAACCGTTGATCCGTGGAAATCTCGAGATGGATCCTGCGCGCCACCTGGTGAATTGGAAAGGCATCAATGTTACCCTTACCGTCACGGAATTTATGATACTCGAAGCGTTGGCGAACCGGCCCGGCGTTGTGAAAAGCCGCAACCAGCTGATGGATGCGGCCTATCAGGACGACGTGTATGTCGACGATCGCACGATCGACAGCCATATCAAGCGATTGCGCCGGAAGTTTCGCGAAGTAGATTCTGAATTTGATGCAATAGACACGCTATACGGAGCTGGATATCGATACACGGAATGAAGGCGGCCAGGATAGCGAAACCGGCCTGTCACTCCGTTGGTCAGCCCGTCTTTCGCTCACAACCCGCATATTGGTCGTCAATGTCTTGGCGATTGCGCTGTTGGCTGGTGGCCTCTTCTATCTCAACAATTACCGCGACCGACTGACAGAAGAACGCCTGACGCAAGCAAGAATGCAGCTGACGATCATTTCGGATGCGCTGTCCTCCGGCGAAGCCCAACAGAGGGAAGAGCTTGTCCGTCAGTTTTCCAGCCATCTCGGCGCACGGTTGCGGCTCTATGCTCCAGATGGAACCAAAATCATTGATAGTTTTGGACTAGCCGAACCGACCTACAAATTTATCGATCCTGAAACCGAACCGTTGCGCAAGGACGCCGCCCGTACATTAGATAGAACCATTGAAAGCTTGGTTCTCAGCGCTCCCATCCCGAACTATAGTGAACCGGCAAATGATATTGCCAGTGCATGGGCAGAGCTCGAATCTGCAACCCAAAAATCGGGTGCTGTAAGTTCGGTCCGCTTTGCGCCCGATCGCACGCCAGTCTTGACTGCGGGAAAACCGCTGGCCGATGGGACCGGCTCCATCCTTCTCACTGCAAATGCGCGCGATATTACGCGCATTGTTAGGGCAGAACGCTCCAGTGTATTGCTCGTGATATTGGTGGCCGCCACGATCTCGATTTTGCTCTCTCTCTTTCTTGCCCGGACTATTGTCCGGCCAATCAGAAAACTGGCCCGCGCCGCCGTGCGCGTTCGGATGGGCCGGTCTGATGAGATTGCAATTCCCAGAATGCCGGGACGACGGGATGAGATAGGGCAATTGAGCCGAGCGCTATCTGATATGAGCGCCGCTCTCCGCCATCGCATCAACGCTACGGAAGCCTTTGCCGCCGATGTCAGCCATGAAATTAAAAACCCCCTCGCCTCGCTACGATCGGCCTTAGAGGGTTTAGAACGCGTAAAAGACCAGGATTTGCAAAAACAGCTTCTGGACGTAGCCAATGACGATGTCCGCCGGATTGATCGTTTGATCAATGATATATCGGATGCATCGCGGGTCGATGCCGAACTGGCCCGAGCAAAATTCGAACCCATTGATATCGGCAAGATGCTGGAACAATTGCTCGCAGCCCGCGAACAACGAGCCTCCAATCTGGGTGTCCATATCGCTTTTGCGCGACCGGCGAAGGATGTTGCAAAAGTGATGGGTGATGGAGGCCGTCTTGAGCGCGTTTTCAGCAATCTTCTGGACAACGCCGCCTCATTCTCCCCTGATGGCGGTCTGGTTGAGATATTGGCAACCCCGGACGGCGAAGACATCGTAATCCATGTTGCCGATGAAGGGCCCGGTATTGGCCCAGAACAGCGGGAACAAGTTTTCCAAAGATTTCACTCAGATAGACCTGAGGGGGAGGCATTTGGCAAGCACAGCGGATTGGGGCTAGCGATCGCCAAAACCATCATAGAAGGCCATGAAGGTACAATTCACATCCTGGACCGGCCAGGCGGAAAGCCCGGCGCATGCTTTGAAATTCGCCTTCCCAAGGCACCGGCATGACAAACGAATTCGATGGGAAAGATCAGCTCAAAGTCCACGCAACCGCCGTCGAAATTGCTGGTGCTGCTATTATGGTTCGCGGACCATCTGGTTCTGGAAAATCAGACCTAGCACTGCGTCTGATCGACCGGGGCGCGACTCTGATCAGCGATGATATCGTCAATGTCACGCGACAAGACCAAAAACTGCTGCTTAGCCCGCCAGCTAGGCTTGCTGGCAAACTAGAGGTCCGCTCACTCGGAATTTTGGAATATGATCACATATCCGGCATCGCGGTACATTTGATCATCGATCTGAAGAAACATCCCGATCGTTTTCCGCTGGAAAAACAAGTCAGTATTTTGCTGGGAATAGCGGTTCCATCCTGTACATTAAACGCTATGGAGACCAGCGCCGCAATCAAGGCAGAATTGGCCTTACAACAGGCAACGCAGGATACAGTTAAATCATGACCGACAGTATCGCTAAACGAGTTTTATTGGTCACCGGCTTGTCTGGTGCAGGCAAGTCCACCGCTCTGAACACGCTTGAAGATATTGGATGGGAAACGGTCGATAACTTCCCGCTGAGATTGGTTGAAGGTCTACTGAATACGCCACCTTCCAGTTCGCGAGGAGTCAATGATCTCCCCTTAGCCCTGGGCTTCGACAGCCGGACGAGAGGTTTCGAACCCGAAAAACTAATCGAAACCATGAAACGGTTGCAGCAGACGCAAGGCTATCTAATCTCAACGCTCTTCTTGGATTGTGCCGGTGGAGAATTGGAAAGGCGTTACGCAGAGACCCGGCGGCGGCACCCGTTGGCTCTGGATCGCCCGGCCAAGGAGGGCATTGCTCTTGAGCGAAACTTGCTCGAACCATTTCGACGCTGGGCAGACTATGTAATAGATACCAGTAGTTTGACGCCCAATGATCTGCAGCGCGAAATCCGGCAAGATTTTTCACTCGATGAAGCCGCAGCGACGACCATAACTATCACTAGCTTCGGATTTTCCCGCGGGCTCCCCAACAATATCGACCTGCTGTTCGATGTGCGTTTCCTGGCAAATCCATTCTGGGATCCGGACCTAAAGCATATGACCGGCCTGGATCAGGAAGTAGCGGAATATATCGGCAAAGACCCTGCCTATCCCGAAGCAATTGACAAAATACTGGATATGCTCAAATTCCTGCTTCCCCGCTATCAGCAAGCAGGCAAGGCCTACGTCAACATCGGTATCGGTTGCACTGGCGGTCGTCACAGATCGGTACATGTAGCAGAGCGCCTGAGCAAAGACTTGCTTGCCGCGGGGTTTTCGCCCAATGTCTTGCATCGCAATTTGGCATCGAGGCCAATGGAAGCGCTGGAATCAATGAAGAATTTGAACGGAAACAGGGGAATTTAATCAGGATGATTGGATTGGTTCTTGTGACACATGGGCATCTGGCAACCGAATTTGTCATTGCGATGGAACATGTCGTCGGCGCGCAAAAGTCGATCGCCGCAATCGGCATTGGCGCGCATGATGATATGGAAGAACGCCGGCAGGAAATTGCCGACTGCATCGCAAAAGTGGATTCCGGCGAAGGCGTCATTATTTTGACTGACCTGTTCGGAGGAACACCTTCTAATCTAGCCATTTCCTTGATGGAAAAGGGTAAGGTCGAGGTTATCGCTGGTGTGAATCTGCCGATGCTCATCCGCCTCGACGGCGCGCGCAAATGCATGGACATTGTTTCTGCCATCTCGGCCGCCAAGGAAGCTGGTCAGAAATATATCAGCGTCGCATCTGAAATTCTGGGAAGCGACGCGTGAGCGAATTTCGCAGAACCGTTGAAATCACAAACAGCCGCGGTTTACACGCCCGGGCAAGCGCAAAATTTGTTACCTATGTCAGCAAGTTGCCTGAGGGCCTGCACGTTAAAGTGGGCAAAGATGGAACCGAAGTGACCGGTACGTCCATCATGGGCCTGATGATGCTTGGTGCGGCCAAAGGCGATAGCGTCGAAATCATCGTGTCAGGCGATCAAGCGGAAAATGCGCTCGAGAAACTCGCCGGCCTGGTTTTCGACGGCTTCGGCGAAGACTGATCCTATGCGCCACCAGATTACCGGCTTTTCCAATCCGACCATAAAGCGGCTCAAAAGCCTCCGAGACAAAAAGCATCGCAAACGGGAAGGGCTTTTCCTTGCTGAGGGTCTGCGGATTCTGACTGAGGCGCTGGACAGCGGCAGAACTCCCAAGATTTTGGTAGTTGTCGAAGATACTGACCTTCACCCCCTCGCCCAAAAAATCGAGGAAGCAACCATCGCTGCTGGCGGAGATGTTATCGAGACGAGCGAGGCAATCATCGCCAAGCTCTCAGGAAAGTCCAATCCCCAGTCAATTATTGGCATCTATCCTGATCATCCGGTGGCACTAGAAGAACTGGATCGGTCGAAGTCCAATATATGGCTGGTGGCGCAAGCTTTACGCGATCCGGGCAATCTCGGGACAATATTGAGGACTGGCGATGCCGTCGGAGCAGGTGGACTAATCCTTATCGATGATTGCGTCGATCCTTTCTCGGTCGAGGCGGTTCGCGCCAGCATGGGAGCGGTTTTTACACAAGATATTGCACAAGCGCGTTGGCCGGAATTCTTAGCATGGCTCCGCAGTGGCGCGGGTGAGCTGGTTGGAACCAGTCTCAACACAGAGAATGATTATCAAGCCGTCCGCTATCAAACACCGACCTTCCTGATGGTCGGCAATGAAGCGCAAGGGCTGCCCGAGGAATATGAAGCCGCGTGCGACACGTTGGTCAAAATGCCGATGATGGGCAAAGCCGATAGCCTAAACGCAGCCGTCGCGGCCTCTGTCATGGCCTATGAGGTGCTAAACCAAAGCCGATAGAGATTATTGGAGTTCCAACCTCCCCTATGATAGCTTCATCGCGGAGGGGGAATTTATGAAAAAATTAATATTGCTAGCACCGCTTGCAGCGCTAACGCTCTCTGCTTGCGAGGAAACGGCTGAAGAACCCGTCACCCAGGACATTTTGGGGGACTATAGCGCCATTGGTACCGAACCGGGTTGGACCGTCGAAATCAAGGGTGAGGAAATCGCATTCACGTCCCAAAATGGCGCTGATTTCAAGCTTGCCACAAAACGGATGAAGAAGACGGATGATGGTTGGGACCTCAAAGGTTTTTCCGATAGCCACAATATCAACATCTACATCACCAGCGGCACCGAGTGCAGCGATGGCATGAGCGATCGGACTTATGCTGATACTGTGAAGGTCGAAGCCAGCGATCACGGCACATTAAATGGTTGCGGCGGTGCAATTACCGAAGGTCCAGATGGTCCGCCCTAAGTCCTATTCTGTTGTTTCTGAACTGACACCGCGATCATCTTCGATCAGTTTTTCCGTCATATCGTCACTATAGCGGGGAAGCGCTTCCACGGCGGCCACCGGCTCCAGGTCTTTTTTTCCTGTTTCGATCTGCAGCTCGGCAAATTTGCGCCCGGTGGCCATGATATTGCGTTCAAAGCTGCCGACAAATTTGTTGTAATTGCCGACGGCACTGCCAAGACCAGAGCCCATACGTTTGAGATGCTCTCCTGCGACAGCAAGACGGTCATACATTTCCTTGCCCAATTGGCCGATCTGCTTCGCTTCGGCCGCCATTTTTTCCTGACGCCAGACACCGGCAACGGTCCGCGCAATGGCAACCAGATTGGTCGGGGTCGCCAGCAAAACCTTCTTTTCGAATGCATGGTCCCATAATGTCGGTTCATGCTCCAGTGCCGCAGCAAGAAAATGCTCCCCCGGTACAAACATGATGACATAATCGGGGGCTTCTTCGAATTGGTCCCAATAAGCCTTTTTGGAAAGACCATCGATATGCGCCTTCATGCTGTTGCAGTGGCGGGCCATGGCAAAGCTGCGGGCATCTTCTTCCTCTGCCTCAAACGCATCCTGATAGTCATTGAGCGAGACCTTGGCATCAATCACCAGCTTGCGACCGCCCGGAATGCTGATAACCGCATCGGGGCGCAAACGCCCCTCATCCGTGTCGATGCTCTGTTCGGTGACAAAATCTGTATGTTCTGAAAGTCCGCAGGTTTCTAGGACATTTTTCAACTGTTGCTCGCCCCAGCGGCCACGAGATTTTGGCGCGTTGCGGAGTGAATTCACGAGCCGGGAGGCTTCTTGTTGCACCCTGTCCTGCCCTTGCCTGACCTGCTCGATGGTCGCGGTTATCCCAGCGTAGGATTCGGTGCGTTCTTTTTCAATCTTGGTGATCGAGGCTTCATAGGTTGCCAGACGTTCGTGTACCGGCTGCAGAAGCTTGGCGATCTTCTCGCCTCCCTTTTCATTGGCCTGATCAAATCGTTGGTCGGCCCTTTCCAGAAATTGCCGCTGTGCGGTTTCCAGCATTTTGGAACCAATTTCCGAAAATTGCGAAGACAAAACCTCTTTCGCGTCCATCAGCTGCTGCATTTGCTTATCATGGTTTCGGGCATCCGCCTGCAGGGCTGCCAATTCGGTTTTCGCTGCATCACGTTCATCACGCACACCGTCTAGCGTGATCCGCAACGCATCGGTTGCTTGCGCCGCTTCTTTAGCGGTTTGGACAGCATCTTTGGTAGCCTGAGCAGCATCCTTGGTGGGTTTGCTGCCGATGAACCAGCCAAGGGCAAGGCCGCCCAGAAGAACGACAACAATAGCTATGACGGTAAATATCGGGTCCAAAACACTCTCTTTCCAATAAGAACGAAAAGAGAACTTAGGACTGTTGTCTGCAATAGGCAATACTCGTCATGCACAACCCGTTTCATATTCCAAAGCCATCGCCAAAGCATAGATAGGGTCGGTTCAATGCATTTTGAAACCAGTTCAATATGGGGAAGTCAGCAATTTCGGAAATCGCAGAAAGGGTTCCTAGGCCGCGATACCGTGTTCTTTGCGCAATTTCGCAAGCTTTTTCAGCACCATCTGCCGTTTGAGTCGGGAAAGATGATCAATGAACAATATCCCTTCGAGATGGTCCATCTCATGCTGTAGACAGGTCGCTAGTAAACCGTCGATCTGCTCTTCAAACTGCTTGCCCTCTTCATCTTGCCAGCGTGCAGTAATCGCCGCAGGTCGCTCCACATCGGCATATTGATCAGGAACGGATAGGCAGCCTTCGCTGTAGAGATTAACATCCTCAGAAGGATCGAGGATTTCAGGATTGATGAAAACGCGCGGGTCGTTGATCACACCGTGATCATGATCGCAATCCTCACCATGATCATGATCGTGCGGAGCCGGCTCCTGCAGATCAATCACCAACACCCGTTTCGGAACGCCGATTTGGATCGCCGCCAATCCGATGCCCGGGGCATCGTACATTGTTTCAAACATGTCCTTGACCAGTGCTTTGAGATCGTCATCGAACATGGTGACGGGTTCGGAAACAGTTTTCAGGCGCGGGTCGGGCACCTCTATGATTGGTAATATGGCCATGGCTCAAATTTAGGGATTCCGGCGAGATTCGTCAACCATTGGCGTTGCTTGTCCCGGTCAAAAAAAAGGGCCCGCCAAAACACTGGCGGGCCCCCGATAATTTTGTGATCAGACTTTAGAAGCCGATTTTCGCTCCAAGACGGAAAACGCGTCCCAAAGTGTTACCGATGAAGGGATTGTAACCCAGCGGCAACCGAGCCGCAGAAGCTTCTTCATTGGTGAAATTCTCGATCGAGAACTGCAACTGCGCATCAAAGGAACTAATTGGCAATTCATAGGCCGCATGGAAGTCATGCTGCATATAGCTTTCGATGTTCCGGCCAAAATTGGTGCCACCAAAATTGGTTGTGGCACAGAATGCCAAACCATCGCACCGCTCGTCACGAACGCCCGCGATATAGGTCGCTCCATAGCGCAAATTCAGACCGACAACATTGTAGTTGATGTAGGCATTGGCCCGCCAAGGAGAGATTGTGCCCGGCAACCGGTCGAGATTGGCTAGGCCAACTGCACCGAAACCAGGGCGCAACAGCACGCCGTCCAGGATAAAGTCACCCACTTCATATTTCAAAGTATGGCTGGCATTCACGCCGATCGAATAAACGCCGGGTCCAATGTCCGTGGTATAGCTGGCTGCGAAATCGAGGCCAGATGTCTTGGTTTTCGGACCGTTGACCCATTGCGTCAGGACACGCGAAATATTCGTTCCATTTGTGGTTCCCTGCACACAGGCCCCGCCATCAAATGTGATGAGGTTGGCAAAGGGGCTGGCGCAATTTGCCAATCCGCCCGCCGTTGGAACCACGCTGCTGGCGATAGCCTGTGCATCGGTGGTTGTGATTTCGTCTTTGAAATCAAAGCTCCAATAATCCACCGAGAAGGTGAAACCGTTGAAGTCGACAACTGCACCGAGATTATAGCTGAACGCTTTTTCCGGCCCGAGGTTTGCCGGGTTACCAGCAATATCGACCGCCTTAAAGTTGCCATTTGCTGCGTTGATCGCCGCTAGAGCGGTATTGGCATTGTTAGAGACCTGCGCTGCCAGTGGGCCACGGAAGGTTGTGCCAACAGAGCCGCGAAGAACCAGCCAGTCCATGGGTTCCCAACGAACCGCGCCTTTGGGATTAAAGGTCGAACCGATGGATCCGCCATAATCTTCAAAACGCGCTGCTGCGGTAATTTCCAAAGTGTCGCTCAGTGGAACAGCAACTTCAGCAAAAACAGCTTTCACGTCTTGGCTCAATGATTCAGGCCGTGAACCGCCAAGGAAAATGAATGAACCGGCTCCATCAAGAGAACCACCCAGACAGCTTTGGTCGCCCAAAATTACGCAAGGGTTGAGATCCAGGTTGGATTCGGACCGCAAGGGACGGGATAGGAAATCAAGTTTGCGATATTGCGCACCCGCTGCCCAGCCAATGTTTCCGCCGCCGAGATCTAGTCCCATTTCGCCAGTAAAGATCAAGTCAACGACGAAAGAATCTTCTGTCTCTTCAACCCCGTTTTGAACCTGGAGAAATTCAACCAGTTCGGTCGAGTTTTCATTGCCGGGGACATAGAAAGGATTGGTCAGCCCCAAAGAAGGATGGCCGGGGCCAGCATTGATGAACGGGTTGAACCAAAGACATCCGCCTGCTCCCGGTGTACCGGTCGCCGGATTACAATTGGCACCACCCAAACCATTCAACGCATCTTGCAGACGCGAGCCGACAACACCTGGAGAACTCCGGCGGCGTTGATAATTTGCCCAAGTCATCGACAATTGACCGGTTAGGCTATCGGAGAAGTCTTTCTCCAACGTACCGGATATTCGGAAAGCCTTGTTGTTGGCCGTCTGACGTCCAGAACCCCTGCCGGGATCCGTCGGATTGCCGAGGTTACCAAAAGGCCGCCATAGAAACACACCGATGGGCCCCGCGATAGGCGCTGTCAGACCAATTTGATTGGCGAAGACTTGCGCACCAGGGTTTGCTGGATCAATCGTAAAGCCACCGCCCAGTCGTGCACCACCTGGTCCCTGAAGCGGGGGATAGCCCGGCGAGGTGCCGATGCTATCCAAATCGGTTTGAGCATAGGTTAGTTCACCGTGAAAGCGGAATGTATCCGTCAAATCGATATCAGCTTGCACATAGCCTTGATAACGATCCTCTTCTTCGACCAAATTATCGAAGGGAATGAAACTGAAACGGCAAATGCCATCCGGGGTCCCGCCCGTTTCAGCGCAGCCCGCATCGGGCCGTGCGCCTACGCCTGGAATGATGAAAAACCCGGGCGTTGCCAGTGCGGACCATGCAGAAGGATTTACCGCATAAGGCTGGAATCCATAAGAGCGATCGGTTGAAGCCAGTTCGGAGCGATGCTGCCAACCGAAACCTGCCATGATATTGAGATCGCCAAAATTCTGGCCGACCAGAATAGAAGCCGTGTGGTTTCCGTCAGAGCCTTTGATGAAGTCATAGTCACCCTGTATCTCAACGCCTTCAAAGCCGGTCTTGGTTACAAAGTTGGCCACGCCTGCAATGGCATCAGAACCGTAAGTAGCCGCTGCGCCATCTTTCAGGATTTCGACCCGGTCGAGTGCGAATAGTGGAATCGCATTGGTATCACCAAAACCGCCACCAACAGCGCCCGGCGCCGTCAAAGTCCGCCGGCCGTTGAACAATACCAAGGTCCGAGTTGGCCCAAGGTTACGCAAGTTAATCGAACCAAAGCCCTGATTGGCCTGTGCCGCAGTCGAAAACTGGTTGGAATCCCCCAAGACACTACCGACTTCGGGAAGGTCTTTGATAAATTCGAGCGGCGAAGACACGCCGTTTTGCGCGAGATCAGCGCTTGTGTAGACATCAACCGGAACGGCCGCATCTTCAGGAGTTCCGCGAATATAAGAGCCAGTGACAACGATAATATTCTCTGTTTCCGCATCATCTTGTGCATCTTGCGCATGTGCGATTCCGGGAGCAATCCCCATGGCCATTGCCAAGGCGCCAAAGGCGCATCTGTTACGTAAAATGGATTTTTTCATCATGCTCTCTCCTGGTTATCTGTCTGTTTATATCTTGGGGAAGACCGACATTGTTTTTATATTCCGCAGTGTGACCAATATACGACCAAAAGGTCAAGGGTATTTAATCAAACACTTAACAGAGACAATAATCCCTGCAAATTGGCCACTTATCGAACTGCTCCCCTATATACTCCGATCGTAAGACTTATTAATTGGTACCTTCAAGCCACAGTTCACACAAAGATACATATGAGCTCAAATTCCCTATCAACTTGGATTCGTTACCAATCCCAAAACGATTAGTAGGCTTGATTGCGGCGTTTCAATCCTGATTGATCGGCCGTCGGGCGCGCAATGCCTGAGCCAAAGTACCTTCATCTAGATAGTCCAATTCCCCTCCCACCGGTATACCGTGGGATAGCTGGCTGAGGCGAAGCGGATAATTTTCTAGCCGTTCCGCAATATAGTGAGCGGTTGTCTGGCCTTCCAGCGTCGCGTTCATAGCCAAAACAACTTCTTCTATCTCGCCCTGCTCGACCCGGACGATCAGCTTATCAATTGCAATGTCTTCCGGTCGCACGCCATCCAGTGCGGACAACCGGCCGCCCAGCACATGAAATTTTCCCGGAAAAAGGCGTGACTTATCAAGAGCCCAGAGATCAGAAACTTCCTCGATCACGCAGAGGGATTTGGCATCCCGCCGAGGGTCCGTGCATATTTGACATGGATCCTGCGTGTCGACATTGCCGCAAATACCGCATGTCACAAGCCGTTCATCGACAGTTGTCATTGCTGCCAAAATAGGTTTCATCGCCGTTTCCGGACGTTTGAGCAGATATAATACCGCACGCCGCGCCGAACGCGGACCAAGGCCGGGGAGTTTGGCGAGGGCCTGAACCAGATTTTCGATCTCTTGCGATGCCATGCATTGACCTTTAGGGACTAAATCCGTCGCCTGCCAAGGGCTTAGCCACACACAAGCGAGAAATTATGCGTTTAGCCTTCATGGGAACTCCGGATTTTGCCGTTCCGGCGCTACAGGCCCTGCACGATGCAGGGCACGAAATCGTTGCGGTCTATTCGCAACCGCCCAGACGCGCGGGTCGCGGCAAGAAATTATCGCCCTCGCCCGTTCAGCAATTGGCGGAAAAACTATGCCTGCCCGTACGAACGCCGGTTTCCTTGAAAGGAGCAGACGAACAGGCAGGCTTTGCCGCACTAGATCTGGATGTAGCAGTGGTCGCGGCTTATGGCCTGATCCTTCCGCAGGCGATTTTGGATGCCCCGAAAATGGGATGTCTCAATATTCACGGGTCACTCCTCCCGCGCTGGCGCGGAGCGGCGCCAGTGCAGCGCGCCATAATGGCCGGCGATACCGAAACCGGAATCACCATCATGCAAATGGAGGCGGGACTGGATACCGGCCCAATGCTGGCAAAATTATCAACCCCGATCTCCAGCCTATCCATTGATTCAGCCGGCTCGATTACCGACGAGCTTTCGAAGGTCGGCGCTCATCTCATCGTGGAGGTGGTCGAAAATTTTCAAAACTATGCGCCAGTTCCACAACCTTCGGAGGGCGTGACTTATGCGAAAAAAATCGAAAAACATGAAGCGCGGATAGACTTTTCACAAACGGCGGTTTCCATTTCCCGCAAGATACAAGCGTTCAACCCTTATCCGGGCGCCTTTTTCGAATATGAAGGACAAAGGATTAGAATTCTCGAAAATGATGATGATTTGCGGATCGATGGAGAAGATGAAGTGGACGATGAGAGAGTTTATGGCTCTCCCGGAACCATAATCGACGATCGTCTCCTGATAGCCTGCGGCAGCGGCGTGATTCGGCCCAGCCTGATCCAGAAAGCCGGTAAGCCTGCCATGGACCTTAAGTCATTCCTCAATGGTGCAAAAATCCCCGCAGGAACAATCCTACAATGACTCGCTTTGCCCTCACCGTAGAATATGATGGCCGCCCATTCATGGGTTGGCAGCATCAGGATCACGGCCCCAGCGTTCAACAGGCTTTGGAAGAGTCCATAAAATCAATCACTGGTCAGACCATTCGCGTCTTTGCTGCTGGAAGAACCGATGCTGGTGTCCACGCTCTGGCGATGCGCGCGCATTTTGATATCGAGACCACGCTGACAGCCTTTCGGCTGTGCGAAGGTATCAATGCAGGCTTGCGCCCGAATCCGGTGGCTGTGCTCGCCTGCGAACCCGTTGATGAAAAATGGCACGCGCGCTTTGCCTGTATCGGTCGCCGCTACCTGTTCAAGATCACCAACCGCCGCGCGCCTCTAACTTTTGATCGGGGGCTCAGTTGGCAAGTCTCTCAGAATCTCGACGCGGAAGCGATGCACAATGCGGCGCAGGTGTTGCTCGGGCAACATGATTTCACCACATTCCGCTCCGTCCATTGCCAGGCAAAAAGCCCAATCAAAACGCTGGACAGCATTTCAGTCAGCCGGTTTGGCGAGGAAATTGAGGTCGAGGTTTCCGCCCGCTCGTTTCTGCATCATCAAGTACGATCGATTGTCGGATGCCTGAAACTGGTCGGCACCGGACGATGGAGCAAGGCGGATCTGGAAAAAGCACTCGCGGCAAAGGATCGCAATGCGCTTGGATTCAATGCGCCACCCGATGGCCTCTATTTCGTCGAGGCCCTTTATCCGGAAGCGTCAGAGGCCGAATAGCCGCTCCATGCTTTTGTCGAGCATCAGCAATTGCCACAATAGACGACTGTTATCAGAACGGCCTGCAATATGTTCGTCTGCCGCTTTGCGTAGAGACTTGCTATCGAACCATCCGGTTCGCGCCAATGCGCCGCTCGTTGAGATATTCCGGGCCTGATCAGCCAACGGTCCGCGGAACCATTGTGCAATGGGTGTTACAAAACCCATTTTCTGGCGATAGAGTATGTCCTTGGGCAGATATTGCTCCATCGACTTTTTCAGCAGATATTTGCCCTGCCCCTTGTGCACCCGCAAATTGGCCGGGAGCTTCGCAGCAAATTCCATCAGACGATAATCGAGCAACGGTTCCCGCGCTTCAAGCCCCACAGCCATGCTCGTTCGATCGACTTTCGTCAGAATATCACCCGGAAGCCACATTTTCATATCGGCATATTGCGCTTGGTCGAGACCGTTTTGCGCTGGCGCGTTTTCCATCAGGTCGATCATCCGCTGTTCGGCGTAATAGTCACCCAGGTTTTTCTGCATGGCATCAGAATAGATTTGCCGGCGGCCCAACGGCGTTGTGACACCTACCGCTTCAGCATAGCCTTCCGGGCCGGTTCTCGCCAGAGAGAGCAATGTGGACTTGGCGCGAAACGGCCGCGGTGCCCAATCTGCTTTTGGGTATACTGAACCCAGCCACCCCAATACCGGCCCACGGAACGATTGCGGTAACATGCCCCTCACCCGCTCTTCAGCATGATGGAACACATGACGACGATAGCCCGCCATAGCTTCATCTGCACCGTCTCCGGAAAGGGCCACGGTGACAGTTTCTCTCGCCAGTTCACTCACGCGATAGGTTGGCAAGGCAGAAGCATCTGCAAAGGGTTCATCAAAATGATCTGCAAGCGTGTCGATTAAGCCAAAATCATCGGCGGCGACAATCCGTTCGCGATGATCGGTCTGAAAGCGGTCGGCGATTAGTCTTGCATAGCTTGTTTCATCGAGTGATTCCTGATCGAATCCGATCGAACAAGTCTTGACGGCTCTCCGGCTTTTTTCTGCCATCAAGGCAACCACTGCGCTGCTGTCGACACCACCGGATAGAAAGGCTCCCAAGGGCACGTCTGCGATCATGCGCGACCCCACGGCTTCCTTTAGCAAGGCAACCAATTCGTCTTCCAGAACATTGGCGAGTGCCTTGTGGCGCTGACTGAAATCCATATCCCAATATTGGACAGAAGCAGGCTCTGGCTTGCCTTGCTCCAGCAACAGATAGTGACCGGCAGGAAGTTTCTTCACACCCTTGAGCATGGATGTTTGATCTGGCACGTAGCCAAAGGCCAGAAAGTCATCGACCGCTGAAATATTAGGATCCCGGCGGAGCAAGGGATTGGCCAACAGGGCTTTCAATTCCGAGCCGAACAATATGCTGCCGTCGGATACACGCGCATAGAATAGCGGCTTCACTCCCAATCGATCGCGTGCGAGAAACAATTGCCGGGTGCGCTGGTCATAGATTGCGATCGCAAACATACCGTTTAGACGTTTCAGGCAGTCAACGCCCCATTGCCGCCAAGCATAGAGAATGACTTCGCTATCGCTATCCGTTTGAAATTGATGGCCGCGGCTCTCCAGTTCGGAGCGGACTTCCTGAAAATTATATATCTCACCATTGAAGCTCAGCACCTGTGCTTCGTCGGGGGTGAGCATGGGTTGCGCGCCGCCTTCTAGATCAATGATGGAAAGCCTGCGATGCCCAAGCCCTACGCCTGGCGCAGTCCAGATTCCGGAACCGTCCGGTCCGCGGTGCGTCAGACTGTCCGTCATCTTGCGAAGGCGATCAGGATCGACCGGCTTGGCCGTCTCCAAATGAAATATACCTGCTATTCCGCACATATGGTGCGCCCTAGCGCAGCCCCGCCGTCTCGTCAGCCAATTTGTCGACCGGCCCCAAATCAGAGAGAAATGCATCCATCGAGACAAGGGGGGATTGCTCGCCCTTCTTTTCTGAGGACACCAATATCGCGACCGCCTGCTGGGGACCTCCGAGAATTTTGCTCTTCAAAGTCTCCAGTTTTACAACCGAAGCGCTGCCGGTAAGCTTCCCGCCGATCCTGTAAAAAGATGCCACGTTCCGTACCACTGGACCAGGCGCGATCAATTCGACCGCAACCGCGCCTTGCGGAGCGTCGAGGTCTCTGCTCCAAGACCATTGGGTATCCGGAACAAGAGCACCTTGACCGTAACCGACGATCTCTCGCCCATCTTCCTGACGGTCATATACAGCGATTGAAAGATCAACTTCTGCGCCCGATTTTTGATTGCGGTAACGACCGAGGATTTGGTGACTGGCGCCATCAAAGCGAGGCTCCCATGCGTACAGGGGTTGATAATCCACAATCTGCCAACCAGCGACACTTGGCAGCGTCACCTTTTCCGGAACCGAGGACTCCCTGGCGGCAAGGGCTGTCGTCCAAATCACCGGAACAAGAACGATGGCTGCCATAATGGCCATAATTTTTATCGGCTTTTGCGCTGAATTGGGCGGTGTCTGCTTCCGGCTTAAAGCATCTCCATCAATCATCGGCTCATCGATTTTGCGATCAAAAAAGGGCCAACCGATGGCCATGACCAAGATCAAGACAAAGGCAAAAAAGAACCAGCCATAGAAAATATGATCAAAGCCTGTTGCAAAATCGAGCGACGTATGGTGCGCAATATAGATCGTACCAAAGGCACGGATTCCATTGGCGATAACCGGCACAATCACGGCGGCCAACATGAACAATATCCGGCGATTCCAGCTGTGAAAACAAACGTTGCTGACCAAGGTTCCATAAGCGAGCATCGCGATCAGGAATTTGATTCCGGAACATTCTTCGGCAACTTCAAAATAGCCGGTTGGGGTTGAGATAAACACCCCGTCGATGAAAGCGGGAATATCGGCCCATGCGAGAAAGATCATCGACAATTTCGCAGTGAACATCTGCAGAAACGGGACGAGTTCTTCGCCAAACGGCACAAGGAAGAAGCTGAAAGCGAGCGGGAAGATCAGGCCTCTTGTAACGTTTGGCCCCAGCAAAGTGACCACCGCGCCTTGCAACATCATCAGCAGACCGAGCTGGCGCGCGAAGGCAACACCAGCCGCCTCACCCAACAACCAACCCAAAGAAGCCAGGCCCGTCAAAAACAAACCGGGCAACCATATTTGGGGTGTTAGCTTTGCCAGTTCATCCTGACGCTGCTGCACCAACCAATAAAGAATAGGAATGATCAACAGGCAATGGTTATAGGTGGAAATTGACCACCATGTCTGGACCATGTCCACGCCATCGCGCCAGAAAACTGCCAAAATTACGGCAGAGGCAATCGCCAGCAATTTTAAGTGTTCAGACCAGACCGACGGCACAGCCGCTGGCGCTTGCTGGTTTTCGAAATCATGGGCCGTGGCGCTCGTCATGCCGCAGCCTCTTTAGCAACTGGTTCAGACAGCCCGCACAGGGAAGGCAAATCGGCTAACTGTGTTTCCCACGAATAATGCGACGCAATCAAGGCTTTGGCGCGCGTGCCCATTTGCTGGCCTTGGTCCGGGGCCGCTAGCAGTTCACACACCATGCCGGCCTCGAGATCGATAGTATCGGCAACCATAAAATGTTCGCCATGGTTCGCGTTTATACCTTCTGCAGCGCATTGCGATGCAACCACCGGCTTGGCCATGGCCATCGCTTCAAGCACCTTGTTCTGAATGCCTCTGGCTATCCTAAGAGGCGCGACGACAACATCTGCAGCCTCGATCCAGCTACGAATGTCATCGACGGAGCCTGTCACGACGGTGCCATTTTTCTGATCGAGCTGTTTAACCTTTTCGGTGGGCGCTCTCCCCACAATAGCAAAACGCGCATCGGGAAAGCGTGAGAGAACTTCCGGCATTACGGTGTTGCTGAAACTTTCAACGGCTTCAACATTTGGTTGATAATCCATTTGGCCGGTAAAGAGGATCAACGACTTGCAACCTTCGAGCTTGGCAGGTGCCACATCGAGGGCGCTATAGAAAGCGCCATCAATACCATTGCCGACTGCCTTCACTTTTTCATCAGACAATGCTGCACGCTTCCGAAACAGCTCGGCTTCGGCTTCACTCACGAAAAGACTATAGTCCGCCCGTTCGGCAATATTTTTCTCAAACTCTTTCAGCAACCGGCCCTCACGGTCATTGATCCAGGCCATCGGTCCGGCGCCTGCATCTGCATAGCTTTCAAATTTTGTGCTATCGACATCGGCGAAATCCATCACCACACGACCGGTGAAATTCGACGGAATAAATTGCGCCATTTGTCCAGAGAATATGAAGATGCAATCAATTGGCCGGGTCGCGACCAAATGCGCCACATAGGCGCTGATTTTCGCGCTTTCGAAAGAGGTTAGCGAGACGGGCTTGCCAGACAGGATCGCCTCAATACCGGCTCGCCACTTAGGCTTCTCTCGCACGACAATTTCACTGGATGCCAGTTCTGCTTTTCGGATCCAATCGGTCTGCTGTTCCATCTTGTCATCGGCGAAACACGCAACATGCACAGCTGCACAATCCATCAATTTTTGTAGAAAATGATGCGAACGAATCTTGTCTCCGCGATTGGGAGGCCATGGCACGCGGTGCGCCAAAAACAATATTTCAGCCATCAACCAAGACCCTTGGCGATCATGGGCCCGATCCGGTTTGCAACAGACAAAGGCAATCGCTGCCACAGCGCTACCTTGGCTTTATACTTAGGGCTCATCGGATTGACATCACGGGATTCTTCACCTTCGACAGTCCGGGTAGCATAGGATAAAGGCTGCGGTTCGAAGCCCCAGTTTTTCTTGAACGAAAAGGCTCCGGTGCCAAATTTGGAACGGCCGAAGTCAAATGTATGACATCCCCGTTCACGCGCATGATTCATCAACGAATAATACATCACATCATTGGCTCTAAAGCGACGCGCATCCCATGTGCCGCCACCCCAATATGGCATGACCGTTTGTTGATGGTAGAGGCTCAAGACGCTGGCCACCGGTTTGCCGTCGCTGAATACGGTCAAAATGTCGGCATCCTCACCGAAACCATTCAACACTTCGTCGAACAGCGCTTTTGGAAAAACAGGTGTCCCGAGATTGCGGACGCTTTCGGCATAGACCGCATAATGGTCGGCGCGATCCTGCGTATCGGAACCTACGCGCACGATAAGCTCGTTTTTCAGCCCCTTGCGCACTTCTGCCCGCTGTTTGCGTGGAATCGCCAGGAGCTGTTTCTCATCATCCTCAGCCAAAGAGGTCACAAAACCGGCATAAACCCCGTCTTTTTTGACCCACTGCTCATCTGGCGCAGGTCCCCCACGCAATTCGACAGTTGGAAAGCTGTGGCGTTCGGCGAACGCCCACGCTTCGTCCGCCAGTATCTGGATAGCTTGGTGATCCTCCGACAGGATACCGCCACCCACTGCAAATCCGGAAGACACCAAAGCCCGTCCAAAGAGCGGGGAGTGGATGAGGTTCAGTGGAAGAATGGCTTGCAATGCTCCTTCCCCATCTTCGGCGAGGAGATAGCGCCACTCATGACCGCAAGCCTTGCTCACGGACAGCACCCATGCTGGACGATGAAAGGCTGTCCCTTCCGCAGATGCGGATATGAAGGCGTCGATCCGAGCCAATTCATTGGCCTCAGGACGGTCAAGAACGCGAACCGACAAGGATTTGGGCTTGAAAGCCATATTCATCTTATCAGCTCCGCTTCCAATGCAGCCAGTTCATCGACCCGACCCCATTTGTATTGTTGTCCAACGCGCAGCAGTTTAGCGCGCATAGCTTTCAATTTCGTATAGTGTCGGATTTTTGATCGAACCGGTGCATTTTTGACGCGCGGCTGATCCGGATCGATTTCCCACGGGTGGAAGTAAAATATGGCTCCCCTGCCGTCATCACGATGCATTTTTCCGATGGATCTTTTGTATATTTCATACGGCAATAGTCGAAAGAATCCGCCGCCGCCGGCAGCGAATGTCCGACTGCCCATCTTCACCGTCGTCACAGGCAATTCAATCAAATCGGCTCCGTCAACGGGCTTCCATGCGAAACGCGGCGACCCTGCCCAACCGTAGTGATCATGGTGGATCGGAGCGACACTGGAAGAATAGGTATAGCCTTGCTCGGCCAATATTTCATGGGCCCACGGCGTCCGTTGATCAATCGAGAAGCTCGGCGCGCGATAGCCGATAACCTTTTGACCTGAAGCATCTTCCAATATTTTCCGGCTGCGTTCGAGATCGATGCGAAATTGATCGGGAGACATCGTAAACACACGGCTATGATCATAGCCATGGCTGGCCACTTCATGCCCTGCGGCAACAATTTGTTGCATCAACGCCGGATAGCGTTCGGCGACCCAACCCAAAGTAAAAAATGTCGCCTTGATTTTCGCTTCATCAAACAGCGCAAGCACCGCATGGGTGTTGCGTTCTACCCGCAACTCTAACTGATCCCAGTCAGCACGATCGATAACCGTTTCAAAGGCTCCCACCTGAAACCAGTCTTCGATATCGACCGACATGGCGTTGAGCAAAGCATCCGCTTTTCCCGCCGATTTGAAAGATTCAGGCCGCGCGTCCTGCATTGACATAGCTTTCTTTGCTCCGGACATCGCTTTCGACCCATTCCACGAGCATCGTCAAGATGCGGTGCAAATTTTCTTCCTGATCGTTCATTCGCGTTTCCAGCAAGGACAGTCGTTTGAACATAGTGTCAATCTGCTGTGCATTTGCTTTGTCAGCCATCGGTTCTGACACGGCAGATTCCAAGCCCTCGATCTTAGCGGCAATCGATTGCTCGACCGGCGCTTGATGCGATTGTTTGGGAGCTTCAGGAGTCCGAAGACTAACGACTTCATGATCCGGACTGGATGCCCGCTGGTCCTGCAGATCAACGGCTTGTTCAGGAACAGAAGCAAATGTTTCAGTCGCTTGTCCGGCATTTGCACGGTCGGCTTTTTTAGGCTTTTCCCAAAGCGGGTTTTTTGGTTCAGAAGGCGCCGTTGGCGGTGCAGCAATTTCTACATCTTCACCGTTCAAGTCCGCCAGAACACGCGCGACCAAAGCCTCGTCGATCATTTCTGTTTGTTCGATTGAACCCATCAGCAATATTCGGCTCATCAGCGCATTGATTTTGCGAGGGACACCATTGGTTTCCGCAAAAAGCATACGGAATACGCCGGCGGTGATCTTAGGTCGCCCTGACCATCCGCTTTTGGACAGTCGATGCGTGATATAGGGTTCTATCTCTTCAGCAGACATAGGCTCAAGATGGTGGTTCGCGATCACGCGCTGACGCAATTGTTCCAGCTGGTTGGAGTTTTGCAGCATATCGCGAAACTCTGGCTGGCCGAGCAGGAATATTTGCAACAATGCCTGTCCGCCAAGCTGGAAGTTTGACAACATCCGCAATTCTTCAAGCGCGCCTGCCGGAAGGTTCTGAGATTCATCAACAATCAGCAGACAACGACGGCCGGCTCGCGCTTCCGAATGAAGAAACTCTTCAAACGCGCTCAACAATTGTGCCTTGTCCATATTGTCGGTGTTGATATCGAAATGATTGGCTGCGACGCGCACAATATCCTGGCTGTCGAGTTTGGTCGTCACGATATTCGCGGCCGTCAGACGGGCTTTGTCGATTGTCGCCATCAAATGACTGACCAACGTGGTTTTACCCGCGCCAACATCACCGGTGATGACTATAAAGCCTTCGCCCTGCGCCAGGCCATATCCGAGATAAGACAGCGCTTTGCGGTGCGTCAGACTTTCAAAATAATAATGCGGATCCGGGGTCAGCTGGAACGGCCGGCCATTTAATCCATAAAATATATCATACATACGCGTATCTCCGATCAACGGCGTGGTTGATGCTTTTAAAAATCATATCTGAGGCCCAGCAGAGCAGATGCCGTGAGCTCGCTGTCAAATCCATCTTGCTGGAAGCTGTCGAGACCAACAGCGGCCGTTCCTTGCAGGCCTGGCAAAATCTGGCGGTAATAAGCTGCGTTTGCACCGAGCCCCAAGACATTGGGAGCACCAGCAAAGCCACTATCCAACAGATTTGCATATACGTTGGCGTCAAAGCGAGAATAAGCATCCAGCTCTTTGCCGATCGTCAGGTTGGCATAATAGTTTTCATCGACCAGTCCATCGACTGCGGCAACCGCACCCAATTGCGAAGCGAAGAAGCGACGACGTGCATATCCGACACCCAGACCGGTTTCCCAACCACCATAATTATAGGTCAGCTGTCCATTGACACCCCGCGCCCGGAACGAAGATGAAGCTGCTGATTGCAGGACATCGTTAAAGCAAAGACCGCTCGATTGACCGAAGGCACAACCGTTTAGTTCGCCGCTCAAAGGATTCCGGGAGCTAGAAAAACTGGTACCCAAATTGGCCAGGTTATCGTTGAGCAAGTTACCGAAACCAGACACCGTGTCATAGACAGAGATGTTCAGCGCGGTTCTCTCATTCGGTTGATACCCAAAGCTACCGAAATAGGTTTCACTGCCATAGCGTTGACCAACCCGCGCTTCCAACGAAGTTCGGCGGCTTGGGCGCCACATGACACCAGCATCCCAGATAATTCCGTCCTGATCATAGGATAGCAATCTTGGCGATGCTTCGTCCGTTACCAGGCGACCATCATTGTCAACAATCGGGTCACCATTGCCATCACGCAAAGCATCACGTTCTGAAATTTCTATATCTTCATAACCAACACCACCAACCAGTGCCACGTTCGAAGAAACCGGCACTGTAACGTCCGCGCGAGCAAATTTTCCTTCATAGCGCTGGTCGAGTTGGCCGGCGTCTTCACGCTCATAGCCAGCGCTGACAGACCAACCAACCGGAAGCTCGCCCGGTTGCATTCCAACGCTGACGCTGGCCGAATGGCTCACGCTGTCATCGAACACATCAATCGGCTGCTGACCCGGAGGCAATATGCCTGTGTCTTCGCTATCGACCTTGGTATAGCCCAAGCGATAATTGGCATTCACATCCAGCGCGCCAACATTTGTCGACAGGTTCGGACCGGCATAAACCGAGTAGACCTGCGTCACATTATCAATATTCCCGACCGCATTGGACGGTGATTCACCGCGCAAATCAACCCGGCTGCGCGTCGCAAGGGCACCGGCTTCCAATGACAAGACATTGGGAACGATCTGGATGCCACCACGCGCGATACCGGTAATAATATCTTCATCGCCAAGATTGTCAGAATAGAAGAACCGTCGTTCATAGCGCAGATTTACCTGGGCTTCTGCCCCGCGCGTCTGGATTGATGCATCAACACCGGCTGCGACCGACGTGTAGGTGAGAACATCCGTGCCATCTTTCAAATCTGCAACCAATATTTGCTGGACCTCGAGATATGGTGCAATTTCTGCGTTGCGTTCACGCGCCTCGGCGGCGGTTGCAGCAAATCCCAGCAACGGCAGCATTGCGGCACCATATTTCAAGGCGCTAAGTTTGGAATGCGAAGTCATGGTCTATTCTCCATATCCGTAATAGGATCCGAAACGTCTTCCCGTTGGCGAAAATTTGGTGCCGTTCAGGAGCAGTTGGATATGTTCACATCCAACCATGAGGCTCAACGCATCGCGCAGAGCAGTTTCGGTTGTTTCGTCAGCTTTCACCACCATCAGAACCTGTCCGACATGCGTTGCCAGCACCGAAGCAGGCGACGCCGACAAGGCGGGCGGAGAATCAAATATAACAATGCGATTGGGGTTATTCTGGGTCAGACGGTTGAGCACTTGCTCGGTCCGTGAAGACGCTAGATATTCCGTATCGGCATTGGTTTGATCACCAGCGGGCAAGATTGCTAGCCCAGCAATATCAGTGTGGATGATGCAGTTTTCGACCGGCAAATCTGGATCAGCCAAAGCATCCATAAGACCCTTGCTGCCTTCCAGGCCAAGGCTCGATAGGATGCTAGGTTTTGCAAAATCTGCATCGACGAGCAGAACTTCGTTATCCTTCTCCGCAGCAATCGAAAGCGCCAGGTTTAACGCGCAGAATGTCTTGCCCTCGTCCGGATGGGCAGAGCAGATCAAAATACGCTCGCCATGCCGCACCGGTGCGACTTTATCGTTGCCTTTAGCAGCCAGAAGCAGCTGCCGCTTGATGATCCGGAATTCTTCCGAGATCCCGGTAACAGGTCCGTCAGGAACGATAAAACCCGCTTCCCGTAATTTATCTCGATCGACAATGACGCGCGGCCCATCATAGACCGAGACAGGTCGCGGCGCAGACGGTGTAATCTGGTTTACAGGATTCTCGCGCCGCATCGGCTCCCGGGAAACGCCCTGCGTTTCGCCGGTCCGGACAGCGGGAATATAGTCATAAATTTCCCCTGCCCTTTCGAGCAACGAACTTGATTTTCTGGGAGGACTGTATTTGTTCATATCTAATCCCTCAGGCGACCATGCCGCGTTGGATAAATTCGACGATCATCAGCATTCCGAAAACACCAAAGAGCGCGACACTTGTGCCGTAAAACACACGCAGTTTTTTCTTGCGCAAGCCCCGCTGAGTGTTGGTCAGAATCTGCGACACAGAACCGATCACCGGAAGGCCACTGGCTTTCTCCAGTTTTGCTGCGGTCGGATAGCTGGTTTGCAAATGGCCCAGGGCAAATGCTGCGCCGACACCGCCGCCAATGCCAGCAAACAAGACCATAGCGAGCAGCAGCGGCCGGTTTGGCGCGGCTGGAGATCGCGGACTGGATGGCGGATCGATAACCAGAAATTTGACGGAATCGGTTTCTGATTCAACCTGACCGCGCAGTTTTATTTGCTCCCGGTCCGTTAGCAGCTTGTCATACTGGCTTTTCAATACTTCATGGTCCCGGTTGATCCGTGACATTTCTGCTGCGACACCCGGCTCCATTGATTGCTTAGACACCAATTCTGTCATGTCAGCCTGCAGCGCATTTTTCCGCGCTTGTAATGCTGCAACAGATGCTTGCCGTTCCGCACGCATGCTTTGAAGCGAACTATAAGCGGGATTTGGCGTACGATATCCGCCGCCGCCACTGGCTGGTTGTTTGGCAGCTTGAACGCGAAGGGCCGCAATTTCATTTTGCATTGCGACAATATCGGGATGGCTATCTGTCCAGCCCCGCGCACGAGCGGAAGCGAGCTTGCCTTGCGCCTGTGCGAGTTGGCCGCGAGCACCGCCAGCGCTAGGACTTCTGAAACCTGGCGTCGAGATTGACGATGGGGTGCCAGCAAGCTGGCCGTTCAAAGCAGCCAAAGAGCCCGAGGCTTGACTAAGCTGCGATTCGATCTGCCCCAATTCGGCGCGAGCGGCAGCAATCCGCTGACTGATCGATCCGATTCCTGGCAGCAAACCCAGATTTTCAGTCTCAAACTGGACCCGTTTCTGCTCCGCTTCCTGAAGCTCTTTTTCCCTCTGGGCGAGTTGCGCGTCGAGGAACTTGATGGTTTGACTTGTTTCAGCGCGGTCACCGGAGAGGTTTTCTTCGACAAATATGTCGATCATTTTCTGAACAATGTCGCGCGCTAGAACCGCGTTTTGCGCATCGGAGAGATTGCTCGCAGAGGATGTTGCCGTAATCTCGAACAGATTGTCTTTTTCAGACTTGATCGTGATATTTTTCCGAAGCATTTCGACTTTGCCCGCCAACTCCCGGTCGGTTGCAACAGACTGGTTCAAAGCGGTTCCGCGAACCACTTTTTCAAGATTGATGGTTGAAGTCAGCGTCTCTTGAATACGCTCCATATTCTTTTTGCGCTCGCGCGCGTCCACACCGACCTTATCAGACAATATGGATTGCATCTCGGCAGACACCCGCGCTTGTGATTCATAGCTATTGGGAATCAGCGCGACGACAAGCCAGCCCACAAGGCAAAGCCCCCATGCGACAGCCAGCGCTAACCAACGCCGGTTCCAGACGCTGTGCACTGCTATTCTAAATTCGTCATAAAGGCCGTTCATGGGTCTTTTCAATTCCTGTTAGATGGAGCGGAAACGGTTCAAAACATGCTTTCTGGAATGATGATGACATCACCCGGACGCAGCATGACATTGGCGCGGGTTGAGCCCTTCTTGAGCAAATCACCAATGCGCAGTGCATATTCCTGTTGCTTGCCAGTGCCGCGATTGAAGCGAATCAAACGCGCTTTGTTTCCAGAAGCAAATTCGGATAGTCCGCCAACCGCGATCATCGCGTCGAGCAACGTCATATTGGCACGATATGGAATAGATGCCGGTTTCTCAGTGGCACCGACAACACGGATCTGCTGCGAGAAAGTGCCAGAGAAATTGTTGACGATAACCGAAACCAACGGCTCATTGATATATTGAGACAGTTGCAGCTTCAGATCTTGCGCCAACATCGCGGGCGTCTTCCCAACCGCGGGCATATCGGTGATCAAGGGCGTGGTAATACGTCCATCCGGTCGGACCTGGACCTTCGCGCCCAGTTCGGGATTGCGCCAAACAAAAATTGTTAGCTCGTCCAGCGGACCGATTACATATTCTTCTCCAGGACCTTCCTGCATGGATACAAAGGAAGCGGGCGGCAATTGTGGGCCGCTAGAATTTCCTGAACAACCCACAACGGCAAGGGATGCCATTCCGGCACCGACCATCAATTTAGCCAAGCGATTGTTTTTAATAGCAGAACGCATTGTACTCACCTCGTTTTTAATCTTTGGAAAATGCTCGAATTCCAACGGAAAACGGGCAATTCGCACAAAGTCACGAGATGGCTATGCTAGAAAATAGTGAATATAGCGTTAGGATTAGATGAATTTGATATTAACGGAATCAAACATGTGACGGCAGCTAAGACCGTTGTAACTATTCAACTAATATCTCTTCCGCCGGCCCCTGACCGAGGAAATTTGCGGGACTTGCCGTGGCTCCGTAAGCACCCGCGCAAAAAATTGCGACGACGTCACCGACGTCAGCTTTTGGCATTGCAGCATTGTCGCTCAATCGGTCCAAAGGGGTGCAAAGGCAACCGACTATGGACACGGTTTCGTCGGCCTGTGCGTCAAATTTACTGGCGATCGCCGCTGGATAGTTGCGCCGCACCACCGTTCCAAAATTGCCGCTGGCCGCCAATTGGTGATGCAATCCCCCATCAGTCACCAGAAACACCTGACCTTGGCTTTCCTTGCGATCTACAATCTGAGTCAAGTAGACACCCGCTTCACCAACAAGATAGCGCCCCAGCTCGATGGCAAACTGTGTCGAAGACAAAATGTCCGGCAGTTGCTTCAACTTGATTGCAAGAGCTTGTCCGACCTTGGCAATATCGACCTGTTCGTCACCTGGAAAATAAGGGATGCCGATTCCGCCGCCTAGATTGATATGCGCCGGCGCCTGTCCGATGGCCGTTGCCAGACGGGCAGCAAGGTCCAATGTTTGTGCCTGGGTTTCGATAATCGCATCCGCGCTCAATGCCTGTGAACCGGCAAAAATATGAAAGCCGCGCCAAACGGCTCCAGCTTCCAATATCCGTTTGACCGTTGGAGCAACCAATTCAATGTCCATCCCGAACGGTTTGGCACCACCCCCCATTTTCATGCCTGACCCTTTGAGGTCAAAGTCGGGGTTAACACGGATAGCAAGGCGTGGCTTTTTGTTCAGCCGTGCGCCGATAGCCAGCGCCCGATCGCATTCGGTGGGGGATTCTATATTAATCGTCACACCGGCCTGGATCGCTTGCTCAAGCTCATCATCCCGCTTTCCGGGCCCTGCAAAACTGATTTTTTCCGCAGCGGCTCCCGCATCCAGCGCAATCCGCAACTCGCCACCCGATGCGATATCGATACCATCGGTCAATGGCAGCATGTGACGGAGCAAAGGCGGGAATGGATTGGCTTTCATCGCATAATGCAGATCAAGTTGGTCTGGCATTGCCGCTCGCAATTGCGTCATCCGCATGTCCAGCGCCTTCTTTGAATACACAAATAGCGGGGATCCGTTTTCTGAAACCAGCGCACTGGCTTTCTGCCCGCCAATGGCTAGTTCACCGTCGACAGAGGAATATCCCGATGGGATAGGTCCCGTTGGCTTCGTTTTGATCATTCGATATCCATGCTGGTCAATGCGTTGCGATCCAGCTTTCCATTTGGGTTTTTGGGAAATTCAGAAAGCGGGACAATATCCCGTGGATGCATAAAATTCGGTAAATTTTGCTTCAGATATTTTCCAAGCTGCTCCTTGATTGCAGCATTTTCCTCTTCTGCTTCGATCGGTCTAACAAACAGTCGAATCGCATGGCCTAAACGTTCGTCCGGCACGCCTAGGGCTACCGCTTCCGCTATCATTCCGGATTCCACAGCTATTTCCTCGATCTCCGTCGGGCTAATCCGGTTGCCCGAGCTTTTGATCATCGAGTCGTCCCGGCCGACGAAATATAGCAACCCATCTTCACCGCGCTTGACGGTATCTCCAGAGAAAACCGCAGTGCCATCATATTGCGATACCGCCGGCGCGTCCTTAAATCTTTCTGCTGTCCGTTCGGGATCGTTCCAATAGCCTTTTGCCACCAACGGCCCACAATGAACCAGTTCACCCGGCTGATTCGGCGCTGCGATTGCACCGTTTTCGTCAACCACCAGAATTTCCGCGAAAGGAATAGCAGTCCCCATGCTCGTAGGATTATCGTCGATCAGAGCGGGTTCAAGATAGGTTGATCGGAAAGCTTCCGTCAGTCCGTACATCGCATAGATATCCGTGGTTGATCCAAATATGGCCCGCAACTGCTTGACCAATGTCGGGGTCAACGCACCACCGCTATTGGTCAGCCGACGCATCGACGACGCCGCTTCCTCGGGCCATTCATTCTCCACCAATTGCACCCAGAGCGGCGGGACAGCTGCCAAAGTCGTTATCTGTTCTCGTGCGCATGCCTTCATGACGTCACGTGGTGTCAGATAGTCTAGCGGCACCGCACATCCGCCTGCGGCCCAAGTGGAAAGCAGCTGATTTTGTCCATAGTCAAAGCTCAGGGGTAAAACGCAAATGGTGCGGTCGCCGGCAGACAGTTTCAGATATTCAGCGACGCTAAGCGCGCCCAGCGTCAGATTGGCATGGCTTAGCATCACCCCTTTGGGACGCCCCGTGGAACCGCTTGTGTACAAGATTGCTGCCAGATCATCGGTATCGGTCGTCGCGGCGCTGGGCTCCAATGGAGTCACAACGGAATCGAGCGATTCCGAAACAAATTTATCCTCCAAAAGGCTGCAATCCTGAGCGATCTGGCTGTCTGCCAGCGTTTTCAACCGACCAGCATTGCTGATCAACAGCTTCGCGCCACTATCGGCAATGATATGCACAACCTGAGCTGGCTTGAGCAGCGGGTTTACCGGGACGTGGACCAACCCAGCGCGCGCCGCGGCGAGCGGCATGATACAGGCCAATTCGGTCTTCGGCAGCCATGTCGCTACACGGTCTCCCTGGACGACCCCCTGCCCCTGCAACCATGCAGCCAACAAACCAACACGATGATTTAACATTTTATAGTTAAGGGTGTTCGCACGCGTCACGAGGGCGCTTGCTTGTGGATCCTTTCCAATCGCCAGATGGTCCAAAGGAAAAGCAGCGTTTTTGGGATCAATGTTCAATTGCGTTGACCTATAGGAAAAAGAGTAGATTTGTGACAGACACGACCTTAGCCATGACCAGCGAATATCATAGTAATTTTCAGTCTGTGCAAGCCATTGCCGGAGAAAAATTGGGCCGCTCGGTCCAGAAATCGCTGTTTGATAGGATCGAATGGCTCCGGCAACTTCATGAACTCTGCCTGCCTGACAAAGCTCCGTTGATTGTCCATAGCCGTGAAGGCGAAGCCGAGGCGTGGATGTTCCTCATCAAAACCGGCCTGCGCAGCCACGCGGCTTTGGCCAATTGGTACAATTTCACCTTTCGCCCAATTTTTCCGGGTGAATATGATGAAGTAACCAAATTGGCATTGCTGACAAAAATCGCAAAAGAGCTGAAATCCAACTCCCATCACATTGAAATTACACCGGTTCCGGACGAAGATTCGGCAGCCAGCCTTACCGAGCGAGCCTTTGAGCAAGCCGGTTGGGTGGTGTTCCGGTCAAAGGCCGATGATAACCATATTTTGAACGTCAACGGCCGTACATTTGATCAATATTGGGGCGATCGTCCGGGCAAACTGCGCAACACCGTGCGGCGTAAGGCCAAGAAAAACCTGGTGTCCGTTAGAATTGAAAAGCAATTTTCCGACGAGGATTGGAACGACTATGTTTCCGTCTATGAGCGCAGCTGGAAGCCCGAAGAAGGCAATCCGGACTTTCTGAAAAAACTTGCGCAGCATGAAGCCGCCGCCGGCTGTATGCGTCTCGGCCTGGCCTATATCGATGGCGAGCCGGTTGCAGCGCAATTTTGGACGGTGGAAAATGGCGAAGCCTTGATCCACAAGCTGGCACATATCGAAGATGCGACAAAATCGTCGCCTGGAACCTTACTTTCTGTCGCTATGTTCCAGCATGTGATCGATATCGACCACGTCAACCTCATCGACTTTGGCACCGGCAATGATGGCTATAAACGCGAGTGGATGGAAGATGTCCGGGATCGCTATCGGCTAGAGTTCTATTGGCCCAACAATCCATTGTCCTGGCTACCAATTTTGAAACACTACGCCTCTGGCCTTGCCGGAAAGCGTGCTTCGCTCTAGGGAAACGCCGTTATCCGGAATTCGGGGGTTTATGAATGCAAAATGAGGTCGAGTTAACGCCGGAAGCCGCCGTGCGTGCCGTAATGCGGGACATTTTGGGTCTGAGCGAAGAGCAGGTTGCGGAATTCACCGCTGAAACCGAGCTTTTCGGTGCTCTCCCGGAGTTGGATAGCATGGCCGTTGCCGGGTTGTTGACCGAATTGGAAGATCGTCTCGATATCATGATCGAAGATGATGAAGTCGACGGTGAACTGTTTGAAACCTTTGGCAACCTGGTCGCTTTCGCTGAGACGAAAGTCACAGAGTGAACCCGGTTCCCGCATTCGTCTCTTACGAATTTGCGGGCCGCGAAGAACTTTGCTTGTGCGCCGGGGCCCAGTCTCTGCGCCGCATCCTGCTCGTTCCACCCCTATTTGACGAAATGAACCGCATGCGCAAAATGCTGGTCGATGTCATGCACTCCCTCGAAGCGCTCGATATCGGAAGCTTTCTTCCTGACCTTCCTGGCACCAATGAGAGCTTTGTAGCCCTGGAAACGGTCACCCTGTCCGACTGGCAAAACGCCGTCAAAGCCTGCGCACAACAAAATGATATTTCCCATATTGCCTCCTTCCGGGGCGGAGTTCTGGCGGTTGCCGGCCTGCCATCTGCCAGTCACTGGATTTTCAACCCGGTAAAAGGCGCGACGCTCCTGCGAACGATGCTTCGAACCAAGGTTGCCTCTGATAAGGAATCCGGGTTCAGCACAAGCGTCGCCGAACTGACCAGTCGAGCCGAAGCAAACCCTCTCGAACTCGCGGGGAACATAGTTGGCTCCGACCTCTTTAAACAGCTCAATAGCGCCGGAATACCGGCATTGGCAAAGCAACGGATCGTCCGTCTGGATTCGGACAACAAGCCCTGTGACGGACAAATCCAAGGATCGGCTCTATGGCTCCGCGCCGAACCCGATGAGGATCCCGCCATGTCTGCCGCCATCGCTCAGGATATCAATGAATGGCTAGGCCTATGACGCGCAGCTTTCATCATTATCCATGCGGAGAAGACACGCTTGGCGCAACTTTGGATTCCGGATCAGAAACAACCGCATTGTTGATCGTCAGCGGCGGCAATGAAATTCGTTCCGGGGCTCATAGCGGTATGGCCCAATTGGCCTTGCAGGTCTCGGAGCAAGGGTTTCCTGTTCTTCGCTATGACCGGCGCGGGATTGGCGAAAGCACCGGTCACAATGACGAGTTTCTTGGCAGTGCCAAAGAAATTGCGGTGGCGGTTCGATTTTTCCGTGAGCAACAGCCACAAATCAAGACCATCCTCGCGTTCGGCAATTGTGACGCAGCAACCTCCTTGGCCTTGTTCGGCCCTGATGCTGGCGTTGATGGCTACATATTGGCCAATCCATGGGTCATCGAAACTGACAATGAACCAGAGACGGAAGCAGCGGTTCCGTCTGCTGCTGCCATCCGCTCGCGATACTGGGACCGGATCAAAAACCCGAAGACAATCATTGACCTTTTCTCAGGCAAAATCGACCTTAAAAAACTTCTCAAAGGTTTGAGGCAGGCCTCTCGTTCAGAAGAAAATAGTGGGCTATCCTTACGATTGCGCGATGCTCTTGTCGCGTTGAACGGTAGAGCAGATCTATTGCTCGCAAAACGCGATACAACCGCGCGGGCTTTTCTCGCCGCTTGGAACAGCAAAGATTTCGAAGCACTCCGCCGGCAATCCAGCATCTCAGTCGAGACGCTCGACAGCGCTTCTCACAGTTTTGCGGATGTCGAAGCCAAAAATTGGCTCACGCAAAAATTATTGGAACGCCTGCGGTCCGTCTGACTATTCTGCTGCGATCAGTTCAAATTCCTGTTCCGCCAGAAACCGCTCCGCATCCAGCGCTGCCATGCAGCCGGTGCCCGCAGCCGTCACGGCCTGACGATAGATATGATCCATGACGTCACCGCAGGCAAATAGTCCTGGAATTTGGGTTTTCGGAGTCCCCGGTTCGACTTCAATATATCCGCCGTCGATCAAATCGAGATGGCCTTTGAAAATCTCTGTTGCTGGCGCATGCCCTATGGCCACGAAGGCACCATCGACTGACAAATGGCTTTTGTCACCGGTCTGAGTGTCAACTAGATCGAGTCCAACAAGGCCAAGAGGATCGCCGCCGCCAACAAAGCGCTCGACATTATGATTCCACAGCACAGAAATTTTGGGGTTGGCGAATAGCCGGTCCTGCAGAATTTTCTCGGCTCTCAGGCTATCGCGACGGTGGATCAGCGTCACATCATCGCTATGATTGGTCATATAGAGCGCTTCTTCCACCGCCGTATTACCGCCGCCAATAACCGCAACTTTTTTGCCGCGGTAGAAAAAACCATCGCAGGTCGCACAGGCCGAAACGCCCTTCCCAGATAATTCTTCTTCACCTGGAAGACCCAGCCATTTGGCCTGCGCTCCGGTTGCGATGACCAGAGTGTCGCCTTCATATATGTCGCCGCCATCGCCAGTCATCCGGAACGGACGTTTGGAGAAATCGACGTCTACAATCGTATCAAAAATGGTGCGTGTTCCGACTTTCTCGGCCTGGGCCTGCATCTCTTCCATCAGCCACGGTCCCTGGATGACATCACGAAATCCGGGATAGTTTTCGACATCGGTGGTGATGGTCAACTGACCGCCAGGCTGCAGACCTTGGACCACAATCGGCTCCATCCCGGCGCGGGCACCATAGATGGCGGCCGACAATCCGGCGGGTCCAGAGCCCAAAATGAGCATTTTAGTGCGATGCGTTTCAGCCATAGTTCATTCCTGATGATGATTCTGTCATTAGCAAATAGGGATGCCCACTACCGGTAGGCAAGACCTATCACGAGCTAGATATGCCAAGAATATATTTGGGCAGGAAAAGGAACTTTTCCAATCCAACGATCTAATCCCATTTTGAACCGGAAAATAGGAGGACAATCATCTATTATTCTAGCTGGCCGCGGGGCTTTCGACAAAAGCCTGATCGAGAGCGATCTCTGGTTTCGGTCCAGTTTTCGCCGCTGTTGGTCAAATTTGAAGAGCTTTGGGGCACATAGGATTGGACGTCTTTTGCAAACCTCTGCAGTTCAGAAACGTACGTATCAACATAGATCAGTTTATCTCCACATGTAAAACCTTGTTCTCTCCCAAGTGCTTGTTAATTATTTGAGGATATCGGTCCTTTCGAACCGGAGACCAGACGGGTTTGACTTGTTGCAGAGATGATCCGCAACTTCATCGCAAAACCAATACTCTGGAAACCCGTGTGATGAGGGAGGGTGGCACATGTTTGGACAATTTATCGACAACGCGCCGTCCTCCAACGGTTCGGATACGGATACGATCGTTGCCCAGACATATAGGCCCATAATCCGGGGCTATTTTGGCGTCGCTGCGGTCTACTACCTGATTATGACTGCCGCCCATTTTTTGGCGCTTGACGGAATCAATCTCGTGATCTTGGCGGCAGCGTCCATAACCGCCAGCATTGCTACCATATTCGCGTGGTACATCTTGCGGGAACCGTTGCCGATCGAGAAGATGGAAGCCTTGACCTGCTTTATCAACTTGCTCGTCCTCACCAATGTCATGATTGCGCTGCAAATTGAATTTGCGCAGGCGAAGCTCATTTATTTCATCATGATGGCCATGGTCTTCGCTTTTGCTAGCGTCAGCATGAGACAGGCCATCCTGTCGCTCACTTCCGTGCTTGGCGGACTATTTTATGAGCTTCTCATCCACGACATTAATCAGCTCGCAGTCTATGGATTTATTTCCTTTGCGGCAGCGCTCAGCGCCGTTGCCATCACATTTTTTTTACGGCGATCCATCGGCTTGGCCGTTTCCGCAAAGCTCGAAGCCGAAATCGGATTGAAAGAGGCACAAAAAATTGGTGAAACCATGCGTCAGAGATCACTCTCGGACAGCTTGACCGGGTTACCAAACCGAAGAGCTTTTTTTGAAACGCTCACGACATATAAGCTGGAATCGGATACAACCGGCGGTTCCTGGTTGATCTTGCTCGATCTGGATGGCTTCAAAGCCGTGAACGACGGCTATGGTCACATCATGGGTGACGAGCTGCTAAAGGCGGTGGCATCGCGATTGCGAGACTATTGTGATGGCGATGCCCATGTCAGTCGCACCGGCGGTGACGAATTCAATGTTATTCTATTCAGTGATGCCAAAAAAGAAATCGTCGAATCCTGGTGCCAGGGCCTGCTCGAAATCATTGCAGAAATCTATCAGATTGAAGACCGGCTTATTCAAATATCGGGATCGATCGGTTGTCATCAGATCATCCCAGACCTTTCCGACACGCAAATAATCCGCAACGCCGACTATGCACTTTTGCACGCCAAACGACATGGCAAGAACCGGGTGATCGTTTTCCGGGAAGAACATGCAAAGGACGCGGCAGAACGTTTTAAGATTGAACAGGCGTTGCGCGTTGCAGATTTTGATGCAGAGATTGAACTGCTCTTCCAGCCACAATTTTCATTGGGACAGAATGAAATTACCCGCGCTGAGGCTCTCGCCCGTTGGGATAGCCCCATATTGGGTGAAATAGGGCCCGATCGTTTCATCAAAATTGCAGAAGAAAGTGGCTTGATTGCAAGCATTACGTTGTCAGTGCTTGAGAAGGCCATCGCGGCACTCAAAAGCTGGCAAGCGCCCATCCCGCTCTCGATCAACCTGTCCGGCCATGATCTGATTTCCGATCAGATCATCAATCAGATCATTCAAATGATCAAAGACAGCGACCTTGAACCCTCATTGCTTGAATTTGAAGTGACCGAAACGGCGATGATGGCCGACACTCAAAAAGCCAGCAACAATCTGCTGCGTCTGACGGAACTTGGCCATCCCGTCGCGCTTGACGATTTCGGGACCGGATATTCCAATTTCAACTATCTGAGAACATTGCCGATAAGCAAGCTCAAGGTGGACCGTTCCTTCATGCAAAACCTAACCGATCCGATGACCGAGAAAATTCTGCATTCCCTATCAGGAATGGCAAGAACACTGGATGTTGAATGCCTTCTTGAAGGTATCGAGAATGAGTTGGAGTTGATCATGGCCAAACGCGTGGGTGCCCAGTCTGTACAAGGGTATCTCTTTGGCATGCCGATGAGCGCCAACGAGCTGGTTGAATGTTTGGAAGCGCAATCGATAGAGAACCAACTGCAGGATTTGAAAAAAATTGCAGGGAAGTAAAGCCGAAGCTTCACGACGCTTGAGCTAGTTTAATCGAGAATAATCTCTGCCCAGCATAGGCGAATTTCTGCCATTTCTAAAATGGTAGCGGAGGAGGGACTCGAACCCCCGACACATGGATTATGATTCCACTGCTCTAACCACCTGAGCTACTCCGCCATCCGGTCTCGGCGATCATCAAAATCGTCACGAAACGCTGTCTGGACGGCGGCGCTATAGTCACAGCGTCCGGTCTGGTCAACAACATGAAGACAGAAATACGCTAAAACTTGCACGGCCAATGCTATCCGCGCTAACAGCACGTTTTATAGGCCGATATGTGGCACCAAGGGGCAAAGATGAACGCATTTTATGACATATTGATTGTTGGCGCCGGCCACGCAGGCGCACAAGCCGCCATTGCTTTGCGCCAAAAGAAGTTTGAAGGTTCTATAGGTCTGGTCGGAAACGAGAAATATCCGCCCTATGAACGCCCTCCCCTTTCCAAAGAATATCTTGCTGGCGACAAGCCATTTGAGCGGATTTTGCTGCGGCCCGAGAGCTTCTGGGGCGAACGCAATATTGATCTGCTGACAGGTCGCAGAGTATCAAAGCTCGATCCTGTCGGAAAAAAGGTCACTCTGACGTCGGATGATGAGATTAGCTATGACAAGCTGATCTGGGCAACGGGCGGTTCTCCGCGCATGCTCGATTGTCCCGGCAGTCAGGCGCGCAACATCCATGCTGTCCGTTCCCGCGCCGACGTCGACAAGATCATGTCAGCGTTGCCGACGGTCAATAAGGTCGTCGTGGTCGGCGGTGGCTATATCGGGCTGGAAGCGGCCGCTGTGCTGACCAAATTGGGCAAGCAGGTCACGATTGTGGAATCCCTCGACCGGGTTTTGTCCCGGGTGGCTGGCGAAGCGCTGTCTCGCTTCTATGAAAACGAGCATCGCTGTCATGGCGTCACGATAGAATTGGAAGCAACTGTCGCTGGTTTTGAAACCGGCGAGGATGGCATCGCAACCGCAGTGAACCTGGCGGATGGACGATCGTTGGACGGCGATATGTTCGTCGTTGGCATTGGCATCATTCCCGAAACCGGACCGCTCGTAGCGGCAGGCGCGGCGACCGGAAATGGCGTAGATGTGGATCAGCATTGCCGAACCAGTCTGGCAGATATTTATGCTATCGGGGATTGCGCGGCGCACAGCAATCCATTTGCCGACGGCGCGATGATCCGCCTGGAATCGGTCCAGAATGCTAATGACCAGGCGAAGGTCGCTGCCTTAGACATTCTCGGTGAAGAAACCGAATATAATACGGTGCCGTGGTTCTGGTCGAACCAATATGATCTAAAATTGCAAACCGTTGGTCTTTCAACCGGCCATGACAGCAGTGTCGTACGCGGAGATCCCGATTCACGCAGTTTTTCAGTCATCTACTATCGCGATGACAAAGTTGTGGCGCTTGATTGCGTCAACGCTACCAAAGACTATGTCCAAGGCCGCAAAGCCGTGATCGAGGGATTGAGCCTCGACAAGGAAGAAATTGCCAATAGCGATATTCCAATCAAGGAAGTCGGGACAAGCTAGCGCCCGCGGAAGGACCAGTCTCCGATGATCTGCCAAGGGCCATCGAGATAATAATGCAGCCCAATGCCTTGAATGATAAAGGACCGGGGTTCAAATTCGGCGGATAGCTCTTCGAACAAATCCTTCGCCTCTCTGGGAATCACCTTATTTTGGACGGTGATATGCAATCTTGGAGTTTGCTGATCTTGGGCCACGAGCAATCCTGCAAAACGATCGGCCAGTTCCATTCGCATCGCCAACAATTGTGGTGACTCCAAACGATAAGCAACACCGCGCCCCAGATGTATCAGGCCGGAAAGCCGTGCGTCAGGCTTCGGCATGCTGCTGGTCAATTCAACGATAGATGATTTGATCTCATCCAAAGCTTGCGGCGGCAGATGGTGGAAAAGCGTGATATGCGCCGCAACAACGTTGCGTTCCGGCGGGAAATAGCATTTGCGCTGGCTATCCGCCCAAGCGGCATCCGCCTTGCCCATTTGCGCCGTCATGATGATAGGTTTGTTAAGACGCTCCATAAGCTCCGCTCATGGCATAATAGAAAACCGCGAGCAATTTCTCGCTCGCGGTTCGTTTGTTTTGCTGGTCAAAGCCTTAAGTTGAAGCGTTTTCATCCAACCAGTTCAACAGATTCTCCGGCGTTGATTCGACATAGGGATCATTGTCGACACCATCGTCGTTGATACCCGGCTCTTCAAACCATGCGCTGATCACGCCATCGTCGGCAATCATCGAATAGCGCCAGCTGCGATCGCCAAAGCCGAGATGGTTTTTCTTGATCAACATGCCCATGCGGCGGGTAAAATCGCCTGATCCATCAGGAAGCAGTTTCACCTTTTCCAGCCCCAGGGACTTGCCCCATTGATACATCACGAATGCATCGTTGACCGAAATACAATAGACCTCGTCAACGTCACGCGCCTTAAACTCGTCATAGAGACGTTCAAACGCCGGACATTGCTCGTTTGAGCACGTCGGCGTGAAGGCGCCCGGAAGAGAGAAGATCGCGATCCGTTTGCCAGCGAACAGGTCTTTGGTGTTCACATCCTGCCAGCGAAAAGGGTTTTCGCCTTCCACAGATTCATCGCGAACGCGGGTTTTCAAAGTAACTTGGGGGACATTTCTACCGATCATCATTAACTCCATTTGTTTCGATAGCAGATCAATAGCAGCAGATTTTCCATCGTCTAAATTGATTTATATTGCCATACTGATTGCTATAATCACTTACAGACTGGTTTCATTTGATGCTTTTCAGGCATAACGTCAGAATGAAGAAGAACGAGGGGATGGGAGCTATATTATGCAGGAAACAAACAAAGCACCAATCTGGTTTTGGGTATTTGGCGTCGTCGCACTGATATGGAATGCCTTGGGCGTATTCGCTTATTTCCAACAAGTCACCATGAGCGCCGAGCAGTTCGCGGCCCTGCCAGAGGTTCAACAAGACTTGCTTGCCAGCCAGCCTGTCTGGGTATCAGCGGCATTTGCCATAGCTGTTTTTGCCGGCCTGGCGGCTTCCATAGCCTTGCTTGTGCGCAAGCGCATTGCGGTTCGCCTGTTTCTCGTTTCGTTGCTCGGGGTGCTTGTTCAGGTCAGCAGCTATTTCATCATTGACCGTTATCGGGAATTTATGTCCGAACAGGGTTGGACAATGCCAATATTGCTTGCTGTTCTTGCGCTAATTTTTTTTGTGATTTCGCGGTCCGCAGAGAAAAAGAGCCTATTGCACTAAATCAAGACGACGTGCTGAATGGCGTAAAATTGGTATCTTCATCATAGACGTCAACGCCTTCGCGCTGCTTAAGCCATCCGACAGCTATATATGTTACCGGTGTCAACAGCGCCTCCCAAAGCACTTTCAAAAGCCAGTTGGTGACCATGACTTTCACGACCGCCGATGTTTCCCACACGCCCAAAAAGGCCAGCGGATAGAAAATTAAACTGTCGACACCCTGCCCGACAAATGTCGAACCAATGGTGCGACTCCAAAGCGCTTTGCCCTGCGTCCAAACCTTCATCCGCGCCATCACATAGCTGTTCACAAATTCACCGGCCCAGAAAGCGACGATCGAGGCGATAACGATCCGCCAGGCACTGCCGAACACAGCTTCGTAATTCTGCTGGCAGATCGCGCCCTTGTTATCCGGCATGGTGGGATCGGCGAACCGCAGTGCGTCGCTGGCGGGCGGGCATAGCCATCCGTCAAACGGCGGCAGTTTGACCACCACCCAGCTCATCAGCGCGAGAAACAGCAATGCGGCAAAGCCGGTCCAAATAACCCGCCTGGCTCTCGCAAAGCCGTATATCTCGGTCAGCACATCACCAATGACATAGCCGATAGGAAAGAAAAGTATGCCGGCTCCATAGATGAAAAGACCGTCGGCCGCCGGCCACCATCCGTCCGGCCACCAGGATATCTGCAGATAGGTCAGTTTCGCCGCGCCGATAATATTGGAGAGCAGCAACACCGTCACAAAAGCTGCCATCACGAAATCATAATATCGGAACCGATGGCCGGTCTGGCTGGAAGCGGATGTCCGTTGGATAGGGTTATTGTTCATAGACTGTTCTTAACCCAGCATTGCGACAATTCAACATTTATGGCCGACCCACGCAGATCAAAGTTTGCAGCCGCTCAAAAGACCGCTAAAGCGCTCTCTGATTGTGCGCCCGTAGCTCATCTGGATAGAGCGCGAGACTTCTAATCTTGAGGCAGCAGGTTCGAGTCCTGCCGGGCGCACCATCTCTCCCTGGTACACAGAAACATTATGAGGCTTCAGCCGATTTGGATCCGTTAATCCAGCTCGCCAACGCTCTCCGGCAGGTTGTTGGTCCAAACAGGGCGGTTTTAGGGATTGAAAAGATCAATGCCGAGTATCCCTGGGGCGTGAATTCAGTTCCCGACGGTGTGAGCCGCATGGCTATGCTGGATCAAAAAACCAGAGGCATCATAGTCGGAGTGATTATAGCCATCCCTCCACGAATCAGATTCAACAAATGGTTCGTGAGGAGCATTAGTCAGCTGTATTTTGTTAGAGAAAACCATCGATGCTGCGTGACTATAATCTGTCTCTTTGACCCGAACAGAGTCAATTCTTCATGTCGATTCAACAGGTTGAACCGCTGCATCAATATCAATGTGGAGAAACCGTCCATTGGCAATCAACGGTCAACTGAATATGGCTCAATTCAAACTCAGAACGCCCGAAAGCTGGACTATCCAATCGCAATCGGATTGTCGTGGAAGACCTTCCGCATCAAAGGTTCGAAGCTTTCCAGTGAATCGACCTCGAAATCGGGATCAAAGGCCGGGGCATCCCATTCATCGACCAGCTTAACGGCCAGATCATACCATGGCTCATCGACCCACTGCTTTCTCAGGTCCGTCGGCGCGCCCATATAATGATAATAATGTTCGCCCTGAAACGCCTGATGGTTGCGGATTACCTGATAGCTGCCTTCACTAATATATGGCCGCATCATCTCCGCAGCGATAGGTCCATGATTGGGGACGTTCACTGCTTTTCCAATATCATGGCAAAGAGCGATAACGATTTCCTCATCACTAGCCCCTGCCCGGCGAGCAAGCGTGCCCGTCATCAAGCAATGTTGCAGCTGATCACAGGCAAAGCCAAGCGTGTGCTGCTCTAGCGACTTCAGCATATCGATAAAGCGATCCGCGGTATTCTTAAATTCTTCTTTGTGGGCTGCGCCAATAATGTTCCACTCTTCGTGTGTTCCATCTTGCATCTTGGTAAAGGTTGCCTGAGAAGCCATGTCGCATTTTCCTTCTATTTTTGATCCCACATAAGGTCTGTATAATTTATCGGTATGACAAGTCCATAGATCAATCTGCGCTTTTGCGTCAGACTATTGGCCCTCTTTTGGACCGCCTTGCTTGCTAAAACCCCGCTGAACGGCCTCCATAGCCTCTGACGTGATCGGATAGCCAATGCCTTCCGGAATGCACAGATGGACGCCATTCTCGCGTTTTTCGATATGAGGAGAAACCATGACCGAGGGATAATCCCTCGTATGGCCAACGGCCTCGTCAAAGGATCCGAATTGGGCAAGCCGCTCAAGATTCCGTTTAGTCGGAAAGATGATCTTCACTTCCCCGGCTTCGGCGCGATCCAGCACGGATTGGGCATTGCCCCAGAAAAGATTGTAATTTTCGGTTTCATCAACCGTCGCCTGCGCCTGATGATCATCATGGGATATCATGTAGAAGCGGGTATCAAAAACCCGCTTTTCCGCAAATGGCGGGCACCAGCGGGAAAATGGTATGAGTTTTTCAAGCTCCAGCTGCCAATCAAACTGGCTGCATATCTCTGCGAGTATCGTGCCGTCATGCAAAGCATTGCGAGCTTCCAAAACGCGCTTGGCATCAAGGTTGCCGTCCACTGCGACCGCTATCCCGGTTTCCTCAATCGATTCCCGAATAGCGGCAATCCGCGCGCCATATTCCTCGTGATCCTCGTGACCGAGCGCCTTAGCGAAATCAAAATCTGCATCATCGACCCGCCCCCCCGGAAAAACAGCGGCACCGGCAGCAAAGACCATTTTTGCCGACCGTTCGACCATCAAGAGATCAGGTGCACTGCTCCCTGGCTGATCACGGAATATGACAAGCGTTGATGCGGGAATAGGCCTAGGCATCGGTTTGCCCGTAATTGCATCCATGGCGGGCGCGTCGCTGTTGCTATTTGATGTGTCCATATATTCATATGACCAGCAAGCAGCTGCTTTGCCAAGTGTTTTGATTGATAGCGCGAGGCCGAAACCAATTTGCCAAATTTCTGCCAACATGGCAGGGTCGTTATATGGGGATTGTAGAGCTATTGGGTTTGGCCGGCAGCGTTAGCTTGATATCAGGCTGGCGCCTCTATCTGACCGTTTTTATAACGGGCCTGGCGATGCGGCTTCAATGGATTAGTCTACCCGAAAACCTGCAAATCCTCGACGCCCTCGCCAACCCTTGGGTCTTAGGCATTAGCGCCCTTGGCGCAGTGGCCGAGTTTTTCGCTGACAAGATTCTCTGGCTCGACAGTGTTTGGGACACGATCCACACCGCGATTCGCCCTCTGGGTGGTGCCCTTTTGGCACTGGCAGTGGTGGATGCCGGCGACCCGGTTTGGCAGGTTATAGTTTTTTTATTGGGTGGTGGCGCTGCGTTGATGAGCCATAGTGCTAAGGCTGGTGCCCGCGCCATCGTCAACACCAGTCCGGAACCTGTGAGCAATGCCGTCGTCTCGACCGGCGAAGACATTGCAACCGGCGGCTTGCTTTTCCTGGCATTCGCCAATCCCATCGTGGCGCTGGTGATAGCCTCGGTGCTATTATGCCTGTGCATAATTTTGGTCTATAAAGGATATAGGCTCTGGCGGAAAATGGTATCCAGCGGCAACTAGCCAATAATGTGGCTATTGCCATGGAAAACGGAGCGCAGCATTCCGTTTAAAAAATGGTCGGGGAGACAGGATTTGAACCTGCGACCCCCTGTACCCAAAACAGGTGCGCTACCAGGCTGCGCCACTCCCCGACGCGCGCTTCCCCTAGGCGGTGCTTTTACGAAAAGCAAAGGGTTTTTCACGCTTCTTTTTGCCGCTGCTCACAAGGCGAGCGATTCACGGCATCTGAAAAAATATGGTGGGCCCGGAGGGACTCGAACCCCCGACCTAGCCGTTATGAGCGGCCAGCTCTAACCAACTGAGCTACAGGCCCTTATGAGCAGCTTTTCCAGGCAAATCTCATTGGAACGGTCCGATAGCGGAAGCTGTTATGATTTGGCAAGAACGATCATCGCGATTCGTCGGTTTGATGGTGTTTATATCTAAACGCCGGATGCAGCCTTCACCAATCGGTCGATATCAATCGGTTTCACGCCCCGCATCTCGAGATGTTCTATAACCTCGCGCCACCAATCATAAAAGCCATCAAGATCTTCTGCCGTCCGGACATAGGGCGTATGTCCAGGGGACAGAGAGGGAGAATGAAAGGAGAAAACCAACAGCCGCAAGCCATCGTCCAACGCAATATCTATCGCTTCCTTGGTCTCGCGGGCGGAAACCCCTTCCGGCGTCAACGGAATGCGCCCGATCATCTGCGTTTTAGACAAAACTGCCGAAATCAATGGCGACTTTTGCATGATCGGCGCCGCCAAGCGCCCTTGCTTGCGCAAAAGACCGGAATAGACCGTTGTCAGAGGCACTTCGAGAAGTTTGTTGTCACCTCCCCACCAGAATGGCTCCGAGCCAACCCCCAAAAAGTCCGGGCCGCCCTGACCACTATAGTCAAAACCCGACCGGATACTGCTATCCATCACAAAACCATGTTTGAGCAAAAGGTCCATTGTATGTGGACCAATGCCATATCGTCCGGCACGATAAATGGTCGGCGTGACACCGATTTTATCGCGAATCACATCGCGCAGTGCCACAAGCTTTTTTTCTTCCAGTTCTTTCGGTAAATTACCCGCAAAGCTGTTGTAATTGTTGACCTCTTCTTCAAACGGTGGATTGATCCAGGGATGAAGGTGAACGCCGATTTCGGCGGATTCATTCTCCGCGACGGCCCGAAGAAAGGATGCGGCATCGTCATCTTCGACGATCGAATAATCGATAAAATAGACCGGTTTGATTCGATATTTCTCGATAAATTCTTGGAATTTTTTCAACATCGGAACCGAAATGGTCGTGTGCCCATCACGCTGGAACGGCGCATTCCAGTCAAATTCTTCTTCCGTGTCGATCGAGATTAAAAAATGTCTGCCAAATTTGTCTGGCCATATGACATGCTGGTCAGGGCTATCGATTTTCATCGGCTTGCTTTCCCGTGCAGAAGTATCTGACAGCGACTTCTCGTCCAAAACAGTCAAAAACTGTGCTGCTTACAGGTTGTCTATTCTAGTTCGGTTTCCCGAATATCGGCTTTGCTAGTCGCCGCTGCCGGTAGGGTCAAGGCAATGTTGTCTTCACTAATGGTCAGCGAACCGCCCGCCGATTGAGCCAGATTCCGTACGAGCCGTAGAGAGAAACCAAGCCCCAAAAGCGAGGATTCACCGCCCTCGTCGTCAATACCCTGTGATGGGTCAAGCAAGATATTTTCTGCAATATCCTTGATCCGCGATGGCCGCGATAATGTGAACTGGTTTGTTGGCTGGACGCCGATTCGTGTTCGCAATTCGCCGTCCAGAGACTCGCCATTTTCACACGAGATTATCGCAGCGGACAACAATCGGGCAAAAATCCGTTCAACCGACTCGCCGTCTAGCGCGAATGGCCGAACCGGTTCTGCTTTGTTGATATTGAGGTCGACCACTTTGCTCTGGGTTAGCCCCTGCAATCGCTGGGTCATCCGGTCAAAAAGCCAATCCGCCTGCGTGGTTCCGGCGACTTCTGATAATTGTCCTGAATCGACCTTTACGGCTATGTCCAGATCTTCAAACCCTGCCAACAGTCGTCGCGCTTCGTCCATGATGTTGCGCGCCAGTGAGCGATATTCATGGGATGCCGGCCCGAACAGCTGTTGTTCGATAATCTCGCTAAACCCGATCACGGCATTGAGAGGCGTACGCAATTCATGGATCAGCTGCTGCAACTGTTCGCGGCGCTCGACATCAATACCGTTGTGACCGGCGTCTTCTGCCACGTTCGGGCGTCGCATAATGCCGCGATAGCCCTCGAAACGTCCGGTTTCTTCACTAAAATACGGAATTGCACTCATCCGCCAATTGCCCGCGACGATAGCCGCCCCGCGCAACCGCATACGGGCATTTTCCATCGGCATGCGTTGCCGAAAGGCTGCCGCACCATAAGCGTCTGGGCCAGGCCCTTCATCAAAAGCCGGTTGGGCTATGGTAACACCCACAATGGCGCCCTTGGGCGGTCCTTCTGTCCAGACGACAGTTCCTGTTTCGTCGGTTTCAAATCTAATGGACTCTAGCGACTCAACAAAGAAGCTCTTGTTGCCGCCATTGTCGATCGGCGCGCTTGGCGGATCGACCGGTCGATTTTTCTGATAATCGGCAATTTTTTCGACCAGAGCTCTTATCTGGGATCCTTCTGGATGTTCGGCGGGATCACTATTGGCAATTTCAGTAGAATCGATTGCAATGTCCTGACCCGAACTTTGCTCCACCGGAGGCGTCTTGTGTTCAACAACAGGAGGTGCCTCATCCGACTGGTCATCGACAATCGCACTGCCCTTGGTTTGCAAACGTGCTTGTGCCCGCGGCGACAGTCTAGGAAACGCATCGGCACAAATTTCCGGCGTCAAATCTGCCGATGTCATTGCCGCATCGCAAACAGCATCGGTATCAGCGCTTAGATAGACCAGCAAGGGAGCGGATCGCAGACGACCGGCCAGTGATTGCACCGCAGACAGCCGATCCTGCTCGGAAACATGGTCATGCAGGTCACGTAATCGAGTCAAACCCAATTGTACGTCCTGATTGCCCAAGTCGCCAGGTTTCTGCGCCAATAGATCGATCACCTGCCGCCATTGCATCGCTGCGGCAGGGCCTTCCGGCAGGCTCCCCTTGAGCACGGTATTCAGACGGTCATCGAAGCGCAATTTTAGATCCTGAAAATCGTTGTTTTTGTACAACTGTTAACTGGGTGATAACCTTTTCATCGATCGACTGGAAGCAAACAAAATGTCGCGTCACAATGTGGGACAAAGGAGAAAGCATTGCTTGGTCTGCTTATTATATTATAACGATCAAATGATTCGCGAACGGATATTACACCTCTATGGCTGATACAAACCTCGATGAAATTGATCTGAAAATTTTGCAACGCCTGCAAGATGATGGTCGCATTACCAATGTAGAACTTGCCAATAGCGTTGGCTTAACAGCGCCGCCTTGTCTGCGGCGCATGCGCGCACTGGAAGACGAAAAAGTAATAGAATCCTACCACGCAGCCATAAATCCAGCCAAAATGGGTTATACAATCACGGTATTCGCGATGGTTAGCTTGAAGAGTCAGGCCGAAACGGATTTGCAGGCTTTTGAAGACCATGTGCAAGAACTACCCGAAGTGCGCGAATGCTACATGTTGAATGGTGAAATTGATTTTATTTTGAAAGTCGTCGCGAAAGACCTGCAACAATTTCAGAGTTTTCTGACCAGTCAACTGACTTCGGCCCCCAATGTGGCTAGCGTCAAAACATCACTCACGATCCGGTCTGCCAAACATTTACCGGGCGTTCCCATTCAGGAATAAAAAAGGGCGCCAAAGGCGCCCTTTCTATAATAATCTCACTCGACAGCTTAGGTAGCTGGTTCCGCTGCTGGAGCAACGGCCGGTGCGGCTTGAGCCGCTTGCTGGCCGATCCAGGTCTGCCACATGGCAGCCAGTGGTGCACGGGTGCCCGAGACTTTAACAAAGGACTGCTTTGCCGCTGCGAGATCCCCGGCATAAGCATGGGCAGTACCAATGCCCATATTGCCGCGATTGATATCCGCGCCAGGCTTGGCAAGTCCGGCTTCATAAAAAGCCACAGCTTTGCCGAAGTCTTTGTAGCCCAGCCAAACGTCAGCAAAATTCATCATCACAGAGCTGCTGCCGGATCCACGGACACCCGAAGGTTGCTTCGGAAGCGACGCCCGGTCTGCCGACAATTCACGCCTAGCAGGAGCCAGAACTTCAGAGATCAGCGGGTTAGACGAACTGATCAAGCCCTTTTTTTGCCCTTCTTCCAAGACGGCGACCACTTCACCGAACAGATTTTTGCGCTGAGCCTCTTCGGCAAATTCTTGATAGTCACGAGCCGTTTTCAGCGAATCCGTGGCTTTCATAAAACGTAGAACTTCAAGGTTCTGAACGCTATCAGATTGCGATGTCCGACGACTTGCCGCGACCGCATCACCCCAGGAATCTCCAGAAGGATATGCTGCCGCCCATTTTGCAGCCCAAGTTGCATAAAGCCCCTTGTCGCCGCTTGCCAGCGCCCGGTCACGAGCCAGACGATACCATGATTCTGGCGGCTTGGTCGCAGAAGCATTGGCATTGTTGAGAATCTCGTCCCATTTTGCCAAACCTTGTGGATAGAGTTTCCGTTTAAAGAAGGTCTCCGCCATCAACGGCTCGATATTGTTCGCGCGATAACCAAGGTCATAGGCGGCCTGGAACCGGGTTGCGGCATCAGCCCAACGCTCTGCACCATATGCAAAATTACCGGCAAAAAAGTTAAACGCTGGCAACTGCTCAGCGGCGGTGCGGCCGCTGTCAAGAGAAGCAATTATGCCTTGCTCCTGCAATGCCGTGTCTTTCAATTTACCGCCAAGCTGAATAGCCAATTGCCCGGCCACAAAGCGATCATCAGCAGCCAGAGTTTCCGCGAGCAGCGCTGTGATCAACGGCTTCGCGGTCTCGGGCGTTTCTGTCGCCATTGCGGTCTGAATTTCTGCCACTCTTGGCCGAATTTCTTTGCTGATTTTGATCTCAGAGCCTTTGTCTTTTTTCTTCTTTTTGGCGGCTTGAGCATCCTGTGGCATCGCCGTTAATGCGAGCGTGCCAGCGGTTGCCAACGCAATGGCCATGGAAAAATTAGATAAAAAACGCATGAATATCCTCCGGATGATTTACAAATTGGGAGAAACGGGTTCTCCGGAATATGGTTGCACCATATAATCTTGGCCCTATTACCAAGCTTTCACCGCTTTTCTAGGGTAAATCCGCTGAATAGGGGTTGAACAATTGCCGTCCAGGGTCGCTGTTCAGCACCCCATATCGTATAATGAGGTAAAATCGCGTGCTTGCAATCATTTCTCCCGCCAAATCTCTGGATTTTGAGTCCGCCATTCCTGCGACAGCGTCGACAAAAAACCGCTTTCCTGCAGAAACGGAGAAGCTCGCGAACGCGATAGGCAATCTCACCAAGAAGAAGCTCCAGACCATCATGCCGGTCTCCGACAATTTGATCGCCCTCAACCGACAAAGATATAGTGCATTTTTCGATCAGCCAGAACGCCCTGCGATCTATGCCTATAATGGAGACGTCTATTCAGGGTTTGAAGCGCAGAGCCTGGGCGAAGACACGATGTCTTTCGCACAGGACCATTTGCGTATCCTCTCCGGCCTCTACGGGCTGCTCCGTCCTTTCGACCCCATTCGGCCGCATCGCTTGGAAATGGGCACAAAATGGGCCCCGCGCTACAATAAGCTTACGGATTTCTGGAAAGACAAAATTGCCCAAGCTTTGGCAGCGGACCTTGAACAAATTGGTAGCGAAACCATCGTCAATCTGGCGAGCAATGAATATTGGGCTTCTGTAAAACCCCATGTCGCAAAGCTGCTTGGGCGAGTGATTGAAGTGGATTTTCGCAAAGACAGCCCGGATGGCCCCAAGTTCATAAGCTTTGAAGCCAAACGCGCGCGCGGAATGATGGCACGTTATATATGCGAGAACCATCTCACCGATCCGGACGCGCTCAAGGGATTTGACCATGACGGCTATCGCTTTGATGCAGAGAGTAGTACCGATAACAGCCTCCGCTTCATCCGCAGATGATCGGACAATCCGCCGTCATTTTCGGCGCAAACGGGGGTATTGGTTCCGCCGTCGCCGATGCGCTTGCAGCGGATTCCCGATTTGACAAAATTATTCGCTTCTCCCGCTCTGAAAAAAGCCCCTTACCTGTCGATATAACGTCAGAAAAAAGCATCGAAGAAGCAGCCATATGGTTGCAAGATCAGAACATTACGCCATCTATTGTTTTTGTCGCCACCGGCTTGCTCCACGACCATAGCAAAGGTCCGGAAAAAAACTTCCGTCAATTGGATGCTGACTGGTTGTTGAAAAGCTATCAGGTCAATGCCGTTGGCCCTGCCCTCATTGCCAAATATTTTCTTCCGCTCATGGTACGAAAAGAAGCCATAAGATTCGCCGTGCTTTCGGCCAGGGTCGGCAGCATATCAGACAATCATCTGGGTGGCTGGTACGGCTATCGGGCCGCAAAAGCCGGGCTCAATATGATGATCCGTAATCTGTCGATCGAATGGTCACGAAAGAACGACCGATCCATAATCGTGGCTCTGCATCCGGGCACGGTCGACACAGCGCTCAGCAAACCATTCCAAAGCAATGTTCCGGACGAGAAATTGTTCGATTCCAATCGTGCCGCACAGCAGCTTGTTGATGTTCTTGATGCGCTAAGACCCGCGGATAGCGGCAAAATTTTCGCATGGGACGGAGCCGAAATCCAACCCTGATTTCTGCCGCGGAATATTATTGTAAAATTGACCCGAAAAGCTGGCTTTTGCTGGCCCGCTCCCCTAGAAGAATCGCCAAGAAAAAACCTATGAAAAAGGCCCGTTTGTGAACGAACAAACCACCCCACCGTCGCCATCGAATATCGAACCGGTAGACATCGTCGATGAGATGAAAACCAGCTATATGGATTATGCCATGTCGGTCATCGTCAGCCGCGCGCTGCCTGATGTGCGCGACGGCTTGAAACCTGTCCATCGGCGCATATTATTTGCCGCTCAAGAAGGCGGAATGGTCGCGGGACGCCCTTATCGAAAATGTGCAAAAATCGTCGGTGACGTGATGGGCAACTATCACCCCCATGGCGACAGCGCGATTTACATGGCTCTGGCCCGGATGACCCAGGACTGGTCCATGCGGGTACCCTTGATCGACGGTCAGGGTAATTTCGGTTCAATGGATCCGGATATGCCCGCGTCCATGCGGTATACAGAGGCGCGGCTGAACAAGGTTGCGAATTTCCTGCTCAACGATCTCGACAAAGATACGGTCGATTTCATTCCCAATTATGACGGCAGTCGGCAAGAACCCAATGTTCTCCCGGCCCGATTCCCCAACCTGTTGGTCAACGGCGCAGGCGGCATCGCGGTCGGCATGGCCACCAATATTCCTCCCCATAATCTGGGAGAGGTTGTCAACGCCAGCCTCGCCTATATCGAAAATCCGGGAATAACGATCGACGAATTGATCGAGATTGTTCCCGGACCGGACTTTCCGACCGCACCGTTGATTTTGGGACAATCCGGCGCCCGCGCGGCCTATAAAGATGGCCGTGGATCGATCATCATGCGCGCGCGTCATGAAATTGAAGAGGGGCGCGGCGACAAACGGTCCATCGTCCTGACATCCATTCCTTTCCAAGTGGGCAAATCCGGCCTGGTCGAAAAAATCGCTGAAGCCGCCAAGGACAAGCGCATCGAGGGTGTTTCCGACATTCGTGATGAATCGAGCCGCGCCGGCGTGCGGGTGGTTATCGAATTGAAACGCGATGCGACGGCCGATGTCGTGCTTAACCAGATTTGGCGCTTCACCCCGGCCCAATCGAGCTTCCCCGCGAACATGCTGGCGATTCGCGGTGGTCGACCGGAAGTGTTGACGCTTCGTGACATCATCGAATCCTTCGTCAAATTCCGCGAAGAGGTGATCACCCGGCGTACGAAATTTGAACTGAACAAAGCCCGCGAGCGCGCCCATATTTTGCTCGGCCTTGTGGTGGCTGTGACCAATATGGATGAAGTTGTCCGCATCATTCGTGGTTCAGCAACCCCTGTCGAGGCACGGGAATCCTTGTTGGCTCGCGAATGGCCCATTGCGGAGATCGCTGCCTATATCCGGCTGGTCGAGGCTACCGAGACAGATATTGAGGGTGACAGCTATAAATTGTCTGCCATCCAGGTGAAGGCGATCCTGGATCTGCGTTTGCAAAAACTGACGGCGCTCGGCCGCGAAGAAATAGGCGACGAGCTGAAGGAACTGGCCGCGGCGATCGAGGAATATCTGGCAATATTGGCGGATCGTGCGAAGCTTTATGCGGTGATGCGTGAAGAGCTTGAAGAAGTGCGCGACGAATATGCAACGCCGCGTCTGTCGGAAATCACCGCTGCATGGGACGGCCTGGAAGACGAAGACCTCATGGAACGGTCCGAAATGGTCGTGACGGTTACCCACGGCGGTTATATCAAGCGGACACCGCTAGACACCTTCCGTGCACAGCGTCGTGGCGGCAAGGGCCGCGCCGGCATGGCCACCAAGGACGAGGACGCGGTCACCGAATTGTTTGTGACGTCGACGCACACTCCGGTCTTGTTCTTCTCTACCCAAGGCAAGGTCTATCGTCTCAAGGTCTGGAAATTGCCGGAAGGCGGGCCACAAACCAAAGGCCGCCCTATGGTCAACCTCCTGCCGCTCGCGGAAGGTGAGACGATTTCCACGGTCCTTCCCTTGCCTGAAGACGAAGCGGAATGGGCTGCGCTCCACGTTATGTTTGCGACAGCCAAAGGCGGCGTCCGGCGGAACAGCATGGACAGCTTCACCAATGTGCCGTCCAATGGCAAATTCGCGATGAAGTTTGACGAAGAGAGCGAAGATCGTCTGATCGGTGTAGAATTGCTCTCCGAAAATGATGACGTTTTGCTCGCAACCAGAAGCGGGAAAGCCATTCGCTTCGCCGGTGACGCAGTGCGCTCCTTCCAGAGCCGCACATCCACAGGTGTTCGCGGCATTGCGCTGAAAGGCGACGACGAAGTGATCTCGCTGTCCGTCTTGCGCGGCTTTGAAGCATCAACCGAAGAGCGCGACCAATATCTCAAGGCCGCTCCCTGGAAAGACAATGAAAATGCATCGGAATTGTCCGCAGAGCGCATGGCTGAATTTTCCGAGAATGAAGATTTCGTTCTGACGGTCTGTGCCAATGGCTATGGCAAGCGCTCCAGTGCTTATGAGTATCGCCAGTCAGGACGCGGTGGCCAAGGCATTCTCAATATCGACAATATCAAACGCAACGGCACCGTTGTTGCCAGCTTCCGGGCAACCGACGACGAGCAAGTGATGTTGGTAACCGACCAAGCCAAGCTGATTCGCATGAAAGTTGCGGATATGCGAGTGATTGGACGGAATAGCTCGGGTGTTAGATTGTTCGACGTCGCCGATGGCGAAAAGGTCGTGGGTGCCGCCAAGATTGATGAAGAAGAAGAGTCCGAAAACGAAGCAGAAGATATGGTCGCGGACGAAAATGGCGAACCAAATGCTGCCGAAGGCGAGGCTTCTCCCCCCGAAGCACCAGAAGGGGAATCTGATTAGGATTACGCCATCCGGACAGGCCTGCGGGGCTCAGGTAACAGGCGTTGACCTGACCAAACCGCTTTCTGACGAAACCGTCGCGGCCATTCGATCCGCTTGGCTTGAACATCATGTCCTGTCCTTTCCGGATCAAGCGATGTCTGACGATGATCTAGAGCGGTTTACCCGCTATTTCGGTGATTTTGGACATGATCCCTTTTTTGACCCGATTGCTGGCCGTGAACATATTGCCGCCATCCGGCGTGATGCCGACGAGAAAAGCCCGCTATTTGCAGAGAATTGGCACAGTGACTGGAGCTTCCAGGCGCATCCACCAGCAGGAACCTGCCTTTTCGGAATCACCATTCCTCCAGTCGGTGGTGATACTTGGTTCGCCAATCAACATGCTGCGCTGGATGCCATGCCCGATGATATGCGAGCTCAATATGAAGGCCTTACGGCGATTCATAGCGCCCAAATGGCTTATGCGCCCGATGGCGCCTATGGCGAAAAGGACGAGGGCCGCAGCATGGCGATCCGTCCCGATGAGTCTGCGCGTGAAATTCAAACACATTCTTTGGTTCGTGAACATCCCGAAACCGGGCGTCCTGGATTGTTTAGCTGCATGGGCTACATCATTGGCTTTCAAGGCATGGAGCAGCAGCAAGCCCTGCCCTTGCTGCAGCAGCTATACGCTTGGCAAAGCCGGGACGAATTTGTCTATCGCCACCAGTGGCAAGCCAATATGCTGACCATGTGGGACAATCGATCGGTCTTGCACTGCGCAACCGGCGGCTATGATGGCCATGATCGGTTGTTACATCGAACAACGATCTCTGCCTATCAGGCGTGAACCGGGTCAGCACTATCGGCAGCCATTTCATGCCGTAACGTGCCAACAATGCCCGTCACGATCATGAACTGACCAAAATAATATAGCGGCCAGACCAGCAGCTCCGGAATGATGCTCGTTTCCAATGGCCCCATTCGAGCGAAGATCAGAAAATCCGAGATCAGAAACAATATCGCCCCCAATCCCACCTGATAGCGAGAGAAACGGCTGGTCCATGCCATGGCAGCCATCGCCGATATGGAAAGGCAATAGAGACTCACAAGCACAGCGTCTGACCTATCAGACGGCAATGTCCAGGCGATCAACATGGACAAAGGCACCAAAAGGATCGCGAACATCTTCTGACTGAAGGCAAGTTTATGGCGTCGAAAGCGGGAAAAGAAAAGGATCGCTAGCAGATTGCCGGCCATGAATGCAGCGGCGCCCAGCATCAGATCATATTCCAGAACCATATCCCCGATCGCGCCCAACGCCATGATCGCGCCGACAATCTTGCCATCTAGCCGGTGTAGGCGAACCAACGCATAAATTGCCAGAAATCCAACACCAGCGCCTTTCCAAGCCATCAGATAAAGGCCAGGAATATTACTGTCTTTGACGAAGAAATAGCTGATACCGAACAATAGGCTCAGCAACAAAAATGGTCTGGATTCAGCAAATGCACTTTTCATTGGAATAAACCTGTCCTCTTTTTTCCGCTTCTATCATGCAACCCACACGACTGCCAGATTGACATTATAGCCTTACCACAACACTAAGGCGCGCATGACAGATGTACATATTATTGGCGGCGGACTCGCCGGTTCAGAAGCGGCATGGCAATTGGCGGAACAGGGTGTAAAAGTACGCCTTTCCGAGATGCGGGGCAGCGGCGACATGACGCCCGCGCACCAAACAGATGGTTTGGCGGAACTCGTTTGCTCGAACAGTTTCCGGTCGGATGATGCCGATCAAAATGCCGTCGGTCTTTTGCATCAAGAAATGCGCCGCCTAAATTCGATCATCATCGGCGAAGGCGACCAGCACCGGCTACCCGCGGGCTCTGCCCTCGCCGTCGACCGCGATCATTTCTCCGATGGCGTGACAAAACGACTGAGCGAACATCCCAATATCGAGATTGTGCGTGAACGGATCGATACATTGCCTGAAAACGGACTGACCATTGTTGCGACCGGTCCCCTCACCGCAATGTCCCTCGCCGAGAGCATTGGCGTAGCGACCGGTGAAGACTCTCTTGCCTTTTTCGACGCCATCGCGCCGATTGTCTATAAAGAGAGCATCAACATGGACATCGCCTGGATGCAGTCGCGCTGGGACAAGGTGGGACCGGAAGGTGATGGCAAAGATTATATCAACTGCCCGATGGACCACGATCAATATGTAACCTTCATCCAAGGCCTGCTGGATGGCGAGAAAACCGACTTCAAGGAATGGGAAAAAAACACACCCTATTTTGAAGGCTGTATGCCGATTGAAGTCATGGCGTCACGTGGGCCGGAAACCTTGCGTTTCGGACCTATGAAGCCGGTAGGCCTGACCAATGCGCACACCGGCGAAAGCGCTTATGCCGTCGTGCAATTGCGACAGGATAATGCGCTGGGCACGCTTTGGAATATGGTCGGGTTCCAGACCAAATTGAAATATGGCGCGCAAGCCGACCTCCTTAAATCAATCCCTGGCCTTGAGAACGCAGAGTTTGCGCGCATGGGCGGCCTCCACCGGAACACATTCATCAACGCACCGAAATTACTCGACAAAGAAATGCGCCTCAAGAAAGCGCCCCATATTCGCTTTGCTGGTCAGATAACCGGCTGCGAAGGCTATGTCGAAAGCGCAGCGGTCGGATTGATGGTCGGTCGGATGGTTGCCGCTGAAGTCAAAGGGGAAGCCTTCGCCCTGCCCCCGGAAACCACCGCCTTTGGCGCCTTGCTTTCCCATATAACCGGCGGTGCAGATGCCCGGGACTATCAGCCAATGAACGTCAATTTCGGCCTTTTCCCGCCGTTTGAACAGCGCATCAAAAAGAAAGAACGCAAAGCCGCCTACACTGCGCGTGCGCGGGAAGATTTCTCACAATGGCTGCTACCCCTTTCCGAACAAGGTCTGCAACTCGCCTAGCACCTGTTTCTAGCATTTGCAGCGCGGGGTCGATCGTTTGGGCCTTGTGGTCCGAAATTCGGTGCGGGTCAGTTGAAGGTTGCCATCCCTGTCCGCGCCGGCGAAACGGTCACTGGTTGCGATGGCCCATTCCTCGAACGAAAGAAGATTATTACCATCCTTGTCGAGTTTCCGAAAGGAATCGGTGCGGCTGCTCATCATCTCCAGACGCGTAATGACCTCATCACGATCGCGATCATAGCGGTTAAAGCGCATTTCCTCACGCGAGGCTTTATAGGCTTTGGGTGGCGTTGGAGGTGCTAACCCAAATGCTTCCGCGTCAGACTCCGCCTCAGGCAGAGTTTCCAGCGGAGCCTGCTTCGGCGGTGGCGGTGCTTCGGGTATGGGGACATCTTGACCCTGCGCGCCGATCCAGATGAACAGGCCAGCGGTCAGCATCAACATCATACCGGCAGCACCGGCTGCAAATTTCTTCATAACGGAACCCGCGCATTGGCGGCTGACGGTCTAGCGTCCAGCGATACCGTGCCACATAATCTGCGCGGCACTCGCCGGGCTATAGAGATCGGCAGCCAGTTGACCTTTTCTAGCATCACGGGCCATCAGTTTGCAGAGGATTGAGAGCGGCCGACCGCTTCTGTCAAAACTCGCCTTTGGCTGCGATTGCAGGATTTTCTGACAACGCTCGAAAGCAGACCGCCGCATAGCTGCATCTGAACAATGGCGGGCAAAGTCCCACAGAGCCCAGGCCCGGGCTTGTTCAGCCTCAGCTTCGGTCATTGACCGCGCCAACCCGGTTTCGAATAAGCCGCCCCCGCGAGACGCCGCATAATTGTCAAACTCGCGATCCTCCCACGGAAAATCATCTAGCAGAACTTCCCAGCCATCAAGCAGAGTCAGAAGCGGAGCGAAGCTCTCGCCCTTTGCCTCCAGCAGGTTGATCTGCTCGATCAACGGTTCGCCGGACGGCCTTTCAGTTGCAGGTTTGGTTAAGACATCGCGCCACCAGGTTAACCGGATCTGTCCAATCAATATTTCCGACGTAGAGCGCAATATCTCTGCGAAGCGGGAATCAAGTGCAAAAAGCAGCGCAAAACGGCTGCGGTCGCTAGGTTTAGCATAAGCTACAATCAATCGTTGCAGCGGTTCCAGCTCTTGCAAAGCATCACTCATGCTGCTGCGGTCGCTAGTTTCCCGCGGAAAATCAAGGTAAACTTCACCTTAACCATTCCTGTTGGGCCAGCCCTAACCCTTTTCTCCGTATTCGGCACATTCGAATTGGGTAATTTCAGGGGGCCGAAGCATATGCTTGGCAAACGAGTCGAAAAATCAGCACGCACCCTTCTAGGGGCATTACGGTCGGATACGGCCGGTAACGTCTATGCTATGGCGGCAGCGGCAATGTTCCCAATCGCCGGTGTGATTGGCGGCGGGGTCGATATTGGCCGAGCCTATATGGCACAAGCTCGTTTGCAACAGGCTTGTGATGCCGGCGCGCTGGCTGGCCGTCGCTCGATGTCAGGGGCATTCATGTCTACTGCCGATGCAGTGGAAGCCCGGAAATTCTTCGATTTCAACTTTCCAGCCGGCTCTTTTGATACAGACCCATTTGCTTCGGTGAATGGCAATGCCAATCCACGGTTCGTGGATGGCCCAGGCGACAAGACGGTAAACGGCTATGTCGAAACCACCTTGAACACCTCGATCATGAAGATTTTCGGTTATAAGAAAATGACGCTGAAGGCCGATTGCACCAGTCGCCTCGACATTGGTAATGTCGATGTGATGATGGTGCTCGATGTTACCGGATCGATGGATCGCAAACCGAACGGATATAGCACCAGCAACCAGTCCGAGAAGAAAATCACCGGCCTAAAAGACGCCGTGGAAGATTTTTATGACATTCTCGGCAGCGGTGGTGGCGCCCAAGGTAGCCAGATCCGCTATGGCTTCATGCCCTATAACGCCATGATCAATGTCGGTGAGACCTTATATGATGAAAATCCATCATGGCTCGTCGGCGGCGTTGGTACGGCTGAAGAGGATGAATGGAACTACCAGACGCGGCGCGCTCACTGGCAGATTCCCGGGACCGGTTTGACAACCACTTATGAACAGATAAACGTTGCCGGTGCTAGCGGCAATGATCGCTGGGCGTGTGAAAACAAATTTGGTAAGAATCAGTCCACTCCGCCACTTTGGAACCCAAGCGACGATGGTTACGGCTCCGGCACACCATTGACCCAAAATGGCTATTATTACGAGTTCAGCTATTACAGCTACCGCCGGAGAAGCCGGAATAACAAAGAGTGCATACGCCAAGTGGACCGCTATGATTCACCTCCGGTAAAATCTACCGAATGGCAGCCGGGTGCCGTGTTTGATTTCTGGGAATATGACGAGTTCGATCATGATGTATCGGCCTATGTCGAATCGATCAAATCGAGCAATCCAGCAGCAGTGCGTCCTACACTTTATAACAATCCGTCAGATGATACTGATGGACCAAGTGATCGCTGGAATGGGTGTATCGAAGAGCGCGACACCTATCAGGATATTATTTCTACGACCAATGCGATTCCGGCAAACGCATATGATCTTGATATTGACCTGTTGCCAACCAACAAGGCTACCCGCTGGCGGCCATATTGGGACGACGTACAATATTCTCGAAGTGGAGGTGGCTTAAGCTCCTCCTCATGTCCTGCTGAAGGAAGAAAGCTGGCCGAATATGCCAGTTACGATTCCGACCCTGGGCTCGATTCCACCGGGAGCACGATATATTCAGGAAATCTGGAAAGCTATATCAATGGACTTAGCCCGAATGGATATACCAACCATACTATCGGTATGACTTGGGGAGCGCGATTCCTGTCGCCAACCGGTTTGTTCGCTACGGAAAACTCAACTTCCAAGAACGGATTCAATATCTCTCGGCACCTGATATTCATGACGGATGGCGATTTGAACGTAAATCCCGACATTTATAATATTTACGGATTTAACGAACTGGACGGACGCCTCGGGCCGACAAATATCAATAAAACTGAGTATATGGCTCGCCAAGCTCAACGCTTCCAGTTGATGTGCAGCGCGGTCAAGGCACAAGGCATAACCGTCTGGGTCATTCAGTTCACCAATAGCTCGACCATCCAATCGCATCTATTGAGCTGCGCCACCAGTTCGAGCCATGCCGCCGCTGCGACCAGCAACACTGCGCTTCAAAGTGCATTTGGCGATATTGCGAAAACCATTGGCGGACTGAGGTTGTCGAAATGATCAAGAGACTGCTGAAAAAACGTCGCATTCTTGAGGATCAAAGCGGCGCGACATTGATGGAATTCGGGCTCGTCGCCGCGCCGTTTTTCCTGATGCTGCTTGGCATCATGGATCTCGGTTATCGCGGTTATGTCGATACCGTATCCAAGTCCGTTTTGCACAAGGTTGCGCGCGATGCTTCTACCGGCGAAATGACGGTTGCCGAAATTGAGCAGGCTGTGACCGACGGCCTGGATACACTTATACTGAAAAATGCGTCGATCGATGTTACCACCCAGAGCTATTTCGATTTTACCAATATTGGGAAACCGGAAAAGCTGACAACTGACGTGAACGGCAATGGCACCGTTGATCCGGGTGATTGCTTTATCGATAACAATGGCAATGATATTTTTGATACCGACTATGGCATCGCGGGCACTGGTGGCCCTGATGATATCGTGAGTTATAAAATAGATGTAAACTCGCCGCGCCTATTCCCACTCGCATCGATGATCGGCCTGAGCGACACGATGACCGTCTCAAACAGTACAGCGGTTCGCAACCAACCGTTTGGTGCACAAGTTGATCTGGTCGAAACATGCGTTTCGACACTGGATTAGAACAGGGCTAATTGGACATGGAAAAAGCATCAAAAAAGAGCAGATCCAAATGGATCGACCGGTTCAAGACATTGCCCATTGTCGAGGACACAAGTGGTCTCGCGATTCTTGAATTTGCCTTTACCGCTCCGATCATGCTTCTTGTTGGCATGGGAGGCATGGAGACGGCCAATCTTGCCGTTGCCCATCTGCAGGTCAGCCAGATAGCCATGCTCGTCGCGGATAACGCGTCTCGGGCCCGTGAATCCATCGACGAAGCCGATATTCGTGAAATTTTTACCGGCGCAGACCTTACCGGTAACGCGATCGATTTCTCGCCAAACGCACGGATCATTCTCTCCAGCCTCGAGCATAATGGACAATCCGGGTCCAGTGAAGGTCAGTGGATACGTTGGCAGCGCTGCTATGGTGGCAACACCAATTTCACATCTTCCTACGGCGATGAAGGCGATGGGCAAAATAATTCCAGCCTTGCGGCAGGAATCGGCCCCAGTGGCAAGAAAATTTCGGCATCCGGATCGACCGCCATCAACTTTGCTGAGGTCATTTATGACTATCGGCCGCTCGTCTCCGACAAGTTTTTCGGAAACACTATCATCCGCTACGAAAGCGCATTTGTGGCGCGTGAGCGCGACGACCATGTTCTGAAAAACGGCAGTGCCATCCCGACATCGCAACAGTGGCGCTGCAATGTCTATGCGACAATCGATAATCCGCCCAGCTAAGCGCCCGAGCAGATTCTTTCGGATCAGCCCATATAAAAGCTAACGATAACAGACTTTCTTTACGGCAGTGACGATCCGTGCGCTGTCGACCAGTGCTGCTTTTTCCAGATTGGCTGCATATGGCAAAGGCACATCTTCGTTGGTCACACGCATCACCGGTGCGTCTAGATCATCAAAGCCTTGTTCCATGCACAAAGCCAAAATTTCGCTCGAAATCGAACAAGCCGGCCAACCTTCTTCGACAACAACCATCCGGTTTGTTTTCGCAAGACTCTTCAAAACGGTTTCCGTGTCAAGCGGCCGCAATGTCCGTAAATCAATGACCTCCGCATCAATGTCTTCGCTAGCCAGGCTGTCCGCTGCCTCGAGCGCCATACCGACGCCAATAGAATAGCTGACAATCGTCACATCGCTGCCTTCGCGCATGATCCGCGCTTTGCCGATAGGAAGCGTATAGTCATCCAGTTCCGGAACATCGAATGACCGCCCGTAAAGCAGTTCATTTTCCAGAAAAACAACTGGATCCGGGGTCTGGATCGCTGCTTTCAAAAGGCCTTTGGCATCGGCCGCATCATAGGGAGCAATCACGATCAGGCCGGGAACACTTGCGTACCAAGGGCCATAGTTCTGGCTATGTTGAGCGCCCACACGCGATGCGGCCCCATTGGGGCCACGAAATACAATCGGGCAACGCATCTGGCCGCCGGACATATAGTTGGTTTTCGCGGCTGAATTGATGATCTGGTCAATCGCCTGCATGGCGAAGTTGAAGGTCATAAATTCGACAATCGGTTTCAGTCCACCCATCGCAGCACCAGCGCCAATGCCGGCAAAACCATGTTCTGTAATCGGCGTATCGATCACCCGTTTCGCACCGAACTCATCAAGCAAACCTTGGGTAACCTTGTACGCGCCTTGATATTCGGCAACTTCTTCGCCCATGACAAAAACGGTTTCGTCTTTGCGCATTTCTTCTGCCATTGCGTCGCGCAAGGCTTCGCGGACAGTCAATGAGCCCATTTCTGTTCCAGACGGTACAGACGGATCATCGGCTCTTGAGATCGCGACCGGCGGCGTGGCTTCAACAACCTCGGGCTGTGGTTCTGCTACCGGCTCTGGCGCTGCGTCCGCCTTCGTTTCGCTAGATTCCTGACTGGCATCTTCATCTTCCCCGACCATTTCGGCGATGACCGTGCCAACCGCAACTTCATCGGTTCCTGCTGCCACTAGAAGTTTTGTGATCACGCCTTCGTCAATCGCTTCAAATTCCATCGTTGCCTTGTCGGTTTCAATCTCGGCCAGGATGTCGCCGGAACTGACCTCATCACCTTCTTTGACGAACCATTTGGCCAAGGTGCCTTCTTCCATGGTGGGAGACAGAGCGGGCATTTTCAGTTCGATTGCCATCAATATTGCTCCACCAAAATGTTGGTATAGAGTTCGGACAGTTCCGGTTCCGGGGATTCCTCGGCAAAGTCTGCCGCTTCCATGACCGTCTTACGGACCTTTTTATCCAACGCTTTCAATTCTTCTTCTTTCACGCCTTTTTCCAGCAAAGCCGCTTTCAGCCGTTCAATCGGATCGGATTTTTCGCGCACATCCTGAACTTCGTCCCGACTACGATATTTGGCGGGGTCGGACATGGAATGGCCGCGATAGCGATAGGTTTTGAGTTCCATCAACACTGGTCCGCCACCGCCACGGACATCTTTCAAGACTTCTTCTACAGCCCCACGAACAGCTAGGACGTCCATACCGTCTACCTGAACGCCAGGAATGCGAAAGCTTTCTCCACGACGATAAAGTTGATCTTCGGCAGAAGAGCGATTGACGCTCGTGCCCATGGCATATTGGTTGTTCTCGATAACAAAAATCACCGGCAACTGCCAAAGCTCGGCCATGTTGAAGCTCTCGTACACTTGCCCTTGGTTGGAAGCACCATCGCCAAAATAGGCCAGGCAGACACCACCGTCTTCCTTATACTTATGCGCAAAGGCCAAACCGGTGCCCAGCGAAACTTGCGCGCCGACAATGCCATGGCCGCCGTAAAAGCCATGTTCGACCGAGAACATGTGCATAGAGCCGCCCTTGCCCTTCGAAATGCCCGAAGCGCGGCCGGTTAGCTCTGCCATGACGATATTCGGGTCAATCCCGCAGGCCAGCATGTGGCCATGATCCCGGTAGCCAGTGATGACACTGTCCTTACCCGGGCTGATTGCAGACTGAAGGCCGGTCACAACCGCTTCTTGCCCGATGTAAAGATGACAAAACCCGCCAATCAAACCGAGGCCATATAGCTGACCAGCTTTTTCCTCGAAACGCCGTATGAGCAGCATCTGCTCATAGAAGTCCATCATCTCAGCCTTCGTGGCGCTGTAAACGGGAGCGGTAAATTCGCCGGTGCTGTTTACGACGGACTTGGCTTTGGCCGGTGCCCGTTTGGGCGCAGCTGTTTTTTTGGCTGGGGTGGTTTTCCGGGGAGATTTTGCCACGCGAGCGGGATCCTTTTTCTGACTAGCAAATAGCATAGCCAAAACTGGCTCGTTACCCAAGCACTTAGAAGCGTTGACAGACTAAAACTTGTGATTTTGCTGTAATATAGCCAATCACTATTTCAACGGAACGATAATCTCGTCCGGATGAACGACATTCACCTTCTTGCGCAGCAGTTCACCAATCAAATCCGGATCAGCGCCTTTTGGATCAAGCAGCAACACTCGGTTTTTCAATGAATCACGCTCGGTTTTCAACTGAGCCAGCTCAAGCCCGCGAGTTTCCAGCTGTGCTTGATAGTCTCCCCAAGCCAAAATGCCTGTCGGTCCGAGCACGGCATAGCCAGCGATCGCAAGCAGAGTCATCACTGCGAATCCGGGCCCAAGAGCCGCTTTGATCAAACCAGAAATTTTTTCGCGTTGCGCCATAGACCAGCCTTGAATCAGAAAAGTGATTCGCTGGCAAGCGCCTTAACGAATATTTTGAGCGATTGGCGACCAAGCGACTCAAAACAAAGAGGAATAGATTATGCGTTAAAAATGGAACGCCCTGCATAGCGCGCAACATTGCCCAATTCTTCTTCGATCCGGATCAACTGATTATATTTCGCTAAGCGATCCGAGCGGGCCAAACTACCGGTTTTGATCTGGCCGCAATTGGTCGCGACCGCCAGATCCGCAATCGTCGAATCTTCGGTCTCGCCGGACCGGTGTGACATCACCGCGGTATAAGATGCATTATGCGCCATCCGCACTGCCGCCAATGTTTCCGAAAGCGTTCCGATCTGGTTGACCTTCACCAGCAGGGAATTGGCCAGACCATCCGTGATGCCCATAGAGAGGCGCTCGGGATTGGTTACAAAAAGATCGTCGCCTACCAATTGGACCGTGTCACCAACCGCATCGGTAATCAGCTTCCAGCCTTCGAAATCGTCTTCCGACATGCCGTCCTCAATCGATTTGATGGGATAATCACGGCAAAGGGCGGCCAGATAGTCTGACATTTCCGCCGGGCTGAGCACCTTGTTTTCGCCAGAGATATGATATTTCCCATCGTGAAAAAACTCGGTCGCCGCACAATCCAGAGCAAGAACCACTTCGTCGCCAATTTTAAATCCGGCCTTTTCAACAGACGCCATGATGAAGTCGAGCGCTTCGCGGGTGGAACCCAGGTTGGGCGCAAAACCGCCCTCATCACCAACCGCTGTTGCCAAGCCTTTTTCCGACAGACCCTTTTTCAATGTGTGGAAGATTTCAGAACCCCAACGAACGGCCTCCGCAAGACTGTCCGCGCCAACCGGCATTACCATGAATTCCTGAAAATCAATCGGGTTGTCAGCATGTTCACCGCCGTTGATGATGTTCATCATCGGCACTGGAAGGACATGAGCGGAAACCCCACCAACATATCGATAGAGCGGCAAACCGCGGGCGTCCGCTGCTGCTTTGGCCGCTGCCAGGCTAACACCCAAAATCGCATTGGCGCCCAATTTTGCTTTATTGGGTGTACCATCAAGGGCAATCATGACGGCATCGAGCTCTTCTTGATCCTCCGCATCGAAATCAATTAGCGCGTCTTTAATATCACCGTTGACGGCATCAATCGCCTTAAGAACGCCTTTGCCCAGATATTTGCTCTTGTCGCCATCGCGCAATTCAACCGCTTCATAGGCGCCCGTTGATGCACCGGATGGAACCGCAGCCCGACCGAAGCTGCCATCCTCAAGCAATATATCGACTTCAACAGTAGGGTTGCCACGACTGTCCAGAATTTGACGGGCATGAAGGTCGATTATTGCGGTCATGATGATGCTCCGGTTGAAGTAAATTTGTTGGCAACGCCCTTATCGCGATGACCGGCTTCTTGCAATCCATTGAACTGCTTTTTCGTTGCTTTTCCCCTTGATTTCAAAGCAAATGATACCATTTCCATATATGGGAACTGCAAATCGATAGCTTTCGGTTTGCGGAATATTGGCAAGGGGCAATTTGAAGAAGGACGATTGAACATGGCAGAAGTCAAAAAGACGGCTGGAAAGACGACAAAAACCGCGGCAAAAAAACCTGCAGCGAAAAAGCCCGCCGCGAAGAAAGCCGCTCCCCGAAAAGCCGCTCCCAAAAAAGACACATCCGAAACGCGCACAACAAAGGCCCGGAAAGCGGCTCCTTTGAAAGCTGCGGCGACCAAAGCAGCCGCGAGCAGCGCCGAAACGACCAGTGATTTCAAGGAACGCGCGCTGTCAAAAGCCAAATCAGCAGCGACACAGGGCAAGGACCGGACCGGCGATGCGATCGAGAACCTCAGCCAAATGATCGAGGATAGCGCCAAGACCATCGACGAAAATGTCGGCCAACAATATGGGGATTATGCCCGTTCGGCAGCCGATGCGGTCTCGTCATTTGCGGAAAAGCTCAATTCCAAAGAAGTGGACGACATGGTTGAAGACGCGCGCGGCTATGTTCGCAAAAGCCCTGCCGTTGCAATCGGTGCCGCCGCTGTCGTAGGTTTTCTAATCTCTCGTCTGATCAAATCAGGGATGGATGATCGCGACGCATGAGTGTAGCATGCCGCCACCATATTTGCGGGTGACGAATGCCACAGGACAAGGAAACTCCAGTTTTGGATGACGAGCGTCTTCCCGAAGACATGACCGCCCCTGTTGCGGACGAAACAGACGCCAAGTCTCTATCATCCGAGGTTTCCGGTCTGATCGAGGACGTGCGAGTTCTTGCTCATGCCGAAGTCGAATATTATCGCACCAAATTGACGGTCAATATGGCAGCCACAAAACGCCTTTTGACGCTCTTTGCTGTTGCGATCATATTCGGAACCATGGCGATCATCGCGTTGATTTTGGGCGCCTTGCTTGTCTTGTCGGACTATTTTGGTCCTTTGGCAGCAACCGGCATCGTGACGGGTTCAGCGTTGTTGATTGCCACGGTGATGATGGGCATGGCGATTAAACGGGCTAGAAAACTACCGTTGGATGAAAATGATGCGTGAGAATGATAATGCCGAAAAATAATGACGATATATTCAGCCTGCGCGACCTGGCGATGGAACGGGATCAGGCGAGAGACATTTTGAAAAAAGACACGGCGGCGACCAAAGAACGGTTGAAGCCTTCCAATCTGGTGGCAGAGGCCAAGAACCAGGCCGCTGGACGGGTTAAGAAAGCCGGAACCAGCGCGCTCAATGGGATCAAGGCCAATCCGGGCATTACCGCAACCGTCGCGGCAACCGCGACTTTGATCGCAATGCGCAAACCCATTGCCAAGCTGATCGCCAAACGCAAGCTATCCGAGCCAGACAATATCGAGGAATAGATGATGAATAAATTGACCGATAACATAGACAAAGCCCGCGCAGCATCCCGGGAACGGCTTGAAACGGCGAAAGAAATTGCCAGCGATGGCTCTGTCGCTGCGCGTGAAAAAATGTCCGAAAGCAAAGCGCGCGCCGCTGCATTGCTTGGAGAAGGACGCGAGAAAGCAGCGGTCAGCGTGGCAGCAACCAAAGATGCCGCGAAAAAAGCGGTGGCAAAGTCCGAAGAGACGATTTCCAGTAGCCCGCTCGCAATTGTTGCTGGTGGCGCCGCCTTGGGCGTTTTGATTGGCGCGTTGCTGCCAAAGAGCAAAGCTGAAACAAAATTGGTCGGCGGCGCGGGTCGCAAAATCAACGAAACCGCGAAAACAGCTTATGAAGCGGCCAAGGATGCAAGCCGCGATCAGGTCAATGAAATGGGTCTGAACAACGACAATATGCGCGCACAGTTCAAAGATCTGTTTGGCAAAGCCATCGAGGCTGCTAAGACCGCGATGGTCGCAGCACAAGATGCGGTAAAAGAAGAGAATCAGGGCAAAAAATGAGCGAATCACGCAGCAAAATTCATCTGGTCATGGGCGGACGGGTCAAGGATCCACGCGGGCTGGAATTTGAAAATCTAGACCAGATCGACCTCGTCGGTGTCTATCCCGATTACGAGGAAGCCGAAGAAGCATGGCGCTCAAAAGCCCAGCAGACGGTTGATGATGCCGAGATGAAATATGTGGTCGTTCACATGCACAAGCTGCTCGAACCGGATCTGCCGGAAGACGCTTAAGCGCTTCTGAAACGCCACCCCAGCAGCGGTCTGGTCAATATCAGGCCCGCCACAAATCCGCCAATATGCGCGTAGATTGCAATGCCTTGCAGGTTGCCGCTTGTCGCGAATCCGACCAAAAGCTGGATCCCGATCCACGCCAGGGTCAGCCAGACGATACGGATAACATAGCCCGGGATCGGCCCAATCGGGTCGATCTTGTTGCGCGCAAATAGCAGAGCATAAGCCCCCAATATCGCAGAGATAGCGCCACTTGCCCCGATCATCGGCACCATCGAGCTGCTATCGACAACGGTTTCGGCTAGCGCAGCGGCATAAGCGCCAATCACGTATAGGACCGCCATGAGCTGCGGCCCCAGTGCCTGTTCAACATAACGGCCACAGAATAGAAGCATGAACATATTGAAGCTGATGTGCAGGATTCCGCTGTGCAGAAAGGCTGAAGACATGGGCGTCAACCAGGCCGGAACAAGCCACCCATATTCCGCTAAATCCAGAGGTTCACCGCTCAACCGGATCGGGAACATCCCGCCGCGCAACAATGCTTCCTGATCCCAGCCAAAAATCCAGACCACAAGGAAGATCACGACATTGGCAATGATCAGTCCGTTGGTCAGTTTTCCCGCCGGCATGTGCATCGGGTTTAGATAAACTCGATCTTGTCGAGCAGGAAATATTTGTCGCCTGCCGGGACGGTCACTTCAATTTCTTCGCCAACGCTACGACCGATCAAAGCCCGGCCAATTGGCGAATTGTAACTGATCATACCCGCCTTGGCATCGGCTTCTGCCTGACCAACCAATTGATATTTCACCGGCTTGTCATCTTCATCGAGCAAGGTCAGCGTCGCACCGAACACAGCCTTGTCGCCCGACAAGGTCGTCGGATCGATGACTTGGGCGCGGGACAGCTTGTCCTCAAGATCACCAATAGTGGCTTCCACCTGCCCCTGACGTTCTTTCGCCGCATGATATTCAGCGTTTTCCGACAGATCACCATGCGCTCGCGCGGTTTCAATAGCGTCGACAATGATCGGACGCTCTTCTTTGAGCGCCTTCAATTCGGCTTCCATTTTTACATGGCCCTCGACGAGCATTGGTACTTTTTCTACAGCCATTTTTTGGCCTTTCCTTACTGATACGCCGCCGATTTCAGCCGTGCAGCGTCAAAAACAGTTTTCCGGCGCGCCCCGTGATGAAGACCGCCCGCAGTGTGACAAAATGTCGGAAAATTAAGTCTGCGAAGCCTTATAATAGGACTGTAAGGCGCGAACTTCAAGAGTCTCGTCGCGCATGGCCTCAATTGCCTGCATTACAGCGTTGCTTGCGGTGGCGGTTGTGTAGATGGGAATTTTGCCAACCAGCGCCGCCGCCCGGATCGATTTCGAGTCTTTCAGCGACTGCCAACCCTCGGTTGTGTTGAAGATCAGATTGACCTCGCCATCCTTGATCAGGTCGACAATATGCGGCCTGCCCTCCGCCACTTTGTTGACTTTCTGGACCTTGATGCCCTTCTCCGTCAGATAATCTGCGGTTCCGGACGTGGCGATCAGCTTGAACCCCAGCTTGTCGGCCAGTCGCGCGCCCTGCTCTATCACCTTCTTGTCGGTTTCCTTGACCGAGATGAAGATCGTTCCGTTATCCGGTAGGCGGGTATTCGCGCCGAGCTGCGACTTGGCAAAGGCAATCGCAAAGCTCTGATCAATGCCCATGACTTCGCCGGTCGATTTCATTTCCGGCGACAGGACCGGATCGATCCCAGGGAAGCGGTTGAACGGGAAGACCGCCTCTTTCACCGCGATATAGTCAATATGCCGGTCGATGGCCGGCAAGTCCTTGAGCTTCTCTCCCGCCATCACGCGCGAAGCGATCTTCGCGATTGGCGTACCGATAGCCTTGGCAACAAAAGGCACAGTCCGGCTAGCGCGCGGATTGACCTCGATCAGATAGACTTCGCCATTTTTCACCGCGAATTGAATGTTCATCAGCCCGCGCACTTTCAGGCCGAAAGCCAGCGCTTCGGTCTGCCGTTCCATTTCCGCGATGATCTCGTCACTGAGATTATAAGGCGGAATGGTGCAGGCGCTGTCGCCCGAGTGGACACCGGCTTCTTCAATATGTTGCAGCACGCCACAGACGATCACTTCGTCGCCATCGCAAATTGCATCGACATCGACTTCAATCGCATCGCGCAGATATTGGTCTACCAGCACTGGCTGGTCGCCAGACACTTGCACAGCCGTATTGATATAATTTTCCAGCTGTGCCGGTCCATCGACGATTTCCATCGCCCGGCCACCCAGCACGAAGCTGGGCCGGATCAGCACCGGATAGCCGATACGTTCGGCGATGGTTACCGCCTCGTCGCGGGTCCGGGCCATGCCGTTTTCCGGTTGTTTCAGCTTCAGCTTGTTAACCAGCTGGGCAAAGCGTTCGCGGTCTTCGGCCAGATCAATCGCATCCGGAGAGGTGCCGAGGATCGGAATGCCCGCATCTTCCAGCGCCTGCGCCAGTTTCAGCGGCGTTTGCCCGCCAAATTGCACAACAACACCGACCAGTTCACCGGTCTGCTGTTCAACATGCAGGATTTCCAGCACATCTTCAGCGGTCAGCGGTTCGAAATAGAGTCGGTCCGACGTATCATAATCGGTAGACACGGTTTCCGGATTGCAGTTGACCATGATCGTTTCAAAACCCGCGTCCGAAAGCGCGAAACAGGCGTGGCAGCAGCAGTAGTCAAATTCGATCCCCTGCCCGATCCGGTTCGGTCCGCCGCCCAATATAACGACCTTCTTGCGACCGGACGTTTGCGCCTCGCACTCCGGAGCACCGAAAATAGGCGCTTCATAGGTTGAATACATATAGGGCGTCTTCGCTTCAAATTCCGCTGCACATGTATCAATACGCTTGAACACGGGCCGCACATCCAGCTTGTGCCGTAAGGCCCGGACATCGTCCTCGCTCGTCACACCAGCCATGGCGGCAAGGGCGTCATGAACCAGCCCGTTACCACCTGCGACCGCGCGCCCCGTTCCGCCTGCGACATGAACGGAATCAATGGCAAGCTTGGCGAGTCTCTGATCCGAAAAGCCCATGGATTTCAGCTTGCGGAGGCCTTGCGCATCATTGGGCAAGCCATTGTCCATGACATCCTGCTCAGCATCGATGATTTCGCGAACTCTGGACAGGAACCAAGGATCAAAGCCGGCAATCGCGTGGATTTCATCATTGGAGAAACCTTCACGCATGGCTTGCGCGGCCACCAACAGCCGATCGGGCGTGGCCCGGGCCAGTTCTGCCGCAATATCCTCACGCGGTGCGCCGATCAGCGCCTGCACGCGGTTGAAGCCGTCGAGACCAGTTTCCAGACCACGCAGGGCCTTCTGCATCGATTCATGGATATTGCGGCCAATGGCCATGACTTCACCGACCGACTTCATGGCGGTGGACAGCAATGGCTCCGCGCCCTTGAACTTTTCAAAGGCAAAACGCGGTATCTTGGTGACGACATAGTCGATTGTCGGCTCAAATGACGCCGGGGTCACACCGGTAATGTCATTGTCAATTTCGTCGAGCGTATAGCCCACTGCCAGTTTCGCGGCGACGCTGGCAATCGGGAAGCCGGTCGCTTTGGATGCGAGCGCAGAAGAGCGCGACACACGCGGGTTCATTTCGATGACAACAAGCCGCCCATCCTTCGGATTGACTGCGAACTGTACGTTAGAACCCCCTGTTTCGACTCCTATTTCTCTGAGCACAGCCAAAGAGGCGTTGCGCATGATCTGATATTCTTTGTCGGTCAGGGTCAGCGCCGGCGCGACCGTAATGCTGTCGCCGGTGTGCACACCCATCGGGTCCACATTTTCGATCGAACAGATGATGATGCAATTGTCGGCACTGTCGCGGACAACCTCCATCTCATATTCTTTCCAGCCAATCAGCGATTCATCGATCAACACTTCATTGGTTGGAGAGGCTTCCAGCGATGTCCGGATGAAATGGATGAACTCTTCGCGGTTATAGGCCACCCCGCCACCGGTGCCGCCCATGGTGAAGCTGGGCCGCATGATCGCTGGCAGGCCGATATCTTCCAATATCTCCAGCGCCTGCTCTTCGCTATGCGCGACCGCAGACCGCGGGCTTTCCAGACCGATCTTGTCCATCGCCGCCTTGAACTTCTCGCGATCCTCGGCCTTATCAATGGCTTCGGCATCCGCGCCGATCATCTGGACATTATATTTGTCGAGCACGCCCATTTTGTTGAGCGTCAGCGCCGTGTTCAGCGCCGTCTGCCCGCCCATTGTCGGTAGGATTGCGTCAGGACGCTCTTTTTCGATAATCTTTTCGACAATTTCGGGCGTGATCGGTTCAATATAGGTCGCATCCGCCATTTCCGGATCGGTCATAATCGTCGCCGGATTGGAGTTGACCAGGATGATCCGGTAACCCTCTTCCTTCAGCGCCTTACACGCCTGCGTGCCGGAGTAATCAAACTCGCAAGCCTGTCCGATAATGATCGGGCCAGCACCAACGATGAGGATGGATTTTATGTCAGTTCTTTTGGGCATTATGCAGGGTTCTCATCTGATATTTCGCCATTTTCGTTGCAGGCAAAGCAGCCCCAGCCATCATGGTCGATGTCATATTCGCTTTCGATCTCGAGGCATTTGCGGGTCAGTTCGCGGACCGTCTCGCGCTGCGTGTCCAGATCAATCTGCAACTCGATCACCCAGCCCTCATCCTCTTGCGAGACCAGAGCAGAACGAAAGCCCCATTTGGCGGCGTCATTCTTGAACTTGTTCAGGTCCGCGACCGCGCCAACAAATTGCACGTTAATTTCGCGCACAACATGCGACAAATCGCCACCGGCGGCCATATTTTGCAAGATTTCGTCATCAATTGCCCATTCTTCGGCAAGATGGGCAGGATCTATAGGTCCGCTCATTGGATTAGGCCAAGAATTAGCATTGGGGAGATGTTGGTTGTGTTCGGCATCAAATTGTCGATTCACTAGTAAGAAAAAGGTTAGTGAACGGTTCGAATGCTTCGTCAAATTTTTCAGAAGAGACCCGTTCCCAGCCTCCCATCTTTTTAACAGCTAATGACAGGTCTAATTGCTCGCCGTTGCAATCAAAAATTTCTGCAGTGGCACCACCAAATTCATGAAGGATCAATCTACCCATTCGCCCATCCACCGCTTCAAGGTCGATATATGCACTTCTATTTGAAGAGGCAGGTCCTACGGTGATCTTTGAAGCAACATCATCAGGCAAAGCCAACTCGAACTGCTTAAGCCAAGAGACGAAGGTTTCTACGTCGTTTTTCACCCCAACCCCCCGACAAATTTTGCGAAGAGATAGAAGCTATCCTGCGGCCCCGGACTGGCTTCGGGGTGATATTGTACGCCAAAGGCGCGTTTGCCGATTATTTCAATGCCGCAATTGCTGCCATCGAACAGGCTTTTATGGGTGGCGCGAATATTGTCCGGCAAACTGTCGCCATCGACCGCGAACCCGTGGTTCATGCTGGTGATTTCGACCAGCCCTTCGGTTTCATCCCATCCTCCGCCGATACGCTGCACCGGATGATTGGCACCGCGATGGCCCTGATGCATTTTGACCGTCTTGGCGCCCGCTGCCAGCGCCAGCATTTGATGGCCCAGACAGATGCCAAAGAGCGGCATATCCGCTTCCAGCAATTGTTGGATCACTGGGACCGCATAGGAACCGGTAGCCGCCGGATCGCCCGGTCCGTTGGACAGAAAGACGCCATCCGGCTTCAATGCCAAAATATCATCGAGCGATGTTTTAGCAGGAACTACAGTTACTTTTGCGCCAGCCTTAACAAGGTTTCTGAAGATATTGCGCTTCGCGCCAAAATCAAGCGCCACCACATGCGGCCGGGATGAAGATGCTTCCATCTCTTCCAATGGGGCATAGCCATGGCCCAATCGCCAGATGCCGGCACCCTGCCCTTTGCCGTCCCACAATTGTGTCTGATGGCCGGTCACATCTTTGGCCAGGTCCATGCCTTCCAGCCCCGCCCAACCGCGCGCTTTACCGAGCAATTCATCGATATCAAACTGACCATCGGGATCATGGGCGATCACCGCATTGGGCGCTCCCGCTTCGCGGATCCGCCGCGTCAAAGCCCTTGTATCCACGCCGGAAATTCCGATCCGGCCCTGCTCCGTCATCCACTGGTCAAACGGCTTCTGGTCGCGGAAATTGGACGGTGCCGTCACATCCTCGCGGATGATGCAGCCCAGAGCATGCGGGCTGTCCGCCTCAACATCCTCGTCATTGGTGCCGACATTGCCGATATGGGGGAAGGTGAAGGTTACGATCTGCCCGGCATAGCTCGGGTCAGTCATCACTTCCTGATAGCCGGTCATCGCGGTGTTAAAGCAGACTTCACCCACCGCAGAGCCGATTGCGCCAAAGCCCCTGCCCCAGATTATCGTGCCATCGGCCAATACCAATATCCCAGTTGCACCCTCGGGAGCGTCGGGATTATGGGCATTGGTCATGGCAGTTCCTTTCAGGACGTCTTGGGCGCAAAATTTCATGGGACCTAGGGCCAGATTTTTGACGTCACAATCTATGAAAAAAATTATCTTCCCGCTATGGTGGTCGCTTATTCCAAAAATATGAGGACCGCCATGATTCGCGATACCGTGAAAGCCGCGCAAATTGCCGCCATGAAGGCCGGCGACAAGGATCGCACCGCTGCAACACGCAGCATAATGGCCAAAATCAAGGACAAGGACATTGAACTGCGCACCAAGGGTGATGCGCCAGACGACGATGCGATGGTCACGGACGTGCTTCAGAAAATGGCAAAACAGCGCCGCGAATCGATAGACATGTTCGAAAGCGGCGGTCGGACCGAACTGGCCGCGGCAGAGAAAATGGAATTGTCGGTGATTGAAGAGTTTCTTCCCGCCCAATTGAGCGAGGAAGATACCGCCGCTTTGATCGATGGCATCAAGAGCGAACTCGGCGCTGACAGCATGAAAGACATGGGCCGGGTGATGGGCGAACTGAAAAAACGCCACGGCACCGAAATCGACATGAGCAAAGCCAGCGCCATGGTGAAGGCGGCTTTGGGCTGAGCTAAGAATCCCCCTCCCGCTTGCGGGAGGGGTTAGGGGTGGGACTGAAAAGAAATTGAAGTGGTAGCTTTCAAACCAAGAAACACCAATCGCGCCAAATCCCTGCGCAATCAGGCCACGCCGGCTGAACGAGAGCTATGGAAATATATATCCAAGAGGCAGGTGAGCGGACGCAAATTCAGCCGACAAATGCCCGTAGGTCCTTATTATGCAGACTTCCTCTGCCGTGAACTCGGACTGATTATTGAAATTGATGGATATTCGCATGAAACACAACAAGCTTATGATGCGAAGCGGACCGGCGATCTTGTGCAGCTTGGCTACAAGGTTCTCAGATTCGCAAATGATGATGTTTTGAGCAATGTTGAGGGAGTGATTGGACAGATTGAACGTGCTCTGAAGAGTAATCCCACCCCTAGCCCCTCCCGCAAGCGGGAGGGGGACATATGACCCTAACCCCGCAATGGCTTGAAGAACTGCGGTCGCGGGTGACGCTATCGACTCTGATCGGGCGGACGGTGAAAGTACAGAAGGCGGGCCGGGAATTTAAAGCCTGCTGTCCGTTCCATAACGAGAAGACACCCAGTTTCACGATCAACGACGAAAAAGGTTTTTACCATTGCTTCGGTTGCGGTGCCCATGGTGATGCGATCAGCTGGATGACCGAGCAGCGCGGGCTGGGCTTCATGGACGCGGTCAAGGATCTCGCCGCCGAAGCCCAGATGGAAGTCCCTGCCCCCGATCCTCAAGCGGCGCAGCGGCAGGAAACCCGTGCCACCCTTCATGACGTCATGGCGGCAGCACAGGATTGGTTTGTCACGCAATTTAACGGGATTGAGGGGACCGCGGCACGGGAATATCTCAAAAATCGCGGTATTTCCGAGAAAACCATCCGCGAATTCGGATTTGGCTTTGCCCCCAATTCCCGCGGGCGACTGAAAGAGGCTTTGTCCGTTCACGGCTTGGACCAGTTGATTGAGGCCGGCCTGTTGATCAAGGTGGATGACAAGGACCCCTATGACCGTTTTCGCGGCCGATTGATGATCCCGATCCGCGATCCGCGCGGTCGGGTGATCGCCTTTGGCGGCCGGATATTGGGTGATGGCGAACCCAAATATCTCAATAGCCCCGATACGCCATTGTTCGACAAAGGCCGTACGCTCTATAACCTGGACAAAGCCTCTCCTGCTTCCCGCAAGACGGGCCGGATATTGGTCGTAGAAGGCTATATGGACGCAATCGCTTTGGCGCAGGCCGGGTTCGAGGATGTTGTGGCTCCTCTGGGCACCGCGCTGACCGAACATCAGATAGAGCGCATCTGGAAAATGGTTGAAGCCCCCATTCTTTGCTTTGATGGCGATAACGCCGGCCAGAAAGCTTCTATGCGGGCTGCTTTGCGGGCTTTGCCAATCTTGCGGCCGTCGCACAGCCTGAATTTCATTTCCCTTCCTGCCGGACAAGACCCCGACGATCTGATCCGGTCGGACGGCGCACAGGCTTTTGCCGCCTTGATCGCGCAGCCGCAGATGCTCGACGACAAGATTTGGCAAGCGGAATATGATGCCGAACCGCTCAATACTCCGGAAACCAAGGCAGGCTTGAAGAAACGCCTGTCCGACCATGTGCGGGACATCGCCGACAAAGATATTGGTCAACATTACTGGCAGGTATTTCACGAACGTTATCAAGCCGCCTTTTTTGCGCAACGGGACAATCGTTCCGAGCAACGGCGCCCACAGAGCGTAAATCGTAAATTTCCGTCAAAATTTATTTCCCATAACCCGATGGACGACACAAAGTCCTTTTTGATCGAAGGCTATGATCTGCAGATTGCCAAGGGTATATTGGGAGGCCTGATCCGCCATCCATGCCGGATTTCCAGCCATTTTGAAGAGCTCAGCGCGATCAAATTGGCCGATTCGCCGCTCCAGGCCTTGCTGGGCGAGTTAATCAATGTCGCCATGAGCAAAGAAACGCTTGATATGAAGGGCCTTCTTACCATATTGGAGAAGACAGATTGTTATAATGTCGCAAAGGGGCTGTTACGGGCCGACGCGCTGAATTTCTCTTTCAACCGCAAACTGCCAGACGATGCCCCTTCGCTATTGATCGAACGGGCGCATCGGGATTTGGCAGAAGCGATAAAAGTGGTAACAGCGCGCCCCGGACTGGAAGCGGCTTTGGCGGAGGCAACACGGCGGGTGCAGGACGATCTTACGGAAGAAAGTTATGCCGAGCAGCAGCGCCTTCGCGAAGCGAAGCGGTTATTTCATGAGCGGTTGGTCGAGCTGACCCAGATCGACGATAGTATATAGTTTTTAATTAGGGGCCTCAGCCATTGGCAAGCAAAGCGAAGAATATCAAAGCCGAAGACGAACCGTTGATTGACCTCAACGACAGCGCCATCAAGAAATTGATCGCTCAGGGAAAAAAGCGCGGTTATCTTACGATTGACGAGCTGAACGAAGCCCTGCCCCAGGACCAGAATGAGCAGATTGAAGACGTCATGTCGGCAATCTCCGAAATGGGTGTCCGGGTTGTCGAGAATGACGAAGAAGCGGCTGAAGAAATGGGCGGCGAGGAAGTCGAATCCATTGACGGCAAAGACAAAGAGAAGAAGACGGCTGCAGCCGCTCCCAAGAAAACCGCCTCCGATCGTACCGACGATCCCGTGCGTATGTATCTCCGCGAGATGGGCGCTGTCGAATTGCTCAGCCGCGAAGGCGAAATTGCCATTGCCAAGCGTATAGAAGCTGGCCGCGACACCATGATTTGGGGGCTTTGCGAGAGCCCTACCACGTTTAACGCAATCATCGAATGGTCCACCGCGCTCAATGACGGCGAAATGCAGTTGCGCGAGATTCTTGATCTCGACGCCATGCTCTCCAAGGATCCCGTTCCGGAAAATCTGGAAGAGGCCGAAGAAGATGATGACGGCGAAATCAGCGAAAAAACCGCTGGTCCATCGTTCAAAGATGATGATGAAGTCGAAGATGCCGAGCCGGCTGAAGGCGACGAAGATGAAGAAGCCGAACTGACCGAACGCCGCACGAAACGTGTGGTTGAGGAGGAAGAAGAAGACAACACTCTTTCCCTCGCGCAGATGGAAGAGGCTCTGAAGCCCGATGCATTGGAAAAATTTGCTCTGATCACGTCGGTGTTCAAGAAATTCTCTAAACTGCAAACGATCCGTCTGGATTCTTTGGCAGCAGGCAAAGAATTCCCGAAAGCTTCAGAAACCAAATATCACAATTTGCGGGAAGAACTCACTGCATTGGTCGAAAGCGTGCAATTTCACGCCAACAAGATCGAGTTTCTCGTTGACCAGCTTTATTCCTTCAACCGCCGCCTGACCACATTGGGCGGGCAGATGCTCCGCTTGGCCGAGCGTCACAAAGTGCCACGCCGCGCCTTTCTCGAAAGCTATATCGGCAAAGAGCTGGATGATGGTTGGTTGGCTAGCATGGCTAAAGTCGACAAGAAATGGGCTGCCTTTGTAGAAAAAGAGGCGGATTCGGTAGACCGCATCCGTGCAGAGATTTCCGATATCGCCAATGCGACCGGTACCTCTCTCGTTGAATTCCGCCGGATTGTGAACATGGTCCAAAAGGGCGAACGCGAAGCGCGTATTGCGAAGAAGGAAATGGTTGAGGCCAATCTCCGCCTCGTAATTTCCATCGCCAAGAAATATACCAATCGTGGACTGCAGTTCCTGGATCTCATCCAGGAAGGCAATATCGGCCTGATGAAAGCGGTCGACAAGTTTGAATATCGTCGTGGCTACAAGTTCAGCACTTATGCAACATGGTGGATTCGTCAGGCCATCACTCGTTCCATTGCCGATCAAGCCCGAACCATTCGTATCCCGGTCCACATGATCGAGACGATCAACAAATTGGTCCGTACTTCACGGCAGTTCCTGCACGAGCAAGGCCGCGAGCCGACACCAGAAGAGATGGCTGAACGCCTTTCCATGCCGCTCGAAAAAGTGCGCAAGGTGATGAAAATTGCCAAGGAGCCTATTTCTCTCGAAACGCCAATTGGTGATGAAGAAGATTCGCATCTTGGTGATTTCATCGAAGATAAAAATGCGATCATTCCGGTGGATGCGGCCATTCAGGCCAATCTGAAGGAAACCGTTACCCGCGTGTTGGCAAGCCTTACACCTCGTGAAGAACGGGTGCTACGGATGCGTTTCGGGATCGGTATGAACACCGATCACACTCTCGAGGAAGTCGGCCAACAGTTTAGCGTGACGCGCGAACGTATCCGGCAAATTGAGGCAAAGGCGCTCAGAAAACTGAAGCATCCTAGCCGCAGCCGCAAAATGCGGAGTTTCCTGGACCAATAGTCTCACGACCAGGCAACTGGAAAACATGGTTTGTAAACTCCTAACAGCAGGTAAACCGGCTCTTTAGGATTATTCTGTATATCCCAAGATAGACGAAGGTGCTTCATGCATTTTCGCAACAAATCACGGGATATCGGAAACGCCATGCTAGGACAAAATGCACAATTGGCAGCTCAGCAAAGCCTTGCTGAGCATGGCAGCGACACAGCGCCCTATGTTCGGCTTATTGCCGAAGATTTTTCAGTGCTTTCGGGCGCCGATATCGCAGATATTGCACATTTCATGTGCATTTTGCACGGAAGCCATCCCGGCGTCATAGATCATGCCGCGACCAAAATAACAGAAGATGCCGCGCGCGAGTGGCTGATGCAGGCAACGGACGGTTTTGCAGCCGAACGCAGCTTCTTGACCAAGCTAACGGTCGCTGCCGGACCAATATCGGGTGTCAGCGCGGATGACCCAAGCAATGCAGCCGTGCTCGGTCAACGGAAAGCTCTTGAGATGCTATCCCAGTCAGATCGAAACGGATGTGCCATTGGTGCTGCCATGGCGTTGGTTTCAGACTGGCATTGCATTAGAAAAATCTTGGAACCGATCGCTTTGCGGCTAGGTGTTGAAGCCCGTTTCCCCATTTTGCCAAATGTTGAAAAAACTTCCGACCTGAAGCGTGAGTTGGCTCAGACCCCTGCTCTGGAAAGAGCATTGAATTTTGGGTCTGAACAATTGCTCAATCAGCATCGCGGTCTTTGGCAGCTTCTGGAAGCCCGCCGAAACACTCGCCTTTCCCATTAATCCTGGCGAAAAGATGCACCAATCTTAACTAAATGATTAACTTGCCTACAAACTTGGTTTTCCCTATCGCCTGTGCTTTGACGTTCACGGCAAGGAATAGAAAATCATGCGTTTTGACGGTACCAAAGACTATGTTGCAACCGATGATCTAAAGGTTGCTGTCAACGCTGCCATGACCTTGCGGCGCCCGCTGCTCGTCAAAGGCGAACCGGGCACGGGTAAGACGGTTCTGGCCTATGAAATCGCTAAAGCCATGGGCACACCCCTGATTGAATGGAACGTCAAGTCCACAACAAAAGCGCATCAGGGTCTTTATGAATATGATGCGGTGGCGCGCCTTCGTGACGGCCAATTGGGTGACGAACGCGTTCATGATATTTCAAACTACATCCGCAAGGGAAAGCTCTGGGAGGCCTTCACCGCTCCGGAGCTCCCGGTCCTGCTGATTGATGAGATCGACAAAGCGGACATCGAATTTCCAAATGACCTTCTGCAAGAACTCGATCGTATGGAGTTTCATGTCTATGAAACCAAAGAGACGATCAAAGCCGCTGAACGTCCGATTGTTATCATCACCTCGAACAATGAAAAAGAGCTGCCGGACGCCTTTTTGCGCCGCTGTTTCTTCCATTATATCAAATTTCCGGACCGCGAGACGATGCAAGACATCATCAACGTCCACTTCCCGGATATTCAAGGAATCTTGGTCAAGAAGGCGATGGATATATTCTATGATGTGCGGGATGTTCCGGGTCTCAAGAAAAAACCAAGCACAAGCGAGCTGCTCGACTGGCTGAAGCTGATTCTCAACGAAGACATGCCGCTTGAAGCGCTACAGTCAAAAGACAGCAGCAAAGCGATCCCACCGCTCCACGGCGCGCTTCTTAAGAATGAACAAGACGTGATGTTGTTCGAACGCCTGGCCTTCATGGCGAAACGCGAAGCACGCTAAGCAAAGGCAAGAACGATGTTCTTTAACTTCATGGACGAACTTAGGGCCGCCGGTATAACAGCGTCGCTCAAAGAGCATCTTGTTCTGCTCGAAGCACTCCAGAAAGACGTTATTCGGCGGACTCCGGAGGATTTTTATTTTCTTTCCCGGGCCACCTTTGTGAAAGATGAAGGCTTGTTGGATCGCTTTGATCAAGTCTTTTCAAAAGTGTTTAAGGGCATCGAGACCAGCTATGGTCTGCAGGAAGAGGACATTCCGCTCGACTGGCTAAAAACAGTCGCAGAAAAATATCTTTCTGAAGAAGAAATGGAAAAGATCAATTCTCTGGGCAGCTGGGAAGAGATTATGGAGACGCTGAAAGAGCGTCTAGCGGAACAAGAAAAACGACATGAAGGCGGCAGCAAGTGGATCGGCACCGGCGGCACCTCCCCTTATGGAAATTCGGGATACAACCCCGAAGGCGTCCGGATTGGCGGCGAAGGTGGTCAGAAAAAAGCTCTCAAAGTCTGGGACAAGCGGGAATTTCAAAATCTCGACAATACAAAATTGCTGGGAACCCGAAATATCAAGGTTGCTCTGCGTCGACTGCGCAAATTCGCGCGCGAAGGTGCAGCCGATGAACTTGATATCGACCGCACAATTGACGGCACCGCAAAAAATGGCTGGCTGGACATCCATATGCGGGCTGAGCGGCATAATGCAGTTAAGTTACTGTTGTTCCTGGACATTGGCGGCTCGATGGATCCTTTCATCAAGCTCTGCGAAGAGCTGTTCAGTGCGGCAACATCAGAATTCAAAAATCTGGAATTTTTCTATTTCCACAATTGCCCCTATGAGGGTCTGTGGAAAGACAATAGCCGTCGTTTTTCCGAGCGCACAAATACCTGGGACGTCCTCCACAAATATGGCCATGACTATAAGCTGATCTTCGTCGGAGACGCATCCATGAGCCCCTATGAAATCACCCACCCAGGTGGCTCTGTCGAACATTTCAATGAAGAAGCCGGCGTGACGTGGATGCAGCGCTTGACCAACACCTATCCCGCCGCAGCCTGGCTAAATCCGGTACCGGAAAAACAATGGGGCTATTCACAAAGCGTCAAAATCATCCGCGAATTGATGAATGATCGCATGTATCCGCTGACCGTTGACGGATTGAGCGATGCGATGAAAGAATTGACCCGCAAGCAGGGGTAATTGCTAGCCTTCCACCGCCAGCAAAGTTGTTCCGTCATATTTTTCGGCGGCCGGCTCGAATATCTCCGATCGCTCAAAGTGGATGTCTTCAACCCGAACATCTTTCAAGCCGGAAAGTTTGAACGTTCCGATTTTGATTTCCCGCGGCGGCAGGCCGTCTTTTTCCAAGGGTACGGCATCGACGTACATCTCGTCATGCCGTGTATAGAGAATATGCGGCGCAAGCTTGAACGTTGTATTGTTATAGGTCGCGGCCACACATTTTTTTAGCGCGACCCCCTCGAAGAATTCTTTGCTCGGTAACATTATCGCAAATTATCATAATTTTGACCGAATGCAATAATTATGTTGCAGTGCAACATGATTAATAGAGCAGAAACTCTCTCAACATCTCTCCCCACGCCCTTTCTCCAGGCGCAGTTATCGCTTCTAGATCATTTGCTATGGAAGACGGACTCTCGATCCATTCCCGCAAGCTTGGTCCACCATTGATGACATCAAAAGCCAACTTATCTTGTACATATTCGTATGGAAAGTCTCGCCATAATTCATAACCGAAGTAGAGTTTCCCGATCGCTTTCAGCGCCAGCGCTTGCAATCGCCAAGGCCGGAAAGAATGGTGATCATAGCTCGGACCTTCGGCATGGATCTGCACGCCGTTACACAATTGCCCCTGATGCTTGTGAAAGGTCGGTTCAAACCAAATTTCCCGAAGCACGCAGCCCTTCAACCATTGTGGCGCTTTGCGCTGCATTTCGGCAATAACAGCACGCGCGTCAATATCGGGCGCACCGAATAGCTCCAAGGGCCGTGTGGTTCCGCGCCCTTCGGAAAGCGTTGTTCCTTCCAGCATCACTGTCCCCGCATAGGCTCGTGCCATGTTGACATTGGGAGCATTGGGGCTGGGATTGATCCAGATATGATCTTCCGGCCAGCCAAATCCCGGACCTTCCGGTTTCCAGCCCTGCATGGGAATAACTTCATATTCGACATTGAGGTTAAAATGGCTGATCAACCATCGTCCCATTTCTCCCATCGTAAGACCATGTCGCATGGGCATTGGAGCTGCGCCGACAAAACTTTCCCAGCCTGCTTCAAGAATGGTCCCTTCAATCGGGCGCCCTGCCGGATTGGGCCGATCGAGAACCCAAACCGCCTTGCCATGCTCAGCCGCGGCTTCCAGCATATATCGCAGGGTTGTGATGAACGTGTAAATGCGGCAGCCCAAATCCTGCAGATCGATTAGAATGACGTCGAATGTATCCATCGATTGCGCGGTCGGCCGACGAACTTCGCCATAGAGACTAAAAACCGGGATATTGTGGATCGGATCAAGATAGTCAGCCGTTTCGATCATATTGTCTTGCTTGTCTCCCCTCAGGCCATGCTGAGGGCCAAAGGCAGCCGTAAGGTGGATTCCGTCTTGAGCGGCCAGTGCATCCAACGAATGCGTCAGGTTTCTCGTGACCGAAGCCGGATGCGCGAGCAACGCCACCCGTTTTCCTTCCAAAGGACGCCTGAATTCGGCTTCTTCAATCAGCCGGTCAATTCCAAATTTCATCGCGATTTTGCCACTTTCAAATTGTAGAGGAAGCAGTCTCTGCTGTGGAAGTCAGGACTACCCGAAGGGTGATCTAAAGCCCATAGTGATTTTCGTCCGCTTTTTTCTGCAATCACAGCGGTCAGCGCAATTTCCAGACTGCCGGCTTCCAATAGCGGTATCCCGGCGAGATCAACCCTTCCTGTAAGTTCAAACCTATTCGCAGTGCTAACAATTTCGACCCTGGGGTGGTGCCCAAGGTCAGGACTGCGCATGCCCTCCCGGTAACCATCAAATGCGTAGACCGCCCATTGGCTAGAAGGAGAAAGATTCAATTCCAGATATTCCGGAGCATCTTTCTTGCCAATGAAGGCTTCAAAGCAGGTTTCCTTCCAAAGGCCATCCGCTCGCTCCGGAATAGTTGCTTCCGGAAGCGCCAAACACTCAACAGCACCGATAACATTGTATCGCAGGATGAATGTTCCCGCAGGGACGAAATCAATTTCGACATCTATCCCAGTGATCGTATCGCTAGGAAAGTCGGGATGGCAGGACAGTGTATGGCGCATCGCAATCCTTAAACGCTTCAAATTTGGTATCGGACAGGAAATCTCAGAAAGCCCGGTTGTTCTCTCCCTCGATGCCGATTGCAATATCGAATATTGCTTTGAGCAACCTATATTCGATCACAGAAATTTGCCAATCTTTTGCGCATTCACAAACCGACAATTGCGCCAGACGGAACAAGTCTGTAACGACGCCATCCATGACCGAATATCAATCTGATCTGCTGCGCTTGATGAACGACCGTGGCTATATCCACCAATTGACCGATGCTGCGGCATTGGATTCACTTGCTACAAAATCGATCATCCCCGGCTATATCGGATTTGACGCTACTGCGGACTCGCTTCACGTTGGCAATCTCGTGTCGATCATGTTGCTTCGACGTCTGCAACAAGCAGGACATAAACCAATAGTCGTCATGGGTGGCGGCACAACCAAAGTTGGAGATCCTTCCGGTAAGGATGAAGTCCGGAAACTGCTCGATGATGAAGGAATTGAGAGCAACATCGCTTCGATTCGAGCCTGTTTTGAACGGTTTTTGACCTTTGGCGACGGCCCGACGGATGCCGTTCTTGTCAACAATGCAGACTGGTTGGACAAGTTGGAATATATTCCTTTCTTGCGCGAAGTCGGGCGTCATTTCACGATCAACCGGATGCTCACCTTTGACTCGGTAAAACTAAGACTTGAACGAGAACAGCCACTTACTTTTCTTGAATTCAACTACATGATCCTGCAAGCCTATGATTTCTTGGAGCTTTCTCGCCAATATGGTTGCAAATTGCAGCTCGGCGGTTCTGATCAATGGGGCAATATCGTCAATGGAATGGAGCTCGGCCGCCGGATTGACGGAACAGAATTGTTCGGCATTACGACACCGCTGATTACAAAATCCGATGGGTCGAAAATGGGCAAATCGGTCGATGGTGCTATCTGGTTAAACGCGGATCGACTCAGCCCATATGATTATTGGCAGTTTTGGCGGAACACCGATGACAGAGACGTCGGCAAATTCATGCGCCTTTTCACCGACCTAGACATAGATGAGATTAACCGTCTGGAATCAATGCAAGGATCGGACATCAACGAAGCCAAGAAAATTCTAGCTGATGCCGCCACAAGCCTGGCCCATGGCGAGAAAGCCGCAGAAGAAGCCGCGAAGACTGCTCAACAAACTTTTGAACAAGGCGGTGCCGGTGGCGAGCTGCCGGTCCATGTCGTTGAATCAAATGAAATATCTATGTTGGATGCATTGGTCGCCATTGGTTTCTGTGCCTCAAAAGGAGAAGCGAAAAGGCTGATCGCAGGAGGCGGAGCACGCTTGGATGACGAACCTGTAAGAGATGCCGGTCATTTGATTGTGCTTACCAATAAAGGCGTGAAGATTTCAGCGGGGAAGAAGAAGCACGGCTTGCTTCGTAAGGCATAAGCCCTTTGGTTTATCGGTTCACCAATTAGCATTTACCTTTTGTTCTTAATCAAAGCTTATTGTCGCGAAACACCATTTTACGGAGTTCGTGCGACATGACCAGTCTGTCGAAACAATCATCAACTGATTTACGCCGTGCAACGCGTTTTTCAGTCGATTTTGAAACAATTTGCGAATTCCACCCAAATCGAGAGATTCGTGTCCGGATTGCCAATATTTCTGCTCATGGCATGATGCTCGCCGATCCATTGGACATGGAAAAAGGTGCCCGGATCATAGTGCGCTTACCGGTTGCTGGACGGATTGAAGCCTATCTTGTTTGGTCACACCAAGGTCGATGCGGCCTTGAATTTGAGCGCGTAATCCGGGAGCCAGATTTTGTGGCTATGCTGGACAATATCAACAGCCTTTAGCGCTATCCGCTTCGCAATAGACTAACGCCCCAGTCGCGTTCAAACAAATAGAGCGCGACACGCGCAGCCTGTCCGCGTTCGCTCGCCAATCCGCCGTCGCGATCAAGCAACAACCGCGCATCATCCGTGGCTGATCCGATCAAATCATTGACCTGAGCTGGCGTGGCAATGCGGAAACCGGCATCCCCGGATTGCCTTGTGCCCAACAATTCTCCTGCCCCGCGCAGGCGAAGATCTTCCTCTGCGATGCGAAAACCATCATTTGTTTCACGCATCAATGTGAGCCGAGCACGCGCAGTTTCGCTGAGCTCCCCTCCGCGGATCAACAGACAGTTGGATTTGACACTTCCCCGCCCTACCCGCCCTCTAAGTTGGTGCAATTGGGCAAGGCCAAAGCGATCTGCTGCCTCGATGATCATCAGGCTGGCATTGGGCACATCCACGCCGACTTCAATGACGGTCGTGGCCACCAAAATCTTTATTTCATTCCGTTGGAAGCGTCCCATGACCTGATCTTTTTCGGGGCCCTTCATACGACCATGAACCAAACCTACCTGATCGCCGAACCTTGCCTTCAGGCTCGCGGCCCGGTCTTCTGCTGCAGCCAGATCGCTTTTTTCGCTTTCTTCAATCAATGGGCATACCCAGTAAGCCTGGCCTCCCGACGAGATGTGGCGCGCAAGGCCTTCCACCACGTCCAGCAAGCGTCCGTCAGAAATTACGCTAGTATCGATCGCTTGCCGCCCCGGAGGAAGCTCGTCGATGCGAGAGACATCCATTTCGCCATATTGGCTGAGCGTCAGCGTACGGGGAATGGGCGTCGCCGTCATGGCTAGCAAATGCGGCGTGTTTTCCGCTTTCTGCGTTAGCATTAGGCGCTGGGACACGCCAAATTTATGCTGCTCGTCAATGACCGTAACGGCTAGATTCTTATAGCGGACCTGCTCCTGAAAAATCGCATGGGTTCCAATCAATATATTGATGGACCCATCCATCAGCCCCATTAGCGTCGCTTCTCGAACCTTACCTTTGTCGCGCCCGGTCAAAATCGCAAGATTGACCGGCAGACCGACCAATAGCTTTTGCAAGCCTTCAAAATGCTGCCGCGCCAGGATTTCTGTCGGTGCCAAGAAGGCCCCCTGATATCCGGCTTCCACAGCCGACAGCAGAGCCATCAGGGCAACAAGTGTCTTGCCCGAGCCCACATCGCCCTGCAGCAATCTCAACATCGGAGCACTTTGCGCAAGATCTCCTTCAATCTCCGAAATGCAGCGTTTCTGGGCACCTGTCAGTTCAAAAGGCAGCTTCAGTTGATCACGAAGTCTCCCGTCTCCCTGAATCGGGATCCCCTTCTTGCTTCGGTTGCTGGCTCGAACCAGCATGAAAGCAAGCTGGTTGGCAAATACCTCATCATAGGCCAGCCGGTCACTGCTTCCTTCGCTGTTAGCGCCATGAAGGGCGAGGATACTATCCTTCCAACTCTTCCAGTCTTTTGTCGCAAGCTGACTGGCTTCCACCCATTCCGGCAGCGTTGGAGCAAGCACCAGCGCCTGCCCGATCAATTGTCGCATGCGTATATTGCCGAGTCCGTCTGCCAAAGGATAAATCGGTTCAACTAGCGCTATGTCATCGATCTGTTCCGGCTCGAGCACCTGATCAGGATGGACCATTTGAAGTTCATCACCATAGCGCTCCAGTTTACCGGAAATGACTTTTGCTTCACCAAGCGGCAGCAATTTCTTAGGCCAACCGGGGTTTCGGCCGAAAAAAGTCAGGCTGATATAATTGCCTTCCTTGTCGGTCGCCTGCACCCGCAAGGGGCTCCGTGGACCACCCGTACGATAGTCAACCGGCGTAACTTCGACGATGATCGTCTCTCCGACATCGATTTCATCAAGCTTAGCGACGCGCTTTCGGTGCATCCAATAGCTTGGCTGATGATAAAGCAGGTCCTTGATTCGGGTCAGCCGCAGTTTCTCAAGCGGCTTGGTCAACGCCTTGCCTACGCCTTTGAGCGATGGGGTCTCGCCAAATAATGGATTGAGTATCTCGGGCCGCATGTCTATCCGCCTTTATACGCCCGCTGGCACATTATGCCAGCCAAGTTGGAGCAGCAAATATGGACCGCGAAACAAAGCTGAAGAAGCTACAATTTCGCGCGTGGCATCGCGGCACCCGTGAAGCCGATTTCTTGATCGGGGGTTTTTTTGATCGATATGGTCAAAGTTGGTCGGAATCCGAGATAGACTGGTTTGAAAATCTGCTTTCAGAAGATGATGTCGATGTCATGGCTTGGGCGATCGGAACACTGCCTGTTCCCCAAACTTTCGAGGGTCCGCAAATGGATGCCCTGCAGCGGCTCGACTATATTGATGCAACGAAATAATCTCTCATCCTCTATCCAAAGCAATTTCAAGTGTCCCATCTAGATAAATTATTGTCCTCAAAGGCAGGCATGACGCTAGCGAGCATACCCGCCGGTTACCGTCCTCTTTTGCTATCGGAAATTGCGATCGAGTCCGGGCGGCGGACAATGTTTATTGCAACTGATGACGCGGCGATGAGTGCTGTTGTAGAAGCCGCTCATTTTTTCGAACCAAATTTGGACGTTATCGAATTTCCAGCCTGGGACTGCCTTCCCTATGACCGCGCATCCCCGGCGCTTCACACCACTTCTGACCGACTGGCCGCTTTGGCCAAGCTGGCACTTCCCTTCACCGGTTCACAGTTGGTCGTCACGACCGTCAATGCCGTAACGCAGCGCATATTGTCGCCTTCACGGATGAAGGAATTTGTTACCCGCCTCGCGCCTGGCACCACCGTAGAACAGGAAAAGCTCATTTCCTTTCTTTACGCGAACGGCTTTGTGCGGGTCGATACCGTCGCCGACAGTGGAGAATTTGCAGCACGAGGTGGGCTGATCGACCTGTTCCCACCAGGCGCTGAATTGCCTATTCGAATTGATCTTTTTGGCGATGAAATAGAGACTTTGCGGCAATTCGATCCTGCCGATCAAAGGACCGTCGGTAATATCGACAGTCTTGACCTGCTTCCTGTTTCAGAATTTCTTCTGGATGCAGAGAGCATTACCCGGTTTCGGACCCGTTACCGTGATCTATTTGGTGCGGTTTCAACAAGCGATGCCTTGTATCAATCGATCTCAGAGGGTCGTCGATTGGCAGGGATGGAACATTGGCTGCCGCTTCTGGAAGATCATCTGGCGACGATTTTCGATTATGTCGATGATGATTGCATTATTTTGCGGGATGCAGCCGGTTCAACGGCAGCCGAAGCCCAATTCGCTTCGATCGCAGACTATCATAAGAACCGGATAGACGCAGACAAAGCCAATATGTCGAGCTATCGCCCATTGCCGCCCGAGATGCTCTATCTGACACCGGATGAATGGCAGACACATGAGAATGATGCGCCAATTCATGTTCTAAGCGAATTTGATGAACCGGAAACCGACACAACTATCTCCTTTTCGGCATCATCTCCGCGCGATTTCGCACCGGAACGGGCGCGCAGTGAGAATATTTACCAAGCCTTGGCCGCTCATCTCAACAATCTTATAAAAACGGGAGCTACTGCGGTCGTCGCGAGCTATAGTAAAGGTTCGCGCGCCCGGATCTTTGACCTGCTGAAAGACCATGGCGTCAAGACGGCAGTCCTCTGTGATGACTGGAATTCCTGCATTTCGGCCGGACCAACAGTCGCGTTGACGATCTTACCGCTCTCATCAGGTTTTCGCACCGAAGGCTTAACCCTGCTCACCGAGCAAGATATTTTCGGGGACCGATTGGTCCGCAAATCTAAGCGGCGCAAGAGCAGCGACGCCTTCATAGAAGAGCTTTCGGCGCTCAGTCAGGGGGATTTGGTTGTCCACCTTGAACATGGCGTTGGCTTGTATGAAGGTATTGTGTCGATTCCAGTTGGCACCAGCCCACATGACTGCGTCCATCTGAAATATGCAGGCGGCGATAAACTATATGTTCCGGTCGAAAATATCGACGTACTCAGTCGCTATGGCGAAGGCGGCGACAGCGTAGTCCTAGACCGGCTCGGCGGTGAAGGCTGGCAACGGCGCAAATCAAAACTGAAGGAGCGCATTCGGGCGATTGCTCATGAGCTGCTCAGAACCGCGGCTGCGCGCGCTTTGCAGCCTGCGACACCTGCCCGCGTCGAGGCTACCGAAATGGCCGGATTCGTAGATCGTTTCCCCTATCAGGAAACCGATGATCAGCAACAAGCCATCGAGGAAGTCCTAGGCGATATGGCATCTGGCAAAGCTATGGATCGCTTGGTCTGTGGTGATGTCGGTTTTGGGAAGACGGAAGTCGCGATGCGCGCCGCCTTTGCGGCCGCGATGGCCGGAATGCAGGTGGCGATAATCGCCCCCACAACTCTCCTCGCTCGCCAGCATTTCAACAATTTTGAAGAGCGCTTTCGACCCTTTCCCTTAAAAATCGGTCGTCTTTCAAGACTGGTTCCGCCGACGGAAGCAAAAAAGACCAAAGAAGGTCTGGCCAATGGTGACGTAGACATCGTCATTGGCACCCATGCGCTGTTAGCCAAATCAATAGAATTTCAAAGACTTGGCCTGATCATTGTCGATGAAGAACAGAGATTCGGTGTAACCCACAAAGAACGCCTGAAAGCAATGAAAGCCGATGTACACGTACTGACGCTAACCGCCACGCCCATCCCTCGCACATTGCAAATGGCGATGACCGGTATGCGGGAACTATCGGTTATCCAAACACCGCCCGTAGATCGGCTCGCAGTCCGTACTTACGTGATGCCCTGGGACCCTATTCCCTTGCGCGAGGCTCTTCTGCGAGAGCATTATCGCGGAGGTCAGTCATTCGTGGTTGTTCCTCGGATTGCCGACTTGGCTGATATCGAAGATTTTTTCAAAAACCATGCCCCCGAATTGACCTATGTCGTCGCACATGGACAAATGCCGCCTGCAACCGTGGAAGAGCGGATGTCGGCCTTTTACGACCGCAACTATGACGTGCTGCTATCGACGACCATTGTTGAAAGCGGCCTCGATATTCCAAGCGCGAACACGCTGATCATCCATCGCGCCGACCGCTTCGGCCTTGCGCAATTATATCAGCTCAGAGGCCGCGTCGGACGCTCCAAAACGCGCGCTTATGCCTATATGGTGACGCCAAAAGACCGGATCATCACCGAAAAAGCTGAGAAACGACTCAAAATCCTGGGTGATTTGGATAGTCTTGGCGCCGGATTTGAATTGGCCAGCCATGATTTGGACATTCGTGGCGCCGGCAATCTGCTCGGTGACGAACAATCGGGACACATCAAGGAAGTTGGCTTCGAACTTTACCAATCGATGCTGGAAGATGCCATATTGGAAGCAAAGGCCAAAGGCTCTGGCTTGCAATCCTCAACCGACAGCTTCTCGCCTCAGATCACAGTCGATGCCCCGATCCTGATACCGGAGGAATATGTTCCCGACCTCTCGCTCAGAATGGGCCTCTATCGCCGAATGAATGGACTCAAGACGCTGCAGGAAATTGAGTCTTTTGCTGCAGAAATGATTGATCGGTTCGGTGACCTTCCGATTCAGACGGACAATCTACTAAAGCTGATGCATATCAAGATGAATTGCGTAAAAGCCCGTATCGCAAAAATCGAGATGGGTCCACGTGGCGCTCTGGTTAGCTTCCACAATGACAGCTTTCCAAACGTTCCGGGCTTGCTCGACTATGTCGAACGGCTCAAAGGAACAGCGAAAATCAGACCGGACAACAAATTGTTCATCGAACGTAAGTGGCGTGACCCCAAGTCCCGCTTGCATGGTTTGACGCAATTAACGACTGGACTGTCCAAACTGGCGAAGCGGGTCACTGGCTAGTTGCTCAACAAAGCAAAAGCTTCGAATTCGTCTGGCGAAAGCGGTCCGGAGCGCAGAAATCCTTGGAAATATTCACAGCCTTGATCGGCCAGAGTCTTTAACTGAGCTTCCGTTTCGACACCTTCGGCGATGACACTCAGTTGAAGGCTATGCGCCATGTCGATAATTGATCGAACCACAACCTGATCCTTATGCGATCCACTAATGTCTCCGGTCAGCCCGCTGTCGATCTTTAAATAATCGACCGGCAACTCCTTGAGATAGGACAGGCTGCTATACCCAGTGCCAAAATCATCAATCGCGATGCAAACACCTGCAGTACGCAACCGATCCAATTTGTTCGCTGATTCCGAGAGATTGCCTATCAACTCGGACTCTGTGATTTCGAGCGTGAGACGATGCGTTTCGAATCCGGCATTTTCGACCTGCTTCAACATGGTCCGATCAAATGTTATTTCTGCTAAATCACCGGCCGTCACATTGATTGAAAGGCGAAGAAATCCTAGACTTTCGGGCCAACTGGCCGCCAGGGTCAATGCCTGTTTGTGAATTTGCGTTGAAAGCGACTCCATCACCCCAGCGCGCTCTGCGACTGCGAACAAGGTTGAAGCACCCAAAAGTCCATATTCAGGATGCTCCCATCGCGCCAAGGCCTCAGCCCCGACAAGCTGCCCGGTATCGATCTGTATCTGAGGTTGAAAGGCAATCACGATTTCGCCGCGCCCCATTGCTCCTGCCAACTGCTCCTCCAGTATTTCTTCCAGATGGACATCGGCTTCCGAAACAGTGCTGAACTTGATCGGCAGGGCATCCGCAGCAGTGGCTTCCGCAAGGGCAAGAATTGCTTTTCTGATCAACGTTTTTTCGTTGGAATTGGCATTCCCAATAGCAACACCAGCCCTCGCGACAGGTTTGATCGGCCTGCCTTCCAACTGGAGGTCATGAAAAACACTGCCAATCAAGCCGTTTGCAAAGTCGGAAATCTTGTCATTTTGAATATCGGCCAATGCCACCAAGAAATTCTGACCATCTAGACGTGCAACCAACTGTGATCCCGCATATTGACGTTGCGTTTGTTCCATCAGTCTATGGCCAACGATCCTTAGCAATTGATCCCCCGCCTTCCGACCGAAAGCCGCATTGATCATTCTGAAATTTTTGATACCGATAGCGATCAGGGTCAACTGGCTCTCAGCCTCAAGTTTTTTGCTCACCCATGAGCGGGCAGACGCTGCATTGCGCAATCCGGAAAGCAAATCTCGTCCTGTCCAGTCATCAACATCTTCGCTGTTCGCAAGATATTCGATTCTGCCGAAAATATGGCCGTCGGCTTCATGCAGATGATGAATCACGGCGCGGCCGTTTAACAAATGGGGAACCGCGGCCTGTCTTGCACCATCACTCAAGCGCCCCATTGCCCCGCGCACGCGCTTTCTCTCTTCGCGTGAAAGCGTCCGATAGATACCAGTTGCCGGATAGTGATCAAAATCTATGTTGCCCGCCGCTGTCAAAAGACTATCGCTGATCCAATAATCTCCAATGCCATCCATTGTCATGGACCATTCTAAATCAGCAGACGTGAGCAATGATTGCTCATGGCTAGCGCGTTCAGCGCCCCCGCGAATATTCTCAACATAGCGAAAAGCATATTTGATCGACTGTTCAAGATTTGCGCTGTCATTGCTCAAATCCAGATAAGAGGTTGCGCCGGAATCGAAACATTGCTCGACAATCATTGAACTTTGACCGCTATCGACGATTGCCAATATCGCGATCCCTCCTTCGGTTGCCGCTCTTGAAAGCTCCGCAATGGCCTTCAAACCCTCATTCTCGGCGCGGCGGACATCTATCACAGCGATCATTGCACCGGCTGAAAAGAAGCGGGCACTTAAATTATCTGACCTGCGAGCGGAATGAACCCTCCAGCCAAAGGCGGCAATTTGAGCCGCCAAGGGGTCGCGTTCACGGAATGAAAGCAGAAAAAGATTTCTGAGTTCAACCGGATTGGCGTTCAAGATCGATGCGCTAGGGACTTCAACACTCCTATAAATGAACAGCAACTGCGCTGAAATTCTCGTGATAGACTATCCTTTTCCATAGCAGTAAAACCTTTATAGGGCGTTGCCTGCCCATAGCGAAAACGCTAGCTATATGCCGTTTCAACGAAATGAGGCTCTCCATGCAAGACGGTTTTGGCCGCAAAATTGACTATTTACGGATATCGGTCACCGATCGATGCAATTTCCGCTGCCAATATTGCATGTCTGAGAAAATGACTTTCATGCCCAAATCAGAGTTGCTGACTCTGGAAGAAATCACTCTGATCGCAGAACGATTCATCAGCCACGGCATCCGCAAAATTCGACTCACTGGCGGAGAACCGCTAGTGAGGAAGGACATGAAAGATGTTATTCAACGTCTTGGCAGAAAAGTCGAATCTGGCGAATTGGAGGAGTTGACGCTCACCACCAACGGATCTCTGCTCACCGAATATGCTGACCATCTTGCCACCCACGGCATGCGCCGGATCAACGTCAGTATGGATACGTTGGACCCGGCCCGCTTTTCTGAGATCACCCGCGGTGCAAATGTTGCCACTGTTCTGGACGGCATCAAGGCGGCCACTGCAGCCGGCATCAAAGTCAAAATCAATATGGTCGCCCTGCGCGACTTCAATGAGGCCGACCTTTTGCCGATGGCAGAATATTGCGCAGAAAATGGTCATGACCTGACTATCATCGAGACTATGCCCTTGGGTGACGTCGGCGCAGACCGCCAATTGGCCCATATTTCCGCTGACGAATTTCTTGCGCCATTGACCAGTCGCTACACGCTCAACCCTATCCCGCATCGCAGCGCTGGCCCGGCTCGCTATGTTGCTGTCGAGCCACTTGGACTGCGGCTCGGAATGATCACGCCGCTTAGCAACAATTTCTGCGATGGCTGTAACCGGCTTCGTCTGACAACAGACGGCAAGATATTCATGTGCCTGGGTCACAACGCCCATGTCGATCTGCGCGCAGCGGTTCGAAAAGATGGCATCGCCGCCGTTGACCAACTGCTCCAAGAAGCTCTAAGGCTGAAACCGCTTCGGCATGATTTTAATGCACAGCTGGATGGGTCCGCAGAAATATTGGAGCGTCATATGAACGTCACGGGCGGATGAACACAACAAAATGGGCGCTAGTCGCCTCCCCTACGCCACCGGCGCAGGAAGCCGCTGAAAAGCTGAAACCGATCATCGATTGGGTTCCGGTTGAAGAAGCGGATCAAGCCGTTGTCCTCGGCGGCGACGGGTTCATGCTACAAACTTTGCACCAGATGCTCAATCGCCGCAACATCATGCCGGTATATGGCATGAACCTGGGCACTGTTGGTTTCCTCATGAACAATTGGCATCTGGACGATTTGAGCGAGCGCATAACCAACGCCCGTGCCTTCAAGGTCAAACCCCTCAAAATGGAGGTGGAGACCATTTCGGGCGCCAGCTTCACCCTGCCCGCGATCAATGAAGTCTCGCTCTTGCGCGAAACCCGACAAACCGCAAAGCTCGAGATCGAGATTAATGGCCGGATCATGATGGAAGAGCTGGTTTGTGATGGCGTGTTAATTGCGACGCCTGCCGGCTCGACCGCTTATAATCTTTCCGCCAATGGCCCGATCTTGCCCCTTACCTGCAATCTGTTGGCGCTGACCCCGATCAGCCCGTTCCGGCCAAGACGCTGGAAAGGCGCAATCCTGCCGGACAAGATGGAAATCAGTATCCGTGTGCTAAACCCTGAAAAACGGCCAGTTAGTGCTGTCGGAGACCAGCAAGAAGTACGCGATGTCAGTCGCGTCAAAGTGGCAGTCGACCGCAGCCAGTCGTTAACAATGCTGTTCGATCCGGAACATGCGCTCGACGATCGCATCGCCATGGAACAATTTGTCGTTTGATGGCTTGCGGCCCGCAAATGACGTTGCTATAGGCGCGCTTCACAACGATGGTCTCGGTCCAGAATCGAGCCTGTTCCCCGATAGCTCAGCGGTAGAGCGTTCGACTGTTAATCGAAATGTCGTAGGTTCGAATCCTACTCGGGGAGCCATTTTTTCAAAATCAGAACCTGAGCATCCATTGTCCTCCGCGCGCGCGGGTTGAAACAAAATCGCCTGTACCGGCACTAGAAAATCATCTGTTCAGATAAGTCTCCTTTTTCCTGATGAAGTTTACAATCTTTACAAGGTTAGAAAACAAAAAATCGCTCGCCGCAAAAACGGCCGCGATAGCCCCCCCCCCTTTCGGTGAGAAGCGCATTGGAAATATTTTCCGGGCACAAGAGCATAGGACGCACGACCAAACATGGCGTGGAGATATCATAAGTTGACTGTTGTAGGAAAGCCTCCGCGGAGCGAGACGGTCGAACCACCCATAGAATCATCCATGGATAAGCCCTGATACGAACGTTCAGAACTATCCTCCCGATCGTTACAAACCTCCATCGCAACATGTTCATATTTGCGATCAAGTAAACATAAGCCAGCGGCTGCTTTGGGCGCAAAAGCAGTCGTCATTAAGAGTCTTTCCCCCTTAGAGAAGTTGGACACAAATTCAATTTAAGGATCAGCTTCGTCAAAGAGCCTTCGAGTTTTCTGTCATGGACAGGATTGAAATTTTCTTTAGAAAAAGCCGATGAAATTTATTCAAACACCTTCACTTTTGACGTTTGTGTTTGCTTTCACGGCTTGCGCAACGTCGATGGCGAGCGAGATCACACCAGAAATCTCCGCATTAGAAATTGAGCAAGAACCCTCAAAATGGGGATATGTTCTTGTTCCCATCCATGCCGGTACAGAAGATGCGGACGGTACTCTTCGAATTTGGCATTCCAGAATTGGCAGTCAACACTACTCAACAAAATTGCGCTGCCTAGAGGCCGCAAAAGAAGGTCTTGAATATCTTGGCGGTGAGGCTTGGAATTATAAAGCGAAGTGCGAGTCGCCTGTTGAACAACATGCGCCCATTGCGATAACGTCCTTTAATTCTGAATCCAAAAGTCTGGATCGCCATACATTGAATGCACTTTGTTTTGAATCCGGCGGCATCGCAGGGAATTTCGGTGATCAGAGAGATGGCTCTAATGATGAAGTTTTAGGAAACCAAGACGCGATTGAAACCCTCTTGGATCCCACCATTGGTCCGTTTCTGACATTCGAGAGATGGTATACTCCTTCCGGCGCGATCTCAACATTGCGCTATATCGCGCCGACAACTGAACTGATTACCCAAAAGTCGCTGGCTGACATGATTGAACCATTAGCCGAAGAAACAGGCTGGGATAGAATTCCAAAAGCTTCAACAGGAACTCAGGATCATTGGTATAAACTGGTTGGCAATGACAGTTCCCCAGACTTGCTCATGCTCTTCAGTGACGGCGGGCTGGCTTCGACGTCTCTATATTGTGTTCGACGGAAGAGTAAGCAATTGAACGCACAGCAGCGTAAGTATGTAATCAACAACCAGAAGTCTGAATAGTTTGGATCTGAGTTTCTACCGGAAAGTCGTTGAATACAATGTCCGCTTTCGCGGATAAGGTAGACATTCCTTTACGTTGCGACGCTTGCCCACAAATATGTTATAAAAGAAAGACCGCTAGCTATGCTGCGCACCCAATGGCGCGGTGCCCATGACTTTAATAATTTTTCAATTTCCCCTTCGCTGCGGGCTGCCTCTGTATCTAGCAGTTTATCGTTGATGGGCTTCAAAATGATGATCGTGAATGGGATAACGAACAGCAGCACAATTGCGCCGACTAGCCAAAGAATATTATCTCCTAGGAACCACATTGCCACGCCAGCCAAAGTGCCCCCCAAAGCACAGACTATCTGCATCGGTGCCGCAAGCCCATACATTGGCGGGAAGAATGCCGACGCAAAGGGAATGCCGGTCTGCATAGTAGCGGGATGCTGCGCAATTGAAATATATACGGCAGCCCCAAAAAAGGTCCCACACAAAAACAGGGCCAAAACTTCGATCAATATCATGCGATTGCTCCTCGTGCTTCGCTGTATATCAGTAGAGATAGATTGTCCAAAGGGGCTATCGGTGAGGCGGGAAGTCAGATGATTCTAATCACCGCTTTCGGGATCTAGCGGACAAAACTCTGGCTCAAATTATCTGGCGACGGACAGGTCTTGAGATGTATATCAAACAAACAAGGCCCCTATACTTATGAGGGTTAGAGCTAGGAAAGATGTTCTTGACCAGAACCCAAACACGGTCATAAATAACTAAGCTCATCAATGATGAATCGATCAAAATAACCACGAATTTGATCAAACGGGCTTGCAGCATTTCGGCATGGGCAAATCAACTAAAGTTCAGGATTCAGTGAAAAGATGGATTATAAGTTTGCAGTAACAAATACGCAGCCGGCGAGGTTTACGAAGCGCGATTGCAATCAAGCCAAAGCCAAAAATGTGAAATACGGTTTGAGCAATTTCCGACTTGCAGCATCTTGCATAGTCCTTGCACTTACTGGTTGTGGCGGAGGAGGTGGCGGATCTACTCCTACACCTCCACCAGTAAGCCTTCCTTCTCCCTCCCCTTCTCCAGCGCCGACGCCAACGCCAACGCCAACGCCAACGCCGCCAGCTACTTCATCTCCTGACCTCACACAAAATCGTCTTCTTTCGGATGCGGAACTTGAAACGCCAGAAATTTTACCAATGCCGTCTGCAAATAGTGATTTTAGGGATTGGCTCGCTGTAAATCACCAACCTATTCGTTCAATTGTCTATGATGGAGATTTTTCAGATTTAGAGTTCCTTTCCTCATTAATAGGTCAAAGGAAAATTGTTCAACTGGGAGAAAGCTCTCATGGAACTGCGGAATTCAATCACCTCAAAACACGGCTGATCAAATATCTACATAAGGACCTGGGCTTCTCAGTCGTTGCCTTCGAAAGTGGATTTTTCGACGGATTCTGGGCCGATAGCAACATAAACCAGTTCAATCCTGACCAGCTGATGAGATTCGTATTTTCTGTTTGGCATACAAACGAGGTTCTGGAACTGTTCAAATATGTTCAAGAAACGCAGTCAAGCGCCAATCCATTGCGATTGGTTGGCTTCGACACTCAAATTAGCTCAAACTATTTCGATCAGATATTTCCATTCATTGAAACGATTCCAGTTTCTAACGAATTCGACTCCGGTCAAAAGAGCAGACTTGACAAAAACCTCAGAGATTTTCGGCAAATGCAAACCGAACTCTCAACTTCAAACTGTATTGGGCAAAGATCCAACACATGTGATGATATCATAGCAAATTCGGAATCAATTCAAATCGCTTTAGATCAAGATCTAGCTGCCCTTCCGCTGAACGAGCAGGCTGATTTCAACAAGAAAATACTATCGATCGCAATTTTTGCAGCGATAGGCCAGATCGAAAACTCCCGCGCAAATTACCAGACGCGAGACACTGGAAATGTCCGCGACAAAAATATGGCTGAGATATTTAATAAGCTTCGCACTCACGTCTATCCCAATGAAAAAATCGTTATATGGGCTCACAACCGACATGTTGCAAATGAGCAAAGTCTTACGGTTCCAGTGAACAGTGTTCGTAATTATCCGGAAGTGCCTATGGGCTTTCACCTTAGAAGAGATTTCCCAAATGATATCTACACGATCGGGTTTTATATGTTGCGCGGCACAACGGCGGGAAACAACGCTAGTCCAGTAAGTGTTCTAGCTCCCAAAGATAACAGTCTGGAAGCAATTGCCTATTCACTTAGAAAGGCTGCGTTTTTTGTCAATTCGTCAGTTGATCAGTCACAAATGATCGGCAATAAATTCCTGTTTGACAGGATCGAAGCCCATTATTGGGGCGGTACGTTTGGAAGCTACACGATGGTCCCTAGCGATCAATATGACGGAATTATCTTTATCGATAACTCATCCACCCCTGCCTATCGTTGACTGGACAAAGCAACTGTTTCATCCGAAAGGCGGACGCGCTTTGGGCGCAAAAACGAACGTTAGATCATAGACTTGCCAACGATTAGCAGACAGCCACCGCATCCCCCGAGATTAAACCCACAATAGGCGTATCGCGACATATAATATCAACACGGCTGTCAGTCGCCTGATCCAGATCTCTGGCAAGGCTTTGCTCGCCAGATAGCTGCCAATTTGGCCACCGAGCAGGACGGCGAGGAATAGAGGCCAATAGGCAATCACCGCTTCAGTTCCAATATTCAGACCCGATTTCGCTAATTGTCCGCCGAGACCAGCGATCGAGTTTACCAAGATGAACAGGCTTGCCGTTGCTGCGATGCGCCGGCTATCGGCCCAGCGCGTTAGCAGCAGGATCGGTGCAAGGAATATGCCCCCGCCAATGCCGACAATGCCAGACAGAAAGCCGATTGCGGTGCCAGTGACAGGGGCAAACAAGCGGTGACCGGTCCATCGACCGTTGCCGGTAATATCCCCTGCCCGCTTGATGAAGGGCTCTATCATCAACAGGATAGCGGCGGCGGCCAGCGACAGACCGAGCAGGATCATGAAGCTCCCCTCCGCCACGACCAAGCGCCCGCCTAACCATGCGGCGGGTACGGAGAGCAGCAGGATCGGTAAAATTCTACGCCAGTCGATCAGCCCCCGCGACTGAAACCGGAGGGTTCCACCGGATACGACAATGATATTGCAGAGCAGCGCAATGATCGGCAGCGCCCGGTAATCGAGCGCTGACAGGGCCAACAAGGCGATATAGGTAGAGCCGCCCCCAAATCCGACGCTGGCATATAAGGCCGCGGCCAACGCGAAGACTATGGCCAGGCCAAGAATTGCGAAATCCATCTCAATTCCCGCCTGGCTGCATCATAATCAGATCAAAACTTGCCGTGGCAATGCTTATACTTGCGTCCCGATCCGCAAGGACATGGTGCATTGCGGCTTATTTTACTGCCATCAAAACCATCTTGCGGGTTGTCCAGCTGTCCGGATTGCCGCGGTGGCAAGGAAGAAGAAACCGTGCCCATTGTGCCGCCATCGATATCATTGCTGTTATCCTCGCCGGTGAGCGGATCGATATGTGTGGTCAGGAAATCCGGCAGTTCTGGCAATTCGGGAACTTCGACTTCATCCTGTCGATGGAACTGGCTGACGGCAATGGTCTTGGTCACGCCTTCGCGGATGATTTCAAGCATGCGCTCGAACAGACCGAAAGCCTCCTGCTTATATTCGTCGAGCGGTTTCTTTTGAGCATAGGCCCGCAGGAACACAACCTGACGCAACGCATCCAGCGTCGCCAGATGCTCTTTCCAGTGATGATCGAGAAGTTCGAGCAGAATAGATTTTTCAATCTGCGCCCAAACGCCAGGCTGATCGCCTTCTACCTGAGTCACTTTGGCTTCGAAATCGGCATCGGCCATTTCAGAAATACGCGTTTCGATAATTTCCGGTTCAAGCGCTTCCTCTTGCATCCATCCGTCGATATCGGGCTTGAGATTGAGCACGGATTCGACGCGGGTTTTCAGGCCTTCAACATCCCATTGCTCCGGATAGCTCCCCGGAGGGCAGGCATCCGCAACCATCGCATTGACCGTTTCGTGGCGCATGTCTTCAACGACGTCGCCAACGGTTTCAGCATCCATGATCTCGGAACGCTGCTCGTAGATCACCTTGCGCTGGTCGTTCATCACATCATCATATTCGACAACCTGCTTACGCGCCTCATAGTTACGCGCTTCAACTTTTTTCTGTGCTGTTTCAATGGCTTTGGACAACCATTTGCCACCGATGGCTTCCCCGTCCTCGAGGTTTTTGTTCATCATTTTGGCGAACATTGTCTCGGTCCCAAAGATGCGCAACAGGTCATCTTCAAGGCAAAGATAGAATCGACTAAGTCCCGGATCTCCCTGACGACCGGAGCGACCGCGCAACTGGTTATCGATCCGGCGGCTCTCATGCCGTTCGGTGCCAAGAACAAATAGGCCGCCGGCGTCTCTTACCTGCTCGCGCAGCGCCCGCACTTCTTCTTCAATTTTGGCAACCGCTTTGTCTTTCTCGGAACCGTCTTCCAATTCACCAAGTTCTTGTTCGATCCGAAAATCGATATTGCCACCCAATTGAATATCGGTGCCGCGACCAGCCATATTGGTTGCGATGGTCACCGCCCCTGGAGAGCCGGCCTGGGCCACAATTTGCGCTTCCTGTTCGTGGAAACGGGCATTCAGAACATTGTGGGCAACCTCCTCCTTGTTGAGGAAGTCAGAAAGCAGCTCGGATTTCTCAATCGAAACGGTGCCAACCAGAACCGGCTGTCCCTTTTCGCTATGCTCCTTGACGGTCTTTGCGATGGCAGCAAATTTATCCAGCGTGTTCTTGTAAAACTCGTCATTCTCATCAATGCGCTGCACCGGCTTGTTGGTCGGTATGGTAACGACATTCATCTTGTAAATTTCGAAAAATTCAGCCGCTTCGGTCTCGGCTGTTCCGGTCATGCCCGACAGCTTCGGGTACATGCGGAAAAAATTCTGGAACGTAATCGACGCCATCGTCTGGTTCTCGGGTTCGATCTGCACCCCTTCTTTGGCTTCGACCGCTTGATGCAGGCCATTGGACCAGCGGCGCCCTTCCATCATCCGACCGGTAAACTCGTCGATGATGATGACCTTGCCGTCCTTAACAATATAGTCGGTATCGCGCTTGCGCATGACATTGGCCATCAACGCCTGATTCAAGTGGTGAACCACCTGGGTGTTTTCAAAGTCGTAGAGATTGTCCCCAACCAAAAGACCGGCTTTTTCGAGAAGGCGTTCTGCTTTTTCCGTGCCTTCTTCGGTCAGGGAAATATTTCTCGATTTCTCGTCTTTCTCATAATCTTCTTCGGTAATATCCTGGACCACGGCGTTGACCGACAAATATAGATCCGATTTATCATCGGTTGGACCCGAGATAATCAGGGGTGTTCGCGCTTCATCGATCAGGATGGAGTCCACCTCGTCGACGATCGCGAAGTTAAACGGTTTCTGAACCATCTGGGCGCGTTCATGCTTCATATTGTCGCGCAAATAGTCGAAACCAAATTCATTATTGGTGCCGTAGGTGATGTCCGCTGCATAAGCCGCCCGACGATTTTCTTCACCAAGGTTCGGAATGATCACCCCGACCTTCAAGCCAAGGAAATTATAAACCTGGCTCATCCATTCCGCATCGCGGCTGGCGAGATAGTCATTGACGGTTACAACATGAACGCCCTTGCCTTCTATCGCGTTCAGGTAACAAGCGAGTGTCGCCACCAGCGTTTTACCTTCACCGGTTCGCATCTCCGCGATTTCTCCGCGGTGAAGCACGATGCCGCCGATCAACTGCACATCATAATGTCGCTGCCCCAATGTCCGCTTGGCCGCTTCCCGAACAACCGCAAAGGCTTCCGGCATGATGTCGTCGAGCGTTTCCCCATTGGCGAGACGCTCTCTGAAAGACGGCGTTTTCGCAGCGAGTTCTTCATCAGAAAGCGGCTCGATTTCCGGTTCGAATGCGTTGACCGCATCGACCACTTTTTGCATCGACTTTACGTAACGGTCATTGGCTGACCCGAAGAGAGATTTGGCTAAACCGCCGAACATGACATTTTCCAATTTGTAGATATTTGCGGCCAGTAAAAGCCGGTAGTGGGATGAATTTAGGGAATATTTCTTGCCGTTCAATATCGGCAAGCCACAGAATGGCGCTAAGGCGCGCCTTCTTCATGTTCCAGCTTGTCGCCAGATTCAGACCGGGTCGAAACAACAGCCCAGATTTGTTCTTGGCGGCTTGCCTGATCCGCAGCGAAAGGCGCGGAAAGCAGGCTTTCTGCCATGTCGCCAGGCTGATGATCCGAGAATGACGATATCGCGGGATCGACCACAGCGGATTGATCCCCAATCGCAGCTTCTGATAGATTTGCGGAGCTGCCCAATTCGGGTATTATGCGTTCTTCTGCCGCTGCGGACGCAGGCACGGCCAAGCCGACAGCGTTGAATAGCAGCAACATAAAACTTGCAATATATGCGTTCATGGACAAGGCACCCGTCAATATCAGCGCGTTCTAACAAAACAATGTATAAAGGCAAGTTAAGTGTCGGACAATCTTTCGCCTCTGGCCCCAGCACAATCTCCCACTTTACCCGATATTGCGGGCGTTACCTGCCGCATAGCCCGCGCTCAATATAAGGAATGGGATCGCTGCGATCTAACCTTCATAGAATTGTCTGCGGGCACATCGGTTGCAGGCGTGCTGACGCAAAGCAAATGCCCGTCCACCGAGGTCGAATGGTGCCGCAAGGCACTACAGAACGGCAATGCGCGCGGACTGGTGGTGAATGCCGGCAATGCCAACGCCTTTACCGGCGCACGTGGTATGGAAGCTGTTCAACGGATATTGTCTCTTACGAGCGAACATCTGGACTGTCATGAAGAGGAAATATTGGTCTCGTCCACCGGTGTGATCGGTGTTCCGTTGCCGAAAGATAGAGCTGAGGCGGGATTGAAAAGCGCGTTCATGGCAGAACCCTGCAACTGGGAAGATGCCGCCGCAACAATCATGACGACAGATACATTTCCGAAGATGGCGACAGCAAGTGCTATCATCGGCGGCCAGACCGTCCACCTCAACGGGATTATCAAAGGATCGGGCATGATTGCCCCCGACATGGCAACAATGCTGGGTTATATCTTCACCGATGCGACGGTCGAAGCCGGATTTCTGCAAGAAATGCTGAGAGCCGCAACGGCACCAAGCTTCAATTGCATCACCGTCGATAGCGACACATCGACCAGCGATACGGTGCTGGCCTTTGCCACAGGACAGAACACGGCCCCAGCCCTTGCATCGTTCGATGATGATGGCGCAGATGCCTTCCAGGCCGCGCTCAGCGACCTATGCATGCAAATGGCGCATCTGGTCGTCCGCGACGGCGAAGGGGCGAGCAAATTCATCGAAATCGCCGTAGTCGGGGCCGAAAGCAACGACAGTGCGAAACGCATTGCCCTCTCGATCGCCAATTCTCCTTTGGTCAAAACCGCTATCGCCGGTGAAGATGCCAATTGGGGGCGTGTGGTCATGGCGGTTGGCAAGGCAGGAGAACCAGCAGACCGGGATAGGCTTGCAATCGGTTTTGGCGGAGTGACCGTGGCGCGCGATGGACTTGTCGTGCCGGACTATGATGAAACACCGGTCACCGCCCACCTCAAAGGCAGCGAGATCGACATCGCCGTGGATATTGGCCTGGGCAAAGGTCACGCAACGGTCTGGACCTGCGATTTGACCCATGGATATATTGCGATCAACGCCGATTATCGGAGCTAAGTTTTTGCACCCACTTTATCAGCCGGTTCTCGAGATTCTGGAACAAGCGTCGCAGGAAATCCTGCTGCCATATTATCAAAATCTAAAGTCGGAACAGATTGAAGAAAAAACGCCGGGAGATCTGGTCACGGTTGCCGATAAGCTCAGCGAAGAATTTATTGATCAGGCGCTGCGAACACTTCTGCCAGCATCCAAAATTGTCGGCGAAGAAGCGGTGGCTGCGAACCCGGCCGTTCTGGACCAGTTGGCCGAAGGTCAAGTCTGGATCATTGACCCTATCGATGGAACCGGCAACTATGCTTCCGGACAGTCTCCCTTTGGGATCATCATCGCCTTGGCAGAGCAGAATGAAACCGTCGCAGGCTGGCTCTATGATCCGCTCACCGCACGCATCTGCCATGCGGTCAAAAATGGCGGCGCATTTATCAATGGCGAGAAACTAGCTGTGCCCGACGATCACCCCATGACACCAGTCGCCGCATTGGCAACAGGATTTATGACCGACGACCAAAGAAAAATGCTGCTGGAATCCGCGACATCTTTTTATGAAATTGTCGACATCCCCCGTTGCGCCGCCGAACAATATCCGCGCTTGGCGCTAGGAGCCAACCACATATCCGTGTTCGAACGAACGCTGCCTTGGGATCATGCAGCCGGTATTTTGTTTCTCAATGAAGCTGGCGGCAAATGCGCCCGCTGGGACGGCTCTGAATATCAGCCGGCCGACCGAAAAAAGGGGTTGCTCGGCGCTTCGTCACCGAAACTCTGGAACGAAGCAGCCGAGCGGCTCGGGGATATTTTCAGACCTTAAGCGGGAAGCGATTCTTCCAACCAAGATTTAAGCTGGCTTTTTGGCGCTGCGCCAACTTTCGTTTCAACCGGCTCACCATTGTGGAACAGGATCATCGTAGGAATTCCGCGCACGCCGTATTTTGCCGGCGCATCCGGACTGTCATCAATGTTGAGCTTGGCAATCGTAACCTGGGCGCCCATTTCATCGCTGATTTCTTCCAGCGCGGGGCCAATCATCTTACACGGGCCACACCATTCTGCCCAAAAATCGACCAGAACCGGACCGTCTGCTTTGAGGACATCGCCTTCAAAACTTGCATCTGTAATTGCTTTGGTAGCCATAACGAATCTCCACTTGTTTGAATATCATTTAGGGATGGTTCTGCCCGCGCTCAAGCGTGGTACCGGAAAGGATTTTCATGCCGGCTCAAAGCCCGGCTTGTGTCGTTCGACCAGATCCGCTGAAATTTCGAGCATTTTCGGGCCATGTGAATAGAGAAGCCCTGCCCGGCTCGGACGATCCGGGAATATCTTTTCTAGCGCGGCGACATAGGCTGCCATCTGTCGCAAATAGGCTACCGGAGCTTGTTCTGCATTGTCCGGCACCTGACGACCGGTTTTGAAATCCACCACATAGATATGATCATCGGTAATCAGCAGCCGATCCACGGTACCCGAAATAACATGTTCGCCGACAACTGCGGCAATGGGGGCCTCGGCCAAGCTCTCCGGTGCGAACAACGAAGCCCATTGCGGTGTATCCATCACTGACAGGGCCGTTTCGATAATTTCAGCTCGACGGCCGGGATCACAAATCTGTTTTTGTTTTGAGAGCCATCTGTCGGCAACGTCCGACCGGCGATCTGGTTCAATATCCGGCAAACGCTGAAACAGGCTGTGCAGCAATATTCCGCGCTCTGCTGCATCGCGCATCGTCAAATTGGGTGGAGGATTGCTGGCCTCATCCAGACCGAGATGCGAGGGCGTTAAGGGCCGCGGTGGTCGCGATTCTTCCGGTGCGGGCCGGAACAGCCAATCCGGCGAAGATACCGGTTCTTGATCTCCATCGATGGGCGTTGCGCGAGCGGGCGGCGCGGCGGGCTTGTTTTTATTCTCAATCCGATATTCCTGAACCGCTTTCCAGTCCGGGTCTTCACGCCAATCACAACCCATCGCCATCAGGCCACGTTCAATGGCCCCGAACCAGCTTAACTCTGGCACTTCACCACGAGCCTTCGGTCCCAATATACCGGCAACGACGAGATGTTCTTCTGCCCGGGTCATTGCGACATAAAGCAGCCGCCAATGTTCTTCCATCGCGATTTTATCGGCGTGAGCCGCATGTTCCGCCAATATTCCCACGCGTTCCGACTTGCGAACCGGCACGACGGGATATTCCAACTCCAGGTGAGACCCTTCCCCTAGTTTTATCGCAAAACCACCGCTTTTCTTGCTCGCGGGATCAAAGGTGGCATTGGCCAGAATAACCAAAGGCGCCTGCAGTCCTTTGGCACCATGAACCGTCATCAAGCGCACTTCATTGCCGCCTTCGACCTGCTCTCGCTTAATTTCGACATCGCCCCGATCGAACCAGTCCAAAAACCCTTGCAAGGTCGGGATGTGATCCCGTTCAAAAGCCAAAGCCGTCGCCAACAGTTCATCCAACGGGTCTACCGCCGCATGGCTGAGACGAGCGAGCAATTTGCGCCTCCCCTGCATCGGGCCAGACAGCATCGTCTCCAGAAACTGATAGGGCGTATTGAAATCCGCCATGCCAAGCAGTTCCAATAGCGGTTTGATTTGATCAGCCAGCGCTCTCCGCCCGCGCAAAAATTCCCAGAGGCTCTTCTCCGCATGCTCGCCGCCTCGATAGCCGTTGGCCAGCAGATCTTCCTGAGTCCAACCGAGCAAGGGCGATACCAGCAGGCCAGCAAGATTGAGGTCATCATTGGGCTGCAGCACAAAGCGGATGGCCGCCAGCAGATCCTGCACGACCAGAGGTTGATTCAACCGGATGCGATCGATGCCGGCAACCGGAACATTTTCAGCAAATAAGCGTGCAACAATGAGCGCACTCAATTCATCCCGCTTGCTCACCAAGATCAAAATATCCTTGGGTTCCAGCGGCCTGTTTTCTCGATCCAGCCAGAGCGGCTTTTCAGGAGACAGCCATTGTTTGATCTGCAGGGCCAATTGTTGAGCAAACGCCCGCTTTTCTTCGCTAGCCCATGATTCCTCATCCTCTGATTCGGCATCGCTAACGCTAGAAACCGGCTTCCAGAGCGCCACGCTACCGCTCGCATCCAGGTAATTGCTCCGATGCTCCGGAATAGGTTGATCAAGGCCCAATTGTTCATGGCTAAGCTGGTCGAGCGTAGCGTCGACCACATTTAAGATCGGCGGTGTGGACCGGAAACTGCGATCCAGCGACAGGTCACCAAATGGTTGCTCCGATGCATCTGCCAAACCAAAAAACTCGGTTCTGGCGTTGGAATAATTGTGCGGGCTGGTTCCCTGGAAACCGAATATGGCCTGTTTAAAGTCACCCACGGTGAACAAGGTCCGGTGTCGATCCGGATCAGCCCCGATGCCCGCAAAAAACTCACCAGCCAGAGCGCGCACTATATCCCATTGCGCAAGGTTGGTATCCTGGGCTTCATCGATCAAAATATGATCCGTGCGCTGATCCAGCTTATACCGGATCCAGGCCGCCATATCGCTTTTCTGCAACAGGCTAGCCGTCATCCGGATCATGTCGTCAAAATCGACGACACCATTTAGTTTTTTCGCGGCTGCATAGCGGTGGTAGAATGCCCGGCCCGCGTCCAGCGCACCAGCGAACAAGTCGGCATAATCGAACAATGCCTTGGTTTCGAGAAGGCCGTTGCTCCAATCAAACAAGGAACCAGCCACGAAATCATAGTCCGGCAAGGCCTTTAGCAGTCCTTTGGTTGCCGCGGGCGGTGCACCGGTGGTCTTCGTCGCCCAGCCCAAGTGAACATCCGACAGTGCAGCGGCTCGCTCTTTAGGCGTTAGAGTCAACCACAAGCGAATTTTCAGCTGGCGTTCACGCTCTTTCTTACCGCCAAATTCCGCCATCGCATCGCGCATCACTTCCATGGATCGGCGGTCAATCGCGCTATCCTCACAGCGTTCCATCAGCCATGTTTCAGCATCGCCATCGATCGGAAGACCGAGCAATTGACGGGCAAAGGGCAAAACCCCGGTCGCCAGATTTTCCATGGCATCGGCTTTCGATGCGCAGGCCATTAAAAATAGCTCTGTGGCCTCCTCGCCCATGCGGACGCTGAGCTGTTGGATCGCATCAATGATAGACTTGCGGCCTGACTGTTCTTCTTCGAGCAGCAAATCACCCAAGGCCTCGCGCGCCAAGATTTTCTGGTCACGCGCCTCGATTGGTTTGAACAAAGAGGCAATGCCAGCCTCTTCGGGGAAAGACGCGAGCAAGGATTGGCAGAAGCTGTGGATGGTCATGATCCGCAAGCCACCGCCCTGTGCATCCAGAACGCGGGCAAATAACGTGCGTGCTCGGTCTCTTACCGCTGGCTTGGTCGAGGCCCCGATCGCAGCAAGATCACTGCCCAGCTTGGCATCGTCCATCCGAACCCAAGCCGCCAATTGACGATTGATCCTTTCCGCCATTTCGGCGGCACCCGCCTTGGTGAAGGTCAGGCAAAGGATATGCTCGGGATCTACATTTTCCGATAGCAGAAGGCGGAACACCCGTGCCGTGAGAACCTGCGTTTTCCCAGTACCCGCCGAAGCGCTTAGCCAGACATTGCTCTCTGGCTCGACGGCATCAATCTGCCGATCCTTGAGCGGAAAGATTTTCGGTTTGTCGCTACTCATCGCAGTCCGTTTCCATTGGCGCGCGTCCGTACCATTCTTCAAGCCGCATCAATTGATCATAATCTGCATAGACCGCATATTCAGGATGCAGCTTGGCGGTCATGGGTTCCGAACCCAATATATAGTGATCAGCGGCTTCATTGAAACGCGCCACGGCATGATCAACCATCGCATCCGCCGCGACGAGATTGTCTCCGCGTCCCTGGGTTGGGGAACGGACATAACCAAAATTATCCGTTCCACCTTTCTTGGCCAGAGACCAATATTCAAAACCAACCGCCTGACCCGTAATATCCTTGAACCCGCCGACTTCCGCAATTGCCGCGAGCAGGCCGAGTTGAAGGTTATAACCTTCGACAACCGCCTTGTTGGTTGGGGCACCACCGGTTTTATAGTCGACAATGGCCAGCCCCCCGTCCGGCATCCGGTCGATGCGATCCGCAATTCCCGACAGTTGAACACCGGCAATTTCAGCCTTCCCATATATTTCCGACGCAAGCGGTTCACGTTCCGATTGACGATCAGTTGCCAATCGATCGGCAACCCATGTGAGTCCTTCCAGCAGGCGGGGTGCCCAAAGGCTTCGCATCAGCGGGTGCAGATTGGGATCATTAAGAAAGGCTTGCGCCCTTAACTTCAATGCTTCGGGCCTATAATCATCCTGTTTCGCCCATTGTTCCAGAATGTCATGAATGATTGTTCCTCGCCAAGCGGCGCTCGGATCGGCATCGATCATATCAAGCGAGGAGAAACCCATGATTTTGTTCGCATAAAATGCATAAGGGTCCGCGATCAACCGATCGACCTGCGTTACAGAGATAGGGATATGCCGCTGATCAGCGCTCGGCATGGGAGCCGGGCGAACATATGGCACAACAGCTGCTATCGGCCGGTCAATGGCGGACATCCATGCTCGCGCTTCGCGAAGTTCCTTTAGATTGTCGCCGCACATGCCCTTCAGACGAAGCAGGAAGCGCGACGCAATAGCTGGCCCTGAATCGTCCCGCCGGGCACGGGACAGAACGACTTTCCTGGCACCCATTGCACCGACTAGATCATGGGCGGACAAACCTATTTGTCGTTCTTGGGCAGGCAAGCCAAGCGATCGACGGATCATGGGCGCAAGCCAAGGGTCGGGCGTGATCGCTTGCGGCCAACTGCCCTCGTTGAGGCCACAGCAGATCACCAGTTCAGATTGCTGCAAACGCGCTTCCAACAAACCGTAGAGCGCGATCCGGGGGTGGCCGCCATAGGCCGGTCGCACTGAGGTTTCAGACATTAGAATCTCAAAATATCCTGCCAGTTCATTCGCAGCGATACGGATCGGGCCCATTTCCGCGCGGACTTGTAACTTCGTCAACAGTTCGGCCAATTCTCGCCCCGCCGGACCTGACCAGATTGCGCCATCCGTCAATGTCTCCGCCAGCTGCCGCAAATGATCGAGCAGGTGCGGCCAATTCAGCTTAGCCGTGAAGAGGCTCTCCATCGGCTCGAACATCGTGCGTGTGGATGTCCACCAAGGAGCAATGGCTTCGCGCAACTTCTTGGTTCGACGATTTTCGGCCTTCAGCAGGGCATCAATTCCAGCGATGCCAGGGGCCGGGCGCGGTCCGCGCAATAACAAATCAAGTTTCCGCACCTTATCAAGCCAAGCCAATCTCCCTTCACCTCGCTGAACCAATGGATGTTTCAGCAAAGCGAGAAATTCAGCAGGAGGAAATCCGTCCGCAACTGCGGTTAGCAAATTCAAAAAGAAGACACCTTCCGGTAACTTCGCCAGCGGTTGTCCGGCCGTGTCATCGACCTGAATATCCCATCGCTTCAAATGGGCCGAAACACGGGTTGCCAGTGACCGGTCCGGCGTAACAATAGCCACTCTTTGCCCCGGATCTTCCAATGCTTCACGCGCAAGAAGCGCGATAATTTGGGCTTCTTCGGCACTGTTGCGCGCCTCGACAGTTTGCACGCCCGCGAGACTGCGTTCATTATTTTCGAGATTTTGCCATCGGACGGTCAACTTGGGAATCGCGAAAGCGTTGCTCAGCGCACGACTCCGCTGGGCCGCAGCGCCGCTCTCGCCGGTGCGGGGCCAGCGCAATATTTCACCGCGCGCAATCGACATTCGATCGAGCAGCAATTTCATGTGATATTGCGGATGGGTTTCCTGGGCCCGCAAAGCATGGCCCGTATCTGGGTTCGGCTGGAACGGACCGAGCAAGTCCCATTCCCCATCCGGCATGATCAAATCCAGGTCCGGCAAGACCACAAGCCCCGAAGGCATGAAAGCAATGGTTTCCAACAATCGGGCAACAGCCGGAGCGGATGTGGTGATGCCAGCGGCCACTACAAAATGATCGGGCGGCGCCTTTTGCCAAGTTCCTGCTATATGATCGAACAGAGCATTGCGGCGCACCGCCTGATCAACGCGCTCCCATTGCTGCAGTTTGAGCCGCCACTTGTCCGCTATGATCAGAAAGAACCGATAGGAATCCTGCCAGTGACTGGAGAGGTCCAGACTCTCCGGTTCGGTTTTCTGAAGGTCAGAAAGCGAAATTTCTTCGACGTTTAACTGATCCAGCGTCCGCGCGAATTCACGCGCCAGCCGCAACGCATCCTTGGCCAAGATGCTATCCTTGCGCAGTCCGACTTCATTCTGGATCAGTTGCGCCAGCGTGAGCACGCGATCCATGGGATCGACAGCTGGCGAAATATCAAGCGCCAAATCTCCTGAATCAAGCGCGACACCAATCGCTTCATCGAGATCCAGATCTCCAATAACCGCCATCTGCGGCAGCAAGAGACCATCTTCGCTGAGCCGGACAAAGGCTTCCTGCAGCGCTCTTTGCGCACGATTATTGGGTAAGAGGATAAGACCCCGCGCCAACCCGAACGCATCCTTGGCAAAGCGGTCGATTAATCCTTGTGCAAGCGCATCTGCAAAGCCGCCATGTGCGGCGATATTATAGACTGATGGTTGGGGGCGATCAGACACTCGCCAACGCAGCTTCTGTCGGCGCTATCGCTCCTGGCGATCCGACTTCAAACCATTGCCCTTCGTGCATAAGACCAAATAAACGGCCTTCGCCAATAGCGCGTTCCCAGAAAATATTGGTAGAAAATGGACCAGAGGGTGCATCCCGCAACAGGCGTTTAGATATCAGTTGAATGCCGGAATAGATCAACGGTGCTTGTCGACCGGGAAGCCTGCGCGAAATGCGGTTCTGGTCATCAAGATGAAAATCACCGGCACCCTGATAATTATGTGCCGCGTCTTTGGGAACCAGCAAGAGCAACGCATCCATCTGCTCCTCATGCCATGCTTGCACCAGCCGTTGGAGACTGTTTGTCGGACCATCGGTCCAAAGATTATCGCTGTTGATGCACAAAAAATTTGCCTGCTCGATAAGCGGCTGTGCCTGCACCAATCCTCCGCCGGTTTCCATAAGCTGTTTGCGTTCATCGGATATCTGGAATTCGATCGGATATTCCGAAGCAGCCAGGTGCGCTTCCATCGCGTCAGCAAGATAATGCACATTGACCACAGCCTTTTGAATTCCCGCTTCGACCAGTTTTTCCAGGCAATGGTCAATCATTGCCTTGCCGCCCACTTCAACCAGGGGCTTTGGCCGCGATTCCGTCAGCGGCCGCATACGCGTCCCCAAACCGGCCGCCATGATCATCGCCGCATCGACCTTGGTCATTTGCGGTCTTCCGATACCCGCACTGGCCGATTTCGAACATCAGTAGGAATATTCTGATCAAACCATTTGCTTATCGGTTCAAGCGCGGGGTGGCTCAGGTCTTTTTCAAGCAAGCCCCACATTCTGGGCAAGAAATCGAGATATCGCTGTTTTCCGTCCCGCATACAAAGACGCGTAAAAATACCGATGATCTTAGTGTTTCTCTGCGCGCCCAATATAGCATAATGGCTGCGAAACTCTTCTGCCGCAGCGGCGCTGCTATCCGCCAGATAATAAGCCAGCATTTTCGCTTCAAGCGCGTCGGACACATCGCGCCGGGCATCCTGCAGCATAGACACGAGATCATAAGCCGGGTGGCCGCTCAGAGCATCTTGAAAATCCAGCAAGCCAAGCCGACCGTCTTCAAGCAGCATGATATTCTCGGCATGATAATCGCGCATGACCGTAACCGGCGGGTTTTGTGCCGCGATTACGGGCTGTAGAATCTGTCGCCAAGTCGCTTCAAAACTCTCGGCTTCAACATCCAGTTCTTGCGCTGGGCAATACCATTCGGTCAGCAGATTCACTTCGCGCATATATTGCGCTTCATCATAGACGGGCAGCGAAGCGGCTGGTGATCGATGCAATTCCCGGAGCAGATCGACAACTTGTTGATAGATGGCGTCTTCATCCTCCGGACTCGCATCCAGATGTTCCCGCATTCTATGGTCACCAAAATCCTCTATGAGAACCAAACCGTTGGTCAGGTCGCGAGCAAATATGTCAGGCGCAGAAAATCCCGATTTTTTTAGATATTCGGCAATTGCTATAAACGGTTTGGGATCCTCATGCGGCGGAGGAGCATCCATTAAAATCGCGCGACGATCGCCATCCTGGGCACGAAAATAGCGCCGGAAAGACGCATCTCCTGCAACCGGCAATAGCTCTGCGTCGCCCCACCCATATTGTTTTAAAAAATCTGCCGCTGCTGCTGGCGGTTTCATGTCTGTGGCCATCGATCTTTCCAAGCGTCCCCGGTGCTCCAAGTCAACCGACGATTGCCTTCTTCTGTTATTTCCAATGTAATTTTGAGCGCATCATTCCAGAAAATATCGGGCAACCTGTCTGGCCATTCAACGATCATTGCACCGACGGCGATCGTGTCCTCAAGGCCGAGTTCCTGAATTTCCTCCGGGTCTTCAATCCTATACAAATCGACATGGGCGATAGGCATGATTGTTTCGGGCGGTTCATATTGCTGAACAATTGCAAAAGTAGGGCTTGGCACTTCCTCGTCAAAGCCCAGTCCCTCCAATATGCCGCGCGCCAGGGTCGTTTTTCCGGCTCCCAACGTTCCAGTTAAAGCTATCTTATCCCCGATACGCAGCATTGCGGCAAGCTCACGTCCGACCTTCAGCGTTTCCTGCTCGTCTTCTAGAACCCGCATTTCCTTATTGCCGTGGCAAGTTGAAGGTCACCAACGTGCCCTGGTCGGGTTCCGATGTCAGGGTCAGATCCCCACCATGGGCCCGCACCAATTGACGTGCCAATGGAAGTCCCAGACCTCCTGCTTTCACGTTTGACTTTTGATCTCGTGAACGCGCGAAACTGTCAAATGCCTTGGATTGCTGTCCAGCCGTCATCCCCGGGCCATTGTCAGAAATATGGATCAGGGCCTGTTTCACATCTCCTGATCCATGAACAAAGACGCGTCCTCCTTTTTCGGTATATTTGATCGCATTGTCCACGACTTGCGAGATCGCTTGAGTGAGACGTTTTTTGTCAGCCATTGCCGACCCAAGTTTTTCGTCTAACTGCAGCTCAACCTCTATATCCTTGGCTTTTGCTTCTTCGGCAAAATAGCCTGCGATGTCGTCGATCAATTTGTTCAGATTGACCTTTTCCTTGGCGATCGGCAATGCGCCTGCTTCACTCTGGCTCAGGTCGAGCACATTTTCAATCTGTGTGCCCAGCCGTTTGACGGACTGCAGGATCGCGCGCACATATTCATGCCCCTGATCCGTCAATGGTCCGGCAATCCCTTGATCCAAAAGCTCGGCAAATCCGCCAATGGACGTGAGCGGCGTACGGAATTCGTAGCTCATGTTCGACAAGAAGCTGCCCTTGATCGAATCAGCTTCAACCAGCGCTTCATTGCGTTCACGCAGCGCCTGTTCGATCCGATAACTATCCGAAATGTCTAACATCGTGAACAGTGCATTACCATCGGGCAACGGAATGGCGGCAAATTCAAAACGCCGGCCATCCGCAAAGTTAAGGCGCCCACCTCTCTGTTGACGCTCGGCTGTTGCGCTCCGGACCATTTCACGCACTTCTGAAATGCGGGCCTGCTGTTTCAATTGCCGGGCCATTTTCTGCATCAACGCATCGACCCGGGGATGCTTGCCAAGCTCCTCTTCGTCCAGACCCCAGTTTTTGGCAAACTGGTGATTCCAGATATTCAATTTTCCATCGGCCGCAAAAACGGCGAGAGATTCAAACAAATTGTCAAATGTTGCGGTTCTGACCCGCAGCAGCGTATCGCGTGCACTCGCCAATTGGACCTGTTCGGTCCGATCCTCAAAAATAACCAGCAGCCCGCCGTCAGGGGTCGGATTGGCCAGCACTCTTAGATGGGTTCCATCGGCCAACAGCCAATTCTCTTCACGCGCTTTGGTGGCCTGGAACCAGCCGGTACGTTCTTCGCGCCACTCCGGGAAATCGCGGACTTCTGGAATACGGTTCATCTCCCGCATCCTGTCGAGAACACGAGGAAACTCCGGTCGTTCTGCGATCCACTGTTGGCGCATAGAGAAGATACGCTGGAACGGCAGGTTACAGAATTTTAGCGACTTATCGGGATCAAACTGGGCAACACCAGCAGATATTCTATCCAGCATGTCTCTCTGAGATTCACCGAAACGGCGCTGTTCGCGCCGTGCATCGTCCAATTCCTGAATATCAATCGCATAGCCGGCGATTCCGGATTTCCCGAGCGGCACATCGACCACTTGTGTCATGCGGCGTTCGCCACCAATGGTTGTCGCTACTACCCGTTCCGACGGTTCGCCTTTTTCCTTCGCCCGCATAGCCGCATCAACAGGACTGAACCCGTCAATAGTTTCGACCAATTCAACGCCATCGGCAATGACTTGCGCGCCATCTTTCGCGTCAACTGCGGCAACATAAGCGCTGTTCACCAATGTCAAACGCATGTCCGATGATCTGTGCCACATCGGAACCGGGGCCGCCTCGATCAAGGCGGATAGAGCATCAAATGCTGCACGCGCCCCTTCATTTTCATCGCGCAACTTTTCGATTTGCCCTTCGCTGTCGGTCGCATCGAAAACCCATAGAAGCGCGCTGCCATTGGGCGCAATTTTCTGATCCGCAAGCCCGCCCCGGATCAACAGAGCCTTATCAGAACCGGCCACCTTGATCGCACGGACGAAGCTATTCCCTGTTTTTTGAGCGAGATTGACATCCTGCATCAGGGCCTCGAGGTCTTCCCTGCTCAAACCACGAGCGTTTTCGTGCAATTCCGAAATATGGGCAGGCAAATGTTCGAAGCCAAGCCAGTGCATTAACCGCTGCGACGCTTCCAATTTCCCGTCGGATCGCACGAGCAGCGGCAAAGCCGGAGACGTTTCTAGCAGGCGGCCAAGTCTTCCGGATTGCCGTAAGGTTGCATCGGCCTTGCTTTTCATGGCCAGGCCAGTCCAAACCGCCCATGCAGCAGCCCCCAGCCAAGCGGCTAGGATTAGGCCCAAAATTACGGCAGTGAGGTCCGGAACATGCGTCATGAACGTTTCGATTAGACGGATAGTGAACGGACGAAAACCCCCTATTCTTTATGACTTGGAAAAGCGGCCCAGACTAAGCTATTCCCGACAATGATTATAAGCGGAGAGCAGCAATGCCGATAGACGAAAGCCGAATCTTCAAACCCATCAATATCGCGCTGTTGACCGTGTCTGACACAAGGACAATGAAAGAAGATACATCTGGTGCCATTCTTGCGGAACGGATCGAAACCAAAGGTCATTCTTTGATTTATCGGACCTTATTGCGCGATGATTTATCCGCTCTGGCCACTCAACTGCAGCAGTGGATTGATGACGAACAGGTCGATGTCATAATCACGACTGGCGGAACCGGCCTGACCGGGCGGGATATTACTCCAGAGGCCCTTGATGCCGTCAAAGAGAAGGATATCCCGGGGTTCGGCGAACTGTTCCGTTATTTGAGTATGGCAAATATCGGAACGTCCACCGTGCAGTCTCGCGCCTGTGCGGTCGTTGCAGGCGGAACATATATTTTTGCGCTCCCTGGCTCCAATGGCGCCGTTAAAGATGGTTGGGATGGTATTTTGGACACCCAATTGGATAGCCGGCACCGTCCCTGCAATTTTGTAGAGCTGATTCCGCGCCTGCTAGAAAAATAGCGTCCCAATCTATTTGTTCTTTTTTTGTTCTCATTCTATAAAGAGCAAATGGAACGCAAAAACCCACTCACCCATCTCTCTCAAAAGGGCAGAGGTTCGCCATCAAACGCGCCCCCGCAACGTTTCAATTTGCAAGATCGCGAGGTTGATGCGGACTGGCTTGATGAAAGAGAGCAGATCGGAGACAGCCCCGTCAAACTGACGACAGACGTTACCGTTGAGCTCCCCAAATCCATCATCAATTATAACAAATCACCCGATTTGCCCTTCGACCGCTCGATCAACGCCTATCGTGGATGCGAGCATGGATGCGTCTATTGCTATGCCCGACCAACCCACGCCTATCATGACCTGTCACCGGGACTCGATTTTGAAAGCAAGCTGTTTGCAAAACCAAATGCTGCAGAGCTATTGCGCAAGACATTTGCCAAACCGAACTATCAACCAGCAACCCTGGCCATCGGCACCAACACCGATCCCTATCAACCCATTGAGAAACGCTGCAGGATTACGCGACGAATATTGGAGGTGATGCTGGAGACCCTGCATCCGGTGGTGATTACCACCAAATCAAATCGTGTCGTCGAGGATATCGATTTGCTGGCACAATTGGCGGAACGAACGCTGACTGCAGTGGCTATTTCCATCACCAGCCTTGATCCAAAGACCGCGCGATTGCTGGAACCCAGAGCCCCTGCTCCCGCTCGGCGTTTGAAGGCGGTAAAGACATTGAGCACGGCCGGCATCTATGTCCACGTCAACATCGCTCCTGTTGTTCCCGGCATAACCGATCATGAAATAGAAGCGATCGCCGCCGCAGCGGCGGAATGCGGCGCAAAAAGCATATCTTTCATCGCCATGCGCTTGCCCCACGAGGTCGCCCCCCTATTCGAAGAATGGCTTGAAGCCCATTATCCCGATCGCAAATCAAAGGTGATGAGCATTGTCAGACAGATGCGCGGTGGAAAACGGAATGATCCGACCTTCCACAACCGGATGCGCGGTCAAGGACCATGGGCAGACCTGATTCGCTCCCGAATAGCCATTGCGTCACGCAAAGCAGGCTTGCAAAAAGCCAAGATCAAACTCAGGACCGATCTATTCCAGCGCCCGGTGATCAAAGGCAGCCAGATGGAGTTGTTTTAGGCGTCCGCCAAGCTTTTCAGCTTATAGTCTTTATATTCCTCTCGCAGCGAACGCTTCAGAATTTTCCCGGTCGCCGTATGCGGCAATTCTTCAACAAATTTCACTTCATCTGGTAGCCACCATTTCGCGACTTTATCGCCCAGATAGGCAATCATATCTGCTTCTGAAACGTCGCTGTCCGGTTTGCGGACAACCAACAGCAAAGGCCGTTCGTCCCATTTTGGATGATAGACGCCAACCGCCGCGGCTTCGGCAACGCCGGGGCAACCGACAGCTGCATTTTCCAATTCAATCGAGCTGATCCATTCACCGCCAGACTTGATGACGTCTTTCGCGCGATCGGTTATCTGCATCGTGCCATCCGGATGCAAAACCGCTACATCGCCAGTATCGAACCAGCCATCATCTTCAACGGCATCCTCATCCGCACGATAATAGCGCTTAATGATCCATGGCCCTCGAATTTCGAGTGTGCCGCTGGTTGTGCCGTCGCGTGGTGCGACATTACCGTCTTCATCGATGACACGCAATTCCACGCCGAATGGCGGCCTGCCCTGCTTGCAAATCACGTCGACCTGCTCGTCAAAGCTCAGCTCATCCCAATTGGCGGGAAGCGAACCAGCCGTTCCAATGGGTGACGTCTCGGTCATGCCCCAGGCATGAGCCACCCGGATGCCATTTTTCATCAGCCGCTCGATCATCGACCGCGGACAAGCCGAGCCCCCGATTACCACAACGCCCAGTTTCCCGTAGTCGCCCCCATTGCTGTCCATATCCGCAAACATCGACAACCAAACCGTCGGCACCCCGGCGCTGTGAGTCACGCCTTCTTCGCGGATCAACTTCCACAAAACTGACGCTTCGTTGCTCGCGGAAAAGACCATTTTTGCGCCAACCGTGGCACATGCAAAGGGCAACCCCCAAGCATTGGCATGGAACATCGGAACAACCGGCAGCATGACCGAACGGGTCGCCAGGTCCATCACATCGGGTTGCACCTCTGTGATGGCATGAATCACATTCGAACGATGCTCATAGAGCACGCCTTTCGGATTACCGGTTGTGCCGCTGGTATAGCAAAGGCCGCACGGATCATTCTCGTCAACATCGACCCAATCGAACTTTCCGTCTTCCGCGTCCAACAATTCGCGAAAGGTTGGGTAGTCGCTGCTTTCCCCGTCAAACTGGATATAATGTTCGACCGTCTTGAGCTGTGGCTTGAGCATCTCGATGATTGGCGCAAACATTTTGTCAAACAACAGCACACGATCTTCGGCATGGTTGATGACGTAGACAAGCTGCTCTTCGAACAACCGTGGATTAACGGTATGGAGAACGCCACCAATGCCGGCAGAGCCATACCAGCTGATCAAATGATGCGCATGATTCATCGCGATTGTGGCGACCCGATCACCCTTTTTCATACCGAGACGTTGCAAAACCTGCGAGAATTTACGCGATTCAAGTCCGATCTCGGCCCAATTGCTGCGCGTCACATTTCCATCCGCCCAATAGCTCACGATCTCGCGAGCGCCGTGTTCCCTAGCGGCATGATCAATCAGATTGGTTATTTTGAGCGAACTCGCTTGCATTGCACCGGCCATATTATCTCTCCAAACACGTTATATTTGGGAGGTTTCTGATATGTTTGGTGTTAGCTGACAAGCCTTAATTTGGGTTTGGCAACCCGCATCGCCCGAGCCGGACCCAAGCGGACAGCAGCTAGGCCTTTGACCCGCTCCAGCATCTCCACTGTTTCAGCATCGAGACGAAAGGACCGTCCAAGGCAAACGCGCACCGATTCATCGTCAGGACCGGCCATGATCGCTACCAATTCGCTCTGACCACCGACCAAAGGTGCGACCAATTTGGTAAGTTCATGCAAGCCGGCGATATCAAGCACTTCCAGCTCCATGCGGGTACGGGTGGTTTTTTCTAGACCGTCCAGCGCTTGAACCCGACGAATGGCCACGCGCGGACTTTCATCATCCGATTTTTGATCCAATTCAACGTTGAGCAGCGCACATCGCCCCTGATCAGCCAATTCTCCGAGTATTTTGCATTGATCCTCTTCAAAGCAGCTGGCGGAAAACTGACCGCTGCTGTCGGAAAGGTCGGCGAGCGCAAAGCGTTTTCCTCTGCGACTATCCCGCCAGCGCACTTTTTCGACCAAAGCAGCCATGACACCGGGTTTCCGCACCCCTTCGCCAATCGGACCTTCGCTGCACAAGGCAGCATGGGTAAGCGCCCCGAGCGATGCCGTCACAGCCTGGAATTGTGAGACCGGGTGGGCGGAGAAATAGAAGCCAAAAGCATCCCGTTCATGGACCATGATTTCATTGAGCGACCAGTGGCTATTTTCCGGTAACCTAATGGCCTGCATTTCGCCGCCAGCGCTGCCTTCGCCAAAGAGGCCACCCTGCCCGCTTTCGCGGGCATCCGCGGCGCTGTTGGCGACCGATAAAACCATATCAGCACCATCATATATCGCAGCGCGATTGGGTTCCAACGCATCAAAACCGCCGGCTGATGCGAGGCTTTCAAGTTGACGCTTGTTCAAACCATGGGGGTCAATGCGATTGGCAAAATCTTCGATAGACGAAAACGGCCCTTTTTCAGCGCGCTCTGTCACCACTGCTTGCATCGCCTTTTCGCCGACGTTCTTCAGACCCGCCAGAGCATATCGAACAGCGAGCAAAGCGCCTGGCTGCTCCTCCACTGAGAAATTTGGACGACTTTTGTTAACATCGGGCTGCAAGACATCCACAGACAATCGTTTCATATCATCCACAAAAATACTGAGCTTATCCGACTGATGCATATCAAAGCACATCGAGGCGGCATAAAATTCGTGCGGATAATGCGCTTTCAGCCATGCCGTTTGATAGGCCAGCAGCGCGTATGCGGCAGCGTGGCTTTTGTTAAAACCATAGCCGGCAAATTTATCAATCAAGTCGAACAGCTCATTGGCCTGTTCGCTGTTCAGGTCATTTTCAGCGGCACCTGTAACGAACCTTTTCCGCTGGGTGTCCATTTCAGCCTGAATTTTCTTACCCATGGCCCGTCGCAACAGATCTGCTTCACCTAGCGAATAGCCGGCGATGATCTGTGCGGCCTGCATCACCTGTTCCTGATAAACAAAAATCCCATAGGTTTCCTTCAAAATATCCTGAAGCAACGGATGGGGATAAGCGATTTCGGCGCGGCCGTTTTTACGATCACCGAACAGCGGGATATTGTCCATCGGGCCCGGTCGATAGAGTGACACGAGCGCGATAATATCCCCGAAATTGGTTGGTTTTACGGCCGCCAGCGTTCGCCGCATGCCTTCTGATTCCAGCTGGAACACGCCCACGGTATCGCCGCGTTGGAGCAGTTCAAAAACCTTCTCGTCTTCCCAGCTCAAACCATCGAGGTCGACGTCAATATTGCGCTCGGACAGAAGTTCGACCGCCTTTTTCAACACCGATAGTGTTTTCAGCCCCAGAAAGTCGAATTTCACCAGGCCCGCTTTTTCGACAAATTTCATATCGAACTGGGTCACGGGCAAATCAGAGCGCGGATCTCGATAGAGCGGCACCAGTTGATCAAGCGGTCGATCGCCGATCACAACACCGGCAGCATGGGTCGAACTATGCCGCGGCAAGCCTTCGAGCTTCATTGCCAGATCGAACAAGCGCCTTACATCCGTCTGTTTATATTCCTGAGCCAGCTCTGTAATGCCGTTGAGCGAGCGCTTCAAATCCCATGGATCTGTCGGATGATTGGGCACCAATTTGGTCAACCGGTCGACTTGGCCATAAGGCATTTGCAGCACGCGGCCGACGTCGCGGAGCACGGCGCGCGCCTTCAGTTTCCCGAAGGTGATAATCTGAGCTACCTGCCGGTCGCCATATTTTTCCTGAACATAGCGAATGACTTCGCCGCGCCGGGTTTCACAAAAATCGATATCGAAATCCGGCATCGAGACACGTTCCGGATTGAGGAAACGTTCAAACAGCAAGCCGAGCTTGATGGGATCAAGGTCGGTAATCGTCAGCGCCCAGGCAACAACCGAACCAGCGCCAGATCCACGACCCGGCCCGACCGGAATATCCTGTTCTTTCGCCCATTTGATAAAGTCGGCAACAATCAGGAAATAGCCTGGAAAGCCCATATTGACGATAACATCCAGTTCGAAGTCCAGTCGATCGAAATAGACTTTCCGTTCTTCCGCATCGGTCATGTCAACGACCGCCAGACGCATTTCCAGGCCAGCCAGGGAATCTCGTTTTAACTGCTCAATTTCTCCCGACAAATCACCAGCCAAACTGGGCAAAATCGGATCTCGTTTGGGAGGAGAAAAGGCACATCTTTGCGCAACAACAAGTGTATTTTGGAGCGCTTCTGGAATGTCAGAGAACAGCTCTTCCATGACCAATGCGCTTTTCATCCACAAATGTTCGGATGGTTTTTCGCGGTCGTCATTTTCAACATAGGCCGATTGCGCGATACATTTCATCGCATCATGCGCTTCATGGAAATCGGGTTCCGAAAAACAGCTTGGATTGGTGGCTACCATCGGAATGTTACGATCTATAGCGAGCTTGATCAGGCCGGTTTCCGATGCCATTTCGATCGGGTCTTCGCGCCGGGAAAGCTCTATATAAAGCCGGTCCGGAAAATATTCCTGCAACAGGGACAGATAAGCCTCTGCTTCCGACTGCTGCTCTTCCGCAATCAATCGCGCCAAGGCACCTTCGCCACCGCCCGTTAATGCAATCAGACCCGCGCTATGCCTCCCCAGCATCGCCATTCCGACATGCGCATCCAGTTCGCTTGGTCGATCGAGATGAGATGCGGACACCAATTTGCATAGATTTTCATAGCCCTCGGCATCTTGAGCATAGACCGCAATCCAATCGAGGGCTGGCTTGTCCGATTCTTCGCTGCCCGGCCGCGCTATTTTCAGGAGACAACCTGTAACGGGCTGCACGCCCTTTGCCCGACACCCGTCATCAAAAGCCATCGAAGCGAATAGGCCAATGCGATCACAAAGCGCAACGGCTGGAAAACCACGCTCTTTCGCTGCGGCGCCCACGGCAGCAGGTTCCATCGCGCCATCCAGGATCGTGTAGGCGGAGAAAGTGCGAAGATGGACAAAAGGAATCTGGGCCATGGAGTCAGGTTAGCGGCACAATATCATCTTGCATATACTGCCGACCATTTGTCCACAGCATATGCAGTGGATCTTTGCTCTCGGTCGGATTTCCAGCGCTGTTCCGGCCCCCTCATTCCGCCAATTCGATTATAATAGGCCGCATGGGATGGCGAGGGAAAGCGTGCCCTACAGCAGCGTTTCGATTTCACTCTTGAGCTGTTCCGGCTTGACCGCCGGCCCAAAACGGCCCGCCACGTTGCCTTCCCGGTCGACGAGAAATTTGGTGAAATTCCATTTGATCCGCGACCCCAGAAGTCCTGACTTTTCGGACTTCAGATATTTCCACAATGGATCGGCATCATCGCCATTTACATCAATCTTGCCCATCAATGGGAAACTAACATCATAGTTTAACGTGCAGAAATTCTTGATTTCTTCCGCATTGCCAGGCTCTTGCTTGCCAAATTGGTTGCAAGGAAAGGCTAATATTTCGAGGCCCTTGTCTTTATATTCCTGATGTAGCTTTTCGAGGCCTTCATATTGCGGTGTGAATCCACATTTGGATGCAGTGTTAACAACCAACAGCACTTTGCCTTTGTGGCTGGACAAATCCTGTAGAGAACCGTCTGCTTGTTTCACCTGAAATTCAGTAACCGTCATATGCGCCCCGCATTGTTTGTTTTATATATCTGGCCTGACCCTCAGTTTGATACTCGCACCCGAAAAGTCAAAGCCATTCTTGCTACAAATTGAAAAGACTAGGTTAATATACCATCGTGAAGCCGGACAACCCTATCCATCTTGGCAGCAAGCCGCTCGTTATGCGTCGCGATCAATGCGGCACTCCCCTCCTGCCGCACCAAACCGATAAATTCCCCAAGAACTAGATCAGCTGTCGCCTCGTCAAGATTGCCGGTCGGCTCATCAGCCAGCACTAGCTTCGGCGCATTGGCTAGCGCGCGCGCTACTGCAACCCGCTGTTGTTCGCCACCTGATAGCTTGCTGGGCTTGTGATCTAATCTTTGTCCCAGTCCGAGGCTTTGCAATAAATTTGCAGCTCTTTCTTCTGCTGCAAGCTGGGATACGCCCGAGATCAGCTGTGGCATCACCACATTTTCGACCGCGGAAAAATCGGGTAACAAATGATGGAACTGATAAACGAAACCGAGCAAATCGCGCCTGATCCGCGTGTGCCCGCTCGCTGGCAATTGTGCGGTTTCTTCACCGTTTAACTTGATTGATCCTTCAAACCCGCCTTCAAGCAAGCCTACAGCCTGCAACAATGTGGACTTTCCCGAGCCCGAAGGGCCGACCAGCGCAACAATTTCATTTGCGTTAATGTCAAGATTTACGCCGCGGAGCACCTCGATCTCGATGTCTCCCTGGACAAACGTCCTCCGGACATTGCGCAACTCAACCGTTTTCTCTGCCATAAAATCACTCATAGCGAAGCACCTGAACTGGATCCGTGCTGGCCGCTTTATAGGCAGGATAGAGCGTAGCAAGAAAACTAAACAACAAAGCCAGTCCGGCAATGCCGACCACTTCCATTGGATCTGTGCGGGCCGGCAATTCGGTGAGAAAGCGGATAGACGGATCCCACAGATTTTGTCCGGTGATGACCTGGACAAAATTGATGACATTTTGACGGAAATAAATCGCAATCAGGCCAAGGACGATACCCGCGGCTATCCCAAGCGTACCAATGGACGTTCCGACGGTGACGAAAATGCGCAAGAGAGACGCGCGCGACGCGCCCATCGTGCGCAAGATCGCTATGTCCCGGGTTTTGGCTCTTACGAGCATGATCAGCGACGATAAAATATTGAACACCGCAACCAGAATGATGATCGACAGAATCACAAACATCACCACGCGCTCGACCTGCAGTGTTTCAAAAAGGGAAGCGTTCATCGTCTGCCAGTCGGTAATCACACCCCGGTCTGCCACTTTCGGAATCAATGGCGCAATAATGTCGCCGACATTGTCGGCATCATTGGTTTTTATCTCGATCATTCCGATCTGGTCGCCCAACAAAAGCAAAGTCTGTGCATCTTCCATCGGCATGATGACAAAAGCCTTGTCATAATCATAGACACCGACCTCAAAGATCGCCGCCACCTCATAGGCAATCTCTCGCGGAACCGTGCCAAAAGGCGTGGAGCGCCCCTGCGGGTTGATCACGGTGATCCGGCTCCCCACTTGTGCGCCCAGCGTCATCGCCAGACGGCTTCCGATGCCCACTCGGCCAGACCCGGGTTCAAGACGGGACAGATCACCGGAGATGGTTTTTCCATCGAGCGTTTCATTGTTCAGAATATCGGGAACCAGCATCCCACGAACCAACACAGCCTCGACCCGCCCATTGAACGTGGTCAGCAAAGGTTGTTCGATCAAGGGAGAGGCGGAAACAACGCCCTCAGTCTGTCGAGTATCCTCAAGCAAATCGCGCCAAGCCGGTAACCGGCCGCCATATCCCTGGATAACAGCATGACCATTGAGGCCAACGATCTTGTCGAATAGTTCCGCGCGAAATCCGTTCATAACGCTCATCACCACGATGAGGGCAGCAACGCCCAGCATGACCGCAACGAGGCTGATGCTGGCAACGAGGAAAATAAACCCTTCCCCTTTGCCGGGCAATAAATAGCGTTTTGCGATGACCCATTCATAACGGGATAGGAGCATGACGTGCGGAAACTTCCTTGGATTGGGTTTCCCTGCCTTTACGGTTGCTGGTCGGGGCAAGCAAGTGCCATGGTGGTTAATGTGCTGTTGCCGATATGACACAAGCGACGATCAATCTTACAAAACTCCCAAATTGTTCATGACAAATTTATGTCAGTCGATCAGATACGATTACAGAATCAAACTTCTCGATTAACGGGTCATGGTTCAGGGATCCTTTCCGGTTCCGCTAATTGTTGGGGGACAAGCGGCGTTGAATAGGACAGGAAAACAGGGGGCGGATTAATTCGTCACCATTTTCGCCCGGGTGCTCTTTAGCATCCGGGCGTTTTTTTTGACCAGCGAGATTACGATTACGGCAGCAAAGCCCGCATTTTCTCGCTCTTGAAATAAAGCGATTCGATCATATCTCTGTTGGAGTGGAATGCCATTTGGGTTTCACGTTAACGTACCGGATGCCGCATTTGCGGGTCCAAATTTACATTGCTCAATATCAGAGGATATAGATATGAATCGTTTTGACTTTACCCCCTATCGCCGCTCAACCGTTGGATTTGACAGGTTGTTCGACCTTCTTGAAAATAACGCTCGCGCGCAGCAATCCGAGAATTATCCGCCGTTTAACATCGAACGTAACGGTGAAGACCATTACCGGATCACGCTCGCTGTCGCAGGATTCAAGAATGAAGAAATTGAAATTACCGCCCAGCAAAATATGCTGCTCGTCACCGGCAATAAAGATGCCGATGAGGCCGAAGGCAAACAGTTCCTTCATATGGGCATAGCGAACCGCAACTTTGAACGCCGCTTTGAACTCGCCGACTTCGTGCGGGTGGACAATGCCGCCCTGGCGGACGGCCTTCTCATCATTGATTTGGTGCGCGAAATCCCCGAAGCGATGCGGCCGCGCACAATCCCGATAAACAAAACCGATAATGTTGCAAAAATCACCCAAGAACAGGATAAGAAAGAAGACAAAGCAGCTTAAGCTGAACCCACTTTCCCAAACAAAGAAAAAGGCAGCCAGAGCGATCTGGCTGCCTTTTTTTCGTCAGCGATAAAATGAAATGGGGCAATCGGATGAGGATCCGACTGCCCCTGACACCCGCTTGGTGTCACTCTCAACGTCAATTAGCCCGGGTCGCAAAAGGCCAATTTCCGTCAAGAATCTGCTTCAGCTATATGAGAAAGCATCGCATGGTCCAATATCCGGACCTTTCCGCTCTCCACAGCCACGATCTGGCCTTCCGACCAGGCCGATAATTGTCTATTTATATGTTCACGCGACATGCCGGCAAAATTGCCGAGTTCGCTTTGACTTAAATCCAGTTTCAGACGCCCTTCTTCTGCCCCAACCACAGAGAGTCTCAAAAGGTAGCGCGCCAAGCGAGGGCCCGAAGTATAGGCACGATCACCTTCGATCATACTATTGGCCGTTCGGATGCGTTTCGCCATTACCTTCAGCAGCCGCAGCGCCATATTTTTGTGCTTCGCCAAAATCTCTTCAAAAGCTTCGCGCGTGATAGAAAGCGCAGATGTCGGCTCGATAGCTGTTACGCTGGCAGTACGTTCGCCGCCGTCCAACAAGGCGATTTCTCCTAGAACCTGCCCTGCTTCGGCATAGTCTAAAACGACTTCATGGCCGTTGCTGGCAATCATGCTGGTGCGCGCGTTTCCGGACAACAAGATCAGGAGTGAATTGCCTGGATCTCCTTGCATGATCAGCTCTACCCCCTTCTCATACTGCATAAAGTGGCCACGCAATATCAGGTCCGCGAGCTCGTCTTCATCGCAGTCGGCAAATAGGCTATGCTCAGCCAGTATGCTTGCCAGTTCGTCAGCCTTCACCGTTCACGACCCCTAATATTACCCGAAAGGCTTTTGTAGCCTCTTTCTGGATACACTCCAATAAGTACATGTTTGTGACACTAGTCACATCCCGTAAAATTAATTGGACAAATTCGACATCGCTTCGAATCTATTGATAACAATGCACTTTCGCCTTCAAACCAGACGACTTTGTTCCAATGCTGCGGCTATGAAAGACGAAAAGAGAGGGTGCGGATCAAAAGGTTTGCTTTTGAGTTCGGGATGGAATTGGACACCGACAAACCAACTATGGTCTGGCCTTTCAACAGTTTCGGGCAATTCGCCATCAGGGGACATGCCGGAAAAAATCAGACCGGTTTCTTCTAGCCGTTCCACATAACCCTTATTCACCTCATAACGATGGCGGTGGCGCTCGCTAATGTCCCGACTGGCGTATATTTCGCTAATTTTCGACCCCTGCCGCAACACCGCATCATAGGCGCCGAGGCGCATAGTGCCTCCCATATCCCCGCCAGCTTCGCGTTTTTGCAGGCCTTCTTCGGTCATCCACTCGGTGATCAGACCGACAACAGGCTCTTCGGTTTCACCAAACTCCGTCGTCGACGCAGTGTCAATGCCGGCAAGATTGCGGGCCGCTTCGACACAAGCCATTTGCATACCCAAGCAGATACCGAAAAATGGAATATTATTCTCGCGGGCAAATTTGACCGAACCGATCTTGCCTTCACTGCCACGTTCGCCAAAGCCACCAGGCACCAAAATCGCGTGAAGCGGCTCAAGTTTCACCGCGAGATCTTCCGCATTTTCAAAAAGCTCTGCATCAAGCCAGCGGACCTGCACCTTTACCCGATTCGCCAATCCACCATGAAACAGGGCTTCCTGGAGTGACTTGTATGCATCTTGCAGGCCGACATATTTGCCGACCACACCGACGATCACTTCTCCTTCTGGATGCTCGATCCGTTCCATGACGTCATTCCATCGCGACAAATCTGGGGTCGGGGCATCGTCAATGCCAAAGGCGCGCAGCACCTCATTATCCAAGCCTTCCTGATGATATTGCAAGGGCACGTTGTAGATATTGCTGGCATCCAGCGCCGGGATCACCGATTCTTTACGAACGTTGCAAAACTGGGCAATTTTGGCCCGTTCGTTTTCCGGCAACGGATGTTCGCAACGACAAAGCAGGATATCCGGCTGAATACCGAGCGACGTCAATTCTCTTACGCTGTGCTGTGTCGGCTTGGTTTTCAATTCACCGGCAGCGGCAATATATGGCACCAGCGTCACGTGCACGGATATCGCACTTTCCCGTCCTACTTTGTTTCGCAATTGCCGAATCGCTTCAATGAACGGAAGGCTCTCGATATCGCCAACCGTTCCGCCAATTTCACAAAGCACGAAATCAATGTCGTCAAGCTTGTCTTGGGCAAATTGTTGGATCGCATCCGTCACATGGGGAATCACTTGTACGGTTGCCCCGAGATAGTCCCCGCGGCGCTCTTTTGTAATGATCGACTGGTAGATTCTACCCGAGGTAACATTGTCGGATTGCAACGACGGAACGCCCGTAAACCGCTCGTAATGACCAAGATCGAGGTCAGTTTCGGCCCCGTCATCAGTAACAAATACTTCGCCATGCTGATAAGGGGACATCGTCCCCGGATCAACGTTGAGATAGGGGTCGAGTTTCCGAATTCGCACGGAATATCCGCGGGCCTGAAGGAGAGCACCAAGGCTCGCTGCCATCAGACCTTTGCCAAGAGAGGAAACCACACCGCCGGTAATGAAAATATATCGCGCCATGGGAGGAGAGGCTTAAGGCGTTAACAGTGCATATGGCAATCCCGCGAATCCGGAAAAGTGAAATAAATATTATTTTACTTTTGTCACTGGGAGCAGAATGCGTGACAACAAGCCGCCATCACTGTCACGAACGCACAGCGGCAGCATCGACAGTTCTATATTGAACTGCTCGAAGAGCTTATTGGTCGAGCGGAATAGCGCTGTCTGAATTTGCGGCCGGAGCTTCGCTTTCGGGCGCGTCTGCTGCAGCGGCAGCGGCAGCGGCCAACGGATCGTCGCCAACCAGCGGAACAGCGTCTGCAGGTGCCGAAACTGGCGCACTAGTGTCGCGTTGCAAACTCTGATCGATCGCTTCAACCTTGCCCTCATCGGCCGCAAGGACGGCAAGAGTGATCGACAATGCTACGAACAATACCGCCAAGATAGAAGTCGTCCTGGTCAGCAAATCTGATGCACCGCGCGCCGACATCATGCCAGAAGGAGAGCCACCAACGCCCAGTCCGCCGCCTTCTGATTTCTGCATCAATATAACGCCGACCAACATGGCGGCAACAATGGCTTGAACGACGGTAAGAAAAAGAAACATGGATTTTCCGAACTAATAGGGCGAGCGTAAGCTCCAACTTGAAGCGCACATAGCGATTGGACCGCCGGAGTTCAAGCGATGAAAACCCTCAACAACCTGCCACATCAAACTGCAGCAATGCCATCAAGTGGCAGCAGCCTCGATGATCGGTCCAAATTTTGCCGCGGTCAAGCTCGCTCCTCCTACGAGACCGCCGTCAACATTGGGAACGGCAAGCAATTCTTCCGCATTGTTGCCGTTCATTGAACCGCCATAGAGGATGCGGACTGCATCGCTGCCCTGCCCCATAAGTTCGGCCAGCTTTGCGCGGATCGCAGCATGCATTTCTGCGACATCACTGGTCTCGGGAACGCGGCCTGTGCCGATCGCCCATACGGGCTCATAGGCGATGGTCAGCCAATCCGCGCTAGCGCCTGCCGGAAAAGACCGGGCCAATTGAACGGTAACAATATCAATAGCCTGCCCCGCGTCGCGCTCTTCTTCGGTTTCACCAACACAGATGATTGCGCCCAGGCCCGCCGCATGGACCGATTCTGCCTTCGCTTTCACATCTGCGTCGCTTTCTTGCTGATCGGCCCGGCGTTCGCTGTGCCCGAGAATGGAATAGCTAGCGCCTGCTTCTTTAAGCATCGCGGTGGAAAGGCAGCCTGTGTGCGCCCCGCTTTCAGAAGAGTGGCAATCCTGCGCGCCAATGGCAAAGTCAGGATTCGCCTCTGCGGCAGCGGCTATTAATGTCACCGGAGGACAGATACCCACATCTGCCCCCTTTTGATTGGCCGCGATCGCAGCAATGTCCGCTATATCTGTCAGCTGCGCGTGCAGTCCGTTCATTTTCCAGTTGCCGACGATATATTTACGGTTTGCCATGATGCCTTGTGCCTTTTCTCATTTTCTATTGGTCGTTCGCTAACAAAAATCCTTGCCCTTGCCAATTTCCTTCCGCAGTCTTTTGCTTGAACCGCAAAGCCAAGCCGCCTAAAGCAGGCGCAAATCCCACTCCTGCAATGGAACATCTCTTTCATGATCAGTTTCTTCCGCCGTATTTTTTCCTCGAAACTCGGGCTTTTCTTTACCTTTTGTTTCGTTGGGTTGATTGCCTTTGCCTTTGCTACGGCCGATGTATCGAGCAGCGGCACCTTTGGCGGCGTCACCGGCGCAGGCACTGCTGCCAAAATCGGGGACAGCGAACTAAGCACTTCTGAGATAAGCCAGTCCGTCAACAATGCCTTTCGCGGCGAACAGCGTCAGAACACCGCATTGGATCTCAAAACCTATATCAATGGCGGTGGCTTTGACGATGTGCTGGAGCGGTTGATCAACAGCTTTGCGATTGCCGATTTTGGTACCAAATATGGTATGGCGGCGGGCAAACGTCTCGTCGACGGCGAAATCGCCGGTATCCCGACTTTCCAGGGGGCTGATGGCCAGTTCAGCGAAGAAAATTTCCGCCGCGCTCTGCAACAACAGGGCATAAATGAAACCCAATTGCGCAACGACTTTACGCGCAACCTGCTGGCGGACCAACTTCTGACCGCGGCTGGTTACGGAGCCGCAGTGCCGCAAAAGCTTGTTGTGCCCTATGCTTCTTTGCTGCTCGAGTCTCGCGATGGCCAAATCGCAACCATTCCATCGGTTGCCTTCATCGACAACAGCAAGCCCGCGAAAGCAGCAGTAGAGGCATTTTACGCCAAGAACGCGGCGCGCTATACAATCCCCGAACGCAGAACGATCCGCTATGCATTCTTCGAAAAATCTCGGTTCAACGACAAGATCAAGCCAACCGAGAAAGAAATAGCCGGCTATTATAATCTCAACAAAGCTCAGTATTCGGCCAGTGAAACGCGCAATCTTAACCAAGTCATTCTGCCAACAGAAGCTGCCGCCAAGGCGTTGGCTGATAAAATTAATGGCGGCACCACGATCGCGCAAGCGGCTCAGTCTGTCGGACTTTCGGCTGCCGAAGTTGGATCAATTAGCAAATCCGATTTTGCAGAAAGTGCATCGCAGGCCGTTGCCAATATCGCCTTCGAAGTTGCCTCTGGAGCGGTTGCCGGACCTGCGCAAAGTGCGCTTGGTTGGCATATCGTCAAGGTCACGGACATTAAACAGATACCCGGCCGCACGCTGGAACAGGTTCGAACCGAGATTGTCAGCGAATTAACGCGGACCAAAATCGAAGAAGCGATGGCGGAACTTACGGTCCGCTTGGAAGATGAATTTGCCGATGGCGCGACGTTGGGCGATATTGTCAAAGCAGAAGAGCTCAAACTAGAGTCCACTCCGGCCCTTCTCGCCAATGGCCAAAATCCCAATGATCAAAAATACCGGCCCGTTCCCGAAATGCAGCTGATTTTACCGGTGGCATTTGCTGTTGAAGAAGATTCCGACCCTCAAATTGTTGAAATCATTCCAGGCCAGCAATATGCTGCGATCGATGTCCCGACAATCACCGAAGCCGCTCCACCCCCATTGGCACAAATCGAGCAGCTTGTGACGCGCGATTATATGCTCGAGCAAGGATCGAAGAAGGCCAAGGCCGTTGCAGATAAAATTGCCAAAGCGGTCGGCAGCGGAACCTCCTTATCCAAAGCCGTTGCCGATGCAGGCGTACAATTACCCCGTCCCGAACGGATTAGCTCGACGAGGGCCGATCTGGCTCGGCAAAGCCAGCAGGGACAAGTCCCCGCGCCGCTGAGCCTGATGTTCAGCATGGCCGAGGGCACAGCCAAATCACTGGCAGCGCCGCGTGATCAAGGTTGGTTCGTCGTTGTCCTGAACAAGTTGAACCGTGGCGATGCTTCAAAACGGGAAGACTTGCTTGGCGCCACGAAAACACAGTTCAAGCAAGTGTTTGGCAATGAATATACCGCCCAGTTCATCAACGCGATGAAGGCAGATATCGGCGTAGAGCGCAGCGAAGACACCCTCACCACGCTGAAAAACCAGCTGCTCGGTAGCAACTGATCGCTTGATGGCGGGCAGTTTCGGAATTGAAGCAGCGCGCACGGCACTGGAGGACGGCAAGCCAGCCCTGATTTGGCGTCGCCAAGTCGCGGATACCGAAACCCCGGTTTCTGCTGCATTGAAGCTCATGGAAGAAGGCCGCGGTGATTTCTTGCTGGAATCGGTCGAGGGCGGCGAGACCCGAGGGCGCCATAGCCTGATTGGCCTGGCCCCTGATCTGGTGTTCCGAGCCAATGGCGTGCAAGCCGCGATAAATCCCATCTGGCTGAAAGACCGTGACGCATTTGCTCCCGAAAGCGGCGATAGCCTCTCAGCGCTCCGTAATCTGGTCAAAGCCTGCCAGATGGATGTGCCAGAGGCATTGCCGCGCGCCCTAGCCTGCCTTGTGGGCTATTTCGGCTATGAAACCATAGGATTGGTCGAAAAGCTTCCGCGTGCGCCGCAGTCTGCACTGGATTTGCCCGATATGCTGTTCGTCCGGCCGACAGTGATCTTGATTTTTGATCGGCTGGCCGACGAATTATTCTTGGTCGCTCCGGTGTGGCCAGAGACCGATGGAAGTAGCGAAAGCAAGATCACATCGGCAGAAGATCGGCTAGACGAAGCTGAACGGGGCTTAGCCTCGGCAGTTCCCTCTGCACCCGTCGGCGGAGAAAATGGGTCCAAACCGATCCTGGAAAAAGTGGACTTCACTCCGCAAGTTTCCGCCGAAAAATATAGCGAAATGGTATTGCAAGCCAAAGACTATATCGAAGCAGGTGATATCTTTCAGGTGGTGCTCGCCCAGCGTTTTACCACGCCATTCACCTTGCCTCCGATCGAGCTGTACCGAGCATTGCGCCGGATCAACCCTTCGCCCTTCTTGTTCTTCCTCGACTTGCCCGGCTTTGCCCTGACCGGTTCCAGCCCAGAGATTCTCGTTCGGGCACGCGATGGTGAAGTGACGATCCGCCCGATCGCGGGAACCCGTCCGCGGGGAGCCAATGCCGCCGAGGATAAAGCGAACAAGGAGAGCCTTCTCGCCGATCCCAAGGAACGGGCCGAACATCTTATGCTGCTGGATTTGGGTCGCAATGATGTCGGCCGGGTTGCGACCGCCAATAGCGTCGAGGTCACTGATAGCTATACCGTCGAGTTCTACAGCCATGTGATGCACATTGTCTCCAATGTGGTGGGCCAACTGCCCCCGGATAAGGATGCACTAGATGCCCTGTTCGCGGGCTTTCCAGCGGGAACTGTCAGCGGCGCACCCAAAGTGCGGGCGTGCCAGATCATCGCCGAACTGGAACCCGAGACCCGCGGCGCCTATGCTGGTGGTGTCGGCTATTTCTCCCCTGACGGCAGCATGGACAGCTGTATCGTCCTCAGAACCGGGATTGTGAAGGATGGCACCCTGCATGTGCAGGCTGGCGCGGGAATTGTCGCAGACAGCGATCCAGCCTATGAGTTGGCAGAGTGCAAAGCCAAAGCGGGAGCCTTGCTGGCGGCCGCAAAAGAGGCGGTGGACCGGGCACAGGATGTTGGCTTCGGGCAGTGAGCTTTAAGGCTCGCTAGAGGCACAAAAGCCAATCCCGTAATTTCAGGACCGCGGTGGCCGAGGAATGAGCAACGGGACGGATGTGACATAATCGATATAGTCCTGTTCAGTCCCCCATTTCCGTTTTGCATGCGCTTCAAGCTTAGGCACACCGCTGATGCGAGTGATCAGCAAAGCCACGAAGATTGGCGAAATTATCGTCACCCATTGCCAACCGCTCAAAACTGGCAAGGATGCAATGGTGACACCGGTCCACAACAGGATTTCACCGAAATAATTCGGATGCCGCGACCATGCCCATAGGCCCGTGGAAATAAAGCGCCCCTTATTGACGGGAATCTTGCGAAATTCCCGTTTTTGGCGGTCAGAGACCACTTCAATGAGAAAACCAGCGAGCCACAATCCAATTCCGACATAGGCGAAAATATCTAGCCCGATTCGCATATTGTTGGTGATGATGATCAAAGCACTGGCACTGGTCAGCAGGACCCATATAGCTTGCATGGTCCAGACCAGAAAAAACCGCGCGGGCGACTGTTTGATCGCATCGAAGCGCTGATCGCCGCCATCGGCCCTTATGCGGAGGAACAAGAACGATCCGAGGCGCAGGGCCCAGACGACGACCATCGCCGCAATGATAGTAGACCGCAGGTCAAGGGGTGCTGAAAGCGCGCAAGCCACGATCATCAGCGTCAAATAGGTAAAAGACCCCGTGAGGTCGTAAAATTTTTCGGTCTTCGCGGCATTGGCGGGAATGAAAGCAAGCCAGTTAACCCCGAAAGCCAATATTCCGCATATGAGAAAGACCGGAATCGAACCCGCCATTGCGCCGCCCTGGCTACCGGCTAGAGAAACCAAAGCGCCGATCAGCACCGTCGAGACCAAGGCAATAAGCAATTTCACATTCATGTTCAGGATTCCAAGACAAAAAGGTAATTGATATAAGCGGCATTTTCTAACCAGAAATCTGCCACCTGCTTGCGGGTGGAAGCGCTTACTCCAGCATTTTGGGTCCTTCCCGCATCAGCTTTTCCTTTATCTTGTTCGCAAACAGCGCCAGCATCGGTGGGAGATCCAGAATCGCATAAACCTCGTCTTCGCGGACCTGCATTTCGCTACCGATCCGCTGGCCAACGGCCTCCAGTGTGAAGTGGAGATGATCGCCTTCCCAGTGATGGTCCTGAAGACTGGCTCCTGGAATCATATCGCCCAGCGTATGAATACCGCTCCCGATCCTGCTTTTTGCTTCGGCGAGACCCAATTTATGCGGAATACTGACAGTGACCGGCTCGCCCATGAATAAAACTCCCTTTTTTATGCTCTATCATCACTCCACCGCACGTCAAAGCTTGGCGAGAGCGAAAATTGCCACTAGGCAGATTTGCATGATCCTCGTCATTGACAATTATGACAGCTTCACCTTCAATCTGGTCCATTATCTGATGGAACTGGGTGCTGAGGTGCGCGTAGAACGCAATGATGCGCTAACGGCCGCAGAAGCTTTGCGGACCGGTGCCCAAGCCTTTCTGATTTCTCCTGGCCCCTGCACACCAAATGAAGCGGGCATATCGCTTGATTTGGTTGCGGCCTGCGCCGATGCCGAGAAACCATTGCTTGGCGTTTGCCTTGGCCACCAAAGCATCGGCCAGCATTTTGGCGGGCAAGTGGTCCGCGGGGGATTGATGCACGGCAAGACATCACCGGTAAAGCACGACAGCAGCGGCGTCTTTGCCGGATTACCCTCCCCGTATACCGCCACCCGCTATCACTCGTTGATCGTCGAGGATATTCCCACCTGCCTGCCGGTCAACGCGACCGCTGACGACGGTTCGGTCATGGGTTTCCGTCATCAAAGCCTGCCAATTCACGGAGTGCAATTCCATCCCGAGAGCATTGCCACAGAGCATGGCCATGCTCTGCTCGCAAATTTCATGACGATCGCCGGGATGAAAGCGAAGACGCTTGCATGATCGAGAAGCTGATTTTTACCCCGAAAGAAGAAGACCTTAAAGCCGCTTTTCGTCTTCATATGACACATAGCAGATTCAAACGGATCGGTTATTTTCTTCTTTTCGGCCTAGCCATCGGCATCGTCTTGGCGGCCTGGAACGGTTTTGGTTCCATCAACGAGACGATCGGCCTTATCGCAGGAATGACGCTATGGGTCGGCTTTGTTGCTTTGCTATTGTCGGTCATCATGCCACTTTGGTGGGCACCATGGTATGCGCAGAAAATCTACAAGCAGCAAAAGGACCTGCGGCTGGAACTGACGACCTGGTGGGATGATGAAAAACTATATTCCAGCAACGAACAAGGCCATGGTCATTTGGCATTTGCAGATATGGTAAAATGGCGGTCCGACAATAATGTCCTTTTGATGTACCGTTCGGATCAATTGTATAATTTCCTGCCCAACCGGATATTCACACAGCCTGCTGCAAAGGCAGGATTGATCCGGCGGCTTCAGGATAGTTGTGTCCCGGGAGAAGAACAATCATGAGTGCCTTGCCCCAACCGGAAAGCCCGCTGTCCGAAGCGGTTTCCCGCACTGCTTTTGCGGCGATATTGGATGGCGCTTGCGCAGCCGATGATGTGAAATCATTCCTGGTAAGCCTCGCCAAACGCGGCGAAACGGCGACCGAAATCGCCGCTGCCGTCTTTGAGATGCGTTCCCGTATGATCTCGGTTGAAGCGCCGGAAAATGCGATTGATGTGTGCGGCACCGGCGGGGATGGCAGCCACAGTTTGAATATTTCCACCGCAACAGCACTGGTGGTGGCCGCCTGCGACATTCCTATGGCCAAGCACGGCAATCGGGCGGCTTCGAGCAAATCGGGCGCGGCGGATACGCTTGAGGCTCTTGGACTGGACCTTGCCAAGGCGGCGACCAATGGCGAAGAAAACCTTCGTGAAATCGGGATCGCCTTTTTCTTCGCGCCCAACCATCATCCGGCGCTTGGCCCGCTCGCTCCGATCCGCAAGGAGATCGGTCAACGGACGATCTTCAATCTGCTAGGCCCCCTTTGCAATCCCGCGCGAGTCAAACGGCAGTTGATCGGCGTCGCGTCGCCGGACCTTGTCGAAACCTATGCCGAAGCAGCGCTGCAACTGGGCTATGAAAAAGCAATGATTGTTTCCGGCGAGGAAGGTCTGGACGAGCTCAGCATTTCTGGTCCCAGCCGGATTGCCATGATTGGTGATGGCGCCGTTGCGATGAGCCGCATAACTCCTGAAGATGTGGGACTATCGCGCCACGCTGCAGAAGCGATCAAAGGTGGTGATGCAGAATATAATGCGGCGGCCTTGCGGGCGCTGCTACTGGGCGAGAAATCGGCCTATCGCGATGCGGTGCTGCTGAACAGTGCCGCAGCCTTGATGGTTGCGGGAGAGGTCGATAGCTGGGAAGCTGGGGTTGAAGAAGCGGCCGAAGCTCTTGACAAGGGCCTCGCCAATGCCCTGCTCAACTGCTGGATTGCCAACCAATGAACAAACTCGACGAGATATGTGCAGCGAAGAAAGAACATGTCCGGCAACGGCAGGCCATTATTTCGGTGCCGGCCCTGCTAGAGGAAATCAGACGGCAGGATCAGCCACGCGGTTTTATTGCGTCGATAAGAGAGAAATCCGCCAATGGCTTCGCCTTGATTGCGGAAGTCAAGAAAGCCAGCCCGTCCAAAGGCTTGATCCGGGAGGATTTCGATCCACCTGCCCATGCGCGCGCCTATCAGGCTGGCGGAGCGGCTTGCTTGTCGGTTCTCACAGACACCCCCTATTTCCAGGGCGCAGACGAATTTCTGGTGGCCGCGCGCGCAGCCGTCGACCTGCCATGTCTGCGCAAAGACTTCATGGTCGACCCCTGGCAGGTTGCCGAATCCCGGGCGCTGGGGGCCGATGCGATCCTGATCATCATGGCAGCACTGGACGACAGTCTTGCCGCTGAGATCGAAGCTGAGGCCCTTTCTATGGGTATGGATGCCCTGATCGAAGTGCATGACGAGGAGGAACTGGAGCGCGCGCTAAAACTGCAGTCGCCGCTGCTGGGGATCAACAACCGCAATTTAAAGACATTTGAGACGTCTTTGGAACAAACAGAGCGCCTGTCAAAGCTGGTGCCGGAAGATCGGATCATGGTCTCGGAAAGCGGCATTTTCACGCATCAGGATTGCCAACGCCTGTCCCAATCGGGTGCTCGCGCGTTTTTGGTAGGTGAATCTCTAATGCGACAAGATAATGTAGAAACCGCAACCCGCACGCTATTGACAGGAACCGCATGAGCAAATTGACCCATATCGACGGCGATGGAGCGGCCCATATGGTCGATGTGGGGGACAAGTCCGAAACGGTCCGTGAAGCCCATGCCGAAGGCCGGATCGCGATGAAAATGGAAGTATTGGAGGCGATAAAAGCCAATAGCATGAAGAAGGGCGATGTGCTGGCAACCGCGCGGATTGCCGGAATCATGGCGGCCAAGAAAACCAGTGACCTGATCCCCCTATGTCACCCGCTTGCCCTGACCAAAGTCGCCGTGGATTTCACCTTTCTCGACGATGGTATTCAGGCTTCATCCATGGCCCGCCTTACAGGAAAAACTGGCGTAGAAATGGAAGCATTAACAGCCTGTTCTATCGCACTCTTAACAATCTATGACATGTCTAAGGCAATGCAAAAAGACATGGTGATCAGTGACATTCGCTTGCTCTCCAAGACGGGCGGAAAATCGGGAGACTGGACGGCTCCATGAGCAATTTATTGCCTTTGGAAGAAGCCCAGAAACGGCTGATCGCGCTCGCCGCACCACTTTCTCCCGAAACCATTTCGATCCATGATGCCGTGGGCCGTTATCTTGCCGAAGACCTGATCACAAAACGCGCGCAACCGGCGGCCGATATGTCCGCGATGGACGGCTATGCCATCCGCTTTGAGGATCGCGAAGGGCCATGGCGACTGGTTGGGGAATGCAAAGCGGGAAGCCCGCCCTGTCCAGCGCTAAAACCCGGAGAAACAGCCCGTATCTTTACCGGCGCCTTGCTGCCCGAAGGCGCCGATACCGTGGTGATGCAGGAAAATATCGCGGCTGATGGCGAGACCATCACGCTGACCGAAGAGCCCTCCCCCAACAAGGGACGTCATGTCCGGCACAGAGGCGGCGATTTCGAACAGGGTGATACCGGCCTGCCTGCCGGCAGCCCGCTCAACGCAGCAGCTTTGGGACATGCGGTTATCGCGGGCTATGGCACCTTGCCGGTCGGGAGACAGCCAAGAGTTGCGGTTGTTTCAACCGGTGATGAACTGGTGGTCCCCGGCCAGGAACCGCTGCTCCACCAGATACCCGCCAGCAATGACGTCATGGTGTCAGCGATGCTATCGGGTCTCACCGCCGAAACCCGCAGCCTGAGCCGCATAGCGGACGATATGGACACGCTATGCAAGGCGCTGGAAAGCGCGCAGGATTGCGATATCATCGTCACCATCGGCGGCGCATCGGTGGGAGATCATGACCTTGTTGGCCCCGCTTTCCGCAAGCTTGGCGCAGAGATTGATTTCTACAAAATTGCCATGAAGCCAGGCAAGCCGGTGATGGCCGGAAAAATGGGATCCACGGTCATATTGGCTTTGCCGGGCAACCCCGCTTCCGCCTATGTTGCGGCCGCGCTATTCTTGCTCCCTTTGATACGGTTTATGGCCGGATCCTCACAATATTTGCCGGATTATCAAAGCGCAGCCACCAAAGAAGCCCTCCCCGCAACCGGTCCCCGCGCGCAATTTCTCCGCGCGAAAGTGGACCAGTACGGCATCACATCGTTCAACAGCCAGGACAGCGCCAAACTCTCGGTCCTCGCCGCATCTAACGCCCTCCTCTGTCGTCCGGCCAATGCCGAGGCGACCGAGGCTGGTGAGATGGTACCGTTTATTGCGCTATAGACCCCAGGATGTCGAGAAGAGGGTTGGATCTGCCAGCACAGGTATATTGCCAAAGAGGGCCGGAAGGTTTGAAATGGTTAGAAAACTGGGGTTAATCTGCGGGATTGGATATGTCCTCAACACCCCCGACGCGGATATTTCTAAACCATGGGGTCCGAAGCATTGCTTCGCGTAAAATTCCAAAAGGAAAGAGAGCCTGAATTTCTCCAGGCTCTCAAGATATCCCGCGTCCAGAAGCCGACATAGGGGCAGGACCGGCTTCGTCCTGGGATTCCTATTTTTGGGAGGTTTTCCACCGCCGATATAGGTTCCGCTTGTGCGCTTGCACCTTCTTGCGAACCCGCGCCGGATTGGCCCCATTTTCGACCGCATTTTTTGCGCGTTTGTTGATTTTGTGATTGATGCGCCGCCAATTGGGTTTTTGTGAATTGTCGCCTGGCCTGGCCTTCTGGAGCGGTCGGGTCACTGTGGTGCCAACCTGCGTGACCGTCGTAGGTGACAGCAGATTCTGCGCTTCGCTCGTGTTTGGCAGTTCCGGCGCTGTCGGCGTCTGAGCGGCTGCCATTGGGGCCGTCCACAGCATTGTGCCGCTGATGATGACAAAAATCGATTTCATATCTTTGCTCCTGCGTTGCGATGGGAGGCGGGATGGCGTGTCGGAAGTCAGTGGGCTGCCATGACCATCCCGTCACCGATTAATTGCCGCGACGGTTTCTCAAGCGCCGTCCCGGCTTCGGGTTTTTGACCTGAAGCGGCCGAATTTTCTTCTTGGGACGGAAGGTTGGATCGCGAGTGACGGCGCTGTTGCGAACAATCTGGCCGGCATCATTCCGGGTGGCCGTATCAACACGATCATAAACCACAGCGCCATTGCGCGTCACGTTGCGGCCGCGCTCACGACTATTTTCGCCGCGCTGGCTATAAGCAGAATAGCCATATTCGTCGCCCCGACGATTATAGGCGGAACCCGTGGCTTCAAATCCATTTTCTGTACGAGTCCGCTGATAATCAAAGCCCCGAGACCGCCCTTGGAAATCGGTTTGCTGGCCGCTGGCGGTCCAGCCATTTTCGGTGCGACTGCGGTCATATTTGTGAGTCGCGGTGGCGCCGTCACGTTTGCGGGTCAATGCGCCGTCAACGACAACATTGCCTTGGCCATCGCGCACAATCGTTTTGCTGCCGCTTATCTTTTCATTGTCGACCGTGACCGTTTTAGAACGTTCCGCCACTGCAGGCGATGCGATCAACATGGCTGTGATGGAAAGGGATATAAAGTTTTTCATTCCAGTTTCTCCGTTTTGATGGTCGCCGGAATTTTCCGGTTCTGACTATTCAACGGAGAAAGAAGAAAATCCCTTCGAAATTTTTCCCATTTGAAAAAATCTAGTTTTTTCTGCGCCTTAACATTGTCCCTCGCTCGCGCTGCTGCTTGCTTCTCAGCTGGTTCCGGCGCTCCTGCATCCTTTCGCGCATGATTGCGCGTTGCTCGGGGGTTGCATCGCGATAGCGTTCCTTCAATTGATCGATCCGCTGTTGGCGCACGACACTGGTTACCGGCGGCAAGGCCGTTGCCTCTGCACTGCTTTCGGCCTCGTCCGCAGCGGGCGTGACCGGTGCTGCGGGAATCTCAGCAACCGCCTCCGGCTCGGCGCTGGTCTCGGTACTGGTCTCGGTATTGGTCTCGGCGGGCAAGTCCTCTAGCCCCAGACGTTCTTTAATGACCGCTTGTCGTTCTTCCGGCAAATCTTCAAGACGTTCGGCTATCCTTGCTTTTTGCTCGGGCGTTGCATTGTCCAAGCGCTGCTTCATTCTCGCCGCTCTGCCCAGCTTCTCCGGCGGGACGGCTTGACCGGACTCCAGTCTTTCTGTGCGGATATCACGAAAGGCAGACTTGATATCGTCACGGCTGGACCTGCCCGATCCGACAAGTCTTCTCGATGCGCGCCGCAAAACAACCCGCTTCTGACGCGGACTAAGCGTCTCGAAACGGGGATGTTCAATGATCGTGCTCAAGGTTTGCTTGGCAGTGCTGGCGGTCACGCCTGCTTCCGCTTCGGTAAATTTTTCGGGTGCCATTTGATTAGAAGCGGAGGCGTTGGTCCCATTTTCCCGAACGATCGGAACGGGCGCTTCGACGAGATTCCATTCGCGCGCGACATTGGAAATGAGCGGCACTTCCACAGGCTCACCAAAGGCGCCCATCGCAGCGGCGGTGGCAGAGAGAAAACCAACCATCCCGATCGAAGCAATGGTCTGGCCTATGCGCTTCCACGGGCTATTCGTTCGCCTGCGCGGAACCGCTTTGCGCGCGACCGCTGATTCTGCGGTTGCACGCGCCACCAAGCGATCCGCAAAACCATCGGACAGGTTCGGCACCTCATAGCGATCCAATGCTGCCTGCATGGCGGGAGAAAAATGTGCGCTCATGGGTGTATTCTTTCCACATCCGCGGAAATAACACCCTTGCCTTCAACGCAGCCTGCCAAAGCACCGCGTGCCCGATAGAGCATCGATTCAAAGGCTTTGATGTTCATTTCCAATTGATCCGCAGCATGGCTGTTCGAGAGGCGCTCATAATAGGTCAGGATGACCGAAGCGCGCTGGCGATCGGGCAGCGACTGGATACAATCGATTACGGCTTGCTTCACTTCATCGCTTTCCATTGTGGCATCGGCTAATGGCGCTTCGTCGGCAGAATCCGGAATATCTTCATCGCTATCGCGCCTTGTTTTGCGCAGCCGGTCGAGACATAGATTCATCGCAACACGGCTTAGCCATGCAGCAATACCCGGACCGCCTTCTGCCCAGCGGTCGGCATATCGCCACAATCTCAGCAAAGCTTCTTGCGCGATATCTTCCGCTTCGACCGGATCAGCGAGCATCCGGCAGCCAATACGAAAAGGAATATCACCATAGAAATCGGCAATTGAATGCAATGCATCCGAATCCCGCGCGGATACACGACGCATTAATGCATCGTCATCTAGGCGATCAGCAGGCCTTGCCGTTTCCAAAATATCTTTCTCCGTATCGGACCAAATTATGCGGCCGATAAATTTAATACGCAACAGAGACTAAAACCCTTTGAATTTTTTTGAAGGATTTTCGAATTTGCTGCGTTTCTATGCTGCAAGCGATAGAAATATGGGGGATTTATGAAAAAGAAAGTTGCGATTTTTTGGGCCTTACACGCGATTGCAACGCCGGCCTTGGCTTCGGAAAGTGATTCCGAAAGCCAATGGAGAGTCGGCCTTTCCGGAGGAGCAACTCTGGCCGGTGATGTCGATGATCAAACCTATGCCAGCGCGTTTATCACCCGCAACATCGACGATGGATATGTCCAGCTATCCGCTACTCTGGTCGATGCAGGTAACGCACAAGGGTTGATCTTTGCTGTTCCCGCTAGCAGCCAACAACTGCGGCTTTCTGGCGGGATCGGGCTCGATGAAGTCAGTCTGGATGCCTATATATCGGTCGGTCGCCGGAAATTTGATGATGAGCTTATCGGCGATGACGGCAATGCCATCATCGTGAACAGCAATGGCAATGTTTTCGGGATTGGTGGATCCGCGACCTATGACCTGGCAGTCGGTGAACATGGCTTTCTATCTCCCTCGATCGCGGTAGATTTTAACAGTGTCGACATTGGACGGGCGGCAATGTTGGCCAGCGGCCGTCTGGCCACGGTTGAGGAGAAAGAAGAGGGCGTCAGCGGAACCCTTTCGCTGACCTACACGCATTTATTTGGCCATGATGCCAACCATGGAATCTCTCCCTATGTCGCATTGGTAGCCAGCTCCAATAGCACGGCATTTTCCCCGGGGAGCAACGTCGGCGGATCCCGCATGGCCCAGCTTGTCGCCATCCGAAACCAACCGGGGCAAGGAGATGTCTGGGCGGAATTTGGTGCGTCCGCGTCATTCGCCGTGACGGATCAATTGAGGCTCAGTCTTTTCGCAACGCAAAGCATCGGCTTTGTCGGGCCCGAAGCAACGTCACTGGGCGGCGGCATAAGCCTCGGTTTTTGAGATTGGTGCTAATCATGAACCAATAGTCGAACGCCCGCTTTTTCGCCTATAGCGGCGACCAGAATTCTGGTTTTAGCGGAATCAGCTTTTCCTTCCCATTAACCCGAAATTTACCATGTTAAGCCAGACAGCTCCGATCATTACCAATAAGTATCGGAACAAATATCCATGCGGAGGATATTGCGGCAATGCAGGGTTTTCGGGAAGCGCCTATTGAAGGCGACTGGCTGTGCCGTGCCTGCGGCCATCCATGATGATTTGACTTTAATGCAGCACGACCGGATCGGGGCGCTTATTCCGGTCCTTTATTTCACCATCGCGACCATCGCGATTGTTGCCTCTGCTGCGTCAGGTGGCGGTTTTGATCCAATTTATCACCTCATTCTCCCGAGCGGATTTATCGCGATGGGCGCTTATCGCTGCCTTGTCTGGTATCGTCGCAAGGGTCTGCCAGGCGATCTTGTAAAAGCCAGACGGCATTTGAAATCGACGACATTGATCGCCTGGGGCCTTGGTCTGATCGGTGCTTTGTGGACGCTGGATGCCTTTTACGCGACCATTGAAGCGCGCAGGGTATTGGCGCCAATCTTCATTTTCATGCTGACATTCTCCGCCGGAATTTGCCTCAGCAGCTTGCCGCGCGCCGCCATTGGCCTGATGGTCACCGCACTTTTTGCGCCTACGGTGGCGATGATCCTTTCGACAGATGCGGGCATTCGCGCGATGGGAATCAGCCTGATGATCGTCTCTTGGCTGATGACCGGTTTCATCATCCACAATTTTGCGCAGACCGTTAGCAGTCTCAAACTAAGAAGAAAGCTGCAGACGCTGGCCGAGAGCGATGCGTTGACCGGCCTGGCCAATCGCCGCGCATTTGACGCGAAATTTGAAGAGATGGCTGCCGCATGCCAATCGGACGATCAAATCGTGCTGACGATGATTGATCTGGATGGATTTAAATATGCCAATGACCAACACGGCCATCCGGCAGGCGATGCGATATTGATTGAGGTTGCCAAAAGGCTCCAGAAAACCTGCGTTGGCGCGCCATGTATTGCGCGGCTCGGCGGTGATGAATTTGCAATATTGTCCAACTCACGCGGCGATGCCGCATTCCATCAAAAACAGAAAGAAGCGATCCGTGCCGTGATCAGGCTACCCCATCTATGGGAAAGCCGGCAGATCATGGTGTCGGCAAGCCTCGGGATTGCGACCTATCCCGAAAATGGTCAATCATTGTCTGAATTGCTCAAATGTTCGGATCAAGCGCTTTATGCGGAGAAGTCCAAGAGACAGCGCGCAGGCTAAAACGAACTAGCTCTGGCCGTTTTCATAAAAACGGAATGTTGCACACTCGACTGCGCCGACCGGCCTTTCATGATTTCATTTATCAACCGGCGTCTGCTGTTGAACCATGCCAGCCATGACCAATTTCCTCCTTTCAGAATTCCGCCCTTGCCGGCTTTCAAAACCTTGCTTTCAATCGATGATCCAGGTTTTCCTGTTCGAGAAAAGCCGCAATGCTGGTGACAAAAGCACGCTCTTGTTCGAGCGTCGGACGCGCTACATCTCTAAAAGGCCATGATCGACACGCTCAATCATCATTGCTTTTATCCTTTTAATTTCAGATTGTTACAAAAACGGAATCTTGCATTTTGAGGTTGTACATTGATCTTTTTTTGCATAACGAACCGCGTTCCCAAATGGAGATATCAAATGAACAAATCAATTTTTGCAATATTGTCTGTTGGTGCATTGGCTCTGACCGGCTGTGCTGACAACAGCGCCGATTCCGTTGAAGGCACCGATGCGGCGGCCAGCAACGAAGCTGCTGCGGCGGCATGTACTCAAGAAAACATGCAAGAAAAAGCGACCGCGCTCTCTAGCAAAATGCAGGAACTGGCCGGCGATCCAGCCAAGTTGCAGGAACTTTCTGAGGAAATGATGGCGATTCAGAAAAAGGTTCAAGAAAATACTGCAGATGGCAGCTACTCACTTCAAGATGCGTGCGACGCATATGATGAATTGCTGAAGCTTTAAGCCTCTAAAAATCTATTGAGGAGAGCGTTTTAAATTGGTTGCCAGCCAACCTCATGCACGAACGCTCTCCTCATTCATTCCCTTTGCTAGCCCCGATGACGGCCAATCTCACGGACTGTGATTGGGATCAGAACACAATGTCCAACATGGTGGAACGCTGATCACGGCGATGCTTTTCGTGCGGCCAGCTCCTTAACCGTCGCATCATGCTTGGCTCGGTCGACTTTGTAGAAGCTGATGATCACCAGGACGGTCAGCAACATAGCCAAAATGACCGGCACATATACCGCCCCCAATTTCCACAATATCTCATCGGACAATTCGCCTTGCGTTGCGCCGGCCGCGACGCCGACAACGGACAGAACAAATCCAGCAATCACAATGCCAAAGCCTTCGCCAAATTTGCGCATGAACGTGGCCGCTGCGAAAAACAGACCTTCCGAGCGGTTGCCGGTTTTGACTTCACCTTGTTCCACCAGGTCTGCCATCATCGAGGTCGCCAAGACCTGGAAACAAATGATCAATCCGACATCAAGTGTATTGGTGATGGCAACGATCCAGAATATTTCTGGCGTTCCATTTTCCGGCAAGACATCAATCAAGCGCAGGAAGATCGGCAACGGCAAACCAATGAACCCCACGAAACCGACGGCAAGGGCCCCGCGCTTCTTGCCCAATGTTCGCGTAACAAATGGCGCCAATAATCCGCCGATTATCGCGGACAGGAACACACCCAATGTGATCAGACCGATTTCTTCGGCGGTAAAGCCCCAGAAATAGATAGAAAAGTAAAAGGTGAGACCGGCAGCAAAACCGCTGGCCGCAAACCGGAGAAGAGAAGCGACAAATAACGCGAAGAATGAACCGCTGGCGACAGTTTGATAGATTTCTCTGAAAATCATTGTCATCGTCATATCCCGCTTGGGCGGCGCTTGCCTCAATTTGGGAATATGCTGGTGGGTGCCGATGGCCGAGATCACAATTGCCGCGAACATGACCAATGACCCCATCAGGCCGTAAAATGCATAGGCATCCGGGTTAAACTGCCCATCCTTGATCGCGACAGTGACAAAGGCGGGGAAGATCAGAGAGAAAGCGACAACCGTCATCGCATTGCCGCCAAACCAGCCGAAGAACCCACGAAAGCTCAATATGCTGCTCCGTTCATCATAGTCGTCGGTCAACTCGGCTGCCAATGCCGTACTGGGTGTTTCATAGATGGTTATGAAAGTGCGGATCGTAATCGCGAGTATGACCACATACCAAAAAAGAGCCTGATCACTCCAGCCGGCGGGCGGTATCCAGATGAAATAATAGCTCAGTGCAACCGGGATGGCTGCTGCATACATGAAGGGGTGACGCCGTCCCCATCTCGATCGAAAATTGTCCGACCAATAGCCAACAATCGGGTCGCTAAGCGCATCAAAAACCAACGCGATCAATATAGCCAGACTGACCAACCGCGGGTCCATCCCCACAACTTGTGAATAGAAAAGCAGCAGGAAATATTTGAGGCCAGCATCCTTGGTACCATAAGCCACGGAGCCGAAACCATATGCGATTTTCGTCCAGAGTGAGGGCTTTTGTCTCACGGCGGATGCCATGGCTTGGTCGGTCAATCTCTCTCTCCCTCTCGGCGGCATCAACTTTGTTTCGCGCCGACTTGAGAGCCAACGTCATTAGATCGGTTGCCTGCCCCGGCCCGATCGATCCGCTCTTGAACAACAACGTCATGCTTGACTGCGCTCAGCAGCCACGATCGACAAGACATTTCTCAAATGGGATGCTGACAAGCCAAAGTTTGGATGGGAGATAAATGATTGGAGAAAAGGTCAATCCCGAAAGGCCGAAGGACGGTTCATTCTTCCAGCATCTTTGTCCGTTCAATTATCTTCATGGCTTCCTCGATCACGAGAGGACTAAGTATCCAACGACCAAGCACTTCCCGCGGCGCAGTTGCTTCCGGCAAGCCATAGCGCGTTGCCAGTATCTTCCATGATCGCCGCGCTTCTTTTTTGTCATTCAGCATAGCCATGGACAACATATAGGTTAGTTCGAGACTTGGCTCGTATCGAGGAGAGGACGCCATATATTCTAGAGACATATTCTTTGCATCTTCGGCATCACCCCGTTTCAGCATTTGCAATGCCACCGCCGCTGCGATGGACATATCTGCATTGGCATCCATCTGGAGCGCGCGGACAGCATAGGCTTCCCCGTCAGGATGGTTGCACGCAATCAAATATAGGCCAAGATATCCGGAAATCCTGGAATTCAGGGGATTTAACTTTACCGCCTTCTTGCCCCAGGCAAGCCCGGTGATACAATCACCGACGAAAAAGGCGGATTGTGCCACCGCAAAATTGGCACCTGCGCTTGCGTGATCCAGTGCTTCAGCCCGCCTCGCAAGCGCCATGCCTGCCCCTTTTTCTTCCGCTTTGGTGTCTACGCTCTGGGTCATGTTTTGGGCAAAGGCGACCATGCTCAAAAGATAGACATCTTTAGGAAAGCGTTGCACCGACTTGCGCATACAATTGCGGAGTGGTGCGAGTTTTTCGGGTTCGCGATAGCGGTTGTACATGTCAAATTGCAGCAGACAAGGATAGCCCGCTGAGAAGTCATTGCCAACTTTGGACATTTCAGTTTGTGCTATCTCACCATAGTCTCCGACCAGCGATATAATGGCTTTGTCGATGGCCAGCACTAGCGCATCTGTATCTTCCGTGCTGATTTCTCTCGACCACAAGATCTCTCCGCTGTCCTCTTCCAGCAACCGCAGTTCGATTTGGCCGGCTTCAGCATCCATAAAGCGTAGACGGATTGCATAGTCGAAACCTTCCACCGGTTCGGACCCGGCATCGAAAATCCGTATTCTATCGAATCCGCTCATGCCGCGGACCAATTGATTGCCAATGACCTCGGATAGTTCTGAACCGCTATTGCCAGCACCGCTCTTTGGCAAATCCAACAAAACTCTCGGGTAGGCGATCTCATCTGCCGGCTTGTTAGGCCATAGAGAATAACCCAAAAGACCGACGAGAACCAATGCGATTGCAGATACCAAAATCAGGATTGGCCATCTGGACCCAGCGCGACTCTCCACGGTTGGCTTGGCCAATGCCGCAACGGTTTCGGGTTCTGACGCTATCGGTTCAGAGGCCTTTTGGCTGATCGATTTCCCGATCAAATTTTCGCTATCATCCGAAATTTCTATATTGGGCTCTAAGATGATTTCATATTTGCTCGGTGCAATATACAGTCGGTTTTCGCCTCCATGTGCGAGGTAGAAATTGTCGAGCATCCGGCGAAGGCGGCCCATTTGGACCCGGGGGTAGCTATCGGTCTGAGAATCAAAATCCTCACCACGACCGAACGCATCTGTTGCGATCGTATAGCTCTTCAAGGGGACTGGATTTCCGGACAATTTATAATCCACCAAGAATCGCAACAGCTTGCACATACTTGGTGATCGCGCAAATTTCGGATCGCTCAATAACCGGTCGCGTTCCAAACATAGCTGTAGAGCGGTTGACTCTTCCATCGTTTCAATATCACCCCTATTGCAACTCTTGCAAAGCCTCAAAACCCCAGAAAACTTGCATAGCCGTCATTTTTTCTGGAAAAAAACACTCTCTAAAAGAACGTGATTTTCCGCATTATAAAACGTAACATCTTGTAACATAGCCGAGAATGTCAAGTTTTTCAAACCATCAAATCTGGATAGAATTTGGAATCCGAGAGGTATCGCGAAGGCGGGAGGACATTAGTTCAGTCAAACGCCAGTCTAGTCCTGACGTTCCGTTATAATAGACTCTAAGCCTCGGTCGGATTGCTGAAGCTATGGTTTTGCTGCAAGCCGTTCCTCATCAAATGCGCGCAAAACGATCGTTCCGATCGAGAGTTCCACATTGTCGGCATTTCTAATGCTGACCCGATAGAAGAATTTTGACGTCGCTTTGAACTGGATCAAGGCCTGGGTCGCTGTATCCATCTTGTCGATCAGTATCTCTTTTCCCAGGTCATCATGGCCAATGACATGAAACGGCAGCGATTCTGCTGCCAGGTCCCGAGCACGCGACATATTGTCCTCCTGATTCAGTTCCGCCAGTTCAACCGCATCAATTTTTGCTGCCCGATAGAAAGTGGACAACCAGACCATCAGATCATCGAGCGGAAGCCTCTGGGAAAATGCGATGCCGACACGGTTGCCAGATTGCCAACGAACGACCCCATTGATGTTCAGCAATTCAGGCACGGAAAGCCGCAGATTCTTGCCAAGCGCGAAGGTTGAATCTGTCTGCACACAGATTCCAGCGGGTGAAATGTCACAAATATCTCCATGGATCAGTTCTGAGCCCTGATAGAGATTAATGGGGTGGCTCACCTCGATCCGCGGTAGGCGGGCAATTCGTCCCGATACGGTTTCATGCGGCTTGGCCAATATTTTTGAGACATCGATAGGTTTGGAAAACTCGATACCGACCAGGGCATTCTCGCGCCATCGCACCACACCCGACAATATTTGATCTTCCGTTAGTTCCGCTGAAATATTTTCACCCAGTTCAAAACTGGGGTGCACTTCAAGCATCATTCCGGTGGATGAAAGATTCTTGATAAAACCCCAGCCTTCTCCAGATTCTGCTCTGATTTTTGCCAGCCGCAACATCGCTATATGCCGGTCTTGTTTCCGCCGGTCCGCTTCTGCAATGATAGGACCCGTTTCGTCGGAGGATGGCATCTCGAATTCGATGGTATTTTTCATCTACTTGACCTTCATTCTGTACCGTAAAGAAAATCGTTCATATTTGCCGCTAACCGGCAATAATACTCCGCGCGGCCGCAACTTTATGTGTGTCACATTCTGATCAAAACCATCGGCATCTGCGACGGGAATATAGTCGAACGTCATGCCGCCATCGCTGGAGAACTCGACGGAATCATCTGTGCTCGTAAGGCCTTCGAAGCTGAATTCCAGATCACTGTCATTGTCGACAAACGCCGCTGGCCCGGCACCGCTCCGAGCCAAGTCACCCACGAACAGAATCAGATGTTCAGGGATCACATCAGTGATCATGAAGGAGGTCGCCGGCGATCCTGACAAAGTGGGTCCGGTCACGCTGACAGAATAGTCTACAACAGCACCGGGAACGACCTGCGCCGCATTTCCCTGCCCTAAGGGACTGGAAACAATATTGCTGGAAAGTCCGATAGCAATATTCTCGCCGGAGCCTTCCTCCGACGCCGCGAACAGTGGAGCAGCAAAAAACATGGATGCGATGCCACAAACCAGAGCACGCGACAGCGCCGGCCGATGGTGACCGGATCGGTCTTTTTGCAGTTGTTTCACTTTGGCTCTCCCAATGAAATTTGGCATTTTCTTTCCCTTTGATGATCGTTTTACTGCAATTCTATCAACCGCAGTTCGCAGGTCGCATCGATGTCCTCATCGTAATCGGGACCGATCAGAGCAGCACAATTGTGATGCGCAGTGCGCCGCAAAATATGGATGTCCGATGCACTGGAACTGATGCTTGCTTGTGGATTGGCAGTCATGGTGAAACGGCTGACAACGCGCGCGCTTGCTATCGTGACGATGCGACCATTGACCGACCCTCCTTGGGCAGCCGTCGTCGAGCCCTCAGAGGCTAATGCCGGTACAATGCCGACCGCTATCACAATGAGAAGCACTGGAATTATGATGCGGAAACCACAAAAATACCCCGGGTAATCGGGTTGTTTTCTCCACAATATCGTACCGGCTGACTGCATGACCCATCCCACAAATATTTAGCAAGAGGGAGGCTCCCTGGCGGCTGTTCACTGATGGAGCGGATAGAGAATTCATCCGCTCCATCAGGAACAATCGATACGATAATGACCAGAATACCGTAGCGATGCTGGGACAATTGTGGCGCATAATTGGGTTACCACAGGCAAAAGCCGAATTGCCCCACTTGCCCATCATTTGTGGAGGAGCCAGGCGACAAAAGGCAGTTTGACACGGCAAATGATACAGTACGTTACAATATGATACTACTAAACTGTTGCGCTAGCTGGTTAATTTTGACCTGCCATCATTCAATGGCTGAAAAAATTAAGGCTTTCTTTAGAAGAGTTAACAGCATCTTTCCCTTTGAACGCCCCAGAAGCTCGTCCTTGTAAGGCAGAAAAGCAATTTCTCACGCAACTGCAACCTCGTCAGGCGGACACCCTCGAAGCGATAATCTCATTGTTGCGATGAAGCAAAGCCGGGATCGTCAGGAATATACCACTACGGCGACTATATTCTGTCTTTGGCGATCGCGACCAACATCGACTGCGCAAAGCCATGCAATGTATCATCCCGCGCGCCCATGACGACGATACGATCCCCCGGCACAGCAAGATTCACGATCCTGTCGCCACAGTCCTGCCGCGCCGCAATATGTTCTGCATTGCCGCCGGCAGCAGCTATGGCATCCACGATGGACTCACTGCCTAGCGATCGATCAACCGTACCACCAAAATAAACGGGGTCACACAGAATGACATGGTCATCTTCGCCAAGATATTCAGAGAAAACCGCCGCGAGCTCTGCTCCCATTTTTTTTATCGGTCCAAAACCATGAGGCTGGAAGAAGGCGATGACACGTCCCGGGAAGGCCTTTAGAGTCCGCAATGTTGCGGCAATTTTATCGGGATTATGCCCGAAATCGTCAATGACGCTAATGTTGTTCGTGGTCCCGACAACATCGAACCGGCGGGCAAGCCCTTGGAACGTCGAAATGGCCGATATCGCACCCTCTATCGGCACGCCCATTGCACAAGTCGTCGCGATGGCTGCAAGGGCATTGGCGATATTATGTCGGCCAGGCACATGTAAGTTTAGTTGATGGTCTTGCCCGTTGACCCGCATAGTAAAACTGCTGCCAAGAGGTTTCTCCAGCACGTCCAGGGCCCGATAATCAGATCCATCCGAGAACCCAAAACTGCTTGCCTTGGCCAAGTGGCATGAATTCACGAGCAGCTGCGATTCCTCATCATCATGATTCCAAATCGCGTGCTGTGACTTTGCGATAAAATCGCCGAACAATATTCTAAGTTCTTCAAGGCTTTTATGATCAAGACTGACATTATTGAGCACCGCAATTTCAGGATTGAACAAAGCAATAGAACCATCGCTTTCGTCAACCTCGCTCACCATCACTGACCCTGCCCCGACTCTCGAGCTGGCAAACGGGGCATCCGCATCGGCAAAATTTTTCATCACCGCGCCGTTCACGATTGCAGGATCAAGGCCAACTTCCGTTAGCACCCAGCCGATCATGCCCGTTACAGTCGACTTTCCACTTGTTCCGCCAATGGCAATACTATGGGGCGCAGAATTGAAATGCTCTGCCAGAAGCTCCGCGCGTGTCATTCGCTTGCAACCCAAGGCAATGGCCCGTGCAACATCTGGGACGCTATCTTCTATAGCTGCGGATGCAATCAATATCTGATGGCTGTCGACCAGGCCACTGCCGTCCTGATCAAACAGCGTGATACCGCGGTCTTGCAACCATTGAAACTTGTCGGCCAATCGTCCCTGGTCCAGAGCGCGATCGGATCCCGCAACCCGCGCGCCCGCAGCTTTGACAATCATAGCCAGGGGCAACATTCCGGAGCCACCGATACCGCAAAAATAATAGGATTTGTCTTCACTCATTTTTTCGCGCTATTGCTTCTCAATCCATTTTGCAATGGCACAAGGAACAAAATTGATATCCTCTTCATTCCGCATCGGCATTTGTGCTCCGTCGACCCCCTTCACACAGGAGGCGGCCGATCATGTTATCGCGCTCGCAGCCGAAACACATCCACAAGCCGCATTGTTGTTTGATGAACAGTGTTTTTTCGAAGAAGGGCATTTTGCCGGCAGCGACGCACAACGCACCGATGGCTTCGTATCCTTGGCCAACGACCCGGAAATCGATGCCATCTGGTTTGCACGCGGCGGCTATGGTGCAGCACGGATTGCGGATGCCGCAATCGCGCAGCTCAATGACTGTGCCAACCGCAAAACATATCTTGGCTATAGCGACGCCGGCAACCTCCTTGGGGCGCTATACAAAGCAAAAGTCGGCGCAGTAGCGCATGGCCCAATGCCTTCTGATATTCTCAGAGACGGCGGCGATGAAGCCGTCAGAAGGTCCTTGGACTGGATCGTTGATAGAAAAGCAGATGCTCTCGAACCGGGTCTGCTCGATGGTAATAAATATGCCGCGTTTAATCTCATGACCCTGTCGATGATGACAGGCACGCATTTGATGCCCGATCTTCAGGACCATATTCTCATCGTCGAAGAGGTTTCTGAATATCTCTATGCTTTTGATCGGGCCATGTTCCATCTGTGCAGCAATCTTGCGGACAAAAGGCTATCTGGAATCAAATTGGGTAACGTCAGCGATGTTCCGGAGAATGATCGACCTTTTGGCGAATATCCCGAAGTCATTGCGAAGCGATGGGCGGAGAAAAACGGCATCGCCTATCTGGGCCGGGCACAAATCGGACATGATGTGCAAAATAGGATTGTGCCCTTCGGTCCGCTCACCCCCTGACCGTCTTAGACCGCTGAGGCTTACGAGGCTTTTTCCAATTTTTCATTGTCTCTACCGTGGACAAATTCCGGAACCAGAGATTTCAGCATCGTGACCGCGGCTTTCGGATCACGGCAGTTCATAAGGCCGGCTATCAATTCATCAAGCTCCTCTGACGACAAATAGGATTCATGCGCCTTCATGATTCGAGGGTGCAATGTGGATTGCGGGTCATTGCCTATGATCAGCTCTTCGTAGAGTTTTTCACCCGCACGCAAGCCGACTTCGACAATTTCAATATCGCCTTCGGGGTTTGCGTCATCACGCACTGTCAGTCCCGACAGCCGAACCATTGTCTCCGCCAAATCCAGAATCTTGACAGATTTCCCCATGTCCAGCACAAAAACTTCACCGCCCTTTGCCATTCCCGCGGCCTGAATGACCAGCTGAGCCGCTTCCGGTATGGTCATGAAATAACGGGTCACGTTGCGATGGGTTACGGTGATTGGCCCCCCTTGCTCGATCTGCTTGCGGAAGAGAGGCACTACAGAACCGCTGGATCCGAGCACATTGCCAAATCGGACCATGGAGAATCTGGTCTCTCCACCCGTGATTGCAAAATTCTGGATCACTTGTTCAGCAGCCCGCTTTGTTGCCCCCATGACGTTGGTCGGGCGAACCGCTTTGTCGGTGCTAATCAATATGAAGTTTTTGATCCGCGCTGCCACAGCAGCAGCGGCCAGCGTTTGAGTGCCCAGAATATTGTTTCGAATACCTTCAATCGGATTGGCCTCAACGAGGGGCACATGTTTATATGCGGCAGCGTGGAAAACCGTGTCCGGTTGCCACTGTGAAAAAACTTCGTCCAATCTTGCAGCATCAACAACCGACCCGAGGACAGGAATCAATTCAAGTTGCACCGAGCTATGAAGGGCCAGATATTGCTTAAGCTCTTTTTCAATTTCGTAGAGAGAAAATTCAGATCGATCCAATAAGATCAAACGATGCGCCCCGGATTTGGCGATCTGCCGACAGAGTTCGCTGCCGATAGAGCCCCCTGCCCCTGTTACGAGGACTGTCTTGCCGACAATGGTCTTGCCGAACAAAAGTTCATTTGGAGCAACCGGCTCTCGCCCCAGCAAATCTTCAATATCAAGCTCACGAATATCACTAAATGCAACTTTCCCCGAGATGATTTCATTCATTTTCGGCAATGTTTGGACATGCACCTTGAACTCGCGGACTTGCTCGACAATCGCACGACGCTTTTTGCGGTTGATCCTGGGCAAAGCCAAAAGGATATCTGTGATTTCCTTTTTCTCGATCAATTCCGCAAGGCCGCCGCTCCAGAAGACCTTGTCTCTATCCAGCTTTTGTCCATTTAATCGGCGATCATCGTCAATATAGCCACACAAGCGCATGCCGGGTTCCGAACGCATCGAAGCAGCAAGCTGCTGTCCCGCACTGCCCGCGCCATAGATCAAAACATTTTTTACCTCACCGACAAAGCTATTTCTGCCAAGAATGTCGACCATCAGATATCGTGCAGCAACCCTTGCAAAACCAACCAGAATGAAAAACACAACGGGCTGGATGATACCAATCGTCCGCGGCACTCCGGCGATTCCGACAACAGCGAATATCGTCCCAATGACAACAGAATAGACGATGAAAGCACGAACCAGGGTGCGCATCATTCCTGTGCCGGCATAGCGAAATATCGCCTGATACACCCCAAGCAGGATGAAAACCGGAATCATCGCCAAAAGACAAGTCAACACCATCTTCTGAACGGCAATATCCCACAACACCCAAACGCCGATGCGAAGCGAATAGGCTATCCAAATCGACTGCACACAAAGCAGAATATCGAGCAAAAACACGATTGTTCTTTTTTGCCAGCGCGATAGCTGTGCAATCTTTTCCAATATAGTTGTCACGACGACAGTGATATTTTCAATCATTTGGCTCTCAAAGCTGCGACGCCGAATACCTTATTTACCGGCCATGGAGCATTAAGCCAAGCAGTTTAAAACAGATACTAATTATGGGCTGGTTTATTTTGTGGTAACATTCAAGCTATATAGGCCCACAGGCTCGCTTTCTCGGCAATGAAAGCTGGCCAACCCCAATCATCATTTGGGTTTCAAGGCGCCCCCAATGCAGCGGGCTTGACTTGTGACCCACTACGAACGAAAACCCGCCGGATTTTGCCGAAGATAAGATTAGATTTAGAGGACATTGAATGAAACTTGCAATGATTGGTTCTGGCTATGTAGGCCTAGTTTCTGGCGCCTGTTTCGCTGATTTTGGCCATGATGTGGTGTGCGTGGACAAAGATCAGGCCAAAATATCTAACCTGAACAACAATATCATGCCGATCTACGAGCCAGGTTTGGCAGACTTGGTCAAACGCAATGTTGAGGCGGAGCGCTTGTCATTTTCGACTGATCTGGCCGCTTCTGTAAAGGATTGCGATGCCATCTTCATTGCGGTGGGAACCCCTTCCCGAAGAGGCGATGGCCACGCCGACCTAAGCTATGTGTACGCGGCGAGCGAAGAAATCGCTGACTCCATCACCAAACCAACAGTGGTTATCACCAAATCGACGGTTCCCGTTGGAACCGGTGACGAAGTTGAGCAAATCCTACAGAACAAAAAGCCGCGCGATCAGTTTTCAGTCGTTTCCAATCCGGAATTCTTGCGCGAAGGCGCTGCGATCCGGGATTTCAAGCGTCCCGACCGCATTGTCATTGGCACCGAGGATGGCTGGGCAAAAGATGTGATGACGGAAATTTATCGTCCGCTTTTCCTCAATGAATCGCCGATATTGTTCACCGGTCGACGCACCGCGGAATTGACAAAATATGCAGCCAATGCATTTCTCGCGACGAAGATCACCTTCATCAACGAGATAGCTGATCTGTGCGAGAAAGTGGGCGCTGATGTCCAAGAAGTCGCTCGCGGCATTGGCTTGGATAACCGGATTGGAGAAAAATTCCTCCATGCCGGTCCGGGATATGGCGGCAGTTGCTTTCCAAAAGACACTCTGGCTTTGATGAAAACGGCTCAGGACAATGATAGCCCGGTTCGCATTGTTGAAGCGGTCGTACAGGTGAATGACCAACGCAAACGCGCCATGGGCCGCAAGGCTATCCAAGCGCTGGGCGGAGATGTTCGAAACAAGAAAGTGGCATTGCTCGGTCTCACCTTCAAACCAAATACAGATGATATGCGAGACGCTCCTTCCATCGCAATCGCTCAAACTTTGATCGACGGCGGCGCCCACGTATCGGCTTATGATCCCGAAGGAATGGAATTGGCAAAAGAGATCATGCCGACCGTGGAAATGGCCGATAGCGGATACGCGGCCGCACAAGATGCCGATGCTGTGGTCATAGTGACCGAATGGGATGCGTTCCGCGCACTGGATTTGAAAAAACTATCACAAGTCATGAAAGGCAATGTGCTGGTGGATTTGCGGAATATTTACAATCCAGCGGAAGTTGCACAAACGGGTCTCATTTACTCCAGCATCGGGCGAAGTTAGTGCCCACTTTATTCGAGTAATGAAGCTAAAACGAAAATTCGTGGAAAAGCCATGGGGTCAGGAAATTTTGCCTGATATTTTTGGCGGCAAAAACAAAAAGAAAATTGGCGAAATTTGGTTCGAGGCCCCGAAAGGCATATCGCCCCAGCTGATGAGCAAATATCTCTTCACCAGCGCAAAACTGTCCATCCAAGTGCATCCAAATGATCGCCAGGCACGCAGGGTTGGCCTTCCGCACGGCAAAGAAGAATGTTGGCTCATTTTGGATGCGGAACCAGATGCTGTCTTGGGTCTCGGTTTGAATAAAACCGTGAGCGCGGCAAAATTAAAGGCTGCGGCTCTATTGGGTGAAATTGAACAGCTTATCGACTGGAAGCCCGCAAAAAAAGGCGATTTTTTCTACGTTCCACCGGGAACGATCCACGCCATCGGAGCGGGCATTTCATTGTTAGAAGTCCAACAGAACGTCGACATAACCTATCGGATTTATGACTATGGACGCCCGCGCGAACTTCACCTTGATGAAGCCATAGAAATCACAAAATTGACGTCATATGATATGAATTTGTGGAGTGAAATCCCGACCGACACGTCGGCAATCCTGACCGCTGGCGCACCGTTCGAACTCTTTCAGATCATTGGCACGGACGACGCCATCATCTCGAAGACGAAGAGCAAGGAATGGCAAGTCATTCCCTTGGAAGGTTCGGTTACTGTACGCGGAAAATTGATCAAGGCCGGGGAATGCGGAATTTGCCCCCGTTTTAGCGATATTGATCTTTCAAAAAACAAGAGGTCACTCATCGCCTGTTCGATGATGTGAAATACTGATATGTCCCAAAATACTCTCATTACGCCGGTTATTCTCTCTGGCGGATCCGGGACTCGGCTTTGGCCGCTTTCAACTCCCGAGAAACCAAAACAATTTCTCAACCTGATGGGCCCTCTGAGCATGTTTCAGTTGACCCTTCAACGATGCGCAGAAGGGCAAAGCTATCGCCGGACGCTCATTGTCGGTTCGTCTCAGCATACGGGAATCATGCAGGAGCAGATGGCGGAAGTTGGCGCGACACCGGGCACGATCATTTTGGAGCCTTGCGCGCGCAACACCGCCCCCGCGATCGCGCTTGCTGCGCTCGCTGCTGAAAATCCTGCGGATTTGTTGCTGGTGATGCCGAGCGATCATATGATCAAAAATATATCGGCATTTCAAAAAGCCGTTCAGGAATCGATACCCGTCGCGCAATCTGGCTGGTTGGTAACATTCGGCATCGAACCCACAGGACCGGCGACAGGATACGGATATATACAACAAGGTGATGCCATTGTTGGGAGCACCAAAAGCTTGTCAGCGAGAAGGTTTGTCGAAAAACCGAATCTCGGAAACGCAGAAAAAATGCTTGCGGAGGGCGGCTACCATTGGAATGCAGGAATATTCCTGTTCCGGGCAGATACTTTTTTGACGGCCATGGAAAAATATTCCCCCGAGATGCTCGCCGCCTGTCAATCGGCCATGGATCGCGCGAAAATCGAAGAGGGTTATTGCTATCCCGACCCGGATGAATTTGCATCTGCACCTTCTGATTCCATTGATTATGCGATCATGGAAAGAGCAGAAAAAGTAGCGGTGACACCGGTCAACCCAGGCTGGTCTGATGTCGGAAGTTGGGACTCGTTATTTGATATTTGCGACAAGAACAAACAGTCAAATGTCATATTTGGCAAGGCTGTAACATTAGATTCAGCCAATAATCTGATCCACAGTCACGGACTAGAAATCGCGGCCTATGGGGTACAGGATTTGATCATTGTCACCCATGAAAACAGAGTGATGATATTGCCACGAGGTCAGTCTGAACATGTCAAAAAAATGGCCCAGAAAATGGATTCAAAAGGCTAGCTGCGCGGTCTGTCGTTCTGCAACATGTCAATTTTTTCATCCGACCGCGCTTTTCCGATCAACCAATTCGGCCAGAAGCGGGCAATCATGAGGAACAATGAGGGCAGCAACAGAGTGTTCCAGATATCTCTATATGCTTCCTCGTAAAGTGCCGCATTCCCGGCCAACGATCCGCTAGTGGCAGTATAATCAAAATACTCATTGGCAAAGGCTGCCACCATGACAAAACCCCAGGGAACCGGGCTGGCGAGCGAGCGTCGGAGGATCAACGCTACCACGAGTTGAATCCCGATCCCCGCATAGATATGCAGCGCATCACGATCCAGACCTGTTGACAGTTCCAGCCAGTTTTTGAGTTCATACCATTGCATGAAAGGCGATTGGCCTAGCCTGCACCGGCGGTCAACGAATATTGCGACGTTTATCGTTATGAAAATTTTAGCCAAACCAGGTTAAGCAACCCAAATGACCACACAGACATCAAAAAAGCCCAAAGTCCTGACCATTTTTGGCACCAGGCCGGAAGCTATCAAGCTTTTCCCTGTCGTACAGGCACTCTCAAAACGTACCGGCTTGGAAAGCCTGTCCTGTGTAACCGCCCAGCATAGGGAAATGCTGGACCAGGTATTGAACATCGCCGATATCGAGCCTGACTTTGATCTCGACCTGATGAAGGCCAATCAAAGCCTCGACGACCTTACCGGCAGACTATTGTCCGGTATCGGCAATATATTGGATGAAACAAAACCCCAGCGGGTTGTCGTTCAGGGAGACACAGCCACCGCCATGTGCGGAGCCCTGGCTGCTTATTACCGACAGATCCCTGTCAGCCATGTCGAAGCCGGATTGCGCAGTTATAACATCTATCACCCATGGCCAGAAGAAGTGAACCGCAAGATAATCGGTACCATTGCCGATCAACATTTTGCACCCACGCAGACCTCGGCCGATGCGCTCGCAAAAGAGAATATTTTTTCCGAGCAAATATCTATTACCGGCAATACCGTTATTGATGCCCTACTGGTCACAGCAGATAAATTCAGTCATTCAAGTGGCTTAGATGAAAATCTTGTCGCGCTATACAAGAAATTTGGAAGCCGAAAGATCATTGGTGTGACCAGCCATCGCCGGGAGAATCTTGGCGACGGATTGACCAATATCGCCGGCGCTCTTCGCGACATAGCCCAGCGGGACGATGTCGCCCTGATTTTTCCGGTTCACCTAAATCCCAATGTCCGGGCAATTATGAAAGATGCCTTGGATGGCCTCGACAATGTAGCGATGATCGAACCGTTGGATTATCCAAATTTCGTAAGCCTCATCAAACATTGCAACTTCATGCTGACGGACAGCGGCGGCGTGCAAGAAGAAGCCCCGGCTCTTGGCAAACCCGTGCTTGTGATGCGGGATACAACGGAACGACCAGAAGGCATTGTAGCGGGCACCGCGAAGCTGGTTGGTACAGACAGAGATGTGATCGTGGCAGAAGCGACGAAACTTCTCGACGATGAAGATCATTATCTGGAAATGGCACGTGCCCACAATCCTTTTGGTGATGGCAAGTCCAGTCAACGCATTGCCGATATCATCGAGAAGAGTCTCAGCGTCTAAATATTTACGATCTGGCCAATAAATTACCTAAATATTTACTATGACTGACTAACTTCCCTGCAGGTAAAACGCGCCAAATCGGCGCCCTACGGAGTGGTTACTCATATGTTATCGGAAGAAAAACCAAGCGTTTGCGTCATGGGACTGGGCTATATCGGCCTGCCAACTGCAGCGGTCATCGCTCGCTCGGGATGCCGGGTACTCGGCATAGACATTAATGAACATGTGGTGGAAACCATCAATTCCGGCAAAATTCACATCGAAGAAGTGGATCTTGATGGGCTGGTCCAAGGCGTCGTGTCGCGCGGGACATTGCGCGCGTCCTTGATGGTCGAACCATCGGATATCTTCGTAATCGCTGTGCCCACGCCGTTCGGGGACAATCATATTCCCGACACCAGCTATGTCATGGAAGCAGCTACGAATATTGCCGCTGCTCTCAAGGCAGGTGACACAGTCATCCTCGAATCAACAAGCCCGGTTGGTACAACCGAGAAAATGCGGGACCTGATCGCAGAATTGCGCCCGGACCTTAAGGTACCGGGACTGGCAAATGACATTCCCGACATCGCCATTGCATATTGTCCGGAACGGGTCTTGCCCGGGAAAATTCTTGAAGAACTCATTCAGAATGACCGCAGCATTGGTGGAATCACGCCACGTTGTGCGCGCAAAGCACTGGGCTTTTACCGGCGCTTTGTCCGTGGCGAGCTTGTGACGACGTCAGCGCGCGCTGCCGAAATGACCAAGTTGGTTGAAAACAGCTATCGAGACGTCAACATCGCCTTCGCGAACGAACTTTCGATCATCGCCGATCATATGGATCTCGATGTTTGGGAAGTTATCCGCCTCGCCAACCGTCACCCCCGCGTCAATATTTTGCAGCCAGGTCCCGGCGTCGGCGGACATTGTATTGCCGTCGACCCCTGGTTCATCATTCACAGCGCACCGGAACAATCTCCTCTGATCCGGATCGCCCGCGAAGTGAATGACGGAAAAATCGGTCATGTTCTCGAGCAGGCCTCTCTCCTAATCGACGAGCTTCCCGGCGTATCTATCGCTTGCTTCGGACTCGCCTTCAAAGCGAATATCGATGATTTCCGCGAGAGCCCTGCCCTCAAAATCGCCGCAAAGCTGGCGAAACGCTACGGTGGACGGATCAAAATTGTTGAACCATATGCCAGCGAACTGCCAGCAGCTTTTGAAGGCAGCGGTGCCACTCTGATCGATATTGATGAGGCATTGGAATCCTGTTCGGTCATGATCACCCTCACCGATCACGACATGTTCAAATCAATTCCGCTTGATGAACGCGCCGGCAAAGTGGTTTACGACACGCGCGGAATCTGGCCTGATCAGCCGGACAATCGCGAAGCGGTGACCGATTTGCGATTGGCCAGTTGATCTGACCGCGAAGGAAGCTGCCTTGAACAAACAATATGGAGCAGGCTCTGGGTCACCGCCAGCGTTGGTCAATTTTCTGGGCCGCAATTGGCTCCTGCTATTGGCGATCATTCCGCTTTTCAGAATTTTGGTTCTGACATCGTCCAACGGTGAATTTGCAACATGGCAATCCACCTGGCGCATCTATTGGTTGCCGTCACTCTATGCGGAGTTCGCGGTGATATTAGTCGCCTTATTGCACAAAATGAGTCCGGCGAAACTGTTCGGTAGCCTCGGCAAACCAGTGCAACTCATCCTGGGTCTTTGGATTGTCGCATTGGTTGCGGCTTCTGCATTGGCACCATTCTCCGGGCCCGCCATAGCATCGGCAACCAACTGGATTGTGCATCTATTATGTGCGGCCAGCATCGTGCACCTCGTCCGCTGTCGCCAAGTCGACTTGCTATCAATGGTTCGAAAATTTTGCATTGCCCTCGCTGGGTCGACCGCTCTTGCCGGCATGGCCATTATCGCATTTGTCCTGCTCGCAGGTGTGGATTCCGATTATGACTGGAAAAGCAGCCTCCCCGGCTACGCCCATATCCGGCACACAGGTTATATTTTTGCTCCTGCCATTGCCGCTGGTTTGGCGAGCATTGCCATTTGGCCAAAATTTTACATCAAGCCGCATCTCGCGATACTCATGATCAACACCGCAGCCATGCTCTGGTTGGGGTCACGCGGCCCTGCTGCGGCCCTTCTCATAGGGATTATCATTGCGGTTCTATTCTCCCCCCATTTGCGCAATCGCATGTTCTGGCAGCGCACTGTCGCCGCGATCACAACAGGTTCTATCCTGTCGATCCTCTTACCAGCGCCGACAATCGGATGGTTTGGCGCGCTACAGCGCTTCTGGAACGGCAGTGGAGAGCCATCTGAAGTGTCATCCGGCCGCACCGATATCTGGCTGGAAACCTTTCGGCTGATCAGTGAACAGCCATGGCTCGGCTATGGTGGACTGCAGTTCCAACGAGTCAATGTAGCCGCCGAAGGCTTTTTCAAACACCCGCATAATAGTGTTCTCCAGTTCATCTTTGACTGGGGTCTGATCGGCGGATCAGCAATGCTGCTCTTGCTGGCGCTCGCCTATTTTCGTCTTTTGCTAGACAAAAATATCGATGTTGGCTTGCGGACATTCGGATTGCTGGGTGGCAGCACGATGTTGGCTTTTTCGATGCTGGACGGCGTGCTATTTTACAACTTCACGATCTTGGTCAGCATGATATTCCTGCTGGTCCCGTTGGCAACTTTCAAGCCAGGCCGAACGTAAGCAAGCGACCATCCGGACCGTTTTTCGCAGGATCGACCATAGCACTTGTGACATAAGCGGTTCCGTCACCTGCAAAAGCAATTTTTGTTGGTCGTTGCACAGGCAAATCAACCTGGTGAACAATCTCGCCATTTCGATCCAGAGCCCGCACGCATGCACCATCCCAGAACGCTACCCACAAATGGCCTTCCGGGCCGAAGGCCATACCATCAGGATATCCATGTTCTGCAGTAAATTGCGCCCAAGGAGCGACGTCTTGAATACCGCCATGTGGTGTATAACGTCCACGAAAGATCGTTTGTCTGGAAGAGTCGGTTAGAAAAACATATCTACCGTCCGGTGAGAAGGCAGGACCGTTGGTAATTTTAAATCCTGAGACCAGCTTGCTCACTGATCCATCTGGAGCCAACCGCCACCAGCTTCCGCTTTCGACAACCTCGGCATCATCCATGGTCCCGGCCCAAAAATGGCCATCTTGATCCACGGCACCATCGTTGAAACGATTACCCGGAATGTCAGATTCAGGATTGCAAATCGGGGATAGGGTTGCTTCCGTCGAACCCGCGGGCAATGTGATTGCGGCGAAGCCGGATTGTAGTGCAGCCAGAAAACCGGAACCAGACGGGTCATCGACGATACAACCAATTGTCTCGGGCACGGACCAAATAGCTTCGGTTCGGGATTGCGGGCAAAAGCGAATGATCTTCTGACCCTTGATATCAACCCACAACAACGCGTCCGCGTTGGCACTCCAGTAAACCCCCTCACCCAGCCGCGCGCGATAGTCTCCGACAAGGTGCATTTCTGGCGTCATGCAGGATCGTGTAGCCGAGACAAGATGCCACCATCAAGAAAGAAGCAGCAACCGGTCACAAATGGAGTGTTGGCAGCAAGCAGGAAGAGCGCGGCTTGCGCGACCTCTTCGCAATTGCCGATGCGCCCCGCGGGATGGGCGGCTTCCAGTGCCGCAAATTCTTTTTCTTTGCCTTCAAATCCGGCTTTCAGCATATCGGTCGAAATCGCGGCGGGCGCGAGGCAATTGACCCGCACCTGAGGCCCCAAATCAACAGCCAGTGCCCGCGTTAAACCATGAAGAGCCGCTTTGCTGGTAGCGTAAGCCACGAAACGCTTCTTTGTCGCCTGTGCGTGAACAGAACCGATATTGAGGATCGATCCTTTCGCTTCACGCAAATGCGGCAACAGGGCTTGTGACATAAGAAGAGGAGCGCTCAAATTCACTTTCAAGGTCTCATGCCATTCTTCCGGCTTGATCTCCTCCGTCGATCCCAAAATCTGGACCGCAGCATTATTGACCAAGGCCTTGATCGGATGATCGCCGGCAGCCTTCAAAATCTTTTCGATGCAATTTGTCTGAAAGTCGGCTTCTTCACAGCAGTCCGCCAGATCATAATGAATAAATTCATCGCATTTGGAATGGCTATGGGGATTGCGGTCCATGCCGATTACGAACCAACCCGCTTCATGCAGAGCTGAAACAATCGCTTTTCCGATACCACCGTTGGAACCGGTGACGAGAGCTGCTGGCTTAGTCATTCTGCAAAAACCTCGCGATAGTATCGATTGCCATACGGCTGACACGCTGCACAGCATCGATCGTGTTGGAGCCATTGTGGCTGCCGAATATATTCAGTGGATAGTCTCGAAGCGGACTATCTTCAGGCAAAGGCTCGATTTCAAATACGTCGAGCCCGACCGAATGGATCACCCCGTCTTTTAAGCCATCGACCAAGGCTTGCTCCTCGATGACTGGCCCGCGACCAACATTGACGATACGCACACCTGGCTTAACCTTGCCAAGCAATCCACGATGGAACATGTGCCGGCTTTGATCATTGAGTGGCGCGGTAAAAACGAGAAAATCGAGTTCGGACAAACCATCCGGCCATTGCGCTGCCTTCACGTCTATTCCGTCGACCGCTTCAAAAAAAGGATCATAGACAGTCACATCAATATCCGCTGCGAGCATCCGCTTTGCCGTGTTGCGACCAATGTCGCCAAAGCCGATAAGGCCTGCTTTCTTGCCCGCCAACGATATGCCCGCCGGTTTGGGCCAGCTGCAATTCTGACGGATTTCCCGGTCAATGTAGAAGCTTTGGCGGGCCAAACCGCCAATATAGTTCATCGCCAGATCGGCAACTTCTTTGCCAAATACGCCCGGCGTGTTGGTGGACTGCAAGCCGAGCCGGTTCGCAGCATCAAAGTCGACATTGTCGACACCAACACCCCATTTAACAATCGCCCGCAACTTGCCAGCGGCGCCGGCTTCGAGAACCGCTGCGGTGGCTGGGTCATCGCCGATGATCCAGCCATCATATGCTGGAAGAATATCGATCAATTCGGCTTCGCTCATCACTTGCACAACCGGAGCCGCCACAAAATCAAGGTCATTCGCGGCAAAATCATCGGCAAATTCGTCTATCAAACCCAACATCGGTGGGCAGGTCACGAGAATTTTCATCGGTGCGCTCATTGGGCTTTGTCCTGTTGATATAGCGCGATCGCTTCGGCCATGTCCCATTCGGCTTGTCCATCAATGTCCACCGATTCCGTGGTTTCCATTTCAAACATCATCGGCTGCGTACCGATACGTGCATTGGTTTTTGCAAAGCTGTCGCGATTAAAAATATAGAGGTTTGAATTTTCTTCATACCAGGCTTCCAGATCCTGGGTCCGGATCAGATTTTCCGGATCATGATTTACGGCTGAACCGTCTTCGCGATAGAAACGGGTTTGCACCTTGTTGACGGTAAACAGAGAGTCCGCCTTAGATTGTTCTTTGGCAGTAAGATATTTCGACAAGGCACGCTCGATCGTACTGCTTTGCAGCAACGGATTGGTTGTGTGCGTCATCACATAATTTTCTGCAGCAACCGCCGCAATATCATCGGCGAGCACCAGGTTCATCGAGACAAAATCTCCGCAAATTTCCGGTTTGCGATCCCGGACTATGATACGGCCGCCGGCATCGCCGTCGTGCAATCCGTTGTCGGCCAAAATTTCACGCGCATCTGTGTTGATCACAACCGCATCAATCGCCCCAGCTCCGAGCAGTGCGTCCAGCACCCAACGAAACAGCGGCTTGCCAGCAAATTTTCTGAAATTCTTGCCAGAGACCCGTTCGCTATGCGCCTTCATCGGCAGAAGCGCGACGGTTTGAAAATTCTGAACCACGTGACGGTGACCTTTCGGTTGATCGGGGATAAAAATATTTTTCCTTCGCTTCCCGCGAAAGCTTGCGATGATCGTTATTGCCGCGCCAGGTTCCCCAATATTGCATGGTCCGGAACATGATGATTTCACCAATATGCGAAAGAAAACGTCGTTCCTGCAAAGCAGCGGCACTATCGAACAAAATACCGGTGGCGGTATATCTCAGAAAGTCTGAAAAACTGACGTGAATTTCGGGCATGATCCCTTGCAGAGCGATTGCTTCGCGCTCGTATCTGCGCCGGATTTGCGCCCAGCTTTCTTCATGGATATGTTCAACCACGGCATCCGCCGCATAGCCAATTTTTCCGCCATCTAACCAGAGCTGTTTGGCCAGCGCCATATCTTCAAGGCCGGTGACTTCTTCGTCGAAACGGTATTTTTCCCAAGTATCCCGGCGCAACACGCTATTCGCATTGTTGCAGAAAAAATCGCCCTGCGGCAGTTTTGAACTGTCCGGAAAATATTTGAGAAGCAGGCATTTTTCGGAATATTTGGAATAGCCTGCACGCGCAATCTGACGGCCGTAGCCATAGTCACATATATCGTCTTCCAGAGGCTGACAGAGGTTAAAAAGCCAGTCTTTGCCAACAGGCACGCAATGTCCGGAAATCAGTACCAAATAGCGCCCTCTCGCCGCTTCACAACCATAGTTGAGCGAGCGACCAAAGGTGAATTTCGATTTTTCAATTTTGACAATTTTGCAACCGAACGACGCGGCTATTTCCAGCGTTCCATCGGTTGACCCGGAATCCACCAATACGGTTTCGCAGGACAAACCACGCAACTCTTGCTGCCGAACCGCTTGCAGCAGATCGGGCAACCATTTCGCTTCATTCAGCGTGCGGATGATGATGCTAATATCCATCGAATTGCTCTAAAATCTGGCCTATGCCAAAATGGTTAACGAAAACTTATTCTTATGGTTAATAAGTTCATAAGCCATTTGTGGTTTAAGCTCTCGACCGTCGCCTCATGGAGATCACCAAGCCTGTGTTAAAAGACAAACTTCGCCGCCTGCTGGGAGACAGCATGGTTCGCCGCTTGAAACAGCTTGCCGGACGCGACCAATTTGATGAAGTGCGCCTGATCCATGAGATTTTTCGGCGGACGGGTCATGAAGGCAATATGGTAGATGTCGGCGCTCACTTCGGTATCGAACTGGCGATGTTTGTGGATCTAGGCTGGGACATTGTCGCCTTTGAGCCAGATCCCAAAAACCGGCAACATCTGGATGCCGCCTTCGGCGATCATCCGCGGGTTCAAATCGATACCCGCGCCGTGTCTGATCATGCCGAAGCCGCAAAGCCGTTTTTTGCCAGCGAGCAAAGCTCGGGTATCAGTGGCTTGTCTGCATTTCATGAGAGTCACGAACAGGCGGGAACGGTGGAAGTCACGACCATGGCCAATGTCGTTCAAGACTATGGATTGGCCGCGATCGACTTTCTCAAAATAGACATTGAAGGCTTCGACTTTTTCGCAATCAAGGGCATTGACTGGGATGCTGCAGCACCGGATGTCATCATCTGTGAATATGAGAATTCGAAGACTTTGCCATTGGGATATACTGTCTCGGACCTTTACGCATATCTCAGCGAGCGTGGTTATAAAATCACCCTTTCCGAATGGCAGCCCATTAGCGAATATGGCGCGCAGCATAGTTGGAAAGGCTTCTCAGCAACGGTCGATACGCTGGATCCCGAAGGATGGGGCAATCTTATCGCCTTTCGCGACCAACCCAAATTTGAGATGCTTGCCGTCGACAATATCCATGATCTGGCCAAACAGGTCTATCCCCGAATTTTCGGTGAATAGAATAGCGAAATGCTAAAGGTCGTCAGACATTATTGGCATTCACCGGGCGCAATGACGGCCTCATCCGTCGTTGCCCGTGCGCTAGCAATGGCCCTCCCCCTGCCCGTGCTTTACGCATATTTTGACACAAGCGTCGTGTCATTCTGGCTGCTGATCATCACATTCCAGGCAATCATCGGTGCATTGAGCGGCAGTCTCCCGACGATATCTATGCAAATGCTATCATATGCCTTTGCCGGATCAGATCGACTGACGGGTTCAACGGCGGACCATCAGGCAACACAAACATCCGGCCCCAATCGTCGACTAATGGCCCGTGTGAATGGACAGTTGCGTATCGTCTTTTTGGCCCTCACCGTTCTGTGGCTGCTGTTCGCAACAACCGGCGGCACTGCCATTATCTCTCGTAGCCTGTCGGCCCTGCCCGACGTTGAGCAGGGCTGGATGATGTGGGCAGCCTTCATCATATTGTCGATCTTGCGCTTGCTGGTTCAACCTTTGATGGCCTTCCTTTTTGCGGTTGGCGAGACGGCCTCCGCGCGAAGGGCAGAAGCGTGCACCTGGTTGGCAGGCGCATTGCTAACCCCCCTATTGCTATGGATCACGCACAACCCGGTCATCGGCCTCGCATCCCTCTATGCGCCATTTGTCGTACAGTATTTTGTCGTCCGGCGATGGGCCCGGAAACATGGATTTGAATGTACAAGCTCGAAAATCCAGAGCGAGAATGAGCAACCCATTCTGTCCCTCGTCTGGCAACGCGCGTGGCGTGGAACAATTGGTACTTTCGCCGGCATGTTTACCCTATATGGCGGCGGGTTTATTTTTGCCCAATATGCATCCGCTTCTGATCTTGCCGCCTTCTTGCTGGCTCTCAATATCCTGGGGTTCATCCAACAATTTGCAATGTCGCCGCTTTATGGCGCGATGCCAGCAATGGCCGCATATTATGCCAATGGAAACGAGCAAAAACTTCTAGAACTAGCGGACCGGATCATCCTGAAATCGTCGTGGCTGACGGCCGCGATGCTCGTGCCGGTGCCAATCGCATTTGCTGTCGCACATGCCATAGGCGTCGATATTGGCTTTGTTCCGGTTTCGATTTGGCTGATGCTGGCGATCGCCACAATGATAGCCCGTTTTGGCGCCACCCATTTGCATCTTTTCGCTGTGACAAACGAGATCAAACTTCACATCGCCAATGGACTATTTGGCTGCCTGTACCTGATGCCTTTGATGTTTGTCGATCGGCCAAGCTTGACCTTATTTGCCGCCATTCAGGTTGGCGCAGCAATTCCCTATGCCATATACGCCAGATCCTTGACTTTAAGGGCGTTCGGATATGCTTTGCAGCGTGATATATGGGCGATAGTGCTTCCGATTGGAGCCGCTATGCTGCTGCTCGCGCCTCAGATCTATTGGCTTGGCTAGACGCCAGCCTATGCCGTCAGGAATCCACTAGCGCAACCGCTTCGTCGATGCCGATTTTCTCGAAAATCTGAAGCTTGCCATCGATCGTGGCGTCGTAGACTTTCCGACCATCCTGCTCGAAAGCGACCCGGCTTTTCAGAAACACTTCTTCGCTGGCATCCAGGTTGGGAACGCCCCAATAGCTGCCGTCTTTGAAATAGTTCGGATCGAAATGATTATTGTCCGCTCCGCTCCGCTTTTCATAAATATTGGCGGATCCGGATTTATCAAAACTATGGTCGACGCCGACAATGATGACCGGGTTGGCGCCCATATGATATGCCAACTGCAATGCGGCATAGGTTACCGTTGCGCCGGACCCCATGCCCATGCTGACGTCACCGCTAAATTCTTCATCATTGCGCAGGTTGAAAAAACGGATAGAAGGACTGCGTTTCTTGAGGAACCAGCGGCTTTTCCAAGCAAGATAGATAGGGATTTCACTGGCGGAGAAACCCTCGCTATGCTGTTTGACCACAAGATTATTGGTGCACATTATCAGCGATGGACGCCAAGTGGACCGATCGAATAACATGTCGATTTTGTTCATTCCGATGGAAGCAATCGCGTTAAAGCGCTCCAGGGGAGTCTTGTTGATGCTGGGACCATTGCCCACAATTAGCAGAGGCTTTCCCTTATATTTGTCTTTCAAGCCAGCGAGATGCTCCTTTTCAGAAGACCGTCGATAAAGCATATCCTCGACTTTGTAGCGCACGGGCTTGGTGAGACCGATTATCCATCTTAGCATGTGTGGCCCCTATAGTTTGCGGAACAACATATCGGCCTGAACCGGATTGTTCCTGTCATCTGTTACCATATTGAAGCGCCCGATCTCTTCATAGCCATAGCCGTTGAGCAGTTGCTCAATTTCAGGGAACAGGCGCTGTCCGGTATATAATTCCATGAAGGATGCTTCTACAAAAATCCATTCGATCACCCCTACAAGACCCTTGGCGCCAAGCAGCACTTCATACTCAAATCCCTGCACATCAATCTTCAGCAATGCTCGTCCCGGAATATTTTCTGCGGTTACGATCTCGTCCAGACGACGAACCGGAACGGTCAGCAATCCCACTTCTTCCATGTCGAACATAGATTTCTGGCGATCATCGAGCGGCAGCAAGGAAGACGAATCCGCACGCGAGGCAATATGCAGATCCATTGCGCTTTGCTCAGCGGCCAGGGCGCATCGATGCACGGTTGCGCGCGTTCCGAGATGGCTCTCAAACTTGTCTGCTTGGTCCGGGATCGGTTCGAACGCGATCAACTGCGCGTTGGGCCATAATTTTGCAGCCATTGCCGAAAACTGCCCTTTATTCGCGCCGACATCGATAATCGTATCGGGATGGAGACCGTCCAACGCCGGAATATGCTCAATCGTCGGCACAACGCCGCGAGACAGAGCGTTCCAGTAAGCCGGGTCGCAAGACGCCCGCAAAGCTTTGCCGAAGTTCATCCTGGCCTCCGTGAAATTTCTGATTTATCAAAAGCTTGTGGTGGATTATTTGCAGCAGGCATCTGACCTAGAGCGCGCTCCAGATCAAGAATGATTTGAGATTTGGACCAATCCCTTAAGCTCCGTCGCCGCGCCTCTTGCGAACATTCGGCGCGCATCGTGGGATCTTCCAGCAATTTGACGATGGCACTCACCATTGCGTCGGCGCTATCTGGTTCGACCGCAAAACCGCATCCGGAAACCGCATCAGCAAGCCCGGTTCCCGCAGCGGCTCCAGCCACGACCGGACGGCCAGAGGCCAGCATATTTGCAAGCTTTGATGGCAATAGCAGATCGGCGGCATCCCTCTTCTGGGGCAGAAGATGGATCGTGGCCAAAGATAGAAGCTCATTCAGATCTTCAAATTTTTGGAGTTCGTGAAACTGGATATTTTCTAAGCCGGAGGCACTTTTTTCAAGCTTGGCGCGATTGGGACCGTTCCCGCATATCACGACGGTAACGTCTCCCCGGCCTTCCAGACGGCGGGCCGTCTCAACCAAATTCTCCAGGCCCTGCTTTTCAGAGATGCTGCCAGAATAAAGCGCCACATGTGGTGTTTCAATATTCCACTTTTTACGGAACAAGGATTCTTCTTGGGGTTTGATCGCGTCGATATCAGCCCAATTGTTTAGTTGATAGATATCAGCGGGCAGAACGCCCTTGGCTTCAAGCTTCTCACACATGGCTGCCGAAATGCTGCTCACCTTGTCTGGCAATGAAAGGCAAAAACGTTCGAACGATTGCGCCCATCGCTTAATCCGGCCTTCGGAATTTATCTGTCCCGTTGCAAATGCTGCTTCGATCTCGAAATCCTGAATATGCAACCATTGTTTCGCACCCGTCATGCGCGCAACCAAAGCACCTATCGGACCAGAGAATAGCGATGGGGAGACGGTAAAAACAACGTCTGGCCGCATCCGGAAACCGCGAGCGATCATCGGGAAAAGCGACGATATGCCAAAACTAATATGGTGCAGAACTCGCTTTGCGCCGCTGGGGTTTTCGGGAATGTACAGGGGGCAACGCGTGATTTGCACACCTGCTTCATTGTCACGCGTATAGCGCCAAGCTGAATAGCCTGCGCCAATTTTCCAATCTGGATAATAAGGCGGAGCGGTAACTATTTCGACCTGATGACCACGCGCCACCAGATCGCGCGCAAGGCCCGTCGTATAGACCGCAATACCGGTCAATTCCGGCGCGTAATTGATACCGAGGATAAGGATTTTCATAGAAAGAATCCTTCGAGGAATATGGTTAAGAAACTGCTAATGGCCGTTTAAAAATCGCGGAATTGCACGACGTGAAACCATATCATTTTAGCGCTTAGGCGATGACTTCAATATGCGTTTTTGTGCATCAAAACGGCAAAGGTCTTCAATATGATCCCGAGATCTTTCCAGAAGGACCAGTTTGACAGATATTCTAAATCTGCTTGCAGACGGTTGACCAAATCAACTTTTGCATGGGTTGCGCCGCGGAAGCCCCTGACCTGTGCCAATCCTGTAAGGCCCGGCTTCACGGCGTTGCGATGCCAGTAGCGCCCGTCAATGTCCCAGAACAAGCGATTGTCCGCTGTTGAACCGGCGGCATGGGGACGCGGGCCGACAATGCTCATGTCGCCAATGAGCACGTTAAACAATTGTGGCAGTTCGTCGATACTGGTGCTTCTTATGAAAGATCCGACCCTTGTCAGACGATCGTCGTCGCGCTGGGTCGATTTCTCTCCATCCGCACCGACAGCATTCAAACGCATGGAACGCAGCTTCCAAATGGTAAAATTGCGATTGGCGAGACCGATCCGCTTTTGCAGAAAAAATGCAGGGCCGCGACTCTCTAACCTTATTGCCAATGCGGCAATCAAGATAACCGGCAAGGCAAAGGGCAGCGCCAGGAACACGATGGATAGATCCAGCACGCGCTTGGACAAGCGTTGCCGCAAACTCAAAGGATCGCAGCTGAGAAGCAAAGCGGGCTTGCCGTCGATCGCAGTCAAAGCGAGCGGCGCCAGTTCCGTCAATTCCTCGGTAAGAATCTCGCCGTGAATATTCAGAGATTTCATTGCGAACGCCCATTTGGCTCTGTTTTCCGGCGCGCATTTGACGATCACCCGCTCCATATTGCGGGCGATTTGGCCGAGCCTGAGCAAAGCATCATGATCCGATGGAACAGGCGATACGGATTGCGCATTGCCAAATGTCATGGAGGCCGGATCACCTTCATCAATCAACAGGGTCGCAAAAGGATTCTTACCCAATTTGTGCTGGCCTATTTTCGTAACAAAATGACGAGACAAGGTCAGTGTCACAATGGTGATGATGACCGCCAAACCGAACATCAATCGGGAAAATTCTTCGCTGGTTTTTAATGCAAAGGCGAATAGCAATACAGAGCCTGCCGCTAGCAGAAAGCCGGTAATTGCTTTGCGGACTCCAAAATTGAAATCGATGGTGGCGTCTGCACTATAGCCGTCTTTCGACAGGGTAATCGTCGCGAAAATTGGTAGAATGACCGCCAGCAACAAGGATTGCTGATGCGTCAGTTCCCCGTGCCGGAAGATATCTGCCGTCACAAAAGCAATAGCTATAGCGATGATATCAGATAAAAGCAGAGCAAGGCCGATTGTTCTTCTGACCTGCTTCTTGTTGTTGGCAGAGCCTGCATCGGGGCTAGAATCTCTCGAAAAATGCCGTGCATCCGCGGCTTGATCTGCCAGCAACTGCCCGTCTAGCGCAACTCCATCCGCATCAACCGATCCAAATTTATGGTCGTGCTTCATGAAATTGGCGTTTCCCTTCTGGTGCAGCATCTTGTCTGTGCACAGAAAGCCATGGCATCGGGATGGTTAATATGTGGTAAAATTTCTATCTTAGGCTTCGGATTAAAACCGTATTTTGGCCTTTCCGAGATTCGCCACCGATGTTAGAGTTTTGTATGACCGAGACAAATTTTCGCCCGCGCCGCTCCTGCCTTTACATGCCGGCATCCAACCAGCGCGCGCTGGAAAAGGCAAAAACCCTTTCTGCGGACACGATCATATTCGATCTCGAAGACGCTGTGGCGCCGGATGCGAAGCAAGACGCCCGGGTACAGGCCTGTGCTGCTTTGCAATCTGATGAATATGGCGAGCGTGAACTGGTTGTTCGGATCAATGCGATGGACACGCCCTGGTTTGCCGAGGATCTTAAACAAGTCTGTTTAAGCAAAGCCAGCGCCGTTCTGGTACCGAAAATATTGAGCGCGGATGATATCCAGCAGATTACCAGCCTCATGGACGGCTGGGATCCGGAGGTCGAGACGCAATTGTGGGCGATGATCGAAATGCCGCTCGCGATCTTGAATCTCTCGGAAATTGCAGCGCTTGGTCAGCAGAAACGCCTGACTAGCTTTGTCATGGGATTCAACGATTTGGCCAAAGAAATGCGGGCGGGCCACGATCGCGCCATTTTTGGACCGGTGATGACCCAGGCAGTAATCGCCGCACGCGCCTATGGCATCAACATCATCGACAGTGTTTACAATGACTTTAATGATCCCGCGGGCCTCGAAGCAGAATGTCTGGAAGCCAAGAACCTCGGCTTTGATGGCAAGAGCCTGATCCATCCGGCACAGATTGACACCGCAAACCGGACCTTTGCTCCCGATGCAGATGCCATTGCCGAAGCCGAGGCGATCATTGCCGCGTTCAAAGACCCGATCAATGCCGGCAAAGGCGTTATCGTGGTGGACGGAAAGATGACCGAACTTCTGCACTTCAGCCAAGCCAAACAACTGGTAGCCACTGCTGCTGCCATCGACGCGCTAGCCCAATAGCCGTTTCACCCTCGACAATACGCCAAAAAACAGTTTAAGTGCGCAATTGAAATCGATTTTGGCGGGGCGCTATCGCCCTGCCCTTGGGAGAGCGAAAATGGAAGCATTGGAAGCAGCCGCTGGCGAAGTCAGCAAAGACGAGATTATGAAAGTGTTCCAAGCCCAACGCGATGCGTTTCATGCGGAATTGCCGGTCAGCTTTGAATCCCGGATGGACCGGATCAACCGCACCGCAAAAATGATTTTAGAGAATCAAGATGCGCTGTGCGAGGCTGTATCCAATGATTTCGGACATCGCAGCAGCGTTCAGACGGTGATGACCGATCTGATGTCAGTCGTCGGCCATGCCAAAGATCATAAGAAGAATTTGAAACGATGGATGCGGCCTGAAAAGCGGAAGATGGACTTTCCGCTCGGCCTGCTCGGTGCAAGCGGTCAGGTTGAATTTCAGCCCAAGGGTGTTGTCGGTGTTATCGCGCCGTGGAATTTCCCGATCAACCTCGCCTTTGACCCCGCCATTGGAGCATTTGGCGCAGGCAATCGGGTGATCATCAAATTTTCTGAATTCTGTCCAGAGACAGGCGAGTTGGTCAAGAAACTCGTCGCTGATTATTTCGCACCCGAAGAAATGGCCGTAATTACCGGCGGTCCGGAAACCGGCAAGGCCTTCTCAGAAATTCCTTGGGATCATTTGATCTTCACGGGCGGTGGAGAAATCGCCAAACATGTGATGGCTGCTGCAGCTCGAAACCTGACCCCCGTCACGCTCGAACTCGGCGGCAAGTCGCCGACGATCGTTGGCCCCGATGCCGACATTCAAAAAACCACGCAGCGCATCGCCATGGGCAAGATGATGAACGCCGGACAGATTTGTTTGGCGCCTGACTATCTTCTGGTTCCCCAAGATAAGGAAGACGCTGTCGTCGCAGGCATCGCCTCAAATGTTGCGGAGCAATATCCAAAGCTTATCGCCAATGATGACTATACGTCCGTGATCAACGGGCGGCACCAGGAACGTCTTCAGGGGCTGATCGACGATGCGGTTCTCAAAGGCGCAAAGCAGACGGTCGTCAATCCCGGCAATGAGGATTTTTCCAACACCAACAGCAACAAAATGCCGCTGACCGTCCTACAAAATGTCAACGACGATATGCGGGTCATGCAGGAAGAGATTTTTGGCCCGGTGCTTCCGGTCAAAACTTATCAGAACCTCGATGACGTTGTTGACTATGTGAATGATCATGACCGTCCGCTTGGTCTCTATTATTTTGGTGAAACCGAGAGCGACAAGCGCAAAGTCTTGGATCGCACCATTTCCGGCGGCGTCACCATGAACGACGTGATCTTCCATATCGCACAGCATGACCTGCCTTTTGGCGGTGTCGGACCGTCTGGAATGGGTGCTTATACTGGGCAGGATGGTTTTAAAGAATTCAGCCATGCCAAAGCCGTGTATCGTCAACCGAAGATCAACATTGCCAAAATTGCTGGTTTCCTTCCCCCTTATGGTGCGGGTACGGAAAAGACCATGAAACAGCAGATGAAACTCTAACGTCAGGCAAATATGGCAGATTTTCCGTTATCGGGGCTCAAAGTTCTCGATTTTTCGCGTGTTGTGGCTGGCCCATATGCCACCCGCATGCTCTCCGATCTCGGAGCCGATGTCCTCAAGGTGGAGCCGCCCGAAGGTGATGTGACACGGAAGCTTGCGAGGCGGGATAGCGGCGTGAGCGGGAACTATCTGCAACTCAATATTGGCAAACGGAATATCTGCGTCGACTTGAAGGCTGAAGGCGCGCACGACCTGATACACAGGCTGGCAGCCGAAGCAGATATTGTTGTTGAGAATTTCCGTCCCGGCGTGATGGATAAATTCGGACTTGGTTGGGACGATCTTTCAAAGACCAACCCAAAGCTCGTGATGCTTTCCATATCAGGCTATGGTCAAAATGGCCCCGAACGCGGCCGCGCAGCCTATGCGCCGGTCCTGCACGCGGAAAGCGGACTGATCGCCCGGCAAGCAGAAACGAGCGGCGGCAAGCCGACCGACATGCAATTTGCGATGGCAGACAGCTACAGCTCCCTGCACGGGATAATCGCGATATTATCCGCCTTGCGCACGCTGGATCAGACGGGCGAAGGACAGCATATTGATTTGGCTATGCTCAATGTCCTGCACTCGTCAGACGACTACGCCCATTTCGCTTTGGATGATCTCTGGCCAAAACCGCCCGAGACATTGGTCTGGAAAGCTCCCGAAGGCCGCCAGATATTGATCACCGGTGACATGAAGTGGCTGTGGGTCATGTTCTCCACGAAAGATGGCTTGCAGGACCCTACGCCAGAAGGTGCCGATATCCCCACGAAAGTGAGGCTGCGCCATGAAGCGATGGAACAGCATATTCTTTGCTATGAGAGTTTCGAAGCGCTGACAGCCTCTCTCGACCGGCTCAATCTCGCCTGGGGTGAAGTTTTCCCATTCGGGCCTGACATCTATGAACAGATCAGCGTCAAAGCGCTCGGCTCGATTGTCGATGTCACCGACGATGATGGCAACCAGCGCCGGACCGTCCAGTCGCCCTATCGCTTTTCAAAATCGAAAAGCGGCATTGATAGCGACGCCAAAACCGCAAAGCGCGGCGAACATAATGTCGCCGCGCTTCAGGATTGGTTGGATATGGACGATCAAGAGATCCGCGCGCTTGCGGAGAGCAACGCGCTTATCTCTGAATAATCTAGGCGTCCGCTTTCCGCGCCTGACGGCGTTTGAACGACTTTGCACCATTGTTCCAATGTTTCGGCCCGTCGCCTTTGGCTGCGGAGCCGGGGCCACCGCGTCCTGAGCCACCGCCGCCGGGGCGGCCTTTGCGGGACTTGTGCTTGTTCTTCGGTGGTCCGCCGCGGGTTGGCTTTGCGCCATATTTCTTAGGTTTCTGGCCATAGATCCGCGGCGCGACTTCTTCCCGAGGCGGTTCATCATAGCCGTCTGGCAAAGCGATGACTTCTGGCTTCACACCGGTCAGTTTCACAACATCACGCAGGAACTGGCGTTCATCCGGGGCTACGAGCGAGTAAGAAATACCGCTGGCCCCTGCCCGCGCTGTCCGGCCGATCCGGTGTACATATTGCTCGGACACATTGGGCATGTCGAAGTTGATGACATGGGTAATGCCATCGACATCGATACCGCGCGCCGCAATATCGGTGGCGACAAGAATATTGATCTTGCCCTTCTTAAAGTCACCCAAAGCGCGTTCGCGCTGTGGCTGGCTCTTGTTACCGTGGATGGCAGCGGAGTGGATACCCACAGCCATCAGATTTTTCACAACCTTGTCTGCACCATGTTTGGTCTGTGTGAACACCAGCATATGATCCGGATTTTCTTTGTTGATGAAATCCTTCAGCAAACGCTGCTTGTCGTCCTGATTGATATAGGTAACCTTCTGGTCCACCCGTTCAGCAGTCGTCGACTGCGGTGCAACCGAAACCTGCACCGGGTTGGTCAGAAACTGGTCTGCCAACTGCGAGATGGTCTTGGGCATGGTTGCCGAGAAGAACAGGCTCTGCCGTTTCTTGGGAAGCATCGGAACGATCTTTTTCAGCGGAACGATAAACCCGAGATCCAGCATCTGGTCGGCTTCGTCGAGCACCAATATTTCTACTTTGGACAAAGTCAGATAGCGCTGATCGATGAGGTCCAGCAGACGACCCGGTGTTGCCACCAATACGTCTACGCCACGTTCCAACACGCGCTTCTGCCGATTGATCGGCACCCCGCCAAAGGCAGATGTTACGTAAAGACCGAGGCCCTTGGAGTAGCCAATCATGCTGTCGGCGATCTGCCGCGCGAGTTCGCGGGTTGGCGCCAACACAAGCATGCGGCATTCGAAGCGGCCAGCGCGTTTCTTGTCGTTCAGCAAGTGGTGAATAGATGGCAGCGAGAAAGCAGCGGTCTTACCGGTACCAGTTTGCGCGATACCGAGAATATCTTTGCCTTCCAGCGCCGGCGGAATGGCCTGCTGTTGAATCGGGGAGGGAGTGGTGTAACCGCCTTCGGCCACACGTTTTTGGATTGGTTCCGCCAGTGCGAAATCAGAAAATTTAGTCAAAAATAATACCTTGTAATAGCAGCAAGTTTCCAGCGCACAGCATGGAAGCTATACGCGTGTTCGCCGTCTGTTAAGACGACCCGCGTGATCAGGCTGCCGGACATAAAAAGAAGCAATGAAGGCGATAGGTTCGAGATGATCTTGTCACCTCTCACGCAGAACTCTCGCCAGACGGTCAATTAAACTGCCGCTTTTGCTGCGATGCAACATAGGTGTTTTTGCAATTAAGTCAAGCATTATGGAATTCGGGTAGTGGATGGTTCCGTTTGCCGGATGCAACAGAAGGCAACAACGATTCTCGACATATCAAATGTTCGCTTCATCCCGAAAGCGGGCATTGGCAGCGTTTGCAACATACCCGATTGAATGGTGTGCAACTTATGGAACGGTTTTGGGGACCAAAATGGACATAATAATAATTTACTGACTGCTTTTCGATTTAGTATTCTGAACAAAATCGACGCATTGCTCTCAGAAACGATGTTTGGACTATTAGTTTGCTGGGCAACTCGCCGTATATTGAGATGACAACGATCAGGTACGAAAATCTCTATGCTGGCCTTTAGATTTGTAAAAATATTAGTGCTCATAAGCGTTGCTATGCTCTGGCATCTGCCCCTTCAGGCAGAAAATTGTACAGCGCCACTCAATTTGGTCCAAAACCCCACCTTTGACAGCGGCCTGAACAGCTATGTTTCAACGGGAAGTTGGCAATTTAACCAATCGCTAGACCCCGGAGTTTATGGCACAGTGTACAACACCAGAACTGCGGTCGTAAATGGCGCTGCCGCTCCAACTGGAAATGAAGCCAACAGTTATCCAACCGATACATTGAGGGCATTTGTTATCAATGAAGATGACGGGGCGAATGACACCTTGGAGATCGGTAAGATTTCGGATGATCTGGTGTCATATTCCGACACGGGCCTGCAAATCTATTTTGATATGGGTTGGCGGCAGGCCGGCGGCACGCAGAGCTATACGGCAACATTGGATGTTGTTGTTAATGGAACGACCTACATGACGATTAGTACCTTTAACGGCACTAGTGCCGGAAATGCCACCGGTGCGCTGTTCAATGGTGCAACTCTCGGTACTGGAACGGGACTTACCTATTATAATCCGGGGGGGAATGGAGCCCTTAGCCAGTGGAATACAATTTCTTTGATTGTGCCGTTCAATGGCACGGTCATGCCGGACATCAGTTTCGTAATGTCGGGCAGCAATGGAGTCTCTGACGACTTCAATCTAGACCGGATCTATATACCTGTATGCCGCTATGAAGCCGTGGTTCCGGTCAAGCAAAGTCAAATTCTATATGATCCAGTCCATGGTACGATAAATCCAAAAGCCATTCCGGGGGCTCATTTGCGCTATTGCATTATCGTAACCAATCCGGCTAACGGCGCAAACAAAACGTCAGTAGCTGTTTCCGATAACATTAGCGCGTTACCGATATCGTTTGTTCCTGGCAGTATTAGGGTCGCAGGAACTGCAAACGGCTCAACGTGCAATGATGACGGAGCAATTGGTGGAAGCTATGTAGCTGATACCATTATGGCAACCATCGGATCTCTTGCGGCTGGCTCAGCTAAGACCGTCTATTTCGAAGTCGAGGTTCAATAGAATATCAACAGCAATTCTGAATTGTCCAACGTACGCTTTTGCGCCCAAAGCGGACATTAGCGCTATGTCTGCTACATCGCGAAACCGGATATGAGCGTCATGGCAATTAATCGGCTTTAGGATTTGCTTCATGGGCTGCATGTCGCCAATTCGCTGCGCATCTGCCAGATCCTACTCCAGCATCGCTTGCGGGCCGCGTTCGAACAAGGTGGTCAGCACAACATGGCTCCGCGTATTGGTGACATCCCCAAACTCTCGCATGCGTCCCAATAGCTCGTCCAGGGCATTTGTATCTTTGCACCGGGCTTTTACCAACAAGCAGGAGTCTCCGGCCACGCTGTGGACTTCTTCCACATCGGCATCTTCATCCAGTCTTGCAAAATTTTCTCTCGCTTTGGCACCGGTATAATTCACATGAATGAAAGCGAGAAACGGACGGCCTATTTTCGTGCCATCCAAGCTGATCGTGTGTTTTTTGATCACACCGGCCACCTTCATTTTCTTGACCCGTTCATGGACCGCTGGCGCCGATAGATGCACTTTCGCGCCGAGCTCGGAATAGGATTGGGACGAATCTTCGGTCAGCGCGGTTAATAATTTTCGGTCCGTATCGTCGAGAACCAGTTCCGATGGCCGTTTTTGCTGAATATTATTCGTATCTTTGTCCATAAGTCGAAATATCCTTGTAGCTGAATTTTGTTAGTCATATCTTATATTTCATCGAACAATATTCTGCAATAGGAGTTTTTATGGAACTGGAAATCTATCTGGTCTTTATGTTTACCACTGCAGTCGTGATCTTCGTTCCCGGCCCGGCAGCAATCGCGATCGCCGCCCAGGGAGCCGGCAATGGCCACAGGCGCGCGACTTTTGGTGTGCTGGGCGTGGCAGCGGCCAATGCGGTATATTTCATATTGTCGGCAACCGGTATCGCGTCGCTGCTGATCGCATCGTCATTCATCTTTGGTGTGATAAAATGGGTTGGCGTCGCTTATCTGGTCTATCTCGGATTATCAGCGATTTTCAGCAAAACCGGCGGCATTCAATTTGGGACGGGCAAGACACAATCCGCTGTGTCGCTATTTGGCAAAGGCTTTATCGTCGAGTTTGCGAACCCGAAGGCATTGCTATATTTTGCCGCAATTCTTCCTCAATTTCTCGATATTTCCAAACCCATCATGCCCCAAATTCTGATCATGGGCGCAACGACAGTCGTGCTCGATCTGGTCTCTTACAGCCTCTATGCCTATGCCGGCGATCGGTTGACGGGTGGCAGCGTCAAAATATGGATTGTAAGGCTGGTCAATCGCGTCGCAGGCGGCGCCCTTTTGCTGGCTGGTGCGCGGATGGCAAGCGCTTAGCCGCAACCAAGAGTGCAAATTGATTTTAATATGCCGCCTATCATTTTGCCTTTAGACTATTCACTTCCCGCTTGACTTGGCCCGTTTTGTTTCTTAATTGTTCCGCATTCGTTCCAAGAACAGGATATCGGCCATGCTCACACAAAAGCAACACGAACTTCTTTGCTTCATTGATGATAGATTGAAGGATAGCGGCGTCTCACCCTCGTTTGAGGAAATGAAAGAGGCGCTTGGCCTGAAATCGAAATCCGGCATTCACCGTTTGATCAGTGCGCTGGAGGAACGGGATTTCATCCGCCGCCTGCCCAACCGTGCCCGCGCGCTTGAAGTTTTGAAATTGCCGGAAGGCGGAGTTTTGGAAATCACGCCCTCGAATGTGGTGAGCCTGCGACCCGAAACGCCTGTTCGTGAGGTTGTGTCCAATCCAGCCCCTGCCCCGGCTGCCAATAATGATGTTCTAGAAATTCCCTTGCACGGGCGGATTGCTGCCGGCGCTCCGATCGAGGCGATGGAAGGCCAGTCCGCGCTCAGCGTTCCGGCGGCGTTGCTTGGCCCCGGCGAACATTATGCGCTCGAAGTATCGGGGGACTCGATGATTGACGCCGGTATCCTCGATGGAGATTTTGCGCTCATCCAGAAAACCGAAGTCGCGCGTGACGGAGAGATTGTTGTGGCGCTTATCCATGAAGAAGAAGCGACGCTAAAATATCTCCGCAAAGATGGCGGCAATGTACAACTCGACCCGGCCAATGCGGCCTATGAGCCACAGCGCTATGGTGCCGGAGAAGTCCGTATCCAGGGAAAAATGGCAGGATTGCTGCGGCGTTACTGATCTGTATCACGCGGTTCCCTGTCTTTGGAGACATTGCCTTTGGCAACCATGTCTTTTGCGATTGGATCATCCGACCGATAACGGGTCCAGACATGCTTGCCGGACCACGCAAGAGCTGTTGAGATACGCTTCTTTTCCAGATCGATAGTCATGCCTCCGACCCGTGAAAGAAGATTTCTATCCGCTTTGATCCAGCGTGGCTGACAGCTTGCGGGCAGATATCGTTCACTAACGACAATATCGGCTCTGCGGCATGCAGCGGACAAAGCCAAAGCGGAGATATAATGAGAGCTGCGGGTCGCCAAAAGCGTCCATTCACGGCCGTTGCGGGTCAATGTGACGAGGCACGCATCGGCATTGCATTGCGCATCACGCCAATTTTCTAGCGCTTGCGATTGCCCATCAATGCCGGCATTTTCCAGGATCATATCGCGAATGAAGTCCCCACTTCGGGTGCGCAGCATTGCCAGCTCGTCTTGATCGTTGCGGATAGCGACATGCCGTCCGTCGCCGGTGATATAGATATCCGGCGCGCGGTTGGTATAGATCATCCAGACGCCGATGATGACAGGGATCAAGGCGCATAGACGCCAGCGTTCCCGCCACAGACAAAACCACATACCGGCCAGCAAGACCAGTCCAAACGCCATGATCGGCAGGGATGGCAACAGAGTCACTGCCCCCGGGCGACTGGATACAAAATGCGCCAGCGCGATCAGGCTGCTCAAGGCCTTTTCGCATAGCCACCAGACCGGAGCGCCCAATCCCGCGCCATCCAACAACAACGCCAGCGCTTCCAATGGCATGATCACAAAGGTTGTCAGCGGAATGGCAATAATATTGGCGAGCGCACCATAGAGCCCGGCTTTGTGGAAATGGAACAAGGCGATCGGCATCAACGCGATTTCAACCACCAAACCAGTCAGAAACAGCGAGAATATGATCCGCCCCAGCCGCCGGAGCAAAGGTTCTTCGCGCAAGGCAAAGAGCAATTTGATTTTGGGATGCTCGTGCAGCGCGATAATCGCGGTGACTGCCGCGAAGCTTAACTGAAAGCTAGGGCCGACAAGCGCTTCAGGCCAGAGGATAAGCACAAACAAGGCGCCAGCCGCTACCATTCGCAAGGTTATGGCGCTCCGCCCCAGCATCAAAGCGACCAAGATCAGCAACGCGGCCACACAGGCTCGAATCGTCGGCACTTGCGCGCCCGTCATCAGCGTATAGATGACCGCCGCCAGGGCCGCACATCCAGCAGCCAGGACCGGCAAGCGAAAGCGGAGGGCCAGTGGTGGAAAGATCGCGAGAATTCTGAGGATCAAAAGATAGACGGCGCCAACAATAGCAGTGACATGCAAGCCGCTGATCGACAGCAGATGCGCCAGTCCGCTGCGCCGCATGGCTTCGGCATCCTCTTCCGCGATCGCACCGCGATCTCCCGTGGCCAACGTCGCTCCGATCGCTCCGGCAGCGCCTGCCATTTGCATCTGGACATGCGCTGACAGCTTTTGCCGATAGTGCGAAAGCGCAAACCAGGGATCGGCGGGGCGCAATATTTTGATCGGCCCAAGCGCCTGCCCGGTTGCGCCGAGACCCTGGAACCATGCCCGTTCGGAAAAATCATAGGCCCCTGGCAGCGCCGGCATGGCAGGTGGCATCAACCGCGCGCGAAGCTGGATCAACGCGCCATTTTGCAGGCCAGCATGGGTATGTTTGAGCGGCACGTTTACCCGCACTCTCGGCGGCAACTGGGCATGCTCGCCAGTCTGCAGTGTCAGCCGTACCATATCCCGAGCCAATACCGGCTGAACCCGTTCAATCTCGGCATTGAACAGGGTGACAACCGGTCGCTCGAGCACCGGCGCAGCCACCAGCCACGAACGAAACCAGATCAGACCACATCCAATGGCGGACAATAGGCAGAACCAGAATAGCGCTTTGCGGACTCTGCTGCCCTTGCCGGACAGAAGAGCGAGCAGAGCCATAGAGCCGCTTAGGCTCATGAAGGCCAGCCACCAGGCGGGATTGGCTAGATTAAACCAGATCGCAATTCCGCAGCCCAAGGCCACCGGCACCCAGAGTGGCAATTGATCGCGCTCTCGCTCCAATTGCTGCTCAAGCCGTACCAAAGGCCGCGCACCGCCCCATGATTCAGGTAATTGTCGCGGAAGAAACAGCATGCTAAGGGCATGTCCAATCGAACCGGAGACGGTACCTTTGGTGCCATTCGGGCTCATTCCATCCCGCATTTCCAAAACCTATCACAGGGGCCTTATAAGCGTGAATTCAAATGATGCTGATCAGCCGAAACAGACAAATATGGTCGTAACCCGTTTTGCGCCCTCCCCGACCGGATTTTTGCATATCGGCGGTGCCCGCACCGCGATGTTCAACTGGTTATTTGCCCGCCATCATGGCGGCAAAGCACTGCTACGGATCGAAGACACCGACAAAGCGCGCTCCACCCAGGAAGCCATTGACGCGATATCCGAAGGCTTGGAGTGGCTTGGTCTGGACTGGGATGACACGCCGGTTTTTCAATCAGAACGGGCGGCACGCCATGCAGAGGTTGCCCATGAATTGCTGGCCTCTGGCAATGCCTATAAATGTTTCGCGACATCCGAAGAGCTGACCGCCATGCGCGAGCAGCAGCGGGCCGAAAAGAAACCGATGCGTTATGACGGTCGATGGCGCGATCGCGATCCGTCGGAAGCGCCAGAAGGCGCGCCATATGCGATCCGGTTAAAAACAGAGACGGGCGGCAAGGTGACCATTGCCGACATGGTGCAAGGCGATGTCTCGGTCCAAAACGGCGAAATTGATGATTTTATTTTGCTACGGTCCGACGGCACCCCTACCTATATGCTCGCCGTTGTGGTTGATGATCATGATATGGGCGTCACCCATTTGATTCGCGGAGATGACCATCTCAACAACGCATTCCGTCAACTCGCGTTGATCCGGGCCATGGGTTGGGCAGAGCCTGAATATGCCCATATTCCGCTGATCCACGGCAATGACGGCGCAAAACTGTCAAAACGACATGGTGCCTTGGGTGTCGAAGCCTATCGCGACATGGGAATATTGTCAGATGCGATGTTCAACTATCTGCTGCGCCTCGGTTGGGGCCACGGAGACGATGAGATCATCTCCCGTGCACAGGCAACGGATTGGTTTGATCTTAGTGGCGTCGGCAAATCACCCTCGCGCTTTGACACCAAGAAGCTACAAAATCTAAACGGCCACTATATGCGCGAAGCAGACGATTCCGAATTGGTCGGGCTCGCAACGCCATGGATTGAACAGAATCTAGACGCCTCTTTGTCGCCTTCGGACAGCGAATTGCTTGGTCAGGCGATGCCTGTTTTGAAAAGCAGGGCCAAAAATCTGATAGAATTGGCAGAATCTAGTCTTTTTCTCTTTAAAAAACGCCCACTTGGCCTCGACGAACGGGCAGAAAACCTGCTAGACGATCCCGCACGGACGCTGCTCAAATCGATTCACCTTGGCTTGGACGATCTAGAAAACTGGACGCTCGAGGCAACGGAAGAAACCATCAAAGCGATTGCAGAGTCTGCTGAATTGGGTCTGGGTAAGCTCGCACAACCTATGCGGGCCGCCTTGACGGGAAGCACCAGTTCACCCGGAATTTTTGACGTCCTGATACTTCTTGGCAAGGAAGAGTCTTTAGGACGGATAGCAGATCAAATAGAAAAAACCTGAGTATCAGGAGCAGAAAGGACAATATCATGGGCGACAACGCAAAATTCGGCCTCCATGGCGAAAATTACGAATATCCGGTTCTGAGCGGCACAGAGGGCCCCGATGTCGTTGATATCCGTAAATTATATGGCCAGACTGGCGCATTTACTTATGATCCAGGCTTCACCTCCACCGCCAGCTGTGAATCCGAACTGACTTTCATCGACGGCGGCGAGGGTGTTTTGCTGCACCGTGGCTATCCGATCGAGCAGCTTGCTGAACATAGCAGCTTCATGGAAGTCGCTCATCTTTTGCTGCGTGGTGAATTGCCTTCATCGGACGAATTTACCGATTTCAACAACACGATCACGCGCCACACCATGGTGCACGAACAGTTGCGCGGATTCTATCAGGGGTTTCGCCGCGACGCTCACCCCATGGCCATCATGTGCGGCGTGGTTGGTGCGCTGTCAGCATTTTATCATGACAGCACCGACATCACCGATCCGGCACAGCGGATGATCGCAAGCCACCGTTTGGTCGCCAAGATGCCAACCATCGCGGCCATGGCTTACAAATATTCTATCGGCCAGCCCTTCGTCTATCCGGACAACAATCTGTCCTACACCGGCAATTTCCTGCGCATGACCTTTGGCGTTCCCGCCGAGGAATATGAAGTGCATCCGGCGATTGAAAAAGCCATGGACCGGATTTTCATCCTCCATGCCGATCACGAGCAGAACGCATCGACTTCAACCGTTCGCCTTGCCGGTTCTTCAGGAGCCAACCCGTTTGCCTGCATCGCAGCCGGCATTGCCTGCCTTTGGGGCCCTGCCCATGGCGGCGCCAATGAAGCGGCTCTCAACATGCTCCACGAAATCGGTCATCCCGACCGTATTCCGGAATATATCAAACGCGCCAAGGACAAGAACGACCCGTTCCGCCTGATGGGCTTTGGTCACCGCGTCTACAAAAACTACGATCCACGCGCATCTGTGATGCAGGAAACCGTGCGCGAAGTTTTTGAAACGCTGAAGGTCAAAAACCCAGTATTCGATGTTGCCCTGCAACTCGAAGAAATGGCATTGAACGATCCGTATTTCATCGACAAGAAACTGTTCCCGAATGTTGATTTCTACTCCGGAATCATTTTGTCGGCCATTGGTTTCCCTACCTCGATGTTCACCGTCCTCTTTGCTCTCGCCCGCACCGTCGGCTGGGTCGCACAATGGAATGAAATGATCTCTGATCCAGGCCAGCGTATCGGTCGTCCGCGTCAATTGTACACGGGCCCGACCAAACGCGACTATGTCTCGATCGACAAGCGCTAGAAACAACTGATTTTACGAAGAAGGGGAGCCTCTGTGCTCCCCTTTTTTATGCCGGCTTTTGCTCTGGCAAAGCTAAGGTGAAGGTCGAGCCTTGATCGATCATGCTTTCCACGACCAGACTGCCGCCCATCGCATTGGCCAACCGACGAGAGATGAACAGCCCCAACCCGCTGCCGCCATCGCCCGATCGTCCCAGGCGTTCAAATTTTTGGAATATCCGGTCGTGGTCTTCCGAAGCAATGCCGTCGCCCTGATCTGTTACGGAAATCCGCGAGAAGCCTTGTTCGGCAGAAACCTTGAGCTTAATCACCGAACCATCGGGTGAGTATCGGATTGCATTGCCGATCAGATTGACCAAAATCTGCAGAGACCGACGGAATTCGCCACGAGCAGGAAGCACATCGCCTTCATCCGGAAGATCAATGCGTATCTGATGGTCTGCCGCCTTGACGGAGAGCAAGCCTGCGGCGCGATGCGCCAAATCGACTAGATCAATATCATCGGCCGCGACAGTGAACTGCGGCCGTTCGATAGCTTCCAGATCGGAAAGGTCATTGACCAGATCCAGCAAATGACGCCCGGCAGAGGCAATATCCTTGGCGTAGCTCGCATAGTCACCGCGCAAAGGGCCTTCCAGCTTGCTGCTGATCGTTTCGGCATTGGCAATAATTTTGCCCAGAGGTTGCCGCAAGGCTGGTCCAAGCTGTAATCCGAACAGGCTGTCGCTAATCAGCTTGCCACCGGCCACTTTGCTATTCTTGCCGCCGACAGCCGTATCATCCGGTGTCGCCGCAAAACGGTAGCCGGAAAATATCCCGGCCTTGTCGACGAGAGGATGCCCTTGAAGCACAAACAGGCGTTGCGCTCCGTTTTTTTCCCGCATCCGCTGATTTCTAATGGGTTGGCGTTCCGCCACAGCCTCTAGCAATCTCGCATTGGCAGACGGCGGAATTACGTCAAATATATCGAGCAGAGACTGACCAATGGTTTCAGCGGCATTGGCGGCGTTACCAGGCATTTCTTGTGCGATAATTCTCAAAGCTTCATCCGTCCGAATGGATCCCTTGCCCTCAAGCCGGTCAAAATCCCGTTCGCGAGCCAGATCAGCATGGCCATTGTCATCGCGAGGATGTTCTTTCCAGTCGATGATCGCCAAGCCGATTTGGTCTTCTTGCCCTGGCGAGACTATCTGCGTTTCAACCCACATATCAATTTGACAATCGTCATCAGACGCCTGAACCGGACGCGACAGGTTCATACCCAAACGCTTACTGAGGCGGCACATTTCTGCCAATTCTGGCACAGCCAGAGGTCCACCTTCATAGCCACCACTGCGTAAGTGCAGGCGCATTAGCAACGGATCAGCCGACAATAGCAATCCATCGACATCCACCTGCCCACGCACGGGCTGTGACAATTTGCCCGACGTCGTCATTTTCCCTGGTCACCCGAAAAGCCTGCAGAAAGAATGCGCTCGGCGCTCTGATAGACCGGGGGTGATGTCCAGTTCGATACCAAGGTCAAAGACCGGTCCCGGTCTGTTTCGCCATATGTTGCGGCGGTGAGGATATGATCCCCGTCATCAAGAGCGGCAAAAATCGACAATGCTTCCTGTGTGGGAAAGTCTGCTGCCCGCAAAACAACGACAAGCCGCGCCATGTTCGGTTCGGATGTGAATGCAATAATCTGGTCACTGCTCAAGCCCGATTGCCTGGCCAATCGCGCGATGAACAAGGACAGGCCGTCTCTCATTGGGTGCGGGGTCGGATCCTTTTCTGTCGTCGATTGCGCGAGCAACCGCGCAAGACGCTCCGCCTTGCGGGCAACGCCAGCACTTTCATCATGAGAAGCGAACAAACGCTCGGTTGCCTGTTGCAGCTGCAATCCGGAAGAGCCTGCAACTCTGACAAGTGCCGCCGTTATCGGCCATGCGAAAGCATAGAGAATTTCGGGAGACAGATCTGCTAGATTGGCTGCAATTTCGCCTGCCGCGCCCGTTGTCTTGGATTGAGCGACCAACAGCCCCATGGCCGCTTCGGCAATTGTTGTGTCGCCATGATCAAGATGACGAGTCAGCGTCGCTTCCAGATCTTCTTGTGAAATTTTCTGTAGCAACCTTGCAGCCAATTCGCTTCGCTGCGTTTTGGTAAAGAGATGCTGCACAATTTCAGTGGTTTTGAGCAGGCCGGAATCTTCCAGCAAGAGAAAGCTCTGGCCTTCCTCACCCTGGCCAATTTTCACAAGGGATTCCTGCGTGACGCCTAGCTCCTGGGTCGCAATACGGCAAATACGCTGTTCAATCTCGCCAATGATGCCGCGCAGATATTGACGTGCATTGGACAACATGCGGTCATTAAAAACCACTTCTGTTTGGGGGAATAAGGCTTGCGCAAAATCATCCGCTACAAACGAAGCTTTGTCGGCCATTGCCGCCGCATGCCGGATGATATCATTATGTTTTGTTCGGTCCATCAGAAAACTCGCTCTGCCATAGCGTGGCCGTAGCCCAATGTGGTTAACAAGCCGCTAAATGTTAGCGGCAGCTATCCATCTTCTAACGCGGTTTCCTCCGGTGATTTCTTCTCAAGATAGCGCTCGAGAACAAGGAAAAGCCCAGAGTAGAGCGCCGCAGCATAGAGGCCATAGGATATTTGCCCAAAACCGGCCGCCAATATGAGAATGAGGAGAAACAATCGCAAATCCGGCGTCGCCAGCGCCAATCGACCATTTTCGGTTCCCTTCCTCGAAAGCAGAAGATGCCCTAGCAAAGTTGCGAATATCACCAAATTTGGCACCAACGTTGCTGCATTTGAGGCCTGAACCAGCAGTACCGCAATTCCGGTTGTCGCCAAAAAGTCCAGCGTCAGGCCGGGCCAGTCTCGTAATTTTACATCGCTGAAAAATTCCACCATCATGCCCCGAACAAATTGCGCGATGCTGCCCAAAAAGAGCAAGATCAGCGATATGATCGGATAAGCAAAAGCCGCCGCCAAAACTGCAGACGCTCCTGTAAATATTGTGAATATCCCCAAATATTTCGATGCAGACGCTTGTTTCCAAAGCTTCGGGAGACCGCGCTTTGTCAACGGACGCAACAGAAAGCGATTCAAAAAATTGTCCCGCTTCGCGGGCATTTCTTTCAACTTCTGCCGTGTGAACTGCCCGGCGCTGATTTCGCTTTGGACATGAGCGATTGCACCGCCACCCATCCGGCGATCGGAAATAATGGCACGCGGACAATCAGCCTGCACCGCTGTCCTGAGCAAAGCAGATCCCACTTCCCAGTCATCCGGAACATCGATCATAGCGGTAAGTCGCGAGGCGTTCAGAGAGACCATGCCAAGCCAACGCTGGTTGAGATCTATACGTTCAAACTCCTGATATTCATCGGCATGCAAGACGGTGAACAGCAGTTCCTGCGGCGTTCCGATCAATTGATCGATAACCTCTTCATTGGGCAGAATCCCGTCGGAAAAATAGATGATCTGGTCCTGATCACTCGCATATTGTACCAGATCGCTCGGGCTGCGCACATATTCTGCAACCAACCCTTGCTGCTTCATCGCATCGATTTTCTGCAGCAGCGCACCATGGGTTACCGGGCATAAGAAGATAAATTTCTCACAGCCGATCCGTTGCGCAGCGCGAATCTGAAGATCAAGCAGTGTGCCGGCGAATAGCGGCAACAAGGCGATTGGCCCGTTTCCGTCGAGATCGTCTTTTGCCAAAGAAATCAGAGCCAGTTTCACGAATAATAGGGTCCCGCACGATGAATGGAAAGATCGAACCTTTCCATAGATGGTGCCGTCCGGACATGCCAAGAGATATTCTAGTGATGGCGGGCCACATCATAAGCCCGCGGTGCGCAATCAGTCGCGATGGGCCTCAATCGCCGACACAGCGCGTTCCAATTTGCGCAAGATAACAGGGTCACCCGGGGCGGATTGGGCGGCTTCATCAGCCAATTGCAAAATTTTCGTAGCTGAGAAGCTTGCCGCCAGCCCTTTTAAGCGCCAGGCCGCATATTCCCAATTTGCGTCGCAGCGAGCCCGACCGAGCAGGTCGACTTGCCGTCTTGCACTTTCCAGAAACGCCTCGCGCAACTCTGCGACAAGAGACTGATCGTCCCCCACTGCAGCCGTTAACGCGGCGTCGAGTGCTCCATAGTCAAATGACATTTCTCCTGTTTACGCCCGCTATGGTTAACTTATGGTTTCTAAGATCCAATATTCTGCTAAATAGTGCCTATGGCAAGTGAATCTAAGATAATCGGGATGTGGCGCGATCGGGATGCAAATTCCGTCGACGACCAGACAGAAACAACCGCAATCGTCGAAAGCGACGTGCAGGGCACGGAGACGGAACCGCAAGACTTTTCTGAAGAAAGTCAGCAAAATAGCGACGTCACGGAGGAAGACAACTGGGAGCACTATGCCGATGAGCCGGCAACGCCTTCCGCATTTTCTCTATATCTGCCAGTGTCGATTCTGACCGTTTCCGTGGTTGCTTGGACGGGTTTTTTCCTGTGGGCAAACAGCGACATTTTTACAACAATTCCTACCGCAAAGGGCGGAATTGATCTTTTGGTGCAATGGTGCCTGCCGATCGTGACGCTTGCCGTCGGCTATTTGCTCTTTATGCGCAACAGCACCAAGGAAGCCCATCGCTTTGCCGATGTTTCATCCTCTCTGCGCGCAGAATCCGAGCAATTGGAAGCGCGTCTAAAAACGGTCAACAATGAACTCAGTGTAGCACGCGAATTCCTCAGTCAGGAAAGCCGCGAGCTGGAGTTTCTTGGAGAACAGTCGTCTGGAAAGCTGACCACCGCCGCTGGCTTGATCAAGCAATCTCTGGAAGACGGTCTTGGCAAGATGCAGAAGTTGGACCAGGTGGGCGAAGCGGCCTATAAAAATCTCGAGCAGCTGCGCGAACATCTGCCCGTCGTTATCAACACCGCCAAGGATGTCACCAATCAGATCGGCAATAGCGGACGTTCCGCCCAAGCCGAAATGGCGGCGATGGTCACCACGCTCAAGAAAATCGGAGAAGTCGGTACAGCTGCGAAAAAGAGCCTCAGCGATCTGAACGACACATCGGCCCTCTCGGTGGAAAGTCTTGCAGCCGAGGCGGCGCTTATCAAAACGAGCCTCGCAGAGCAGCTCTCTGAAGCGGAAAGCGGATCAAGCCAACTCACGGCCTTGATGAAGGCAACGACGACGGAAACGGTCGAGGCAATGCGCAAAGCGCGGAAAGAACTGGCTTCTGAGGCATCAGATTCGGCATTGGCGATGCGCTCAGATCTTGATGCTCTGGAATCGGCTCTAGCAATGGCCGGAACAATTGCTGACGAAGAAGAAGTCCGGCTCAAAGCACTGGCCGCGACCCTCAATCAAAATGTCACTGATATAGCGAGCAACATCCAAAATCTTGACAATGAGAGTGGCGAGAAAACCGCTCAACTGGCGTTTGCTATGACCGCAATGGAGCAGAATAGTGCCGCTTTGCAACTCTCGTTAGAAAATGGCTATGGCGTTGCCGATGGCATGATTGAACGTATGGAGAAGCTGCTCATTGCTCTCGATAGCAGCGCACGGGAAATGGACGAAACGCTACCCAGTGCGTTTGATCGCATATCAAAAAAATCCAAGGAAAGCCTCGCATTATATGGTCAAATCGCCGGAGAGGCGAACAAGGCCAAAGAAGATGCCGACAAGGTCGCGCAGCAGATTGCGCGAACAGATGAGTCCATAAGCCAGCAGCAAGAACAGTTGCGCACATTGCGCGAAGAAGGAGACTTGGCGAGCACATCCATTGTTCAGCAGATCACAGAGATTTCACAATCCATAGAGACCGTTCGCGAACAAAATGAGTCTCTAGCCGAAAGCGCCGGCGAAAAATTGATCAGTGCCCTTCTGCGCGTGAAAGAGACGGCAAAACAGGCATCCGAACATTCACGCGAAGTGCTGGAAAAATCCATCACTGGTTCGACCGACGCCTTCGAGAAAGTTAGCGAAGAGGCGCTAAACCGGATTATTGATGCCAAAATCGGTTCGATCGCCCCGAAACTGGAACAAGCCGTATCAAGCGCGGTAGCGACCACGGAATCAACCGCGGTGCATCTGACCGAACAATTGGCTGCCATTGAGGATATGACCACAAAGCTCGAACAGCGGATCCTGTTCGCGAAGGAAAAGGCAGAGCAAAGCAGCGACGAGAATTTCACGCGGCGTGTGGCTCAGCTGACAGAATCGCTCAATTCTATCTCTATCGATGTCGGTAAAATATTGTCCAATGACGTGACCGATACCGAATGGGCCGCCTATCTGAAAGGTGATCGCGGCATTTTCACCCGGCGGGCGGTCCGCTTGCTCGATGCCAAGGAAGTTCGCGAAATCCTTGAGCAATATTCAGGCAATGATGAGTTCCGCGAGCATGTGAACCGCTACATCCATGATTTCGAAGCGATGTTGCGCGGCGTGCTTGCCACAAGGGATGGCAGCGCAATTAGCGTAACCTTGCTGTCGTCAGATGTTGGAAAACTATATGTCGCATTGGCACAGGCGATTGAACGTCTGCGCAGCTAGCTCATTCGTTCTCGGCTATTGAAGAAATCAATGTCGTCCAACGTGAGCCAGCCATAAGCATAGTTGAGGTAAAAGAGCCCGAAAGCTGCGGTTGCTAGCAATGTCGTCAGCAACAAAACGCGCAAAGGCCGGAAGTTGACGGGTGCGCCATCGGCCTGCCCATCCACCATAGTTTTTCCGGATTCATAATGGCTGCGAATCCCTATCGGCAATACGATAAACGCCGCCATCACCCAAAAAAGGATGTAAATGGCAAGGATTGATGTCGGTTCCATGGCCGGTTAAGCCTCCACCGTGAGCACCGAAACGATGGGTTTTTTGCCAGTCCAGTCGGTTGCACTGCGACGCACAAGCAAACGGATCGCTTCGTTGAATTTTACGATATCGCCAACCGGTTTGGCATAGTTGGCGAGGATCTTATCGATCACTTCATTGAGGAAATCTTCTTCGTCTTCCTCTAAAGGAACGCCATGCATTTTGAGCACGGGTTGACCGAAGATACTGCCTTTTTCATCAAGGCCGATCGCGACCGAAATCATACCATTATGGGCAGTTTTCCGACGATCATTCAGTGTTTTTCCATCGGCTGGAATCATCACATCGCCGTCAACAACAAGCCGTCCGGTCCGCTCTTGGCCCAATATTTTTGGTCCCTTGGGCGCCAACCTGACAACATCGCCATTTTGCTGGAAAATAGCCTTTGGAATGCCTTGCTCCAGTCCAAAGCGAGCCTGGGTTTTCATATGCCGTATTTCGCCATGAACCGGCACCAGAATCTCGGGTTTGATCCATTCGTACATTTGCGCCAGTTCCGGTTGCCCGGGGTGACCGGAAACGTGGATATGTTCCTGACGTTCGGTAATCATAACAACGCCCTTAGACGCCAGTTGGTTCTGAATTCGGCCAATCGCAATTTCGTTGCCGGGTATCTGCTTTGACGAAAAGAGAACATGATCCCCTTCAGAAAGCTTGATCTGGTGGCTATCGCCGGCAATCCGGCCCAAAGCCGCCCTTGCCTCGCCTTGACCACCGGTTGCGATGATCATCACCTCACCACGCGGCAGGCTCATGGCTTCCTGGAAATCAATGGTTGGCGGAAAGTCCTTGAGATAACCGTTTTCACGGCAATTATCGATAATCCGGTCCAACGAACGGCCCGCGACGCAAAGCTTCCGGCCCGCATGTTGCGCAACCTCGCCCAGCGTCTGTAGCCGAGCGGCGTTAGAGGCAAAGGTCGTCACCACGATACGGGTATCGATATCCTCCACAACGCGCATCAGATTGCGGCGCACTTCCCCTTCTGATCCGGATGCTTTCTCATTGAAAACATTAGTGGAATCGCAAACCATAGCCAAAACACCATCGTCACCGATTTGTTTCAGCGTTTCGGGTGAGGACGGCACGCCAAGCACAGGCTCGTCATCCAGCTTCCAGTCACCTGTGTGAAATATCTTGCCATAAGGCGTATCGATCAACAGCGCATTGCCTTCGGCAATACTATGGGCGATCGGCAGATAGCGGAAACCAAAAGGCCCGAGATCAAAACTGCCTTCATTGGGAATGATATTGAGCTCTACATCATTTTGCAGACCGACTTCTTCGAGCTTGCGTCGGATCAAGCCTGCCGTGAATGCTGTGGCGAACAAGGGAACATCCAGTTCGGCCGCAAAAAACGGGACCGCGCCGATATGGTCTTCATGACCATGGGTCAGCACAATACCGAGCAGATCCTTCTGGTTTTTCTCGATAAATTCAAGATCGGGGAGGATCAGATCAATCCCCGGATAGCCGGGATCGGCGAAGGTCATACCGAGGTCAACCATGACCCACTTGCCATCACAACCGTATAGATTGACGTTCATGCCTATTTCGCCAGACCCGCCGAGGGCCAGAAATAGAAGTTCATTTTTTGGTTTTGTCATGAAGCGTTTGTTGCTCGCTGAAAGAGGAAAAGCAGGCCCTGAAGAGTAAGGTCTGATTCCAGATGGTCGAAGACATCTGTATGTTCGTCAAAAAGTACGGCCAATCCGCCGGTTGCTATAATCTTTGTCGGTCGTCCGATCTGTGCTTTGGTGCGCTCTACCAGACCTTCTATCATCGCGACATAGCCCCAGAAAATACCGATCAGCATTTGGCTTTCTGTTGTGGTCCCGATCACATTATTGTCTTTTGGCGATTCTAGCGCAATACGCGGCAATTGTGCCGTTTTGCCAACCAGCGCATCGAGCGACAGGTTAATACCGGGGGCAATGACACCGCCCTTATAGGCCCCTTCATAATCCGCGACATCAAAAGTAGTTGCGGTACCGAAATCAATGATAACGATGTCCTGTTTATATTTTTGATGAGCCGCGATCACATTCAACACGCGATCAGCGCCAACGCTATCGGGCTGTTCAACGTCAAGCGCAACGCCCCAATTCGCTGCGCCACGTCCTGCAACCAAAGGCGTCACACCAAAATATTTCTCTGAGAGCACCGTCAAATTATGCAATGCGCGCGGGACCACGGTACCAATGATAACCGCGTCAACCGCACTCAGTTCCAAACCTTCTAGTTCCAAGAGTTGCCTGAGCCAAACAACATATTCGTCTGCGGTCCGGCGCGCGTCGGTAGCGATCCGCCAGCGCGCACGAATGTTATCGCCATCAAAAAGGGCGAACACAACATTGGTATTTCCGGCGTCAATGGCCAATAGCATGAGCGACTCTACTTTCTATCCGATGGAAATATCACCGGCCCGTATTTCGATAAGCGTTCCGTCGGCTTTTCTCAAGCGAAGTGCACCATCTGCGGTCAGTCCGGCAAATTCCCCGGCGATTTTTTCGCCCCGTTCATCGCTCGTGCTCATCATGCTGCCGACCGGATGGGCGAGCTCAAGCCATTCTGCCTGAATATGAGCAAAACCCCGTTCGCGCCACGTCTTGAGTAAGCCTTCAAATATATCGGATAGACGCGTCAGAAATTCTGCAGCGCCTGTGGTTGCGCCCTCGGCGGCAAGGCTGGTCACCAGCCTGCCCTCAACATCCGGGGAGACCGCGATATTCACACCAATGCCGACCACAACCTGATTCTTCACCCGCTCCAGCAAAATACCGCAGATTTTGGCCTGAGAGACCAGCACATCATTGGGCCATTTCAAAATCATCTCTGTGCCAGGCAGATAGGAACGAATAACCGTGTAGACGGCCAGCCCCGCGACAAAGGATAAAGAGGAAGGCGCAGGATCATTTTCATGCATGTCAACCACGGTGCTGCAGTAGAGATTGCCTTCCGGACTACTCCAAGGGCGACCCAGTCGGCCGACACCGCCAGATTGCCTCACCGCGCGCAGCCAAAAGCCTTCCGCTACGCTTCCCTGTTCGGCCAGCGTCTTCATATCCGCATTGGTTGACGCGGTTTGTTTGACGGTTTCTATGTGAATGGTCAGAAAAGCGACGCTGCAGCCGCTGCGGTTATGGGTGCCATGAATGGTATCGCCAGATAGCCTAGCGGCGATACAAACAGAGCCAGAAGCGCAATCAAGCCATTTTCGGTCTTGTGTCCTGTCGCCACTATCTCGCCCGCCGGGTCATCAAAATAGATGATTTTGACGATCTTGATATAATAGAAGGCACCAATCACCGATGCGGCAATACCGATGACCGCAAGCGGCAGCATACCAGCAGCCACGGCGGCATCAAATACCAGAAACTTGCCCCAGAAACCAAATAAAGGCGGGATTCCTGCCAACGAGAACATGAAGACAGCAAAAGCAGCTGCCAGTCCTGGGCGGGTTTGCGACAATCCGGCGAGGCTCGAAAGGCTTTCCACAGGATTTCCATCCTTATCGCGCATTTCGATAACGCAGATAAAGCTACCCAGGGTCATCGCGACATAGACAGCGAGATAGAACATCATCGCAGAAAGACCCTGCTCGGTGCCGGCAGCAAGGCCGATCAGCAAGAAGCCCACATTGTTGATCGAACTATATGCAAGCAATCTCTTGATATTCTGCTGTCCAATCGCCGCGACCGCCCCGAGGACGATCGATGCCAATGCGACAAATACAATGATCTGCTGCCAAGCCGATGTTTGACCACCAAAAGCATCAATGATGACCCGCGCGGTCATTGCAATGGCAGCAACTTTCGGAGCGCTGGCAAAAAACGCGGTTACAGGTGTTGGAGCGCCTTCATAAACGTCTGGCGTCCACATGTGGAACGGCACCGCACTGATCTTGAACGCAAGCCCCGAGAGCACGAGCACCAAGCCAATGAGCGGCCCGGTTGCTAGGTCTCCGGTCAGGGTTTCGCCAATGACCGCAAAGCTTGTCGAACCCGCGAAACCGTAGACCAAGGAAATGCCGAACAGCAGCATACCGCTGGCCAACGCACCCAAAACGAAATATTTCAAGCCGGCTTCCGATGAACGAACATCGGTCCGAATAATACTGGCCAGCACATATGCAGAGAGGCTGTTCAACTCTAGGCCGATATACAGCGTCATCATGTCCGTTGCCGAGACCATAAGCCCCATGCCAACGGTCGCCAGCAGGATCAGAACTGGATATTCTGGGCGATAAAGTCCGCCTTTCTGGAAAAACCGCGGTGCAACCATCAGGGAAATAATAGCGGCCAAATAGATCAAAAACTTCGCAGAACTACCAAAATTATCCGCGATATAGAGACCGTCAAAAGCAACAGCGCCATCCTTGAACGCTGGAAGATGTGCGATAACCATCAGGAGAACCGCCCCGCCGAATAGCGTTGCTGCAGCCAAAATAGTTACCAGACGTGCTGATTTTTCACCGCCCCATGCTGAAATCAGCAATAGGATCATGGCGCCGGTAGACAGGATGATCTCGGGCGAAATCAGCCATAGGGAAGTTGAAAGGTCCATCAGTGTGCCTCCCCTTCGGCATGGTCTTTGGCGACGGCTTTCGCCTCACCCATTTTCAGATGCGCATCCCCTTCCGGAGCAGCGCGGTCAATGCGAGCCACCAACGCGCCGACATCGCCGCGGATAGGAGCCATGAAGCTTTCAGGATAGACACCCATCCACATCACAGCAGCGGCTATAGGCGCGAGCAACGCCATTTCCCGCGCAGACAGATCCGGCATGGCTTTGACATCCTCATGAACGAGCTCGCCGAAGGCAACCCGGCGGTAAAGATAGAGCATATAGCCGGCACCAAGGATGATCCCCGTGGTGGCGACGAGCGTGACCCAGCTGTTGACCTTATACAGGCCAACCAAGGACAAGAATTCGCCAACGAAACCGCTCGTGCCCGGCAGGCCGATCGAGGCCATGGTGAACAGCATGAACAATATCGCATATTTCGGCATGTTGATGGAAAGCCCACCGTAGCGATCGATCTCCCGCGTATGCAATCGGTCGTAGATCACGCCGACACAGAGGAAGAGCGCACCAGAGACCAAACCATGGCTGAGCATAACGATTATCGCGCCTTCAATACCTTGCCGGTTAAAGGCAAATAGACCGAGCGTCACAATCGCCATATGGGCGACCGAACTATAAGCGATCAGCTTCTTCATATCCTGCTGCACCAAGGCTACAAGAGACGTGTAGATCACAGCCACCATCGACAGGCCAAAGACCAGCCAGATAAATTGTTCGGAAGCTTCCGGGAACATTGGTAGCGAGAAGCGCAGGAAGCCGTAGCCGCCCATTTTCAGCAAAACGCCAGCCAGGATCACAGAACCGGCGGTCGGTGCCTGAACATGCGCATCCGGCAGCCATGTATGCACCGGCCACATCGGCATTTTGACAGCAAAGCTGGCAAAGAAAGCCAGCCAGAGCCAAGTCTGTGCCTCCGGTGCAAAGTCATAGTTCAGCAAGGTCGGAATGTCGCTGGTGCCAGCATCCTGCACCATCCACAGCATCGCAATCAACATCACAACGGAACCGAGCAACGTGTAGAGGAAGAATTTATAGCTGGCGTAAATCCGGTTCGCGCCACCCCATATACCGATGATCAGATACATCGGAATCAGGCCGGCTTCGAAGAGGATATAGAAAAGGAATATGTCCTGCGCGGCAAATACGCCGATCATCAGCACTTCCATGAACAGGAAGGCCGCCATATATTCGCCGACCCGGTTCTGGATCGTTTCCCAGCTCGCACCGATGCAGATGGGCATCAGGAACACAGTGAGCATGATCAGCATCATCGAAATGCCATCAATGCCCAGTGCCCAGGCAAAGCTGCCAAAAGGTTCCGCCCGCTCGACATATTGCCATTGCGGGCCACCAATATCGTAATTGGCCCAGAGAACCACACCAAGGCCGAACAGCACCAGCGTCGTCAACAGCGCCAACCAACGCGCCGCCTGAGCGTTGAGGAACAAGCAGATAATCGCCGCCAGCATAGGCAGGCCCATCATCAACGACAGGATAGGGAAATCAAGCTGGTTCATGAGCTGGCTCCCCCGACGATAATCCAGGTCGCCGCAGCGGCCAGACCCAGTAACATGACAAGGGCATAAGTGTATAGAAATCCGCTCTGGAAGCGTTTCATCACGCCGGAACCGCTGGCAATGACAGCAGCGATACCGTTGGGACCGAAACGATCGATTGTGCCTTCATCACCAGTCTTCCAGAATTTCCGTCCGAGCCAGAAAGCGGGGCGAATGAAGATCAGATTGTAGAGCTCGTCGAAATACCATTTGTTGAAGAAGAACTGATATAGCGGGTTGAATGTCGCGGCGAGACGCGCCGGACGATCGGTTCCGCGGAAATACATGAAATAAGCGATCCCAAGCCCCGTCAGCATTGCGACCGTTGCCGACAATTTCACCCACAGAGGCACATCATGCATCGCGTGCATCAATCCGGCGTCATACGCGACAGCGCCATTCCAGAAATTGCCATCATCGAGAAATGCATGGCTAAAGACAAAGCCTGCGAACACCGCACCAATGGACAAGAGCCCCAATGGAATCAGCATCGTCAACGGACTTTCATGAGGATGATAGCCGCCAGTTGTATCGTCACCAGCCTGCTCAGGGGTTTTGTGGACGCTATGCTGAACATGTTCGGACTGGATCCAGCGCGGCTTGCCCCAGAAGGTCAGGAACATCAGACGCCAACTGTAGAAGCTAGTAAGCAAGGCGGCGAGTACGCCGATGAAGAAGGCAAATTGACCAACTTCACTACCAGCAGCAAAAGCCACTTCGATAATCGCATCTTTGGAATGGAACCCGGCAAAGCCAGCGTGGAACCAATAGATTCCGACACCGGTGATCGCCAATGTACCGGCCATCATCGACCAGAATGTGAAAGGAATCTGTTTCCGCAACCCGCCATAATAGCGCATGTCCTGCTCGTGATGCATGGCATGGATCACTGATCCGGCACCAAGGAACAACAAAGCTTTGAAGAAAGCGTGGGTAAACAGGTGGAACATCGCCACATTATAGGCACCAACGCCAGCGGCAAAGAACATATAGCCCAGTTGTGAACAGGTAGAATAAGCGATCACCCGCTTGATATCATGCTGCACCAGTCCAACCGTGGCGGCAAAAATTGCGGTACAAGCGCCCACGACCGTGACCACGGTCAACGCGACATCGCTGGTTTCGAACATTGGTGAGAGGCGGCAAACCATGAAGACGCCAGCGGTAACCATTGTCGCAGCGTGGATCAGCGCGGAAACCGGCGTCGGGCCTTCCATCGCGTCTGGCAGCCATGTGTGCAGGCCAAGCTGTGCCGACTTGCCCATCGCGCCGATGAACAGCAGCAGACAGAGGATGGTCATCGTATCAAGACGCATCCCGGCAAAAGTGATCGTCGATCCCGCCATAGCTGGAGCCGCTTCGAGAATTTCCGGAATGGACACCGTACCAAAGACGAGGAACGTTCCGAAGATGCCCAGCATGAAGCCCAGATCGCCAACGCGATTTACGACAAAAGCCTTGATGGCTGCGGCATTGGCGCTCGGTTTCTTGAACCAGAAACCGATGAGCAGATAGGAAGCTAGCCCCACGCCTTCCCAACCGAAGAACATTTGGACCAGATTGTCGGCGGTCACCAGCATCAACATGGCAAAGGTGAAGAGCGACAAATAGGCGAAGAAACGCGGCTGGTCCGGGTCTTCGTCCATATAGCCCCATGAATAGAGATGCACGAGTGCCGAGACACTGGTCACAACAACCAGCATGACGGCGGTCAACGTATCCACGCGCAACGACCAGTCAAATGTCAGATCACCGGATACGATCCAGGTCAGGACCGGCACGACTTCCGCCGTGCTGGTGCCGCTTACAAAGCCGATAAAGATCGGCCAGCTAAGCGCACAAGCGGCGAACAAAGCGCCTGTTGTCACGATCTTGGCGGGAACATTCCCGATGACCCGGTTGCCGAACCCTGCGACAATCGCTGCCAACAGGGGCAGGAATACGATTAGCTGGATAGCCAAAGCCTTATCCCTTCATCCGGTTGACATCATCGACGGCAATGGTGCCGCGCTGACGGAAATAAATCACGAGTATGGCAAGCCCGATAGCCGCCTCACCTGCCGCAACGGTCAAAATGAACATCGCGAACACCTGCCCCGTCATGTCACCCAAAAAGGAGCTGAACGCTACAAAGTTGAGGTTCACAGCCAGCAGGATCAATTCAATCGCCATCAGGATGATGATGATATTCTTGCGGTTCAGAAATATGCCGAGCATGCCCATCACAAACAGGATCGAGCTGACGACGAGATAATGTTCAATACCGATCATAGCTCGACCCCTTTACCAACTTCGGGCTGTGTATTGCGGGTTGCGTCTTCGGGACGGCGAGCGACCTGATCGGCAATTTTCTGCTGTCTCACGCCAGCGCGCTGACGATGCGTCAGCACAATGGCGCCGACCATAGCGACCAGCAGGATCAAGCCCGCAGCCTCGAACAGGAATATATATTTGGTATAAAGCAAAGCGCCCAGCTGTTCGATATTGGATGGCGCGCCTTCGGCAATGCCGACCGCTGCCGTCGCCTCTCCCATGCCGGCCGACTGCCAGGCACCGACACCAAAGATAATTTCGACGACCAACACGAGGGCCAACAACAGACCAAGCGGCAGGTTCTTCATGAAACCGGCGCGCAATTCAGCGAAATCAATGTCGAGCATCATCACCACGAACAGGAACAACACCGCCACCGCGCCGACATAGACGATCACCAGCAGCGCTGCGATAAACTCGGCACCGACCAGCAACATCAGACCCGCAGCGTTGAAAAACGCCAGGATCAGCCACAAAACACTATGCACCGGGTTGCGCGAGAAGATGCAGAAAGCACCGCTGGCAAGCACGATGGATGCGAATAGATAGAAAGCAAATATTTGCATTATTGCGTTTCGTTTAACCCCCGTTGAATCATCACAGCGCCTTAACGATAGGGCGCATCGGCGGCAAGATTTGCCGCGATTGCCCGCTCCCATTTGTCGCCATTTTCCAGCAGCTTCGATTTGTCGTAAATCAGTTCTTCGCGCGTTTCCGTCGCATATTCAAAATTCGGTCCCTCGACGACCGCATCAACCGGGCAAGCCTCTTGGCAGAAGCCGCAGTAGATGCACTTTGTCATGTCAATGTCATAGCGCGTGGTGCGGCGCGAACCGTCTTCGCGCGGCTCGGCTTCAATCGTAATCGCTTGCGCCGGACAAACCGCTTCACACAGCTTGCACGCGATGCAGCGTTCTTCCCCGTTGGGATAGCGGCGCAAAGCATGTTCACCCCGGAACCGCGGAGAAATAGGATTTTTCTCGTAAGGATAGTTGATCGTTTTCTTCTTCTTGAAGAAATATTTCAGCGTCAGAGCATGGGCGCCGATAAACTCCCAAAGAGTGAAGGCCTTGATATGTTGTGCGATACTCATAGCGGCAATCCAAACTTGTCTATCATCACATATCCGCTGACCAGCACGACCCAGATCAGACTGAGCGGCAGGAATATCTTCCAGCCCAGGCGCATCAATTGGTCATAACGGTAGCGTGGCACCGTCGCCATCACCCAGCTGAAGATGAAGAAGAAAAAGAACATCTTGCCAAACAGCCAGAAGATGCCCGGAATATCGAACCAGGGAATCCAGTCGACGTCCAGCGGCGGCAACCAGCCACCCCAGAAGAGGATCGCATTCAGCGCGCACATCAGCAGGATATTGGCATATTCGCCAAGCCAGAACAGAGCGAAGGACATGGAACTATATTCAGTCTGGTAACCGGCAACCAGCTCGCTCTCCGCTTCGGTCAGGTCGAACGGATGCCGCGCGGTTTCCGCCATCGAAGCGATCAGGAACACGACGGCCATCGGGAACAACAGCGGGTTCGCGCCATAGGCGTTGATCATTCCGAAAATATGGCCTTCTTGCGAAAGAACGATTTCGGACAGATTGAACGTACCGGCAAACAGCACCACGGAAATCAGGATGAAGCCAATCGAGACTTCATAGCTGATCATCTGTGCGGCGGCGCGCATTGCGGAGAAAAACGGGTATTTAGAGTTACTTGCCCAACCGGCAATCACCACGCCATAGACACCCAGCGAGCTGATCGCGAGAATGTAGAGCAGGCCGATATTGATATTGGCGAGCACCATGCCATCGCCAAATGGGATAACTGCCCAGGCCAGCAAAGCTACGGTGAAGGTGATGATCGGCGCCAGCAGGAACAGCCCCTTATTGGCGCTCGACGGAATGATCGTTTCCTGAAGGAACACTTTCAAACCATCGGCGAAACTCTGCAGCAGACCGAATGGCCCAACCACATTGGGCCCTTTGCGCAGCGCCATCGCTGCCCAGATTTTCCGGTCGACATAGATGATCATCGCAACGGCCAGCATTAGCGGCAGTGCGATCAAGAGGATCAGGGACAGCGTGCCGACAAGCCAGCCTAGCTCGGCGCCGAGGAAAGTGGATTGGAGAAATTCGGTCATCAGTCGCCTCCTCCGCCGCAATCGCCGCCGATATCTGTCTCGCCAAGGCCGTATGAGCTATATACTGGTCCTGACGTTCCGACAGCGCCGCCCATTCGTTTTAGCTTCGTGAACCGCTTATATTTTCTATCTGACAGCCAGATTGAGGCACGGACAATCAAATAGAAGCCAATCAATGACAATAGAATAGCGGCGGCGACTATCAAAACACTGATCATTCTGCCGCCTCCATCAACTCGTCATCGGCGTGCAGCAATTCGGCAGAACAGCGCTGCATCGTAGCACTCGCACGGGCGATGCTATTGGTCAGGTAGAAATCCTTGACCGGAAGAACTCCCTGCCCTTTTGGCTTGTCCGGCAATCCGGTTGGCGGTGACCATTCCAGCGTTACCAAGCCTTCTGCAGCCAGTTCGGGATGATCCTTCGCCATTTTGGCGCGCAGTTCATCAAAGCTGTCAAATGGCAGTTTCTTAGCCATCACATCGGACAAGGCCCGCAATATGCTCCAGTCTTCGCGCGCATCGCCCGGCGCAAAAATCGCCTTGTTCGAACGCTGCACACGGCCTTCCAGATTGACATAGGTGCCGTTTTTCTCGGTATAGGCCGCCGCAGGCAAGATGACGTCTGCCGCATGGGCGCCGGCATCGCCGTGGTGACCGACAAAGACTTTGAAGCTATCGCTGAACGCTTCGTAGTTCATTTCGTCCGCGCCAAGAGCGAAGAGCAATTTCGGCTTCTTTGCCGCAATCGCCTTGATGCCGCCGTCATAAGCATAGCCGAGCATCAGACCGCCGGTGCGCGAAGCACCGATATGCAGGACATTGAAACCATTCCAACCGTCACGAACCAACTTATATTTGGTCACCAGCTTCAGAGTCGCGCCATGCGCGCCCTCTATGCTCAACGCTCCGCCGCCAAGAATGATCGCGGGCTTTTCCGCGCCTTTCAACGCATCGGCGACCGCTTTGGGTAGCTTTGTTAACAAGCCCATATCATCACCCAGCCATTCCACCGGATAGGTCTGGTCGGTTTCCGGACCGATGCCGAATACTTTAGCGCCGCCCTTGCGGACCGCTTTGCGGATACGGGTGTTGACCAAAGAAGCTTCCCAGCGCGGGTTGGTCGAAACCAGCAGGATCACATCCGCTTCTTCGATACCGGCGATGGTCGAATTGAAATTCACAGAGGCAAGATTGGAAACATCATAGGAAAGGCCGGTCTGGCGCCCTTCCAACATATCCGATTTCATCGATTTGAGCAGCTTCTTCGCCGCGTACATCGTTTCGCAATCCACCAGATCACCGGCGATGGCAGCCACGGAGCTCCCTGCTTTCACGTCGGCGATAGCCTGAAACGCTTCGTTCCAGCTAGCCTCTTCCAGCTTGCCGTTCTTGCGCAGATAAGGCTTGTCGAGACGGCGCTTCATCAGGCCATCTACGGCATGGCGCGTTTTGTCGGTCGCCCATTCTTCATTCACGTCATCATTCACGCGTGGCAAAGCGCGCAGCACTTCACGGCCACGGCTATCGATACGGATATTGGTGCCAACACCGTCCATCACGTCGATGCCGAGTGTCTTAGTCAATTCCCAAGGACGTGCTTCAAATGCATAAGGCTTGCTGGTCAAAGCGCCCACGGGGCAAAGATCAACAACATTGCCGCTGAGTTCGCTGTGCACTGCGCCTTCGAGATAAGAGGTGATCTCCATCCCTTCGCCGCGGCCGATAGCGCCAATTTCTTCAACGCCGGCGACTTCTTCGCTGAACCGGACACAGCGGGTGCAGTGAATGCAGCGGGTCATGGTCGTCTTGACGATCGGTCCCATATATTTCTCGGTAACCGCGCGTTTATTCTCTTCGTAGCGCGATCCGCCCTTGCCATAAGCAACGCTCTGGTCCTGCAAATCGCATTCGCCGCCCTGATCGCAAATCGGGCAATCGAGCGGGTGGTTGATCAACAGAAATTCCATCACCCCTTCGCGGGCCTTTTTGACCATCGCGCTGTCGGTGCGGATTTCTTGCCCTTCGGCAGCGGGCAAAGCACAACTCGCTTGCGGCTTTGGTGGTCCAGGCTTTACCTCGACCAGACACATGCGGCAGTTGCCGGCGATACTCAGACGCTCATGATAGCAGAAACGCGGAATTTCCTTGCCCGCAAGCTCAGCAGCCTGCAGCACAGTCGCGCCCTGTGGGACTTCCAGTTCGATACCATCTACGGTGACTTTAGGCATCAGAGAGACTCCCATCGGGATTGATTACTTGGCAATCTCTAGTCACCTCGCCCTTATCCTTCGGAACAATACGAAGGCCCTGAGGTATCCGCACAACCTTGTCGATTTGAGAAAGGTAATCAAAGTACTGCTGATGCACTACAAGATCGTCTCCTGCTGCATTCCGTTTCACAATATCAACTAAAAAAGTGCGCTTTTCACCTTCCTCGTCCAACATCGAACTGGAGCATCGAAGCACCTGAAGATCAGATGAGGGTTCGTTTGGTACTTGATCCGGTCTCAATCTGGATAACCGTTTTGAAAGCGATTTCCATTTTGGCTCTTTGTTGGGCGACAATTCTTTTGCAGAAACGTCATTACAAATCGCAAATATCCGGTGCCCTAAAACCACCGACTTGTCTGCAAAGTCGCTTCGCCATGTAGGAGGAGTCAGCTTAACCCAGGCCTCTGCCGACTGGGGCGCACTGTCCCATACGCAAATCGCCCAATTCTTATCGCCAACTTTGGCCTCGATTACGTTGGGAAAAAGAAATGTAATCAAAATCCCAAAAACTGCTCCAGACAAAATCTTCACTCTGCCGCCTCCAGCACTTCTGCGCCTTTGTTTTCGTTTATCCGCCGCTCCATTTCTGGACGGAAATGCCGGATCAGCCCTTGGATCGGCCAAGCCGCTGCATCGCCGAGCGCGCAGATGGTGTGGCCTTCGACCTGTTTGGTGACTTCATAAAGCGTGTCGATGTCGCCGATTTCCGCGTCGCCATCGCGCATTTTTTCCATCACACGCCACATCCAGCCTGTGCCTTCGCGACATGGCGTGCACTGGCCGCAGCTTTCGTGCTTGTAGAAATAGCTGAGCCGCGAAATAGCGCGAACGATGTCGGTGGACTTGTCCATCACGATGACTGCTGCCGTACCAAGGCCGGAACCCACGTCTTTCAGACCGTCAAAGTCCATAGGCGCGTCCATGATCTGCTCCGCCGGAACCAAAGGCACCGACGAACCGCCCGGAATGACCGCCAGCAGATTGTCCCACCCACCGGTGATGCCGCCGCAATGTTTCTCGATCATATCCTTGAACGGGATCGACATGGCTTCTTCAAACACGGCTGGCTTTTCAACATGTCCGGAGACTTGGAAGAGCTTCGTGCCATGATTGCCTTCGCGGCCAAAGCTGGCGAACCAACTCGCGCCGCGCCGCATGATCGTCGGGACTACCGCGATTGATTCAACATTGTTCACCGTCGTCGGGCAACCATAAAGGCCTGCACCGGCCGGAAATGGTGGCTTCAGCCGTGGCTGGCCTTTTTTGCCTTCGAGACTTTCGATCATCGCGGTTTCTTCGCCGCAGATATAGGCGCCAGCGCCCCGGTGGACGAAGACATCGAAATCATAGCCGGATTTGGCGGCATTCTTGCCGATCAGACCCGCGTCATAGGCTTCGGCAACCGCCGCCTCCATGACTTTCGCTTCCATGATATATTCGCCGCGAATGTAGATATAGGCGGCGCGCGCGCGCATCGCGAAACCGGCGATCAGCGCGCCTTCGATCAGCTTATGCGGATCATTGCGTAGGATTTCACGGTCCTTGCAACTGCCGGGCTCTGATTCATCGGCGTTGATGACGAGAAAGCTTGGCCGTGGATTGCCCTGGCTGTCCAGAGGCGCTTCTTTCGGCATGAACGACCATTTGAGACCGGTTGGAAAACCTGCCCCGCCGCGTCCGCGCAGGCCGCTGGCCTTCATTTCCTCGATAATCTTGTCATTGCCGAGCTTTATAATATCGACAGTCTTGTCCCAGTCACCGCGATGCTGTGCGGCCTTCAAATCATAGGATTGAAAGCCATAGACATTGGTGAAAATGCGATCTTTGTCCTGAAGGAAATCAAATGCCATTATTTTTTCCTCCGTCGGCCCCAGAGACCGCCCGCGATGCCAATGATGACAACGGCAAGTCCGATCCAGCCTGCATATCCGTCGACTTGCATGGCATCACCACTCTTTCCGGTAATCGTGATTGGCGTTGACCATTTCATCCAGACTGGTGGATGGACCAACAGGCTCGCTGGTCTGGCGTCCGATTTGCGAACCGACTTTGATTTTCTTGTCCGCCGCGAGATCTTCGAGAATGCCCGTCATGATATCAAAATCGAGATCTTCGTAATTGTCGTCGTTAATCTGGACCATCGGTGCGTTGGAGCAATTGCCCATACATTCGACTTCGGTCAGCGTGAACAGGCCGTCCGGCGTTGTCTTGCCTTTGTTCAGGCCTTTGTTCTTGCAGGCTGCCATCACATCGTCGCTACCGCGCAACATGCAGGGCGTGGTGCCGCAAACCTGCACATGGAAACGGCCAACCGGCGCGAGATTATACATGGTGTAGAAGCTGGCCACTTCATAGGCCCGCATATAGGGCATATCGAGATAGGCAGCGACATATTCGATCACCGGAACCGGCAGCCAACCTTGGGTTTTCGTGTCCGCTCCAACCTGCCGCTGGGCAAGATCGAGCAGCGCCATAACCGCCGATTTCTGACGGCCAGCAGGATATTTCGCAATCTGCCATTTCGCGAGCTTCTCATTCGCAGGCGTAAACGCAAAATCACCCCATTTGGCGCGCGTTTCGATTTCGTCGGGAATTGTAGGTGCTTCAGCCATTATCGGTCACATTCTCCAAACACGACATCAATCGCACCCAAAATAGCGGTGGCGTCCGGCAGCATATGGCCTTTGGTCATGAAATCCATCGCCTGCAGATGCGAGAAGGCGGTCGGGCGGATTTTGCAGCGATAAGGCTTGTTGCTGCCATCGCTCACCAGATAAACGCCAAATTCACCTTTGGGGCTTTCGGTGCCGACATAGACTTCGCCGGCGGGAACGTGAAAGCCCTCGGTGTAGAGCTTGAAGTGATGGATCAAAGCTTCCATCGACTGCTTCATCTCGCCGCGTTTCGGCGGAACGATCTTGCGGTCGGTGGAGGCAACAGGTCCATCGGGCATTTCATTCAGGCACTGGCGCATGATCCGTGCGGACTGCCGCACTTCCTCGACCCGCACCATGAACCGGTCATAGCAGTCGCCCTTGGTGCCGACCGGGACTTCAAAATCCATCCGGTCATAAACATCATAAGGCTGCGACTTGCGTAGATCCCAGGCAACGCCGCTGCCGCGCAATACGGGACCGGAAAATCCCCAGCGGATCGCATCATCCTGCGACACGGTGGCGATATCGACATTGCGCTGCTTGAAGATACGGTTGCCAACAACAAGGCTCATCGCGTCGTCGAACAAGACCGGAAATTCATCCAGCCAGTCGGCAATATCGGTGAGCAGCTTCAACGGCACATCCTGATGCACGCCGCCGGGCCGGAACCAGGCGCTGTGCATGCGGGCGCCGCTGGCGCGTTCAAAAAACTCGAGGCACTGCTCGCGAATTTCAAACACCCAGATATTTGGCGTCATGGCGCCAACATCCATGACATGGGCACCGATGTTGAGCATGTGATTACAAATGCGGGTCAGTTCGGCAAAGAGCACGCGCAGATATTGGCCGCGCAATGGCACTTCGAGATCGAGCAATTTCTCGATCGCCAACACATAGCTATGCTCCATGGCCAGCGGCGAACAATAGTCGAGCCGGTCAAAATAGGGCAAGGCCTGCAAATAGGTCTTATGTTCGATCAACTTTTCGGTGCCACGGTGGAGCAGACCGATATGTGGATCGACGCGCTCGACCACTTCGCCATCCAGCTCCATCACCATACGCAGCACGCCGTGGGCTGCGGGATGCTGGGGACCGAAGTTGATCGTGAAATTCTGAATTTCCAGATCACCAACCGTCGGGTCAGCCCCGTCAGCGATATGGTCCATTTCGTCGAGATAGTCGCTCATTTCGCGTCTCCCTCTTCACTTTTCTCGTCACCCGGCAGGATATAATCTGCACCTTCCCAAGGGGACATGAAATCGAAACTGCGGAAATCCTGTGCCAATTTCACTGGCTCGTAAACAACCCGCTTGGCTTCTTCGGAATAGCGCATCTCGACATAGCCGGTCAGCGGAAAATCCTTGCGGAACGGATGGCCCTGAAAACCATAGTCGGTCAAAATCCGGCGCAAATCCGTATTCCCGTCAAACAGCACACCATACATGTCGAACACTTCGCGCTCGAGCCAACCAGCGACTTCCCAGATATGGGTGACGCTCGGCACGGCGTTATCCTCATCGGTCGTAACCTTGACCCGGATACGGTGGTTCTTGGTCAGGCTGAGTAAATGGTAGCAAACTTCAAACCGTTCAGGCCGGTCCGGATAATCGACGCCGGCGATTTCCACCAGTTGCTGATATTCATGCTTGTCGCGTAGCTTGTCCAAAACCGTCGCAAGCTTCTTGCGCTCGACCGTAAAACTAATTTCGCCATAAGCCTCGACCGTGTCGATCAGGGCAGCGCCAATAGCCTTGCCGAGCGCATCAGCAACGCCTTCGTTGCTGGAGATAATTGGTGCACTATGTCCCATATTAGCGCTCGAACGTCCCGGTGCGACGGATCTTCCGCTGCAACTGCATCACGCCATAAAGCAAAGCTTCGGCGGTTGGCGGACATCCCGGCACATAGATATCGACAGGAACGATCCGGTCACAACCCCGAACGACGGAATAGCTATAGTGATAATAGCCGCCGCCATTGGCGCAGCTACCCATCGAGATCACATATTTCGGATCAGACATCTGGTCATAGACCTTGCGCAACGCCGGCGCCATTTTGTTGCAGAGCGTACCCGCCACGATCATGACATCCGACTGACGCGGGCTTGCGCGCGGCGCAGCACCAAAGCGCTCCATGTCGTAGCGCGGCATATTGACGTGGATCATTTCGACCGCGCAACAGGCCAGACCAAAGGTCATCCACCACAAGGAACCGGTCCGCGCCCAATTAAACAGGTCTTCGGTTGATGTGACAAGAAAACCCTTGTCGTTCACTTCCGAATTCAGGTCCTTGAAAAACGCCTCGTCGGGCTGGGTATCGGGACGCATAGGCGTGCCGTCGGCATTCAATATAGCCGAACCACTGGTATTAGCCTCTAATCCCACTCCAGTGCTCCCATTTTCCATTCGTAGATAAAGCCAACCGTCAGGATCAGAAGGAAGACCATCATAGAGCCCCACCCCAACCATGCGGTTTGATCGAGCGACACGGCCCAAGGAAACAGAAAGGCTGCTTCTAGATCGAAAATGATGAACAGGATTGCCACTAGATAGAAACGCACGTCAAATTGACTGCGGCTATCTTCAAACGCGGGAAACCCGCACTCATATTCCGAGAGCTTTTCCGCGCTCGGGTTATGGGTTCCGGTCAATCGCGACACGCCCATTGGCAAGAACACGAATGCCGTGGACAAGCCTGCGGCCACGAACAGGAACAAAAATATCGGTGCATATTCGGAAAGATCGATCACTGAAGACTCGTTTCGCTAATATTCGAGCCGCTTTTAGGCAGTGGTTCCGCATGCCGCAAGGACGAATTGGCTTAAATTTAACCCAATTTGCAAGCTATTCGCGCTTATAGGAGAGACTTAGCCAATATCCGGTGCAACTTGCTGTGCAATGCCTCGTTCGAGGCCAATATTTCGCCCTGACCAATTGGTTGGTCGCCGCCCGTATAATCGGTGACAAAGCCACCGGCTTCCCGAACCATCAAAATGCCAGCCGCAACATCCCAAACTTTCAAGCCCGCTTCCCAGAAACCGTCATAACGGCCGGCGGCAAGCCAAGCCATATCTAAGGCAGCCGAGCCGTTGCGGCGGATACCGGCCACTTGCGGTGCCACGGCACCAAAAATTCTTGCCCATTCGCCAAGATCGCCATGGCCTTTGAAGGGAATGCCTGTGGCAATCACGGATTCCGAAAGATCACGCCGTGCAGATACCCGCAAGCGCCTTTCACCAAGCCATGCCCCCTTGTCCATTTCCGCCCACCAGGTCTGGTCGTTGAGCGGTTCGTAGATCAAGCCACTGGTAATCTTGCCCCAGCCGCGACCATCAAGCGTGCGCTCTTGAACAGCGATAGAAATCGCAAAATGGGGGATTCCGTGAAGAAAATTGGTCGTGCCGTCGAGCGGATCGATGATCCAGCGCGGCTTGCCTTCCTCACCTTCGATCATCCCGCCTTCTTCTAGAACAAAGCCCCAACCCGGACGAACCTTCAGCAACTCGTCATAGAGAATCCGTTCCGCGCGCATATCCGCTTTGGATACAAAGTCCGCAGGCCCCTTTTTGGAAACCTGAAGATGCTCTACTTCACCAAAGTCCCGGCGCAGACGCGATCCGGCCTTGCGCGCGGCGCGTTCCATGACGGTGATAAGGGCGGAATGTGCTGGCATTTAATTGTCTCCCCCCTCCTGTTTACGGGAGGGGCTGGGGGTGGGTCTATCTATTTTTCAAAGAGCGGGCGAGCACATAGTCCTGCCCACCCCTACCCATTCCGTGAACGGAACGGGAGATTTTCATATTTACTTCTTGCCGACATACTCGCGGGCATAGACATCGACAATGACACGGGTTCCGGCCGAAATAAAAGGCGGCACCATGATGCGGACGCCATTGTCTAGAACAGCAGGTTTGTAGCTGGATGACGCCGTCTGGCCTTTTACCACGCCGTCAGCCTCTACAATTTCTGCCTCAATATGATCGGGCAATTGCACGGAAATTGGCTTTTCTTCATATAGTTCCAATTGCACATCCATGCCATCCTGCAGGAACTCTACCGCGTCGCCGAGCAAGTCGGCAGGCAATGTGATCTGTTCGTAATTTTCTTTATCCATGAAGGTCAGCATATCGCCGTCTGCGAAAAGATACTGAAAGGTCTTCGTATCCAGATGGACTTTCTCGATCGTGTCTGCGCTGCGAAAACGAACATTTGTCTTGCGTCCGTCTACGAGATTTTTCATCTCGACCTGCATATACGCTCCGCCCTTGCCAGGCTGGGTGTGCTGGATTTTGGCAACCTTCCAAAGACCGCTTTCATAATCCAATATGTTGCCGGGACGGATATCTACACCGCTGATTTTCATCGCTAGTCTCGCTTGATAGATTGCTTGATTGACCGGCGCTGTAATCTGCTGGCCGATAATAGGCAAGCCCAGTGACTCCAAAAGCCTGCGCGATCGTGCACAAGTCTTTTCTGTACAATACGCCGAATCGGCCTGCGGCTAATAGAAGATCATGGTACAGACAGAAATCAAACCGTCCCAACGCTTAGGTAAGAATACGAGACCGCATAAGGGCAAGGTCATTGCCTCCGGCTTGTTTGGCTATTCAATTGACGACAGGAAAATCCAAGCGTTCAAGCCGACTGAGGGCTATTTGCGTGACATGGAACAAATGCCCCATTTCTCTCCGCCATCTGCCAGCCGCTTCGCCGCGCAATATCTGGCGTCCAATATTGGTAAAACGCGCAGTTCTTCCTAGGACTTCTCGCCCACGTCTAACTTGGCAGCAAATTTGCGGACCGCCTGGGCTGCCCCGTCAGAATCATGCCAGACCGCGCCACTGACCGCCAGAAAGTCTGCACCGGCATCAATGAGGGGCTGACAATTTTCCGGCGTGACCCCGCCTATGGCGACACAGGGAATTTCCATCATCGCTGACCACCATTCCAATATGTCCAGTTCCGGCTTGTGGTGCGTCTCCTTGGTCTTGGTCGGGAAGAAAGCACCAAAAGCCACATAATTTGCGCCACCCTCGCCCGCTTCCATCGCGAGATGGCGGCTATCATGACAAGTGATACCGATCTGCACATCCAGACCGAGTTCCGCCCGCGCATTCTTCAAATTTTCGTCGCTTTGTCCGAGATGAACGCCATCCGCCCCAATTTGCTTGGCCAGAGCAATATCGTCATTGACGATGAATGCGACGTCAAATTCGTCACATATGACTTTCAGCGGCGCGGCAAGCTCGGCCGCTTGCTCTGGATTGACGTCTTTCACGCGGAACTGAAACGCGGCAACCGGCCCCGCGGCAAGAGCATTTCTCAATTGATTTGGAAAGTCACCACCGGTCTCCAGTGGGGAAATCAGATAGAGTTGGCAGGGAATATCATGCATATTTGTTCATCCTTCCCTGACGACTGCCATCAGGAAACCATCCCATTTTTTAGAGCCGACGGTTTGAATAGCCGTGGCGTCCACGTTCGGGTGATTTTTAAGAGCCTCATATAAACTGCGTGTGCCGGGCACTTTCGGATCGTCGCTATCCGGATCGATCACGCCGCCCTTGCGCACGACATTGTCGAATATCAGCATCGCCCCCGGGCGAGCCAATTGTATCGCATAGTCCAGATAAGCGGCATAATTTTCCTTATCCGCATCGACAAACACTAGGTCAAACGGCCTTCCGCCCTGGTCCAACAGGGTTTCCAGCGACCCGATTGCCGCTCCGACGAGAATCTCGACCTTGTCGCCTTGCCCGGCATTTTGAATATTCTGACGGGCAACCTCCGCATAGCTGGGTTCCAGCTCCAACGTGACCAATTGTCCGTCAGCAGCCAGGCCGCGCGCCAAACAAATTGCCGAAAATCCGCCCAATGTCCCGATTTCGAGAATGTTCTGGGCCCGAATGGAACGCGCCAGCAGTTCCAGCATCCGGCCTTGCGCGATCGAGACATCTATCGATGGCAGGCCGGCGGCCAGATTGGCGGCCAAACAAGCATCCTGCGCAGGATCCTCGCCGATCAGATGCTCGACGATATAATCATCAACATCGGACCAGCGCGGATCTGTATCTTGCAAAATAGGTTCCTTGATAGGGCGCCCTAGGCGATGGAAGCCCGATAGATCTGGTCGATCGCGGTGCCGAGCACGGAGTCAAATTCCTCGTCGCTTTGCGAAACGCGCACATCTTGCAACAATCCGCGGCTGAAGCTTGCGATCATGCCGTTGTTTTTGGTCAGCTGTTCACAAGCATCATCGGTTGAATAGCCGCCGGACAGCGCCACCAGTCGAACAACTTTCGGATGGTCGATCAGCGATGCGTAGAGATTGGATTCGACCGGGATAGAAAGTTTCAGCATCACCCGCTGGTCATCCGCCAGTGCATCCAGTTGCTTGGTCAGTTCGCCGAGGAGAATTTTGTCGCATTCCGCGCGCTCGTCGCTTTTGATATTCACTTCCGGTTCGATGATCGGAACCAGGCCATTGGCCAATATCTGTTTGCCGAAGGCGAATTGTTGCGCGACATTGGCGGCAATGCCTTCTGCATTGGCCTTGTTGATGACCGACCGCATCTTGGTGCCGAACATGCCTTTGGAGACCGCATGCTGGCATTGATCATCAAGGTCAGGGATCGGCTTCATCAGCTGAACACCATTTTCTTCGTCGGCCAGTCCCTTGTCGACTTTCAGGAAAGGCACAACACCGCGATCCCACAAGGCTTCAGGAACGGGCTTGCCGCCTGCTTCACCGTTCATGGTTTTTTCGAACAGGATCGCACCGATGATCTTGCCATTGCCAAAGCTGGGCGCGGTGATGATGCGGCTACGCATCTTGTGGATCAGCCCGAACATCTCGTCGTCGTTGGAAAAGGAATCTTCGCCAATACCGTAGCCCGCGAGCGCTTTCGGCGTCGAGCCACCGCTCTGATCCAGCGCGGCAATAAAGCCCTGCCCGTTTTCAATCTTGTTCATCATTTCGCTATTGGCCATTTTTGGATTCCTATTAAATTTTCAATTGGTTCGTTTCAATGCTTCGACGCCGGGCAAGACTTTGCCTTCCATCCATTCCAGGAAAGCGCCGCCCGCGGTCGATACAAAACTAAAATCATCTGCTACACCGGCATGGTTGAGTGCGGCGACCGTATCACCACCCCCAGCAACAGAAAGCAACTGTCCTTCTTTGGTCAAAGCAGCCGCCGTTTGTGCCAAAGCGACGGTCGCCAGATCGAAGGGCGGCGTTTCAAACGCGCCCAATGGACCATTCCAAACCAGAGTTTTACAGGTCTTCAGGACGTCGGACAGAGCCTCGACCGCTGCCGGACCGATATCGAGGATCATTTCATCGGCTGCAACCTCGTGGACATTCACCGTCCGGGTCGGTGGATTGGGGGCGAATTCCTTGGCCACCACCACGTCATAAGGCAGATGCACTGTGCAATTGGCCTTGTCCGCCGCCTCCAATATAGCATTTGCGGTATCCGCCAGATCATGCTCGCACAGAGACTTTCCGACATTCACGCCCCGCGCCGCCAAGAATGTATTGGCCATGCCACCACCGATAATTAGATGATCTACTTTCTCAACCATCTGCCGTAACACATCGAGTTTACTAGAAACTTTAGCACCACCCACAACAGCGGCGACGGGATGTTCGGGATCCCCGAGCGCCTTGTCCAGGGCGGTGAGTTCACGTTCCATCGAGCGGCCCGCATAAGCCGGCAGATGGTGGGCAATGCCTTCGGTTGTTACATGCGCCCGGTGGGCGGCCGAAAAGGCGTCATTGACGTAAAAGTCACCAAAAGACGCAATCGCCTTGGCCATGCCCGGATCATTTTTCTCTTCACCCGCTGCAAAACGGCTATTCTCGATCACGGTGATGCTGCCGTCGGGCAAGGCTGCAATCGCGTCATTGTCAGGACGCTGCATGAAACCGACGTCACGCCCCAGAACCGCAGCCAAAGGCGCTACCACAGGCTCCAAGGAATATTCCGGCATATATTCCCCTTTTGGACGACCGAAATGGGCGAGCAAGAGCAGCTTCGCACCCTTTTCCGCCAATTCGGTCACCGTCGGCAACAACGCTTCAAGCCGCGTATTGTCGCTCACTTTGCCATCCGCCATCGGCACGTTCAAATCAACGCGGATCAAGCCGCGCTTTCCTTGAACTTCACCAATTTCATCAAGCGTTTTAAAGTTGTTACCGGACATTATTGAGAACCCTTACGAATCAAAGAAAGCTTGCCATTACCTTGGCAGTATCAATCATCCGGTTTGAAAAGCCCCATTCATTGTCATACCAGCTAACGACCCGGACAAGCTTGCCGTCCATCACCGTTGTTTCTAGGCTATCGACCGAACTGCTTGCCGGTTGATGATTAAAGTCGCTTGATACCAGCGGCTTATCTTCAAAGACCAACACGCCGTTCATAGGACCGTCAGCCGCGGCTTTGAGCGCTCCGTTGATTTCTTCAACCGTTGTATCGCGGCTTGGCGTGATGACCAGGTCCACAAGACTGACATTCGGTGTTGGCACCCGCACGGATGAACCATCTAGCTTGCCGTTCAACTCTGGCAATACCAAGCCGACAGCGCGAGCAGCACCAGTGGTCGTCGGGATCATGTTGGCCGCTCCGGCGCGAGCACGACGCATGTCACTGTGCATCTGGTCGAGGATCCGTTGGTCATTGGTATAGCTGTGGATCGTGGTCATGAAACCGCGCTCGATGCCGACGGTATCTTGCAGCACCTTGGCAATGGGTGCCAGGCAGTTTGTCGTACAAGATGCATTAGAAACAATGACATCGGATGACGTCAAGACATCGTGATTGACTCCATATACGACCGTTTTCAAATCACCTTTTGCAGGTGCGGAGATCAAAACGCGTTTTGCGCCAGCATCAATATGTGGCTGCGCAGCATCTTTGGATTGGAAAAATCCGGTGCACTCCAGAACGATATCGATGCCCATTTCAGCATGTGGCAAGTCACCAGGATTGCGTTCAGAGGTCACGGCTACTTTCTTACCATTGACCATGATGTGATCACCATGCGCTGACACTTCACCAGGAAAACGACCGTGGACACTGTCATAGCCGAACAGCAGCGCATTGGCGTCTGCATCCGCGAGATCGTTGATGACGACCAGTTCAAAATCATCATCATCGCGCTCGAGGATCGCCCGGGCTACGAGACGGCCGATGCGGCCAAATCCGTTAATTGCTACTTTTGTCATCGATATTGCTCCTTTGAATTCAAATAAGTGGCTCTTTTTAGCCGATTTTTTCTATTATCTGCGGGGTGATTGCATCTGCGGTCAGCCCGAAATGCGCGAAAAGATCACCAATCGGCGCAGAAGCTCCGAAACTGTCGATCCCGAAACGAAGCCCGTTCAGACCGGTATAGCGCTCCCAACCGAATGTTGTACCGGCTTCTATAGAAACCCGCAGAATATCATCGCCGCCCAATATATCTGCTTTATACGCATCTGATTGGGCATCGAACAATTCGGTACAGGGCATCGAAACAACATCGGCTCCGTGCCCGGCGGCTTCTAATTTTGCTGCAACATCCATGGCGAGCGACACTTCAGAACCCGTGGCAACAATTGTTACCTGTTTCTTACCAGACGCATTTTTCACACGATAACCGCCTTTTTCACAAAGGTTTACGCTGACGTCATGGCGGATGGGCGGGAGCCCCTGGCGGGTCAAAGCAAGGGTCGAAGGGCCAGTTTTGTTCTTCAAAGCGAGCGCCCAGCACTCTGCGGTTTCAATCGCGTCGGCGGGCCGGAACACGGTCATGTTCGGCATGAGACGAAGGCTCTGGACATGCTCAACAGGTTGATGGGTAGGCCCGTCTTCGCCGAGACCAATGCTGTCATGAGTCATCACATACACCACGCGCGCGTTCTGGATCGCAGAAAGGCGCATCGCACCGCGACAATAGTCGGTGAAGACCAGGAATGTACCGCCATAAGGAATGACCCCGCCATGCAAGGCCATGCCGTTCATTGCTGCGGCCATTCCGAATTCACGGATACCATAATAGATATAGCGGCCAGAATAGTCATCTTTGCTCAATGGCGCGGTCGAAGGCGTCTTCGTATTGTTTGAACCGGTTAAATCGGCGCTTCCGCCGAGCATCTCGGGCAACGCCTCGGTAATCGCTCCGAGAGCCATTTCGGATGCCTTGCGCGTCGCGACCTTCGGTGGATCTTTCGCCAGGCCTTCCAGATAGTTTTGCATGGCACTATCGTCCGGCAGCTCTCCAGCCATGCGCCGTTCAAATTCACTGGCTTGTGCATGTCCGTTCAACCGCTGGGTCCATTCCGCTCTAGCAGCCGCCCCCTTTGCCCCTATTTGACGCCATGACGTCAATATATCCTCTGGAATTATAAAGGGTTTATGGTCCCAACCCAAAGCTGCACGGGTGCCGGCAATCTCGTCATCACCAAGCGGTGCGCCATGGGTTGCAGAGGTACCCTGCTTGGTCGGAGCACCATAGCCAATCACAGTCTTGCAAGCGATCAAAGAAGGCCTTGGATCAGCTTCCGCTTCGCTGAGTGCCTTGCGAATATCGTCGAAATCATGTCCATCGCAGGAAACAACATGCCAACCAGAGGCTCTATAGCGGGCAGGAATATCTTCGCTTGTCGATAATTCCGTTCCACCATCGATAGTTATACCGTTATCATCCCAAAGAACATTAAGTCTTCCGAGCCCCAAATGCCCCGCTAGACCAACCGCTTCGTGGTTGATCCCTTCCATCAGACAGCCGTCACCGGCAATCACCCAGGTTTTATGGTCAACCAGATCGTCGCCGAACAAAGCATTTAGATGACGCTCGGCAACCGCCATGCCGACTGCGGTGGCAAAACCCTGTCCCAGCGGTCCGGTTGTCGTTTCAACGCCTTCCAGCTTGAAATTTTCAGGGTGGCCGGCACAAGGTGAACTAATCTGACGGAAATCCTTGATATCCTGCAGCGTAGGGCGTGCATATCCGGTAAGATGGAGCAGCGAATAGATCAACATTGAGCCATGGCCGGCTGACAATACAAACCGATCGCGATCCGCCCATTTCGGCGCTTCCGGGTCATATTTCAAGAAATCGCTAAACAGCACCGTCGCTGCGTCCGCCATGCCCATAGGCATGCCTGGATGGCCACTATTGGCTGCTTGCACCGCATCCATGGAAAGCGCTCTTATGGCGTTTGCCATGTTCTTTTCGGTAACAGTCATGACTGGTCTTTTCCCCCGGGGTTGGCGCGTATGAAAAACGCAACAATATGCTGCGATTCGCTATTTTGCCTCCTCCTTTGATGGCCCAGCCACGCGGCGTCAAGGTTCGCTTTTCCCGATCTTATGTTTACGACAGTGGAATAGATTGATAGCAAGGAAAGACAGGAACTTACCTGTTGGAAGCAAGCTATGGAAAACGCTCATGGACAATGAACAAGTCATCCTTGCGATAGGCCGCATTGAACGCGCGCTCAGCCGCATAGAATTGGCAAAAAGTGCAACCAAGGACGAGGTCGACCCTGCATTGCAGGCGCGCCACGAGGCGCTGAAAGTGGAGATGAAGCAGGCAATCCAGACAATAGACGGCCTGATCGCCCGGCAGGAGCACTAATATGGCCCAAATGACTCTTGAAATCGGCGGACGAGCCTTCACTGTTACTTGTCAGGACGGCGAAGAATCCCATCTTACCAAACTCGCAGCCATGGTTGATGAAAAGGCACGGGATTCCGGCGATCCAACGGGATTGACGGAAAGCCGGATGCTCTTATTCACTTCGCTTTTGCTCGCCGACGAGCTGCACGCTGCCAAATCGACAGCCAGTCAACCGGCCGGAGCCAAGCCCCCTGCCCAACCCGATCCACTGGATCAGCAGGCAATTGCAGCCTTGGAAAAACTAGCAGATCGCGCGGAACAACTGGCAAACAGCCTTGAGTAACTGATGCATGACGCCTAGATGGGTTTTGACGGGTACTGTCTGGCACGAGCTAGAAAGCGAACATCCCTGAGGCGATATAACATTCAAGGGAGCTGTCCCTGTACGGATTGCGGGCATTTTTGATGCCGGGTCCGATGCATATGGCGCCCACCTGACGTAATAGGCGTCAGAGGATTTTCCGGAAAACGACCAAGATGGTCCCGTCACTTTTCCAAAGAAAGCACAATTTTTGAATAGCTTACGTGACAATAAGAAGAGATTACGCGAAGAATATAGAAGGCGACGAGATGCCTTTGTTGGCCAGCTGGATATTGCCAGTCGCAACTTGTCTTTCCGTCGGCCTCCCTCCCCGCTCGCCCGCCTGATCGAACCCGTTCAAATTGTTGCGCTCTATCGAAGCGTAGGATCCGAGGCTCCCACTGAACGAATAATCGAATATTTGACCGAAATTGGGGTCAAAATAGCATTGCCCCGGGTAACAGAGGGTGATTCTCTAGAGTTTCGATTGGTTGCGGGCACGGACATGCTGGTCTCCGGCTTCAAAGATATCCCTGAACCTGACGAAACATGCCCATTGGTCGATCCGGATGTGATCATTGCACCGCTTGTGGCTTTTGATCGCTCGATGAAACGACTGGGCCAGGGAGGCGGATATTATGACCGAATCTTTGAAAAACATCCCGATATACCTCGCATTGGGCTTGCTTGGTCGGTGCAGGAAGCCAGTGACATACCCACCGAAGCGCATGATGTACCCCTGCATATGATCGTTACAGAATGTGAAATAATTGAATGACTTAGGATGACGCCATGACCGCAGAAACTGATAAAAACTTACAAGATCAACCGAGCTGGAGAAAGCCAGCTGGGATAATCCTGCTGCTAATATTGATTCTGCTATGGTGCGGCATTGCCGTAAATATCATCGATCAGCTTAGCGGGCTAAACTTCTGGCTACAGATGCCCGCATATGTGATTCTGGGAATCGGATGGATTTTCCCCGTCCGACCTTTGCTGACTTGGATGAATTCGGGGGCTTTGCGCCATCTCCCAGAAAACAAGGGAAATGGCGCGAGTGACGAGACTTGAACTCGCGACCTCCGGCGTGACAGGCCGGCGCTCTAACCAACTGAGCTACACCCGCATATGCGCCTGCAATGGCGGTTGAGCAGCGCAAGTATAAGAGCGCTGCATCCCTGTCAACAACACTCTTTCGATTATCCTACATAATTCGGTTTCGGGCCCAATTTGGGGCTCAAAACAGCAGGCGCGCCGTCAAGCCTCTTCCAACGCCAGTTTTTCTCAAAAGTGAATTCATATTACATTTGTTACAACTGGTTACGGTTATCATTGGGTTAACCACAGCGAAACAATTGCTTAATTAACCAGACTATTTGGCAGTTTTCTGGTCTTTTGAACCTATAATTTTTCATGGCGTCATTTCGCGTCCGTTTACGAAATATTTGCCTTTCTTCTCCATATGAACGGCATGAAATATGCACGAACACAGAATTGCGAGCGATCATCGCTTTCATTTGCGGGTCTAACCGTCAGCCGCCATTTGGCGCTTGCGGTTGGCACAGCATCCCTCGCAATGGCTTCAACAGCAGCTCATTCTGCTGGTACGGTAGCCGGAACAGATATTATCAACGTGGCGCAAGCCTCATTTGATGCACCTGGAGGCGGCCCTCCGGTTGTAATCGATTCCAATATCGTAACGATCAAGGTCGATGAATTGCTGGACGTTACCGTCGTATCCAGCGATCCGGGCGATGTTGTCACATCCCCGGGATTGACCGCACAGGTGCTTACCTATCAGGTCACCAATACCGGGAACGGCTCAGAAGCCTTCACTTTGTCAGCCGACACAGCAAAGCCGGGCGACGAATTCGACACAACTTTTGAACAGATCATTCTCGATACGAACAACAACGGGGTCTATGATCCAGGCGTTGATACGATTTACACGCCCGGAACCAATGATCCGGTTCTGGCCCCCGATGAAAGCGTCACGGTTTTCATTCTTTCCAGCATTCCGGCGTCGGTCAGTGACGCGGATCGCGCTGAAATCGAGCTTTCTGCTGTAGCCGTCACCGGCAACGGAACGCCAGGCGACGTATTCGCCGGTCAGGGCGATGGTGGTGGCGATGCCGTCGTTGGCTCAACCGGAGCGGATGACGAAGCCAGCGGCTTTTTCGCGATACAATCAGCGGAAGTGACGCTGGTCAAAAGCGCGACCATCACCGATCCTTTTGGCGGAACGGAAGCCGTACCCGGCGCTGTGATCGTCTATCAACTGGTCGCAACGACCGTCGGTACCGGCAATCTAGTCAATCTCTCAATCACCGACGATATTCCAGCAGACACTACATATAATGCCGAAAGCATCACGCTGGAAGGCGCGCCACTGGGCGACGCTCCAGGCGACGGCGACGCCGGATCCTTCGACGGCAGCGAAATTGCAGTGTCCCTGGGCACCGTTCCCGGTGGGCAGACGCGCACCATCACCTTTCAAGTCACCATTGACTGATATTAATCGGGATATAGCAGCATGTTAAAACGATTTTTCATCGCAATCGCACTGGTAATGCCAGGCACAGCCCTAGCGGCCAATAGCGTCAGCCTATCAAGCGAAGTCTTTGTCGAGCGCAAAGTGGCGAAGCCGAACGGTACCACTGCAGTGGTACTCGAGCAGCCAAAAACAGTCATTCCTGGCGATAACCTTGTGTTTGTCGTCAACTATAAAAATGTCGGCAGCACGCCGGCTACAGATTTCTCTGTTACCAACCCGCTTCCAAAGGCGATTGCCTTCAATGGAACGGCTGATGGCACTGAAATTGTCTCCGTTGACGGAGGCAAGTCTTGGGGGGCCCTATCGGCCCTCACTTATTCGAGCGACGATGGCAATGTTCGTCCCGCTCTGATGGCCGACGTGACGCATGTAAAATGGAAATTTAATCGTACACTTTCCGTAGGTTCGGGAGGAAAGCTAATCTTTCGTGGCACTGTCAAGTGAGCACAAACCGTCTAGGACTGCCGCGGGGTTAAGGCAGTCCAAATTAAAGTGAAACAGGAGACAGTAATGACCAGTAAACTGAAACTTCTCGTTGCAACAAGTGCCTTGGCTGCGGCAACGTTGGGTGCAAACCCAGCGTTTGCGGCAGATCTAGGTACAGATGCCGGAACGAGTATTACCAACAACGTAAGTGTAGCCTATAGTGTAGGGGGAACATCCCAGACAGCTGAAACGGATAGTGACACGTTCGTGGTCGATCGCAAGGTCAACCTCACCGTGACAAAAACCGATGCCGTGAACACAATTGTTGCTCCAGGGCAAACACAGCAAGCGGTTACCTACACGGTCAGCAACCAAACCAATGACACGATCGACGTATTGTTGACGTCTGAAAACCTTGGTGGCGATGATTTCGACACCACCGGTGCGGTTACCTACTACCTCGACGATGGCAATGGTATCTTTGATGGTGCTGACACGTTGCTGACATCTATCGAAGATCTGGCAGAGGATGATTCTGTCGTAATCCACCTCGTCACAGATATGCCAGGTGCTATCGTTACCGGCGATGTTGCCAATGTCGCTCTGATCGGACAAGCGGCCGATACATCGGGCGTTGCATTTGTCGACAACTCAGGTGATGTTGATGACGCTGCAGTCGTTCAAAACGTCTTCGCAGACGTCGCCGGCACCGCAACCGGTGATGGCGCGAATGATGGCTATCACAGTGACACAGACACCTATGAGGTTTCTGCGGCTGCCATTTCGGTTCTGAAAACGAGCCGTATTGTTAGTGATCCCATCAGTGGCACAACCAATCCCAAAGCCATTCCGGGCGCCGTTATTGAATATTGTATTTCAGTAGCCAACGCCCCGGGTTCGGGTACGGCAACCGGTGTAACCATCACGGATACGCTGCCAGTTGATGTGAGTGGTAACGGTATCACTTATGTCGCGAGTTCGATCCTTGTGAACGCAACGGCCACCATTTCTGGTTCAACCCAGACCTGCACCGGCGGCGCTGCAGGTGGTACCTTCGCGGATCCAACCGTTAGTGGCACCTTGTCTGACATTGCGGGCGGTACAAACCGTGCAATGATCTTCCAAGTGACCGTAGACTAAGAAATGTTGAAAACGGCGGCAAACTGGTAAAATTCGCCAGTTTGTCGCCGCCTTTCGCTTTTTTGAATGAAGCTATTAACCAATTTTATTAAGCCAGTCAGCCTGGCAATTGCTGCAAGCGCTTTAACCGCGCCTGCCTCTATGGCCCTCGCGCAACCCGAGTTTGCCGAGCAACAGCCACAGGCCCCTGACTTTGCTATTGAGCAGCCCCAAAATCTGCCACTAATTACCAATATTGCACAAGCGGAATGGGATATCGGCGGCCAACGGCTGCAGAAACCATCCAATCGCGTTGATATTCAGGTCGTTCCTCCTCCGAACGCCCCCCCAGAAATCACCACCTATCAGTTCAGTGACCCTCCTGGAGCCGAGCAAGTACCGATTCCCGGTACTATGTGTCGCGGCACCGGTGGCAGTGTCCCTGTCGAACTGAGGGGCGTCTTTGCCGGCACGTCAACAAGCCCGGCCTCCATCACGCCAACGGACAGAATCCGAGCTGGTGCACCGCTTATCGTTTCCATTCTTGCCCCAAACAAGAATTTGAACCCACAAGCGGTCGACAGCTTTGAAATTGTCCTGACAACGCCCGCTGGCGACCGGGAAGTGATCACTATCTCCGAAACGGGACCAAATACGGCCCGTTTTGTTGGAATGATCAACACGGCGGCAATCCCGCCCAGTCCGGTGCAGGGAGACTGTAAGCTCTCCGTCAATCCGGGCGACACTCTGGATGTCGGAATTGGCGAAACAGCGGGCAATTCTCTGGGTTCGGTCGAACTGGGCATTCTGATCGATCCGTTTGGCGAAACCTTCGACAGCGGCGACGGCACTCCTGTATCCGGAACGCGCGTTACCCTGATTGACGTAGCAACCGGCCTACCTACCGATGTTTTCGGCGATGACGGTGTTTCTGTGTTCCCCAACTCAGTCATAACCGGCAGCACCGTGACAGACAGCGGCGGAACCGTGTATAATTTTACGGAAGGCTTTTATCGCTTCCCGTTTGCACGGGCGGGCCGCTACCGTTTGCTGATCGAACCACCCCAGCCGTATAGCGCCCCATCGGCCGCTACGCCCCAACAATTGGCTGACCTGCGTCGGACAGATGGACTGCCGTTCACCATTGTGGATGGATCTTACGGCGGCATCATCGTTTTGGATGACCCGGCACCTGTCCGCGTTGACGTTCCTTTGGACCGGCCCGGCGCACCTCTGGTGATCACCAAAGCGGCATCCACTGCACAAGCAGTGCCTGGCGACGCGGTTCAATATCGCATTACGGTACAGAATAGCGACCCGGTCAGAAACACAGGCCAAATAACGATCTCCGATCAGCTGCCAGCAGCAATGCGCCTGAAAACCGGCACGGTCCGCTACAATGGCGCACTGATTACGCCGAACATACAGCCGAATGGCCGGAACTTTAATGTTGTGGCACCGCCTCTCGCGCCATCCGCCAGCGGATTGCTGACCTATATTGCAGAAGTCCGTCAGGACGCGCAGCCCGGAGACGCCCTTAACATTGCGTCTGCCCAGGATGATCGCGGCGCCAGCAGCGAAACCACCGACGTTGTGGTTCGCATCGAACGCGACGGCATTTCTGAAAGATTCACGCTTATCGGCCGCATTACCGACGGTGGCTGTACTGTTAACCCGCAAGAAGCTGCCGGCATTGGTGGTGTTCGAGTGATGCTACAAGACGGGACCTACACGGTCACGGACAGCGACGGTCGTTACCATTTCGAGGGTATCCGGCCCGGCCTGCACGTCGTACAGGTCGATCCTTCAACTTTCCCTGCCGATATGGCGCCGATCGACTGTGCACAGAACACGCGCAGCGCGGGCAGCAATATATCCCGCTTCGTTGAAGGCCGCGGCGGCGCACTGAAACGTGCCGATTTCCGTGCACATAAAGTTGCAGCGAGAGAAATCAGCACACAGACTCTCTACAAAAAACCTGAAGTCATGACCGATCCTGAAGCAGCCGGCGCCGGTCGCGACTGGGTATCGAACAAAGAACCAGGGATTGCTTGGATCTTCCCCGAAGAAGACCATAACCCGCGGATCAAAGCCCTGCGCGTCGCGATCCAGCATAACGCCAAACAAAAGGTTGAGCTGTCAATCAACGGCAAGCCGGTCAATCCTATTACGTTTGACGGAACGAAGAAGAGTGCCAACGGAAAAATCCGTGTCAGCACCTGGCGCGGGATCGAGATTGAAGACCGGACCAATGTTTTCACGGCACGCGTCGTTGATCGCAGCGGAAAGCTGATCCAGGAACTCGAACGGAAAGTTCACTATGCGGGCAGCCCGCTCAACGCAGTGTTGCTTAAAGACCGTTCAATCCTGGTTGCCGATGGCGTCACCCGCCCCGTAATTGCGGTTCGGCTGACCGACCGTGATGGCAAGCCTGCCCGCAATGGCATGGTTGGCGATTTCTCGGTTCCGGCGCCTTATGCGGCGGCCGTTGAAGTCGATGCCCAACAGGCAAACCAGCTCTCTGGTCTAGAACGCGGCGCGCCTGTGTGGCGGGTCGAAGGCGAAGAAGGTGTCGCTTATATCGAATTGGCCCCGACAACGGCTTCCGGTTCGCTCAGCATTTCCTTTCCTTTCCGCGACGGTGAAGTCGAACGCACGCAGCGGATCGAAACCTGGCTGGATCCAGGCGACCGGCCTTGGACTGTAGTAGGCTTCGCAGCCGGCACCGTTGGCTTTAACACGCTGGACGAGCGGCTCGAAGACTTGGTCGAAGATGATGACAATATCAACGTTGATGGCCGTATCGCGCTATACGCAAAAGGCCGTGTGACCGGAAAATGGTTGATGACACTCGCTTATGATAGCGACAAGAATGAAGACGAAACCCGGTTCCAGGGCGTCATTGATCCGCGTCGCTACTATACAGTCTACGCCGATCGTAGCGAACAACGCTATGACGCAGCATCTGTGCGCCGCTTGTATCTCAAACTCGAAAGACCGCAATTTTACGCGCTTTTCGGGGATTATGAAACCGGCATAAGCGAGCCTGAACTGGCCCGTTATCAAAGAGCGTTCAACGGTATCAAAGCGGAATATCGCAGCGATCAGGTTCATCTTAACGCCTTTGGCGCCGATTCACCGAACCGTTTCCGTCGCGAAGAAATCCAAGGCAATGGCCTTTCGGGCCCTTATGCCCTCGCCACCCGGGATATTCTGGCCAACAGCGAACGGATCACGCTTGAAACGCGCGATCGCTTCCGCTCGGACCGGATTGTCGAACAGCGCGAGCTGACGCGGCACATCGATTATGACATCGACTATCTCGCCGGTACATTGCGCTTCCGCGAACCGATCCTCAGCCGCGGCAGCGGATTGGACCCACAGTTCATCATCGCAGAATATGAAGTTCTGGGCGTTGGCGACCGCAATCTAAATGCTGGTGGTCGTGCGACATACCAGACCGCCGACGAGAAACTGAAAATTGGTGCAACAGCCGTGCATGACGAGAATGAGAGCGTAAAAACGGATCTCCTCGGCGTTGACATTCGCTATCGCCCCGATCTTAAAACCGAATTCCGGGCAGAACTTGCTGTCACCGATAATGAAGCGAAGACGGCAACCGCTACGAACACCGGACGGGCCGCGACTGCATGGCTGGTAGAAGCAGAACATCATGGTTCAACATTTGATGTTCTCGCCTATGTAAGACGCCAGGCAAGCGGCTATGGCCTTGGTCAGCTGAACGCATCCGAGTCCGGTTCGCGTAAATTCGGCATCGACGCGCGGGTTCGGGTTCGCGAGAACCTGTCCCTCGCGGTCACCGGCTACCAGGAAAATTTCCTGACATCAGGCGCTCGCCGCCGGGCCGGTACAGCCGAACTTGAGTATCGCGCTGACAATACATCATTCCGCGCTGGCATGACCTATGCCAACGACCGCCTTTCCGATGGCACGGTGAACGAATCCACTTTGCTGAGACTGGGCGCGACCCAGCGATTGTTTGATGGCAAATTGGAATTGGATGCCCAGACCGAATTTGCTGTCGGTGGCCAGGACGAAAGCGTTGATTTCCCAGCGCGTCACAGCTTCTCTGCCCGTTATTCCATCACCAACGACATCAAAGTCGTCGGGACCTATGAAATTGCCGATGGCGAAAATATCGATGCCCGGACCGCCCGGATCGGTGTTGATGTGGCCCCTTGGGATGGCGCACGCATTGTGAGCAGCATGAACCAACAGGAAATCAGCGAATTTGGTCCGCGCACTTATGCGGCTTATGGCCTGACACAATCTATTCCTTTGGATGACAAATGGACCGTTGATTTCTCGCTGGATGGCAATGAAACCATCGGCGGCATTGATCGCAACGACGTTATCAATGATGAACAGCCCGTCGCTTCGGGTGGTTTCCTCGGCAATGACAGCTCTCTGACAGAGGATTTCATAGCGATCACCGCTGGCGCGACCTATCGCACCGACGACTGGAGCTGGACAAGCCGGGCCGAATATCGCGATGGCGACATTAGCGAACGCTATGGCTTCACCACCGCGCTTCTCAAGCAGATCAGCGAAGGCAGCGCATTGGGCGCCCTAGCCAGCGTATTTGTTGCGAAAGATGAAACTGGGGTCAGCACGCGCGTTATCGAAGCAGAAGGCAGTTGGGCGCACCGCCCATCGGACAGCGAATGGTCCTGGCTCGAAAAACTGGAATTTCGCGAAGACCGCGTGCGCAATGCCGTTGCAGGCGCATCGGGACCGATTGGCGGCGCACCATTGCTCGTCAACGGGAATGTAACATCGCGCAGAATTATCAATAGTTTAAGCGTCAACTACACGCCGATTGACGCGGATGACGGAATTTTTACCGAGGCAGGAGAATATAGCTTCTTTTGGGGAAGCCGCTATGTTTTCGACAAATTCGGTCAAGATGATGTCAAAGGCTGGAGCAACGTGGTCGGAGCGGACATCAAGTTCGATCTGTCCGACACCGTTGATATCGGCGGCCAGGCGACAGCGCGTATAGGCAATGACTTTGATACTGTTGCTTATTCGGGTGGGCCGAGCGTTGGGATAACACCATTTAAAAATGGCTATATCTCTATCGGTTATAATGTGGTGGGTTTTGAAGACCGTGACTTTGAAGAAAGTCGCTATACCAGAGATGGGCCCTTCATCACCTTCCGCCTGAAATTCGACCAGCAAACCCTCGGAAATCTGGGGCTGTAACTGGCGGATTGGGAAATTGGTTCCTTTCAGGAGCGCGAATATGATTGCTGATTTGAATCAGCGCAGCCTTTGATAAGCAGGAACCTTTGGGGGGTGAGCGCTTTTTCAATCAAGCCGCGCAATGGCTAAATACCGAGGTTCAATCAGCGAACAACAACACCGGCGTTTCAAGCAAATGCTTGAGCGCCTGTACATAGCTGGCGGCATCATAGCCGTCTACGACCCTGTGATCACACGAGATCGACAGATTCATAAGCTTGCGCGCATGAATCTCTCCGTTCTCCGCGAACACGGGGCGCTCTACTATCTTGTTAGGACCGATGATCGCCACCTCCGGCCGGTTTATGACCGGCGTTGTCGCGATGCCGCCCAGAGGCCCCAAAGAGGTCAGCGTGAGCGTTGATCCGGAGAGTTCTTCTGCCTTGGCGCTGCCATTGCGGGCCGCCTCTGCCAAACGACCGATCTCGCCCGCCAATTGCCATATATTCATATCCTGCGCATTGCGGATGACGGGCACCATCAGGCCCTGATCGGTCTGTGTCGCCAACCCCAGATGAACAGCGCCGTGACGGGTCACCTGCCCTGCCTGGTCATCAAATGTAGCGTTCAGCATCGGAAATTTTGGCAGCGATTTACAGATGGCCGCAATCATCAAAGGCAACATGGTCAGCTTGGGCCGCTCGCCGCGATTGGCATTCAGATCCTGCCGCATGTCTTCCAAATCGGTCATATCGATTTCATCGACATAGGAGAAATGCGGAATGTTCCGTTTGGAATCGGACATGTTCTGAGCAATTTTGCGACGCATTCCGATAACTTTTATCGTCTCGTCGTCACGTTTTTGAGAGGCGCCTGAAGGATGATATCCTTGTCCGGATCCATAGCTCAAATAGGCATCGAGATCGCTGTGACGGATATGCTCACCCTGTGCTTTGACCTGGGTTAGGTCTACACCAAGATCGGCTGCACGCTGCCGAACGGCGGGCGTGGCGCGGGCTTTCTGGACGCTGTTTTGTGACGGCATGACGTCAGTTTTCACTGGTTCGGCAGCCAAGACTTCAGACTTTTTCTTAAGATTAACTTTTGGAGTGTTGATCGGATCTTTCTCAATACTTTCAATATCTTGTGTTGACGCCAAGGCTTCAGAACCCGCTAATTCTTCAGCTATGTCCTTGTCAGAAGACGCTTCCAACGCTTCCAGTTCGCCCTCACCCTCAACCGCGATCTCAACCAGCATGGAACCAATGGCTATAATGTCGCCTTCTTCCCCGGCAACCGCGATGATCTTGCCGGAGACCGGCGCTTCCATCTCGACCGTAGCCTTGTCGGTCATGACATCGGCGAGCGGATCATCTTCCCCGACGACATCCCCAATCTGGACATGCCACTTAACAATTTCCGCTTCCGCAATACCCTCGCCAATGTCAGGCAGGTTGAATATATATTTGCTCATGATTTCAAATCCCCGACGATTTTTTCCAACGCTTCCCCAATGCGAACAGGCCCTGGAAAATAAGCCCATTCCAGACTGTGCGGATAAGGTGTGTCAAATCCGGTGACCCGTTCGATCGGGGCTTCGAGATGATAGAAACAGCGTTCCTGCACCAGAGCCGAAAGCTCCGCGCCAAATCCGCTGGTCCGGGTCGCTTCGTGAACAATCATGCAACGTCCCGTTTTTTTAACCGACTCTTCGATGGTTTCAATGTCGAGTGGAACAAGGGTTCGCAGATCGATGACCTCGGCATTCACACCATGTTGTTCGACCACGGCCTTCGCAACATGGACCATCGTGCCATAAGCGAGAACGGTAACGGCATCGCCTTCCCTGACAATATTGGCCTTGCCAAGCGGCACGGTAAAATGGCCCTCGGGCACTTCTGCTTCGGCAAATTTGGACCAGGGTGACACCGGGTTGTCATAATAGCCGGTGAACGGACCATTGTAGATTCGCTTGGGTTCAAAGAAGAGCACCGGATCATTGTCCTCGATCGATGCGATTAACAGCCCTTTGGCATCATAAGGCGTTGACGGGATCACAGTCTTCAAACCGGAAACATGGGTAAACATGGCTTCCGGCGACTGGCTGTGGGTCTGCCCGCCAAAAATACCACCGCCAAAGGGCGACCGGACCGTCAAAGGCGCAGTAAACTCTCCGGCCGAACGATAGCGAAGGCGAGCGGCCTCCGAAATCAGCTGATCCATCCCAGGATAGATATAGTCGGCAAATTGAATTTCCGGAACCGGGCGCAAACCGTATGCACACATGCCGACGGCGGCACCGATGATCCCGCATTCGGAGATCGGCGTATCAAAGCACCGGGTCTTGCCGTGTTTTTCCTGCAAACCGGCAGTTGCCCTGAACACGCCGCCAAAATAGCCGACATCTTCGCCCATGATCACGACATTCTCATCGCGTTGCATCATTGTGTCGAGGCCGGAGTTGATGGCCTCTATCATGTTCATGACGGCCATTTTATTTCCCGCTCTTTGTTCGCTTGCTCTGCCTGCTCTTTGAGATGCCATGGCATTTCTTCGAACACATCCTGGAACATGGTTTCAAAAGGCTGGTGCAGGCCGTGGCCCAAAATACCGTTTTTCGCGGCTTCCTTCACCACTGACTTGACCGCCTCAAGACATTCCGCATCCAGTTGTTCCTGCTGCTCGACGCTCCAAACTCCACGATGAATCAAATGGCGCTTGAGCCGCATGATCGGATCACCCAGCGGCCATTCTTCCCGTTCCTGCGCGCTGCGATAAGCCGTCGGATCATCCGAAGTGCTATGCGCTTCTGCACGATAGGTAAAATGCTCGATCACAGTGGGCCCCTGATTGGTCCGTGCCCGTTCGGCCGCCCAGCTGGTTGCGGCATAAACCGCCAGCGGGTCATTACCATCGACCCTCAGGGCAGCAACGCCATATCCGACACCACGCGCGGCAAATGTGGTTCGCTCAGCACCGGCAAAACCGGAAAATGAAGATATGGCCCACTGGTTGTTGACGATATTCATGATCACCGGCGCATTATAAACAGCCGCAAATGTGATGGCGGCGTGAAAGTCGCCCTCCGCGGTCGAACCCTCTCCACACCATACAGCGGCGATCCGGCTATCCCCTTTGCTCGCACTGGCCATAGCCCAGCCTACGGCCTGCGGATATTGGGTGGTCAAATTGCCGGAAACTGTGAAGAAGTTGAGCTCTCGGGAGCTATACATGATCGGTAGTTGTCGGCCTTTGAGCTTGTCGGCCTTGTTGGAGAATATCTGATTGACCATCTCGATCATCGGATAACCGCGGGCGAATAATATGCCCTGCTGGCGGTAGCTAGGAAAGCACATATCATCGGCATGCAAAGCCATGGCTGCGGCGACCGATGTCGCCTCTTCCCCGGTGCACTTCATGTAGAAGCTAGTTTTTCCCTGACGTTGCTGACGGTGGAGCCGGTCGTCAAAAGTGCGGACCTCCACCATTGTGCGGAGCATCTTGAGCAGGGTTTCGTCATCAAGCTTCGGGTCCCACGGACCGACCACCTTATGATCATCATCCAGCACCCGGACCATCTCATAGGCCATGCCCTGCATATCTTTGGGCTCAACACTTATGTCAGGTCGGGCTTGTGCACCGGCAACGGGGATGTTCAGATCGCTATAATCGACTGCATCACCGGGACGGAATTTAGGCTCGGGCACATGTAAAGTCAGTGGCGGTAAATTGCTTTTGGATTTTTCGTCAGCCATTGGGCCTCTCCAGCAAGAATCGCGCACATGCTGCGCTGCAATATTCGTTCAACAAGCTGTTACAATATTACAAAAGCTGATTTAGGTCAATCTCCCTGCCCTTTTAATGCCTTATACCGCCACCGGTGCTGATATATGGGACTGAGGATTGTAATCTTGAACCTCGAAATCGCCGATATCATAGTCAAAAATCGACTCAGGCTTGCGCAAGATTTTCATTGTGGGCGTGCCTGAAGGCTCGCGCGCGATCTGCTCTTCCACCAAATCAGCATGATTGAGATAGAGATGCACATCGCCGCCATTCCAAACCAATTCACCGGGTTCGAGGTCACATTGTTGTGCTATCATTCGGATCAATAGCGCTGCCGAGAAAATGTTGAATGCGAAACCAAGGCCGAGATCGCAACTGCGCTGATACAATAATCCAGACAATTTTCCGCCAGAGACATAAAATTGATAGGTTTTGTGGCAAGGCGGCAAGGCCATCTGGTCCAGTTCGGCTACATTCCAGCCCGTAAAAATATGCCGCCGGGAACCGGGGTTGTTCCTGATGCTGTCGATCAGCCCTGCAATCTGGTTTATACCCCTGTCTTCGCGGCGATACAGCCCCTCACCTGCAGGAGTGTAGCGCGGCCAATCGACCCACTGCTTGCCATAGACTGGCCCCAAATCGCCCCATTTTATAGCGAATGCTTCATCTTCAATAATATGTTGCTCAAAAGTATCTCGGTCAATATTTTCACCGGTCTCCTTCCGATATTTGTCGAGTGGCCAATCCGTCCAGATGTGCACTTTCTGCTTCACTAGCTCGCGGATATTGGTATCTCCAGTGAGAAACCAGAGCATCTCTCGCGCTGCGGTTTTCCAGAAAACCCGTTTGGTCGTCAGCAGCGGGATCATATTGTTTGCGAGATTGAAGCGCATCGTCACACCGAAAACAGCGCGCGTGCCAACGCCGGTGCGATCGACACGTTCATCACCCTGAGTCCAGATCGTCCGCATCAGATCAAGATATTGCTGCTCATAATGCTGTTCAGGATTCAAACCATCAATCTCCAAAATGTCACTGGTCAAACGCTAGACCGCTCTGCTCATTTCCTCAACAAAATCCGATTGGAGATTGAATTTTAAACTCCGAATCTATTGAAACAAGGCCACATCTATTGGGCAAAGACGAACGATGCAAAGTCGAATGGCCGGAGCACCGCAAGTCCAGCGGAAAATGACGGCGGCAAATAACCCTCTGATCCAATACTGTCCATTCTGTCCTATACTCGCCCTCTAGACCGGCAGCATCTTAGTAATACATTGATTACGGTAAATGGTGCATGTTGAAACCATTTTCGATCCAATTCAATGCGGCGGCGAGACAAGTTAAAGGCCAGAATTTTGGTCACTGTTCGTATAAAGCTGGGGTGCAGAGAATTATGAGCCAAACAGATATTGCTAAAGGTCTTCTGTCCATAGCTGCAAATCGCTACCGAATATTGGGAGATGATCTTGCCGCTCTTGGTGAAGACGGTTGGCATATATTGCTGATATTATTTAGTGCAGAACATCTGCCCTCTGTCTTACGTCCCGAGTCACTGGAAGAAGGGATGCGCTGCCCAGCCAATCTTAACCGTATTCTAAAGGTGCTTTCAATGCATGGTTTTGTAGAAGAGAGACTGCCTCCAACCAACGGCGATCAGTCTTTCCGGGTGACCAAAAAAGCGATATCCAAAATACAACTCATTCTGAATAGCGAGACCAACCTGTTTTTCCAGAGCAAGCCTTGCGATCAGGAAACCAACGAACAACCGCTCTCGAACGATCTCTGACCGGGCTCATTGGCCATTCACGAGAGTGTCTCAACCACTTGACTTATTTGGATAACAACCAAGTCCTAATGCAATTGGCCTGAAGCTTTCAAACAATCTTCCAAAGCACATTTCAGGCTTTCGATTTTGGTTACGTCAGTCGTGGCCCAGACACCTCTTAGCATTAAAGATCACACGGCAGAATATTCCGATATTTGGGCGCAGCCTCATTCATTGATGGCCCCGATTTTTAGCTTCTCGCGAACCAATCATCCCCAAGCAAGTTTCAAACCGCTGATCGCCGACTGAACCTTGCTAGCTCTAAACAACCAATCCCATCATGCCGCCAAAGTGTAATTTTTTTCTCCGGCTCCACGGCACATCTGCTTGGCAATTCTGGTTTCTTCACCGTCAATGATCGCAACGTCCGTGATGCTTAGGCATCTCCGTCCATCAGGCTCCGCTGTTAGCGCGGTAATCATCGACGAACCAGAAACATCGGCACGGGTCGGACTCTTCCATTTTGCAATGGCGCCGACTTCCTCTTTCTGCACAATCGTCATGGTGGCTTCCGCCGCTTTTTCCTGTTCTTTCTCATCAAGTTGGCATGCAATTTCGGCACCAATTACAGCACCCAGCCCCCCTGCGATCAATGTTCCGACTTTCCCCAGGCCGGCAGCATCACCAATCACACCGCCCAGCACACCGCCCAGCAATCCACCGCCGGTTCTCGCCCCTTTGCAATTTTTGGATTTGGACTTCTTCTTTTTCTTTTTCTTTTTCTTTGAATTGCTGGTGGTTGCAGACGCATTAGCCAATTGCCCGTCACTGTCCGGGATTCCAGCGGAACGATCCATTCTGATTTTGGGTTGAGCAAGCGCCTTTTTAACGTCAAATTCCGGAACCGGGTATCCGCCGCATCCGGTGTTGAAACAAAAGCGGTCCTGCAAATATGCGCGGTCCTCTTGATAGCGCGCTTCTGCCGATCGATAGCTTGCCAGATTAACACCCTCCGGATCAGAATCCGCATGTTCCTTCATCATCACCGCATAAAAACCATCTTGGCTCTTGGGAGAATATTTCATGTTGCCGCCAACTTGATCAACATAGAGTTGGGAAATTCTTTTCTGATGTTCGATCATGCGCTCACGAAATGGCGTTAGAATTTCACTATAATATTTGTCGAGCTTAACCGTGCACTGGTTAATGTCTTCTGCCTTATCAAAAGGCATTTCAAATACTTGGTGGCTCTCCCGACATTCTGGATAGCCTTCTGCAGGCAATAAGGGAGTCGGTGGCAATGCAGGCAATTCTGGCTCTGCTTTTGTGGGCGGTACATAGGCCAAATCGGCTCCCGACCTTTGCATAGAACTGCTGGAATCTGTCGGAAGGCGTGGCATATTCTGCGCAACTGGTGCTTCTGCCGCACCAGCTTTTCCGTTAGCATTGGCGGTTCCAGCGGGACCATTGGACGACGGCGTGCCTCCGCTGCTGCCATCCAGAGAAAGCGATGGGGCATTCGACGTTGAGGCAAGCGATTGGACAGGGTTTCCATTTCCCGATTTGGATGAAATCATGGCGGTAGAGCTCGATGCCCCACGCAACTTTTCGAGCTTCTCATTGGCAAGATCGGCAAAAAGCCCCGACGGGAATTCTTTTACATATGTTTCATAGGCCGCCAAAGTTCCCGCAGCATCCGCTCCGCGCCACATCAGAGCATCCATGGTCGACCGATTGTCGTTGGATGGAGCGGCAGCAGTCGGTGTCACGTTAGCTGCGATCGCAGTTGCAGGCTTCGGTTCTGGCGTTGTTGGCTGCACAAGATAAACAGGTGTTCCGGTAATGCTAGCACTGACAAAGGGCCGTTGATTGCCACCAGTTGCCGCAAGGACATCGTCGCGGACGAGCCCTCCCAAAAGCTGCAGCGGCACATCGGGTTGTGGAAGTCGTTTTGCCAGAGATTCTGCAAAGGGAGAATTGAAGCCGGTGCCATCGGTGGCGGTTTGCCCCGGCGCTGCCGCGTAGATCACCAAGACACCATCCGCATCGAAGCCGGCCAACCCGCGGGCAACCGCCCGGGTTCCTGAAGCCCAACTGTTGCCAAAGGGATTGTTGCGGCATGCATCCAGAACAACCATTCGAATGCGTGCGCCCGAAACCGATTCCATCATCCGTTCAAGATTTATCGATTCATAGGGAAGGTCGAACGCCGTCTTCAACTCTGCATCAATCGGTATAAGCCAGTTTTTGCCCTGCCCTTCCATGCCATGGCCAGCATAGTAGATCATGGCGACATCCGCGCCATTGGACTTTTCTCTGAACGTCCGAAGCTCTCGCTGAAAACTCCCAATAGTCAGATCCAGGGCAACAACAACGTCATCAAAGCCCGCCTGACGCGCCGCATCAGCAACAATATTGGCGTCGTTGACAGGATTGGGTAGCGAACTCGTGTTTACGTAAGACGAGTTACCGATGATAAGCGCAACACGCTTGGCTTCAGCCATTCCTGACCAAAGTGACGCTATAAATATGAATATCAAGACCCCAAGTCGGATCATTGATCACCCCCATGGTTTCATCGCGATCATCAAGCGAGTATTCGCTGATTTCAATAGATGTCCCGCCGCTGTGAAGGCTGCGCCCCTCCTCCACAAAATACTGTCGACCCTTAACCCAGAACCGTCAAATAATGCAACGCAATTGACCAACAATTGCTATGACACAGACCGGTAGCGTCTCTACTTCCAACGAAGCATCAATATTTTTGAATGAGGCTATGGGCCAGATGCACTGTTGAGTTGCGCTTGACCTCCTCCATCGCGGGGAATGACGTGGTCTGATAGAGGCCTGGCAAATCATTGATGCAATCCGTCAAAATCGATCGATAATCTTCCATATCGCGACAACGCACCTTCAAAAGATAGTCGAAACCCCCGGCCATCATATGACAGGATTGGATGGCATCGACTTTTTTTACCGCCTTGTTAAATTCATCGATGTGACGACGGCTGGTCGCCTCCAGTTTCACCTGGATGAACACAACGTAATTTTGCCTGATTTTCCGCATATTGAACCGCGCGTGATAGCCAGTAATATAGCCTTCCCGTTCCAGTCGTTTCAACCGAAGCTGACAAGGTGTTTTTGACAATCCGATCCGGTCAGATAGATCGGCCAGCGACATTCGACCATTCTCTTGCACCGCCTCCAATATCTGCCAATCAAATTTGTCCAACGGCTTGTCTGTCATAATAACTCCCATTTCCTGATAATATATCAGTATTTAGGTAAATATTCTACAATATGCAAAATTTAGGGACCATCTTCCTACTATTGCGAATAAACCAAGGTGATGACATATGTAACTAACTTGCCATTGGGTGAAACAGCGCTGCGGGACAAGGTCGCTGCTGCGACCCTGCAATGCGAGAACGAGGTGTTTCTAAACCTCTCGGCTGAATTGCATTTCGACGACAATCAATGGCAGAAAATCGTTCAGAACAGCGGCAAAATAATAGAGACCCTCCGTTCGGAAAAACAACCGGCCCTGATCGATCAATTTCTCACCGAATATGGCTTGTCCACGGATGAAGGCATCCAGCTAATGCGGCTCGCCGAAGCCCTTTCCCGGACCACCGATCCGGTGACCGCCGATCAACTCATCAAAGACAAGTTAATGCAGCGGGACTGGTTGTCGCATTCTGGCCCCGGCCATCGCTTGGCGATGAGCCTGTCCGGCCGTACGCTGCACCTTGTTGATAGATGGCTATGTGCTACCGATCAGGCTAGAAATCCAATCGTCAGTGCCGGCAATGCAGTTTTGCGGTTCGCGACCAAGATAGCCATCCGGATGCTCTCGTCACAATTTGTGTTTGCGGAAACTTTGGATCAAGCTCTCAAAAGAGCCGATAAGTATCGCAAGAGAGGGTATCTGTTTTCTTTCGATATGCTGGGAGAAGGAGCGCGGACGGCAGCCGATGCAGCCTGCTATTACCATGCCTATTCCGATGCCCTGAATCGTATTGCGGCTCACGCTCAAACCGATGATCCGCGGAAAAACAACGGAATTTCCATCAAGCTATCCGCGCTGCACCCGCGATATGAATATGCGCAATCCGAGACTGCAATCCCGGAAATAGTGGACCTTTTGGTCCCGCTCGCCATCAAAGCCAAAGCCGCCAATGTGCAAATAACAATCGACGCCGAAGAAGCCGAACGCCTTGATATTTCAATGGATGTTTTGGCCGCTTTGATTGCGAAACCGGAACTGGAAGGCTGGCACGGCCTCGGCTTTGTGGTTCAAGCCTATCAACGACGCGCCCTGCCCTTGCTCGATTGGCTCGATCTACAAGCCCAAAAACTCGGCGCTCCGTTGATGATCCGACTGGTCAAAGGAGCCTATTGGGACAGCGAAATCAAACGGGCTCAAGAAATGGGGTTGAGCAGCTATCCTGTGTTCACCCGTAAAGAGATGACGGACCTGAGTTATCTCGCGTGCGCCGCGAGATTGCTCTCAAAGCCAGATTCTTTCAGCCCCCAATTTGCCACACATAATGCAAATAGTATTGCGGCAATCCAGGAACTGGCTGGCCCTCGCGAGGATTTCGAGTTTCAACGCCTGTTCGGCATGGGACAGCAGTTGCACGATATGATTCTGGGCCAAGGCACAGTACAAAGCCGCATCTATGCGCCCGTTGGAACCCAGAAGGATCTGCTGTCCTATTTGATCCGACGACTGTTGGAAAATGGTGCGAATAGCTCCTTCGTCCACAAACTGGTCGACCCGGATAGCAATATCGACAGTTTAACAATCCCCCCATCGCAACTGATCATGGGTCATGAACACAAGCCCAATGAGAACATCCCTTCACCTCGGTCCTATTTGACCGACGGTCGATTAACAGCGATCGGATGGGATCTGTCCAATCCTTTGGACCGGCAGCGATTTCAAAGAGAAGTGACCGAAGCAAGAACTGGCACTTACGAAGCATTTCCGATTGTTGATGGCAAAAAGTGCGTGGCAGAAACATCTGCTGTCCGAAACCCTGCTCGGTTGAAAGAAGTCGTTGGCCAATCCGCTTCAGCCACCAAAGATCAGGCAATTGCCGCGGTCACAAAAGCACATTCAGCGATTGAAAACTGGCAGTCGAAATCACCCGACAACCGGGCCCGGATTTTGGATCGCGCGGCCGAACTCCTCGAAACGCGCGCGGGTATATTTCACTATCTCGCGATCCATGAAGCCGGAAAATCATGGAGTGATGCCATTGATGAAGTCCGAGAGGCGATTGATTTTTGCCGCTACTATGCAGGACAGATCCGCGAGGACCGGTTTAGAGAGCGCAGAGCTCTTGGGGTTGTGGTCTGCATATCTCCTTGGAATTTTCCTCTGGCAATCTTTCTCGGCCAGATAACCGCTGCACTTGCAGCGGGCAATACAGTGGTTGCCAAACCTGCCGAACAGACGCCGCTGATTGCAACCGAAGCGATACGACTGCTTCACGAAGCGGGAGTGGATAGCGCGGCCCTGCAATTCATTCCAGGTGATGGCGCGGAGATCGGGGAAGCATTGGTCAGCCATCCCTCCACCGCCGGCGTGTGTTTCACCGGTTCGACCGCAATTGCAAAAAGGATCGCAAGCGTTCTTGCCGATACAGGCAGACCGTTGACGCCGTTGATTGCCGAAACAGGCGGTATCAACGCGATGATTGTAGATTCATCAGCGTTGCTGGAACAAACCATTGATGCGGTTATATCATCGGCCTTTCAGAGTGCCGGCCAGCGATGCTCAGCGCTCAGAATTTTGTGCGTACAAGACGATATTGCTGAAGATTTTCTCCAACTGCTGGCCGGAGCGATGGACGCCCTGCGGGTCGGAGACACTTCGACGCTCGATATCGATATTGGGCCCGTCATTGATGCCACAGCTCAAGCAAATATTAAGGAGCATATGGCTCGATTGGATCAATGCGCTCGCGTGATCCGACAAGCTCCGGCAGGAAAGCTTGAAGAGGGCTATTTTATCCGACCTGCCGCCTATGAACTGGAAGATATCTCTGATCTCGACAAAGAAGTCTTCGGACCTGTGCTGCACGTGGTTCGCTTCAACGCACGAGACAAGATGAACTTGATCGGAAAGATCAATCAGCGAGGATATGGCCTTACATTGGGCATTCAGAGCCGGATTGATTTCGTCAGCGATACAATGGCCAGAGACGCAAATGTCGGGAATATCTATGTCAATCGGAACCAGATTGGTGCGGTTGTTGGCGTGCAACCCTTTGGCGGCCATGGCATGTCGGGCACCGGTCCGAAAGCCGGTGGCCCGCTATATCTTCATCGATTGAGCAGGCCGGCGGATGTGCCCGTCGTAACCGGACAAACAATAGTCAGCCTGAAAAGTGACGAGGATCCTCAAAGCCTAGCGGCGCTCTGTGCCCATCTTGAGCAAAGCAAAGAAAAACAATCCATTTGGTCGAATCGGACGGATAAAACCGATATTTTGTTGAGCGCAGCCGATCCGGCCGATCCCACTCTGAACGAGCGCCTTCAACTGGCCATTGCACAATGTGAAAAAATGCTTCCACACGAAGGAGAACTGGCGTCACCAGCCGGCGAAACCAATGTCTATCAGCATAGCGGCAGAGGCGTAATCTTGTCCTTGCTCCCTGACATCACGCAAGCAGTGGATGGGTGCTTTCGATCCCTGCTCACTGGCAATACATTTGTGCAGATCAGCACAGATCACATAATCGACCCGCTCGCGCTTCTTGCCGTCAATCTTGCGGATCTAAGTGGCTGCGCAAAGCTGGTGGGGCAGTTTACCGCGGACGAAAACAATATTGATAGGTTGATCAAACTGGGCAGTTTTGACGCACTGCTAGTGTCCCCCGAAGATCCAAGTATCGGAGTGTGGGGATCCATTCTAGCCCGAAGGACAGGACCTATCATTCCGATATTGGTGCCCGATGATTTGGCCGATCGCTATGTCCATGAAAAAACCACAACGCGGAATATTGCGGCAGCGGGAGGCGATGTATCCCTGTTGAACGCCTGATTTGGCACCATAAGGCCACTGCGAACCATCAAATCACTGTTATAGAACGTTATCTGTCTGTAATTCGGCGTTAACCTTATCTTGAGCAAAAGCCGATAGTGCCTGTAATCATGAGCACGCGCGTTTTAATAGTCGATGATCGACCCACCAATCTGAGGATTTATGCCCAGTTTGTGACGTTGATGGGGGAAAAATATTCCGCCGTTACGTACGCAGATCCGGTAGAAGCACTCCATTGGCTGAAAGAGAATAGCGTAGACTTGATGGTCGTCGACTATCGTATGCCGCAAATGAATGGTGCGGAATTCATCCGAAAAGTCAGGATGATGCCTGGTGCCAGTGATATTCCCGCCATCGTCATCACCGCGCACCAAGATCGTGAATGTCGACTTGCCGCGCTCGATGCAGGGGCCACTGACTTTCTGCAAAGTCCGGTGTCCCACGTGGAATTTTGCAGTCGCGCCATGTCGTTGCTGACGAAAACCAAGAAAAGTGTCACGCTGCGCATGCGTGCGTCGGAAATCGAGCGCAAACATGCAGCGGTGACCCCGGCATTATCAAATGAAGGTCCTTCAGGCAAAAGCATGCTTGAACAAATAATCGATACAATCCCGATCATGATCAATGCAACGGATCGTTCGGGCAAATGTCTGTTCACGAACGCCTATCAATCGGCCTTGTTCGACAAAGACCCTGATGAAATGGTCGGCACAGACTTTGCCAATAATTTCGAACCGATATTGGCCGCAAATTCGCGCAGACGGGATGCGCTTGTCCTGAAATCCGGCCTTGCAATTCCGCATTATGAAGAGAAAATTGCCAGCGATGGCGTGGACCTGATCTTTCATTGCAACAAATCGCCACTGCTCAACCACAAGGGTGAGACGATTGGCGTTCTAACAACTGCGGTTGACATAACCGCCCGGAAATTTGCCGAAGAACATAGAACGCACCTTGCATTGCACGACATGCTGACCGGCCTTCCAAACCGGGTTCTGCTTGCAGAAAATGTCAAATCAACCATCGAGCACTGCCAGAAATCAAACACTGAAGCCGCGCTTTTGCTGCTCGACCTGGATCGCTTCAAAATTATCAACGACACCCGTGGTCATCACAGCGGTGATGCTCTTTTGCGAGAAGTCGCAGAACGCCTTTCCAAAGTTATCGGTCCAGAAGACTTTGCCGCGCGCATTGGTGGTGATGAGTTTGCGATCATTTTTAGCAAGTTCGAAAGTGTCGACTCTATTAATTCGCGATGCTCGAAAATTCTCAAAGCAATCAAAGAACCATATGCAATCAGCGGTGTTGGACAGATGATCAGCGCGTCCATCGGCGTCAGCCTCATACCTAGCGATGGCGATGAATATGAGGAAGTTCTGCGCATGGCTGATTTGGCTATGTATGATGCCAAAGCCAACGGTCGTAACTGCCACAGATTCTTCTCCGAAGGCATGAATGAAATCGCGCAAGCCGATGCGGCGTTGGAAAACGAATTGCGTGATGCACTCAACGAAAATCAATTTGCTCTCGAATATCAGCCCATTGTTGATGCCCAATCGCTCGATTATGTGGGCTTGGAAGCTCTAATACGGTGGGATCATCCAACCCGGGGACGGTTGCTGCCGATGCAATTCATCCGGGTTGCGGATGATAGCGGGCTTATGGATATGCTCGGCAATTGGGTCATTGGTGAAGTATGCCGCGAAATCAAAGCTTATGCCGACCGCGGTATCGACCTGCCCCGTGTTGCGATCAACGTATCACCGCGGCAATTTGAAACCCATAATCTCTGTGACGAGCTGATGGCAAATATCAAAGCCAATGGCATTGAACCATCGAAGATCACCATTGAGATCACTGAAGAACTGCTGATCGACAACAGCGAACAGGTAAGGGATACGCTTCAACGTATTCGCAGTCTTGGCGTTGGAATCTCTATTGATGATTTCGGAACGGGCTATTCTTCACTGCAATATCTAAGAGACATTCCAGCAAATTGCTTGAAAATCGATCGCGCATTTATATCGCGCATCGAGCATAGTGCCGCGGACCGGGCCATCATTGGTACTATTGCCCATCTGGCGCATGCGTTAGACATGCGCGTGATCGCGGAAGGCGTTGAAAATGATGCCCAGCTGGACCTGTTGAGAGTTTCAGGCTGCGACGAGATCCAAGGTTTCAAAATTGCACGTCCACAACGGGCGGAAAACCTCGGCAAACTGTTTGATGGACGAGAATCGGGTCACCCGATCCAATCAGCAGAAGGCTAACCAAAGTGTTGTCCACATCATCGAAAAACATGAGTAAGTCGCACAAGCACCACATGCACCGGCACGGTAGTATGGATGGTCAGGCCCGCGATCGCGAACATGAGATGATTAAGAACCGGATCGTGTTGATCGTTATCGCATGGTCTGCCTGCGCTCTGCTCGATGCAGCCGTTGGATTGATTGTCGGTTTTGGCGTCTATTTTGCGCTAAGCATCTCAATCGCCATTGCGTATCGCTTAAACCCAAAAACCTCTAACATGCGCCGTTTCGTAGGTCTGTGCATCGACTTTGGCGCAGCGGCTTTCCTCTTTCAAATTGGCGGAGCAAGCTTCGCGGCTGTCTATCCGTTACTCCTCTGGGTCATTCTCGGAAACGGCTTTCGATTTGGCGTGAAGTGGCTTTTCCTGGCTTCCGCGATGGCGACCATCGCGTTTGGATGGACCGCCTATAGCGTCGACTATTGGCGCAACAGTCCATCACTATCGATCGGGTTACTGATCGGACTGGTGATCATACCGGCATATTGCTCGACACTGATAACGAAAATTTCGCTAGCCAAGGAAGAGGCGGAAGCCGCAAATAAAGCAAAAAGCCTGTTTTTGGCCAGCATTAGTCATGAATTGCGCACTCCGCTAAATGCTATCATCGGCTACGGCACGCATCTTCTTGAGCAGAATATGCCGGACAAACAACATCAGATGATTGCCACCAGCGTGTCTGCCGGCCGTCACCTTTTGCATTTGATCAATCAATTGCTAAACTTCGCGCAGTCCGACTCCCGCGATGAACTGCCCGAACCAAAACCATTCTCTCTCGTCGATGTTCTTTCCGAGGTTCGCAATATCATGCAAATTGCGGCTGAGGAAAAAGGTCTGGATATCATCCTTCAAGCAGAACCAAGCAGCAATCAGCTCATCTCTGGCCAATTGGACTCCGTCCGCAATATCCTTATCAATCTCACCAGCAATGCTGTGAAATTCACCGAATCTGGATCTGTCACCTTACGATGTGGAATGGGTGTTGCGAACGGCCAAAATCAGATGTGGGTTGCCGTCACTGACACGGGCCCTGGCATTCCAAAAGAGGCGCAACAGAAAATTTTTAACGTTTTCCAACAGGCAAATGACAATATTGTGAGCGAATTCGGCGGAACCGGGCTGGGATTGGCGATTTGTGAAAAACTCGCTAGCCAGATGGGTGGCGAGATATCTGTGGACAGTGCGCTTGGCGCAGGCAGCACATTCACTTTGTCTTTTCCAACCGAAATTGTTCAAATTGAAGAGCTTAACACCGATGATAACACGGTAAAAATCCTATCTCTGACAATGGATGAGCATCCGCCGGTCATCTGCAACGCTGAAAACCAACCATTGATCGTCGATCATATCCAGTGCCATCCGTCAGACAATATCGAGACCATTTTGTTGGAACGCAATCTCCAAACCTATGATATTGCGCTGCTAGACGGCGCCATTGCGGGTGATCATGATGATCAATCTCCGATGTGGTCGATGTTCCAGAAAGCCAAACTTCCCCCGGTTCTTCTGGCTAAAGGCAAAGAGAAAAACCTCAAAGACCTGCAGTTGAGAGCGGCTTTCGCCACTCTGTTGCCGGCGGGCTCTGATTTTGATGCAATTCGAAGTGCGGCCCAGATTGGTTGTTCATTTGCAGGCTCAGGCGCGAGGCAACAGACGGAAACCATAGACGATTGCGAGACACCACAAATAGCTTCCGTTCGGGTGCTGATCGCAGACGACAACCGCACCAATCAAATGGTTCTTGAAACCATATTGTCCAACGCGGGCCACGAAGTTACCGCGGTCGCAGATGGAGACAAAGCGCTGGAGGAACTCGAAAAGAGCGCGTTCGATATCGTTTTTCTAGACGTCAACATGCCGATCATGGGTGGCATTGAATGTTGTAAACTTTGGCGGCAAATTGAAGGTCCAAGGAAACATATTCCGATCATCGGATTGACCGCCGATTCAACCGAAGAAACCGAAAAACGATGTCTCGATGCCGGAATGGATTTGCGGATGACCAAACCAATAGAGGCACAGGAATTGATGGATGTGATCGCCTCACAGACCGTCACACATGACGATCCAGCCGCTGATGAAGTGGCTCCAGATCCGTTAGGAGTGGTCAGCAGGCTCGACAATCAAGTCAGCGTTCCTGACTCTCCTGTCGTGGATCCAACACAGCTAGATTACCTGCTCTCCATCGGAGACTCGGCTTTTGTTAACTCCATCGTAAAGGCCTATTTGGAAGATACCGGCGAGATACTGATCGCTTTCAGAAAGTCCGTAGAGGACCAGTCTGTTGATGATTTTCGCTTTCATGCCCATGCTTTCAAGAGCGGAGCTGCCAATATCGGAGCAACGCGCATCATTGAAATATGTTCAAAACTCGAGGTGATCGGTGAACAGGATTTCAGGGATCGTCGATTTGAATATCTAACAAAAGTTGAGCAGCAGGTTGAAGATGTTGGCGCCTATTTCGCAGCCGTATCAACGAGCGATACGAGCAAAGCAGCCAACGTGTAGTCCGAGTTTAGACGGTTCGGAGCGAACGTTTTATGCGCCGTTCCTGCGCCGTTGCCAGCCGTTCCATCTTCCGGACATCTGCTTCTTCCAGAAATAGCGCAGTTTCAGCCCAAGTATCAGTTATCTCCAGCAGTTCTTCCAAGCTCACGGGATCAGCGATTTTGCGAGCATTATAGACCGCACGTTCGGCATGGAAACGTCTTCTATTTTCTTTCGTATACTCAACGATGGCAGCTTCACCCTCGCCATCCTCCGCTAAGATATCGACGACACCCAGGTCATACAATTCGGTTGCGGTGAACATTTTGCCTTCAAGAATGAACCGTTCCGTATCGCGTCGTCCGAGACGCTGACGCAAGAAACTATATGCGCCCATTCCGGGAAAGAGATTGAACAATATTTCCGGTAGTCCCATCCGAGCGCTTTTTTCCGCGACCAGAATATCAAATGCCAATGCATGTTCAAAACCGCCGCCCAATGCATCACCCTGAACAAGCGCCATCGTGATGATGGGGGCTCCAAAACCGGTGCTATTTTCATATTGCATATGAACGCACGTGCGAGCATATTTTTTCAACGCGCCTAAATCACGACGGCGGATACAATCTGCAAAATGCTTTAAATCACCACCAAGATTGTAAATGCCAGGCGTCCGGGACCCACAGACAAAATAGCGCAAAGGATCTGAGTCTTTGGAACCGCCCATCGCATAGTTGGAGTGTATCCAGTCCTGTACCTGCTGAATTTCGTCACCAAGGTCATAGGTATAGCTTGGTCGCGATTTCTGGTTCATATAACACCAGAATATTTCATCCGAGCGGTCAAACCGCAGTTCAATTTCCTTGAACTGTTTTTCGAAAATATTGGCTTCAGAATCTGGCGATGCTTGAACTAGCATATCATTCACCTCAATGAGCAAATTCTGTCCGGCATCATTGGCCGCTCGACTGCTAAAGTCCATACCATACTCCTTATGTGACAAAGTTGCTCGACAATACTCAGCCTAACAAACTCCTCTGCCTACGGTATGGAATTTTATGATATGACCCATTTCAAAGCAAGTAAAACTAAGAAGATTTCGTAACATGCTTAATTGATTCAAAAATTTGCTTATCTTTGCGCCATTTGAGTGAAAATGAACAAGCGGAAATCGTTAATATTCGGCACATTATGACCGTCTTTTTCCAATTTACCTTTCCATTTTGGGTCCCATTATGAGTGTTTTCACTTCCAAACGGTCACATGGGATCAACCCGCTTCTGACTCAGCCCCGGCTGATTGGTTCACCAATCCGCGGAACGCTCGCACGGCAGATCGATTGCCTTTGGTTACTTCAAACACATCCTCAGCAATGGGCATCGCGACACCATATTTCTTGGCCAAAGCGATAACGGTCGGCGCACTTTTGACGCCTTCAGCAACCATCAGCATCTCGTCGATGATTTCATCAATATGACGACCTTTGCCAAGCTCTACCCCGACATGACGATTGCGGCTTAGCGGGCTTGTACATGTGGCGATCATATCGCCCATTCCGGTAAGCCCAGAGAATGTTTCCGGCTTGCCTCCCATGGCGACGCCCAATCGTGTGATTTCCGCAAGGCCTCTAGTAATCAAGGCCGATCGCGTATTGTCCCCTGCCCCCAGACCATCTCCCATACCAACCGCGATGGCGATGATATTTTTTAACACCCCACCCAATTCGCAACCCAGCAGATCCGTATTTGTGTAGACGCGAAAGAGGCCGGAGTGGAAAAGCTGCTGCAGCTGTTTCACAATAATCTCGTCTTCCATGGAAATTACGCTGGCGGCAGCCTGCCCGGCCATGATTTCGCGCGCCAGATTGGGGCCGGTCAGAACGCCCACCGGGTGACCCGGCAGGACCTGTTCGATAACCTCGGTCATTCGCATGCTGGTAGCCAGTTCCAAGCCTTTGGTGAGACTGATCACCGGCACCCAAGGCCGAAGATGTGGCTTGGCTTGTTCCAACACGTTCCGAAAGTTGCTGGACGGTATGCCCATGATCAGCACGTCGGCACCTGCAACCGCCTCACCAATCTCGGAGGTCGCGGTCAAAGCCGAAGGCAATTTTATATCCGGCAAATATTTGCTGTTGCGGTGATTGTTGTTGATGTCGTTGACGGTTTCAGAATCCCGTGCCCACAGCTTTATCGGCGCATTGCGTGAAACCAAAGAGGCAACTGTGGTTCCCCATGACCCGCCGCCGAGCAACCCAACTTTCAATTCCATAACCATCCCTCCATGGACGACTCCTCGAATGGGAGTGCATCCTGTTTAAACTGAAGGGAATTTTAGTTTTTTGCAAGGAACTCCAGATGACGTTCTGCGGTTGCTTTTGGATTTTCGATCATCGGTACATGCCCGACATTCTCAAAAATCACTGATTCAGCATTGGCGATGCCATTTTCCAGCACGTCAACGCAGCTGACATCAATCAACTGGTCATGGCGTCCCCAAATGATAAGCGTCGGTGCCTTCACTTGATCCAGCTGATCATTCAGGGATCTGACCGTGCTATCTTCGACCAAGTTCCAGAATATCTTATCGAGCAGATCGCGGTGTACCGCGAAATCCTCGTAAAAAATCTTCCGAAACTGTCCAGGAATTTTCATCGGTTTATGGGCAACAAAAGCCAGCATTCGTTTCACATCGTCCGGGCTATGGATTTCAAGGGGGTTATTGCCGTCCTGCGCTTCTTTCTGAAGCTTGCTTTCATTGGCCCCCACCACTCCCGCATTGTTGAACAAGGTCATGCTGATCAAGCGCTCTGGATAATCCAGAGCGAAACGCAAGGAAACGAAACCGCCCATGCTATTGCCACCAATATGACATTTCTCAATGCCCATCGCATCGAGAAAATCCCGCACACGCGCCGCCTGCGTGGTCATGTCATAGTCACGGTTGATATCCCGAATATTCTCACCGAAACCCGGGAGATCAGGAGCAATCAAACGGTATTTGCCGACAATCTCGGAAGCATAGGCCGCCCAATTGTCCTTGTCCGCGCCAAAGCCGTGCAACAGCACCAACGGTTCGGCATCGGGAGAGCCACCTTCCAGATAGGGCCAAAGCATATCCCCCACTCTGATCGACTTGGCCGTCAATTTTCCTTTTTTTCGCAATGCACTGCGGAAAAAGTCGAATAGAGTCCTGGGGAACAAAACATAGAGAGCAATCAGCCCCACCATGACGACACCCAAAATGGTGATGAATATTCCCATATTCTGAACTATCCTTTTTCAATCGAAAACTGCTGGTCCATCCAATCAGTCATATCATTCAAAACTTGGTCTTTTTCCGGTTCATTGAAGATCTCGTGAAACAAATCTGGATAGATTTTGAGCATTTTTTCGCTTGAGGAAACATGGGCCTCTAGGAATTTTGAGCCTTCTGCAGCGGCAAGGCTGTCATTCTCGCCATGGAGCATAAGCAGTGGCAGCGATATCTTGTCGGCATTTTGTTGAACATTGGTCATATTGTTCAGCATTTCGGCAGCCAGTCTCGCGCCCATCTTCCCGTTGTAAACGAGCGGATCAGCGAGATAGTCTGCCACGACGGCCGGGTCTCGACTGACTCCATTTGAATCGAGTTCCAGCACCCCAAGCTTTGGAAAACAGGTAGACAATAGGCCACTTACGGCCTTGAGGAATGTAGAGGGCTCTTCTGCCGCTTTGACCGCCGGACCGGACAAGACGCAGGCAGCAAATTTGGATTGTTCCGTCAACAGATAGCTAGCGCTGATCAAGCCGCCCATGCTGTGTCCAACCAGAACGATTGGCAAGTCTGGAAAATCCTGTTTCGCAAGCGCTAGCACTTGATCTACACCATCATGAAATACGGAAAAGTCCGGAACAAATCCTGGAATGCCATCGGACTTCCCATGGCCCCAATGGTCGACAGCGTAGACGCCATAGCCGGCTCCCACACAATGTTCCGCGAAATACTGATATCGTCCCGCATGCTCCGCATAACCATGAATGAGCAGGATCACTGCTTTCGGAGTGCCATCAGGCAGCCACTTCTGCCAGTGGAGCTTCGCTGCCGCCGCTTTGGAATTCTCCGGAAGCGTCAGAGTCCCGTCTTCATGTATCAAGCGATCTTCCTTTTCACGACAATTTCGTGATCATGTGCCAGTTCATTTTCATATTCAAACAATATTCGATCAAGCGTCTGGCTGATCTTGCTTTGCGTCCGAACCATCTCGAGCTTTGGCCATGTAGTACGCTCGCCAAGTTCTATAAGTTCGGCAATATCCTCGACCGGCAAATTGCTTAAAAGCTTGGACGGCCCCCAGAACATTGTCGGGCGTATAATATTGATATCCCCGGTATAATCCTGATTAATGACCGACAGAGCCATATTGGCCATACTGTTCAAACGCGGAAAATAGGACAGCGGTTTTTGCATGATTTCTACATTGGCATTGAGCCATGCTTTCATGGTTGCTGTCGATGCATTGCGGATGGATGAAAGCGGATTGCGTTTGTGGCTGACATCTGTGGCGAATGGAGTGATCAAGGGGTTGGCTTGACTTACGATGTGATGATTGACGCCATAGAGCCGCGCGAGCCTTTTGACCGGCAGATCATGCGTCACCGAACCATCGACCCATTTGCGGTTTGGCAAATAGGGAACCCGTTCGCCACGATGGTTTTTGGCGGCCAATGTGACCGGCGGATAAATGCCAGGCACGGCACAAGAGGCCAAGACCGCTTCCCTTATATAAACATTCGGGGATGCAATCGCATTCAAAAGTCTTGACGTTTGGTGCTTTTCCGACGGAGCGATCGAGACATTCAAATGACGCCCAGTGAGCTCATAGGCTTCCTGGAATGTCAGATCGGGCAGCATGTCTGACAGACGCTGGCGTATTTCATCCGCACGCATTCGTCTGGCACCGCCCATGAATCCGCCCTGCCCGTCATCTTCGTGATCCGCACCGATGATCAGGTTTTCAGGCTTGAAGAAAGGCGGGATGTCTTGATCTGTATGAGTGCTGATTAGAGCGCCAACCACCGAACCGCCACTAGAACCGGACATGATATGCGGCAACAAGCCTTCCTGCCAAAGCGCCTTGGCGACACCGACATGGAAATAGAGATAGGCGCCAGAGCCGCTCATCAGGAATGCTGATCGCCCATAGCAATGTTGCGCTCGACGGAAAAAATCGAGCTTTTCTTCAAACGGTATATCGGTGACCTTGTCGCTCGCCAGATATTCTAGGGAGTTTGCGATCGCGTCGACATAATCCTGGATTAGCCGTTTGGTCCCAAATTTTGCTTTCTGGTGGAGACGGGCGTTGCCCATGCCATCCATATTCCCGTGAATACCCTCGTTCAGTGCATATAGAAGCCCCGCATTATCTTGTGACTTCCAAAGCTTGGAGAGGCGTTTCAGACGGCGGCGAATAGAGTTATGGTCAAAATGCTTACTCTCGTCAGCCGCCTTCCAAATATCGACTCCGGTGGATTTGTCGTGGGCTTTGGCGGCCTTCGACCATTCGGAATAGCTTTTGGCTTGCGCCATCGCTTTTTCCATCTTCAAAGTCGTGTTCAGGATCATCTTCGATTCACTCTTTCACCAAAATTACGCATGGGAACGTTCGCAGCCCGAAATGGGACCGCGTACAATCTATCCGCTCCTTATTTCACTTTCGGCTTGCCTTCGCCGGTCACTTTTGTTGCGACTGTTCTGGGCTTTTTGGCAACCCGTCGATACATCGCCGAACCTTCTTTGGGTGTAGCCGTTTTTTTTGATGCCGCGGTCGTCTTTTTGGTTTGGTTGGCATCTGCACTCGGCTTGGCGTCCTGCAGTTCTTTGAAGGCCCTTTGCAGGCATTCCCGGAAAAATTCAACATCTGGCATCATTTTCCGGTCGGAAATGATGCTGAAAGAAATGGTTCCATTATAGCTCGGCGTGGCGATGAACAGGCCCATGCCGTGTGCCAGAGGTGCCAGCCCATATTGATGAGTGAGCTTTGCGCCATTCATATACAGCTGGCTTTGTGGCCCGGGCACGTTGGAAACCATCAAATTGCTCATTTTCGGAGCAAAGCGTTCGTCGGTCAAAATCCGCGCAACCCCGGCCATTGTGACGCCAGGAATATGTTTGGTTAGATCGGTCATGATCCGCGCACTGAGCCCGGACTTTGCGGCCTTGGTTTCGCGCGTCGTGTCCCTGATCGCTGCAAGCCGCTTGACCGGATCAGCAATATTTGACGAAATTTTGATCGTCATTGCAGAGATATTATTTCCAGGATTGGCTTCATCACCAGACCGGCTGCGGGCGTTGACCGGCGCGACAGCAACGAGGGAATCTTTCGGCAGCTCTTTGTGTTTGGTCAGATAGTGCCGCAACGCGCCGCTGCAGATAGACAGCACAACATCATTGATCGTCGCATCGGCCACTTTGAGACGCATTTTCTTCATCTCGCCGAGATCAAATGTGACAGCATCGAACATTTTGTGGGGCGTAACGGGGCCGTTGAACCGTGTTTCGGGAACACCGGATTCAGTTTTCTCGCCCCCCGGTGTCAGATTTTTTTGAGCAGATGAGAGAAGAGCCGGCGCAAATTTCAGCAATGCCTGGGCCAGTTTCACCGGCGACGTCACCGTGCTGTTGACCGCCCTATTCAATATCTCGGATGCTGTCGGCAGGTCATTGGCGGCGGACTTGCCTTCGGGCAAAGGTATCGCCGGCGTGCCTTTTGTATCCTTGTCCGATATCGCGGCAAAGAAATGCGCACCAGACACACCGTCGATGGTGGAATGATGAATCCGCGTCAAAATAGCATAGCTGCCCTTGGCATAGCCCGGAATATTGTCGAGCCCCTCTAGCACATACATGTCCCAGAGTGGTCGGGTCATATCCAGAGGTTTGCTGTGATGACGGGCGACATGAATACAGAATTGCCGCCAGTCGCCTGGTTCGGGCAACCGGCTATGGGAAATATGGGCCTCTAGATCAAAATGCTCGTCTTCGACCCAATAGGGGTGATCTATATCCAGCGGCAGACGGTATAGCTTCCGTTTGAACATCGGCGAAACGTCGAGACGCTTACGCATATGCTCAATGATATCCTTGAACCTGACTTTTCCACCCGGCGCAGTCGATGGGTCGTAGATATAGACCGCCATCACATGGGTAAGGTTGGTCGCGGACTGAATATAGAGAAACTGGGCATCCTGCGCGCTCAGCTGGCTTATATTGCTCGGCTCGGTCATCCTTATGTCCTTTCGACAGTGCGGATCATTCAAATATCTTATCGGCTAGCGCCAGGACTTCGAGCCGGGATTTCTCCATACGACGGGAAAGTGCCCTAAACTTCCGCAGCAACGCTTTGCGCTCTGCGATCGTGTCGGGGGTTGTCTCTCCAGTCAGCCCAAGGCCGGCAGCCATTTTGAAACCATTTTCAAACAGAATTTTCCCGATCGAGGATTCGCTGGTGATCCGGCGGAGCAAATAGGCTTGCTGCCCCTCTTTCAATGCCATTTCGACACATGTTTTCTTGTCAATGGCATTGCCCGGTTCCAGCCGTGACAGGATATCCAGAACGATCGTATAAGCCTCAACGAAAGGCAAAAACACAGCATGGCCAATCAGCGGCTGGAAACGGTTGGTCAGACTAGCCAGTTTCACGCCCCCCTCCGCTAGCTTTGCTTTCCATTCCGGATCAACTCGCTGCAATTCGGCTTCGAGATTCTGGCGATATTCCTGTTTCTCGGGATAGAAAAATTCGAACTTGAACAAATCACGAAGGCGATCCGTCTCTTCCCAGAAAATATCTGCAGCATTTCCGTCTTTGATCTCGCGCGCCTTGAAGATCGATAGTTCGATTATGGCTTTGTCCAAGAAATGATGGATGATCGAGTTGCGATAATAGCTGGCGATAGGATGCTGATCTGGCTCGATGGCATAAACCAGCGACGACCCTTTGTCATATCGGACCAACAAACCGTTGTTCACCAAAGTCTCAACGGTGCGCTGGATGCCCTCGAGATTTTGCTCGGTCAGGTCTTCGCTTAGCCGAATATCCCGTTCTCGAGCCCATCCGATCAAGAAATTAACGACCGCGCGCAACTCGTCCTCTGTCATTGCTCGCGGTGCTGTGCCGAGAAGACAAAGGCACATGAGAGACGTCAGGGTCAAAGGCGTCGCCCGATTGGCCTGCACCGCAACCTCGAAAGCCATTTTTGACAAGGCTAGCCGGTCGTTCGGATTGGGTGCTTTCTTGACAACTACGGGTTCGCCAAAATCCACGTAGACTTTGCCCATCGGTTCTTTCAAGCTTCGCATATAGCCGATGAACCAGCTTAGGGATTCTGGCTTTTTGATCCGGCCGGTCTGTTCACTGGCATATTCTTCGACATCGCGGATCAGGTCAAAACTGGTAACAACCGGAATGATATGCACATTTTCAATATCATTGCTGTGCGCGCTATCCATGACATATTTGAGCAATCCGTAACGCGGTGGCATCAGCTTGCCGAGCCTTGAGCGCGTGCCCTCAAACGCCCAGGTCATGGGAAAGCGCTTTTCCAGCAGATAGCTGACATAATAGCGCAGGACGAGCTTGTAGACCGGGTTATTCTCAAAACTCCGCCGGATAAAAATGGTGCCAGCGCGGCGCAGCATGAAGCCCAGGCCAAAGAAATCCAGGTTAATGCCGCCAAATACATGGATGAGCGGCAAGTCGTTTTTATAGGCCAGATCGGTAGCGGTCACACCATCGATGTAGGTTTTGTGTGTAAACAGCAGCAACGTAGGATATTCCCGCATGGTCTTGCGCAATCGGGTCAGTTCTTTGCGATCAAAAACCACCTCGTCCTCATAGCCCTGAGACAGCATGAACCGATCGAGCTTGGCCTTCATGTCTATGAACATCGGGCTAGGCCTTGCGATCAACTCCTTCATATATTTTGCAGCTTGTTCGTAGAGCGCGGCCTCACTCTCGCCACGGTCATTCGCAAGTGTGGTCATTGCTGTTCGGAAACGTGCATCACTGCGCAAACCGTCCGCGACATGCCGGGGCACTTTATAGCGACGTCCGCGCAAGCCACGCTCGGCAATATCCAGCACAAGGCCCGCCTGCCGCACCACAAAAGCCGCAAATTCGGAATTATCGGTCTGGTCATAATCTTTGCTGATCTCGGCAAAACGCAGTTTGAGTTCATCAATCGTGGCCGGTTGACCTGTAAGGCAATGGGCCCGGCGTTTGTTGCGCAGGAGAATAGATCGGGCGCGAAAACTGCCCGGATTGCGCGGGTCACCAAAGATGACATGCCGCATTTTTACGGCACGGCTTTTTTCAAAATTCGGAATGCGCCAAGCGATGCGAACCGGCACAACCAGAGTGTCCGGATTTTCTTTCAATTTTTCCGCCAAAGGCCCTAGCCGCGTCACTGCTCGCTCATTGGATATCGGCAGGCTCACCCAATTCAGCTTTCCGCCAGGCCCGCCCTCGGCCATGGATGTGTGGAGCCAATCCAGCAGATGCCGGCGTTCGACGCGATTGCGCGCATCAATTACAAATAGCTTCGGGCCTTGCGCCAGCAGCGGTCCGGAAATTGCTATTTGTGTTGCTTCGTCCATTCCCGTTCCTTGATGTCAGACTATTTCGCCGGTGCCACTTTTTTGGACTTTGCCGGCGATGCTTTCTTTACCGGGGTAGATCGACTAGCCGTCCGCTTTGCAACGGGTTTTTTCACTGTTGCTTTCTTGGCTACCGGTTTTCGCGCTGCAGACTTTTTTGCAGCCGGTTTTTTTGTTGCAGATGCAGGTTTCCTGGTCTGGCTTGCACCAGCTCGCTTGGCTGCCGGCCGCTCTTTGTTGACCAGCGCCTCAAGCGCATCCTCTTCTTCCCCTTGCCCGAGGGCGTCGAGGAACATGCCACGCACTTCTGCGACATGTTCGTTCATTGTCCGGATAGACCATTTGCTGGTGTCCACCGCAGGCAATATATCAACTTTCACTTTTGCGGGCCGCATTAGAAATTCGTTTTTGGGCGCAACATCGCCAGCATTGTGAATGACGATGGGTACCATCGGAACGCCCGCCTGGATCGCCATATGGAACGCACCTTTTTTGAACGGGCCGAGTTTCGGCGAGAGTGTGCGCGTGCCTTCTGGTGCAATAACGATCGACTTGCCGTCGTTCTTAACCGCATCAATTAGCGGCGCCATGGCCTTGATCGCGCTGCCCGCATTGGCACGATCGACAAAAACCGTCCCCGCCAACTCCATCAGTTTGCCAATCACTGGCGTATCGCGCACTTCCTTCTTAGCCACGCCGCCCATGTCCCGTCGGATCAGCTTGGCGAGGATCATCACGTCCGCCTTGCTCTGATGATTGAAGACGAAAATACAGGGCCGTGAAGTCCAAAGATTTTCTTCGCCCCCCACTTCCAGCTCGCAGCCGGTCAGCGCAGTCGCAATATCTCCAAACAAACCAGTCGAAAAGTTCATCGCTTCACGCTGAGATCCGGTCAACGCCCAGATCGGCAACGAAGCGACAGCCGAGCCGATCAGTGATCCCGTCGCATAAATGGTCCGCACATAGTCGACAGGCTTGCCCTGCCCCCGACTTTCATAGCTTTCCAGCGGCCAGTCATTTTCCCGCGCCGCTTCCCGCAATTTCGTATTGGGATTCAAGGGCCGCGGCTTGCCGACACGCTCCATCAATTCGATATCGTCATAGCTGTCAGAGTAGAAATAGCTCTTGTCCAGATTCAGACCATAGTCCGCCGCAAGATTTTCTGCTGCAATGACCTTGCCTTCGCCAAAGCATAACGGCCTGATGATATTGCCGGTAAATTCACCATTTTCGACTTCATATTGCGAGCAGAGCACATGCTCGATTTCGAGATCGCGAGCAGTCGGCTCGATCTGATAGATGGTTGCGGAGGATACAATGGCAATCGTATGCCCCTTGGCCCGATGCGCTTCAATCAACGCGCGCGTCTCTGGATAGACCTTGCGCGCGATATGCTTTTCATAAAGCTCTTCTCCAAATTCGAAGTAGCTGTCCTCGGTCACGCCCTTCATGAATTTTGCCGCGCCCGACATCAGGCCCGAAAAGCCCATGTTACCGGTGCTATATTGGGCCATTACATTGACGGTTTCGACGATTTCCTCAGCGGTCATTTCCCTCCGCTTGATTTTTTCCCACAACATTGCAGTCGCAGAATATCCGGCAATGATCGTGCCATCGAAATCGAACAAAGCAGCGATATGGGCTCCTTCAGGAGCATCCAAAACATCTTGCAAATGGGATTGATATTCAGCCATTTTCTTCTTGCTCATTCGAATGTCCTTTGCCCAGATTCCTTCGTGCCAAAAAACAAGACCATTTCCCAGTGAATATTGGAGAAACGGTCGATTCACTGCATGATTGGCGACAAATGCCCCCTTAACCGCAAATCCTGTTAGAAAAATGAAGAAATTGGCAGATGTAGTTTGCTCGAAATGCGGAGATTCGCACCGGCTTTGATTCAAGTGGCCAACACAGCATTATTTCACCATGGCCAAGGCCAATAATTTCCGGGCCTTGATATGGGTTGCGGGGCCGCGCGATGATCGCTACACGCTGCCCCGTCTATGAGGTGCGTTGGCTGAGTGGTCGAAAGCGCCGCACTCGAAATGCGGTATGCCAGCAATGGTATCTAGGGTTCGAATCCCTAACGCACCTCCACAGACAGGCTTCGAAAACCGCGACGCCCAAAACTATCAGAACCACTCCTATCAAATGATCCTAATGGCGGCCCAATAAGGTGCACCCTTGCCATAAAGATACCGATGCGGCGCTTGCATATCATCCCAAAGCGCTTAAATTGCCAACATGCACTCATTAGATCCATTCAAGTCCGGCAATCCGCTACCGCCGAATACACCAGACATTCTCGATGCGCGTTTCGCGATTGGCGATGTGGTCCGGCATCGCATTTTTGATTTTCGCGGTGTGATCTATGATATCGATCCGGTGTTCGCCAATAGCGATGAATGGTACGAAGCCATTCCGAAAGATATACAACCCCCCAAAGATCAGCCCTTTTACCATCTTTTTGCGGAAAATGCGGACAGCAGCTATGTTGCCTATGTCAGCCAGCAGAATCTTTTGTCTGACGACAGTGGCGAACCGATCAGCCATCCTGATGTCGCGAGATTGTTTCAGCCGGACGACAATGGAAAATATAAGCTAAATCAAATCCATCGCCACTAAGGCCTCAAGAATCAGGATTTTATCTTCCAACCGGCCTTCAGCAGCACATAGCAAATCAACGCCAGACCGACATTAATCGCCAGCAATATGATTGCGCCTAGCCCAACGGGTGAATCCGCTTCGCCCAGAAATCCGTAGCGAAATCCGGATATCGCATAGAAGAACGGGTTTGCGTGGCTTACCGTCTGGAAGGCGGGAGACAGACGGTCGATCGAATAAAATGTGCCGGACAAAAGCGCGAGCGGTGCGACGACAAAATTGCTGACTGCAGCCGCATGGTCGAATTTTTCAGCCCAGATAGACGTCAAGACGCCGAGCAACGCCAGCATCGCTGAACCCATGATTCCGAACCAGAGCACCGCCCACCAATGGGCAACGGAAACATTGACACCCGGCCAGAAAAACATCGCTAGCCAGACCGCAAAACCGACCAAAGCCGCGCGGGTCATGGAGGATGTGACCAAGGCCGCCAGCAATTCTCCGACTGACAAAGGCGGGGTGAGATAATCGACAATAGTGCCCTGAATCTTGCCAACCAGCATGGCAAAGCTGCTGTTGGCAAAGGCATTTTGCAACATGCCCATGCAGATCAGGCCAGGCGCTATGAAATCCGCGAAAGGCACACCCAAAACGGTACGGCCGCCTCGCCCCATAGCCACGGTGAAGATGATCAGGAACAGCAAAGTTGTGATCGATGGCGCCCAAACGGTCTGCAACTGGACCTTGAAAAAGCGCCGGACTTCTTTCCAATATAGCGCCAAAAATCCAGCCCAATTGACGCCGCGAATGACTGGCACGCCCGGTTCCGCAAAACCCGGCGCACTCATCGGACTATTGCTTGTTTGATCTTTTTTAGGTTGGTCTAGCATATTCAATCCGCCTATCGGCTCCTACGGCCAATCACAACCCCATATTGCGCGATTATTGCGGCAATATCATGGTTGTATAATCACTGCGGCGACCCTATATCGCACAAACTCGAAAATGATTGGGACTTTGCATGGCTTGGACGGATGAGCGGATCGATTCGCTGAAGAATATGTGGGAAAAAGGCCTAACCGCCAGCCAGATCGCCGAAGAACTGGGCGGTGTTAGCCGTAATGCCGTGATTGGCAAGGCCCACCGCCTTGGCCTGAAGTCACGCCCATCCCCGGTAAAAGCCAAGCCCAAGGCCAAAAAAGGCGCCAAACCGGCCGCCAAACCGAAAAAACCGCCCACAAAAAGTGGCACAACACCGAAACCAAAAGAAGAGCATGTCGCACGACGCGCCATGCCGCCGCCGACGCCGGCAGCGCGCACCCATGCCGCGCAACAAGCGCGTCAGCCCAAGCATGATGGTCCGAAAATCGTATCCGTCGGACCTGGTGGCTTTTTGCGCCAGGGCCCAGGTGATCAACAGGCACCGATACCACCAGCACCACCACGGCGTCTGGTTCCGGCCAAGCCGAGCGAAGAAATTGCGGACAAGACCAGCCTGCTTGATCTCAATGACAAAATCTGCCGCTGGCCGATTAACCACCCTGGCGAGCCTGACTTTCATTTCTGCGGAGAAGAAGTGAACCCGGGCTTTCCTTATTGCGTGGAACATTGCGGCCGTGCGTTTCAGGCACAGTTGCCGCGCGGAACCCGGCGCCCTCCTCCACCACTGCCATTTGGTGGCCCGCGCGTCCGCTAAGCAATCCGCCCGGATTCCTATAAAATTACGATCGTTTGGTAGAAGACCCCATAAGGCTCTTGCCAGCGTGACTCTTGCGCTCTTATAGAGTCGGTCATGTCTGATGATCTGTTCGGTTCTAACCCGCCAACCCAATCCAAAACCGGTGACTATGATGCCTCGGCAATCGAGGTGTTGGAGGGACTTGAACCTGTCCGCAAGCGACCGGGCATGTATATTGGCGGAGTCGATGAACGCGCGCTCCACCATCTCGCCGCCGAAGTTATCGACAATAGCATGGACGAGGCTGTCGCCGGCCACGCCAGTCGCATAGAAATCACTCTGGATGCAGAAAATCGCCTGACCGTGACCGATAACGGACGCGGCATTCCGGTTGACCCCCATCCAAAATTTCCTGGAAAATCAGCACTAGAAGTCATCATGACCACGCTCCATTCGGGCGGAAAATTCTCTGACAAGGCTTATGCCACCTCCGGTGGACTGCACGGTGTCGGCGTTTCGGTCGTCAATGCCTTATCTTCCAACACGGTTGTCGAAGTGGCGCGCAACAAAACCCTACACCGGCAATCCTTCTCCCAAGGTATCGCAAGTTCCAAACTGGAAGAAGTTGGCACCGCTCCCAACCGGCGCGGCACCAGCATATCATTCATACCGGATGTCGAGATTTTTGGCGAAGGCAATAAGTTCAAGCCGTCCCGGCTGTTCAAATTGGCGCGCTCCAAAGCCTATCTCTATGCTGGTGTCGAGATCCGTTGGAAATGTGACGAAAGCCAGGCCAGCGATGATGTACCGGCGGAAGCGGTCTTCCAATTCCCGGGCGGCCTCTCCGATCACCTGCGCGAGCAGCTTTCCGGACGCGAATGCGTCACCACAGATTTCTTCGCAGGCAATCAAGATTTTCCTGACAGTCAAGGTCGGGTCGAATGGGCCATCACCTGGCCGATCTGGACTGATGGCAGTTACAGCTGGTATTGCAATACAATCCCCACGCCCAATGGCGGCACCCATGAAGCTGGCTTGCGCAACGCTCTCGTACGCGGTTTGCGCGCCTTTGGCGAACTGGTCCAGGTCAAGAAAGCATCACAGCTGACGGCAGATGACATCACCTCCGGCGGCGAAATGATGCTCTCTGTGTTCATCCGTGACCCGCAGTTTCAAAGCCAGACGAAGGACCGACTGACCTCTCCGGAGGCGTCTAAGCTGGTTGAGAACGCCGTTCGAGATCATTTTGACCATTTCCTCACCGACAATATGGATCGCGGCAAGGCGCTTCTCGGCTTCGTCATGGAGCGTATGGATGAACGGCTGAAGCGTAAAGCGGAGCGCGAGGTCAAGCGTAAGACGGCAACGTCAGGCCGGAAGGTTCGCCTGCCGGGTAAGCTGACCGACTGCTCGATCGGCGATCCTGAGGGCACAGAATTGTTCATCGTAGAAGGCGACAGCGCTGGTGGCTCCGCGAAGCAGGCGCGGGAACGTAAAACCCAAGCGATTCTGCCTATTCGAGGTAAAATTCTCAACGTGGCGTCCGCCAATAACGCCAAGATCATGGCCAATAGCGAGATTGCCGATCTTATTCTCGCGCTCGGTTGCGGAACCCGTAAAGATTGCGACCCCGACAATCTTCGCTATGAGCGTGTGATCATCATGACCGATGCAGATGTTGATGGAGCCCATATCGCGACGTTGCTGATGACCTTTTTCTTCCAGGAAATGCCGGAGATGGTTCGGCAGGGACATCTCTATCTAGCCCGCCCGCCCCTCTATCGCATCAGCGCCGGGAACAAGAGCCTTTATGCGCAGGACGAAAAAGACCGTGCGAAAATCGAAAATGGTCCATTCAAAGGCAAAAATGTCGATGTGAGCCGTTTCAAAGGCCTTGGCGAGATGAACCCGTCACAGCTTCGGGAAACAACAATGGACCCTGAAACCCGCTCGATGTATAAAATATCACTGCCTCAGGAATATGAGCAACGCGCGAGCGTGAAGGATCTCGTGGACCGCTTGATGGGCAAAAACCCTGAACATCGATTCAATTTCATCCAGCAAAATGCTGCTAGCCTTGATGAAGAGGTTATTGACGCCTAAAGATTGCATCGCGAACGAGTGGCATTTTTAGGAGAATTCTGTGCGTTTTCTATATCTTTTCTCCCTGCTAACATTGTCCAGCGGGGCCATGTTGACGCCCATCAGCGTTCACGCCCAAACGATTGCGCCGGTCTCCCAGCAGCTCTCTAATCGTGCAAATGACGTGCTGCGCCTGCTTCAGGGTGAAGCGATTGAGCGTCAAGTTTTCGACGAGAATTTTCGCAATGCGGTTCCGCCTGAACAATTTCGTTCGATCGTGCAGCAAGTGGTGACTCAAAATGGGCCTGCATTGGAAATCGCATCCATCAACGCCCGCAACGCAAATTCGGCCAGCCTCAAAGTCCGTTTTGCGAAGTCGATCGGAACGATGAATATTGACCTCGAAAATGCCGCTCCCCATCGTATTTCCGGCCTGTTGCTGACCAGTTTTGAGGCAGATGCGAACTCGCTCGCTGACGTTCTGGCTGCCATCGACAAACTACCAGGCCGTCAGGGCCTGCAAATCCAACGGCTAGACAGAATGGACCAGCCTGCCCTTGCAGCCCTTGATCCCAATGGCCGATATGCCATCGCGTCGACTTTCAAACTCTATATTCTGGCCGAGCTCGACCGCGCCGTCCGAGCGGGTGAACGACGATGGTCGGATGTTGTGCGGTTGGGACCAAAATCCCATCCTACCGGAATAAGTCAAAACTGGCCGGATGATTCACCGGTCACGCTCCACACGTTAGCGACCCTGATGATTTCTATCAGCGACAATAGCGCGACCGACACTTTGATCAAAGTTATCGGACAAGATGGGCTCGGCAAGATTGTCGCAGACGTTGGCCACCATAACCCGGCTGACCTGCGACCATTTCTGATGACACGACAGGCATCAGCCCTGAAAATGCCGGTGCATCAATCGCGGCGAGAAACATATTTCGCTGCCAATCCTGCCAGCCGAGAAGGACTTCTGGCCAGCATGGACAGCGCACTGACACTTAGCAGCATCGATCCACGCATTTTGACCAACAAGCCGAATTTCATCGCCAAGCTGGAATGGTTCGCCTCACCCGCGGACGTTGTCCGGTTGCTCGCATATCTCCATCGAAACGCCAGCACGGAAACAAAAGATATACTGACTATAAATCCCGGCATTGGTGCAGCGGCCGCCCAGAAATGGAACTATTTTGGTTATAAGGGCGGTTCGGAACCCGGCGTATTGTCATACAGCTTCCTGCTGCGGTCAAAAAGCGGAATAGACTATGCCGTTTCGGTCAACTGGAACAACGAGCAACAATCCCTTCAGGAGAGCGAGTTGCTGGCTCTGACTACACGGATGGTAAACCTGCTGGCAGAACAATAGTCAGGCCGCGGGAATCAAAGCGACGACTACTCGACAGTGCTCACATCATAGGTAATGATATATTCACTGCGGTCGCCGTTCATCGTCTGCGTATAGGTGCCTGGCGTGGCGTTTATTGAAACCGTGCCAATCGTGTCATGCCCCCCGATCATATCATGCTCCATCACCTTGAACACAACTGGGTCATTCAATTCAAACGTCTCGCTGATTACCCAATTATCACCCTTTTTGAATTTTTGGTTTTTGTTACCGGCATCTGGGTATCGGTCTCCATTGTTGAACCGAAGAAACAGATCATCTGGCATCCCCAAAAAACCCGTCAATTTAACATTTTGAATTGAGATGTTTGATATTTTTACGGCATTACCGGAGCCAACCGGAGCGGTGCCACTTGGTTTGGCCAACACTGGTGGCGAAGCGATCAGCGCGGTGATTTTCTGCGCTGCCAATGCTGCATTTTTGCCGTTTGGGAAGAGCGACAAATAGGTGCTGAATGCGCTCACGCTATCGGTGGCTACAGCCCCCCGCCATGTAATCCCTTCCAGCTCGGTCTGATCGACGCCGGGCGTATCAACACCGGATGAAGCGGATACCGGTTGTACGGGTGTTCTGGGCGCCAAATAGATCGGAGTGCCAGTGATGCTCGCGCTAACGAACGGACGTTGTTTTCCGCCGGTGGTTTTCAGAACATCATCACGCACCGTTCCGCCAAGCAATTGTAACGGCAAGTCGGGCTCGGGCAAACGCGCAGCCAAAGAAACCGCAAAGGGGGAATTTACACCATCGCCATCGCTAGCCGTCTGACCGGGTGCAGCTGCATAGATAACCAACACATCATCCACATCAATACCCGCCAAACCGCGCGTCACGGCGCGAGACCCAGCCCGCCAGCTGTTAGCAAAGGGATTGTTCCGACACGCATCCAGAACAACCACACGCACCTGTGCGCCAGAGACTGTTTCCATCAAGCGGTTGAGATTGATCGTTTCAAACGGCAGATCGAAACTGGAATTCAGTTCCGCATCAACAGGAACAAGCCAGTTATCACCCTGCCCCTCCAGACCATGACCGGCATAATATACGAACGCCACATCTGCGCCATCTGCTTTTTCCCGAAAGCGTCGGAGGGTCAGACGAAAATCGTCTACAGATTGATCCAGGGCGACAACAACCTCTTCAAAACCAGCTTTTTTTGCGGCGGCAGCCACGAGCGAGGCATCATTATCCGCATTTTCCAGGGAGCTGGTGTTCAAATATTCAGAATTGCCAATGATCAAAGCGACTTTTTTTGCTTCAACACTGGTTCCGGAGAACAAAAGCGCCGTTGCTACAAAATACAAAAACCTGATCATCAAAACCCCCTAATCCTAGAACCTCTACTAGGCTCGAAAAATGGAGCGTGCAAGGTTAGGCGCTTGCGAGCGCCTCAACCAGCGCTTTGACCTTTTTCTGCCGCCACTGTGGCAGCGGCGCCATCAGCCAATAGCCGCGCGAAGACACGCTATCTTCGCCCAGAATCTCGACCCTGCCGGCGGCCAGATCACGCATGACCAGCATCTTGGGAACCCAAGCATAGCCGAACCCATTGGCCGCGGCTTCAATAGCAAGGCCGCCATCTGCCACACGCATCAAGGTTTCCTCACCTTCGGAAATAGGACAGCCGGGCCAGTCAATTTTATTACCACCGACGAGGCCGGGAGCCGCGACTTTGACGAACACCGTGTCTCCGAGCATTTTGCCTTCATGCTGGCCGGGACCGTCACCAAGCCAGATAGCCACGTCCAGATTGGCTTCCGTAAAATCAATCTCGTCATCCGCGGCGACCAGTGCGAAACTGGTATCCGGATGATCAGCGGAAAATTTCGACAAGCGTTGATTGAGCCACTTCTGGGTAAAATCTCGGGGTGCGGCGATCGTCAACTTATGCGAGGATTGCCCGGACTGCATGGCGCGCACAGCTTCCTCAAATTGCAGAAAACCAGAGCGGAGCGAATCCAACCCTGCCGACGCTTCATCGGTGAGTTCCAGACCTTTGGGTGTGCGGCGAAACATTACCACGCCGAGCATGTCCTCGAGCGCCCTGATCTGTTGTCCAACCGCTGCGGGTGTCACCGCCAGCTCGTCGGCCGCTTTGGTAAAGCTCAGATGTCGGGCAGCAGCGTCGAGCACGCGCAAGCCGTTCAATGGCAAATGGGTACGCTTCATTGTTCGACAGTCGGCTCAGTGAGCAGGAAATGAGGAATGCGAACCTCGAAAGCATCCGGCATATCGCCCACCATGACGAAATGCCCCTCCATCGAACCATTTGGTGTATTAAGCGGGCAGCCCGAAACATAGTCATGGGACTTGCCAGGCTGGATGACCGGCTGTTCGCCAACCACGCCGTCACCATCAACCATTTGTAGGCCGCCACGTTCGTCATGGATCCGCCAGTGCCGAGTCAACAATTGCACCGCAGTCTCGCGATCGTTCTCAATCCGGACATGATAAGCCCAGAACCAGCGCTTTCCATCAATGTCGGATTGCTCCGGCAAGAAGGAGACCGAAACGCGCACCGTGACCCCGTCAGTGGTTTCGGCAAAAGGGAAAAATGATTTCATGCGATCAACATAGAGTCAAAGATCGACAGACGAAAGGGCCTGATCCAAGTCTTTGATCAAATCGATGGGATCTTCGAGCCCGACATTGATCCGCAGCATGTCCTCGGTAATGCCGACCTCAAGCCTTGCTTCCTCTCCCAGCCCGTGATGTGTGGTCGAAGATGGATGGCACATAAGCGAACGACTATCCCCGATATTATTAGAAATATCTATTAAATTCAATGCATTGAGAAGTCCATGCGCCCGTGCACGACCGCCACCAACATAGAGTGAGAAGATCGGGCCTGCCGCCTCCATCTGACTCATCGCCAGATTATGTTGCGGGTGACTGGGCAGACCGGGGTGCAAGATTTTCTCTACCCGCTGCTCTAAAAACTTTCCCACTTCGAGCGCATTTTCGCTCTGGCGACGGATGCGCAGGTCGAGTGTTTCCAATCCTTTGAGCACCACCCATGCGTTAAACGCGCTCAAAGTCGGTCCGGTGTTACGGATGAACGAGAGCAACGTGTCCTCTATAAATTCTTCGGTGCCGCAGACGGCCCCAGCCAGGACACGGCCCTGCCCGTCCATCATCTTGGTAGCGCTATAGGCAACAACGTCAGCACCAAATTCCATCGGTCTCTGCAGCATATTGGTGGCAAACGCATTGTCGACCACGCTTGTAATGCCTTTAGCACGGGCCAGATCGCAGACGTTGCGGATATCGATCACATCCATCGTCGGATTGGCCGGTGTCTCGAAGAAAAAGACTTTGGTCTTTGGCGTGATCGCCTGTTCCCAATTTTCGATCTCCCGCCCGTCAACTACGGTCGTTTCGATACCGAATTTGGGGAGCAATGAATCCGTCAACCAACGGCAGGAACCGAACAGAGCGCGACTGGCGACCACATGATCACCTGCCTCTAGCTGACAGAGCAAGGAAGCGGTCATCGCCGCCATCCCTGACGCCGTAGCCCGGCAGGCTTCTGAACCTTCCATGGTTGCGATGCGTTCTTCCAACATTTGCACCGTCGGATTTTGCAGGCGACTGTACGTCATGCCGTCCTGCTCGCCGGCGAAGCGGGCAGCCGCGTCTTCAGCACAGTCGTAGCTATAACCGGATGTCAGGAACAAGGCTTCCGATGTCTCACCAAATTCGCTGCGCATCGTGCCGCTGCGGATTGCCTGGGTGGCAGGGCGCCAGTCCTTTGTAACGTCGCGGTCTTGACCAGTATTTCTCTTCATTTTTCTTTCCTAACCGCCCGTCAGCTGCGCGACAATAGCATCGCCAATTTCGGTGGTGGAAGCATTGCCACCCAAATCATGGCCGAGAACGCCTTGTTCGAGCACAGCCGCAACCGCCGCTTCGATCCGGCTTGCTTCCGCTTCCATCGCAAAACTATGCCGCATCATCATCGCAGCGGATAATATCATGGCAGAAGGATTGGCTATACCCTGTCCGGTAATATCCGGCGCGCTGCCGTGGATAGGTTCGTAAAGACCTTTCGTGCCCTCGCCGAGCGAAGCGGATGCCAGCAGGCCAATTGAGCCCACGCACATGCTGGCTTGATCAGACAGAATGTCACCGAACAAATTTCCGGTCACAACCACATCAAACTGGCCTGGATTGCGCACCAATTGCATGGCCGCATTATCGACGTACATGTGGCTAAGCTCGACTTCGGGATATTCCGCTGAGACTTCAATCATCACATCACGCCACAATTGGGATGTTTCCAGCACATTGGCCTTGTCCACCGAACATAAGCGCTTACCGCGCACCATAGCGGTTCTAAACGCAACATGCGCGATGCGCCGGACTTCGCTTTCGTCATAAGACATGATGTCATAGCCTTCGCGCAGGCCATCCGCCGTTTTGCGCATGCCCTTTTCACCGAAATAGACATCACCGTTCAGCTCGCGGACGATGACAACATCAATAGTCCGTGCGATTTCCGGTTTGAGGCCCGAGGAATCTTCCATTCCCGGAAACATTTTTGCGGGGCGCAAATTGGCAAAAGTCTGCATTTCCTGACGCAGGCCCAGCACCGCTTGCTCAGGTCGCAAGTGGCGTTCCAGATCATCGCAAGATGGATCGCCCACCGCGCCGAACAAAACAGCATCGGCTGACTTCGCCAATGCGACCGTTTCTGGTGGTAGAGGATGGCCATGGTTCCGATAAGCGACACCGCCAACATCGGCGTGATCCAGGCGTAGATCGGGCAAATTCATGGCCTCTAGCACGCGCAGCGCCTCGACCATGATTTCCTGACCAATGCCGTCACCGGCGAGCACCGCAATATGCATGAGAGTTCCTTCTTATAAGCGCGCCGTTCCTGCCGAGAATCGCGCGGTTAGGCAACCACCCTTTTCAGCCGGTCGACCAATACCGATCGCGCAGCCATGACATCCTTGCGGCGGTCTTCAAAGAAATGGCGTTTCAGAAAAAAACCGGTGACGCGCAGGCCGTCGAAAATTTCGTCCCAATCTGGCGTTGCCGGGCTTTTGAGAAAAGGAGGAAGCGGCAGCAGTCGCTCTTTATATTCCTGCCCCGCAAAAGCGCTGACTGCTGTCGCGCTCTTCGGACTGATGTAGATCAGATCGTCTTCTGATCCCGTCACAGCGCAGGCGTCCAACGAAAGGCCAAAGCCCAGTTCGGACAACAATAATAGTTCATAGCGCACCAAAACCACCGCCCAGCCCTTCGCCGAAGGTGCCCCGCAAACTGCGTCCAACAAGGCAGACAAGGCGGAATGCAGCCGCGGATAGGCTTGCTCCTCTGGCAAGGTGGCTGCGGTCAACGCTGTCACCCAATCCAAAGCAGCGCTGGCCAGGGGCTCGCCGAGAAACGGCCCACGGCTTCGCTGCAACTCTGCAGTCATGGACGCCAATTGCTCCTCTGTTCGCGCGCGATAATCGGCCTGCACGACATTGGAAGGAATGAGAACGGGCCGCATCGTCCGCGAATGGGCTCCGCGCACATAGCCGGACATCAGGCCGTTGTCCGGGGTTAGAGAGCGCACGACAGCACCATGTTCGCCGTGAGAGTGGACCGAACAGATGATCGCGCTGGTGCGGAGGCTAGGCATGGAAATAATCGTAGATTTTCTGTGCCACGGTGGCCGACACACCTGGCGCGCCCTGCAAGTCATCGAGCGAAGCGTTCTTTACCGCTCGCGCCGTTCCGAAATGCAGCAATAACGCCTTTTTCCGGGAAGGACCGATGCCCGGCACATCATCAAGCGAACTATGGCCGACAGACTTCGCGCGTCTGGTTCTATGCGCGCCAATCGCGAAACGGTGCGCTTCGTCGCGCAGGCGCTGGAGATAGAAAAGCACCGGACTGTTCATCGGCAGGTTGATTTCGCGGCCATCAGGAAGATGGAACGTTTCACGCCCTGCGTTGCGGTCCGGTCCCTTAGACACACCTATCATCACAACATCCTCGACGCCTATCTCGGCCAGCGCACCGCGTGCCGCGCTCATCTGTCCTTTGCCGCCATCGATCAGCACCAGATCGGGCCACTCGCCTTTCTCACGATCCGGATCTTCCTTTTGCGCGCGGGAAAAGCGCCTTTCCAGCACTTCGCGCATCATCGCAAAATCGTCGCCCGGCGCGATGTCGGGGTTTTTGATATTGAATTTGCGATAGGCATTTTTGATAAAACCCTCGGGGCCGGCGACGACCATGCCGCCCACCATATTCGTCCCCTGAATATGACTGTTGTCATATATTTCAATGCGATCCGGCACCGCATCCAGTTCCAGAAGATCGACCATTTCGCGCATGATTTTGGCCTGCGTCGACGTTTCCGCCAAGCGCCGATCCAGCGCGTCTTCGGCATTGCGGCTCGCCTGTGTCAGCAATTTCCGGCGATCGCCGCGCTGTGGCTTGGACACGCTCACCTTATAGTCCGCCTTGGTGCTCAGCGCTTCCGCCAGCAACTCTGCATCTGGCAATTCCCGGTCTAGCAACACCAGCTTAGGCGGCGGCATCCGTTCGTAAAATTGCATCAGAAAACTGGAAAAAACTTCGTCAATTTCAACATTGCTCGTGTGCGCCGGGAAGAAGCTGCGATGCCCCCAATTCTGACCACCGCGAATAAAAAAAGCTTGAATACAAACGGAAGAACCTTTGGCGGCCAGCGCAAAGATATCGGCATCCGGCAGGCCCTGCGCGTTGATCGCCTGATTGCCCTGGATGAAGGTCAGCGCCTTCAACCGATCCCGGTAAACCGCTGCCATTTCAAAATCGAGGGCTTCAGAGGCTTTTTCCATCGCCTCACCTAATTTGTTCTGCACCGCCGTGGATTTTCCGGATAGAAAATCACGGGCATCTTCGACCAGTTCGGCATAGTCGTCCTTGTCGACCCGATCGACACAGGGTGCTGAACAACGCTTGATTTGGTAGAGCAGACAAGGCCGCGACCGGTTGCTGAAAAAACTATCGGTGCAACTGCGCAAAAGAAACAGTTTTTGCAATGCATTGATCGTCTGGTTGACCGATCCGGCACTGGCAAAGGGACCGAAATATTGTCCTTTAAACCGCTGCGCCCCGCGATGCTTGGTGATACGGGGAAAATCATGGTCGTCGCGCAACAGAATGAACGGGAAGCTCTTGTCGTCTCGCAGCAGCACATTGTAAGCGGGCCGGAATTTCTTGATCAGCTGTGCTTCAAGCAGCAAGGCTTCGGCTTCGCTGCCGGTCGTGACAATGGTCATAGTCCGCGTTTGCGCAACCATCCGCATCAATCGCTGCGGCAAGCGATTCATCTGGACATAGGCCCCGACACGGGCCTTTAGCGAGCGCGCTTTGCCGACATATAGGACATCGCCGCGCTTATCCTGCATCCGGTAGACACCCGGCCTCGCGGGCAATGTGTTGAGGACTTCCCGGATCGCCGCCATTCCGGTCTCTAGGTCCGGAGTATCCCCATCCCCACGCACCGCATAGGTCGCATTATCCTCGTTAAAGCGAGAAGCGGCGTTGGGTTGATCGGGGCGGTCGGCTTTGGACATGGTCCGGTTCTAAGCGCGCATTGATCGCAATGCTAGAATCAAAAACATCGATATTCCCGCGAAAGCCGGAACATCGATGTGAATTTTGAAATAGGTCTTAAGGTTCACCCCGGCCTAAGCAGGGCGCGCCGCAATTAGTTCAGCGTTTTGCCGATTTCACCAATGGCTTGGTCTACCAAGGCTTTGTCAGCCGCTGCGTCATGGCGAGAAGCAATCAAGGTTTCCGCTGCTTGGCTTGCCGCTGCTGCTGCCTTGGCTCGAACTTCTGCAATCGCAGACCGTTCGGCGGCACCGATTTTTTCCTCCGCCATTTTCTTGCGGCGGGCCACCAATGCTTTCGTATCGACTTCTGCCTGTTTGACGAGCGTCGCCGCTTCCTTTTCAGCATTGTCCATCAGCGCTTCGGCTTCTGCCTTCGCACCGGCGGTCTTCGATTCATATTCTGCTTTCAAAGCCTCAGCTTCCTTGCGGAGGTTTGCTGCTTCATCGAGCGTCTTCTTGATCTCGGCGATCTGCTTATCCAGCATTCCACCGATGATCTTGGGGACTTTTGCCCATAGCATGATGCCGAAAACCATCAGCATACCAACGGCAACCCAAGCGGTTGCATTCAACCCGAGTGCGGTTGGCTCTGCGCCATCTGCCAATATCGTCAATAGCATATTCTATCTCCTTCAGCAGGCGCTCAGAAAGCGGCCTTGACCGCCTTCTTTGCATCGGTTGCAGTAACCTTGCCGCCGGAAACCGTCTTGACGATCGCCTGCGCCGCTTCCGCAGCCACAGTCTCGATTTCCTTGAGAGCGGAAGTCTTGGCAGCCTTCAAGGCCACATCCGCTTCATCTGCTTTCTTGCCGATAGCAGTATCGGCACGCTTGATGGCGGCTTCGCTCTTTTTGGCAGCCTTGGCTTTGGCTTCGTTGACATTGCTAATCGCATCGGCCCGCGCATCGTTAATACTGGTGCGATAGTCGGCCTCAATCTGCTCAGCCTTGTCTTGCGCGCTTTGAGCCGCAGCAAGATCGTCGGTAATCCGTTTTTGACGGTCATCGACGGTCTTACTGATCTTCGGCACCATATTCTTGGCAATGCCAAAATAAATGATGCCAATGACGATCAGCAACCAGAAAAACTGGCTACCATAGACTTCCAAGAGCTGACTAATTTGAGGCATTATTCACCTGTAAATTCAAGACGCAAAACTGACAACCTGGCCCGGTTACCCAAGGCCAAAGCACTCAGCAGATTATTCTGCTGCAGCCGGAGCTTCAACTGCCGCTGGTGCTTCAACTGCTGCTTCAACGGCAGCAGATGGTTCAGCAACCGCTGGCGGTGCGTACAGAATGATCATGGCGACAGCAAAAGCGATCAGGCCGAGCAATTCAGCAGCAGCAAAGCCGATGAACAGACGTCCCTGCTGGCCGTCAGCCGCAGATGGGTTGCGCAAAGCGCCTTCAAGGAAGGAACCGAAAACATTACCAACACCGGTAGCAGCGGCACCAACGCCGATTGCAGCCAGGCCAGCGCCGATAACTTGTGCAGAAGAGAGATCCATTTTTAAACTCCGTATTGTAAAACTAGGATTGAAAGTGACTTAGTGAAGATTTTCCGCATCGTTGATGTACAACGATGTGAGAAGAGCGAAAACATAGGCCTGAATGGCGCAAACCAGCAATTCCAGCGCGCTGACAAAGGCGATGAAGACAATGCTGAGAAGCGCGATACCCAAGCTGGCACCGCCTGCGTCAATCGCCTGAATGACGAAATTCGCAAACACTTTGATCAGAATATGGCCGGCGATCATCGCCACGAACAACCGCAGCGCGAGGCTGAACGGACGCACGAGGAAGGACAATAGTTCGACCATGAAGATCAAGGGGATCATCGGAAGCGGTGTGCCATGCGGGATGAACAGGCTGAAAAACTTGAAACCGTGCTTCCAGAAACCGACGATCAAAACGATCGAGAAGCTGATCGCTGCCAATAGGCCGGTGACGGTGAACTGGCTGGTAACCGTGAAAGGATGGATACCCGGAATGATTCCGAAAGGCATCATGCCCAAAAGGTTCGAGAATAGAATGAACATGAACAAGGTAAACACCCAAGGCGTATATTTCTTGCCATTGGGGCCGATGCTGGTCGCGATGATATTGTCGACAAAGCCGACAACGCCTTCAACCATGACCTGCCAGCGACCGGGAACCAATTCCCGCTTCATACCGCCCATCATGAATACATAAATCAGCCCGAGGACGAGGAACATCCAAAGCGCGCTGTTTGTGAAACTGATCTGCTGACCGAACAAAGTGAAACCATCAAAGATGGGTTGCACTTCGAACTGGTGCATAGGATCAATTTTGCCTTCTGTAGCCACTAATATAACCCCTGATCGTCAATCTTCATCATCTGCTATCGCCGTACCGATGTCGTTCACCGGTTGGCTCGAAATCTTGTAGATCCTCCAGAACGCCGTTCCAATCCCGAGGAAAAAGGCCGACAGAAGGAACAATGGCGACGTTCCGAACTGGTTGTCCAAAAGCCAACCCAATCCAAAACCGACGACCACACCACCGATCAGATAGCTTAGCACGCGCATCCCGAGTTGCTGATTTTCATCAGGCTCCCGGTTCAGGTGCTTAGCTTTGACCCGCTCTCTATTCTGTGCCGTTTCCAGTCGCTCTTCCAGCGATGAAACCCGCACATCCTCTTCGAGGGGATCCCGATCAGATTCGTTTACTGCCATTTTCACCCCTTTAAATGCCCCGAAGAGCGCCAAAAAGAGCCATAAACAACAGCAGGCCGACCCGCCAAGGCGCGGTCCGTTTAGGAAAGCAACGTGCCCAAGTCAACAGCTATGCTGCCCTGCGGAAAATTGGACGTTTGCTCCATGGAATATTCCATCAATATCGACCTAAAGTCGCTCCGGAACAGGTCAAATTGAATGCCCGCTATGGAGCAAAGAAGCGAACATTGGAAACGGCGGATTGAATTGCGATATTTCGAAAAACTGCTCGATATCGCCGTCTCAATAGACATGATGACTGCATCTGGCTAACCGTGAGGAAAGTCGGCCATAAGAAAAATTGGTCATCGGGAACGTTGGGAGGCTGGAATGGATGTAGATAGGCGGGTTGCTCAACATTATCGGCATGGAAATTTACGCGCATCCATTGAAGCTGGCCTGCACCAGCTTGGCAAGTCATCTGAAAAAGTGACAATTGAAGATCTGGCCCCAGTTGACGAATTTCATATTGGAGGGAGATCAGCGAGCAAACATTTCTTGGATCAGTTAAATCTGACTCAAGATATGAGCATATTAGACGTTGGATGCGGCTTGGGCGGAGCAGCGCGATACGCCGCGGAAAATTACAAGGCCCATGTTACCGGCGTTGACCTCACGCCAGAATATATCGACGCCGGTCAGGCCTTGTGTGAATGGGTCGGGTTATCTGGCCGGGTTTCCCTGCATGAAGAAAATGCCCTTTCCATGACGTTTGAGAATGCGCGTTTCGACAGCGCCTATATGATGCATGTTGGAATGAATATTGAAGACAAGCGCCGTCTGTTCTCCGAGATTCATCGCGTTTTATCACCCGGTGCCCTTTTCGGAATTTATGACATTATGCAGGCGGGCTCTGGTGACTTGAACTATCCGGTGCCTTGGGCAACGTCCGCAGCGACCAGCTGGTTGGCCGACGCTGAGGAATATAAACAGCATCTGGAGAATGCCGGCTTTGTCATTGTCGGCGAAGAGGATCGCCGCGACTTTGCACTGCAATTTTTTGAGAAGGCCCAGAAAGCCAATGACGTAAATGGCGGGCCACCTTCCTTAGGCCTTCATATTTTGATGCAACATACGACCGCGGAAAAAATTGCCAATATGATCGGGAATATTGAGTCCGGCCGGATCGCCCCGCACGAAATTATTGCCAGGAAAACCTGAAAGTCGGCGAAGCGACGCCCGGCGACCATTTTCTCGGTTGCAGGGGGCCTGCAATCGCTTCACAATATACCAAAGCCTTAGGAAGAGAGATTTGAGATGAACATCGATTTTGCGCCGGAGTTGGAAGAGTTCCGCTCCGAGGTGGCGGAATTTTTTGCCACTGCACCGACGCCGGCTATTCGTGAAGCCGGACGCAAGACGACAAGCGTCTTTGCGCCGTTCGAGCAATGTATGGAATGGCACAATATCCTGTACAAAAAAGGCTGGGTGGCACCGCATTGGCCGGAAGAACATGGCGGAACCGGTTGGAGTGTAGAGAAACGTTTCATATTTGCGGAGGAGTATCGAAAAGCAGATTTGCCACCCTTATTGGCCCAGAGTCTAGGCATGGTCGGGCCGCTGTTGATTGATTTGGGTACAGAGGAGCAGCGAGATCGCTACCTGCCCGGCATTTTGAACGGAGCGGATTTCTGGGCACAGGGATATTCCGAACCCAATTCTGGTTCTGATCTGGCTTCGCTCAGCTGCCGCGCCGAACGCGATGGCGATGATTATATCATCAATGGCTCCAAGATTTGGACCACATATGCCCATCATGCCAATCGTATGTTCATGCTCGTCCGAACCAACAATGAAGGAAAGAAGCAACAGGGCATCACATTCCTGCTGCTCGACCGGATCGACTATCCGGGCATGGATATTCGCCCCATTATCGGTCTCGATGGTTTTCCAGAACAATGCGAAGTATTTTTCGACAATGTCAGAGTTCCTCAGTCCGGTCGCGTAGGAGAAGAAAACGACGGTTGGAGTGTTGCCAAGCATTTGCTCAAACACGAACGTGGGGGCGGCTCTGCTGCCAGCCCTGCCCTGCTAAACTATTGCGAGCGAGCCAGAGCGGCAGCAGCAGAAACCGCTTCACCCTTTGGCGGAACCATGGCCGACGACCCCGTTTTCCAGCGTGATCTCGGTGAACTGGAAGCCGACATCGCATCATTGGCTCATTTTGAAAAACTTGCGATCAGCGGCCATGCGATCGCGCGGGACCCTGCCTTCCCATCGATGAACAAAACGATCAATTCGGAACTGGTGCAAAGAGCATCTGTGTTGATGACCCAAGTCTCGGGTGTAAACGGGCTTGCAAGGCAATTGGAGGCCTTACGGGTCGGCTCAAATGTCGAACCGCTCGGAAGCGAGTTCGATCTTATTGCCATGCCTCTGTACCTCAACAGCCGCGCAACTACGATCTATGCTGGCAGCAATGAGGTACAACGTGACCTGATCGCGCGCAGCTTGCCGGGAGCTTGAACGATGGATTTTTCTTTTTCTCAAGAACAGCAAATGCTTCAGGATAGCGTCGGTCGCTATCTTCAAAATAACTATGATTTCGAAGCTCGTCAGACTCTGGTTGCTTCCGACGTGCCCTGGTCGAACCAGGTGTGGCAACAATTCGCAGAATTGGGTCTGATGGCATTGCCTTATGACGAAGAACAGGGTGGCTTGGGCGGATCAATTAGCGATTGCGTGGCTTTCGCGGGTGCCTTCGGCAAATATTTGGTGGTCGAGCCATATATCTCATCAACCATGCTTGCCGGAGCCGCCCTTGCTGCGAGCGAAACCAATGTTGCTCAGCAGTGGCTAGAGAAGCTGGCGTCCGGTCAAAGCGTCGCCGCCTTTGCGTATGAAGAAGGCCATGGCTCGGCTAGCCTTGCACAGATTGAAATGATCGCCCAGCCAGATGGCAATTGCTTCAGGCTGGACGGTGAAAAGCGCCTGATCATAGCAGGTGCGGAAGCCGATATATTGGTGGTTGTCGCCAAAGTTGCCGATTCCGATCGGATCGGTTTGTTTCTGGTCGACAAGGATTCTGACGGGCTCGACGTTCGTGCTTATAATACGATAGATGGTCGGAGTGCTGCCAATATTCGTTTCAACCAGGTGACCGTAACTCATGATTCCGTGCTGCTAGAAGATGCCGGAAGCATTTTGGAAGGCATTATCGGCAACGCGATTATTGTTCAATCTGCGGAAGCCGTAGGCGCCATGAGTGCCTTGCTCGCTCTGACCAGTGAATATACGCAAACGCGCAAGCAATTCGGCGTACCGATCGGGTCGTTCCAAGCTGTTGCACACCGGCTTGCAGACATGAAAATCGCGTTTAACAAGGCATTGGCAACATTGACCTACACAACGGCCTTGGCCGAATCCGGCACATTGACCGGTCGCGATATCGCTGTGCTAAAAGGCCAGACCGGAAAGCTCGGCCGCGCGATAGGAGAAGCCTCCATCCAAACCCACGGTGGTGTCGGAATGACCGATGAACTGAGCGTCAGTCATTACCACAAACGCTTGTTGGCCTATGATGCGCAATTCGGAGACCATTTCTATCATCTCCGAACTTTGGGCCAACGCTAACCAAGGGCGCAACGACAGTGACAAACGCAATTGTTGACTTTTGTAAGGTTGCAGGATGAAGTGATCTACCCGCCCAAGTCCGCTTCGGGGGCAATAGCGGGCCTTGGACTGGGTCCTGCGAAGCCCGACCACTCTCCAATCCCAAACTATCCGGTTTTGTCGGAAGACAAAGCGACGGTTTTCGGCATCACTATACCCCGCCTGCCCACTGCCATATCAAATCTCGTGAGATATTCCGGATGCTCAGTTCCCATCCACCGATCCCACCATGTGAAATACAGACCAAAATTCGCATTGCCGTGACTATGATGCAAATCATGATGCGTGGTTGTCGTTACCCAGCGAAAAGGTCCTCTGGTCCAATTGGCAGGAAATAGCTCCACACCGGCATGGCCCATGACATTACGAATGATCATATGAATCAGGAAGATGGCGATCACGAGCGTGTAAACTGGTGCGCCAATAACCGTCAGGAACAACAGATATGCCGGGACAAAGGCGGCCTCAGTAAAGGCCTCAAACAGTGCAAAGCTATAAGCAGCCCAGGGTGTTGGGGTGAGTGATTTATGATGGTGCAAATGTGAAAATTTAAACATTTTCTTCAGATGCAAGCCTCTGTGCATCCAGTAGAAATAGGCATCGTGCGCAACAACCATGACCACGAGATGCGCTGCAAAAAGCCATCCATTGATCGGTCCATCCAGCTTCGACACCCAGCCCAAATGGACCAAAACAACCGTACCAAGGGATATAAGGCCAAAAACGATCACGGTCCTAAGCGAGGAAACTATCTCCCGCCAATAGTCGGCGCCTTTGGCACGACGTGTTTGAATACGCCGACTATCGGACCATTTTTTTGCAAGCCAGAGGATCAACGAGAGAAGACCGGCTGCTAACAGATAGCGTCCAAGGTCAAATGTTAATACGCGCGTAAACCGCTCGAAAAGCATCGCGTCAAGATTGTCCATCTATTGTTCCTCCAATGTTTGAGCGCACAATTAAATGGCAGCAGTGATGCTGGCGGCAAAGGCAATCATCACCAATACTGTCCGAAACCAGTGCCACATTGCCCACCGAGACAATTCTGCTGGTAGCTGCGAATCTTGAATTATGTGCTTGGCAAATTTGTCGTTGGTCTTTTTGAAATAGAGGAAGAATATCGACAGGACGACAACACATAGTCCGGCAGCGACCAAGGGCCAGATCACCGGTGCATCCGATGCGAGTGATATCCCCGCAGACAATATCGACATTGTAACCGCCAAGACCGTTAGCGGCGCGAAATAGCGGAATAGGTCGAACCCCATATTGCCGTGCAGCCGGAAAAAGTCGGATGCGTCCATTCTCCGCCAATATGGCACCAAGATGCAGCCCTCTGTCAGCAACGCCCCGGCGAATAGACCGATAGAGAAAGTTGAAAGGATATGAACAAGCTCAAACATGAGCAATTCCAAGGTTAATGACTGAATGGGGTGATATCAAAACATCGTTCCTACATTAAAATATACGCGTTCCATTTAATTACTTGCTTTTTCGATGTCAATAGGCTTTATGGAAGCATGACGAAGTCAGAACATTCTCAACCACGACCGCAAGGGCGACCCGTTAAAAGCGACAATGAACGGCGGGAGATGAAGCAGTTGATCACAAAAACGGCTCAGAGACTGTTTCAAAATGAAGGCTATGCAACGGTGTCTATGCGCCGGCTGGCAAAGGAAACTGGCTGCTCGCCAATGACTTTGTACAAATATTTTGATGGCAAGATCGCCATATTGCAAACCCTGTGGGCGGTGGTTTTCACCGACCTGTTCGGTAAATTGCGGGACCGCATCGAAAGCGACACTGAAGAAAAAGAAAAGCTGCGCATCGCCTGCCGTCATTACGTCGGATACTGGCTAGAGCATCCTGAACATTACCGGCTGGTTTTCATGGCTGAGGGCGTAATGCAGCAGGACGTGAGCATGTTCATTGATAATCCCGAAATTGAAGCCGGTTTCGGTTTGTTGGCGCAACTTGTTGTCGACGCTTCAGATGATACGATCGGCAGCGCAGCGACGAAAATCAAGATCGACCTGATCATGGGTGCTTTGCACGGAATCGCGCACAACAGGATTACCATAAGCGGCTATCCTTGGTCAGACACAAATGCCTTGATTGATCAATTGGTCTTTGACCTCTTCTAAATCGGCCTCACCTTGCGTCTCTAGACTTCCAACATATTCAGTCTGACAAATCCGCTTTCCGGAGGTTGCACATATATGAAGCTGGGCGTCGCTGCATTCCTAGATCCAGCCAAGCACTTCATCTGACGTTGTGACATGTGCATATTCTCCATCCAGTATCGCGAGCGTGAGATCATAGACTGTTGCGGCATCCCAAGACCTTCCTTCCAAGCCTCTTACCGGAACGGCCGTGGTCGCATCGGACGGAAGAATGATTGTGTATCCTAGTGCTTTGCCTACGCGAACAGTGGCATCCATGCTGTTATGAATGACGACACCCGTTAACACAAAACGAGTGGCCGACATTCCCTTGAGCACTTCATCCAAATGCGTACCGACGAAGGCGCTATTCTGCTTTTTGGCTATAATTGTTTCACCAGCTAACGGTTCGACCTCTGCCTTTATGCCGTTCCACGGGCCATGGCTATAATATGTGGATGTTGTGGTCGGTTCATTATGTTTTATGTGCACCACCGGCCAGTTTTTCTGCCGCCAATGCGCAAGAAGACGCTGAATGACGGTCACGTAATTGGGATTGTTTTTTCCATTCCAAACCGGCTGATCAATTGCATCTTGAACATCCAGTATCACAAGAGGTGTCGGATCAGTTTGAACGCTCATTTATGCTTTACCTCGGTTGCAACGATACAGAGAATTTTTAGTATAGAATCTGCCGCTGTCTCCAATTCGCCAGATTATCAGTGACGGCTTTGGGCGCAAACCGCCAGCGCTGATATTCTGGCCAAATCTAGCGATCCTTTTGCCTGCGAAATGGAAATCGCCAAGGGCGGCGCGATTTGCCAAATTCCAGCGAAGGTCGCCGCGCAGCAGTTGCGAGCACCAGCTCACGATTTCGTTCGAGAAAAATTGCAGTGATGATTCCTGCGATTGCGCCAAATAAATGCGATTCGAAGGAAATGAACCCGGTGGTTGGCAAGACCCCAACTACCATGCCGCCGTAGAAAAAGACAACGCCGAGCGCGACAACAATGTTACGGACACTACGTTCTATCCAGCCGAGTGCGATGATCAGGCTCCATAGCCCGAATATCCAGCCGCTTGCGCCAATGTGCAGGGCATCGCGGGCAAATAGCCAAACGAGAATGCCGGTGATTGCGATGATCAGGAAGCTGGCGACCAGAAAATAGCGCCTGCCATTGAGCAAACACAGGAAGCTGAACACGACCAACGCAAGCATGTTATTTCCCAAATGCGTGAGATCACCATGCAGCCACGGCGCAAAGAAGATCGTGTAAATGCTATCAAACTCGCGCGGCTCAATGCCGTAACTGTTCAGATATCCGCCAGATAACAGATTGGCGAAATGGACCACGACCAACAATCCGCATAGGATCGCTATGACTTTCAGGCGCTCTATCAGGTCAGGAATTTTCATTGGTCTGCCTAGCGTAGCATCCGGTCAATCGCACTGCAAATTTGCGAGATAGCCAGCGGCTGCTTAGGGCGCAAAAGCGGACATTGGCATTTGATATATCAGCTATCCCTATTCAGGCTGCAGCTCCTTCATCGAATTGGATGACTGTTGCCTTCAAAATCTGAGAAAGGCGGAAATTCTCGTAGGTGTTGGCATCGGATAAAATTGCACCATGAATCCTGCGACTCCGGTGCCGATGGTTGTAGCGCCGATCTCAACAACGACGATGAAGATGACAGCGCACCGGCAAGAGAGGATTGAAACTGCGGAAAGCGGTTAACAAGGTCCGCGGTGCGCGTTTTCTAAACAAACTGATCTCGACCATCAAAAGCAAGAAAACCAATGCATCGCCGATGCGGCGGACGCTAGCCAATAATAATCGCCAGCCAGTCGATCTGATCACATGGATATCGAGTTGATTGCTCTTGAAGCTTGGCAGTCAAACATTATCCGATATCTGCCTTGTCACTGCGCCACCACCCAACCCGCGACAGCTTGCGGGCAGACGAGCTGCCGGCGAGCACCAGAAGCCCTGCCAGAATAGCGAGGTTTTTGATAAAATTCTGGGTTTCGTGGGCGACGCCCTCGCCTTCCATGTTCCAGAAATCATGCAACATGAAATTGACCATCAGAATGTAGACAACAAAACCAGAAGCGACCAACTTTACATGCCGCCCCGAAAGAAGCAGCAGACCGCCCAAAACGTTTACCGCGGCTGCGAACCACATCAGTGGCTGAGCGAATATTATGCCATGGCTTTCCATATAGGCAATGGTTCCGGCGGCCCCTCCAATCTTCATCAAACCAGGAATCAAGAAATAGAGCCCCAGCAGGACCCGTCCGATTGTTACCGTCATTGATGATGCCATTATTTTCTCCTGTCGCGCTCGGCATGGCACATAGCAGCAGCGCATGCAAAAGCATCTGGGGTTGGACGCATAGGCTGCCCGATCTACTGGCAGCAGGGATTAAAGGGTAGGATCCCAAAATTCCCGCCTTCGCATTCCGATAGCAAAGCCGCCGTTTCCAAGACATGCTTGCCAATCGCCAGTCCAAGCCATAGATCCGCTTGATGGACTTTGATGACCAGTTGCAACGCTATTTCGGCACCACCGATCTATCCGCCATCCAACCGGAGGCAATGAGCGCGGGCGTCGAGCATATGCGCGTCGACTTCGGACTGGAAAAAGATCGCGGCCGGCGTTTTGCGCTTTGGGCGGTGCTTTATATGCTCGGCACGCATCTGGATCTGGACAAGGCCTTCAAGGACGAAGCCGACCGGAATTCGGCACGCGATTTCATGGATTTGATGGACCGGGTTCAGGACAGCTAAGCGGTCCGAACACCTAAGCCTATCCTATCACTGCGACGGACAGGATTTCAATCGCATCCTCTTTGCCTGCAAAATCACTATAGTCACCAGGTTCTAGGCCCATCAGCGCGCGGCTGATTGGCGCGGAAAAAGAAATGAGCGCCTTTGCGGGATCCGCTTCGTCATCACCGACGATAGAGAGTGTTTTCTCTTTGCCATTGAGCAGAAAGGTTACGCATGTGCCAAATTCAACTTTTTCGCCATTGGGCACCGGCGGCAATTCCGCCGTGGATTGACGCGTGTTCCAATAGCGCAGGTCACGCTTGGCGATCTTAAGCGCGGTTTCGTCGGTCAGCCCGGCCACTTTGTTCTGTAAGGCGGCCACCTGGCCCTTGATCATCTCCAGGCCACGCGCGGTAACTAGGTTGGGGCCGACCGGAATCGGAAGCTCGAACTTGGGTTCGAGATGCTCGTCATCTCCTTCCCTGCGGAAAGCAACGCTCATCGATCAGGCCCCGGCCTTCGGTGCCTTGGGTGTGACCCAGATCGATACCGGCGCGATAAATTTGCCATGCGCGGGAGTTCCGACATCTATGCGCTCGGCGGTGACCCGCTCACCAGACTCCAGACTAAAAGATGCCCATGGCTTTGGCATGCGGCCAAAAGTCATTTTCTGGATCGGCAGTCCGGTGCTGCTGTTCATGATGGTTGCAATGATGCTCATACCCGGCGGCTAGCGATGGATACACCGGACTGTCAACCACCACCTGTCGGCACTGATCCGCCGCCGGCACAGACAGGTCCTGCTTGAGGGATCATTCGACGCCCTGCCCTGCATCAGGCGATTGTATTTGCTTTGGCAAGCGGCCATGAAGGGCGTGATGAAAAAAGACCATATCTTTGAATTTTATTCACGCCTTGCTGCGGACAATCCTTCACCGGAAACCGAACTCAACTATGGCAACACCTATCAGCTAGTGGTCGCCGTAGCGCTGTCCGCGCAGTCCACCGACATCGGTGTGAACAAAGCCACGCGACGCCTGTTCGCCGATGTGACAAAACCCCAGCAAATGGTAGATCTCGGCCTCGAGGGACTGAAAGAGCATATCAAGACCATCGGACTGTTCAACACCAAGGCGAAAAATGTAATTGCGCTGTCGGAGATGCTGATTGCGGACTTTGGCGGCGAGGTTCCGGCGGATCGCGACGCGCTGGTCAAACTGCCCGGCGTCGGGCGCAAGACGGCCAACGTGGTGATGAACTGTGCCTTTGGCGCAGAGACATTCGCTGTCGACACTCATATTTTTCGCGTGGGCAATCGAACCGGACTAGCACCGGGAAAGACGGTTCTGGCAGTCGAGAAAAAGCTTGAGAAGCACACGCCCTCGCCCTTTCGCGTGGGCGCGCATCACTGGCTGATCCTGCATGGCCGCTATATCTGCAAAGCGCGGAAACCGGAATGCTGGCGCTGCCCGGTGGCCGACCTCTGCCGTTTCAAAAAGAAGACACCCGAACCGGCATAGACTCGCAACCGGTTGCCGCGGTTCAAATATTCAGCATTAAGCAATATTTCAGAATGTAAATTGCTCGCCACGATGGAGTCTGGACAGGAGAAGAACATGCGCTTTCAAACCACGATCATCATTGCTTCCGCCCTTGCAGCGGGCGGCGTCGCCTTAGCCGCCGAGAAAACGTCCAAAGATGATAAATATATCATCGAGACTGTCGGCGAACCCAAAACCTGTATCAACCGTTCGCAGATCCGCTCGACCGATGTGATTGACGACCGGACAATCGATTTCAAAATGCGCGGTGGTGATATATATCGAAACAAACTGCCCAATAAATGCAACGGCCTCGGTTTTGAAGAATCTTTCTCGTATAGGACGTCCACCAACCAGCTGTGCAATGTCGATATCATCCGCGTGCTCAACCAAACCGGCGGCCGCCTCGAAACCCGCGGCGCTTGCGGCCTCGGGAAATTCCAGCAGATCGAAAAAACCCGTAAGGAAAAAAGCGCGGACTAGTTGCTGCTCAGAAAAGCATCAAATATTTGATTGGCAATAGGGCAATGTCGCTGCTAGACGCCCTCGCGGCGACACACGCCCTGGCACCCGTAGCTCAGCTGGATAGAGCGCTGCCCTCCGAAGGCAGAGGTCATAGGTTCGAATCCTATCGGGTGCACCATGATTTCAAACGCTTAACGGACTATATAATAGCTCGTATTGCGTCCGGGCAGGACCTGAGTGGGACGCATCAAACGACGATATCCATTAGCTGATGTGGAAAACGTGCCTGGAATCGAGCTCATCTTCACCAGATAACGATGCACCATGGTTTTCCGGCTAGAGCATGACTGGCATGACCTCTGGATGAATTCACTTCACCATTGGATTGGCTTCACAGGTTAAGGGCAACTTTGCGCCCCAATTTCCGAACAGTTCGTTAGAAGGGCGGCATGCCAGAAGCGGCCATGGCTATGATCGTAACGCATATGCGAAGAACTGAGCAGCTTTGAATGTCGTCTCTTGACACTTTGAGCCACGTCTGCGTCTCTGGTGCCGTCCAGCAAGGGGCACACAACACATGCAGTCAATCCGTGAAAGGTTTGAGGGGTTTGCATGGCATTTAGTCCGATTGAGGCACATTTCGGATTGGGGCGGGCGCAAGCCGTATCCCTGATTGAAGTTAAATGGCCAGACGGAAAAACGGACACCATTTTCCCCCAAGATTTGCACGACGGAAAAATTGTCATTTCTCGAAATTAGAATGGTTGCCGATTGGTTTAACTAGAATTTTCGCAACCCAGCTTCCCGTTAGCCTTGGGTTGTTATCGTCTGTCGCAGCGGAGTCATTGACTGCGATGAAATACTAACCAATGAACTTTGTGCTCAATAGTGTCGCCATAGAGTAAGCTTTTGCGCCCCAATAATGGACGTCCCAGAAGGGCCTGCTTTATTCCGAAAGAGGCTGTTAGAAACTTCCAAATCGCTGGTACAATTTCGCCAGCGCATGAGATACCTAAATCAACTTCTAGCGGATTCCAGCAAAGTCCTAACAACTCCGCGGATCTCGGCAAGTCCCTTCATTCGACCGATCGCGGAATAGCCGGGATTGTTGGTACCTTTGATGTCGCTCATCATAAGATGCCCATGATCAGGACGCATGAAAATTTCGCGATCCAATCTTCGCTCGTTTTGTAGAAGGTGTCGAATAACCCTTATCATATCGATATCGCTATCCAGATGACTGGCTTCGTAAAAAGAACGCTGTTCCTGCGGGTCACGGGTCACACCGCGAAGATGTGCGAAATGAATGCGCTCTGCATAATCGAGCGCCATTTGCGGCAGGTCGTTATCGGGCCTGCTGCCATAGGTTCCGACGCACAGGGTGATACCATTGGCGGGACTGGGCAACGCTCCAAACAGCTTGTCGAGATCGGCAGATGTGCAGATGACACGCGGCAGACCAAACATGTCCCAAGGCGGATCGTCGGGATGAATGGCCAATTTTACGCCCGCTTTTTCCGCGTGCGGGAGGACCCGTGCTAAAAACCCAAGCAGGTTCTGCCGCAACGCGTCGTGATCAAGATGGGCATAACGCGCCAGCGCCGCGCGAAAATCCTTTAGCGAATAAGCGTCGGTCATTTTCCCCGGCAGGCCAGCAATGATTGTACGGGTCAGTTCGCTCTGCTCATCTTCCGACATCGTGTGATAAACACGCTCGGCGCGATCTACTTCGTCCGGCGTGTAATCGTCTTGCGCATTTTTTCGCCGCAGAATGAATAGGTCGAAAGCCGCAAACCTATCCTGATCAAAACTCAGTGCAAAAGCCCCGTTCGGCAGCTGATATTTTAAGTCGGTGCGCGTCCAGTCGATGACCGGCATGAAGTTATAACAGATTGTTTTGACACCCTCAGCCGCCAAATTGTTCAGTGTCAAAATCCAGTTATCGACATATTTTTCGTGTCCGAACGCAGCCAGCTTAATATCTTCGTGAACAGGAATGCTTTCAACGACGGTCCAGTGCAGCGGCGTCATTGCTTCATTATATTCTTCAATTAAAGCCTTATGGGCTTTGATGGCATCCCGGGGCCAGGGTTCGCCAATCGGAATATCATGCAGCGCGCTGACAATGTCGGTCGCACCGGTTTGGCGTATTTCCGCCAAACCCACCGGGTCATTCGGACCAAACCATCGCCACGACTCTCGCATTTTTCTTCCTTTATCAGCGTGCCAGCATATCCGTCAGGCCCTGATATCCCATATAGCCCGTTACGAGCGAAAACAGGAATATCCCCGACAGACCGACATTGGTGAGCAAGCTGTTGCGATGTGCTCCCATCAAGTCTGCTCGATTGCCAAGGTAAATAATGCAGGCAACGGTCACTGGCAGAAGCACGACATTAAAGGCCTGAGACAGGATCAGGACAAAGACCGGTCTCGCGTCAAACAACGGTACAACCAGACCCAGCAGCGAGATCAAGAATACGAAAATGCGATATTTCCAAAGAGTCATATCGCGTGGTGTGCCGCGAAAATCGCACAAGAGCCAAGGGATCATCAGCAGGTTGGGAAATTGCGAGGACACGCCCGCAGCGATTATGCCGATGGCAAAGATCGATACAGCCAGCGGTCCGGCAAGTGGCTCGAGCAAGCCAATCATTTGCGACGCACGGTCGAGCCCTATTCCCTCGACAAAAAGACTTCCGGCAGCCGCCGCCATGATTGACGCGCTGATCACGAACATCATGATTGCGGCGAAGGCTGCATCGCGTCGCTGCTGATTGTCATGCTCGATTGTCCAGCCTGCTTCTTTCACTAGAGTCGTTCTGATGATGAACAGACCGGAAAAGATCGTGGTCCCGACCATCGACGCGATGAGCAACAGCGGTCCTGTCTCGCTGGATGACACATCTGGCAGGGAGGGCACTAGACCCGCCGCCATGTCTGCCACGGGCGGCATCAGAATGAAGAAGTTTAAGACAAAGCAACCGGCCATGATTGCGACAATTACGGCCAGGGTTCTCTCGAAAATCTGCGTACGCCCGCTCCAGAAGATGAAGTAAGCAACTGCACAGAAAAACGCGGCGCAATAGATCGGAGCGATGCCGCCCTTTACAAATGATTTCGACCATTCATAGCTGATTTCGGCGACGATACCCATCACGCCCATCACACTGCCACAAACGCCTACGCCAAGCGCGATGATGAAGAACATCCCAACGGCTGGATGAATATGCTTGCGAAATGCCTCAAGCGCAGTTTCACCAGTCACCAATGTGTAACGGCCATAGGTGGCGATCATCAGATAAGTTGCCACGCATGATATCAGCACCGTCCATAGGAGCGCCATACCATAATTTGCGCCAGCCGTTGCCATGGTGGTGACACTGCCCGTTCCGATATTGAATCCGAGCAGGAAAATTCCGGGTAGGAATGCTGCTAATGCTGTTTTCCACCTACCCTGCGATCGTGATGCAGCCATACAGCGCCGTCCCTATATCGATGAGGCCAGAAGAGAGCGCTGTTTTGATCACTTGTTTTTCTTGCTATTGTCTGTGATCGGTTCGCCAAGCTCACGTTGGACGCATATTTCAAAAAGCTCCTGCTCGCGGGACAGATTATCGTTGGCGATGGCAAGGCACCGCTTTTGCGGTTTAGCCGCCGAACTTCCGATGGTAACAAGAAGGCTGGTCAGCGACATTTACACCTTACCTTTGAACCCGGCCAGACCCGTCGCCGGACATCAGTTTTTCTACTTCCGGAACGGTAACACGGTTAAAATCACCCAGAATGGAATGTTTCAGACAACTTCCTGCAACAGCAAATTCCAAAGATTGCTGACGGTCATCATAAGCATTCAGGCCATAGATCAGCGCAGATGCGAAACTGTCGCCGCCGCCGACACGGTCAACGATATCGGTAATTTCATAGCGCCGAGACAGTTTAAAATTGCCGCCGCGCTCGCGCAGACACGCGGACCAGCCGTTTCGGTCGGCGCTCATGCTCTCGCGCAAGGTGATCGCTATTGTTGACATGTCGGGATAGAGTTCGAGAACCTTCTCAGACAATGCCTCATATTTTTTTGTGTCGAGCTCGCCAGCTTCAACATCAACGTCGACGCTGATCCCAAGGGATTTCTGACAATCCTCTTCATTCGCAATGCCGACATCGACATGCTTGACCAGTTCGGTCATGACTTCCGGTGCCGTCTTGCCATATTTCCAGAGCTTGCCCCGATAGTTGAAGTCACATGATACAGTCACACCAGCTTTTTTGGCTTCCTTGACGCACTCAAGACTCAGATCGGCGGCGGACTGGCTCAGCGCCGGCGTGATACCCGTGATGTGCAGCCACTTGGCACCATCATAGATTTTTGCCCAATCAAAATCACCGGGTCCGCATTCGCAAATCGAAGAGGCTGCGCGGTCATAGACGACTTTCGACGGTCGTTGGTTCGCGCCCGATTCCAGGTAGTAGATACCCACCCGGTCGCCGCTGCGGCGGATCATCGAAGTATCAACACCAAAGCGGCGTACTTCATTAATCGCGTGCTGACCGATATCATTGTCCGGCAGCGCGGTCACAAAACCCGAATTCAAGCCGTAGTTGCTAAGCGCAACCGCGACATTGGCTTCGCCGCCGCCAAAGGTTGCTTCAAATTCCGGCGATTGGAAAAACCGTTCATGGCCGGGCGTCTTCAGGCGCAGCATGATTTCTCCAAATGACAAAAATTCTGTCATGATTTCTTCCTTATGGTCGTACGGCGCTGGCGATCTCTACCGCTTCGCGCGCCAACTTTGTGATAGCCTCATAATCCCCCGCATCGATGGCGGCTGCGGGCGTCAACCAGCTGCCTCCGCATGCGATTACCGACGGTAGGGCCAGAAACTCATCCAGATTAGATGCCGAAACGCCGCCGGTTGGCATGAAGCGCATTTCACGGAATACCGAAGACAATGCTTTGAGCATCGGCACACCGCCTGCCAGCGAGGCAGGGAAGAATTTGACCGTCCGAAGCCCGAGGGCATAAGCACGTTGCACTTCACCAGCAGTCATGGTTCCCGCATAAAGCGGCACACATTGGTTCAGGCAAAATTCTGCTACTTCATCAACCAGACCCGGGCAGACAATAAATTGCGCCCCCCGGGCGACGACTTCTTCCGCCTGATCGACTGTCAACACCGTTCCAGCACCGACAATGAGGCCCGATGTTTGCTTGACGATAGCTTCCATACAATCAACGGCTTCATCAGTCCGAAGCACAACTTCTATGATACTGAGGCCACCCGCACCAAGCGCGTTCGCCGTTTCCACTGCAACATCCGTATCGCTCGCGCCGATAAGCGGCACGACTGGCGCGGCGGCCAGCCGGGCTTCAAGGTCTTGTTCTATGCTCATCTTCTTTTCACCATCGTCCTTCGATCAGGAGAAGAATAGGCCACCATTGATATCAATATTGGTGCCGGTGATGAAGGATGCTTCATCTGACGCCAGGTAAGCTGTTGCATCGGCTGTCTCTTCTGCAAGGCCCTGACGGCGCAGCGGCGTAGAATTGGCAACATTCTCACGCACGGCATCAGCAGTGAACGTGTCATGGAAAGATGTCGCGATCATACCGGGGCAGAGCGAGTTACAGCGGATGCCCTTTGGTCCGAGGTCCTTGGCCATAGCCCGCGTGAAAGTCATTACAGCCCCTTTCGAAGTCGCATAAGCAGCCGCACCGGGTCCGCCACCATCACGGCCTGCCAGGGAAGCAAAGTTCACGATCGATCCACCTTCTTTCATATGCGGAACCACTGCTTTGGTGGCTAGAAAGGTAGATGTGACGTTAAGGCGCATGACGTGTTCGAAAAACTCCATGTCCATTTCATCGAGCCCTTTGCGCTCAACCAGCCCGCCAGTGACGTTGACCAATATATCAATTCCGTCACCAAAGGCAGCCTGGGCAGCTGCGACCATACCATCAACATCTTCCGGCTTCATCATGTCGCCTTTATATGAGATGGCCGTCCCACCAGCCGCTTCGATCGCGGACAGAGTTTCATTTGCAGCTTCTTCATTGTTGCAATAGTTCACCACAACCTTGGCGCCTTCCCTGGCAAGCTTCTCTGAAACCGCGCGGCCAATATCGCGGCTACCGCCGGTCACGATTGCTACCTTGTCTTTCAATTTAGTCATGTTTTCCCCTGTCTATAAATATGATGAAAATATTATGCGGTTGCAGTTTCGGTTTTCGGTTGGAGCGGCTTGATGCTCGGGCAGAGTATAAAGATCGAAACCACCGTCATGATCGCCAGACCAGCACCGACAGCAAAGGCCGGAGCGTAATTGCCGTCCGCTGTGATGATCGGGATCAGGAAGTTGAGCAGAACCACGGCCAGTTTGGCCGCAGTTCCTGCATAGCCTGCAAGCGTACCAACCGATTTTCCGCTGTAGAAATCACTTGGCAGCGTCTGGATGTTTCCGACCGCTGTCTGGAAGCCAAAAAGGATCACCGCCATCAGCAGGACCGCAACCAATGGCGTTGCGGCAACAGTGGTCGCGAGAAGCGAGACCAGCATGATGAGACCGCCGAGTGCTATGACAGATTTTCGTGTCTTGTTGACGGTCCAACCAGCCTTGATACGATTTTGTGCGAGCAGTCCACCAAACCATGCGCCGAACATCGCGCCGATATAAGGTACCGCCGCATAGGTCGCGATCTCTTCTACACCGAAACCATAAGTCTCATAAAGGTATAGCGGAAGCCAGCCGACAAACAGCCACCAGATGGGATCAAGGAAGAAGGATGCCATGATCACTCCCCAGCTTTCCTTGCGGGTGAGAATCTCCCCTGTGCCCGGCGCATAGTCGGCAACCTCGCCCGCCTCCCCGTTACGTTGGCCAGTGAGGATGAACTGACGTTCTTCCTCGGTGATCCATGGGTGGGCATCGGGGCCGCTTTTGTAGACGATCAGCCAGGGCACCAGCCACAATAGTCCCAACACACCTATGGCGATGAAGGTGGCCTGCCAGGATCCAAGAAAAACGAAGAGAAGGCCTACTATCGGAGCGGATACAATACCGCCGATCGCTGCCCCCGAGTTAAAGATGCCCTGTGCAAAGGCACGTTCGTCGATCGGGAACCATTCGGCATTGGCCTTGGTCGCGCCCGGCCAGTTGCCTGCTTCCGATACGCCAAGAAGGCCGCGAAAAATCGCGAAGGTTGTGAGGCTGGTAGCAGCGGCATGCGCTATTGTGGCAAGTGACCAGGCTGCAATTGCGAGTACAAAGCCTAGCCGTACACCGATCCAGTCGAAAATCTTGCCAAACAGAGTCTGGCCGAATGCATATGCAAATGTGAATACGTTGATGATGATCGCATATTCGACCTTGGTCAGGCCCAGTTCTTCCGAAATTTCCGGCCAAAGAACAGCCAGCGCACCGCGGTCGATATAGTTGATGATAGTCGCAAGCGCGACCAGTCCGACGATCCAGAAACGTAACTTACCCTTCGGCATTATAGCTCCCCCCTTCGAGAAAATCTTCGCGCACGGGATTGAATATATCGAGCAGTGAACCTGCCTCTATGCATGTAATCCCGTGATCGGTGTCTGGCGTGATTGCGACACTGTCACCGGCAACCAGTTCCCGTTCCTTGCCGCCCATCATGGCGCGAAAACGGCCGGATTCGATATAGCTGATCTGGCTGTGAGGATGTTGGTGAACAGTGCCAGCTACGCCGGAATCAAACCACAATCGGCAGAGCATCAAGTCAGAACCATAGGTCAATATCTGTCGCTTGATGCCGGGCTCCAGATCTTCGATTGGCGCATCTGATGCGTGAACAAACGTATCGCTTTGGCGCGCCTGTGTTCTTGTGTCGTTCATTTGGCGCCTCCGCCCAAACGGATATGATCTGCGAAACCTGTCCATTTGATGTTCTTACCGTTGATCGTCGCGCTATGCTTCTTGGCTTTGTCCTGATCATAGGAAATCGCGAGCACCGATTTCGCTCCGGCCAGCGTTTCGATCAGCAGCAAATCTGCTTCACCATCACGAACATGCTGAATGGTCTTGATCTGGCTATCGCTATCCGTCGTGCGTTCAGCAGCACCATCATAGCGCCCATGGGCCTCCAGAACTCCAGCAAATACGGTATCTTTGCCATTCGCAACCCGCTGGATAACCATCTGTTCCCGACGCAGATTGAACTTCGGGTCATTGGCACCGCTCTCCGCAAGAATGGTCTCGCTGCCAGCCTGAGGCGCCCAGCGCGATGTATAGAAGCGATCATCCTTGATCCATGTGACAAAGGCATTCTCAGCACTGGAAGGCTTGCCCAGCGCATCGACCCAGATATGCTGATAGCCGTGACCTTCACCCAGAATCGGGCGGCCCTCGACATTGGATGCAACATCAAACCCAACTCGCATAATATGGCCGTTATAGTGGAGCGGCAGGTCATATTGATGATCACCTTCTGCTTCCACACGCATAACATCCGCAACCAGCGGCTGACCGAGACCTTCGACATCCAGCAAAGCCAATGTGCGAGTGAATTCAACTCCGGGATAAGCACCTGTCATCTTCGCCGTACTGATCTGACTGCCCATTTTGTCCGAGAAATAAAGTTGCTCCGGCGCTAGCTTGCTGGCGGCTTTCACGTCACCATAAAAATGACTTTTCTCGTCTACAACCAGTGAGTTATGAGCGACACTCTGCTTCGCCCAGCTTTCATTTTCAGGCAAATAGCGCCCACCAAATTTGGCTTCGATGTTTAGAAAACGCGCCGCGCCATAGTCGCTGACAATCTCATAACCATTGTCATAATATTGCCAGCTCATTTTATCGAAATGGCCGTGCCCCATGCCCTGCGAACTATTTTTTGCAACCAGCGCCTGCCCCGTCATGCCATCGCCCTTGCGCATGATCGCGACCGCCCCCTGTTTGCCTTCAGGCCCATCAGAAAGCAGCATGGATTTGAATGGAAAGGGCTTGGCCTTGCCCGCCGCCAGATCACTCGCAAGCAACATGCCTGCATCAGTCAGGACTGTACGCCCTTGCCAGTCTGCAATGCTCAGCAACCCGGGCTCGCGCGTCTTACTATACGCCACTGCAACACCATGAAACAGTTCATCGGTCTTCAAACTCTTATCCCGAATAGCGTCATTGAACGGGAAGAAGCGCCCCTCATAAGTCAACTGAACCGTGGTCGTCAGCGCCTTCAGCAATATCCCGTCGCGATGTTCGAAAATCTTGCGTGCCGGATCATTTCTTTCGATCGCCCCAGCGAAAACAATGAATGGCTTAAGCGCAAAGCGTTGATAATAAGGGCCTTCGGTATAATAACCATCCGGCGAAAAGAGCAGTTCGCTCTGACGCAAAAATCCGCTCTCGCCTGATTTGTCTAGCCCCAACAAGGCTATGTCCACCAGTTCCTTGTCACCGAGAACATAGCCTGTCATCCCGACGCCGGCCGTTGCCCATGTGGCATGATTATGTATCTTGCTGAATGTCACTGCCGATCCGGTAGACAGGAAGGCCGCCGCCTTGCGGAAGAGGTTATCATCGATATTTTTGCGATCAGTCTCTGAAAGCGTATCGCGAATGGCTTCATAGCCTTGAATGCTGTCCACCATCCACATGGCATCGTTCAGCACCTGCCAGAAAAGCCGGCCTGACCCTTGGGTGTTTTTCCGCGCCGGATGTTCGCCCAGTGTCGGATAGAGCTTCGCATATGCGAGCAAAATATCACGCACATAATCGGCATATTTCTGTTCACCGGTGAGCTTGTAAAGCTGGCCGCCCTGGTAAATAATCTTGAAATTTTGCTTATGCTGCTCGTGAGTATAGCCACCACCCGGATCTTTGGGGAACGGGACCACGACGCCATCTATCATCATTTCGTCAACAAACGCCCGCGAGCGATCAATTTCGCTCTGGAACAATGGAGCATATTGCTGTGCCGCCGTGGAAGACCCAGTCTGGGAGGACTGAACTGGCCCAGCCACGGCGACAGAAGATGCAATTCCGCAAAGTGCGACCGCTAGGAGCTTAACCCTCATGGCTTTGCTACACCTTCAAACTTATTGTCGGAAACCACAGCGCGATGCGCGCCTTCATAATTCATCTCTTCAAGAACCGGCATCGGCATATTCTTTGCCTTGTTACTTGATATGTGCGTTTGCGGACGACCTACGGTGTGCACAACTTTTATCGGCGCGGCGTCCAGAAAATTATTGTTGCTGATATCGGCATGCTGAACGCCGTGAAGAACCATAGAGGAGCCAGTTGTGTTGTTTTTGCTGCGACCGACATTCATGAAGTTCGAATTGGTCACGGAAAAATGCGGCCCGAATGTACTTTCATCCCGCCCACCGCGATAGACATTGAACAGTTCCGCACCAATGTCCTTAAAGCTCGAGTTTGAAACATCGAGATATTCGACATTATATTGGCCGTAATCTTCTGTTTCTGCTGCTGCCAGCAAGATCGAGCCAGAAATATTGCTGAAATTGCTATCTTTGATTTTAATGCGATCCGCCATCGAACTTTTACCCAGTTTGATAACATCAAAGGATCGGTTCACATTCAGGTTGGTGACCGACACGCCCACCATCTTGATCATGAAATTTGCTTGGATCGGATATATAGTGGTTCGGATCATTGCGTTGCCCACGGAATCAGGGGCTGCTGCGCCATCGATATGAATATTGGCCAGCTTGATACTGCCGCCCTCACGGATTTCCACCAATGAAGGTCTCGCGAATAGAAGCTTGGTGCTGCCATCCTTAGTCCCTCTAATCGTAATTGCACGGTCAAGAGGCAGCGTTTTGTTCACGAGATATTCGCCAGCACCTAGAACAAGTTGGTCACCTTCGGCGGCCGTCGCGAAAGCATCAATCAACGTGTCTTCACCGGGTGGGACTGGAATTTCCTTGCCGGTGTCGAACCGCTCGCCGTTTGCTGGCTTGGGATACCAGTCAACACCCACTTGATCGCGGGTTAGAGGCTTGATGCTGCGGGACACCCCCGCTGTCAGGCCTACGGGATAGAGCAAACCGTTTTCTGCCCGCTCCATCTCGACCGACGCTTTCGCGACGCCAGCAATTTCCTGCTGGGCCGAATCATTGAAAAGCAGATTGTCTGATAACTTGATGCCGCTGATATCATCCTGCACCATGATGAATTCACCTTTGCCCGTGCCGCCTAGCAAGTTTCCGGCAATACGGCTGTTGATCGGCGCCGCGGATCGCTCGGTATCTGCACCGGCATTAAGAGTGATGCGGCTACTATCGACCACAGTGTTATTCTCGATCACGGCGTTGTCGACCTGCACATATCGATTGACCGGAGAATTGGGTACGCCGTTCATGACCGTCAGCGCGCTGGCGAAACCTGTTCCGCGGAGACCTTCCATATAGTTATTGCGAATGGTCTGGTTGCGGTTGATCACCCGGATGCCGCCAGTGTGCGCTTTTCCTCCGCCCATGAAAACATTATTCTCGACCAAAGTTCCGTCACCATGACGGAACACCAGCGCCCCGCGCGACCGGTCGAAAAAATTACCACGGAAGACATTGCTGCCCGACTTGGAAGAGATGATTTCGACTTCACCATCACAGCGGTCGAAATAGTTATTTTCCACTGTCGTGTTTGAATTGAACATCGAATAGTGGCTGGTGCCTATGCGTAAGGTTTCTCCGCCATTCGATCCCAACACCGGACGCGGCCCGAAATAATTATGATCGATGCGGTGGAAGTTTTCCTGACTCTCGGAAGAGTTAAGTCGCACGGCAAAAGTCACACCCTTGTTGGTCTTGCCCTCGAGGTGACTGTGATCAAAACGGTTGTGCTTGCCATACATGCCAACCCAATAGTCGCTTTCATAGCGGTCGGGTTTGCTGAAACTGTCGATTACGACCTGCGTGACGCGGCTGTGATGAGCCAGATTGTCTTTTGATCGGCGGAAGGAAATAACTTCACCGGTCGGACTGTAGCCGTTCTTGAACACCAGCCCGGTTACCAACATATGTTTGCCACCAATGCGGAGATTGGACTGGCCGGACAGAATCACCTTACCGACCTCTTGTGGGCGCAGAGTGATTGGTTTTTCCTTGGTGCCTTGACCGGAAAATTTAATTTCAAAATCTTTCCATACGCCGTTCGCCAGGACGATCGTATCGCCAGCTTTCAAGAGCTTCTCGGTGGCGACATAGTTTTTCTGATCTTTAACCAGATAAACTTCTGCATAGGCGGGAGCTGAGGCAACCACACTAGTCAGCAAAACCAGGCTAAGCCTGAACATCATCCCCAAAGATCCTCTTGTTGTCTTTCTATCGGCTATCAATCTATTCAAATTGAGTCAACCAATTGGTACTACCAAATTGACATACCAATTTGTCCGCAATCCAATCGACGCTTAACTTAAGCAAGATCGGCGCGGCAGGTTCAAGCTCCCACCGCGCCAATCCCTTGCTCGAACCGACAAACTGCAAAGTATTAGCTTGTCGTTCAAACTTGCCTGAGCCGCTTTGACCTTCATCTCTGTGCCGGAGGTTAGGGTCAAAAGCTTGCGGCTCAAGATTTTAAACGATTCCGTCTCGCCTAGTAAGTGAAGCTAAAACCAAACTGAACTCTGCGATCGGTGATGCCTTCGTAGCACAACAATGCACCATCATTCACGCAAGAGATATTCTGGCTAGACTTGGTTATGTTAGTTGCCTCCACACCAATGTTTAACTGGTCGGTGACTGCATAGTTTACGCTAGCGTTTAGCTGCCCTCTAGGTTCAACAGCACCACGGAAGCCAAGCGGCTCAAACACGTTACCGGTGCCAGGCAGATCGTTCGTTCTAAACGTGTCACGCCACGTGTAACGTACCCGCGCCGATATACCGTATTTCTCATAGAATGCTGTCAGGTTATAAGCGTGCTTGGACAGGTTCAGCAAAGTAGCGGTTTCACGCTGCACAGGATTTACGGCAGGATCAAAACCTTGTTGTGCAAAGATTGCCTGAGCCCGGCCGCCAGAAATGTCGGTAAAACCAGTATCGTTGCTTTCCGTTTGGTATGTGTAATTGGCCACAAAACCAAGACCGGAGAGAAATCCGAAGCTGCCGAGCCTATCTTCCCAATCACTCAAATTATATTGGAAAGCGACTTCAATACCTTGTTGAGTGGTTGTCCCATTCGAGTTGAACGGGGTTTGAAGTCCAACACAGACACCTGTCTCGCCGTTACCGAAGATACCTGCTTCCGTACCTGGAGAGAAAGTCCCGCCGCCTTCACATACCGGACCAACAGTGTCGCGTGTGTTAGGCGCAATAACGCCTGGAGCACCCGCATTACCCGGCTCATCAACGACAACTCCAAATAGCCCGTCGCGCTCTTTGCGGAAATAGCCGACGCTAAAGACCGCTTCAGGTGCAAAATACCAGCTTGCCGAGAAATCATAAGAGGTAATCTCTTCCGGTCTCACATTGGGGTCACCAGCGACTGCGTTACTGTTGACGCCTCGTGAATTCGGGAGTGATATCGCAGATGATATGTTCGTGAAGCTAGGTCGATTGATTTCCTGAGAAAAAGACGCCCGCAGGACAATGTCATCAGTCACATCAAAGGCGAGGTTCACGCGCGGCAAGAAGTGATCGTAGCTGCTTTCATTCGTGTTCAGGAATGGAGTACCAGTACTCAACACGTTGGCGGTTTCCGCTATCGAGGTTTTAACCCAGCGCACACCGGCATTTCCGCGGAACCTATCATCTTCAGTTCCAAAATTAATCTGACCGTACAGAGCATGCGTCTCTTCCGTAATATCAAAGAACGCATTTGGAAGCGAGTTTAGCCCTGAGGTGAAGATCGGTCCGAGACCTTGAGCCGCAGCGGCCGCATTGATCGCCGCTACTGCCTCTTCCGGATTACCGACAATGCCAGGATCTACTTGCAATACACCCGAGACAAACAAATCGCTGCCCGTGCCATCCCCAAAATTATCAGGAATCGGCGTGAGGAGACTTGCGATACCACCCGCATTCAAACTGTTACCCAATGTGCCGGAACCGCTAGCAGACGCCTGCCTATTGTCTCTAAGAGTCTCGCGACGACTATAACGATAGCCAGCATCGATTGACTTAATAAAGCCTACCGAGTCAGTGAAATCGTAAGAGGTATCAAAGCGAAATGCCAGTTCCTCATTTTCCTGTATATTGGCGGAATATGTAGGAGTACCGTCAAACACATAGTTGCTTCCATCCAGCAACTGAGCAGTTGTTGGCGCAAATGGGTCGGCGAAATTGATGCCGAAGGAAATGCCATTCGTGAAGTCAAATATGACCGGAATACCATTTTCGTCCCGGAAACTGGTACCAGCAGTATTGTTCGGGGCAATATCCGAGTTCGGATTGATAAAGTTAAGAGTTGTAGCGAGGTTTGGATTGACCGTTTCTGATGATACTCTGGAGACTTCAGCAGCTATGCTCAGTCGATCATGCTGCCAGTCAAGCCCGGCTCTAAATACATCGCTTTGAGTTTCGCGTGAACCATTGTCACTGGCCACCCGAAGGAATGGCGCACCGCGCGCGTTTCTAAAGTCATCGTCGGTAGCAAAATCCGCTCTCTGTTGCGGCGTAAAAGTACCTGCCGTGACGGCTTGAATGCTGCCAAGATTTTGACCCGTGGCGTCGAGGCCCAAATCGAACGTCGCAAAGTCCGTGAAGTTAATATTGCCGCCGTTGGTTCTATCGCTTCCACCATTCAACCGGCTAACGTTAGAAAACTGAACTCGTGAACCTGCCAAATTTCGCGTCTGGTCTGTATAAATATAGTCAGCATAAAGTCTCAGATTATCGGTCGGCTTAGCTTCAAACGATGCCGCTACGTTGATTGTTTCATAATTCTGGTCCTCTTGAACCTGGTTCAAGAACTGAACCCCGAGGAATCCTGGCGCTCCAGCCGGGCATGAGGTCGGCGGAGTGGCACCCGAACAGTCCGTCAGATTATCACGATCAAGACGTGGACGGAAAGCGGTGTTGTTTGACTTGGTGTAACTACCACTCAAAACAAACCCAAATTCTGCTCCAGAGGAACTTTCCCATGTTTTACCAAACGCGCCTGAAACCCTTGGGTTTAGACCGCCCGATGAAAGACTACTATCTTCCATTTGCCCGCGGACACTGAGGAGAGTTTCAGACAGATCAAGCGGACGAATGGTTCTGAGGTTAATCGTACCGCCAACGGAACCTTCGATCGTGCTCGCTTCAGGCGCCTTGGTAACTTCGACACCCGCGATGATAGATGGATTTAAATCTTCAAAGTTAATACCGACGCGTCCGTTACCCGCGCCGACGGTTGATACACCATTAACTTCGAGGCGGTTACTACCTGTACCCCGGATCTGAACGCCGGTTCCAACGCCGTTTTGGCGTGTGATCAGAACACCGGTAATATTTTCGAGAACCTCTGCAAGGTTTTGATCGGGCAGCTTACCAATATCCTCAGCCTTAATGACTTCGATAAGGCTATCTGCCTCACGCTTTTCGTTAAGCGCACTGGCCAAAGAACTTCGAATACCGGAAACGATAATAACGTTTTCATCAGACTCCGCGGCGTTATCTAATTGCTCATTTTGCGCATATGCTGGCGAAGCGACCATTGCCATGGCTGTACCCGCCATAAGTGCTTTTGAAAAATTAATGCGTGAAAACTTTTTGTGCTTTGAAATCTCGGCCTGATTCATCGAATCCTCCCCCTGTGGTTTTGTTATTTTCACGATATCTGACTTGGCAGGGCATTCGTGTCAACCATTAACGCACACCTATTATATATTTTCTGTCATACCAATTATTCATACCTTAAAAAAGAGCTGATTTAGAACGGCTTATCAATTCTAATAGTTTCCGTCGGGCCAAATAGGCTGCTCGAAATGGTCCAGAGTGTAACATTTGGGTAACATGTCAGAGACCCAAAGCACGTGTGCGCCACACTGCGTTTGGCACGCACAAAATTTTCGGCACATTGGTTTAGAGGATAAAAACCCTCTTCAGCCCATGCGGGCAACGTCAAGAAAGCGTTCCCGGCTTTCAATCGCACGCTGTTGAACTTCCTTCAGTGCTTCCTGTTCGGTAGCATCCAGCATGGTGCCAATCAGGCGCAAGAAATGCTCGCGCATTGCGCGGCGGGCAGAGGCCGGATTGCGCGCTTTTAGGGCATCTAATATGTCCTTGTGTTCCTTGGCCCGGGCCTCGGCATCTGCTTCGCAGACCGCGTCATAGCTATGCTTCACTGCGGGAAGCTCTTCCCGCATACGCCACAGCGATTCAATCGAATGGACCATCGCACCATTGCCGGAACATTCTGCTATTGTAGCATGAAACTCTCGATCCGCAGCTAGCGATGTTTCTTCATCGCTATTGCCCATGGTACGAATCAAACCCTCTAGTTTCTTCAGGCTTTCATCAGAAATAATTTTAGCGGCAAGTGCTGCGGCCTCCGCTTCGATCAGCGATCGGGCCTCTGTTACCTCAAAAGCACTTACTGCAGGAAGCTTGCCAGGCTGCAGAGACTGATCTTCACACACATAGACGCCAGAACCAGTTTTGATCTCGATACGCCCAACAGCTTGTAACGCAATTTCGGCCTCGCGAATAGTGACACGGCTGACTTCAAAACGCTCGGCCAATTCACGTTCGCCAGGTAGACGCGTTCCTGGCGGAAATACACCTTCGTCAATCAGCAATCCGATTTTCTCGGCAACGCGGTGAAAAAGTCTCTGCTCAGCCATATTGCACAAATCCTTATTAGCAGCCTTGCTGTAACGGCCAGCGTGACCAATGTCATCCCATAACCAACCACTCAATTGGCACAGTACTGCCAGTAAATGCGGCTCACTAGATGGTTGAAGCTGGCAATTTCCCGTATGATTGTCAATTTATATCCATACCAGTAACCATTTTTATGAATACCAATTACCCTCACCTTTTCCGCTATAGTACCGTTAACCTGGTTGCGAAGCAGCACGAGTAATGCTGAAGATGATCCCTTTGTGATTGGCGGGTGAACTATTGTCCAACCAATATTGATCGAACACAAGCACGGGAAAAATTAGCAGGAGCTTACAAATTGAGCGAGCCAAGCGCAGAATAAATTGCGGCCGCAGCGCCGTCATTTCCTGGAGAACCTACAGCGGAAGAGGCCCCTGTTAAGCCACCTGCTGGCGGCACTTATATTCCAGAGGTCGCCACCGCGTGCAAAATTTGCTGATCGCACAACAGCATCACATGAACAACTCAATGACGGCCCTGTCGACCAATCATTGCTCTATCTTCAAAACAGCAAATCTTGGCACTATGCGCTTTGGTTTTCCGACAGACTCAACTTTCCGGTACCGCGTAGCAGTCGCGGTAGGAGGTCAGTTTTCCGTCCGTTACCTTATAAAGGCCGACCCCCTCGACATCCCCATCGGGTCTTTTCCAGACCCAACGTGACCAAGCGACCGATTCATCACCGGCTATTTCGAGCACTTCAAAGTGCATTTTCTTCTCGGCCAGTTCTTTGGTCAACTGATGGAGCAAGGCAGAAATGGCTTCGATGCCCTCGACCCGGCCGATGGCAGGGTCCTCGAAAACCGCGTTGTCAGCAAAAAGCGGGATCAGTTTGCTATAGTCATTGTCATTCTGAATCTCCCAAAATGTCTCGATCACTTGCTTGGCTTGCATCACTCAAATCCCCTCGGGCACTTCAAATATGTCACGATAGGACGTGAACAACTCATGCTTCACCTCATATAGCCCCACGCCTTCGACGTCATTCTGCGGGCGTTTCCAGACCCAGCGCGACCAGGCGACCGTTTCACCGCCGGCAATCTCCCTGACTTCAAATTGCGGGGGATTGTCAGCAAATAGCTTGTCCAGATGGGCGAGCAATTTTGCGATAGCGGGCTTGCCTTCCACACGGCCGATAGCGGGGTCTTCGAACACTGCATCTTCGGCAAACAGAGGCAGGAGCTCCGCATGACTGCCGTTCATCTGAATGTCCCAGAATGTCTCTGCCAGCGCTTTTGCTGCTCCCATCAAGGCCTCCTATTCGCTCATGATCGCGTTATATTTTAGTTTTTGCGAAACCAACCCAGCCTCGAATGCGGCTTCGGTTTTCGCGATGAAAGACCGGAAAATTTCCCGATCGACAAAAGCTAGCGGGTCACCTGCAACCAGTTTCTCCTGCTTGGTTGCCATGTCGAAAAACTGGGGGTGATTGGACAGGAAAATATCCGGCCTCCAGTCCCTGGTCACCGCGAAGGTCTTCCGATAATCATCGACAATGCCTTCATATTGCGCGCCACTTTGTCCTGCAGGCCCAACCAGCCGGTTGGCCGCGACCGAAGCTGAGCAGAAGAACAGCGTCTGATAGCTTTTGCCGCCTTGCACGACATCGGTTGTCCACGAGGTGCAACCCCTTGAATGACCCGGCGTCCAATGCGCTGTCAGCGTCACATGGCCAAGAGTCACTTTCTCTCCATCGGCAATGATGCGATCAACTTTGACCGGTGGCGCATTCATATCGGCTTTCTCTTCCGACCCGAGATAGAAACCGCCTTCCAAGGCCGAACGGTCCCCCTCATGTGCGAATAATTTTGCTCCGGTCCGTTCCTTCAACTCGGCAAGACCGCCGCTATGATCGAGATGGGCATGGCTATTGAGCAGGATTTTGACATCGGCGGGTTCATAGCCCAGTTTCCGGATGGCTTCGATCACATAAGCGCCCTGCCCCGGCATACCGCCATCGATGACGATATGACCGGCCTTGGTCGGAATGAAATACATGCCCAGCCCTTTGGTGCCGACGAAATAGACACCCTTTTCTTTAGAACCAATGACGCGAAACGGCTCGACAGCGGCAAACCATGACGGGACTTGTTTGCGCCAGTCAAATGGCTGGGATGCGGCCCGCTCTGGGCTTTTTTCTGCAGTGACCTGAGGAGCAGATACAAGGGTCTCAACCGGTGCGCAGCCGGCGAACGCAACGCTCCCGATCAACATCATATATCTAAAACCAACCATCAATCCGTCTCCCTATCAGTAGCTTAGCAAAGCCCTCTGCAGGAAGCTATCTTTCGAAAAACTGAACCGTTTCCTGATCCATCGGAAACATCATTTCGATTTTGGTTTCACCCGCTCTCGTATCTTGCACCGACCCAAATTGGGCGATCGTCGAAAATAGGGACAATCGCGTTTCCCCAAATTTCAAAATCGTCGGGATGACCGCCTGATTGAGATTGATCGTGCTCATATCGATAGACTTAACCCGTTCGTGGCTGGCAAGCCGTTGCATCAGAGCCGACAATTTCTCATCCCCGCCCAGCTCGAGAATTTCTGTGCGCAATCGGGTCAAAGAGAGCACCGCCACTTCATCCCAATTTTCGATCAAATCAAGGCCGGCACTGTTCATCAATATATCCATCATATTGGCAGTGCCATCCGGACTGGCCAGCGCGAGCAGCATCTGTGCGCCCTGGTTGGACTTCACGACATTCCAGTGCCGGTCGACCGCGACCCCTGGATAGGGATCGTGATGATCCAGCATAGTATCGATCGCCTGATGAACCGGAGCCAGTTCAGGCGCGTTGTCCGGCAGGCTGGGATAGACGGGGGCAAAGCCGGCGGCGTTGAGCGCCTGGTTGGTGGCGGGCCTTGGCAATTGCAGCGCATCGGACAAGCGCATGACCATTTCGCGACTAGGGTTGGCGCGACCGGATTCGAGAAAACTAAGATGCCGCGTGGACATCTCCGCTTCGAGGCTGAGATCGAGTTGGCTAAAGCGCCGGACCTTGCGCCAGTCTTTCAGGATGCTGCCAAATTCCGATATCATAATATTCTCCTGCTCAAGCCATTCATGCTCTCATGACAGCTACGCCAAAGGCATGCACTTACCTATGAGGTAATTGTTTTCCTTACCGGGCGCTTGTCTAACGCGATTTGCAATTGAAGGAGAATAGAAATGTCACCCACAACCGCAGCCAAGTTCATGCGTTTCGCAGCCATTATGTCGCTCTTGTCCGCATTGCTTTTCGCCACAGGCGCCATGCAGGATCCAACCGGTATCTTGAGTCGGTTTCTGGCCATAATCATCCCCGGTTCGGAAGGCGTCAGCGGTATCGCCACGCCCGAAGCAAGAGTTGGTTTTGCTATCGCCGGCGGGGTATTTGCCGGCTTCATGGTCATGCTCTATATGATCACCGCACCAGCAATTGAACGGGGGGACAAAGTCACCATCCGCGCATCTATTGCGGCATTGCTGGTCTGGTTCGTGGTCGACAGCGGCGCATCCATTGCGGGCGGCGCTCCACTAAACGCCCTGTCCAACTTCGCCTTCCTGCTATTCCTGTTGCTGCCGTTGATCTGGATCCGGAAACAGGACGCCGGGCAGAATTCCTAACTGCGCCCGTTCACATCCTTGACCCATGGGCCGAAGGGCGAATTCCCCAGCATCGCGACCTGTGTCTTGGCGCTGACTTCATTGATACCGACTTGCGGTTTGCCGCGGGGATGAACGGGAAGCCGCAGCTGTCTTGTGCCCGGGGACTTGGCAATTAGGGCGGCAATTTCGTTTGGCACATCTTTTGGATTGGTTGAGCCACCACCGTTGCGTAGCGCCCCTGCTACCAATTCCGGATAAGCGGCCTTGCGCTCCTCGCTGGCGCGATCGAGCATCGGCGCTGTATATTGATTGCCATTTTTCCAAATCTTGGTTGGAAAACCGCCTGGCTGAACAATGGTCACGTCAATGCCATGCGGCACTAGCTCATAAGCCATTTGCTCGCTCATCGACTCCAGCGCAAATTTGGTTGAGCTATAGAGCCCCATTCCCGGCACCATGACCCGGCCAAGCTGGGATGAAATGTTGATGATCAACCCCGATTTCTTCTCCCGCATCGCAGGAAGCGCAGCACGCGCGACCCGTTGCGGCCCCATGACATTGGTTTCAAACAGCAGTTGCATCGCTTCGATATCTTGCAACTCCACCGGCGCTCCGGTGCCGACACCTGCATTGTTGATGATCACATCTAGTGCGCCGCCGTTAAGGCGCTCGGCTTCGGCAACCGCTTTGGTAACAGACTCATCAGAGAGTACGTCCAGCGCGAGGATCGTTATGTCTAACCCACCTTCTTCTGCAACCTTGGCCAGGGCCGCCGCTTCTGACCGAGGCAGATTCCGCATTGTGGCGAATACTTTTGCACCATAAGCGGCATAGATCTCCGCACCCAAATAACCAAAGCCAGAGGAGCATCCGGTAATCAAAATAGACTTGCCGGCCAGATCGATTTTGGCATCAGCAGCAGCCATGGCTGGTCCCGCGGACAACAGCGCACCCGCTGTTGCTGTGGCGGTAAGCATCTGACGGCGGTTCAAGTCGTTGGTGCGGTTCTGATTGGCCATTGAAAGACTCCTAAATTTCAAATTCGCTGCTACACTATCACAAAATTCGTTCCGGAGAGAACGGGATAATGGAGAGATATCATGCAAATTTCAAAAGCCAGCACGGCGGTCGGCGCCATTGTCGAAGATGTTGATGTCACCGCACTGACCGACGGCGAATTTGCTGATGTTCGCCAAGCCTTTCATGATCACGGTACATTGTTCTTCCGCGACCAGAAGCTCACCCCCGAAGAGCATATCGCCTTTGCCGAACGCTGGGGTGCGATCGATTTCAACCGCTTTTTCAAGCGGCGCGAAGGCTATCCGGAAATAGCCGAAGTGTTGAAGGAACCCGATCAGGAGCTCAATATCGGCGGCGGTTGGCATACCGATCACAGCTATGATGAAGCACCGGCAATGGGATCTATCCTCTACGCGCTGGAAATACCGCCAAGCGGAGGCGACACGTTGTTTGCCGGAATGGCCGCCGCCTATGACGGGCTTGACGATGGCATGAAAGACAAAATCAAAAACCTGAAGGCCCGCCATGGCAATGCGCATATTTTCGGTGAAGAAAGCGAGTATCGCAAAGCGATTGGTGACCGTTACACCAATGCCGATCAAGCCGGGCAGACAGCGGTTCATCCAGTGGTCCTCGCCCATCCCGAAACCGGGGTGAAAGGCCTCTATGTCAACCCCGGCTTCACGCTGGAAATTGTCGATGTCGAACCGGAAGAAAGCAAGGCCCTGCTTGAAGAACTATACGCGCATATAATGCAGGAACGCTTTCACCATCGCCATCAGTGGCGCGCTGGAGATCTGGCCATGTGGGACAATCGCTCGACTTGGCATTATGCGCTCAATGACTATCAGGGTCATCGGCGCTATCTGAACCGGATTACTATCGAAGGTGTCGCCTTAAGCTAGCATACTCCCTCTTGCATCACGCTGCAAACCCAAGAGCCACGAACACCATTGTTCCGAACGCCAAGGACAGCAAGGTTTTGCGACGATATGGCTTTGCCAGCAGTCCCACGATCAGTCCGCCAAATATGACAAAAAACAGGGCAATGCCAGCGATCAATTGATAGGTTTTAAAGAGCGCCGGACCGTGGCCCTTGTGCAATTCCATCATAGCATATTGGAAGCCTGGCTTGTGCAAGGATGCCTTGAGGCCCTCTGTCGTCTGGTTGATCCGTGCAAAAGTCCGCGAGGTTGGCCGGGTTGTCATTTTTCCATCGCGGCTTCGCACGCTTTCAATATCCAGATAAATATTCTGGGCTGCCAAAACCTCACCGATATCGCGCTTTAACGTGGCGCTTTCGGGGTTGAGCTTCGTATCGGCAGGCAATATCAAGTCGATATTCTCGATCTCAGGATCGATATCCGCGAGCTTCATCGCGCCCGTGATACCGACCATGAGAAACGAGGGCGCCAGAAAGGCGGCAAGAAACAGATGCACCAATATCAGCAGGTTCCGGGCTTTAGCTTTGCTCATCAATAATCGGCCGAGGTTACATTGCGTTTCGCTGCTGTTTTGACCGGACGTTTTGCCGTTGCACCGTTGATCAGGGATCGGGCTTCTTTCACCGCAGCAGCCTCCGACAATTTTCCTTCGGAAATCTCTGTACCCATAGCCAAAAGCCGCGCACTGATAACGGTCCCGGTCTGCGCCTCTTCTTCAACGCTCACGCCGCCCTTGGCGGCAATCACGGCATCCCAGAGACTTCGCACTTCTTCCCAATAAGCCTCGGTTTTCGTCCAATATTCATCTGCCGCGCTGACCGTATATCCATCGAATTTTTTATAGGTGTTAAGCACGGATTCCTGGACATAGGGCACGGCCTTGCCATCAACCGTCTTCATCTTGAGATTGTCTTGCCAGTGGATCCAGCCACCCGGCATAGGCTGGTGGCGGTTGATCGCTTGATAATGATCATAGACCGGGTTCCGCACCGCATCCCGGCGGGCCAGCGGCCGGGACGTCCAATCGCTAGTCCAACTGCGGAGCCCGTTGACAGTTTTCCACTGTCCCAATCCACCGTAGCGCGGGCTGTCATCGACCTGCCAAACGGTCTGTGACCAACTGCCCTTGCGTTCTGACGGCGCGACATCCTTGTTCACCCATGCGCCAGCTTCTGCATAGACCAGCACTTTTGCCGGTTCATAGACCCAGTCTTGGCGCCAATGTTTGATCACGAATGTTTTGCCTGCATGCTCTGCCACCAGAAGATGTTGCAAGACTATTTCGGTGCCCGTGTCCTTGATGATGCGCACGCTTTCGTGGCCTCCGGATATTTTAGCCTTCAGGGGCTCGTAATCCGCACGCCATGACGTGGTTTCCGCCATATCGAATTTGACCTTATAGTCCCCGGCCATAGCCAAAATATCTGCACGATCTTGCTCGAAGGAAGATTGTGTTTCGGCGACGGCCATCGGATTCTGATCGCTCATTGCCAAGGCAGGTGAAGTGGCAAATGACAGTGCCAGCAATGCTGCGCTCAATTGCGCTTTTTGTTTCAATTTCATGGTGGTTACTCCCTCTATTTTTAGAATGACAGGCTCAGTGACACACTGGCATTGCGACCTGGTTGGGTAAAAGCATCGGTAATGGTCGACGTGGCTGCCAGTCCCCTGACGTCGCTCCACAGCGCGTATTTCTTGTTGGTTATGTTGAATATACCGGCTCGGATTTTGGCATATTCCGTAACCCTCACAAAAGCCGTCGCATCGATGATCGCGGATTCTTGCGGACGGAAGCAAGCCGCCGTGCACACGCCCAAAGTCTCATTCGCTTCCTTGCGCGCATTGTAGCTCAGGATCACTTCGCCACCAAAAGCGCCTGTAGGCTCACGATAGCCGACACCCAATATAGCGTTGAGAGGATCGATCGTAGACAAGGAAGCAGACGGACTATTGGGCGAATTTACGGTCCCATCAGCAAAGGCAATTGCAAACCGGGCTCGGAAACCGTTTGCGGCCTCGTAGCTGGCCTTCGCTTCCACACCTTTGACGGTCACATCATCAAGATTGACGAACTGGAATATAGCCGGATCGCCGGGTGTGAAACTTCCACCCACCTGCTCCTGACTGATAAAGTCGGAATAGTCCGCAGTATATGCCGTCAGAATGAGGCTTATCTCGTCGGTCGCATAACGAATACCCGCCTCGAAACTATCGCTGGTTTCCGGTCCTAGGTCCGGATTGGCTGCAGATGTGTAGCCAAATGCCAAATTTTCGAAGAAATTATTGACCTGGCTGGGTGTGGGGGCCCTAAATCCCCGCGCATAGTTGGCGAACAGGCGGACATCTCCGAATCTGGCGACGGCGCCCAATTTGGGAGACAATTTTGAACCGTTTTGACCGCTCGGAAGAAAATTCGGCAGCAATGGATCGCTGGTTGGGTTCAGATCGTAGAAATCATAGCGAATGGCCGGATATAAAGTGAAGGTTCCGTCAGCAATTTCAATCGCATCTCCCAGATAGAAACCACCAAGCGTAAAGTCGGTTTTGGGAAAAGCGCGGGTTGGAAAAACCTCTCCGAAGGGCGGTTCCGTGCCGTCCCGCAAACCTGCCTGCTGGGTCTTGCTAATGTCACCACCAAAAGTTAGCACATGTTTGATAGAGCCCGTATCGAATGAAGAACGGAAGTCGGCAACGGCACCAAAAACTTCATTGTCAAATGTGTTCAATCTTTCTCGATCTGGACGCGGAGTTGCGCTGGTCGATGTGCGCTCTTCCAGAGCAAATTGCTGGTCCTTGCCATCCTGCCAATAGGCAGCAAGATGGGCATAATCGATAAGTCCCGAACCATTTGCACCAGCGTCATAGGTATAATCAATTGATGCGCGGACGCGCTTGGTCTGATCGTCTGCGGTCAAGTTATCGACGATCCAGCTTGGTGTCGGGCCGAATAGGAAAACAGGTCCGCGCCCTGACAGGACGTCGGAAGATATCTCGCGCTGGAGATATTCACCGGTCAGGCGTAGCTTGTGTGAACCATTGTTCCACACAAGCTTGCCAAGCAATGCATTAGACTCACCATCCTGCGGATTCGGCGCGGTGCGACTTGCATCGTTCGTGTCGATTGTGCCTTGATTGTCCAGCTCTTCAAAATCACGACGGGAATAAGCGAGCATCGCTGAAAAATCGTCGGTCTGTCCTGCGAGAGCAACCGTTTCGGCGAATTCCTGATCAGCAGAGCTATATTGTGCCCGGACAAAGCCGCCGAAACTATTCCCCTCTCTGATGAAATCGACTGGATCCGAGGTAATGAAACTGACCGCACCTGACAGACCATCGCTGCCGTAAAGCGCCGAAGCGGGTCCGCGCAGGATTTCCACCGATTTTATCAATCCGACATCGGTCGCATTGCCACGGCCAACCTGTTGAGCCCCGAAGCTGAAGCCCTGGGGAGTGCGGATGCCATCAACCTGGATCAAAACACGGTTGCCACCAATGCCGCGAATGTTAAAATCTTCATTCCCTGCTCTTCCGGTTGTACCAAGCGCAGCGCCAAAACGCGCGGGCGCCCGGCGAACCGAGACACCGGGTTCAAACCGCACAATATCGCGAACATCCGTCGCCAGTTCGTCGGAAATTTGTTCTTGATCAATGACGGTCACCGTCGCTGGAGCATCCGCCACATCTACTGGTGCCCGAGTGGCAGTAACGGTGATAATTTCCCCATCAATATCAGCAAGATCATCACTGTTAGCCATCGCCACTTGGGAAAAACTTAAAGCAAGAATGCTGCACGTGAATGCCATTCCCCGCGGCCGGAAACTCGATTTCATCTATATACTCCTGATTTAATGCTAATGCGAATGATTCTCATTCTTAAATAGAGAAGCAAAACACGGCCTGTCAAATACAAATGTAAAATTATCTCAGAATGTGGAATTCGTGCAGAGAAGTCCCTGCAAAACAGCCATTCTTTTACCGTTCTTCATGAGGGCAGTTGCAGAGAGCCTCTTAAACGAGACCCATTTTTTCCGTCTTCAATCCTGCTGAAGGAATGTGGGAAGGAAGCTGATTGCAATGAATGGAAGAGACAAAGAGAATTATTTGGCGCTGATCAAAACAAGGCCACAAAGCGTAAGAAGTGCGCGCAATCAAATTGCTTTGGGTCGTTAGAATCCCAAGATGAATCTTCCTGCCAAAATCTATTCCGGAATTACCGTCCGCAAACTTAACATCGCGGCAAAGCCGATCGGAGACGACCGCTGGTATTTGGGTGGTGATCCGATTGCTACGGCATTTTTCAACGCGCTCACCATTACCTTCCCGCAAGGAGAGAATTTCTTTATCGACAGCGTCCGTCCTTATCGGAAGCTTGCTCCCTCCGGCCTTGCCAGAGAAATCGCGGATTTCATCAAGCAAGAGGCGATGCATTCCTCCGAACATGCAGCGTTTAACGACCAGATCAAGCGCGCAGGATATGATGTCGGCATCTTGAACGAACGGGTGCGTCATGAACTGGGACGCTTCAAAACGCGCTCCCCTATTCGCCAGCTTGGCCTGACGATCGCGTTGGAGCATTTCACAGCCTTATTCGCACGCGAACTTCTCGCTAAGCCGCACCATTTGGAAAACACGCCCTATTCCGTGCGCCGATTGTGGCGCTGGCACGCTTTGGAAGAGATCGAACATAAGGCGGTCGCTTTTGACACTTTTCTTTTCGCCACGCGTGACTGGTCTCGCCTGAGACGCTGGGCCTTTCGATCCTTTGCGATGATGGAGGCAAGTTATCAGTTCAGTAAAGTGATTGGCCTCAACATGCGCAATCTCTTCGCTCAAGACAGGTTCAGAGGCTGGTTCATGGCTGCACGGACACTGCGATATCTGTTCGGACCAGCAGGCCCACTTCGCGCTATGGCCAAAGGTTGGCTGGCCTGGTTCTTCCCCGGCTTCCATCCGTGGAACCAAGATGACCGCGCGCTCATCGCCCCCGTTGCCGCAGAATTTACCGGGTCCATAGACTGATGCGGCTGTTTGATCGTCTTCATCTAGATGTCATTGATGTTGCCCCGGTGCAGCATCGGATCGGCCCTTATAGATCAGGAATTGCCACCATCCTGGGACTGCTCAGCATTGCGCCGCTGGGCGCGAGGACAGCCCTTGCTTGGCTGGCCACGATGCTCGTTTGCGAGGCTTGGACATGGTTGGCGACGCGTTCTTCGCTTTCCGGAAGAATGACAAACAGACAGATAGTGAATTACATCGCTTCTGGCCTTGCCACTGTCCCCTGTTGGACCATGCTCGGCGTTCTTTACTGGATCAGCAGCGTGGAGGGGTCAACCGAAATAGCCTTAGTCATTTGGGCGGCGCAGCTCATCTATACGCAGCGTTTCATCTATCAATCCCTCACCGCCATTATCATCGGCAACATTTCGAATATTGCGGCCATGCTGATTTTTCCGCTCATGGACACGCGCCTTGATACGTCTGTCCAAATCCTGCTCATCACCGGTTTGATCGTCAGTATTGGCTTCGCCCTGAGCGGCGCGTTGATGACGATGAAAAATGTTCAATCTCTCTCGAAAGAGAAGGCGGCGGTGGAATATGGAGCAACCCATGATCTGCTAACCGGCTTAATGAACCGGTCTGTTTTCCAGCAGAGTCTCGTCTCGGCGATATCCCGGGATCAGAAGAGCGCAGTGCTGTTCATCGACTTGGATCGGTTCAAACGCGTCAACGACACGCTTGGCCATCAGGCAGGCGATGCATTGCTTGAAGGATTTAGCCAAAGGCTGAAACAAGCCGTGCCAGAGGATGCCATTGTTGCGCGTTTTGGCGGAGATGAATTTGCGGTGCTGCTGAAGCTACCGGAAACCCGACAGGAGTTGGAAGACGCTTGCTTCAACATCATTCGTACAACCCAGACGAAATTCATGCTCCCCGGCGGCTTCGCACAAGTGGGTGCAAGCGTGGGCGTGGCGTTGTTACCCGATCATGGCCGGGATCCCGGCGAGCTTATGCGCAAATCTGATCTGGCGCTCTATTCTGCCAAAGCGGCGGGACGCGGCACGTTCAAACTGTTCAATTCAGAAATTGAAGCGACGGTGCGAGAACGCACGAAACTAGAAGCTGAACTGCGGTCGATTTTGACTGAGGGTGCAGGACTGGAACTTCACTATCAACCCAAGCTTGATAGCCAAGGCAGCAGTTGTTCGGTCGAATCCTTGCTCCGCTGGAAACACCCAGAGCTAGGCAATATCGCACCAACGCACATCATCGACATTGCCGAAGATACCGGTTTGATCATACCTTTGGGGCAATGGGTCATTCGCACGGCACTAGCCTTTGCCGCGCGTTGGCCGGTTCTGGGGGTTGCGATCAATATCTCCCCTGCCCAATTGCACGGTGCAGGCTTCTCTGACTGGGTCATCAAGGAGGCTCTCGCTGCTGGTGTCGAACCGAAGCGTATCGAATTTGAGATCACCGAGACGATCCTGCTTGATGAAACGCCTGAAACGGCACAAACGCTGAAGACATTGCGTGAAGCAGGGTTCTCAATCGCTCTCACCGACTTTGGTACCGGCTACGCATCGCTTCGCCGGCTGCATAGTTTCAAAGTTGATCGGGTAAAAATCGACAGATCTTTCCTTCATAATCTGGAAAGCGATGCCGAAGCCACCGCCATTGTGCAAGCCGTGATCCAGCTTGGGCACGCTATGGGGCTCCAGGTCACGGCAGAAGGCGTCGAGACCGCTGCCCATCGTAATTTTCTGAAACATGCCGGCGTCGATGAAATGCAAGGCTTCCTGTTTGCAAAGGCAAAACCGGAAGCAGAGTTGCTCGATTTCTTCAACGAAATCGCAAAGAAAATCACGCGCGCTGCTTGAGCTTGGTCTCTGCTTTCAATGTTAAAAATTCCGCGCGATTGCTATGCCTAATATTGGACCTAGCGGCCGCTTTAGCCGCAAAAGCAGATGTTAGCCTTTCATGGCAGGCATCTCTCAACCCATTTATGGGCCTTTCATAGGTTTGCTTCGATGCCCGTGTTGATGTGGAAAAATTGATATCCCGACACTCGCAATAAAGCGATTTATTCTCTGAGTATCTCGGTTTGCCGTGTTTGACCGTCAGAATGATTTCTGATTAGCTATCAGCATGAAAAATATTCTACTGATCAATGGCCATCAGCCATTTCCTTCGTCCCCTGGAAAATTGAACGGCTCTTTTGTGGCTCAAGCGAGGGCGTATTTTGAGACTCTGGGATGGCCACTTCGGCTTGTCGAAACAGCCAAAGCTTGGACCATAGAAGAAGAAGTAGAAAATCAGCTTTGGGCAGATTTAATATTGCTTCAATTCCCTTTAAACTCAATGGGCCTCCCTTGGCCCTTAAAACGTTACCTTGATGAAGTTTACACCGCAGGAATGGATGGACGGCTTGCCAAAGGAGACGGCCGCAGTCGATCTGACCCTGAGAAACAATATGGATCGGGAGGCGCAATGCACGGTCGTTCTTACTTATTATCTGTAACGTTGAATGCTCCATTGACCGCGTTTTCTGATCCAGAACAAGCACTCTTTGAAGGTCGTTCGCTTGATCAACTTTTAGCTCCAGTCCATATAAATTTCGCCTTCTTCGGGCTGAAAGCTGAGCCAACATTCGCAGCCTATGATATCAACAAAGCACCTGAGATCGACAAGGATTTCGCTAGGTTTTCAGCAACTCTAACAACTCTCTCGAAAGAACTACTTGATAGAAATGATGCCTGAAAGCAGGGCGCTCTAGCACAGCCAATTGGGAACCAGACCCTACCTCAACCGCCCCACTTCAGAACAAAAAAGGGCGCATCAACCAGATCGACGCGCCCTTTCCTCTTTTCTGTTCCGTGCTTGCTCAAGGGCAGCGCGCATCGCGTGTTGGCGCGGATCCGCTGCGGGTTTCCCAGCCGCCGGACGGCGTCTGATATTTCTCGCCAGCCGATGTCCGCATGATTAGGTTGCAACCCGAGGTGAAAGCAAATTGCTCGACCGTTGAATTGGTTTCCTGTGCCTTGCGGGTATAGGCAGCCTTGCGTTTGATATTAATGTCTTCGACCAGCGCTTTGATCGCAGGTGAAGGGGCGTTAACATAGCCGAGATATCCATCAGGCTTCTCGCCAATGGCGCCGGAGGCCCGGGCTGCCGCATATGCGGGGTTGCGCTGCGCCATCACCGGTGCGGCAACCACTGCGGTCAGGGTCAAGCCACCCAAAATCGTCAAAGCCTTGTTTTTCTTTACAAAATTTAACATTAGAAAATATCCGCTTCCTCGTTGATTAAGTCCTTAGCATCGCCGTCAAGCCGATACACCACTTCCTGCTTGATGTTGATATTGAGGTTGATGACAATCGGTTTGTCCGGTGCAGTCACCTGCACACAGGCGGACAGCGCTATCAATGGCCCCAAAATCAAGCCGGCGGTGGTTAAACTCCTCATATTGCAACGAATCGCATCATATGGACGATCCGTCAATTGCCTTGTCTTATAAAGCATCGTCGCTTTCCCTTGGCTGAATGGACTATTCATTATCTTTTAGAGCCTTCACCGCTTCCTTCGCCCGCGCTTCCTGCGCGCGCATCAAGGCTGGCAGATTCTGCCCAACCAGCAGTTCCGGTTCATAATAGGATTGGGCGCTGCTCATCAATTGCATGAAGGGCGCCTGGATGCGGACGTTGAATTCCATAGGGATGCGGGCGAGCTGCTTGGTGATGAAATTCCGGCTTGCATCATCGCCTTGCTGTAGCCCAGCAAATTTTACTTCGGTGATGATCTCACCGGCTATATCGCCATCCATACCAATGGTCAGACTGCGATATTTGATCGATTTCAGCGCGTTGAAGGCGAAATTGGTCATCGCTCCCATATCTTCATATGTGAGCGCGCCGACATAGGCCAGAGACCCGCCGCCCTCCCGCGCCACCAGATATCCGCCGACAATCCGGCCACCATCCTGATCAAAGACCATGGGCAACTTGCCGTCAAAAACACCGGTTGCGGTCATATTTTCAAAATCAAACTGGGTCAGGAACTGGGCGGCATCAATGCCTTCGACGGTGAATTGCAGACGGCGTTCGGCCTCTTCACTCAAATCCAATATGGTCGGCTCTAGATAGAGTTTGCCGCCGGCAAAGGGCCATTCTCCGCCTTCCACCTCCACTTGATAGTCGGGAAGCAGGCGATAGCGGATTTTTCCATTGAACACAGCAACACCCGGGTTGACCTCGGATAGAGTAACGCTTTGACCAGGGGCCGTTTCCAGCGATAGCAAATCGGAAAAGCTAATCTCTCCTGACAGGCCGGTGACCGGGCCAAAGGCAGCAGCGAGACTCATCCCGTTGGTCCGGAAGGTCCCTGTGCTCTTGATACCATCTTCGGAATCATCCCAGTCAATCCGGCCAGTGCCCGAAATTTCGCCCTGCACATTGGCGATGACACCAAGCGTCAGCGGAGTGAGCTGTTCCGGCTGGAGACGTTCGTTGAACAGCAACGACTGGACATCAATCAGCGCCCTTCCCTCGCTTGTGTTCAAAGTGTGGATGATATCAATCGTTGCAACCGAGGCCAAAGAATTCGGTTCACGAAGCCAACCGGTCGCCATGAGGTTACTGCCATCAAAGCGCAGTTTCACATCATCGCTGATCAACGGCCGGAAGCGCTCTACCTGGTCTTCATCCCGGACCAGCAAACTAGCATCCGCCAGAAATTCGCCATTTTCATAACGCCAGTCGCCCTCGATTTTTTCCATCAACAAGGGAACATTGGCAACCTTTCCCGATCCGCCTTCGATCCGGCCGGTCAGGTCTCCGCCAAAGGCGGCGTTCAGCACAGCCATGTCCAGGCTGGTCATATTGTCTGCCGTTCCCAATCGGACGGCAACATTCTGCGCTTCAATACCATTCGCTAAAGAAAAGCCGAAGAGACTGCTTGAAATCATCAACGGCGTGCCGCCAATATCGCCAACCAGATTGAGACCGGGCGCATTGGCCGCAACATTGACGCCAGACCGACCGCTGGAGACGATCGCATTTCCCCGGGGGCATAATCGTGTGCTGGTAGGTCCGGCGTTCAAAGACCCTGTGCGCAGGCTGGCAAACTGCAAGTCGACACATTGGCGGAACAGAGCGAAATCGCCATTGCGGCCGATATTTCCGCTGACCGGTACCTGTAACCCGGTGATCTGTCCATCTTGGAGCGGACCGGTCAGGATGATCCGTCCGTCAATATTGGTACCGCCCTGCCGCGTCGGAGAAAAAGCCATAGCCGGAATTTTCAACTGGGCCGAACCTGCCTGATAGGCGGCCATTTCGATCTGTCCGGAAAATCCGCGCGACAGGCTGCCGTCGTCCAGCACAAGGGTCGTGTTGGGAAAACCTCCGCCAGCAAGCCACAGGTGGCCATCGGCCAGCATCCGGACATTCTTGTCGGTAAAGGCCAGCAACAAGGGATCGCTGAGCGTTAACGCGGCTCCGGAACGCGACCGGGCGGCTAGTGCCTTCAGCTCAAGCGTGGTCTGTTCTTCGCCTTGGGAAAATTTTATGTCGCTGGATATGTCCAGCTGGTTACCAGCCAATTGCAGCGCATTTGCCAGTTTTGCGACAATGGGCCCCACGGGAGTTCCGGCAGCCGATGTCGATAGGCCTTTGGCCTGCTGCAAAATACCTTGCGCAACCCGGCCGCCTCGCACTTCCGGCTGCCCTTCGAAACTGGCGGTCATCTGCGCACCACCATAGCCCAGCGAAAATGGGCCATTGATGCGCGATTGGTCAGCGCGCCCATATGGGGATTGCAAGCCGCTGGCGGTCAGATCCAAATCACCGCTGCTCTGATTGAAGTCTCCGACAATATCCAATGATGCTTTGATTTCCTGACTAGCATAGTCGGCATAGCGCAATGGCCCCCCGATCAAGCCGATATTGCCGGACCAGCTGGCAAGATCCTCGCCAAGGTCGACCGAAACTCTGGCTGCAAAATCTTCTGCCGTGAGGTCAAGTCTTTTGCAGGAAACGCCTGGCATGCGCAGCGGCCCCTGCAATTGCGGCTTCTTGTCGCGGATCGCAATCTTGCCGAAGAAGGTCGGCTTCGTCAGCGCACAACCACCGGCGACCAGTTTTTTGCTAATCGCAGCAACCTCTCCTTTGAAACCGTCTTGCAACTCGCCGGTCCCTTGAAGCGTTAGGCCTATTGCGCCATAGTCGCTATCGATGCGCAACTTGGCATCAGACAAGTCTAACCAAATATCAGGGAGTGCAAGTGGGCTATCGTCCTCCGGATCCGTGAATTTATCTAGCTCGCCAAAGCTAAGCTTGTCCTTTTCCAACCGCCCGAACAGCTTCACGCCACTCGCCTTGATCCAGTTGATGCCAACGCCGCCCAAGCTCAGAGAGTTGCCGACTTCGACCAGTTCTGCCGTCATATCCGGTCGTTCGGGATCACCGATGACAAGATTGCGAATGACTTGCTTGCGCAGACCAATATCATCGAGGTCATAGCTGGCCGCGACATCCATATCGTCAAGTTGCGACTGGATGACATTGTCCGCCAGGGTCGTTCGACTGATCCAAAGGACAATCAGGGCCAGCAGAATCAGAACAAGCAAAATCCCGCCGAAAAGTCGAAACCGGGATCGGCGACCGACGGGGTCATTGGCGATTTCTTCTTCCATTGCCGTTGAAATGGAGAAGTCTTCCTTAAGTTGCAATGTACAAGTGCGCGAGGGGACGAGTTTTCACATTTCCGATCGCCATTGGACATATTCGGTCTGCGGTCCGGTAATAAGCAATGTTCTTATTTTGTTCTGATAATGAGAATATCATGGTCGATAGGAACACAGCTTCGTCAAACATAGCGGGCAGCGGCCATCGCACCCGCCTGCGTCGCCGCATATTGGCGGGTCTCGGCGCTGGGCTATGTGACCATGAACTTGTAGAATATCTTCTCGCCCTGGCCATTCCCCGCCGGGACACCAAACCACTGGCCAAACAGTTGATCGACGAATTCGGTGGTTTTTCTGGCTTGCTGGCTGCCGATGCAGACGCGTTGCAGAATATCCCCGGCATGGGAGAAGCGAGCGCGGCGGCCTTGAAGGTCGTTCAAGCAGCCGCGTTGCGCCTCATTTCAGAACCTGTGCGCGAACAACCAATTCTATCCAGTTGGCAGGCTTTGCTGGATTATTTGCGGGCGGATATGGCGCACCTTATCCACGAACGCGTGCGAGTGCTGCACCTCAACAGCAAGAACCAGCTTATTCGCGATGAGCTGGTCAGCGAAGGATCGATTGATCAAGCAGCCATCTATACAAGAGAGGTTATCCGACGAGCGCTGGCCTTGGGATCGGCCGCCATCATCCTTGTGCACAATCACCCGAGCGGGGACAGCACCCCCAGCCGACAGGATATTGCGATTACCAGAGATATTCGCGACGCAGGCCGCACCCTCGGCATCTCGCTCCATGATCACATCATCATTGGCAAAGACGGCCACACATCGTTCCGCTCTCAAGGATTGATCTAGCGGATCACGCACCGCTATCTTTGCCGGTAATCAGGCGGATGCCCAACTGGAGAGTAAAATAGGACCATATCCAGTTGACCAGAACGGCAATCCGGTTGCGGGTTCCCGAGAGAAACCCGACGTGCACCGCGCCCCATAACCACCAAGCAATGGCTCCGTGCAGTTTAATGAAACCAAAGTCGGCCACCGCACTTTTGCGGCCAATGGTCGCGAGGCTGCCCTGATGCTGATAGGCAAAAGGCTCCAAACCCGCTTTGCCGAGCAGCTGATTCTCGATCGATTTTGCGACATGGTTGCCGGCCTGTTTCGCCGCAGGAGCCAGCCCGGGCACAGGATTGCCCTTCCAGCCATTGCTTCCTGCCGTATCGCCGATGGCAAAGACATTCTCATGGCCAGTAACGCGCAAATGGTCATCGACCTGGACCCGCCCTGCCCGATCAGTCTCTGCATCCAGCCAGCGCCCGGCGGGAGACGCGACCACTCCGGCCGCCCATAAGACGGTTTCGGTAGCGATCTGGCTTTCCTTGCCAATTTCGACATGGTCGGCGGCAATATTAGTTACCCGGGATCCGAGACGGATTTCTACGCCCAGGTCTTCCAGGGACTGAGCCGCATGAGCCGACAATTCTTTCGGAAAAGCCGGCAAAATCCGGTCGCCGGACTGCACCAATAGGATCCGCGCCCTGGCCGGATCGATCTGGCTGAATTCATCTTTCAATCCGTGCCGGGCCAGTTCGGCAATAGCACCCGCAAGTTCAACACCGGTCGGCCCTGCGCCGACAATCACGAAGGTCAGCAGTCGTTCAATGCGCGAGGGATCGCTTGACGATTCCGCTTTTTCAAAGGCGCGCAGCACGTGGGCCCTAACGGATACGCCGTCTTCGATTGTTTTGAGACCGGGTGCAAAGGGTGCCCATTCATCCTTGCCAAAATAGCTGTGCGACGCACCCGTGGCCAACACCAGATGGTCATAATCCATGCTGTTCTGGCCAAATGTCACAGTCTTCGACTTGCTGTCGATCGCGTCGACTTCACCTAGTACCACCCGCACATTGCCGTCTTTACGGAACAACCCCCGAATCGGGGTTGCGACATCCGCAGGAGACAGGCCAGCCGTGGCGATTTGATAAAGTAGCGGCTGGAACAAATGATAATTGTGCCGATCGATCAGGGTGATCCTGACCGGCAAGTTTTTCAATCTGTTGACGCAGGACAGTCCACCAAAGCCGGCGCCGACAACCACCACATGCGGCCAATGATCGGGGACATCATCATATTTGCGGTCGAACAATATATTGGATTCCAGCCATCGCGATGCCAGCCGATCAATTGACATATAGCCTGAACCGAACAGGATCAGCAGACCAAAGACTAGCATAGGATAGAGCGACAAGTCTGGATGCAAGCCCATCACCGCCAAAGTGCTGAGAGACAATATCAACAACAATCCGGTTACCGGCACGAGCAGACCGACAATCGACAAGATCGCCAGGATCGTAGCGGCGGTTGCCCCCAAGCCCGCAAAGCTGTTCAAGGGCAAGAATTTGCTTTCTTCCGAAAGACTCAAAATGCCGGCAGACCCCAGCAATGTGGCCGCGATCCAAAAGCGCAGGATCATCAACCACACAGGTGCACCGCAATCGGTCAGCCAGCCAAACAGCCGCATCATGGGCCGGGCAAAGGGCAAGGCGCTTCCGCCGAGACCAGCAGACGCGGCCCGGTCAAAGGAAAATGCGCCAGCACCGCGCAGCACATACCAACCCAATATCGCTATCAGCCAGAGGTTCAGGTCAACCGCGACATATTCGATCTGGCTCACCGCAAGAAGCGTCAAAATCGAGAAGGCTGCAAATCGAGTGAACAGTCCGAATAGCAGTAATATTGGTGCGACAATCTCGATCAGCACGCCAATCAGGGCCGCCGTTTCGGGGGCCATCCAACTAACCGGATATTCGAACCTTGCGAGATTTACTGCCGTATCCCAGTCACCCAGCTTGACCAGACCCGATCGCAAAATGGCCTGCGCGATCAGCAAGCGCACCAGCAGATCAAAAAACGGGCTGATAAGAGCGAGTATGGATCGGTAGGACTTAACCCATATTCGCATAGTCACACGGACAAAGGGCGAAAAACGCTCTTCCTGCAAAACTGGTGTCACTGACATTCAATCCCTCTCCTCGCTTGCTATTCGCTCCGGATCAAAATTGGTTACAGCGCCGCTCAGTAGAGGAACATCGGCATGCCTTCGACCTGCACCAGATTGGGGCGATACTGGTTGGCATCATAGAGGCCCGACACATTGACCCCTTTGCTCTCTTCCAGCAGCGTACCAATCGGCACAGCACCATAATTGCCGTCGGTCAGGCAGACCATATTGGCCATCCGGTCCTGCTCGATAAGTTGCACCGCCAACGCACCAAAAGCAAAGCCGACCATGCGGTCCATCGCGTCCGGTTCTCCGGCCCGCATCAAATAGGCGAGTTCCTGCACAATCGTCTTCTGATCGCTGCGCGCTTCAATTTCGCGCGCAAGCTGCGTGCCGATGTTCAGCCCATCCCGGCTGGTGTTGGACTTGTTAATTTCATCGGCATAGTCGGTCGCCCCCGACAGCTTCGCGCCTTCGGAAACGAGGCAGATCGCATAGGATTCCGGATTGGCTTCTTTATCCTTGAGCAACAGCGGCAGCAACACATCCATATCGGCGGGCACTTCCGCGATCACCGTTCGGTCTGCCTGCGACAGAAATCCCGACAGCAAGGCTGTTTCGCCGGATCGCCGACCGAACAATTCAATCACCGCAATCCGTTCATGGCTTGCCGCCGTCGTGCGCAGCGAGTTGATCGCCTGCACGGAGCGGGTAACGGCGGTCGAGAAACCGATACAATAATCCGTACCGTGGACGTCATTGTCCATGGTCTTGGGGATGGAAATGACATTGCGACCCAGACTGGCCAGATAGGCCGAGAAACGCAGCGTGCCATCGCCGCCCATTGTGATCAGCGCATCGACCTTGAGTGCATCGAGCACGTCCAGTACCTTTTGTGTTTGATCGCCTTTGTCGGTCACGCGCGGATCACGTCGCGAGCTGTGCAAAATCGTGCCGCCCTGCCGGTCAATGCCGCGCACGCGCTCTTTGTCGAGCATCATCGCGCTATTTTCCAGGGACCAGGGATCGGCAGGATCGACTTCCAACACCCCTTCCCAGCCGCGGCGCAAGCCGATCACGTCCCAACCGCGCTGCCAGGCCGATGTCGCGATCGACTGGATACAGGGGTTGAGACCCGGAACATCGCCGCCGCCGGTTAGCACTGCCAATCGCATTTTATTCTCCCTGTTTCCGCCCTTGCATTGCCGACTCATTTCGATGGTGCTAGCGGGACCGCAAATCTTGACACAACAGTGCCGCAAAGCCGCTCTTTATCCAAGGAACAAAAATGATCCCGCGTTATTCCCGTCCCGACATGGTTGCCATCTGGGAGCCTGAATCGAAATTCCAGATCTGGTTCGAAATCGAAGCCCATGCGACCGATGCCCTGGCCGAGCTCGGTGTAGTTCCCAAAGAAGCGGCAAAAGCAATCTGGGCCAAGGGCAAGTTTGACGTCGCACGGATCGATGAAATCGAGCGCGAAGTGAAACATGACGTGATTGCATTTCTGACCAATGTTGCAGAAAATGTCGGTGAGGAAGCGCGCTTCATGCATCAGGGCATGACCTCCAGCGATGTTCTCGACACTTGCCTGGCAGTTCAATTGGCTCGGGCTTCGGACATTTTGCTCGCGGATATCGACGCCTTGCTGGCCGCCATCAAGAAGCGCGCATTCGAGCATAAGTTTACACCGACCATTGGCCGCAGCCACGGCATTCATGGCGAGCCGGTGACCTTCGGTTTGAAGCTGGCACAAGCCTATGCCGAATTCGAACGCAACCGCGAGCGGCTGGTCGCAGCGCGCAAGGAAATCGCCACCTGCGCGATTTCCGGTGCGGTCGGTACCTTCGCCAATATCGATCCCAAAGTCGAAGAATATGTCGCTGCCAAACTGGGCCTCGAAGTGGAGCCGGTTTCAACGCAAGTCATCCCGCGTGACCGCCATGCCCAATTTTTTGCCACACTCGGCGTCATAGCTTCCTCGGTCGAACGACTGGCTGTCGAAGTCCGCCACCTGCAGCGCACCGAAGTTCTGGAAGCCGAGGAATATTTCTCACCAGGCCAGAAGGGCAGCAGCGCAATGCCGCACAAGCGCAACCCGATCCTGACCGAAAATCTGACCGGCCTCGCCCGGATGGTGCGCAGCTATGCCCTGCCAGCCATGGAAAATGTCGCTCTCTGGCACGAGCGCGATATCTCGCACAGTTCGGTCGAACGGATGATCGGACCGGACGCGACCATCACCCTCGACTTTTCCCTGGGACGGCTCATCGGCGTCATTGAAAAGCTGTTGATCTATCCCGAGCGGATGCAGAAAAATCTCGACCGCATGGGCGGCCTTGTCCACTCGCAGCGTGTTTTGCTGGCACTGACCCAAGCGGGCATCAGCCGCGAAGACAGCTATCGCATTGTCCAGCGCAACGCGATGAAGGTCTGGGAGTCCGACGGTGAAATCGCCCTACTCGATCTGCTCAAGGCCGATCCGGACGTGTCTGCAAAATTGACCGATGAAGAGCTAGAGGAACGCTTCAACCTCGATTATCATTTCAAACATGTCGACACGATTTTCGCGAGAGTATTTGGTGAATAGCGCCGTTTTCGGCAGCGGAGCATAGCGTCTGGCCACCTGCCCTTTTTGGGCGTAGGATAGTCCGCAACATGACGGAAAAGGTGAAGCATGCAATTTATCAAAATCCTGTTCTGGGTTCTTCTGCTGGTCGCGACTTTCATATTCTGGTGGACCAATGAGGCACGCGCATCGCTGGATCTCGGGACCGCGATTGTAGAAGCGCGCGTTTCGACCTTTGTGGTTGGCGCCTTCATGATTGGCTTCCTCCCAACATGGCTGTTTCTTAGAGGTTCGCAATGGCGACTCGTCCGGCGGATCAAGACATTGGAAGATGCCGCACGCCCCGCTTATGCTCAAAAGCCTAGCGCCAGCCCTGCCCCCAGCCCAACTCCCAGCCCAACACCGGTTGCCGAACCGGCACCGGCGGTATCCTCGATCGACAGCAAGAAAGCACCAGGCGCATGAGCAATCCCATCTATGTAGCGCTCGACACGCCTGATCTCGATCGAGCCATTGCCATTGCCCAGTCGGTCAAAGGCCATGTCGGCGGATTGAAACTCGGGCTAGAATTTTTCTGTGCCCACGGCCATCACGGCGTGCACGAAATCCACAAGCTCGGCCTACCGATCTTTCTCGATCTCAAGCTTCACGACATTCCCAATACCGTTGCCAAGGCGATGCAGGCGATCAATGTTCTGGAACCCGCCATTGTCACGATCCATGCCTCTGGCGGCCGGGCGATGATGGAAGATGCCAAGGCTGCAGCGAATGAACATACCAAAGTGGTCGGCGTGACATTGCTGACCTCACTCGACGAACGCGACATGGGGAAGATTGGCTATGCCGGCGATCCACATGATCAGGTTGAACGGCTAGCCAGACTGGCGCGCGAGGCGGGACTGGATGGCATTGTCTGTTCCGGCAATGAAGTAGAAGCCGCGCATAAAATCTGGAAAGACGGCTTTTTCGTCGTCCCCGGCCTGCGCCCCAAAGGCGGTGCTATGGGAGACCAGAAGCGGGCGGTGACGCCGCAACAAGCCAGAGACAATGGCGCTAGCGTGTTGGTGATCGGACGGCCGATTACCGGCGCAGAAAATCCTGTGGAGGCGGCGCGGGCGATTGAGGCGACGCTTTAATTCTTCAACGACAGCGAGCCAACTTCCGTCACCCTGAACTTGTTTCAGGGTCCACTCATCCTCGCTCAGCATGGCGTGAGAAGAGAAATGGATGCTGAAACAAGTTCAGCATGACGACCGGTATTTATCGCGCTAAAAGCCTGTCCATGAAAACCCAAATCAAAATCTGTGGCCTGTCCACTGAAGCCTCTATCGACGCAGCCATCGAAAAAGGCGCAGACTATATCGGCCTTGTCCATTTCGATAAAAGCCCGCGTCATGTGTCACTGGAACGCGCCCGGGAACTGCGCAATCACGTTGCGGGCCGGATCAAGACGGTGCTGCTGCTGGTCAATGCCGACCCCAAGGCAACCGGCAAGGCCATTGGCGATGTCAAACCGGACGTCATCCAATTTCATGGCAGCGAGACGCCGGACTGGCTTAAACTGGTCGCGGACAACACGGGTTTGGAAATCTGGAAAGCGCTGGGCGTAAAGGACAAGCCTACGTTGGCCAAATCCAGTCGCTATGTTGGCTCTGCCGACCGCCTGTTGTTCGATGCCCCGGCCAAGGCTTTGCCCGGCGGAACGGGCACGTCCTTTGACTGGTCGCTCTTGTCCGACCATGACCATCAGATCGACTGGGGCCTTGCTGGTGGACTTGATCCGGACAATGTGATGGCTGCCCTGCAGGCCACACAAGCGCCGCTGGTCGACGTGTCCTCCGGCGTGGAATCCGCGCCCGGTGTCAAACAAGTGGACAGAATCGCCGCCTTTTGCCAAGCGGTGCGGGACTATGACGCTTCCAGATAAGACCGTTCGTGCTGAGCTTGTCGAAGTACGGACATTCATGTGAAACACCCTTCGACAGGCTCAGGCCGAACGGATATTGAGATCGAATGAATAAACCCGAAACACCTCCGAACAGCTTCCGCAACATGCCCGATGACCGTGGTCATTTTGGCGAATTTGGCGGGCGCTATGTCGCCGAAACGTTAATGCCGCTGATTCTCGATCTGGAAAAACATTATCGCGCGGCGCAGGCTGATCCGGCGTTCGAGGAAGAGTTTAACGATCTGCTGCAAAATTATGTCGGTCGCCCCTCGCCGCTCTATTACGCCGAAAGCCTGACCGAAGAAGTCCGCAAGGATGCGCCGGAAGGAAAAGGCGCGCAAATCTGGTTCAAGCGCGACGAGCTGAACCACACCGGCGCGCACAAGATCAACAATTGTGTCGGGCAAATCCTTCTAGCGATGCGCATGGGCAAGACCCGGATAATCGCGGAAACCGGTGCCGGTCAACATGGCGTGGCCACCGCGACTGTCTGCGCCCGCTTTGGCCTGCCCTGCACGATCTTCATGGGCGCGACCGATGTTGCGCGGCAGAAGCCCAATCTGTTTCGGATGAAATTGCTCGGCGCCGAAGTCGTCTCGGTGACCAGCGGCGCAGCGACGCTGAAAGATGCGATGAACGAGGCGCTGCGCGACTGGGTCGCCAATGTGCACGACACATTCTACATCATCGGCACCGCCGCCGGTCCCCATCCCTATCCCGAGCTGGTCCGCGATTTTCAAAGCGTGATCGGCAAGGAGGCCCGCGCCCAGATGCTCGAACGCACCGGACGCCTGCCAGATATGCTGGTCGCAGCCATTGGCGGCGGCAGCAACGCCATCGGCTTGTTCCATCCATTCCTAGATGATCCGGACGTCAAAATGCTCGGCATCGAAGCGGCGGGCCATGGTCTGGACAAAAAACATGCCGCGAGCCTTGCCGGCGGCGGCCCCGGCATCCTCCACGGCAACAAGACCTATTTGCTGCAGGACGAAGACGGCCAGATCACAGAAGCCCATTCGATCAGCGCCGGCCTCGACTATCCCGGCATCGGTCCGGAGCATAGCTGGCTGAAAGAATCCGGCCGTGTCGACTATGACAGCGCCACCGACACCGAAGCGCTCGACGCGTTCCAATTGCTCTGCCGCACCGAAGGCATCATTCCCGCGCTCGAACCGAGCCATGCGATTGCAGCGGTGGTCCGCGAAGCGGTGAAGATGGATCGGGACAAGATCATCCTCGCGAACCTTTGCGGGCGCGGCGACAAGGACATTTTCACCGTTGCCGAGGCGTTGGGGACGGAGATATGACCCGTCTCTCAAACGCCTTCCCATCCAACCGCGCGGCGCTCGTCACCTTCGTCACCGCTGGCGATCCGACTCCTGCCGATACGCCAGCCATCCTCGATGCGCTTGTCGCAGGCGGCGCGGATATTATCGAGCTCGGCATGCCGTTCACCGATCCGATGGCCGATGGCCCCTCGATTCAGGAAGCGGATATCCGTAGCCTGGCTGCGGGCACCACGACCGCAGACATCTTCAACATGGCCAAAGAGTTTCGGCAACGTCATCCGGACACGCCGCTGGTGCTGATGGGCTATGCCAATCCGATGACGATCAGAGGCTCCGAATGGTTCGCCGATGCCTGCGTTGATGCCGGTGTCGATGCGGTGATCTGCGTCGATATTCCGGTCGAGGAGGATGAAAGCCTCGGCGATGCTCTACGCGCCCAGAACGTCGCCGTCATTCGGCTCGCAACCCCGACAACTGATGCAGAACGACTGCCGCAAATCCTGAACAACGCGAGCGGTTTCCTCTATTATGTCAGCGTCGCCGGTATCACCGGTCAGCAACAGGCCGCACAGGCCAGCATCGAAGAAGCCGTCAACCGATTGAAAGCGGGCACCGACCTGCCCGTCGCGGTTGGCTTTGGCGTGCGCACGCCCGAACAGGCCGCGGAGATCGCGCGTGTTGCTGATGGTGTCGTTGTTGGTTCTGCCATCGTTGAAATTGTCGGAAAATATGGCAAAGACGCTGCACCGCATGTGAAGGACTATGTTCAATCGCTTTCCGATGCTATTGCCTCGGCACGCTAGATTTTTGGGAGCTAAAAAATGTCTTGGCTAAGCAATGTCCGCAACAAGATCGCATCGATCACAAAGCGCGAAACCCCGGATAATCTCTGGCACAAATGCAAGAAGTGCGAAGCGATGGTGTTCCTCAAGGAATATGAGGACAATATGCATATCTGCCCGAAATGCGAGCATCATGGCCGCATCGGCCCGATGGTCCGCTTTGCCCAGATCATGGACGAAAATAGCTGGAAGATGATTCCCTGGGCGGCGGTTCAGGAAGATCCGCTCAAATTCAAAGATCAGAAGAAATATGCCGACCGACTGAAAGACGCGCGCCACAAAACCGGTGAACAGGATGCGTTGATCAATGCCAAAGGCACGATTGAAAGCATTCCCTGCGTTGTCGGCGTGCAGGATTTTGCCTTCATGGGCGGCTCGATGGGACTGGCTGTGGGTCAGGCCTTTGTTGATGGCGCCAAGCGCGCGCTGAAAGACCAATGCCCCTATATCATCTTTACCGCCGCCGGTGGCGCGCGGATGCAGGAAGGCATCTTGTCGTTGATGCAAATGCCCAAGACCACGGTGGCGATCTCGATGCTGCGCGAAGCGGGTATCCCGTTCATCGTCGTCCTGACCGATCCGACCACCGGCGGTGTGACCGCCAGCTATGCAATGCTGGGCGATGTGCATATTTCCGAACCCGGTGCGATGATCGGCTTTGCCGGACAGCGCGTGATCGAAAATACCATCCGCGAGAAACTGCCCGAGGGATTCCAGACCGCCGAATATTTGCTGGAACATGGCATGGTCGACATGGTTGTGCACCGCAAGGAGTTGCGCGCGGAACTCGCGAGGGTCATCGGCTATCTCATGGCTTGGAAAGACGCCGCCTGATTCCCCCTTCCGCTTGCGGGAGGGGTTAAAGGTGGGATTATCCTCCATGACCGGACTCATTTTTGCAAACAGACAGGCCCACCCCCGGCCCCTCCCACGAGCGGGAGGGGAGTAGATGGCAGACGGTGCTCAGTCGGATCATCCGGCAGTCCAGACACAATTGAACCGACTGGAGATGCTCTCGCCCGGGCGCGATGTTCTGGGGCTGGAGCGCATCCTCGAAGTGCTCGCGCGCCTCGGCAATCCACAGGATAAATTGCCGCCGATATTCCACGTGGCCGGAACCAATGGCAAGGGATCCACCTGTGCCTTCCTGCGCGCTGCGATCGAAGCGGAAGGCCTGAAAGTTCATGTCTATACCAGTCCGCATCTGGTGCGGTTCAACGAACGCATCCGGCTGGCAGGCCAGTTGATCGAGGATGAATATCTTGCCGACCTGCTCGCCCGGGTTCTCGATATCAGCGAAGACATCAACCCCAGTTTCTTCGAAGCCACAACCGCCGCTGCCTTTCTTGCCTTCGCCGAAACACCTGCGGATGCTTGTATATTGGAAGTCGGACTCGGCGGCAGGCTCGACGCAACCAATGTCATCACCACCCCTGTGGCCACCGGCATTGCCGCGCTGGGCATCGACCATGAAGGCTTCCTGCTTAGTCCCGAAGACGGCACGCCTGACGATCCGATGGTCCGCATCGCTTGGGAAAAAGCAGGGATCGCCAAAAAGAACGCGCCCTTGCTGACACAAAAATATGCTGCGGATATGCTACACGCGATTGCCGATCATGCGGCGGATATCGGGGCGCAGCATTTCCCGCGCGGCGAAGAGTGGGACGCCGCCATTTACGAAGGCCAGCTGCATTATCTCGACCGAAAGAGCAGACCGATTCTGCCCCTGCCCACGCTTGCTGGCGCGCATCAGGCGGACAATGCGGCACTCGCTATTGCGATGCTGCGTCATCAGGATTCGATCAGCATTTCCGAAGCAGCGATCAAGGCCGCCATGGGCTGGGCCCATTGGCCGGGCCGGATGCAATTGTTGCTCGCCGGCCCGGTGACCGGTCTGCTGCCGTCCGGTACAGACGTCTGGATCGACGGCGGTCATAATGTCAGCGCCGGACTGGCTCTGGCAAAACAATTTGAACAGCATGAGGCCGGATCGATCGATCTGGTGATCGGGATGCTTTCCAACAAAGATCCCGCAGCTCTCATCGCGCCGCTAAAAGACAAGCTGTCGAGCGTGACCGTCATTCCGGTGCCCGGCCATGAGTCACACGCTCTGGGCGCCTATCCGGACATCGAAGCTCCCGTATTGGAAGCCAACGACGTTAAAGTTGCGCTCAACGCCCTGTCAGAGCCAGCGAGCAAGACGGTGCTGATCGCGGGTTCGCTCTATCTGGTGGGCGATGTGTTGAAGGCGAACGAGCAAATACCGGATTAAACGCCCTTTAGCGCCGTTTTATCAATGCCCGCTTTTGCGCCCAATCGCGAAATACGAATCCATTCCACAATACAGAGAATGACCGCTACGCCGCCCATCAATGTGGTCAGGATGAAAATCTGGAAATAGCCCTGCTCTTCAATCATCTGACCCAGAGCACCGCGGCCCAATGTTCCCACCAGCAACGTCAAAGACGAGAGAAGCGCATATTGAACGGCGCTATATCCTCTGGCAACGATCGAGGAGAGATAGGCAACAAAGGCGGCACCGGCGATACCCACCGCAATATTCTCTCCTGCGATGGCCATCATCAATTTGGCCAGCCTTTCGTCTCCGCCCAAATTTGCAACCAGCCAGGTAAAGCCAGATCCGTCGCTAACCGCCTGAACCACGGCCCCGCCCCGCGCCAGATCGGCGTAAAGCAAGTTGGTAGCGGCCGCCAAAATGGCGCCCAAGGTGAGCGTGAACATGCGGCCCAAGGTCGTCAGCATATAACCGCCGGCCGCTAGCCCGATCATCAACGCGCCGACACCGAAAAACTTCGATGCCACAGCCACTTCATCCTTGGTATATTGCAGCTCACCCAAATAGAATGGATAAGCGAAACTGCCCCAGATGGAATCTGTGATACGATAGGTCAGAACCAGACCCAATATGATGATCAAGGCCCAACCCAAGCGACCGACAAAATCGGTCAGGGGCAAGATCAACGCACGATAGCCATGATCCAATAGCCGTCCGCCCGCACTTTCTGCTGGCCGGTCCGCCGTCAACAAATGGCTTCCGGACCGTTCCATCTTGACCAGCCAGGCCGCAATCAGCGCTGGAATGACCACTGTTGCCACAACAACCATCGGTCCCATTGTCGAAATAAACTGCACGGAATCCGGTCTGGTATCCGGATCGCTGCCCAAAGAGCGGACCATGAAAACACCAACGGTTATCAAGGCCCAACCCCATAAGACCGCAACGGCACCCAAGGCCCAGCCACGAACGCGAGGATCCAGTTGACCTGCTTTGCGCAGCCCATGTTCATCGGCTCTTTCGGTTTCCGTCATATCCACGACGTCGGCATCTGGCGCAAATAGGCCGAAGAAGCCGACCACCAGCATGACCGCCCCCATGGTCAGATAGACGGTGGGCCAATCCGTTCGTTCGGCCAAAAATAGTGCCAAAGCACCGCCCACCAGAGCGGCAATGCGGTACCCCATCTGGTAGACCGTCGAGAGAATATCGATGGTTGCGACCTCATCGGCTACATCAACGCGCCAAGCGTCAATGACCACGTCCTGCGTTGCAGAAGCAAAGGCGCCGATGCCCGCGAGCAATGAAAACCAGCCCAGTGACGAAACCGGATTGAGCATCGAGAGAATGACCAATATCGCACCGAGCAATAGCTGTGCGGTTACAATCCATTGCTTGCGCTTGCCCAATTTGCGCAAAACCGGGACATCGAGCCGGTCGAGTGCCGGAGACCAGAGGAATTTGAACGCATAAGCCAATCCGATCAGGGAGAACACGCCCATGGTTTCCAGATCGACTTCGGCGTCAGACAACCAGGCGTATAATGTTCCCAACAACAGCGCATAAGGCAGGCCTGCAGCGAAACCGAAAATTGCCATATAGACTGTTTTACGGTGCTTCAACGCAGCGAAAACCGTGCGCCAACCTGGCTTTTCTTCCGCTTTGGATGCTTCACTCACGCCAAATTCTCCCTCGAACTGGAAGAATCTTTAGCGCCTATTCACCTGAATGCCAGCTTGATTTTGCAGCGGCTCAGATATCCAGCAGCTTTGCCGCGACAATCGGGCCCGCTCCCGGGCGCTGCACAAGGATTGCATATTTGTCCGCGCCACTGATCTTCAGATATTCTGGCGGAATGGCATATTGCTTCGGCTTTCCGCGCCAGCTGCCCAGATTGCGCTCTGCCTTGACCACATTGGTATAATGCATGGTTCGCCCGCCATTTTCTCCCCGGCCGATCTGGACGGTTTCTTCCGAACTCAAGGCGACTAGCGAAACCCCGGACATATGGTCGGATCGGCCGTTGATGGTGACATTTACCTGCCCGCTGTCATCGGTAGAAGCGGCAATGAAAGGACCAGACCGATCCGCCCGGCGCACCAGCGAGCGAATGTCATTCTCGCGCGATCCCACGGCCCCACCGCCGCCATTGACGACAATTTGCGGCGTGTACACGCCGGATCCCGCATTGCCTTTCGCCGCATAAGCCCGTTGCAACCGGGTATTATCTTCCCGCGCCAGAGTGTCTTTCCAGCCAAGCCGGTCCCAATAGGTTACGGGCCGCGTAATCACCAGCAGGGCATCGTCTTTCGCTAGACGCTTGGCCAGCATATCTGCGGGGGGACAAGACGAACAACCCTGACTGGTGAACAATTCAATGACCACAGGCTTGGTTGATACAGCATCGTTGCGGCTATGGAATTCTGTCTGCTGGACCGAATTGGCGGCAGCACTGGGGGCGAGTTGCGCGCCAAGGAAACCGGCAAAAGCCGATCCGCCAACCAACGCACATAGAATAAACTTACCCATTTCCAGCTCCGCTTAGGTGTTAATAGCCATTCGTGGGCACGGAACCAATGGTTACAGATTGCGGCGAGCGCATTTTTCCGCCATGCGTCTCGGCCATGACCGAAGAGAAACCAACCAAGATATATCGCGCGAAACCAACCCCTGGAGCCAAGCCAGTGGAAAGCCCGGCAACACAGCCAGGTGCCGTCCGCGAAGGCCAGCGCATCGCAAAACTTCTAGCCCGCGCAGGCGTTGCATCCCGGCGTGAAATCGAACGCATGATCGACGCCGGACGGATTGAACTAAACGGCGATCTCGTGGAACACCCTTCCCTGCTGCTCAAAAATCTGACGGGCATCACCGTCGATGGCAAGCCCGTGGCAGAACCCTCTCCCGCAAAGCTGTACCGCTTTCACAAGCCCAATGGCTGCTTAACGGCGGAACGCGACTTTTCGGGTAAGAAGACCATTTACGATGTTCTGCCGGAAATGGAGCGGATCATGCCGATTGGTCGCCTCGACATGAACACCGAGGGGCTTCTGCTGATGACCACCGATGGCGAGTTCAAGCGCGAAATGGAGTTGCCGAAAAATGGCATTGAACGCTCCTACCGCGCCCGTACATTCGGCGAGATCACCCAGAACCAGCTGGAGGAGCTTTATCGCGGGATCACTATCGAAGGCATGCATTACGGACCGATCACCGCCAATCTAGAGCGACGCACCGGCCGGAACCAATGGATTGAAGTGACCCTTACCGAAGGCAAGAACCGTGAAGTTCGGCGAGTGTTGGAACATTTCGGCTTGGAAGTATCGCGCCTAATCCGCACCCGCTATGGGCCCTTCGTGCTCGGCGATCTGGAAAAAGGCGAGATAGAAGTCGTGCGGCAGCATGATCTGGTCCAGTTCCGCAAATCGCTAAAATGAAACCAGACTTGGGACGGAAGACGTAAGATGCGCATAATCGCAGGCAATTGGCGGGGCAGAAAAATAGTCGCGCCCAAGGGTGACGTCACCCGTCCGACCGCCGACCGCACCCGCGAACGGCTATTCTCCATGCTCACCAGCCGACTGGGTGATTTTGCAGATTTGCAAATATTGGACCTCTTTTCCGGGTCCGGTGCTTTGGGTCTAGAAGCCTTGTCGCGAGGCGCCGCCCATTGCACATTTGTCGAGCAAGACCGGGATGCAATCAAAGCGCTGGAGAAGAATATCGAAACGCTGGGGGCCGATGCCGATGTCCGGATTGGCTCCGTCCTGCACCTGGGCCAGGCGCGAAAGCCTTATGATCTAATTCTGATGGATCCGCCCTATGATTCGGGTGCCGGCGCGGTCGCACTAGACAAATTGGGTCGTCATGGATGGTTTGCGCCCTCTAGCTGGATCGCGGTTGAAACGGCGCGTCATGAAAAAGTCGAGGTGAAGAAATTTGATCTCGATTGTGTTCGAGATAGCGGCAAAGCGAAAATTCATATTCTCCGCCCCGCCCCGTCATCACAATCCGAGGACTAGCCGCCCATCATCGTCATGATTGACGCCGTTTCACTGCTGTCTTTCTGCACTGCTGCATATACGCTCACGCTTGCCATCATCAAAGTTGCGACGATCGCGCTGCTCATCAATCTCTTGCTCATTTCAAACTCCGTTTGCGGGCCGATACCGGCATTTGATAAACAAATGGTGCATTGCAACAAATAATTCAACCTGCCCTTTGGGACATGTCAAATTTGATATTGGTCCTTGCCGCCCGCGCCGATGTTCCCTAACTGTTCACCCGTGACCGATACTGTCAATATACCGCAAGAGAGCGACCCTCCCTATGTCCGTGGCCTCAACAGCCCGCAACGCGAGGCTGTGCTCACCACCGAGGGGCCTGTCCTCGTGCTCGCCGGTGCAGGCACGGGAAAAACCGCTGCTCTAACGCGGCGACTGGCGCATATTGTCTTCTCGCGCAAAGCCTGGCCCAGCGAGATTCTGGCGGTGACCTTCACCAACAAGGCCGCCCGCGAGATGAAAGAGCGGATCGCCTCTATTGTCGGCGAGAGCTTCGAAGGCATGCCCTGGCTCGGCACCTTCCACAGCATCGGCGCGAAAATGCTGCGGCGCCATGCCGAACTGGTCGGCTTGCAGAGCAATTTCACGATTCTGGATACCGATGATCAGCTGCGACTGCTGAAACAGTTGATCCAGGCTGCAGAAGTGGATGAGAAGCGCTGGCCACCTCGGATGCTTGCTGGCCTTATCGATCAGTGGAAGAATCGGGGCCTCAATCCCCAAGATCTCGATGCCACAGAGAATGAACGCTATGACAATGGGCGCGGGCAGGAATTTTACGCAGCTTATCAGGCCCGACTAAAAGCGCTCAATGCCTGCGACTTTGGCGATCTTTTGCTCCATATTCTCAACCTGCTGAAGACCAATCGAGACTTGCTGAAACAATATCAGGAGCGTTTCAAATATATATTGGTCGACGAATATCAGGATACCAACAGCTCGCAATATCTCTGGCTGCGGCTGCTCGCCCAGAGCCATCAGAACATCTGTTGCGTCGGCGATGATGACCAATCCATCTACAGTTGGCGCGGCGCAGAAGTGGCCAATATCCTCCGTTTCGAAAAAGACTTTCCGGACGCCAAAGTGGTCAAGCTGGAGCAAAATTATCGATCCACCCCCCATATTCTCGCCGCCGCATCCGGCCTGATCAATCATAACAGCGGCCGCCTTGGCAAGACATTGTGGACCGAGGAAACCGACGGCGACAAAGTTCAGGTGATCGGCGTTTGGGATGGTCCGGAAGAAGCCCGGCGCACTGGCGATGAAATTGAAGCGTTGCAGCAGATCAATCAAGTGTCCTTGAATGATGTCGCCATATTGGTGCGCGCTCAATTCCAGACCCGCGAGTTTGAAGATCGCTTCATCTCAATCGGCATGCCGTATAAGATCATCGGCGGCTTTCGCTTTTACGAACGCGCCGAAATTCGGGATGCATTGGCCTATCTGAGAGTCATAGCGCAGCCCGCCGATGACCTCGCCTTCGAGCGGATTGTGAACACGCCCAAGCGCGGCCTCGGCGACAAAAGCATTGAGAAAGTCCACCGCCTTGCGCGCGGCCAGGGCATATCGATGGCGGCCGCCGCGCTCAGCATCTGTGATACCGACGAACTGCCGACCCGCGCACGCAGCACATTGCTGGAATTGATGCGTAATTTCGGTCGCTGGCGGGAAATGGCGAATGATACCGACCATGCGGAACTGACGCGGATCGTTCTGGATGAATGCGGTTATACGACGATGCTGCAAGCCGATCGCTCCACAGAAGCCGCCGGTCGCTTGGAAAACCTCACCGAACTGGCGCGTGCGATGGAAGAATATGAAACGCTCGGCGAGTTTCTCGAACATGTCTCCCTTGTCATGGACAATGAAGCGCGCGACGACGAGGCCAAGGTCACGATCATGACCATGCACGGCGCCAAGGGCTTGGAGTTTGAGAATGTTTTCTGTGCTGGCTGGGAGGAAGGTGTGTTCCCCTCACAGCGTAGCCTGGACGAAGGCGGCAATGCCAGCCTCGAGGAAGAGCGCCGCCTCGCATATGTGGCGATCACCCGCGCCCGGAAAAAATGCACGATCTTCCATGCCGCCAACCGCAGAATCTACGGCCAATGGACCAGTTCTATTCCATCCCGGTTCATTGAAGAATTGCCCGAAGACCATGTCGAGCATGAAAGCAGCATGAGCGGCGGCGAAAGCCTGTGGCGCGCCAACTGGACCGAGAATAGCGATCCCTTTGCCCATCTTGCCGCGGCCAATGCCACTAGGGCGGGTCAGCGCGGCCCGGGCTGGCAGCGCGCCGCTTCTTCAGGTTTTGACAAGAATCCCAAGAACATCAAAGAGGCACGGCGCAGCGCAGTCTCGCTCGGCAACAAGGGCCGCGATGATGTGACCGTTGGCATGCGTGTTTTCCATAACAAATTTGGCTATGGCGAAGTGATGGAAAAAGAAGGCAATAAACTCGAGATTGCCTTTGAAAAATCCGGTGACAAACGGGTGCTAGACTCTTTTGTCGAAGTGGCTTGAAGAGCAGTTTTCTGACAACCGTTTTCGAGCCAGCCAACGAATCTCTCAAGCCGGCCGGAATATAGCCTTTGTTCGAGCTCTGCAGTGGCTGTTCAAATCTATGAAAACGAGTCGCCCAGTCCCATCATCTTGCCGTCGGTCACGATCACGCGATCACCCAATTTGGCTTGTGCGAACAAGAGGCGCGCAAATTCCAGAGGCACACCGATACATCCGCGGGTTCCCCATCCCCATTTGACGTCGGAAGCATGGATGGCGATACCATCATTGGTCAAGCGCATCATATAAGGCATCGGTGTGCCATAGATGTTCGAAACATGGTCCTTGTTCTTCTGGGTAATTGGAAAAACGCCGGTCGGAGTCGGCTTGAGGGAGTCGCCAAAGGTGATTACCGCCGCACCGATCTCATAGCCGCCACGAAAAACCGAAATACTCTCGGCCTTGAGATCGACGGTAATGACCAGCTCGCCAGCCGGGACACCTTCATCATCCCATTTGAAATAGCCATGTACAAAAGGTTCGTCGATTTCCAGGATGCGTTTGACCACGAACTGGTCGCTGAGCGGCATCTTGTCGGCGATCGCAACGGGATCGGCGACAATCTTGGCTACCAGGGGTTGCGTCTGTTCAACAGGCTCGGACGCAGATTGCTCGACAACCGCCTGCGTCGAGGAAAGGGTCGCGACCGGAGCAGAAGGATCGGCCTTCGCGCGTGTCAGTCCCATGACCAGCATCGCAGCAATCGCCAGGGCGGTGATCAGCAGGACCGTCGCGCTAACCCGATATGCAATTTTTTCGACCATCATCCATACTCCATTTTCTTAACAAGTCATTTACCATGGATTTCCTCTCAGAAATGGCAGATTTTCAAGGCGTCCCGCTGCGGCACGACGGCAAAGCGAATGTTAAAGAGGAGCGTTAACAGGCCGGGTGGAACACTCGCACTTGCGGGTATTTCCTTGCTTCGCGCACCCCTTCTCAGAGAAGGAAAAAACCGCATCTACAGCAGGTATATTCATCTGGGCAGCGAACCGGTTTTGCCACCCAAGCATGAAATGATTGCAGCAACTTGCGTCACTCGCTAGCAGATATTCCGTGATCAGCGCTGCCCCACATCCCTTTGCCATCGCCAATTATCGCTATCTGTGGTTCTCGCGTCTGGCATCAATGTTCGCGCTCTATGCGATGATGCTCATTCTCGGCTGGCAGGCCTATAATCTGGCGCGCGAAGATATGGGTGTGAGCGCTTCGGCAGGGATATTGGGCTTGCTTGGGTTGCTGCAATTCGTGCCCTTGTTCATCCTAACACCACTGGTCGGCTGGGTCGCCGATCATATGGATCGCCGCTGGATCGCCAGGACCGTCTTGGCGGTTCAGGCGATGATAGCGCTGGCTTTGGCCATATTGACCGCCACGGGCAGCATCACGCTCTGGACCATCTATATCATCGCCGTGCTGCTGGGCATGTGCCGGGCCTTCTTAGGTCCCGCGATCACCTCGCTCGCCCCCAATCTCGTTCCCAAAGCATCGATTCCACGTGCTATCGCGCTTTCCACCATTGCCTGGCAGGTCGGCGTGATTGCCGGCCCGGGCATGGCGGGGCCATTGTACAAGATTGACGCAGCCCTGCCCTATTTCGTCTGCGCCGGACTTTATCTGCTGGCCATGTTTGCGATGTTCATGATCAGTCCGGTCCCGCGGCCCGCTGCGGACAAAACCAAGGGACCGTTTCAACAAGTTGGCGATGGCATGGCCTATGTCTGGACGAACAAACTGGTGCTCGGAGCGATCACGCTTGATCTGCTGGTGATGTTCCTCGCCGGAGCCACCGCGATGATCCCGGTTTTTGCCAAAGACATATTGAACGCAGGCGAAATAGGACTGTCGCTGCTCGCTGCCTCTCCCGCCGTTGGCGCCGTGATTGTCGCGCTCATTTTCTCCTTTGCGCCGCTCAGCAAAAATGTCGGCAATAGCATGCTGGCTGCAATGGTCGTGTTCGGTCTGGGCACGATCGGGTTCGGGTTGAGCACCAATTTATATCTCTCCATGGCCTGTCTTGGAATATGCGGGGCCGCCGACATGTTCGGCGTCTATGTGCGCAGCTCTCTGATCCAGTTGCACACGCCTGATGCCAAGCGGGGCCGTGTGGGTGCGGTTAGCCAGATGACGATTAGCGCATCAAACGAGCTCGGCGATGCGCTCTCGGGTGGACTGGCCGTTTTGGTCGGACCAATTGCGGCCATTGTCGCAGGCGGAGCAGGTGCTATAGCGGTCACAGGATTATGGACGCGCCTATTTCCCCAACTGGGTGCCGCCCGAACATTTGATCCGCCGGAAGAACTGAAAACGGAAGCGGCGAAGCGATAAAATGATAAGCAGGAGTGCAGGATAATGATTGCCAATAACATTCTCGAAACAATCGGAAACACGCCGCATATCAAGATGCAGCGTCTGTTTGGCGATGCGCATGTCTGGATCAAGTCGGAGCGTTCCAACCCCGGCGGGTCGATCAAGGATCGGATCGGCCTTGCGATGATTGAAGATGCGGAAAAATCCGGTGCGCTGCAACCCGGCGGCACGATCATCGAACCGACATCCGGCAACACCGGAGTCGGCCTGGCGATGGTTGCAGCGGTCAAAGGCTATACGTTGGTTCTGGTCATGCCCGAATCCATGTCCCTCGAACGCCGCCGGCTGATGCTCGCTTATGGCGCGACTTTTGACCTCAGTCCGAAAGAAAAAGGCATGAAGGGCGCAATCGAGCGCGCTCAGGAACTGGTCGAACAGACACCGGGGGCCTGGATGCCACAGCAGTTCGAGAATTCCGCCAATTTTGAAGTCCACAAGCGTACGACCGCCATTGAAATTCTCAATGACTTCAAAGATGATCCGCTGGATGCCATCATAACCGGCGTCGGCACCGGTGGCCATATCACCGGAGTAGCCGAAGCTCTGAAAGAACATTGGAGCCATTTGAAAGTCTATGCTGTCGAGCCAAGCGCCTCGCCAGTCATTAGCGGCGGTCAACCCGGCCCCCACCCCATCCAAGGTATTGGCGCTGGTTTCATTCCGGGCAACCTCCACACCAAAAGCATCGACGGAGCCATTCAGGTTGATCCAGCCGATGCTAAGGCCATGGCCCTGAAAGCGGCCAAGGAAGAGGGTATGCTGGTTGGTATATCATCCGGCGCTACATTGGCAGCCATCGCGCAGAAGCTTCCGGAACTGGGCAATCAGGCAAAGATTCTCGGCTTCAATTATGATACTGGGGAGCGCTATCTATCCGTCCCAGAGTTTTTGCCTGAAGAATGAGCTCGATCGAAGTCCAACAATTCACCTATCGGCATGGTGATATAGAATTGTCCGGTTATATGGCGCAACCCAGCCGTTATCCGCGGGCAGCCATTTTGATCGTGCCGACCATTGCCGGCCCAACCAAGATCATGTTTGAACGTGCCCGTTGGCTAGCCTCCTTGGGCTATAGCGCGATGGTTTGCGATATCTATGGCAGAGGCCCGATCGAAGATATGCGCGAAGCGCGCAGGCTGGCGGATGAATTGCGAGGCGATGCCGAATATTATCGCGACCGCTTCCGCTGTGCCCTTGCAGAACTACGGACCCGGTCAAAAATGGGCAATGATCGCATAGCCGCAATCGGATATTGCATGGGCGGTGAAATCGTTCTTGAAATGGCGCGCGGCGGCGAAGACATTGCCCTGGTCGTCAGTTTTCATGGCCTGCTGGCCACGCCGCTTCCGGCAAAAAGAGGAACGATCAAAGCGCGCATCCTGGTCTGCCACGGCCGTGCGGATCCGCTGGTCCCTCCCAAGCAAGTGCGCACCTTTCTTGAAGAAATGGACATTTCAGGAGCGGATTGCCACATGCATATCTATTCCGGCGTCGTCCACGGCTTTACCGATCGGGCGAGCAATACGAAATCGATGGAAGCGGTCAAATATAATGGTTCGGCCGACCGGCAAAGCAAGGCCGCCATGCTCAGCATGTTTGACGAAATCTTTGAAAACAAAAAAGCACCGGACCCATATTAGGCCCGGTGCTTCTTAGATTAGCGACCCGCTAATTTAATCAGGTTTGCCATCGCCATCATCATCCAGCAGATCAGGTCGGCCATCGCCATCGGAATCCCAGGCATCGGGTCGACCATCTCCGCTGCGATCCCATGCATCCATCGTACCATCCCCATTTGAATCAATGGTTGGAGCGGGGATTTCAGACTCCATCTCATCGGAGGTTTCTGGCTCTGCCGCATTGGCGGCAACCGACAACCCCAATCCGACGGTAATCAGATATGGCGTCATCCGACGCAGATGAGCTGAACGGCGATTTGGGCTATTTTTGGAATGCATTGCATATACTCCTTATGCACATGATTCCCCTGTCACCGCCGTCATGATCGATCAGGGACCGCGGGTCCAGCATGGTTCGACTATATGGGCCAGACAGGCGCTAAATGGCGGAATTCTGGTTTCTACCGGACAATTGACACTGTTCATCGCATGCAGCCCCCGGCTGCCGTCATTGACAGATTTTGGGCATCTGTTTGTCGAAAAATGGTCACATTTTACACGATAATACGAACAACGGGTCTGGGGCATTTCAATGAAAGGTTGAACGCAATGTCCAGGAAACATGTTGATCAAAAGCCAGTTACAGCGAGTATAAAAAGCCGACCGTTCATCATCAGGCTTGGCAAACGCCTGCGTGGTACATTGAACAAAATTTCGGCATCCCAATCAAAGATACCCAACGCACCGATAATCCCGGCCAGCCTATTTCCTTGGACCCATCGTCTGACCGAAAACTGGCAGACCATTGCACAGGAGGCCAATGCGATTCTGCGTCACCGCGCCGCCGTGCCGCCGCTCAACGATATATCGCCGGATCATGCGCGAATTGCCGGTGACGGCAATTGGCGGTCTTTCTTTCTGATTGGCTATGGCTATGAAGTGCCGGAGAATTGCGCCCGCGCTCCGGTAACCGCGGAACTGGTCCGCCAGATCCCCGGTCTAAACTCAGCCTTTTTCTCCATCCTGGAACCCGGCGCGGTCATCCCCCGCCATCGCGGCGTGACCCGTGGTCTGGTCACCTGTCATCTCGGATTGATCATTCCCGACAGCCCAGAAAATTGCACGATGCAGGTGGAGACAACCGACTGTTTCTGGGAAAAAGGCCAATGGCTGGTCTTCGATGACAGCCAATATCACGAAGTCCACAACCGGACCGATCAACGCCGAGTCATCCTGCTGATACAGGTTAAACGGCCAATGCGCTGGCTCGGCCGGTTCGCCAATAATCTGGCATTATGGGGAATCCGCCGGTCACCCTTTGTACAGGATGCCCGGCAGAATCTAAGCCATTGGGAAGAAGCCTATCGGCAAGCGGAACAGAATGAAGCCGCCTGATCTGGCAGATTAGGCGACTGCGAACATTTCGGGGTCCAGCGCCATGATCGATTCGCTGCCGCCTTCAATCTTGCGGCGCAGCGAGCCGGCATCCGGCAGAAAACGCTCCGCAAAATATTGTGCGGTCACCAATTTGGCTTCGTAATATTTCGGGTTATCGGTACCTGCATCCAGCGCAGCCTGAGCGGCTTTGCTCATCCGCAACCACATGAGTCCGAGTGAGACGATGCCCATGATATGCATATAGTGATAGGCGCCGGCACCCGCATTATTCGGGTTCGCCATGCCATGTTGCATGAACCACATTGTCGCTTTCTGCAGCTCGCCATTGGCCTTTTCAAGCGCAGCGGCAAAGCCTGAGAGCTTCTCATGATCTTTCGCTTCCGCGATTTCGTCAGCGACAACTTTGAACAAGGCCTGGACCGCCCGTCCGCCATTTTGGCCAAGCTTGCGACCAACCAGATCCATAGCTTGGATACCATTGGTACCTTCGTAAATCATGGCAATCCGGGCATCGCGGACAAACTGCTCCATGCCCCATTCGGTGATATAGCCATGTCCGCCATAAACCTGCTGCGATTCCGTGGCGATCTGGTAGCCCATATAGGTTCCGTAACCTTTGATCACTGGCGTAAGCAGGCTTACCAGATCATCGGCAATCTGGCGCTCTTCTTCACTTTCTGCTTTGTCAGCAAGATCCACCTGCAACGCACCCCAAAGAACCAGAGAACGCATGGATTCGGTAAAGGCTTTGCCGTCCATCAACATCCGGCGCACGTCCGGGTGTACGAACAATGTATCCGCTTTTTCTTCCGGGTCCTGGGCTCCTGTTAGCGCCCTGCCCTGACGACGGTCACCGGCGTAGATCACCGCATTTTGATAGGCAATCTCGCCTTGCGCCAGACCTTGAAGGCCAACGCCCAATCTTGCGGCGTTCATCATGATGAACATTGCCCGCAGGCCTTTATTCTCTTCGCCGACCATATAGCCGGTCGCGCCATCATAGTTCATGACGCAGGTCGCATTGCCGTGAATGCCCATTTTCTCTTCGATCGAACCACAGCTGACACCGTTGCGCTCACCCAGAGTTCCATCCTCGTTGACCAAATATTTTGGTACGATGAAGAGAGAAATACCTTTGGAACTGTCGGGTGCGCCCGGGGTCTTGGCGAGAACAAGATGGATGATATTTTCCGCCATGTCATGTTCACCAGCCGAAATGAAAATCTTCTGTCCTGTGATCGCATAGCCGCCCGGAATGGGTTCCGCCTTGGTGCGAATAAGACCCAGGTCTGTCCCACAATGCGCTTCGGTCAGGTTCATCGTTCCGGTCCATTTTCCGGAGATCATCTGGGTGGCATAAGTTTGTTTTTGCTCTTCGCTGCCCTCGGTGAGGATCGATGCAATCGCGCCTTGCGTCAGGCCGGTGTACATTTCCAGCGCCTGATTGGCCGAAACCATGAATTCCATCACGGCATTGCCCAACACGCGGGGCAATCCCTGGCCACCAAATTCTTCGGGAGCCGACAAAGTCGTCCAACCACCATCGGTGATTTGCTGATAGGCTTCTTTGAAGCCTTCGGGCGTAGTGACAGAACCGTCTTCGTGACGGGTACATCCTTGTTCATCGCCGGATTGATTGAGCGGATGCAGGACTTCCGATGCGAATTTTCCAGCTTCGGTCAAAATCGCATCAACCATTTCGGGCGTCGCATTTTCAAAGCCTGCGACATTTGTATATTGTTCCAGATTCAACACCTCGTTGAGGATGAAACGGACTTCGCCGATGGGCGCTGTATAACTGGGCATAATGTTCTACTTTCTACTCAAATGGGGGTGCCGGTCGTTGCCGGCATATATCCTCTATTGATGCTGTGCTTTGGTATTCGCCATGGCGTCCTGCACAGTCTTTATAAAACCTGTGAGCTCTTTGATGGAGCTATCGATGTCGGCACGCTGCTTTTTCAGCGCATCAACCTTTTCCTGACATTTCTCGATGGTGACCTGCATCTGCGTCTGGCGGCCATCGCCAAGATCGTAGAGATCGATCATGTCACGAATTTCCGTCAGACTGAAGCCGACGTTTTTCGCTCGCATAATCCAGGCCAGACGCGCTCGGTCACGCTTGGTATAAATGCGTGACAGGCCTTTGCGGTCCGGCGCTATCAGTCCTTCGTCTTCATAGAAGCGGAGGGCGCGGGCAGTTACGCCAAATTCTTCCGACAAGTCGGAGATCGTGTAACTCTCCCGATTTTTCAGATCTGGCGTATCAATTTCGGCGTGATTTGGAGGCTTCGACATAGAACGCTTATAGCTTACGCTAACGTAAACGTCAAGGCTAGTTGCCGGGACACAGGTTCTGGATATCTCGACCGCCGGTTGAGCGGGCAACAGCATCGCCCTCGCCTACCATGAAAAAGCTCACCCCTTCGAAGCCGGCACGCGGGCCGCAATAGCTCGCACATCCCTCTGGCAGTCCGCCGGGCATCTTCAATTCGACTCCGTCAAACCGGGCGGTAAAGCTACATCGATCTTCGCTACTAAGGGTGATCCGGACATTTTCACCATTGCGTTCGGCTTCGCCCATCCCTTCGCACTTTGTATCGGGACCAAATACCGCGATCATCCCGACTTGATAGCCATTTTCGTCATTCCCCACCGCGCAGAACCGGTCCGTGCCGAGATCGCTTTGCCGTTCAAAAGCCCCAGAAAGCGTGACATTGAGAACATCGGGAATCACACCGGCGTCGATCGCGGCCCGTTCCAGGGATGATACTTCCGTTGCCGGTTCTTCGGGCGCTATTGCCCCCTGATCACAGCTCGCCAGCATCGTTGCAAAAATCAAGAAACCATAGCGACTCACGCGATACGCTCCAGCTTTCCGTCTACAATTTTGCGGTAAAAGCAGCTTGTTTCTCCGGTGTGGCAAGCGGGGCCAGCTGGCTCTGCCTTGATCCAGACCGCGTCTTGATCACAGTCGATCCGCATCTCGGTAACCGAGAGGATATTGCCCGACGTTTCGCCCTTCTTCCAAAGACATTGACGGCTGCGGGAATAGAAATGGGCCACTCCGCTGTCTTGCGTCCGTTGCAATGCCTCCGCATTCATATGGGCCAGCATCAACAATTCTCCCGACGAATCATCGGTAACAACCGCAGTGATCAAACCCTTCGAATCATATTTGGGCTGGAGCATATTTCCGGTTTCGGGGTCATTTTCTCTGTCTGTCATAGCAATGAGTTAAGAGGCGATGCGCCTATGCGCAACGGCTAATGGCGGTATTGCCCCAACCGATGTCCGTTGATGAGCGCAATATGATGATTTTATGACATTGGGGGCAGACAAACCAGTGTTTCAAATCTATATGCCAGACATTCCAAGCCAGACCACTTACAAGCCAGGTGAGATATGCTGACAACCCACCCGTTTGAAGACGACAAGCTACGGGAAGAGTGTGGCGTTTTTGGAATCGCCGGGATTGAGGACGCAGCCGCTATGGTCGCGCTCGGCCTGCACGCTCTTCAACATCGTGGACAAGAAGCCGCAGGCATTACCTGCCGAAACGGCAAGGAATTTTACAGCCACCGCGCGCTTGGTCCAGTGGCAGGAAATTTCGACAGCGAAGAAGTAATCCATCGGTTGCGGGGAGATTCTGCCTGCGGTCATGTCCGCTATTCGACAACCGGTGCGGGTACTTTGCGCAATATCCAGCCGCTCGAAGCCGATCTCGCATCCGGCGGCTTTGCCATTGCTCACAATGGCAATATTTCCAACGCCTTGGCCTTGCGTGACGAGCTCGTTCGCCATGGCTCGATATTTCAATCTACCAGCGATACCGAAGTTATCATCCATCTGGTTGCGACATCGAAATATCGCACTTTGCTCGACAAATTTATCGATGCGCTGAAACAGATTGAAGGGGCCTATTCCCTCATCTGCATGACCGCCGAAGGCATGATCGCCTGTCGCGACCCGCTGGGCATTCGCCCGCTGGTAATGGGCCGGATCGGCGAGGCCTATGTCTTTGCTTCAGAAACCGTCGCCCTGGATCTGGTCGGTGCAGAATATGTGCGGAGCGTAGAGCCTGGCGAACTTATTGTGGTTTCCAACGGCGAATTGCGTTCACACCGTCCTTTCCCAGACGCCCAGGCCCGTCCCTGCATTTTCGAACATGTCTATTTTTCACGCCCCGACTCAATTGTTGATGGCAATTCAATCTACAGCGTTCGTAAGGAAATCGGGGCCCAGTTAGCGATCGAGAGTCCGATCTCAGCCGATTATGTCATTCCGGTTCCCGACAGCGGCACTCCCGCAGCGCTAGGCTTTGCAGAAAAGTCGGGGATTCCCTTTGAACTGGGCATCATCCGGTCGCACTATGTTGGCCGTACCTTCATCCAACCGACCGATGGCGTCCGCCATCTCGGCGTCAAGCTAAAGCACAACGCCAACCGTCCGCTGGTCAATGGCAAGAAAATTGTATTGGTAGACGATTCGATCGTCCGCGGCACCACCAGCTTGAAAATCGTTCAGATGATGCGCGAAGCCGGCGCTGCCGAAGTCCATATGCGGATCGCCAGCCCTCCAACGATGCACAGTTGCTTCTACGGTGTAAACACGCCGAAGCGCGAGAAGCTGCTTGCGGCGCTCAAATCAATCGAAGAAATGCGGCAGTTCATCCAAGCCGATAGCTTGGCGTTCATTTCAATCGAAGGCCTCTACCGCGCAGCCGGTGAAGAAACCCGCCACGATATCCAGCCCCAATATTGCGATGCTTGTTTTACCGGTGCCTATCCCACGGTCCTTACCGACCGGGATGGTGAAGAAGAACCGGACCAGCTCAGCATGCTCAACGAACGGCAAGATTCGTCTGCGACCGGCCGTGACAGTGAGCCCTCCGGCGATCTGCCGCGCCTCAAGCAAACGGCGAATTGACCATGAAATTTGAAGGTCAACTGGCGCTCGTTACCGGTGCGAGCCGCGGTATCGGCGCGGCAACCGCTCTCGCCTTGGCCAAGGAAGGCGCGCATGTCGTCATCACCGCACGCAATGCCGAAGATCTGGAAAAAATCGAAGATCAGATCCACTCCGCTGGCGGCAACGCCACTATCGCCCCTCTCGATCTGACCGATGGCGACAGTATCGGACGTCTCGCAACGGCGATCGCAGGCCGTTGGGACGGTCTCGACATTCTCGTTCTCAACGCTGCGATGCTGGGATCATTGGGACCCGTTCCGGCCATTGATGGTCAGGAATTCAACAAGATATTGACCCTCAACCTGATCGCACAGCAAGCCTTGATCGCGGGATTTGATCCCATGTTGCGCAAAAGCGATAATGCCCGATTGCTGGCGATATCGAGCAGTGTTGGCCAACGACCCCGCGCCTTTTGGGGCGCTTATGGTGCATCAAAGGCCGCGCTTGAGACGCTTGTCCTCAGCTATGGGGAAGAAATGCGCAATTTGGCCAAGATTCGAACAGCCATTATCGATCCCGGCCGGACTCGCACGAAGATGCGTGCGGATGCCTATCCGGGCGAAGACCCGGAAAGCGTCAAACTACCATCGGTCGTTGCCGACCGGCTGGTGGACATATTGGCCAGTGATTTTGAAACCGGCGAACGGATAGCGGTCAGCTAATCCCGATCATTCTGCGGGCGCGGATTCACTGTCCAGATAAGCCTGCACAGCCTGATAAAATGCATCACGTCCGACCTTCTTGTCGTCCGGAGTCGCTCGCGGCCAATTGCCGTTGCTGGCAATCACCAGTTTCCGCTTCGGATCAATGAAAATGCCCTGACCGAAAATGCCCTGGCCGGCAAAACTACCGTCATCATAGGTCCACCATTGATAGCCATAGCCACGGCCTTCAACGCCAATATCAGCCTGTTTGGTGCCAGCTTTCGCGTACCAGCCTTCTGGAACAATCGCCGTGTCGCCAACCTTGCCGCCGTTCATTGCGAACTGGCCGAACAATGCAAAATCACGAGTGGTCGCAGAGATGCAGCAACCGGCAATTTCCTTGCCGCCATCGTTCAATATCCAGACCGCATCGGTGGCCATGCCATATGGCTGCCAGACTTTCTCGGACAGATATTCGGATAGCGATTTGCCCGTAGCCTTGGCCACCAGCACACCGATCAAATTGGTCTCGCCGGTATTATACTGCCAGCGTGTGCCGGGTTCGGCTTCGTTGACCAATGTCTTCATGTACAGGACGACCGGGTCAACACCGTCTTTCGATTTGGTGGTGTTGAAGCGGGCCACATCGCTATTCTCGTCTTCATAATCCTCATTCCATTGCACGCCCGAGGTCATGGTGAGAAGCTGCTCGACGGTCACACCATCATAGCCGCTGCCCTTCAACTCGGGAATATAGGTGGTCAGAGGATCATCGAGCGACTTGATAAAGCCATCTTTGATCGCGGCGCCGACGAGCGTCGACACCAAAGATTTGGCAACAGAGAAGCTGGTCCAGCGATCGTCTTTGCTGAAGTCCATACGATATTCTTCAAGCCGGATATTGCCATCCTGTAGAACCACAAGCCCCGCCAGCCGCTGATCCGCCATATAGTCATCGATCGACAGGCCGGCACCAGAGGCATCATTTGCCGCAGGAAGGCTGGCGGGAAGCGGTTTTCCTGCCGGCAACTCCCGGATTGTATCACCAGCTTCGATCGTCCTTGTGGTTGTGAGCAGCTCCATCTGTCGGAACGCCTTGTCGCGTTGATCCTGGGTCCAGAACAGAACATTTTCGTCCGTCGGCAATCCCGCTGCATCCGCGGCGACTTTCTGAACTTGCTCGCATGCTGTCAGACTGATGCAGGCTGCGCCCAGCATGGCCAATTTTCCCAAAGCTCTCATTATCCCGCTCTCCTTATCTTTTCATCGTTCTTTTATCAGTGTGACCTGAGCGACATCGATGCCGCCTGCGCGAAAACCGCCTTCGCAATAGGCCAGATAGAAACGCCATAGCCGGACGAACCTCTCATCGAACCCGGCGGGCAATGCACCGCTCTCGACGGCTTGATCAAAACGATCGCGCCAGAGCTTCAATGTCTCGGCATAATCGATCCCGAAGCTATTTTGATCGGTCCACCGCAATCCACGTGCTTCGGCCAATTCCCGAAAGCGACTCTCCGAAAGCAGCATGCCACCCGGGAAAATATAAGTCTGGATGAAATCGGCGCTGGCAGCATATTGTTCAAAAAAATCGTCTGCTATCGTAATATATTGCAAGCCCGCTCGGCCGCCAGGTTTAAGATTGCGGGCAATAGAATCGAGAAAGTCAGGCCAATATTGCTGGCCAACGGCTTCCACCATTTCGACACTGGCAATGGCATCATATTGCCCCTCGACATCCCGATAGTCCTGAATCAGATATTGGGCTTCGGGATGATGTTCCCGCGCCCATGCCGTCTGCTCGTCCGAAAGGGAAATGCCGGTAACATCAAGCTTGCGATCCCGTGCTAAACTGCCGGACAAACTACCCCAGCCGCAGCCGATTTCCAGAACTTTATCGCCCGCTTTTGTCGACAATCGTTCAGCAATTGCATCGATTTTGTTGCGTTGTGCCTGTTCCAGACTGTCTTTGTCATTGGCAAATATCGCGCTGGAATAGCTCATGCTGTCGTCTAGCCAGAGCCGGTAGAAATCATTGCCAAGATCATAATGATATTGAATATTCTGCCGGGCGCGCTGTTTGCTGTTGCTGCGGTTATTGTGTTTCCGTTTCACAATCCAGTTGAAAAAGCCGGACGCGCGACCAGTGCTTTTCAGTCCTTCGCGATTGCGAACAAAAAGATCGAAGACCGGTACCAGATCGACGCTTTCCCATTCGCCCAATTCCCATGCCCGATACCAACCGACCGAACCACTGTTGATCAATCGCAACAGCGAATTCCAGCTGTGCAGCGTGATTTCTGCCATTGGTCCTTCGCCGCGACCACCCAATATCCGGGCCGTACCATCAGGCAGCTTACATTCGAACGAACCATAATCCAGCCCCGCATCAATGCGGTCCAATATATGGTGGAAGCCAGGCGCAAACAGACGCGCGAAAAACCCGCCACCTGTGGCGAATCGTTTGCGCGCATCAAGCAGATGCTGTCCGCGTTTCGGGGCTTCGGCGTTCATGCGCGCAAATATGGACCAGCGCTAAGCGCTTGGCAACGTAGAACTATCCCTAAGTTCCGGACCGAAGTCAGGAACCGGGAGCGGCCGCTGATCCAGCGAGTATCCCGCCATCAATATTCAGCTCTGATCCGGTGATATAGCCTGCTTCATCGGATGCCAGAAGCACCGCAATAGCAGCCACTTCGCTATCTTTGCCAAAGCGCTGTAACGGCGTGTCCCTCACCAGAGCCAGCTCGGACGCCTCCCGCGCTTCGCCTTGCCCCAACATCGGTTCCCACATCGGCGTCATAATCGCAGCGGGATGGATGGAATTGCAACGGATTTGCCAACCTTGCTGCGCGCAATAGAGCGCAACCGATTTGCTGTGATTGCGAATGGCGGCCTTGGATGAAGCATAAGCGGCTGCACCGGGAATACCGACCAATCCGGAACGCGACGAGATGTTGATGATCGAGCCTGTCGCTTTTTCCTTCATGGCGCTAATCGCATAGCGACAACCAAGGAAGGTCCCGTCGAGATTGATCCGGTGGACCGCGCGCCAATCTTCCAACGAGGCATGTTCAGGGTCGTGTGGTACTACGCCTGCTTCGAAGCCGGTTACACCCGCATTGTTGACCAAGACATCGATAGTCGGGTGAAGGGTTGCCAACCGTTCCCAGCCGGCCTCCTCTTGCACGTCCAGCAGCAGAGTCTCGCAGCCAAGCTCCTTGCCAGCGGCCGTCAGCAATTCAGAGTCGCGATCGGTCAATAGAACCGTCGCCCCTTCTTCGACAAAAGTCTTGGCAATAGCTTTGCCGATGCCACGAGCAGCACCCGTGATAACGCAATATTTTTTGGAGAGTCTATGCATAAAAGATCCTGAAAATAGGTGTCAAAATATCCAGTCCCGAGGACTGAACGCTGTCATTTTGATATTGCCCGATTGGGCACCCTATTTAATCATCGACCTGATATCCTTTTTATCTGACCGTTGAATAAAGGTTTGCGGCAGGTATTTCAATAGCCGGTCTCATTTCACTTGCGCATAAGCGTCCAGAGCCCGCGCCCGTCCTTCCCGGTGCCCGATGATTTTCCTCGGATAATCACGGGGCTTGCAGCCAAATTCTTCCGGGTCATGGATATAGGGATCGCCGACATCAGCCAATTCGGGAACCCACTGACGGATATAATCACCCGCATTGAATTTCTCGGACTGGCTGAGCGGTGCCATGATCCGCACGAACATATTGCTGTCGACACCGGTACCCGACACCCATTGCCAGTTGACACTATTGGAGGCGAAGTCGGCATCGACCAACGTGTCCCAAAACCATTTTTCACCTTCCCGCCAGTCGATCAGCAGATGCTTAATCAGGAAACTCGCGGCGATCATCCGTACCCGATTGTGCATCCAGCCGGTGGCCCAAAGTTCCCGCATTCCTGCATCGACAATCGGATAGCCGGTCTTGCCCTCGCACCAGGCTTTGAAGTCCGCTTTAACGGTGTCATCTCTCATATCCCGCCACGGCAGCGCCCGCATTTTCTCGCGATAGCTCTCCCCGCCATATTGCGGGAATTGATCGATGACATTTTGCGCATAGTCACGCCAGACCAATTCCTTGAGATAAGTTTCAACTTTGGTGCCTTGCCCCGCCAGCTTGTTCCAGATGGTCGCCGGACTGATCTCGCCAAAATGCAGATGGGGTGACAGGCGGGACACCAGTTCTTCCGAAGGCAAGTTGCGCCCTTCGTCATATTGCGCGGCCTTGTCCACGAAAGCCTCCAGATTGGCATCAGCCCCGGCTGTGCCAGGCTGCCAATGATCCCCGAAAGAGGCCGCCCAGTCGGGTTTGGTCGGCATGAGATTCCAGTCTTCAAGACGATCGCTGTCCGGCCAGACATCGGGTGCAGCAAGGCTTTCCGGCGACGGAAGAGCTTCAGCGGGCGGCATATGCACACGCAGCGCCTTCCAAAAAGGTGTATAAATTTTGAAGGGAGTGCCAGCCCCGGTGGTGACCGTCCCGGGCGGCAAAAGATAATTGCCATCATGCAGGACCAGCCGGGCTTCTCCGCTCAAAGTCTTGGTCAATGCGCGCTCTGCGTTACGCCACCAGGGCTCATAATGATGCAGCGCATGGACTTCATCAGCACCGGTAAATTTGACAATTTCGGCCAACTGCTCAGCGGCGGGCCCTTGGCGCAGGATCAGTCGCGATCCAACAGCCTGTAAACATGCCTCCAATTCTTCCAATGACCGATGCAACCACCAACGCGAAGCCCCGCCCATCACGCGGTGTTTGGGCGTTTCATCATCGAGAATATAGACTGGAATGACCGGCCCGTTTGACGCGGCTGCGGCAACTATAGCGGCTTGATCGGCTAGACGTAGGTCACGGCGGAACCAGATGATTTTGGGTTTTGTCATCTGGCTCTCTTAACTAGTTTTCCGGCCGATCCAACCTGTCCTGATTGACACCCACCCGCACAGAGAACCGATCCTGAACCAGCGGATCGCGGAACCGCATGTCAGCGATATTCAGCGTGAGACCGCCTTCTGCAGAATCTTCCTTTTCCAACTGCAATACGGGTAGTCGCGCCCAGACCATGAAGGCCCGTGCATCGGCATTTGTATCTTTGACCTGCTCGATCAAAGAAGGCGGCGCATCATTTTTTACGAGCTCGCCTTTCCAGTTTAAGGGCTCCCGGGCCAAGAGATTAAACCGGGCCTCGCCATATTCTCTGCCGTGCTCGCCCGCCATCTCCCAAATCATATCGCGACGCCAGAACATCACTGGCATCGGGTTGGCGACAACCTGTTCGGGAATTTGCCCGGTGCGTTGCTCAACACCAGCGACAATATCTGCCTCGGCCTTGCCGGTGATCAGGCCATTGGCAAAAATATAGGCGCAGATCCCGGCGAAGCTGAACCACGCGGGTCGCTGCCAATTGCCAGCCCCGCTCTTCTCTCGCCGCAGCGAAATCCAGACGCCTGCAATCAGCGCCGCCCAGATCCAGATATCGATGATGAAGATGCTGTCGCCATAGAACCATTGCGACGAAAAGGGCTCCAGCAGACGGATACCGTAACTATTGAGCCAATCCAGCGCCGGATGACTGAGACAACCGATATAGGCCAGCGCCAGCAGCCAGCCCTTGTGAATCGGCAAGCGATCCGCTGGCCGCTTGCCGCGCTTGGTCTGCCAGCGGTCGAACAGGATCATGAAGTCGGTTAGCAAGAGTGGCAAAACCACCATCGCAATGGGCCCGTGGGTGATGCCCCGCCGGATTGCCAAATGCTGAACCCCGTCCAGCAAGGTCGCCACCGCATCAATATCGGGAATATTGGCAGCGATGATCAGCGTCGCCATGCCTAAGCCGGTTTTCTTCTTCAGCCCCATCTGGCCGAGAACGGCACCGGCCAAGCTGTGGGTCAGGTTATCCAAATTTTATCTCTCACGAAGACACGAAGTCACAAAGGAGGTTCAGACCTAACCGGCATAATATTGATTGGCTAGTCGCTTGACGCCTTCTTTGAAGGTGGCTGCGCCAAAATTCATTAGGAAACCGAGCGGCAAATCCATCAAACGAAGATATGTAATCACCTGCTTGGCATGCACTGGTGCGAAGCGCTCGGTAGATTTGAGTTCAATCAATATCTGGTTTTCAATGATCAAGTCAGCCCGAAAGGCCTCTTGCAAAACACGCCCCTTGAACGTGATAGGAATGATCTTCTGTCTTTCGACAGAAAGACCTTTCTCTTTCAAACTCTCGAAAAGCAAAGCTTCATAGACAGATTCGAGAAGTCCTGGCCCTAGTTCTTTATGCAGCCAGAACCCGCAATCTACGCAAGTCTTTGCAAATTCTTCAAGACGTTCCACACCATCATCTTAGTGGCTTTGTGTCTTCGTGCGAGTTCCTAAACTTTACAGTTCCGGCCCATCCTCTGTCACCGTCCAAGTCTGCCCTTTGCTCAGCAATCCCTGCAAATCCGGCTTTTTGCCAGCCGCTGCCGATGCATTCTGAGCCACGACAGCCGCTTCGAATGTGGGACGCGGATCGTCATAAAGCACGCCCAATGCCATCGGGAATTCACCAAATTGCATTTCGATCAGCATATGCGCAACCGAACGATTGGTCACGTCATGCACGATGACATCGGCAGATTCCCAGTCGCCGTCGACAACATCCACAACTTCCAGCTGCAGCGTCTTGCGGTTGAGGCTGATACCTTTGGTGCCCTTGCCGAACAGCATCGGCTCGCCATCCAGCAAGTGCAACTGCGTGTCGGCGGCGGTCTTCTTGGCCGCAAATTCCTCAAACACATCTTTATTATAGACGATGCAATTCTGGAAAATCTCGATGAAAGACGTGCCTTTATGAGCATGGGCTGCCTTGAGAACATCAGGCAAGCCTTTGTGAATATCGATACCGCGCGCAACGAAGCGTGCACCGGCGCCAAGCGCAAAAGCACAAGGCGATGCGGGACGGTCTACCGAGCCGTAAGGCGTCGATGGGCTCTGTGTACCTTCTCGGCTGGTCGGCGAATATTGCCCCTTGGTCAGGCCGTAGATTTCATTGTTGAACAGCATCACCTGGCAATCGAGATTGCGGCGCAAAAGATGCATGGTATGATTGCCGCCAATGGAGAGCGCATCACCATCACCGGTGATGATCCAGACATCCAGCTCCGGATTGGCCAGCTTGACGCCGGTCGCAACGGCAGGCGCGCGACCATGGATCGTGTGGAAGCCATAGGTCTCCATATAATATGGAAAGCGCGAGGAGCAGCCAATACCGCTGACAAAGACCGTATTGGACGGATCAGCACCCAAGGCAGGCATCGTCCGCTGTACGGCCTTTAATATGGCATAATCGCCACAACCGGGACACCAACGTACTTCCTGATCGGTTTCCCAGTCCTTCAACGTGGTCGTGATTTTTGTCATCTCGTTCATGAGAGATTCTCCTCGATCGCCGTCTCAATTTCGGCAATGGTAAAAGGCTGTCCCGATACTTTGTTCACCGGTTTGGCATCGACCAGATATTGATCGCGCAAGACCGTTTTCAGCTGTCCGGTGTTCATTTCCGGCACGATCACCCGGTCATAGCTCTTCAGCAACTCGCCGAGATTTTTCGGCATCGGCCAGATGTTCCTGATGTGGATATGAGCGACGTCTTTGCCCTCACCTACGGCCCGGCGAACCGCTTGATGGATCGGCCCGAAGGTCGAGCCCCATCCGACAACCGCGAGCTTGCCGCCAGCCTTGCCCAAAGCGACATCCTGATCCGGGATGCTATCAGCAACGCCCAAGACCTTGTCTCGCCGGATTTCAGTCATTTTCTGGTGATTGGCCGCGCCATAATCAATATGACCGGTATCAATGCCTTTTTCGATACCACCAATGCGATGCATCAATTCTGGCGTGCCGGGCTTAATCCATGGCCGCGCCAGCTTCTCGTCACGGCTATAGGGTTTCAGGCCGCCTTCTGGCATGGTTTCGAGGAAGCTGGTCGGGAACGGCTCCAGACCATCAACGTCAGGAATTTTCCAGGGCTCTGCCGCATTGGCAATATAGCCATCGGTGAGCAACATCACGGGTGTCATATATTGCACCGCAATCCGCACCGCCTCTATCGCACATTCAAAGGCATCGCTGGGTGAACGCGCAGAAATGACCGGCATCGGCGCGTCGCCGTTCCGGCCATAGACGGCTTGGTACAGATCGGATTGCTCTGTCTTGGTTGGCAGCCCTGTCGAAGGTCCGCCGCGCTGTGAATTGATGATCACCAAAGGAAGCTCGGTCATAATTGCCAGGCCCATCGCCTCGCCTTTCAGCGCGATGCCGGGTCCGGATGATGAGGTAATGCCCAATTTGCCGGCATAGCTAGCACCGATCGCCGCTGCGATAGCCGCAATCTCGTCTTCCGCCTGAAATGTCGTCACGCCAAATTCTTTCAAGCGCGAAAGATGGTGGAGGATCGCCGAAGCAGGCGTAATCGGATAGCCGCCAAAGAACATCGGCAGACCTGCCAATTGCGCGCCAGCAACCAAACCAAGCGACAAGGCTTCCGCGCCGGTAACCGTCCGATATTCGCCGGGTGCAGACGGCGCAGCGCCAACTTTACGCGTGGTCAAATGACCGCTGCCGAGACCATCACCAGACAATTCCGCAGTTTCGCCATAGGCATGGCCGGCGTTCAGTGCCGCGATATTCGCATCCGCCACATCCGGCAGTTTTGCAAATTTGCCTTTCAACCAATCAACAATCGGTTGCCGGTCACGCTCAAACATCCAGAGGGCTAGTCCCAGCGTCCACATATTCTTGCATCGCAGGGCTTCTTTATTGCCCAATCCGAACGGTTTCACCGCCTCGAGGGTCAGCGCAGAAATATCCAGCTTCAGCAATTGCCATTTCGCCAAGGAACCGTCTTCCAGCGGGTTATTCTCATATTTCGCTTTATCGAGGTTCCGTTTGCCGAATTCGCCAGCATCGGCGATGATCAAACCACCGGCGCGCAAAGCATCGACATTGGTTTTCAAAGCCGCCGGGTTCATCGCGATCAGCACGTCCGGTTCGTCGCCAGCGGTTTCAATCGCGCGTGAACCAAAATTGATCTGAAACGCGGAAACGCCGAAAAGCGTTCCTTGTGGCGCCCGAATTTCAGCGGGAAAATCTGGGAAAGTTGCAAGATCACTACCCGCCAATGCCGTCGACAGGGTGAACTGCCCTCCGGTCAACTGCATCCCGTCGCCGCTATCGCCCGCGAAACGGACGACGACATTTTCGGCGCCGTCGGGTTTGGGACTATTCGGTTCTTCCTGCTTTACTGCGGTGGCCATAGTTGGTTTTCCGTGCCTTTGCTTATTATTACGCAACCCGCTCTAGAGCAGCAATGCAACCGACTTCAAACCACAAAAACTAATAGGGATAAAGTATTTGTTTGGGCAACACGTCCGGATTAGCGCTTGCCTAGTAAGCGCGGCCTGATCTAGTCGATCAGTTAACAAGTTGGAGAAGAGAGATGACTGACGCTTACGTACGCCCCGATGTGCAAATGATTTTGACGATGTTGGCTCAGTCAGACCAACCGCAAATGTCGGAGGTTGAACCCGCAGCGGCGCGGGAAATGTACAATGTCATGGCGACAATGCTGGAAGCAGACGCGGTCGAAATCCCGCGCATCGAAAATTTCACGTGCCCCGGCCCAGCCGGCGACATCGCACTGCGCCTATACGATAGCCAGGCCGAGCGGAGTACGGAAACGCCCGTCATCATCTTCTACCATGGCGGCGGCTTTGTGATTGGCGACCTCGAATCACATCATAGTTTCTGCACCTATATCTCGCGGGAAATGGATCTGCCGGTCGTGGCCGTTGATTATCGGCTCGCTCCAGAGGCACCCTTCCCTGCGGCACCGCAAGACAGCCTAGCCGCAACGCGCTGGGTTGCGGACAACCAGGGACAGCTAAAGCTAAACATTAGCGGCCTGATCCCATGCGGCGATAGCGCGGGGGGCAATCTAGCCTTAGTCGTTGGTCAAGCGCTAGCAGCTGAACCAACTTCCGTTCCGGTCATCGCACAATTCCCGATGTATCCTGCGACCCGCATGGATGCAGAAGGCGGATCGATGGACGAGTTTGCCGAAGGTTTTCTGCTAACCAAAGAAAGCATGGAATATTTCGACGCCCAATATGCGCCGAAGGATGATGACATTCACGTATCACCTTATCTGGGTGACCTTGCCCTTTCGCCGCCAACGGTGCTGGTTACAGCAGGACTCGATCCGCTGCGCGACCAAGGCCGCGAATATGCTGCCGATTTGATCCGCCACGGAATAGACACGACCTTCCTGGAAATGGCAGGGAATGTGCACGGCTTCATCAATATCCGCAAAGCTGTGCCATCGGCTGCCCAGGACGTAGACAAGATGATTGCAGCCTGGAAAACACTGCTCGCCAATCTATGAACGATTTCGGCAAACTCCCATATCGCCCTTGCGCGGGCATCATGTTGGCAAACCGGGGAGGACAAGTGTTCGTCGGTCAACGTCTGGATGCGGCTGACAGCAAATATCCTGACGCCTGGCAAATGCCGCAAGGCGGGATAGACAAAGGCGAAAAAGCCGAAGCAGCGGCCATAAGAGAATTATGGGAAGAGACCGGCGTCATATCTGATCATGTCCAAATCATTGCCCGTACCAAAGAAGAATATCTCTACGACCTTCCCAACGAATTGCTCGGCAAAATTTGGAAAGGCAAATATCGTGGCCAGCGGCAAAGCTGGTTCCTTATGCGGTTCACCGGCGAAGACCAAAACATCGATATTCACACCGAACATGCCGAGTTTACAAATTGGAAATGGACCGACCCCGCCAGCTTGCCAGACATGATTGTTCCGTTCAAAAGGGACCTTTATCGCGCGGTTTTGAAGGAATTTGAGCCGCTAATTTAGATCTCAAAGTGGCGGGTTCTCAATATGTTATATAAGTTTTTTAGCGGCGCGTCTGCAGTCGCGCTCTTGTCTGCGACAGCGGCTCAAGCAACCTTACCCGAGCCGGTTAAGGCAATGATAGACAGTGCTATCGCTTCAAAAAATGATGCAGACGTTCAAACTGTTGTAAAATTGGCCAAGGCCACAAATCCGGATGATATCGCCGAGATTGACGCCCTGTTTGCTGCTTATACCGCTGAAAAAACTCAACTTGTTGCGGCGGAAACGAGAGCCAAGCAAGAGGCTGGATTTTTCAGCAACTGGAGCGGCGAAGGAGAATTGGGGGCCTTCCGGTCCACAGGAAACAGCAGCAACACAGGTATCAGTGGCGGCATCAAGCTCACCAAAGACGCTATAAAATGGCGCGTGAAGCTTCGTGCTTTTGCCGACTATCAACGCAGCAATGGTATCACCACCCGCGAGCAGTTTGGGGCGTCGATCGAACCCAATTACAAATTTAACGAGCGCCTATATGCTTATGGCCTCGCCCAATATGAACGTGACCGGTTTCAAGGTTTCTCCTCTCGCTATACGCTCTCCGGCGGACTCGGCTATGCCGTAATTGCGGAAGAGGATATCTCGCTGGATGTAAAGGCTGGCCCTGCATGGCGGAAAACCAATTTCACCAATGGCGGATCGGACAGCAGTATCTCCGGACTTGCCGGGCTTGATTTCGGTTGGCAAATTTCAGACAATCTGAAACTCACCGAGAGCGCAAGCGCCACGATCGCCTCAGATACGAACACTTTTGTTTCGACGACGGCGCTCGATGCCAAGCTGCTTGGTTCACTATCTGCTCGCCTCTCTTATACAGTCGAGCATGAAACCAATCCGCCCATTGGCCGCATAAAAACCGATACGCTCAGCCGCGCGACTCTGGTCTACGGCTTTTGAATCGCGTGCAAATCTAAACTATCAGGGCGTTTCTGCGTCCGGTTCTTCATCACCAATTTTGGGCTTTGGCGTGACGGCCTCAGCTGACAGGACCGGTTTTTTCTCCGCAATCGTGATCGCGGATGCGAGCTGATCATTTTGCGAACAGCGTGACCGGCACAAGGATTCAATTCGCGAGAGGTTCACGCGGGCTTTCTCTAGCGCACCGCGCTGGATGAGAGCCTCGCCCTGTCCCGCCAAAGCATCAAGATTATTCGGGTCCAGAATGAGCGCTTCGCGATATAGCCGAATAGCCTTGCCTGGCAGTTTTTGAACTCGTGCGATCTGAGCTAAGGCAATGAAAGCCGACCCGTTCCGGGGGTCCACGACCAATGATGTTTCATAGAGATCTGCTGCAAGATCAAGTTCACCGCGTTTTTGCGCTGCCTCGCCCAATTGCATATATTTTACCGAGCCCTGTTTGATTTCGACATCAGGTGACTGGCCAAAGCTCGCGCTGGAAACAGTCGCGAGAACAAGGGACAAAGCGGCAACCGCCGGGGAAAAGCGCATAATCAGCTCCAATAAACTCTCGCGAGCATAGCCAGCGTCATCTGCATGCTGGCTTAACATGTTTTGCAATCACAATTTTTCGAGGCATGTAAAATAGAAGCCATCCGTTCCGTCATGATGCGGTGAAAGAAGAGTGCCTTTACGATATGGACGACCAATCGGCAAATCAATCGATATTTCTTGCCATTGCGGGTACTTGCTCAAAAACGCTTCTGCCTGCTCGCCGCCTTCCGCATCAAGCAATGAACAAACCGCGTAGACCAGCCGTCCACCGGGTTTCACCATCTCGCTGCCCAGTTCCATCAACCGTTGCTGCAATTCTGTGGTGTGGGTGAGCCGTTTTGGCGACATCCGCCAGCGTAGCTCGGGGTTCCGCCGCCACGTTCCTGTTCCGCTGCAAGGCGCATCGATCAGCACAAGGTCGCACTGTCCTTTCAGATGATCCAGCGCTTCGATTTCCTTACCGGGCGCCAACAAAATTGTCTCGATATTGCGCGCGCTGGCTCTTCGCTTGCGAGGATCAATGCGGCTCAATCGTCCACGATCCGTATCCGCCGCGATAATTTTACTCGCTGAGGGCAACATCGCGGACAAGGCAAGCGTTTTCCCACCGGCCCCGGCACAGAGATCAAGCGCCAATTGCGGTTTAGTGGCGGCGCCGGCCATCGCGATCGCCTGGCTGCCAAGGTCCTGGATTTCGATAGCTCCTTCGCGAAAGAGCTTCTTATCCTCCAACTGCGTTCCAGCCGGCAGCTCATAAGCATTGGGCAGAGCTAAGGCTTTGGCTTCCGGCCACGCGGATTTCACTTCCAAATCAGTGGATCGATGCCCATTCACCCGGACATGCAATGGCGCACGATCGAACAAAGCGCTCTTTTCCTGGTCGTCGATCAAACCGGAAAATTTGGTGATCAACCATTCGGGTATTTGCGCGCCAGAGGCGGCGGGTTCATCGGCCTGGATGGCCGCAGCGCCATATTTGGAACCATCAAAAAACTCGGCCAGTTCCGGATTTTCGGCGACGAGACCGATCATCGCTTGCCGGCCGTTTTCCGGCCTGTCGCCCCAACGACGGATCGCGGCATAGAGATGCTCACGAATGGCGCGGCGATCTCCCGATCCAGCATAGCGCCGCTCTTTGAAATATTTTTTCGTGATATTGTCCGCAGATGCGCCATTGTCGCGAGCCGCCGCGATGATCCAATCGAGCAGTTCCATGGCCGCCTGCATCCGTGCCGAAGGGATCATTCCTTCATGCGATCGTCTGAACGGACACAATAATGCGCGACCCGGGAACCAGCACCATATTTCAACATAAGTTTGGGCTTCAGTTTCATAGCGTTCGCTTCACAGTCTTCCATTGTCAGATGGGCATTGCTGACCCAAACGGGGCTATCTTCCGCTTGTCCTATAGGCCAGACAAACATCAGCAAGAATATCTTGGCCTCAATCACGCGACGGCTCGAGAGCTTCTATCGGGTTGGATAGTTCGGCGCTTCTCTGGTGATCGCAACGTCATGAACATGGCTTTCTTGAAGGCCGGCATTGGTGATCCGGACAAATTCGGCCCGTTCGCGCAAATCTTCCAGTGTCGCTGAGCCGGTGTAGCCCATCGCCGCTTTCACGCCACCGACCAGTTGATGAATGACATCGCGCGCTGGGCCTTTGAAGGGCACTTGGCCTTCAATGCCCTCTGGTACCAATTTCATCTGGTCAGTGATATCTTGCTGGAAATAGCGGTCAGCCGATCCACGCGCCATCGCGCCAACCGACCCCATGCCGCGATAGCTTTTATACGCACGGCCCTGATAGAGAAAAGTCTCGCCCGGCGCTTCTTCAGTCCCGGCAAGCAAGGATCCGATCATCACGGCTGAGGCGCCGGCGGCCAAGGCCTTGGCAACGTCTCCCGATGTCCGCAAACCGCCATCGGCAATTACAGGAACGCCTGATTTGTCGGCTTCTTCCGAACAATCCATAATCGCCGTCAGCTGAGGCACGCCAACGCCGGCCACGACTCGCGTGGTGCAGATCGAACCCGGTCCGATACCGACCTTGATACCGTCTGCCCCGGCATCAATCAGCGCCCGCGTGGCGGCAGCGGTCGCCACATTGCCAGCAATGATCTGGGTGCCGTTTGACCGTTTCTTGATTTCTTCAACAGCCCGCGCGACCATCGCACTATGGCCATGAGCAGTGTCGACCACGATCAGATCACATTCCGCATCGATCAACGCTTGGGTGCGTTCTAGTCCGCTTTCCCCCACGGTTGATGCTGCTGCAACCCGCAATCGACCCGATTCATCTTTTGTCGCATTGGGATAGGTCACGGCTTTTTCGATATCCTTGACCGTAATCAGGCCCACACAGCGATAATCATTATCCACCACAAGCAATTTTTCGATACGCCGCTGGTGCAATGTCCGCCGCGCTTCTTCCTGGCTAACGCCAGCCGGAACCGTGGCCAGATTGTCTTTGGTCATCAGCTCGGAAATCAATTGCTTCGGATTTTCGGCGAAACGCACATCGCGGTTGGTCAGAATGCCCACCAATTTGCCTGATTTTTCGACGACGGGGATGCCGGAGATCCGGTTCTGCTCCATCGTCGCCTGCGCTTCTGCCAATGTAGCATCCGGCTCAATCGTAATCGGATTGACCACCATGCCCGATTCAAAGCGCTTCACTTGCCGTACGGCAGCGATCTGTTGATCCAGGGTCAGATTGCGGTGCAACACACCAATACCGCCCATTTGCGCCATGACGATCGCCATATCCGCCTCTGTGACCGTATCCATGGCCGAGGAGAGGATCGGTATATTCAGACCGATTAATTTCGTCAGGTTGGTTTTTGTATTGGCCTGGCTCGGGACAATCTCGGATGCGGCAGGCCGCAGCAGGACATCATCAAAGGTCAGTCCCAATTGAATTTCTTTTTGTTTGCCTGGCCTGCTCATGGTCGCCACTTTCCGATGTCTTGAATGTGATTCTGTGGCGGCCCATGTAATCAGTTATCGGCAGAACCGCTAGTTACTTTTCCCGGATATGTCGCGGTAGATGAAAAATAACGCCCGAGCGCGACATGGAAATTGGCGTCGGCCGCCGCTCCCGTCAGTTCAAGCGTGTCGTTCACTTCATCGCTAACGTCATGATAGGGGCCGTTGATAAAGGCTTCGAGCCGCTCTTCGTCAGCAAAAGCGCTGGTAATCATATATGCCGGGATATCGCGCTCTAGAAAAACATAACCGTCCTGACGTTTGACATAGACATCCGCATTCCCCGTGCGATCAATCTGACGCCCTTCCCGCTTCGCCACAATTTCAATATCCGAATCTGGTCCTGCCTGGCCCAGACCAATGACCGCGATCTTCTCTCCGTCATCGGAAAGAGCAATCGTGTCTGCGTTAAAGACCAGCTTAAATTTCTGGAGCGCTATCGGCGGACTGTTCACAAACGCCCGCGCGCCGAGCAATCCCTTTTCTTCCGCGGTGGTAGCAAGATAATAGATATCTCTTTCCGGCGCGTCGCCGGACAAGCGTTTTGCCGTTTCAATCAGCAGTGATATGCCACTGGCATTGTCGACCGCGCCATTGCAGATACGGTCTTTCTCAGGCTCCAAAGGATCTTCGATGCGGCATTCACCAAAATGATCCCAATGCCCCATGAATAACAATGCACCGCTTTTCGGGTTGGTGCCGGCAATCTTTCCGATCACATTATGGGACGTGTAAGAGCGCAACTGGGTCTCCACCAGCGCATCCGCGCTCAATCCCAATTTGACAATTGAGATTGCAGCTCGCTCGGCGATCAATTGTTTGGCGTTGTGGTCCGATTGCCTGACAAGCTTCCTAAATTGATCAAAGCTGATCAATCCTTCGAGCGCCGCGTGATTGCCCGGATAGGCCAAGCCGGTAGAGCCTCGCTCAAAGAACCGGCGAAATCTTGGCCAGCGCTTTTGCTCTTCAATGATAGCGATCACTCCGACCGCTCCTTGCTGGATCAATTGAAGCTTGCGGTTTCTATAGTCCGGCAAGCCATCGCTATCCGCGGGAGGCTTACGCGGCAGGAGCACCAGCTTTCCAGCCACCGCAAGAGTTGAGCCTGCATAGCCGGCAAAGACAACCGGAATATTGGAATGATCGAAAGACCGATCTCGGCTGCGCAGAATGATTTGATCCTGTTTCATCCGCAGCGTTTTTCCGCGGCTCTCGTTCAAAAAACTTATCCGGGAACGCGTTGGCGTGCGCTCCACCAATGGCACTGGTGCATACCAAGAGCCGCTTTCTCCTGCTGGTTTAAGACCGGCCAAGGCCCATTGGGTAGCGATATAATTAACGGTCTTATTCTCGCCAGCAGTGCCGGGGGCCCGCCCTTCAAACGCATCACTTGCCAAAACCTCGATATGCCCGAGCAAATCAGCCTCGCTGATCGCCTGCGCATGCGCCGCTCCTGGAATGGCGAAGCTTATAAATATCAAGACAGCAATCATGCGCATTACAACTGTAACCCCTCAACTTGTGCGAAAAATTCGCTTTTCCCTTGGCATTGTCCTGCAAATAATCAATGATAATGAGACAGTTCGCTGAGGAGAATAAAAATGGGTATTCCACTACTAATGCTGGTGCTTTTGGTCACCATTATATATCTTTTCGCGAGCATCAAGATAGTTCGGCAGGGCTATCAATATACAATTGAATATTTTGGCCGCTTCACATCAACGGCGCAACCCGGGTTTAATTTCTTTCCAGCATTTCTCTACCGTGTTGGCCGCAAGGTCAACATGATGGAGCAGGTTCTGGACATTCCGGGTCAGGAAATCATCACCAAAGACAATGCGATGATCTCCACCGATGGCGTGGTCTTCTTTCAGGTGCTGGATGCAGCGAAAGCGGCATATGAGGTCAATGATCTATACAACGCGATCCTCAATCTAGTGACCACCAACCTCCGCACCGTCATGGGATCAATGGATCTTGATGAAACATTGTCAAAGCGCGACGAGATCAACGGCCGGCTGCTGACCGTCATCGACGACGCAACAACCCCTTGGGGCATCAAGATAACCCGTGTGGAAATCAAGGACATCCGGCCACCGCAAGATATTATCAATGCGATGGCGCGGCAAATGAAGGCGGAACGTGAAAAACGCGCCAATATCCTGGACGCAGAGGGTGCACGAGCATCAGAAATCCTGCGGTCCGAAGGCGAAAAAGAAGGTCAAATTTTGCAGGCAGAAGGCCGCAAGGAAGCAGCCTTTCGCGATGCAGAGGCCCGCGAACGCGAAGCCCAGGCAGAAGCGAAAGCCACCGAAATGGTATCCCAGGCTATTGCCACCGGCAATGCTCAGGCAATCAACTATTTTGTCGCGCAGGATTATGTGAAGGCGGTAGAGAAATTCGCGACATCACCCAACGCCAAAACGATCTTGTTCCCGGTCGAAGCCACGCAGCTTATCGGTACATTAGGCGGCATCGGCGCTTTGGCAAAAGAGGCACTCGGCGAGGATAGCCAAGCCTTTTCACCTCCTCCACGCAAGGGCCCCTTTGACAACCAAGATACATGACATCGGCTGAGGGGAGTATGAGACATGGATGATTTGACGATCAACAATCCTGAATATGTCTGGCTTGGGATCGCTGCGTTGCTCGCATTGGCCGAGCTATTTGTTCCCGGCGTCTTCCTGATTTGGGTGGCTGCGGCTGCAGCGGTCACTGGACTGCTCTCGCTGTTCATCGATTTGACGATAGCCGGTCAACTGACGGCATTTGGCCTGTCGACTGTCTTGGCGGTCCTTGGCGGACGGCGCTGGTATTTGACCCACGATGTCAAAAGTGAAAACCCGTTGCTCAACAATCGGTCCGCCCAATTGGTCGGGCAAACGGTTACCATCGTGGAGGCAGTTTCAGCCACGAGTGGACGGGTAAAAGTCGCTGATGGCGAATGGCCGGCAAAAGGCGCGGACATGAAAAAAGGCGCCAACGCCAAGGTTGTCGCCGTGGAAGACGGTGTCCTCAGGCTGGAAGCGCTGAAGGACACCGTTTAGTTCGATTTCAGGCTTATTTTTTGAAGAAGCCCTTCGCCATATTGGTGATGTCGTTAATCGGATTTCCATCACCATCCCGGTCTAGAAAACCCGACACTTTTCCAAGCAGGCCTTCGTCGCCGGTCAACTTGTCCATCAAGCCGCCTTCACCATCAAGACCGGCTTTTTCGGCCAGCGCTGGTAAGAGTCCCTGAAGCTTGTCAGCATCAATACCAGCTTCTGCAGCGGCTTCCTTGACCGCTGTCATCTTGTCGGTGCTGCCGTCGCTCAATTTTGCGAACAAAGCTTCTCCGCCTTTTTTCGCTTCATCAGCGGTCATTCCGGCTTTCTCTGCAATTTCATCAATGCTGAAATTTTCAGGCAACATATCCATCACTTTTTCGAGCATGCTCATAATCTATATCCTTCTTTCCGTGTTGTATTTTAACGGACCAATTTTCCGGCCATACCAATAATATCGTCCAGCGGATTACCGTCCCCATTCAGGTCAAGCAGTGAACCCAGTCCACCCAATCCGCCTGATGACGCTTTGCTGCCGCCGCCAAGCAGTCCGCCGATTAGGCCACCGATACCACCGCCGCTGTCTGCACTATCGCCGCCTTGCTTAGCCATGTAACCTGCAACCATCATCGCAACCACTGGCAACATCTTCTTCAGAACATCGCTTCCGATTCCGGTTTGCTGCTCCGCTCCGGCGGCAACAGTGCGACTGACTTCTTTGGAGCCGAATATCTGGCCAAGCACCTGATTGCCCTGCTCGACTGGAGTAGGCTGAGAACCAAGTACGCTATCAAGCAGTCCGCCTCCGCCTAGCTGTCCAAGCAATCCGCCCAGGCCCTCAAGGCCACTTGGCTGCGCTTGTGTCGTTTTCTTAAATCCACCCAAAATCGCTGGAAGCAAAGCCGCAGCGCCGGCTTCGGCAACGCTCTCGTTGATACCCAATTCCTTGGCCATCGTTCCAATGCCGCCTGACTGTTGCAAAACATCCAAAATATTCATCGTCGCTCTCCTTCTTTGCCAACACGGCATGCTGTGATTCTTCGGTTGCACATGCCTTAGCATATTTTCGGGCTAGAAACCGTCCAACGCATGGTTTTACGAGTGTTTACACGATGTTGCTGGCGTATAAGCGTGAATGGAGAAGAAGGGCAATTGACTCCATGACCGATAAGACCGACATGACACTCAAGGGCGTAGCCAGGCATTTGCCAATCGGAAAGGCACCCCAAAATCTAGAGGAGTAAGATATGAGCATTTTTGGTAAAATTAAGAGCGCCATTTTTGGCGGAGAAGCCAAAGCAGCAGAACCAGCTGCTGAGGCGGCGCCCGTTGCGGCAGAACGCGCTGCAATTAGCGAAGTAGACGTTGCTGCGCGGCTCGACAGCATTCCAGGTTCGGACAAATTGAACTGGCGCAACTCGATTGTCGATCTCATGAAACTGGTTCAAATCGACGCCAGCTATGGCAACCGTAAAGAGCTGGCCCAGGAATTGGGCAATGCAGATTATAGTGGTTCTGCCGAAGACAATATTTTGTTGCACAAGCAGGTCATGAACCAAATCGCAGCTGCAGGTGGCATCGTTCCAGCTGAACTGAAAGACTAATCATCTGGACGAAAAGTCCGTTTGAATTTAGGCGGGGGCTGTGAGCGATCATGGCCCCCTTTCTTTTTCGCCTCTTCCCAATGCAGAAGCCCCAAAGGCCTGCCGACGCTGTCCGAGGCTTGTCGCGCTTCGCAAATCGTTACGCGCCGAAGAACCCAAGTGGTGGAACGCCCCGGTTCCCGCTTTTGGTGACCCCGGAGCCTCGCTGGCCGTCGTAGGCCTTGCCCCTGGCAAAGAGGGCGCGAACCGGACCGGCAGGCCGTTCACAGGTGATGCCTCCGGGGAGCTGCTTTTTGCGACTTTGACCAAATTTGGCTTTGTCGATGGGACGTTCCGCAACGATCCGGATGATGGGATTGCATTGCGCGGTGCAATAATCCTCAATGCGGTCAAATGCTTGCCACCAGAGAATAAACCAACGGCTGCAGAAATCGAAAACTGCCGCCCCTATCTAGCCAAAGCGCTGAAAGGCTTACCCGAACTGACGGTCATTTTGGCGCTCGGGAAGATTGCCCATGACAGTATCATCCGCTTGTCCGGAGCGAAGCTGGCAACCTATAAATTTGCCCATGGCGCAAAACATGACCTGCCGGACGGGCGGATCTTGCTCGATAGCTACCATTGCAGCCGGTATAATGTGAATACGAAGCGGTTAACCGTTGAGATGTTCGAGGATGTTTTCCGTCTGGCACAGTCTTTGAGCCAATAACTGTGTCGAGGCCACTTCTAAGCGAGCACCTGATTACCGATAAACTTGTCTCTGCCAATTGCGCGTGACCAAAACCTTGTCGCCCTTACGCACATTGGCAAATAGCTTCCGTGCGAATTCAAGTGGCACTCCGATACAGCCATGGGTCGCCGACACCCCATCCACATCTGCCCCGTGTATCGCCACACCTTTCCAGGTCAGCCGCAAATTATAGGGCATCGGCGCGTTATTATAGGTGCTGCTATAATGGTCGGCATCTTTTTCCAGGATAGGAAAGACACCAGTGGGCGTGTCATATTTTTCCCAGCCACGGGTGACTTTGGTCCGCGCAATTTCTATACCTGCGCGGTAGACATAAAGCTGTTCCGCCTCCAGATCGACTACGATTTGCGCTGTTCCCCGTGCGCCGTTAGTCTGCGCGTAGCTCTCATCCCAAAAATGTTCTCCGAAATCGAGCGGCCGGTCCAGTTCGATGTAGTGATTGACTGTAAATTGTGACTTTGGCTTGGGCGGTGCGGCGATGCGCGGCGAAGCCGCCACCATTCCGGATTCATATTCGACGATGAAATCGGCTTGGCCCATCGCGGGTGTTGCGACGGATATCATCACCAACACCGACATTCCGGTCAAACTAGAGAACCAATTTCGCATCGCCTGCCTATACGTCCTCAACCAGGCGTCCGTAAAGCTCCGGTCGGCGATCTCGGAAGAAGCCCATGCCTGCGCGATGCTTGCGCGCCTGGTCGAGATCGAATGAAGCAACCAGAACACCAGTTTCTTCCGCACCATATTCAACGACGAGATCTCCCCATTCATTTGCGATGAAACTATGCCCATAGAAGCATTGCCCGTCTTCCGAACCGATACGATTGCTGGCAACGATCGGCATGCAGTTGCTCACCGCATGCCCCTGCATCGCACGACGCCACATGCGGCTGGTGTCGAGATCCGTGTCATAGGGTTCGGAACCGATGGCGGTCGGATAGAATAAAATTTCGGCGCCCATCAAGGCCATTGCGCGCGCGGTTTCCGGATACCATTGATCCCAGCATATCCCGATACCGATTTTGGTACCGAACACATTCCAGACCTTGAAGCCTGAATTCCCGGGACGAAAGTAGAATTTTTCCTCATAGCCGGGACCGTCAGGAATATGGCTTTTCCGATAGATGCCCCTGACCTCGCCCTCTGGATCAATCATCGCAACACTATTGTAGTGATGAGGGCCGTCACGTTCAAAAAAGCTAGCCGGAATCGCGACTCCAACTTGTTTCGCGAGCTTTTGCATGGCGAGCACCGAAGCGCTTTTTCCCGCAGGCTGGGCTAGCGCAAAAAGTGCTTCATCTTCGGTTTTGCAAAAATAAGGCCCGGCAAACAATTCCGGTGGAAGAACGATCTGTGCGCCCCGCTCGGCCGCTGCGGCGACCAAGTCGCCGACGGCGTCGATATTCGTCTGTTCATCGCCACCCAAGGGCAGCTGCAGGGCCGCTACGCATAAATTGGTCATAGCGGCCCTGTTAGCGGTTTAGGGAAGCTTCTTAAACAATAATGTCATCCGGTCGGATTCACCGATTGCGGCATATTTTGCTTTGTCGACGTCGCCTTCTGCAAAACGCGGCGGCAGCGTCCAAACACCTTTGGGATAATTCGCAGTGTCAGCAGGGTTGGCATTGATCTCAGACTGTTTGACCAGCTCGAAACCATGGGTCTCCATAATATTCACAACCGTATCGGTTCGAAGATATCCGCGACCACCATTCGCATAGCCAAAGGGTGCATCGTCCTTGGCTCGATGCTGCACAATGCCGATCGTGCCGTCTTCCTTCAACAACTTGCGCAGCGCTTTGATTTCGTTGTCGGTCGCGTTCCAGCGCATCAGATTATGCATCATCCGGGGAATGAATATGAAATCAACGGTGCCCGCCATTTCGTCTGTGACTTCATTGGTTCTCAGAGCTTTGAATTTATCGGCCGAAAGTCCAGTCATTTCGGCAATTTTGGCGGGGAAAGTCGCACTCCATTTGGCCATCTCAACTTTGCGATCCTCCGGGAAGGGGAGCGGATCGACATTGTAATTCACTCCAATATATTGCCCCTTTTCAGCCAGATAGGGAGCCAAAACCTTTGTGTACCAACCGCCGCCGGGCGCATATTCCGCAACCGTGTAAGTTGGTTTCACGCCAAAAAATTTGAGCGTCTCTGAAGGATGCCGATAAACATCCCGTGCTTTGTCCTTCGCGCGGCGCTCATGCGCCAATATCGCATGCAGACTGGCGTCGGCCATTTCCATACCGTCTTTCTTATGGTGCTCGGCAGCAGCAGGGACGGCCATCCCCAGCATTGCAATCGACGCAGTAGCCATCAGTAGGTTCTTCATAATCTTGTTCCTCTCAAAAAACGGGGCGCATTGTGCTTATCGTCAATCCTATGCGAAGCTCGTCCAGACTCAATATCTTTTATCCAATTGTTTCCATAGATGGCCTGTATTGCTCCAAAATATCGGGCCTTGGATAGAGTTCGTCAAACGGTATCGACTTTCCCGTGTCCTGAACGATGCGGACATGTTTTCGATCCAATTGTCGCGGCTCGTCAACGCCACAACTATGCGCGATGACCTCTACCTCATGGACGATATTCTTACAGTAATTGGCTACTTTCACTTTCTTGTCCTGCGGAGCTAGCCCCCTTTGCAAACGCGGATTGTGCGTAGTGATCCCGGTCGGACAGGTATTCTTATTGCATTTGAGGGACTGGATACAGCCTAGCGAGAACATGAAGCCGCGCGCCGTGTTGACAAAATCAGCTCCTGCGCAAAGGGCCCAAGCGACACTGGTTGGCGTGATCCGCTTTCCCGACGCAATGATTTTGACTCGGTCCCTCAGACCATATTTGTGCAATATATCAGAGAGCATCGGCAGGCTTTCCTTCAACTGCAGTCCGACATTGTCCATCAGAGGCATCGGCGCTGCGCCGGTACCGCCATCCCCGCCATCCAGCGCGAAAAAATCAGGAGCACTCGCAATGCCACGTTTGTGGATTGCCTCACAGAGTTCTTCCAACCAGCCATAAGCGCCAACAACAGCCTTTATGCCGGTCGGCTTGCCCGTCACGTCTCGCACATGGTGTATGAAGTCGAGCAGCTCATCGACATTGTCGATCTCCGGATGCCGGTTGGGCGAGATACTGGGCTCTCCTTCGGCAATACCTCTAATATCCGCGATCATCTTGTTCACCTTCGCCGCAGGCAATATACCGCCCTTCCCTGGCTTGGCGCCCTGGGACAGTTTAATTTCGAACATCCGTACGGTCTCATGTGCGGCCACTTCCCGCAGCTTGTCATCGCTTAAACTGCCATCCGGATTGCGGACGCCATATTTCGCTGTGCCGATTTGAAAGACAATGTCGCAACCACCCTCAAGGTGAAACGGCGACAGGCCACCCTCGCCGGTGTTCAGCCAGCATCCGGCCATTTTCGCGCCATGGGATAGCGCTTGTACCGCAGGGACCGACAAAGCTCCGAAGCTCATCGCTGAAATATTGAAAAAGGATTTCGCTTTGAAAGGATGCTTCACATCTTCCCCAATGACACATGCCGTTGTTTCTGCTGAATCGGTTTCAAGCTTGGGAAAGGCACAATTGATGAAAATCGGCGTCCCCGGCGGATCGAGGTTTTTGGTCGAACCGAATGCAATCGTGTTACCAGCCCCTTTGCTGGCTCTTGCGGTCCACTCTCGCTCAGCGCGGTTAAACGGCATTTCCTCCCGGTCCATGGCGAAGAAATATTGCCGGAAGAATTCGCCCAGCGTCGAAAATATGTGGCGGAAGCGTCCGATGACAGGATAGTTTCGTCGCACGGCATCCTGTTTCTGACTGACATCAATGACAAACAGAATGACGACTGCGGCCAGCCCGAACCCAAGCAGCACAATGAAAACATATGTCAGCGCGCTGAGCACATCTAGAATTCCGTCCGTCATGAATAGCCCCTTCGATAGGCCTGAAGGATTAGCATCTTGTGCCTCTCGAACAAGGGCCTCTCGAATATCGGTTCGTACAAATGGCCGATCGGGTTACGCTTGCTGCGGGATCTGTTGCGAGATGCAGTGGAAGCTACCGCCGCCGCGGAGCAATGCCTTGCTGGACAGTCCGATGACCTTGCGATCTGGGAAAAGAGCGGCAATTTGTGCGACGGCCTCCGCATCATTTTCGGCACCATATTGCGGCACAACCACCGCTACATTGCCAATGTAAAAATTCATATAGCTCGCCGGCGCGACATCACCATCGACCTTATACAACCCGGCTGATGGAAGGCGAACCACGTCCAACCCCGATGACTGCGCGCGTCGCGCTGCATCTTCAAAAATTTCAGTGTTGGGATCGCCCTGTATATCCGACTGTGGGATCGCCACCCGCCCCGGGGCAACGAAGCGCGCCAGATTGTCGACATGGCCATCGGTGTGGTCGGCGATCAATCCATCGCCAAGCCAGCAGATATTCTGCTTCCCGAAGGCTTCACACAAATGCTGATCGACCTGTTCTTTTGTTAGATGGTCGTTGCGATTGGCATTGAGCACGCACTGCTCTGTGGTGATAAGCCGCCCGGCGCCATCACCGTCAATCGCACCACCCTCCAAGATCCAGCCTTGATCTTCGATCGGCAAATCAAAGCGCTTGGCAAGCCGTTGCCCGATATCCTGATCACCAGGCATTTGATATTTTCCGCCCCAACCATTGAAACCGAAATTCCGGCCGCTTAGACTCTCAGAATCAATGGAGAAAATAGGCGCCGTATCACGGAGCCAGATATCGCCAAATGACTCTGTAACAACAATTACACAAGGCGCCACGAGTGCCTGCGCAACGTTCGCATCGACCTTATTGCGACAGACCAGAACTACGGTCTCTCCGGCACCACGATCGGAGACAGCATTGGCAAAAGCCGCGACTTCCAGCTGCGCAGCTTCCAAGCCCACTGGCCACTCCTCGGGATTACCGGGAAAGCCAATCCAGACCGCTTGATGCGGCTCCCATTCTGCGGGCCATCTCTTCATTTTTCTGATCTAAAGAATCAATTGTCGGCGCGACTTTTATCCCGGATTGCACGAAATTCATCACCCTCGTTCCAATTGGGCCAATTTTCCGTCATCGCCAGCATACGGGCGACCGTATAATAGACTTTCAAATCCCCCATGACACCATCCCAGTTCCAATTCGGATCATATTCATCCTTGGGACCGTGATAACGGTTTTCGCCATAATCTTTCGAGATGGCAGCCCCTGCTTCAGGTCCGCCTTCCACAAGATCTTCACCGCCTTCGAAATAGATCATCGGAACGCCAAGCTTGGCAAAACTGAAATGATCCGACCGGTAATAATATCCTTTTTCGGGCGTAGGTTCGGCTTCAGCGACACGACCATCGCCAGTCAACGCCGCCTCGAGATAGCGATCCAGGCCAGATTTTCCTTTGCCAACCACAATCACATTATTGGCAGGCCCGGCCATTCCAAACGCATCCATGTTCACACCGCCAACGGTCTTATTGAGCGGATAGATCGGGTTCTGGGCATAATATGCAGAGCCAAGCAGTCCGGACTCTTCTGCTGTCACGGCAAGGAATATGATACTCCGATCCGGCGCTCCGGCTTTCACATGCGCTTCTGCCAAGGCGACCAATGCCGCCGTGCCGGTTGCGTTGTCGATAGCTCCATTGCAGATATCATCGCCATCCGGTGCCGGCTTGCAGCGACCAAGATGATCCCAATGAGCGGTATAGACGACATATTCATCGGGACGGGTCTTGCCCTTAAGAATGCCGACCACGTTTTTACTATCCATCTTGCTGATCGTATTTTCGAACGATGAAGAGGCTTTCAGTCCGAGTTCAACCGCCTTGAAGCCCTTTTTCTTGGCTGCCGCCATTTGAGCTGTAAGATCCTGTCCAGCCGCCGCAAAAATCTTCGCTGCGACATCTTTCTGAATCCAGCCGTTGATCTTCGTCTGGTCTGCCCCGCCATTGGCCGACTGTGCATAAAATTGCGGACCACTCCAACTCGATTCTACAACGTTCCAGCCATAGGCAGCCGGATCCGTATCATGGATGATCAAAGCCGCTGCCGCACCCTGTCGCGCAGCCTCCTCATATTTATAGGTCCAGCGGCCGTAATAGGTCATTGCCCGGCCACCAAAGTCACCTTCCAGGCTCTCGGTACCGAAATCCGGGTCGTTGACCAGAATGACGACAGTCTTGCCTTTGACATCGACGCCCTCATAGTCGTTCCAGCCACGCTCCGGTGCGTTCACACCATAGCCAACAAAGACCATGTCGCTATTCGCCACATCAATCTTGGGTTGTTCCTGATAGCTGGTAACCACCATTTCAGGGCCATATGAGAAACTCATATTTTCCGAACCGCCGGTCACCGTTAGCGGCGAAACATTCTTCGCTTCGATCGAAACAAGCGGGACATCCTGAAACCAGCTATCACCATTTCCTGGCTCAATCCCGGCGGCCTCGAATTTAGCCGTCAGAAGCGCAAGCGTCTTTGCCTCTCCTGGCGTCCCGGGAGCCCGGCCTTCATAAGCGTCAGAGGAGAGTTCTTCGGTGATAGATTTCATCGTTTCAACCGATAACTCCGGCGCAACGACTTCAAGCAACGCCAGCGCAGCCTCATTCTCTTCAATTTTTTTGCAGCCCGTCAGCGCCAGCGACGGCACGAGAAACAACAAAAGCGACCGTTTCAACATAAAGCTATCCTTCTGAAATCATCAGTTCCGAAAAACATTGTTCACCCAATGGCAGACGATATTCTGCAAGGCAAGAAGCGTTCCCGCTGAGAAGTAAGACTTGCCAAGCGAGGTCATTTTCGCGATGCTTTACTATAGGGTATTTCAAAATGGGGATTTTTGTGTTTCGTCATAGTTTAGTATTTGTTTCGCTCGCCGTAACCACGGCCATCACAATTCCTGCCGCTTCGGCCAATGAGAAAGCCAAAATCTTCGGCGCGTTGCCAAGTGTGACAGATATCAGCCTCTCTCCGGACGGTTCCAAAGTCGCGTTCGTTTCTCCCGGCCCTGGGAAAACCACCGACCTATATACAATCGATCTAACAAAAGGTGGCGGACCTTTGCGCGTTACCAGCTCTTCGGGTGACCCGGAAAGTCTTGACTGGTGCAATTGGGTTTCCAATACACGCCTGGTTTGTCAGGTTGCCGGAATCGAAGAATATGCCGGTGACATATTCAGTTTTTCTAATATTTTTGCAGTTGATGCAAATGGAGCCAATCCAAAGCTTCTGACTCGGAAACAGCGGCAAGGCACCGTGGGCTTCACCCTATATGGCGGGCAGGTGATAGACTGGCTTCCGGATGAAGATAATGCGATTTTGATGACCCAGTGGCACCTCGAGAAATCACGCGCGGGATCACGAATTGGCAACAGTGCCAGAGGTCTTGCGGTGGAGCGGGTGGACACAATTACTGGCAAACGCAAAGTCATCGAACGCCCGGAAGACGAAGCCACACGATATATTACCGATGGTGAAGGCAATGTCCGGATCATGGGTATGAGGACAAAGCTAGGGCGCACCGAGAGAAACAGCGGCGAAATTAAATATTTTTTCAAGAAAGATGGCAGTTGGCAAAGATTGACCGAACTAAATTACGCAGATCGCACGGGCTTCAGTCCCCATGCGGTTGACCCAACAACCAATCGCATTTTCGGCTATGAGACAGTCAACGGCCGGAAGGCGTTGGTGACAAAGGCACTGGATGGGACCGGAGAATCGGAAGTGATATTCGCCCATGATGAAGTCGACGTCGACGGACTCGTTAGGATTGGCCGCAAGAGACGGATCGTGGGCGCAAGCTATGTTGTCGAGGCACGCGAGGCACATTATTTTGACGAGAAGCTGCAAAAGCTCAGGAGCAGCCTAGCGAAGGCATTGTCTAACAACATCTCCATCGGATTTGCCGATGCAAGCGCGGATGAGAGCAAGTTGCTGCTCTATGCAACATCGGACACAGACCCCGGACAATATTATTTGTTTGACCGGACGCAAATGAAACTGGAGCCACTTTTGGGCATCCGGCCTTATGCAGAGAAAGAAACTCTGGCGACCGTCAAACCCATATCCTATCCCGCGGCCGACGGGACTATGATTCCGGGCTATCTGACCTTGCCTCCCGGATCTGATGGCAAGGGATTGCCCGCGGTTGTGATGCCACATGGTGGGCCAGAAAGCCGCGACACACTGGGCTTCGATTGGCTACCTCAGTTTTTCGCCAGCCAGGGCTTTGCGGTTATCCAGCCCAACTTCCGGGGTTCATCAGGATATGGCGATGCTTGGTATCAAAAAAATGGTTTTCAATCTTGGCGGACATCAGTCGGTGACGTGACGGATGCGGGAAGATGGCTGGTTTCCGAAGGCATTGCCAAACCGGAGGCGCTCTCGATCATAGGTTGGTCCTATGGCGGATATGCTGCGCTGCAATCCGCCGTGCTGGCACCCGACCTGTTCAAAGCTGTCATTGCGATCGCTCCGGTCACCGATCTGAGCACGTTGAAGACAAATGCCAAACACACTTATGGCAGCGCGGTCGTGCGAGACTTTGTGGGCAATGGCCCTCATGTTTCACAAGGATCGCCCGCTCGAAACGTCGACAAGATCAAGGCACCTGTGCTGATGTTTCATGGAGATTATGATCAAAATGTTGACGTGCAACATTCTCGGTTGATGAAGAACCGATTGGAAAGTGCAGGAAAGTCGGTCACTTATATTGAATATGAGAAGCTCGCACACGGGCTATGGAACTCTCAGGCTCGATCCGAAATGCTCACCAAATCGGCGGCGTTTCTCCCGAAATAATCGGTTTGGAAATGAACACAAAAAAAAGGCGGCTGTGAAAGCCGCCTTTTTTTAATTTCATTGAAAACAATCAGCGCGAATAAAATTCGACAACCAGATTAGGTTCCATGGTTACCGGATAAGGCACTTCATCCAATGTCGGGATGCGGACATAGGTTACTTTGTCCGTACCGTCTGGTGTTACATATTCTGGAATTTCACGCTCTGGCAAGCTCTGTGCTTCAATAACCAGCAGCATTTCTTTTGCCTTGTCGCTCAGCGAGACAACATCACCAGGGACAACCTTACGCGATGCAACATTACATTTAACGCCGTTCACCCGGATGTGACCGTGGCTCACCAACTGACGAGCAGAGAAGATGGTAGGGGTAAACTTGGCGCGATAGACAACCATGTCGAGACGCTGCTCAAGCAGGCCGATCAGATTCTGACTGGTATCGCCTTTCATCGCTGCGGCTTCTTTATAAGCGCGGCGAAACTGTTTTTCCGTCACATCGCCATAATAGCCTTTAAGCTTCTGCTTGGCGCGCAACTGAATACCGAAATCGGAAAGCTTGCCCTTGCGGCGCTGACCGTGCTGGCCTGGGCCATAGTCACGACGATTGACGGGTGATTTGGGGCGACCCCAAATATTCTCGCCCATACGGCGATCGAGCTTATATTTAGAACTGGTACGTTTGGTCATATCCATGACTCCTGATTTGCTGTTTATACGTCTTCCCGGAGCGCACCATCAAAACCATAGTCTTGATGCGGCCGCCGCTTCACCGGGGTGCGGGACCAATTGCAAGAGCGCGCCTATGGCGAGCAAACGCATCATTGTCAACACCCTTAGCCCGCAGAAATCTTGCGCAAATGGCCGACAAGCCTCGACTCTCTATCGGCGCGCGATTAATGCGCTGGCATGACAGATCGACAAACATTGCCGCCCATGGAAACCATGACCGACGTGCGGGAACAAGTTGACCGTATCGACGCGGAGCTGATCGGCTTGATGGCACAGCGTTTTGCCTGCATGGATGCCGCCGCCCGGATCAAGCAAGATCGCAACCTCGTCCGCGATGAAGCCCGTAAAGCAACCGTTTTACAAAATGTAAAACAGCTGGCGGAAACAGCCGGAGTCCCGGTTCCAACGATGGCTGCGATCTGGGAAATGCTGGTTGAAACGTCAATAAGCTATGAAACCCAAAAATGGGACCAGCTCCGCAAATAGCCTTATCAAGCTATTTTTTGGCCTTATCCTTGCGCGGTGGCCTTTCTAGAGAAGACACAACCCCGCGCCATGTCTTGACCTCTTCGTTCGTCCATGCCGGCTTGGTGAGCATGTTCCGCAGCGTAACTTTCGTCGCAACTGCCCGTTCAGGGGGATAGAAATAGCCATTTTTATCCAGCGCCCGTTCCAGATGCTCGTAGAACATGTCGAGCTCCTTTTGCGGAGCCGGTTCCGCCGTTCTCTTCTCCAGCGTAGGCTGAACATTGGCGACGCTATCCAATTTGGAAATTTCATAGGCCACGAGGATGACGGCTTGCGCCAGATTGAGGGATCCGAACTCAGGGTTTATCGGCACGGTAATGATCTTCCGCGCTAGTTCGACATCGACTATCTCGAGACCAGATCGCTCCGGTCCAAACAAGATAGCGCATTTGCCGCTCGCCTGCGCCATATCTTCTGCAGCTTCCCAAGGTGCGAGGACCGCCTTTGTCATACCGCGTTTCCGCACCGTCGTCGCATAGACATGCGAACAATCCGCCACGGCTTCAGCCGTTGTCTCAAAGACCTGTGCATGTTCCAGCACCTGGTCTGCGCCTGATGCCGTTGGGCCGGCCGCCGGATTGGGCCAACCGTCGCGCGGATTGACGATACGCATTTCGGTCAATCCGAAATTGAGCATCGCACGTGCCGCTTTTCCTATATTTTCACCGAGCTGGGGATTGACCAATATGATTGCGGGCTGCTTGGTCACGCGCCGCCGACGTCTTTTACGCTTCCGGCGAATTCCTTAAAATCCTTCGCTTCCGTAAAATCCTTATAGACCGAAGCAAAACGGATATAGGCGACGCTATCAAGCGTTTTCAGACCTTCCATCACCATCTCGCCAATTTTCTGAGAAGGAATTTCGGTTTCTCCGCTGGTTTCCAACTGACGCTGGATCCCAGAAACAAGTTGATCCATCTGTTCCTGGGCCAAACCCCGTTTGCGGCAGGCGAGGGATACCGACAGGTCAATCTTCGACCGATCAAACGGCTCCTTACGTTCTTCGCTTTTAACGACCGTGATTTCGCGAAGCTGTACCCGCTCAAATGTCGTGAACCGCGCGCCACAGCTCTCGCACTGACGCCGGCGTCTGATCGTCGTATTGTCCTCGGTGGGACGGCTGTCTTTGACCTGACTATCGTCATGGGCACAAAAGGGGCAACGCATGATCTGTCTTTCTGGTTAATCCTGATAGATCGGGAAACGGTCACATAGTGACTGAACCCGTTCACGGACGTCGGCTTCGACCTCGGGATCACCTCCCTCGCCTTTTTCGCGCAGGCCGTCCAGCACATCGGCAACCATTTCTCCGATCAACCGGAACTCGGCTGGGCCAAAACCACGGGTCGTCCCGGCAGGAGATCCTACGCGGATACCACTGGTTTTCATCGGTGGCTGCGGATCATTGGGGATACTGTTCTTGTTACAGGTAATGCCTGCCCGTTCGAGTGCTTCGTCGGCGTCACGACCGGTGATTCCCAGAGGCGACAGGTCAATCAGCGCTAAATGCGTATCGGTGCCGCCCGCCACGACATCAGCACCACGTTCCTTGAGCGTCGCCGCAAGGATTTTGGCATTTTCGATGACCGCTGCCGAATAGCTCTGGAACTCGGGTCGCAGTGCTTCGCCGAAAGCAACGGCTTTTGCAGCAATCACATGCATCAAAGGCCCGCCCTGCAAACCAGGAAAGACGGCAGAATTGACCTTCTTGGCAATAGCTTCGTCATTGGTCAGGATCATCCCGCCGCGAGGACCGCGCAAAGTCTTGTGAGTGGTTGTCGTGACAACATGAGCATGATCAAGCGGGCTTGGATGCAGTCCGGATGCAACAAGCCCGGCAAAATGGGCCATATCGACCATGAAAATTGCGCCAACAGCATCAGCAATGGCGCGGAATTTCGCGAAATCAATCTGGCGGGGATAGGCAGAGCCTCCGGCAATGATCAATTTGGGTTGATGTTCCTTGGCGAGCGCTTCAACTTCCTCATAGTTGATGAGGTGGTCGTCACCATTGACGCCATATTGGATCGCATTGAACCATTTGCCTGATTGAGCCGGTTTTGCACCGTGGGTCAAATGTCCGCCGGCATCCAGAGACATGCCGAGAATTGTATCGCCCGGCTTGACCAAAGCCAGCATCACAGCGCCATTGGCCTGCGCCCCGGAATGCGGCTGAACATTGGCAAATCCGCAGTTAAAAAGCTGTTTGGCGCGGTCGATTGCCAAAGTCTCGACATCATCTGACGGCGCGCAACCTTGGTAATAGCGACGCCCTGGATATCCTTCGGCATATTTGTTGGTGAAGATAGAGCCTTGCGCCTGAAGAACCGCTTTGGAAACAATGTTTTCCGACGCGATCAGCTCAATCTGATTTTGCTGGCGCGCCAATTCAGAATTAATCGCACCGGCAACCGCCGGGTCGCTCTCATCAACGGAAAAATCAAAAAAACCGGTCTGCCGGATATCTTGTATATCTGCGACGTTGCTCATGCGCTTACTCCTTCAACTTGTGGGGCCGACAGTTTGTCGACGCGGCGCTGGTGTCGATCACCGCCAAATGGTGTTTTCAAAAAGACATCAAGACAATCTTTCGCAATCTCAATTCCGACAAGCCTCGCGCCCATGGCGATCACATTCGCATCATTATGCTCGCGTGATAGCTTCGCTGACAATCCCTCGGACACCAAAGCACAGCGGCAGGCCGGGTTGCGATTAACAGCGATTGAAATTCCAATGCCGGAACCACAGAGTGCCACTCCACGCTCCACACTGCCTGAAGCAACCGCTTCGGCCAACTTATATCCATAGTCTGGATAATCTACGCTGTCTGGTGTCATCGGGCCCAAATCGCTGACCTCATGGCCCGCTTCTGTTAGCCAATCAACCAAAGCGGCTTTCATTTCGAGAGCGGCATGATCAGAGGCAATGGCAATGCGCATGGTCAGTTCCTGTGGTAAGAATCGGATGCCCGCTATTTAGTAGAGCGCGCCGCGATAGGCCACCAAATATTTGATGCGCCCTGCCATGAACTGCTCCTTAAATTTGGATGTCCGGCCCACCAATGATCTTGACCAGGCCTGAAGCCATGCTCCCCGCCAATCCAGCCGTTCTTTCCGCCTTTAGATTTCCATCTGACTACCGAGTTCGACCACGCGATTGGTGGGCAGTTTGAAAAACTCCATAGCTGTCGCAGCATTCCGCAGAAGCCAAGCAAAGAGCTTCTCTCGCCAGATCATCATCTCCGGTTTTTTGGATGGCAGCAAGGTCTGGCGCGACAAGAAGAAACTGGTTGTCATCATATCAAATTCCATCCCGCATTCTTTGACCTCTTTCAAAGCTTCGGGAACATCGGTCTCCTGCATGAAACCAAAGTGGAGAATCAGTCTGTAGAACCCGTGGCCAAGATCCTTCACTTCACATCGCTTGTGCGCCGGCACGGTAGGAATATCCTGAATGTTGACGGTCAGGATGACCACCCTTTCGTGGATGACCTTATTGTGCTTGATATTGTGAAGCAGCGCAGACGGCACGCCTTCGGACGAAGACGCCATAAAAATTGCAGTGCCCGGAACGCGCGTGGCGCTGTTGGCAGCAGATTTGGTGAACACTTCGATCGGCATGGCTGATTCAGCCATGTTTTTCCGCATGATCTGCCGCCCCTTCGCCCATGTTGTCAGGATGATGAAAGCGACGCCACCGACGGCCAAGGGGAACCAGCCGCCATCCGGAACCTTGGTCAGATTGGCTACGAAATAAGCCCCGTCAACGATGAAGAAAACAGCCAATATCGGAACCGCATACCAAAGCTTCCACTTCCACAAGACCACCATAACAATCGCCAGCAGGCAGGTATCGATGAACATCGCCCCGGTCACAGCAATACCATAAGCTGACGCCAGATTGCTCGAGCTCTGGAAGGTCAGAACCAACAGGATCACAGCGATCATGATAGTCCAGTTCACGAAGGGGATGTAGATTTGGCCCGCTTCAGAAGCGCTGGTATGCTTGATCGTCAAACGTGGAATGAAACCGAGTTGAATCGCCTGATGAGTGACCGAAAACGACCCCGATATCACGGCTTGGCTGGCAATGAAGGTCGCTATCGTCGCCAAGATTACCAACGGCAATCGAAGAAACTCTGGGGCCATGATGAAAAACGGACTCTTGATCGCTTCGGTTGCTCCAGCCGCGTCGAGGGATAGGATCATCGCACCCTGGCCAAAATAGTTACACAGCAACGCAGGCATGACAAAACCATACCAAGCGACGCGCATCGGCTTTTTGCCGAAATGCCCCATGTCGGCGAACAGCGCTTCGGAACCCGTCACGGCCAAAACAACGGAACCCAACGCCAAAAATGCCTTCATCCCGTCGGTTATAAAAAATTGCACCGCATACCAGGGGTTGAAGGCGAATAGAATTGAAGGATGATTGACAATCTGAATGATACCGAGGGTGCCGATGACAAGAAAATAAACGAACATTACCGGCGCGAACAAAGCGCCGATTTTGGCAGTTCCGCGGGATTGGAGCAGGAATAGGAATATCAACAATGTGAGGGCGATTGGAATGACCAAATGTCCCAATCCCGGCTGAACAACGGTCAATCCTTCAACCGCAGAAAGCACCGAAATCGCGGGTGTGATCATACTGTCACCATAGAAAAGTGCCGTCGCGAACACACCGAGCAATATCGCCAGCCAGCCATATTTGGATTTTCGCATCACCCCGGAAATAAGGGCCACAAGCGCTAGGCTGCCCCCCTGCCCTTTGTTGTCGGCCCGCATAGTGATGGTGACATATTGGATCGTGACAACAAGCGTCATCGACCAGAAAATCAGACTGACGACGCCCAGAACATGGATGCGATCCAATTCCAGCGGATGTGCGCCAATGAACGTTTCACGAAACGCATAAAGCGGGCTCGTGCCAATATCACCGAACACAATACCAATCGCGCCAGCTGCCAGCTTGGCAATGGCCGTATTGCGCTGAGGCGAGCCATGGGTTTGCACCGTGCCGCCTTGCGCATTTGCGCTTTCTGTTGGTTCTGCAGACATTGGTTGGCCGTTAAGGCGTACCCCGATCAATTTGGACACAACGATGTTTTACTGACATTGATTTCAGCAAGCGCGAGCGCTTAGCACCAGCATTTAGCAGGCGCAACAAAACCACGGCTTGGGAATATCAACCCATTCAAAATCCAGTGTTTTTACTGTCCTGTCGGATCTGTCGGCTCCACCGGAAGGGCCGGTTGCATCTGTTCCATGGTGGCTAAGCGCGACTCGAGGTCTTTTCTCCACGGGGCATCGGCATCACTCTGCTTCAGCAATTCTGTCCAAATCGCGCGGGCCTGATCAATCTTGCCTGATTGCGCATAGGCCAGTCCGAGGAAGAACGGAGGACCGGGATGTTCAGGCGATAGGTTCGCAGCTTTCTGGAACGCAAATTGCGCAGCGGGCGTAATAACGCCATCGGCATGTACCACCAGTGCATTGCCCAATCCAACCCAAAGGTCTGGGTCATCGGGATGTTCTTTGACCCCGTTGCGCAAGTAATTGGCTGCGGCACCGTGCTTCCCGGCTCGATTGAGGGAATCGGAAAAAATCAGCCATTCTTTTGCCGAACCGAAACGCTCTCCCATTTCATTTCGAGCATCGATCATATCATCGTCGAAACTATTGGGTTTTTCGGTTGGAATCACAGAGATTCCTGCCATGCCGGGATTGCCCTGCCAAGCGTATCCGGCGACACCGAGCAGCAGTGCGGCGGCAGTGATCTCATATGTAGGCCGCGACAATTTTCCGAGTTTGAGCAAGGCAACCGCACAGATCAGCACGAATAGAAAGAGAATGATCCAACCCATTATTTGTCGCCTTTGGATTTGCGGAAACGGCCCCGCGCCAGCCACATGGCTGCAAGTAGCAAGAAAATAGGTGCAATCCAGAGAGGCCAAGTGACGGCGGACGCGATCGGCGGATCATAAGATACCCAGTTGCCATAGCGCTCAATAAGCCAGCTTCTGACAGCCTCGGGTGTTTCGCCAACGGCGATACGTTCGCGAACCTGGCTGCGCATGTCTCCTGCCATCGGGGCGTTGCTATCGGCAATCGACTGACTTTGACACTTCAGACACCGCAATTCTTCCATCAGGCTGCGAGCAGCAGCTTCTTGCTGCGGATCAGCCAATTGTTTATTGGCATATGGTGCAGGCGGCAGGCCGGTTTGCGCAGCAATTGGTGCGGCTAGACACATCAAAAGCAGAACTAGAAATCGCTTCATCCTGCATCCTCTAGCAATTTGAGCAGCTTGGCGACGTCTTCTTGACGGATATCGCCGATATGCTGGTGGACGATCGTACCATTGCCATCAATCACAAATGTTTCAGGAACGCCGGACGATCCCAATTCCAATTGAACTTTGCTCGTTGTGTCGGTCCCGATCCGCGCATAAGGGTTGCCCCAGCGGTTCAGAAAATTGGCAATATCTTCAGGCGTGTCACGGCTGGCAATTCCATTAATTTCAACGCCTGCGCGCTGCAAAGCCAGCAATTGCGGGGCTTCCGCGATGCACGGCACACACCAACTCGCGAAAACATTCAGCAGAGTCGGCTTACCCTTCACCAGATCCGCGTTGCTAAGAGACGGGCGCTGTTCAATGGCGGCAGGTAACGCAAAGGCCGGCATCTGCTTGCCGACCATCTTGCTTTCGATGATATCGTCCTTCGGCATGACCAGGCCTGTCGCCACCGCAGCGAAAAAAATGCCGAAAAGCACCAGCGGTAGCCAGAGCAACCAACGGTTCATAGCATCGCCTCGACAAATTCCCGCTGCTTGCGCTGCTTATAACCACGCCGCAAGCGGCCAATCATCGCCAGAAGCCCGCCCAGCGCCACCAATATGCCACCGAACCAGATCAAGGGGACAAATGGCTTCCACCATACTCTGATTTGCCAACGCCCTTCGCTGTCACCTTCACCGAGCACCACGTAAAGCTGCCCATTCCAACGCGTCAGCAGCGCCGCTTCGCTGGTTTGGGTTTGCGCGGCTGCAAACATACGGTTTTGCGGTTCTATTTCATGGATGACACCATCGCCATATTGCGCTGTGATCCGCCCTTCCAGTGCAGTCCAATTTGGCCCCGCAACAGGCTCAATCGCTTCAAACTTCAACTTCCAATTGTTGACGCTAATTTCATCACCTGGCGTGGCGGCCACCAATCTCTCTTCCGTAAAGCTGCTTTCGCTGGCCATGCCGGCAAGCGCAACGGCGATGCCAAAATGCGCGATGATCATGCCATAGGTGTGAAGCGGCGTGCGGCGCAGATTGCGTTTCCACAGCGGCGCGAAACTAGCCACAGCAATGCCTGCCGCCAGCGCCAGGCCCAGAAGAGACAGAACGGACATGTCCGTGGTGAACAAGACCAGCGCAAACAAGGCAACGGCAACAATGAGAATCGGTATCGATATCCTATTCAGCAATGTCTTTGGATCGTCACGCCGCCATCGCAAAAGAGGACCGACCGCCATCACAGCGACGAGAGCAAGCGCCAGCGGGCCAGTTGCCAGGTTGAAGTAAGGCGGACCGACAGACAGCTTGTCGCCCGTTACGGCTTCCACAACCAACGGATAAAGCGTGCCAATAAAAACGAGTGCCAAAATGACTGACAGCAGAAGATTGTTGGCAACCAGAGCGCCTTCTCGACTCACCAATTCGAAACGCTTGCCTTCCGTCACTGTGCCAACACGCAGCGCGAACAGCGCCATCGCTCCGCCAATATAGATGACCAAAAGGGCGAGAATGAAACTGCCTCTTTCGGGGTCAACCGCAAAGGCATGAACGCTCGTCAATATACCCGAACGCACCAAAAAAGTACCGATCATCGACATCGAGAAAGCGACCACGGCCAGCATCAATGTCCAGGCCCGCAAACTATCGCGTGTCGCCAAGACAGTCACGGAATGCAGCAATGCGGTAGCGGCCAACCATGGCATCAACGAAGCATTTTCAACGGGATCCCAAAACCACCAGCCGCCCCAACCGAGTTCATAATAAGCCCAATAGCTGCCCGCTGTAATTCCGAGCGTCAGGAAAATCCAAGCTCCCAACACCCATGGCCGCATAGCCTTGGCAAAGGCCGCGCCGACGTCACGCGTGATCATGGCTCCAACGGCAAAGGAAAAGGCCACGGAAAGCCCGACATAACCGAAGTAGAGCGTTGGCGGGTGAAAGGCGAGACCAGGATCCTGGAGCAGAGGGTTGAGCCCTTGCCCTTCGGCCGGAATGGGAAACATACGCTCGAACGGGTTAGAGGACACCAGCAGAAATGCGTAAAAACCCAGGCTGATAAAAGCTTGCGCCGCGAGAGTTGCCACCAAAGTTTTGTTCTGAAGTGACCGTTCGAACATAGCAATGAAGGCGCCCGCCATGCCCATGACGGTTACCCAGAGCAACATAGACCCCTCGTGATTGCCCCAGGTACCTGCAAATTTGTAGAGCAGCGGCTTCACAGATGCGCTGTTCATAACCACAAGCTTGACCGACATGTCGGATCGCAGGAACAACCAAATTAGAAGCAGGAAGGATAATGTAACAAACAGTCCTTGCGCGATCGCTACCGGCCGGATTGCGGTAAAATACGTGTCTCGATCTGTGCGCAAACCAATCGCGCCTACAACAAATTGCAAGAGCGCAAGAGCAGCCGCGAGCCAAAGCGCGATCAGGCCGGTTTCGGCGATCATTGAACAAGCGTCTCCGTCTTTTGTTTGCCAGCGGTCATATCTATACCTTCTAGCTCACGGGGAATGTAATTCTCATCATGCTTCGCGAGCAATTTTTCTGCGACGAAAACACCCTTTGCATCAAGCTTTCCATCAGCAACAACGCCCGAGCCTTCCACGAATAGATCAGGCGTAATTCCAGTAAAAGTAACCGGCTGTTGAGCGGTGCCGTCCTGCACAATAAAATGTACGGTTACGCCATCGGTGGATCGCTGGATCGAACCTTCCTCCACCATACCGCCCAATCGAATGGCTGTACCGACATTGGGATTCTTGCTCGCAATATCGGAGGGTGTATAAAAATAGCTGGCTTGATCTTGCAATGCGTAAGCCGCCAGTACACCTGCTCCGACCAGCGCAACCACCGCGAGCACCGCCAGAGTCAATCTTTGATGCTTTGCCTTCATTTGCGTTTTCTCAACTGATCTGCCTTCGTTTCCGCCTTGCGCATGGCACCATAGCTTTGAACCACGATTACAGCTGTGCCCAACAGCACAAAGGCATAGGATGCGATGACAAACGGCCAGTGGTTCATTCTGCTGCCATCCTCTTAAGCCGCGCATCGACTTTGGTTTGCGCCAGGCTGGCGCGCATCCGCATAAGCACAATCGCGCCAAAAAGCAGAGAAAATCCTATCGCCGAAACCAATAGAGGCCATAAATAGAGCGCATCAATCGTGGACTTCCCAACGATACTGATGCTCGTGCCTTGATGTTGGGTCTCCCACCATTCGACGGAGAAACGGATGATGGGCAGATTGACGATGCCAACAACTCCGAAAATGGCGGCAATGCGGCTCTGACCGCCGGCCTTGCTTGTCTCATTGGCAAGCACGATATAGGCCAGATAAAGAAAGAATAGCACCAACATAGAGGTCAAACGACCGTCCCAAACCCACCATGTTCCCCAGGCCGGACGTCCCCAAATCGATCCAGTGATCAGACAAAGCAGAGCGAACAATGCTCCGGGCACCGCAATTGCACGGGCAGCATGGGACGCCAAAGGGTGACGCCAGATAAGTTCAGAAATACTGGCAATTGCAATACCCGTCCAGCCAGCCATGCCGAGCCAAGCCATGGGCACATGGACAAATATAATCTTTACGGAATCACCTTGCAGCTTTTCGGGGGGCACGGCCCACAGGCCCCAAATGCAAGCGACCAGCACCATGGCCATGCCGCCAAATAGCAAAAATGGTGTCAACGGCCTAGCCAGCGACAAGAAACGGGTGGGATTGGCATATGCGTGCATGGGTAAAGCGATATTGCCTAAGTTACGGATGATCAACATCAATCGCCGGTTTCGATGGCAGAAGCGGATCAAAGCGACAAGTGTTTTTGCGCTTTTTGCGTTGCAACAAAAAAGCCGCAAATGATTCACATCAGAGTCTCTCCAATCGCAAATTAGTTTCACAGCAAAAGCCTAGATCGCCGTCAACACAAGGCGATGGAAGGTTATAAGATGTCAAAAAATATTACGTTTCGCAGAGAGTTATTGGCGGGAGTAGCCGGCGCACTGCTGCTGATGCCGGCATCCGCCTGGGCCGGGACCATTGCCGGCGTGGTCAGTGACCCAAGCAACACCCGCGGCCTGCAATCAGCTCAAGTGCGAATCACCGAGCTGGATCGCGTGGTGACCACCGAGCGCGATGGCAGTTACCGATTCCCTGATGTTCCTGCCGGCACTTACACGTTGGAGACCCGCTATGTTGGCGCTGACACCGTGAAAACCCAGGTTACGGTGACCGAAACAGGCCTTTCACAGGCCGATATCATCCTCAGCGGCGGATCCGGCAATGAAATCCTGGTCATTGGCCAAAGTGCAAACCAGGCGAGCGCGTTATCCCGCAAACGCGAAGCGGATGGCATATCCTCTGTTCTGACGCGCGATGCCATTGGCCAATTTCCCGATCAGAACGTTGCCGAGTCGCTTCGCCGGGTACCCGGAATCAATATCCTGAACGACCAAGGCGAAGGCCGCTTTGTCTCGGTCCGGGGACTGGACCCCAATCTCAACGCATCATCGTTGAACGGCGTGCGCATCCCCTCTCCCGAAAGCGATGTCCGGTCGGTTGCGCTGGATGTCATTTCCAGCGACCTCATCGAATCCGTCGAAATCAAAAAATCGCTTACACCGGATATGGATGGGGATACGATCGGCGCATCGATCGAGATCAACACAGTCAGCGCATTTGATCGCAAGAAAGACCTGCTGACGGGAAAGATCGAAGGCAGTTACAACGAATATTCCAGCGACGTCACGCCTAAAGGCAGTATAGATTTCTCCACGCGATTGACCGATGATATCGGCGTCGCCGGCGGCTTTTCTTATTATAACCGCAAGTTTGAAACCGACAATATCGAGGCAGAAGGCTGGGATATTAATGATGATGGCGTCACATATGCCGACGAAGTCCAGTATCGCGACTATGATGTCGAACGGGAACGGATCAGCGCTTCATTGTCCTTTGATTTTCGCGCCAGCGACAGCACCGAACTATATATCCGCGGCATCTACAGCCAGTTTGACGATCAGGAATTTCGCGGACGCACCACCTTCAAGCTAGACGAGGAGGCGAGCGGCGGTAACGCGAACAGTGCGCTATTTGATGATGCCGATGGCGAAATTGAAATCGAGCGCGACATGAAAGACCGCTCTGAAAGTCAGAAAATTCGTTCTGTTGTTCTCGGTGGCAAAACCGAAACGGGGCCATGGAAGATTGAATATTCGGGCAGTTGGTCGAAATCGAGCGAATATGAAAATGGTTCGGTCGACCCCACCAAATTTTCGCGGGATTTTGATGGCGACGGCGTCAGTGTGCTGTTTGACTATAGCGACGAACGAGTCCCGCTCTTCAGCTACGCCTCCGGCTCCACGCTGGCCAATGATGCAAGCCTATATGCGCTTGATGACATAGAGCTAACCACTCTCTCCGATGCGCAGGATGAAGAATTTTCAACCCGACTGGATGTGTCTCACATCTTTGCAATGGGCAGCGGCGACTTTACCGTCCAGGCAGGTTTCAAAGGCCGTTGGCGCGAGAAAAGTTTCAATGGTGATGTTGAATTTTATGAAGACAGCACAGGAAGCTACACACTTGCCAATGTACTGGGCCAGCAAACCTACCGGATTGCCGATCTGGGGCCCGTCGTCAGCCGCACCGGAGCGACCGACTATTTTCGCGCCAATTTCGGTGATTTTGAACTGCAGAATATTGACAGCCAGTTTGATTCAGCCGTCTCTGACTATGTCAATCAGGAGGATATTTACGCCGGCTATCTTTTGGGTCGCTGGGACAGCGAAACGCTCAGGATCATCGGTGGTGTCCGTTTTGAACGGACCGAAAATGTCATTTCTGCAAATACCGTCACGCTGGTGGAAGAGGATGCGCTGTTTAACGGTGTAACGCTAGCCGACGACACAGTGTTCGTGACACCCAATGGATTTACCCGAAGCTATGATGACTGGCTGCCGAGCCTCAACATCCGGTTTGAACCACAATCCAATCTCGTTTTCCGCGCCGCAGGCTATCGCAGCGTTGTCCGGCCCAACCTTTCTGATCTTGCTCCAAGATTTGCTGTCGAACAAAATGACGATAACGAACGCGAAGGTGAATTTGGCAATCCCGATCTCCAGCCATATGAAGCCTGGAATTTTGACGCGTCGGCTGAATATTATTTCAGTTCCAATGGCGCGATTACAGCCAATATCTTTTACAAGGACATCAAAAATTTCATCGTCAGTTCCTTTGAAGAGAATGGCACGCGGTTCGGTATCGATTTTGACGAAGCGACCATACCGATCAATGGCACCAGCGCGGAAGTATTCGGCTTTGAAATGGGATTTGCTCAGGCATTCTCTTTCCTGCCCGACCCGTTTGATGGGCTGCTGGTCAATCTAAACTACACTTATACCGATGCCAGTGGCACGGTGCCGACCGATGGCGATATCACCAACCTCCGCACCATCGCTCTGCCGAGCAGCTCAAAACACACGTTCAACGCGGTTTTGGGATATGAGAAAGGTCCTTTCGATTTCCGGTTGGCCGGGACTTATCGTGACCGGTATCTCGACGAGCTTGGCGCGGATGCGGGTGAGGATCGCTATGTCGACAATCACTTCCAACTGGATGCCAGTGTGAAATGGAAGCTGAGCAAGAATATCCGGCTATTTGCCGAATGGATCAACATCAACAATGCCAAATATTTCGCATATCAGAATTTCGATACGCGCAAGCGGCTGCTGCAATATGAAGCATATGGATCGACGTTCAAATTTGGCGCAAAGATAACAATGTGATGAAAAAAACAGCACCCATTCTCCTGCTGGGCATCCTGGCCAGTTGCACGACGACAACCATCGCAAATAATTCCATGCCGACTGTCGGCCTGACCGCGGACGCAGAGACCGTTCCGGTCGGCACGGTCAATCGCGATGCGGCGGATGATCCAGCAATCTGGCGCAACAGCGAAAATCCTGCAAAAAGCCTGATAATCGGTACCGACAAACGGGCGGGACTTTATGTCTACGGGCTGGATGGATCGAAAAAATCCTTCCTGGCCGAAGGTGAACTCAACAATGTTGATCTTCGCGAAATCGATATTGCGGGAGGAAAAACCATATTGGTCGGGGCTAGCGTCCGCAACGATCGCGCCAATGCCCATATCGGCCTGTACAAGCTCGATCGAGATAGCGCCAAATTGGAACCATGGGGCAAATTTCCAGCGGGCGCGGGTGAAGCTTACGGGTTTTGCTTTGGTCAGGACAGCGGCGGTGAGATTTTTGCCTATATGATTGAAAAAAGCGGGTTTGTTCGCGAGATCAAATTGTCATTTGAAAATGGCAAGCCGAAAGCCGATATTTCGCGCCAATTTAAGCTCGCCACACAACCGGAAGGCTGTGTTGTAGATGATCGCACCGGTCGCCTTTATGTGGGGGAAGAGAATAGCGGTATATGGCTGTTCGAACTCGACGCCGACAAATTCGAACCGCAACCTTTTGCCAATATTGATGGCCGCCAGCTGGTCGCCGATGTAGAAGGGCTGGCGTTGGCTCCTGCAGGTGCGAATGGCGGCTATCTGGTGGCCTCCAGCCAAGGCGACAATGCCTATGTGCTCTATGATCTGACATCGGGCGCCTATGTGAACCGCTTCCGGCTGATAGACGGCGCCATTGACGGTACATCTGAAACAGACGGCATCGAAGTCAAGCCGGGTAATTTTGGCCCGGCCTATCCTGAAGGCCTGATGGTGGTCCAGGATGGTGCCAATGAAGGTGGCACGCAAAATTTCAAGCTGGTCAGCTGGTCGAAGATAAAAGCCGCCGTGGCGCCATAATTGTTGTGACACGTGCGGAAGGAATCTTCTTTCCTACAACCGGCGGGATCCATTAGCTTCGGGTCGGTCCCTCCTCATGCGCGGGACAGGCTCTTTGACAAATGAACAAGTCCAAATCAATCAGCGCGGCATATCGGTCTCCCGGGACAGATCGCGAGGCTTAAAGGTTACACTCGAGTCCGGGACAAAGCTTCATAAAGGTTAGAAGGCTAGGATTTTTAGTCGATCCTGATGCAAACAAAAAGGTTGTTCTATGTCAACTTTAAGCAGTGCCTAAGCCCGCCCGATCAAGGCCATGGCCATATTGTCTGCGACATCCGAAGCCGGCAATTTTTGCGACGCGCTTCGGTCCCAGACCTCGGTCAGGCGTTCGGGAATCATTGCCACCCGGCGGTTCACTTCCTGAACATCGCCATCGCCAAGATATTCCAGACCTACGCTGATAATCCCGCCGGAGTTGATCACATAATCCGGAGCGAAAAGAATATCGCGATCAAATAATCGCTGTCCATCTTCCGGCGTGGCCAATTGGTTATTGGCACCGCCTGCGACAATCGGGGCATTGAGATGAGCAATGGAAATTTTGTCCAATATTGCGCCCAAGGCATTGGGGCTAAACACATCGGCTTCAATGCGCATGATGTCGTCGAGGCCCACGACCGTTGCACCAATCTCTTGCGCAAGCGCTGCGGCATGATCTTTGTTTATGTCGGCAATGCTCAATTTTGCGCCATCTTTGGCCAGCAGCCGGGCGAGTCCGCCACCAACGCTGCCCACGCCCTGAATCGCAACGTGAACGCCATCCACCGTGTCGCGACCCAGCTTATGCGCCACCGCTGCCTTCACGCCCAGATATACGCCCATCGCCGTAAAGGGGCCTGGATCTCCGCCCGCTTCTTTCGAATTGCTGACGGGCAAACCGGATACATATTTGGTCTCTTTGGTCAACGCGACCATGTCAGCCGCCGTCATCCCGACATCCTCGGCAGTCACATATTGCCCATTAAGCGAATCGATCATCCGCCCAAAGGCTGCCAGCATTTCTGGCGTTTTGGTCCGATTTCGATCGGCAAGAACCACAGCCTTGCCGCCGCCCAATGGCAAGCCGGCCATCGCGTTCTTGAAACTCATGCCACGTGAGAGGCGCAACGCATCGGTGACCGCCGTCTCGCGGTTTTCATAATGCCAGAAACGAGTACCACCGGCTCCCGGCCCGAGATGCGTGCTGTGCAGGGCAACAATTGCGCTTAGGCCTGTTTCCACATCATGATAGAAATGGACCGCTTCATGGCCATCGAAATCCGGTAAATCCCACATCACGCTCATGCTGTTATCCCTAGCAAATTTGAGTAATTAAATGTCTCATAGCCGTAATTTAATTACAAATAAAGAGGGTCTTTGCGGACGGTCACGTGGTTATGACCTTATCTTTATTACGCTTTTCCAGGGAAAAATGGGGCGACCGAGGGGTCTCGAACCCCCGACCTCCGGTACCACAAACCGGCGCTCTAACCAACTGAGCTACGATCGCCACAAGCTGCGCACTATATAGCCGCTTTGCGCCGCGGTGCATAGGGATAGCGAATAGCAATCGTCAAGCATTTAGCAGGGAGATTCTGAATTAATATGCGTCCCCACGTTGACGATGGACGAGCCGTGCCGGTTGTCGCGCTGCATCAATCAACGCCCGCTCCTCTACAAGAGCACTTTGCATCTCAACGGCTAGATCAACGCGAAACCAGCGGGTGGTCAGCTTGACCTGACTTTGCACATCTCCCCCTGCCCCCAAGCTGGCAGGATAAGATTGTGCCCAGAAATCATTCAAGCTCGCATATCCCAACTCTGGTCGTCGCCCTAGAAACTGACGCGCAAGGGTCAAATCGGCGGGCACATCACCAAGCATTGCCAACAGAATCGCCTGCTCCGGACGTATTGTGTTTATATTAAGAGGAGAGAGATCCGTCGTTGGCAAAGCGCATACCCATGGTGACAAACGAACGTATATATCTTCCGTAATACCCTTGATCGCTCGCAACTCGCTGACATCGAGCATCAGGGCATTGGCGGTACGATACGGATGATCTTGCTGCAGATAATATTGGTCTTCGGCCCCGCGCGGCGATGCGGTCGTATCACTATCAATCCAGTCAGAAACTGATTCGGCTATGTCAGCGGCATCTCCATCCAAGATTCCTAGCATAACCATCAGTCGCGCAAATTGTGCCAATCCTTCCGGCCTAGCCAATAAAATATCTTCACGCTGCGTGACGAGACTGTTGATATTGAAACAATTACCACCGTCGGCAAGCGACGCCGCAATCATTCCTCCCGGTACGGGAAATTTTTGTTCCCTACCGTTCCAGCCTCCGACATTGATTGTCCGACCGGGAGAAACTGAAACAATTTGTTCCGCTGACTGCATTCCAATAGTCTCTGCTGCTATCAGATAGGCTTTGGCTTGCGACAATTCCCGCGCATTCGATGCGAGCTTGGTCGCACCGGCCAACCGATCAATGCCATGTGCGGCCAATATTGCGATCACAGCAACGAGCAACAAGACCGTCAGCAGAGCAGCACCACGCTCTTTTCCTGCCCCAATGTTTTGAAATTTGTTCACAAATAACCCGTCCCGACCAGAAACAGATGACGATAGCGGCGGCCATCCTGTTCAAATCCGATTTCGATCGCACGCGGCAATTCCGCCAACCTTTCTATCTGCCAGTCATTGGACCACTGCCCTCGTTTATCGCGAAAGCGAAGCTGCACAGAATCAATGTTTGAAAGAAGAACCGCAGGCGGATCAATTGCACCACCGTCGGTCATCCGGTTTCGCAATCGCTCCAACTTTCCGTCAGTCAGTCTATACTCAACCCGCTCCAGATTGGATCGGGCATCGCCATTGATATTGCTCTGACCACCGCGGGTAAAATTAAGGAAAGACGTTCCTCTTCCACCGGCCTCGCTTGAAAATGCCGGCATTCTCTCTCCACGGTCATCGCGGTAGGTCCGCGGCAGTGCTTGACTCAAATCAGTTTCCATCAACGACACGAAACGTTGCATCTCCGCCATCTGCCCGAGATTCCCTGCGGTAACTTCGTCGGCATCGACCGCAGATCGCAGCATGATAACGCCTGCGACCGACAACATTGCAAAAATGAACAAGGCCACCATCATCTCGACTAGGGTGAAGCCATTGCTATCGCAGGGCATTGTTGCGGCTTTGTGCATCAGTCGCGCTTATATTCCTTTTTGAGCAAGCCGCAAAGAGCGGTTGCGATCAACGGGGATTCATTTATCGTGACGTCCGGTAGTTAGGTACAGTTTTGGACGTTCATATGACAGAAGCCAATAATACATCGGCTGACTATCTCGCAGCATTGGGACGAGTACAGCGCTTTCCGCGCAAGGAAATCGAACTTTGCGTCGTCAAAAACTTCCTCAAACCCGAGCAATGCCTAAAACTCATCGCACAAATTGACGAAAAACGACGTCCGTCAACGATTGCTGACCCAAATGGGGATAATTATTTCCGCACCAGTGAAACCTGCGATCTCGACCATTCTGATAGTTTTGTGGCAGAAATCGATGCGAATATCTGCAATTTTTCGGACATCGACAAGAAGTTCGGAGAACCATTGCAAGGTCAACGCTACGGGGTTGGACAAGAATTCAAGGCACACACAGATTTCTTCGACCCCAATGGTCGAGATTTTGAGAAATACTGCTCAATCTCCGGGCAACGCACTTGGACTTTCATGATCTACCTGAACGAACCAGATGCAGGAGGAGCGACGCGATTTACCCAATTCAAGAAGAGCGTTACACCGGAAACAGGGACCATGCTGTGCTGGAACAACCGGAACAGGGACGGCAGTGTCAACGATTGGACTTTGCATCATGGAATGAAAGTCCGAAGCGGCACGAAATATGTAATAACCAAATGGTATCGCGAGAAACCCTGGCCATGGAACGGTTAAACAAATTGCACATAGGACAATGAAACTTAGCCGCTACCGGCCCGGCCCCGGCATGATGGTCTCGGCTGCATTCATCGGCCCGGGAACCGTTACTGCATGTACTTTGGCAGGAGCAAATTTCGGCTTTGCGCTACTTTGGGCCTTGGCATTTGCCACGGTTACGACGATCATTCTTCAGTCCTTTGCCATCCGTATCGCATTGGTCACGCAACTCGGGTTGGCAGAAGCGATGCTAAAATCCATCGGGTCACCCATCATACGCGCGCTAGCGGCACTGCTTCTGATTTGCGCTCTCGTGATGGGCAATGCGGCCTATGAGGCGGGGAACATGTCTGGTGCCGCGCTCGGGTTGGCAGCCATTGCCGGTGGTCCGTTGACCTTTGGAATAGCGCCGATCATTGTCACCATTGCCCTGTTGTCAGCAGCCATGCTGATATTCTCGAAACCAAAATGGATCGAGAATGTCCTGATAGCTCTGGTGATCTTGATGAGCGCAGCATTTCTAATGACCTTTTTGCTCATCAGACCGGATTTAGGAGCCGTGCTGCAGGGGTTTGTGCCTTCGATTCCCGAAGGCGGCCTGATGACCGCTATCGCGCTCATTGGCACCACGATTGTGCCCTATAATCTGTTTCTTCATGCTGCCAGCGTGCGCCAGCGCTGGGATGCCGAGCAAATGCCTGAAGCACAATTGGACAACACAATTTCGATCGGCATCGGCGGGCTGGTTTCAATCACAATTTTGGCAACGGCAGCGGCCAGTCTTTTCGGAAGTGGCAAGAGCATAGAAAACGCGGTCGATATGGCCGGACAACTCACACCCTTGTTCGGCAGCATGGCGACCTTCACTCTCGGTGCGGGACTATTTGCAGCGGGGCTGACGTCTGCCATCACCGCCCCCTTGGCTACCGGCTATATCATGCAAGAGATTTTCAAGTCTTCCCGTTCCCGCAGACCGTTTCAGATCGGCGCACTTGTCGTGATCATCTCCGGAGCCTCAGCATCTTTACTCGGATATCGACCGGTCGAATTGATCTTTGTTGCCCAGATTGCCAATGGACTGCTGCTTCCAATCGTGGCGGTTTTTCTCCTTAAATTGGCCAATGATAGGAAACTCCTGGGCCAGTATGCAAACGGCCTCAAGGCCAATATCTTGGGCGCAGCCATTTTGCTGATCACCACTGCCTTAGGGTTCCGCTTGATCGCACGCGCTTTGGGTTTCTGGCCATGACATCCATTATCGATCTCAATGCAGACCTTGGCGAGGATGAAACTCCAGCAGGCATCGCACGTGACATAGAGATCATGAACATTATCTCCAGTTGCAACATCGCTTGCGGCGGTCATGCCGGATCATCAAAATCCATGAGAACCATGCTAACCGCTGCGAAATCAAAGGGAATCACCCCTGGTGTTCACCCCTCTTATCCGGATCGTTCTGGTTTTGGCCGAACTTCAATAGACATTTCATTGGAAGACTTGGAAGCATCTTTGGTTCAGCAGCTGCAACAGATCACCAGGATCGCCGCAGAGCTCAACATAGACCTAGCCCATATCAAACCGCACGGCGCCTTGTACAATGATGCGCAGGATGATCCGGATCTGTCTGATTTGCTGGTTGAGGTCGCAGCCCAAGCCCAGCTCGCTCTGGTTGGGATGCCGGCCTCACTTATCCAACAGAAAGCAGAGCAAAGAGGCATTGCCTTTATCGCAGAAGCTTTCATCGACCGACGATATTGCGGCAATGGGAGATTGGTTCCCCGCAGTGAAGCCGGTGCCGTCATTGCAGATGAAGACAAGCGGATTCAACAGGGACTGTCGCTTGCAAAAAGGACCGCCTTCGCAGCACAAGACCAATCAAAACTCACGGTTATTGCGCAAAGCCTATGCCTACATTCAGATAGTGATGGGGCCCTCGAAACGGCGAAACAAATGCGTCAGGCCTTAGAGAATTCCGGCATTGCCATTAGGCCTGTCGGATAGTGGCGGCACCGGAACCCATGATCCATATTTGTGACGATTGGATCAGTATCAGTCTTGCCAGCAGAGAAGCAGTTTTCGCGGCGGCGCGAAATTTTTCCAGTGACAAGTGTTGGACGGAAATTGTGCCGGGGATTGACAGCGTCGCGATCCAGTTCAACCCCGCGCTTTTATCACCCGATGAAGCTTCCCATCTGGCGATCCGGCAATTGGGCACTGAAGTTTCCGAGACTTACTGCCCACCACCGGCAATCGTGATACCCATATGCTATGATGCCGAATTCTCGCCAGATCGAGACCTGATTGCCCAAAAACTTGCCCTAAAATCTACAAATTTGTCCACTTGGCACACATCTAAAACGCACCGCGTCGCGATGCTGGGGTTCATGCCCGGCTTTGCTTATCTCGAGAGCCCTGAAGAATGCCCCGCCATAGGCCGGCTAGAGAATCCCAGACAATTGGTCTCCGCAGGCTCGATCGGTATCATCGGCAATCAAAGCTGCATCTATTCCTTTGACAGTCCCGGAGGCTGGCCCATTATCGGTCGAACACCTCTCCGTCTATTTGATCCTTCGCGAGACAGGCCCGCCCTTCTAACAGCCGGCCAGACCATCTGTTTCGAATCGATTACAAGGCAAGCATTTGACCAATGGCCCCAAGGGGCAATGGAATGAGCATGAGGGTCTTGAAAGCCGGGCTGCAAACAACGTTGCAGGGCGTTCCATTTGCCGGGCACCGAAAAATAGGCATGCCTGCTGCGGGTGCCGCAGATTGCCTGTCTCTGGCACTCGCCAATTCCCTGGTTGGCAAGCCATCTGGAGCTGTCGCGATTGAAATCACGCTGACAGAGGCAGTTTTTGAAATACAGGAGCCCTGTTCCATTGGCGTGGTTGGAGGCGCGGAATTTTTGCGGATCAATGATGTCGTCCATCCCCAGCATCAAACGATCGACCTCTTGGCGGGCGATAAAATTCATCTTGGGCCGAGCCATCAGGGAACGCGCACCTATTTGGCAGTATCGGCCGCGATTCATGCGGATCAAGTGTTGGATGGCCAATCGACCTATCTAACCGCCGGACTGGGCGGTCATCATGGCCGGGCGCTTCAGACCGAAGATATCATTGCCTTCACGCAGGCTCCTTCGAACCAGCGAAGGAACCGGAGCACGCCGTTACATCTAAGGCCCCATTATAGCGAAGACTATATGCTAAGAGTGACGCCTGGGCCGGAAGCGGACAGCCCCGATGCGGCCGTTGTCGAAGCCCTGTGTCGGTCACCCTATGTCATAGGCGCAAGGATGAACAGAATGGGCCTGGCACTCGAAGGAGATTCCCTCGAAAGGGAAACATTCTCGAACATGCCCAGCGCCGCCGTTTTTCCCGGCACCATTCAACTGCCCGAAAGCGGCCAACCCTATCTGCTCGGCCCCGATGCGCAAACAACCGGCGGCTATCCGCGGATTGCACAGGTCATCCGAGCCGACCGTCACTTAATTGGTCAACTGAGCTCAGGTTCAAAAATCCGGTTGGTGCGCGTCACAGCAGAGCGAGCCACAGAAATATACCGGGAAAAGCTTTCCCTCTTGACACCCTGGCTGGGCCAAATCAATTTTTGGTAGACTAGGGAGGCGTTCAAGCCTCCATATCGATCAGCTCTTTTTGAGCGACAAACCACCGAAACGCTTGTTGAAGCGAGCCACCTGGCCACCTTGATCGAGAAGGCGCTGGTTGCCGCCGGTCCAAGCAGGGTGAGAGGATGGATCGATGTCCAATTGCAGCGTATCGCCTTCTTTGCCCCAAGTAGAACGGGTTTCAAAGGTTGTGCCATCGGTCATCTGAACGGTGATCATGTGATAATCGGGATGCGTATCGGTTTTCATTTTCGGCTCCTAAGCGGGCTGGTTTCCGACCAGGCCCAAAGCGAATAAATTTCATGGAAGCGGCGCATTAACCGCCGAATGCCAAAAGGGCAAGATTCTTTTGAAAAAGCTTATGCGGTAGGAGGATCCGCGATCATCGCGGTAAAATTGGCTTCCGCTGCCAATTTGTCCCCTATCATCGCTCGACCGGAAAATTTGCAGACACGCGCACGTTTCTGTTCAAATTTCACGTTCAAGCTCAACAAGCACCCGGGTTCGACAGGTTGCCGGAATTTTGCTCCGTCAATCGCCATAAAATAGACCAGCTTACCGGACCCGACCATGTCGAAACTTTCCATCGCGAGAACGCCGGCCGCCTGAGCAAGGGCTTCAACAATCAACACACCGGGCATGATCGGTCGCCCCGGGAAATGCCCTTGGAAGAAGCCCTCATTCATCGTGACAGCTTTTATCGCCCGAATGGATTCGTCTTTTACAAGCTCCTCAACCCGATCGACCAATAACATGGGATAGCGGTGTGGAAGCACCGCCATCACCTTGGTTACATCATAGTTGAGCGGTTCAGTCATCGACGATCAACTAGCGGCTAGCTGGTTGGGCCGCAGGCGGTTGCTGCTGCTGTGCCGCTTGGCTACGCGCGCTTGCTACCAACAACTGCTGCAGCTGCTGATGAAGAGATACGGTGGCACGCTGTGGTTGCCAGTCCGCAGGAGGTGTGATGCTAACCGATGGAACTCGTTTGTCCAAAGCCGCTGTGATGGCATTGGTAACATTGGCCGCTTCCGGAGCATAAAGAAATGCGTCCGGATTCAGGATTACGCCGATCTTCTTGTCCGCAACCACTTGCTGCTGGGCATTGGAATATTCTCTAAAAATACTCTCGACCGCAAACATTTGAGCCTTGATTGCCGGAGTCTGCAACTTCTGAATTTCTGCTTCTTCGGTCTGGATCGTTTGCAGCACAGGGTTTTTCGCGCGAACAGCAGCATCAAGCTCTTCCTGCGTCAGCTGCTTGTTATTGTCCGTATCCAATTGCGCACGCAATCCGTTCAACGTTTTGTTGCGCGTCTCAATCTGGTCAAAAAAGGATTTATACTGCGTGCCGATCTGAGCATAAGCAGTCGAGAAGGCTTTCGCACGGGCGATAGCAACTGTTGGATTTGCGGTTGCGATGCCAGATACTTGGGCATTGGCGACAGAGCCATGCGCCAATGGCAGAGCGGTAACAGCAAATAGGGTCAAAGCTTTGTTGATTAAACGTGTCATCAGAATTGTGTTCCTACGTTGAATGTGAATAGTTTTGTGTCATCACCGGGCTCTTTCAGCAGAGCTCTTGCGATGTCGATCCGGAACGGACCGAATGGTGAATTCCAGTTCACACCGAAGCCAACAGACAAACGTGGTTTCGGCGTATCGCCAAAGAAACGCTCGGTAAAGCTGGTCGCAATGGGATTGGCAATGCCGCTGGCGTTGACAGCGTCAACAACCTGGACCGCCTGCCCCATGTCATCGAGACTGAGAAATAGCGGCCCTGTCGCGGTTACGATCGCTCCGTTGGCATCAGTAATCGCAGCGCCTGTAGCATCGCGGGTTGCAACCGTTCCCACAGCCTGCGTTTGCAGATCCGTCAACAGCAACGGCTGGGTTACATTGAATACGGCGCCGACATCAAGGAATAGGGATGGCCGCAAACCAAGTTCGCGGGCACCCGACCCCAGAGGAATCTCAAGCTCGGCACGACCCAGATAATAAGCGCGGCCACCGATCGCATCGTCGGTTTGGCGACCATTGGTTTGCACAACAAGTTCGTTGATCGCATTACCATTGGTATCAAGACCCGGAATAGTTGCAGAGCGCACGACGCGTGGCCCAACGCCGCGGATATCAAACCCGCGGATTTGTGGTTCACCCAGGAAGAAACGATCCGTCAATCGAACGTCGTCGATACCGTCGCCCGGCGTCACAGAACGGTTTTCAAGCGGATGGATATATCCACCTTCGCCACTGACTGTGAAGATGAAGTCGCCAAGAACGCGCCAATGTTTGGAAGCGTTCAAACGACCCCGAAGATATTTCACGCTGCCACCCAGGCCAGCAAAGTCGACGCTGCCGACAATGGACTGCCCGCGGGTGGGACGGATACGGTTGTCCCGATCATCATAGATCAACGATGCACCGAGTGAGGAAGTCGTTCGACTGCCCAGAGCATCGCACAAGAAACGACCGGCAACGAGCGGATCACACGTATCCGTCGGGCTGTTTCCGCGAATATTATCGCCATTGATGTCGGAGAAGAACAGGCTTGGCTCCAAGGTCACATCATCATGGCTAAGGCCATAGCGTAATGACGCAGAGAGATATTCCGTAACCGGGACACCTGCGCGGATTTGGAAACCGGTTGTCAGCTGCTCGAAGGTTGTTTCTCGATTGCTGTTGACGAAGTTAAAACTGTTCAGGTCGCGACGGAAAAGGTCTACGCCGACAGCGATATTGCGGTCAAACAAATAGGGCTCGGTAAATCCAAGTTCAATGGATTGCGAGAAGCTTGAATAGCTAACGCTGGCCCGCAATTCTTGTCCTTTTCCGCGGAAGTTACGTTGCCGGACAGATGCCTGCAGAATGAAATTCTCGACGCTGGAGAAACCAGCAGACAATTGCAGTTCACCCGTGGCGTTTTCTTCGACATTGGCTTCCAGAATGATACGATCCGGCGCGCTACCTTGCTTTTGCTCGATTTCCAGTGATTCCTGGAAAAAGCCCAGCGATTTGATTCGATTGGCAGAGCGTTTGACTTGGAAGCTGTTGAACGCATCGCCTTCGTTCAGACGAAATTCGCGGCGAACAATCTTGTCCTGAGTCAGCGTGTTTCCGTTAATGTCGATCCGTTCGACGTAAACCCGGTCACTTTCCGCCACCTGGAACAAGATGTCCATGGTGAGCGTCTCTTTGTTCCGCGTAAACTGCGGACGGACATCAGCAAATGCATAGCCAAAAAGTCCGGCGGTTTCTGACAAGCGCTCGACCGTGTCCTCAACCTGCTTTGCGTTATAAAAATCTCCGGATTGCATCGGCAATTGGGGTGTCAAAAACTCTGGTGTGAAATCACGAATGTCGCTTTCAACCGAAACTTCACCAAATTGATACCGCTCGCCCTCTTCCACGACATAGGTGATAATGAAATCACGCTTGTCGGGAGTCAGTTCCGCTACAGCAGAAATGACACGGAAATCGGCGTAACCTTCGGTCAAATAAAATTGACGGAGCTTTTGTTGGTCAAAAGCCAGACGATCCGGATCATAAGTGTCGCTGGAGCTGAAGAAACGATAGAAGCGAGATTGCTTGGTAACCATCTCACCGCGCAGCTTGCCATCAGAAAATTCTTCATTGCCCAGAATGTTGATCTGCTGAACCTTGGACTTGGGTCCTTCGTTAATCTCGAAAACAATATCGACGCGATTCTGGTCAAGCTGAACCATCTTTGGTTCGACGCTTGCCGCAAAGCGACCTTTACGCTTGTACAATTCGACGATTCGAGCGACATCGGCCCGGACTTTCGAACGCGTAAATATCTGTCGTGGAGCCAGTCGGATCTCAGGGTAGATCTTGTCTTCTTTGATCCGCTTGTTGCCTTCCAGCAAAATACGGTTGATCACCGGGTTCTCGATCACTTCGATGACCACAGCACCCTGATTGTTCCGGATACTGACATCCTTGAACAATTCGGTTTCGAACAGATCCTTCAGGGCCTGATCGCCGGATTCCTCGGTATAGGTCTGTCCGACGCGCAATTGCATATAGGACATGACGGTGGTTGGTTCCAGGCGCTGAGCGCCATTCACCACAATAGACCGTATCGTGTCACTCGTCGGAGCCACGGGTGCGGCCGGTGCCACTTCCTGCGCCTGCAAAGGAACAGCTATGCCACCCAAAATGGTACCGCACATTAATAAGGGCAGAAGCCGCTTCTTATGATTCACAGACAAACTCGCTTTCACACCATAAACCAAAAACATAATGAAATTGATAGCAATCTACCAACTTCGCGAACCCCCTGCCCCAATGCAGCCTGTCAATCAATGGTCAATCAGCCAGAGATCGCTCGGAACAGACCAAATGACGACAAATCGTTGAATGTCACCACCAGCATGAACACCATGACCAATGCAAATCCGGATCGGAACGCCCATTCCTGAATTTTCGGACTGGCCGGCTTTCTCCGGACTGCCTCAATTGCATAGAACATCAAATGCCCTCCATCGAGCATCGGGATTGGCAGCAGGTTGATGAACCCTAAGTTAATTGAGATCAACGCCACAAATAGAATGAAGCTTTCCAAGCCCAGCTTGAACTGTTCGCCGGAAACTTGGGCAATCTTCAAAGGCCCGCCAAGCTCCTTAATAGAGCGCTTTCCCGTTATAACCTGACCCAATGTTGTGGTTATCTGATCCACGATCCCGATTGTTTTTTCCACCGCGACTGCTGGAGCTTCTAGCGGGCTGACTTCTCTCCACTCCACTTGGCTGGACGACATGCCCAAAAGCCCAAGCTCATATTCGTTTCCGAATCTGTCTTTCAATATGTTGACGCCGATCGTGCCCTGTTTGACGATCCGTTGGCCGTCTCGCTCAAAGACAATCTCAACATTCTGATTCGGAATCATGACTATTTTCTGCTGAAGATCCAGAAAGAGATCAATTTCATCGCCATCAATCGAAACAACCCTGTCGCCCGGCTTCATACCAATAGCCGCAGCGGTTGAATTTTCAGAAATCGCATTGGCAACCGGCAGGGTTGCGCTGGTGCCATAGGTTATCACAAAGCCCATGATGATCAGGATCGCAAAGATGAAATTGATCGCCGGGCCTGCAAAAACAATCGCCGCGCGTTTCCATAGAGACTTGGATTGAAAGGTTTGGTTTCGTTCGGCAGCAGGAAGGTCAAGCCATTCCTTGCTCTTCATGCCAGCCGGATCCATGTCTCCGGCAAACTGCACATAGCCGCCCAGTGGCAATAGACACACTTTCCAGCGCGTTCCGCGCTTGTCGGTCCAGCCGGCGATCTCTTTGCCAAAACCGATAGAGAAGGTTTCCGCCTTCACACCACACCAGCGGCCGACCAAATAATGGCCCATTTCGTGAACGAACACGAGCACGCCAATGACAATGAGAAACGCCAGAAGCGTTAGCAAAATACCGGGATTGTCCGTCAAACCTTCAATTCCTCGACCAGTTGCTCGGTCCGAACGCGCGTTTCCTTGTCTATCGCAAAAATATCCGTCAATTCGCTCGGTTCCGGTGGGCTATAACTATCTAATAGCCGCGTTACAATCTCTGTGATGTCCAGAAACTGAACCGCTCGATTGAGGAATGCAGCGACGGCGACTTCATTGGCAGCATTGAGCATCGCAGGTTGCGCGCCGCCGGCCATGATGGCGGCCCGTGCAATTTTCGTGGCCGGGAAGCGGCTCTCGTCAGGCTGTTCAAAGTCCAGCCGACCAATCTCGGCCAAATTGAGCGGGTCACAATTGGTCGTCATGCGCTCTGGCCAGGCCAGCGTATTGGCAATCGGTATGCGCATATCCGGCGCGCCCAGCTGAGCGAGCGTGGATCGGTCGTGATATTCAACCATGGAATGGATCACCGACTGGGGGTGCACCAATATTTCGATATTTTCGAGACCGACCGGGAAAAGATGATGGGCTTCGATCAGTTCCAAGCCTTTGTTCATCATGGTCGCGCTGTCGACGGAAATCTTGGCGCCCATGTCCCAGTTAGGATGCGCAACCGCCTGCTCCGGCGTGACACTCTTCATCTGTTCATGCGTCCATGTCCGAAACGGGCCACCACTCGCAGTCAATGTGATCTTCCTGACCTGATCGATTCGTCCGCCCTGCAGCGCCTGGAATATGGCGTTATGCTCCGAATCGACGGGCAGCAATGCCGCCCCTGCCTTCCGCGCCTCGGCGATCATCAAGGCACCTGCGGAAACCAAGGCCTCTTTATTGGCCAAGGCCACAGTTTTGCCGCATCGCAAGGCCTCGAGCGTGGGCGGCAATCCGGCACAACCGACAATAGCAGCCATTGTCCAGTCCGCACCCAGCGCAGCGGCGTCCACAAGCGCATCAGGACCACTAGCAGCCTCAATAGATGTGCCGGCCAGCTGATGTTTGAGCTCTGCATAAGCAGAAGGGTTTGCAACCACAGCAACCTGTGCGGAAAATTCCTTGGCCAGCGCGGCAAGCTGAGCCGCGTTGCTGTTGGCCGTCAAAGCTACGATTTCATATTGCTCTCTATGCTGGCGAACAAGGTCCAGAGTCGACAGACCAACTGATCCGGTCGCTCCAAAGATAGAGATCGATTTGGTCATTGCTAGGCCGGCAGATTTTCGACGAGCATTATCAATGCGACAACAGGAGCAACCGGAATCAATCCATCGAGCCTGTCCATCACACCACCATGGCCCGGGAAGATTGTCCCGCTATCCTTTGCACCGGCTTTGCGTTTGAGCCAGCTTTCGAAAAGATCGCCCATTTGCGCTAATATTGCCAAGGGGATGCTGACCCAAACCAGATAGAGGGGCAGCGCCCAATAGACATGCAGCGCGAAGCTGGCTGCAGCGGTCAGGGCAACTCCTCCAATCAGTCCAGCCCAAGTCTTATTCGGACTAAATTGCGGCGCCAATTTTGGCCCGCCGATCGCCCGTCCTGAGAAATAGGCACCAATATCGGTCGCCCAAACCAGAGCGAGCGTCCAGAATACAATCAAAATCCCGTTATCAATGTCTCGCAAATAGACGATCGCCAGCGCCGGAAGGCCCGCGTAGAACACACCCGTGGCAAGCTTGAACGATCGATCAAAAACCGCGACGAACATGGCCGCGCCAATGATCAGACCTAATGCCAGAAAGGAAGCGCCTGCTGCCCAAGGCGACATGATCGCCAAAGGCACCGACAACGCGTACATCGCCAGGCGCCGGTTCTCTAGGCGGCCCGTCAATCCCGACCATTCGCTGATAATGCCAAGCGCCATGAGCACGACAAGAAGCCACAGCAAAATGCCGCCGAAATATACGGCCAACCCGGCCGCCGCAATCAGCAACAGGCCAACGACAATGCGCGTCTGCAGTTCATTGGCTTTGCCAGATTCTGGAACAGCGGGTTCAACCATGGCTAGCGCCCACCAAACCGTCGTTCACGGCTTCCGAAGGCTTGCAATGCTTTCTCCAGCTCTCCCTTGTCGAAGTCCGGCCAAAGCGTGTCGGTAAAATAGAGTTCGGAATAGGCAGCCTGCCACAAGAGAAAATTGGACAAGCGCAATTCACCCGACGTTCGGATCAACAGGTCCAGCGGCGGCAATTCTGCGGTGTCGAGAGCACCGGCGATATGATCAACATGGATCGCATCCGGCTCAAGCTCGCCTATTTTCACACGGGCGGCGACATGCTGGACCGCCCGAAGCAATTCATCCTGTGCGCCATAGTTCAACGCCACGGCCAAGGTCATCTTGTCATTCCCGGCCGTTTTCTCAATAGCATTGTCAATCATGCCTACGATATCGGCGTCCAGGGCCTTGTAATTGCCAATGACCTTCAGCCGCACCCCATTTTGGACAAATTCTTCGATATCGGATTGAATATATTGGCGAAGCAATCCCATGAGATCACTGATTTCATCTTCCGGCCTGTTCCAGTTTTCAGAAGAAAAAGCATATAGCGTCATAGCCTCCAGGCCCATTTCGCCGCCAACGCGAACTATGTTGCGAACCGCTTCGACACCCTTTTTATGACCCAGAGCGCGCGGAAGATGCTTGCGCTTCGCCCAGCGGCCATTGCCGTCCATGATGATAGCAATATGACGGGCGCCAAAAGCCGGGCCAGACACTCCGGCCACGCCTTGCACCGGGTCTTCGGAACCGTTCTTGAAGCGCCCAAGCTTCACTGGGTCAGGATTTCCTGCTCTTTGGCTTCAGAAAGCTTGTCTGCTTCGGCAATCATTTCGTCCGTCAGCTTCTGGACTTCGGTCTCCAGTCGCTTCTTTTCGTCTTCACCGATTTCCTTCTTATTCTCGTCGGCTTTCAAATCATCCATGCCGTCCCGTCTGACGTTGCGAATGGCGATCCGGGATTTTTCAGCAAATTGCCCCGTCAGCTTCGCGAGCTCCTTGCGGCGTTCTTCGGTCAGATCCGGGATAGGCAGCCTGATATTGGGGCCATCGACAATCGGGTTCAATCCCAATCCAGCCGAACGAATCGACTTTTCCACGGGCTGGATATTGCCTTTATCCCAGACCTGAACCGACAACATACGTGGCTCGGGTACAGAAACAGTGGCCACCTGGTTGAGCGGCATATTTGAGCCGTAAACCTCAACAGTGATTGTATCCAGAAGGGCGATGTTGGCACGGCCGGTGCGCAAGCCACTCAAATCATGCTTGAGCGCCTCCAATGTGCTATTCATCCGTTTTTGCAGGTCGGCTTTGTCATATTTTGCCATTGCTGTTTCCTCTAAAATCTATTCGGTTGTTCCGACCATGGTCGCAGTTCCTGCGCCACTTAATACAGTTGCAAGATTTCCTTGTTCACGGATCGAAAACACAACGATCGGTATCTTGTTTTCGCGGCACAGTGCAACGGCACTGGCATCCATGACCCGCAGATTATCGGTCAAGACCTGATCAAAGCTCAATTGCTCGTAACGAACGGCTTCGGGATCAAGCTTGGGATCAGCATTATAGACGCCATCGACGCTAGTCCCCTTGAAAAGGGCCTCGCAGCCCATTTCAGCGGCGCGCAATGCTGCGGCAGTGTCTGTGGTAAAATAAGGGTTGCCCGTTCCTGCTGCAAAAATAACAATACGGCCCTTTTCAAGATGCCGTACCGCCTTGCGCCGGATATAGGGCTCGCACACGCTCGCCATCGGGATCGCTGATAAAACCCGTGTGTCACAGCCCATTTGTTCAAGCGCGTTTTGGACGGCCAAAGCATTCATCACGGTAGCCAGCATGCCCATATAATCGGCACTCGTCCGCTCAAAGCCTTTCGCCGCAGCGGCCAGTCCCCTGAAAATATTGCCGCCACCTACGACCAGGCAAAGCTCAAAACCCGCCTCTTTCGCTGACTTTACTTCGGCAGCGATGCGGTTGACCGTTTCCGGGTCAATCCCGAAGTCACCGGAGCCCATCAAAGCTTCGCCCGAAAGTTTCAACAATATGCGCTTGAAGGCTGGTCGTTTCATGCAAATCCCATCCTGCCGGAATCAATATCCGGCCCCAAAAACAAATATGGCGCAGACCATAGATAGTCCGCGCCATGCTGCCAAGCGTTACCGCCTGAATTATTCAATCTATTGTGCGATCAGCCAGCAACCGCAGCAGCAACTTCCGCTGCAAAGTCATCTTCCTTCTTCTCAATGCCTTCGCCGAGCTGGAAGCGAACATATTCGGTAAGCTTAATTTCAGCGCCTGCATCTTTACCAGCTTGTTCAACAACCTTGGCAACAGGGGTTTTGTTGTCCATCACAAAAATTTGGCTCAACAATGCATTTTCCTTGGCAAATTTTGCCATGGCACCGTCTACCATCTTTTCGACGATATTTTCTGGCTTGCCCGATTCCGCGGCTTTTTCTGCAGCGATAGAACGTTCGCGAGCCAACATGTCTTGATCAAGACCGTCTGCGTTCAGTGCAAGTGGGAAAGCCGCTGCGATATGCATAGCAATCTGCTTGCCGAGTGGCTCAAGAACGTCGGCACCTGCCGTGCTTTCCAGAGCCACCAAAACGCCAATCTTACCCATGGCAGGTGTTACCGCGTTGTGAATATAAGGAACGACAAGGCCGCTTGAAACCGCCACAGTTTTCATCCGGCGGATTGCCTGATTTTCTCCGATGGTTGCGATATTGTTGGTCAAAACTTCCTGAACCGTGCCGCCCGCAGGATGCGCCGCAGCCGACAGAGCTGCTACATCATCACCATCAAGGCCGAGAGCAACCTGCGTTACATTCGCAACAAAATCCTGAAACTGGTCATTTTTCGCAACGAAATCGGTTTCACTGTTCACTTCGACGGCAACGCCGCGCGTGCCTTCAACCGTCACGCCAACAAGGCCTTCGGCCGCAGTGCGGCTCGATTTTTTCTGTGCCGCTGCGAGACCCTTGGTCCGCAACAGATCCACTGCCACTTCAACGTCACCATTTGTTTCGTTCAGTGCTTTTTTGCAGTCCATCATGCCCGCACCGGTGCGTTCGCGCAGTTCTTTCACTGCTGCTGCTGTAATAGCCATTTTTAGTTCCTCAATTTCTTGGTCGGGAAATGTGAAATTGGGGCGACATAAATGCCGCCCCGGTTAATATTCTATGCCGTCAATATATGACCGCAGAAAGATGCTTCAAGATCAGGCTTTTGCGTCTGCCTTGTCGTCATCTTTCTTGGCTGCGGCTTTTTTGGCAGCAGGCTTCTTGGCGGCGGCTTTCTTAGGAGCCGCTTTCTTTTCAGCCTTTGCTTCTTCTACAGGAGCTTCAACAGCTGCTGTTTCGGCTTTTGGCTCTGCCGCAGCAGGCGCTTCTTCAGCCGGGGTCATTTCTGCCGCTATCTCAGCAATATCAGCAACCGCTGCTTCTTCGCCGGAAGCCATTGCACTAGCATTGGCTTCGCTTGAAACAATTTGCTCGACCGGAGGAGCCACTGCTGCTCCGAGATCTTCGCCAGCTGCAACCGAAGCGTCTTGGCCGCCTTTGGTTGCCGCTGCCGCAACGGATTCACAATAGAGACGAATGGCCCGAGCCGCATCGTCATTACCCGGAACCGGGAAAGCGATGTTGCTGGGATCAACGTTCGAATCGAGAATTGCCACAACCGGAATACCCAAAACATTGGCTTCCTTGATTGCGAGCTCTTCTTTGTTCGCATCGATCACGAACATGACATCAGGAATGCCGCCCATGTCACGGATGCCGCCAAGCGAAAGTTCAAGCTTGATGTGCTCACGCGTCATCTGCAGAACTTCTTTCTTGGTGAAGCCAGCGGTGTCACCACCAAGCTGCTCTTCCAAAGTCTTCATACGACGGATCGAGTTGGAAATGGTTTTCCAGTTGGTCAGCATACCACCGAGCCAGCGATGGTTGACGAAGTGCTGGCCGCTTGCGCGCGCTGCTTCGGCGATAGGCTCTTGCGCCTGACGCTTGGTACCAACGAACAGAACCTTGCCGCCAGCCGAAACGGCATTGGCGATAAAATCAAGCGCCCGTGCGAACAAAGGCACGCTCTGTGAAAGATCAAGAATATGGACACTGTTGCGGGCGCCGAAGATATATGGTTTCATCTTTGGGTTCCAGCGGTGGGTCTGGTGGCCGAAATGCGCTCCGGCTTCAATCAATTGCTGTAGGGTGACGACAGGGGCCGCCATAATATTTCTCCTTATCCGGTTATGCCTCTGGAAAGCTGAGAACCTCAAACGACCTGAAAGACCGCTATTGGCACCGGTATGAGTGCTTTCCATGTGGAATGAGCGTGCCGTTAAGGCGAAGTGCAACGAAATGCAACCACAAATTGATGCAGGATACTGACAGACGCACAGCCGACAAGGAATGGCGATAAGCAAGCGATCCGCATTTGCTGTCTGATTTTGGCTACACACGCATAGATGCTGACCATATCTGGCGATATAGAACGCTTGCCCAAGCCCGCCTCAGATGAGGAAGCCCATTCGGCCGGATGAATAGATCCATTTTGGTTCAAATATTAATCGAACCCTTAAAGACCGCATGATATACAATATATAGTGTCTTAATGATGCCTTTAGGGGGTAAATATGGAAGATAGTAAGAGTAAGCAGATTGTTAGATATAGTCCGAACAGCCCTGCAGTGCTGTTTCACCAGATGCGGGCAGATCTCCAGAACCGATGGGATCAGAGCAAAATGGTTGGACTGGTTCGCGATTGGCTCCGCCCACCGAGAAAAAAAGCATCTATACGCAATTCTTCCAAATTCAGACGAAGACCCGCAAATATTATCATTCCTGACGCAAATGATCCGTTCATGCTGATGGCCAAGAGCGACCCGATGAGCAACTTATTGGCGGAAAATCATCGACTGAAAAACCTGATCAACGAGCTCGTGCGAGAAGACCCCAATAACAAGCACCATGCTTTCCGAAACTAGCCATCCAGACCGAACACGAGAATAGCACAGTCCATTGCCGGACTGGATGATGGACGGGCACCCCTTCTTTTGTCTGAGGGTCACAATCCAAAGCCGCGACCACTCGATGGCGGCGCTTGCAATGCGGCCACATCGAGACAAGCCCCGGCGCTGATCCTCGAGGCAATATATATGAGATCCTGTGAACGTGCTCTGGCGCGATATATGATTATGGCCCCTGCGATTTTCTCGACCTATTTTCGGAGCGAGCAAAATTGTTCTTGACAATGAGAACATAAATGGAACATTAAGGGTCCATCGAAAGAACAACAGGATTTCCCCATGCTCTCCATCGCTATTTCAACTGTTTTCGCACTTGCGTTTCTCGGCTCTGTTACCGTCATTGCGATGATGTTTTTTCAATATCGCGACAAGATCATGAGCGTCATTCAAAGTGAAATGAAGATCGGGCAGTCGGAAACCGTTTTTCAACCGATTGTCTATCGCCATCGGGTTGTCAAAACCAAACAGCTTATGACTCACCATCGCTCGCTGCAGACAGTTCCGCTGCGCGCTGCCGCTTGACTTTGGAATAGCCGCGAATGCTGAATGGAATGCAAATCAGATAAGCAACGCTGATTGCCGTCAACATAATCCAGGGCGCATTTATCAGCGCAACCCCGAGCAGAGCAATCACAGCGATAGCTTCCAGTCTGATGTTTTTCCGCAAACGCAATGATGACCAGCTGAAGGTGGCGGTATTGGACATCATCAGAAAAGCGATCAGAACAATCCAGGGGGCCACCACTCCATAGTGACGGAATATTTCCAGGTCTGTGATCACCCATAGATATAGCGGCAGCATCGCCAGGCCGGCGCCCACCGGCGCAGGAATGCCCGTCAGGAAGCCAGCGGATTTATGCGGCTGGTCCTCATCATCAATGGATGCATTGAAACGCGCCAGTCTGAGCGCACAGCCGACAACCATCGTGAGCGCCAAGACCCAACCAAATTGCGGCATATATTGCGTTGACCATAGGAACATCACCAACGCTGGCGCCACGCCAAATGCAATCACATCCGACAGCGAGTCCAGCTCGGCACCAAAACGGCTTTGGGCGTTGAGCAGACGGGCAATCCGTCCATCTAGGCCATCCAATATGCCAGCCAGAACGATAGCGGCCGCCGCTAACACCCAATTCTCAAAATATGCGAAGCGGACACTGCTCAATCCGACGCAAAGCGCCAGAGCCGTCACAGCATTCGGGACAAAGGCTCTTAGAGAGATGCCTTTTTCGGGCCGTTTCACTGAACCATCATCAGCCATCAGATTTGAAACAACCGGCTTTTGGTCAATTTCGCTATCATTGGCCGACACCTTCAATCTCTTTCACCTCGCCAACCACGGCGATGATCGTTTCACCGGCAATGGACCGCTGGCCCACAACAACATTGGGCATCGTTCCCTTGGGCAAATAAACATCGACGCGGCTGCCGAAGCGGATCAGACCGATACGCTGTCCAGCGGCAACGAAATCGCCTTCCTTGACAAAGGCCATGATCCGGCGAGCCACCAGACCGGCAATCTGTGTAAAACCAACCTTGAGCCCGTCAGTGCGCTCGACCAGGAAATGCTGCCGCTCATTTTCTTCGCTGGCCTTGTCCAGGTCAGCGTTCAGAAATTTTCCGGAGATATAAGCCTGACGCGTCACCGTTCCTTCAATCGGGGTGCGATTGATATGGACATCGAAGACGCTCATAAAAATGGAAACGCGGGTCACTTCTTCGCTACCCAGGCCGCCCTCACCCTGCAATTCCAGAGGAGGAATCACGGGCATTATCAAATTCACTAGGCCGTCAGCGGGCGCAACAATATATTTTTCATCCAGCGGAGTGACTCGCTTTGGGTCCCGGAAGAAAGCCAGAACCCATATGGTGACAGCGGCCATTGGCCAAGCAAGCGTCTCCCAAGCCATGAAGGCCAAACCAGCGGTGATCGCTGCAGCGATGACCGCAAATTTGCGGCCTTCAGGGTGCACAGGAGGGAAAGACCATTTGGCTTCCCCCAGCCCTTTGTTCGAATATTTCTCGATCGCCATGGTCGCTACTTAGAGCCGGGCCATTGTTCTGACAACACTCGCGTTCACATATTGATAATTCAACTTCGAAGGAGCTAGCAACTCAAGGTTGAACAAATGACAATCTTTGCTAAGAGGCTCGCAACGTTACTCCTCCCGTCTTGTTCACGTTTCAGGAAAGAAAAAAACGATATGTCGAAAATTAAGGTCAAAAACCCGGTCGTCGAAATTGATGGCGACGAAATGACACGGATCATCTGGCAATGGATTCGCGAACGGTTGATTGAGCCCTATCTCGACATAGACCTTCATTATTATGACCTGGCTGTCCAAGTGCGCGACGACACCAACGACAAGATCACCGTCGACGCGGCCAATGCGATCAAAAAATATGGCGTGGGTGTAAAATGCGCGACCATCACCCCGGACGAAGACCGGGTTGAAGAATTTGGTCTGAAGCGGATGTGGAAGTCACCGAACGGCACTATTCGTAACATTCTTGGTGGCGTCGTGTTCCGCGAACCCATTGTGATCGATAATGTCCCGCGGCTCGTCCCAGGCTGGACCGACCCCATTGTTGTCGGTCGTCACGCCTTTGGTGATCAATATCGTTCAACCGACTTCAAGGTTCCTGGCCCCGGCAAGCTGCGCCTGGTCTTTGACGGCGATGATGGAACGAAAATTGACGAAGAAGTGTTTCAATTCCCCTCCCCTGGCATTGCCATGGCGATGTACAATCTGGATGACTCGATCCGCGACTTTGCCCGCGCATCGATGAATTATGGCCTGATCCGCGAATGGCCGGTCTATCTGTCGACCAAAAACACGATCATGAAAGCCTATGACGGGCGCTTCAAAGATCTGTTCGAAGAAGTCTTCCAGGCCGAATTCAAAGAGAAGTTCGACAAGGCCGGAATTTCCTACGAGCACCGTCTGATCGATGACATGGTTGCTTCTGCGTTGAAATGGAGCGGCAAATTTGTCTGGGCCTGCAAAAACTATGATGGCGATGTCCAGTCCGACACGGTTGCCCAGGGCTTTGGTTCGCTTGGACTAATGACCTCGGTTTTGATGACACCAACCGGTGATTGTGTTGAAGCAGAAGCTGCCCATGGCACGGTGACCCGTCACTATCGCCAGCATCAGCAAGGCAAAGCAACATCAACCAACCCCATTGCTTCGATCTTTGCTTGGACACGTGGCCTGATTTATCGCGGCCAATTTGACGATACACCGGATGTAACGCGCTTTGCAGAAACATTGGAGCGCGTCTGCATCGAGACCGTTGAATCCGGAAATATGACCAAGGATCTCGCGATCCTCATCGGACCAGATCAATCCTGGATGACAACCGAACAGTTTTTCGAAGCGGTTCGCTCTAATCTAGAAAAAGAAATGGAAAACTGGGAAAAATCATAGCGGATTGACAGGAACTTCGGGCGATTGAATTTTCTCTCGCCCGAATCCTAGTCCGATAATCCGCCCGGGAATACGACGAAGCAGAGCAAAACGATTGAACAGCCGCAACATGAAAAACGGCTTTTCGATCGGTTTGGTGCGCCGCAACAGCGGAGCGATCACCCTGTCCTGTGCAATTTTTTGGAATGCCTGCATCCGCTGCACCGCTTTTATTCTCCGGGCATAGACCTGCGCCAGCAACGGATCAGCCCCCTCCCCTCTCGCCATGGGAGATGCAAGGATATTGGCGGCCGTCACGGCATCCTGAATAGCGACATTGATACCGACGCCGCCAATGGGTGACATCGCGTGGGCCGCATCGCCAATCGCCAGCAAGCCAGAACGATGCCAGCAATCCAATCGATCCAGCGCGACTTCCAGCATCTTTACCTGATCCCAGCTGGCTATCTGTTCGAAAGCATCACCTAGGTCGGGAACGAGAGACCGCAGGCCAGCGCGAAAGGCATCGAGTCCTGCAGACTTCACTTGATCCGCCTGTCCCTTGTTGAAGACATAGGCACATTGATAGTAATCTTCGCGATCAATCATGACCATGAAACGACCCGCTTGGATCGTTCCAAATACATCCCCCCCAAATCCCGTCGGCTTGTCGACGCGAAACCAAAAAATATCCATGGGCGCCCCGATGTTCCGCAATGGCAACTCCGCTTTTCCTCGCAGCACAGACCTTCTGCCGTCCGCTGCAATGACCAGCTTTGCATCCAGAACATCTCCTGTCTTGGTCACAATGCCGCTCACACGACCAGATTTGTCATAGCAAAGGTCAACCGCTTCCGTTTTCATGCGCAAATCAAAACCGGAATATTGTTTGGCTTTGGTCGCAATGAAGTTGAGCAGGTCCCATTGCGGCATCATCGCAATATAGGGTGCAGCGACAGGCAGATGCCGGAAATCCAGCGCTTTCATTTGTCTGCCAGCGATATGGATTGAAGCTTGGTCTAACCGAGAATGGGGCAGTGCTAACAAATCATCCAGCATGTCCATTTGGTGGAAAAGTTCCAATGTAGACGGATGAACCGTATCGCCGCGAAAGTCCCTCAGGAAATCCGCATGTTTTTCTAGCACAGCCACTTTCAATCCAGCGCGCGCGAACAGCAGGCCAGCCATCATTCCGGCGGGACCACCGCCGACGATCACAATGTCTCGATCATTTGCCATGAATCACATTCTCCATCATGTAACCTGCTGACAAATAGCACCGTTCGGGTATAGAGTCGTCCTATGCATAGCCCGCTCGGAAATCCGGCCTTTATAGACGCCATTGTGATTCTCGGTGCTGCGGGCATTGTCATTCCCGCTTTTGCCCGTTTTCGAATCACGCCAATCATCGGATTCATTCTGGTTGGTATATTGCTCGGTCCATCCGGCTTGGGTTCCTTGCAAGGCCAATATGACTGGCTGCAATTTGTCACAATCAACGATCGTGAAGCCATCGCCCCATTTGCCGAATTCGGTATCATATTGCTGCTATTCTCAATCGGGCTCGAACTTTCATTCAAACGACTCTGGTCGCTGCGTCGACTCGTATTCGGCGTCGGTGCGGCAGAGTTGATCGCTTCCGGACTGATCATTGGTTCAGTCCTATATCTGCTTGGCCAAAATGCACCGGGCGCTTTGGGGTTGGGGCTCGCATTGGCGCTTTCTTCCACGGCACTCGTACTGCCCATGTCGGGCACGAAAAGCCCTGTTGGTCGGGCTGCATTGGCCATGCTCTTGTTCGAAGATGTAGCCATTGTCCCCATCATTTTCCTCCTCGGTGCTATCTCGCCGGCGATGACCTCGGACGGAGGCTGGGATGATCTGGGACGCACACTTCTACTTGGTGGCGCGGTCATCACAGTCATGCTCGTGCTCGGGCGCCTCATTCTTCCCAGAATATTTGCGCAAGCCGCACGAACAAAAAGTCCGGAACTGTTTCTAGCCGTCAGCTTGCTCGTCATCATCCTGGCCAGCCTGGCAACAGCGGCGACGGGATTGTCGCCGATCGTGGGAGCCCTGCTTGCCGGATTGCTCATTGCGGAAACCGAATATCACGGCGAAGTTGAAGTCATTACACAGCCGTTTAAAGGTCTCGCCCTCGGTGTGTTTCTAATCACCGTCGGCATGCAGGTCGATATTCGCGTCGTTCTTGAAAACTGGGCAAGCCTGATCACCGCAGTCGTTGGTGTGGTTGTGGTCAAAGCTGTCGTTACCGGCGGATTGCTTCGCTTTGCCGGAGCTCGACCGGGCACGGCCACTGAAGCCGGTGTTTTGATGGCCAGTCCCTCAGAAACCACATTGATTGTATTGGCCGCAGCCACACAGGCCCAGTTGATCCAGCCACAAACGGCTGCGTTCTGGCAAATTGTCACAGCAATTGGCTTGACCATAACACCATTGCTCGCAAAATTTGGTCATGACATTGCCCGGCGGATGGAGATGCGCAGCGATGGTGCCGGCCAGGATGAACAACCGGTAGAAGCCCAGCAGACGATCATCATCGGCTTTGGCCGGGTTGGCAAACTCATTGCTGACCTGCTGACAACGCATGACCAGAAATTTCTGGCCGTCGATACCGACATTGACACAGTCGCAAAGGCGCGACGTGACGGCTACCCCATCATGTTCGGCAATGTATCGCGCAACGAAATGCTCGACCGCTTGAGACTGGGGCATGCCAAGGCTTTGGTTCTAACGATGGATGAACCAGTCTTGTCGGTGCAGATCGTCAAGAAGGTTCGAGCATGGGTGCCAGATCTTCCGATTGTCGCAAGGGCGCGGGATATCGACCATGCGGCAGAACTATATCAGGCAGGTGCAACAAATGCCGTGCCCGAAGCGCTCGAGGGTTCATTGCAATTGTCCGAAGCCGTTTTGGTAGAAAATGGTGTGGCCATGGGCCCGGTTATCGCCTCAATCCATGAACTGCGGGACATCTACCGAAAGCAGATCCAGGAACATGGCGACATGGAGCAAGAACCCAAGTTAAAATCGATGACCACATCGACCAACCGGGCAACTGCCGATGATTTGGTTCCCGACGGACTTAGCCCGCAAGAGCAGTCTTGATTGCCGCAATGGCTTCATTGCCCTTTGCTCCATCCGGTCCACCGCCTTGCGCCATGTCCAGACGACCGCCACCGCCCTTGCCTCCAACCGCAGCAACTCCGGCCTGAACCAGATCAACGGCGCTGAAGCGCTCGGTTAGATCATCCGTCACACCAACGGCAACGGTTGCCCGGCCATCGTTGACAGCCACCAACGCGCTGACGCCGCTCGACAATTGTTTCTTCGCTTGATCGATCAAGCCACGCAGCTCTTTTGGATTCAAACCCTGGATAACCTGGCCACTAAAGGCGACATCACCAACCGTTTCTGTTTCAGCCGCTTTTGCGCCGCCGCCATCGCCAGCCAAGGCCAAGGCCTTCTTTGCTTCGGTCAATTCGCGTTCAAGCTTCTTTCGTTCGTCCATCAGAACAGCGACCCGATCCACGGCTTCTTCCGGAGAGGCTTTGAGCGCTGTAGCGATGGCTTTGAGCTTGTTATCTCTATCCGTCAGCCACAAGCGCGCCGCTTCTCCCGTCAGGGCTTCTATCCGTCTAACGCCACTGGCAACGGCAGATTCTGAGACAATAGCCATCAAACCAATATCGCCGAGAGCTTGGACATGGGTCCCCCCGCATAGCTCTACAGAATAATCCATATCGGCCTCTTGGCCCATCGAAAGAACCCGGACTTCATCGCCATATTTTTCACCAAAGAGTGCGAGCGCTCCCGCGGCAACTGCATCATCAGGACTCATCAAGCGGGTGACAACTGGACTATTGCCGCGGATTTGCGCGTTCACGTCCGCCTCAACGGCCTGAACCTCTGGCTCGGTCAGTGCGGAAACGTGGGAAAAATCGAACCGCAAACGGTCAGGAGCTACCAAGCTGCCTTTCTGGGTGACATGGTCCCCGAGATGATGGCGCAGGGCCTTGTGGAGCAAATGGGTGGCGCTATGATTGGCACGAAGCTGCGTCCGTCGATCGGCATCGACCGCCAGATGCACCATATCCCCTAATGACAGTGAACCGGCGGTAATTTCGATCTGATGGGCATGCAGCCGGCCCAGCGGTTTTCGGGTATCGGAAACATCGGCGGCAAAACCATCCGCACCAGAAACTCTTCCAGCATCGCCCATTTGCCCGCCACTTTCGCCGTAAAAGGGCGTTTGATTGGTTAGCAAAGTGATGACGTCGCCACGCTCAGCGGTTTTAATCTCTTTACCATCTTTAACCAGCGCGACGACAACGCCCTCGCCTTCTTCGGACGTATAGCCGGTAAACTCCGTGCTGCCTTCTCGCTCTGCGATATCAAACCAGACAGCATCGGATGCCTGATCGCCAGAACCCTTCCAAGCAGCCCGGGCAGCGGCTTTTTGCTCAGCCATTGCCGCGTCAAAGCCTTCACGGTCTACGCCCAGAGATTGCGCTCGCAAGGCGTCTTCGGTCAAATCATAGGGGAAGCCGAATGTGTCATAAAGCTTGAATGCTGTGGCGCCAGGAAGAATATCCCCATCATCCATTTCGGCGATTTCTGCATCAAGCAGTTTCAAGCCATTGGCCAGTGTCTGACGGAAATTGGTTTCCTCCCGCAGCAAAGTCTCTTCGATCAGCGGCTTTGCACGAATCAATTCCGGGAAAGCATTGCCCATTTCTCCAGTCAGCGAACCAACCATCCGGTGCATCAAAGGATCCTGAGCTCCGAGCAAATGGGCATGGCGCATGGCCCGCCGCATGATCCGGCGCAGCACATATCCGCGCCCTTCATTGGACGGCAATACACCATCCGCAACAAGAAAGGATGAGGCGCGCAAATGATCTGCAATCACGCGGTGACTGGCTTGATTGTCGCCGGTTGTAATCGTTCCGGTCAGCGAACCGGATTCAGCTATCAGCGTTTTGAACAAATCTATGTCATAATTGTCGTGAACGCCCTGCATGACCGCCGCAACACGTTCTAGCCCCATGCCGGTATCGATCGACGGCTTGGGCAGATCAATACGATCCCCCTCGCCGCGCTGATCATATTGCATGAACACCAGGTTCCAGATTTCGACAAAACGGTCGCCGTCTTCATCCGGACTGCCCGGAGGCCCGCCCTCTATATGGTCGCCGTGATCGTAGAATATTTCGCTACATGGACCGCAAGGGCCGGTATCGCCCATCGACCAGAAATTGTCATCGGTTGCGATGCGAATGATGCGCTCGTCAGGCAGGCCAGCAATTTTCTTCCACAGATCAAAAGCTTCGTCGTCGGTATGATAGACCGTTACGATCAATCGATCCGGCGAGATGCCCCATGTCTTGGTAATCAAGGTCCACGCGTGATGGATCGCCTGCTCTTTGAAATAATCACCGAAGGAGAAATTTCCGAGCATTTCAAAAAATGTATGATGCCGCGCGGTATAGCCCACATTGTCGAGATCGTTATGCTTACCGCCAGCGCGCACGCACTTCTGGCTGGACGTCGCAGTAGAATAAGAACTTTTTTCTGTCCCGGTGAAGACATTCTTGAACGGGACCATGCCCGCGTTGATGAACATCAGCGTCGGATCATTATAAGGAATGAGTGGCGCAGAAGGCACAATCTCATGACCTTGACCGGCGAAATAGTCTAAGAAAGACCGTCTTATATCATTGGTAGTTTGCATGAATTCGACTTAGGCGAGCGGATTGCCGTTTACAATCCCACACGTGGCCGAAATTCAAGCAAAAGCGTATGGCCCGCCTTTTTCAAGAGCCGTCTGATATTGCGGGCGCGCGTGAATGCGGTTGAGAAACGCCATCAAATTGGGATAGCGCTCATCCAACCCGGCTCGCGCTTGGCAGGCTTCAAGCGGGAAGCTCATCATGATATCGGCAGCGGTAAGTTCATCACCGGCAAAATAATCGCGGTCCGCAAGCTCGGTTTCCAGCCAGACAAGCAAATCGGTGGTCATCTTTGCAACCGGCTTGCGCGCGGGTAAGCCCAGAAGACCAAGACGCCCCACGACGAGTGAACCATAGAGCGGAGGCATCATAGAACCCTCGGCAAAGTGGAGATATTGGTTGTAAAGCCGCGCGCCCTTGCTCTCGCTGGGTGCGCCCAATTTACCGCCGGCTTTTGCAACGAGATATTCTGCAATAACGGCAGTTTCGATTATCACCTCGCCGTCATCCTCAATCATCGGGGATTTTCCGAGAGGATGAATAGCCTTTAGACTATCGGGCGCCTTCTGGGTCTTGGGGTGACGCTCATAGCGTTTGATCTCATAGGGAAGCCCGAGCTCTTCAAGCAACCAGATGATACGCTGTGAACGGCTGTTTTCGAGATGATGGACGATGAGGGTCATTGCGCTGGGAGCCTTCCGAAATGCTGAAAGAATAATCAAGGTTGGCGCCGAGCAAGCGTTTTAATCGGCCAAATGTCAATCTTTTCCAACATTCGATCCATATACGATAAACAAAAATGGGCCGTCCTTGGTGTCGGGGGACAGAAGGACGGCCCTATGCCAGGGATCGCCTCGGGGGAGAGTGATCCGGCAAACTTACAATTTTTCTATTCGTCAATCACACCCAAGCCGGAACCGCCAGGCCTCTGAAGACAATCTTCAAACAAAAGGCACTGACATGTGCGCGGTTCCACTCGTCACTAAGATGATCGGCAAATCAGCTGTTAGGCATCATCCCCGTCATCGGCCTTGCCGATGGGACCCGTCATCATTTCCTCGGCAACTTCTTCCTGCTTGCCGCGAATCTGATTTTCCAGCTTCTCCATCATTTCCGGATGCTCAAGCAGGAAGCGCTTTGAATTTTCACGCCCCTGTCCAATGCGAACCGAGTCATAAGAGAACCAAGCACCTGATTTCTCGACAACGCCCGCTTTCACGCCAAGATCGATAATCTCGCCGACTTTGGAAATGCCCTGGCCGTACATGATATCAAATTCGACCTGCTTGAACGGCGGAGCGACCTTATTCTTGACGACTTTGACACGGGTTGAATTGCCCACAATATCGTCGCGTTCTTTGATCTGGCCTGTCCGTCTAATGTCGAGACGAACCGATGCATAAAATTTCAGCGCATTGCCGCCAGAGGTGGTTTCCGGGCTACCGTACATAACACCGATTTTCATCCGGATTTGGTTGATGAAAATCACCATACATTTGGACCGACTGATCGAACCGGTCAACTTGCGTAGCGCCTGGCTCATCAAACGAGCTTGCAGACCCACATGGGTGTCGCCCATTTCGCCTTCAATCTCTGCCCGCGGCACCAAAGCGGCAACCGAGTCGACAACCAGAATATCAATCGCATTGGACCGCACCAATGTATCGGTAATCTCCAAAGCTTGCTCACCGGTATCCGGCTGAGAGATGATCAGCTCATCCGTGTTCACACCAAGAGCTTTGGCATAGACCGGATCGAGCGCATGCTCTGCGTCAACAAAAGCGGCGGTGCCGCCATTTTTCTGTGCTTCGGCAATGACGTGCAATGCTAGCGTCGTTTTGCCTGAACTTTCTGGCCCATAAACTTCGATCACGCGTCCTTTTGGCAATCCCCCGATGCCAAGCGCAATATCCAGGCCCAAACTGCCGGTGGATATGGCTTCAACTTCCAATGCCTTGCGCTGGCCGAGCTTCATAGCCGAGCCTTTGCCGAAAGCGCGATCAATCTGCGCCAATGCGGCGTCGAGCGCCTTTTGTCTGTCTGATGAGTTCAACTGATTTTCCGATTCTACGACTTTTAAATTGCCGGCCATTTGCCTGTCCCCTTTGCTAAATGCTTAACCATCATCAATCAATGATTGTGATGATGTACCGCATTTGTTCTCATAGAACAAGGGGGGAACATATTTTTTTATTTTTCTACCTATCTCGCTTAAAAGAAAGATAAATATAGGCGGATATTATCTCTTTTTGGCATGTTCGGCCAAAGTTTCTCCAACAGCTTCTGCCATCTGTGCCACGGAAAATGGCTTGGGAAGAAAGTTGACCTTGTCCAGATCAATGGATTTGCGCAATTGTTGTTCGGCATAGCCCGACATGAACAGGATCGGCATATCAGGGTAAGTCTTGCGAACGTGCTTAGCCATGGTGGGGCCATCCATATTCGGCATCACCACATCGGACACGATCATGTCGAAGGATTGCTCCTTGTCTTCTTGGGCAGCCAGCAGTCCAAGAGCTTCCTCTCCTTCGCTGGCCGACTCGACCGTATAGCCCTGACGAGTCAAAGCGCGTTCGGCGACCGCACGGACCATATCTTCATCCTCGACCAGCAAGATATGGCCAGAGCCCCATAACTCCTTCTTGGCCGTCGCTTTAACCGGTGGTGAATTCAATGTCGCGCGCGCTGCATCTTCTGCCGTTGGCCGGTGCACAGGGAAATAGATCGAGAAGGTTGTACCTTTACCGGTCTCGGAATCAGCGAAAATATAGCCACCGGACTGTTTGATAATCCCGTAGACCGTGGATAGCCCCAGGCCCGTTCCTTTGCCGACCTCCTTGGTCGTGAAAAACGGTTCAAAAATCTTCCCGATCACATGCGGCGGAATTCCGCTGCCCGTGTCCGTGAAAATGAGAGCGGTATAATCTCCGACCGGCAGGATATCGCTTTTCAGAGCCCGCACATCGGATGCAACCACCGTCTGGGTCGAGATAGAAATCTTGCCGCCGTTCGGCATCGCATCGCGGGCGTTGACGCCCAGATTGATGATCACTTGTTCAAGCTGTCCTGGATCCGCACGAACCAGCCCCAGGTTTCGACCATGCCGCACTTCCAACTCGATGGTTTCGTCGAGCAATCGTTTGAGCAGGTTCGAGACATCGGCGACAACGTCGGGTAGCTGGAGCACTTGCGGCCGCAAAGTCTGTTGCCGCGAGAATGCCAGCAGTTGTCTTGTCAGACCGGCGGCCCGGTTGCTGTTATTCTTGACCTGCTGAATATCATCATAATCACTGTCACCCGGCGAATGACGCAACAGCATCAAATCACAATGACCGATGATCGCTGTCAAAATGTTGTTGAAATCATGCGCAACACCCCCGGCCAATTGTCCGACAGCCTGCATCTTGGTTGCTTGCGCGACCTGGCTCTTCAGCTTCGATTCTTCACTATTGTCACGGATCGACAGCAGCACAGCGGCATCACCCAGGCCGCGCACGCCGGCGATACCAAGCGCGACCGGTTCTTCGCCACCCTTGTTCAGCCGCACAGCTAGATCCCCGGCCATCGGCGGACCACTGGCATAGCGACGCACAGCATCGGCAACCGCCGATTTGTCATCGCGGATCATGAGGTCGCCCGGATAGAGCGGCTGTTCTTTTTCACTTATCCCGGCTGTTTTGGCAAAAGCATCGTTGAGGAACAGGAAACGGCCATCCCGGTCAGTCAGCGCCAATCCCAAAGGCAATAGCGACAGCATTGATTCCACTTGTTCCAACGCTTTGCCGCGTTCGACCATTCCACCATCATCATCGATGAGAAGGATTAGTGCAGGCCCCTTTTCTTTCTCTCGATCCAGCGGCACATGGAAAAGACGCACCGGCGTCCCGTGCCGTCCATCCCGTTCAAAGAAAATTGTCCCTTTGTCGTCAGAACGCAAAAAATTGATGAAATTGCGACCGGATATATTGGCATCAACCCGTCCGGTAGCGCGCAAAGCGAAAGCCTGATTCGACGCCCGAATCCGCCCTTCGCCGCCAATGACGCTCGCCAAAATACCGGATTCCGAAAAGGCCCTGCCGCCGCCGCCGCTAACCAGCCTTATCATGTCATCCAATATATCTGCCTGAATCTGCGGGATCATCTGCCACAAGAGATATTCTTCTCCTTGCCCCGCCCGCACGACTTTTGCACTATATTCAGCGACACCCCGTTTCAACCCTTCGGCATAGCCACGACCATCCCGCCAAGCGGTGCGGCCAGCCGTCGCCAGCAACTCATTGCCGCCTGCTTGAAGCGGTAACTCCGGCGGCACTGCGGGTCCGTTGAACCATTTTGTAAAAAGCTCGTTGGCACACACTAAGCGGCCAGCCCGGTCGGTTATCGCCAAACCAATATCCGATTGATCCGCAACCATACGGGTAACCGCCCAGTCCCCGGAATCTGTCTGATCTTGATCGACGGTTGCACCTTGCGGACGCAAAAAGAAGGCAATGGCGGTCAGGCAAGCTACCAAAGCCAGAAAGGCGACAATTAGGGCGATATTCTGGACTTGCCAATATAGCAGCCCGGCAGAAGCAAGAACCGCGAGCACTAGAAAAGCAGCCCTGATCCTGACGCCAATCAAGGTTTTGCGGGTGCTGGGGTTCAGCAAGCCAATATTGTTCTGAGTTTTACTCGCCATTGCTAACTCTGTCGCCAAGAAGTTTACGCAACCGCTCTTTGCGTTTCCGTGCAATCCACCAGCGCCATCCGAAGGAACTCACCAGATAGCCTATAGCCGCAAAGAATATCGCAAACAGGAGGAACCCGAAAGCAGTTACACCGGCTTCACGGACTAGCCACGACAACCATTGCCCAAATTCGCTTTGTATCTGGTTGTTGATCGGTTGGCCCGCGGTCATTGCATCGACCTGCAAAACGAATTTTCCGACTTGATGCGCCGCCGCGATCCAAAAAGGATAGGTAAAAGGATTCGTGATGAACGTGGTGATCGCAGCAATCGGCACATTGGCTCTGACCGGAAGTGCAAGAAAAACTGCGGCGAATATCTGACCCACGGGAATCAGAAACGCGGCCAGCATGCCCAAGGCCACCCCCCGCGGCACAGACCGACGTGTGAAGCGCCACAGTTCCGATCTTAGGAACCGATGGGCGATAGGTTTCAGATATTTGTTGCGTTCCATCCCCGCACGGGTCGGCATTTTCCGTTGTAACCAATGAACAACGAACATGATTGAGCGCGCGGCAAAATCCTTGTCACGGATATTGGGTTTCGGGTCAGCCATGTTCACGCATCAGGCGGCCTTGCTGCCTTTTCCAGTCACGATCCTTTTCGGTCTGGCGTTTGTCGGGTGCTTTTTTCCCTTTGGCCAATGCCAGCTCAAGTTTCGCTTTGCCTTTGCTGTTAAAATAGATCGACAGCGGCACAACGGTCATGCCTTTGCGCATCACCGCGCCATATAATTTGTTGATCTCGCGGCGCTTCAACAACAGCTTGCGCGGGCGCGTCGGCGTATGGTTATAGCGATTACCATGACTCCATTCAGGAATATTGGCGTTGATTAGCCAGACTTCTTCGTCCTTCACCTCGGCGTAGCTCTCCGCGATAGCACCCGATCCAAAGCGCAAAGATTTGACTTCCGTTCCGGTCAGCATGATCCCTGCCTCGAACCGATCTTCAAGATGATAGTCATAGCGCGCGCGCCGATTTTCGGCGACGATCTTTTTCTTGTCAAATTCTTCCGGCCGCGGTTTCGCCATTAGACTAGGCCTGCCCTTTCCAAGGCAGCATCCACAGCCTTGCAGCTGGCTTCCGAAGGCCGGGTCATGGGCAAACGCAAGTCGGTTGGGAAATTGGTCAGAACGCGCGACAATGCATATTTGATCGGGCCAGGAGACGCATCCGAAAATAGTGATTTGTGAAGCGGATAGAGAACATCATTTAATTCCCGCGCCTTTTCATAATCGCCGGCGGCACATGCAGCTTGGAATTCCGCACATAATTTGGGAGCGACATTGGCGGTTACTGAAATACAGCCGATACCGCCGCCTGCATTAAACGCCAGCGACAATTCGTCGACCCCCGACAGCATGACAAAATCATCCGCGCAATTGAGGCGATGTTCGGTAACCCTGTCGAGATCCCCGCTTGCATCTTTAATCGCCACAACATTTGGCAATTTTGATAACGCCGAAACCGTATCGGGCAAGATATCGGTGACGGTGCGGGCCGGGACATTATAGAGAACGAGCGGCAGATCGATGCTTTCCGTCAATGTTGTGAAATGGGCGGTAATGCCTTCTTGATTGGGACGATTGTAATAAGGTGCAACAACCAGACCAGCGGTCGCGCCACATTTTTTGGAAAAATTCAGGTGCAGCAGGGCATTGGTCGTGTCGTTGGACCCGCAACCGGCGATGACCGGCACCCGTCCCGCAGCCTGTTCGATGCACACTTCAATGACCCGATGATGTTCCGCATTGGACAAAGTAGAGGCCTCGCCAGTGGTTCCGCAAGGCACCAGAGCGCTACTACCCTGATCAATTTGCCAGTCTACCAAAGCGCGAAACTGGTCTTCAGCAAACGACCCATCGCGAAAGGGAGTCGCTAGAGCCGGAATTGAGCCGGAGAACATGGATTAATCCTTTATATTTAGCTTGGAAATTGGCAAAGCCACGGCCAAGTCACTTTCAACATTAACAACGATATAGTTCGTCGTTCAGCGCCTGATAAGGAGCCTAACCCCAAAATGTCCAGCATGGTATCAAGAATTGTCATCGCAGCGCTGCTTTTATCTCCCGTCACTTGCATGGCCGCCGAGCAGGTGGGCTGGCAAAGCGGAGAAAGCGAACTATCCGATCCGACCCGCGGCAATGCCGTTCTCGGCCTTCAACGTTGGCGAGTCCTGACTCAGTCGGACAATTATTCCTTTGAGGATTATGCAGGTTTTCTGGTCACCTATCCGGAATGGCCCGATGACACGCGGATGCGGCGCAACGCCGAACAGGCCATCAATATCGACAGCTTCTCGCCAAGCCGGATTCTGGCCTATTTCGACAAATTCGAACCGGTCACCAACGCTGGTGCAGCAAAATATGCGGTAGCACTACAATCGACGGGACAGAGCGACAAAGCCAATGCAATGGCCAAACAGGCTTGGCGCGGCGGCACTCTGACGAGAAAAGATGAAGCCGCATTGATTTCCCGATTCAGCTCTGTTCTGACGATGGAAGACCATGATGCCCGAATGGATGCTCTGCTTTGGGCAAGAGCGACACGCGATGCGGGACGCCAGTTAAGTTTTGCCTCTCCTGCAAAACGGTCAGTATTCTCTGCACGGCTGGCACAGCTAACCTCTGCATCAAACGCAAATGTCCAGGCCAGCGCGGTGGGCGCCATTGCCCGCGATGATGCCGGTTATCTAGCAGATCGTGCACGCTATCTCCGCAACAGCGGCAAAAGCTATGCTGCACGGCAATTGCTTGCGACCAGATTGCCGTTGCGGGTAAAACCCACCAAACCGGAAACCTGGTTTGAGGCGATGCTAATCAACGCCAAAGCAGCCGCCAATGATCGGCAATGGAGCACCGCATATGGTATCGCTTCAAAAATCGAAGATGCCTATGATACGCCCACCAGAATTGCCGATCAGAATTCTCGCGTGCGCGACAAATATTCCGACCTTGCCTGGATAGCGGGCACTTCTGCTCTTAACGGCATGCGCCAACCGGCCAAAGCGGTTCGCATGTTCGACCTCTATGCACAATCCTATGATTCCCCCAATATAACTTCGAAAGGCTATTATTGGGCGGGTCGCGCTGCCGCCAAGGCGGGCCAGACTGCAGTGGCCAATGGTTATTTTGAGAAGGCAGCGGCTTTCCCCGACCATTTCTATGGGCAGCTTTCGTTGGAACGGCTCGGCCGCGCATTGCCAGAGTTTAACCGCAAACCAGCGGTGGAAATCACCGATGCCGATAGAAAAGCCTTTGATAAGGAATCTCTGGTTGTTGCCACAAAGGCATCCGTCCGGACCGGACCATGGCGCGAGCAGATACGTTTTCATCGTGCCCTGGCCTATAATGCCAAGACCGCGAAAGACTATGTGTTGATCAGCGATCTTTCGACTCGCATCGGGGCACGCGACCTCGGCGTGATCAAAGGAATCAGCGCTCTTGGCGCCGGTGTCGGCCCAATCGACGATACCGCCTTCCCAACGATGCCCGTTCCCTTTGGCCATGAAAGCACCTGGACGCTGATTCATGCGATCACGCGTCAAGAGAGCCAGTTTGCCCAAGGTGCCATTAGCCACGCCGGAGCCAGAGGCCTGATGCAATTGATGCCGGGAACCGCACGGGAGCAGTCTGGCAAAGCAAATTTGTCTTATAAACTCTCCAGCCTGACCGGCGACCCACAATATAATATCAAGCTTGGCAGCGGCTATATTCAGCGCATGATGGATTATTATGGCGGCAGCTATCCGCTTGCGGTTGCAGCCTATAATGCCGGTCCAGGCAATGTGAACAAATGGCTTCGCCGCAACGGTGACCCGCGTATGGGCGGCATCGACTGGATCGAATGGATCGAAGATATTCCGATTTCCGAGACCCGCAATTATGTCAAACGCGTGCTTGAAAATGCTGTGGTATATGACACGAAAAACCCCCGCGGCCCAACGATCCGGAGCGAGACGCCGCTCTCACGTTATATTGGGAAAAATGGCAAGGGTTGATCCGCAAAGCAGCAAAGAACGATAGCGGGGTGCGGTTCAGAAAAGGAAACGCACCTTCGCTTGGATGAGAAGCGTTTTCCAGACGCCATCAAGACGCGGTCGGTTTGCTCAACAATTCTGCCGACATTGTCGACCAGTCTGAAAATCCCCACTTTTCTGGTTCTTCTACGGACAGGACCTTCCGCGATCGACTGCGACGGGTGTCGATGTCTTTCCGAGTAATTTCACACCCCTTGTCCAGAGAGTAGAAGCTACGGACAATGGGCGCAGAATAGTCCTTGGGAGATTCTCCGATGACGATGGCCAATTCATCGTCATTCAAGCGCACCAGCGTGCCAACCGGCAATATGCCAAGGCTGTCTATAAAATTTCTCAGGATAAGCTGATCAAAATGGCCAGACCAAGACTGCATCTTAGCAAGCGCCTGAGAAGCAGACAGGGGGGAATTATAAGAGCGCTGAGAGGTGATCGCGTCATAGACGTCACAAATCGCTGACATACGGGTGAATATGCTGAGGTTGCCCGCCGGAATTTTCCCTGGATAGCCCGTTCCATCCATTTTCTCATGATGCCGCAGACATACTTCCAGCGCGATATCGCTGATACCCTCAGACGCCGACAATATATCATGACCCCGTTGCGGGTGGTTGCGTACCGTGACCCATTCCTTCTCATCAAGCTTTCCAGGCTTGGACAGGATGCTGTCCGGGATCGATGTCTTGCCAACATCGTGCAAAAGACCGGCCATACCGATATCTTGTATTTGCGCCTCGGGCGCGCCCATCTTTCGGGCCAAATTGACCATTAGCGCGCATACAGCGACGGAGTGAAGATAGGTATATTCATCCTTGGTTTTCAGTCTGGCGATATTCAATATGATCGTCGGATCAATATTGACCGACTTGGATATCTGCTCGACCAATGGCGCCATGGTTTTCGATTTGACCGAATTGCCCAGACGCGCATCCTCGAACATATTCATCACGGCCGCCTTTGAGCGCTTGATCGTGCCCGATGCCTTGCGAACCTCGGCAGCACGTTCGCGCGGAGACAGTTTTTTGAGGGTCGGTTTTGCGACGTCTCTGAGATAGGAGCGGGGCCTTGCAACCGGCGATCGCGCTTTGGCTGCAATCGGTTTTGGAGAACGAACAGATGCCTTCCCCGATTGCATTATCGGGGCTCGCTCTGCAGAAATCGCCAAGCCTTGCCCTCGCGATTCATCGATTGTCACATGAGCCACATCGCTCGAAACGATCTGCTGCAATTGTTCTTGATCCGTCAAAAGAAATCGTGAGCGCCAAAATGGGTGTTTAAACCAGGATCCCTCCATGGACTCTACAAACATTCCCAATCCGAGTTGGCTGGTTGGGATTTTACGAAGCATGCACCAATTTCCTCAATTCGGATTCATTCTCACCTCTGTTTACGGTAGGTTTGGTGATGGCTTAAACCGACGATGAGGATCTACAATGATCCTCCATTTGCAGCACCGAAACGCGTCGGAATGCTGCGCACAAGAAAAGCCAAGACGCTTGTGACGGAAGATGGGAATTCTGATGGTTTAATGGAAGAAAAACCCTCGCGAACTGACATAGGTCAAGGATCTAAAATTATCAGAAGAGCCTGATTCTTGATCCTCCAGTGCGCCCCTCTGCCCCGCGGAGGGTGTAACCAACTTGCGATCGAGGAGATCAGTTGATCTCTTCATTGTGGAAGCTTGTTCATCTCTCAACAACAGATTTTTTAAATCACTCATGAAAACCACTCCTGATACTTGCCCAAGGAAATTAACGTTTCCGTGACGACCAAGCGAGCGACAACCGACTCATATTGAATGTAAAAGTGGTTGCCAAAGAAAGTGGTGGTTCAAAAAATCATGTCAATAATCTGAATGCGAAAGCTCGATCCGACGCACCAATGCTCGATGTGTTCAACATCTTGCTCAAACTAAAATTTCGCGCCAATGCTTAGGCTGTGCCGGCCTTTAGGAGTTAGCCTTATAACCGAAAGCATCCTCTGCCAATTTTACCAATTCCGGATCAGCGTCTGGAAAATCCTTCGGCAAAGCCGCATCCAGCATATCGGCAACGTAGGTCAATGCCTCGATACGCGCGGCTTTCTTGTTGTTGCCATCGATCACTTTCCAAGGCGCCCACCGGGTATCGGTATGTTCGAACATATCCGACATTGCCGCTAGATATTCGTCACGCTTTGATCGGTTCCGGAAATCATCCTTGGTGATTTTCCAGCGCTTTTCAGGCGTATTGAGACGATCTTCAAATCGCTCGTCCTGCGTTTCCTGGGTCGTGTGAAAAAACAGTTTGATGAGATTTGTACCGCAATCAATCTGCTGCGATTCAAATTCGTTAATCTCGTCATAGCCGCGTTTCCAGTCCGCTTCGCTGCAATATCCTTCAACACGCTCCACCAAAACCCGGCCATACCAGCTGCGGTCAAAAATGCCGATTTCGCGGCTACCCGGCAGTCGCTTCCAGAACCGCCATAGAAAATGCCGGTCTTTCGCCTCTTTTGTCGGTGCACCGATTGGGTGCACTTCAAAATAACGTGGGTCCCATTGGGCAACCATACGGCGAATTGCCCCACCTTTGCCTGCGGCGTCCCATCCCTGCAGAACAATGATAGATCGGCAGCCATGAATGATATGCTTTGCCTGAATACGCGACAGGCGTTCTTGCAGCGCTTTCAGACTATCCGAATAATCACCGTCGAATTTGTCGCCTGATTCATAGTCGGACAGGTCTATGGTCATTCTAACTCCGTTCGCGCTAAGCACCCGACCAAGAGCGCAATAAAATCTCGGCACGGGCCAAAGCAAGTTCAGCCCGAGCAGGTCTATATATCAAATATATTCAATCGACCAACCGCTTAACCGTAAACGCAAATTGTGATTTTATCGTTAGCAACCGGCAGGAAGCGTCAGACACCGACGATCAGTTGCCCGATATGTTTCGGATCCTGCATTGCCATGAAGTGCGTAAGATCAGGCAGATAAACATCCGTGCCGTCAGAAAAACTGTCGGCCAATCCGGCGGGCGTCGGTGAGCCGGCAAAATCAAAAGCGCCGCTTCGCTCGATCTGCGGCGCGCGCAAGATAGTCACCGACTGTTTAATCCGATCGATCATTGGCCAAGGATCGACGGATGCACTTGTCGCATAGACCGATGCTTCGGTTTGCGGCGGACAAGCCAAAATATAACCGCCCTCGCCATCCGGCAATAGTCCATATTCGCAATAATCCCGCAAAACGTCAGGGTCCCAAAGCTTATAGGGATGTCTATCTTGAAACCGATCAACCATCGCATCGGGGCCGGTCCAGCTATTGCGGCGCTTAGCAACCATCTCGTTGGTCGCGCTATAATCAGGCGGGTTCTGATAGACTTCCCGTCCCATGATCACCGGGTCAACCAGCACCAAACGTTCGAAAAGATCAGGCAGCCGGTCCACGACCTGCACCAGGCAATGGCCGCCCATGCTATGTCCCGCACTCGCCGCAAATTTTACTCCAAGGGATTCCACAAGTTCCGCGGTTGCCGCGGCAACCATCGTCCAGTCGGTAATGACCGGTTTAGCGCTGCGCCCATGGCCCAACTGATCGACAGCGATAACATGGGTGTCTTCCGGAAAAGCTGCGACGACTTTATCCCAACAGCGCGCATGAAAGCCTGTGGCGTGAAGCAGCAATATGGACGGGCCTTCATTGGCCCTGCCCCATTCAAAATAGCAGATTTCTCCCTGAGAGGACTGGAAGACTTGCTGGATTGGAAAATTCATACACAATTTCCATTGGCTATGATCTTGTCGAAGAACGGGTATCGATAAGCGTTGTTCGACAGACTCACCACTAACGGATTTGGGGTCAAGCTTCCTTCGGCGGCTCAACCACCCGAATATGCAATTCCCGCAATTGCTTCTGAGAGACACCGCTTGGCGCGCTCATCATCAGATCTTCCGCTTTCTGGTTCATCGGAAATAGCACGACTTCGCGGATGTTTGGTTCATTCGCCAGCATCATCACGATCCGATCCACGCCCGGAGCCGAGCCACCATGCGGTGGTGCGCCATATTTGAGCGCATTGATCATCCCGGAGAATTCGCTGTCGACCTGCTCCTTGGTATATCCAGCAATCTCGAATGCTTTGTACATGATATCCGGCCGGTGGTTCCGGATTGCACCAGAGGACAGTTCGATACCGTTACAAACAATATCATATTGCCAAGCAAGAATATCGAGTGGGTCTTTGTTTTCCAGCGCGTCCAACTCGCCCTGCGGCATAGAGAAGGGATTGTGCGAGAAATCCATTTTCTTCAACTCGTCATCATATTCGAACATCGGATAGTCGACGATCCAGCAGAATTTAAACGCGTTCTTGTCGATCAAATCCAATTGTTCCGCAGCCCTTGTCCGCGCAACGCCTGCCAGTCTCGCTGCGTCGGCTTCCTTGCCGGCAGCAAAAAACACACCATCATCGGGGCCACAGCCAAGATCGGCTAGCAACTTCGCCGTGCCTTCTTCGCCATGGTTCTTGGCAATCGGCCCGCCGGCAGCGCCTTCTTTCATGTTGATATAGCCAAGTCCCGCAAAGCCCTCGCTGCGGGCCCAGTCGTTCATGCTATCAAAAAATTTGCGGCTGTTCTTGCCTGCTTCCGGTGCGACAAAGGCCCGCACCGTGCCGCCGGTCGACGTGATCTTGTCGAACAGACCGAAACCCGAACCTTTGAAATGATCGCTGACATCCTGAATGATGATGGGATTGCGCAAATCCGGCTTGTCATTGCCATATTTCAGCATCGATTCCTTATAGGGAATCCGCGGAAATTCGCCTGCGGGAGTCACCGATCGGCCATCGGCAAATTCTTCAAACACGCCCGCGAGAACCGGCTCCAGCGTCTGGAACACATCTTCCTGGGTGACAAAGCTCATTTCGAAATCGAGTTGGTAAAATTCGCCCGGCGAACGGTCGGCGCGCGCATCCTCGTCACGGAAACAGGGTGCGATCTGGAAATAACGGTCAAAGCCGGCAACCATCAGCATCTGCTTGAACATCTGCGGTGCCTGCGGAAGCGCATAAAATTTACCAGGATGAACACGGCTCGGTACGAGATAGTCCCGCGCGCCTTCTGGTGACGACGCTGTGAGGATCGGAGTTTGAAACTCGGTAAAGCCCTGCTCGGTCATACGATTGCGCAGACTCGCGATCACCTTGGAACGAAGCATCATATTGGCGTGAACAGCCTCGCGCCGCAGATCGAGGAAACGATAGCGTAGGCGGATATCCTCCGGATATTCCTGCTCACCAAAGACCGGCATCGGCAATTCATCGGCCGGGCCTTGCATGCTGACCATGTCCGCCACCAGTTCTACATCACCTGTTGGCAGGCTTTTGTTCACCGTTTCATCATCGCGAGCAACAACTTTGCCGGTGACCGTGACAACCGACTCAACCCGTGCGCCGTCGAGCAGTTTAAACGCATCACTGCCGGTCTCGCTAACGATCTGGGTCAGGCCAAAATGATCACGCAGATCGACAAAGAGCAAATTGCCGTGATCGCGCTTGCGGTGAATCCAACCGGACAAGCGGACTTCTTCACCAACGTGCGAAGAGCGAAGCGCGGAGCAATTGTGGGTACGATATGCGTGCATGATGAACCTTTGAAATTGGGTGTTTGCCTATATGGCAAGATTGCAGGCGTAACACAGGTCTGCGGGCCATTTGTCAAGGCTTGAGATTAGCAAAACAAGCCTTCCTGCGCACTTGCGCTGCCCCCAATCTCCGCATTGTAACCCTGACAAGCCATCCTGTCTAAATCAGTCCCAATTTGACCAATTCTTCATTGGCGAAAACCTGCCGGTCAGCCGCATCGGGCATCACTTGCGATTGGGCCCATTTCCAGTCGGCAAAATTCTGTTCATAGTCCCGCTTCACCCGCCGCTCGTCTAGGTTGTTGGTTTTCCCCCAATGGCGGGTAAAGGCGATTCCAGCATCATCCAACGCCTCAATCACTGCCTTGTAACCGCTATGACTGGATTCCACATCGGGTCCGTCGAAGTCGATAACGACATTGTCCGGCCAATGGGCGGGGGCCAACAGACCTTCTGCTTGGTGCACGAAACGAATGGTAACAACGGTCGCGCCACCACCTTGTCGAAAACTATTAATAATTAAATCAAATGCTTCACTAAGCTTATTGCGATCCATTGTTACTGAACCATTGAACAGACTGGCAATCGGCGCATGTTCCTCGGTTGTGTTCCCCCATGTTGCAATGGCTGGTGGATCATTGACATCACGGTCGTCGGGATAGCCTTGTTCCATTGCAAACTGCATGATTGCGCCCTTGAAAAGATCGCTGTTGGTTATGAGATTCCCGAGCAAAGTCAGGGCATCATAGCCAGCCCCCATCTGACCCGCCGGCGGCGGCGGGATACTGCCGTCGAAAGGGCGTTTATAAAGGAAACGCAACAGACAATTATTCCCGAAAGGGTCAAAAGGATTGAGAATAACTTGTTGAAAATATGGGTTTTCATTCAATCCGAATTCTTTTGAAAACCTCTGAAACTCACCACGGGACAGCCAATCGATATGCTCTCGGCTAATCTTCGTCGCCTTCTGGATATTCTGCACCATGTAGATGGGATCGGTCTCGATAAGCATCGCTGTGACAAAGCCCATGGCACCGACATGGAGCTGGGCTGCAGCAAATATCCGATCGTCCCGAATAATTTCCGAACCGGTCTGCGCGATGAAGTCATCCGACAGCACCGCTTTCTTTGGAGCAATCCATAATATCCGTTCGGGTGTCACCAATTGCACCGCGCGGACATGATCCTGAATGCCGCCCTGTTGCCAAACGCTACCGTGGGTTCCCGTCGCACAAGCGCCAGCGAAACTCTGGCCATTACTGGCACCACCGGTGCGCAGTGATCGACCAATTTCCTCCGCGCTCTCATAGACTTCATCGACGGTCGCGCCTGCCTGCACGAGAAGCAACGATTCAACATCATCGTCGCAATCATCATGCAAATCTTTGGCCGACAGTTTAAATGTCCGGTTGAGCCGCAAAGTCTCGACCAACCATCCATCTTCGACCACGTTGATCGGAGATGGCGACCAACCGGCGCCAATCGGTCGCACCGGTATCTGATATTGCTTCGCTTCCCTGAGCAACGCCAGCACCGTTTCTGCTACGCTTTTCAGATAATCCCGTCCATTCGTCTGCTCACCATTGACCAGTTCAATCCGATCCTTGAGGTTGCAGGCAGCGGTTTTATGATAGTTGGTCCAGACTTGCTGACCCAGTTTCACGACGCGCGCCATCAGGCTTCTCCCACATCAGAATCACCAGCGAAGCAGCGATAGGCGATACTGACGGTCCGAACGAAACCAAATGTCACCAGGCACACCAAAATAGCCTTCTTGGTCATAAAGAACCGCATATCGTTGATGCCAAGCCGCATGCAATCATCAACTTGCAAAGAGCGCCCCCGCCGGGAAGCGAAACCCCACGCAAATATCGTAATCTCAATCGTCTTCCCACCCACCGGCCGCGGATCAGCAACCGCCAGAAAGGTATCTCCAAAAAGCGACATTGCCTGCCCAAGCACTAGCATTGCCAATAAAATTATCAGAATCAGTGACCAAAATGCCATGATTTCCCCCGATTTTTGTCCTGCACCCACGAATTGTTTGCGGGATGAGCCGCCCGCTGTATAGGATAAAAATGCACATCCATAATTTGCTGACGGACAATCAAGACATCGCCGATATTTGCGCTCGCTTTGCGACCGCGGATTTTGTGACGGTTGATACAGAGTTCATGCGCGAGAATACCTATTGGCCCATTCTCTGCCTCATTCAAATCTCTGACGGCAAGGAAGCTGCTGCGATCGATCCCTTGTTCAAAGGTATTGATCTTGAACCGCTGCTAGATCTGCTGGTCAACAATGAAGATGTGCTCAAAATCTTCCACGCTGGCGGACAAGATGTGGAAATCATCCACAATATGACCGGCAAGACTCCCCATCCGATCTTCGACACCCAAATTGCGGCCATGGCCATCGGCCAGAGCGAACAGATCGGCTACGCCAATTTGGTCGACAGCTGGCTTGGGATTACATTGGACAAAGGCGCGCGCTTCACCGATTGGTCGCGGCGTCCGCTCAACACGCGGCAACTTGAATATGCCGTCGCTGATGTCACCCATCTCGCAGAAATCTTTCCGATGATGTTGGAGAAATTGCGCGAAACCGGACGCGGCATGTGGATCAATGCCGAGATGGAAAAGCTCGCTGATCCTGAGAATTATATCAATGACCCGGAAAAATCCTGGTTGCGCGTCAAGTCACAGGGACGCAATTTGGACATGCTCGGAAGGCTAAAAGCGCTAGCCGCATGGCGGGAAAAAGAAGCCCAGTCGAAAGACTTGCCGCGCGGACGGATCATGCGCGACGAGACGCTGGCCGATATTGCGGCTCATCCGCCCAAGGACCAGTCAAAGCTGGGACAAGTGCGAGGGCTTTCGTCGGGCTGGAAAAATAATGATATCGGCGCACGATTGATGGACATCATCGATCAGGCAGAACCACTGTCGCGGGATGACCTGCCGCAGAAAAATGGCCGGCGGCCCAAAAATGGCAAAGCCAATGCCTTGGTAACGGACTTGCTCAAATTGTTGCTCAAAATCCGTTCGGCGGAAATGAACGTAGCATCACGCTTGCTGGCTCGCGCCGATGATCTGGACCGGATTGTCGCTGGAGAACGCGAAGGCGTGCCGCTTCTAGAGGGCTGGCGCTATGAGGAATTTGGTCGAGACGCCCTCGATTTGATCGAAGGTAGAGTCAGCTTCACCGTCAAAGATGGCAAGCTAAAGATGACTCACCAGCAAGAATCAGAAACTGAGGCTGCGGCTGAAACCGAGACTAAGGCCGAGAGCAAAGCTGCTGACGCAGAATAGCTAATCGCTGGTCATCACTGGTTCCAGCCCGAGTATATTTGCTAGATGCCCGTGCCGTTTGGCCACCACATCTCCGTATAGATGCACCAATTCTCCGGGAATTGTCAGCTTGAGCTTTTCTCCTGATCTATGGATATGAGTCTGCTCCAGCGGATTGCGGGTCCCTCCGCTTAATCGCTGCCCCAGACGCATCGCCAATCCCCAACTGATTGCCCGTTGCGTTGCTTTTTCGCTGGCCAGCTGACCACCGCCGGGGAAGACATCATTACCGCCGCCAAAACTGGTGTAGAGGGCCTGCCCCAGCATCTCACGTTCTGCTCCGGTGATTCCTACCCAGTTGCCGTGCAATCCCATCTCCAGTCCGCGCTCCGCCCGAAAATTGGGATTGGCGCGCCAAGCAACATCGCCCAGATTGCAGGCCGCCTGACGAATGCGATGCCATTCTGCGGGATCGTCAGAAAAAATTTCAGCAATCCATTTCCCGAGCAATTTGCTGTTCGCGGGAAAACGAGCTTGCACCGATCCAGCATCTTCGGTCGCCAACAATAGCGGATCACGGGCGGCTTCCTGCTTGCTGATACTTTGAAACAGCAAACCTTCACGGACCCCATAAGCGGAAACGACCATCTTGCTGCTGTTCAGATAACGTACCAGCATGGACAATAGCCAGGCGGCATCCTTCAACGTCGGTATCCGGGATGTTGAAAGCCCCGGTACGGCCTTTAACTTCTCCTTGTTCAGCAGCGCCAATCTGCTCACCAATCGTTGTGCGCGGCGCTGCTCCATCTCGTAGTTGTGAATGACCGGAAGTGAATATTTGCTGTCAAACATATCAAGCCGGGCCAAGGATCTCCATGAACCGCCGACCAGATAGAAGGGAAGCTCTTGTGCATTTTTCTCCCACCCCGTTTTTTTCAGCATCTTCCGTACTTGGCTTTTAAGAGCATCCTGTCCCTTAGCGCGCAGGTCCGCCACCCTGAGCACGCCGAGCGGGAAAGAAAACCGTTCGAGCACCTTGCCTTGATCAACCATGGCCAGCTCCAGGCTTCCACCGCCTAGGTCGCCTACGATCCCCTTGGCATTCGGGATGCCAGAAATCACGCCCAACGCCGCGGATTCCGCTTCTTCTTCACCCTGCAGCACCGCAACATCATAGCCGATCTCATGCGCCACCTTGAGCAAGTCTTCACCGTTGCTGGCGTCTCGCACCGCAGCCGTGGCAAAGCTCTTGATGTTATCGACCTCCATTTCCAGGCACAGGCGATGAAACCGCTTCAATCCCCGAACAGCAAGTGCCATGGAATCCTTTGCAATCGCACCTGTGGTTGACAATTCCTTGCCCAATCCAGCCATGACCTTTTCATTGAACAGAATGGCAGGAACCCTAGATGGTCCTTGGTAGACCACCAATCGGATGGAGTTTGATCCAATATCTACAATTGCGGTGCGTCGGTTGGAAGTTCGCTTTTTCACTTGCGCAGAATGGGGCAACGCTCCCTTTTTCGCGAGCATATCAGTCACGCCTTTTTCTTGCGGCGACGCAAGCTGAGACGGGGCACAGCCGTGCTTTTCTTCAAGGCCTTGCCGCGGCCCGAGAGCGACGGGTTGGTCATGAAGTAACGATGCAGGTTGAAAGACTTGCTAGACGGCTCCACACGGGTGTAGCTGCCGTCCGCATTTAATTCCCAGCTCTGTTCATCATCAATCAAATTGGCCACCATGACCTGGTCCAAAATCTGATCATGGACCGTTTTGTTGGTGATCGGCATCATATATTCCACTCGACGATCGAGATTTCGCGGCATCCAGTCCGCTGATGAAATATAGAGTTTTGCTTCATCATTGGGCAGTTCCCCGCCGTTGCCAAAAGCCCAAATTCGGCTGTGCTCGAGAAAACGGCCAATCACCGATTTCACCCGAATGTTATCTGACATGCCCGGTACATCCGGTCGAAGGCAACAAATTCCGCGAACCACCAAATCAATTTCAACACCGGCATTGCTCGCCTGATAAAGCTTCTCGATCAAGGCAGGGTCGACAAGCGAGTTCATTTTTGCCCAAACCATAGCCGGCTTGCCGGCGCGAACATTATCGATTTCCTGATCGATCAATCCCATCAAGTCTTTGCGCAAATCCCGCGGTGACATGGAGATGAGCTCCAATTCCTTAGGTTCGACATAGCCGGTGATATAGTTGAACAATTGCGCCGCATCGCGCGAGGCTCTCGGGTCAGCAGTGAAGAAGCTGAGGTCGGTATAGATTTTGGCCGTTATTGGATGATAATTGCCAGTTCCGAAGTGGCAATAGGTGCGATAGCCTCCTTGCTCCTTGCGCACGACCATCGATATTTTCGCATGTGTCTTCCACTCGATAAACCCATAAACGACCTGTACGCCAGCCCGTTCCAAGGCGCTCGCCCAAAGCAAATTCTGTTCTTCATCAAAACGTGCCTTCAACTCGACGATTGCGGTTACCGATTTTCCCGCTTCGGCAGCATCGATCAGAGCCCGAACGACGGCGGACTGTTTGCCCGCTCGATACAGCGTCTGTTTGATCGCCACGACATCGGGATCAGCAGCCGCTTGCCGTAGAAACTCGATCACCACTTCAAACGATTCATAGGGGTGATGGACCAGGATATCCTTATCCCGGATCGCAGCAAAACAATCACCGCCGTGATCCCTTATACGTTCCGGGAAACGCGGACTATAGGGCGTGAATTTGAGGTCTGGACGGTCTTCACTTACCAATATGTCGAGATCACTAACCCCGACCAAGCCGTTGATGCGGCTTTCGGTCGCTCCATCGTGCAAGAGATTTTCGCGTAGCATCGCGATCACTGGCTCTGCCAGATTTGGCCCCATTTCCAAGCGGATCACATCCCCCCGACGGCGGCGTTTTATAGCGCTTCGAAAATAGCGCACCAGATCCTCCGCCTCTTCCTCGACTTCAATATCGCTGTCGCGGATGACCCGGAACAAGCCGCTGTTTTTGACGGTATAGCCAGGAAAAAGAATGTCGGAAAAACTCTGGATAACGGTCTCAACGGAAACATAGACAGCGGATTCACCGGGCAAGCGAATGAAGCGCGCCAGGCCGGAGGGTATCATCACCAGTTCCCGAATGCCTTGTTGATCCGATTCCCGCACCAAATCGAAAACCAGACTCAGCCCTTTGTTTGGGATGAATGGAAAAGGATGCGCTGGGTCAAGCGCCTGTGGCGTCAACACCGGGAAAATTTGGTCCAAAAAATGCTGCCGAAGCCAAGTTCGCGATTCATCCGCAAGATTGTCCAAGGTCGAAACAAAAATATCTTCATCCGAAAGTGTCTTGGAGAGCGCCGACCATACGCGTTGTTGATGCTCGAGCAACGCCTCCACACGAATTGAAATGGCATCAAGCTGCTGCGTAGCGGTGAGGCCATCTGCTGAACGTTCATCAATCCCCTGGCGATATTGACCGACCAGTCCAGCAAAGCGAACCATGAAAAACTCATCGAGATTGCTGCCTGAAATAGACAGGAAGCGAAGCCGTTCAAGCAAAGGGTGGGCGCTGTTTTCAGCCTCTTCAATCACCCGTTCGTTGAATCCCAGCCAGCTTATTTCCCGATTGAAGTAGCGCTTGGTTCCATCTTCCGAAAAGGCACTAAACCCAGCACCGTTGGGCGATATACCGTTGCCGGTCGACTCTGGAGCGGGACTTTCCATATGTTAGACGTCTACCTTTTCATCGTCAGTTTCAATAAAACCAAGCGCCGATTTTGCGATCGCCAGATTTATCGGCCTTTTGGTTTCGATAGCGAGCGCGTCCATCTTCTGTGCCAATTGTTGCACCATTGCGTAGGAACGTGTCATCCGCTTCTCGAGATAGCGCAAAACATCTTGAGAAATAGTAAGTCCGCGAGCGGCATAATATTTTTGGAAAAGTCCATCGATCATCGCCTGGTCGGGTGGCCCGATTTCCAGATGCAAGGACGAAGCGAGGCGCGACTTAAGGTCCGGTAAAGCGACATCCCATTGCGAGACTGGTTTTTCCGACAAAAGCAGCAGAGGCTTTTGCTCATTGTTCGCACGATTCCAGAGATGAAACATCTCATCATCTTCACGGCTTGAAGCGTCCTCCAGGATCAATCCGCCGGTCTCCGCTGCAAACGCAGCAGCCATGGCCGTTTTGCCCGACGCTCGCGGTCCGATAAGAATCATCGTATGGTGAGACCAGTCTTGCCATTGCTGCAACTGCCGATGAACCTCGGAATTGGCCGCCGTAACCAGATAGCCATCCTGTTCCGAAGATAGGTTTTGTTCGAGCGGTAAGGCTATCTGGCTCACGGTCTCGCCTCTTTACTGTCCGGAACGACTGATGCGCAGCGCGCCCGCTCCTTGCTGAACCTGCCAGCCTTGTGCCCGAAGCGCCGCAGCCAGAGAAGAAATATCACCCTTATAGGAGACGTTCATGACCGAAACACCGCCAAGAGCAAGGCTTGAAGTCGAAGCGGACGTCACGCCCGGAACCGAACGCACCGACGATTCCCCGCGCCCCACAGCACCGACATCCGGTGTCTCATATTGCAGCGAAATGCTAGTCGTCGTAACCGGAGCTGCTACCGGATCTTCTCGAACAGGCTCTGTTGCATTGCTGGCTGACGGCGTGGCCGAAGAGGCACTATTGCTACTTGCCACAACCGCATCGTCATCGAGATCAAAATCATCCAGATTAAGATCCTCGATGTTGAAGGGATCGACAACAACCAACGACTTGTCCGTTTTCAATATGCCGCGCGATAGGGCGCCAGAATAGATTTCATCCATTCGCACAATACCCTGATCCAGCATTTTGGGAATATCTGCGCTGCGCTCTACCTTAAGCGTAAAGCTCTCGATGAACCGGTTGTCCGGTCCGTAGCGAGCGGTAAATTTCGCCTGCACGGGCCCGCCTGGATAAGTGTATGACAGACGGACAATTGGAATGATCACATCGGCCGCGCCAAATTGATCCAATATATTCCGCCACCAAAGACGACTAGGGCGATTCGCTTGCCCAGCGGTAAGAACAAGCGATTCGCTATCTGATCCATAAGGACGGACATAGTCGATTGCGCTGTCGCCGGACTTGAAACGCGCCCAGGCTTTTTGCCACTCTGTGCGGCTTTCAAACACTTGCGGTGAACCACCGCTCCACATAATCGGCAACACCAGCAGCGGCGGAGACCGCAGCTTTCTTCCGCCAACACCAAGAATTGAGCCCGCTCTTGCCCGATCGAACATTACCCCAAGAGTCGCAATATAACGCTTGGGGCCGATCTGCTCTTGTTCGACGATGATCGCTGATACGACCGTATTCAGCGTGCCATCGGACAGACCCGAAGTATTGCCGCCTTGCGTGCGCTTATACAGAATCTTCCACGCTTTGCGTTGGGCCTGTTCCCAGCCTTTTTTACGCGCGTCAAAGGCGTCGTCACCCGAGACATTCACCTCAACGCCCATGACTTCAAAGTCGCCGGTGCTCGCAAGCGGCGCGACGCCGCGCTCTGTGCCTTCCAGTTGCGCATAGACAACTGTTCCGGCGAGCACAGTCACCGCCGCAATAATAGCAGCGATCTTGATCCTAAAGTCACTCAAAAAACTCATTTGCGCCCTTTTGACGATTATGGCGTGGAAATCCAGTCGCGAGTTGTCTAATCGCTCATCTTATGAGTGAAAAGCAAAATGAGCCGGATTCTTACACCTATGCAAAAGCAGGTGTCTCCATCGAGGCGGGCAATGCCCTGATAAAAGCGATCGCGCCGTTGGCCAAAGCCACGGCTCGTGCGGGCGCCAACGCAGAGCTAGGCGGTTTTGGAGGATTTTTTGATCTCAAGGCAGCGGGGTATAAAGACCCGCTATTGGTGGCGGCCAATGATGGCGTTGGAACAAAATTGAAACTCGCCATTGATTATAACCGCCATGATTCGGTCGGAATCGATCTTGTCGCCATGTGCGTCAATGATTTGATCGTGCAAGGGGCGGAGCCGTTGTTCTTCCTCGACTATTTTGCGACCGGAAAGCTTGAAAATGGCATCGCCGAGCGGGTTGTCGCGGGAATTGCCGAAGGCTGCAAGATGTCCGGCTGCGCGTTGATCGGCGGAGAAACGGCAGAGATGCCAGGCATGTATGCCGATGGTGACTATGATCTTGCAGGCTTCTGTGTGGGTGCCGTGGAGCGAGAAAAAGCCGTAACCGGAGAACATATCGAATCGGGTGACGTTTTGCTGGGCCTCGAATCATCGGGCGTCCACTCCAACGGCTTTTCATTGGTTCGGAGACTGGCCGCCGATAAAGGCTGGAAACTAGATCGCCCTGCCCTGTTCAACTCAGACTTATTGCTGATCGAGGCCTTGATCGCACCGACGCGAATATACGTAAAATCATTGCTGCCCCTCATGCAATCCGGACGGATCAAGGCGCTCGCTCACATCACAGGTGGCGGTTTGCTTGAAAATATTCCGCGGGTGTTGCCCGACGGACTCCACGCGCATGTCGATGCCGCCCAATGGGAGCAACCCCGGTTGATGGCGTTCTTGCAAGCGCAGGGTAATATTGAGCCAGAGGAGATGGCACGTACTTTCAATTGCGGTATCGGAATGGTCTTGGCTGTTTCACCCGTCGAGGCCAACGCTATCACGGCAGATTTGGAGGCTGCTGGCGAAACAGTCCATCAACTCGGTGACGTTCGAGAAGGAACCAAGGGCTGTTCTGTCTCGGGCGCACGCGGAATTTGGTCCGCCACAAGCGATTGGACCGCTACGCACAATGGCTGAAAAGGCCAAAATCGCGATATTAATTTCCGGCCGCGGATCCAATATGGCGGCTTTGATCTATGCCGCTAAGTCTCATGATTGTCCGTATGAAATAGTATTGGTCGCCTGCAACGACTGCGATGCATCCGGCTTGAAGCTAGCGGAAGCGGAAGCCATCACAACCTTTGCCCATTCGCACAAAAGCATGTCGCGGGAAGATTATGATGATGTCATGCATGATGCGATCACCCGGTCCGGTGCAGAATATGTCGTACTGGCTGGCTATATGCGGATATTGAGCGATGGGTTTGTCAGAAAATGGGCAAATCATATGCTGAATATTCATCCCAGCCTGCTGCCTAAATATAAGGGACTCGATACATATCAGCGAGCAATCGATGCCGGAGACAAGGTTGCTGGATGCAGCGTGCATCTCGTCACAGCCGAGCTGGATGACGGTCCAGTGTTGGCGCAAACCGAAGTTGCAATCCTGCCCGATGACAATGCCGAACGGCTCGCCAGACGGATATTGATTGCCGAGCACCAACTATATCCCGCCACGCTGGCAAAATATGTCTCCCGCGAAGCCGATCCGGACTGGATTTTAGAACAGGTCCGCGAACGCGCACTTGCTCTCGCGGAAACTCATGAAAGGGAAAGCTTTGGTTCTCCGGGTTGGCGAGCTGGTAGCGAAAAGACCGGGAAATACTTCGCCTATTTTACGCAAAAACTGCATGGCGAAGCCAGTGTGGGCCTTTTGGTCAAAACAAGTGGACTGGATGAACAAGCCGCTTTGGTCGATGCGGATCCCGAACTCTATTATATTCCCAAATTTTTCGGGAAATCCGGTTGGATAGCGGTGCGCCTCAATATCGGTCGAACCGATTGGGATCATGTCTCAGACTGGCTGTACAAAAGCTGGCGGATGGTCGCCCCGAAGCGGCTCACCAAAATGATCGATATAGCCGATCAATTTTAGAAAAAAGCGCACCACGGGCTGAAAATCTCTGGACAACACGGAGGAGGGAGAAATGTTGTCCAAAAAAAAAGGGTGCGACCCGAAATCGGGAGTGAAGTTCCAACCCGTGATGCGTGAACAGAGATACTCTCGACCAAGCAAAGGTTCGATACGGCTATAGGACCGTATGAATCAAAAACTACATCCCTGCTTCAACGGCCAATCGGACCATATCCGCTGCGCTGGGAACATCGAGACGCTTCATTAAGATCGATCGATGCATTTTTACGGTTCGCTCGCTGAGATCCAATTCATGAGCAATTTGCTTGTTAAGCAAGCCTTTCGCAATGAACTGCAGCACCTCGCGTTGCCGCTTTGACAGATCTTTCACGATGGCAACCGCCCGCATCCGGCGGGCCTTAGCTAAACTGGGAGCATCCGCGTCTATTTCCACCTGCGATCCCAGAAAATATTCCAATTCGCCTTCTTCATCGAAAAGAGGCGCAACAAGCACGGCATTCTGGAACGGCGTGCCATCTTTCTTATAGTTGAGAATCTCCACCAGAACGGATTTTTGTTGCCGCACCCCGCGCCTGATTTCCTCTGTCAACCAGGGCTCAGTGGCCTCGCCGGATAGAAAGCGACAATTTCGGCCGACAATGAAATCCCGTCCATAGCCTGTCAGTTGAATGAAACTATCATTGACGGCGACAATCGGATTGTCGGGCAGGCGGGGATTGCTCACGACCGATGCGATCGGGCTATTCTCGATCAACGCCATGACAGACGATTTCGGCAAATCCGATTTAGAGACCGCCTGAGGTTCTTTCCCGTCCTTACTTTGCTTGCGATCCATTTCGCTAAGCTACCCGATGTACAAGGTGCAAGGCAAGCAGTTCAGAGATCTAGGCCACAGCCCCTTCCATCACAGATTTCGCATTGTCTACGCGGATGGCTGCCCCATTGATGAACTTGCTTTCCTCAGACGCGAGAAACAAAACCGTATTTGCTATGTCATTCGGTTCGCCAAGCGCGCTGGGAGCCGGTCCATCACCGGCCGGCCGGAGATCATCACGCCCCATAATCTTGGGCCCAATACCCTCCACCATCGGGGTCAATATTCCGGCTGGATGGACGCTGTTGCAACGAATATTATATTGGTTGTTGGCGCTATGCACCGCAACACTTCGGGTGAGGCTTTCGATCGCACCTTTGGCCATGGCATAAGCCACAACAATCGGTTCTCCGACAATTGATGCAATCGAACACATGTTGATGATCGACCCGCCGCCCGATGCTTTCATCGCGGGCACGGCATATTTACAGCCGTAAAACGCGCCATCTGCACTCACCGCCATGACGAAGCGATATTCCTCGGCCGTTTGCGTTTCAATCGTTCCAGGCTCCACCACACCGGCGTTGTTGACCAATATGTCGAGCTGACCGTGGCGCGAGACCACATCGGCAATCAGATCTTCCCAGCCTTGCTCATCCCGAACATCCTGAACATGAAATTCCGCCGCATCGCCAATTTCTGCAGCCACGCGCTTGCCATTGTCTGCGTCCATGTCGGTCATGATCACGACAGCGCCTTCGCGCGCAAACATACGCGCATCTGCTTCGCCGAGCCCTTTGGCTGCACCTGTTATTATTGCCACTTTGCCTTGAAGCCTGCCCATGCTTTATCTCCCACATAAATCTTGCGTTGAACGCTAAGGCCAGAGTGAAATAATAACGACTGGCAAAATTAGGAGATATCAAGGATGTACACTTTGGATCAATTGTCGGCACGCGAAGAAATTCGGGATGTCATCCACCGCTATTGCAAAGGGATCGATCGTCGTGACTGGCCGCTCGTCCGCGCTTGCTTTGCGGACGATCATGTCCACAAACATGCGGAATATGAAGGTCCGCCTGATGAGTTTATCGGCTTTGCCAGCCAGGTTCTGGAGAATATTCCCGGTACCCATCACTCGATATCCAATGTCCACATCAACCTTTCGGACGACGGCACCAGCGCCACCACCGAAGCCAATTTCGTCGCATATCACTATATCGAACCGGGCAATCCGGACTTTGCCCCTTGCGAAACCAATGGCAAGGCCACGGACTGGATCGTCGCGGGTCGTTATTGCGACACGCTGGAAAAACGCGATGGTCGTTGGATCATCGTCCGCCGCGAGGCCTTTCACGACTGGGAACGCGCCGAAGAGGCGACCAGCGCGGCAATAACCGAAGGGCATCATGCGAGCGGCGGTTAACCCTCTGAAATTATGTCCGCTTTTGGCTTGCTAGAACTAGCCATGCAGATATAGATTGGTTGAGCCGAACGCCTGCTGCAAGCCTAAGCGGACACTAATTTCTTTGAATTTTTGACGCCGCAGACAGGTGGGATTGCCAAACGCTATTCTGCCGGTTCCAACGCTGGCTCTTCGATATCTTCATCGGAACTACAGCCGCCCTCACCACCTTCTTCACAATTACTATCTCTGGTCCAAAGATCATCATTGCCCGCACCGGTCACGGGTTCATCAATCAATCCAAGTTCGGACGTATCTTCAGCATTCTTTATTTGGATGAGCGTCACACTGAATGGATCAACGACTGCGATGGACTCGGTTGATTTCACTTCTTCCTCAATCACATCTTGTACGGGATCTGTGATTGTCGGTTCGGGTGTTGGTGTTGGTGTTGGTGTTGGAACTGGAGTCGGAGTCGGAGTTGGAACCGGAGTCGGGGTTGGCGTTGGCGTTGGAGCACAACTTGCTGGATTTGCGATTACACAACCATTGATCGTGGAAGCGGGCGCAAATGCGCTGAGAATATTGGTAGGAGCAATCGCCGAAACTCCGGCATTGCCAGCCACAACGCCGTTGACGACAATCCCGATACTGCCTGCACTTGGTCCGTTGATAGTAAGGCTATTGGCGCGAAGGCCCCGACGATCGTCAAATTCCGCGCTCGCAGCCGCGTTTTGAATGAACAGTCCATTATCGACATTGAAGACGAGGCTATCTGCCTGGAAGAATCCATCATCGCGGGTGACACCATCATTGTCAGCCAGACGGACATCAGCATCAGCAACGGAAGCCCCGGCAATATCAGCAGCCGCGGAATCGGTTGCAGCGACAATCGACTGCGCGGTCAAATCAATACGGCCCGCGATATTTCCGTTGGCGTCTTCACTGCGAAGGTTTCCGCTTAGTGCGTTGAGGCGCAAGTCATTACCTGAATCAATCGCCAGCAGATTTGCAGCACTGGCATTGGACAAGGTTAGTGCCCCATCAACCCGTACATCATTGTCTGCTCCTAGGAACAGGCCGCCGTTGGCTCCAATATTTCCATCGACAGGAGTACCTGTTCCGCTGCCAACAACCGCGTTCAAATCTTGAATCAGCAGGTCAACGCCAGATGTTCCGGTGTTCAATGCCGCGATGGTCAAGCTGCCGCCGCTATGAACTCTGGAAAATTCGTCTGCATCCAGACTGAATGCCCCAGTTGTACCGGCACCACCCAACACCATTTGACTGCTGCCATCGCTGGTGATCGTAAGGTTTTGGGTTTGATCCGAACGGCCTAAGCGGCCTGTCGAGGCGATGTTGATATCTGCTCCGATTATGTCGACGTTAACGCCGCTGGCAGTGGCTAGAACATTTATCAGATTTCCAGCGGTAACAGAGAGATTACCTGCTGCGCTTAAGGTGCTGCTGATCGTGGCGTCGGTTGCCGCCATGACGGAAATATTTCCCCCACTGGTCATAACAGACTGGCTGGTTGTTCCACCTCCGACGACAGGAGAAACGCCGGTTGATGTTTGTCTAGAAAACGTTTCGCTGACACGAGTCGACCCGCCGGTGCTGACAAGCGCGATGTTACCTGTCGCCGTTGCCCCGCGAATATTCAAATTACCGGATGTCAGTATATCCACATTGCCATTTGTTGCTTCACCCCGAACATTGATATCGCGGGTCGCGCGCAAGAATACATCCTGCCCAAAAGCCTGCAGATCGCCAGCTACATCGGCATCGGTGCGAACAACAACATTGCCATTGCTTGCGGTTAAGTCGACTTCGTTGCCCGTCACAGTGTCTAGAACGATGCCCCGATCCGCTGATATTAGAATCGTGCCTTGGCCAGCCTGCATAGCCGTTAGACTATCGACAACCACCGCTCCTGCCGCATTCAAAGTTATGTTGGTGGCACTGGTAATGGATGTGGCCGTGATATCGCCAGTTCCCGTGATCCCGACATTGGCACCCGCATTGGCGCGATCAAATTCAATTGCCCCACTGGATTCCAAGGTCAACGCCCCACCCGAGGAAAGCGTTTCACCGGATATGTCGCCGCCAGCATTTATCGCGAGATCACTATTGCTGATGGCATCGGTAAAGTCGATGTTGCCGCCTGCATCAACGCTAAACATGCCACCTTGCGCCTCGAGATCGCCAAAGCCAACGTCTCCGGAGGCATCCAGATCAATATTTCCGCCAACAATTATGCTGCCCGTTGCATCCAGATTACCAGCAGTGGCAGCGAGTGTCAGGTCTCCTCCCACCGCGCCATTGCTGAGTGATATCGACATCCCTCTGATACTTGTGTTGCCGCCGCTGTTTGCACTCGAAAGCGTTGGCGTTCCTGTTGCCGTAATCGTGATATTCTCAACAGCGTCGACCGTGCCCATGCTGGCGTCGCCAGCCGTTGCAATAGCTGCAATCGATCCACCTGAAACAAGATCGCCAACACCAATAGTCTGCGCGGACAGATTTATGTCACCATCGCCGGCAAGGTCGCCATCACCGCCGTTGTTAGCAATGCTGCCATCGGTTGCGGTCAGTGTAATTGATCCAGCGGAATCCAAGCCATCAAACAAGATGCCCGTACGGCCTACAAAATCGATTTGACCGGCTGTCGCATTTCCGACAGCTATGCTCGATCCATCTAAAGTCAGCATATTGCCGACAGTTATGTCGCCGCTGCTTATCGCTCCGGATGCATCCATGCTCATATTGCCCGCGCTCGAAGCATCGCCAATATTGATACCGCCAGCACTGGCGACAAGAGACATTCCGTCGCCGGAGTTCAACATGCCAGATTCGATGGAAAGCGCTTCGATAGCGATAGTGGTCAGTGCGCTCAGATTGCCGCTGGAAAGAGCGCTGTTTGAGGTTAGAGCTATTAACGCAGCCGTGCTTGTCGCTTCATCAAGGTCGATCCGGCCGCCCGCGTCGATGGTAATGGCCTCACCCGCTGTCAGACTAGTGACCTGCACATTGCCTGTCGCGTCTATATCGATGCCATTGGCGGCTGATATACCGCCCATGGATCGCACAACAGCGGATGCACCTTCAGCGGCAAGCGACAGAGATCCGCCAATCTCGGCTCCATCAATCACCACGTCGCTTCCAACAAAGGAAACCGAGCCGTTCGCATCGATGAAGCCGGTGTTTATATTGCCGGCCGCGGTAGCGTCGATATTGCCTGCACTTGCCAGATCACCAAAATCAATCGCATTGGCATCTAACAGAATGGAGCCGCCGCTGGTAAGGCTGACTGCCGTCAGCGCGCCAGTCGCGGTCAAGTCAATTGATCCGCCGGCGCTGCCTAGCGCGAGATCGATACTACCCGCATCCGCCACAAGCGACTGTCCAGCGAAGGCCTGCCCCAGCTGCACAGCTCCGGCAGCTGTTATCGATAAATTTGCCCCTGCGTCCGAATCTGTGCCGGTGATATCGCCGGTGGCACCCAGATTGATGTCCCCGCCGGCGATTTGCGCACCTGTGAGTGTCAAGTTACCGCTACTCGATGTCAGACTTGACGAACCGCCAGCGGTTGTCGCGCCAATTTCAATCGAACCGCCGGCGATGCTGATGTTATTGCTGCTCTCTACACTTCCAATATTTGCTGCACCGTCGGCGGTGACTTCAACATTGCCACCGCCAGCATCGAGAGCGCCGGTTGTAATTCCGTTGCCATTTACAAAAATATTATCGCTGGAATTCAAATCGGTAACGGCAATCTGTCCATTAGCGGTCAAGTTGATGTCCCCATTCAACCCGGCCGCGGCGTTGCTTGTCACCGTACCGCCGAGGATATTCGTTCCGGCGCTCATTGCGACGGCACCATTGGTTGCGTTCGCGGACCCGAATGAAATCATATCGGCTGCGGTCAAGTCGATAGCCGCACCCGCAAGCAAATCGCCAACTTCGATAGTTGTGGCATTTAGCGTTATAGAATCTCCGCTGTTAATATCACCCGAGCCGCCGGTGAGATCTTGAGAGACGCTTCCATCTAAGGCGGATAATGTCACCGCATTGGATGCGCCGATAGTATCAAACAGAATATTCTGGGCACTGGTGACTATGATGTCGCTTGCCGAAGCGTTGCCGATGGTGATGTTGGCTCCGTCCACGGTCAATATATTGACCGCATCTAGATCACCACCAAGAATGACGCCGCCTGCTGTCAGGTCAATATTGCCCGAGCTCACGGCGCTGGTGAAAGAGATTCGACCACCGGCATCAACCTCAAAATCACCGCCCGTCGAATTGAGCGATCCAAAGGCGGCATTGCCGCTGGCATCCAAGTCGATGGACCCGCCAACGGTGATAAGACCATTGCCATCAATATCGCCAGCGGTTGCGTTCAGCGCAAGATCGCCAGCGATTGTTCCGCTGACAAGCGTAACGGACGCGCCAGCGATGCTGGTGTTTCCGCCGCTAATTGCGTTCGCCAATGTAGGCGTGCCAATCGCACTGATCGTAATATCATTGCCGGCATCGAGCGTTCCGAAACTGGCATCACCCAAAGTCGCCTCGCCGTTTATTGATCCAAGGGCGGTAAGGTCGCCAACATTGATCGCCTCTGCGGTCAGACTGATATCACCATCAGAATCTATATCGCCATTGCCCGTGTTCATTCCGATGGCGCCGTCAGCGGCCGTCAAAGCAATGCTGTTGGGCGACCGCAAGGCATCAAAGGTTATGTCTGCTGCGCTGGTAAAGTTGATACTCGCAGCGTTAGCTGAGCCGACTGCGATATTGCCGCCGTCCAGATTGAGCGCATTGGCGGCAGTTAGATCGCCTCCGTTTATCGCTCCAGCCGCAGTCAGATTAATGTCATTGCTGCTGGTTGCTTCGGTAAAGTTTATATTGCCGCCTGCATCAACATCAAACGCCCCGCCACTCGCTGCAAGTGATCCGAAGCCGACATCGCCCGTCGCATCAAAATCAATCGCGCCTCCGACGGTGATTGCACCATTGCCCTCAATAGCACCCGCAGAGGCAGTAACGATGAGGTCGGTGCCGATTGTACCGCTGTTCAAGCTAACCGCTGTGCCTGCCAAATTCGTCGCCGTGCCCGAAACCGCTGAATCGACAATGACGCTCGCATTGCCATTGATCGAAACGCTACCAGCCGCATCGAGAATGCCAAGAACAGCGTCATTGAGCGTGATGTTGGCAAGAATATCGCCCCCTGAAACCAGGCTTCCGACATCAACGGATTGGGATGTCAGGTTGATATCGCCACCGCTATTAATATCTCCACTGCCAATATTCTTGCCAATCAAACCGTTGATAGCCGTCAAAGCAACTGCATTGGGTGATGTGATCGTATCGAATAGGATGTTGGTTGCGCTGGCGAAAACAAGGCTGTCGGCTTCGGCATCGCCAATCGCAATATTGGCTCCATTCAGATTAATCGCGTTGGCCGCATCCAAATCACCGCCATTGATGCTGCCTGCGGCTACCATGTTAATGTCGCTGGAACTGATCGCGTTTGTGAAATTAATGTCGTTTCCGGCATTCACATCAAATGTGCCGTTACCGGCAGTAAGCGTCCCAAAATTGACATTGCCGGTTGCATCGAAATCAATCGCCCCACCCACCGAGATGGCGCCGCTTCCATCCAGGTCGCCTGCGGTTACATTCAGCAAGAGATCTGTGCCAATGCTACCGTTGTTCAACGTTACATTTCCACCAGAGATGTTTGTTGTTGTCCCGCTAATCGCATTCTGGACGACCGCGGTGCCGGTTGTGGCAACGGCTATCGACGTCGTCGCTTCAAGTGTTCCCAATTCGGTGTTCGCAGAATTCAGAGCAATGGCTGCGCTGCTGGTAATGTCCCCTGCGCCTGTGGTTGTTTTACCAATCGTGCCACTCGCCGCCGCCAGAGAAATCGTATTTGCAGAGACTATCGTATCGAACAACATGTCCGTTGCGCTGGTAAAGCTGATACTATCGGCCGTCGCATTGCCGATAACAATATTATCGCCATCCAAGCTTAGTACATCGCCCGCATTCAAATCACCGCCATTGATACTCCCGGCAGCTGTCAGGCTAATATCATTGCTACTGCTGGCATTGGCAAAGTTGATGTCACCGCCGGCATCCGCCGTGAAGGTCAATGTGCCGCCCGAAATGGATCCAAGATTCACATCACCTGCAGCGTCTAGGTCGATAGCATTTTGGGCCGTGATCGTACCGGTTCCGTTCACATCTCCGGCTGTAGCATTCAGTGTGAGCGTGCCTCCACTTAACCCGGAACCAATCACGCCATTGTTTAAAGTCACCGCGCCGCCGGTAATCGTGGTCGAGCCTATACTGTTAAGAGTATCGACCGAAGCCAAGTCCGTAGCAGTGATGGTTGCAGAGCTGCTTTCCACCGTCGCCAACTGAATATTGGCCGCATTTGCGGTCAGACCCGAGACATTAATTGTACCTGTTGCAACGATATCGCCGGTGGTTGCAACCAGGGTTGTTGAGAGACCATTGGTCAAATCGCCCAATATAATTGAGCCAGCTGTAATCGTAGTGTTTGAGGTCAGTGTGGTGCTACCGAGATCAAGGATGCCCGTGATATCCGTGGCGAGCAGAGCGGCATTCAATATATCAATATCAGCCGACATCGCGGTCAATCGAACCACTCCCGGAGCAGCGATCTCGGTCACATCGATCGCGTTACCAGCCGTCAAACGCATGGAATCACCAAAGCCGCTCGTGGCCGTGAGCAAATCACCGGTTAGATCGCTCCCCGCATTCAAAGTCAGATTGCTTCCGGTTAATGTCCCGAAGTCAATCGCTCCGGTGGCGGCCAAGTTCAGCGTGCTTGTCGCCGTCGCATCGCCAAGCGCGATATCACCGGTAGCGTCAAACAACAGATTGCTTGCGGTCAACGCACCGGTTGAGCTGATATCTCCCGCTGTGCTGGTGACCGTGTAGCTCAAGTCATTGCTAACATCGTTCAATACCACTGATGCGCCAGTGATCGTTGAATTTAGCGTTGCGCTTACATTATCAAGCGCAATCGCACCGGTGGCCGTGGCCTGCAACAGGCCAACATTCAGATTTGTCGCATCAATCGTAGTCGCATTCAGTAGGGCTGTTGCGGCATCGGAATCGGTTACGGTAATGGCATTGCCTGCGGTTAACTGCAGCTCGCCAGATGCAATAGCCATAGTCCCCGTAAGGTTGGTCCCGGCATCGAAGAATAATGCGCCGTTGGTCGAACTCGCACTGTCGAACGAAATCGCACCGTCTGCGGTTGCACTGGTGCCACCAGTGGTAGTCGTGGTTGCAAGATCAATATCCCCGCCGACGGCCGTCAAGACCAAGCTGCTTGCGTCCAAAACACCGGTGGAAACAATATCGCCTGCTGAGCTGTTGATGGTCAGTGACAAGTCCATATCGGCATTGTCGATGGACACAGATCCCCCATCAATCGTAGAATTTAATGTCGCAATTGCCGATTCAATAACAACTGCGCCGCTGGCCGTAATGGACAATACACCAGTTGCATCTAGCGTGCCGAGGTTGGTTGCAGCTGCATTTAAAGTTATCGAACCACCGCTGTTAATGTCACCAGCGCCCGACGAGGTTCGACCGATCGTGCCGCCTAAGGCAGCAAGTGCAACGGCATTGGGAGAGGCAATACTGCCGAAGAGAATATCGGTCGCACTGGTAAAATTAATACTGCTTGCGATCGCGTTTCCAACCGCAATATTACCGCCGTTCAAATTGAGGGCATTGGTTGCATCAAGATCACCGCCATTGATTGCTCCGACAGCGGTCATGTTTATGGCGTTGGTGCTGACTGCATTGGCGAAGTTGATATCCCCGCCGGCGTCAATATCAAAAGCCCCTCCGCCCGCAGTAAGAGATCCAAACCCGACATTGCCGGTTGCATCAAAATCAATCGCTCCACCAACAGTGATCGCGCCACTTCCGTCAAGGTCACCAGCGGTCACGTTCAAAGTGAGGTCGGTGCCAATCGTCCCGTTGTTCAGCGTGACATTGCCGCCCGCGATATTGGTTGTCGTCCCACTAATCGCATTGTTTACAATGGCTTCTCCAGATACCGCGACGGCGATCGACGTCGTTGCATCCAATAAACCAAGACCCGTGGCAGCAGCATTCAAGATTATGCCCGCACCGCTGGTAATATCGCCATCGCCGGTCGCAGTTTTGCCAATCGTTCCACCCAGAGCGGTTAGGGAGACAGCATTGGGAGAAGTGATGGAATCGAACAAAATATCGAGGCCGCTGCTAAAGTCGATATCGCCCGCCATTGCATTACCAATCGCGACATTCCCGCCATCCAAAATTATGGAATTCGTTGCTGTAAGGTCACCGCCGTTGATTGCCCCGACAGCTGTCATATTGATGCTGTTCGTGCTGGATGCGCTAGTGAAGTTGATGGCGCCGCCTGCATCGATATCAAATGCTCCACCGGCAGCCGTCAAAGATCCGAAGCCGACGTCGCCCGTCGCGTCGAAATCTATGGCACCCGCTACAGAAATAGCACCCGAACCGTCGATGTCTCCAGCGGTCGCATCAACAATAAGATCACCGGCAATGCTTCCGCTATTCACAGTCACCGAGCTGCCTCGGAATGTACCAGTCAAGCCCGCCAAGCGCTGCGTTACCGCACCGACGATTGTCGTTCCTCCGCTAATCGCTTCAACATTGTCCTGCGCATCAATATTTGCGACATTGATATTGCCGGTGGCGTTTAGGAAGACGCCATCATCAGCCGATTGAGCAACGCCAGTCAAAGTGATGTCGCCGCCAGCGTCGATGATCGTACGATCGTTTCCGTTGCTGCCTATGACGGCGCTATTTACTGCGCTAACGCCGGTCACGTTGCCGACCGCAGTCAGTGAGAGATCGCCATTAGAAATATTGACTATGTTAAAGGTGATATTGGCGGCTGAATTCACGGTTAGGCCATTTGTTGGATCAAGCGAACCGGTCAGGTTCACATCCCCAGTTGTCGATGTTGCGGAAAAGCTCCCATCGACAGTCGCATCGGCCAGGGCAACCGATCCTGAGTTGATCGTAACATTGCCAGTATTGGTGGTTACAATATTGGCAATGTCAGTCAGTCCGGTCGATGTAACGGTGATATTGTCAAAAGCCTGAAGCAGATTGGCCGTTGCCGCACCGCCTGCGTTGATGACGATGGAGTCATGCGTATCAACCGTACCGGTAAGAGAGACATCGGCCAGCGAAATGAAGCTAAATGACTCGTTGCCCAGGCTATCGGTTCCGCTCTTGATTGCTGAGCCTCCGGCTATCCCGCCAACGCCATTGACGTTGATCAGTCCACCCGACGTCAGTGTCCCAAACATGATGGTTCCGGTTGCGTCCAGATCAATAGGACCATTGCCAGTCACATCCGCCAGCGCCAGATTGCCAGCCGTGGCATTCGCTGTCGTCCCGCCCAATGCGTTAATATTGCCCGACGTTATGTTTTGAGCAGATAGGGTTACAACACCATTTGCTGTGGTTGTGATGCCTACAATGTTGGCGTTTGCACCTGCCGTTACAGTGACATTATCAAAGGCCATCAACCGCTGAGTATCCACAGACCCGGTTGCTGTCAGATTGATTGCATCATGTGTATCCAATGTTCCCGTGACAACAATATCCGTTGCGGCGGTTACATCGAATGATTCATTGCCAATTGTATCGCCGCCTCGTTTTAACAACGATCCGATGTTCACAGCCTGGGCTGAATCAATAACTATGTTCTGGTCGGTAGTTATCGAGGTAACATCAACATCGCCGGTGAGCGAAGTAAGCGTCGTCGTTCCCAGCATCGAGGCTGTGCCAATATCTATCGATCCAGCATCAATCGTCATTACACCTTGAACATCGGCCTGTCCGATGGACGCAACACCGGTGACATCAACAAACACATCACTTGCGGCACCACCAATTGCGGCTCCCGTTACAATCATATCCGTTGTGAAAGAGGCCGCAGTAATTTCAACGTCGTTGATAGCGCTGAAAGACGTCACATTCACTGCGCCAGTGGCCGTCAATTGGACATCACGAGGCGTTCCGCTGTTTACCGCACGGTCGGTATTGGCCGAAACACCCGTGATATCCGCTCCAGAGCTTACAAAGACTCCCCTGCCAAACAGATTGCCAAAGGAGACGTCCCCCGGAGCGTTGATCGTCAGATTTGCTTCGGAATCAAAGTCGCCAAGAGCTATTGTACCTGCGGCACCGGTCGCGGTCAGAATTGACGAGCTGAGCGCTGTTGTGTCGCCCAGTGTGATATTCGCCGCTGTAATATCAACAGCGCCGCCAATATTCAGCGTCCCTAGATCAACATCGCCGGTAACATTGACATTGAGGTCACTGTTTACCCCAGCAACGCCTTGACCCGTTTCGATGCTATTGGCTGAGAAACTCACCGCATCCACTACGACATCATTGGTAGCGCTCAGACTGGTCACGTCCACAGTCGTACCAGCGGTCAATTCGACGTTGCGCGGAGTACCGCTGTTTACAATGCGGTCAGCAGAGGCAGATGTGCCGCTTATCAACCCACCCGCATCGAGGAAAACACCTTTGCCCGTCAGGGTACCGAAAACAATATCACCCGTTGCATCGACGTTGAAATTGAGCTCGGTATTCAGCGTTCCGAGTGTTACATCGCCGGCCGTCGCCGTTAGATTGATATCGCCATTTACGATCGACGTGTCGGTGCCACCCTGGTCAATCTCAATCGATGCGGCTGTGACGTCGATAGTGCTATTGGAAACCACAGTGCCAATATCCGCCGCGCCTGTGGCGGTAACGGCTAGAACATTTCCGCTAAGAGAACCGGCAGTAAGCGAACCCCCACTGGTGACTGTCAATGCGTCAATGGCGCTGACATTGCCCAGCACCATATTGCCACCTGCATTTAGCGTCATGAGCTCACTGCTGACTAGCCCACCGCTTGCGATTTGAATATCACCGGCGGTCAGCGTGGTACCGGCGTCGATGAGAATAGTGCCGTCGTTCGTCAGCACATTGCCAACGGTTACAGAGGTCGTTGCGTCGATATCGACATTAGTCAACGCATCGATATTGCCTGTGTTGCTGCCGAGAACCTGACCTGCGACGGCTGTTAACGTCACGGCGCGGCCGCTAATTGCATCAAACAAGACATTATTGCCGGTTACCACCACATCGGTTCCGGCGGTGAGAGAGCCGATCGCAACATTCCCTGCCCCGGCCGTGACATTGATGCTGTTGTCGCTCGTAATATCGCCGGCACCGGTTAAAGATTTCCCGATATTTCCGGCCGTGGCAGTCAAAGTGATGCTATTTGGTGACGTGATAGAGTCAAATAGTATATTTTGCGCGCTGGTGAAGTTGATGCTGCTCGCGCTCGCGGCTCCGATTGAAATATCATCGGCGTTTAGATTGAGCGCGTTTGCTGCATTTAGATCGCCGCCATTGATTGTGCCAACGGCGGTCATGTTTATGGTGTTAGCACTGGTTGCACTGATGAAGTTGATATCACCGCCAGCATCGACGTCGAACGCGCCGCCAGCAGCCGTTAGGGAACCAAAGCCGACATCGCCGGTCGCGTCTAAATCAATGGCCCCAGCAACTGTAATGGCCCCGGATCCGTCTATGTCGCCAGCTGTCACGTTGAGCGTGAGATCGCCGGCAAAATTACCGTTGTTGAGAGTGACAGTGCCGCCGGTAAGGAAAGCATCAACATTCGCGCCCAACGTATTGGCCGTATCCACAATGGCGTTATTCGTCGCATTAACCGTTATTGTGCCAAAGTTGCCTTCGCCGGCAATCAGGGTTGCGGCATTGATATTGGTTGCAGTTAGAACGATACTGTTTTCCGCACGGCTGGTACCGGTCAGGATAATATCACCGCCGGCTGTCAATCTGACATCGTCAAGTCCGCCGCTGATCGGCACGGTTAAGTTGCTTGCCGAACCACCCACTATATCGCCACCGGCATCTATCGTTAGCGCGTTGTCACTCGTTTGAAGTTGGGTAAAAGAAACATTGCCATCAGCATCAATATCGAATCCCGTTCCGGCATTTGCCGTACTAAGCGCGATATTACCTGTGGCATCAAAATTTGCAGCACCGCCCACTGTTATGATGCCACTACTGCCTATATTGCCGACAGTAGCATTTAGTGTCAGGCTCCCAGCTACACTAGCATTATTCAACGTAACCGATGTTCCGGTGATGGAGTTTGCAGCGAAGGTTGGATCATTTGAATTGATGGTGTCAACGACCACAACCCCAGTTGCGGTAACATTGACCTGACCGGCTCCATCTAGTCCGCCCGACAGCGTGCCAGCATTTATATTGACGCCGGTTAAGTCAATACTGTCCCGCGCCTGACTGACGCCGGTAAGCGTTATGTTACCGCCAGCGGTCAATTCTACATTATTGGAACCGGCGATATCCAGAGAGCTGTTATTTGCCGAAACACCGGTAATGTTCGTGCCCGCATCGAAGATAAGATTACCAGCCGTGGCATCAACGGTATTGAATGAAATTGCTCCGGTTGAATCTGCACGAAATGCTACCGCACCAGAGGCATTATTGAGTTGAATATCGCCAACCGCGTCCAGAAGAATCTGCCGACCGGCGATAGTGCCATTTGAACTTATATTTCCTGCTGAGGTGCTCACCGATAAAATCTCAGTCACCGTGGCATTATTAAGCGTAACAGAAGCACCTTGGATGCTAACGTCATCGCTGGCATTAAGTGTCTCAATATTTGCCGCGCCTGTAGCAATCAGATTGAGGCTAGTGCTTCCAACATTTTGTGCATCTATCGTGCCGAGGTCGGTGGTTAAAGCGTTGATTGTAATCCGTCCATCCGCCGTAATATCGCCCGCGCCTGTAGCAGTTTTACCGACTGTCCCAGCAGCTGCTGACAATAGGACAAGATCGGAAGATATTATCGTGTCGAACAGAATATTTTGCGTGCTGGTAAAGTCGATCCGGCTTGCCTCTACGGAAGTGACCGCGATATTGCCCGCGTCCAGCAGTACCGTATCCTGAGCAAAAATATTGCCGGTAATATCAATGTTTCCGCCAGCATCCAGGCGGATATCGTCGGGGCCAACTGTATTGGTGATCGCGTCTGCCGTTGTCAGCGATCCACCAGTGATATTGCCGACAGCAGTTAGTTCCACATTGCCGTCCAACGTGTTGGCTTCTGTAAAGTTGATGTTTCCGCCAGCGTCCGCGCGCAATGTCGTTCCTGCTGTCAAAACGCCAAAGGAGATGTTTCCGGTCGCGTCTAGATCTATCAGCCCATTGACCAAGATGTTCCCGCTGCCATCGAGATCCCCCGCTGTGACGTTGAGCGTCAAGTCTGTGCCGATGGTACCGCTGTTGAGTGTTACCAATCCACCGGTAATGCTGGTCGAGGTGCCACTTATGGCCTCATCAACTATTGCCGTACCCGATGCAGTCACCGCGATGGAAGTGGTCGCGTCCAAAGCTCCGACGTCAGTCGCAGCTGCGTTCAGCGTGATTCCGGCACTGCTCGTGACATCTCCTGCACCGGTTAGGGTTTTCCCAATCGTACCGCTTAGCGCCGTCAGGGAAATTGCATTGGGCGAAGTGATCGTATCGAAAAGAATATCGGTCGCGCTGGTGAAATTGATACTGTTGGCCGATGCGGCTCCAATGCCGATATTGCCGCCGTTCAAATTTAGGTTGCCGGCAGCGGTCAAGTCACCGCCATTGATGCCGCCGACGGCAGTTAGATTGATATTGGTTGAACTGGTGGCCGCAACAAAATTGATATCGCCACCAGCATCAATGTTGAACGTCGCACTGTTTCCGTTAATTGTGCCAAAATTGACATCACCCGTTGCATCAAAGTCGATCAAATCACGCGCTTGAATCAGACCGTTACCGTCAATGTCTCCAGCTGTCGCATTGACCACCAGGTCTCCGAGAATGCTCGAATTATTGAGGGTAACCGACGCGCCAGTGATCGACACATCGGCGCCAGAACTCGTGTTAACAGCGTTGTCGACGGACACAGCGCCGGTTCCCGTTACGGTCAGGGTACCAAAGCCATTGGCCGTCAAGGTTCCGGCGGTGATGTCTGTGCCGATCAGGGTGACGTTTGTTTCAGCACGGCTTGCACCGGTCAGAATAATGTTCCCGCCTGCTTCCAAGCGCACATCGTCGACGCCGCTGGTGGAATTAGAGAGATTGCTAGCTGTAACGCCGGTAATGTTTCCGGTTGCATCTATAAGGACGCTGCCATTTGTCGTAGTGATTGAATCGAAAAGGACATTACCGACTGCATCGATATCAATTTCGTCATTGGCCGTGACCGTATCGACCGTCACATTTCCGGCCGTAGCATTCGCGACAAACATATTGCGCATCGCAGCACTGCCGATGACTATGGATCCGCCAGTTATAAATGCATCACTGCCAGTGCCGGTTCCGGTGATTGCGTCAATAGCTACGGCGCCGGTTGCATTTACGGTCACATCGCCTTGGGTTGCTATACCAGACATCAACGATCCGGCGGTAATATTGGTTCCAGCGAGTGTGATGTTTTTCTCGGCCTGACTAACGCCGGTCAAACTAATGTCGCCGCCTGCCGTTATGATCACACTGTCATCACCGCTGGTGAATGAAGTCGAAAGGTTGCTGGCGTCAGCACCGGCAATATCCCCGGTTGCATCAATTGTAAGATTGTTTTGATTGGTGGTGAGGGAGGTGAATGCAATATCCCCTCCAGAATCCACATCAACACCAAATCCTGCGGCTACGGACCCAATTGTCAGACCGTTTAAACCGTTGGCTGCGAAACTGCCGCCAATCACTCCGCTATTTATGGTGACCATATCTCCAGTGATAGAAACATTGCCGCCGAAATTGTTTGTATTGGCACTGTCGACGACAACATCGCCTGTAGCGTTGATCGATAATATCCCGGAGTCAGCAACGGCAGCCGTCAGATTTGCCGCACTCACATTGACGCCGTTGAGTATAATGTCGCGCTCTGCCCGGCTTTCACCGGTTAGGGTGATGTTTGCTCCGGCGTTCATAACCACGCTGTCATCGCCGCTAGTCGCTGTGGCAGAAAGATTGCTGGCATTCACGCCGGTAATATTGCCAGTAGCGTCAACGGTCACATTGTTTTGATTTGTTGTAACAGAAGTGAAGGCAATATCACCGCCATCCAAATCAACGCCGAAGCCGGCAGCGACAGACCCCACTGTCAGACTGGTTGTGCCGTTGGCTGCAAATATGCCACCAACCGAACCGTTGTTTACAGTGACAGTTGCTCCATTTATCGACGTGTTGCCGCCAAAATTAATTGTATTGGCATTGTCGACGACAACAGCACCTGTGGCGTTGATCGTTAAGGTCCCGGAGTCAGCAACAGCAGCCGTCAAATTTGCCGCATTTACATTGACTGCGGTCAGAATGATATCCCGCTCCGCCCGACTTTCACCGGTTAGCGTAATATCCCCGCCAGCGGTCAGGATTACGCTGTCGTCGCCACTTGTCGCTGTGGCGGAAAGATTGCTGGCATCCACGCCGGAGATGTCGCCGCCAGCGTCCATTGTGATATTGTTTCCGACGATTGTGGCTGAAGTGAAGCTGATATCACCGCCGGCATCCACATCGAAGGTATCAGATGCCGCCAAAGATCCAAACGAGATGTCACCCGTTGCATCGAGATCAACATTTCTACCGAGGTTGATCGTTCCGACAGCATTGATATCACCTCCAGTCGCGTTGAGGATCAGGTCGCGTCCAACCGTGGATGTACCGGAAATTGAAATATCACCTGCCGTCGCAGTAAGAGCAAAATCGATGCCAGCAGAAGCATCGGTCAATGCAATTGAAGAGCCGGTCAAATCGAGTGAATCTGTTGCGTTAATCGTCGTGGCAGTCACCGCACCCGCGTTTGCATTGGCAAGGAACCGCGCTCCGGCGGTACCATTGGTCAATGTGACCGAACTACCGACTAAATTGACGGCGTCGCTGGCATTCACAATTGCGACAGATATTGTGCCGGTAGCAGTCAGATTGACTTCATCCAAAGCAGAAGCGGTTCCGGTAAGAGCAATATTGCCGCCGGCATTCAGAACAACATCGTCAAAGCCACTATCAATGCCAGCAAGACTGTTCCGGACGGAATCGCCAGATATGTTGCCCGTCGCATCGATCGTGATGCTGCCGTCACTGCTATTCGCCTGAACGAAAGTGACGTTGCCACCGGTCGTATCAATATCAAAGCCAGTGCCAGCAGTTATAGAACCGAAGTTGATGTTTCCGGTAGCGTCAAAATCTGCAAAGCCACCCACAGAAATGGATCCGGTACCATTTATCTCTCCCGCGGTTGCGTTTAAAATCAGATTTGTGCCGGCGCTACCATCGTTCAACGTGACCGCAGTTCCAGAAAAATCAATGATATTCAGAGCGTTAATCGTTGCGGCAGTCACCGTCCCGGTGGCGGTCACCCTAACATCATCCAATGAAGTTAGGGTACCTGTAAGCGAGACATCACCCCCGGACGTTAAAACAATATCGTCAAAGCCAGTATCGATATTGGAAAGGCCCGTGGTCAAAGAGGCCGCTGTAATATCACCGGTCGCATCAATCGTTATAGAATTGTTGTTTACAGCAATACTGCCAATCACAATATTTCCGCCAACGGCATCCAAATTTACACTCGATGCAGCAGCCAAGCTATCAAACGCGATATCACCAGTTGTGTTGATGTCCGCAATCAGGCCGGTGGTAGCATCGGTAAACGTGACCGAGTTTCCTGTCAGGAAGAGCTGATCGGTCGCATTCAGCGTTGTGACATTCATTGCGCCAACAGCAGTCAGATCGATGGCGTCCAGAGACGTGACATTGCCGGTCAAAGTCAGATTGGCGCCGGAATTTAGAGTGACGCTATCAAAGCCGGAGTCAATATTGCTCAGGCCGGTAACCGCCGAGTTGCCGCTAATATTACCTGTCGCATTGATGATAAGCTCGCCGTTGAGCAAGTTGATTTCGGTAAAAGTCACCGCACCAGCGGTGGAATCGATCAATGTTGTATTCCCGGCCGATATGGTACTCAGGTTAATATCAGCGGTAGCATCGAAATTAATCCCTCCACCGGTGGTCAGCGCTCCGGCGACATTTAATTCTCCAGCGGTGGCGTTTAGCGTTAACCCACCGCCACTCGTTCCATTGTTTAGAGTAACTGTTGTTCCGGTGAGGCTTGCGTTGTCCGTAACATCCAGCGACCCAATATTGACCGTTCCGGTCGCTGTTGCATTGAAGTTATCGAGCGCGGCTCCTGTGCCAGTCAATGAAATATTGCCGCCAGCATTCAGGATTACATTATCATTGCCGGCATCAATTCCGGACAGACCCGTTGCAATGGAATCACCGGTTATATTTCCAGTAGCGGTGATGGAAACATTTCCGAGATTTGCATCGGCATCAACGAAAGTGACGTCGCCGCCGGTCGTGATCGCCTCGATGCCGCCCCCGGCTGTGACAGAGGTAAAGTTAATGTTGCTGGTGGCATCAAAATCAGCAAGGCCGCCAACGGTAATCACGTCCGCAACGTTTATTGCTCCAGCAGTGGCGTTAAGCGCTAGTCCACCGCCGCTAGTCCCATTGTTTAGACTGACCGTTGTTCCGGTTAAACTTGCGTTGTCGGTGACATTCAGCGACGCGATATCGACCGCACCGGTCGCGAGAACATTGAAATTATCAAGCGAAGAACCGGTGCCGGCGAGTGTCACATTACCGCCCGCCGTTAAACTTACCGTATCGTCACCAGAGTCGATCCCATTGATACCACCCGACACGTTGCCGCCTGAAATATTCCCGCCCGCGTTGATGGTGATTAGACCATCATTTCCGAGTGTATCGACAAATGTCACATCACCGCCTGCATCGACATTGAAGACAGAAGATGCTCGGAGGCTATCAAAAGCAATATTGCCCAACGTGGCATCGAGATCAATATTGTTGCCAATGGTGAAGGTCCCCGTGGCATCGATGTTGCCTGCCAAAGCGTTGAGGCGCAGGTCGTTCGTAATATCGTAAGTACCCGTAGCGGTGATATCACCGGTATTGGCGGTCAGGGTCAGATCCCGGACATCAGCGTTACCCAGGATCACTGACCCACCTGTTAAGTCCGTCTCCTGTAAGCTTGTTGCAGTGCCAACCGATGCCAGCGTTGCAGCGTTCACGTCTATGAATGTTCCTGCTGAGGCACTTTCAATGAGCGCGCTGCCGGTTAGCGCAGTTACATTGACAGACGAGTTCAGTGAATTTGCAGCAGTTATGTCAACCGAGTCTGCTTCTATAACAAGCACAGCATCAGTGGCGAAAATGCCGCCGGTTAACGCGCCGCCAATGTCCAGGTTAGCCGGTCCGTCTCTCTCGGTCAGTGACGTGATTTGAGCGTTACCGGTTACGGTAATGACGGTTCCCGGGCTATTATTATTGGAAATCAGGTTTCCGGCAACAAGGTTGCCGCCCACTGTCATAGTCAGACGATCGCCAGCGTCCGCATCGCCGATGGTCAAATCTGTTCCCGCGCTTATTGCGATATCGGATGAGTTTGATGATCCGCTCACCGTCACATTGCCAAGCGTCATCGCGCCCGCAGATGTCGCGGTGATGCCGAATACAGTGTTGGAAAGATTGCCGGTCGTCAGATCACCTGTCGACGCATTGAACGTCATCAATCCCGTGTCCGCAGTGGTAACGTCCCCGATCGATATGGTGCCGGATAGAATGTTGATTCCATCGTCGGACGAAATATCACCGCCAATGACAGCGCTTGCATCAATATCAATGGCTCGGTCGGTCGAAGTAAGTCCCGTGTAGCTGACGGTTCCGCCAGCATCCAGGTCGATGGCGATCCCCCGAATGTTTCGCCCTGCCGCATTAACGGTTCCAACCGTAATATCTGTGGCTGCATCGACGCTAAGTATCCGCGTCGTGACATCGCCGAGCGTGATCGCTCCTGTCGTAGCAGTGAACGTGGCATCGGCTGCAAGCTGGTCTGTGGTGACCGCTCCGCCCGATATGCTGTCAGTCGTGTTAAATACCATGGCACCGGTCGATGACGCGGTGGTAAAGTTTATATCACCGTCCGTCGCACCAAGAGTAACCGATGCCCCATCAATCGCCTGCGTGGATATTCCGCCACTCGCCGACGTGAGCCGGATCGCCGAACCGTCCACCGTACCTGTAACAATGGAATCCGCGTTCACTGTTATGTTAGAGCCAGCCGTTATTCCGCCAAAAAAATTGGTCCCCAACTGGGTTGTGGACGCGTTGACAATAACCTCATCCGCGGCATTTGTTGTAAAAACGCTAGCCAGTGCACCTGATGTCAGATTGATATCGCCGGTAGTGCTAGTGATCGAACTGCCGCTTACGTTTCCGCCAGCATTTATTGTAACCCCGGTCCCTGTTATCGCACTGAACGTAGAGAAGCCGTTTACCGATTGAAAGTTTACCGCGCCGGTTGTCGTGGTGCCTTGTGACTGAATATTGCCAGTGTCAGATTGGAAGCTGACCAAACCTCCAGCGCTATTGTTGCCGGTTATAATATTCCCGCCGTTTGCGGTTAGTGTGAGCGAAGAACCTGATGTGATACTTTGGCCAAAAATTAAATTGCCCGCCGTTGTTGTAACATCGGCAATTCCACCGGAATTTAATCTGAACGCCTGAATTGAAGCTGCCGAAATAGTCGATTGACCAGTTGAGGCCAGTCGAGATGCATTGAGGGCACCACCGACCGTAAGGTCCAGATCATCAGCCGACGTGACGCGGTCCAGTGTAGCATTGCCGGTAGCGTTGATGGTGACTGAATTGGGACCACCTCCAACAACACCATTTGAAACGATCTGGCCAAAGGGAAAAACATCCGTTGTCGAGATATTGACTGCGTCCAGACTCACGCTGCGCCCGACAATATTTCGGAATACAATATCGCCGCCAGCCGTCGCTGTGATTGCCTCGTCGCTCTCGATAAAAGCCACATCGACGTTGTTGGTTGCGTCCAATATGATATTGTTGACCGCGGAAACATTTCCGAGACTGACGTTGCCGCCAATGGACCTTACGTCCAAAGTCCCACCAATAGTGAACCCACCGCCCGTGCTTGCGTCACCATTGGTCGCAAGGACCGTCACATTGCCCGTCGCGCTGTTGTTGCCAACAGTACCGGCAGAAGCAAAATCTACTCCCGTAACGTCGATGGTTGTTGCACTGGCTATACTGCCTAAACTCGCTCCACCCGCCCCGGATAAGCCGCCCTCAATTTCAACCGCTACCCCCGGCGTTGTAAGGGCTCCAATAAGCGCGTCGTTCTGAGCCTCGATACGGACAAGCCCCGCCCCGCCGGTAATATAATTATCGATCTCGATTGATCCGGGTGCGGAATATAGGTTTTCGGCGGCACCGCCGACTGCCGCAAATGTGGTCAACTCTCCTGCCGTTGCTTGAACCAACCCCATGCTGATGTCGCCGGTGACAGAGATGCCGACATCTCCGGCGGATACCAGTTGTCCAGTCAGTCCATTGCCGTCCCCGATCAATTGTCCGGATGATCCGAGTGCCTGGAGTTGAATCTGCGTTGCTGAAATTCGCGACCCCAACATTCTTAGGTCACCCAACGAAGAGATAGCGACAAAATTACCTGCCACATCAAAGCTGTTGAAACCGCCAGCGCGGTTGACGTGGTTGAGGCTTAACCCGCCACCCAAACGGAAATTCAAATCACCCGCGACGGTTATTTGTCCGACTCCATCAAACTGGAAGTCCAAAAAGCCGCTGGTGGAATCAAATGTGAAATCGTCAGCAAAGTTTACTGCACTGCTGAGCGGACCAACCGTTCCGGTCCCGAAACTAAATGCATTGGCGACAACGTCAGAATCAAAATCCCCTCCGGTAAGAGCAATTCTACCTGTGTGGTTTTGACTTCCGAAATCCGGGGTGGGAGCCGCCCCGCTGGTGTTGACCGACACATCATAACCACCGCTCAGTATAACCTTGCCATTTTCGATGGAGGCTGAGGCTGCGGGACGATAACCAATCGATCCGCCCAAGAGCATCTCAACGGATTGCGAAGTATTCGGATCGGTGCCGCCGGCAAACATATAGATTGCCTGGGCATCGGCTGTCGCTGACGTACTGGCATCGCCAGTGGTGGTGCCGGTATGAACAATACCGTTAGCGTCGGTTGTTCCAGAACCAGCAGGAACGACAATATCGAACAAGCCCGCGTTGAGCGTAATATTGGCTTGCTCGGCCGCGACATAAGCGACCGAACCATTGACGTCTACCGTTCCACCTTGCTCGATCCGGGGAGCTACGAATGCGGCATAGCTGCCTTGGTTGGTGGCGGAAAGCTGGGCACCGTTTTCGATTCTGATCGCTGCGGTCGATCCAGTGGCTCCACGGAACCGGATTTCCCCACTGCCGCCAAAAAGACCACCGGTTGTATCAATATTGTTGGCAGTCAGAACCAGACTGCCAACGTCAAATATCGAGCCAGCACCGGCGATGATACCACCAGGACTAAAGAACCAGATATCGCCGGCCGTGACGCCGGTATTGTTGAAATCGCTGGTGACAGTGCCATCGATCCGGATCGCGCTATCAAAACCGGGCGTCAGGATTCGGTTCAACACCGTAAAATTCGGATTGTCGCTTGTGAACCTCAATCGCCCGACGGCCGGCAAGAAATCGACCTCGGTGCCGAGAGCCCCAGCGGTGTTGGTCGTCCAGTTCACAATGGCTTCGGAACCGTTGATTGTAACGACGTCTTCGAGAATCCCTGGCGTAAAACTGACAGAGGTATCGTCGTACGTCGCAGTCGCCAGAACATTATTGCCGGCAAGGCTAACAATCGCTTGCGGCTGATTCAGGCCCGGCACCGGGACAGGCGCGTTAATCCGGATCGTATCGAGGTCTGTACCGATCGGAGCCGAAATACGAATGTCGCTGACATCCAGCCCCGGATCCCTGAGATGGGGCTGATAGGCATCTGGCAATGTGACTGGCGAACTGATCCGAATGTCCCGAACTGGGACACCGGATACTGGCTCGGAAATGCGAATATCGCGCGGATTAAAATCTGAGGAAGATAGATGCGGTTGATTCGCACTCGTCAATTCCGGCGCACGGACATGGGGTTGATTCAAATTTGGCTGAAGGACCGGAGCAGATATCCGGACATCATTTACCGGCAATCGCGGTATATTGGCACCGATACGGATATCACGTGGGCCAAAATCAATGCCTTCCAGATGCGGCTGATTTTCGGCGATCATTGGTCCGCGAACCGTTACCGGTCCGCCGACGGGAAAATTCTGAAGGCTTGCGCCGGGAACGCCGACTTGCGCCTGTGCTGCCTGCGGCGCGAACGCCATCAGCAAAGCGCAGGCCGCAGCAGAGCTGCTTGCCAAGAGCTTGATCTTGGTGAGTGCTGGACCAGATGGCAAATATTTTGATGCCGAACGATTGCCGGAAGATCCGACCTTTCGGTTCGATGCAGGCGATCGCAACGTAATTCCCCTAAACAACGGCGCGACCCGAATTCTGACCTGCAAGAAAGCTTCTGTTCCCCAACAGAAGTCTAAAATCTCAGACGTTTATAAAAACGCCCAAATGAACGATTTATCGTTGTCACGCCTCATTCGTGACACGTCCACTTTCACAGCCCCTGTATTTCATGTCAGAGAATCGCCGCGAGACCAAGCCCATTAACACTCTATTAGCATATCGTTACAATTGCCGTTGTGACCAAGCACACATCCTGATGTGGAAAAAACCATTTTGGCGTCAATTCAGAAGAATTGAACAAAAGCTAGAATCTGCTGAAAATATCCACTGATGACTTCATCGCAGACTTCCCCAACAATGCCTCGCCTATCTTCCTCAACACCCATAAAAAACGCCCGGTCGCAACATGTGCGACCGGGCGTCTATAACCGATAAAAAAGCGGAAAGCTTAGCCTACGATTTCGTCTTCATTGAAGAAATAAGCGATTTCGATCGCAGCATTTTCTTCGCTGTCAGAACCGTGAACCGAATTGGCTTCCAGGCTTTCGGCCAATTCCTTGCGGATCGTGCCCGGAGCGGCGTCAGCAGGATTGGTAGCGCCCATGATGTCGCGGTTTGCCTGCATTGCGTTTTCGCCTTCCAAAACCTGAACGACACAAGGGCCGCTGGTCATGAAGTCAACAAGTTCACCGAAGAAAGGACGCTCGCTGTGCACAGCGTAAAAGCCTTCAGCCTGCTCCTTGCTCATGTGGATACGCTTGGACGCGACAACGCGCAGTCCGGCGTCTTCCAGCATCTTGGTAACGGCACCGGTAATGTTGCGACGTGCAGCGTCAGGTTTGATGATCGAAAATGTCCGTGTCACGGCCATGATAATTCTCCATAAATAGGGGCTGTTGTAAGTTGGCGCCGCCCTTAGCCGCTGCACTGCAACATAGCAAGTTTTCGATGCCGGCAGAGCAAGCCGCCAACCCGATCATGAAAGTCAGGGGCCTTCAACCCAACGTCCGCCATCCTGCTTCCAGTAGCGCGGCGTGACATCTGGATTGGCCGTCAAATCCCGCCAAGCTGTTCGCGCTTGATCGATTTGTTCGACAGAAAACAGAAAGAACACGCGCTCAAAGGCCAACGCGTCATCCCGCCAATACCCGTCAGACAAAATGCCATATGGCGCTCCGTTGGCTGGATCGCAACGATCGGATATCAGGATCGGTTGATCGGCCTGCCGCTCCGATCCTGCGACGTCATGGGCCAGAAAACTAGCAGGATCATCACTCCACAGGGCCTTGCTCAACGTTGCGCGGCTATCCGCGTCCGACGCCAACAGCAATATTCTTTTGCCTACGTCCAGCGACTTGCTCGCCAGCATTGGAACCAGCTTCTCCACCGGATCACGGGTCAGATGATAGAAATCAACGCGCACGGCAGCATTCACCAAATTTTCCAATCAGCCTGCGCCGCATGGAGGCAACCGGATCAAACTTCGAAATGATCTGCGACATATTGGTTGAGCAGGCGCACGCCGTAGCCGGTCGCGCCTTTTTCCCAAACCGGATTCGGCTTGTCGGCCCAGACCATGCCGGCAATATCGAGATGGGCCCATTTCACACCATCTTTGACAAAGCGTTTGAGAAATTGTGCTGCCGTAATTGATCCTGCGCCACGTGGGCCGACATTTTTCATGTCGGCAATCGGCGAGTTGATCAACTTGTCATAGGCTGGGCCGACGGGAAGACGCCAGACCGGATCGCCCGAATCTTTGCCCGCATCGATCAATCCCTGCGCCAAACCATCATCATTGCTGAAACAACCGGCATGTTCATTGCCGAGCGCGATGATCATCGCGCCGGTCAGAGTCGCAAGATCGATCATCACTTCCGGTTTGAATATCTCTTGCGTCCAGTGCATCGCGTCGCAGAGCACCAACCGTCCTTCGGCATCCGTGTTGATGACTTCAATCGTCTGTCCGTTCATGCTCTTCACAACGTCGCCGGGGCGCTGCGCTTTGCCGTCAGGCATATTCTCGACCAGACCGCAGACGCCGACGACATGCGCCTTGGCTTTCCGGCCAGCAAGCGCTTTCATTGTTCCAGCAACCGCTCCGGCACCGCCCATATCCCATTTCATTTCTTCCATGCCTGCGCCCGGTTTCAATGAAATGCCGCCGGTATCAAAGGTAACGCCCTTGCCGACGAGCGCCAGCGGCGTTTTCTGGGCACCATCGGTGCCGTCCCAGCGCATGGCGAGCAACCGCGGTGGTCGTTCGGAACCTTGCGAGACGCCAAGCAGAGCGCCCATCCCGAGCTTCTCCATTTCATCCCAGCCGAGCACCGTGAACTCGACACCAAGATCTTTCAATTCCTCACAACGAGCGACAAAACTCTCGGGATAGATGGTGTTTGCCGGTTCAGCGACCAATTCGCGAGTCAGAGCGACGCCATCCGCCACGGCGGACAGGTCCTGCCAGGCTTTAGCCGAAGCTATATCTTGATCCAGCACCGTAATTGTCGCCAGCGTGACCTTTTGCTTCTCTGGCATCGTGGTCCGATATTTATCATGCCGCCAGCTGCGCAACTTTGCACCGAAGAGCAGACGCGCCAAAGATGTTTCGCCTAGGTCGGACGGAGCAATCACCGCATGTTTTGCTCCGGACGCAAGGATTTTGGCAATGGCGGAACCACCAGCGGTCTCAGCATCTGTCGCCTTGCCTTTGCCCACTCCCGTCAGAACCACCCGAAGAATTTCGCCCGCTTCCGTCACGAACGTCTCGAATACTTCGCCCGGCGTCCCGCCAAACCGCGCCGCTTTTGCAGACGCCTTCACTGTGCTCGATTGTTCCAATCCAAGATCGAAATCATTCAATCCATCGTTGGCAATCGCAAATATAATCGCATCAGCATCCGCAGGCCGCTCATTGGCAAAGTTAAAATTCATCGGAAAACTGTCCTTATTCATGTGTTTTGAAGAGTGAAGTGAATAGCCTTGGCGGTTCACTCGTCGATCCGAATCGTGCACGAGCGGGGCGACTTTTCTCTTATCGAAGGTCGTTGCTGCACGGTCTTGGTTTTTTGGTCAAGCATCTGTTCATCAGAATCTGTCAAAGAAAATTTGCAGACGAGACAAACAGGTGCAATAGGCGTTCGAAAGGTGGGCAGTGCAGATGGGCAGTGCGATATTTGATGCTGTCTAAAGTGGGGCTATAAGCAAGTTGAGCCAGTCGATGAAATCTTCACTCGCCCTTTCTATACTGTTTTTGGCCGCTGCGACGCCGGCCAATGCTTTGGCACAATCGCAGGGCACTGCGACCGATGCGCCCGACCTTCAAAAGGATGAAATCGAATTCAGTGCCGATAGCATTGACTATGATTTCGAAAATGACATCGTCACCGCAGAAGGAAATGTGCTCCTCAACCGCGACGGCTATAAGTTGCAGGCTGATCAGGTTATTTGGAACCGGAAAACAGGCGCTGTCGTCGCAGAAGGCGGTATTCGTTCCTTTAGCCCTGATGGTGATGTGGCTTATGGCGACCGTATCGAACTGACCGACAGTCTGCGCGATGGCGCTGTCGAAAATCTTCTCTTGGTCCTGGATGATGGCAGCCGCTTGGCAGCGCGGAAGAGCGAACGTTTTGCGGACGGATCGCTGGCGCTCGACAATGCCGCTTATACAGCCTGTGCTGTCACCACCGAAGACGGATGCCCCCAAAACCCCAGTTGGCAAATAAAGGCGGTCAAAGTATTTTATGATCCGGTCAAGAAACGGGTCAAATATCAAGGCGCTCGCGTCGAAATTTTCGGATTGCCCGTCATTCCGTTGCCCGGCCTATCACATCCCATAACCGACGAAAACCGCAGCGGGATCTTGGTTCCAGACATTAAGTTTGATACCGTAAACGGCGTCGGCGTCAGTGTTCCTTATTACTTCAGCATTGCGCCCAATCAGGATGCCACGGTCACAGCGCAGATTTTTACAGATGTTGCCCCCCTGATCAGCGGCACCTATCGCAATCTAGATCAACAAGGCGCTTTCCAGCTAACCGGCTACGCCACTTATGGCTCCCGCATTCCGACCGGAGCATCTCAGGCGTTGCCCAATGCCGAAGAGGATTTCCGCGGATATTTTGCGACCAGCGGACGGTTTAGACTGGATGACAAATGGACGGTGTCCCAATCAGCCCGTATTGTTTCTGATCGCACCTTCCTGCGCCGCTATGATATCAGTGATGATGATAGCCTTCGGTCAACAATCAATGTGGAACGGATCAGCAACAATAGCTATTTTTCTTTGGCGGGTTGGGCTTTTCAGACCTTGCGGGCAAACGACCCGCAAAACCGGGTTCCAATCGCCTTACCGGTGATCGACTATCGCCAGCGCTTCAACGATCCCGTCCTAGGCGGGCGACTTGAAGTGCGGGCAAACAGCCTGGCGATCGGGCGAAGCGAAGGCCAAGATACACAACGCGCCTTTGCGTCAGCCCGATGGGATTTGCGTAAGCTAACCAACATGGGGCAAGAGATCACTTTTACAGGGTTTGCGCGCGGTGATGTTTACCATAGCGATGACAATTTACTGAACGAGACCGCAATCTATCGTGGTCAAAGTGGCTGGCAGGCCCGTGCAATCGCAACAGCCGCAATTGATGTAAGATGGCCTTTGATCGGTGAAGCCTTTGGCGGCACGCAAACAATAACGCCCCGTTTTCAAATTGTCGCAACACCAGGCTTGGCGAATCTCTCGGTTCCGAATGAAGACGCCCGCTCCGTTGATCTGGAAGACACAAATCTTTTCGCACTCAACCGATTTCCCGGTCATGACCGCTACGAAGACAATGTTCGAGCGACCTATGGGTTGGAGTGGGAAATCAATCGCCCCAATCTTAAGGTCAACATGATTGTCGGCCAAAGCTATCGACTAGCAAACAACAACAATATTGTTCCTGACGGAACAGGTCTCTCCGAGCGTTTCTCCGACATTGTTGGCCGCACAAATGTGCGGTTCAAGGACATCGTCAAATTTACCCACCGATTCCGGCTGGACAAAGACAATCTTGCTGTTCGACGCAACGAGATCGACGCAACCATCGGTTCCAAGGGCACCTATGCTCAAGTCGGTTATCTCCGTTTGAACCGCAATATCGGATCGCAACTGGAAGATCTCAGAGATCGGGAAGAAATTCGCGTTGGCGGTCGGTATCAAGTTGACAAATATTGGTCTGTGTTTGGCTCTGCTATCGTTGATCTGACAGATCGTAGTGAAGATCCTCTCTCCATCGCGGATGGCTATGCGCCGGTAAGACATAGACTTGGTGTGGCTTATGACGATGGCTGTCTATCGATGGGAGTAACGTGGCGCTACGATTATGAAGACACTGGCGATGCGCGGCGTGGCAGTACTTTTCTGTTCCGGCTGGCATTGCGCAATCTGGGCGTGTAGAGGGTTTTTTAATCGGACTATGCCGCTCATATTGGGTTCAGCAGATATATGCTATTTGCAACATGAAATTTACTCTTTGTAGTTGAGAAGAAACAAGAAATGATTTTATCGAATATCAAAATCCAGGGCTTCAAAACCAAGGCTGTGTTGATCGCGGCGCTTGCCATTGCAGGTGCATCGCCATCCGTCAGCCAAACCGTTTCTGATAGTTCCGTCCCACAAACCGGATTGAATATTCCTACCGAATTGACAATATTTGGCAAAAACGACCCAAATGTTCGGCGCGCCACGGCGATTGTTAACGGCGATATCATAACCGGAACCGATGTCGGCCATCGTCTCGCCCTTATTGTCGCAGCCAATGGCGGCGAAGTTTCGGACGAAGAGAAACAGCGCCTGCGGCTTCAGGTTCTGAGAAACCTGATCGATGAAACGCTGCAAATCCAGGAGGCGGAAGCCAATGAAATTACCATTGCAGAAGGGGAAGTCGAAGCCACTTTCCGTCAGGTAGCGCAACAGAATTTCAAGCAAGACATTGGCGCATTTGATCAATATCTCCGCAGGCAAGGTTCCTCGACGGATACTTTGAGACGGCAGATAAAAGGCGAGTTGGCATGGAGCCGCCTGCTCCGCCGCAACATTCAACCCTTCATCAATGTCGGTGATGAAGAGGTCAACACCATCATTGAACGATTGAACGCCTCCAAGGGAACGAGCGAATATCGGATCGGCGAAATCTATATGTCGGCTTCTCAGGAAACCGCACAGCAAGTCGCCGAAAATATGGCCAAAATATTGGAGCAAATCCGCGCAGGCGGTTCTTTTGTTGCCTATGCGCGTCAATTTTCCGAAGCGTCGACCGCCGCGACCGGTGGTGATCTCGGTTGGGTGCGGCCGGCTCAATTGCCTCAAACTCTAGCAAATGCCGCTGGACAGATGCAGGTTGGCCAGGTTGTTGGCCCCGTTGAAGTACCCGGCGGTTTCTCTATCCTCTACCTAATCGACACGCGCCAAGTCCTTACCGCTGATCCCCGCAATGCTCTGCTCAGCCTCAAACAGCTGGCAATAAGCTTTCCTGCAGGCATCACTGAAGCGCAAGCTTCCGCCCAAGCCGGCCGTTTTGCGACAGAGACACAGGCGATCAAGGGTTGCGGAGCAGCCAATGAAGTCGCCGCTCAACTGGGCGCCAGCGTAGTCGATAATGATCAAGTGAAATTGCGTGACCTTCCAGCAGCCTTGCAAGGAACCATTGCAAATCTGCAAATCGGCCAGGCGAGCCAGCCTTTTGGGTCGGTCGCTGACGGGGTACGTGTTCTTATTCTTTGCGGACGCGATGACCCCCTGACCGCTTCCGCGCCGTCCTTTGATGACATCATGTCTCGGTTGGAGAATGAACGGGTCAACAAACGGGCGCAGATTTACCTGCGTGACCTGAGACGCGACGCGATCATCGAATATAATTAATGGCGGATTGGAACGCAAAGCCATTTGCAGTTTCTTGCGGCGACCCCGCCGGTGTTGGGCCCGAAATCATTGGCAAGAGCTGGAAACAGCGAGCAGAGGCTGGCCTTAAACCCTTTTTTACGATCGGGAATATTGCCGATTTTGAGAATCTTGCTGACGTTCCGGTTCAAAAAATCGATCAACCGGCTCAAGCCAGCGCGGTATTTGGCACGGCCTTGCCCGTATTCCACATTCATGAAGCCGCCGCCGCGGTGCCAGGAGAGGCAACTTTGGACGGAGCGCAATGTTCGCTTCACGCCCTTGAAATTGCCTGCGGATTGGCCCGCTCAGGGGATGCCGGCGCGGTCATCACCGCCCCTGTTTCCAAAACGCAGCTTTATCAGGTCGGCTTTCGTTATCCCGGTCAAACCGAATTTGTATCGGAACGCTGCGGCATAGCGCGGGAGAATGCTGTGATGATGTTGGCGGGCCCGTCTTTGCGTGTGGTTCCCATGACCGTCCACATCGCGCTGAAAGATTTGCCAGCGCATTTTACCGAAGCTCTGATCATCGCTCGGGCCCGTGTGGCAGAAAAAGCGCTGGTCCGGAATTTTGGGATAGTGAATCCGCGCATCGCGATTGCTGGCCTCAATCCGCATGCCGGAGAGAATGGCAATCTCGGCGACGAAGAACAAAAGATCATGCAACCCGCAATTGATAAGCTCCGCCAAGAGGGCATGGACATTACCGATCCCCTGCCCGCCGACACGATGTTCCACGCAGAAGCACGGATCAGATATGATGTCGCGCTGTGCCCCTATCATGATCAAGCACTTGTCCCTCTGAAGACTCTCCACTTTTTTGATGGTGTCAACATCACGCTTGGCCTTCCCATCGTTCGCACCTCTCCCGATCATGGCACTGCATTTGATATCGCCGGAAAGAATATTGCAGATCCAAGGTCTATGATTGCTGCGATCCAGATGGCAGCGACCGCGGTTGCCAACCGACAGATCCACGACAGTTGAAACAGCATGTTGCCCTGCCCCCGCTTCGGGAGGTGATCAAGAAACACGGTCTTTCCGCGAGCAAGGCGCTGGGCCAGAATTTCCTGTTCGACATGCAGCTTCTGGACAAGATTGCCGCGGTCCCGGGCAATCTTGAGAACCAGCATGTCTTCGAAGTCGGCCCAGGCCCGGGCGGACTGACCCAAGCGCTGCTGCAAGCGGGCGCCAGCGTTACCGCGGTGGAACGAGATGAACGCTGCTTGCCAGCATTGACAGAATTGTCCGAATATTTCCCGGATCGTCTGAAATTGATCAACGACGATGCGCTGGCCCTTGACCATGGCAGTCTGTTCGATGGGCCGTTTCATATTCTGTCCAACCTGCCCTATAATATCGGGTCGGCTTTGCTGGTCAAATGGCTGTCCGCGCCGCACTGGCCGCCACAATGGCAGTCACTGACGCTGATGTTCCAGCGCGAAGTGGCAGACCGGATCGTTGCAGAGCCGGGTTCCAGCGCTTATGGCCGCCTCTCCATTCTGGCCCAGTGGCGCAGCGAGGCGAAGCTCGCAATGACCGTCCACCGTTCGGCCTTCACGCCCCCGCCAAAGGTCATGTCTGCGGTCGTCCATCTTATCCCCAAGCCACAGCCCGAGGGCGTGGACTTTGCCAAGCTGGAGATATTGACGCAGACGGCCTTCAGTCAAAGACGAAAAATGCTGCGCCAAAGCCTAAAGAAGCTGCCCGGTGGCCTTGATGCCCTGGAACAAGCCGGCATCGAGAGCACACGCCGCCCGGAAACCCTCACGGTTTCCGAATTTGTGGAACTCGCCAGACTGCTTTCCTAGTTGCTGGCTTTCAGCTTCCGCCGATAGGCATGCAACAACGGTTCGGTATAACCGCTGGGTTGCCCGCACCCCTTGAACACAAGATCACGGGCCGCCTGAAAAGCCAGGCTATCATCGGGATTTGAAGCCATTGGCCGATAGAGCGGATCACCCGCATTCTGATCGTCCACCTTGGCCGCCATCCGCAGCAGGGCGGCATCGACCTGCTCGGCCGAACAGACGCCATGCAGCATCCAATTGGCCATATGCTGCGAAGAAATTCGCAGTGTCGCGCGGTCTTCCATCAGACCGACATCATTGATGTCCGGTACTTTGGAGCAGCCGATGCCCTGATCAATCCAGCGCACAACATAACCCAATATGCCTTGGGCATTATTGTCGAGTTCGCGTTCAATTTCCGCGTCCGACCAATTATGGCCATCCGCCAACGGAACGGTCAGCAACTTATCGAGCGGAGCAATTCCATCAGCCGCGACCTCTTTCTGCCGGTCGAACACATTGACCCGGTGATAGTGGATCGCATGTAGTGTCGCAGCCGTCGGGCTTGGCACCCAGGCGGTGTTGGCACCGGTCATCGGATGACCGATTTTCTGTTCCATCATGTCGGCCATCATGTCGGGTGCGGCCCACATGCCTTTTCCGATCTGCGCCTTGCCGGACATGCCGCAAGCCAGACCGATAGCGACGTTGCGCTGTTCATAGGCGGCGATCCAGTCACTATTCTTGATATCGCCCTTTGCCAGCATCGCGCCCCCTTGCATCGAGGTGTGGATTTCGTCGCCAGTCCGGTCGAGGAAACCGGTGTTGATGAACACAATCCGGTCTTTCACGGCATGGATACAGGCAGCGAGATTGGCGGAAGTCCGGCGCTCTTCGTCCATCACACCGACTTTGATCGTGTGGCGATCCAGCCCCAGCAAATCTTCCACCGCGTCGAACAGGTCATTGGTAAAACCGCATTCCTCTGGTCCGTGCATTTTCGGCTTCACGATATAGATGGAACCAGCGCGGCTGTTGCGCAGGTCGCCGAGCCCCTTGATATCATGCATCGCGATCAGGCTCGTGAACACGCCGTCGAGCAAGCCTTCGGGTGCTTCCGGTCCGTCGGCGAGCAGCACTGCTGGATTGGCCATGAGATGGCCGACGTTGCGCACAAACATCAAGCTACGCCCGGGCAGCGTGAATGGCTTCCCGTCATTATCAGTATAATCACGATCCGGATTGGCCTTGCGCGCGATCGTCCGGCCGCCCTTCTCGAAAGAAGCATCCAGATCGCCGCGCATCAGCCCTAGCCAGTTGGTATAAGCCAGGACCTTGTCTTCAGCATCCACAGCCGCAACGGAATCTTCCATGTCGATAATCGTCGTCAGCGCCGCTTCCATCAGAACATCCGCGATATGGGCAGGATCATCCTTGCCAATCGGGTGCGCCGGATCGATCACCACTTCAACATGCAAGCCATTATGCTGGAGCAAGATGGACTGGCCACTGCGACCAACCCGCTGCAAAGGATCAGCCAAGACCAGCTCGCCGCCCGCAAAATCGATCCATGATCCCGAAGCGAGGGGAAAGGCTTCGTCTAGAAAAGCTTTTGCCGCTTTGACCACATGCGCGCCCCGCTCCGGGTCATAACCTCCCGCTTTGGCTGGCGGTGCATCGAGTGCATCCGTGCCATAAAAGGCATCATAGAGGCTGCCCCAGCGGGCGTTGGCGGCGTTCAGAACGAAGCGATCATTGAGGGATGGCACAACCAGCTGTGGTCCGGCCATGGTCGCAATTTCCGGATCAACATTTTCCGTTGTTATCGAAAATGCGGAAGGTTCCTCAACCAGATAGCCGATGCCTTTTAGAAATGCCTGATATTCGGCCTGATCAATCGGTCGCCCCTTCTGATCGATATGCCAGGCGTCAATCTGCGCTTGCAGATTTTCGCGCTTGGCCAGAAGCTCCGCATTGCGTGGCGCAAATTTACCGAGCAGCTCTGCAAAGCCCGCCCAGAATGTTGAACCATCAACACCGGTTCCCGGCAGGGCCTGACCATTCACGAAATCAAACAGTTCCTGCGCAATCTGGACACCGTTCTGGCTGACATATTCGGACATAATTTTTCCTCGTTCCAATCATTAAGCCGGAGCGTACAAGGCGCACCGCAAGTTTTCAAAATTTTCCGGGGAGGAATCGCAGCCGTCTATGGCGGCTCTTTTTCGCCCTGTAAATGGGATGGGCAATGGGAGTGGCGGAAAAGCATATTCCCGGAGACGAACTTTACAAAGTTTACACAGTCAAAGAAAATTCTGCTTCAAAGCCGAACTTGTCCATGGAAACCGAATTAACAAATTGTAATAAATAGATTTTTGATCCAATTCCTGAACTGGATTGGCGCTATATCCGACGATGGCTGCTTCGAACGCTTTGCTGCGATACATATCAAAATCCTCCAAAAATGGCCGCGGCTCTTCTCTCAAAAAGTCCATATGATGACTATATTCTGCAACGCCCATGTAGGACAGGATTTCCTTGGCAACACAGCGGGTGACATCGGATGGTGACAAATGCTACCAGTTTCAAATGAAAGCAAATTCCTTCCCGGAACAAGAGACGCTGGACAAAGCCGGCGCACTGCCTTTGTTGTCGCGGACCCTTGAATGGGCGAAGATCAACAGCGGCACCACTAACCTCGAAGGCCTGAAGGCCGTCGGGGAGATGCTGGTCGACTCGTTTTCGGTTCTACCCGGAACTGTGCGGCTGGTTGATCCCGAGCCGGTAGAAGTCGTGCGCTCCAACGGCGTGATTGATCATATCCAGCGCGGACAGCATCTAGTGGTCTCTGTCCGCCCGGACGCTTCGGTGCGCATCTTGCTCACCGGACATATGGATACCGTCTTCGCGGTCGACCATCCGTTTCAACAGATAGAAGAACTGGAACCCGGCGTTTTAAACGGTCCCGGCCTGGCAGACATGAAGGGCGGCATTTCCGTCATGCTCGGCGCGCTGCAATTGCTCGAGCAAAGCGATGTTGCCGACCGGATCGGCTATGATGTGATGATCAACAGCGACGAAGAAGTCGGTTCCGGTTCATCGGCTTCGCTGATCACCCGACTGGCGAAGGGCAAGACGGCTGCCCTCACCTATGAACCCGCCCTGCCCGACGGCACGCTTGCCGGAGAGCGCGGCGGCAGCGGGAATTTCTCTGTGATATTTACCGGCAAAAGCGCCCATGCCGGCCGCAATCCCGACGAGGGGCGCAATGCGCTGATCGCGGCAGCCGATATGGCTGTGCGCTTGAAAGCACTTCACCGCGAAGGTCTCAGCGTAAATCCTGCAAAAATTGATGGTGGCGGGCCGAACAATAGCGTTCCGGACCACGCAATCCTGCGCGTCAATTTCCGTCCAAAATCTCTTGAAGATCAGGCGCAGGCACAAGTCGCACTGGACAAATTACTCACCGAAATCGCGGGCGCGCATGACCTTGATGTTCATTGCCACGGCGGCTTTGGTCGCCCGCCCAAGCCGATCGATGCGCAAGCCCAAAAGCTCTTTGGCCTGGTCAAGAAATGCGGTGCCGATCTGGGTCTTGATATCAACTGGCGCGACACGGGCGGAGTTTGCGACGGCAATAATATCGCGGCTTGCGGCATTCCGGTGGTGGACACGATGGGCGTCCGCGGCGGAGCTATCCACAGTGCGGATGAATTTTTGATCACAGACAGTCTGGTGGAGCGGACACAATTATCGGCGCTGACGATCATGCGCATCGCCGAAAAAGGAGGATTATGAGTTTCCGGATACGCGCAGCGCGGGTCGATGATCTGCAGCATCTCTACGAAATGGCGAAACTCACGGGCGGCGGGTTTACCAACCTGCCGGCGGATCGGGATTCCCTGACGCAAAAGCTGAAACGGTCGGAAAGCGCCTACCAGAGCGATACCAATGAACATGGCAATGATCTGTTTGTGATGGTGCTGGAAAATGTCGAGACCGGCGCGGTGCGGGGCACGTCTCAGCTATTCACCAAAGTGGGACAGACATGGCCCTTCTATTCCTATCGTTTGAGCACATTGTCACAAACCAGCAAGGAGCTGGACCGCACGTTCAGCGCGCAAATGCTAAGCCTTGTCACCGATCTGGAAGGGGCCAGCGAAGTCGGCGGCCTATTCCTCCATCCCGGCGAGCGCGCTGGCGGCCTGGGCATGTTGCTGGCCCGCAGCCGCTATTTGTTCATCAAAGAACATCGCAACCGCTTTGGCGGCAAGATTTTTGCCGAATTGCGCGGTGTGATTGACGAAGCCGGCGGGTCTCCCTTTTGGGATGGTCTTGCGGGACGTTTCTTTGGCATGAGCTTTCAGGAAGCCGATTATTTCAACGCCATTCACGGCAACCAGTTCATCGCCGACCTGATGCCCAAACATCCGATCTATACTGCGATGCTCAGCGAATCTGCGCGAGCCTCAATCGGTGTGCCGCACACGAGCGGCCGGGCCGCTATGCGCATGTTGGAAAACGAGAATTTCTCTTATGATGGCTATGTCGACATTTTTGACGGCGGTCCAACCATGATCGCAAAAACCAATGATGTAACCAGCATCCGCAATTCCCAATCGGCGGCGATTACCGACATTGCAGATGGCAGCACCAAATCGATCATATCCCACGGCTCGTTCCTGGGTTTTCAGGCGACTTATGCGATGGTGACAGAAAATGCCGAAGGCGTGACCATTGATGCAGAGGCGGCGCAGAATCTCGGATTGAGCGTAGGCGACATGATCAGGCATATTCCGCGATGAGCCGTCTCGTTGAAATTAATTTCGATGGTATCATCGGACCAAGCCACAATTACGCCGGGCTGAGCGTTGGCAATATCGCATCGTCCAACAATGCTGGCGAAACCGCTTATCCGCGCGAGGCGGCCCTCCAGGGTATTGCCAAGATGCGGCACAATATCGACCTTGGCCTGACGCAGGGCTTTTTCATGCCGCTGGATCGTCCGAACACGGCTTGGCTGGAAAGCCTGGGAACGACAGCGGCTGCGGCCGAACCGCACATGCGCGCGGCGGCTTTCTCCGCTTCCTCGATGTGGGCGGCCAATGCAGCCACCATTTCTCCCGCACCAGATGCGCCAGATGGTAAATGCCACCTCACCGTCGCCAATCTGCAAACCATGCCGCATCGCAGCCACGAATGGCCGGGAACATTGGCGCAGTTGCGACTGGCTTTTGCAGACAGCGACCATTTCGTTGTGCACGCCCCTGTGCCCTCCCCTTTTGGTGATGAAGGGGCCGCCAACCATATGCGGCTTTGTTCGGGCCATGACGCAACCGGCCTTGAGATATTTGTCTATGGCAAAAGCGGTGGCCCGTTTCCGGCGCGCCAGCATATCGACGCCAGCAAAGCCGTGGCGCGCAAACATGGCCTGGATGCAGAGCGCGCGCTATTCGCCCAACAGTCGGAAATAGCGATCGCTGCGGGCGCGTTTCACAATGATGTGGTTGCCGTGGCCAACGAGCGCGTCTTGTTCACCCATGAACAGGCCTTTGAACAGCCCGACAAGCTTTATAGCGACATCCGGACCATGATGCCGGATGCGGAGATTATCGTTGTTCCGGCCGATAAGGTCAGCCTGGCAGATGCGATCAAATCCTATCTTTTCAACGCGCAGCTGGTGACCCTGCCGGATGCAGGCGGCATGGCGCTTATCTTGCCCAGCGAAGCGCGAGAAAACGAACGGGTCTGGGCCTATCTGACAGAACTTGTCGCTGGCAACGGTCCGATCCGCCGATTGTGTCCGGTCGACGTCCGGCAATCCATGGCCAATGGCGGTGGACCAGCCTGCCTTCGATTGCGGGTTGTCGCAGACCCCGCCACCGTCGATCCGCGCTTCATGGCAACGCCAGAGAAGCTCGAGGCGATGGCCGAAATTGTCGGAAAATACTGGCCGGAGTCGCTGGATCCGGAACAGCTGTGCGATCCGGCGATGCACGATATCATCGGCAGAGCCAGAAACCATCTTCTAGAAATTTGTGCATTGGCTGAGCTGACGCGCTAGCCGCGCATGCTCACTGTCGGTTTAACTTACAGTTAACCTTGTTCAATCCAGAAAAATGGCGCATTTCTAAGCTTGGCATGGCGCTTGCTAGGCATGTGACATGTGGAAAAAAATTCGACGCCTGTTCATAATCAAGACCAAGTTTGAGGCGTTTCTCATCACCTATGCCTTAGCCACCGGTGCGGTGGCACGCGGTCAGGCCTATATGGTCCAATATCCAGGCTGGGGCGGGAAATTGCTGTTTCTGGCAGCAACCGGCGCGGTTTTCATGGCAGGTGCCAAAATGATCGAAGCGATCGAACTGCACAGGACGTACGGCAACGACTATTGATCGGCAAAAACCGATCCCTGCCGCCGCATATCATTCAAGAGTCAGAGATAAAGTGGAAGGCTTCTGTTGCCCGGTGCCTTCCAAACCGCTGAATTCCCTTCTGTTGCCCGGTGGGTTCAACCGCGCATAGCTTTCTAACTTATAACCGTGAGGTCAATGGGTTAGGCAGCAATAGCGAGTGCTTCATTATCATTTGCACTTATAGGTTTTGAGCAATCACGGCATACTCAGGCCGGGTAAAAATAGAGCCTTTGAACACACGTCGATCCTAATTCGGCCCCATCAACAAAAGCGTCCTACATTGCTGCAAACCGCCTGAAATGGTGGAGCCGCCGGGTACTGCCCCCGGGTCCGTTGTGTCTATTACACACCATCATTTATCACCATAGTCCGTCGAAACGAACAGGACCTATATAGGGATAAATATCTGAATGAATAGTGCACAGACACAAAAAGAGCCCCTCCGGGGTTGCAACATGCCAAAAGCCGTTTGCTTCCCAGAGGAGCCCAATTTATTCCACATCAACTCAGATAGTTATTTTTTCAAACTATCCCGAATTTCGGTCAACAGGTCAATTTCACTTGGCCCTGTATCTTCCACTTCCTCTTTGGCCATTGCTTTGCTTGCATAGCGCACGATCATGAAGATGATGAACGCGAGAATGATGAAGTTGATCACCACGGTGAGGAACTGGCCCCAGCCGAGCATCGGAACGCCTGCTTCTTTCAACGCGGCATAGTCGGTCATTGCACCGGCAAAATCGGCTGGCGGTGAGCCCAGCAATATGAACATGCCCGAGAAGTCGGGAACGCCAAATATCGCGCTGACAATCGGCATGATGACGTCTTCGGTCAACGATGTGGTAATCGTTGCAAAAGCAGCCCCGATAATGACGGCGACTGCAAGATCGAGCACATTGCCCTTCAAAATAAATGATTTGAACTCGTTTAACATAATTTATCCCTTCCCATTTCTAACGTCATGTAAATGCATGAAAAATGACTTTTTGTCGAGCGAAGTCGTTGCAAAAGCCACCATTGATACCTATTTTTACAGGGTGGAGCGGCATCTTGCCGTGTGGATGGAGGGTTTTCAAACATGACGACTAAATTGATCAAATTTCTAGTGGTTCCAGCCGTGGCCTTGTCGCTAAGCGCCTGCGGAATCAACAGTGTGCCGACAGCAGAAGAAAATGCAAAAGCAAAATGGGCTGATGTCGAAAGCACCTATCAACGCCGCGCCGATCTAATCCCCAATCTGGTGGAAACCGTGAAGGGTTTTGCCGCGCAAGAATCAGAAGTTCTGACCAAAGTGACTGAAGCACGGGCGAAGGCTACATCCATACAAGTCAATCCCGGTGATTTGAACAATGCTGGAGCCATGCAAAATTATACGATGGCGCAAGACGGTCTCTCTCAAGCTCTAAGCGGCATGCGCGTGGTTGTTGAAAAATATCCAGATCTAAAATCAAATCAAAACTATCTCGCGCTGCAAAGCCAGCTCGAAGGCACGGAAAACCGGATCAATGTCGCCCGGCGCGATTACAATGAATCGGTGCGTCAATATAATACAACTATCCGAACATTCCCGGACATTATCGGCGCAAAGATCATACATGGTGCGGAGCCGATGGAACCCTTTGCGTCAACGACAGAAGGCGCTGACGAAGCACCTGAAGTCAGCTTCTAGGAGTGATTGCCGTTCGATCTACTCTGTCACTGAAAACAGCCGTTATGGGCTTGGTGATCGCCTTTTTGGCGATCGCCAGCCCGGCTTTTTCACAAAGCTTCCCAAAGCTCACCGGCCGCGTTGTCGATCAGGCGAATCTGCTTGATCCGGCGCAAGAGGCTGAGCTCACCGCAAAGCTTGCGGGGCTGGAAACCCAATCTAATCGCCAACTTGTGGTCGCCACGGTCAATAGTCTCGAAGGCTATGATATTGAAAGCTACGGTTATCAGCTCGGTCGCACATGGGGCATTGGACAGGATGGCGTCGGAGAAACGGAAAAAGACAATGGATTGATCCTGCTCGTCGCGCCCAATGACCGCAAAGTGCGCGTCGAAGTGGGCTATGGCCTTGAAGGCATTATGACCGACGCCCTGTCGGCCATGATAATCCAGAACGACATCCTACCGGAATTTCGCAACAATAATATGGCCGGTGGAATCATTGCCGGCGTAGATCGCATTGCGACCCAATTGACTCTTCCCGAAGAGGAAGCACGACTCATCGCGCAGGAAATTGGCCAGCAATCCCGCGAGGGTGACAAAGAAAATATCGGCTTGCTGGTCTTCTGGGGCTTCATTCTGATTTTCTTCGTCATTATCCCGATGTTCTCGAATCGCGGCGGCAAACGCTATCGGCATGGCGCAGGTCCCGTTGTGATCTGGGGCGGTGGCGGCTCTAGCTGGGGTGGCGGCAGCAGCAGCGGCGGCTTTGGCGGAGGCGGCGGCTTCGGCGGCGGTTTCAGTGGCGGCGGAGGCGGCTTCGGGGGCGGCGGCGCGTCGGGAGGCTGGTAATGGGAAAAGTGAACCAATTTACCCCGGACGATCACAAGATTGTCACCTCTGCAGTGTCGCTGGCGGAAAAGACCACCGATGGCGAAATTGTTACCATCGTCACAGGCGAGTCCGATCATTATGGCGATGTTGCCTGGGCCATATCAGGCCTCGTGGCGCTAACCGCATTGCTGGTCATCAGCCTGTTTCCGGAGAAATATCTATATATTGTCGACTGGATGACCGGCGGCTGGAGCGGCATAAGCGCTTTGCCCTATTGGGCATTGTTTATTTTCGCCGCGCTAAAATTTTTCGGCACACGGCTAATCCTGATCTGGAAGCCATTGCTCTATTTCCTTATCCCGTCGCCGATCAAGAAAGCCCGCGTGCGCAAGCGGGCAATATCCTTGTTCCGGGTTTCTACCGACCATCGTACGGTCGGGCGCACAGGTATCTTGCTCTATCTTTCGATGCGCGAACATCGCGCGGAGATTGTCGCGGACAGCGCTATTGTCGACAAGGTGGAGCCAGCCATCTGGGGCGAGGCCATGGTTGGCATGATCGATCTGGTGCGCGCCGGAAAGCCGGGAGAAGGCATGGCTGAAGCTGTGCGTCAGATGGGCATTGTCCTGTCCGAACATTTCCCCAAATCGGACCAGAACCCGAATGAACTGCCCGACAGGTTGATCGAACTTTGAACGACGACCACAGCAAAAATGTAGAAACCATGTGGGAAGGCCGGTTCATCACGGCCAAGCGCGACGGCAAATGGGAATATGTTTCTCGCAGCCGCGGCATCAGAGCTGCCGTCATATTCGCGATTGATGATGGTCATATCCTGCTGGTCGAACAATATCGCGTTCCGCTGGGCAAAAACTGTATCGAACTGCCGGCCGGGCTAGTTGGCGACCATGATGACAATGCCGATGAGCAATCCTCGGTCGCGGCCATCCGCGAACTCGAAGAAGAGACCGGCTATCGGGCAGAGCGGATGAAAGATTGCGGCGAATATTATTCGTCACCGGGCATGGTGTCAGAAAGTTTTTCGCTTTTCAAAGCCAGCGGCTTGAGCAAGGTCAGCGAAGGCGGCGGGGTTGATGGAGAGAATATTCTCGTCCACCGCGTGGCGGTAGCGGGGTTAAACGAATTTATCGCGAAAAAACGCGGCGAAGGCGCCGGCATTGATGTGAAATTGCTGCTGTTGCTTCAGGCAGAAACGCTATAATTTAGCGGAAATTATCCGCATAGGCCTGCAGTTTCAGCGTCTTCTGCGGCGTTGGCACAACAGAATAGGAAATCCCGCATTTGTCGGCATAAGCCTTTGCAGCATCGGCATCCTTAAACTTCAATTTCACCTGCCGCTGCGTATCGCCGGAACCGGACCAACCGGTCAAAGGGTCAGCCTTGCGCGCTTCCGAGGGTTCAAATTCCAGCACCCATTTGTCGGTCAGAGCCTGACCGGACTGCATTGCATTCATCGGGTTTTTGTAAATTCGAGCTGCCATTTTCTGTTCCTGTCTTGCGCCGCTCTAATAGGCGCGGGAAATAGCAAATTCAACCGCCTCGGTCATTGCATCCCGGGCTTTGCCCGCAGAGAAGATTCCCAGCGCGTCAATCGCCCGCTGGCCATAATGCCGGGCCCGCGACATGGTGTCGTCAATCGCGCCCGTCGAGTGCAACAAACCGGTTGCTCGCGCCAGATCTTCATCAGAAGATTTATGCCCGATAATCGCATCTTTCCAGAATTTGCGATCTTCCTCATTGCTGCGCGCATAGGCCAATATCACCGGCAGGGTTACCTTGCCCTCGCGGAAATCGTCACCGGCATCCTTGCCCATGGTTTCGCTGTCGGAAGAATAGTCGATCGCGTCATCCACCAGCTGGAAGGCAATGCCAAGATTGCGGCCATAGCTGTCGAGCGCCAGTTCAATTTCCTCACCACATTCAGCAACCACGGCCGATATCCGGCTGGCCGCCGCGAACAATGCGGCTGTTTTCGCGCCGATAATCTCTAGATAACGGTCTTCGCTCGTATCAACCTTGCGTTGCGCCGTTAACTGATTGACCTCGCCTTCGGCAATGACCGCCGAAGCGTTGGACAAGATTTTTAGCACGCGGAGCGAGCCGTCTTCCACCATCAGTTCAAAAGACCGGCTGAATAGAAAGTCCCCTACCAGCACCGTTGCCGGGTTGCCAAAAATCAAATTTGCAGCCGCTTTACCCCGCCGCAGGTCGGACCCATCCACAACATCGTCATGAAGCAGAGTAGCAGTATGAATAAACTCCACGGCAGCCGCCAGTTTGAAATGGCGGTTTCCTGCATATCCGATCAGTTTCGCCGCCGCCAAGGTCAGCATGGGGCGCATCCGCTTGCCGCCGCCGGCGATCAGATGCCCGGCCAGTTCAGGAATCAAAGGAATATCGGATTGCATCCGGTCCAGAATGACGCTGTTGACCTGATTCATATCACTGGCAACCAATGACATGATGGGTTCGAGTGAAGGCGCGGTGTCCCGCCCGAGATGATGGACCGTTGCTGACATGTTGCACCGGATGTGGCAAGTCACTAGGGATAAGGCAAGTGAAATCAAACCCATATCAGTTGCGTCCCACACAAGTGGAGCGAAATGCGAGACGGGCCGAAACCGGACGGTGAATCATGGACGAAAAGCTGAATCAATATCGCGAAAGCATCAACAATATTGATGCCGCACTGGTGTTCATGCTGGCCGAGCGATTCAAGGTCACGCAAGCGGTGGGCGAATATAAGGCCAAGAATAAGCTGCCCCCTGCCGACGGTAACCGGGAACGTGAACAAATCACCCGGCTTCGTCAACTTGCCAGCGACGCCAATCTTGACCCTGAATTCTCGGAAAAATTCCTGCGTTTCATCATCGATGAAGTGATCAGGCACCACGAACGGATTCGCAGCGAGAGTTAGGGCGATGCTGGCCCGCTCTTTGGATTTGACGGGACATCCAGAATTAGTTCGCATTCCCAAGAAACTACCGCTTATCGTCTTCGACAGTGATTGCGTCTTATGTTCGCGTTCCATGCGTATTCTGGCATGGATGGATCGCAAGAATATTTTTCGGCTCACCCCTGCGCAAGGGAATATCGGCCAAGCGATATACCAATCGCTCGACATGCCCATCGATGATTATGAAACCTTCTTGGTGGTAGAACAATCGCGTGTCTGGGGTAAATCTGACGCAATCCTGCAAATAATCTATCGCTTGGGATGGCCGTGGCGGGTCCTCGCTATCCTCAGATTCGTTCCGCGATCGATCAGAGATGCCATTTACATGGTGGTTGCCCGTCACCGCTACAGAATATTTGGCCGCCGCCAGGCCTGTGGGCTCAATCAACCGTCCTTTTCGGACAAAATCATATGAAGCGCATAGTCGTCATCGGTGGCTATGGTGGATTCGGCGCGAAAGTCTGCCAATTGTTGGCCGAAGACGGTCATAACATTGTGGTGGCGGGGCGTTCTCTTGTGAAGGCCTCGGCCTTTTGTGCGCAATTTTCTTCGGAGGCGATGCAGCCCATGGCGCTGGACCGCGAACAGATCGATGCGGATCGGCTGCGATCACTTGATGTTTGCTTGTTGATCGATGCGTCAGGGCCGTTTCAGGTGCAGGATTTTCATGTTCCGAAAGCCTGCATCCAGGCTGGCATTCACTATCTCGACCTGTCAGATGGCCGAGCCTTTGTTAACGGGATTTCATCACTGAATCGCGAGGCGAAGGAGGCCCGGACTTGCGTAGTTTCCGGCGCAAGCACATTGCCTGCACTCGGCACCGCGATCACAGACTGTTTGGCCAGAGATATGGATATCGTCAAAGCGATCCGCACGTCCCTAAGCGCCAGCAACAGATTGAATGCCAGCCGTTCCGTGACCGAAGCGATCCTGAGCTATGCGGGTAAGAACATCAGTATTTGGCGTGGCGGAAAATCGGAAGAGGCGACAGGCTTGCAAGAAACCCGCCGTGTTTCTTACCAGATAAAGGGTCTTAGACCGCATGTCAGATCAGTGCGGCTTTGTGACGTGCCCGACCTAGACAGCCTGCCCAGCCGATACGCCGGCAAACCCGCCAGCGAATTTCGGGCCGGCAGCGATATCAGGGTCCTGGATTTTCTTCTGTGGATCTGCACTTGGCCGGTGGTCTGGGGGTGGCTGAAAAACCTGTCGCGTTTCACATTTCCGGCATTGCTTGCGCAGCGGTTCTTCTCGATTTTTGGCGGCGACCGGTCGGCAATGGAAGTTCGTCTATTCGGACGGTTAGGAGCCAATGCCCTTGAACGGAAATGGACCGTAATCGCCGACAATGGCGATGGCATGTGGATTCCCGCCCTTGCCGCGCCCTTGTTGGCCCGTAAGATAGTATCAGGTGAATTGGAATTTGGTGCGCGAAGTTCAAGCGGACTTCTCGATCTCAAGCTATTTCAGCCTTATTTTGACAGATATGCAATCCAGACAGAAATTGTCGAGCAACCGGCATCGGATTATCTCTATCGGCGGGTCATGGGGCAGGATTTTGATTTGCTTCCGCCTGCGGTACAATATGCACATGAGGTGCTCGGCGATCACGGGATGATTGGCAGCACGCAGGTTATCCGAGGCCGCAACGCCTTGGCCGTTCTTGTCGCCAGACTGTTTCGCTTCCCGGATTCTGGGACAAATCTCCCGGCCCATGTGCATATGAGAGAAGAAAAGGGTGTCGAAACCTGGGTCCGGAATTTCGACGGGCAAAGATTTGCGAGCACATTGTGCCAGATGGGCAATCTCTTGTCAGAACGGTTCGGTCCCTTTAATTTTGCGATGGCATTGCGGCGCACGAATGACGGCCTGTCGATGCATATGCGCAAAGCCTATTTTCTCGGCATGCGTTTTCCGCTCGCCTTGGCACCGAGAATCCAGGCCAGGGAATATGAGGCGGACGGCAGATTCCATTTTGACGTTGATATCGCTTTGCCGGTAATCGGACGGATCATCCTCTATCAAGGCCATTTGCAACCTATGGACCTAGACAATCACGCGCAGGAACAATCTCACGCGCAGCACTAATCCACCAGAATTTTGGTTCCTAGAGCGACAGAAACAGCTTTCCCGAAACGGTCTTCGCGATAAAGTTCCGGATGATCGGCCATCTCGCAAAATTGTGAATGACCATGTCTCGGATCCACGGCTTGATCCGGCTATCCGATTGATAGAGCGGCGTGAAAATGATGCTGAGCATCTGATATAGTTTGATATGTGCCATCCGCGCTTTCCGGTATTTTTTGCGGGCTATGGAGAGCGAACTGGATTGTTCCAATGCCTTGGCAAGAGCAGCGGCATCGATCAATGCCATGTTCGCACCCTGCCCCAGCTGTGGACTGGTGCAGTGCCAGCTGTCGCCGATATGGAACAGTCTATTCGATGATGAAGGCATGCCGGTCCGGTGATGATAAACAGCGAGATTCAACGCCTCGATCGATTGCAATTGCGCGACAAATGGTTCGGCTTCCGGCCAGAGACTGCAATAGTTTTTGCGGAAGGCATCGATGCCTGATGCGATCAGCCGGTCGGCATTTTCAGGTTTCTCCGACCAGAACAATGCCGCACCGGGGTTCCCCGTCGCAGGATTCAAGCCGATCGGCATGATACCGGCCATTTGATTGGCCCGAAAATAGCGCTGATCGAGTGCCGCAGGCAGAATATCATGATGCTTCGGAACATCGACAGTGGCCCAGAAAGCCCCATAATCCAGGCTCTGTACTTGCCCGCCAGCCAACGGGCTTCCCGCACCGCTGGCATCGATCAGGCAATCAAATGAAGCCGTCGCACCGCCGCTTTCAAAGACCGGTGTGATAGAGTTTTCTGTTTCATCAACCCTGGTCAATTTGCTATTTGCGATGATCGGAACAGACGCTTCTTTGGCCGCATCCAGCAGAACGGAAAACAAGCTGGCACGGTGTATGCCCAATGCGGATATGCCGTCTGAGCTATGCGCATATTGCATATCCAACGCGCGCCGGCTTTTTTCCACGGAGATCCCGTGCAATTGCTGCACCGGACTGGCGAGCGCCTTTATCCTGTCCAGCAATCCCAACTGATCGAGCACAGATTGGCCAGAGGGTTGGATCAACAATCCCGAGCCAACCGGTAGCGGTTCCGAAAATTGATCGAAAATGGTGATGGCATGACCCTGCCGCTTGAGGAAGACAGCGGCGGCCAATCCCCCTGGCCCACAGCCGATGATCGCGATGTTCAACTTATCCAGAATCGGACATCAGCCTTGGGTTTTGCAGGCAACGACCATCAGGTGGCTTGCCCTTCCGGCCGCGGCAACCGCAACCGCACCAACAGACCGCCCAGGTCATCGCTTTCTTCGAGCGATACCGAGCCGTCATAGATTTCCGCGACATCGCGGACGATGGCGAGGCCAAGACCGGTCCCCGGCTTGCCGCTATCCAGTCGCGCACCACGATCAAATATACGCTGACGCTCCTGTTCAGGAATGCCGCGGCCATCATCCTCTATCTGCAATTCGACAAATTCATCGTCGCTTTCCACGGTGATGAACACGCTACCGCCGCCATATTTGGCGGCATTTTCAACGAGATTACCGATCATTTCATCGAGATCCTGACGTTCGACCGACGCCAAAGCGTCCTTGTCGCCATCAATATCGATCCGCACATGGGAATAGAGCCGCCCGACAGCGCGCTCGACCGCTTGCAGGCTTTGCCAGACTTTGGCCCTGCTGTGCGCATGGCCGCGCCGGCCAACGGCCCGCGCGCGCGCAAGATGATGGTCGACCTGCCGCCGCATGACACCGGCTTCGCGGATCACCGTGTCAGCCAGATCATCGGCCTTGGCGGTAGCGCTGTTCATGATGACCGTCAGAGGGGTCTTGAGAGCGTGGGCCAGATTGCCCGCATGCCGCCGCGCTTCCTCTGCCTGCTTCTCATTATGGTCGAGCAAAGCGTTAAGCTCGTCGACCATCGGGGTAACTTCATTCGGCATGGGCTCCACGACCCGGCGCTGTTGGCCAGTCCGCATCGCCGCGATGGCACTGCGAATTTTCCGCAACGGCCATAGTCCATAAAGCGTTTGCAACGCCGCCATGCCGATCAGGCCGAGTGCCAGAATCAAGAAGCTGTTGATCAGGATAGAACGGATGTTCGATATCTGGGAATCCAGTCCGTCGCGGCTCTGCGCCACTTGGAACAGCCATTTGGTGTCAGAATCGGGCAGAATGATCGTGCGCTCTAACAAGCGCAGCGGTTCATCCTGGAATTGCAGATTATCATAGATATGCGTCACTCGATCATCATGGGTGATGGTCGATTCCAGCGTCCGATCCCAAAGCGACCGGGAGGGAAAATCATCATGACCCTCGCCGCTGATCTGCCAATAGAGACCACTATTGGGTTCGAGAAATCGTTGATCCCCCAGCGGCCGGTTCAAAAAAACCTCGCCATCGGGACCAATTTCGGCAGACGCAATCATCGCCGTCAGAACATATTCCAGTTGATTGTCGAAATTGCGGGTCACCGCGTCGTTGAGAACCCGATCCAGCGCGAAACCGCCACCGACCAGCAGGATCACAATCCACGCCGCAGCGATCCCGATCATCCGCCGGCCGAGCGAGCCGGTGGTCTGTGTGCCTAGCCGAGAATGGGGTGTCGGTGCCTTTTCGTCGACCGGACTGTCTATCTGGCTTGATTCATTCAGGCTTCAGGATCCTCTAGACTATAGCCAAGCCCCCGAATCGTGGAAATCACTTCCGCCCCCAGCTTTTTGCGGATGCGCGTCACAAACACTTCAATCGTGTTTGAATCCCGGTCGAAATCCTGATCGTAAATATGTTCGATCAGCTCGGTCCGGGACACAACTTTTCCTTTGTGATGCATCAGATAGGACAATAATTTATATTCTTGTGCCGTCATTTTGACTGGACTGCCATCAAGCGTCACTTTGCCCGACCGCGTATCCAGACGGACAGCGCCTGCAGTTAGTTCTGACGATGCATTGCCGGATGCGCGCCGAATTAGAGCGCGAAGCCGGGCAATCAATTCTTCGGTTTGGAACGGCTTGGCGAGATAGTCATCCGCGCCTGCGTCCAATCCCGCAACCTTGTCGGACCAGCTATCGCGGGCTGTCAGCACCAGAACCGGAAAGTTACGCTCTTCCTTGCGCCAGCGATCGAGCACGGTCAGGCCGTCGATTTCCGGCAGGCCCAGATCCAGGATCACCGCATCATAATCTTCGGTTGAACCCATGAAATGACCATCTTCGCCGTCTGCCGACAGATCGATGGCATAGCCATTGGCTTCCAATGTCGATTTGAGCTGCTGTCCCAGCGTAGGTTCGTCCTCAACGATCAAGACGCGCATGCTTGTCCTCCGAAATAAAGCTTTTCATTCCGGATAGCCTATATCACCATCCCGGAAACGCACAATGATTTAGAAATTTGAAATGAGCGCAAAATGGCTCAACGGGTCTGTTTCAGAACCGCACCGGTTCGACCATCAACATCCACAAAGATCACCCGCCCGTCCCGAATGAACTTCAGTCGATAGACTTGGGCACTGGGATCAAATTCGGGACCGATATACTGACTACCGGCCATTCTTGGCAAAATTCGATTCTCGATTGAACGAATAGACTTCACCTTGCCCGCCATCATTTGTGCGCGCGCCGCATTCTGCTCTCCGCGGCGGTCCTTCGCCGAAGACACTTCCGGCGCAACAGCCATAAGTCCGAGCGCAATAAGCGGCAAAAAGGTGAATTTCTTTAACATGGCTGCTCTTCTAACTTTATCGGTTTTAACATCAGGTGAATGGCGGGTTCAGATTGAAGATGGATATGCTAACGAGTCATTTCATAGGTAATGTTGAGGGAAACGACGGTTCCCACTTGTCCTGGGGCCACGGGCGGCACTGACATTGCCGCAGCGCTGTCCATCCGCATCATCGGCGCGCCCGACTGGCGCGATATGCCTTCTCCAATCGAAATTACCCGAACGCCGCTATAACCCTCGGACCGCGCATAGCTCATCGCTCGCGCTTTGCCATTGGCCAGAGCCCGCTCCCGGGCGACATTTTTCATTTTGCTATCATCGCTGATCGAAAAAGACGGACCGTTCAAATTGGTGGCACCGCTGCTAACAATCGCATCTAAAATAGCCCCGAGCTTGGAAATATCCCGCACGATGGCCGAGACTTGATTGGAAACCATATAGCCAACAAACCGGTTTTTCCGGCTTGCTTGATCATATTCATAATTTGCGCGCAGATTTATTCCCGTGGTTTGAATATCCTTTTCTGCAATGCCGAGTGATTTGAGACGTTTGATCACCGATCGCGCCTGAACCGAATTGTCGCGCAACGCTTGCGTTGCGGTTGGCGCTTTGGATTCCACCCCGGTGCTGAACGTCGCCATATCCGGTGCACTGTCGACTTGCTCCGATACACTCAGTTCAATCACTGGATTCTGGGCAACAATCTGGACATTTGCAGCCTGGGCGTAACTGGTTGGCACCAAGAATAAAGTCGCTCCGGCGAATATAATTGCAGACCTCATATTTTCCTCCCTTGATTCAAGTTCTTGTAGAACCAGCTCCCTGAACGGCAGCTAAATATTTTTGGCGAATTTTATCTGTACATTGCCCCGGCTGGCCGTCGCCGATCCTGTGGCCATCAATCTCGACCACCGGCATGATCAACAATGTCGAAGACGAGACAAAGGCTTCCTTGGCATTTCGGGCTTCCTCGATAGAAAAAGCACGCTCTTCAATGGTCAGTCCTAAGGATTTGGCCTGTGCGAGCGTTTCTATCCGGGTCACTCCGGGCAACACGCGGCGGTCCAGTTGATGGGACACCAATAGCCCGTCTTGCGTGATGATATGGGCATTTTGCGACGTGCCCTCGGTGACCAGATCACCCTGGGTCATCCAGACATCATCAACCCCAGCAGACGCAGCCTCCATTTTCATGAGCGATGCATATAGCAGCTGCGTCGTCTTGATATCACATCTTTGCCAGCGCATATCCGGACGGGTGATGATCCGCATTCCGCGATCGGCCATCGGATTGGCAACCAAAGTTCGGTCTTGGGCAAAAGCAAATATGGTCGGCGGTGTTTCCGGCGCTGGCCAGCGATAATCCCGTTCGTCCATCACCCCGCGCGAAACCTGCAGATAGATCAAACCTTCTTCCAGATCATTTTCGGCTACAAGCTTTTGGGAAATAGCCGTCCAGTCCGACGCAGCATCGATCGACAGCTCGCCGAGCGATCGCTCGAGCCGCGCGACATGTCGCTCCATATCGATCAACCGCCCGTCAATGACCGAAATCACCTCATATACTGCGTCCGAGAACAACAGGCCGCGATCAAAAACAGAAATTTTGGCAGATGATTTGGGGACATAATCGCCGTTCAGATATACTAAGTGCAAAGCCTCTACCGATCTCCAAAATGACAATATGGCCCTATCCAAACCGAATTGAGATGGCAGGTCAATGGCGATTGTTGAAAAGACAAGACTTGAGCCGAAGCCCGCTAGCCCCTAACGCCCGGGAACCATGGCCCAACCCCCGATCTTTGCATATGAAAACCTGTCCCTCCATCAAGGAGAAGGCTGGTTGTTTGAAAATCTCGATCTTCATGTCGGACCACGCGACCGGCTGGCCTTGATCGGCCGTAACGGCGCTGGAAAAACAACACTGCTGCGCTTGATTGCCGATCAGATTGAATCCGACAAGGGTCAGCGGATGATTCAACCCGGCACCAATATTGTCTATCTGGAGCAAGAGCCGGATTTCACGCAATTTGAGACATTGCTCGACTTTGCGATATCGGGCGAACAAGGCCCTGCCCTGCACGAAGTCGAAGCCATTGCCGATCAATTGGGCACAAATCTCTCGACCCGTGCAGAAAAAGCCAGCGGCGGCGAGAAGCGTCGGGCGGCTATTTGCAGGGCCCTCGCGTCTGATCCGGATCTGCTTTTGCTCGACGAGCCGACCAATCACCTCGATCTCGGGGCGATTGACTGGCTGGAAGAATGGTTGGGCCGCTATAAAGGCGCGTTCATCACCATATCGCATGACCGAACATTCCTGACCCGATTGACCAAACAGACAATTTGGCTCGATCGCGGCGCGCTGCGGCGGCAGGAAGTTGGCTTTGGCGGCTATGGTGCATGGATGGAGAAAATCCATGCCGATGAAGCACAGGCTGCCCACAAGATTGATGCGAAGCTGAAACTCGAAGCGCGATGGCTGGAACGCGGCGTCACAGCCCGACGCAAACGCAATCAGGGACGGCTAGAAAAGCTCTGGGAAATGCGCGCAGCGCGGGCGGCGATGATTGGGCCTACCGGCACCGCCAATCTCAAGATCCAAAGTGATGACAGCCGCACAAAATCCGTGATCACTGCCGAGAATATCTCCAAGTCCTTCGGGGAAGGCAAGAATGAACGCAAGATCATCCGTTCCTTCTCCTTGCGGATCCAGCGTGGCGACCGGATCGGCATCGTCGGAGCCAATGGTGCGGGCAAAACGACATTGCTGAAAATGCTCACCGGTGAGCTGGAACCGGATAGCGGCAAAGTATCGCTCGCCAAGACGCTCAATGGCGTTTTTATCGATCAACAGCGCAGTCTGCTGGAAGGCAATAAGTCGGTCCGTGATGTGCTTGCCGATGGCAGCGACTGGATCGATGTCCGCGGCGACAAGAAACATGTGCAAGGCTATCTCAAGGAGTTCCTGTTTGCTCCCTCCCTGATCGATGCCAAAGTCGGGACCCTATCAGGCGGAGAGCAATCACGCCTGCTGCTCGCTAGAGAATTTGCGCGGATGTCAAACCTGCTGGTGCTCGACGAGCCAACCAATGACCTGGATCTCGAAACACTGGACCTTTTGCAGGAAGTGATCGCGGATTACGAAGGCACCGTATTGCTGGTGAGCCATGATCGCGACTTCCTCGATCGCACCGTCACCGTCACGCTTGGGCTCGATGGCAGCGGCATGGTCGACATTGTTACGGGTGGATATGCGGAATGGGAAGCCAAGCGTAAGGACTCTGAACCCGCCCAGAAAGCCGCTGCCAAGTCACCTCAGCCTGCCCATCGGGAAGCCTCCAAATCGCCAAGTCCGGTCAAGAAACTAACCTATAAGGATCAACGTGACTATGATCTTTTGCCCGAACGGATAGAGGCGATTGACAAGCGCATGGTTGAAATCGAAAAAACTTTGGCCGATCCCAATCTCTACACAAAAGATTTCCCGCAGTTTGAAAAACTGACCCAGGAAAATAGCGCTTTGATTGATGAGAAAGATAGCGCCGAAATGCGGTGGCTCGAGCTGGCGGAAGAAGTCGAACGCCTGCAAAATCCATGATCGCATGTTATTCAGCCTGGCAGGCGATAGAAAATTGCCAATCGGTCGAGGGCAATTTTCAGCACCAGCTTGCCTGATCGCGCCGGCCAACCCATGTTTTTTTCGGCTACCGGAACGCCCTCCCCACCGCAGACAATCCGCCACGCTATATCCGACAGGTCGCTGCCAAGATAATCAACCGCATTGGTAAACCGTTGCTTAGCAGCCAACAGCGCCTCGGTTTCATTGAGAATCGCGGGTGTTGAACGCTTCCCGCCAGCGACGGATATAATATCCCAGCTCATTGTAACGCTCGGCGCCAGATTGGCTCTTTCCCAATCAGCGCGAAGCTTTTCGCCGGCATCAAATTGCCGATCGGACAAATGGCCTCTCGCATGCAACCAGCCCAATGGCGATTCCGCCAAATTGACCGTCACGCTTCGCGCGCGCCTGCGGCCTGATCTCCGGCTATCCCTTTCTTCTCCGTCTTGCGGAAGGGCGCGTTCTGCAAGCAAACGAGGATCGGATCGGGATTTTGCGACTTTGGCTGGCATGATATCTCCTGAATGATGAGGTTTCACACTTGCCATTTTGGTAATATTGTAGGAAAGTAAAAACCATATAGGTTTGGAGATAGAAGATGATCAGCCGCATCAGAGACGTCCGCAAGGGCAAGGGATTGACGTTAGACGATGTTGCAAAACGTTGCTCTCCGCCAACAACGGCGCAAACCATTGGGCGACTGGAAACCGGCGCCCGTACCTTATCACTGGATTGGCTAAACCGCATTGCCGATGCTTTGGCGGTCGACAGCGCGGCCTTATTGTCCCTACCTGACCAAGAAGAGCTGCCGGTGGCCGCCATATTGGATCACAAGGGCGCCCACGCCCTGGACAAGACCGAATGCATCTTTCAACCCGCCATAGAGCCCGCAATGGTCGCGCTACGCGTCAAGAGCAGCATCGGTGAATATCGCAGCGGAGACGATGTTTGGCTGTCACGCCGCACCCCGGAAGATTACAGCAGTGCGCTCAATCGTGATGTTCTGGTGCCGCGGCCAGCTGGACGCTATCTGTTCGGTCGCCTCATCGGGCGGGAAGGCAATCGCTTGCAAATTTTGCCATTGGGCGCCGGCGCTCGCCAACAAATTGTCAGCGACCCCGAGTGGATCGGTGTCGCTGTTCGCTTGGTAAGGGAGCTTTAGGGCCTCCGTGCTAAGACACACAGCATGACCCGGCCAATCAACATCCTGACCCTCGCGACTTTGTTTCCCAATGCCGCAGCGCCCAATTTCGGAATATTTGTCGAACGACAAACGGCCGAATTGGCAAGTCGTCCAGAGGCCAATGTCACCGTCGTCAATCCGATCGGCATCCCGCTCTGGCCGTTGAGCAAATTCGAACAATATCAGCCACTGACCAACTTGGTCGACCATGAAGAGTGGCGCGGGCTTAATGTGCATCGCCCCCGCTTCACCCTGATCCCGAAATTCGGAGGCGCTAGCAACCCCCGTCGCATTGCCGCCGCGATACTGCCCTTGGTAAAAAGACTACACGCAGAAACGCCTTTTGACGTGATCGACGCAGAATTTTTCTATCCTGATGGAGCGGCGGCAATGCGTCTCGCCGCTGCGCTCGACATCCCCTTCACGATCAAGGCCCGCGGAGCGGACATTCATCACTGGGGCGGCGATCAACAATGTAGAGAACAGATATTACAGGCGGCGGAAAAGGCCAGCAGGCTCTTGGCCGTTTCGGAGGCGCTGAAACAGGATATGGTTGAGCTCGGGATGGATGGAAGCAAAATTTCCGTCCATTATACGGGGATTGATCAGGACAAATTCAAGCCGATCGATCGCTCGGCAGCGAAACAAAAGCTCAATATAGATGGCCCGCTTCTTATCACAGCGGGCGCGCTAATCGCCCGCAAGAACCAGGATCTGGTAATCCGGGCCTTGGCAAGCATTCCCGATGCCCAGCTCATGCTCGCCGGCAAGGGTGAAGAAGAGCAGAATTACCGCGCGCTGGCCAAACAGCTGGGGATTGCTGACCGCGTCCGTTTTCTGGGAAGCGTGCCGCATGACGAATTGCCGCACCTGACCGCAGCCGCTGACATCTCTATTCTCGTATCCAAATCCGAGGGTCTTGCCAACGCCTGGGTCGAAGCCCTTGCCTGCGGCACTCCTGTGATCATCAGCGAGGCAGGCGGAGCGCGGGAACTGGTCGCCAGTCCGGATGCCGGAAGGGTCGTCGATCAGGATGTCGAGGCCATTGTCGATGCCATCAAAGCTATATTGGTGCAGTCACCCAAACAGGATCTCGTGCGCAAGTCGGTTGCGCATTTCAGTTGGCGCAACAATGGAGACCAGTTGCTTGCCATCTTCCAGAAAGTCTCTGGACAGATTTAGTGGATCGGCAGAAATGCGCCGACAATCCAACGTTCTTCTGCCCGCAAAACCGCCCAAGTCCGCGCTGCGGCTCGGCTGTCCATGACCTCTAACCCCATGCCGGCTGCTTCAACTTCGCGCCGGAACGCTGCCGGGGGCTGCAACATGGATGGGCCGCTGCCCAGCAGCAGAAATTCGGGATGTGGAGACAGGTTCAAGCTGGACAATATTTCCGCCAGATCAAGCCGATCCAGGCTTGATGCAGCCCAGTCCACAGCCTGTTCAGGAGAAATCAGCAGTCCTTGCTCGAACCGCTGGTCACCGATCTTATAGCCTTTCGGCGTAAAGCCAGTGACAATCGGTCCGGCAAACTCAACATCCTTGCGAAGCTCTACCAAGGATCAGCCAACCTGCTCGGGTCCACCCAACTTCTCTGCTTTATCATTTTCTGGCTCCGATGGGACGAAAGTATCTGGACCAACTTTAAGCCAAATGAGCACAGGAGCGGCCATATAGACCGAACTATATGTACCGACAAATACCCCGAAGAACATAGCCACCGAGAAACCGAAGATCACATCTGGACCCCAGATGATCAAGCCACCAAGCGCGATCAACATGGTCAAGCTGGTCATCACGGTCCGCGCCAAAGTCTCGTTTACCGAGAGGTCCAACAAGGCGATGATGTCCATCTTGCGATATTTCTTGAGATTCTCGCGAATGCGATCGAACACCACAATCGTGTCATTAAGAGAATAGCCGATGATCGTCAGCAGCGCGGCGACGATATTGAGGTTGAATTCCATCTGGGTCAGCGCAAACAATCCGAATGTCAGCACGACATCGTGGAACAGCGCGAACAAGGCACCAACGCCAAATTGCCACTCAAAGCGCACCCAGATATAGATGGAGATCGCAATCATCGCGAACAGCAGCGAATAAGCGCCAGTTTCAAACAGTTCCGACGAGACCTTGCCGGAGACCGATTCCACACCGTCAATACGGACATCGGGATGATCTGCCTTGATTGTCGCGACGATCTTGCTGGTCATTTCATTGGCTGCTTCCGGGCGCGATTCTGCTTCGGTGGGCAAACGCATCCGGATCGACACTTCATTGGCATCGCCAAAACGCTGGATCGTTGCTTCGCCATAGCCAAGCGCGCCAATGCTGTTCCGCAATTCCGGAATCGGCGCTGTTTCCGTTTCGGTGAAAGTGGCTTGAATCATCTGGCCACCGATAAAGTCGACGCCGAAATTCAATCCCCGCGTCACCACCAATGCGATCGAGATAATGATCGTCAATATGCTGAACGCCATGGCGATATTGCGCCATTTCAGGAAGCCGATATTGGTATCGTCCGGGACAAGTTTGAGCAATCTCATATCACCAACTCCTGCGGACGCGTCCGTCTAACCCAGAGTGCCACGAACATGCGGGTTACAACAACGGCGGTAAACACCGAAGATGCGATACCGATCATCAGCACGACCGCGAACCCCTTGACCGGTCCGGAACCGAACATGAAGAGCAAGAGTCCTGCAATGATATTGGTAATATTCGCATCAAAAATGGCGCGCGACGCTTCTTTATAGCCGACTTCAATGGCCTGTACGACCCGTCGCCCTCGCCTGCGTTCCTCTCGTATTCGTTCATTGATCAGCACATTGGCATCAACCGCCGAACCTACCGTGAGAACAAAGCCGGCAATCCCTGGCAGAGTCAGCGTGGCGTTGAACATCGCCATGACGCCGACAATGATGAACAGATTCAACGCCAGCGCGATATTGGCGTAAACACCAAAGCGGCCGTAGGTCACGATCATGAACGTCAAAACCGCCGTCGTGGCGATAAGCGCGGCGATCATGCCTTTGTCGATAGAATCCTTACCAAGGTCGGGACCGACAGTGCGTTCCTCGACAATCTTCAGTTCCACCGGAAGCGCACCAGACCGTAAGGCAATCGCCAGTTGGTTGGCGCTGGCAACGTCAAAATTACCGGAAATCTGAGCAGAGCCACCCAGGATCGGTTCATTGATATTCGGCGCCGACAGCACTTGCCCATCCAGGATAATCGCAAAGGGCCGGCCGACGTTATTCTGGGTCAAGCGGGCAAATTTCGAACCGCCTTCGGCATCGAACGTAATATTGACCACCGCTGCATTAGTCTGCTGGTCAAAGCCTTGTCCCGCATCGGTCAACTTGTCACCGCTAATGCCGCCAAGGCGTTTCACCGCGATGTTCGGCAAGCCGGCTGGATTGTCGGGGTAAGGGAAAATCTGGCTGCCCACGGGTGGTCGTCCCGCGGCCACAGCATTGGGGTCGGCCTCATAATCAACCAGCTTAAACTCAAGCTTGGCTGTCTGTCCGAGCAAGGCCTTCAGCGCTTCCGGGTCTTCCAGTCCAGGCACCTGCACCACAATCCGGTTGTCGCCCTGTCGCAAAATGGTCGGCTCTCGCGTGCCCATTTCATCGATACGGCGGCGGATCACGTCGGTGGCGGTTTCCATCGCATTTTCAACGGCATTCTCGATGCCCGCTGGCGTCGGAGTCAAAACGAACCGCGTATCATCGCGGACTTCGATATCCCAGTCACGTTGACCGGTAAGGCCCGCGCCGCTGGTCAGGGGAAGGATTTCTTCACGCGCCGCATCAACCTGGGTGCTGTCCCGCACCATGAAGCTCAATACGCCATCACGCCGCGAAATATCGCCAATACCGATGCGCGGAGTCGCCCGGCGCATGACCGCGCGAACGGATTCTTCCATCGTCTCGAGACGGGCTATCCCGACATCCGCAGGATCTGCTTCCAATAAAATGTGGCTGCCGCCTTGCAGATCGAGCCCCAGGTTAATGGTCTCATCCGGCAAAAAGCCTGGCCAATATTTATGACTTTCTCCGACAAACAGGCTCGGCAAAGACATAAGCACGCCAAATGCCAGCAACAGGGAAATGGAAATAACTTTCCAGCGCGGAAAATCGAGCATTGAAACTAACTTTCTATATCACCGCGTTCAGTCGTTCGCAGGTTTGGCACTGCCGCGCGGCATTACGTCGGTCAAAGTGGCTTTGACCGCCTTCACGCGCACGCCATTGGCAATTTCGACTTCGACAAATTCATCGTCGACTTTAACGGCTTTGCCTACCAGACCGCCGCCTGTGACAACTTCGTCATTCTTCTTAACCGCACCGATTTTCGTTTGATGCTCTTTCATCTTCTTTTGCTGCGGCCGAATGAGCAGAAAGTAGAAAACTGCAAAAATCAGTACCAATGGCATGATCGAAATGAGGAAACCGCCAGCGCCACCAGCGCCTGCTGCTGCAGATAAAATTGATATTGTCGTCATGAACCCATCCCGATTGTTGCAAATTTTTATGTGTGTTGACCGGACTCTTTTTTCAAGCCCTGAGCAGCCAACTCCGATGTTGCGCGCGCCTATCATGCACTTGCCGAGGGCGCAACGAAATCCGTATTCCAGAAAGGTTAGAGGCGAGACGCAAACGACTTGCCAAGGTCAATCGACCGCAATATATGCGCAACCTCGGTCGGGACGTAGCGCAGCCTGGTAGCGCATCACACTGGGGGTGTGGGGGTCGGAGGTTCGAATCCTCTCGTCCCGACCAATTTCAACTTTGTCGCACCCTCTGCAGCGCCCAGAGTTGTGCAAAAGCGGACAAAGCTCTCCATCGCTGGTTCAAATTTTTTCGGCATTGCGCACAGCAAATTCCATCAACCGGTTTGCACCGCGCAGGTTCAGTTTTTCCGTCATGTTCCGGCGATGCGCTTGAACGGTGCGTGCGCTGATGCTCAAATGATCGGCTATTTCCTTGCTGGTCAGGCCCTGCGCCAGAAATTGCAAAACCCGCTTTTCAGTGGGCGTCAGGGAACTGAGAAGATTTGTTGATTTCTCCGTTAGAAAGTTGGCCGCTGCTCGCCCAACCGCGTTGCTGGTGTAAAAATCCCCTTCCGGCGTTTGCAGGGCGTCGTCCAAGTCTGAAAGCGCATCTTCCTTGGCGATGAAGGCAACAGCACCCAAATTCCGCGCTCGGTCCGCGTAAATCTGCTCGGCATGCATGGACATTACGATCACCCGGGTTGAACAGTTTTTTGTTAGCAACTCTTCAAGAACCTCAAAACCGGTCTTGCCGGGCATGGACAAATCAATAACCGCCCAGTCCGGTTGATGCTGCAGAATAGAAGAGAGGCACGCATTGCCATCCCCCGTTTCGAAAATATCGATGAAATCCTGACGCCCATCAAAATATTGTTTAACGCCCGCACGGAAGGCCGGATGGTCATCAGCCAATACGACACTATATCCCGAAGCTGCTCTCATGACTTTGCCTCCTTGATTGGCCTTAGGATCGAGAATTCCACCACCAGCCCGCCAGCCGGATTGCTGGTGAACCCCGCTTCACCGCCGATGAGAAGAATGCGCTGCGATATCGATAGAAGCCCCAGTCCTCCCTGCGTATCTTCGGGCATCCCGATACCATCATCGGAAAATTTGAAGGTCAGGAGATCTTTGGCCCAGTGTATCGCGAGAGTGCAGGCTCCTGCCCCGCTATGTTTAATCACATTTGAAATGGCCTCCTGGGTTATTCGGTAGATTTGCAACTTGTCGTCTGCCGACAGAATATTCTCTGGAAAATCCAGCACCGTGTCCGTTTTGATGTCATAGGCAGATGACAGTTCGTTCGTCATTTCCTGCAGACTGTCCTTCAAACCCAGATGGTCGAGTTTCGATGGATATAGATCATGGCTGATGCGCCGTGTTTGCGCGATCGCATCGCGCAACGCCAGGCGACTATGAGTCACCCGGTCGGTGATGTCTTCGATCGGCTGCTTGCTTGCTTCTGCTTTGCCGAGCTGCGCGTTCACCATGGCGAGGCTATGGCCAAGCGAGTCGTGCAGGTCGCTTGCAATTCTCTCTCGCTCAGCATCTTGAAGCCTTGCGAACCGGTTCGCGGCTTCCAGTTTTACCTCGCTCAATTTCGTCTCTGCTCTGGCCGCCAGAGAGGCAAAATATCGAATGCGTGCGGCCAGGATCAGCGAGAAGGTGATCGCCTCCAGCGCCATTGCAATCTCCATGATGTGATAGTTGGCCCAGCCAAAATCCATGGAAAATGCCGTCCGCGCCCAGCGAAAGCAAATTCCTGCGATCAGGATGGAAAGGGGCACCAATATCGGTATTGATTGCCGGTCGCCTTTGCCAATGCTGGTAAAAACAAGGAACAGTTGCAATCCCATGGACAACAGTCCGATAAGCAACAAGCCGGCATAAATCGATTGTGACCCGGACAGAATGACAGCGAGGGCTATGAGAAGCTGGGCAACACCAAACCAGCGGTTTGCCCTTAACCAACTTGATCTTATCGATCCATTTTCCAAGAAAGCAGACACCAATTGCGTGGCAAACAGACTGAGTGTGCCCATGCCCAAAACCAACATGAAAAAGCTGATGTCGGGGCTTTCCGGCCACAGCAGAAAGCCACCCTGACCATTCATATAAATGGCAATCAACATGGTGGAGGATATGGTCCCCGCGTTGAACGCAAATAGCTTTGTTCGCGTGACCAATGCGACGACGAGGTTGAAGGCAATCATTGCGCCGCAGAAACCAAAGAGCAAAAGCTGTACGTGGAATCTGAGTTCGGCAGATTGGATGAACGCCGACTCCTCCCAGACATCTATCGAATGACTGACGCTGGATGGTTGTTCAAGACGTATATAGCGTTCAGCCTTTTGCGTCGGATCCGTGGATAGTTTTAAAGCCATTTCAGCGGTTTGCATGGCACGTTTCGAAACCGGTATCGTGTCACCGGTTGTGCTTATGGTCCAATGCTCGCTGCCATGGGCCCTTTCAAATAGCTCTATCTTGTCCACCATCTGCGGGAATTCGAAAATCTCACCGCTCAGAATGGATGGAAGCTTTATCCAGATGACGGGATTGTTGATGCTGGTGGTTACCGAACGCGCCTTTTCCCAATTCACCGGTTCCGCAGCGCAGCAAAGCGCATCAATCGTGATGCTATCTTCAGCAGGAACAGACATAAATTCAAATTCGAGACCGCTTTCCAGCTGGGCCGCACTCGCCATTTGGAAAGCGCAAAGAAGCGCGATCACAAAAATCAGAAATTTGATAGAATAGCGAATGGCCATCCCTCCTTTGTTGAAGATCAAATCAAAAACTTCCTTTGGACATCCCGATTATTCCTAGAAATAGGCACATGTGCCTATGTTCACCGCAGCCCCATTGCTGATATTGGTTTGCATGCAGACACAATGCGCAAATCGGCTTCAATGTGAAGCTGAGAATTGCCGAATTAGCGGGGAGTATTGGTAAATTGTCAGGCAGTTACAAGAACCCTTTCATCCTGAATGTGCATTTCAAGGCGTTTCTATTCCTGTTTTTCGTTGCGGTTTTCGGATTGATCGCCAGCGAAACTGCGCAGGCTCAGCAACGCGGTTCAAAAGAAATAGTGGGCGCTACGAAACTCAAAAATGTTATGGGCCACTGCGACATCGGAAATGCTCCGCTCGCCTGTATTATGATTGCCGATCATTATGGAGCCATTGCCAAAAGCAAAGGGCAATATGATGACCGGCGACGGGACTATACGAACCGGGCTTGTTCGAAGACACCGCGCTCCGGCGATAAACTTGCAATGGATAGAATGTCGATCGGATTGGCCTGTCGTGCTCTCGGCGAGTTTCTGCGCAACGGAATTGGCGGTCCGAAAAACATGGTGACTTCTACCAAGATGTTTCAACGCAGCTGCGATTTTGAAGATATGAACGGATGCGCTTATGTGGGCGAATCCTATCAAATGGGTCGCGGCGTGGCCAAGGATGAAAAAAAGGCCTTGGCCGTCTATAAAAAGTCATGCCGCGATGCGGTCCCCATCTCATGTTACAAATCCGTCAGAATGATATTCTGGGATGCCATCAAGGGACAAAATGCACCGCATAACCAGCAATTTGCACTGGCCCGCAGGCAGAGTGACATTGCTTGCAATAAAAAATGGAGCGGTCAGATCTCAAGTTGCTGGTATCGAGGATTTTTCATGATGAATGCGCTTGGTGGCCCCGCGAACCCGGCGGCCGCTCTAAAGGCCTATCAGTTCACTTGCGCAAACAGCCAAAAAGAAAACGGCCGCAATGCTTGCTACAACGTGGCCAAAATCCGGCTGGATGGTCCGCAAAACCTGCGGGACAAAGCGAAGGCCAGAACGCTCCTCACGGCTGGTTGCACTGCAGATTATAAACCGTCCTGCGACCGTCTCAAGAAAGGCCTTTAATGACAAGATTTGCTCCTTCCATTGCTCTGTCCTGCCTGTCTGCATCGATAGGTTTTGGCGTAGCGCTTCCAGCAATCGCGCAATCATCACTCAGTCCTATCCTGTTAGACGCAGCGGCTCAGCAGGAGGGACTGCCTTACAAACATGCAATGCGCTGCGCTGCTTATAACACTTTCATGGCCGGCATATTGGAAGAGGATGATGCCGAGGCAGCCAAAACATTTGGCGATCGCGGTGCGCGCTGGTTGACCATGGCATACGGGCGCGACGGTGAGGATGGCGTCAAGGCTGATCGCGAATTTGATGAAGTGGTCGATGCGCTGGTCGAGAAGGTAGAGGAATTGAGCGAGGAAGAACAAAAGCTCACCGAATTTCTCACCGGTGTCGGCGAGATATGTACTGGCTTGGCCGACGAGAATGCGGAAGAATTCAACAATATTATTCTGGAAGAATAGAGATTGGGGCGCACCCAATTCCATCACCACCAATTCCTGGAGACGATGAATGCATGTAAAAATGAAGCTCTTTATTGCTGTTGCGGCTTTGCCAATGGCATCGATCGCTCAGGCAAATGATGCGGTTGATTTTGCCAATAGTGAATTTGAAAAGGCCGGCAAAATCGGCACCACGCCCCAAACATCGGGTGAATATCTGACCTGCGCCGCCCATTGGCAAAAATGGAAGCTGTGGCTGGATAGCGTATCAGACAAGCAGAGTTTGAAGATGTTGCGGGCCGAATTATCGGCCAAAAATGCCGAAGAAAAATCAAATTTCTGGTATGACAAAGCGAGCGAAGAAATATTGATCGTCGACGAAATGTCGCCGCAATATATGGAGCGCTTGGCCCAGAAAGCGGACAAAAATGCCGCCGAAAACTACACCACTTGGGTGAATCAAGACGCTAATCGCCGCAAAGCCCTGCCCAGTTGGCTGGGAAGTTGCCGTTGAGGCAATAATTGGCTTCTAACGTCTGTCACCTGCCTTGATCCGGATGAGTTTATGACAAAAATGATGCCTGGAACGTTGCTGGCGACATGTCTTCTAACCGCCAGTCTGCTTCCCCAAATGGCTCAGGCACAAGGCGTGGATGCCGGTGTGGAGAAGGCCATTGATATATATGAATGCGCAGGCGCGCTTAGCTATGGCGAGACGGCAGCGGAACGATATCGGGTGAGCAGCGAAGCGCTCTGGAAGGACTTTGAACGTCTGGAAAATTCATCCAGCGTCAAATCAGACGCCTCCGATCTGGAGGTCCGAAAAAGATGGGTCCGCGCTGCCAGAGGCAAAGGCCCGGGGTCGATGCACAAGCATATCCTGTCCGTCGCTAGAGCCTGCGAGAAACAATATGCTCCGAAAGTGATATCCGAACCCCCAGTGGCAAGAAAGCCAGGCCAATATACGCAAGCTGATCTTCGCTATCACATTCAGCAGACGGGAGATTATGCAGCCGTTGCAGATTATATTGTGCATAAATATCCGGGCGGAAAGCCTCTGTTCAGCGAGCTACCCGAGGGTGAATTCCTAGGCGAATTCATCCGGAAAATTGGCGCAAAAGGTGTCCGAAAGTTCAGCGATTCTGCAATATTGGGCATTACAAGACAACATTATTGGCAATATAATCCGCCGGCGACCCTGATCATTTCGGCTGAATATCGAAAGCGGCTGAGGGCCAGAAAATATTCTCAAGTGCAGGCCAACAACTGGGCACGACGGGAACAGCAGGCGCGAACCGCAAGAGCGCAATCCGGCGTCTATGCATCTCCATCCATCGGGCGCGCTCGTACGGTTTTCCAGACGTGCACCGTCACAACCGTTAGCGGCTATGGTGGTGGCAGAGTTACAAAGTGCAAGACTTATAAATAGCTATCTCATGATGGTGTTGCGGGCATCATTTGCGACGGGCGTAAACATATCCCCTTTTGGGGTATACGGAGCGTAAAGCTCAGGGGGTTTGAATTTCTTCAATTCCCTGCTCGCCAAAAAACCCAAATTTGCCGGATAGATCTGTTTCAAACAGATGGCACGGTCGACGATGATCCGGCCACAATCTCTGACCCGCTATGATTCTACCGGATAGACCAATCGAAAGCCGACATGATTGGTGCCCAGGTCTTTTTCCTGAAACTGACGGGCCGATGGGCGGTAGCGGGCACAGTAATTTTCTGCGCATAGATAGGACCCACCCTTGATGGCGGTCGTGCGCGATTGGGTCTCGGCGGAACTTTCCATCCATTCCCAGACATTTCCGATCATATCATAGAGGCCAAAGCCATTCGGTTTGTAGCACCCTGCTGGCGCGCTGCCGACGAAGCCATCTGTGCCCAGATCTTTGGCCGGAAAGGCACCCTGATAATGATTGGCCTCGATATTGCCTTGTGCGTCTAGCGGCGCATTGGAATCCGGTGCACCTGCCCGCGCCGCATATTCCCATTGTTCTTCACTGGGCAATGCCCCACCCTTCCAGTCGGCATAGGCTTTGGCATCATTATAGCTGATGTGAACCGCCGGATAGGCCGGCTTGCCGTCGATTGTCGAATTTGGTCCAGTGGGATGCCGCCAGTCGGCACCTGTTGTCCATATCCACCATTGCTGCCCGGGCTGCTTCGGCTCGATGAAGACGGCGCTTCCCGGTTCGCGCATGTCGGGTGGCAGTTTGTCGGCACCCGGTGGCGATTTTTCCGCTTCGGTGACATAGCCTGTCGCGTCCACAAATTCGGAAAATTGTGCGTTGGTCACTTCATGTGCGTCGATCCGGAACGCTTCAACCGCTATCGTGCGCGGGGGACCTTCTTCCCGATATTGCGGATTAGCGCCCATTATGAACGTGCCCGCCGGGATCGATATCGTGGTGCCCAACATCTTCGTGTCGCATGACCGCGCAGAGATGGCAGGCTCTTCCAAAATGTCACTTTGATTGCAGCCTAGCAATGGCAGGCAAAGGGCGGATATATATATTGTGCGCATGTGGCTCTTTATCTGATTCAACCCGTTTGCAAAGCGCACCGAAAAGCCGCTTTGAGACAAATATTGCCTCTACTCAATCTGTGATGCCGCACAAAACCGGGACCAGCGCTTAAGACGCTATCGCCGGATCATTCTCGTCCATGCCGACATAGAATTGCTTCATATATTCGCGCCATTTCATAATCGGACCGTCACCGTCGCAAAGCAGCGGTTTGGGGCGATATTTCTTATTGTCCCAGACGATCATATCGACCGATTCAAAGCCTTTGGACTCTTCGCCCTCTGCTTCACCAATAGAGTGATGATAGAGATGTGTGGCCGTCGCCATATCTTCCGAACCTTCATCATATTTCTTCCAGGTGAAGGCCATCCGGGTGCGCGTCATCTCTGCGTCGGTTGGCGTCGACAAAGCAAACATCAGCATTTTCACGTCACCGCGACAATGGCGGGTGGCGTTGACGCCCGGTCCATAACCGGTGCCGTAAATATAGCCTTCCATGATGTCATAATTCCAGATCGGACCTTCCGCAGAAGCTTCTACCGATGGAATCATGGGCGCGCCGTGAAGAAATTTGAGATGCGGCGTGTCTACCGAATTTTCGCCGATTTCCTGGATGCAGGTGCCGATGTCCCACATATGATATTTGACTTCGACATGGCCTTCCGGATCCTCAAATTCCGGAATGACCGGCAGCTCCCACATCGGTGCGGCATCTTCAGGATGATACCAGACAAAGATCATGCCGTATTTTTCGACAATCGGAAGGGCTTTCAGGATCGGTTTTTTGCGTGCGATGCCCGGCATCACTTTCCCATAAGGAATTTTCTTGCACCAGCCTTCGTTGTCAAATTCCCAATTGTGGAACGGGCACTGGATATTATTGCCCTGCATTTTGCCGCCATGGCCCAAATGCGCGCCGAGATGCGGACAGAAAGGATCGGTCATACCAACCGCACCATCTTCGCCGCGGAACAGCACCCATTCTTTGCCAAAGGCTTTTTCGACTTTGATTTCGCCCGGCTCGATTTCATGAGAATAATGGACGCAGAACCAACCATAAGGAATAGGAAACGGGCAACGCTCCAGCTCATCTCCGGTCTGAATCCGATCTACTTTTCTCATCTCGTTCATGCTGCTTCTCCTAAAACTTCTGCGTTCAACGATTTTGCGGGATTTCTCTCGCCATCAACTTTAATCTTGAAACTCATCGCCGGCCCGGGGGTCGGCGCGGTCTTGGTTTTTAGAACATAATCCGAAGATTCCAGACTGATATTCAAACGATGGAACAGGCGCGCGACGCAAATGCCCATCAGCACCTCCGCCAGACTCTGCCCCAGACAACTATGCGTTCCTCTACCAAAGGGCGCATAAGCACCGGGCTGCAGATGCTCCCGACGGTCGGCACGGTCGGGATCGAATTGCATCGGGTCCGGGAAGAATTCTTCCATGAAATGCGGAACGCTGGTGCCGATGAAGATGGTTTCGTCCTTGGGAATGACAAAGCCTTCAAATTCCATATCATGATTGGTGGTCCGCATTTGCGCCACGGCAATCGGCCAGAGCCGCATCGCTTCTTTCAAGCAATTCTGGATATAGGTCAGGCCCAGAACATCGCGCTCGGTCACCGTATCTTTGGCAAACAAAGCATCCGCCTCTGCCTGCACTTTTTCGAGCACGCCAGGTGTCTTCAATATGCCATAGACGGCAGCGGCCAGGCTATTGGCCACCGTATCCAGACCTGCAACATAGGGGCCGGTCAAAACGAGCTTCAGATCACGTTCCTGAATCAATTCCGGATCGCTAAGATGCCCGCGCATCACATCGCCCAACAGGTTTTTGGGCAACGTGCCGGCTTCGGCGTGTGCAAAAAATTCGTCGACCATGCTCTGGCCAAGCTCATCGACCCGGGCGCTGGCTTTCTTAAACTCGGGCATATGAATCATGAAACCCGGCCGTTGCTTTGTCACCAGCACGTTCAGGATATACAGGATGTTCACCCGAATATCCCGGACATATTCCAGCGGTGCACTGCCGGTCATCACTTCGCCGAGCAGTTGCACAATCATATATTGGAAGGCTTCTACGACCGGAACATCACCTTCGCTCCAGTCCCGCGCAATCGAGACATCGATGATATCGGTCAGTTCATGATAGCGCCCGGACATCGCACCACGGGAAAATCCGTCGCGCATGATCGCGCGCATTTTCTGATGATCTTCCCCATCAATCCCGGTCAGCGTTTTCGATGCTCCGTGATGGTCGACAAATTCCTGCCAGAATTCCTTGGACCGCAGCCCGAGTCTGGCAGCCTTGCTGTTCATGAATTTCCCGGCTTCCGGTCCGGCAATGACGATACGTTTCTGGCCAAAGACATTGACCCGATAGACGGGCCCATGCTCGCGATAACATTTCACGAAAAAGGCCGCGGGGTCCTTTGCCATGTCGAGCGTATTGCCGACAAAAGGTATCCCGCCCACTTTAGGAATGGGCTTTGAATCAGCGTCTACTTGCGGCTGCGTGGCCATATTCGATCCTCTCACAGAATCACTTTTCGAACAGCGTTCGGTTATTCCCTCAAGCCCCTAGACATGTCAACCAAAAACCTCGCGAAACAGGCTGTTTTTAGCTATTTCAAGCCGATAACATAACTTGACTCCTGCAAAAGTTCATCTATTTCTGAACGTCATTCGGAAATAGAAAATAAAGGGGAGAGAAACATGGCGCAGAAAACAGCCTTCATTACCGGCGCAGCAATGGGCATGGGTGCCCTCAAAGCAAAAACATTGGCTGGCCGCGGCTGGAAAGTCTTTGCCGGCGTGCTCCCCGGCGCCGATACATCCGAGCTGGGCACGCATGAAAATATCGTTGCGGTTGAGCAGGATGTCTCTTCCGATGCTTCGGTCGCGGCCAGTGCCGAGGCGGTCGAAACGGCTTTGAACGGCGCGCCGCTCGACCTGCTGATAAACAATGCCGGGATCGCTAACGGAGCGGTCGGGGTCATTGAAGGCGTGGACATTGAAAATGCGAAAAAACTGTTCGAGATTAACACCTGGGGCACCTTGCGGGTGTGTCAGGCCTTTCTGCCCGCCATCCGGCGCGGTGCGCCCAGCTCGCGGATCATCAACTTCGCCTCAGGAGCGGTGAAAGCAAACCCTGCGGCATCCGGCATCTACAATATGTCGAAACATGCGGTGGTCGGTTTAACGCGGACATTGCGCAACGAAATGGCGCCCTTTGGTATCGAAGTGACGGCCGTCGAACCTGGCGCGGTCAAAACCCATATGACGGCCAATGCCGGTGAGACCACCAAAGATATCTGGAGCAAGGTATCCCAGGAAATGAACGATATTTACGGACCGCATTTGAAGCACACGACAACGGTCAAAATGGTGGAGGCGATCGAAAAGGGCAATGAGCCACAGGTCGTGGTCGATCAGGTGCTGGGACTTTTGGAAACGAAAAACTGGAAACCGTCCTATCTGGTCGGCAATGATGTGAAGGCGCTTGGCCCGATGTACAAGCTGCTGCCCGAACGGACCTTTGAGAAAATTCTCCAGAAGGCCGTCGAAATTCCCCAGTATAAAGGTTGAACCATGTCCGAGATCGCCGATAAATTTGCCAAGCTGCAATCATCCCGACAGCGCCTGAGAAATAGCAGCGCAAAGGAACGCGCCGACAAGCTCAACGCGATTTGGGCCGGTGTCGTAGAGCGCAAGGATGATATTTTTGTCGCCGGCAACAAGGAGCGCGGCACCCATGATCTGGACATTGCCGCCGAACTGGTGATGATCAAGGGCGAGATCGATTTCGCGGTGAAAAACATCGCCAAATGGATGAAGCCGGAGAAGATCAAAAACTCGCTCAACACGATGGGCAAGCGCTGCGAAATCCGGCGACAATCGAAAGGCGTCGTACTGAACCTTTCGGCCTATAACGCTCCGACCGCAGAATGTCTGGTGCCAGCGATCCCGGCGATTGCGGCGGGCAATGCGGTAGCGATCAAACCCTCCGAACATGCGCCCCATAGCGCGCAGATCGTGCAAGAGATCATCAACAAAGCCCTGCCCTCGGACGAGGCAGAGGTTTTCCAGGGCGGCGTCGAAGTATCGCAAGAGCTTTTGAACCTGCCGTTCAACCATATCTATTATACCGGCGGCATGGCGGTTGGCAAAATCGTGATGAAGGCCGCCGCCGATCATTTCTCCTCGATTACGCTGGAAATGGGCGGCAAGTCTCCGGTCATTGTCGACGAGACAGCAAGCCTTGAAAATGCAGCCACAAAACTGGCCTGGGGCCGGGTGATGAACGCAGGCCAAGTCTGTATCGCGCCGGAATATGTGATCATCCATGAAAGCAAGAAGGATGAATTCCTCTCGTTGATCGAAGAGAAGATCAACGCGCTGTATAATTCTGACGGTGCCGGATTGGACAAGTCGCAATATGTGCCGCGCATCATCAATGAACGCCATGCCAGTCGCATCAAAGCCTTGGTCGACGATGCCACGAAAAAGGGCGCGACAGTCGTCTGTGGTGGTGGCAGCGACATTGCGGATCGCTATATCGAACCCACCGTGTTGACCGATATGTCGGAAGATATGGAGATCATGAACGAGGAAGTCTTTGGTCCGGTTCTATCGGTCCTGACTTACTCAAGCCGGGAAGAGGTTCTCGACATCATCAGCCGCCGGCCCAGTCCGCTGGCGCTCTATGTCTATTCGACCAATGACGAAGCGGTAGACTATTTCCTGACCAACACATCGTCGGGCTCCGCTGTTGTCAACAGCAACTGCATCCAGTCGGGAACCAATCCCCGCCTGCCTTTCGGTGGCGTCGGATCTTCTGGCATGGGTCGTATCGGGGGATTTGAAGGCTTTAAGTCAATGTCCAACGAACGCTCGGTCGTGCACCAGCCGCTCGATCGCTTCCGCGACATATTGATCATGCTTCCGCCTTATTCGGAGCGCTATAACAACCTGATCATGAAGGGGCTAAAATAGCCTCTTCCGGTTCGCCGCGTTCGCGGGCGATGGTTTGGAAAGCGGCGCGGAGCAATATCTTGCTCCGTTCGCTCGGCGCGCCGGTAAAACTATCCAAGGTCTGACTGAACAACGGAAACTCCTGCTTGTCGAGGCGCGAAAATTGGCGCTTCGCGACAGCCGTTGCCGTTTCCTTTTGCGCCTCAAAGTCCCGTTCCCGAATTTCTTCAACAGCGCCGCCAAATGCAACCAGCCCGACCATATTAAACACTTGCATAGCCGCTTGTGGTTCAAAGCCACGTTCGTTCAACACCGATAAGAATTGCTCGGCCAGTTTGAACTGCACTTCAAACCCATATTCACGGACATGATTGGTGAGCACCAGCGACGGGCTGGTGGCCAGATAATCCTGAATGCACATCGCAAACTCATAGGCATAATCGGACCAATGCTGGCCGTTGTCATCGGGTAAGGAGAGATCGGACAGAGCATGAACCGCTGCGGCCTGCATCAGTTCCTTGCGACCGTCCCAATATTGATAAAGCGTAGCGGTGCCCACGTTGAGATGGGTGGCGAGCTTCTTCATCGTCAGCCCTTCCAGACCAAGCTCAAGCGCGCCTGCGATAATCTCGTCATGAGTCAACAAGCGCGGGCGTCCGTAGACGACGTCTTTCCTGTCCTTTTTCAGCGTGTTATCTGACATGTCACCACTTTTCGAATGCAGTTCCATCAATCGGATGCGTGGGCAGATAAGTCAATTGAAAAGCCCGAATATCCTTGCAAATCCATGGTTTCTTGGTTTGACTGTGCGCATGATCGATCTAGTCGACAACAACAGGCTTCAAAGGCTCGTCAGCTCTCGGACAGCTCTTGAAAGCTTTGGCCCCAGTACGAACCAACCGTATCTTATCCTCGATCTTGATAGCTGTGATGGTCTGCATAAAATTTGGCTCACCGATCTGCCTTGCCCGGTCCTCGGCGTTGGCAAAGGAAGCTTGGCCGATGCCTGCGATACCGTTCTTCCAAACGAGGACGGGCTTGCTCCCATTTTGACCAATATCGAGAAGGCACCCATGGCCTCAATGATATTGGCGCAACATTTGCGCGCCAGCGAAGGGCAGACTCACGAAGATGCTCTGACCGCGGAGAGCTTTGCCTATGCGACGGTGCAGAAAGGACCAGAGTTTCTGGCTTGGCGCAAAAACCATCCGGAACAACCAAAGCCTAAGCAAACTCCGGAAAACCCCCTCACCATTGATATTGATGATCGTCACTTGCAATTGACGCTGAACGATCCTGACAATCTGAACGCCATCGGCGTTCCGATGCGCGATGCCCTTTGCGAAGCGCTGGATCTGGCGCTGGCGGACATCCAATTCTCCCGCATCACGCTGCAAGGCGCCGGCCGCTGTTTTTCAACCGGCGGGGAGGTCTCGGAATTCGGAGACATTTCGGATCCAGCCACAGCCCATTGGGTGCGCAGCTTGCGACTACCGGCGTGGCGGCTAGCACGGCTCAGGGATCGATTGCACATCCATGTTGATGGCGCAGCCGTCGGTGCGGGTACCGAGATTGCGGCTTTTGCCCACAAATTAACGGCTACCGAGGCAGCATGGTTCCAGCTGCCCGAACTGAAATATGGACTAATACCCGGCGCTGGTGGCACAGCCAGTCTGCCCCGCCGGATCGGGCGGCAACGCACTGCTTATATGGCTTTGTCGATGCAAAGGATCAACGCTCAGACAGCGCTGGAATGGGGATTGATCGACGAAATTCTGTCGTAAACCAGTTCGCCGGCGACCCATGTTGCATGGACATTGACCGCCGCCAGATCATGGCTCGCTTCAGACCATGTCCTGTCGAGCAAACATAGGTCTGCGGATTCCCCAACAACGATCTTACGCGCGTTCCCGCCAGCATTGGCCACCGGTTTGGTATAGAGCGCCAGCGCCATGTCAGCGGAGACAGCTTCCTCTGCGCCCAAGCCATTAGGGCGTTTGACTGCATTGGCCATGGCGCTCCAGGGATTGAAATCGCCAAAGGGCGCATCGCTGCCTGCAGCCAGATTTATTCCGGCATCAGAGAAGGATTTCAATCGCCAAAGATGCGGAAGGTCATCAGCATCCACATCCCTCAAATAGGCTTCGCCTCGTTCAGCCACAAAATGCGGTTGCGTTACCACGGTAAGTTCTAAGCGTTTGATCCAGTCGATACCGACAGCATCGACGATCGCCCCATGCTCTATCCGGTCACCGGAGAACGGCCCCGCTTCTTCGATGGCTGCGAGGCTGAGCATCAACTCGGCCCGGGTCACACAATGTATGGCAACTGCGCGGCCATGATCATGAGCCGCCCCAATCTCTTGAACGAGAGTGGCCAGCGGTGGCAAATCATGGTCATGATTGTGAATTTTGAGAGGACCGATGGCGCGGGCATTGTCTCCGCTCACTGCGTGAAGGTCGGCTCCGCCCATGATGCAAATATTCAATGGCCGCGCCGCTTCGCAATAATGCGCCAGATCTTCCCGATCATTGCCCGGCGTCACTTCTGTCACACCGGTAATACCATAGCTGTGCAATTTCCGGATCAGCGGCTGCAAGTCCGGTCGCTGCCCCCCCAGTGATTTGCGCACAATTGCATCACCATCCAGCAATCGGCCGTCAGTCAGCTTTTCAAGGTCGAGCAGAGCCAAGGCGGCGCTGTTCAATATCCACAAACGGCCGCTGCGATGCTGGATACGGATTGGCCTGTCCGGGCCATGGCGATCGAGCCAGTTGCGATCAATTTCACCGGCAACGGAGGGATGATAGCCAATGCCTCGCAGCCAACCTGCGCCAGATTGGCCGTTGAGCACAGCGACAAATTGGCCTTCGTTCTGGACTTCCGGTGGGCCGCACCGAAGCGAGTTCAACGCGGCTGCGGTGGCATTCAAATGAATATGATGATCGTGCAGACCGGGCAGTAATGCGCCACCCTGCCCGTCGATCATGACCTCTCCTTCGACAACCGGGAGCTGTCCGGAAATCGCATTTATTCGTCCATCCTTGATCCGCACATCAACCTGTGCGCCTGCCACTTCGACATTCTGGATCAGCATAGCTCCGCCAACACGCGACCGGTGCTTGCCCCCATCTCTTCAACCGTTCCCAAATTTTGACGCTTCGGATACAAGTCCTGCCGATCCGCTTCCGCTAGTTCTTGCCATTCTGCTGCGATTTGCGGCCGGTCCATCTGCCCATTTTCTTGCTGCATCGCCCAACAAACCGCATCACGCATCGAGAGCTTGATTAGACAGCCTTTGCCGTTCCGCCACTTTGCCCAAGCCGCCAGCGTGCCCATCATCCCAGAAATAGGATCGGCAATGGCATCTCCAACAAAGACCGGCGCACCCCATGATTGTTCCATGGCCGAGCAAAGCCCGGCTGCCACACCAATATCATCACCAAAGCCGATGCGGTTCTCTTCGTCACCATAAGCCATCAACCGAAGCCAGACCTTCCCTCGTTTCTCTGCGAGAAGCTGCTCGGCATTGACGCCCAATTGCCGCAATGCACGAGGCCGGGAAGCCTCAATCACAATATCGGCCTTCGCAATCAGCTTGAGCAGATCAGCTCTGCCCTCCGCTGTCGCAAAATCAAAAGCGACAGACTCTTTACCCGCGTTGAGCAGATGATAAAATTCGGCATTGCCTTGCCGTGCGCCATCGGGACGCGCTTGGCTTTCCACCTTGATGACCCGTGCCCCCATGAGATGCAGCAAATTGCCCGCCAATGGTCCGGCCCAGAGGCTTGACAGATCGACTACCAGTGGGACGTCTGGTTCAGACTGACCGGTGGTGACAGAAGTTTCGCTGAACCACGGCTTGCGCTCCGCCATGCCATCCATAGAGATGGCGAGACCGATTTCTATGCCCCTTTGCACCAGTGCCACAGCATCCCGTTCCGCGGCGATACGCTCAACATCCTCCAAATTTGACGCCGGTTCTTCCAGCCATGCCTCCAACAAGGCCCAGTCATCATCGCGCGCCAGATTGAGCGCAAAGCGACCCTGACGGCTATCGATCAACCGGCAATGCCCGCCGGTCGACGCGCGGCCGTTGCGGCTGCGGCTCATCATCCGCGCGCGTTCGCCGAGCAGAAGGGCCCCGTTGACCGGTAATTTTTCCGGATCATCCGATAGCGTCTTGAGCGCCAAAAGAACCCCATCCATTGCGCTCGCGATAAGAAGCGGAACCATCTGGGCCGCTCCGTTTTGCTGTCCGCTCAAATCAAACAAGCCCGCGCGCCGCCAAGCCAGCGCTGGATGATCGCTTTCTTCCAAAATAGCTTTGCTGATCCCCAATTCTGCCAGCAGCTGCTCGCCAAATCGGGCTGCGGTTCTACTGTCCGGCAAGTTGGTCGCGGACGACACGGCGGAGCAGCTTCCCGGTTTCATTATAAGGCAATTCGTCCATGAAAATGATCTTAGCGGGCACGCGGCTGGAACGCAATTTGTCGCGCACCAGATCACACAGCTCGGCTACTCCCGGCGCAATACCAGCGCAAACAATGGCCGCACCAACGGCCTCACCCCATTCTTGATCAGGCACGGCTACGACGGCCACCTCCTTCACGCCGTCATGGCCGAGCAGAACATCTTCTACCTCGCCGGGGGAGATATTCTCTCCGCCGCGCACGATGACATCATCTGCGCGCCCGTCGAGGAACAGATAGCCTTCGCTATCGACAAAGCCGACATCCTTCGTCGGGAACCAGCCTTCGTCATCCAGCTGCGATCCGATGCCCTTATATTCTCCGCCGACCTGTTCGCCGCGGACATAGACAAGCCCGACTTCATCGGCGGCACAGACTGGTCCATCCTCGGAGCGTATCTGCAATTCGATAGCCGGCAGCGCCTGTCCCACAGAACCCAGTCGCCGCCGAATATGGGCATCGCTCGACGCCATCGCATCACGATGCGCATCCGGCCCCAGCAGGCAAATGGTCGAGCTGGTTTCGGTCAATCCATAGGCGTTGGTGAAGTTCACATGCGGCAGCAATTCGATCGCTTTTTCGATCACCGGCAAAGGCATTTTACCACCGCCGTAAGAGAGGGCGCGCAAATTGGGTAGATCGAGCGTGCCGCCATTCGTGCCGACATGTTCGACAATATGCTGCAACATGGTCGGCACCACAAAGGCGTGGGTGACGGCCTCTTTCTGCGCGAGGTCAATCCATCCCTGCGGACTGAAATTGGGCAGCTGCACCATCCGGCGTCCGGCATAGGTGGAGCTCAGCACCGCCGATATCCCGGCGATATGATAAGGCGGAACCGTGACCAGGCTGGCCTCTTCCTCGCCCGCGCTCATAAATTCCACGCTGCCGAAAATATAGGCCATCAGATTGCTGTGCCGCAGGATGGCGGATTTGGGTTCTCCGGTCGTGCCGCTGGTAAACAATTCTATGGCGATGCCGCCTTTCTCGTCCGGCGCCTCGCCCTCCATCGCTGTGCCGGTGGCCACATCCGCCAGACTGATCCGGTCTATATCCGCATATGGCTTTGCGGTTTCGCTGATCAACAGCGCCGGCGCAACGCGGGCCATCAGGGCATCGACCTGCTCCGCCGCCAAGCGGTAGTTGATTGGCACAAAGGGTGTGCCAGCCAAAGCAGCCCCAAAGATCGCCGCCGGCATGACAGGACTATTTTCCGCGAGATAAGCGAGCCTCTGGCCCGGTTGCAGCCTGCTTGCCACCCGCCGCGCGGCATGATCCAGTTGTGCGTAGGTCAGGCGCTGATCACCGGCGCTGATAGCTTCGCGGTCGCCCATGGCTTCCGCGGCCATTTGCAGGATCAGATGGATGTTCATCAGTCTGAAGAAGGAAGCTGTTTGGCCTGTTTGATGTCGAGCGACTGGCCGTTCACTTGAATCGTCCCTTCGCCTGCACGCGTGCAAAGAAACTCCATTGTCTCGCCTTCATCGACATAGCGTTTCCCGACCAGAGTTCCGCCGGCGAGATTGCTGTCAATCTCTCCCTTGTCGCCATCGGCAGTCGCCATTGGCGCGCCGCCGCAGGTTATTTCGAGCGCGTCGGCCGGCACCCGCAACGCCATGACCTGTGTTGTACAGACCGCGCTGCTGAGTTTCGTTCCAGCCTTGATTATGTCACCCATGTTCTGCTCCCAAAATCACTTGCCGATTATCGCACCGGCAACACCGGATGCCAAGAATACTGTTTCGACATTATTCACTTGATTGGCTGCCGTCCCACGCACCTGCCTCACGCCTTCGGTAATATTGTTCATGCCGTGAATATAGCCTTCACCCATCAAGCCACCATTGGGACTAAGCGGTGATTTGCCGTCCAGTTCCATATGACCGTCGTTGATATAGTCTTTGGCCTCGCCGATGCCGCAATAGCCGAAGCCTTCGAGCTGGCGCAGGATTTGCGGCGTGAAATTGTCATAGATCATCGCAACATTGGTATCTTTCGGCGCAATGCCGCTCGCCGCGATCAGCTTTTCGGTCACCCGTTCACTGATCTCAGAATGGATGAGATCGCTCTGGTAAAAGTCGGAGATAATCTCGTGATTGAACAGAAAACTATATTCCGCGCCCAGGATTTTGGCCGGCTTCTGTTTCAGGTCGCGCGCCTTGTCCATCCGCGTGATCACCAGCGCCACGCCACCGTCTGATTCCTGACAGCAATCAAGCAAATGCAGCCAGGGCTCGATGATCCAGCGGCTGGCCTGATGGTCTTCCAGCGTGATTGGTTTCTCATAGAACCATGCATTGGGATTGGTCGCAGCATGTTTGCGCATCAGCACAGCAATCCGTCCGAGATCTTCCGACGTTACCCCGAACTTGTCGAGATAGGGCCCGCAGGACAAAGCCTCCCACGCCGCCGGCGTCTGCGCACCGAAGGGGAAGCACCATTCCAGGAAGGTCGAGCTATGCGCGTCCGGGCTTATCGTCATGGCCGGTTGGCCAAAACGATATTGCGACCGCTCGTTCATCGCACGCCAGATGACGAATGTATCGCACATCCCTGATTCAACAGCATTTTTTGCGTGAACCAGCGTGGTCACCGACGACGCCCCGCCCTGCGGCAGGCGCGTGGTATAGTTGATTTCCTTGCAGCCCAGCGACCGCATCACATCCACTTCGTCGCTATTGTCGAGGCTGAACGTTGTCATCCCGTCAATTTCCGAAGGGTCGATCCCGGCGTCCTTGCAGGCCAGCAATATCGCCTCGACAGCCAATTGCTGTTCCGAGCGCCCACTCTTCTTGGAAAATTCGGTCTGACCAATGCCGACAATCGCGGCTTGCTGTGCACTATCAACCATCAGCCGGCCTCCGCCGCACGAAATATCGGGACGGCCTTGCCCCCGGATGTCTTCGCGAAATCAACCATCACATCCATGCCGATGACAATATCTTCAACCGCAACGCCCTCCAGACTGCTGACCATGCGAATACCTTCTTCCAGTTCAAACAAGGCAGCGATCGGCGATTCCGGAAAGCCAAAGGCACCGGGCGTCACTTGCCGGACCCAGCTTAACAACTTGCCTTTTCCAGACAGTGTCTGGGTGGTTTTTTCCACCGAATGGCAGGTCGGGCAGATCGGGCGCGGTGGGTGCCACAAAACATCACAGGCTTCACATTTCTGGGCAACAAATTCGCCGCGCTCGCAAGCCTCCCAGAAGAAGGCCGTATCGATACGCTGGATCGGATCAGGACGCATATTCATATCCCCCAAGGGCTCTTCATCGCCTCCTGCCCTTCCCGGGGCGGATGGCACAGAGTGGCAAATTCTTTCGCCATGGCGTCGATGTCTTCGTCGCTATAGCCGACTTCGGCGAGCAGGGACGCGCTGTTGTCGCCAACAATAAGCGGCGGCGTCTGTTTCACGGTCGGCGTGTCGGATAACGAATAGGTCGCACCAATCTGTTCTAGCTTGCCAACGAACTCATGCTGATATTCGGCGGTCCAGCCGCGCTCCTTCAACGACGCATCATCGAACAGGCTCCGCGAGGCTTCGGCATCGGAGATCGCGGCAGGAACGCCCGCATCTCCCAGCTTGGCGAGCCACGCTGCGGCGGTCGCACCGGACAGATCCCCACCAGTGCCGAGACCATCAAAGGCCGCTCTCTGGGCGTCGTTGACCGCAGCAACCTGAATCCAGACATCGTCGGAACAGCGATAAAGCCGATAATGATCGCTATAGCCGGTTTGATTCTTGTCCAAACGCGGGCGGTCCACCGCCGAGCCATCGGGCTTCGCAACAGCATAGCTGGTGTTGAGGAGGCCGGCGTTGACGATCGACGTATCGACAAATTGACCCTTGCCGGTTTTTTCGCGCTCCATCAGAGCGTTGCAAATCCCGGAAGCTGCGAGAAATCCGTTGCCCGTATCACCCAGCGACGTCAGCGACCAGAACGGGAAGCCCTCACCGGTGTGCAACGCGCCGTCCTCGTGCTGGATGCCGGACAGGCAAGCACCCGTCTGGTCGTTGCCTGGCAAGTTCATGCGAGGGCCTTTTTCGAACCCGCGACTATGACAGTATATCAAATGCGGGAACTCTTCCTTCAAACTGTCATAGTCCAGCCCCAGCCGCTCAACCGCCGGATAGCGCATATTATGTTGGATAACGTCGCAGGTCGCGATCAGCTTTTTCAACGCTTCCATCCCCTTGGGATGTTTGAGCATCAGCGCGATCGAACGTTTGCCGCGATTGGCCATATAGGCGATATGTGTGCGGTGCCAGTAGCCGTCCCACAACGTGTTTATCTTGATCACTTCCGCGCCCATGTCGGCAAGCAGCTGGCAACTGAAAGGACCGGCAATGGCAAGGCCAAGGTCAAGCACCCGAATGCCTTTGAGCGGTCCTTCGCCATTTGCCTTTGCTGGCAGCGACTGTGCCTGCGGATCGGGAAGCGCAGCGGCGCTGGCTTTGACCGCATCGGTATCTGCACCCGTAGCACGGGTCGCCCCTTGCACAGCGCCCGGATTTTTCTCTAACGCGTAGCTCACACCAACTTGATTGATCGGTCCCAGTTCGGGATCATCAACCGTGACCACGCAGCCATCGTCTATCAGCAGCGGATCGGTCAGTGATTCCTCAAGTGAACGCGCCTCCTGCATCGTAACGCTGCCCACGGCGGCGGCATCAACCCATTCATCGGCGTTAAACTTCTTTATCGCTTCGGCCAAAATCGGTTGATAATGCGCCATTACCAATATTTCTTCCGGCCCGATGCCGAAACGATCCGGATCATTTTGTACCGTTAGATCCGGCGTTGCGTTCATCGTCTCGCCTTTGGACGCTTCCAGAATGAAGCGCGGGTTTGGCACCCAATTGTGAATCCATTTGCCATCAGCACATTGGAAATGGCCTTTGGGGCTGGCGCTGCCCATGATCCAGGTGTTGTAGCCCTCCGCATCCGGATCATCGGCCCGCTGCCATACGCCGCTGGCACAGGCCAAGGCTCCCTGGTGCAGCGAGGTAGAGACTTTCTGTCCGCGACCGGTTTTCTCACGTGCAAATAACGCAGCAGAAATACCGGTGATCGCCGAGAAAAACGCGCCAAGACTTGGCCATGGCGAGGCAACAAACAAAGGGCCGTCGCGGTTGGCGCCCTGCACCCAGTCCGGATCGATTTCGAGCGCATCGGCAAACGGGTCTTCCTTGCCGGACATGTGATAGAGCGATCCTTCCGGCCAGCCACGCTGTTCATATTGCAAGCCGGTTTTGGCAGCAACCAGCGCGTCATATCCCGGCAAATCGCGATTTTCGCCTTCCTCACCATAGCCAGTGATCGAACAATAGACGAGTTTCGGATTGATCTTGGCCAGCGCTTCATAGTCGATGCCAAGACGGTCGGTAACGCCAGGAGAGAAGCTCTCAACAACAACATCGGCTTCTGCCGCCAATTTCAGAAACAGGGCGTGGTCGCCGGCATCTTTCAGATTGAAAACGGCGTTTTTCTTGCCGCGATGCCAGACTTTATAGCCGAGCAAATTGCCAAAGGGATCGCCTTCGGGACGTTCTATGCGCGTCACGTCTGCGCCTTGGTCAGCGAGCAGCATTCCGGTCATTGGCCCGGCGATGCCCCAGCTCAGATCCAGAACCTTCAATCCATCCAATACGCCAGCCATCATCCATCCTTTTCTTGCCGTTTCATGTCCATCTTGCCATATTGAAATTGTGCGGCTAGGACTTTCCGAACGATGTTCTGAAATACGTCATTCGGACAATGAGTCAACCCATATCGACGGGCAAACAGGGATATATGATGCCGAAGATCACGGTTTTTAATCAAGATGGTAACGAACAAAGTCTGTCGGCGCGCGCGGGTGATCCATTGATGGAGACACTGCGCGACGAAGGCCTTGTGGAAGGCACATGCGGCGGCGCCGCATCCTGCGGCACATGTCATATTTATTTGCGCGACAATTGGTCCGAGAAGTGCGGAGAGCGGACCGAAGATGAAGGCTATATGCTCGAAGGACTGGAAGAGCATGTTGAAGTCAAAGACGTCTCGCGGCTCGCATGCCAGATTATCGTCAACGATGAGATGGACGGCATCAGCTTGGATATTGCCCCGCAGATATGAAAGCGGAACAGCTTCAAATATCGGTTCCCACGGTTGATGGCAAAACGTGTCAATTGTCCGCCACTATTTTCACTGCTGAAACAAGCGCAACCGGTTTGATTTTTTTCTGCTTGCCCGGCGGCGGCGCATCCCACGGATTTTTTGATCTGGGTCAATATGATGGCGTGGATTACAGCTTTGCCTCGCGGATGACCGCCTTGGGACACACGGTCATCACGATGGACAATCCAGGAACCGGGGCCAATCCCTTATCCGACGATCATCCGTTTCTAAAACCGCGACAGTCCAGCGACTATATCGCACAGGCTTGTTCCGACTTTATCGCCCAAGCCGCTTCTGGATCCGCCAAGATCATTGGTCTGGGCCACTCCATGGGTGGCATGATGACGATATTGACTCAGGCCCGGCATCGTCTCTTTTCCGGCGTTGCGTTGCTGGGAAGCAGCGCCGGCGGCCTGGACTGGGGTCTCGATGACCGTGAAAAAAGCTACATCGGTAAAGCGGACGCCGTCGAGCGGGATATGGAAGAGCTGGTGATCCGTAAATTTGGAACAGCGTTCCTCGGAGGCTCGGCTGGGCCCAGCGGCAAGTCGATAACATTTGGCGGAGCTACCGAAGCGCTGACCGCCCGTCTGCGCGAGATTTCAACGCCGCTCTATGGAGCCGGAGGAATGATGAGCATGATCAAGGGCAGTTTCATGGCCGAGGTTGAAGCAATTGATAAGCCGCTCTTCTTTGCTTTTGGCGACCATGATATCGGCGTTCCGCCCGAACAAGCGCCCGAACCGTTTACCGGCACCAGCGATGTGGAAGTCCATATTCTGGAAAATTGCGGCCACAACAGCCTCGCATTTCCGGTGATTGAAACTCTATGTGCCGAACTGGATCGCTGGTCCCGCGCGCTCTAGCGCGCCAATCTCTCTTCCGTGTCGCGCAGTCGATAGGTCAGCCAATAGATCTCGTAGCTATTCTGCAAACCGCCCTCGGCCTGCGCCAAAAGCAGCCCCAGCGCATCCTTCCGAACCTGGAGCGCGGCCTTGTCCGCACCTTCTTTGCCGAGCACGATATCAACCAGATGCAGCGCGTGCACCGGCTGGTTCTTCGCCAGATGATCCTTAGCTTTGCTGGTCAAAGCGTCCGCACCAGCCGCCTCGACGATATCGGTATAAACATCCGAAGCCGGAACCGGATAGAGTTCGGTCGTCTTGTCAAAGTGGAACCAGGTCGCATAATATTCCCAGATGGACTTCACCGCCCAGGACACCCGTCCATGCTGCTGTGACAGAGCCAATTCCGGCGGCAACTGGATTTCCGTCATCAGCCGTTCGACCGTCTTTCCATCGTTCATGCCCTTAACCGTTGCATCATGCACAAAGCGCGTTGCATCGCGCATTTTGATCAATCCCGCCATGATCGCAGCTTCGTCCGCAATCGGCTGTTTGTGGCTTGGCACGATCATTCTGGGCTTCAGCGCAATGATCGCATCCAGCGAATGGATATACTCAACCGGCTTGCGGATTTTCTCTCCCCGCATCGTGAAAATATTCGGAAATTGCGGGTAAATGGGCCCAAAGAAATCACCGCTGAGCAATATCCTCTTCTGCGGCAACCACAGCACCAGATTGTCGGCACCCTCTGCACCGGGCAAGGCCATCAATTCAAAGTCCACCCCGCCCTGGCTGAAGCTATGGGGTTCGCCATTGGCCACAGTTTGGGTCGGCTTGATACCGCCATAAGCCATCATCCCGAAAGTCGGCGGGTTTTCAGGCATGAACGGAAAAAGCGTCCGGTTGCGATGCCAAAAATAGGGTTGCAATTCGGTCAAATAGCGCTGTTCTTCAGCAAACTGGTCGTGGGTGATAATCTCAACGCCATCTTTCAGCCAGACCTTCGTGCCTCCCGCATGATCCGCGTGCGAATGGCTCAAGATAATATGGCTGAGCTTTAGATCCGGAACAGCCGCCCGCAGCGCTTTCATCTGCTTTGGCGCTTGTGTGACCAAGCCGGTGTCGAACAACACAGCACCGGCTCCTGTCGTAACAAGTTGCGCATTGGCGACGCCCGTCGCTTGATAGACACCATCGGCAATCTTGCGCGCCTCGATCGGAATATTGATGAAGTCCGCCGCGACACCGCCTTCGGCGGCGCCGGAATCTTTCATCCGCTGAACCGCCAGATCCCCCATAGTATCAAGCGCCTCGATTTCCGCGGCCTGCCGTGCATCTTTGGAAAAGGTCAAAATCAAAGCGGCGATGATGATGAGAGCCAGGACGCCGATCCCGAACCATTTCAAAATTTTTGCTGGTGATCTAGCGGCCATCGCCCATCCTATCCGTCATTCTCAGACTATATGAAAAAGGCGGACAACCCTTTGATTGCCCGCCTTCTTCGTGACGAAACTATGTTCCAATATTAGAATTTGATGCCAGCAGTGATACCATAAGAAGCCGGCTGCCCGAATATTTGGGTCCGGAATGCAAAGGTTTCAAAAGGCAGGGAATCAATCTGATATTTGTCATCAAATATATTCTCGCCCCAGAGCGCAAACGTATATTCCTGACCGCTATTTGATTCCCAATTGATGCCGATCCGGCCGCCCACGATATTCTGGTTGGACAGGCGCAACGCATTTTGCGGAATGGCGAGAACGTCGTCCTTGTAGCTGTAACTTGCGTTGGCGAAGAGCTCGACAGAATCGCTCACCGGTGTCTTGAAATCGAAACCGACGCGGAAGCTGTTTTTCGGCGTGCCTTGCAATTCGGTTCGGATTTCCCGGACATTGGTCAGCGGGTTGGTCACATCACCGGCATTGCCGTTAATATAGCTGTAACTGCCAAACAGAGACAATTGATCGGACACAGCAAATAGAACATCCACTTCTGCGCCCCAGATCTTCTCATCGGCGTTCACAACCGCGCGCGATGTCGCGACAATCGGGTTCAAGGCGACCGTCGTTTGCAGATCGGAAATATCATAGTAGAAACCCGACGCATTAATCCGGAGCCTATTGTCTAAAATATCCGCCTTCATACCAAATTCGTAGGCGTTGATATCTTCCCGTCCGAACAGAAAATCCGGTCCAAACGTCTCGCCGGGCAAGCGCAATCCGACCGCGCCGGCGTTGAAGCCGCCAGACCGGAACGATTGTTTGAAGCTCGCATAATACATGATATCTTCGTGGATATCGAATTCGACGACGAGCGACGGGTTCAGCTTGGAAAAACTGAAACTGCCGATATTGGGCTCGATCACATTGCCCAGCAGGTCAATATTGTCGAGGAAGAATGGCGATTTGGCCTGGCCAACACCATCCTTGCTTTCATCCGACCAACGCAGGCCGCCGGTGATGCGGAGCATATCGCTCGCATGCCAGGTGATTTCGCCGTAAATGGCCAGAGCATCTGAATTGATCCGCAATTCATTGCCCGCGGATTGCCGCGCACCGCCGTAGATGGCCGTTAGAGTGTTAACAGAAGGCGCCAACTGGGTCTGGATCAGGAAATCCTTGGTGGCCTGCGGAACAAAGGGATTGTTCAACGTGGGTGCTAGTCCCTGGGCGGTCAAAGCAGAGGTAATGATCGGCGATCCCAAGGCCGGGCTCAATCCGGCAAGGATGAACAGATAGGAGTTCACATCATCCACATTGCCGGGATCATTTACATCCGTGCCGGTCTCTTCATCATAATAATAAAAGCCCGTGGTATATTCGATCGCACCATCGGCAAATTCGCCGTTGAACGTGGCTTCAAAACTGAACTGCTGATGGCCTTCCAGATTGGTCGCGCCGCCAGGAGCCGAGAGGAACAGGCCGGTATTCGGGCCAAAGGGACCAGTGAAGGCGGTGGCAAAATCCGGTCTGATGGGCCGGCCGGCCAATTGAAAGGCCAAGGCAGAACCGGCAACAAGATTGCGGATGGACTGGACGCCCGGGACACCGCCAGGAGCCGGTGGGTTAGGAATGATGTCCGCGCTCAGAACACCTTGTAGAATGGCCGGATTGGCGGTGGGCACTAGCGTCGAAAAGCGTTCGCTGTCCGTTTCCCGATACGCCGCTGTGAATTTGACACTATGATTGTCAGCATAGTCCCATTCAAGATTGGCCGACACACCTTTGGTGATCAGCTTGCCTTTTTCGTTTGTGAAGGGCGTCGTCGTTCGATTTTGTCGCCCGGGCGCTGTGGTAACAGCCGCCGCAAATAACGATCCGGCATTGGCAAATCCGGGAATCGACTGATAAAATAGCGGTTCGCTGCGGGTCTTGTTATAATCACCGGCGATATCAAAACGCACATCGGGGGTCAGATCGGCGCCAAAGGCAACGCGGAAGCCATGTTTCGAACTACCGCCAAAATCAACGCCCGGGCCGTCATTTTTCACCCAGCCATCACGATCAGTTGTCAGGCCGGAAATACGCAGGCCACCGACATCACCAACGGGGATGTTCACAGCGCCGCTGAATTTCATATGATTGAAACGGCCATATTCAGCGCTAAGCTTGCCGGACCAACCATCAGCATTGGGCCGTGCCGAGATCAAATTCACCGCGCCGGCAACAGAGTTCCGACCGTATAAAGTGCCTTGTGGCCCCTTGAGAATTTCCACCCGTTCGAGATCAGGCGAGTCAAAGGCCAAGCCCTGAGACTTGCCGAGATAGACGCCATCAACATAGAGCGCGACGCGGCTGTCCTGACCAACTTGTGGATCGAAAGTACCAATACCGCGGATATTCAAACGAATGCCATTCGGGTCGGCTGGGTTTGGCGTGACATAGACGCCTGGGGCTACTTTGCCGAGATCTTCGACACCTTCGATGCGATTGGTTTCTAGCGCTTCTGTATCAAATGCCGCGATTGCAATCGGAACATCCTGCAGATCTTGTGATTTTTTCTGCGCGGTCACAACAATGATGCTGTTTCCTGACTGGCTGTCAGTAACGTCCTGCGCAAAGGCAGGCGATGATAGAGCCAAAAGAGATGTCGTTGACGCGAACGCAATGACCCGTGAACTTCGAACAAATGACATAAACTGCCCCTCCTGAATAATGCATCATCGGATTTTTTCCGATTTTTATACATTTTTACTATCATGGAAAAGCCAATGTCACAATTCAATTTCGTAATCTGAATAGGGTAAAATGCACGATATCGCCATTCACGGCACATTTTATGCCCTTATGCGTAATTGAATTGTTTTTATGTTACGCGAATGCCGGTGTGGCGCTCTAGTTGTCTTTGACTCGAGTAGAAACCAATTTGGGCTGGATTCGCGCCCTGCCCCACATGGTTCCAACAAACACACGCCCCTTTTCATCAATGGTCGGGCCGGAATATTCGTTGTTCCATTTCTGCCCGCCCAATATGTAGTGAAAGGTCGATTGGCCGGTGGCCCAGTCGAGCGCTTCGAGCGTCCATTCATTGTTGCGCGCACCCATCAGATAGACTTGCCCGCTGCCCAGGCTGACCCAAGGCACGCCATTGGGGGAGCTCATCGTCTCGTTCACCCAAGCCATTTCGAGGCGCTTCTTTGCCGGATTCCATTGGAATTTTTGCACACCATAAGGCTGGAATTTTGGATTGCCGCCCAGCGGCCCATTCAAAAGCCCCAACGAATTCCCATCTTTGGGAAGAAAGAACGGAATGTTGCGCGGGCGGTTGTTCACCACCAGCGCGCCATAGCCAGCAACAATGACGGTTTGCTCCGACTGGATTTTCTGGACGTCCAGCTGGCCCATCGATGCCGGCGCCAAACCGGCGATCCGGTTGGATGGCGACCCTTCCGGCGCTTTCCAGCCAGCGGGAATGGCATCGCGCCAGAACAGGGTCACGTTCATGCGAATGTCGCCATCGGTGATGGTGACAAACTTGTCCTCGTCATCAAAGCCCATCAAGCTCGGCGTTGCGCCCGTGCCTTCGCCCGTGCCATTCCGATATTTCGCGGTCCAGGCACCGTCTTTCTCATCGGTCGAGAATTGATCACCATCCCAGATCACTTTGTGCATATGATTGCGTGAAGCGACATAAATGCCACCGTCCTTGTCAATCGCAATGGAGTTGCGAACCCAGCCATAGCCAACGCTCTGCGTTGACGTATCTTCCGTGTCGGCATGTTTCAGGCGGATCGACCGATATTCTTTCAAGTCTTCTGAAACGGCAATCAAATGCCCCTGCTCCATCGGGAAGATAATCCACCCATCGAAGGACATGTTCATACCAATACTCGCACCAGCCAGCTCGGCAGGCAATTGAAACTTGCCCTTCAGTTCGATCTTGGACGCCGGATCATCCTTCACGCTGTCGCCATAAGCAACGATGGAGCCATCCTTTTTGGCAATATAGATCCAGCCATTGCGCCCCACGACCGTGTAAATGCCAGAAAGGCTCATAAGCGGTGAAAGCGCCTTGTAGGACGTGTAAAGCGCCGTGGTGCCATTATTCTCATCCAGATCAGCGGTTATATCGTCTGCCCATTCCTGGGTAAATTCTTTCGCCTTATCGGTCGGCAGATGATCGTAAATTTCATAGGTTTCATAATCGAGCTTATAGAGCCCGTTGACTCCATTGCTCCACAACAGCCTCCGTCCATCCGGATATTCGCTGGAGTTAAACGCACCAAAATGGCCAGGTCCCAAATGGACAAAGGCCAGTTCATCCTTTTCCAATCTGCGTGATATATCGATCGGTCCTGCGATAATGGTGGAATCTTGTTGGGCTGGCTCGCCATGCGGCAACGGGTTTACGCCCTCTGCAGCCATGAGGTTTTTCGGCGGCATCGCGATCTCTGAGATCGGTCGGACGCCTGTCGTCGCTGCCGGCGCAAGCGCCAGATCCAGGTCAGAGCGGTCGAGCATCGCTTCGGCTACATAGCCATAAACAAACCAACCGATGATGATCAAAGGCAAACCCACCAAGATTAATTTTTTGAACAACTTTCAGCCTCCCAGCCAATTGAACCGATATCGTATATCGTAACCACATTGGGCATTATGTCACATAGTGAGCCTATGAATAGCTATTTCGTCTAGTTTTGCGTAATATTTGTAGCTATGGATTACGAATATCGTGACCGATGAAGTTTCGGTCAATCCGCAACACAGGGCTTAAAATATGAAAAAGGCAGTGATTTCAGGATCCGCATCGGGGATCGGCGGATGCGTAAAGACGCGGCTGCAGGCCCAGGGATATGACGTGATCGGGATCGACCTGAAAGACGCCGACATTACAGCTGACCTCTCGACCTCTGAGGGTCGACAGGCTGCCATCGATGGTGCTCTGGAAAAATCCGGTGGCACAATTGATATATTGGTACTTGCCGCAGGTCTTGGCGGCCATCTCGACGATGGCCAATTGGTCGCCAAGGTCAACTATTATGGCGCTGTCGAATTATTGGACGGGCTAAAGGACACGCTCGCCCGGTCGAAAGCGCGCGTGACCGTCATTTCATCCAACTCTGCCCAGATGGGGGCGGATCCAAATGGTGATTTGGCCAAGGCTTTCCTGGATGGCACCGAGGAAGAGGCCATGGCATTGATCGGCGATAATCATGCCGCTTTAATCTATGGCATGTCGAAACATGCGGTTGCGCGGGCTGTGCGTCGGCGCGCCGCCGAATGGGGCGCTCTGGGCATCCAACTGAATGCGATTGCGCCGGGCATGACCGAGACCCCGCTGTTCCGTGGCGCGGCGGAACATCCCACGATTGGCAAAAGCGTCGAGTCCATTCCGATTCCCCAGGACCGCGTTGCAACGGCCGATGAAATGGCCGGCGTGATCGAGTTTATGCTGAGCGATGCCGCCGCCTACATGCAAGGTAGTATCATCTATGTGGATGGCGGAACGGATGCACAGCTAAGGCCCGATGCCTTCTAGCCACCCTAGTCGTAGAGGATCTTGCCTTTGTCGCCATAGCGGCTTTGCAAGACTTTAGACGCAATAGAGCCAAATCCCGCATGCGGTTCATCATTGATTTTGTCCGCCGCGATGATCGCGTCCGCATAGTCTAGCGGCGCGCGCCAGCCGGGATGTGGCATGACTTGCACATAGACACCGCCTACCGGATGTTCGGCCAACCGCGCATCCAGTGATATGGTCAAGCGTTCAACCTGCTCAGGATATCTATCGGCCAGATCTGTTTGCTCGCCGGGGTCCGCATAGACATCAAACAGCATGGACTCGACGTCTGTGCTCCGCCGCTGGTGATCGATCCTCTGGACCAGCTTCCATTTGCCGTCCAGGACGCCGTGCATGAAACTATTGTAGACCGGCGAGTTGGAGGTAAAATACAGCGGTTCGGCGCGCTGGTTGGCGCCCTTCCCAATCACGGCATCCCAGCGGTCCGTGCCATCCAGCTCCTTGACATTCCCAGCCTTTACACCGGCCGCACCGGTCAGCGTCGGCAGCAAGTCCATCACCGATATAACCGCGTCGTTGACGCTATTGGCCGGCAGCACCTCGGGCCAGCGCATCACCGCAGCGACGCGTATGCCGCCTTCAAATGTTTCGGTCTTGCCGCCACGAAGCGACCCGTTGCTCGCGCCAAAGGCGGAGAAACCACCATTGTCGCTAAAGAATAAGACGATCGTATTGTCGGCAATGCCTTGCTCGTCGAGCGTGTCCAATATCCGGCCAATCGCTTGGTCCATATTATCAACCATCGCCGCATAGGTTTTCTTTGGCGAAGCTGGCAGATCAAGCCGTCGGGGATATTTGTCCATATCCTCCTGCTTTGCGATCATCGGCGAATGGGGAGCGATGAACGGGACATAGAGGAAAAATGGCTTGGATTTGTCCCGCAATTGCTTGAGGTAGCGCACCGTTTGATCGCCATGCACATCGGTCGCATATTCGCCGTCATGGCGAACCGTTTTTCCATTCTCCTGAAAATCATAGCCTTTGGCAAAGCTATGATCAAAATAATGAACCTGCGTATTGAGATGGCCATAGAAATGATCAAAGCCGCGCGCATTGGGCGTATGCTGTTCGATCGTATGGCCCAAATGCCATTTGCCCACCATCGCGGTCTCATAGCCCGCCTCGCGGAAACTCTCGGGCATGAAATGTTCGTCGAGCGCCACCCCGCCATCATTCCACGGCATGATGCCGGCATTGGCCATGCCCAGCTTTATCGGATCCCGTCCTGTCATCAAGGCAGAGCGCGTCGGGGTGCAGACCGGCAAGGCATAGAAGCGTTCCAGCCGCATGCCTTCGCGGGCGAGCCGGTCAATATTCGGGGTCTCAATGTCTGAGCCATGATAGCCAACATCGCCCCAACCAAGATCATCGGCCATGATGATGATGACATTGGGCGGTTCGCTGCTCGTGCGTTGCTTCACCAAACCCGCGAGATTGGCGGTGGTTTCATTGCTAAACCCGGTCGAGGATGGCGATCGATCTCCATAGTAGAAATAGGCGGCGATGCCCGCGACGACCAAAATGCCAAGAACCAAGAACGTCGCCCGCTTCATATCACTCGTAGATTATCTTGCCTTTGTCGCCATAGCGTTGCTGCAAAAACTTGCTGGCAACCGCACCGAAGCCTTCATGAGGCGCTTGGTTCACCTTATCAGCAGGCAACACAACATCGGCATAGTCTTTGGGCGCGCGCCAACCAGGATGCGGCGATATTTGGACAAAGGTCCCGCCGACGGGATGCTCTGCCAGTCGGTCATCCAATATCGCGGTCAGGCGCTTGACCTGCTCTGGATGCTTGGTCGCCAGATCGGACTTTTCATTGGGATCGGCAGACACGTCAAATAGCAGGGTTTCGACTTCTGTTTCGCGTCGCAGATGGTTGACGGTTTGCACCATTTTCCATTTTCCGTCGAGCACGCCATATTGGAAATGGTTGTACAGGGGAATGTTAGAGGTGAAGATCAGAGGCTTGCCGCGCCAATGATCACCCTTCCCGAGCACGGCTTGCCAGCGATCTACGCCGTCAATTTCTTTGACATTGCCCGCCGTAATCCCGGCAGCACTGGCCAAGGTCGGGAACAGGTCAATCACCGAAATCACGGCATCATTGACGGTATTGGCGGGGAGAACTTCCGGCCAGCGCATGACCGCAGCGACCCTGATGCCGCCTTCAAATGTCTCGAGCTTTCCACCCCTTAGCGGCGTGTTGTCCGCACCGAAATTGGGATAACCTCCATTGTCGCTGTAGAATAAGATGATCGTGTTGTCGGCAATCCCTTGCTCGTCGAGCGTATCCAATATCCGGCCAATCGCCTGATCCATGCTGTCGACCATCGCGGCATAGGTTTTCTTTGGACCGACCGGCGTATCGATGCGCCGCGGATATTTGTCGATATCCTCTTGCTTCGCCTCAATGGGAGAATGGGGGGCCAAAAAGGGCACATAAAGGAAGAAAGGTTTGGTCTTGTCGCGCAATTCGGTCAGGAAGCGGACAGATTGGTCTCCGTGCACATCGGTTGCATATTCGCCTTTGTGATCGACAATTTTTCCGTTTTCCTGGAAATCATGCCCCTTGGCAAATTCGTGATTAAAATAGTCAACTTGCGTGTTCACATGGCCATAGAAATGATCAAAACCGCGGGCGTTCGGCAAATGCTGTTCGATCGTATGACCTAGATGCCATTTCCCAATCATTGCGGTATCATAGCCCGCATCCTTAAAACTCTCCGGCATGAATTTTTCATCGAGCGACACACCGCCATCTTGCCACGCCATCAATACAGCATTGGCAAGGCCAAGCTTGATCGGATCCCGTCCCGTCATCATCGCAGAGCGTGTCGGAGTACAAATCGGGGTCGCGTAAAAGCGCTCCAATCGCATACCTTCTTTGGCCAAACGGTCAATGTTGGGCGTCTTGATATCGCTGCCATGATAACCGACATCGGCCCAACCCAGATCGTCGGCAAGCAGGATGATGACATTGGGTTGCTCGGTGCTTGTGCGCGTTTTTACGAGGCTCGCCAGATTGGGGGTTGTCTCGTTGCTAAACCCTTCAGCCGATGGCGGCGCTTTGCCATAGTAGAAATAGGCACCCACGCCCGCGACAACAAAAAACCCCAATAAAAACAATAGACCGCGCTTCATTTCTATCCACCCCTGACAAACATTTCTGCTTTTTCGAATCTAGTTCGAAAACTATAGCTACCGCAATATATTGCGACAATCCAGTCATTCACTCTCCAGCCCGAGGATAGTCGATATATCCCTCAGCTTCGCCAGTATAGAGCTTCGTATAATCGGGCTTCGCCAGCGCAACTCCATCTCGGATCCGCTCGACAAGATCAGGGTTTGCGATAAAGGCGCGTCCAAAGGACACGGCCTCCGCTCGGCCTGCTGCCAGAATCGCGTTGGCGCTATCTGCTTTCAGACCATTGTTGGTGATAATAGGACCAGACCAGTTATCGCGGATCATCGATAACGCCTCCAATCCTTCCAGTCCCATGTCCACAACATGCACATAGGCCAAGCCAAGATCGTTGGCGGCCTTCAGAAATGGTGCGAATGTGGCTTCCGGATCGTTCACATCGACATCATTATACGGGTTGCCGGGAGAGATGCGAAAACCAACGCGATTCCCGCCAATAGCATCCGCCATCGCCTGCAAAATTGCGACAGGGAAACGAATGCGGTTTTCCACTGCCCCACCCCATTGATCCTCGCGTTGATTGCTACGTGAATTCAGGAATTGATGGACCAAATATCCACTGGCGCAATGAAGCTCGACACCGTCAATTCCGGCTGCCCTAGCGTTTTTCGCGGCTTGCGCAAATTCTTGAATCAGTGCCGGCATTTCATCCGTTTCCAATCCGCGTGGGATAGCGGTTGCCGTTGGTACGCCGTCCGGCCCCGGGACTTTGTCACCACAAGCAATGGCTGATGGAGCGATGACATCTGCGTCATATTCCCGATTGTCCGCCACGACAACGCGACCGCAATGCATGATCTGCATGACCAGCTTGCCGCCTTCGCCATGCACAGCTTCCGCCACTTTGGCCCAGCCATCAATCTGCTCTTGAGAATAGATGCCCGGCGTGCGCCAATAGCCCTTGCCTTCCCGGCTGGGCTGGGTCCCTTCGGTCACAATCAATCCAGCGGATGCCCGCTGCCTATAATATTCGACCATCAGATCGGTCGGCACATCATGCGGCCCTGCCCGGTCGCGGGTCATCGGCGCCATGATGATGCGATTGGCCATTTCCAAGGCGCCCAATGCAATCGGCTCGAACAGTTTTTCAGTCATAAAAACTCCAAAGAAAAAGGGCCAGGGAGGAGTGATCTTCCCTGACCCTTGTCGTGGCCAATCCCCCAATTGGCCAAAACCAGTCTTATCTCAAGCCACCTCGTCCCAAGGGTTGTTCAGAGTTCCCTGAGAAACATATTTGCCATTGGCACGTTTCTGGAATTCGCCGGCACGGACCCGCGGATTGAAAAACTGTTTGTACCAGATCCGCATTTTATCGAACGGACCATCCCCCTTCACCATCATCGGATTGATACAGGCGCGCTTATTTCCCCAGATTTCAAAGTCTTGCGAGAAAGCTGCCAGGCTGGCCGCCTGATAGCCGCGTCCCATTGCGACATCTTCTTCGGTTGGAACTTCATTGACGACCTTCACCATCAATGCATGCCAGACTTTAACCTTGCCATCTTCCACCGGTGTGTGCGCGATCAGCATATGCGAAGGATATTCGCCAACCATGATCGACTGCAAGATGCCCGGCCCGGTATACCAAGTGTCATTGGTCATCGGTTCTCCGCCCGAGGCCGCGAGTGTTTTATGACCAGCGGTCAAAACCTGACGGATCGTATGGTCGCTGAATACATTTTCAAAGAGCACCATATCCATTGAGCCATGAACGGGTCCCAAGTGACCCTTGTCCACCATATTATCGACAATTTCCTGGGGGTGGGATTCCAGCTCACCCAATATGTCGATCTTCCAATTCACCCAATGCGGCTGATCCCACATTTCAAATTCTGGCAGATCATAGTCTGGCGCACCGCCTTCTTCGTCATGCCACATCCAGATACAGCCTGCCCGCTCTTCCACTTTCCAGCTTTTCAGGCACGCCTTCTTGGGTGGCGGTGCTGGTGAATAAGGAATATCATTGCAGCTGCCGTCCGGCCCAAATCGCCAGCCGTGATAAGGACAACGGATATTGTCACCTTCGACATGCTCATTGTCGGTGACCACATAAGATGTCGAATTATTAGCCAAATGCGTACCCATATGCGGGCAATAGGCTTCCACCAGAAACACCCGGCCGGACTCTCCGCGATAGAGCACCATATCTTCGCCAAAAAAGCGAACGCCTGCCGGTTTTGTTGTGGCTTCTTCGGAGGCGCCAACCATGAACCAGCCACGCGGATATGTATATTCGCCCAGACCATATTCTGCAGTTGTCGCCATTGTTCCGAATCCTCTTAAATCCAACAATGGATATACAGAATTATTTTGACAAAATGCAATGCAGTTTATTGCCGAAAGAACAGCGCCTTGATGTTATGCGTATTATATATGGATTATTTTTACGCAAAATCTAAAATTCGCGCCCCGCTGCTGTTGATCACAAACAGCTAGTCTTTCGTGATTTTCACAGTCCGGGAATTATATTTTACGGTCTTTACGGCAATAGATGTTTCCACATGGTGCACACCTTTTATCGCTAGAATCTGGTCAGACGCCACTTCATGGAGCTTATCCAACTCGGTAAAAAGACAAAAGGTTAGAATGTTGAACCGCCCCATGGTGACCATTACGGCATTGACCATGGGCAGCTCTGCAATTTCCGCAGCAACATTTTTCACTTGATCAATGTCAGCCTGCACACCGATGAAGGCCATCCTGGAGCGGTTTGCGAGCCCAAAGCTGGTGATCGCTGTAAAGGCAATCATGCCTTCCTGCTGCAATCGTTTAATCCGGCCACGAACCGTTCCTTCGGTCACACCCAGATCCGCCGCGATCTTGCGGTTGGAAATCCGTGCATCCTTGGACAGGATCTCGATCAACTGATGGTCAAGATCATCAATAAGTGGCTGACTCATAGCGCTTCCCTCGCTTCGATTGGAGCGACATCGAATTTATATTTGATAACATCAACCACAATCGCCGGAACCATTGATCGGATGCCGCGCACTTGAGAAAATTTCTCGAGAAGCAGATCTGCCAAATCATCAAAATCATGCAATGCGACCAACATATCGATATCATAACGGCCGGTGACCAAATGGGCAGCAAAGACCTCTGGGAATTCGGCCAGCTCTTGCGCAACTTCGGATGCCGGCCGACCATCCACTTCGATCGCCACTTCCATCAACACGTTAAACCCGTGTGCAGCAAAGTCCGACACAGCGACAACGCGCAATTTATCTGCTTTTTCCATCCGACGGATACGCGCAGAAACGGTGGCAGCGGTCAGCTCCAGCTTGTCGGCTATTTGCTGATTGGTGGCACGCCCGTTAAGTCGCAATTGCTCAACAATCGCCATGTCCATATCATCTACTGGAAAATCGTCACTCATTCACAATCTCTCATATTCCAAATCCGCCGGATACATTAATCTGCTGCCCGGTTACATAGCCTGCTCGCTTTGATGCCAACCAGCTAACAGCATAGCCAATTTCTTCGGGCTGGCCCCAGCGTTTGATACTGAGCATCTTCTTTGTTTCCTCTTCCCAACCGTCAGGGAAAGCGCCCTTTGTCATCAACTCATGGAACATACCAGCATTTATAACGCCGACAAGCACACTATTCGCCCTGATACCATGCTGGCCTTCTTCTCGCGCAATTCCCTTAATCAGACTTTCATTTGCGGCTTTCGGGACCACCGACAAACCATCGCGTGGTGGCCAACGCAAATGTCCCGCAGAGCCCAGATGAACGATGGAACCGCCCTCTTTCTCTCGCATGTGCGGGAGCAGCAACTGTATCGCAAGGAACAACCCTCGTGATTCCACGGCGAAAGCATGATCCCATTCTTCTTCCGGTGTATCGGCCAAAGCATGTTGTTCCACCAGCGGTCCAGCTGCCCAAACCAACGTATGGATCCGGCCGTGATCCGCGCAGACTTGTTCAATCAGAGTCTCTATTGACTGCTTGTCGGTGACATCCGCTTGGTGACAGGTCGCTTTCGTTTCCACGCTATCGGCAATAGCCTTGATCCGGCCTTCATTGCGATTGCAGACCAACGCCAAATCAGCGCCATCCTGTGCCAATACTTCGGCTACTTTGCCGCCGATTCCACCGCTTGCACCGATAACCAAAGCACAGCCTGATTCAAATATTGCGTTATCTGATGCCATAATTTTTTCGCATTTCGTAACATTTTTCTCTTTGAAACCCATGATTGCGTATTATTAGAGGAAAATCCAGCAAAAGTTGCGGGACAAATAATGGAGCGCTTGATGAAAAGATTGACGGGAAAAACAGCGATGGTCACCGGCGGGGCGCGGGGCATTGGCGAAGGAATCGTCCGGCGCTTTGTCGCAGAAGGCGCCAATGTATTGATCACCGACGTTCTCGAGACTGAAGGACAGCAGCTCGCGAGTGAGCTGGGCGACAAGACTGCCTTTGCGTCGCTTGATGTCACTTCGTCCGAAGCCTGGAATCGTGCGCTCACAATCGCCGAAGAGAAATTTGGTCAGCTAGATATCCTGGTCAACAACGCCGGAATATTGAAATTCGCGCGGCTGGATGACCTGTCCGAAGAGGATATTCGTCAAATCATCAACGTCAATCTAATCGGTACAATCATGGGTTCGCAGGCAGCCATCCCGTTCATTGAACGCGCCGGAGGCGGGTCTATTGTCAATATGAGTTCCGCCGACGGTATATCTGGTGCAAACGGACTAACCGCCTATTGCGCTTCAAAATTCGGGGTTCGCGGATTCACCAAGTCTTTGGCACTGGAACTTGGCCCAAGAGGTATCAGGGTCAACTCGATCCATCCCGGCGGCATACTGACTCCTATGGCAAATCCGACCAATGTCCCCCGTGAAACCTATGACAAAGGCTATTGGATCTACCCTGCTCAGCGATCCGGATCTGTTGACGATATCGGAGCGGCGGCAGCCTATCTCGCTTCTGACGACGGCGCTTACTGCTATGGAACTGAACTATCTGTCGATGGCGGGCTCAACGCCGGCCATTATTATATGTCAGTACCCGGCGCTCCGCAGCCCCCCGAGAGCTAGTCGCCTTCCTTATCTGCTAGAAGACTTTGATCCTGCTCCAATGTTTTGGCACCCAACCAGATAAGCAGCGCACCAACGATGCCGACCGGAACGACGACGGTCAGTCCCTGTCGAATTCCGGTCGCGTCTGCGCCGAAATAGTCGCTTATTCCCCCAGCTATCCAAGGCCCCAAAACAAAGCCTAGGATATTCACAATAAGCATCGCCAAAGCGGTTCCGGTCGCGCGCATTCTGTCGGGAAGTATATACTGCAAGCTCGCATATAGACCGACCGACCAACCTCCGCCCAACAGTCCCGCAGGAATTGCCCAAAGCACCGCATGGTCGACCGATGATGCCCAAATCGCGCCCATGATCGACAAAGTGGCGAACAGCAATGCAATGGCCGATAGCATCAGCGCCCGTCCATAACCATTTTTTGTCAGATAATCGACCAATGCCCCGAACCCGATAACACCCAAGAAAGCAGGGATGGTAAAGGCAACCCCGAATGCGCTGCCTGCTTCGGTTTGGCTCATGTCATAAGCTCTGGAGAACAGCGTTGGCCCCCAAAATCCGAAGGCAATACCGGACATAACACCGAGCCCCATGCCAATTGCCATGTAGCGATAGCTGGATACACGAATTAACTGGCGGAATGTGTCGAATAACGGTGGGTGCTTCACAGAGGTCTTTTCGTGCGGCGGTTCCTTTACCAAAAGCCATGCAAGTGCAACGACCACAAACCCCGCGGAACCCATGACTATAAAAGCCATACGCCAGTCGCTTTGCGCGGCAATCGCCGGCCCGCCACTATAACCCAATATCTGGCCTATATAGACGGATAATGCCATTACCGCGAAGGCCTTACCCCGTTGTTCAGGCTTGAAATACGAGGCGATCAGCGAGAAAGCCGGTGCCTGAAATGCAGCCTCGCCGACACCGACGCCCACGCGAGCCGCCGCTAACGTATATTGACTATCGGCAAAACCACCCAGGACCGTAAAGAGGCTCCAGATAACGCAGCCCGCGCAGATGATATTGATGCGCGAATGCCGGTCTGCGTAAATTGCGAACGGGATGGCCAGAATCGAATAGAAGACAGCAAATGCAGGGCCGAGCAACAGTCCCATAAATCCGTCGGATACGCTAAATTCCGCTTTGATCGGCTCAACAAGGCCGGCCAACAGATATCGGTCTCCATAGTTGAACACAGAAATGCCGAGCAGCAATAACAGAACGATCCACTTGTTCGTCAGACGGGGCTGGGAGGTTGCTTCCATCAATCGCGGAACTGCATGCCGCCATTGACGTGCCAGACTTGCCCGTTGACCCATTCGCCATCTTTCGAGGCTAGAAATGCAACGGCAGCTGCGATGTCCTCAGGCTCACCCAAGCGCGTGTGTGGCATTCGTTTCAAGGAACCGGCCACCTGTTCATCCGTCATGTGAATCTTAACCGCTTCGGTCAGCACCACGCCTGGACATATTACATTGGCGCGAATGCCTTTCTTGCCCCACTTGCTTGCAACATGACGTGCCAAAGCATGGATCGCGTTTTTCGTCATCGGATAGGCAACCTGCCAAGGGCTTCCGCCTGAGGCCGCTCCGGACGAGGTATAAATCATCGCGCCTTCCCCCCGCTCCAACATCACTGGAAGCGCGGCCTGGGTCGCTATGAAATGGCTCTTGGCGTTGATTGCAAAGCTCTTATCGAGCGTTTCGATCGAACAGTTGAGCGCATCAATATCGCCTTCGGTGCCGCCTGCCAGATTGCTGTGATAAAAATCAAGCCCGCCAAACTCCGAGACTGCGGCATCGACAATGGCTTTTTGGGACTCTTCCGAAGTGCCGTCCAAATCCACACCTATGGCTTTCCCGCCTTCAGCGACAATGGCATCGGCGACTTCGCGCGCCCAGTCACCCATGATATCGCCGATTACGATATGCGCACCTTCACTCGCAAGTCGCTTCGCAGTGGCCGCACCAATGCCGCGACCGCCGCCAGCGATGATACCGACCTTGTCAGACAAACCTCTCATTTAGCGCATTCCTTCTTTGGCAAATCCCTGTTTTTTCAGGAATTCTATCATGATAGCCTTAGCTTTTTTGTCGGAGGCCGGATCGTTGCCGATCACATAGCCTTCGCCAATACAATGTGGGGTTTCGATGCTGATAGCCGTTCGCACAAAGGCCCGCTCACCACGGGTCGCATTGACCTTTGCTTTGGACACTGGTTCCCCGTCTACCAATGGATCGCCGGTTTCAGGATGATAAGAAAATTCGCAATCGCGAACATAAGGATTGTCTGACATCGCCCGCTCAACGCTGCTTTCCCACGCGTGACCTGCGCCCTTAAGCATGTGGCTTTCCACCGAAACGCCGTTCGCTTTCAGTGTTTCTTGCACCTTGGCACAGGCCTTTGGATCAACGCTGTTATCCTGATCACCAAAGATAGCGAGATACGCACCGCCCGTGGTCTGGTCTTCGCCGAGCACCTGATGGCAGGGCCCGTAAAAATCCATGTGCAAAGCAAAGGGCGGGACATCAGGAGCGACAATATTCTTGAGACGAGGATCGAGGACATAGCGTGTCACCATCCCGCCATAGGAATATCCAGTCACGCCGATTTTCGCTGCATCGATCGCTGGATGTGTGCCAATCAGTTTGAGTGCCGAGAATGCATCGACGATGATATCACTCTCGGTCGCAGACAGAACTTTGCGAATATAATGTTCTTCCTCTGCATTTCCGCGCGGCGTGTAATAATCTAGCACAAAGGCCGCGATACCCATTTTGTTGAACATGGCAGCATATGCCGTTTCCCGCTCAGCCTTGATGCCACCACTTCCGTGCAATATTATTATCGCTGGCACCGGATTCTCGGCACTGGCATCGTCTGGCAGGGAAAGTTCTCCTACCCCGCTATGCGATGAAAGCTCGTCAAAGCCAGTCAAGAGACGCGAAAAATCATAGGGGCTCTTCGTTGGAAAATAGATTTTTCCTGAACTATCAGCGGTTAACTGAGCGACCGGTTCTGGCAGGTCAGGCATTTCCGCCAAATCAACAGAGTCATTCCAGGGAAGTCCAATGCCAAGATATTTGGACTCAACATAATAAATCCCGGCGCCAGCACCGATTATGATCACCCCCAAAACGATCAGAAGAAGTTTTCTCATTGGCTAATCTTTCAGTGAACCAAAGACGGTTTGCCCATCCTTGATTGTGGCAACGACCTTGATATCCTTCAATTGCATTGCTTCTGTTGTTAAGGGGTTGCCGTCCAAAACGACCAAGTCGGCGCGCTTACCTTTGGCAATGCTGCCCTTGCTGTCATCTTCATGGATCTGCCAGGCGGCGTTAATCGTCACTTGTTGCAATGCCCGATAGGGGGATATCCGCTCGAGCGGCCCCAAAATGTCGCCCGACCGGGTGCGCCGGTTTACCGATGACCAGACCAAACGCATCATGTCTGTTGGTACCACGGGTGAGTCATTATGCGCCGTCGGGCGGAGCCCGGTTTTCCAGGCACTGGCTTGCGGTGAAATGAAGTCAGCCCGTTTCTGGCCGATAGAGACTTCACGGTGCCAGTCGCCCCAGAAAAACGTATGATTTGCAAAAAAGCTCGGATGAATATCCAGTTTCAGCATTTCGGGTAGCTGATCAGCACCGACCACCTGATTGTGAATCGCAACGGTGCGCTTGCCTGACAGTCCGCTCGCTCTGACACCGTCTATCAATGCCTGTGCCGCCGCATCTCCATTGACGTGAGCAAATAATTGCCAGTCATTGTCTGCTACCCATTTCAATTTGGCGGTGAGCGTCTCAGCGCTCATCAAACCATAGCCGTGATAATCGGCCCCCTGTCCTTCCGGTGGAACGGGCACGGGGTCGCGAAGCCAGGCTGTACGTCCTTGTGGACTGCCATCGAGTATAAGTTTGATGCCCGCAATCCGGATGCGACCATTTGACGGTTTGCCGACTTTCGCGAGCACCTCGGCCGACCATTGCTGTTCACCGGCAATCAAAGCAACAATATCAATGGGCAACTGACCCCGTTCATTGGCGATTGCCAGAGAAGCCCATGCCTCAGGCATTACACGGCCATCTTGTGCCGTTGTGATTCCGCTTGCTGCGTAAATCTTTGCCCCAGCCATCAGGGCCGGCAGGCTTGCTTCAGGAGATTTTGGAGCAAGCATCTTTAGATTGTTGAACCAGGCGGTTTCCTCGAGAATTCCGTTCGGGGTTTTCCCATCCTGCTCGCGCCGAATGACACCACCCACCGGATTGGGCGTTTCTGCGGTAATGCCAACCATTTTGAGCATGGCACTGTTCATCACGCCAAGGTGACCGCTCGCGTGCGAGATCATGATCGGGGTAACGGTCGAAACGGCGTCCAATTCTTGCCGCGTCGGATGGCGTTTTTCCGTAATCAATGAATCGTCGTAGCCCCATCCGATGATCACCGGAACTCCCTGGGGCCGCTCATAATTGCGCAATGTTTCCTGCAAATCAGCAATACTGTTCACCTGACCTACAGGAGATGGCGACAGATTTGCCAAACCGGCGGTCGCGCCCACAGCCGAGATATGGCCGTGTGCATCGATAAAGCCCGGTAGCATGGTGCGGCCGGCCAGGTTGACTTGCCTTGCCTTCTTCCCGGCCGCTTTGTTGACAGCCTCCTTCGTGCCGACCGCGATGATAATCCCGTCATCCACAGCAACCGCTTCAACCGTCTGAGGTTCATCACCGGCCATAGTGATAATGGGGCCTCCCATATATATGGTGACCTCGGCGGAGACGGAGGAAGCAAACAGAAGCGATGCCAGTAAAAATGCGATATATTTCATTTGTCTGATTCCACATAAAATTGGGCATAATGTTTACGGAATTTGGCTATCGGCCCGTCACCAGCACATATCAGGGCATCCGGCAGATATTTCTGTCGATCCCAGACTACTTTGTCTTGATCAAATTGTTTGCAAATATCCTTGATTATCGCCCGGGCGATTCCGGCCATCGGTCCTTCGGCCTGCGCCTTTGGCTGCGAGAAACAAAAATGAACCTGGACATGATCTTTCTCAACAGGTGTGATGCAGGAAATCAAGATTGTTTCAGAAATACCGGTGAACCGTGTCCAGCTCTGCCCTGGGCCAATATTCTTGAAAGCAATTCCGCCATCAACTTCACCTTGCGGCGTACCCATTTTCATTTTCAGGCTCGCCGAACGCCAGATATCACCCCATTGGAATTCATAATCGGGCATCGATGCCGCGCCATGAATATATTTGAAATGTGCGGCATCCACGCCATTTTCAGCCATATTTTGTAGACTACCGTAAACATTCCATTCGACGATATCATAATCCGTCCAGTCATCGCTTGTCGCCTCCGGCACATGCTCGACTTCCCATTCGGGGGCTGCACCGGTTGGATGATACCAGAACCATATCCAGCGATTGGCTTCGCTAACCGGCCATTGCTTCTCACACGGTCGCTTAACCTGTGGAGGGATGGATTTGGAATAAGGAATGCTCTCAACAGTGCCTTCGCCATTATAGCTCCAAGCGTGGAAAGGGCATTCGAGATTATTGCCTTCAACCCGACCACCATAGCCCATATGCGCACCCAGATGGCGGCAATAAGCATCGAGCATTCGCACCACACCATCTTCACCGCGCCAAATGACCAGATCGGTTGAAAAATAACGCAACGGCTTAACTTCGCCAACAGCAAGGTCAGATGACAGCATCGCCGGATACCAGCCATAAGCAAAGGGCATATCCAGATTACGATCGGCCAGCGGCGCTCGATTGATCACGTCCGCCTTGCGCCATTCGAGCAATTCTTCCTTGCTCATTTTCTCCAAGACTTGCCAAACAGCAACCGGAGCCGTCCTTGCATCACCCGCAGGACCATGATCTGAACCAGCCATAATTATCTCCTTCAAATTTCATCCACCAGATGGTGGCCTCCGGTTGCTGGGGTTGTCTCAGCAAGCCGGTTGATGGTTAGATAAGGAGCAGACTTCCCAGCCCCCACTTAACTCAAAGCCCGAAAACTTTGATCGCATTTTCACGCAAAAATTTCGGCCAAACTTCATCCTTGAAAGGCACTTTGGGCATGTCGCCGAATATCCGGTCCAGACTCAATCCCATCGGGAAATATCCTGCATATATGATTTTATCGCTACCCCGGGTATTGGCATAATCGATGATTGCCTTGGGATAATGTTTCGGCGCGAAGGCACTCGTGGAATAATAGAGATTTGGCCATTTCAGCATCAGTTTAACCGCCAAAGCTTCCCATGGTTCCGCACCATGTCGCATCACGACTTTCAAATCCGGGAAGAACCAACAGACCTCATCGAGGTGCTCAACCTTTTGGGTTTCCATAGGGATACGCGGCCCAGGAATCCCTGCGTTGATACAGATCGGGATATCCAGCTCCGCAGCCGCCGTATAGAGCGGGAACATATATTTATGATTGATCGCGACTTGCGGGTTCGTCCCAGACGGGAATACACTGATGGCCTTAAGGTCAACTTCTGAATGGATGCGCTTGATCCTCTTGACTTCGTCAATGCCCTTGTTCGGGTCACAAGGAAGCTCGAACGCAAAACGGTCTGGAAATTTCGCAAGCGCTTTCCGGGACGTTTCATTTTCGTTCCACCCGACCAGCGCTTTTTCAATGTTAAACCGGTCCATCTGGTCCACGGTCCAGCTGACATAGTCATCGACTTTGCCCGTCTGCGGAACGTCCTTGAACATATATTGCGCAGGCATGCTGAACATCTTGCGGCTCTCTTCATCCTTGAGCAAAGGCTTGAAGCTCTCGAACCATTCCGAACGGTCTTCCGCTTCTGGAATACCGAGCATACAATCAACAATACCAATATCAGTGGGCATTCCCATCAGGCTTTTTCTCCCGTCATTTCGGGCCAGATGGCCCGTAATTTTGCTTTATCTACTTTTCCAACATGATTGCGTGGCAGCGGCTCAGCGGAGAATCTTACCGCCCCCGGCGCTTTATATTTCGCCAATTTTATACCGACTGTGTCGATGATGGCTTGCTCGCTGATATCCTTGGCTACAACAAAAGCGACCAACAATTCACCAAGTCGTTCATCGGCTATCCCAAATGCCGCGCATTCTGCGACCTCGGGCATCTCGCTCATCACTCGCTCAACCTCGGCGCAATAGATATTTTCACCACCGGAGATCACCATGTCTTTCTTTCGATCAACGATGAAGACATAATCTTCACTATCGACATAACCAATATCGCCAGTGTTAAGCCAGCCGTCTTTGCCAAGCACCTCTTTGGTGGCTTCCGGATTGTTCCAATATTCCTTCATAACCATTGCACCACGCACAACGATCTCACCAGGCTCGCCTTGGGGTAGCGCTTGGCCGTCAGAATCCACGATTTTCATATCAACCAAATTAAGCACTCGGCCAGCCGATGCGCGATTCCGGACGAAATCTTCACCGACCGCCATTGCCACGCTGCCCGAAGTTTCGGTCATGCCATAGCCCGTGCCCATCACCGCTTGGGGGCAAATTTCCCGCACGGCATCGAGCAGGTTGACCGGCAACGCCTGGCCACCCGTGCCAATGTTGCGAAGCGAAGCCAAATCTGCACCTTTGTTTTTGGCCGCGCTTACCATGTCCCACAACATGGTTGGCACTGCGGTAAACTGGGTAATCTGCTCGTCCTGGATGGTCTTCATGGCCTCTGCTGCATTCCAGCGGCGCATGATTACAATTTTCGTGCCCGAGAATAACGGCGAAAGAAACGCTGAACCAAGCCCGGAAATATGGAACAATGGATAAACCTGCAACACCGCCTGCTGCGGCATATTGGCGAGGATGGTTTCCACGGAAACATCCATCTGGTTTGCCATGTTGTGGAGCACCATGAAACCGGACAGCTGCATCGACAAAAGACCGGTAATCAGGTTTTTATGGGTAAGCACTGCGCCTTTTACCCGCCCGGTCGTGCCGGACGTGAACAAAATGACGCAAGGATCATCAGGATTGGCAGGCGTTTGTTCGCTCAATGACGGACCTTCACTGGGAAAATCATCTGCTTCTATGATCCGGCCCGCATAGCCGCCTTCGCGTAGCAATGCTGCGCGCTCGGAATCAGCCAGAACCAACTTAGCATCCACATCACCAACGGCGCTCGCTAATTCTTCAGGCGCACCCCTGCTGTTCACCAAAACCGCCACACCACCGGCGCGTTGGACCGCTAGAAAGGCGATCATCCATTCGGCTCGATTGCGCATACAAATGGCCACATGGTCACCACGTTCGATTTCAAGCGCGCCAACCAAAGCATCACGAAGTTGAAACACATTTTCAAACGACAGGCGTTTCTCACCTTCAACGATAAACGTCTTGTCACCGTGACGTCGTGCCGCATCGATCAACATATTAAGATCGGGCGGAGCCGCTGTGAATTGCTGAATGCCGTCACGTTCGCCGATTTCAAAGGGTGAACCGGGAGCCGTTACGGCTGCAAAGACAGGGTCAATATTGGTCAAAATGCAATCCTAGTAAACAGCAGCCGGGTTTTTCGTAGGAGGTGTACCCAGCATGTCTCGATAGCTGGGACGCTCCTTCCCACGATCGGTTATGCCGAGCTCCTTGGCAATCTCCGCGCCAATCAAGGTCTGCCCCGACAGCTCGGCGCGATTGGGCGCCTTGTCCATGGCATCCAATATATGCGCCGTAAATTCCGGATTCTCTGCCGTTTCAATAAAGCCCTCATATTGCTCGGGATTGGTTTTCTGCGCGATCAACGAACGTTCTGTAACCAGCGGCCCCAACCAGATAGAAACCGCCATCACGCCAGTTTCGCGAAGATCATGCTCCATGTCATGCGCAAATTTGTCGAGCCCCGCCTTCTGGGCACCATAGGCTGGGCCATGCATATAACAGCTGGCACCAAAGGAAGACCCGAATGCGATCACACCGCTGCCCTGCTTCACCATCATCTTGGCGGCATGCCAGCTCGCAACATAGGCAGAACGCAATCCGACATCGAGTATTTTGGCGGCATCCAGTTCCTTTTCCCAAAATGGTTTCTTCTCGATCAACTGATGATGAATATAAGCGGCATTGTTCACCAATACATCCAATTGGCCCTGCTCTTCCTCTATCTGCTTAAAAAGCGCTGCGACCTGCTCATCGTCCCCATGATCGCACATGACCGGGATCCCCTTGCCACCAAGCTCCGTGACCTTGGCCGCAGTTTCCGCAACCGTGCCGGGCAGGACCGTTCCATCCCAACCCCTTGCATCACCTGGGGTTATAGTGCGTCCTGTGACATAGACAGTGTAGCCAAGTTCACCGAAGCCCCGAGCTATGCCAGCCCCCGCTCCGCGACTTGCTCCGGTCACCAGTGCTACTTTGGTTTCAGCCATGCCTATACTCTCCCGATTCGACGCATTTTTGATATCAAACGGATAAATAACCTAGATTTGCGGAATTGAAAGCTATTTTTATTACGCAAATCATCAATATTATCCAAAATTATATTGACTGGTTGGGAATACATCAATTGTACCCGGCGCGATAAACCGCCCACAGCTCTCCATCATTGCCGCAAGATTTTGATCAAATTTTTCCTGATCGCCTGCCGCATCAAAAAATACAAAAGGATCGGTTAGCGCCTCTATCGGAAAACACTCTTCAACAATCGCGACATATGGGACAGCCCCCTTTGTCAGCGGTTCAATCACCAGATTTTGAACATATTCGAAGTTTGATTGCGTATCGATGGCAATCTGGGTGTGATAATCGCGCCAAACATTGCGCCACTCTTGCCAATCCATTCCCGGGGGTAACGTTAGGAAAGCGATCTGAGAGAAGCCTGCGCAACGTTGCTCGGATTGCGGCGGATGCTTCTCATTGGTGATGATCTGTGATTCCGCAACCAGCCAGCTATCGAACCGATCACAATATTCATTCACGATCGCGTCACAAGCATTTCGGAAAATCTCGTTCGAGGACGACAACCAGAATTGCAGGATTGCGTTGGGCAACGGATCGCCGCGACTTTGAATTAGACCAGCGCCATCCTCAACCGCAGCGTCTTGAATATTGATCCGAATGTTCTTCGCACCAGTATTCGCTAGCTTTTTTGTGACTTCTGTCAGCAGTTTTTGCGGGTCAGCACCCCATAATGCACAAAATATTTTTTCCATTTACATCCTCTAGTCGAAATTGGCTTGCCCACCATCCAGCGGAATGGTCGCACCGGTTAAATAGGCCATGTTGGGCGCACAAAGGCTTGCCACAGCGCGACCAATATCCTCTTCGCACTTACCCACCCGGCCGAGTGGAATCGATTTGAAAAACTCTTTTGCTTCGTCCGGATTATTCTCGATCCAATATTTCATCCCAGGCGATTCCGCATGTGGCGCTATCGAAAGAACGCGGATATTGTCACCGCCCCATTCCGAAGCCGCGGCGCGCGTCAGCGGACGCATCGCCTGCTTCACCGATCCATAAGCCCCATATCCTGCCATATCCCATCGGATGCCGGCCGAAGAAACCAGATTGAATATCACCCCGCCTCCAGCTTTTACCATATGAGGCCGGGCAAGTTTCATCAGCCGGAGCGCCGCCAACGGCCCGGATTCAAAACCGGCCGTGAAAGCCTCGTCCGTAACTTTATCAAGCGGACCAAGCGGCACTTCTTGCGCGTTGTTGACCAAAACATCGAGGCCACCCAATTTGGATGCAGTTTCATCGACAATGCGTGCAAGATCATCTGCACTTTTGACGTTGGCTTCCAGTGCAATGGACGAACCGCCCCGTTCTTCAATAAGATTGCACGTGGCTTCAAGCTTTCCCAACGTCCGCCCGGTCACTGCAATCTTTGCCCCTTCAGCGGCCAAAGCCAGCGCGATACCCTGCCCAACACCTTGACCTGCTCCGGTTATAAGTGCGACCTTATCCTTTAAATGGCTCAATTCGCTCTCCGTTCATCATATTCGTAATTTTTCTTATATATTTTTACGCATTCTGTTGACTTAATGCCAGTAAAAACGGCAAATGCGTCAAATTGAACAGGATTTTTGGGATTCGAGTATGACATCAGCTTTTAGCCCCCTGCAAATCGGTCCGCTCAAACTGCGCAACCGTTTTGTCAAAGCCGCCACCAACGAAGGAATGGCCAAAGGCGGAATTGTGACAAAAGGCTTGGCCAATTTCCATGCGCGTATCGCTGAAGGCGGCGCCGCACTATCGACCGTCGCCTATTGCGCAACCTCTCCCGATGGTCGCACCTTTTTGGATCAAGCAGTGCTTGATGACGATTCCATCCCTGATTTCCGTGCCCTTACCGAAGGCGTGCACAAACATGGTGCTGCCGCAAGCGCACAGATAACGCATGCTGGTAGCTTCACCTTTCTCGACAAGGAAACGCTCAAGACAAACCGCCCCCTTTCATCAAGCGGCGGGTTCAACAAAGTCGGCGTCATGTCCGGACGCTATTTCAAGAAAAAGATGGACCGCGATGACCTAAGCACGATGACTGATGAATTTGTCGCCGCCGCCCTCCGCGCAAAAGAAGCAGGCTTTGACGCGGTAGAATTGCATATGGGACACGGTTATCTGCTGAGCCAATTCGTGTCTCCCGTGTATAACAAGCGTCGCGATGACTTTGGTGGTTCAATAGAAAAGCGAATGAATTTTCCGTCTGAGGTTCTCAAAAAAGTGCTCGATGCTGTGGGCAAAGACCTCGCTGTTATCGTAAAATATTCGATGACTGACGGTCCCAAAGGCAATCAGATAGACGATGGTATAGCGGTCGCCAAAAGGCTGGAAGCCGATGGTGCGCATATGGCCGTGCTATCCAATGGGTTGAATGTGGAATCCATCACCGCGATGTTCGGTTCCCCGTTGCCACCGACTGGCAGCGGCGGAAACGCGGTCGTCAAAATCGGCAGCTGGATCCAATCTCTGACAGCGCCAAAAGATGTCGTTTTTCGCGAGAGTTATCTGCGCGAGTTGGCTCAACAAGTGCGCGCCAATGTGAACATGCCCCTCGCATATCTTGGTGGTGTGCAATCACTAGCAGGCGTCGAGGACGCAATGGCAGATGGTTTTGACACAATCGCTATGGGCCGGGCCCTCGTCTTTGATCCCAATTTTGTGAATGATCTGCAAACGGGAGCCATTACGCAATCAGGCTGTACCGCCTGCAATCGTTGCGTAACTATGATGTACACTCCGGGCGGCACAAGCTGTATTGAATCACCGTACAAGCCTGATCCGAAATTGAACAAAGTGGGAGCATCAGTATGAGTCAGGACTTTTCAGGTCAGGTTGCCTTCATAACCGGCGGCAGTGACGGCATCGGTCGGGCAACCGCTGAACTGCTTGCACGGCGCGGCGCGACTGTGATTGTCTGCGCGCGCGGCGAAGAAAAATTGGAAGCAACCCGAGCGGCTATTGAAGCCGCGGGTGGCAAAGTCGAAGCGCATCAACTGGATGTAACCGACAGCGATGCCTTTGCTACATTGATCAGCGATGTCGCCAAACGCCATGGTCGTCTCGATATGATGGTCAACAATGCGATGTCGGTCCACTATGCCCCGATATCCAAACTCAAGCTGGGCCATTGGCGCAAGGACTTTGCAGTCAATGCTGACGCGGTATTTGTCGGCACAAAGGCGGCAATGGAAGTCATGACTGCTGCGGGCAAAGGTTCAATTGTCAATATCAGCTCGACCACAGCCATTCGCGCAGCTCCCTTCATGTCTAGCTATTCTGCATCAAAGGCGGCGCTTATCCAGTTTACCGCGGTAGCCGCGATGGAAGCAGCGCGTTCCGGCGTCCGTATCAACGCCATTGTGCCGGGACAGGTGCAAACCGCGGCCAACGAGGATTTCTCAGCCAAGGCGCCAGAAGTTGCCTCAAAAACAACGGAAGCTATTCCGATGGGACGCGGCGGCCAGCCCCATGAGTTGGCAGAGTCTATCCTGTTCATGCTGTCCGATGCCGCAAGCTATATCACCGGTGTAGCCCTACCGGTGGATGGCGGAAAATCTGCACAACTTTACCTGCCCTCGTGATTGCACGTGAATAGATCCGTAAAAATTGACGGTGGTGTTGCCGTCATAACCGGTGCCGCAAGTGGCATTGGTGCCGGGCTAGCGCGGCATGCAGCGGCAAAAAACATGAATCTCGTGCTCGCGGACTGGGATGAACCGCGCTTAAGAGCCCTCGCATCCGAATTGCCAACCGACACGTTGATCATGTCAGTAGATGTAAGCGACGGGGATCGCATCAATGCTCTCGCCGATGCCGCTTTTGATCGCTTTGGTGATGTAGATATGTTGTTCAACAATGCAGGAATAATGACGTCCGGTCGCAGCTGGGAGATTGACGCCGAAACTTGGCAACAGTCGCTCGACGTCAATATCGGTGGCATTGTAAATGGTATGCGCGCGTTCATTCCCCGCCTTATCGCTGCTGATCGCCCGGCACATATTATCAACACTGCCTCGGTCGGTGGCTTCTATTCCGTTCCCTTATTGGCGCCCTATATGGCCAGCAAAACAGCCGTGGTTGCTATTACCGAGGCTTTGGCCGGGGAATTGGCGTCAATGGGATCAAAAATCCGGACATCGCTGCTCGCGCCGGGCGCCGTCAAAACCGATTTGATGCGGGACGCCGCTCCGAAGGAATCTGAAGAATTCTGGCAATCGTTGCGCGGCGTAGCAGATCGCAAAGGGAAAATGCCCGATGAGTTTGCAGTCATGGTTTTTGATGCGATAGAACATGGCGAGTTTTGGATAATTCCACAACCGGAGTCTCTGGATGGCCGGCTACGCGAGCGGACAGATATGATATTGGAACGGCGGCATCCGGCCGACAAAAGAGGGCATGGATAATGAGTGTATGGGATAAGGAAGTCGATATCTTGGTGGTCGGGTCAGGTGGCGGCGGGCTACTCTCCGCGCTGGTTGCGGCGAACAACAAAGCCGAAGTATTGATCGTAGAAAAAGAGAAGCTTTGGGGAGGCACCTCCGCAACATCTGGTGCTGGCATTTGGATTCCCAACAGCGACAATGCCAAGGCTGAAGGCTTTGAGGACAATAGCGAGGAGGCCTTCCAATATGTCAGGGCGCTGTCTGCCGACAATGTACCGGACGAGAATATCCGCGCCTATGTGGAAAATGGTGCGGACATGCTCCGCTGGATGCAAGCCAATGCGCCTGTGCAATATATCGCCTTTCCATATCCCGATTATCATGCCGAAAACCCGGGCGGCAGCCCCACCGGTTATCGCACCCATTTGCCGCTTCCCTTGGGCAAGAAATATACAGATCCGTCGATCAGAACTTTGCGCCACCCATCTGCCGCTGCCAGCCTGTTTGGCTATATCAATTGGGATATTGGAGAAGCTTATACGTTCCTATTCCGCCCAAAATTCTGGTGGATGACATTGGCGAAGATGCTCGCCAACTATTGGCTCGACTGGCCTTTCCGTTTCACCTCCGACAAAGATCGCCGCTTGACCCAAGGCAACGCACTCGTCGGTGGTCTCCGCCTGGCATTGAACGAGAAAAATGTCCCCCTCTGGTTGCAAAGCCCGATGCAGGAACTGATCGAAACCAAGGGCAAGGTTGAAGGTGCGGTCATCAATCACCAAGGACGCAATATTCGGGTTAAGGCACGGAAAGGGGTTATTTTGGCGGCGGGTGGCTTCGACAAAAACCAAAAAATGCGAGAAGAAAACGCGCCACTTTATCGGAATGCAATTTATTCAGGCGGCACGTCCGGCAATACCGGTGATTCTATTGTTGCTGGGAAAGCCATTGGTGCTGGTACGATGAACATGCAATCTACGTGGGCGGCCCCCGTATGGTACGTGCCTGGCGAAGTGGGCGGGAGGCTCTGTACCATGGAGCGCGCGCTGCCCGGCGGGATCATGGTCAACCAGAAGGGTGAGCGCTATCTCAACGAGGCAGCTTCCTACCATATCACTGGCCAGAAAATGGCCCAGCGGGAGGCGGAGCATGGCGATGCAAGTCCAACATGGTTTGTTTTCGATGCGGACTATCGCCGCAAATATCCCGCTGGCCCGCTATTGCCTGTGATACCCGACTGGTTTCAAGAAGGGGCGGTACAGGCGATCATGAAAAAGGCTAAAACTATTGGGGAACTGGCCGAGCAGATCGGAATGGAACCAGCTGCGCTGGACACCACAATCTCCCGCTTCAATGAATATGCGGCCAAAGGCGAAGACCCCGACTTCCATCGAGGCGACGCCGCCTATGACAAAATGTATGGAGATCCAAGCGTCACCCCAAACCCCTGCCTGGCGACGATCGACAAAGGTCCGTTTTACGCCATGCCCATCTATCCGGGCGATATCGGTACAAACGGTGGTTTGCAAACCGATGCTCGTGCCCGGGTGTTGAATGAAAAAGGCAAGCCGATCGCTGGGCTTTACGCTGTGGGCAACAACGCTGCTTCATCGATGGGCGAGAGCTATCCGGGCGCCGGCGTCACCATTGGACCGGCACTAACATTCGGATATATTGCAGCAAGAGACGCTTTGGGAGTGAATGATTGAGCGATTGAACAGTTGAAAGCCCGTCTTCAAAATCCGGGCTTTCAAATGTTATTGCTGAGCGAAAGCGGCTTTCAGTGCGGCCGTTCCATTAGCAACCGCTTCGTCGGCCAATGGTATCATGCCGAACAGACTGGCAAATCCGTGAATAGCACCTTCATATGCTTGAAGATTGACGGGAATGCCCGCAGCCTCGAGCTTGGCAGCATAAGCAACCCCTTCGTCATGTAGCGGGTCATTCCCAGCCACTATGATTGTCGCTGGCGGCGTGCCGGGTGCGATAGGTGCTGCCGCGGGAGATGCCCGTGCGTCGGAGCGCAAATCACCGGGCGCATATTGATCCCAATACCAGCGCATCTGTGTGGATGAGAGAAACCCGAGGTGGTCATCATCAAAGGATGGCCCACTGCAACTTCCGTCTAGCACAGGATAGAAAAGCAATTGGTGCGCGATCGTTGGATCGCCTGCCACCGCTTGCGCCAATGCGGCGGCCAGATTGCCGCCGGCACTGTCACCAGCAAAAGCAATTCGGCTCGCATCAATTCCCAGTTCGCTGTGATGGTCTTTTATCCAGCGTAGCGACGTTCGAGCATCATCCCATGCTGCCGGAAACGGATTTTCTGGTGCTAATCTGTAGTCAATGGAGACCACCGCACATCCCCCTTGTTCCGCCAATATAGCCGCCAATCGATCATGGGTATCCAAGCTACCATGAACCCAGCCGCCGCCATGAAAGAACAGGACCACGGGAAGAATCTCTTCTGGCGCGGGATGGTATAACCGCCCGGCAATGACTGCACCGTCTGCATCGATTGATATGTCTCGTCGCTCAGCTATCTCGACCGGTGGCGCAGGAATTGGGGCGTCGAGCATGAGACGAAGAGATGCAGGTTCAAGTGGATCCGGCAATTGAAAGCCGCTTTCGGCCATTGCTTCCAGCATTGCTTGAATATGCGGATCAATCATAAGTTTCAGCGCTCCAGTATTGACGAAGGCACAACATGTCTAGCTTCTCAAAAAGCCTTCATAATCGTTGCGTACCGCAGTTTCACTGAGATCGCGATATCTTGGAAAACCGCCAACATAGACCATGAAGCCACCTTTCTTCCCTTCGATATTCTTGCCATTGTACCAGGATTCAGCGAGATGATGGACGGTTTGGGACGCAGCGCCATTCACTTCCGCCGCCCAGCCCTCTTCGGCTTCTTCTGTGGTGTCGATCCGCGAATAACCATCCTTTTCAAGGTCATCGATAACACCTGCAACGAAATCGACCTGCCACTCGCCCGCTGTAATCATTTGGGCCAGCGCACCAGGTGATAGCGGGCCATGGATCATGAACAAATTAGGAAATCCAGCGACCATGAATCCGAAAGCGCTGGTAGGTCCATCCTGCCACTTTTCCTTGAGCTTAAGTCCATCTACGCCTTCAACATCAATCCGGGTCAGAGCCCCTGTAAGAGCGTCAAACCCTGTGGCCGTCACGATGACGTCCAGATCATATTCAGCATTGGCCGTTTTCAGTCCGGTTTCTGTAAACTCGGTGATCGGAGCGTTCTTCACATCCACTAACGTTACGTTGTCGCGATTATACATGTCGAAATAGCCGTTATCGATGCACAGTCTCTTGGCGCCAATCGGGTAGGTTGTCGGGCAAAGCTTTTCGGCTGTTTCAGGGTCCTTAACGATTTCACGGATTTTGCCGCGCGCAAATTCGCAGACCACTTCATTGGACTCACGGTTCGTCATTACGTCGGTAAACGCGACCATCAGCTGAAAGGCGCTTTTGGATTGCCAGCCTTCTTCGAGGATTGCCTTTTGCTCCTCGGGCGTACATTCCTGTGCAGCCTTGGTAGGATATTCAATCAAAGACACACCGTAAGTATCGAGCAATTGGGCGCGCCGTTCGCTATAATTCTCTTTCCATTCGCGCTCATGTTCCTCGTCCAGAGGCCGGTTTCCGGAAGGCATGCTGAACGCTGGTGTACGCTGAAAAACGGTCAGATGTTTGCTGCGTTCCGCCAGAATCGGGGACGCCTGAATGCTAGTCGAGCCTGTGCCGATGATACCTACGCGCTTGTCCTGCAGGTCCAGTGGTTCGTCCGGCCACTGCGTTGTATGATAGATCTCGCCCTGATATTTGTCCCGGCCCGGCCAATCTGGCATGTTCGGCGCCGAAAGGGCTCCCGTCGCGGCCACGATATATTTGCAGATGACATGATCACCATTAGCCGAATGCACGTGCCAGCGATTGCTTTCTTGGTCGAAATGGAGAGACTTTACAGCAGTCGATAGACGAATATCTTTACGCAAATCAAAACGGTCAGCGACGTGGTTGGCATATCGTTCTAAATCGGGCTGTGCCGAGAAATATTCCGGCCATTTCCATTCCTGCTGGAGTTCCTCATCAAAACCGTAGGAATATTCGACGCTTTCGATGTCGACGCGCGCGCCAGGATAGCGATTCCAATACCAGGTGCCACCAACACCATCGCCAGCCTCAAAACATATCAAATCATATGTCTCACGAAGCTTGTGAACCGCGTAGAGCCCTGAAAAGCCGGCTCCGATGATGACTATATCAGTGTTTTCGGTCATGGGCTTAGATACTTTCCTGATCCAATATGATCATATTGATCAACGATCCTTCAATATAGTCCAACATGCGCATCAATCGTTATTCTCCGTCACCGCTTGTGAAGTCAAAACTTGAGGGTGGTCTTCTTTCCAAAATCATATCCGTCCGATCCTGAAGGGCTGAATCCAATATTTCGGGCTGCGGTACAATCCAGTAATCACCGCGTTCAATCGCAGCAAAAACCAACGGAGCGAATTCGTCTGGCGTCATGCCATGCTCGTCATTCATACCGCGCATAACGGTCATAAACTTCGCCGTTTGCGCTGGCGCATGTTCGTCCATAATCGCGCTCTTCACCGGGCCGGGTGCCAACAAAGAGACCTGAACTTTGCTATCAAGCGCAGCCAGTTCCCCGACCATCGCTTCTGTGATGGCGACAATCGCAAATTTGGTCGCTGAATAAGGAGCCATGAACGGCGATGTCAGAAATCCTCCCACCGATGACGTATTGATTATACGGGCCGGGCGGTCCGCAGCGATCAGACGCGGGACAAACGACCGCATAACATTGACAACGCCGCCGATGTTAATGTCGACCGAGCGCTGCCAAGTTGTGCTATCAATTTCCCAGCTTAATCCGCTGGAGAGAACGCCGGCATTATTGAACAGCAAGTCGATTTCGCCAAACTGGTCATAAGCGGACAAAGCAAGAGCTTGAACAGCGGCCTCATCGCGCACGTCAGTCGGAACAGCTATAGCTTCGGTCGAGAGATTATCCGCCACCTCTTTCAGCGCCCCCTCGTCCCAATCGGCCAACACCAATTTCATGCCAAGCGATGCCGCATGGCGTGCAAGCCCTGCCCCAATACCGCTGGCCGCACCCGTGATCACCGCAACAGTCATTTTGCTTTTCCCTTGATTGCGCTCGTTGGATCACCTTGCAGAACGCGCGGATCCAGGCGGATTTCCTTGCGCGCCATGGCTTCCCAAAGAAACGGAAAACCAAGATCATCAGACATTTGGGCCACACGGAGGGTTTCGGGATCAGTGATTGGCTGCCCTTCGCCCAATGTTTCAACGTGCCACGCCAGTCGACAGCGATGCTCTAAGGTGATCGCGCGCAAATGTGCTTGGCGAATATCTTTACCAACAACGAACACGCCGTGATTTTTCAACAGCGCCCATTTTTCTTGCCCCAGTGCCTCGGCTGCAGCTTCGGCCTCGGAAGCGCCATCGACCGAGCCCGCATATTCGTCATAGAAAACCGGATCGCCTTCGACCTGACCCGATGTCTGATCATAGACCGGCGGCACGCGGCCTGATGCCGACCACACGAGCCCCCAACGCGAATGATTGTGGAGAACAACCTTCAGGTCATGGCGTTTCTTATGCACCGCCAAATGTAAGCCAACCGCTGGCGTGACATTCCATTGCCCCTCAATCACTATGCCATCCCCATCGACCCGGATGATGTCTGCGGCCGTCACTTCATCCCACGCCAGTTCCCACGGATTGATCAGAAATGTTCCATCCGGCTCAGCGACCGTGATATGCCCGGCGATATGATCATCATATCCCTCGCGATGCAGAGCCCTGCAGAACAGCGCCAGTTCCTGACGCGCTGTGAGCTCCGGAAGCAGTGCGAAACGGCCAGGCCGCGGGGCCAGCTTTTCGAGCATAGGATTGCTGCGAATCGGAGCTTTCATTGCACGGTTCCCTTTCCTGACATTGCCTGCCTCTAAAAACGGCAGATCTTCTCAATTTTATATCTTTCGTCAACGCATTTGATGATTATATTGGCTTTTAGGCATCTAAATGCGTAACAATCAAGCTTAGAAATTACGAATTTGATGTTTGGAGGGAAAGTTGGAACAATCGCAGGGCAAGATCATCCGCATAGGCGGCGGCAGCGCATTTTTCATCGACAGCGCCTTGGCAGTGCCGCAACTTCTTGCGGCCAATGTCGACTACATCATGTTCGATTATCTCGCCGAAGGCGCGATGGGGCTTTTTGGCCGCATGCGGCAGGCGGATGAACAAGGTGGCTATCCAAGCGACTTCATGGATGTGCATGTTGGTCCGTTTTTACAGCAGATTGCCGATAAGAACGTGCGCATCATTGCCAATGCCGGTGCAGTCAATCCAGCTGGCTTGGCTAGCGATATCCGCAAAAGAATTGGAGAACTCGGTCTGGATTTGAAAGTGGCCTGCATCTCCGGTGATGATCTGATCGACCGCGTCGCGGAACTTTCCGGGACACCCGATATGTTCACTGGCGCACCTCTGCCTTCGTCGGGCTACACCAGCATCAACGCCTATCTAGGCGCTATGCCGATCGCAGCGGCACTGGCCGATGGAGCGGATATCATCATTACCGGCCGAGCGGTGGATTCCGCCCTGACACTTGGCCCTTTAATATACGAATTTGGTTGGCAAAATGATGACTGGGATCGGCTAGCCGCTGGCACGGTTGCCGGTCATCTAATCGAGTGCAGCGGACAAGCAACCGGCGGCACCTTTACCGATTGGCGGGATGTTGAGGGATGGGCCAATATAGGCTCGCCGATTGCTGAATGTTCTTCGGACGGCAGCTGCGTCATTACAAAACCGGAGAATAGCGGCGGACTGGTATCGATCGGAACCGTCGCCGAACAATTGCTATATGAAGTCGGCGACCCACAAACCTATTTCGTTCCCGATGTAACATGCGATTTTACGCAGGTTCGATTGGAGCAGATTGCGAAAGACCGGGTGCGAGTAACCGGCGCGAAGGGTTATCCAGCAACCGATAGCTTGAAGGCCTGCGCAACCTGGGACGAAGGCTGGCGAGCAATAGCCTATCAGCCCATCATTGGCTCCAACGCCCGGCCCAAGGCAAAAAAGCAGGCTGCAGCAATGTTCGAACGGGGCAACATGATGGCCCGCGGACATGGATTTGCAGATTGGCGAAGGACCGAAGCCATTTCAATTGGCAACGATGAAGAGATAGTGCTGAAACTTGTCGTCGAACATGATGAAATGCTACCCTGTCAAATGTTTGCCCGCGAACAATTTTCAGCCATATCCGCTATGTCACCGGGAACCAGCGTCAGTTTCGGCGTGCAAGTACAACCCGTCATGAATCTCGGATCATTCCTCATTCCAAAAAGCGACGTGATCACCAAGATCGATGGCGCAACATTCTCGGAGACAATAGAAACCGGCTTCATTCCAGCAATGATCTCACGCCCCGCGGTGCCAACGCTCAGCGTTGATGCCACTGGGTCGATCCCGCTCGAACAACTGGCGTTCGCCCGCAGTGGAGAGAAAGGAGAAATGATCAATATTGCCATCATCGCCCGCGATCCAGAATATCTGGGTGCGTTGCGTACATCGCTGACTGAGGCAGCGCTCACGAAATGGTTCATTGATCTAGGTGCATTTACAATCACCACCTACGATGTTCCGGGTATCAACGCGTTTAACATAACGCTCGACGGTGCTTTGCCGGGCGGAATAAACCAAAGTCAAAGACTTGACCCCGCAGCGAAATCCATTGCTCAGCGGCTAATGAATTTTCCGGTTTCCAGGCCAGCCGGCTATGCCTAGACTAGCCGCTCTTTAATCCCGACCAGATGTCACCCTCTGCCGCCGTGTCCAAATCGACGGCACCGCGAACGCCCAAATGTTCGCGCGCTTCTTCAAGCGGCATATTCCAGACATCCTCTATTTTCGCCATCCAGAAAGGGTCCGAATGGCGGCCAATGGATATGCCTTGCTCGATACATTTAAGGGCAGCGCCCCATGTTTCCGGATAGTGCAGCACAGTCCGGATCAGATAGCGGGTTGTCCCCAATATCCCCATGACGTTCATCTCGCCCGCGAGTTCTTTATTTTGAATATGCGTATCGATGGTCGCAAGCCGGAACCAATAAGGGAGCAGCTCACCGATATAGTTGAAGCCGGCACCCGTTAATATATGCTCGTAATCATGTGTCTGCCCGGCGCGCAATGAATAATATTGCCATTGGTTTTGTGGTTTAAAATTCGGGACAATCTGAACCTCGTAACTGCCCTGGGTTGCCGCCTGATAATAGATGCCGCCTACCGTCCCCGATGCACAGTCCTTCAAATCTTCTATGACATATTCCGAGCAATGCCATTCCTCAAACCATCTATCGAACTGGGCATTGTTCTTCCTTTCATCGGCAATCAACGCCTCCAATCGCTCATAATCGCGCAGATCATCCAAGATATTGATCAATTCATACATCTCTGCGGCGGGTGGATAGTCGGCGCCGTTTTTCTTCAACGCAATTTTGGCGACCCATTCCCGCAGCCGCGGATCATTCAAATATTTTGAAGATGAAACCAATATCGAGGAATCGGTTCCAAGTAGCTCAACACCGCGAGCGAGATAGGGAATGTCGTCCATTTTTTCCTCCTGAGTGATCAAATCACGCAAAAAACTCAACCGGCATCACAAATGCGGATTATTGTTGCAAACATGCTACGCATTTGATCGCTTTCAATCAATTTAATAAGTGAATTGCGGAATTCGAGTTGACATAACTTACGATTTTTGGGACGACAAACGCAATAAGAAACTGTCGTCGAACAGACACAAAATTTGGGAGGATGTATTCAATGGTAAAATACCGGATCACAAAAACGCTTTTGGCTGGCGCGGCTCTTGGGGCCCTATGTTCACCAGCATATGCGCAAGATTCTGACGGCGCGGACGAAAATGTCATCATCGTGACGGCGAACAAGCGCGAACAGAACCTGCAGGAAATTCCGGTAGCAATATCTGCACTCTCGAGCGAAACCATTGAATTGCAAGGCATTACACAAACACAAGACTTGAGCGGCCTGGCTCCGAATGTTGCCGTAAACGGGGGCACGACCAATGCGACCGCTTCAGTGATCACCATCCGTGGCATTCCAACGAACGCCGATGAGACTCAAGGATTTGATTCTCCCATTGGCCTGTATCTGGACGGCGTCTATTTGGCGCGTTCATCAGCCTCTTCCTTTGAAGTTGCAGATATCGAACGGATCGAAGTGCTACGTGGTCCTCAAGGAACGCTCTTTGGACGGAACACAACTGGCGGTGCTGTGAACTTCATCACCAAAGCGCCAAGCGAAGACGCAAGCGCCAAGGTGAAATTGGGCTATGGCAACTATAACCAAAAACAAGCCCGACTGATTTTGAACAGCGGAACGATCTTCGATTCCGGCCGTATTTCTTTGGGTTATCTTTATAAGAAGCGGAACGGTGTCGTTGACAATCTGCTGCAACCCAACAAAAGTCTCGATCCAGGCGGAAATGAAACACATGCTGCTCGACTTGCCATAGAGCTGGACATTACAGACAATCTAAAACTCACCAACATTACCGACTGGTCGAAAATTGATGGCGTGCCTCATGCAAACCAGCTGTCTGCCGTTGGTGATGGCGTTTTCCGCCCGAATATCACCATCGATGGGAATACTTTTGCGCAGGTGCAACCTGCCAATGTTGGAGGCTATCTCGCCAATGCAGCGGGGCTCGAGGCACAATGTGGTACACCGCTAGCCAATGTGCAGCGCGCACGTCTTGATCCAATTTGCTTGGAAGGCGCTGGCCTCTCCACCGATACGCTTCGCGGAAACATGACTCGCTTGGAACTCGATCTTGATACGGTAACCGTGCGTTCAACGACCGCATTTCGTGGGTGGAAAAACACGATCCGCGGCAGTGATCTTGATGGCCTCGGAACAATTTCCGGTCCAATTTTTGCTCAAACAAGCACATTCAATGGCTTGCCAGCAGCAATTACGGGATTCCTGCTTCCACCCTTTAGTGGAGCCGCTAACCCGACCGCACAATTTTTGCAGAGTCAGGGTGTTCCAACCACCAATCAGCCATTGTTTCAGGCTCGAAATGATCGGGAACAAAGCCAGTTCAGTCAGGAAATTGAAATTGTCGGTGGCTCCGGAACAAATTTTGAGTGGGTCGTGGGTGGCTTCTACTTCCGGGAAACCGGTAGTGAAACAAACCCACAAACTTTTGCCTTCGTTCTGGATACCAACCAAGCTGTATTTAGCGATGCAAACTTCGGTCCGAACTTTGGCCCTGGCTTAAGAGCGGCCAACACGGCAAACGGAACACAATTCCGTGCCGTGGTTCAACAATCAACCTTAGCATATAATGTTAAGGGGGAATCCTACGCTATCTACGGCCAAGGCACTTTCCGCCCAGGCGGTGAAGATGGCGCTTTGGGCGTCACACTGGGTTTACGCTATTCATGGGATAAGAAAGAGATGACGGTCTCCCAAAACGGCGCAGTTCCTTTCGGCACTCCGGCCGAGCTCGCTTTGAACAGCGGATCGGCGAAGTTTTCTGAGCCCACCGGACATCTAACGGTCGACTATCGCGCCAGTGATGATGTCAATCTCTATGCGCGGGCGGCGCGAGGCTATCGCACAGGCGGTTTCAATGCGCGGCAATCCACCAGTGTTGCTAACAATATTGGCTTGCTACCGTTCAATGAAGAGAAAATTACCTCTTATGAGTTCGGTGCCAAGACCCAGCTAATCCCTGGACTGACATTGAATGGTGCGATTTTCTACAATATCTATGAAGATCAGCAGGCGACAGTTCCCATTCCTATCGTTGGTGGTGGCAGCTTCGGTACGCAGATTGTGAACGCTGGTAAGACCAAATATCTTGGTGCGGAACTCGAAGCGCGCTGGCAGATTACTGATGCCTTCTCGATCGATGGCTCCTTTGGCTATGTAGATAGCAAAACAAAGGAATTCCCCTCCGCTGACATCAACGGGGTCATTCAAAATATTGCTTCGGAGTTTAGGCCGGGCAATTCCCCATCGACCACTGCCAATGCAGGCATAACCTATAGCGCGCCTATCGGGAGCGGAGACACCCGACTGACCGCTCGTGTCGGCGCCAGCCACGTCTCATCCATAGTGTTTTTTGGCAACCCACTGACTTCGCCGTTTCAGCAGGAAACCAAAGGCGGAGCCCGTACATTGGTAGATGCACAGTTGAGACTGGATGATGTTAATCTTGGTGGCGCAGAATTTTCTGTGCAGCTTTGGGGTAAGAATATCCTCAACAAGAAATATGTCTCGCGCGGCATTGACTTTGGCCAACTGGGCTTTGGATCGGTCATTTACGGTGATCCAGCGACCTATGGCTTGAGCTTAGAATTCGAATTTTGATCAACCTCCCATTTGATCAAAAAAGCGGGCCGGAGAGTTTCTTACTCTCCGGCCTTTGTTTTTTCGGATAGGTTAAACCGCTGTCGCGCCGCCATCGATGACCATAGGATGGCCCGTGACAAAACTAGCCTGATCGGAACAGAGCCAAACAATCGCACTGGCAATTTCCTCAGGCTGCCCTAAGCGCCTCATCGGCGTCATGGCTTCCATGGTCTTTTTAATTTCCGGATTTTGAGAAATGACATCGGTCATTGGTGTCTCGATCACTCCGGGGCAAACACAATTGACGCGGATACCAGCCTCCGCCCATCGCAGCGCACCATGGCGAGTCAATCCCACAACACCGTGCTTGCCGGCTGTATAGGCACCCTGCATAGGATTGCCGACCAAGCCGTTGATTGATGATGTATTGACGATCGCACCGCCACCAGTGGCCAACATTGCTTCCGCTTCAGCCTTCATACACAACATAACACCAGTCAGATTGACGCTGAGGCTTCGCTCCCATACATCCAAATCATATTCGTCTTTCTGAATGTCGTTGATCCCAGCATTGTTGCAGGCATAATCAAGCCGGCCATAGTCTGAGACAGCCTTTCCAATGAGCGCCTTTACGTCTGCTTCATCCGCGACGTTGCATCTTTGAAAAACAGCTGTGCCACCCTGCTCCTCGATCAATGTCACAGTCTCGTGTCCTTTTTCATCTTGTACGTCGGACACAAGAACAGACGCCCCTGACGCTGCAAAAGCCAAGGCCGTTGCACGACCAATTCCGCCGCTGGCACCCGTCACGATCGCCACTTTTCCAGCCATTCCATAATTCATTATTTCTCTCCAATTTTTATCGAGCTAGTTTTTTAAAATTTCCTGCCAGCCTTCAAGTGGCGCTTGATGATGCGGACAAAAAGGGAATGGCCGTGTTCTTAATCGCTACCCTTGGTGCATTTTCTGTCTTGGCGGCCAACCAAATATTTCATTGTCCTGAGCGTCAGTCGCTATGCCCTGACATTCCATTGGCCGCTAAAGGCGCCTTTTGGTCAGGCGTAAACCAGATCGGTGAAGCCCATGCCATTTCGGAGATGTTCGTGGGCATATTGTTTTCACATTCAACTGGCCGCTGGTTTGCTGGCAAAGCCGAACATTGAGCCTCGCTCCACCGCTCAGTCGGGGTCTCCACAGCGCGCATATAATAATAAGTTGATACGCCTGCATCATAGTCGGGATCATTATAGACTACGCACAGATTGTCTCCGCTTCCGGTCGCGTTGAGATCGATCACTCTATTATGCTTCTGGCCATCGCGATCGATCCAACCCTTGATCAACTGCAGCTTCTGCAAAGGATTGGACAAAGGATCGCGCTTTGCCTGCACGAGCAATTGAAATGGTTGCATTTGCCCCGCCAGTTTGGAGCCCATTGGTGTGCCGCCAGCATAAGCCAGCGCCAACCAATTTGCATTCGAGCAAAGATCTTGCGGATAGCGTCCAGCAAAAAAGCGCGGTTCAATGCGGGGCCCAGTCGTGGCAAAGGCTTCACGCCTTTTCATCGACTGGAAGATTGCGTCGCGCGAATTTTCCACAGCATAAACACCAGCCAGCCCGCCCGGATTGCTGACCAGCCGGTTAAATCTCCCGATACCAGCCTGTCCGAGACGCCCTTTCAGGTTGGTCTCGTAAGCGATATGCCCGCCCCACTGCGCCTCTCCGGTGCCACCAGCGGCGCTGATATGGGTGTCGGTACTGCCAATGAAACCAAATTCGAACGGATTGGGACCGCCTTTCGCTTCTTTTTCCATGCCATAGAGCAATGCACCACGCGCGAAATCCCATGAGGAAAGGCAGAACCCCTTGTAGAGATTGTCTTTGGGATCCAGATATTGCCCTGTGCATTGCGGGCTATCAGAGTCATTAAGCGCCGGAAGCCAAGCGGTTATCTCCGGCGCTTGTTCCGTTTTTCCAAACTGCCGCAATTGCTCCACATCGCAAAGCTCATCATTGTCGCTCAATATGTCGGTGATGCCATTTATACATTCCGACGTTCCTTTGTGCTGGGTGATCTCCATCAACCGGTCATAGGCGTTGCGCAGCAACCAATATGCACTTTGCGAACGTTCAGAAAAACCGTCCATATAATTTGGATTGAAGCTATTCCCACCTGAGATATTCGAGTTGTGCGGGATTGAAATTACATCACAAGCGTCGATGCCCAAACGACATTCTTTCTCGAAACTGGTGAGCAGTTCATAATTGGTGATGTGCGAGAAGAAAGTCGCTGGGCGCGCAGGTACTTCCGCGTTCCGGAAAATTGTATTGCGATGCATATGCTGCGCATTGGGCGCCCGCGTATATTCATATCCAACGAAACTGGTAAAACCGCATGAAGGCGAACGATCATAAGCCTCCTCCGCCGAGCGTTTCATATCGTCCCAGACCAGCTTATCCGCCGCTTCACAATCTCTATTGTCTTTGCCGCAAACGCTCTCGTCACGCTTGGGCCGGGTAACACCATTCTGTCCCATAAACTCGCGGACACCGTCTTCACCGCCAGCACGAAACCGCTGGCAGGCATCACTATCATAGCCCGGGAACGCGCCCCTGGTGCGACAAATATAGCCTTCACCATAGGTCTCTGCATGGTCGGTAACAGCAGCAAAGTCTAACGGTTGGGTAAGTTGCATCGTACGTTTGCCGGAACCATCCTGAACCGGCACATCAATCGCCTGGCCCTTTGCAAACCGATAGACATCATCCGGGAATGTCCGCGTTCCATCGGGGAAGGCGTCAGCGGAAATTGCTGTGTGAATGTGCAAATCACCAAACATCGCTTGTTTGGTCGATACACGCTCGCTGCATTGGCTGCGCTTTTCGGTATAGATCAGCTCTGGTTGGTAGCCAAAAGCATAATATTCCGGCACGGATTTGGGCGAACTCGGAGGTTCGACGACCACTGTCTTGTCGATGGAATAGCGCGTAATGTTAGAGAGAATTTTATAGCCGCCCCAGAGCAAAGCTAGCAGGATCACCAAACCAATTGCTGCTTTTTTCGCTACGCCAACCATGATCTAATCTGCCCGTACTTTAACCTTGGGTGCCGACTGTCCACGCCGCATTGCATTGATAAAACCTTCGAGCGGAGCAGGCTCTGGCACAGGGCCTTCATGATCGCCTCCACGCGCCCAATATTCTGCGAAGCTCGGAAAGAGTTTGTGAAAATTCCCTTCCGCCGGTTCACTATCTGGCCAACGCATTTTTTTGTCCCCAATGGGCGGTTTATTAAGGTCGGTTGCATACCAATAGAGCGGCAAACGGCGTGCGAAGAACCAGTGACCATCTTGCCGGACATAGTCATCCACATACATCATCTGCATGATGACCCATTCGTCGCCTGTCTCATGTTCGTTCTTGGAATAGACTATGCCGTGAGCATGATCAGGATCATCAAACTCGATTATATGCCCTCCGATATGATGCGAAGTACCGGTAAACGGTGACCGCAAGGTTCGATCCATATATACGCGCAAGGCTTTACGACCGGACGCCTCTTTTCCCACTCGGACATCTGCCGGAAACAAGGTGACCATCATATCGATGTCACGCATGTCCAATGTCAGCGCATATTTTGCGGGTAGCTGGCGAATGGCATCTAGCGATTCCAACCGGTCGATGCGGGTTTCTATATCACTCATGCCTTTGGATTATACCAGATTGGAGACGTATAGGCCCGTTCTTGGGCAATCTTGGTCACATCATCAGACAGCGCGGTCTTGTAACGCAGAGCATCGAATACCACCCATCGCGGTGTCGGAATTTCCAGAACGCGAACATAATAAAAGGCCTTAATCGCGGAATCGAATTCAGGATCAGTCCAAACCGTCTGCAATTCGGTGGCTCCAATGCTGTTGCTATATTCTGCCGTGGCAAGATCAACCGTGTTACCAACAGCTGGCACCTTGCCGTTTTCCAGCTTGCGCGTCTCGGCGTCACTCCAGGCGATATCAAAGACCTTTTCCTGCGTTTTCCCGTTGCTATCAATCCAGCCTTTGATGACTTGCACGCGATCCAAATTCGCGCCGTCTGGGTCCTTCAACGCAGATACTATGAAACGGGGTGCCGATTTGTCGTCGCCCTGAAGATCTCCACCCATGGGAACGCCCCGATCATAGCCAGCCTTCACCCAATCCTTGGAAAAATCATCAGCGGTAAAATCAAACCCGCCAAAGAATCTTACAGACATTCGTGGGCCGGTGGTTGCATAGACTTCGCGCCGGGCCATCGCATCAAAAATGGCCTCGCGTGTGTTGGCTGTCGCCCAGACCGCTGCATAGCCGCCCGCCAGATAATGCCAATTGAACCGGTTGCCACGAGACCCCAGGTTCATTCGCTTGTTCACCCTATCCCGACCATCGGCTGTGGGTTCATTGAACGTGTGCTTGCCGAAGAAATTATCCTCATCGCCCGTGGCCAATGCCGTATGCGAATCTGTGGAGCCAATCTGGCCCAATTTATAGGGATTAATGCCTGTCTTGCTTTCGATCTCTAGTCCGCGCTTCAGGGCTTCGCGAACATAATTGCCCGCTTGCATTTCTGGTGTTGTTTTGGATTTTGCGCTCAGATTTTCATCGTCCCAACCGGCAATACCGAATCCGGCAAACTCGTCATTGGCCGAAAGAAACGGATGCGCCTCGCTATCACCCTTGATTTGAGTGGTCTCAACAATAGGCTCCATTCGCGCGCGAAGCGTCGCTTCTTCCTCAGTCATCGGGCCGCCGCTTGCTCCGGTCAACTCGAACATTAAACCATTGGAAACATTGCTATTGTGCGGAATGGCCAAAACCCGGCCCCCGGTGCTCTTTTCGTAGGTATCCATATATTTCCACAAATCCTGCGGTGTTTCTCCACTCGCTGAGGGGAAAGGCACAATTTTACTGACCCGGTCCGCAGCATCGCGAAACATGACCACGCGATGCAAATTGCTGCCGCCAGGCATAGACGTATATTCAAACCCGTTAAACGCGGTGAACTTGCCTGGTGCATTATAGTCATCAACAACTTTAATGTGATCGTTCCAGATTTCTGCGCCTTGCTTATTGGCTTCGTCTGCATCGGCAACTTCAGCAGAAGCTTCCGGATCGCCGGCCAAATCGATCATCTCGTTCATTGCCTTGGTGGACTCTTCAGGGCCCGCATTGAACATGTCATGCCAACGCTTCAATTGCTCGCTTGGCAAAAGAAATCGCGGCGCTTCGGCGATCATTTTGGTAAATCCCAAGCCATCGCTATGATCCGAAATGACCAAAAAATCGAGCGGGCGAGCAAGCTGCGCCTTGATGCCCATCGTTGAAGTGACCTCTTCGCCACTCGCAAAACGCAAGGCTGCTTCCGCGTCAAGACGGACGCCCCAACCAAATGCATCTGGCGAATTGGCGGTATGCAGATGCGTGTCGCCCCAGAGCACTTTTTCTGGATAAGCGGTTTCCTTGACCTCAACCTTCTCACCACCAAAAATACCGCCTGAGCCGCCGTCGCAAGCAGATAGAGTCAGCATTGAAAGGCCCGCGCTCATGGTGATCAGAATACGGTTTTTGGTCATTTGGATTCCCTCCCAGAATTCTTATCCGATATTCCGCATATTGCGGCTCAATTCAAGTTTTTCTTTGCAATTGCGTAATTATTTGAGCAAATGATTGCGAAGGACGAGGATGCAGACTGAATTTGACTATATCATCATTGGCGCTGGATCGGCCGGATGCGTTCTGGCCAATCGCCTGTCTGCTGACCCCGATATATCCGTCGCGCTGATCGAAGCGGGCAAGCGCGATACAAACCCAATGATCCATATGCCAATCGGCTATGGCAAGACCACCAGTGAACCCGGCGAAAGCTGGCACTATTTCTCCCAACCCGAACCACATATCAACAATCGGAGAATGTTGCTGCCACGTGGCAAAGGCCTTGGTGGTTCTTCGAACATTAACGGCATGATCTACATTCGTGGCCAAAGAGAAGATTTTGATGGCTGGAGCCAATTGGGAGCAATTGGTTGGGGGTGGCAGGATGTACACCCCTATTTCCGCAAGTCCGCGCGTCATGCATCTGGCGCGCGAGAGGATTTTGGCGACGGGCCTCTATGGGTCGAAAAAGCTCAGTTTAGCGACCCCACAAGCGATGCGATGATTAATGCGTTCAACAGCATCGGTGTCCCACGCAATGATGATTTCAACGGCGATGATCAATGGGGTGCAGGCTATTTTGATGCCAATATTAAAGATGGAAAACGCTGGTCTGCAGCAATGGCCTATCTGCGGCCAGCAGAGAAACGCAGCAATCTAACAATAGTCACCGATGCCCATGTTAAAGAGATCACCTTTGAAGGAAAGCAGGCAACTGGCATCATATATCATCGCAAATCCGGTGAGCATATCGTCACCGCAAAACGCGAAACCATTTTGTCGGCAGGCGCCTATCACAGTCCACAACTATTGCAGCTTTCGGGCATCGGCGCGGCAGAGCATCTTCGGTCATTGGGGATAGGGATACGAGCGGATAATTCAGAGGTCGGCGCAAACCTCCAAGATCATATCATCCCTCCTCTCGCTTGGCGGGTTAAGCCAGGAGTCTATAGTCAGAATGACGAACTGAGAGCGCCTAAGGTTATCTGGAATTTCATGCGCTACCTCGTCACCAAAAAGGGACCGATGACAAACCCGGCAGCTCCGGTTGGAGCATTTGTCAAAAGTGATCCAGCCTTGGAGCAGCCTGACATCCAGTTCCACTGCCTACCTCTAACCGGCGACCTAGAAGTTGCATCGCGGGGCGAAAAATCAAAACTGAGCCCGCATTCTGGGTTCACTCTTGGGCCATATTTTCTACGTCCGGAATCGCGCGGTACCGCAATGGCTGCAAGCAAGGATCCGTTCCAGACTCCTGCGATCATCCACAATTATCTTGCCGCAGCCTATGACCGCAAAGTCACCTTAGAGGCTATTAAAATTGCACGCCAGATAGCGGCAACGCCATATCTTGCGCCCCTTATTGCCGAAGAGACTGATCCTGGCAAAGAGGTGCAGAGCGATGATGAATTGATCGCCTTTGCGCGCGAATACGGCATGACCGGCTTTCATCCCGTCGGAACCTGCCGGATGGGTATCGACGAGGATGCGGTAGTCGACCCTCAGCTGCGGGTTAATGGAGTTAAGTGCCTACGTGTCGTAGATGCCTCCATCATGCCACGCCTGATATCAGGCAATACCCACGCTACAACCGTGATGATCGCGGAGAAAGCTGCTGATATGATATTGAAGGACAAACAAAGAAGCGATTGAGCCTTAAAACCCTTATTATCATCCAAAATTTTCCGGCGGCTTGCCCATCACCTGTACGCTTGACTGCCCGGCCTCATCAACCGAGTGAATAAGACAACTTTTGCGGGATGAGCGCGTCTCAGCAATCCACCAGCGACCATCCTGTTTCACATAAATGTCCTGATATTCGACGCCCATCTGTGTAAGCGTGCGCTGTTCCAAATTGATATTGTGAAAGAACAATGGCCACCAGCCGGTTGCCTTGATTTCATTTTCAAACTCAACAATCCCGGTGCCACCCTGATGAATGTCAAAAATATGCGCGCCGCAGCCCATCTGCTGGTAGATTTCTATAAACGGATCACGGCTGTCAAACGGCGGAAAACCATCGAACATAATTTTTGCGCTCGGTATAAAACAGTCGCGCATACTCTCTGGATCCTTCGCATCCGAAGCCCGCAAATAGCGCATCTTCAGATCACGAATATTGCGGTCTTCTTCCAGACGTTGAAGGCGTGCTTCTATATCCATTTCACTTTCCCTTTGCGTAATATGTGCGCTACTATATTACGCAAATCAAGGTTCAAAGGAGTGAAAAATGCGATTTGCGGATAAAAATATCATTGTCACCGGTGCGGCATCCGGCATTGGCCGAGCGACAGCGATCCTGATGGCAAACGAAGGTGCGCATGTCAGCATTGGCGACGTCAACGAGGCCGGTTTGAAGGAAACCGCTAACATGATGACGGGCGACCCGCAGGTTATCCCTTATGATGCAACCGATCATGATAGTTGCAAAAATTTGGTCGCGAAGGCCACCGACGGTCGCCCTCTAGACGTTATCTGCAATATCGCAGGCCTGCTGGATTGGGGGCCCGTCGATCATTTTGACGAAGCACGCTTCGCTCGGGTGCTAGCGATCAATCTGACCAGCGTTTATACATTGTGCCGGGCCGCGCTGCCGCATTTGGTCGAAACAAAGGGAACCATTATCAACACTAGTTCGACCGCTGGGGTGGCGGGAATTGCCTATTCCAGTGCCTATTCCGCTTCAAAACATGGAGTCATCGGGCTGACCAAATCATTGGCGATAGAATATGCATCACGCGGTGTCCGCGTGAACGCCATCTGTCCTGGTCATGTCGATACGCCCATGGGCAACCAAACGCCGCCGGAAGGCGAAATCGACTGGGCGTTGGTGATGCGCAATGTCAACAAGTTGGAAGGCGGCTCCTGCGCTCCAGAAGATATTGCCAACGCTTTTGCCTATCTCGCCAGCACCGATGCCCGAAAAGTTAGCGGTACAACATTGACCGTCGATGGAGCCATGCAGGCGGGTTAGCCTAGATGCTTCAAAGGCGCCCCCCGGACCGGCCGATTAACGCGCATATCGACAAGCCAGCTGCCGTCCGTTTGTCGGGATAGTTCCCAACGATTATAGGATACTCTCCAGGCTTCATAGGCATCACCGATTTTGCGAAACACAATACTGTAGCCGGTCGCAATCGCGGTGGCTCCATTGAGCATTATTTGATGGGGCGACAGGATGTGCGCGCACCCTTGAGCCATAAGCGATTGATGTGTGTCCCCAGAAATAAGTGCAGCGATTGCCGGACGCCCCACGGAAACCCCAAAGCCTCCCACGTCATAGGTACCATTCACTGACCAAAGAGCCGCAACCCCATCCGCATCACCGCTATCCGCAAGCGGCCCATAGCTGGCAATCAGATTGCGGATCGCCTCCAAATCTTCGAGACGCTGTAACCGGTTTTGCGCGTCAACCATTGTCCGCCGCATATAACGTTTCAGCCCTTACCTTTAACGCCCGGGCGGTGTCGTTAAACGCTCGCGTAACCCATGGCCCACAGAAGATCATCACATGCCAGCCATGTTCGCCAAGAAACGCATCGGACGAGACATAGGTGCAGCGCTTTGGGCCCACTTCCTCAATAATCTGGTCGCGCCGTGCCGGATAAGGAAATTCCTCTACCCATCGTGCCCCCCAAGAAAGCAGATGCGGTTCGACAATCTCGCAAACATATTCGACATTAGGCTGAAGCTGACCCGGCATGGTGTAGCTGTTCAATTGCATCATGACCGGCGCATCCATTTCGAGCTTTGATTCTGCGCGAATGCAAAATGGGTTCCATGCATTGTAATTTTCTAGGTCCGTCAGGATCCCCCATACGACGCTGGCGGGCGCATTGATTTCGATCTTGTCCGAGACAACCATCCAGTCCTTGTCAAAGCCACTAATCGGATCCTCCGAGATGGTTTTTGCTGTTTCCATCCAAGGCATGTTCCAAGGGTCCATCATGTCATCTCCTCCAATTTTATCACCCGCGCTCTCGGTAACGGGTTTTCCTGTGCATCCTGCCAACGCAGTAGCGCTGTGCCCTCGCTATGCCCGCAGGTGTCTATCCAATTGCCCGTTCCGGGATTCTCCGCCGCAACTATAATCCGCAAGCTGCCGTCCGCTTCAAGGCGCGCGCTATGTTTGTTCACCGTCACCTGCGCAAAACGATAATCAAGGCTTTCCATCCACCAGTTGTTGAGTTGGAAATTCCAATAGTCGCATTCGGGTGGCACTACTTCGATGAGCCAAGCTTCATCAGGCTCCAACTTCCAGTAGGCATGGGCGTAGAACAAGTCTTTTGCACCACCGGCCTTCTGATAAATCTGCTGATCAAACGGGTGAAAGCTATTCGGATATTCGGCAAACATCCGTGTCCAGTCAGCAAAGGTGGAAGCCACCCCTTTTACAAATTGAGCCGTTGTCGCGAGCCCACGCTCCAATGCTTCCGCCGCGATGGGCATAGGGCTGTCTGGCCCGTTGATGCGCTCGATGGAGAACTGGCCAGCCTCTTCTGCCACCCTATCGAGCGAATTTTGACGAACAATGATTATATTGGCATCGGGTTCCAGCCGCAGCCAGTTTCCCGGCTGCTCATCGCAACTAGCGATGATCTCCAACTCACCATCCGGTCCCCAATTGATCTCATCGTCCATTAGCGAGCCGGTGGCCTGTGCCGTGCCATCGCTGTCGTAACGCATGGCATTGGCGACGATCGAGAAATATTTCATCGATCCGCGTTTTCCAGTGATCCGGTAGCTTTTGGATCCGTCAATCTGCGCGTTGAGATAAGCGCTATCTGGATTGTCTGCTCCGATTTTCGCGGTATCATGGCTGAGCTTATAGAAGAACGGAAAGTCCGTGTCCGTCGCCTCGACATATTGTTCCAGCGCTAATTTTGTCAGCCTCGAAAGATACCGAAATCCCTCCGTTCGATTTAGCGGATCATCGGGTGCATTGTCCGCAAGAATCGTCTCGCCCGCTGATTTGAGTTGATCGCAAAAATCAGCCCAAGCCTTCCCACTGACGATGTTCTCGCTCATGGCGCCACCCAGTCACCGCCATTAACATCTAGCGCTGCGCCGGTAACTTCGCTGGCATAGTCGGAGAGGAGGAAATAAACCGCTTTGGCGCAATCTTTATCCGGCGGAATATGGCCAACCGGAACTTCGCTCGCGCGCTGTTTCCTATAAGCGGCACCTTCCTCACCCATGCTTGCAAAAAAGCCATCGAGGGGCACGCCGTCCATCCAACCCATCAGCGCGGTATTGGCTCTGATACCTGTCCCTCCAAGCTCGATAGCGAGCTGCCTGCTGAGCTGATTGAGCGCAGCTTTGCACATTGCGTACCCACCTTCTCCCGGCATCGGTTTCCGTGAAGCCAAAGTAGAAATATTGACGATGGACCCGCCGCCCTGCTCCTTCATTGCAGGGATTACTGCTTGCGCCATGCGCAGACCACCCAGCGCAATGACGTCAAAAGCCTGCGCCAGTTGATCGACCGAAGCCACATCCAGATTGGCCCAATCAGGGTGGAAATAAGCAGAATGTACCAACCCGTCGATCCGTCCCCATTTGTCGAGCGTTGCCTTGGCAAGATTCTGGCATTGCGCCGTATCCGAAACATCGGTCGGGATCGCAATCACATCGCCGCCGTTGGCGGTAATTTCGTCGTGCAATTTTTCAATAAACTCAGTCGAACGCGCAGAAATAGCGACTTTCGCTCCTTCCATCGCGGCCCCGCGACACATGGCCTGCCCCATGCCCGGCCCCGCTCCAGTAATGATGATGACCTTATCTTTGAGTATCATTGTCGCTCTCCTCAATTGCTAAGATATTGATCGTGATAAAACGCAAAGTCCTGCGCAATCTTATTGGCCGTCAGACCAAATTGCTCGGCGGAATATTTGTGTTTTGGTCGATTTTCACGGGCGTTTTCCGCCATGCAAGCCTCCATGGCCAGTTGCTCGGCCTTGTCGAAATCAAGCCCCATGGCTTTGATCACCTTCTCCACTGTTCCAATTGGATCCGTGACAGTATCGCGATATTTCACATCGATCACCCGGCCCGCAGGCAAGGCCTGGCGCAGTTCTTCAAATCGCTGAAGCCCGTTGCGAAACCGGTCAGTCCAATATCGTCCTTGTTTCATCGGATCATAAGTCGTTGATGCGCCAACGCTCAGCGACGCACACATGCTGCAATAGCTGGGCAAGACATCGCCAACATCACGGTGGGTCATGACCAAGTTGATATCTGGGAACACCGCCAGAAGGCCCTTCATACCCCCCAGCAAGTGATGCGGAGTTTTCAGCACCCATTTCTTCTGCTCGCCACCACGCCGATGCTGGATGACTTGCATGAACTTCACAAGGTCTCGATACGCAGCTTCGTGATCCTGCTCCGATTGCCAAAAACCATAAGATGGCACTGGCATCATCGAGTCATAGGTCGTCGAAAGAAAGGTTCGGTCGAGCAATATTACTTCTTCAGCGACAGCCTCTGCTTCAATCGGATCAATACTCTCAAAATCGGGCCATTCGGTAAGCAGTTGCTCGACAATCTGATGCGCCATTGCAATGCGTGGCGCAGGATCGCCGGGCTTTTCGTCGGGGAAAGGCAACGGGAAACAGGCTTCCCACCAGAATAGCGAGGTCATATCCGGCGCGCTCGCAAGCAGACGGTGCATCACCGTCGATCCCGTACGCGGCAACCCGATAATAGCGCAGGCCGGCTCAATGATCTCATCCGCTGCTTCGGGATGATCCTTAAAATATTGCACCAATCCCAGGCGATCCATCAGGGCGCCCTGTATTCGTTGCCCTGCGCCTGCATCGGGTGCGACCAGCCCCGCATCGGCATTTGCTTCTGCAACCAAGCGGGCGAGCGGATTCAAAAACCACTCGTTTCCGAAATCATGCAACCCGGTTGCGGACCGCGCATTGGCCAGCAACACATCCACAGACAATTCCGTACCGCTCATTTGCCTAGTCCCGCCAACAATTCAAATTCCCAGGACGGATCGTTTTTGTCATCCGTGCCCCAAACCGGGTTGGGATCTGCCGCCAACAGTCCTTGCTCATCTACCGGCCGTGTATATCCATGATCGAAGATGATCCGGCGAAAGCTGAATTTCCAGATCCCGTCGCGCTTCTCATAGCGATCAAGATAACGCCCATGGATTATGATTTCTTGGCGATCAGGCGCTCTGGAGCGGTGGAAAGCCGTTACCTGGTGCTCCCCTTCTGCGCGGTGACCGTCGACTACCAACAGCGAATTGTGGATCGCGTGAATCGTACTATCCAGTCCCTGCATCGCTGTGGGCAGCCAGGCCACATAGTCATCAGGTGAACCTTTAAAATAGGCTCCGTGATCATCAATCGCATCATCGTGGTAAAGAGAGCGAACCAGACTAAAGTCGCGACGATCAATACCGCGACAGTAACGCATCACCAGGTCGGTGATTTCGAGACGGTCTATGACTTCACTGTTGTTCAACCCGCAGCCTTGCGTCCAGCTTGCCGGCCAAAGAAAGTGCAATCGGCAAGGCTCATACCCGAAGAATATCCATGACCCCACGCCGGTAGTCCGCTTGTACAGCGTCCTGCTGCGTAAAGCCCCCCGACCGGTGAACCGGTTCGGTCCAGAACTTCTCCGTCTATCGAGGTCTTCAAGCCACCCAGAGTGAAGAAACTAAAATAGCTGGTTTCAAAATTTAATTCGAGGGCAACAAAGGGCCCTTGATCCAGCGGCGTCAATATTGGCTCGCGTTTGTCGAATAGAGGGTCAACACCATTTTTTGCATGTTTGTTATAGAATGCCATGGTTGCGGAAAGCGTGCCTTTGGACATCTCCAACTCAGCTTCAACCTCTTCCCAGCTATCGCCAGTGCCGACAATATCTGTGCGCGCCAGTTCCAATGGCTCCGCAAAATGCGCACTGTCGAGCAACAGATAGACCCTGCCACCCGGCTGATCGACCATCGTCCGAGAGACCCGTCCGTGATAGCAATCTTCATTGATGAAGCGTTGGCCAGCGACATTCACAAACACACCATTGGCTTGTGGTTCGGGGATAGTCCAAGGACAGGTCGTGAAAAACTGATCCATGTGGATAGCGTCGCCACCCGCGCTAACCCCCAAATTGATGCCCGTACCGTCATCCTGGTCCCCGATGGGATCATTGACTTTGAAGGTTTCAGGGCAATATTTGCGACGCATTTCCTCGTTCATCACAAATCCGCCGGTGGCCAAAACGACCCCCTTTTCTGCTTTCACAAAATGCGGCTTGTTGTCGATATTCAAAACAACGCCGACGATCCGATCACCGTCTTGCACAAGCGCCAGAGCGCGCGCATCGGTGACCAGCTCAACACCCAGATCACGGGCCCGTTTATCTAAGATATCCATCAACGGTCGACCGCCGCCCCATCCCATATGCTGGATCACATGACCACGCGGTGCCGGCTTCGCTTCGTTGCAAAAAGGCGCTGCTGCTTCGCTGCCAGACCATATCAACGTGCTATCATCCATCGGCTCTATCTGTTTGCCCGGAAGATAATTACCCCGATAAGGAATGCCCTGTGCCTTCAACCAGTCAAAATGCTTCAGTGCCTGTTTGGCATAAAGATCACATTTAGCCTCATCCGCGCAGGGACCGCCCGCCATTTTCAAATAGCGTGCAAAATCTTCGGTTGAATCGCTGAACCCGGCTTCGCGCTGAGCTTCTGTCCCGCCGTTGCCGCCAATATAGATTTCACCGCCAGAGAGACCAGAGGCGCCCCCGCTTCCCGAACCACGTTCAAAAAGCATGACCTTTGCACCCGCTGCCGATGCCTCGATCGCAGCACATGCGCCTGCTGCGCCGAAGCCTATGACCGCAACGTCAGTTTTGAAATCCCACGCTTCAACCGCCGACGCCGGATAAGGTCTATGCAGAGAAATCTCTGCCATGATTAGGCTTCCTTGGCTTTGACAAGGTCGAGAGCAACGTCGACGATCATATCTTCCTGCCCGCCAACCATTTTGCGTCGGCCCAATTCAATGAGAATTTCCCGCGTGTCCAGACCATGATCTTCGGCTGCTTTTTCGGCATGTCGCAAGAAACTAGAATAGACGCCGGCATATCCCAGCGCCAAAGTTTCGCGATCCACCCGGACGGGACGGTCCTGCAACGGCCGCACCAAATCCTCTGCAGCATCCATCAACATCATGACATCGGTTCCATGATTCCATCCCTTACGGTCAGCGGCCGCAACAAACACTTCGAGCGGTGCATTGCCGGCTCCGGCCCCCATACCAGCAAGAGAAGCATCAATGCGCACAGCACCTTCTTGCGCCGCGACGATGCTATTCGCGACGCCCAAAGACAAATTATGGTGAGCATGCATGCCGCGTTGGGTCTCTGGTTTCAGAACCTTGTCATAGGCGCGAAAACGGTCACGGACTCCGTCCATATCAAGCGCGCCACCACTGTCGGTGACATAGACACAATGCGCACCATAGCTCTCCATCAGCAACGCCTGTTGGGCTAGTGCATCTGCCTCAATCATGTGGCTCATCATCAAGAAGCCGGAAACATCCATGCCCAAGTCACGGGCTATGCCAATATGCTGCTTCGAGACATCCGCCTCTGTGCAATGGGTCGCAACACGAACCGAACGCACACCCAGATCATAGGCTCGTTTCAATTCTTCAACCGTGCCAAGGCCGGGAAGAATGAGCGTGGTCAGAACGCATTTATCCAACACCTCAGCAACCGCCTCTAACCATTCCCAATCGGTATGGGCGCCAAAGCCATAATTGAAACTGGTGCCTGAAAGTCCATCACCATGCGCCACTTCAATGGCGTCAACGCCAGAGGCCTCAATGGCTTTGGCAATATCCCGCACATGGTCGAGACCATACATATGACGGATGGCGTGCATGCCATCGCGCAAGGTTACGTCTTGAATGTAGAGCTTGTCTTTTTCTACGTCGAAACTCACGCTGCCATCCTCCGCTGGGCTAACAATTCACCCGTTGCCTTTGCAGCCGCTGTCATAATGTCGAGATTTCCAGAATAAGGCGGCAAATAGTCGCCGGCCCCTTCCACTTCGAGAAAGATGCTTGTTTTAATGCCTCTGAACTCACCCAAGCCCGGAATTTTAAGAGGGTTGTTATCGCCGAACCGTTCAAACTGAACTTCTTGTTTCAACCGATAGCCCGGCACATATTTCTGGACCTCTTTCACCATGTCTTGGATGGAGTTTCGGATATCCTCTTCCTCTGCGCCTTCGGACAAGGTGAACACGGTATCACGCATGATCATCGGCGGTTCTGCAGGGTTTAGGATGATAATCGCCTTGCCTTTTGCAGCACCGCCAACCTCCTCGATCCCGCGCGCGGTCGTGCGGGTAAACTCGTCAATATTGGCGCGCGTACCGGGGCCGGCGGAACGTGAGGACACCGAAGCCACGATCTCGGCATAATGAACTGTGCCAACTTGACTGACCGCTGCAACCATTGGAATTGTCGCTTGTCCACCGCAGGTGACCATATTGACATTTTGTGCGTCGAGGTTCGCGTGCATATTCACTGGCGGGATAGTGAACGGCCCAATAGCCGCCGGCGTCAGGTCAACCACCTGTATCCCATCAGCACGCAAAGCTTCGTCATGCAACTTGTGCGCATAGGCAGAGGTCGCATCAAAGGCGATGCCGATATCCTGGTAGCAATCCAGTTTTTTAAGTCCCTCAATTCCTTCATATGTGGTCGCGATACCGCGCTCTTTTGCCATCGCAAGGCCTTCGCTATCCGGATCGATTCCGACGACAGCGACGAGCTCCATATTCTCAGGATATTTGATCATTTTGATCATCAAATCCGTGCCTATGTTGCCCGATCCGATAATCACTGCTTTAACTCTACTCATATTGGTCCTTTAGACAAATTTTGCGGTACAGTTGCCGATGCCGTGCAGGGTCATCTCAAAGACATCGCCTTTTACGGCGGGCTCCAGCGGAACAACAGAACCCGACAGAATAACGTCGCCAGCATCAAGAGTGACCCCATATTGCCCCAATGTATTGGCAAGCCACGCTACCGCCTGAGCTGGATTGCCCTGAACAGCAGATCCCATGCCTTCTGAGAGCGGTGCGCCATTCTTAGTTACGGTGACTCTCAGATTGGGGAGATCATGATCGCGAGGATCGGCCTTGTCTTCGCCCACTATGAATACACCGCAAGAGGCATTGTCGGACACAGTATCCACAATCCCGATTTTCCAGTCTTCAATCCGGCTGTCAACGATCTCGAAACACGGTGCGATGCTCTCGGTCGCAGCTATGACATCTTCAGCGGTCACCCCTGGACCAACGAGACTATCTTTCAAAATGAACGCAATTTCGGCTTCTGCGCGGGGCGCAATCAAAGCCTTGGCATCACAATCAATATCACCGACAATATGCATCCAGTCGGTCAGAAAACCGAAGTCCGGTTGATGGACGCCAAGCATATCCTGCACCGCTTTGGACGTGACGCCGATTTTCTTGCCGACAACGATTTCACCATCGGCTTGCCTCCGCTTCAAAAAGTCGAGCGAAATTGCATAGGCATCGTCGATTGTCAGCGCAGGATCGCGTTCGATCAATGGTGCGACCGTTTTTCGACCGCGAAGCGCGGAGTAAAGTTCCGCGCTATATCTTTTAGAGTTCTTACTATCTGAATTCATTAAGAAATTCGATCGAATAGCGGTTAAATTCTGATGTCCTCTCCAGTTGGACCCAATGGCCAACATGGTTGAAGGTCATACAACGCGCATTGTCACACTGGTCCAAAAATAACCGCGCCCCACTTTCTGGACAAAACTCATCGTTCAACCCCCACATAACAAAAATCGGCGGTTTCAGTTTTCCCAGATGCGGTCCGAGATTCGGTGTGATCATACGGGCAAGCACATCCTTTGGCTGCTTTTTGGCTACCGCAAAGCGTTCCTCCACCAAAGCGTCCGTGATTTTGGGCGCAAAGTCGGGGTGAACAAGGTTGCAAATCAACCGGCGCTGGTCTTCCTTGCTAAATTCATCACTGCCAAAGCTGCTCTTCATTTTGGCAATACCCGGCATGGTGAAATAGCTCGCCTGCTCCTGAATACAGCCCGGAGCCATGAAGACGAAAGAGGTAGCAATTTCAGGATGGTCCAACGTCATCTGGATCGCGATGCCACCGCCCAAAGAATTCCCCACCAACGCAGCTTTTGTGACACCATGTTGTTGCAACGCATCATAAAGCGTGTCGGTAAACAGCTGCAATGTGTAATCAATGCCCTCTGGCTTTGAGGAAGCACCATAGCCGATCAAATCAGGCAAGATAACGCGGTACCCCGCATCAACAAATGCGTCGATGTTTTCGCGAAAATTGGATCCACCGGATGCCCCGGGCCCGCTTCCATGGATAAACACCACGGCCGGGCCGGATCCCTTTTCCTGTATGTGAATATCATATCCGCCCGTGACGGAATATGTTGCCTGCAATAAATCTGCCAACGCGTAATTCCTTGTTACATGAAGGTGAAGACAGGAGGCTGACCAAGCATCGTGCCGACCACATCAGCGGTGCGGTTGCTCGGATCATTCGCGACATGCGCCCGCGCGGCATTGAGATCGAGCCAAGGCTGGATTATGTCGCTCGACGTATAAATAGCGCGCCCGCCAAGAAGTTGCATCATATCATCCACCAAACGTGCAAGACGGCGCACGACAGTGGAGCTTTGATAAGCAAATAAAGAACGCTTCTCCATCGGAATTTCTTTGCCGCTTTCGGCCAGCTCCATCAATTCATCAAACGATGCCTTCTGCGTCAATTCCATTTCCAGCATCTGGCTGTGCGCCGCAGCAATCGCGCCGTGCAGCATCGGGTCTTCTTTCGAAGCCTTGCCAGTGTTCGTCGAAATACGGCTTTCCATGATTGCCATTGCAGCGTTTACGGCAGCCCTCGCCCCACCGAATGCGGCGGTCGAGACAGAACGGACAAAGACCTGCGCCCATGGGAGCGAATATAATGGTCCTTCGTTCACTTTCTGACCCGGGTTGTCACACATGAACCCCTCAACCGCACGGTGTGTTCGATATTCAGGGACAAACACCCGATCCACAATGATATCATGACTGCCGGTGCCTTGCAGGCCAAAAACCTGCCAGCTGTCCCGATCAATCTCATAATCTTCACGAGGCAAAAGGAAGGTCCGCATATCAGGTGGCCCCTGCCCGTCTTCTGGAAAGACCAGTGCGCCGAGAAGCACCCAGCCGCAATGCACTGAACCAGATGAAAAGCCCCAATGCCCACTCAGATAAAAACCGCCTTCAGCATGTTCAACTTTACCGACTGGCTGATAGGTTGATGAGACCAGCATTGATGGGTTATCGCCCCAAACTTCTTGCTGCGCCTTGTCGTCAAACAACGCCATTTCATATGGATGACAACCGAGAACTCCGTAGACCCAGCCGGTAGACATGCAGCCCTCTGCCAATAATTTTTGTATGGAAAAGAAGACATTGGGATGCATTTCATATCCACCCATGCGCTTCGGTTGGAGGACTTTGAAAAATCCTGCCTCCTGCATTTCGGAAATAGTCTCTGCAGGAACATTGCGCTCGGCGGTGCATTGTTTGGCACGCGATTTCAAAGCCGGGATCATCGCCCGCGCACGATCGACCAGCTCCTCCGCAGTCGGAATTTCACCCGCCTGATTTTGCATGTTTACAACTGTAGCCATAATCTTCTGTCTCCGCTGCCTGCTCCGACTCAATAGTCGATTAGCTGAATTCGTAAAAATTTTTGTCATAAAATACGCAAATCGTCAATTGAAAACCTATTTTGCTTTCGTTATTGTCATTTTCAGGCATATTGATCATCTGATTCTATCAATTCATGTCTTTGAGCCTTGAGGGAGTATTTGTGCAGTTCGATTTAACCGGAAAAGTGGCGTTGGTTACCGGGGGGACGCGAGGTCTTGGCCGAATTATCGCAGCAGCCTTGGTTGAACAGGGATGTAAGGTAATGGTGACCGCGCGAAATACTCCGGACGTCCTGGATGACGGCATCAGCTTTTGCCAATCCGATATCCGCGATCCGCAGGCGATAGAAGAACTGGTCGGCGAAACGGTCCGGTCATTTGGTGGCATCGACATATTGGTGAACAATGCGGGCGGATCTCCTGCGTCCGACGCAGCGACAGCCAGTCCACGATTTGCAGACGCCATAATGGACCTTAATCTAATGGCGCCTTATTATCTTTCGCGCGCTTGTCATCCATATCTCGTAAAATCAGGCAGTGGCAATATTGTAAATATTGGCAGTGTCGCAGGCATTCGTCCGTCACCAGGCACGGCCATTTATGGGGCAGCCAAGGCTGGGCTAATGAGCCTGACCCAAAGCCTTGCCCAAGAATGGGGCCAAGACGGAATTCGCGTCAATGGAATCATTGTCGGCTTGGCCGAAACCGAAAATGCCGAAGCGACATATGGTGACGCTAGCGCTCAAGCGGCCGTCGCCGCGTCTTTACCGCTGGGTCGCATGTGCAATGGCAAGGATGTCGCTAACGCCGTTTGCTATCTTGCATCGCCTGCGGCTGAATATGTTTCAGGCGCGCGACTGAACGTCGACGGCGGGGGCGAAAGGCCCTATTTTTTAGACTTGGTAAAAGGGGATTAAAGTGGCTGGAGTTCAATCACTGGGCTATATCGTAATCGAAACGACCAACATGACAGGCTGGGAGTCTTATCTAACGAATATAGTCGGCGCGATGCCCGGTGGTTCCGGTGAAGATGGTGCCACGCTTTACAGATTGGATAATCGTGCCGCGCGGATCCGGGTCATTCAAAGCGATGTGGATCGCTTCGCTGTCGCTGGCTGGGAGTTGGCCGATGCCGACGCTTTTAACGCTATGGTCGAAGAACTGCAGGCTGCGGGCTGCGAAGTAACAATGGGCGATGCAGCATCAAGGGATGTCACGGCCATAGCCCATTCAACCGATCCTGCTGGACATGATTTTGAGATATTTTACGGAGCGAAAGACGCGAACGAACCATTCTTGTCTCCGGCAGGTGTCAGCAAATTCATCACTGGTGAACTTGGCATGGGGCACGTCGTTTACGGCACGCTCGCTTTTGATGAAGCTCTGAAATTCTATGAAGAAGTGATGGGTTTTGGTAGAAGCGATGCACCCGAAATTGAAGTTGGCCCGCCAGGCACTCCCAAAATGGGCACATGTTTCATGCATGCCGCAACCGGACGCCACCATAGCGTCGCGTTGCTGCAGATGCCTGCCCCGCCACCAGGTTGCGTTCACATCATGATCGAGGCTGCTGAATTGACCGACGTCGAAGCCGCCTATGCACGAATGCAAGAAGCGGGAGTCCCGGTCTCGGCGACGCTCGGAAAACACACCAATGACCAAGTAACGAGCTTTTATATGCAATCCCCTGCCGGTTTCGATTTCGAATTTGGCTGGGGCAGCATGGTGGTCGACCCCGCGACATGGGAACCTACAGCTCATACACAAATGGACGAATGGGGTCATGAATGGGCCTGGCAAAAAGCGGCAGAAGAAGCCGCAGCAGCAGAAGCCGCAGCAGAAGAGGCAAATAATTGATGCTCGACAAACGTATGACACCTGCCGAGATTGTCGGCACTTTATCCGATGGCATGACCATTGGCATCGGTGGCTGGGGCCCTCGACGCAAACCGATGGCGTTGGTGCGCGAGATAATGCGCAGCGACCTTAAGGACCTCACTCTTGTTGCTTATGGCGGAGCCGATGTTGGCATGCTGTGCGCCGCCGGCAAGGTGAAGAAGTTGGTTTTTGCCTTTGTGTCACTCGATGCCATTCCTCTCGAACCATGGTTCCGTAAAGCGCGAGAAGCAGGACAAATTGAAGTTTTGGAACTGGACGAAGGCATGTTTCAATGGGGACTGAAGGCTGCGGCGTTCGGGCTTCCTTTTCTCCCCACGCGGGTTGGCCTTGGTACTGATCTTGCGGCGCTTGGTGGACTAAAAACCGTCCAATCACCCTATGATGATGGCGAGACATTAATCGCCATGCCCGCGCTGAAACTTGATGCCGCGTTGCTCCACGTCAATCGCTGCGACCACCGCGGCAATGTGCAATTGCTTGGGCCGGACGCCTATTATGACGAATGGTTCGCCAAGGCAGCAACCAAAACCTACGTGTCTTGCGAAGAGCTGGTCGACAAAATGGAAGACCATTATCATGATGATGCGCAGGCCAATATATTCGAGCGCTGCTTTGTCACTGGCGTCACTGAAATAGCTGGAGGAGCCCATCCTTCTTCAATGCCGCCATTATACGGCCCAGACATGAAAGCGTTCAAGGCCTATGCCGGCGCAGCCAAAGATCCAGGCGAATGGTCCGCTGTCGCGGGTCAATTTGTTGGCGCGGACGAAGCAACCTATCTCGACTCTGTTGGCGGAAAGGAAGCGGTCATAAATGCGCCGCTGGCGATATATTGATGACTGATATTACACTTGCTGAGCTCTGCATTTTTGCATGTTCCGAAACCTTCCGGACCGATCGTGAGATTATCGCAACCGGAATAGGCCCCGTTCCGCGTATTGGCGCCGGCCTGGCCAAGCTAACGCACTCGCCCGGCCTGATGATGACCGACGGCGAAGCCTATCTGGTGGAGCAGCCGGTGCCAATGGGCCCACGCGGGGACTATAAACCGAAATTTGCAGGCCACCTTCCCTTTTCGCGTTTCTTTGACAGCGCTGTATGGACCGGTCGTCGCCATGCTATGGTTACACCGACGCAGATCGACCGCTTTGGCCAAACAAACCTGTCTCAACTCGGTGGGACTCACCATCAACCCAAGACACAGATGCTTGGTGTACGCGGTTTTCCAGGCAACTCTATCTATCACGCCAATTCGATGTTCATTCCATTTCATTCCGCCCGCACTTTTGTAGCCGGCGAAGTCGATATGGTATCAAGCGCAGGGTATAATCCCTCCAAGCGTGTTGCCGGCGGAAATTACGATCATATCGATCTGCAAAAGATGATCACAAATCTGTGCGTCATGGATTTTGGCGGACCCGACAATGCGGTTCGTGTCGTAACCCTTCATCCCGGCGTGACGTTTGACAAAGTACAGGAAGCGACGGGCTTTGATTTGATTGAAGCCGTTGAAAGCGAAACCGCTATGCCCAATGCAGAAGCGCTGGCCATTATCAACCAACTCGACCCCCATAATTATCGCGCGCACGTCATCCGTGACAACCCGCCAGCCATAAGGATAGCAGCATGAGCGACGATCTTGTTCCTCTAGAGGACGTAAAGCCAGAATATGAGACAGGTGAACCGATCCTATATGAAGCCAAAGATGGCATTGCCTGGATCACTCTGAACCGGCCTGATTTTCATAATGTCCAGAATAGCCAGATGACATATGCATTGGATGATGCCTTTATGAAGGCTGTCGATGATGACGCGGTAAAATGTATCGTTCTCAAATCCGATGCCAAACATTTCAGCGCCGGCCATGATATCGGCTCACCCGGCCGCGATTTTCACAGCAGCTTTGACCGCCGCTTGATGTGGTATGACCATGCCAATAAGCCAGGCGCTGAAAAGGCTTATATTCGCGAACAAGAAGTCTATCTGGGCATGTGCAAGCGCTGGCGGAACATTCCCAAGCCCACAATCGCGCAGGTCCACAAAGGCTGTATTGCCGGTGGACTGATGCTTGCATGGGTATGCGATATGATCGTGGCTTCTGATGATGCGTTCTTCCAGGATCCTGTCCTTCAGATGGGATTCCCGGGGCTTGAATATTTTGCGCATACTTTTGAGTTAAACACCCGCATTGCAAAAGAATTTCTGTTTCTTGGTGAACGGATGAGCGCCCAACGCGCCTATGAGATGGGCATGCTCAATCGTGTGGTTCCGCGTGAACAATTGGCAGATGAGGTGTTAAAAATCGCACAACGTATTGCCGAACAGCCGCGACTGGCATTGCAGCTCGCCAAGCAAGCTTGCAACCATATGGACACACTCGCCGGCAAAGAAGCCGGTATCGAGGCATCCTTCGGCTATCACCATTTCGCCCACGCGCAGAACCAGCTAACAAAGGGCGATTATATCGCCGGGTTCGACGGCAAAAAAATGGCTGAGAAAAACAAAGCGCAAGAAGCGAAGGGATAGCCTTGTCCAATCCGCTTTCTACTCCACTGACCCAGATGTTGGGCTGCCGCCTGCCGGTGGTGCAGACCGCTATGGGCTGGATCGCGACGCCGCAACTGGTGGCAGCTTCTAGCAATGCCGGTGCTTTCGGGTTTCTGGCTGGCGCCGTTATGCGACCAAAGGAATTGGCCTCAGAAATTGGCAAGCTTAAGGACCTTACTTCCCATAATTTCGGAGTAAACTTTCACAGCTTTCAACCGGGGGCGAAAGAAATTGTCGAGGTTATCCTGGCCAATTCCGATCGGGTGCGCGCGGTCAGTTTCGGGCGCGGGCCGGATGCGGAAATGATTGGCAAGTTCCGCGAAGCAAATATCATCTGCATGCCCACCGTTGGCGCACAGAAACATGCAGAGAAGATGGTAGCCCTGGGCTGTCAAGCGATCACGATTCAGGGCGGCGAAGGCGGCGGTCATACCGGCTCCGTGGCGACTACGGTACTTCTGCCGCAAGTTCTGGATGCCGTTCACGTTCCGGTAGTCGCTGCCGGTGGCTTTGCTGATGGACGCGGATTGGCAGCGGCGCTGGCCTATGGTGCATCGGGAATCGCGATGGGCACGCGCTTCATGATGACCAGCGATAGTCCTGTCCCGCAAGGCCCTAAGTCTGCATATACGGGAGCAACAACGAATGACATCACCGTAACCACCAAAGTCGACGGCATTCCGCAACGTATGATCGTCAATCCGATGCTCCGCAAAATTGAAAAGTCGGGCGCTCTATCCAAGTGGCAACGCGGCCTGATGGCGGGCCTAGCAATGAAGAAACAAACCGGTGCCAGCTGGGGTGATCTCATCAAGACCGCCCGTGGCATGACAGCCCATGGCGCCATGTCTCTGCCCGAAGCGATGATGGCTGCCGCGGCCCCGATGCTGCTTCAGAAAGCGGTCGTTGAAGGCGATGCGGACAATGGGCTTATGGCGACCGGATTAGTAGCAGGTCGATTGAATAGTCTGCCAAGCTGCGCAGAACTGATGACCGCGATTGAACAAGACGCGCGCGACCGCATCGCTTCTTTTACCACAACAAATCCGACATCAAAGGGAGTCGCCTGATGCCCATCACCTGCACGATAAAAGACAAAATTGCGGAAATTGTTTTTGATGTCCCGCCCGTCAACGCGTTTGATAGCGAAACATGGATGTCCCTTCCCGCCATCATTACCGAAGCGAGCCGCAATCCAGACGTAAATTGCGTGCTCATCCGCGCTGAAGGCAAAGGATTTTGCGGCGGCGTCGACATTAAAGAGATGCAGGCACATCCCGAACGCATCACCTTGCTGAATCGCGGAAACTATCTGACATTCAAGGCCATTCGCGATGCCGAAGTTCCGGTCGTCAGCGCCGTACATAAATTTGTTATCGGCGGCGGCATTGGCGTCTGTGGCGCCAGCGATACGATCATCGCGGCCGACGATGCCTATTTTTCTCTGCCCGAAGTTGATCGCGGCGCAATGGGCGGCGCAAGTCATCTGTCCCGCATGCTGCCTCTACACAAAGTACGGGCAGCCTTTTTTACCGGCGGAACGGTGCCGGCCGAAGAGGCCTATCGCTTGGGTGCTGTGGAAAAAGTTGTTCCTCGCGCAGAGCTGGAAAGCACAGCGAGAGAATTTTGCGCGATCATTGCATCCAAATCCCGCAAGGCCCTGGTTATCGCAAAAGAAGCCCTCAATGGTCTCGAAGAACGTGATGTGGATCGGGGCTACCGCTGGGAACAGGGCTTTACGTTGGAAATGTATATGCATGAAGACAGTCAGAAATCCCGCGACGAATTTGTCGAAACTGGCAAGGCGGCTAAATTCTGATGGACTTGAACTACACAGCTGAACAGCAAGCCTTCCGCTCCGAGATTCGCAACTGGCTGGCAGACAATGTTCCGGAGAAACCTCTGCTCACGCTAGAGGGCGAAGAAGGCTTTCATCAGCACGTCGAGTGGGAACGAAAGCTAGCAAGCGGCAATTGGGGCATGGTCACTTGGCCCGAGCAATATGGCGGGCGTGGTCTGGATTTGATCCAGTGGTTGATCTTCGAAGAAGAATATTGGGCTGCAGGGGCGCCTCTCCGTGCCAACCAAAACGGGATTTTCCTGCTTGGACCAACCGTCATGGAATATGGCACGGACGAGCAGAAAGCGCGCTTCCTGACGCCGATGGCAAATGGAGAAGTGATGTGGGCGCAGGCATGGTCTGAACCCGGCGCTGGTTCCGACATGGCTGCGATCACGACCAAAGCCGTCAGAGATGGCGACGAATATGTCATCTCCGGCCAAAAGACATGGTCCAGCCGCGCGAGCTTTGCAGATTGGGGCTTTGGCCTCTTCCGCACGGAGGAGGGCAGCAAGCGCCACAAGGGGCTGAGCTTCATCCTTTTCGATTTGAATAGCCCCGGCATTACGCGACGCCCCATCCGGCAATTGCATGGCGAACCGGGCTTTGCCGAACTCTTCTTTGATGAAGTTCGGGTGCCGGCGGCAAATATGTTGGCTGGTGAAGGCCAAGGCTGGAATGTTGCAATGGCAACCGCAGGGTTTGAGCGCGGATTGATGTTGCGATCACCCGGCCGTTTTCAGGCGACGGCAAAGCGATTGGTTGATCTCTATCGCGCCAATGCGGCCAATGCTTCACCCGCAACCCGCGAGGCAGTGACGCAGGCGTGGATGGGAACGCAAGCATATGCCTATAACACCTATTCAGTTGCTGCCAAAATATTGGCGGGCGGAAAGATTGGTGCAGAAGCAAGTCTCAACAAAATTTTTTGGTCCGAACTGGATCGATCGATGAACCGGGCCGCCATGCAGCTGATGGGTGCGGCGGCAGAGCTCGCCAAATTTGCTGACGGTTCTGTAAACCAGTGGCTCGATGGTTATATTTTCTCGCTGTCCGGACCGATCTATGCCGGGTCCAACGAGATTCAACGCAACATAATCGCCGAACGTTTTCTCGGCCTGCCAAGACAGGGAGCCGGCTAATGGAGTTTCTTTTAACCGAAGACCAGTTGACGCTCGCTGAAGGCGTAAAAGACTATCTGACAGGGACACACGGCCCAGATATACTGCGTCGCCTTGATGAAAAAAGCAATCGCGACCCGGCCATTTGGAAGGGTTTGGTCGAAATGGGTTTGCCCGGTCTGCTCGTGCCAGAAGAAAATGGCGGTTTAGGCCTCACGCTTTTGGATGCGGCATTGATTGCGGCCGAATGCGGCCGGGCCTGCCTCGCGGAACCCTTGGTCGACACGGCATTTGTTGCCGTGCCTTGGTTGATCGCCAAAGGCGATAGCGATGATCTAGACGCTATTGCTTCTGGCGAGAAAACGAAGCCGCTGGCTCATAAGGTCAATGGCTGGGTAGCTGATGGTGACGGCACTGCGCTGCACAGCGTCGACCCTCTTCGAAACCTTACCGCCGCATCCACGGACGCCACCGACGATCCACATCTGCTCAACCTCGGGGCGTTAATGTCTGCTGCTCAGCTCGTCGGCATTGCTGATGCGATGTTGGAACAAGCGGTAGAATATGCAAAAGTTCGCAATCAATTCGGCCAACCCATTGGTGCTTTTCAAGCGGTAAAACACCATCTCGCAACGGCGACCGTTGCGCTGGAATTTGCAAAACCCGTTGTCTGGCGCGCCGCGCAGGCGATGGATGATGGCACCGACAGTGCCTCTATCCACGTCAGTCACGCAAAACTGGCCGCGGGCGATGCCGCGCTGCAGATGACGGAAACCGCGATCCAGGTTCATGGCGCAATGGGCTATACTTATGAGGTTGATCTCCATTTCTGGATGAAACGCTGTTGGGCGCTGATCGGCGCATGGGGCAGTCGTGGCTTTCATTCAAAACGGGTTGATGACGCTATAATCGGTGGATCGCTAAATATCGGCCCCGCACAAACATTTACATGAGGAAGTTTAATGGCTGAAGCCTATATTATTGATGCTGTCCGCACGCCGATTGGGCGCAAAAAAGGTTCTCTAGCGGAAGTCCATCCGGCTGATCTGGGCGCGCACCCGATCAAGGCATTGACCGAACGCACCGATTTTGATGCAGGCGCGGTGGATGATGTTGTCTGGGGTTGTTGTGATACGATTGGCCCTCAAGCAGGCGACATCGGCCGCTCGGTCTGGCTCGTCGCAGGACTGCCGCAGCATGTGCCAGGCACCACCGTTGACCGGCAATGTGGATCGTCGCAGCAAGCGCTGCATTTTGCTGCCCAAGGCGTGATGTCAGGTACACAGGATCTGGTCGTCGCGGGCGGTTCGCAAGCGATGAACGCGATCCCGATTAGCGCCGCCATGTACGCCGGACAACCTTATGGATTCGACAATCCGTTCAACACCTCGCCCGGCTGGGTTGCCCGCTATGGCGATGGCCTGCTGAACCAGATCAACTCTGCTGAAATGATAGCCGACAAATGGGACATAAGCCGGGAACAGATGGAAGAGTTCGCCCTCGCCTCTCACCTCCGTGCCCAGACCGCAACTGACAGCGGTTGGTTCACAAATGAAATAGCCGCATTGGAAGGATTGGAGGCTGATGAGACCATCCGACCCACAACCACCCTGGAGGGGCTTTCCCAACTGAGGGTCATACAAGAAGGCGGTAAGGTCACAGCGGGCGTTTCCAGCCAAAATTGTGATGGAGCAGCAGCCATGCTCGTCGCTTCGGAACAGGCCGTCAAAGACCATGGGCTCAAACCCCGCGCGCGCATTCATCATATCTCGGTGCGGGCGGATGATCCGGTCTGGATGCTCACCGCACCGATGCCCGCCACCGAGCATGCGCTTAAAAAAGCCGGCATGACGGTGGACGATATAGACCTGTTCGAGTGCAATGAAGCTTTTGCCAGCGTGCCAATGGCATGGATGAAGGAACTGGGCATCCCGCATGAGAAAGTGAATGTTAACGGCGGAGCCATCGCCCTCGGCCATCCGCTCGGCGGAACTGGTGCGCGGTTGATGACGACATTGCTCAACGCGCTGGAACGCACCGGCGGACGTTATGGCTTGCAGACCATGTGCGAAGGCGGAGGCCAGGCCAATGTTACGATTATTGAGAGGCTATAATGGGAATTTGTGACAACAGAACAGTGATCATCACGGGTGCCGCAGGCGGTTTGGGCAAGAGCTACGCCCTCGCCTTTGCCGCCGAAGGCGCGAATGTCGTCGTCAATGATATCGGTACATCACTGGGCGGCGAAGGTCGCGACACCAGCGCAGCAGATGCGGTGGTTGCGGAAATAGTGGCGGCAGGTGGCAAAGCGATCGCCAACTATGAAGACGTGACCGACTGGGACGCTGGCAAGCGGATCGTCGATGCGGCAGTAACGGCCTTTGGTGATTTACATGCTGTGGTCAACAATGCCGGTATCGTACGCGACCGGATGTTTGTGTCTGCAACACTGGATGAATGGGACGCCACCATGCACGTCCACTTACGCGGGCATTTTTGCATCGCACGCCACGCTGTTGATTACTGGCGCGGACGGGCCAAAGAAGGTCATGAGGTCGATGCGCGGATCATAAACACCACATCTGGCGCGGGCTTGCAGGGATCGATTGCTCAATCCGCCTATTCAACAGCGAAAGGGGGCATTGCATCTTTGACATTGGTTCAGGCTGCTGAATTGGGCCGCTATGGCATCACGGCCAACGCCCTCGCACCATCGGCACGTACGCGGATGACCGAGCAAGCCTTTGCAGAAAAAATGGCAACCGGTGGCGATGAGTTTGATGTCATGCATCCAGACAATATCGCACCGACAGTGGTTTGGCTGGGATCGCCTTTGTCCAAAGATATCACGGGCTGCATCTTCGAACTGGAAGGCGGAAAAATCATGCTGGAGGACGGCTGGCGCGAAGGACCGGTTGTTGACAAAGGTGCAAAATGGGATCCGGCAGATGTCGGTGGAGCCGTTCAAGAACTGCTTGAAAACCGTGTCGAGCCGCGGAAAGTCTGGGGGACGGCTTGATGGATTTTGCCTTCACCGATGAACAGTTGATGATCGCAGAAACCGCGCAAAGCTTCTTCGCGGACAATGCGACCAGCGAACGCACACGCAAAGCGATGGCTTCTGATGGATTGGATCGTGAAACATGGCAGTCTTTTTGTCAGGAACTGGGTCTCAGCGGATTGTTGATCGCTGACGAATTTGGCGGCTCGAATCTGGGCATGGTTGAATTTGCCAATATCGCTGAAGCGGCGGGTACACAGATAGCAGCCATTCCGCTGCTGGGACAAACAATGGTCGGTCAAGCGATCGCTGCCGGCGGAACGCAAGAACAGAAAAGCCATTGGCTGCCCAAATTGGCTGCTGGCGAAATTGTTGCCACCGCTGGAGGCAGCGCGGATCTTCAAGCGGACAACAACAGATTGTCCGGCAAGATCGGTCTCATTCCACATGGCAATATAGCCGAGATCTTCATTCTATCGGATGGCAGCAATGCGTGGATTGTCGAAAGCGGTGCTGACGGTTTCTTTGTCGAAACTCCGACAACAATGGATCAAACCCGACCGCTAGCCACACTCATTCTAGAAGGCGTTGATGGCGAGCCCTTGGGTGATAGCGATGCTGCAATGGAAGCCGGCAAAACCGCTGGCTGGATTTGCTTAGCCGCTGAAGCATTGGGCGGAGCGCAGGCTTGTCTCGACCGCACCGTTGCCTATTCAAAAGAACGTGTTCAATTCGGCCGCGCCATCGGCAGCTTCCAAGCCTATAAGCATAGGGCTGCCGATATGATGATCGAGATCGAGCAAGCACGCTCCGCTGTCTACTGGGCGGCTTGTGCGGTCGATGAAGGCTCCGATGATGCGAAGCTCGCTATTCACGCCGCGAAAGCTTTTTCCGCGGATACATTCTTCAAATGTGCCGGTGATATGATCCAGTTACATGGCGGTATCGGTTTCACATGGGAGCATGATGCCCATATCTTCTTCAAGCGCGCCCGTTCGATACAAACCATGATGCTCGACGGCAATTGGCACCGCGAGAGAATTGCAACCATGCTCTTGGGAGAAGCGGCATGAAACTGGGTTTCTCCAAAGCAGAAGAAGATTTTCGCGCAGAATGCGCAACGTGGTTGAACGGCCAGATGGCGGGTGAATTCTCGGACATCAAAGGCATTTCCACATTAACGGAAAAAGCTGAACGCCGTAAGGAGTGGGAGCAGCAGCTTGCGGCCCACAAATGGTCGTGCATCGGTTGGCCCACCGAATGGGGCGGACGCGGCGCCAGTCTTGCTGAACAGGTTATATTTGCAGAAGAATATGCTCGGGCGGGCGTTCCGGGTCGGGTCAATCACATTGGCATTGAATTGGCCGGGCCGACGATTTTAACCTTCGGAACCGACGCACAGAAAAAACGGTTTTTGCCCGACATTGCGGCTGGCAAAACAGTTTTCTGCCAGGGATTTTCAGAACCCAATGCCGGCTCTGATCTGGCTAGCGTTCGAACCAAAGGCCGTCTCGAAAATGGGCAATGGATCGTCAATGGACAGAAAATCTGGACCAGCCTTGCCCACATTTCCGACTGGATTTTCGTGATCGCACGCAGCGAAGAAGGCACCAAAGGCCCAAGAGGTCTGACGTTCCTGATGATGCCAATCGATCAACCGGGTATCGAAATCAGAGGCATCAAGCAGATTAACGGCGACGCCGAGTTTAACGAAACTTTCTTCACTGACGCGACTTGTGCCGAGGATAGCCTGATTGGCGCTCCTGGCGAAGGTTGGAAGATTGCCATGGGACTACTCGCCTTTGAACGCGGCGTTTCGACGCTCGGCCAACAAATGGGGTTCCGCAATGAACTGGACGAGATTATCGCCGCAGCCAAGGCCAATGGCAGTGCCAATGATCCGCTGATCCGGCAGCGTCTAGCCAAAGCGGAAATTGGATTGAATCTGATGCGCTATGGCGCGCTGCGGATGCTTTCAAACACCGATCACAGCAAAGTGGACGGCGCCGCCCTTACCTATAAAATCCAATGGGCTACTTGGCGCAGGAACCTCGGAGAGCTGTCAATGGATGTGCTGGGTCAAATTGGTGAAACAACGGACAATCCTGACTATGAGTGGGACACTCTGCCCAACTTGTTCCTCTATTCGCGGGCCGATACAATTTACGGCGGTACCAACCAGATCCAACGCAACCTGATTGCCGAACGGGCCCTTGGCATGCCCCGCGAACCCAGAGGTGATACATGAGCTTGATACCAACCTATCCCGAACCAAGGGACTTGCTCAAAGGCAAAACTGTGGTGGTCACCGCTGCCGCCGGAACAGGAATTGGTTTTTCGGCCGCCAAGCGCGCGGCAGAAGAAGGCGCTACAGTCTTGATGAGTGACTTTCATGAGCGACGTCTGGGCGAAGCCGCTGATCGAATTGCAGAAGCGGTTGGACAACGGCCAGAAACCTGCGTTTGTGATGTAACCAATCAAGAGCATATTGATCATCTGCGCGATACTGCGATTGAGAAACTCGGCTGCGTCGATGTGCTCATCAACAATGCGGGTCTCGGTGGCGAAGTCGATGTGATCGATATGGCCGACGAGCAATGGGAGCGCGTTCTCGATGTCACGCTCAACAGCGTATTCAGGATGACGCGGTCCTTTCTCCCGCATATGCAGGAAAGAAAAACCGGGGCTATTATCAACAATGCTTCGGTTCTTGGTTGGCGTGCCCAAAAAGGGCAAGCCCATTATGCCGCTGCAAAGGCGGGTGTGATGGCCTTCACCCGTTGCTCCGCCATCGAAGCAGCGGAATTTGGTGTGCGGATCAATGCGGTCGCGCCAAGCATCGCGATGCACGCCTTTCTCGCCAAAGTTACGACAGATGAACTGCTCGCCGAACTCTCGGCCAAAGAGGCTTTCGGGCGTCCAGCCGAGGTTTGGGAAATTGCCAATGTGATGATGTTCCTGGCCAGCGATCTATCCTCCTACATGACCGGAGAAATTGTCTCCGTATCGAGCCAAAGAGCCTAATATGATCAAGATTTATGAAAGCCCCCGAGACCTTGTCGGCCAAGAAGGTACCATCCTGGGGCCCAGCGACTGGCTGCTGATTGACCAAGAAAGGGTGAACGGCTTTGCCGATGTCACCGGCGATCACCAATGGATTCATGTTGATGAAGAGCGCGCCAAAGACGGCCCATTTGGCGGCACCATAGCCCACGGTTATTTGACGATGAGTCTGGTTAATCTGTTTCTGCCCACATTGGTTGAAGTTCGCGGATTCACCCACGCCGTAAACATTGGTTCCGACAAAATGCGGTTTCTTGCTCCGGTATTGGTTGGCAGCAACATCCGCGCGGTTGGTGAAATTATCAAAGTCGAAGAAGTCAAAGGTGCCATCCAGCAAATCATTCGAGTCACCATCGAGATTGAAGGCAATGAAAAACCGGCCTGCGTCATCGATACAGTCAGCCGCTATTATCCAGAGGATTAGAGATGCCCGTAACAACCGAAGACAAGATCAAAGCCGTTGAAACCTACATCGGTTCTTTTTCAACCGCCGATGTGGAGGCAATTGTCGGGCTCTATGCCGATGACGCAACGGTTGAAGATCCCGTCGGTACACCGATCAAAGAGGGCATTGATGCCATTCGCGACTTTTATACCGGCGCGGTCGCCAATGGAGCGCGATTGGAACTTATGGGAGCACCGCGCTGTGCTGGCGATTGTGTCGCATTCCCCTTTGCAGCCAACGTCAATATGGGAGACAAGAAAGCCCATGTGGAAATCATCGACACCTTCCGTTTCAATGACGACGGCAAGGTTATTGAGATGCGCGCCTTCTGGGGTCCCGAGAATTTTATAACCGGCTAGAAATATGACCAACAACGACCTTCCTTCCACCATACCGCATGTTGCAGAAGACGCTGCACGTCGCTGGGGCGATGCGCCTGCACTCATGGAAAAAGGTCAGACATGGAGCTTCGTTGCCCTTTGGAATGACGCACGGGCTATGGCCTCTGCCTTTATCGCCAGCGGGATCGGCAAAGGCGACCGCATCGCAATCTGGGCTCCCAATTGCCGTGAATGGGTCATCATTGCTTTAGGAGCTCTCACGGCCGGAGCAGCCATTGTGCCGCTCAACACGCGGCTGAAGGGACGCGAAGCCGGCGATATATTGCGCCGCACTCAGTCCCGGATGCTCTTCACCGTGGATGACTTTCTTGACACTGATTATTTGACCCTAATCGCCGACGAAGACTTGCCTGCATTAAAGGACAGGCTGTTGATAGGGCAAGATCTTGCAGGATTTCTTGCAACAGGTTCCGGTGCATCAGACCATCGTGTCGATACTGCCCTTGCCTCGCTCTCGGCGGATGACATCTCGGACATCATGTTCACCAGCGGCACCACTGGCATTCCGAAAGGCGTCATCACGACGCATGGCCGGATTATTCCCATGTTCCGGCATTGGGTCGAAGTCATGGGATTGCAGGCTGGGGAACGCTATTTGATTATCAATCCCTTTTTCCACAGCTTTGGTTTCAAAGCTGGTTGGATCGCCGCACTGATCGCAGGAGCAGTGACCATTCCCGTGCCCAGTTTTGATATAAAGGCGGTAGCCCGCCATATCGAAAAAGACCGGATCAACTTCCTGCCGGGGCCACCCACCATCTATCAGGCGCTTCTCGCGGAGAAAGCGCAGCATCCCTTTGACTGTTCTTCCCTGCGCGGCGCAGCGACCGGAGCGGCGACCGTTCCACCCGAACTGATCAGGCGGATGCGCGAGGAATTGAATCTCGTCGATACCGTCACCGCATATGGCATGACCGAATGCTCGAATATCACGGCTTGTCGCCGGGGGGATCCCGCAGATCTAATCGCCAATAGCTGCGGCAAAGCCATACCCGGCTTGGAGGTCCGCATTGCCGATGATGATGGCAGCGAAGTGGCGCGCGGAAACACCGGCGAAATTCACGTACGCGGATATGGTGTCATGCTCGGCTATCTTGATGATCCCGAGGCCACCGCGGAAGCGATTGATCCTGAAGGCTGGCTGCACACCGGCGATGTCGGCGTGATGGATGAAGCCGGCTATGTCCGGATCACCGACCGCAAGAAGGACATGTATATTTCCGGCGGGTTCAATTGCTATCCAGCAGAAATAGAAAAGCTTCTTTCCGACCATCCCGCAGTAGAAATAGTGGCAGTCATTGGCATCCCCGATGATCATATGGGCGAAATTGGACAAGCATTTATTGTGCCGCGTCCTGGCTCACAGCCTAGCGACACAGAGATACGGGCATGGGCAAAGGAAAATATGGCCAATTACAAAATCCCACGCAATGTGGTCTTTGTTTCAGCGCTTCCCATGAATGCCTCAGGCAAGATCCTGAAAACTGAATTGCGTCAACTGGCGGCAGGTTCGCCGGCTTAGCCTAATCCCAAAGCTGCGGCACATCTTGGCCCGTCAACTCAATCAACTTCTTGAGCACATGTTTGGCATCGGCAACTTCACGCTGTGTGAAATGATCCAGCAGATCATCCTCAAAAGCCTTGGTCACGGAAAGCGTCTCAATCAGACCATTGCGCCCTTTGGCCGCCAGATCAAATCGGCCATTCTGTTTTTCAACCCATCCCTTCTCAACCATGACATCCAACAGATCTTCATCGGGCAAAAACCCGGTATGATCCAGCCGCGCACCGATTTCCTCGGCCGAGGCGTGTCCGTTCATAGACAATACCGACAGCACCATATATTCGGTTTGAGACATCCCCAATTGGGTCAGTTTTTCCCGGGTTGGTCGCGATGATTGAAAATAAGCGCGGGCGACCAGGTAGAATAGGAAGTCTTCTGTAAAACGACCCTCTGTTACATCAACGGCGGAGGCCTTTTCCTCTGCTGACTTTGGCCGCGTCTCTGCATATCGTCCGCCGTGAAACAGTAGCGGGGCCTGGTCTTTCTTGTCATAAGCGACCACTTCTCCCACCAGGATCACATGATCCCCGCCTTCATATTGATGCACGGTCCTACATTCAAACAGCGCTGCATAATTTTCCAATACCGGAGACCCAAGCCCACCAGGGGACCAGGTCACATCAGAAAACTTGTCTACTCCGGAATGTGCAAAGGAGTTCGACAGTTGCTCTTGACTGGCCGCCAATACGTGAATGGCGAAATGCCCGCTGCTGCAAAAGGTCGCGCTGGACAATGATGATTTCGCCAACGACCAAAGCACCAAAGGCGGATCGAGCGATACCGAGTTAAAACTGCTCGCGGTAACTCCGACCGGCTGCCCTTCCGCGTCCACCGATGTCACAATTGTAACCCCAGTCGCAAAAGACCCGAGTGCGGTTCTAAACCCTTGATCCACTGGATTGCCGCTCATGGCTATTCTCCGATTTGAAAGTGCTTTTTCTAGCCTGCGTAACATAGCAGACTGTCGCGAATAAGGAATAGAAACCAACGCGTTAGATGCCTGTACGTTGCGACTATATACAGCCGAGCCCGTTCATTGATCGTGAGATTCTATACCAACAAAATTCCGCCATCGACCGTGATGATTTCACCCGTCATATACGCCCCGGCATTGCTCGCCAACAAAAGCGCCGGCCCCATTATATCCTCGTCATGGCCCCAACGATGCAGCGGTATCATTCTGATTTCCTGATCATATTGCTTTTTATCTTGCTCGACCGAGCTGGTCATTTTTGAATGAAAGCGGCCTGGTGCGATGGCATTCACCCGGATGTTATCATCGGCAAGAAGGCTAGCGAGATTGCGGGTAAGTTGGTGAATGGCGGCTTTGGATGTCCCATAGCTAACGCCGCTTCCGGCACTTCCCATGATTCCAGCTACCGAACCAATATTGATCACGGAAGCGCCATTTGTGGCTGTCGCATTCGCTTTGAGCAATGGCAAAAGCTGCTGTGTGAGGAAGAATGGCGTCTTCACATTCAGGTCCATGACCTTGTCCCAGCCAATTTCAGGAAATTCTTCAACCGGCGCTAGCCAGCCCGTGCCAGCATTGTTCACCAGCACGTCAATATGGCCTTCCCTCTCAGTCAGCGCCTTTGCGAAGCCGACAATGCCTTCTCCGCTGCTCATATCACCGGGAAGCGCGACACATTCACCATGCTCGGTCAACTGGGACAGTTCTTCCGCAGTCTGCTGGCATTCTTCGATTTTGCGAGCCGTAACATATACGCGTTTTGCCCCGGCATGCAGAAAAACACGCGCCATAGCTTTTCCCAATCCTCTGGATCCTCCGGTGATAACGCAGATCTTGTCGTACATGGAGAATAGATTGTTTTGCATAGGAATGAGTCTTTCAAATAGGTGGGAAGGTTTAGAGATTCCGTTTGTTGATCAATCTTGCGTCATGGCTGCCCGAAACCCGACAAATACCGAGCGTTTGCCGAGCATGCGATTGACAGTCAGCGATGCCATCACTGACGTTACCAGGGTGACCACCATGAAATCGATATAGTGCATGGTGATGATACCCGCTGGCTGCAATTGGAAAGTATAGACGCCATAGAGCAATACGCCCCAGATCACTCCGCCGATCGCTGCTGGTGCAACAACGCCGCGGAACAGAAGCCCTGCGATGAAGGCCGAAAGAATCGGCATAGACAACAGACCATTGAGTTGCTGCAGCAGATTGATGATACTCTCCGCATTCTGATAAAGCGGCACCAACATGATCGCCAAAATGGTGAACAGAATAGACATTCCGGCCGCCAGCTTCCAGTGATCCTTGACTTCACCGATAAATTGCTCGTGAAAATCGACTGAATAAAGCGCAACCGAACTGTTGAGAACGGCACTGAACGTGGTGATCACCGCAGCAGCGACCATCGCCGCAAACGCACCCGAGAGCCAAGGCGGCAGGACGTGCGCGACCAACATGCCATAAGCCGCATCATTGACATCGCCGAACAGCTTAAAGGCAACGATGCCGGGAATGACGACGATTGCCGGTACAATCAAAATGCGAATGCCGGCAGCGACCATCACGCCTTTTTGCGCTTCTTTTACGGTCGGTGCAGCCATCGCCCTTTGGGTAATATTTTGGTTGGTAGACCAATAGAAAATCTGAATAAAAATCATGCCGGTGAACAATGTATGAAACGGGATCGGAGAATCTGCGCCCCCAATCATCGTGAGCCGTTCTGCCGGAACGCCGGACGATAGATCAAAATCCACAGCTGCCAGCGCAAGGAAAACGATCAACATTGCCAGCCCCAATATACCGACACCGGAATAAGTATCCATCACGGCGACAGCTCGTAAGCCGCCAAAAATTGTGTAGGCTGCGGATATGATCGCCAAAAGCGAGGCGAAATATATCAAGCTGATGTCGGAACCGAATAGGGACTGCATGAACAGCGCTCCTGAATAGAGCGCGGCAGGCAAATAGATCAATATATTGCCTATCAGGAACAAGGCGGAGATCAGCGTTCTGATGCTCTTGCCCTTATAGCGTTTCTCCAGCAGCTCGGTCACGGTGGTGCAATTGTTTCGATAATAAATCGGGACGAAAACAAAAGCGAGAATGAGCAATCCGAAGAAACCGCAGATTTCCCACCAAGCAAGAAGTGCCATTTGGTTGCCGTTCATCCCGACCAGTTGGTCCGTCGACAAATTGGTCAAGGTGATTGAACCCGCAACAAACAACCAACTCAGACCGCCGCCGGCCAAAAACACATCTTTGCTGGAACCATCATGGGTTTTGGCTTGCCGAACTTTCAGCCAGGTAGCGAAACCAATCAGAGCTGTGATGAAGACGCAAACCAATATTTGCACGCCGCTTGCAGTCGGTAGATTCGCTAACATTGACTTCCCCTAAGTCCCTCAATTGCCTTGCTTCAGCCAGGACATTTTCAAGCCTAGACAAGGCGTGATCAAATGCAAGCTTAGGCCTGAGATGGATTGATTTTGCGTTTGACAGCACGCCTTGCACAGCCGCAAATGCGCTCCATGAAATATCAACGAGAAGTGATCGCCTTGATGGCAACCCTCGAACAGAAAGCCAGCGGATGAAATTGGGTTGTTGCTATTATCCAGAGCACTGGCCTGAAGAAATATGGGCAGATGACGCACAACGAATGGCGGAAATGGGACTCGAGCTGGTGCGTATCGGAGAGTTTTCTTGGAGCCGGATAGAACCAGAACCCGGACAATATGATTGGGACTGGCTTGACCGGGCCATCGATACGCTTAGCCAAGCTGGATTGAAGGTCATTCTGGGAACCCCGACAGCAACACCGCCCAAATGGCTGGTCGATCAAATGCCGGATATGATTGCGATCGATGCCAGCGGCAATGCGCGCAAATTTGGGTCACGGCGTCACTATTGTTTCTCCCACCGTCCCTATCGTGATGAATGCGCGCGGATCGTGACCGCCATGGCCGAGCGTTTTGGCAAGCACCCCGCTATCTCAGCATGGCAGACCGACAATGAATATGGCTGTCATGAAACCACTATAAGCTACTCCCATGCCGCCGCTGCCGCGTTTCGTGTCTGGCTGGCGCAGAAATATGATGATGATGTGCAGCGGTTGAACGCGGCCTGGGGTAATGTTTTCTGGAGCATGGAATATCGCTCTTTCGATGAGATCGATCCACCCAATCTTACGGTTACGGAAGCAAATCCATCGCATGTGCTCGACTATCGCAGATTTGCTTCGGATGAAGTGGTATCATTCAATCGGTTACAAGCAGAAATTCTCCGTGCCCATTCTCCGGGGAGAGATATCACCCATAATTTCATGGGATTTGTGACCGACTTTGATCATCATGATGTGGGCGCAGATTGTGACGTCGCCACATGGGATAGCTACCCTCTCGGATTTCTCGAACAATTCTGGTTCACCGACGATGAGAAAAACCGATATGCAAGGCAAGGCCATCCCGACATCGCGGCATTCCATCATGATCTATACCGGGGCTGTTCCAACGGTCGCTGGGCGGTCATGGAGCAACAACCCGGTCCGGTAAATTGGGCACGATATAATCCAGCGCCTCTACCGGGCATGGTCAGATTGTGGACATTGGAAGCGATGGCTCATGGTGCCGAATTCTGTTCCTTCTTCCGGTGGCGCCAAGCGCCGATAGCGCAAGAACAGATGCATGCTGGCCTGCTGCGTCCCGACAGCGTTGAAGATCAGGGCGGACAAGAAGCGCGTCAGGCTGCCGATGATATTGCGGCGATCGGACCGCTGACAGATACAACTAAATCCGTGGCTCTGCTCTTTTCCTATGAAGCCGCCTGGCTGTTTGAAGCACAACCACAAGGGCAAAATTTCCGATATATTGAACTGGTATTTGAGACCTACAGCGCGTTGCGGCAATTGGGCCTCAATGTTGATATCCTCTCACCAGACGCACGGTTTGAAGATCATCAGATGATCATCGCCCCAAGCCTGCCGATCCTGACTGATGATTTGGTTTCCCGCCTTTCAGATACAAATGTGCCTATACTTATTGGTCCCAGAAGCGGCAGCAAAACGGCGGACTTTCAAATACCACCGGAACTTGCGCCGGGACCTCTGCAGAGTAAATTGCCTATCAAAGTAACCCGCGTTGAGAGCTTACGACCGGGTCTTGCAGAAGAATCCCATGGTGAAGGAAAAATCCGGTGGTTTGAGCACATAGCGACAAGCCTGACACCGGAAAGAATGTTGAAAGACAACACGCCAATGGTCTTTCAAAGTCGCAATATCCGATACCTGGCAGCATGGCCTGATGCTGAATATATGAAAGAAATCTTCCACAAAATGGCGATGGAAGCGAAGTTGGATCTCACAACGCTGCCGCAAGACATTCGCATTCGTACAGCAGATAACGTCCGTTACGCATTTAACTATGGGCAGGAATCCGTTGATTTAACGACGATATTCTCGGGTGCTGATAATTTTAAATTCATCGTAGGGTCTAGCAACATAGCCGCTGCAAGTGTCTCCATCTGGGAGCAGATTTAAATCTTGGCCAGCACCACATTGAACAAAAATGGTGCACTATCGTCCTCGCGCTTTGCAATAACCCGGCTCTGTTGATCTTTGGGAATCTCTCCAAGAATCTGATCGATCTTGTTTAGCGGTTCTGCATCAAAATACATTTGCGTCGTTAATTCCCGATAACCGCGGCGCGATATTTTGAAGTGGATATGTGGCGGCCTTACCCAGCCTCTCTGAACCGGGTAAGGCCCCGGCTTCACCGTTTTAAAGCGATAGGATCCATCACCCTTGGTCTTCATGATTGCCCAGCCTTGGAAGTTGAGGTCAACCGGTGTCGAACTGGTGTCGGCTTCATGGGCGTAGCGGCCAGCCGCATTGGCTTGCCAGATATCAACCACCGCATCTGCAATGGTAAGACCGTCATCGTCGAGTATCTTGCCTTCGACGATAATGACTTCGCCAACCGCGATCTTGTCGCTTCCCTTCAACATCGTCAAATCGGCATCTTTGTCGGCTTGGTCTGCGACCGGGTAGAATGGCCCTTCAATCTGGGCTGGTGTCGCGTTGGCGCTTGCCTGACTTTCGCTGCAACCGGTTAGGACCAGACCAGTCCCCACGGCAGCCGTTGCTCCGAGCATGTCCCGGCGTGAAAATTTCGTTTCACTCATCGGCTACCCCTATCTCCGCCCACGTTAGATCGAGCGGAAAATTCTAAGCGACAAATGCTGCGCCAACGAACAATACCGAGCCAATGAGCGTCGCAACAATCGTTTTCCCGCGGTAGGCTTTTGACAGCAAACCAACGACCAAACCGCCTATGACGACGAGAAACAAGGCTATTCCCGCCAATATCTGAAAATACCGAAATGCCACGGGCCCGTGACCTTTGTGCAGTTCGGTTAGAGAGTAGAGCAAGCCGGGCTCTTTCAATGTTGCGGCCCAACCGTCCTCTGTCTTTTCAAATTGTGCATAAGTCCGCGACGTCGGACGGGTCGTGAAAGAATCTCCTCGGCTCCGAATATATTCGAAGTCCAGCGCAACGCCCTGTTCGCTAAGAATATTTTCTACATCCTCTTTGATAGTCGGACTATTGGGATCGATCGTGATATCTTTGGGCAAGCTTATCGCTGTTTCCTCGACCGGCTTGTCTGCATCCAAAAGATATAGGGCGCCTGTACCGCCCACCAAGAGAAAGGATGGAGCAAGAAATGCCGCCAGATAAAGATGCACCAGCACCAGAAAATTGCGCGTTTTTACCTTATTCATAATTTCACTTTCTCAAGATTGTTTGGCTTCTTATTACCGCTGAGCTTTAGATGACATTTGTCGCAGGTTTGTCGCAGGTTTGTCGCAATATCCGAGAAAATTGTCGCAATCGGAACATTCTCAAAAGCGCTACCAATGCATCACAGCCTTTCAGCGTGCCAGCGGAGATGGTCTTCCATGAACGTAGAGATGAAAAAATAACTATGATCATAACCATCTTGGATGTTCAGCGTCAAAGGGATGGACGCTTTCTCGCATGCATCAACCAACAACTGCGGTTTAAGCTGTTCTTCGAGAAAATCATCCCCAGCACCTTGGTCCACCAGTAGGTCAGGAAAACGCGCGCCGTCTTCGATCAACGCACAGGCATCATAGTCACGCCAAGCTGCCTGATCTTCGCCCAGATAGCGGCCAAGAGCCTTTTTGCCCCAAGGGCATTCTATCGGGGCAACAATAGGCGAAAAGGCTGAAGCGGATTTGAAGCGGTCGGGATTTCGCAACGCGATTGTGAGCGCGCCATGGCCTCCCATGCTATGCCCAAATATTCCTTGTCGCTCCATATCTGCCGGAAAATTATCCGCGATCAGCGCGGGCAATTCCTGCTCGATATAGCTGCGCATCTGGAAGTGATCGTTCCAGGGCTCCTGTGTTGCGTCGACATAAAAGCCCGCTCCCTGCCCCATATCATAGCTCGGATCGTCAGGAACGCCTTCACCCCGCGGAGAAGTATCAGGCGCGACGATAATGAGCCCCAACTCACTTGCTAGCCTTCGATATTCACCCTTTTCCATAACATTGGCATGGGTGCAGGTAAGGCCCGACAAATACCAGACCACCGGAAGCTTCGCATCTTGCGCATGATCAGGAACATAGACTGCAAAGGCCATGTCCGTTCCTGTCATAGACGACGCGTGGGAATATACTCCCTGTGTTCCGGAGAAGCTTCTGTTGGTGGAAATCGTCTCCATTAAAACACCACCACGCTGCGGATGCTTTCGCCGGCATGCATCAAGTCAAAGCCCTTGTTGATGTCTTCGAGCGACAATGTGTGGGTGATCATGGGATCGATCTCGATCTTGCCGTTCACATACCAGTCGACGATTTTGGGAACGTCCGTCCGTCCGCGCGCGCCACCAAAGGCTGTGCCTTTCCAGACGCGGCCTGTGACCAACTGGAAGGGACGCGTTGCGATTTCCTTGCCGGCTTCTGCAACGCCGATAATGATGCTTTCGCCCCAGCCGCGATGACAAGCTTCAAGAGCCTGGCGCATCACTTCGGTATTGCCGGTGCAATCAAAGGTATAATCCGCGCCGCCATCGGTGAGCGCCACCAGATGTTCGACAATATCGCCGCTGATCTTTGTCGGGTTGACGAAATGGGTCATGCCGAATTTCTTGCCCCATGCTTCGCGGTCGTCATTAATATCCACACCGATGATCTTGTCTGCGCCAACCATCCGCGCGCCTTGCAGAACGTTGAGACCGATACCGCCAAGACCGAACACGATCACGTTGGAGCCAGGCTCGACCTTTGCTGTGTTGGTCACTGCGCCAACACCGGTGGTAACCCCGCAACCGATATAGCAGCTCTTGTCAAACGGCGCGTCAGTCCGGATCTTGGCAACCGCGATTTCCGGTACAACAACGAAGTTGGAAAAGGTCGAACAGCCCATATAATGATAGATGGCTTCACCCTTGTAGGACATCCGGCTCGTGCCGTCAGGCATCAGCCCCTGCCCTTGGGTTGCGCGAATGGCCGTACACAGATTGGTCTTGCCAGACAGGCAGCTTTTGCACTGGCGGCATTCCGGCGTGTAGAGTGGAATCACATGATCATCTGGAACGACCGAGGTAACACCGGCACCGACTTCGCGCACGATACCGGCGCCTTCATGGCCCAATACACTTGGAAATTTGCCTTCGCTGTCTAGGCCATCGAGCGTGTAAGCGTCAGTATGACAAATCCCTGTCGCCATAATTTCGACCAGCACTTCGCCGGCTTTTGGGCCTTCAAGGTCCAATTCAACAATCTCAAGCGGCTTTTTGGCTTCAAATGCAACGGCGGCGCGGGTCTTCATAGTGGTTCATTCCTTCTACTGACTGGTTGGTCATTATATTATGCCATATATTCCAATATCGTGAGATAAACAGCTTTGTTGGCAACCAACCCAAAAAAGCACCTCATATCGGCAAGAGATAGCACCGTAAACGCTTGGGAATCGATAGCTGCAACCAGACCCCGTGATAGCCAAGATCAGCATGTACGACTCATTGAGTCGTTTCCCCTCGTTGATCTTTAGAATTCCGCGAAAAATTGGCGGAACTCACGGACAACATGATTGTCAGTTGATCTTCAAGCCGAGTTCGTTTCAATGATAGCGAAGTCCACCGCCAGGGTGTGATCCAAGCGTTGCGCGCTTTTCGGAAAGCCGCTTCAGGCGCAGATAGCAATGAGCGAAGTTTTAAAGGGTTAGTTTAAATGCAGGAATATAATGCGATACGTGAAGAAGTCGCCAAACTTTGCCAGAAATTTCCCGGTGAATATTGGCGCGCCCGGGACAAGGCACGAGAATATCCCACCGCATTTGTCGCCGCCTTGGGTGAAGCCGGATATCTAGCAGCCTTGATCCCAGAGGAATTTGGCGGAGCCGGATTGCCGATCTCCGCCGCTGCTGCGATCCTCGAGGAAATTCAAGCACAAGGCTGCAATGGCGGCGCGGTGCATGCGCAAATGTATATCATGGGAACGATGCTGCGGCATGGTTCGGATGAACAGAAAGCGCAATATCTCCCCAAAATTGCAACCGGCGATTTGCGTCTGCAGGCTTTTGGCGTGACCGAACCGACCAGCGGCACCGATACTCTCGCACTAAAAACCACCGCAAAGCGTGATGGAGATAACTACATAATCAATGGTCAAAAATTGTGGACCAGTAGGGCAGAGCATAGCGATTTGATGCTGTTACTCGCCCGTACAACACCACGCGATCAAGTCAGCAAACGGACCGACGGCTTATCCGTCTTTCTCGTCGACATGAATGCGGCACTGGGCAACGGGCTGACCATTCGCCCGATCGATACCATGATGAACCACAGCACGACCGAGCTATTCTTTGACAATATGCATGTGCCTGCCGCCAATCTGATTGGCGAAGAGGGCAAGGGCTTCCGGTACATCCTCTCCGGGATGAATGCCGAACGACTGCTGATCGCCGCGGAATGTATTGGTGATGCAAAATGGTTCATTGAAAAGGCCACCGCTTATGCCAAAGAACGGGTTTTGTTCGGACGCCCTATCGGCCAAAATCAAGGCGTCCAATTCCCGATTGCCCGTGCCTATGCACAAATGCGCGCCGCAGAACTGCTGGTCCACGAAGGCCTGCGCAAATATGAAGCAGGCGAAAATTGTGGCGAGGAAGCCAATATGGCTAAGATGCTGGCAGCAGATGTCAGTTGGGCAGCCGGAGAAGCCTGCGTCCAGACCCATGGCGGTTTCGGTTTTGCGGCTGAATATGATATCGAGCGCAAGTTTCGCGAAACCCGACTCTATCAAGTCGCTCCGATCAGCACCAACATGATCCTTTCCTATGTGGCAGAACATGTTCTGGGCTTACCAAGGAGCTATTGATGAGCACTTGGGCCAACTGGATCGGCAAGAGCGAAACCCGCCACGATGTGATCACGCCGGGCTTGCTGCAACGGTTTTGCGCTACCATCGACACACCAGTCACCGACGAAATTCCACAAGGGTTACACTGGTGCCTCTGTTTGCCGGAGTCACCGACCAAAGAACTGGCGCTAGATGGGCATCCAGAGAAAGGCGGCTTTCTTCCTCCCATCCCTTTGCCCCGCCGAATGTGGGCGTCGAGCAGCGTTTCTTTCAAACATCCGCTAAAGCTGGGTGATGAAGTGGCACGCGTCTCGTCTATCGCCTCTATCGAAAATAAGTCCGGCAAGTCGGGCGATTTGGTTTTTGTGGCAATCGATCATGACACATTTGTCGGCAATCGCGTTATGATAAGCGAACGGCAAAATATCGTGTACCGCGAGCCCGCCACTAAAACGACGAATGCCGAGCCTGCAAAAGCCCAACCACCTGATTTTCAAGACTGGGATTGGCAGCAAGAGATCATAGCTTGCGAAAAGATGCTGTTCCGATTTTCGGCACTGACATTCAACAGTCACCGCATCCATTACGATCGACCTTATGCAATGCAGAAAGAAGGCTATCCTGGTCTCGTCGTACACGGACCACTCATGGCGACATTGTTGCTGAACCTTGCGGCAAGCCAACTGGGTCCAAACAGACTTTCTAGCTTTTCTTTCCGAGGACAGTCTCCGGCTTTTGCGGGCTTATCCTTACAGTTGGTTGGAAAACGCAATGGCGAGGATGTTTCCCTTGCCGTTCTTGGTCGCGATAATGAGATCATGACTGCTCAAGCGGCGATCTAGAGGCCTTTTCAGCGAAGCCAAGAGAAGCCCGACGGCTGGGTCGCATTAACCGCCGAACTTCTCCTGGATACCCAAAAGGGTTTGGTGCGGCACCGTTGTAGAGCGGGATAAACTGCTCCAGCGGATCGGCGCCGCAAGAGTTTGTTAGACGAGTCTATTCACGACCACTGTGATTACCATCACTGTTCACTAGAAAAATACGCAGGAAAATCGATTGTTGGAGATGGTTTTGACCAAAAATCGGACGAGACCGTCCTGAAGTCACCGCAGAACGAAAAACGGGAACTTATCCGAAGATAAGCTCCCGCTGCGCCTCTATTGGGGTCGCCATCCTCTTGCGATTCCGGCAGCCGCTTGTTTGGCGTCTGGTTTCCGGGCCAAATGCGTTAATGGTCGGTGGTTGTCCACGTGTCCGCTTGCGCTTCTTCGCTTCGGTTCCCAACCCGCATTTGGTCCAGTCACCTGACGATCCTTGTTCATCCGATCCGTTCCGGCTTGCGCCTTCCCTTTTCACACGTTCTCCGATCATCCATCGAGAGATCAATTTTCTATTCTTGCGAAAAGCAAATAGGTCGTCTCGACCATCTTCTGGCCTTCGTCCTGTCCTGCGGGTCATTGCTGACTGGTCGCTGGTTCGTCCGATCGCCTTCCGATGACTGTTATATGATACTCGGTTCCGAGTCGGTCCTAGTGAAAATAAGCGAGTTATCCACAGGGCCTGATATTAGCAGTGGAAAACCTCTGCCAAAGCGGTGGATAACGTTTCTTTCGGGAATGGGGGATCAATGGCGGTAAATTTGTCCGCTGGTCCGGCCTTTCTCTTGGGAGGGGATGAAGAAAGGGCCGGACCTTTGGACCAATCCCGGTGCCTCTATCGGGAGGAAGAGGAGGCAACCGGGACTGTAACTTTTTGCCTTAGACCTGAACCGTTGAGAACAGCAATATGCTGCTAACGGAAAGGGCGGCGACAATATTGAAAAGCGTTCTCATGGATTTTCTCCTTATTCCAACGCCCGTCAAACATCTCTTTTCCTGCGTAACTTACAGGCTCGAAATGGTCGCAATCCGACTAAGTTTCAATTGAAAACGGAGCTTATTCAGTTGCAAGAAACGCAACTGAATAAGCTCCGTTTTTACCGAAACACAGAAGCTATTGCACTGAAATTACTAGAAAATACCTTTTAAAAGCTTCTTGCCCTTACCGAGAGGATTGCTTCGGAAGTTCGCTTCTTCCTTCCCAATATAGGAAAAGATTCCATCCAATGCTTGATCGGTAACACTGTCAGTCAAACCATCCCTCGATAGATCTGTCCCACCCAATCGAGCCAAGGAAGAGATCGAACCAAGTTTTTCAACTTGCTTGTAAGCGCCTAGATCGCTCAACGCCTTTTCTACAAGCGGGCGAACTTTCATCGCTAGCTCCTCGCCCGATGTACGCCGCAGATAACTAGAACCAGCCGCATCGCCGCCCGTTACAATACCAACACCATCCTGGAGCGTCAGACCGTCAATCGCGGAGCGAAACACAGGCTTGGCTTCCAGAGCCGCCCGACCAGCGGCATCATTCAGAGTTTTTGTAATATCTTTGGTCAATCCAGCCTTGCTCGTAAAACGCAAGATGCTTGACGCTTTTTGCAGCGGGCCAGGCAACAAGACCCGCACCGCTTTATCGGCGTAAAATGCTCCCGGCTCTGAGAGCTTGTCCAACGCATTGTCGGAAGCATTGCCGAGAAGGCTCTTCATACCTGTGCTTTGTGCCATCGCCGGTGCCGCCGCGAAGGGCATTAACCCGAGCGGAGCCGTCGCTAAGGCAAAAGTGGCGAGTAATCTACGAGAGGTTTTTCCGTTACGCATGGCTAGATCTCCTGATTTATTCCAAGATATCATAGCACATTTCATTCGCCCAACGCTGAACAACGCGGGTTAACCGGTAAATTTGTGCAAATTTTTAGCCGAAAGTGGGCTATTTTTGTTCAGAGAATGCCAGAACACCTTTTGTTTCTTCAGCGGAGATGGCGCTAAGTGACAGTGAGAACGGATCCCCTTCATCAGTTTTTCCTGAGAGGTTGGTTCCGCTCCGCGCAACCTCAAAATCATGTCCGGTGAGCTGCGTTTCATACCAGTCGGCGAGATCGTTCACGCCAGAAGGGGCCTTGAAGCTGATCTGAACCTTGCCACTGTCGCCATCCACGTCCTGAATATCAAAACTGGTCACGCGGCTGCCAGGGTAGAGGTCGACATTGTTCATGTCGAAATCATCGCTGTCTAGCGTGATCGCCGGCAGGTCAACTTCCATCGAGAAACCATCGGCCTTGATCGAGAATTTGCTATCTTCCTCACCACCGCCGATTTTGACTTTCTCGGCATCCGACTTGCTCTCATCGCTAAAGTCTACGGACACACCCGAACCATCGTCAGCCTTGTTACAAGCCGACAAGGCAAGCGGCAGCGCGGTTAGCAAAAGCAGGTATTTCGGGGTCATGCAAATTCTCCATACTGTATTGCTATATTAATACAGTATGGAGTTTATCACGTCAAGCAACGATCCCGATCACGGTTCTATCGTCGCATCTGGATTGGCAGCATTAACGACGCCGCCATCAACGGGGATCGTTGTTCCGACAACATAATCTCCGGCTGGACTGGCAAGGAAGACTGCAGCTGATGCCATATCTTCTGGTCGACCGATGCGTTTGGCAGGGATGCCTTTCTCGACCGTGTCTTCAAAATCGCGCGCCGCCTTGTTCATCGACGAGGCAAAGGCGCCGGGCGCGATTCCCGTCACAATGATATCTTCCTGTACAAGCTTGGAGGCCATTTTACGGGTCAAGTGGATGACCGCTGCCTTGGAAGCCTGATAGCTATATGTCTCCCAGGGGTTAACCTTCAAACCGTCAATCGATGCAATGTTGATGACTTTGGCTGGACGTTCAAAGCTTGCAGCAGCCTTTAATTGTGGATGCAGCGCCTGAGTCAGGAAGAACAAACCCTTGACGTTAGTATCCATCACCTTGTCCCAACCAGCTTCTGGAAAATCGACATATTCTGCTCCCCAAGCCACGCCGGCATTGTTCACAAGAATGTCGAGTTTCTCTTCGCGGGAAGCGATTTCTGCGGCCAAGGCCTTGCAACCTTCATAGGTTGAAATATCGCCCTGAATATATGTGCAATTTTCACCAAATTCGGCAGCAGCGGCTTCGCCCTGATCTGCCTTACGGCCCGAAATATAGACTTTCGCACCCTGCGCCAAAAATCCTTCGGTGATCATCGCGCCGATACCGCGCTGACCGCCGGTGATTAAGGCTACACGGCCCTCTAGCGAGAAAAGTTTGTTAAAGTCCATCATCATTATCCCTTAATAGCCATGCATCTCAGCAACGAGATTCGTGTGATAATTTGCATCACCCATGAACTCTTGCAGCCCGCGATCGCGTTTCATGTAAAGTCCGATGTCATATTCGTCCGTCATGCCGACGCCGCCATGCATCTGAACTCCTTCTTTGACAGAAAGTGCCGTTGCACGCCCCGCTTTCGCTTTGGCCACCGATACCATCAATTCGGCTTTGGAAGAGCCTTCATCGAGCATTTGTTGGGCTTTCAAGACCGTTGCCCGCGCAATTTCCATCTCGCTATAAAGGTGAGATATCCGATGTTGCAGCGACTGGAAGGTCGCAATTATTTTATCGAACTGTTTGCGGCCTTTGACATAGTCGACGGTAATATCCATCGCCCCTGCACCGACGCCCAAAATTTCAGCAGCGGAACCGGCACGGCCGGCATTGAGCATGCGTTTGAGCACAACATCGCCATCATCCACTTCGCCGATCACAGCATCCGCATCCACGAGGACACCATCGAATTCGACATGAGCAGCCATCGCGCTGTCAACCAAGCGCACAGAGTTTCTGGTCAGGCCAGCGGCGTCTGTATCGACCGCAAATAGGGTCAGTCCTTTTTCATCACCTGCGCTGCCGCTCGTCCGGGCCGCGACGATCAAAGTATCCGCAGATCCTCCTTGCACGACAAATTGCTTCTTGCCGTCCAGCTTGAAACCATTTCCTTCCCGGCTGGCTGCCATGGTGATTTGATCCGGGCGATGTTTTGCGCCTTCATCGATCGCCAGCGCCAATACGCTGTCGCCGGACAATATGCCGGGGAAATATTTGTCGCGAAGCGTTTTGCCGCCCCCGTTGAGCGCCTCGACCCCGGCAACGGCCGTAGCGAGAAACGGTGAAGGCGTGAGATTGCGGCCAATTTGCTCCAAAACCACACCGGCGTCGACATGGCCGAGACCAAGGCCACCTTCTTCTTCCGAGATCATGATTCCGGTAAAGCCCATTTCTGCAAATTTTTTCCACAAATCATGGGAAAAACCGTCCTTGCAATTCATATCGCGGAACTTGCGGAAGTGGGCGACATCACCTTCGCCTTTCATAAAATCAGCGGCGCTGTCTTGCAGCATTTGTTGGTCGTCGTTTAGATAAAGCGGCATCGCTTTCTATCCTCTCAAAAAATTTCTAGATCTGGGTCTGTTGATTTACGCGCCGGGCAATCGCAGGATTTGCTTGGAAACAACATTCAACATCACCTCGCTGGTGCCGCCTTCAATGCTGTTCGCCTTCGTCCGCAGCCAGCTTCGCGCGGTTAGTCCGCCATTGGTGGCCTCACTTTCCCACTCCAGAACTTCGCTACCGCCAGCCGACATGATCAATTCATGCCGGCGCTTGTTAATCTCGGTACCGGCATATTTCATCATATTGGGCTGTGCAGGATGGCAAAGACCGGCCTTAAACGTATCACCAAAACGTTCCGCCATGGCCCGGAATGCCAATACTTCAATATCCATATCCGCCATTTGGGCACGGAGCATCGGATCGTCGAGACGACCCATTTCATCGCGGCCATATTGGTCGGCAAATTTTGCTCCGAGCGATGTTGCGCCCTCGGATCCGCCTCCGGCAATCATGCTGCGTTCGTGGCCGAGTAGATATTTTGCAACATCCCAGCCTTTGTTCACTTCGTAAACCACGGAAGAGACGCCCTCGCCGTAGCTTTTTGGTACTTTGACATCATCAAAAAAGGTTTCGCAGAATGCGGACTGGCCTGAGATCAGAACAATAGGCTTGGTCGCAACACCTTCGCTGGCCATGTCGAAGAGCATGAAGGAAATGCCCTTATGCTTTTCATTCTTGTCGGTGCGCGTCAGGCAAAAAATCCAGTCAGCCTTGTCGGCATAGCTGGTCCAGATTTTCTGACCGTTGATGACGAAATGGTCGCCTTCGTCAACTGCACTGGTTTGGAGCGAAGCCAAATCTGAACCCGACCCTGGCTCAGAATAACCCTGACACCAACGAATTTCGCCGCGCGCGATGGGCGGCAAGAAATGTTTCTTCTGCTCCTCGGTGCCAAAGTGCAGCAACGCGGGGCCAAGCATCCAGATGCCAAAGCTCGACAAAGGCGAACGACACCTCAGCCGCGCCATTTCCTGGCCCAATATTTTGGCTTCCGCCCGAGACAGTCCACCACCGCCATATTCTTTAGGCCAATCGGGAACGGTCCAACCCTTTGCGGCCATGATATCCAACCACTCTTTCTGGCCCGGCTTAAAGGTCGGATTACGACCGCCCCAGCAAGCATCGCTTTCATCAACCAGTGGTTGACGCATTTCAGGTGGGCAATTGGCTTCCAGCCAAGCAGCCGTCTCTGCGCGGAATGTTTCCAGATCGGACATCACGATTTTCCTTTTAATTGCTCAATTAAAGTTGGACTATCATAAATGCGCTGATCGATTCAATGATTCCCTGAACCGAAATCGCAAAAAATTACCGACGACAAGTCGCCTTTACGGTTTCCGTAGCGGCAGATTGTCGGATCGCCAGAAGCGATTGACGTACAAATTGCGCGTCGCTTATGTTGAACAAAAAAGGAGCGGGTGGACATGCGTTTTCAAGGCAAGACTGCGGTTGTAACGGGCGGCTCATCGGGCATTGGACGAGGCACAGTAGATCTGTTTCTCCGCGAAGGCGCAACAGTTGTCATGGGCGATATTGATGAGGCCGAAGGCACAGCCATGATGTCCGCGCTAGGCGAAAAATTCTATTTCAAGACATGCGATGTCACGCAAGAAGATCAAATCAAAGCCCTTATGGATCATGCTGCAGAGCAAACCGGTGGCATAGATATTGTATTCAATAACGCCGGCGCAGGTGGACCGCGGGATGCGATTGACGAGATCAGCGGTGACGACTGGGACTTTGCGATGGCATTGCTGCTTAAATCTGTGGCCATGGGTATTCGCCATGCCATGCCCCATTTAAAGAAGCGCGGCGGTGGAGCAATTGTGAACACCAGTTCAATTTGCGCCTTTCACGCGGGCTATGGTCCGATTGCTTATTCCGTTGCAAAAGCCGGCGTATTGCATCTGACCAAAGTCGCAGCGGCGGAACTGGCGCAATATAAAATTCGTGTGAACGCGATCTGCCCCGGCTTCATTCAGACCAATATTTTTGCTGCTACTCTTGGTGCGAACGAAGAGGAAAAAGCACAGATCAACACCCTAATCGGTCAACTGGGGGCAACGACACAGCCCGTCGCTCGGCCCGGCATTCCGGATGATATCGCTGAAGCCGCCGCGTATCTGGCGAGCGATGCGGCAGGTTTTGTAACCGGCACCCATATTTTGGTGGATGGTGGCATATTGACCGGACCGCAAAGCAGCTGGGATCCGGAAACGCCCGGTATGCTCGATGCCATGATCGCGGATGATGCTAAATGAGTCTCTTGAATGCCGTCGCGGGAAAGCTGCCTCTGCGATCGAAACTTCTCTATGGCTCCGGGTCCATCGGCTACGGAATCAAAGATAACGGCTTCGCGACATTTCTGCTCTTTTACTACGAACAGGTCATAGGCCTCGATGCCGGATTGGTGGGCCTTGCTATTGCTCTGGCCTTGGTCGCTGATGCCTTCATCGACCCCGCAGTCGGTCAATTCAGCGACCGCACAAGAACACCCATCGGTAGACGCCATCCATGGCTATATGGCGCTGCGATCCCGATCATCGTGGCTTGGCTACTCTTATGGCAACCACCAGAGCTAGGACAAACCGGCTTGTTCTTCTATCTTTTTGGCACCGCATTGCTCGTGCGCATGGCGTTCTCAGCATATGAAGTGCCCGCGCTCGCTCTGCTGCCGGAACTCAGCAGCGACTATCATGATCGCACCGCAATCATGCGTTACCGCTTCCTGTTCGGATGGGCGGGCGGTCTGTTCATCATGTTCCTCGCTTATGCGATTTTCTTTGTACCTTCAGAGAAATATCCGATCGGGTTGCTCAACCGAGATGGCTATGAGGGATATGCGATCTTCGGCGCCTGCGTAATGTTTGCGGCTGTGGTCATCTCTGCATTGGGCACGCATAAGCGTGTCGTCGCCACATATCGAAAAGCAAAATCCTTTCCCGAAGCAGCGGAATCACTCTCGCAAATCATGGCAACATTTCGGTATCGGCCGTTTATGCTGTTGATGTTGGCTGGCGTTTTTGCATTCACCAACCAGTGGCTGGTGTTTGCGCTGTCACCTTACCTGTTTACCCATGTCTGGGAGTTTAGACAGCCTGACTTCACCGCATATGCCATATTGCTATTTGGCGCTGCGGTTCTGGCATTTGTCATGGTCACACCGGTCTCGATGAAACTTGGCAAGGCTCGGGCCGCGTCCATTCTCACCCTGATCGCCTTGGCCATCGGCACAGCACCCTATTGGCTCCGCATCTTCAATATCTTCCCGACACCCGGTGAAGCCTTAATGATCCCGGTCCTTTTTGCATTGCTCCTCGTCGCAACAGCAAGCAGCATCGCGGCGATGATCCTGACGATGTCGATGATTGCCGATGTTACCGATCAATATGAACATGACACTGGCAAGCGCACAGAAGGCCTTTTTTCATCCGGCATGTTCTTCATGCAGAAAGTTGTGAACGGCTTGGGCATTTTGCTGGCCAGCCAGATTATCGCATTTATCGGCCTGCCTCGGGGGGCCGAACCGGGCGCGGTTGATGGCGGTATCGTAGACAATCTCGCTTTCATCTATCTGATCATTGCCACGATTTTGGCACTGACTGGCGCATGGGCCTACACGAAATTTCCCTTGGGAGAGGCCGATCATCAGAAGCGAATGGCGGCCCGCACGGGTACTGACGAATAATATGGTTGGGCGCCCCGTTTCAGGGTGGAAAGCCCGGCGCTCGTCTGATAAGTTAATCGCATAGTTAAAACAAAGAAGGGCTTGGACATGGATTTTGATCTCACCGAAAAGCAAGAATATTGGCGCAACCGGGTGCGCGATCATATTGAAAATCATGTCCGCCCCCGCGTTGCTGATTTTCAAGAAGAAGATGCAAGCGGCGACCGATGGAAAGTTCTTCAAGTTGTTCAGGAAGAGAAAAAGAAAGCCAAAGAAGCAGGTATCTGGAACCTGTTCATGCCGCCTCCCAATCCAAATCTCACTCATATTGATGACGTTTTTGAATTTGAAGGCCCTGGTCTGACCAACCTCGAATATGCGCTTTGTGCCGAAGAAATGGGACGCGTTGGCTTCTCCTCCGAAGTATTCAATTGCTCGGCACCAGACACCGGCAATATGGAAGTGTTCCACCGCTACGGCACGCTGGAACAGAAAGAGCAATATCTGCGCCCGTTGATGAATGGTGAAATTCGCTCCGCCTTTTTGATGACAGAGCCAGCCGTTGCATCATCCGACGCAACCAATATCGAGACCGCGATTGTTCGCGATGGCAATGAATATGTCATCAACGGACGCAAATGGTGGTCTTCCGGCCTCGGTGACCCGCGCTGCAAAATTGCCATCGTCATGGGCAAGACGACGTTCGAGGGCAGCCGTTATACGCAACAGTCCCAGATCCTGATGCCAACCGATGCGCCAGGCGTGAACATCATCCGTCACCTACCCGTCTTCGGCTATGACGATGCGCCGCACGGCCATATGGAAGTCGAAATGAAGGACGTTCGCGTCCCTGCGGAGAATATCTTGCTCGGAGAAGGGCGCGGTTTTGAAATTGCACAGGGCCGCCTTGGACCCGGCCGGATCCATCACTGTATGCGGACCATCGGTGTCGCTGAAGAAGCGCTTGAAAAAATGGTCAAGCGGCTGCAATCACGCATCGCTTTCGGCAAGCGCATCTCTGAACATAGTGTCTGGGATGAACGCGTTGCGCGCGCTCGGATCGATATCGACATGAGCCGCCTGCTCTGCCTGAAAGCTGCGGACATGATGGACAAAGTCGGCAACAAATATGCTAAAGCTGAAATAGCGATGATCAAGGTTCAGGCCCCGAATATGGCGCTAAAAATCATCGATGATGCCATTCAGGCCCATGGCGGCGGCGGCGTTTCGAACGATTATGGCCTCGCAAGCGCTTATGCCCATCAACGCACTCTGAGGCTTGCCGATGGTCCAGATGAAGTTCACAATCGGACCGTTGCCAAAATGGAGTATGGCAAATATGCCGAAACAGCCGATGGTAGCAAAATGAAAGAGGAGTTTTCCTCAGGTGATCTTGCCGTCACTCGGTAAAAAGGAAATATGTCGATGAAAGCTGCTGTACTGATTGAAGCGGGGAAACCGCTTGAAATAGAAGACGTGGTGATGTCCAATCCAGGACCGCACGAAGTGCTCATTCGAACGGCAGCATGCGGGATCTGCCATTCGGACTTGCATTTTGTCGATGGCAGCTACCCGCATGCCTTGCCCGCCATTCCAGGTCACGAGGCCGCAGGGATTGTCGAGGCGATCGGGAGCGAAGTTCGCACCGTAGCGGTTGGTGATGCCGTAGTGTCTTGCCTGTCGGCTTTTTGCGGACATTGCGAATTTTGTGTATCCGGACGAATGTCTCTGTGTCTTGGCGCAGACACCCGGCGCGGCGGCGACCAGCCACCTCGCATAACCAGACCCGACGGAACCACGGTCGGGCAAATGCTCAATCTTTCCGCCTTTGCCGAACAGATGCTGATCCATGAACATGCTTGCGTTCGAATTGACCCGGACATGCCCTTGGATCGCGCTGCCGTTATTGGTTGTGCCGTGACAACCGGTGCGGGGACGATCTTCAACTCCTGTGACTTGACGCCTGGCGAAACCGTTGCGGTTGTCGGTTGCGGCGGTGTCGGTCTGGCAACGATCAATGCCGCAAAAATTGCAGGCGCCGGTCGTATTATTGCAGCTGACCCGATCCAGGAGAAACGCGATCTTGCCATCAAGCTTGGTGCAACCGATGTCATCGATGCATCAGCAGATGATGCGGCGGGACAGATTGTCGAGCTAACAAAAGGTGGCGTCGACCATGCGATTGAAGCCGTTGGACGGCCGGCATCTGGTGATCTGGCAGTTGGTTCGCTCAAGCGTGGCGGCACGGCGACCATTCTCGGCATGATGCCACTCGATCATAAAGTGGGTTTGAGCGCGATGGACCTGCTCTCCGGCAAGAAATTGCAAGGCGTGCTAATGGGAGCCAATCGTTTCCCGGTTGATATCCCGCGTTTGGTAGACTTTTATCTGCGAGGATTGCTCGATTTAGACAGTATTGTTGCGGAAACAATTCCGCTTGAGCAGATCAACGAAGGTTTTGAGAAAATGAGAAAAGGCGATGCAGCCCGCTCTGTGATCACTTTCGCATAACATAATAGGAAGAGGGACTTCCCATGAATCCACAGGAAGACATGACTGGCACAATGGACGTGCCGGACAAGGACAAGCTCGATGAAGCGAACCTAACAAACTGGATGGAGGCCAATGTTGAAGGCTTTTCCGGCCCGTTAAGTTTAAGCAAATTCAAAGGCGGCCAATCCAATCCGACTTATAAGATTGATACGCCCGGCACCTCCTATGTGCTGCGCAAGAAACCGTTCGGAAAGCTCTTACCATCGGCACATGCCGTCGATCGTGAGTTCCGGGTAATAGCAGGACTCTATCCTACCGGCTTTCCTGTCGCCAAACCTTACGGCCTTTGCGACGATGACAGTGTCATCGGTACGATGTTCTACATCATGGGTATGGCAGACGGTCGTACGCTTTGGGACGGCACCCTGCCCGACAGCAATCCTCAGGAGCGTACAGCCATCTACCATCAGATGATCGATACATTAGCGCAGCTTCATAGCTATGATCCGGCTGAATTGGGGTTGGAGAAGCACGGCAAGCCTGGCAATTATTGTGAACGCCAAATCTCCCGATGGACGCAGCAATATCGACTGTCCGAACTTCAGGTCATTCCCGAAATGGACAAGTTGATAGAATGGCTCAGCAAAACGATCCCAGAACAGAAAAGCTTTGGTATTGTTCACGGTGATTACCGGTTGGACAATATGATCTTTGCCCATGACGAACCGAAAGTTATCGCCGTTCTTGACTGGGAGCTCTCGACGCTCGGTGATCCAATCGCAGATTTCGCTTATTGGCTCATGGCCTATGAAATGGAGCCGGAAGGCCGCAGCGGGTTGAAGGGCTTCGACCTTGCATCGCTGGGCATTCCATCCCGCGAAGAAGCCATCGCACGCTATTGCGAAAAATCCGGCATGGCGGAACTGCCGCCGATGGACTGGTATCTCGCCTATAATCTTTTCCGCCTCGCGGCTATTTTGCAGGGCATTCAAAAAAGAGTCGCCGATGGCACGGCCAATAGCGCCGCTGCGGCAGAAATGTCGGATCGGGTGACTCCCTTGGCGCAAGCCGGGTGGGAAGCAGCCAAGCGAGCAGGAGCTTAATATGGACCTTAAAGACAAAGTTGCGATCATCACCGGCGCCGGCAGCGGGATTGGCCGTGCCGCAGCCCTTTTATTTGCAGAACATGGCGCAAAAGTCATAGCTAGCGACGTCACCGATGACGTGAACGAAACCGCAAAAGGCTCTGAAGGCAAGATCATCGCAATCAAGGCTGATGCAGGATCAGAGGGCGATGTTGAAATGCTCGTAGAAGCTGCTCAGCAGCGGTTTGGCGATCTCAACATATTCTTCGCCAACGCTGGGATTGGTGGCGGATTTGAAGGCATTTTCGACAGCAGTGTCGCCGAATGGCAAGAGGTGTTGCGGGTCAATCTGATTGGTCCGTTTCTGGCGTGCAAATATGCCGGCAAAGTCATCGCAGAAAGCAAACATGGTGGTTCGATCATCTGCACCGCCAGCGTCGCCGGCATTAGATCCGGCGCAGGCGGACCGGCCTATTCGGCCTCCAAGGCTGGCGTGATCAACCTCGTTAAGGTCGCAGCGCAACAATTTGCCACTTCAAATGTGCGTTGCAACGCAATCTGTCCGGGCATTACCGAGACCGGCATGACACAATTTATCTACGACAAGGCGCGCGAAAAGGGCAAGGAAGACCGGTTGGGCTATCTGAATCCGCTACGCCGCGGAGCGGCCCCGTCCGAGATGGCGGAAGTCGCCTTATTTCTAGCCTCCAACCGGTCATCTTACGTCAATGGACAAGCCATAGCCGTTGATGGTGGATTGAGCGCATCACACCCGGTGACCCGTCAGGAATTTGGCCGGACCGCAGTCTAGTTCGCAAAGGCGAGATCGCCCGCCCCGATCTGCACGAAATCGACTCGACCTTCAGTGGCACCGCACAGGAATGTGCGTTGATCACTATTGGATAGCTCGCCTTCTACTCTCCAGCCTGCACCATCACGGGTCACAGATTGGATCGCAGATACCCGGGCATCGTTGCCGACTTTGCGTTCAGCCGCTGTGGCACAAGCATTGATGGCCGATTCCATGGCACCGGTTCCGCGGTTGTATCTGCTATCATTGCGCGTGTCAGCGCGCCGATCATCATAGCGTTGATTTCGACTGCGATAGTCACGGTTTTCATCCCGCCGGTCACGGTTACTCTTTGATGCTGCACTGGCAATGGCGGCAATCCCGCCGATCACGAGAATACCCGCCAAGATGTCACCACCATCTACCCGGCCGCGATGGCGACGATGCCCACGGTTTCCTCGATAGCCCCGCCAGCCTTCTGCTGTCTCATTGTCCGCACTCCAACCCAGCGAACTGGCATCTATCGGTGCCGTAACCGCCATCTCCGGTTGAATGGGTGCGGCTATAGCGGGAGAGAATCCAGAAAAAATCAACGCGGTCGACGCTGCGAGAGCGGAAAATCTTGTGATCTTGGTCATTTGAAATACCCCAGTTTTGCACAGATTTCCTATCCCAAAATCTGCTATTTTTTAGAATATAGCTGGTCCAGCCTGTCACCAGGCTGAACCATTTTCTTCATTCGGCGATGCTCATCAATAGCGCCGGGCGTAATTTAGACCCTTGAACTGCACGTCGCTCACGCGATTGCCTTCAATAAAGCAAGTGAACTTGCCTTTGTCGGCATAACCGTTTCTCTGGTAGCGACCCCGGCCTTTCTCAACCAAAATCTTGCCTTTGACCCGATAGCCATAGCGCGTCCGGTCGATATCCCGAATGTCGGTTACGCTTGCATGGCCGCGGCGTGTCGCCCTATTTTCAGCGGCTCGTACACATTTGTTCACAGCCTTGCGCTGACTGATATGATACCGTCCATTATAGTGGCGGGAATCTCTGTAGCGCTGATCATTGTAGCGATCACCACGATAGCTTGCATCTCGATAGCCACGATCCTTGTTGCCGGAGCTCGCGATTGCTGCAATGGCGCCGATAATTGCCACACCGGCAACAATCTCGCCAGCGCTCGGACCATTGTGACGGCCGTCCTTGGCCATTGCGGGGGTTACAGAAACGGCCATTGCAGCAGCAGCAGCGGTTCCAACGAGAGCTTTGTTTAGCTTGTTCATGTCCACTTTCCTTTCACACTGCCCGAAACCAATTCCCGAGCTTGCAAAGCCCTTTTAGGCGAGTCAGGTTGAGTAAAGACTGAACTGCCTCGACAGGTGGCGTTCATGTTAATAGCTATTTTTATGAACAGCTATTTTTCGGCCTTTACGGCATGTGCTATATCCAAACGGATGCGACGCAACGGACTGTTCTCCTTAAAACCATCATCGAATTGGACATTAAACATATCCCCCTCGAAAGACTCGACATAGCCGGGATACCATCGCCCTTGCCCCTTCCAGTTAACCTCCACGCGCGCTCCCGGAGGTATCTGCAAATCGGCAATGTAGCGCGGTTCTATTTGAACGAGGAGACCGTTATCAATCCGTACCCTAGGGCTGTCCGCTGACACATTTACCACAGTGGCGGGATACCAGAAGCGATCAGCCCCCCAGTTCACCAACACCCGGTCCAACCGATTCCAGCTTTGAACAGGGACGCTTTGCTTGACGAAAGATATCGCACAGGTCTTCATCTCAGCGCGGGTTATTTCAATCCGGTAACTGTCGCTAAAGTTCCGTTTCAGACAAATCGGCAGTTCAAATGCGCCAGCTTCGAAAACACGGACATCAAAAGCCCCTTCGCCTTCGCTCCGTCGCCATTGGGCGCTCCGCCCTGGCTTCATCATCCAGCATTTGCGAGCGCGAACCAGACTTTTATCATCGGTTCGGTAGGTGCAGACTTTGACTTTGTCACTGCGCTGATTGCTAATCTCGACCGTTTCGGCATTCGCAACAGATGCGACGAAGAACATCGCGATAATTAAGCCTATGAAAGAAACGAAGCGCAAATTATTTGTCCAGTTTGAGCCCAATCGCATGCGCTAGAAAAGCATATATATCGGAATATTCTTCAATCACCTTGTCCGTCGGCTTCCCGCTACCATGACCAGCCCGCGTCTCAATGCGGATCAGATGAGGTGCATTTCCTGTATTGAGAGCCTGCAGCCTCGCGGTATATTTGAAACTATGCCCCGGAACCACCCTATCGTCGGTATCCGCGGTCGATACGATCAAAGACGGATAATCAACGCCGTCAACAAGATTGTGGTAAGGAGAATAGCCCAACAGGGTCCGGAAATCCTGCTCCTTATTCGGGTAGCCATAATCATCGACCCAATAGCGACCGGCTGTGAATCGGTCGAAACGTAGCATGTCCATCACTCCAACAGCCGCATGGCCAGCAGCGAACAGATCCGGTCGCTGATTGGCAACCGCACCGACAAGCAAACCGCCATTCGAGCGCCCTTCAATGGCCAGACCATCGGCCGGCGTAATGTCTTCCTTGATCAGATATTCGCCCGCGGCAATGAAATCATCAAAGACATTCTGTTTGTTTTGCAGGCGTCCACCGTCGTGCCACTCTTTGCCATATTCACCTCCACCTCGGAGATTGGCGGAGGCGAACACGCCGCCCGCCTTTATCCAGGCCATCCAAGCGGGTTTATATTGCGGCAGTACCGAAATATTGAATCCACCATAGCCATAAAGCAATGTCGGGGCGCCCTCAGACAGATCCTGACCTTTCTTGTGCACCAGAAACATTGGTATTTTTGTGCCATCTTTGCTCGCGTAGAAACGTTGCGTCACTTCGACCGTGTCTGGATCAAACGGCAAGGTCGGTTCCGCCCAAATAGTCGGTGCCGACTTTGAGTCATAACGAAACACCGTTGTTGGCCGATTGAAGCTCTCAAAAGTGAAAAAACCTTCGCTGCCCTTGATGGAACCGCTGAGCTGCTCCACTTGCCCCAGACCCGGAAGGGCCAGAGTGCCTTGCGCCTTGCCGTCGAGATCAAAAATTGACAGCTGACTTTTGGCATCGACCAAATAGCTGACAACCATCGTGTCATTCACGATCATCGCGCCATCCACAACCGCATCACTCTCTGAAACCACTTCGGTAAATTCCGGAACTTCCGCGCTTACATCGGTTTTAACGATACGCAGCCGCGGTGCGTCTTTGTTCGTCGCAAAGTAGAGCGTATCCCCAATACCGTCGATCAAGCGCCAGTCATTTTCAAAACCGCTGACCAGTTTCCGCGTTTCAAGCTTCGGTGCATCCACCTTGATGAGCGTGATCTCATAGCGTTCATCCGTCCCCGAGGATGACGTGACAGCCACCCATTCCTTATCGGATGTCAACTCCGCTGTATGATTGAGTTCAGGCTGGTCGGGCGTGGCATAGACCTTGATATCCTTTGACTGATCCCAACCGATAATATGCAAGTAAACCGCATGGTCAGCATTCAGAGACTGAAAGGCAGCACCTTCCTCCGGCTCTGGAAAGCGGGAATAGAGAAAACCGGAATTTTTCGGCATCCATGCCAGGTCGGTGAATTTGGCCCATTCAACTGTGTCCGGCTTCACCTCACCAGTTGTCACATCAAGGACCTTGAGGGTTCGCCAGTCCGATCCACCGTCTTGCACTGCATATACCAAAAGACTGCCGTCACCCGAAGGTTTCCAATATGCCAGCGCTGTTGCGCCGTCATCTGACCAGCCTGCCGGGTCGATCAACACCCGCTCTTCACCATCTGCGCCATCACGAACATAGAGCACAGCTTGATTTTGTCCGCCGCTTTTCCGCTCGTAGAAATATTTGCCGCCCGCCTCGACAGGGATGCCGAGGTCATCGAAATCAAACAATTCTTCCATCGACTGCGCGAGGACTTCTCGTCCCTCTAGTTTTTCGAGATAAGCATCGGTGACCGCGTTCTGCGCATTCACCCAATCGGCAACTTCAGCGTCTTCCCGAACATCATTCTCTAACCAACGATAGGGATCAGAAATATATTCGCCAAATTGCTCTTCGACGACATCAACGGTTTTGCTGCCTGGGTATGTCAGGGGGTTTTCCTTATTATCATGGTTTTCGGCAAGCGCTGGAGAAGCGACGGCCAGTCCCAAGGCCAATGTCAAAACGGATAGACTGCGCATATTCACCCCAGCAAAAGAAAAGAGGCCGCAAGCTTATCGCTCACGGCCCCTCATATCAATTGAAACTGTATCTTAAGTGAAGCGCTTAGGCGTCCTCATACTCATCCTGAGCACTTTGGTCCGGCCCGCTATCCTGGCCTTTGGCATCCACATCACGATCAATCAACTCGATTACCGCCATCGGAGCAGCATCAGAACCACGGAAACCGGCGCGAACGATGCGAGTGTACCCGCCACTGCGTTCGCTGTAACGATCAGCAAGAACTTCAAAAAGTTTCTTTTCCTGCGTCTCATCCATCAAACGCGCATGTGCGAGACGACGGTTGGACAAGCCACCTCTTTTGCCAAGCGTGATCAATTTTTCAACATAAGGACGCAATTCTTTGGCCTTAGGCAGAGTGGTCATGATCTGTTCGTGCTTGATCAATGCCGCCGAAAGGTTCTTTAGGAGAGCCTGACGGTGAGCACCGGTCCGCTGCATACGGCGGCCCTTCATTCTATGACGCATATTCTATACTCCGTTCGTTATGGGGCCGTATCAGGTACCCCGCAGCAGGTGATTTTATTGGGGCATCACCAGTTTACCCCTGTATCATTCCGGCCTGAGCCGGGATGATGGAAGGCTTAGCCCAGCAGCTCTTGTTCAAGCTTCTTGGCCATTTCTTCGATATTTTCAGGTGGCCATCCGGGAATGTCCATGCCGAGACGCAGACCCATGCTGGAAAGCACTTCCTTGATCTCGTTCAACGATTTACGCCCGAAGTTTGGAGTGCGCAGCATTTCCGCTTCCGTCTTCTGCACGAGATCGCCAATATAGATGATATTGTCGTTCTTGAGGCAGTTGGCGGAGCGAACGCTGAGTTCCAATTCGTCGACCTTCTTGAGAAGATAGCGATTGAGCTGGTTGGCATCGCTTTCTGCCTGGCTTTGTTGAGCGGCCATGCCGATTGGCGATGACACTTGCTCCAAAGCTTCTTCGAAATGAACGAAAAGCTGCAACTGGTCTTGCAAAATGCGCGCTGCATAAGCAATCGCATCTTCCGGCGTGACCGTTCCATCGGTTTCTATGGTCAGGTTCAGCTTGTCAAAATCCAGTTCCTGGCCAACGCGTGCGTTGTCGACTTTATACGACACCTGACGAACCGGCGAGTAGAGCGAGTCAATCGGGATCAAGCCAATCGGTGCATCAGCCGGACGGTTTGCAACGGCAGGAACATAGCCTTTGCCGACATTGACAGTCAGCTCCATGTTCAACGAAGCGCCTTCGTCGAGATGGCAGATTATCATGTCTGGGTTCATGATTTCAATATCGCCGGAAACAGCAATGTCGCCAGCTTTAACCTGCGCAGGGCCGGTTGCTGAGAGCTGCAAGCGTTTCGCATCTTCGCTTTCCATCTTCAAAGCGATCTGCTTGATGTTCAAGACAATGTCGGTGACATCTTCGCGAACGCCGGGAAGTGAAGAAAATTCATGCAGGGCATTTTCGATCTTGATCGAGGTCACCGCTGCGCCTTGAAGCGACGACAAAAGCACGCGACGTAGCGCATTGCCCATCGTTAGGCCGAAACCGCGTTCCAAAGGCTCTGCAACGAATGTCGCTTTGCGCTTCGGGTCTCCGCCGGGTTTGATGTCGAGGACGTTGGGCTTCTTCAGTTCTTGCCAGTTCTTCATATTGACAGTCATGGACTTCCCCTAATGGTTCAAAGAGCGGGTTTGGACGTCGTTTCCGCTCTGAATGTAAAAATGTGAGACTGGCCAGCCTGCCTGTCTCGAAAACTCAGCCGTGTTAAACGCGGCGTCTTTTTGATGGACGAACACCGTTATGCGGAATTGGCGTGACATCACGGATCGATGTGATCGTGAAGCCAACGGCCTGAAGCGCACGAAGGGCAGATTCACGACCTGAGCCGGGACCTTTCACTTCGACTTCAAGAGTCCGGACACCGTGGTCAGCCGCTTTTTTGCCTGCGTCTTCCGCTGCAACCTGAGCGGCATATGGTGTCGATTTACGAGAGCCTTTAAAGCCCATCATACCAGCAGAAGACCAGCTTATCGCATTGCCCTGTGCATCGGTGATGGTGACCATCGTGTTGTTAAAAGTGGCGTTGACGTGCGCTACGCCTGCCGAAATGTTTTTGCGCGCGCTTTTCTTTATGCGCTGCGGTTCGCGTGCCATGTGATCAATTCCTACCTAATATCTTGAAGATACTTATCCAAAGATAAGTCCTATTTCTTTTTGCCAGCAATCGCCTTGGGCTTGCCTTTACGGGTGCGCGCATTGGTATGCGTGCGCTGACCACGAACTGGCAGGCCTTTACGGTGACGCAGGCCGCGATAGCAGGCCAGATCCATCAAACGCTTGATGTTCATTGCAACTTCACGCCGCAAATCGCCTTCAACCGTATGTTCGGCATCAATCGTTTCACGAATGTGCAGAACTTCCTGATCGGTAAGGTCCTGAACCCGGCGAGCCGGATCAATCTTCAATTTTTCAACAATTTCAGCCGCTCTTGTGCGTCCGATGCCGTGAATATAAGTAAGCGCAATGATTACGCGCTTGTTAGTGGGGATATTTACCCCAGCAATACGTGCCAATATTTTTCTCCATGCTCCACAGAGGCCGATTCGTCGGGCCCTATCTCATAGCCAAGTCGTTAAAAACACACCCAAAACGCACAAAACCAGCGGACGCACTGAGGGCGCTGCCGGTTGTGTTGGATTTCGGATAAATGGGAAATAGGCAGAGTCGGCGCCGGTGTCAACAAAGGAATAGCCTACAAATCACCAATCTCCGCCGGACAGAGCCGTCAGTAGAATTTACAGGAAAACATAAATTTCTAATAATACCGTTAACCCCTCTAGCCTATAGTCGGTTGATGCGCTTTTTTGTTGAATTTGCAACGCTAAGACAGATGGTAGCAAGGTCCGCCCTTATCGGCGCTGCCTTGCTGTGCGCATTTTCTTCAGCTCATGCTGGGCGATTTGAAGCAGGAAGCTTCACCGCTCATGATACAAGCGCCAATGGCAACCCAGTTCGCGTCAATTTTCAACAGACTTTTGATACCGTCCCGATTGTCGTGGCGCTGATCGGAAACACCGGTACAGACGCGGCAAAAATTCGCATTACCAACGTAACCACGACAGGCTTTGACGAGTTAATTCTCGAACCGGACGATTTCGATGGCCCCCATAGCGCCGAAACCATCCACTATTTGGCGGTCGAACCGGGCCGTCACGTGCTCCCCGGTGGTGGAATCGTGGAGGCTGGTACAGAGACCGTTTCTGCCATACAGCATGGTTCGGGCGTCGGTGGGGCGGAAAGCTGGGCCAACCCGACCTATTCAGCCAGCTTGCCGGCGATCCCGGGTGTCATCGCTCACATTCAAACTGCGAACAACGAACCATTGGCTTCCGGAAGCTCGCCATCCCAACCTTTTCTAACCGCAACCACTAGAAACCTGACCGCGTCTGGCTTTGATCTTGCGCTCGAACGCAGCGAAGCCAGCGCCGGATCAATTGTCGCCAGCGAGACGATCGGCTGGATAGCCTTTCCTGCCGGGAGCAGCGGTAGCTTTCTTGACGTGAGCAACGCATCCGTCACCTGGAGTGGCGTAAATACAGCGAGCAACATTCGCGGTTGGAACAATGGCTGCTTCTCCAATCCGTTTGGGCTGACCAGCGCTAGTGCGATTGTCATCGCCAAGAAAAATTCTCACTTCGGCGGAGATGGAGGCTGGATTAGGCGATGTAGCCTCAGCAGTTCTGCCATTGGCCTGACGGTTGACGAAGATACATCCAGAGACAACGAGCGGGGTCATATCGTCGAGTCGACTTCTATCATCGCATTTTCGAGAGCCTTTCATGCATTATTGTCTCCTTCGATGTCAGTGACCAAGACCAGCGTAAGCTTCACCGATCAGCTGGGTAGCAGCTTTGCTTTGCCGCAAGCGCAAATAGAATATTTGATTTCTGTGCAAAATGCCGGGAATTCGCCTCCCAATTACGACAGCATCGCACTTGTCGAGGCCCTGCCTTCCCAGGTGGCTCTTGTTGTCACAGATTTCGGTGCTCCTGCGTCGGGACCGGTGCAATATCTGGACGGCTCCCCGGCGACCGGACTGACATGCTCTTTTGCCGGCTTTGCCAGCACCACCGATTGCTATAGTTTTTCGACGGATGGGACAGATTTCACATATCAGCCTACCGACAGCGGTGATGGGACGGATCCGCTTGTCTCACACGTTCGTATTGTTCCATCCGGTTTTATGCAGGCTGACGGCGTCACCAGCCCAACGGCGTTCACGCTTCGCTTTCATGCAAAAATAAAATAGCATTTCCAGCAAGAGTCTCACCATCATATAGAATGAAAGGGCGATGCGACCTGATGGTCATCGTGCAGCGAAGCGCGTTGAGAATACGATAAACGTGCCCGCGCTCTTCCGCTGCTTCCGCAAGCCTTCTGCGGAATAGAACTTTGGATTGCGGGCAAGCATCGCGATTTTTATCAATTATCTTTCGTGGTATCGGCCCAACATCCAGCGCCTGGCGCCGTTCACGAGGAAGCCCCGTTTTAGCGCCTGACGATCTATCAAGGCCGCGAATTTCATCGATTATCAGTTGGCAAGCGTCATATGCCCTGCCCACTCTAGAGGCCCGAGCTTCATGACCGTCTTTTTCGAACGGTTTAATCCGCTTGGCATGGAGAGAGGATGCAGCGACACCGGTATCGATCTTGGCGTGAAGATTTTGAACACTCTTCCCGGCAAATCGAACAGCTCGCACCATCCGATTTCACAAGATTCCTTCAGCTTCCTGGGAAGGCGTTTTTCTTGGGGATTTCAGTTTGCGCCATCGGCCAATGATCTGGCCGATGGCGCATTTTTAGGTGAGATAATTATAATCTAAACAACACCGTAAGCCAGCATGGCATCAGCAACTTTTTTGAAGCCCGCGATATTTGCGCCCTTCACATAGTCGACATAGCCATCGCCTTGATCGCCATATTCGACACATTTGCCATGAATGCCTTCCATCAGTTCGGTGAGCATTTCACCGAGCCGCTCGTGGTTCCAACTGATACGCTCTGCATTCTGGCTCATTTCCAGACCGGAGACGGCAACGCCACCGGCATTGGCCGCCTTGCCTGGACCGTACATGATCTTGGCATCGTGGAAGACGTGAACGCCATCCAATGTGGTCGGCATGTTCGCGCCTTCCGACACAGCAATCACGCCGTTCTGGACCAACTCTTTGGCTTCTTCAGCATTGAGCTCGTTCTGCGTCGCGCATGGCAATGCCAGGTCACATGGCACATTCCATGGGCGTTTGCCTTCATGATAAGAAGCGCCTGTGAAATGATCGGCATATTCACTGATCCGGCCACGCTTGTTATTCTTGAGATCTTTGATCCAATCGATCTTGTCCTGATCAATGCCGTCAGGATCATGAATGAAGCCACCGCTGTCCGAAAGCGTCAGAACTTTACCGCCTTGCTTGGTGATCTGCTCCGCTGCGTGGGTTGCCACATTGCCAGAACCGGACACAACCGCAGTCTTGCCAGCGATGGCATCATTTCTATGCTTGAGCATATTTTCCATGAAATAGACCGCGCCATAGCCAGTCGCTTCGGGCCGCATCTGCGATCCGCCATATTCCATACCTTTGCCGGTCAAAACACCTTCCCAGCGGTTGGTTATGCGCTTGTACTGACCAAACATATAACCAATTTCACGTCCGCCCACACCAATGTCACCAGCAGGAACATCTGTGTCTGGGCCAATGTGACGATATAATTCGGTCATGAATGACTGGCAGAAGCGCATAACCTCTGCATCGGACTTACCCTTAGGGTTGAAGTTCGCTCCGCCTTTGCCGCCACCCATTGGCAGTCCGGTCAACGAGTTTTTGAAAGTCTGTTCAAAAGCCAAGAATTTCAGAACGCTTTCCGTAACGCTAGGGTGGAAACGGATGCCGCCCTTATAGGGGCCAATCGCATTGTTGTTCTGGATGCGATAACCGCGCTGGACGCGAACATTGTGATTGTCATCTTCCCAACAGACACGGAATGAGATCACCCGGTCAGGCTCAGCGATACGCCGTAAAATCTGTGCGGTATGATAAGCTTCTTTGTCTTGGATAAAGTCAAAAATATCCATCGCGACTTCTTGCACAGCCTGAACAAATTCAGGTTGCCCCGGATTGCGTTTTTTGACGCCTTCCATGAATGTCGGAAAATCTACATGATCGGAAACGGCCATCGTCTAACCCCTCTAAAGTGAATATCGGTACGACCCGTTTTTTGTTGCAAACCTCCTCGAGTCGGCAACAACTATCAAACTATCATAGAACTATTCAAAAGCAATGGTAAAGCCTTGAGATTGAGCAGAAATCGGCTCTAGCTCTCGCCTTCGTCAGCACCGCCTGTTTCGCCGTCTTCAGACTCGGAAGCTCCATCCTCGGAACTGGCATCGTCCCCTTCCGCGCTGTCAAACAAGGCAGAAAGACGGGTCAGTTGCTCTCCGATCACATTATCCACTCCAGGCGCGATTTGATCGACCGGGAATTCCATATAGCCGCCCACTTTATAAGTGAACCGAACCACTGTACTATCGCCTTGCTGCTTCAGCAGCATCGTCAGCGTACCAGTCACAGCCTCACTCTGTAGTGGTCCTAACGCCCCCGAAAGGCGCAAAACCTTATTGTTACGAGCGAAGATAACCCGCATGTGCTGAACGCTACCATCCGATGACCTTATATTGTCATCAGACGTTTTCCGGATAAGCTCGCAGAAACAGCCGCCTGCCTGCGGGATGAGATAGAGATTTTCCGCATTGCCCGTCCAGCTGTGATCGCTGCTCCAATAGCGGGACGGTGCGATTATTGCTTTCCACACCGACTCAGCATCGCCAGCAATCTCCGTTTGATGCTGCACAGTGAAACCATTGTCGGCGGTGTTGGTCACCTCGGCATGAGCCGTGCCGAAGCTAAAAAATACTGCTATTGCTAATAATGCACGAATTGCCTGATTAGCCATCACCGTCTCTCCTCTGGAATTATTCAGATCGAGAGAACCGCCTCGATCGCGTCGTTCACTTCTGCCATGCTGCCCATGCCATTCACTTTGCGGACAATTCCGCGCGCTTCGTAGATCGGTAGAATGGGTGCCGTCTTGGCGCGATATTCGGTCATCCGGGTCCGCACAGTCTCTTCATTGTCATCGGGACGCCGTTTGAACTGGCTTTCGCCACAAGCGTCGCAGACGCCTTCTTTGACTGGCTGCTTGAATGTATCGTGATAACCTTCGCCGCAATTGCCACAAGTGAATCTGCCGACGATACGCTCAACAAGCGCATCTTCGTCGACAGCAAGCTCGATTACATAAGCCAAGGCCCGGTTTCTAGCAGTCAAAATCTCGTCGAGCGAAGCTGCTTGCGCTGCCGTCCGCGGATAACCATCAAAGATAACGCCTTTTTCCGCACCCAATTCGTCTAGCTTGTCACCGATTATACCTGAGACAACCTCATCGGGTACCAGCTCTCCAGCATCCATCAATGCTTTGGCTTTCATGCCAACTTTAGTGCCCGCTTTTACAGCGGCCCGCAGCATGTCGCCCGTGGATAACTGAACCATGCCATGCTCATCTTCAAGACGGCTGGCCTGAGTCCCCTTCCCGGCACCCGGTGGTCCCAACAAGATGATGTCCATGCGATTACCCCCGTGATGACAGAATGCGTCTTATCAAAAACTAATGCGTCCGGTGTTTAGCGCTTCCGCCGTCCACCCTTAAGTTTGGCCTTTTTCAACAAATCACCATATTGCAACGCCAGTAGATGGCTTTGAATCTGGGTCACCGTATCGACAGTCACGTTAACGACAATCAACAGACTTGTACCGCCAAGGAAGAAAATCGGCAAGCTTGTCTGAGCCATAACATATTCTGGCAAGACACAGACAAAGGCCAGATAAGCGGCGCCAACGACGGTGATCCGCGTCAACACATAATCAAGATAGTCCGCGGTGTTCTTACCCGGACGGATGCCTGGAATGAAGCCGCCATTTTTCTTCAAATTCTCTGAGGTTTCTTCCGGATTGAAGACAACCGCCGTGTAGAAGAAACAGAAGAATATAATACCCGCCGCATAGAGCGCCATATATAGCGGCTGACCATGGGCTAGATACTGGTTCAACATGATGACAAAGTCACCAAAAGCAGTCTCTCCTGCGGTCGCGTTGCCAGCAAACTGACTAACCGTCAGCGGCATCAACAATAGCGAAGATGCAAAAATTGGTGGAATAACGCCCGCCGTATTCACTTTCAAAGGAAGATGGCTGCGATCGGCCTGCATGACACCATGTTGGGTGGCACGCTTCGGATATTGAATCAAAACCCGTCGTTGAGCCCGCTCCATGAAACTGATGAACAACACCAGGCCAGCAACCATGGCAATCAGACCGACAATGGTCATCGCGCCAATCGAGCCAGTGCGGCTACCTTCCATCAGGTTTCCGACAAAGGTAGGCATCTGGGCGACAATGCCGGCCATGATGATAAGAGAGATACCGTTACCAATACCGCGACTGGTGATCTGTTCGCCCAACCACATCAGGAACAAAGTACCACCAACCAGACTGATAACCGCGCCAACCCGGAACATATAGCCCGGCTCTACAACCGCCTGCAGACCCGATTGGGAGGCGAAGCTTTCTAGGCCAACGGCAATGAAATAGCCCTGGACAGCGGTAAGACCAACCGTACCATAGCGGGTATATTGATTGAGCTTTTTACGGCCAGACTCGCCTTCTTTTTTGACCGCTGCCAATGTCGGCGACAAAGCCGCTGCAAGCTGGACCACAATCGAAGCGGTAATATAGGGCATCACGCCCAATGCAATCAGGCTCATCCGCTCTAGCGAGCCGCCTGAAAATGTATTGAAAATATCGAGAACACCGCCACGGGTCTGATCATAAAGATCCGCCAACACGACAGGGTCGACGCCCGGCAGTGGAACAAAACTTAGCAAGCGGAAAATCACTAGCGCTCCGAGAGTGAACCAGATGCGTTTACGCAGTTCGGTAGCTTCACCAAATTTTGCTAGGCTTAAATTGGCTGCGACCTGATCGGCTCTTGATGCCATGCTTGACTTCCCTGCCCCACTATAATTTTGCAACGCACCTCTGCGGAGGCAGAGGCCCATCTCCAAACTATTGCGTATCGTTGCAATCCTCGGAGATGAATACCCGCCTGTGCAGGTATGCAACCCGCCCCATATCGGATGTTAATGCATCAAAAACAAGGGGCCAGAAAAAGAGGCGCTAAAACTAGCGCCTCTCGAAGATCAATCTTTCTTTTTCGCCCTGTTAGCGGCTTTTTTCTCGCTAGCGGGTTTGGAAGGCACTGCCTTCTTTTCGCCCTTGGGACGGCGTTCACCACCAGCGGCAAGAATTTCAACTTTTCCGCCCGCTTTTTCAACAGCGGCAACAGCGGCTTTAGAAGCCCCGGCAACGGCAATTGTAATTTTGGCTTTCAATTCGCCTTTAGCCAGCAAACGGACGCCGTCTTTGCCACCGCGCGCCAAGCCAGCGGCTTTTAGCGTTGCGTGATCGAGAGTGCCTTTGTTCGCGAGGCTTTTGCTATCGATGAATTTCTGGATCATGCCCAGGTTCACTTCAGCATAGTCCGTACCGAACGGGTTGTTAAAGCCACGTTTCGGAAGACGCATGTGAAGCGGCATCTGGCCACCTTCAAATCCGTTGATCGACACACCGGAACGAGACTTCTGACCTTTTTGGCCACGTCCGCCGGTTTTGCCTTTGCCCGAGCCAATGCCGCGGCCAATGCGCGTACGCGATTTGCGTGCGCCTTCGTTGTCTCTAATTTCGTTTAATTTCATGTCGTGTACTCGCTTTCGCTTTTATTCGCACGGAAGTGTCAGGTTTTACCCTTCAACAACTTCCACCAGATGGTGAACTTTGCGGATCATACCGCGGACTTCCGCTGTATCTTCCAATTCGGAAACACGGTGCATCTTGTTGAGACCGAGACCGATCAGCGTTTTGCGCTGAATGTCAGGACGACGGATCGGAGATCCGATCTGCTTGATTTTAACTTTGGCCATCAAAATTACTCCGTAACTGCCGCGGCATCTGCTGCCACTTCAGCAGCCGAACCACCAGCACGTGCAAGCAGGTCAGTCACTTTCTTACCGCGACGCTGGGACACGGCTTTCGGACTGGACTGGTCTGCCAATGCGGCAAAGGTTGCCCGGATCATGTTATAAGGGTTTGCTGTGCCGTTAGACTTGGTCACAACGTCGGAAACGCCGAGACTTTCAAATACTGCACGCATCGGACCACCAGCAATAATACCGGTACCGGCAGGAGCCGAGCGAACGGTTACATTGCCCGCGCCAAATTGACCGGTGCCATCATGGTGCAACGTCCGGCCTTCGCGAAGGGGAACCCGAACCATAGATTTTTTAGCAGCTGCAGTTGCTTTGGTAATAGCTTCAGGCACTTCCCGCGCCTTACCTTTACCGAAGCCAGCCCGGCCTTTGCCGTCGCCTACAACAACCAAAGCAGCAAAACCAAAGCGCTTACCGCCTTTTACGGTTTTGGAAACGCGGTTGATGTGGACCAATTTCTCGATCAGCTCTTCGCCGCCGTCATTGTTGCCACGGCCACCGCGTCCACGGCCTCCGCCACGGTTATCACGACCACCGCCACGATTGTTGCCACCGCGGTTACCACCACGCCCTTGGCGTTCTTGCGGTTTGTTATCGCCTGCTGGAGCAGCTTCTGCTGGAGCAGCTGCGGCTGGCGTGCTTTCTGCTGTTTTTTGTTCATCAGCCATATTAAAACTCCAATCCGCCTTCACGTGCTGCGTTGGCCAAAGCCTTCACACGTCCGTGAAACAGGAACCCGCCACGGTCAAAAATTACTTCTTTGATACCAGCCTTTTTGGCTGCTTCGGCGACGCGCTTGCCAACATCGGCAGCGGCATTGCTATCCGCACCGGTTTTGACTTTTGACGCCTTATCAAGAGTCGAAGCCGAAGCCAGCGTTTTGCCCTCTGCATCGTCAATAACCTGCGCATAAATATGCCGGCTTGTACGATGTACGGACAAACGAGGCTTTGAGAGCCCGCGCTTCCGCAATTTGCTGCGTACGCGTTGCTGGCGCCGTTTGAACTGAGAAATATTCGCCATGGCTTATTTCTTCTTCCCTTCTTTGCGGAAAATATATTCTCCGCGATATTTGATACCCTTGCCTTTATAAGGCTCCGGCTTCCGCCAGCGCCGTATTTCGGCAGCAACCTGGCCAACTTGCTGTTTGTTCATGCCAGAAATTTCGATGGTGGTCTGGTCCGGTGTCTTGATGACGATACCTTCCGGAATCGGAAAGTTCACATCGTGACTGTAACCAAGCTGCAGGTTGAGGGTCTTGCCCTGAACCGCGGCACGATAACCAACGCCATTAATCTCTAGCACTTTGGTGAATCCGTCGGTGACGCCTTCCACCAAATTTTGAACCAAGGTCCGTTGCATACCCCAAAACGCGCGAGCGGTTTTGGATTTGTTTGCCGGCATGACCTGCAAACCGCCGTCGCCCAATTCATAGGTCAGGTCATCAACCATCGGGGTCGACAATTCGCCCTTCGGTCCTTTGACCTTGACCAGACCATCTTCCATGACAGCGGTAACGCCGTCAGGAATAGCCACTGATTTTTTGCCAATACGGGACATGATTAGAATACCTCAGCCAGTACTTCGCCGCCGACCTTCGCCTGACGCGCTTCCGCGTCAGAGAGAACACCTTGTGGCGTCGATACGATTGTTATGCCCAAACCATTGCGTACCCGTGGCAGTTCATCCGAACCACTATAGACACGACGGCCAGGCTTTGAAACACGAGCCACGTGGCGAATTGCCGGCTGTCCTTCAAAATATTTCAGTTCGATCCGCAAACCGGGGTGCTTGTTGACCTCTTCTTCGCTGTAGCCACGAATATAACCTTCGCGCTGCAACACTTCGAGGACGGCACCACGCAATTTGGACGCAGGAGTCAAAACGCTGTCTTTGCGTGCCTGTTGTCCGTTACGGATACGGGTGAGCATGTCACCCAAGGGATCGGTAAAAGCCATATTATCTCTCCCTTACCAGCTTGATTTCGTTACGCCGGGGATTAGGCCTTTATTGGCCATATCACGCAGCTCGATGCGACATAGACGGAACTTGCGGTAATAGCCGCGCGGACGCCCTGTCGTTTCACAGCGGTTGCGTACGCGGGTTGGGTTCGCGTTCCGCGGAATTTCCGCCATTTTCAGGCGCGCCATCAGACGTTCGGTCTCATCAAGAGACTCGTCTGCTGCCATTGCCTTCAATTTCGCATAACGACCGGCGTATTTCTTCACCATCCGCTTGCGTTTTTCGTTTCTGTTAATGGAACTCAGTTTCGCCATGACTTAAGTTCTCGTCCTTCCGTATTATGAAACACGCTTACGCGGCTTCTTTTTCTTCCGATTGTTCCTCTTTCGGGAACGGGAAACCGAACAATGCCAGAAGCGCACGCGCTTCGTCGTCTGTTTTTGCTGTAGTCGTTACGATCACGTCCATGCCGCGAACAACGTCAATGTTGTCATAAGCGATCTCAGGGAAAATGATCTGCTCTTTCAAGCCCATGGCAAAATTGCCACGACCATCAAAACTTTTTGGGTTCAAGCCTCTGAAATCCCGAATACGCGGCATCGCAACCGTAACCAAACGATCGATGAATTCGTACATCCGTTCCCGGCGCAAGTTTACTTTGCAGCCGATAGGCATGCCCTCACGCAGCTTGAACGTTGCGATCGAGTTTTTCGCTTTGGTGATCACCGGCTTTTGGCCAGCAATCAATTCCATTTCCTTTGCAGCGGTCGCGACTTTTTTCTTGTCCTGACTGCCTTCACCCACACCCATATTGACTGTGACCATGGTAATCCGTGGGACTTCCATAGGATTGGAATAGTTAAACTGCTCCTGCATCGCTTTGACGATTTCTTCGTCATATTTTGTGCGCATGCGCGGGATATATTTTTTATCAGCCATCGACTTTCTCCCCGGATTTTACAGCGATACGCTGCATCTTTCCGTCTTTTGTCTTTTCAAAGCGAACCCGCGTCGGCGTGCCATCTTTGGGGTCAGCCAAAGCCACTTTGCTGATATGCATCGCTGCTTCACGTCGCTCCAGGCCACCCTGAGGGCTGGCTTGGGTTGGTTTGCGATGGCGGACAGCAATGTTAATTCCGGAAACGATGAGCTTACCATCTTTCGGCATCACTTTGCTGACTTCACCCGACTTGCCTTTGTCCTTACCGGACAGAACGACGACGGTATCGCCTTTTTTGATTTTTGCATTGGCCATGATTAAATTACCTCCGGCGCAAGGCTGATGATTTTCATATGCTTTTTCGCACGCAGTTCACGAACCACGGGGCCAAAAATACGGGTGCCAATTGGCTCCTGGTTATTGTTCACCAAGACCGCTGCATTGCTGTCGAACCGAATGACCGATCCGTCCTTGCGGCGAATGTCTTTCTTGGTACGCACGATCACCGCCCGGTGAACGTCGCCCTTCTTGACCTTGCCGCGCGGTGCTGCTTCCTTAATCGAAACGACAATGATGTCGCCGACGCCGGCAAAGCGACGCTTTGAGCCGCCCAGCACCTTGATGCACTGCACACGTTTGGCGCCGCTATTGTCAGCGACCTCCAGGTTCGATTGCATCTGGATCATGGATCCAATTCCTTCTTCATAACCCCAGTAAACCGGGCGTTTCCTACTTCGTCACCCCGGCAAATTCCGGGATATTCTAAACTTATTCGCCGGCTGGTGCGGCTTCTGCCGCTGGCTCAGCTTCTGGCTTCACCGGCGCCTTGACTTTTTCGTCTTTTGGATCGCTAGCAGTGATTTCATCCACCGTTGGCGTTGCGACACCGGCTGCTGCACCGACCCGCTCCAAAACTATCCAGGTCTTCAACTTGGAAATCGGCCGCGTTTCTTCGATACGCACGGTTTCGCCCAAGCTGATTTCATTTTTCTCATCATGCGCATGATATTTTTTCGAGCGCCGGATAATCTTTCCGTAAAGCGGGTGCTTCACCTTGCGTTCGACATTAACGACAACAGTTTTGTCGCCCTTGTCTGACACAACCGTGCCGGTGAGAATACGTTTTGGCATATCGGTTCCTTACGCCTTAGCTTCTGCGGTCGCCGCGCTTGCGCGCTCGGCCTGCAATGTTTTGATCCGGGCGATCGTGCGACGCACTTCCCGCGTCCGGCTTGGTTTTTCGAGCTGATTGGTCGCAGCCTGAAAGCGCAGGTTAAATGCCTCGCGCTTCAGTTCGCCCAGTTCAGTCTCGAGCTGATCGTCGGTTTTGGTCCGCAAATCTTCTGTTTTAATGCTCATCTCGCTTAACCTTCCAGATGTGAAGTATCGCCGAGGCGAGCCACAACCTTTGTCTTGATCGGGAGCTTCATCGCTGCCCGCTCGAAAGCGATCGCTGCAATTGGTCCAGGAACGCCGTCCAGTTCGAACAAAATCCGACCTGGCTTAACCCGGGCAGCCCAATATTCAACTGAGCCCTTACCCTTACCCTGACGAACTTCGGCAGGTTTTTTAGATACTGGAACATCTGGGAAGATGCGGATCCACAACCGGCCCTGACGCTTGATGTGACGCGTAATCGCACGGCGAGCCGCTTCGATCTGACGCGCGGTAATCCGGTCAGGTTCCATGGCTTTCAGGCCATAGCTTCCGAAATTCAGGCTTGAACCACCTGGCGCTTTTCCTTTAATCCGGCCTTTGAAAGCCTTGCGGAATTTATGTTTCTTGGGTTGCAGCATGATGCTCTACCTATTCCTCAAAAATCAACGTTGGTGCTGCGGACGGACGCCGGAAGTTTGTGCTTCCACGTTTAACCGGTCCTGAGCCATTGGGTCGTGACCCAAAATTTCGCCTTTGAAAATCCAGACCTTGATACCGATAATGCCATAAGCGGTTAGCGCTTCATATTCAGCATAATCGATATTGGCGCGCAGCGTATGGAGCGGCACGCGGCCTTCACGGTACCATTCAACGCGGGCAATTTCTGCTCCGCCCAAACGACCACCACAAACAATCTTAATTCCTTCAGCACCAAGGCGCAGCGCAGATTGCACCGCACGCTTCATGGCACGACGGAATGCAACACGGCGGATCAGCTGATCGCCGATGCCCTGTGCTACCAGTTGCGCGTCAACTTCCGGCTTGCGGATTTCGACGATGTTCAAAGACACGTCACCGGATGACATGTCGCTGAGCTTCCGGCGCAGCTTTTCAATATCCGCGCCTTTCTTGCCGATGATAACGCCAGGACGCGCAGCATAGATAGAAACGCGGCAGGTTTTGGCCGGACGTTCAATCACCACCTTAGAAATCGCTGCCTGTGGCAAGGATGAGATGATGAATTTGCGCATCTTGATGTCTTCCATCAAGAGATCGCCGTAGTTGGAACCTTCCGCATACCAGCGACTGTCCCAGGTCCGGTTGATCTGCAGGCGAAGCCCGATAGGATTACTCTTTTGACCCATGGTTACGCCTCTTCCTCTTCATGCTCGCGCACAACAATGCGAACGCGGCTAAATGGCTTGATAATCTTGGCTGAACGACCACGAGCGCGCGCTTTCCAGCGCTTCATCGTGATTGATTTACCGACGCTTGCTTCGTGAACGATCAAAGCGTCGACATCCAGATTGTGATTATTTTCGGCATTTGCAATTGCCGAAGCCAGAACCTTGCTGACATCCTTAGCCATCGACTTTTTAGAAAAGGACAGGATGTTCAAAGCGTCTTCGGCTTTCTTGCCGCGGATCAGCTGTGCAACCAAGTTAAGCTTCTGAGCTGAACCACGGATGGAGTTGCCCATAGCCAAAGCTTCATTGTCGCCAACACGGCGGGGTGATGATGCCTTACCCATTATTTCTTGCCTTTTTTGTCAGCGCCATGACCATAGTAGTTACGCGTTGGAGCGAACTCGCCAAGCTTGTGACCGACCATGTCTTCATTCACGGACACCGGAATGAATTTCATTCCGTTGTAAACGTTGAACGTCAGACCGACGAAATCAGGAAGGACTGTAGAACGACGCGACCAGGTCTTGATCGGCGAGCGCTTGCTTGCTTCCTGTGCTTCCTGCGCTTTTTTAAGCAGGTGGAGGTCAACAAACGGACCTTTCTTGATGGAACGAGCCATGCTTACCTCTTCTTCTTAGAATGACGCGACCGGATAATCATCTTGTCGGTCGTTTTATTCTTGCGGGTACGAGCACCCTTGGTTGGCTTGCCCCATGGTGTAACGGGATGACGACCACCGGAAGTCCGGCCTTCACCACCACCATGCGGGTGATCTACAGGGTTTTTCGCAACACCGCGCGTAAGAGGACGACGCCCCTTCCAACGGGTACGGCCTGCTTTACCGAAATTCTGGTTCGAGTTGTCAGGGTTTGAAACCGCACCAACCGTTGCCATGCAATCGCTGCGCAAGTAACGCTGCTCGCCTGACTTCATGCGAACGATAACCATTCCGCGGTCACGACCAACAATCTGAACATAAGCACCGGCGGAGCGAGCGATCTGGCCGCCCTTGCCTGGCTTCATTTCAACATTGTGAACAATCGTACCAACCGGCATCTGCGACAAAAGCATCGCATTGCCTGGCTTCACATCAGTCTTCTCACCGGCAATAACAGTATCGCCAACGTCGAGACGCTGTGGAGCGATAATATAAGCCAGTTCGCCGTCTTCATATTTGAGCAACGCGATAAAGGCTGTCCGGTTTGGATCATATTCGATCCGCTCTACGGTTGCAGCCATATCCCATTTGCGCCGCTTGAAATCGACGAGACGATATTTTTGCTTATGACCACCAGCGATGCCGCGTGAAGTGACATGCCCTTTGTTGTTCCGGCCACCGGTCTTGTTCTTGCCTTCGACAAGCTTTTTGACTGGCTTGCCTTTCCAAAGGCCGCTCTTATCAACCAAGATAAGGCCACGCCGGGCGGGGCTAGTCGGTTTATAGGATTTTAATGCCATGTGCCCTTAAACTCCCGTGGTGATGTCAATGGTTTGGCCTTCGGCCAAAGTGACAACAGCCTTCTTAATGTCGTTGCGTGTGTAGGGACGACCCTTCCACTTTTTGGTCTTGCCCTTTTGCACCAGCGTATTGACGTTTTTGACTTGAACATCAAACAACGCCTCGATGGCAGCCTTGATCTGCGGCTTGGTTGCGGTGTTCGCAACTTTAAAGACCACAGCATTATGCTCGCTGAGCAAAGTTGATTTCTCGGTGATGTGCGGGCCAACAATCACGTCATAGTGACGGATATCGACAGCTTCTTTTTTAGCCATTGAAGCGCGCCTCCAGCTTTTCTACCGCTGCGCGCGTTAGCACCAGGGTTTCATGGTTCAGGATGTCATAAACATTGGCACCAGCTGCTGGCATCACATTGACACGTGGAATGTTGTTCGAAGCCTTCGAGAAAGCATCGTTTACAGCATCACCGTCCATGACCAGCGCCGACTTACCGAAACCGAGCTTGGTGATATTGGCCAAAAGCGCCTGTGTTTTTGCTTCTTTCAGGTCAATATTTTCAAGCACGATCAAATTGTCGTTTTTGACTTTATCGCTCAGCGCCATTTTCAGACCCAATGCACGAACCTTTTTGTTCAGCGAAGGATTGAAATCACGCTTGCGAGCACCGTGGGCTTTACCACCACCGATGAAGATAGGAGCACGACGATCACCATGACGAGCAGTACCGCCGCCTTTTTGATTGCCGAACTTCTTACCGGTGCGAGCAACGTCTGAACGCTCACGGGTCGGACGAGCCGTACCACGCGCCTTTTCCCGCTGCCAGTTGACGACACGGTGAAGAATATCTGCACGCGCTTCCACGCCGAACACGTCATCGTTCAATTCGATGTCGCCCTTGGCTTTAGCGTCGAGGGTTTTCACTTTCAATTTCATGGCTTAGCCCTCCTTCCCTGCATCATCTGCAGCATCAGATTTCTCTTCTGCCGGCTTTTCCGCTGGAGCGTCGGCTGCTGCCGCTACTTCTGCATCGGTCGGAGTTGCTGGCGCTTCGATCGCCGCATCTGCCTCGACCATTCCTGCCGGAGCATCTTCCGTTGCTGTTTCGTCCGCATTGCGGCGCATAGCACCCGGGAACGGAACGCCTTCAGGAAGCGCAACCTTGACCGCATCCTTCACCAGCAACCAGCCACCCTTTGAACCAGGGACGCTGCCGCGGACAAAGATCAAACCGCGAGCGGCGTCTGTGCGGACAATTTCAAGATTTTGTTGAGTGCGATTTCGCGCACCCATGTGACCGGCCATCTTCTTACCCTTGAAGACCTTGCCCGGATCCTGGTTTTGACCAGTAGAACCATGCGCACGGTGAGAGATAGAAACACCGTGAGTTGCACGCATACCGCCGAAGCCCCAGCGCTTCATCGCACCAGCAAAGCCTTTACCCTGGGTCACGCCCTGGATATCAACCATTTGACCAGCAACGAAGTGGTCAGCTGTTACGGTAGCACCGACGGGGAGCAAAGCATCTTCGCTATCGACCCGGAATTCGGCAACACGAGCCTTTGGTTCAACTTCTGCCTTGGCAAAAGCTTCACGCTGCGGCTTATTCACATTTTTCGCTTTACGGGCACCAGCACCAAGTTGAACGGCAAAATAGCCATCACGTTCTTGATTGCGGGCTCCAACAACCTGACATTCTTCCAAGGAAAGAACAGTAACCGGCACATGCCGACCATCTTCCTGAAATAAGCGGGTCATCCCCATTTTTTTCGCGATCACGCCTGTACGCACGATCAATCTCCTTCACAGAGGCCGAACGAACCATTTCGTCCGGCTTGCCAACCCCAATTGTAATGCATCACCCCGTCCGGGCTGTATTGTTCCGGAAAGTCCGGAACGAGACGGAGGACGCTGCCCGGTAAAAACCGGCGGTATCCTGTCGTTCGTCTGATCTCGGCCTAGACCAAGATCGCAATCAATTGGCTCAGGCCAGCTTGATTTCGACGTTCACGCCAGCAGCAAGATCAAGCTTCATCAAAGCATCGACTGTCTGTGGCGTCGGCTGCACAATATCGAGCAACCTTTTATAAGTCCGCACCTCGAACTGCTCACGAGACTTTTTGTCTACGTGAGGCCCGCGGTTTACGGTGAATTTTTCAATATGCGTTGGCAATGGTATCGGGCCACGGATAAGCGCGCCAGTGCGGCGTGCAGTGTCAGCGATATCGCCAGTTGCTTGATCTAAAACCCGATGGTCAAATGCCTTCAAGCGGATGCGAATATTCTGCGTTTCCATGTACCTGTTACCAATGTCAAAGAGCCAAAAATAAACCGCCCCGATTTTCTAACGAAAAAAGCCGGAGCGGCGAAATAACTGGCTGCCCGAATCACCGATCCGGGCAGCGAGGCGTTCCTATATTACTTAGTTACGTTGCTGACAACCCCTGATCCAACAGTCCGGCCACCTTCGCGAATAGCGAAGCGAAGACCTGGATCCATAGCAATCGGTGCAATCAACTTTACGCCGATAGTGACGTTGTCACCAGGCATAACCATTTCAGTGCCTTCAGGAAGGATCACTTCGCCGGTTACGTCCGTTGTACGGAAGTAGAACTGTGGACGGTAGTTGGCGAAGAATGGCGTGTGACGGCCGCCTTCGTCTTTCGACAACACATAAACTTCAGCCGAGAACTCGGTGTGTGGCGTGATCGAACCAGGCTTACAAAGAACCTGACCGCGCTCAACCGCTTCACGGTCAACGCCACGGATCAATGCACCAATGTTGTCGCCAGCCTCACCGGAGTCGAGCAACTTGCGAAACATTTCAACACCGGTAACCGTTGTTTTCGTCGTATCTTTGATACCAACGATTTCACATTCGTCACCAACATTCACAATGCCGGTTTCAACACGGCCGGTAACAACCGTACCACGACCTGAAATTGAGAACACATCCTCAATCGGCATCAAGAAATCTTGATCGACAGGACGGTCTGGCTGAGGAATAGATTCATCAACAGCTTTCATCAGTTCAAGAATTTTTTCTTTACCGATATTGTCGTCGCGACCTTCTAGTGCAGCCAAAGCAGAACCTGAAACGATAGGAATGTCATCACCGTCAAAGTCATAAGAAGACAGAAGTTCACGGATTTCCATTTCAACCAGTTCGAGCAACTCTTCGTCGTCGACCTGATCAACCTTGTTCATGAACACAACCAAAGCTGGAACACCAACCTGACGAGCGAGCAAGATGTGCTCACGGGTCTGAGGCATTGGGCCATCGGCAGCGTTAACAACCAAAATAGCGCCATCCATCTGAGCAGCACCGGTAATCATGTTTTTCACATAATCGGCGTGACCTGGGCAATCGACGTGCGCATAGTGACGGGCTTCGGTTTCATATTCAACGTGTGCCGTTGAAATGGTGATGCCACGCTCACGCTCTTCAGGCGCCTTATCAATATTCGCGAAGTCTACAGCTTCGCCGCCGCCTACTTCCGCTAGAACCTTGGTGATAGCCGCGGTCAACGTTGTTTTACCATGATCGACGTGACCGATGGTACCAATGTTGCAGTGCGGCTTGTTGCGCTCAAACTTCTCTTTAGCCATTTTCTATTACCTCTGATTTTCTATCGTATTGATAGTCTGCGCCGCGCTTTGGCGAGACTCTCTAATTCTGTCAACACCCTTTTGTTGGTCTGGCGGTTTTCCTGCCAGCGCCGCACAAAAGGAAAGCGCGTTACCTCAAATAAGGAGTGGCGATTAAGCCATTTTCTCCTTGATCTCTTCAGCCACGTTGTTCGGCACCTCTTCATAGTGAGAGAATTGCATCGAATATTGCGCACGTCCCTGACTGAAGGAACGCAATTCGTTCACATAACCGAACATATTGGCCAGCGGCACCATGGCATCGACGGCCTGTGCGATACCGCGTGTATCGGTACCCTGAATCTGACCACGACGAGAGTTAAGATCGCCGATCACATCACCAAGATAATCTTCCGGCGTAATCACTTCAACTTTCATGATCGGTTCAAGCAACTTGATGCCGGATTTCTGAGCCGCTTCGCGCATTGCTGCACGGGCTGCGATTTCAAATGCCAGTGCCGAAGAGTCAACGTCATGATAGGCGCCATCATAGACACGGATGTGGAAGTCGATGATCGGGAAGCCTATCAACGAACCAGTATCAGCCGTCTCGCGCATACCTTTTTCAACAGACGGGATATATTCTTTTGGAATATTACCACCCTTGATTTCGTCTTCAAAGGTAATGCCTGCACCGCGCTCACCTGGCGTGACTTCGAACTTGATACGCGCGAACTGACCAGAACCACCGGACTGTTTCTTATGCGTGTAATCAATTTCAACAGCTTTGCCGAGCGACTCACGATAGGCAACCTGTGGTGCACCAACATTGGCTTCCACCTTAAATTCGCGCTTCATCCGATCCACAAGAATGTCGAGGTGAAGCTCGCCCATGCCCTTGATGATCGTCTGACCGGATTCGTGGTCGGTCGTCACCCGGAATGATGGATCTTCAGCAGCCAAACGGTTCAAGGCAACGCCCATCTTCTCTTGGTCAGCCTTGGTTTTTGGCTCCACGCTCAACTCGATAACCGGATCCGGGAATTCCATACGCTCCAGAATGATCGGCTTGTCAGCGTCACAAAGCGTATCGCCCGTGGTCGTGGTTTTCATACCAGCCAAAGCAACAATGTCGCCGGCATATGCTTCATCAATGTCTTTACGATCATTGGAGTGCATTTCCAATATACGGCCGACTTTTTCTTTCTTGTCCTTAACCGAGTTCAGCAACGTGCCTTTTTCCAGCTTACCGGAATAGATACGGCAGAAGGTCAGCGTGCCTACGAATGGATCGTTCATCACTTTAAACGCAAGAGCGGAAAATGGCTCATCATCGCTGGATGGACGCTCGTCTTCGGTTTCGCCGTCAAGGCCAACGCCTTTAATCGCGTCAACGTCGAGCGGGCTAGGCATGTAATCCACAACCGCGTCGAGCAGAGGCTGAACGCCTTTGTTCTTAAACGCGGAACCGCAAAGCACAGGAACGAAACTCTGGTTCAATGTGCCCTTACGGATGAGCGATTTCAGGGTCGCTGCATCAGGCTCGTTGCCTTCAAGATACTGCTCCATGATGTCATCGTCTTGCTCAACAGCAAGTTCGATGAGCTTTTCGCGATATTCCGCTGCTTCGTCCGCCATATCCTCTGGAATGTCACCATAGGAATATTCAGCACCGAGATCTTCGTTCTTCCAAGTGATCGAACGCTGATTGACGAGATCAACCAGACCAACGAGGCTCGCTTCGATGCCGATTGGCAAATAAAGCACAGCAGGCGTCGCGCCGAGGCGTTCTACAATCGAATCAACGCAGAATTTGAAGTTGGCGCCGGTCCGGTCGAGCTTGTTGATGAAGCACATCCGTGGAACTTTATATTTATCAGCCTGACGCCATACGGTTTCAGACTGTGGCTCAACGCCGGCAACGCCGTCAAAACAGGCGACCGCGCCATCAAGCACACGCAGCGAACGTTCAACTTCAATGGTGAAGTCAACGTGGCCTGGCGTATCAATGATGTTAATCCGGTGCTCAGGACCCTTGCGGTCTTCTGAATTCCAGAAACAGGTGGTCGCAGCAGAGGTAATGGTAATACCACGCTCTTGCTCTTGCTCCATCCAATCCATCGTCGCCGCGCCATCATGCACCTCGCCGATCTTGTAGGACTTACCCGTATAATAAAGAATACGTTCGGTGGTCGTTGTTTTACCAGCATCAATATGGGCCATAATGCCGATATTGCGATATCGTTCGAGCGGATGGCTGCGTGCCATAGTCTTTACTCCAATATGTCGGGAACCAATTTCTGGCCGCCCTATAGTGAAATGGGCTGAACAATGCCAGCCCTGTGATGGTCTATTCGATCTATTATTTCACCGTAGCGACGATCCGGAAGATCAACGCTACGGTGTATATTCTTACTACCAGCGGTAGTGAGCGAAGGCGCGGTTGGCTTCTGCCATCTTATGCGCATCTTCACGCTTCTTCACCGCGTTGCCGCGATTGTTGGAAGCATCAAGAATTTCACCCGACAGACGCGCTGCCATTGTGGTTTCGCTGCGGCCACGAGCAGCAGAGATCATCCAGCGGATGGCCAGAGCCTGCGCACGTTCAGGACGCACTTCGACGGGAACCTGATAGGTTGCACCACCAACACGGCGGCTGCGCACTTCAATGCCCGGCTTGATATTGTTGAGCGCATCATGGAACAGTTGAAGCGGGTCTTTTTTGGCCTTGGCTTCAACGCTGTCAAATGCACCATAAACAATCCGTTCTGCGGTGGATTTCTTACCATCCATCATCAGGTTGTTCATGAATTTCGAAAGCACCAGATCCTTAAACTTAGGATCGGGCAGGATAACCCGTTTTTCGGGACGACGACGACGTGACATATCTTATAACTCCGAAACTAAACTTATTTAGGACGCTTGGCGCCATATTTCGAACGGCTCTGCTTCCGGTCCTTGACACCCTGGGTATCGAGAACACCACGGAGTACGTGATAACGCACACCGGGAAGATCGCGAACACGGCCGCCGCGGATCAGGACAACACTATGTTCCTGAAGGTTATGACCTTCACCGGGAATATAGCTGATGACCTCGCGCTGGTTGGTCAGGCGAACCTTGGCAACCTTACGCAGAGCGGAGTTTGGTTTCTTTGGAGTCGTTGTGTAGACACGGGTGCAAACGCCACGTTTCTGTGGGTTGGCTTCCATGGCCGGCACTTTGGACTTCGTCTTCTGGGCCACCCGCCCTTTACGGACGAGCTGGTTAATCGTTGGCATAAAGTCTTCACCTTATAAGTAGTTTATCCTGCAAATTGCAGGGGTTACTCTCACCGCATGATAGTACGGCAAGTGTTTTGCCTATGTAGCTTTCCCATTCAGCAGAACGCATCCCGCACGAACAAGAGCGGCGCCATTAGCGGGGATTCGGGTGGGGGTCAAGGGTTGGGAGCGGTTCAGTATTTTCGTTTGGCAATGTTTAAAAACATAGTATTGAACTAGTATATATAAAAACCCTAGTCAATGGAGGTAACATAAGTGACGCATTCCGTGGGGCTAAGACAATACAAACTTTTGATTCAGGAAAAAGATAGCAAGGTATTCGTTGATCCTAGCTCAAGCGTACTACAATTAGACTTTCCTGATTTTCTCACGGATTTCATTGCACAAAATGCAATCCAACAGAACGAAAAAGAAGTGGAGCGAAGTTGGAAGTTTAAAGAAATTCTTGCCGACCTTCCGGGCTGCTCACGAGGGTGGATTTCCTATGGTGTTTATGGTTTTGCTTCCAGATTAGAGGACGGGAAAACGGGGGAACTAAACTATGCACGCAAGCGGGATGATAATGAAGTGATCGATCTTTATTATCGCTACTGGCTTCCTGAATTTGAAAATTTTGTCCTAGTTTCGTTTCAATCGTTCAGCGGGCGATCTTGTATAACTTTGGTTCTCAGTGCGATGCAAACGCTGTTCGAAAAAAAGAACCCCCAACACAGATTGCTCTACAGTAAATTGTTACCTTCAGATGCAACAGGAAAAATCTACGAGGGTAAGCCCGTCAAAAATTTAAGGCTGGTGAGTAGAAAACCAACAACTGATCTTGCAGCTCGCTTTTTTAATAATGAAGACCAAAAGACGTCTCGTATGAGTGTTACCATTAACGCTGGAAGAGGGCGCAGTTTTGGAATACTTTCAGAAATGCTTCAAAATCTCCCGCCAGATTCAAATTCCGTGATCACCCACAATGGGATCGAATTTGATGAAGCCATAGCTGGTGTTGAAATTGGCAACAAGATTCGACCAATCGGAGTTTTTGGCGCGCATAGCGATGTTGGAGTTGTCGACGTTACAGAGGAAATTGTTAAAGGCGATGATGATGGTCATCCGACCTATGAATCGATCAACAAGACGGCTGATGATATATTGAATGGCTTGTATGATAGCCTTCACGGAACCCAATCATGAAGATTGACGTCACTCCTATTATTACCGACTATCTCGGGACATTGAGGGACTCCAACACTAACAAAATTCTATTTGCTGATCTATTTTTCGTTTTTGGCTTTCCTGTAATAGCTTCAATTATCGCGGCTTGGATTAAAACAGCAATAACTCCATCCTTCTATCTCAGCCTCTTTACTCTTTTTGGGGTATTCGCAGCCGTTCTAATTGCATTACAATCCAATCTTTTACAAATTTCGGATATACCAAGAAAACAGAGTAAAGATCCTGCGGTTGATAAGCGCTTGAAGGGGCTCCACGAAAGTCGCCAAACGTTGGCAAAAGAGGTATGCTACGCAATCAGTTATTTGGAACTTTTTTTCGTATTCTCGATCATATATCTGATCATTCCGATTGCTTTGAACAGTGACCTTTTTCTTTTCAAATGGACCTCCATATTTCTTCTGTTTCACGCACTAATGAACATCCTGATTATTCTACGGAGATTTCACGCTCTGTTTCGCAATCAGTTCGAATGACAGAGGCAATAATCCCCGATCACCCACTAACCGACAACCGCACACCCATTGCCCGCAGCACATTCAGCAAAGTCTCCAGCGTCATATTGCCGCACCTTGTAAAGCGCCTGCCGCTTGATCTTGCTTCCAATTAGCCCGGAATGAATATTGAATTTTGCACGAAAGATTTTTTTGGGATATGCAGGCGAACATGAACGATCTTCCTAAGCCCAAGAACTATGCTAAATACTTCGTGTTTCCGGTTCTAGTTGTTGTCATTGGTGCTCTATTGACAAATTGCTGGGATCGAAACGAATTCGATCGAAGAGAAGTCATTGCCGAAAAAACTAGAGCCGAGAATAGGGCTAGAACTCTGGACGATCAACAAAAAGCCAAAATCGAGAAGCTATTTGCGGAATATCTCAAACTGCCGTCCAACAATGCGAAAACTAGAAACTTCATCGACTCAGGAACTGGAGCCACAAAGGAAAATGTAAAAGAAATCGTTCGCCACTTTGCGATGGTAATTAGATACACCAAGAACAAGCATGTTAATCGAACACATTTGGCGGATTTTTATGGCGGTCCACTACTGCATTGGGGACAAAGATTCCAAAAAATAGGCCATGACAAATCCGCTATCAGCGAACAGTTTTCATCAGATGAGAAAAAAGCCTTGAATGCGATTGGTGCGGCGATGAATTATATTTATTCAGAGAGAAGCGAGGTCGTCAGTAAAAACCAAAATGGCACAGTATCAACTGGAAGCTTTATCCAGGGAACGCCGGAAGATGCGGCGATTCCGGTAGACGTATTCTCAAGCGACTGGCTAGAATCCCCAGAAAATGAGAACACTTCTTCCGGTGATCCAAAAAAATAGGAATGATTGCTGGTCCCCTTACTAACGACTTGTTGGTGCCTCAAACCCCAATCAATCCACTCCCGGCCAGCGTGACCTGGCGTTTTTTTATCCCAACAAAGCCACCCAGATAGCGACAAAGAAAGACGCGCCACCCATCATACAAAACCGCCATCTCCTAACGCCCCCTGCCCAACCAGACCAGCAGCAGCGCAATCACCGCTGGCACGCTTTGCACCAATGCGGTGCGTGGCGATACGGTATAGGCGCCGAATAGTCCGGCCATCGCCACGAACAGCAAAAAGCATGTCGCAACGCGGCGCTGCCATATATCGTCCTTGATAAACAGCGACCAGATCAGGCCAGCGGCAAGGAAGCTGTTATAGAGCCCCTGATTGGCCGCCATCGCCGTGGTTGATTCAAATAAATCTGCAGGAAAGGCAGTGAAAACCGCCGGGCCTCTGGTGGTCCAGGCGAACATCTCGAACCAGGCGATATAGAGATGCAGCGCGGCGATAAGCCCGATGCATAGCGATGCTAATATTCTCATTGTGCCTCTCCCCGAACCGACAACCGCACCCCCATCGCGCGTAGCACCCCTAGTAAAGTCTCCAGCGTCATATTGCCGTTCGGACCCAACGCCTTGTAGAGCGCCTGCCGCGTGATCTTACTCTCCGCTGCCACCGAAGCCATGCCCTTGGCGCGGGCGACATCGTTCAGCGCCGTACGGATCAGCGCGGCGTCATTTTCCTCAAACGCGGCCCGCAAATAGGTCGCGATCATATCCGGGCTGTCGAGATATTCGGCAGCGTCAAATTCTGTTGTGGCGGTCGCCATCTTGCTATCAAACCTCGTTTCTCAAATTCTTCGCTTTCTCGATATCGCTCTGCTGTGTTTTCTTCGATCCGCCGCACAGCAATATGATCAACGCGCCCCCACGCTCGGCAAAATAGAGTCGATAGCCGGGGCCATAGTCTATACGCGCCTCGCGAACCCCCTCACCCACCGATTTCACATCGCCCAGATTGCCATGTTTAAAGCGGTTGATACGCAAAATGATCCGCGCCCGTGCCTCATGATCCTTCAGCTTCCTGAGCCATTTTGCGAAGGCATCGGTCTGCCGAATGTTCACGGGCGTAAACTATGGATGACAATAATTAATTTGTCAACTTTAGATGACATGCGTTGAGGGAGTTGCATGCGCTTCGGTAAAGATGCTCTTCATCCCGGATCAAGCCGGGATTGATGAGCTGGCCGGAACTGTCACAGGGCTTCAAGCCACCAAAGCCACCCAGATCGCCACAAAGAAACTCGCCCCGCCCATCATCACAAAACTATGCCAGATGGAATAACGAAAGGGTTGCGCCTTGCGGGCATAGAAAATGGTGCCGAACGAATAAAAGACTCCGCCCGCCAACATGGCCCATAAGGACAGTTGCGGTAACTGTTCCATCATTTCGGGCGCGCCGATCACGCCCATCCATCCCAGACCGAGATAAGAAGCCAGCGACCAACGCGAGTCCAGATTTTTGCCGAATATCTTGTACAACATCGCGGGGATGGCGAGCGCCCAGACTACCATCAGAAGAAAGAGACTGAACTCCGTGCCCGTCAGCACGAAAAGCGGCGTAAAAGTACCCGCAATGGTCAGATAGATCGCTGCATGGTCGATCCGGCGCAGCACCAGCCGCCGGCCATGATAAGGCGACAAATGGTAGAACATGGAAATGGTGTGTGAAAACAACACGCCGATCACATAGATACCGACCGCCGCGACCACAGCCGCGCCGTGACCAGCCGCCTGGATGAACAAAGCCACACCGGCCGCAAGAATGAAAATCAATCCAAAGGCGTGGACCAAAAAATCAGCGCGGCGTTCCTGTTTATCGGGCGTGGGGTACATCAGGTCACAATCTTAGGAAGTGGGCTTTGGAGAAGGGATGGCGGTAGAAGTAGCGATATTCCAGAATTTGGCGAGGGACATCAAAATAACCGGCTGCCGATCGGAACCTCGCTGTCCGGCTTGAACAGAACAACATCTCCGGCTGCATCCGGAAAACCCAAGGTAAGCACTTCAGACATAAATTTGCCGATCTGTCGCGGGGGAAAATTGACGACGGCGGCAACCTGCCGATCCAGCAAATCTTCGAGCGCATAATTTTCAGTGATCTGCGCCGATGATCGCTTTGTGCCGATGGTTGGGCCAAAATCTATCACCAATTTAAAGGCTGCTTTTCTGGCTTCGGGAAACGGCTGGGCTTCTATGACCCTGCCCACGCGAATATCAACATCCAAAAATTGTTCGAAGTTGATCAGATCACCAGCGGGATCCTCTGGATTGTGATTCAAATGCATCCCGTTCGCTTAGGCACCAAATCTTGGCTTCTCCAGAAGTTTTTTCCATTCAAAAGGCTTTGGGTCGGGAGCGACGCGGACAAAAATTACAGTAACAGGCTTCAACCAGGCAGCCGTCACCGTAAACATCGCGCAATTCTAAATCATTGAGAAGAGGAGTTACGAGGCCGGCGGGTCGCAAGTCCGGCCCCGTGACTCCTGCTCTATGGAGTAACACGTTTCAGGTCTTTGGTCCAATTCTGAAATTTTCCTGAAATATCGCTATCAACTTTGAAAGAGATCGCTGTATATCGCGGCCAGATATGAACAGCGCTCAAAAACCGTCAAAACGCATCAAGCTGGGCGGTCTAACACTTCTGCCGAACCGCGAACTCTTACGCGGCAACCAGCCGATTGCCATAGGCCGCAAAGCCATTGGGATCTTGTCGGCTCTTGCTCAAGCGGATGGTCAAGTTGTGACCAAAGCAGAACTGATGGACGCCATCTGGCTGGGAACGGTCGTTGAAGAAAATGCGCTTCAGGCTCAGATGACAGCATTGCGCAAGGCCATGGGCGATGACGGCAAGCTCGTGAAAACAGTGCATGGCCTCGGCTATCTTTTGAAAATCGGGTTGGCTGAAGAAACAGAGAGCCCCTTGCCACAAATTGCGGTTATGCCGTTTGCTGATCTGATCGGTGATCCCGAACAAGCCTATTTCGTCGACGGGTTGATGGAAGAGATCACTTCGGCTTTGACTCGTATTCGAACCCTATTTGTGATTTCCAGCGGATCCTCGCTGGCTTTGAGAAATCAGGATCTATCAGCAACCGCCGCTGCAGAAAAATTGGGCGTCCGCTATATTCTCGAAGGCAGCGTTCGCGCTGCCGCGAATAACGTCCGTATAAATGTGAAATTGATCGACACCAACAGCGGGGGCCAAATCTGGGCGGACAGCTTCGACGGTTCGATGGAAGATATATTCTCTTTGCAAGAACAAGTGGCGATGGGCGTTGCAGGCGTGGCGGAATTTTCAATCCAGAAAAGCGAAACCCAGCTGATTGTCAACCGCCCAACATCGGACCTGCAAAGCTATCACCTCTATTTACGCGCGATGGTGCCGTTCCGCACATATACCCGCCAGAATATTGAGATCGCTTTGAACTTGCTCAATGAAGCCATCGAACGGGACCCGGAACATGCATTGGCGCTTAGTCTAGCCGGCACCGGTCATGGCTTGATCGCGCAATTTGGCTGGACCGATGACCCGACAAAACATTTGGCGAAGATGAAGGACCTTTTTGAACGCGCGCTCTATTTCGGTTCCGATGACGCCCAAGTCGTTGGCACAGCAGCATTGAGCTATTGGACGGTCGGCAGATATGGTGAAGCGGCCCAGCATGCGGATCGAGCGGTGGAACTGAACCCGGGATCCTCCTTTGCGCTTATTGCCCGGGGTCAGATCAGTGCCCATGCGGGCAATCTTGCAACAGCAGAAGATTCGATCATCCGCTCCATGGAACTGGATCCTTTCTCGCCGAACCGCGCATTGCAATTGGGTACGCTCGCGCAAACGCGCTTTGTGCAAGAGCGCTACGCCGAGGCCGTTCGGCTGACGCGCGAATGGACTCAGATCAACAAATCACCGATGAATGTCGCCCTTCTCGCCGCCTGCCTCAACAAAATGGATGATGGTGAAGCGGCGAAAAAGGCCCTGGACGAAATGAAGCGCCTTTCCCCGATCACCCTGCCCGCGATTGCATCCATGTTTTTTTTGAACGACGACTTGCGTAAAATTTTCTTAGATGCCGTAGCGTCGATCTCTTAACCGAACTGACAGCAGCGACTATCACATAGTGCAAAACCCCCAGCGGGCGCGGAAATTGGAATATACAAGATGGCAAAAACCGGTATCGTGTAAGAAACCACGCACAAAAATGCGGGAAAAACGGTAGAGGAATTTGAATTTGGCCGAAGCGACAGCGAGCAGCGCCTCCCATTCAGACAGACATGGAAGCCCGGAAACGGGCTATGGCACCAAAGCCTATCGCAAATATATCCTCGGGATATTGCTGACCGTCTATATTTTCAATTTCATCGACCGCACCATCATCAACATTTTGACCGAGCCCATTAAGGAGTCTTTCGGGGTTGAAGACTGGCAAATGGGACTGTTGGGTGGCCCGGCCTTTGCGATCCTCTATACATTTGTCGGCATCCCCATTGCCCGCTTCTCCGAGAAGCATCACCGCGTCTGGATCATCGCCGGGTCGATCGCTTTGTGGAGTTTGATGACGGCATTATGTGGCTTTGCAACGAGCTTCATTGCGCTGTTCATTTTCCGGATCGGGGTTAGCATTGGCGAGGCAGGCTGCTCACCACCAGCCAATTCTATCATCGCAGACTATTTTGTTCCCAAAGAGCGATCAACCGCGGTCTCGGTCTATGCTTTGGGCATCCCGCTCGGCGGCATGGTTGCCTATGTATTTGGTGGCTTTGTGGTTGGCAATCTTGACGGACCAACCGTTGCTGCGCTTCTGAATAGCTGGAACTGGACATGGGCCGTCAATGCCTTGGATTGGCAAAATATCGAAGGTTGGCGTGTTGCCTTTGTGGTCGTCGGCGTGCCGGGAATCATTGTCGCAATGATAGTGAAGATGACGATCAAAGAACCGCCGCGTGGATATACCGATCCATCCGACATGCAGAATAAGGAACAAGTGGGTTTCCGCGAGGTTCTTAAGATTCTGTCGAAAAAACCGGCCTATTGGCACGTCACCATGGGCGTCACCATCGCGTCATTCGTCAACTATGGCGTCGGTCAGTTTTTCGTGTCCTTTCTCATCCGGACCCATGACATGTCGATCTTCGACGCGTCGGTAAAAATCGCAATGGCTCTTGCCGTTATGGCCTCAATCGGCACCTATATGTCCGGCTTCCTGGCCGACAAATATGCCGAGCGGTTCCCCAAAGCATTGGCATTCATTCCCATGTTTGCCCTGCTTGGGGTCATCCCGATGCATGTGGTCGGCTATCTGGCGGAATCCTTGTGGCTGGCCGTTCCGCTCATGATGATCGGACAAATGCTGCTCTATACCTATCTCTGCCCGCTCTATGCTGTGCCGAGCGGCGTGGTCGACAGCAGGATGAGAGCAACATCAGTTGCCGTTACCTTGTTCATCGTAAATTTGCTTGGCTATGGCCTTGGTCCACCGCTGATCGGCGGTCTATCGACGATCCTGAATGCAACCTTCTTGTCTGGGATCGATCCGGCGCTGACCCTGGAAGCGTGTAAGGCATCCAATCTTGCTGCGACGGCTCAAACTGCTTGTGATTCCGCCAATGCCGACGGGCTACAATGGTCCATGATCCTCTTCAAATGCCTCTATATTTGGTCGGTTTTCCACTTTTACATGGCCAGCCGGACGATTCAGCGGGACATGGGTCGTTAAAAGCAGCCACTAAGGTTGCAGAGGAACCGAGATATAGTCAGGCGGGATGTTTTTGCTCCAATATCCGAGCGCCTCTTGGCGCTGGGTGACCGAGACATGCACTTTCGACTGCGATGGAATGAACCTTCTCTCAAACAAGGGAATCGCAATGCCAAACAAAGAAGGCCTTGAAGAATTATCAGCCTTCCTCCCGGGAAGAAACTCCAGCAACGACCAACCGATGCTCATACTATCGTGAGGGTTCGCCAGCGGATCTGGTTTGATATATTTCGAGTTTTTTCGTTTGCCGTAAACAAGGGAATTCACGCTTTGCGTCCGAAAGCGCAAGCCACATTCCTTCGAACGATCAATCATCCAAGCAAGCGGCACTTTGCACAAACCGCTTTCTGCCTCTGGATAACCACCTCCGGCATCGCCGTGGACGCCCGCAAACCAGACTTCCTCGACAATCTGCGGTTTGGCATCTGAATTGTTAAAGGGGTTGCCCCAATATTCTTGCCCTGTGGGCCAAAGCATGGGACGGAACATGGTCCGTTTTTCATCGATGGCCAAGGCATGGGCAACGCATTCGACGCTTGTATTCTTGCCAGTGAAGGCATGCGACTTAAGCCTCGGTCCATGTTTTCCGCTCTCGATGACGGACGCAACGGTATCGAAAAGCCCTAGCATTCGAATGGGCGGGCGATCGGTGCTCAGAATACGCTCGTAAAGACGAACCTCATCAAACGCCCCTTCAACCGCATTTTCGCCAATCTGCTTATACGCTTGATAGGCATAAGAAAGCAGGTTGATGTTGCGCGGTTCGATCAGGCCAATGGCGTGAATGAACCCCGCCAATACTCTGGCCGAATAGGCGCCACGGCTAAAACCGAAAATATAGATCTGGTCGCGCTGCTGATCGTCCGCGCCATCCCGTTTCCCGTTGTCGTAATTTTCGATCAGGAACCGATAGGCTTCTTTCACATTGTGATCGAAACCCCAGCCGGTCATCAGCCCCCAAATCTCTGCGGTCTTGCGCCAAAACCGGGGCCAGACACCATCCGCTCCAAATGTCCCGACACCGGGGTCGTAATAGACGAGCTGTTCATCTCCTTTTTCAAGGACACCGTATAGGCGCAAGATGTTGGTCCGGTTTGCGCTGATTTCATTGGAGGTGCCATCGAGCAATATCACAATGTTCTTTGTCATTGCAGAACCCTATATCGTATCATTTCGCATGACAAATGGTGGCTGATAAATCCGGTGTGCAATATGCGTTGCTAGTCCATGTTTATTCAGACGGAGCATTGTTGAGACGGGGGAGTATGTCCTGCCTGCCAAACCAAATATAACTACTACTGGAATTATTTGATAAATTGTGTTATATAGCTTCCGTTCTGCCTCGTGCAAATTTCCGTGAAAGCAAAATCTATGGCGACCAAAAACTTTCAGGCTGTCGACGAACAGCGCGGCTCAATGGCATTAATGTCAGAAACCGATATTATCGCGCGAATATTGGACCATATCGACAACAAAACGACAGACATGGGACATTCTGGCTGGAAAGAGCCTGCAGCAAACTATCAATCCATTGAACGGCTTGATGCAGAGCTTGCCTTGTTGCGCCGACGCTGGATTGTCTTTTGTCCTTCCGCTGCATTATCGCAATCAGGGGACTATATTGCCAGAGATACAGCGGATGTCCCGTTGGTCGTCGTCCGAGGAAATGATGGAGAGGTCCGGGCTTTTCGCAATGCGTGCCGCCATCGCGGTGTTCAGGTTGCCAGTGGTCAGGGATGCACAAGCGTATTTGTTTGCCCTTATCACGGCTGGTCTTATGGCAATGACGGGGCCCTTCGCAACGTACCGCACAAAGATGGTTTCCCCGGTTTGGAAAAGCAAAATCGGGGTCTGGTTGCGGTCGAGTGCTTGGAAAAAAACGGCTTGATCTTCGTAAAGCAAGATCCGAACTCCAAAGATCAAGCAGACCCGACCGACTTGCCTGACCTCATCCCAAAAGAATATCGCGTGATCAAGTCGGAGACGCTCGAAATTGCGGCCAATTGGAAGCTTCATCTGGAGAGCTCTTTAGAAGGCTATCACATCCGTTCCACGCATCAGACAACATTCTTCCCGGTTCAATATGACAATCTAACGGTGAATGAAACCTTCGGTCAGAACAGCCGTATTGCATTTCCCTATCAGGCCATTGAAGGATTGCGTGACAAGCCCAAATCAACTTGGTCAACCAATGGACGCCTGACTTTTGTCTACCACCTTTTCCCCAATGTCGTTGTTTCGACTTTCCCTGATTGTATGCAAATCGTTGTGCTAGAACCGCTCGGGCTTGCATTGACGCGCCAACATATGTTCCTGTTGACCGATTGTGCGGAAGACGGAGCCGCCTTGAATGCGGTTCTGGAAGGCCAGGAATTTGCCAAAGTGGGCGCGATTGAAGACCGCGAAGTGGTCCTTTCCGCCCAACGGGGCTTGAAAAGCAAAGCCAATGACTATTTGGAATTCGGCTTATATGAAAGCGCCATAGAGCAATTTCATGGAGCTCTGACAGAAGAGTTAAAAGGCATAACCACATAACGCGAGGGGCTAGAAAATGGCAGATGATGGCACAGCATAACCATTCCAAGTCACAGGACTGTCCTCCCCAAATTTCCGCTCTTACAAAAAACCGTCCTTCGGCAAAGCGTCTCATTTTATCCGTGCTAAGTCAGCCAAACTTGTCTGAGATGCCGGTTGGGCAATTGATCCGTTGGGGCAGTTTGTTCGATCATGCCCCGGCGACAATCAGGGTCACGGCCGGACGATTGATGAAGCAAGGTCTGCTCGAAAGCACGGATCGCGGAATCTATAGAATTGGTCAGGTCGGCAAAGCCCTGCAAGAGACAGCAGCCGCGTGGATATCAATATTGGATCGGATCGGTGCGTGGGATGGTCAATGGCTCTGCGTTCACACCTCCCATTTGGGGCGAACCGACAAAACGGCCGTACGCACCCGAGAGCGGGCCTTTCGATTGATGGGTTTTGAACAGCTAGTCGCTGGCCTGTGGTGCCGCCCAGCCAATTTGGTCGAACCAGCCTCCGTCAGTTTGAACCGTTTAATCGCGCTAGGATTGGAACGCGGCGCTGTCTTGCTGCACATGCAGGGCGCCGATATGTGCGCTGACGTTGACGCCCATAGATTATGGCTGCGCGAACCTAGGGAGGACCAGTATCGCAAGATGATTGGCCTCCTGGAAGCGAGCCAACAGCGTTTGGCACATCTCGACTTGGGCTCCGCAATGCAAGAATCCTTTCTGGTCGGCGAGCATGTCATTCGGCAGATCAATGCCGACCCTTTGTTGCCAGAAGAAATGATCGACACCGCCTTGCGAATGCAGATGATCTCAACAATGCAATCCTATGATGCGCATTGCCATCCACTGTGGGTTGCATTTCGTGACCATTATCAGAACAACCAAGCGAGCGATTGACGCCGGGTCAAATATCAACGATCGACAGTCGCAAGGAGATGGATATGGCAAAGAAATTCGGAATAGCACTGGTCATTGTCGTGATGCTGCTCGCAATCGGGGTCTGGCAACGTCACCGGATTCTGGTACCACTCGCTACAACCGGCGAACGGATAATGCCATCAGAAGAAGCCAGCCTGCCCGCAGACGGGAAGCCTTTTGGTGAGGAAGCCTATTTTTACATTGTGCAACTTGATGAGCGCACCTTTGCGATAGCGGAGCCCTATTCGTGGGCAAAGAACGTTAACTATTTGATCGCGGGAACGGACCGCGCCCTGTTGCTGGATGCAGGCGTGGGATTTTATGATATCCGCCCGGTCGTCAAACAGCTCACAGACCTGCCCATCACCTTCCTCCCCTCGCATTTGCATTATGATCATACAGGCCAAGGCGGTTACGAACGCGTTGCGCTTGTCGATCTGCCGCATCTCAGAGATCGAGCAAAAGAAAATATGTTTGCGCCCAATTGGGGAGAGCATCTGGGCGTCGCCGAAGGGCTGGAGCCAGCAATCTGGGAGATTGATGAATGGGTCAAGCCAGGATCGGACATCGATCTGGGGGAACGCAAGCTCACCCTGTTCTATACACCCGGTCACACAGACAATTCGATTTCCCTTTTGGATCGGGCAAGCAACATCATGTTTACCGGCGACTATATGTCCGCGGGCAATATCTCCGCATATTATCCGGGCGGAAGCATGGGCGATTATCTGCAATCTGCTCATAAACTCCTCAGAGCGACCGCTGATAGCCCAAACATAGCTCTGCGCGGCGCCCATGCCGGAGACGACGGACAATTGCCTGTAAAAGCCCGGTCGGACATTGAAACCCTCCGCGATCAACTCGTCAAAATCGAAGATGGAACGCTTGAGAGCACTGGATCCTACCCTAGAGTGTATGCGATCAAGGAAGATGTCGTGATGCAGGCGGAGCCCCGCTGGCTGCAAGACTGGTCGCCGACCTATCCTGATGACGAGAATTAGGTCGGTATCTGGCCTAACCAAAAAAATGGTGTAGCTAGGTTTGTTCTCTAGCGCGCTGACTGCTGGCTCCGGACTGCAACTCCAACGGCACAATGTTGCGCGAAGTGGAAGAAGAAGGATATATCATGGAGGGAAGTCTTGATTTGACAATCGAAGGCAACCTCTATCATTTGGATCACCAGCCCGCCGGTTTATTAAACGAAAAGCGAGAGTTTGTTGAAAAATAGTAGCAAAATATTCACGGCAGTAGCGGCACTTTTATCTGGATCGCAAGCGGCAGCGCAATCGATCGACACCCAGATTAACAATGCAGTCCAACCGCTGACAGATGCGTTAGCGAGTTTCATTTTCTATTCCGTACCACTCGCCGGTGCCGACGTTCCCTTAATCGTCATGTGGCTGATTTTCGGCGCTATATTTTTCACCGTCTATCTTGGCTTTATCAATATCCGCGGTTTCAAACATGCGATCAACATCGTGCGAGGGAAATTTCATGATCAGGAGCATGACGGCGAGATATCCCATTTCCAAGCGCTGACCGCCGCCGTTTCCGGGACCGTAGGCATTGGCAATATCGCAGGTGTTGCGATCACCGTATCTTTAGGCGGTCCGGGTGCAATCTTCTGGCTCATCGTGGCGGGCCTCGTCGGAATGACCACCAAATTTGTCGAATGTACGCTCGGCGTAAAATATCGGCAGACGAATGCCGACGGATCCGTTTCTGGCGGACCGATGTATTATTTGCGCGATGGTCTTGCACGCCGCGGCTGGCCCAGTTTTGGCAAGTTTCTGGGGACATTTTACGCGGTCAGCATTGTCATCGGTTGCCTTGGTATCGGCAATATGTTCCAATCGAACCAAGCGTTTAAGCAGATGCTCGAAGTTTCAGGCGGCGAACAAAGTATCCTGCAAGGCTATGGATGGGCGGTCGGCACGGTGATGGCAGGCGTTGTCGCGTTGATCATCATTGGTGGCATCAAGTCCATCGGTCGCGTCACGTCAAAACTGGTCCCGTTCATGGTGGCACTCTATATCGCGGGCTGTCTGGTTGTACTGGCATTGAATTTCGCCGCCTTGCCGGCGGCCGGCGTTTCCATCATTGCCGGAGCCTTCTCCATGGAAGGTGTCGCGGGCGGAGCCGTCGGCATCATGATCCTCGGCTTTCAGCGCGCAGCATTCTCAAATGAAGCAGGCATCGGTTCTGCCCCCATTGCGCATTCCGCCGTCCAGACCAATGATCCGCTGACCGAAGGTTTTGTAGCCTTGCTCGAACCGTTTATCGATACGGTGGTCATATGCACGTTGACGGGTTTGGTCCTGGTCACGACCTTTCCAACCGATGTCTTGATGGACGGCGGCGTCAGCGGCATCGAGTTGACCTCCGCAGCCTTCAACGAGAATATTGCCGGTTCTTCCATCCCTTTGTCATTCGTGGCGTTGATGTTCGCCTTTTCCACGATGCTCGCCTGGGCCTATTACGGGACCAAGGGTTGGACCTATATCTTCGGTGAAGGCCGCTCGAAGGAAATGATCTTCGCATTGATTTTCTGCGCGTTCATTATCGTCGGAGCATCGGTCCAGCTTAGTGCCATCCTCGACTTTGCCGATGCGTTGATTTTCGTCATGGCGATTCCGAACCTTCTCGGATTGTTCATCATGGCCCCTGAAATTCGACAGGACCTCAAAATATATTGGGCCAAAAGACTGGGCCGTTTGGCGGTTGATTCCGGCGCGATACAGGCGTCAGAGCGAGATGCGTGACACGCTCCCAGCATGAGTTGCCGGTCGGTGCGGACCTGTTTGGCGAGCTCCAGCTATCAGAGCCGAATAGCAAGAAAAGTCTTACCTCTTATATACCCGGCCTGATCTTCGTCGGCGTTGCCGCTCTGGCCGCGCTTTGGTTGAACGAAAATTACGGTGTACCGGCTATCCTCATGGGGCTGTTGATAGGCCTAGCGCTGAATTTTGCGAGCTCTGATAAGCGCCTTTCCGCTGGCCTGGACTTCTCGTCGCAAACATTGCTGCGCCTCGGAATTGTGATGATCGGCACGCAAATTACATTCTACCAGATCGCGGCACTTGGCTTGGTTCCATTCGCTGCGCTTATCATTATCATGCTGGCGGTTATCTTGACCGGCGTGTTCATGGCCAAGCTACTCAAGCAAAACATATTTTTTGGCCTGCTGGCTGGTGGTGCAACCGCAATTTGCGGAGCCTCCGCGGCATTGGCGATCTGGAGCATCGTTGGACAACGCCGGGTCGATCAATCGCAATTCACCATCGTCTTGCTGGGCACAACCTTGGCCAGCGCCTTTGCCATGACATTCTATCCCCTAATCGCCGGATCTTTGGGTTTCGATGATCAACAAGCAGGCTATTTGATAGGGGCATCGATCCATGATGTCGCCCAGGCCATTGGCGGCGGATATTCTTTTTCAGAACAGGCTGGTGAAGTTGCGGCGATCGTAAAATTATCGCGGGTAGCGCTGCTCGCGCCGGTTCTGATATTGATCGCCCTTAGCGTGAAATATGCAGACCGTTCAGCAAGCGATAGCGCTGTGACAAAGTTTAACTGGCGACAAGGCATTCCCTGGTTCGTCGTCGGGTTTATAATTTTGGTGGCCGCCAATACATTCTACCCCATTCCCGACCAAATCAGCCAGATCGCAGACAAATCAGCCCGTATTTTGCTGTTGTTGGCTGTGATCGCAGCGGCCGTAAAGTCCAATATGGCCGGGCTGCTCTCGCAAGGGTGGCGCTGCTTCGGACCGGTTATTGCGACCACATTGGTGTCTTTCGCGCTGGCCTTGCTGGTCGCCAGCTCCTTGTAACCAGATACGGCACTCGCTTTTAAGAGCTTCGATTGCCGCAATCGCGCGCTGCAGTTCGGGCTGTAGCGCCCGATTTCCACGCAAACATCTTGTGCCTCTCTCCCTTAAAAGCCCACAACTTTGTCCGTTAAATGGATCGCAGCGGCTGCGGCTGACGTGGTTAAGATTGTGCTTCGTTCACAGGAGTTGGGGTCTTGCAGCTGCCATTTTAAATTTGTTTTGATTGGCTACTGGGCACGAGGACGAATATGCAGCATTTCACAAAATATGTGATCTTGATCCTGTCTATCGCTTCGCTTTCTGCCAATCATCCAGCATGGGCGCAATCCGTCGACACCTATACCTCTTTGGCAACCTATAATGCTGCCCTACCGGCTACGTCTATCGTTTCACATTTGGAAGATTTTTCATCCGTCACCACCAACACATCCGCTTCGCAAACAACCGGCGATAATTGGGACGGGTTTTCGGTGGTTGCCGCGGGTACATCACCATATGGCAGCGCCGGATATTGCCCAAGTCTTGACGGGTCATTCTTTTCTACCCCGACCGCGTGCATGGACTATAATGCTTTTGCCCCCAATGTTCCGGGTTTGGTTGGGGCCTTTGCCGAAGCCATCTCGGGTGGAGGCGAATTGACTTTCACCCCCACGGGCGAAGCAATAGCCTTTGCCTTTGATTATGTTGACTGGAACGATACAGACGGCAGCCACTTGACTGAACGTTCAGCATTTCGTGTTTTTCTGAGTGACGGAACCTCCGAAGACATTGACAGTCCGCCACTTTCTCCCGATGCCCCGATTGGCTTCTTGGGCCTGATTTTGGATGATGCGGCAATATCGAGCGGCGTGTCTATAACCAGCATATTCTGGTATGGGGTTACAGACGAACTGGTTGGGCTATTCAATATCAGAACAATCGATATTGTCCGCATGCCTGTCCTAAATCTAGCAAAGACATCGGCGGTATGGGATCCTTTAAGTTCCGGAAAACTCTCACTGCCTCAGGAAGAAATATATTATACTTTGACTCTCGAAAACCATGGCAATGGAGCCACGGACCCTTCATCATTGTTCATCCTGGACGACTTGCCGCCAGACCTGGAATTCTGGAATGGTGATATTGATGCAGGTGGATCGGAAACCTTCCCAGACATAGCCCCGATCGGCTTTCAACAGCTGGTCGGCACCGGCGTTAGCTTTGATCCTGCAACAGACCTTCGATATAGCAGTGGTCCCACCAGTCCAACCGACTTTGACGACTGCACAACCATTCCGCTGGATGGTAGCTTTCGATCCGACATCCGATATATATGTATCAGGCCTCAAGGCGCGTTGACCTATGGGACATCGAGCCCAACAATAGAATTCTACTTTCGCGCACGTATCCGATGAAGGCGGCAGTCGGTCGCCATTGTCAGGCAAGCTGTATTCCTCAATCAGGAAGCTAAAAAGCCCATCAGAAATGCCGTGAATTGGACAAATCAAGTTCGGCCGATGCATTTGGTTTGGCGCGCAGGATATAATTCTGCACAGCATCACTCTGATTCCGACCAGCAGAATGGTAAAGCACCGGTGCGGGCGTCAATCACCGAGCTGTTGCAAACAAAGCGTCCAGTTTTCCGCTGCGATCACTGCGCCGCCCACTTAATAGTTGCGCCAAAATTCCGTAATTGTTTCTGATCACATCAGCGGAAACAATGATAATTGAAACGCACGTGTAGACAGAGGCAGCGACCAATGATCCAGTTGGTTCTTGCGTTGGTAATCTTCGGATTGTCAGCGATGTCGGTGCTTGCGAATTTGCGTACCCCCTCTCCGCCGGGCTGGTATGATCCCGACGGCGTCGCAACCGGGCAAGATTGGCATTATCGCGTACCGGTCAACCTGCCAGCCACCTCAAGCGTGAACAGCACCGCCAAGGTCAATGTCAACTTCACAGCGTTAATGACGGATCTGGGCATCACCGGCAGTTTCGATATCAACTCAATCCGTGTCGTTCGTCCGAACGGGTCTCTTGCGACGACACAGGAATATACCGACAGGATTTTCAATGATGCCACCGATGCCGTTGCGAACAATCGCGGCGAGATAAAATGGATTGTGCAGGATAGCGGTGCGCAAACATATTATATCTACTTCGATATAACGCAAAACGGCACGAAATCGGCAAACCCGCAAACGCCGATCAATGCCAATTTTGAACGCTCAAGCACGGGACAGGAAGACCCGACCGGATGGAACGGAACACGGACCATAGCCACGTTTGACGCCCAGGTGCGACCGAATGAAAATGTGAGCGTTGCCGATGCCACCACTGTCACCACCGATGGCAGCGCCAATACCGGCGATTTCTCCTATCTAATCGGAGCACGTACCAACACGGACGACAGCGGCACGGACATCGTTGTCTTAACCCGGACGATAACGGTACCCGCAACCAACCCGGGCAATTTGACGGTACGCTGGAAACCGCAGGGCTGGGACAGCGCCGACAATGGGGTTACCGAATGGGATTTTCTGCGGATCGAGATTGTTGGCGGCACGACCACTGAAATTGTCGGACCAACCGCAGGAAATTACACAACACGGCCCTTCAGCCCCAATTTTGGTACAAACTTCGCGTGGGACACCCAATCCGGCTTCGGCAATTATAATGGCTGGGACATGACTACGACGGGAGTGCACACGGGGTCCCCTCCCATGACCCTTGCCTACGGATCGGAACCCTGGTGGACCCATAGCCAGTCTCTGGCAGCATATGCAGGCCAAACCATCACCCTCCGCTATTCGACCAGCCATGCCTCCGAATATCGCACCTGGTTCTTGATCGATGACCTGGAATGGTCGATCGTCGAAGCCACGCTGGGATCGCCAGAGGCTTTTGGGGTGGCGACCACAATTCCCGCCAATGCCAGCACTCTGGCCCCGGGACAGGCATTGACCATTGCTGCACAGGTCGATGCCAATCCGACCGCGCCAGCCAATCCGGTGACCGCAGATATATATGACGATAGCGGAGCATTGGTGGCCTCCAGCATCATCCTCTACAATGACGCCACGCATGGCGATGCTGTGGCGGGTGATGCAATCTGGACCAACGACAACAGCGTCCCTGCCCAGCCGACTTACACCATCCCGCTGAGTACCGGAAACACGACCGGCTGGATGGTGCGTGTTTTTGCCAAGGATGCCAGTTCCAGCTCCCTTGGTGCGCAGGACGGCCTGGCCCATCGCAACGGGCTGCCGACGGCGGAAGACGAAGCAAATTTCTGGAATATCGACGAGATTTTATTTGATGTGGCCAGAGCGAATATATCCGCGACCAAGATAAGCACAGTGCTCAGCGATCCGGTCAGCGGAACCACGCGCCCCAAAGCCATTCCCGGAGCATTGCTGCAATATTGCATTTTGACCAGCAACGCAGGCAACGCGACAGCGACATCATTGGTAGCAACCGACATTATTCCCGACAATATGAGCTATGTAGCCGGATCGATGCGCAGCGGCACCAACTGCGGTTCGGCTATGACGGTTGAGGATGACGACTCCATTGGAACGGACGAGAACGACCCGCATGGTGCCTCGATCAGTGGGACCAATCTGTTCGCGACGACGACATCGCTCACAACGTCGAGTGCTTATGCTTTGACGTTCCAGGTTACGATCGACTGACCATCAATGATGTCGCTAGGTGTATCCAGATTAATTTTGTAAGTGATGCAGACCCTGGCGCGGTGAAACCCCATGCCGCAACCACCGGCGATCCCCTTCATTGATCCAGCACGATACGGTAGCGCGCCATCCCGCTCTCAAGATGGGCCAAGGCCTCATTAATTTTTGCAAAAGGAAAATGCTCGGTAACCGGTTTGATGTCATGGCGCGCGCAGAATTCGAGCATGTCGGCAATGCGCTGCGGACTGCCGACCAGCGAGGATGAAAGCGACAATTGCGCAAACATCAGCGGCATCAGGTGGAGTTCCGCCGGCACGGCTTGAACACCCAGAAAATGCAACCTGCCTTTCGGCTTCAGCATCGCAATGATGACATTCCAATCCAGTGCGACATCGATGGTACTCAAAATAATATCAAACGTGCCGGCGGCGGCGGCCAAAGCTTCTGGGCTACGGGAATTGATGACGTCATGGGCACCGAAAGCCTTGGCTTCGTCATTTTTTGAATGGCTAGAGGTCAAGGCCGTGACGTGACATCCCCAGGCTTTGCCCAGTTGCAGAGCCAGATGACCCAAGCCGCCAATGCCCAGAACGGCAATGCGCGCAGTCGGCTTTATGTCATATTCGACAAATGGATTGAAGACCGTGATGCCCGCGCAAAATAACGGTCCGGCATCTTTGGGGTCCAGGTCTTCTGGCAATTTCACAACACTGACACCCGTTGCGCGGACGATATCGGCAAAGGCGCCATGCCGACCGGCCGAAACCGTAGATTGGACGGTTTCGCATAGATTATGATCACCATCGAGACACTGGCGACAGGTCATGCAATAATGCGAGTGACCGCCCAGCCCGACCCGGTCGCCAATTTGGACATGCACCACTTCCGATCCTGCGCCAATGACGGTGCCGATGGCTTCATGTCCGCCAACAAAGGGAAATTCGGTTATACCCCAGGCATTGTCGCGCAAGCTAAGGTCGGTGTGGCAAAGGCCGCAATGCTCAACCTGGATATCAATATCATCGGACCCCAAGGGCCCCAATTCATATTCCAACGGCTCCAAGGAGCTTCCGGCTTGCTTCGCAGCAAAAGCGTTTACGGTGCGCATATCGATGGATCTCCTCTGCTCGCTTGGCCAGAAAACGGCCTCTGCTCGGAAACTGGCATATCGGGAAGAGCAAAAACACTGTCATATCAGTTGAGGACCGAAGGCGCAGGAGAGCCGAGGCCTCGTGCGAAAAATTGACCTCAATTCAGCGCTCTATCTTACCCCTCCCGATTGCCAGAGCGGCCCCTTTGTCCGGTGAGCGGACAACTATTCTCTTCACTGCCAAGGCCCGTGCGATTTGAGTCCATAGTCTTTTCGCAAATCTGAATGGTTGTCGTCCATTCAAAAAACACAAACACCCAACGCTTGGCGCTCGCTTAAGCTCAAAAGGTCTGGAGACGGAATATGCAATCAACGCTTATCAATGATCTTATGTTGACCCGCCGACGCGCGCTTACAGGCTTGGGAATGTTGACGACTTCGGCTACCGCAATCGGCGGAAGCGCTTTGGCGGCCAAACCGACGCTATCCGCAAAGACGCGAACCGGGCCACTAACACTCGACTATCAAGATCCCCAAGACAATCTCTATGCCTTTGGCAAGATCTGGGCCGGTTTTGCTGAACCGGTTTATGGCGCTTACCACGGGATTATGTATGCGCGTATTCCGGGCAAACGCCATATGCCATTATTCGGCTATGTGGGGACCGGCGTGCTGCAGGCCAAATTTAACGAAGATGGGAACCTTCATCTGCGCGGCAAAGAAACCGGTTTTTTTACCGACCTCGCTTTTACCAAAGTGCTGGATGCGTGGCAGAACCCCTTTACGGGTGAAACCGTTAAGCCGTTTGATTTCTTCAATACGATTGGCGGCATCCTAACTTCGGAAATGCCGCGCTATGATTTCGGCACCAAAGACGATGAGCCGACTTTGATGAACGAGGGCTCGCACATCGAAAAAGATGGCACGATACCGTTTATCTTGCCCTTCGAATTCTACGGCGATGATGCCCTCTTGGCGTGGGACTATGCGCATGCTTACACCAACCCTGTGACGCCTGAAAAATGGCCGAAGGCCTCTACAGGGGGCAAGATTTCTCCCTCTGAGCATTTCACTTTTCGTGTTTCCAAAGCGGAACTTGAAAATCGTGATATTCCATCGGCTCGATCTATGACCGGCTTTTCGCGGGTTTCCGAATGGTGGCCATGGATGATGATGGGCGGCAATGAATATCAGAACGGCACACTTTATGGCCGGATGTTCAGCCATAAGGGGTTGAGTGGCTATCAGGATATCCCTCCCTATCTGCTCGCGCATATTGAAAAGCATCATCCAGATTCACTGCAAGTGCCCGACCAGTGGCTGAACAAACGCCCGATGGGCACGTGGGAAAAATACGCCGCCAGCGTCCCGCCGGAAGTTTCTACTTAGCGACTATTTTACCCTGTCCGGGAATCATCCTCCATAGATTGGCCGCAGGAACGCTAGCACCCGATGGGCAAAGGTTGGCTCTGAGCCATGATGGGCGCCCAAATCGAGAATATTCGATAGAAGATATCGAATTGGGAATTTTCCTGATTGTTGGAAAGCCGGTATTCTATGGCTGGGGCATGTTCCGGAAAGGGCGTCCGATTGTTAACTCTTGGACGGCCTGCATGATGCCGAGCGCATCTATCCCATAGCTTCGATATAATTCTGCGATGGATCCGGTCTGTCCGAATTTTTCGACACCAAGCGCACGCGTCCTATGGCCTTTTACCGACCCTAGCCACGCGAGTGTTGTTGGATGGGCGTCGCAAATCGTAACTATAGCGGCATGCGGATTGATACCATCGAACAGCTCTTCAATGTGCGAGCGGGCGCCGGCACCTCCATTTTGACGGCGCTTCTGTGCGGCAGAGAAACCTGCCAACAGTCGGTCCGCTGAAGTGATGGATAGCAACCCGATATCACGCACGTCTTCGCCCATTCTGCCCACTGCCTCAATGGCTTCCGGTGCCAATGTCCCGGTATAGGCGATGATCACTTCCGCATTGGGGCCCGGTTCTCGCAGCCAATAGCCGCCGTCTATGATCGAAGATTCTAGCGCTGGTGTCATTTCACGCTCAAATTGTTCAATCGGTCGCGTAGACAGGCGCAGATATATCGAGCCACCCGCCCCGTCATCCAGACAATTGCTCGATTCTGAAACCGGACTGCCATCATTCTGCATGAATGCAAAACCGAAACGCATGATCACCGCCAGTTCATCAGCGAAGGCGGGTTCAAAATAGGCCAATCGATCCTGTGCCATGCCGACCAGAGGCGTCCCAATGGATTGATGGGCACCGCCCTCGGGAGCTAGACTGACCCCGGAGGGCGTGGCGACAATCATGAAGCGCGAATCTTGATAGCAAGCGTAATTCATCTGATCGGCTGCACGGTAGATGAAAGGATCATATACGGTGCCGACCGGGAGCAACCGCTCCCCATTGATGGCATGGGAAAGGCCTAGGGCCGATAACAGAAGGAACAAATTGGATTCCGCGATCCCCAGCTCAATATGCTGACCGGCCGGCGAAGAATCCCATTTGAACGTAGAGGGAATTTTCTGATCCCTGAACAAGTCCACCGCTTCGTTCCGTGCAAATATCCCCCGGCGATTCACCCATCCACCCAGATTGGTCGAGACCGTGACATCTGGCGATGTCGTCACGATGCGATCCGCCAGTTCCGTCGACTCTTTGGCGATTTCATTCATGATATTGCCAAAAGCCATTTGCGTGGACAGCATATTATTTTTCGCTTTGGGAACAGGCAATTGCTCCGGCACGGCAATTTTCGGGGAGGTGAGCCGCCGCATCCCCTTTGCGAAAAAGGCGGCGTTGTCGATCACCGCCTCAAGCGCCTGCTGATCGTCTTCGACGCCTTCCCATTTTTCCCATTCACGGCCTTCCCGAACGTTCAAACGCTGGCGCAGCACGTCGATCTGCTTCGGAGTCATCAGCCCGGCATGATTGTCCTTATGCCCCGCCAGCGGCAGACCATTTCCCTTGATGGTATAGCAAATGAAAAGGGTCGGACGGTCATGCTGGCTCGCGCGTGCGAAGGCGTCGGTGAGCGAAGGCAGGTCATGCCCGCCCAAATTGCCCATAAATTCTTCCAGCCGCTCATCGCTCAGCTGGTCCAATATTTGCAATACATTGGGATTGTCGGCAAAATCGATCTGGAGGCGCGCACGCCATGCATCAGCCCCCTTGAATATCAGCGCCGAATAGAGCTGGTTAGGACATTGTTCGATCCACAGTTTCAGGGCTTCGCCGCCTTCCTGCGCGAATATCTCTTCCTGAAGCGCGCCGTGTCTGAGCGTGACCACATCCCATCCGAAACTGCGAAACATACCTTCAAATTTTTCAAACAGCCCTTCATGGACAACGGCATCGAGCGACTGGCGATTATAGTCGACGATCCACCAGCAATTGCGCAGATCATGTTTCCATCCCTCGATCAGCGCTTCGTAAATATTGCCCTCATCCATTTCCGCATCGCCGATCAACGCTATCATCCGGCCTTCGTCGCGCTCTTTCATCAGATCATGATGGGTCAAATAATCCTGCACCAACGAGGAGAATAAGGTTTGCGCGACGCCAAGCCCCACCGATCCGGTGGAAAAATCGACATCGTCAATATCTTTGGTGCGGGACGGATAGCTTTGCGCTCCGCCGAACCCGCGAAAATTCTCCAACTTCTCCCGGGTCTGATGGCCCGCAAGATATTGAATGGCATGAAAAATGGGCGAGGCATGCGGCTTGACGGCCACCCGGTCCTCAGGCTTCAGACAGGCAAAATAGAGCGCCGTCATAATGGTCGCCATGGAAGCGGAAGACGCCTGGTGACCGCCGACCTTCACGCCGGTCTCGTCTTTCTCGCGCAAATGATTGGCGTTGTGGATCGTCCAGGACGCCAGCCACAAAATGCGACTTTCGATGGTTTTCAAGGACTCGAGAGACTGTGTCGGCATCGCTTTGATTCACCATGGAAAATCTATTGATGTCGTTTTTATACACTAGCTATGATCGAATAACCTTGCAATTATCGGTACAAATTGCCTCTATAGCGACATTTATAACTAATATTTGAGCATATATTGATGAATAACTTCAATTTGGATTCCATTGATCGCAGCATTTTGAGCGCCTTGCAGAAAAATGCGCGCATATCGATGCTGGATCTGAGCGAACAAGTCGGCCTCAGCCCCACCCCTTGCGCCCGGCGCGTAAAAAATCTGGAAACAAACGGCGTCATATTGGGTTATCGTGCCGAACTGGACGACGCCCGGCTCGGATATGGCTTCTCGGTCTTTGTCTCCGTGCAGCTCGACAAGCAGGTCAACAATGCCCTCGAAGCTTTCGAAAAGGCCATCGGCGCCTATCCGGAAGTGGCCGACTGCTGGCTGATGACCGGGAACCGCGACTATCTGATGCGCATAGCGGTGTCAGACCTAGCCGATTTCGAAGCCTTTCTAACCGGCAAGCTGACCAAAATCCCCAGCGTCGCCTCGATCGAAAGCTCGGTCCCGATCAGACGTATCAAATCGCAACTGTCCTACGGGGAATGATAGATATCAAAAGCCGTCTGGTTCGGCGCTGATCCGCCTAGGACTTCACGGCATCCCAATGGTAAGATTTTTGGCAAGATAATGGGACGCATGGCCTTTCGGACGATCGGGCAATGTTGCCAGAAGCTGATAGCCATTTTTCTCGTAAAATGGCTTGGCTTGCCAACTGGTTGTTTCAACCAGAGCCTTTTCGCAATGGTGCTCGGCTGCATAATTTTCTGCCGAATCCAACAACTGCTTCCCGATTCCCGTTCCCCGACATTCTTCGGACAGCCAGAGAAGCTCAATATGCAGCGTGTTCCAATAGCATGAAGCCCTGATCCCGCCCACGACAGATCCTGTACCGGTCCTTGCGAGAACAAAAAATCGAACTTCATCGTCAACCGATTCCAGATCAGGAACCGCAGACTCATTATAGTCAATTATCCCCTGGCTCAGGATATTCGAATGCGCTTCCGGAGGGTCGGTGCTGACTATAATTTCCATCGTTTCGACCGCCATCTTGTATATTTGCCCATCCTATCCTGCCGCATAGCAATTTGGAATAAGAAGAACAGCCACCAGCATGGATTTTCGGGTTCATTTTTGGGATGAAGCAGTCACCGCGCTAGTGTCCGCTTTGGGCGCAAAGGCGGACATTAAGAATGCAGAAGTTGTTAGTCAGATAAGCGCCCCAATCTCGGACCTTCCAATGATTTCCGCTATATCCCGAAAGCAGGCGTTGGATTTGGCTGCGTTATCCGGTCACTTGGGTGGTGAGCCTGCCTGCACTGCCAACCCAGAAAGCTTCCAATTTGTGCCTTCATAAATATATCTTTGTTTCAAATGGACTGACTTATCTTTAGATCCGTAATGTCCTCTAATAGAGAGGATTGCTCCTTTTTCATTGATTTTGGCACTATCAATAACCGGTGCTATTCTGCTCATCGTCAAAAAGGCATCATCATCGTCGAAAAACGACTTAAAGGCTTTGTCCAGATCTTCCACTGATGCCGTTTGACGAAGACCATTTGCGGAACTGTCCCACAGTTTCTTCATGCTGTCATCGACCAGTGAATCGGCAAAGGCCGCAACTGTTTCTCGAAACAATTGCCTTTGCTCACCGGCAGAAGGGACGAGCCGGGTACCACTGCTATCCTTGAACCCCGCGCTTTCCTTCTCAATGGCGTTAATGCGCCATCCGGCTTCAGAGTTAATAAGCCGAAGCGAGAGAGGTATTTCGCTTCCATCTAATGTTGTGACCGTTCCTTCCAATTCTCCTGTACTGCCGGTTATTTCACGAGAACTCCAAGATGTTTCTTTCACATTATCCAATGCATTGGCTGCGAGATAGGCTCGGAGGCCTTCCTTACTGGTCCCATTCTGGAAGTCTCCGGACAGCAGCGCATAAGCGGCGTCCATATCGTCATTTTGCGCGGCTGCAAAAAAATCATCGCCGGCTTTGGTCATATCACCGGTTAGCCAGAAAATGAATCCCACCAGGGCTGCAATTCCGGCAAAAATGCCCAATGCAACTTTCATCCATGTCTTCATCAGAAATCCTTTCACGTTAAAAAGACAAGACCCGACCCAAGCTTCTGCCTATCAAACGGAAAATGGACGATGAGTGGATGTTGCGCCATCCCCAGTTCATGGGATGGCGTAACATCCACGATTTGATTTATCTCGCATAAGTGGTCATTCTCTACAACTGAGCTACCTGGGAGATATTCTATGCGACCCGGATATTCCAAAGTTGCCGTTGTGGAGGATGATCCGCCGGTTCTTACCGACATTTGCAAAGCGATTGAGCGTGCAGAGGATATGGAACTTGTCGATTCCGCTACCAACTTCGTGTCCGGAAAACAGCTGGTGGCGAATGGCGGGTTCGATGTTCTGGTATGTGATCTTGGATTGCCGGATGGGGATGGAACAAACCTTATCAAGATGGCGTCCGAACGGCAGAACAAAATAGATATCATGGTGCTCACCATGTTTGCCGATCACCAAAAAGTCTTGAATGCTATACGAGCTGGCGCGAGGGGATATTTGCTCAAAGACCAGCCGCTTGAAAATTGTGTTGATGCGATAAGAGAAATCCGAGCTGGCGGCTCGCCAATCAGCCCAATAATCGCTCGATTGGTGCTCAAACAGCTACAACCACAATCCCGGCCAGAAGACCAATTAGCAGAGGCTCTGTCGAACCGGGAGCTGGAGACACTCAACCTTTTATCGCGCGGATTTTCCTATTCTGAATCTGCCGAGATCATGAATATCTCTGCACACACAGTGGCAACCTACGTCAAACATATATACCGCAAGCTTGAAGTAAATTCTCGCGCCGAGGCCGTATTCGAAGCATCAAATCGCGGAATATTAGGGAGGTAGCGGTTTGTTGGTTCGCTTTTTTGGGCTGCTCTTGCTTTCTGCTTTTTTGATGGCCTTGCAACCAGTCGAAGCGCAGGATGACAATTCCAATAACCAGTTTGATGTGCAAACATCAAACGCCGGAAAAATCATCCACTTTGTTGATGCAGATTTTTCCTTTTCCGAAATCAGCGACATTCCGGACAGTAACTGGATCCGTCGAGAACTACCTGCACTCTGGCTGTCAGACGAGGCGCGCAAGGTGCAAGGCGGGGATTTGTCGGTCTGGGCAAGAGTAAGGTTTGACGGCACGGCTTTCGACAAGGATAGCATTTCCATATTCACCGAGAATAATCGCGAACGGGTTTCGGTTTCTATCAATGGAGTCGACATTTTTCGAAACTATGCTGATGATAGACACTCGATGCTTGGATGGAATCATCCCTATTTGATTCCGGTATCAAATTCTTTGCTGAAGCCCGGTACAAACGAGATTGTGATTCGGGCTGAATCGGGCCGTAACCATTCGCTAGGTATCGGTACCATCGCCGTGGGTAGTCACAACGCCTTGGCTTCGCATTTCGAAAGCCAGTATTTTTTCCGGATTGATGCGCCAAAAACGCTGAACTGGACCATGCTCTTGTTATCGGTTTTTGTGTTTATCATGTGGCTAGGGCGCCGACAGGAAATGGAGTTGTTTTGGCTATCGCTGACCGGAATATTCTGGTTCGTTCGAAACTATCACTTTTTCGCCGAGACAATTCCGATCGAGCCGCTGCTGTTTCAGCAAATCACCTATTATTCTATCTATTTTGCTGTTGCTGTCACGTTGGCTTTTTGTGCCGAATTTTTGAAGCTGCGCTACCGCAAGATCATCATTATTATCATACTCGGGATCGGAGTGTTTTTATGCCTGTCCCGGTTTTTCCTGACCAACATAGACCATACGGACATAGCGAGTAACCTGATGACGGTCGGCCTCTTTGGTTCGTTTCTGCTGATTTTGGCCCATCATGCATGGAAAGGTCAGTCGCCTGAAAGCTGGTTGTTGCTCATTCTACTGTCCCTTGCGGCTCTAACCGGCGTTCACGACATTGGACGGATCCCCAATGTCAACTGGTGGACCGGGGCAGGATTTCATTTTCAGCCTTACATCGGGTTTTTGCTTTTTCTGGTGTTTCTTCTGTCGCTAGCTGGACGCTTCCTCAGCGCGCTCAGTCTTGTCGAAGAAACCAATGTCCATTTGGAAAAAAGCGTTAAGGAAGCGACCGATGCGTTGGCTGCCAGCCAGCAGGCTCAGCGAAAGATGGAAGTCGAACGGGCGCTCGAGACAGAGCGCGAACGTTTGATGCGGGAAATGCATGACGGGATCGGTTCCAGTCTCGTCACGGCGCTGGCTGTCGCCCGTCAACGCAAAGACCCGCCGTCAACTATAACAACCCTTCAAAGAGCCATTGGCGATCTTAAGATCACAGTAGATTCTTTGGCACCAATCGAGGGTGATGTGGTCACCCTTCTTGCTAATCTGCGCCACCGGATGGAGCGAGAGCTTTCACAGGCGGGCATAACCAGCATCTGGCAAGTAGAGGAATGCCCCCCGCTTGATTGGATGGATGCCGGACATAGTCTTCATCTGTTGCGTCTGTTGCAGGAGGCTCTCAGCAATGTCCTTCAACATGCCGACACCAGTTCGATTACTCTGTCATGCAAGTCAAGCATGCGGCAAAATAAGTCTGGTGTCCTGATTAGCATCGTTGACGATGGTATCGGCTTCAATCCTTCGGATCGCAGTGGGAGCAAGGGATTGGCGTTTATGCATCAACGCGCTGAGATTTTGAACGGGACTTTGACGATTGAGAATTTGGTTTCCGGCGGTACCGCAGTAAAATTGTGGCTTGCGCAAGCATCTGTCTTGCAAGACTAGAACCCAGCGTCTGATTGCCAATTGTAGAGCAATATCCAATCGATGGGCTCAATTCCAATGTTTTCTGTTGCACTCGAAGCAGACACTAGAGCAGACAACATGAGCGTCCGAATTTGGGTCGTTAGCCGAAGGTCCGCTTTCCACCGCCCAGCATCCAATAGCGGACAGTCCGCAACCAGCCCAGCTGCTGTCGTTAAAAACGGCCTGCATTGACGTCCGCTTTCGGGATGAAGCGGACGTAACGCTAATGTCTGCTTTGGGCGCAAAAACCTCTGTTAGAGAGATGGGATCATCTGATGAATATGACATCCGCTGATATGGCGCGCCGATGACAGTGCCTCGGTTTGCCAATTTGCAAGCTTTGGGTTAATCGTCGCTTCGGGGGATGAATGACAGATATTATAGCGCCACCACGCGTGGTCGGCACCATGGGCGCAAGCCTTCTCAATCTCAATGGGATGATTGGGGCGGGCATTTTCGCTTTGCCGGCGTTGCTATATGTCGGCCTTGATAGTTTCGCGCCGATTGCGATTCTGCTGTTCGCCATTCCGACAGCCTGTTTGGCGGTATCCGTCTGCAAATTATCAACATTGTTCGACGGGTCCGGAGGCGTTCAACTCTATGTGGAAACGGCCTTGGGCAAGTTCACCGGCTTTCAGGTCGGTTGGTTTGTAATCTGTGCCAGCGGAACCGGGCGGGCTGCGAATTTCCTGGTGCTTGTGTCTTATCTAGCGGCGTTGTTTCCCGTTTTCGACGGCCCGATTGCACGCCCTTTGACCGTTCTTGCTTTCATTGCCTTCATGACAATATTATGTGTCCTGGGCACAAAGCGTTCCATGGGCGGCATATGGGTTGGCACATTGTTCAAGCTCGCTCCGCTTGTACTTCTGTGCGCAGTGGGTTTGGGGACCAATGGCTTTCCTGTAAATATCGCCTTGCCGTCATTCTCCGGTCTGGAATCGGTTGCTCTGTTGATCGCTTATGCTTTTTCGGGCTTCGCAACGTCCACCGTCGCGGCCGGTGAAACAAAAAACCCGCGCACCGCCATTTATCGCTCTGTCATCATGGCTTTGATCGGAGTGGCAATATTCTATGCTATCGTCCAATGGGCCTATATTGCCATCGGACCTGAAACGACAGATGCCGAGGTTCCCTTGGCCGCTGCAGCGCAAAAGCTCTTTGGCGATTGGGGCGCCGTGATGATCAGTGTTGCCGCGGTTTTTTCAATTGCGACAAACCAGCTTTGCGGTTTTATAACATTCCCGCGCGTTCTTTCCGGAATGGGCGAAAGAAAGCTCTTGCCGAAATTTTTCGCTCATGTGTCGCCACGGTTTCTGACCCCCGATTATGCAATTATATCTTATGGAGTGTTCGTAGCAGCAATCGCGATATCCGGTTCTTTCGCAACACTCGCCATCCTGCTGGTTGCAGTGGAGCAGGCGATTTTCGCCTTGTCGCTCATTTCTTTCGGTGTCTTGTGGAAAAGCAACTTTCGCGGTCTGAGAGATACAACGGGTCCGCGGTGGCTGATTATCCTGCCGGTAGCCGTCGCAATGGTTGCGTGGATGTCGTTGCAGGTTCCCGCAACCGCCATTCTGTCCACAACGGGGATGATCACGGTTGGCGCAGTCTTATACTGGCTCGCACGATCCAGGGTCTCGCGCCAATTGCCCGATGTTGTTGAAACATAGCGTTTCGCACTACCGCTTGCGGAAAGTTGCTCCGGCCACGTCTGTCAGATCAATCGGGATCAACAAGATCGTTTATTTCGTCCGCAGCCTCTAATGTGGCGAACAACAATACCCCTGCTAACACTCCAGCGCCTATGGCGATTCCAGCACCAGTGGTCAGATTTAGCTTGCCGTTTTCATCCTGAAGACGCTTGCCGTTGAGCATCATAACCGGATCGTTTTCCAATGTCAGAGAGAAACGATTATGTTGTATCTGCCTCTGCAATGGCCGAAAATTTGTTTCGCTCCATGAATAGCGATGGCGGGCGAGGGAAAAAGACAAGCGGGGGGTTTGATTGCTCTTGGTCGTTGCAGGGCCAATTGGAACAACCAAGCCCACCTGCATTCGGGATTCCGGTATATGTTGACCATCGTTCATAAAATAGGATTGCGCATTTACTGAAGCGCTTGAGAAAAGCGCTGCAGCGATGAGCGACCTGCTGACAACCTTTGTAATCATTTTCGTTTCCCCTCAACGTAGTAAGACATTACTTTGGTTAGACTATATGGCCGAATTGCGGCCAATCATTGTCCACAATATCCATGACTAGAGTGCCATGTCAGCGAGTGGTTGCGATCGCCGATATGTCCGGCATAACGCCAATGTCCGTTTCGATCGCAAGCGAATTGAAAGTTGGGAGCGCGGCGTCATAGCCAGCAAAAATCTCCTGATGGTCGACGATGGTAATTTTTTCGACCAATGCTGCAGACAGTCCAGAAAGGACGGGGGCTTGACCGTCGGTCACAATCCATATGCGCCGCACATCGGGCGCGTTGTTGGCAATAGATCGGAGGCAATAATCAAGTTCGTCACTGCATAGCCAGCGGTGCGGGTTAATCCCGTTGTCATGCAGCGGTGTCTGCGCTTCGCCAAGAAAATGATCCCGCTTGGCCTTCAAAGCGGGATCCGCCCCATCGACCCACGTGATTACAATATCAACGTTGATCCTATGTGCCTATTGGCCAAGCCAACACGGTTTTTGCAATGCCCTTATGGACATCTAAGCGCGGCTTTGTCGCTCCGGAGCTTGTCAATTTGGCTGAATTGAAAAACGGGATATTCTAAGCTGGGGCATTTTCCGATCTCGACCGGCTGGCGCTGCGCAACACCTCTATGGTGAACCGATTATCAATGTCGCGTTTATCGAATATTTACCTGATTTCACTAGATGAAACCGTGAAACGGGATCGGAATTATGGGTTTAACGGCAAAAAACAACGGCATGTCCACACGCGGTGAAAACCGCGTGGAAGCGCCGCTTGTCGGGCAAATGCGCAGAGGTGCAGGGATGCCACACCCCGTTACAATACGTGACATATCATCCAAAGGCATTCAGGCCACATGTTTCAATGCGCCCAATGAACGCGAACGGGTTTCGATTCGATTTGATAACGGCCGCAGCGTGAACGGCGTCGTTCGCTGGGTCCGCAAAGGTATTTTCGGGGTAGAGTTTCTGGCTCCGGTCAACGTTGACACGCTGACTGAAGATGCAAAGACACACCCCTTGCGCCGCAGCACCGATTTTCGCTGATCTTTTTGCAGCCATTGCAGATCGATGCAGTGCGCTGCGCACCGATAATCTGATTTCGGCAATTCACAGAAGCTTCCCGCGTAATCCCGTCGTTCAAGCGCTTGTCCAATTCCGTCGCGCGCTGTAAGCTAGGGTCGAACACGCCCTCTCGCCAACGGAACCCCCATGACATTGATCGGCCCCGCCTCGCACAGCTATTTCTCCCAGCGGCTTCGCCTGCATTATGCCGATTGGGGCAATAGCGATAAGCCGCCGTTGATCCTGCTGCACGGCGGCAAGGATCATTGCCGCAACTGGGACTGGACGGCGCAGGCGCTGCGCGATGACTGGCATATCATCTGTCCCGACGTCCGCGGCCATGGCGACAGCCAGTGGAGCACCGACGGCAATTACACCAGCATGGCGATGGTCACCGATCTGGCGCAGCTGATCCATCAGCTCGACCTGTCCCCGGTCACCATTGTCGCGCACAGCATGGGCGGCAATATCGCGCTGCGCTATACCGGTCTCTACCCCGATACGGTGCGTAAACTGGTTGCGATTGAAGGGCTTGGCCCCAGTCCCGAAATGCTGATCGAGCGGGAAAAAACCGGCCAATTGCAGCGTGTCCGCAACTCGATCGAAGAGAAGCGCAAGGCTTCCGGCCGGCAGGTGAAACGCTATCCGACATTCGAAGACGCGCTCAAACGCATGCAGGACGCCAACCAGCATTTGTCCGACGAACAGGCCCGGCACCTGACCACCCATGCGGTGATCCGCAACGAGGATGGCAGCTATAGCTGGAAATTCGATCCCTATGTACAGCATTGGGATAGCATCGACCTGCCCCAATCCGCCATTCACGAACTCTGGGGCAATATATCCTGCCCGACCCAGCTCCACTATGGCGCTGACAGCTGGGCCAGCAATCCGGAGAAAGACGGCCGGATGAAATATTTCGGTGATAATGTCGAAGTGCGGGAATTCCAGGAAGCCGGGCACTGGTTGCATCATGACCAGTTTGACGAATTTGTGGGAACGCTGAAAGCATTTCTCTAATTTGCCAATTGGACGGCGTTGCAAGGCGAGCGGTATAGGGGAAGCAGATTAGAGGCAGACCGCCGAGAAGCCTGGTCCGGAACAAGCAACATTGGTAATGAGCGAGTGCATTTGATGAAATGTCCCCGTAATTTCACAGGATCCTAGCATTCTCAATATTCCGAAAGCGGACCTTGTGATTAACTTACGATATCCTAGTTGCAGTCATCAAATAGCAAATATCGGGACATTCCTGAGCTCTAGAACCATTCATCGCGCATCTGAGCGGCACTCTGGTCATTGGTTCTCAGCGTTTCGGCCCATTTGGCGGTTCGGCTTAATTCTCTTGCATAGAAATATTTGGCTGACTGCCACTTGCCTTTGATAAAGGCTTCCGACTGCTCACTGGTGAGCGTAGCTTCAAGAATGCGTAAATGCATCCAAGCGATGACCATATGCCCCGCATAGTCGAGATATAGCGTGGCATTGGCGAGGCCGGTTTTGGCGTCTTCAGATACGGCATCAGTCAGAGAGCCAGAAACGCTCTGAAACTCTTCGACACGCTCGGCCAATCTGCGAGTGAAATATTCTGCGCCGTCGATATTGTGCATATTTGTGATGGTTTGCTGTATTTCAGAGCAAAGCAATGCCAGTCCTTTTCCGTCGAGCATTCTGGCTTTGCGTCCTAGAAAGTCGAGGCCCTGGATGCCATGCGTGCCTTCATGAATGGGGTTGAGGCGGTTGTCGCGATAATAGCGTTCAATCGGGTAGTCGCGCGTATATCCCGCCCCACCCAGAATTTGCAGCGCATGTTTATTGGCTTCAAGACAAAATTCAGATGGCCATGATTTCGTGATTGGGGTCAGCATCTCAAGAAGCAACTTGGCGCGATCGACCGCTGACGGATCGTTGCGACTGCGCACAATGTCGACAAGCTTTGCGCAATATAAGCCTAGCGCCAGAGAGGGTTCCACCGAAGATTTTTGTGCAAGTAGTAGCCGGCGTATATCTGCGTGCTCAACAATGGGAACGGGCGTGGAGTGCGCATCTTTATCACCCGGATGCCGACCTTGCGGACGACCGCGCGCATAATCAAGAGAGGCCTGAAACCCGGCTTGCCCCAAAGCCGTTGCGCCAAGTCCCACATAAATTCGAGCTTCATTCATCATATGAAACATGAAGGTAAGTCCTTGATGCTCTGCTCCGACCAAATGGCCGATACAGTCATCATTGTCACCGAAATTCAGAGCGCAATTGGTAATCCCGCGATATCCCATTTTATGATTCAGTCCCGCAAGGGTCACGTCATTTGCCTCTCCCGGACTGCCATCGGAATTGAGGCGATATTTCGGAACGATAAAAAGAGATATCCCTTTTACTCCAGCAGGTCCGCCGGGAATTTTCGCCATTACCAAGTGAACAATATTCTCGCTGAGTTCATGATCTCCGCTTGAAATCCACATCTTGCTGCCAGAAATTTTATAGGTGCCGTCATCACTGGGGGTGGCCGTCGTGGTTATATCCGCCAGTGACGACCCCGCATGGGGTTCGGACAAGCACATGGTGGCGAAATATCGCCCTTCTACCATCGGGATTAAGTAGCGCTGTTGCTGTTCTTTTGAGGCAAATTTCGCTAGCAGCCTTCCCGCTGCCGTCGTCAGCAATCCATAGCCCGTATAAGAAACGTTAGCGGAGGCCAGAACAAAAAACAGCCCTTGAATAACGCTCTCGGGCAGGCCCAACCCGCCATGTTCAGGTTCAAATCCGCTACCCATAAACCCTGCTTGAATATAGGCGTCGATGGCGGTCTGCGCTTCAGGGATCATAACAACCTTGCCATCCACGAAGTCCGGTTCAATTTCGTCTGCTTTTTTTGCCGAGGGCTCAAAATGATCTGCAGCCAATTGTTGCGCTGTGTCCAACAGGTTTTCGATGACGCTGCGGTCGAGCTCTTGCCCGGTTTCGCCGTCCAGAATATCTTCGATTTTTGCAACGTCGAAAAGTTGAAAAAAAAGATCATCTCTATCAAAGGTTCTCATGGATCTATCCGAAACGTTTCTTGCGGGCTTTTAAGGCTGCTTTCATACCGTCTTTTCTGACGATGTCGAAAAAGGCTTTGAACGTCGGACTCTGGTGGAAGACGGCATCCAAATCCGCCGCCTGTGCCGCTGAGGTGTGCAGACCCATATTCTCGTACCAGTTGTTCGTCGACTCTTTCAGCAAAGACAAATGATTAATCGGGGTTCTAGCAATATCCAACGCGAGCGTGTTGACCGTGTCCGTCAATTGATCTGCCGGCACAACATCGTTAATCAGGCCAAGCGATTGGGCCTCGGCGGCGCTGATTGATTTTGCGGTATATAAAAGCTCTTTGGTCTTTCGCATACCAATGAGCAGGGGCCACAAAAACATCGTGGGCGGAATACCAAGATCGCGGGCAGCGGGATGCCCAAAGCTGGCCTCTGGGGAAGCAACCACTAGATCTGAGACAGCGAGCAACTCACCTGCGCCCGACAAACAAGGCCCTTGAACTTGGGTGATAATCGGCTTGGGAAACTTCCACATTTCCAGCCAATAATCGAGAAGCCCAGCAATGTCTTCGCGGTCCTGTTGCAAGTCAACGCCATGTTCGAAATCTGCCGGAAATTGCGAGATGATCCAGTCTTTCTCGCTCAAATCATAACCCGCAGAAAACACATGTCCCGCAGATCGGATTATCACGACAGATACGGCTTCATCAACCTTGGCTGTCTCTAGCGCAGACTTAAGCTCATCCAACAATGTGGGAGAGAGTGCATTTAATTTCTCTGGGCGATTAAGAGTGATGCTTAAGACCTGATCCGCTTTTTCGACTAGTAGGGTTTCAAACATCATCATGGCGTCCATTTATAAAATTGGCTTATCGGGCATCTGAAATTCAATGCTCCTCTTGATAGGTATCAATGTCAACAAACACTATTGTGATACCGACTTCAACCATGGCTGGACGGCTGAGTGAGGCCTTTCAGCATTGTTACCGCTAGCTTCTGCTAAAGTGGTGATCTGCGATTTTTTGAGATACGATCGGAATACCCGCCTTTGCGCCCAAAGCGGACGTTAACTCCTGCAAATCAAATTCGCGTGCTATAAAATGTAGACTTGTAGTTTTCGGATAGTTAGCTTCTGCGCCACCTGTATGGAGCGCCAAATGTCTGATATTTTAAATGCCTATATTGCTCAATCGGACGACGTGATTGCAGACACCTTCACTGGTGAAGGTTTCCGTTGCAGTGTTGATCTAAGTGACGGAACTCATCTGCCCTGTGTCATGCTTCGAAGGCCAGAAAAGACTATTGATTTGGCTTTGCGTCGGTTCAAAGACGAGCAAAGTGGGCGCGGTGTTTTTCGAACCATGGACAATGGCTACCGTAAGGTGGTCAAGTCATTCGTAACCTCAGGCAACAAAGTGAGTTCATATGACATAGAATCAGTGAGACCGAGCATCTTTGCAATACCACTCGAGCTTTTGGAAGAGATTCAAGGTGAAACATTTATGTCTTGGACAGGTTGGGTCTTTGAAATGAATGACGGAGCCCTATTTTCCTTTGGAACAACATTCCTATTTGATTTTTTCTCGTTGCCGGAAAAATACAACTTTTCTGACGTAGCAAAGGTGCACAATCATTCTTACGTTGGAATGGATGGGACGATTGCATCAATACACGAGAACCGAGAATCTTACGTTCAGCTGTTATCAAGTAAATCAATACAAGTCTTCCGGGAGCGGCCATACTTCAAATGCTATGTAGACGAAATTTAGGCGTGATCCTTAGTGTCCACATTTGCGCCCATAACGGACATTAGCGCCATGACCGCAATATCCCGAAAGCGGCCACCAGGAAGTCAATCAAGTGCCGTTTGCAAATGACATTTGTAGACGAAATACTAGAATCAACTCGCGCCTGATGGGTCGGCTTTTTCGTTAATTTGAATCACCCAGCAAGGAACGGATAGTGTTGCGCAGACGCTCATTCTCGCGTCGCTCTTTGCGCAACTCTTCACGCAACCGAGATATCTCGGATGATTGATTATTCCCATTGGATACTGGCGGTCGAGGGCGCTCTACAAAAGGACGTGTCTGAGTTTGCTGCCGGGTTACACGTACTGATGATATAATGTCGTTATATCCAAAATTCACCAAGCATGAATTCGATCCGGTAAACGTTCTGGAACGCCCCCTGAAACCAGCGTCTTGGTAGACGGTTGCGATATAACCGGGCTTTACTTTTATCCCTGAAACCGTGTCGTTTCTCATACCGCGCCTCGTTAGGCTGTCGAGATCATAGGCACCGGTAGAAATCCCTGTTTGATCACCGCGATAGTTGCAGTCTTCATACATAATAACCGGTGAGTTTGACGGCGCAATCCGGGGTCGGCGCGGGGCCGGCCTCGTTGTGGGCCGCGAATTTGTTGCGGTTGAACCGGTGCGACTAACCTTGACCGATGAGATTATGTCGTTGAATCCCATATTCACTAGGCAAGCCGTGCTACGATTAATTGTCCGTGACTTTCCCCGAAATCCAGCATGTTCGTAAATAGTTACGCTATACCCCCTAGGCACGCGTATGGCGGAAACATCATCATTTTTTGCCCCACGAGCAGTCAAGTTATTTAGATTGTGATTGCCCACTGGAAGCGAGGCCGCTTTGCCATTGAAATTACAATGTTCATATAAAGTGACCTGCGCCGATGCGCTTTGCGCAATAAGCGCGGTCGATGATGCAAATATCACTGCCACAATTTTGTAAATCAAGCCCCGTTGCATTAACTATCCCCAATATTTAAGGCAGCGTTTGCAACCCGTTAATATCTATGGCGTCAATATGCTTGGCAGTAAACCCAGTTCTCCAATGTCCGCTTTTGCACCCGAAGCGGACGCTAGATTTCATACCGTCCAGTGATCGACCTTGAGTAGGAAATAAACGATGATCTCGCAGGTGACTTTTGTTCGTGAGATCGCTGTAATTTTTTATAAAATTTGGACCGTTTGCCACTAATGTGTTGGACTAGCTCGTGCATTGTTTCGACATGGAATCAACACCAGCCATTTCACCGCAATAGAAATCGAAGATTCCTTGGTTCAATGAAATCATAACCAACATAGAAATCGTGATCAAAACAAGCGGAAAAATCAAAATATAACCCTTGTCGTGCACCATCACCAATTCGGCCCAAGTCTTGTTGACGGCTTCTCCGCGTTCAACGCCAGGAACTTTCTTGGGGCGCAGGGCTGGAAGCATGAGCGAGAGCAGAAAGATCCAAAGAAGTGAGACCAAAACTTGTGCTGCGTGCACATGCATGTCTTCAACAACTATAACGAAAAACTCTTGACTGAATATTTTCAGCTTCGGGTTATTTGCGACGCCCTCTTGCAGCGAATGGACAATCGGAACTGCAACTGCGATGACAATTGCGGCTAGAGAAAATACAAAACCGAAGTAATTTTCTTCAAGCCAATCTAATGACTTAGCAACCACCTCTCTGGCCCGTCCCGAAGCAAACTGTAAGCCGAGCATCATGACATTTATGCAAGTCGCTGTGAAAAACAACATAGCGTCAAAAGCTGGTTTGTCTTCCTGGTAGAGGACAACATAGACCTCCCAAGTTATAGCAATAACCAAGCACGCAAAAAAGATTGCAACGAAGAATACAAGGGGAGCGACAATGATAATTGTTATAAGCCCTATCGCGATCTCAAGGACCGAACGACCTGCTTCCCTTACCCCACTTGGTGTAGTGCTTGGATCGTGGTCCGCAATTGCTGCAAAAACTACGCGATCCAAGCCAACGCTTTTGACGACCGCGTAGAGCATGAGCGATGTGCCAAAGATATACCCCGGCGAATGAGTCTGCTCGTCAAAAAGCAGAACAGAGAGAAGTTCCAACGCGAAATAGAAAATCAGCCAAGGTTCCAGAAGACGAAGTGTGATTAGCCACCAATTCTTTTGGAGGTAGCTGCCCGTCACATTGTCTATGAATTTGCCCTCAAAATTCCAGTTGTCCTTCTCAACTGGATTTTCGTTATCGCTCGCCTGCGCACGATAGCGCACCGCCTCATCAGAGTTCACGAAATTCCGGATGCCCCACCTACCCGCAAGAAAACACAGACACGCAACTATGGAAAACACGATAGCGCTGAATCCGAGGATTTTTGGAACAGTATCCATCATCTCTAATCTGTTGGCGAGGATGGCTAGCGCCAACATATCGACGGCTACAAGTGCAGCCTCAATGTTTGACCGAAGAATTATCCGAATTTCATCCTTAGTATAGCGCGATCCAGCAAAAGCTCGAATGACGATTTCGAATAGATCGAATACATATTTGGCTAATGTTCCAAGGTTGTTGCGGGTTGCAGACGCAGGCTGGTCCGTTATTTTGTCCTGATAGGTTTGCCAGATCACAACTAATGCGATCATCCCTGCGATGATGATGAAGTGCTCCTGTAAAAAGCCAACTACGCTCGGAATTCGTCGTAGTATGTAAACTTCGTCAAATTCCGAAAACAGAGCTATGATAGCATCGAGATTTACCTCGAATAGACTGATGAAACCTGAAATGAACAGGCCGTAGGTCAACAAAAGGAAGGCATGCCAGAAGCCGTTGAGGAGTGCCCAGGATTTGAGCTTTTTGGGGTTGTCTCTATAATATTTAGTCTTTGATATCGTCAAACCAACTGCATCAAAAGATACAATCAAGGCAATCACAATGAACCCAATTACCAAGAATAGCCAGATCACAACAAATCCCCCCCTAACTATTTAGTTAATGAAGTACCCCTCGAAATTATTCAAGTATTTTGAACATAGCTAATTATTGAGTTTTATTAATTTCACTTTAGTAAGCTGGATTTTCAAATGGCTTGAAATGTGAATGAAGATAGCGAGTGCGGAGGTTATTTTGATTCAGTTACTCACAAGTCGCATCAGAAAAAGGCATAAGATTGTTTGAGCGGGAAGCGGTTAGTGTATTAGCGGACTGCTGGTGAGCCTAATGTGTGCAACTGGGTCGTGCAGAACGGCAGCCAGTACGTTCCTAGTGTCCGCTTTTGCGCCCAAAGCGGACGCTAGATCAGACAAAATCTCGCGGGGATTTGCACTGATTATATTGTCAAAGACACGCCCCGCTTTCCTACATCATCTCGCAAATGCTATCCTAGGAAGATGGACAAAACACCTTCATATCCTTCACAAAACCGGTGCAATGGCGACTTTTATCAACCGGTAGATTTTCATTCTTATAACCCTGTAAGCTTTGTAAAGTTTGTAATATTATTACTCGGTCGAAAGGGTGTCATGTGAAGTCAATGTGATAAACACTCTAGACCAATCACATTGCAGTGTGATAAACGAGTCGCAACATCACATTGAAGGGCGAGTCCATGAGCAAAATCCTGATTGAACAACTGATCGAACTGATCGATTCCGGCGAAGAAACCCGCGCGGGTCTGGCGCGGGCGGCGGGTCTGCATGCCAATAGCCTGCGCAGCCTGGGGCAGGATGACTGGAACCCGACGGCGGAAACGCTAGGCAAGCTCGAAGCCTATCTGGCGCGTGGCGGCAGCGGCGTGATGGCGACGGCAGAAGAAATTATCAATGAAGCGCGCAACGGGCGCATGTATATTCTCGTCGATGACGAAGACCGCGAGAATGAAGGCGATCTGATCATACCGGCGCAAATGGCGACCCCCGATGCGATCAACTTCATGGCCAAATATGGTCGCGGGCTAATCTGTCTGGCGATGGCCAAGGACCGGGTGGAAGAGCTGGGCCTCGACATGATGAGCCAGAATAATCGGGGCGCTTATGAAACCGCCTTCACCATTTCGATCGAGGCGCGCGAAGGTGTCACCACCGGGATCAGCGCCGCCGACCGCGCGCGCACCGTTGCGGTGGCGATTGACCCGAACCAGGGGAAAGAAGGCATTGTCACGCCCGGTCACGTCTTCCCGCTGCAAGCGCGCAACGGCGGCGTGCTCGTTCGTGCCGGCCATACCGAGGCGGCGGTCGATGTATCGCGGCTGGCTGGCCTCAACCCCTCCGGCGTGATCTGCGAGATCATGAAGGATGATGGAGAAATGGCGCGGCTCGATGATTTGATCGAATTTGCCCAGCATCATGGCATGAAAATCGGGACGATCCGTGATCTGATCGCCTATCGCCTGCGCCACGATCATCTGACCGAACGCCGTGCGGAAGCGCGCTTTACCAGCCGTTGGGGCGGCGAATGGACCGCGCTGACCTTCTATAATAGCGCCACCGATAGCGAACAGATTGTCTTGCAGAAAGGCCATGTCGATCCGGACAAGCCGACCCTGGTGCGGATGCACGCCATGACGATCTTTCCTGATATTTTTGCGCAGGACACCGAGCGCCCGAGCATGGTGCAGGAATCGATGAAGATCATCGGCGAGGAGGGTTCCGGCGTCATCGTCTTCATCAATTCGCGCAGACCCGATTTTTTCTCGCAGCAAGTCCGCAGCCTTGCAGGCGAAAAAGCACCGCCAATGGACCAGTTGCGCGACTATGGCGTCGGCGCGCAAATCCTCAGCGAACTGGGTGTCAGCGACATGACATTGCTAACCAACAGCAGCCATGAGCTTGTCGGACTCGACGCCTATGGATTGCGGATTGTTGGACAGCATGCTGTACCGTCCAGCAATGACAGCACAGAAACCGCAACGTTGGAGACAGCGTAGCTATCGGATCACCCTGAATATATTTCAGGCACACCGTCAATAACATACAGGGTCCTGGAAAAGATTCAGGATGACGAATTTAAGGGACATATAGAATGGCAAAATTTCTGATCGTCGAAGCGCGTTTTTACAATGAGCTCAATGATATGCTGATCGATGGCGCCATCGATGCGTTAAAAGCCGCGGGCCATGAGCATGAACTGCTCACCGTCCCGGGCGCGTTGGAAATTCCCAGCGCGATCTCGCTGGCCATCGATACCGATCAATATGACGGCTTTGTCGCGATCGGTGTGGTCATTCGCGGCGAAACCTATCATTTCGAAATCGTGGCCGGAGAAAGCGCGCGGGGTATCATGGCACTGACCATGGATGGCGCAGCAATTGGCAATGGCATCATCACGGTCGAGAATGAAGATCAAGCGTTGGCGCGTGCCAATAAAGTCCGCAAAAACAAGGGTGGTGAAGCGGCACAGGCCGCCATTGCGATGTACGAACTGGGTCTGAAGTTCAGTCAGGCTGGCTAGCCTTCAGTTCCGCGACATCCCGTCTGATCGCCCGGATTTCGTTCAATATCTCGTCCCGCTGAGCGGTCTGCTCTTCGTCGGCTTCCTCGTGCATCGCGTTGACGATGATCGCGATGAACAGATTGAGCACGACAAAGCTGGTGATCAGGACAAAGGGTACAAAAAATACCCAAGCCAAGGGATAGACTTCCATGATCGGGCGGACGATGCCCATCGACCAGCTCTCCAGCGTCATGATCTGGAACAGCGAATAGAGCGACGCACCGATGGAGCCGAACCATTGCGGGAATTCGGCGCCGAATAATTTGGTCGCCATGACCGCTGCTATATAGAAGACCAGAGCCAGCAAGATGATGACGGTGCCCATGGACGGGATCGCGGCAAACAGCCCCTGCACCACTTTGCGCATCTTCGGCATCGCCGAGACCAGCCGCAAAGCCCGCAATATACGCAGCGCACGGAGCACAGACAGGCTTCCTCCGGTCGGCAACAATGCCACCGCGACAATTACGAAATCAAAAATATTCCAGCCGTTTTTGAAGAAAGACAGGCGATAGACGAACAGCTTGAGCAGGATCTCGACGATGAATATGCCAATGGCAATCTGGTCGAGCAGAATAAGAGTCGGGCCATAGCGCTCCATCATCATCGGCGATGTTTCCATCCCGATGATGATCGCATTGATCACAATCACCGCCATGATCCCGTTCTGAAAACGCGATGATTCAATCCATATCCGAAGTCGTTCCACCACAAGCCACCCTATGCAAAAAATATACTGCTTCTCAATTGGCAGACATGTGGTCGCACAGCCGCCAGCAATCAAGGCAGACTTTGCCTTGACCGCGATAGATATTGCCGCGGCTGGGCTTGGCTATTCCGGCTTGGTCAGTTTCAGGATGAACCGATCGGTTTTGCCGCGCGTGTCGGGCCTGAAGACATTCTTGCTGTAATCGTCATTTGTTCCGGCCAGCAGTTCGTCATTCCGTTCGACCGCGAATCCCGCCGCTTCTGCTGCTGCGACCGCCAAAGCCGGATCGATCCGGTGGGTGGCGTTGTTATCGCCATCGGGCGCGCCAACATGGTCAATCACGCCGAGCACCCCGCCGGGCTTCAGCTTCGTCTTGATTGCCATCAGCATCCCGGTCGCCGCCGGAGCACCGAAATTATTATAGACGTCGTGAAAGTTAAGCACGGTGATTGCGACGTCAACCATGCCATCCTGCACACCGAGATCGGTCATCTCGCTGTTCAACCGTTCGATCTGGGGCAAAGCATTGGCCGCGAGACGCGCGGATATCTCTGTTTCATATGCGCCGTCACGTAACTGGAGTGCGGCCGCCGGGTTCTGGGCATAGACTTTGCCTTCCGGTCCGGTCGCGATCGCCGCAGCGACACTATACCAACCGCCAGAGGCGATCAGGTCGAGCACTGTATCACCAGGCTTGAGGTTTAAAAAAGCCAACACTTCGGCTGGCTTGCGCCCTGCATCGCGGGCTTTGTCTTCATCCGAACGCCCTTCGGCAGCAGCCAGCGCGGCATTGACCGCAGCGACATCGATGGTTGCCATGCCCTTGGTTTCGTGATGGTTGGCGAGCGCCGGCAAAGGGGTTAGCGCGGTGGCAGAAAGACTGATCACCGATAGTTTGAGCCATGCCATTTTCATACTCTCTCTCCTGTTACCGCCATGTTCCCGCAGCCACGGGCCTTGGTCAAGTCTTATGCGACCGGCCTTGTTTCGTCTGTGCGGAAATCGTGAACGGACTTGACCAAATCCATCTCTTCTATAAATTAGAACAAATCATGAACAACATCGATTCGGATTCGGTGGAGCCTTTTGCGGGTTCACCGGTCAACTCTGCACCTGTGCCCAAAGCGGCCGCGTTAAAAGCGCGGCTTGCGAAGATTTTGGCGACCTCTGGCGTCAAAGCGGCGGAGCATGGCGATCGTCCGTCCCATTTTAGCTTTGGGGTGGAGCGGATGGATATGGCCCTCCGCGGCAATGCCGGGGTCGATGGTTTGCCGCGCGCGGCTTTGCACGAATTGCATGCCGCCGACAAAAGCCACCGGACCAGCGCGGCGGCAATGGCACTATTGCTGGCACACAGATGCCGAACTCTGGAATCAGACAGCAAGCCCATATTGTGGATTAGCGAAGGCGGAGAAGCGCGGCGACAAGGGCGGCTCTATCCGCCAGGGCTTGCCGAACTGGGCATTAATCCGTCCCATATCATCCATATCGACGCACCCGACAGTATCGCGGTGCTGCGCGCTGCCGCCGATGGCGTGCGCTGCGCCGCGATGGGGGCTGTGATTGCAGAATTGTCCGGCAAGAAGCCCAAGGGACTAGACCTGACAGCCACACGCCGCCTCTCCTTGTCGGCCCAGCAATCGGGGGTCGTGACCTTATTACTGAGAAGCGGCGGCGACAAAGACAATCCGTTGCCCACGTCCGCCTTTAGTCGTTGGAACGTGAGCGCAGCTCCATCCTCGCCACTGGAGGCCAATGCGCCGGGCCATCCCGCCTTTGATATCAATTTGCTGCGCCATCGCAGCGGCCTTTACGGGTTGAGCGCCCGACTGGAGTGGAACCGTGACCAACAAGCCTTCCGCGAACGACAGAACGAGCAGGATACGCCGGACCTTGGCGCTGTTCCTGCCCTATCTGCCGTCAGAGCGGATCATCAAGGCGCACGGGCCGCCTGACCATCCCTTTGCGCTGATCGAGAAAATTCGCGGCGCGATGGTTATCATGGCGGCGGACCGGCAAGCCATGGCCTTGGGCCTCGGACCGGGCATGAAGCTTGCCGACGCCCGCGCCCGGGTGCCGGACCTGCTGGCATTTGACCATGAACCATTGGCCGATGCAGATCTGCTGTCACGGCTAGCGGAAGCTTGCGAGCGCTACACGCCAATGGTGGCTGTTGAACCGCCTTATGCGCTGATCCTCGACATCACCGGCGCAGCACATCTCCATGGGCATGAGAAAGCGCTGGCGCAGGATACCGAAGACCGGCTCGATAGAGCAGGTTATAGCACCTGCTGGGCCTTGGCCGGGACAGCCGATGCGGCGCTCGCGCTGGCCAGACATGGATTGAAAGAAGGCGCAGAGGCCCAAATGCCGGTATCGGCGCTGGCCATGGATGCCAAGACCCATCAGGCGCTGGAACGGGCTGGGCTTTATCATATCGGCGATATTGCCGAACGCCCGCGCGCCAATCTCGCGGCCCGTTTCGGAATGGAACTCACGCTCAAGCTCGATCGCATTCTGGGCAGAGAAGACCGCCCGATCGATCCGTTGCGCAGAATAGGCAATGTGATCACAGAGCGGCGCTTTGCCGAACCGCTAACCCATATTGATAGCGCGCTCACATGCCTGTCGGAACTGTTTGCAGAAGCGTCCGAACGACTCAACGAACGCGGCCAGGGCGCGCGGATGGTCCGCATGATGCTATTCCGCTGCGATGGCGATATCGCACGATTGGGTCTGGAAACCGGCGCACCAACCCGCGATATCGCGCTTTTCACGCGGCTATTGCGCGAACGGATCGAGGCGCTCAACGATACGCTCAATCCCGGCTTCGGCTATGACCTGATCCGGTTGAGCATCGTCGCATCGGAGCCATTGGCACCCCAGCAATTGCGGCTCGAAGGCGGCGAGGACCGGGAAGGCGACACCGTCGCTCTGGTCAGCCAGTTGAGCACTCGTATGAGCCGTGAACGGGTGCAGAAATTTGCAGCCGCCGACAGCCATATCCCGGAACAGGGCCTGCTCGCCCTGCCCGCGCTCAATGCCCCGCCGCCTATCCCCTGGAAAATGCCGCCATCGGACGATCCGCCGATGCGCCCCTTGCATCTGTTCGACCCGCCGCAGCGCGTGCAGGTGATCGCCGAAGTGCCCGACGGACCACCCTATCGCTTCACCTGGCGGCGCAAGATCCATCAGGTAATCCGCTATGAAGGGCCGGAGCGCATCGCGTCAGAATGGTGGCAGCGCAAGGACGGTCAGCAACCCGGCAATGGCGGCCTGACCCGAGACTATTATCGCGTCGAAGATGCTCGTGGCCGACGCTATTGGCTGTTTCGGCATGGGCTATATGGCGAAGAGAAAGCGAACCCGGATTGGTATGTTCATGGGCTATTTGCGTGACTCTCTGTTCACTCCCGCTCACGGCCCAAAGGCATCCGCCTTTGCTTCGGTGCCAGCCCGCCTCCCCCTTCCGACCGCCCAGTGCGACTGTACCCTATGGGTGGTCGGAAGGGGGAGACGGACTGGAGCAGAGCGGCCACAGATGTGGGGGCGCGTCCGATGAGTAACTTCGCAGAGCTGGCCGCATCCACCCATTATAGCTTTCTGCGCGGAGCCTCCTCCCCCGCCGATATGGTGATGCAGGCCATGGCTCTGGACATGACCGGCATTGGAATCGCCGACCGCAACAGCGTCGCCGGTGTCGTGCGAGCCCATGCCGCGCTGCGCCGGGCCCATGAGGATGCAGAGGAGGAAGGCGGCACTTTGCCCAACCTCAAGCTAATCGTCGGGTCGCGGCTGTTGTTCAACGATAAAACGCCGGAAACCATCGTCTATCCACTCAACCGACGCGGCTGGGGGCGGCTGACGCGGCTGCTCTCGACCGGCAATTTGCGGGCCGAGAAAGGCGATTGCTTTCTCTATGAGGCCGACTTGCTGGAGTGGTGCTCCGACGATTGGGCTTTGATCATTCTGACGCCACCGACCAGCGCATTGGCAAGTAATCTAAGATCCCGCACGCCCCATATCTGGCTCGGTGCCGTGATGCCGCGCTCCGGTCCGGACAAGCGCCATGTCGCAACGCTGCACAGCCTCTCCCAAGCGACAGATATCCCGCTCATCGCGACCAATGACCCGCTTTATGCCACGTCGCAGCAGCGCCCGCTCCACGACATTTTGACCTGCATTGCCGAGAAGACCACGATCAGCAAAGCGGGCCGCCTGCTCGCCGTCAATGCCGAGCGTTTTCTCAAAGGTCCGGCAGAAATGGCGCGTTTGTTCCGGGATTATCCGGAAGCCATTGCAGAAACGCAGAAGCTGCTCGGCCTGATCGATTTTTCACTCGACGAACTGAGCTATCACTATCCTGAAGAACCTGTGCCCGAGGGCTGGACACCGCAACGCTGGCTGGAGAATCTCACCTGGTCCGCCGCCCATGCCCGCCATGGCACAGTCCTGCCGGAACGGTTGCGATCAAAGGTCGAAGAAGAATTGCGGCTGATCGAGAAAATGGAATATGCCCCCTATTTCCTGACCGTCCATGACATTGTCAAATTTGCGCAGGATCAGGATATCCTCTGTCAGGGGCGCGGGTCGGCGGCCAATAGCGCGGTCTGTTATCTGCTCGGTATCACCTCGGCTGATCCAATGGAACATGACCTGCTTTTCTCGCGTTTCATTTCCGAAGAGCGCCGCGAGCCTCCAGATATCGACGTCGATTTCGAACATGAACGGCGCGAGGAGATCATCCAATATATCTATGCACGCTATGGCCGCCACCGCGCCGGGATTGCCGCAACCGTGGTCCATTATCGGTCGCGCAGCGCGATCCGCGAGGTCGGCAAGGCACTCGATCTGTCGGAGGATATTACCAGCCGCCTGTCGAGCACTGTCTGGGGCAGCCATTCAAGCAAGGCGCCCGACAATCGCTTTGCCGAAACCGGCCTCGACCCGGACAGTCCGGAGATTAGACGGGTGGGCGACATGGTCCGGCAAATCCTGCAATTCCCCCGCCATCTGTCGCAGCATGTCGGCGGCTTTGTGCTAACACAGGATCGGCTGGACGAGACCGTGCCAATCCACAATGCCGCAATGGATGATCGCACATTTATCGAGTGGGACAAGGATGACATTGATACGCTGGGCCTGATGAAGGTCGATATATTGGCGCTTGGCATGCTCACCTGCATCCGTAAGGCCTTTGATATCATGCGCGAGATCGGTGCCGGGGATTATGATTTGCAGAATGTCCCGCACGAAGACTCGGTCACTTATGATATGCTGTGCAAGGGCGACAGTGTCGGCGTGTTCCAGGTCGAAAGCCGCGCCCAGATCAATATGTTACCTCGGCTGAAACCGCGAATTTTCTATGATCTGGTGATTCAGGTCGCGATTGTGCGACCTGGTCCGATTGAAGGCGATATGGTCCACCCCTATCTCCGCCGCCGCTCGGGCGTGGAGAAGGTCACCCTGCCCTCGCCCAAGCCACCCCATGATCCCGACGAACTCAAATCCGTGCTCGGCAAGACATTCGGAGTGCCTCTGTTTCAGGAACAGGCGATGAAGCTGGCGATTGTCGCTGCCGATTTCTCGCCCGGCGATGCCAACAGATTGCGCCGAGCGATGGCGACCTTTCGCAATGTTGGCACGATCCACCATTTCGAAGCGAAGATGATCGAGGGCATGACCGCCAAAGGCTATGAACGGGAATTTGCCGAGCGCTGCTACAAGCAGATTCAGGGCTTTGGCAGCTATGGTTTCCCGGAGAGCCATGCGATCAGCTTTGCCCGACTGGTCTATGTCTCTAGCTGGATCAAATGCCATCACCCGGCGGTCTTCGCAGCAGCCTTACTCAACTCGCAGCCCATGGGATTTTACGCTCCTGCGCAACTTGTCAGGGACGCGCGGGAACATGGGGTGGAGGTGCGGGAACCCGACGTGAATTTTAGTGACTGGAACAACCGGGTGGATCTTGATCGTACGATCCGCATCGGATTGCGTCAGATTGACGGCTTTCGCGAAGCCTGGGCCGCGAAAATCGTCGCGGTCCGGCCATTTCGAACCATCGAGGAGCTTGCCCGCAAAGCCGACCTGCCGACCCGCGCACTGCGCCTGCTCGCCGACGCCGACGCCTGCCGGTCCCTGCAGCTCGATCGCCGTCAGGCGCTGTGGGAAGTGCGCCGCACACCGGTCAACACCTTGCCTTTGTTCGAGGCTGCACGGGCAAAAGAACTAGGACAGGAACAGGATGCCCGCCTGCCTATGATGACCAAGGGCGAGCATGTGGTAGCAGACTATCAGAGCGTCCGCCTGTCGCTAAAGGGCCATCCCATGGAATTCCTGCGCGAACGGTTTCAGGCGTTAGGCGTGCTCAGCTGCGCAGAAATTGCCTCTGCAAAAAATGGCGCGCGGGCAAAAGTAGCCGACGTTGTCCTAATCCGTCAGCGGCCCGGAAAGGGCAATGCGATTTTCATCACTCTGGAGGATGAAAGCGGGGTTTCCAACCTGCTGCTCTGGGCCAGCCGCTTTGAAAAAATGCGCCGGCCGGTAATGGCCGCCCGGCTGATGATCGCCACCGGAGAAGTCCAGCGCAGCGTGGAAGGCGTCACCCATTTGATGACCACGCGGGTGGAAGATTATACCTTCATGCTAAGCGAGATCACCGACCGGGAACGGCCCGACATGCCCATGGCCCGCGCCGACGAGGTCAACCGCCCGATCTATCGCAACGAGGACAGGCAAGCGGCACGTCAGGCAGAGGCGGCGCGATCAAACCAGCCCCATCCCGCAAGATCCAATGGCGGCCATCCCCGCAATGTCCGGATATTGCCGAAATCGCGGGATTTTCACTAGGCGGCGGCTGCTTCAAACTGACGCTCGCCGCTACCGAAGACCAGATAGAAGATCAGGCCGAAGGCGGCGACCCCTGCGGCGACCTGAAAGACCAGTGCCCATGATCCGGTAACGTCCAATATCCAGCCGCTGACCAGCACACCAATAATGCCGGGAATGGTCCCGGCGGTATTGGTAATGCCCATCAACGTGCCGGCATGTTCCGGTGCAATGTCCATATGATTGACGAAGAAACCGCTGACCGCAAAGGCGCCTAAAGCACTGCCAATGGTCATGATGGTGATCGCGGTGACCGCATCCTGCGCCTGTCCGACAATCAGCAGCGCAATAATGCTGCCGCCAAAACCGATCAACATCATCAACTTGCGCACGCGGGTTATCGTCATGCCGCCGCCAATCAACCGGTCTGCGACAACCCCGGACAGATTGATGCAGAGGAACAGCGCGATATGCGGCATCATCGCAAAATAGCCGACCGAGGCATAATCCACACCGAGCCCCTTGGTGACAAAGGTCGGCAACCACGCGAGCAAGACATAGAACCACCAATTGTTACAGAAATGGGCAACGATAACCGCCCAGACCGGCATATTGGTTATCAGCGCGCGCCATGGCGTGGCGACCGCGGGCGTATCGGCTATCGTGTCGGCGGCAATCAGATCGAGCTCTGCCTGACTAATCCCAGCCTGCTTGTGCGGGCTTGGCGCGATAAGAAAATACCAGACAGCGCACCAGATAAAACCAACGCCGCCGAACAGATAGAACACCCACTCCCAGCCCCAGGATGCGACAATCACCGGTGTCGCCAAGAGCGCGAAAACCGTTCCGAGTGGAATGCCGCTATTGGAAAACCCAGCGGATCGCGACCGTTCCTTCACTGGAATCCAGCGCGCATAGAGCGCGTAAATGGCTGGAAAAGTAACCGCTTCGCCCATGCCCATCAATATCCGGGCGATGACCAGAACCGTGATACCCAGCGCGGCGGCAGGAGGAGCAACAAGCGTGAACAGCGACCAGATCAATACGCCATAGCCGAGCACGATCTTGCCACCGTAACGGTCCGCCAGCTTTCCGCCGACAATCTGGGTCAGCAGGTAGCCGATGAAGAAACTGGACAATACCAACCCTTGCGTCGACAAATTCCAACCATAGGTTTCCACCATTGGAATGATCGCAACCGAAATGGCGACCCGGTCCATATAGCAGATAAAAATGGCCAAAAAGGCCATGAGTGCCAGTTGATGGCGTTTTTGCATTGTCATCCTCCCCGATGATGCCCCGATGCCCTGTTTTTATCGATAGGATGGGCACCATTTCACTTGCATATCTGGCGCAAATTCCCTATAGTATCATTTGTAACTATATTGCGTCTTAGCGCATGTTTATCTCAAGGAAATTGTTGTGGCTGATCTGTTTGAAAATCCCGTGGGCCTGGACGGCTTTGAATTTGTTGAATTTTGCGCACCCGAGCGTGGCGTCCTGGAACCGGTATTTGCGGTCATGGGCTTTACCGAAATTGCCCAGCACCGTTCGAAGGACGTCCATCTGTGGCGGCAGGGCGGCATCAACCTGATCATCAACTATGAACCGAAATCGGCAGCTTGGTATTTTGCCCGCGAACATGGCCCCTCCGCCTGCGGCATGGCCTTTCGCGTAAAAGACGCGCGCAAAGCCTATGACTATCTGCTCGAAAAAGGTGCCGAGCCTGTGCATGTCGAAACCGGCCCGATGGAGCTGCATATCCCGGCGATCCGTGGCATCGGCGGGGCCATTCTCTATCTGGTCGACCGCTATAATGGCGGCGAGCGTGGCGAGAATCTTTCCATCTATGACATTGATTTTGAATATCTACCCGGCGTGGACCGCAATCCGGTCGGTGCCGGTTTCAACATCATCGATCACCTGACCCATAATGTTTACGGCGGCCGGATGAAATATTGGGCGGACTATTATGAGACGCTCTTTAACTTCCGCGAAATCCGTTTCTTTGACATCAAGGGCGAATATACCGGACTGACCTCCAAGGCACTCACCGCGCCGGACGGCAAAATCAAAATCCCTCTCAACGAAGAGGGCGAAGGCGGCAAGGGCCAAATCGAAGAATTCTTGCGGGAATTCAACGGTGAAGGCATTCAGCATATCGCGCTCATCTGTGATGATCTCGTGGCTTGCTGGGATCGGCTCAAGACACTCGGCGTGCCGTTCATGACTGCGCCTCCGACCGCCTACTACGAGATGCTCGACGGTCGCCTCCCCGGTCATGGAGAAGATGTGAATGCATTGCAGACCCGGGGCATATTGCTCGATGGAACAACCGATGGCGGTGACCCTCGTCTTTTGCTTCAGATTTTCGCAGAAGCGCAAGTCGGTCCGGTTTTCTTTGAATTTATCCAAAGAAAAGGCGATGATGGTTTTGGTGAGGGCAATTTCAAGGCCCTGTTTGAAAGCATCGAGCGTGATCAAGTGACGCGGGGTGTGCTGAAAGTAGAGGAACCTGCAGAATGAATGCACCTACGGTCGAAGGCATCCATCATGTCGCCTATCGCTGCAAAGATGCGAAAGAGACAGTTGATTTTTACCAGCGCGTGATGGGCATGGACTTCCAGCTCGCCTTTGCCGAAAATGAAGTGCCTTCGACCGGTGAATATGATCCCTATATGCATATTTTCCTCGATGCGGGTGGCGGCAATGTCCTGGCCTTTTTCGAACTGCCCGAGCAGCCGGAAATGGATCGCGACCAGAACACGCCGGCATGGGTTCAGCATATTGCGTTCAAAGTCGGTTCGCTCGACGCACTGCTGGCAGCAAAAGCCAATGCGGAAGCCGAAGGTCTGGACGTCATCGGCCCGACCCATCACGGCATTTTCAAGTCGATCTATTTCTTTGATCCCAATGGCCATCGTCTAGAACTGGCCTGCGACATTGGTACAGATGAAGAAATGACCGAACTGCGCCGCGTTGCTCCGGCGATGCTGGAGGAATGGAGTCGCACCAAGAAAGCGCCGCAACATGCCGCCTGGCTGCATGAGAAAGCCCGCGACGAGCATTAGTCCCGCGTTGAAAATCATAACCACCTTTATTTCCGTTCCTGTCGGGCCTAGTCTTTACCGATGAACAGTAGATCGTCGTGCCTCGACATCGTTCGGGAGCAACGGCAGCTTGGAGAAGGATCCTAGATGAAGCTCGCTACCCTGAAAAATGATTCGCGTGATGGCCGTCTTGTTGTGGTCTCCAAAGACCTCACCCGCTGTTGCGAAGCGAGCAATATTGCTCCGACCCTACAGGCAGCGCTGGACGACTGGGACCAATGCGCGCCCAAGCTGGAAGCGCTCTATCGCGACGTCGAACATGAAACCGTACCCTGCGAACGCTTTCATGAGCGGCTAGCCGAATCCCCCCTTCCCCGTGCCTATCAATGGGCCGACGGCAGCGCTTATATCAATCATGTCGAACTGGTCCGCAAAGCCCGCGGCGCGGAAGTACCAGAGAGTTTCTATTCCGATCCGCTGATGTATCAGGGCGGCAGCGACGCCTTTCTCGGACCGCGTGACGATATTCCGCTCGGCGATCCGGCTTGGGGCTGTGACATGGAAGGCGAAGTCGCCGTCATCACCGATGATGTTCCGATGGGAGCGAACCCCGAAACCGCCGCCGATCACATCAAACTGGTCATGCTTTGCAACGATGTCAGCCTGCGCGGCTTGATCCCTGGAGAGTTGGCCAAAGGCTTCGGTTTTTTCCAATCGAAACCACCATCGGCGTTCTCCCCTGTCTGCGTGACGCCCGATGAATTGGGCGATGCGTGGAAGGGTTCAGTCATCCATCTACCGCTACAGGTCGACTATAACCGCGAGCCCTTTGGCCGCGCCAATGCCGGCATCGATGCAACGTTCAGCCTCGCTGATCTCGTCGCCCATGCCGCCAAAACCCGTCCCTTATCAGCCGGCACAGTGATTGGTTCCGGCACCGTATCCAATCAAGGTCCCGATGGCGATCCCGGCAAGCCAGTCAGCGAAGGCGGACTGGGCTATAGCTGCATCGCCGAAATCCGGATGATCGAAACGATCAACGACGGCGCGCCCAAAACACCATTTATGAGCGCTGGCGACACCGTAAAAATCCAAATGTTGGATGCCGATGGCCATTCGATATTCGGTGCCATCCGGCAGGACGTCGTCGCGGTCTGAATTCGCTGGTTTTCAGAAAATGCACCGCTCTCTTTGGGAAGAATATTGTAACGCCACAGGGATCAATGAACCCTGCCCGCCGGCCGATCAATTTGGCGACACGCCAGAACTCGGAGACGAATTGGTCTCGCTGGTCCTCAAAGGTCAAAAACAAGCAACTTGCGAACTCAAAAGATGGTTTGATAGCCACGGACATCCGCTACCGAAAAGCGGCGATCGATGGATTATCACAGATGGATCCGGCCAAGAGCAATGCATCATCGAGACCACCCAGGTCGACCTTTGTTCCGTAAGAGAGGTAGACGAAGCTTTTGCATGGGATGAAGGTGAAGGCGACCGATCCCTTGCCTTCTGGAAAGCGGCCCATGATGCCTATTACAAGCGCCAAGCGGAACGGGACGGCTTTGTATATTCCGATGAAATGACATGTGTATGCGAGCGTTTCAAATTGATCTGGCCTGCACAAACATCAAAGCAATAGAGCCTCATAACTATCGACCCGCTTGATTCAAGAAATCGACCGTCACTTTGGTATTGTCGCAATCAAAACAATGCCCGCCATCGCGAGCAGACGCGATTATTTACGCATGAACATATTGCAATGCATAAACAAAATACAGAAGGAGCGTCATGGACTTTGATTTCAACACGGCTCTGCTGATCCACATTGGTGCGCTTTTCTACATCATCGCCTTTCTTATCCGCGATGAGTTAAAACTCCGGATGCTCGTTCTGGGCGGCTCCTTTTTCTATTTGCTATATTATTATATTTTCCCAGAATCTCCGCTGTGGGACGCAATTTTGACCACCGTGGTTTTGGCACTCGCCAACGTGATTGTATTGTTCCGCATATTGCTCGAGCGCTCGGTCTTCGCGCTCAGTAGCAAGGAGAAGCAACTCTATCAGCATTTTGTCGGTTTCAGCCCGGGACAGTTTCGCCAATTGCTGAAAATAGCACATTGGCGAACATCAGAGTTGCCAACCGAACTCACGACAGAAAACCAGAAGCTATCCAAATTGTTCTTCATCTTTGACGGCCCGGTGCAGGTGAACAAAGCCGACCACGGATTCACCTTGGATGCGGGCAATTTCATTGGCGAAATCGCCTTTGTCCTCAAAGGGCTTCCTACCGCCACGGTGATTGCCCCCGTTGGCACACATTATATCGAATGGAACAGCAGCGAGATTACCCGATTGATGGACAAATCATCGGCCTTTGAAAATGCCATGATGGCTATCGTCAGCCGGGATCTCGCGGACAAATTAGCCACCAGCATTCAACCGGAAGCGATCATACCTTGACCACCAGCAGTTCTGTGGTGAGCAGACTATTTGCGTAGAGACCGACACATTCGGCGAGCGGACATGCGAAAACCCTCTAGCCATAATCTTAGGCATTCAAAACAGACGGAGCCTTCCTATTGCTTCCCATTGTGGAACCGTCATACCGCCCATCGGTAGTGGCCGGTTATCGGCCAAGCGAACAGCCGATCCTCTTCGCGGGTGCCGCGCCCGACATTATGGATCAACAGCGGGCGGTCGCCCTTTTTGCGATCTGAAACAATCCCGCAATGCGCAAGCTTGCCGCCGATGATACTCGTCACAAGGTCTCCAGGCAGCCAGTCGTGCGGTTCTTTTGAGAATGGCTGCACCGCTCCCTGTCGTTGGAAGAATTTGCGCATATTCGGAACCCGTCGATGATCTATGCTGCGATCGGTGGTCTTTAAGCCCCAGATCTTTGGATAAGCCGAGAAAGCCTTTTTCATATCCAAGTGGATCAGCTTTTGCAGATCAAGGTCAAGACCATCGCGATAAGCGCGGACAATGACGTCGGTACAAGCGCCCGAATTGCGGGGAAAATCGCCGTTTGGATAGCTGATCCCATGATAAGCTTGGCTATAAACTGTTGTCACCCCAATTTGTTTGCGCGCAGCGCTTACCAAACGCGTCGCGCGACTAGAGGGCCGGGCAAGCAATGGCGTGGCCGAGAGCAATCCAATGCCGGCTAGGCCAATTATATCGCGCCTGGAGACTGTCATTTTGGCAATTTGGCAGGCCGTTGTTGAACTTTGAGTGAATGGTACGAGAGAGAAGCAAACATCTAAATGTCTAGAGAAAAACAATTTTGTCATGTCCACTACATCCCGAAAGCGGGCGTTCGCATGGTGCCAATTGTCTAGATGCGGCCCAAAACAGATCTTGAGGAGTCGATCGTTTTTGATAAGAATTTATCGTATTACAATAATTATTCATCGCAAATTAATATTATGAAGGTATAGCGGTTCTCGCAATCACATTTGGAGTCTGAATGTAACAATACCCCCTACGCCTGAATAGAACACAGGCCACCTGCAATGGCTTGGCTTCACCCAAACCCTCAGCACTCGCCAAATAAATGTGAGTTCGACGTGCATCAATTTGCACGGCGGATTTTTGCGCTCAAATCAAATCTAAGGAACGAAATATGAATTTATACAACCAATCTCTCTCAATTGTGGCCGCATCGCTTGTTGCGATAAGCGCGCCTCAGGCGGCTTTTGCGCAGAATACAGACGACCTTTTCACCGGGGTCAGCGTTGGTGTGCAAGGTGGCTACGATCGTCAAAGTATCGACGAGACAATTCTGGAAGGTGCCAACGCCGTCACACTCAATGCAAAGAAAAGCGGCATCATTTACGGTGGCTACCTCGGCTATGACCTTCAGATGGGCAAGGTTGTAGTTGGCGTCGAAGCTGGTTTTAGCCCAAATGGAAAAACGATCACCAGTGACATCGCCAATGGCGGGTCGGCGGAACTAAACCCGAAGTGGTCCGCCGATGCATCCGTCCGAGCAGGGGTTGTTCTGGCAGACCGTGCCTTATTCTACGGCCGCATTGGATATAATCGCAAACGCTATTCGGTCAGCCGGTTCGCAAACGGAAACAACAGCGCAATTGCCTCATCCAATGAGAATGCTGACGGTCTGATGTTTGGAGGAGGAGCTGAATTTGCTTTCAATGAGAATGCGGCTTTCCGGGTGGAATATCGCCGCAACAAGCTGGACGGAAGCCTGCGGTCAAATCAGGTTTTGGCAGGCGCGACTCTAAGGTTCTAGCTTAGCGATTGTTGCTGGACGGATTCCCCTACCCCGAAGTCGATCCGTCCAGCAGCATACCCTTCATCACAACAACGGTTTGACCAACTTAAGCAGTTTTTCAGACCGACTCAAAACACGGAGATATACTATGAAGACTATCCTAATCTCGCTGCCGATCGCGGCGCTCCTCTCAGGCTGTGCAAGTCTTAGTGACCGACAAATGACTCGGTTTAATAGCATGTCATGCGCCCAGTTGGACGTTGCATTTGACTATGAGAAAGATGGCGAACGGAAGGCGGGGACTAGAGCATTTCTGAACTCAGTGACCAGCCTTACTACCAAAGGCAGGGAGTCAACCAACGCAGAACTGGATTCGTTTAGCGATCAACTGGATGAGGACGAACACCGTGCCGCCAAAAATTATATCCGCGAACAGCAAGACCGTCTCGGTTGTTAGAGCATGTCACGCGTCCTGTTGAAGTTTTGCTGGCGTGCCATGTTCCGATGCACAACGGCATATTTTAGACCTAGCCAGACAAAAGGCGGGAATTCCACATCTTGGAAGTGGGCTACACAAATGAAAAATGGATTGTATAGATGAAACTCAATGCTGTGAGATTAGGTGATATGGAAAGCGAGCGGAACGTTCAAAGTCGGCTGTTGTATCGAGTGCTGAGAATATTGGCAGGCGTCATGACATTGGTTGCCGGTCTGGCCATGTCATATGCGTGCATTGCAGCATTATTCGGTGATCAGGAATTGCTGATCGATATTATCGACGAAGATGCAGCGTCGCTCTCCATGAACATACAGACGATTCTGGCTATTGTTGCGACCAACCTCTTGGCAATTGTCTCGCTTGGCCTGCTGTTCTTTTCGTTGAACCGCTTCCTCAAATATGCGGAACGGGGTGAGATGCTGGTTGACCCTGCGCGCAGCGCATTGAAACGTTTGGGCGTGGCTATGCTTTTGCTCTATTTGACGACCCGGTTTGTCGCGGTCGTCATACCGGTGCTCGGCGTTTCTGGCTTTTGGACGGAGAATAAATATTCGCTTCCTCTCACGTTCGTCGATCTGGATTTCCTATATCTCTTGGTCGGCGTGGTTCTTCTCGCATTGGGGCAGGCTTTGCGAGAAGGTCAGGTCGCAAAGGAAGAGACAAAGCAATATATTTGATGGCTATTGAAGTAACTCTCGACATCATGTTGGCTACCCGCAAGGTCAAGTCGAAAGACCTCGCGGCGCATGTGGGAATTACGGATGCGAACCTGTCGCTCCTGAAATCAGGCAAAGTCAAAGGCGTTAAGTTCGAGACACTCTCCAAGATTTGTGACTATCTAGAGTGCGAGGCCGGTGACATCTTACGTCACGTGCCCGACGATGAAGAGGACTAGGTGACAAAGATCTCCAGAGGCCCCTGCTGATCCTCCCCCCGGCAGTGACAGCACCTGACTGTTTTTCATAGACTCTCAGGAACCATTTCTGTCGCGTTTTCTGACGCCCGAAAATCGACCACCGACCATCATTCCCACCAATAATTTGCGCGTTTTCGATCCCCTGTCACCACTTCATTCATCGTCAGCGGATCGTACATCCGGCCATTGAGCATCACGCGATACACTTTGTCACTATTCCGAATATCCGTGCTTGGGTCGGCATCGAGGATGACCATATCCGCCAACTTTCCAGCCTCCAGCGATCCGATATCGGCGTCCATGCCTAGCGACTGCGCAGAATCTATTGTGCCGGTGGCCAGCGCCTCGAGAGGGCTCATACCACCGCGGACGAAGGACCACAGTTCCCAGTGGCTACCGATACCGGCCTGCTGGCCATGGGCACCGATCGCTACCTTAACACCGGCATCGGACAGTTTCTTGGCTTCTCGGGCATTGTCGTCATCGACAAAGCTGCCCTCCGGAGCCTTGGTCCGGCGGACCGTGTTAGCTGCCAATATTTTCGGCGGTGTATGGATGAGCAAGGGGTTTTCCCAGACATTGGTCGCTTGTCGCCAATAAGGGTCACCCGCGAGACCGCCATAGCTGACCACCAATGTCGGTGTGTAATTGGTCTGCGACTGGGAGAACATTTGCACTACGTCCTCGTAGAATATTTCGAGCGGAATATTATGTTCCAGCGTGGAGTTGCCATCGGCAACCAGCGCCATGTCCATGCCAAACAAAGAACCGCCCTCTGCTACGACCAGCATATCCTCCTGTCGGGCGGCCTCAACGACCTGCTGCCGCTGTTCCCGCCGCGGTTGGTTGTAATTCTTGACACTCCGACCACCTTGCGCCTTCAGACGGCGAACATGGGCCAATGCATCATCGAGATTGTTGATTTCGGCATAAACGCTCGCGGCCTTTGCCCCGTAGACGATCTCTCCGGTCGAGAATATCCGCGGCCCGAGGATCATGCCAGCGCGCTGCATCTCGCCAGCGACAAATATTTCGCTCGCGCGACTGGATGGATCGTGGATGGTGGTCGTGCCGAGCGCCAGATTTTGCAACAAGGACCAGTTTTGCTGTGGCACAATCTCGTCGCTGCCTTGCGGTCCGTGGGCATGAGCATCGATCAGACCCGGAATGATGGTCTTGCCGGTGACATCGACCGTCGCGGCACCAGCCGGGATGTTGACCGAACCACGCGGGCCGACAGCGGCAATGCGGTTGTCGCGGATGACGATCACGCCGTCATCGATGATTCCGCCTTCATCATCAGCCATGGTGACAATGCGCGCTCCCACAAGCGCGACGATACCAGATGGTTTCTCAGCCGTGATGGTTCGTACCAACGAAACACCGCTGGTTTGCCGTTGATATTTGGGCGCATCTTTTGCGGCCGGCGCGTCAGGAAACAACCGGCTCGTTTGCTCCGAATAAACAGTTGATCCGAGGCTCCAATGCAGTCGCTCACCGCCATTGGACCAGTGGATATAGTCAGCACCGCTGGTGCTCACACGAGTCACCGGGAGGCTTTTGCTCTTTGGACTGACGTCCACCGCCTGCGTGCCTGGCATTAGCGGCATGACATAGGCTTCATAGCTTTGACGAAAGGCGATATGCTGCCCGTCCGGCGAGACAATAAAATCATTGGTCAGTTCGCCAGTGGCATGCGTGCGCTTTGCTTCGCCGGAGAAATCAGTGCTAATCAGAACACGTTTGTTCTTTTCATTGGCCACCATGAATATCCGATCGCTGCTCGCGCCGAACTGCGGACTGGCCGCACCTTTCATTACGCGATCGGGCGCGCCGCCAGATGCAGCAACGCGATAAACACCGTCCGGCACAGACCATTTGGGAGACGTCAGATAGCCGCCATCCTTCATCTCGAACACGACAATCTTGCCGTCTGGAGAATATTGCGGACGAGCGTAGTGGCCGGGTCGGTTTGTGACCGTGCGCGGTGATCCGCCGTTCGAAGCCACAATTTTTATCTGCCCTAGCCCGGCATCAGTCCAGCCCACAAAAACAATCGATCGGCCATCGCGCGACCAGGAGGGAAAGAGTTCCATATCCCCGCCACCACGAGTCAGACGTTTGGCCGGGCCGCCGGTCATCGGCTTCACAAAAAGCTTACCGAGACTTTCAAACACCACCTGTCGACCATTGGGCGACACTTTTGCAAAGCGCGGCATTTTTGCGGTGAAACTGTCCGGCGCCACCGCAATCTTGGGGTGCGGCGCATCGGCTATGCCTCTGCCGTCATTAACCTGAAAGGGGATGACGGCCGCAGCGGAACCGTCGGCTGCAACACGACGGATTTTTCCACCGGCCCAGAAGACCAATGTCTGACTGTCCGGCGTCCAGTCGATATTAGGATAAACACCGGTCACCGCCCATGTTTCCTGAACATCCTGATCTAGGACATCATAGACTTTTTGCTCGATGCCCGACTCCAGGTCCTTCACATATAATTTAGATCGCGTCAGTTCCCGCCTAACGAAAGCGATCTTCTTGCCATCGGGAGACGGGCTGGGTCGAACAGAACCACCGAGACCCGAAACCGCCGTCGATATTTCACCGCTTTCCAGATCATATTTTTCAATGTTGAACAGGTCACGATTGCTATCCTGGGCATAAATGAAGGAGCTTCCCGGCGTTATATTCTTGGTATAATAGACTGCTTTGCCATCCGGCGCGTAAATGGGTTCACCGAGTTCCTTTTGATGCGCTTCGCTCGGCTTTTTGACCAGCTGCACTCCGCCGCCGCCAGAAACATGATAAAGCCAGATCTCACCGGTTCCGAGCGAACGCGCCGTGGTAAAGTGCTTTTTGGCGACAATATAACGGCCGTCGGGACTCCAGCTGGGTTGATTAAGCAGCCGGAACTCTTCCTTGGTGACTTGCCGCTTTCCGCTGCCATCGGGCTGCATGATCCAGATATTGTCCCCGCCGCCGCGATCTGAGGTGAAGGCAATTCTCTTGCCATCGGGAGAGAAGCGTGGCTGCACTTCCCAGGCCAATCCTTCGGCAATTCGCGTTGGAGTACCGCCGGCAATCGGCATGGTATAAATATCGCCGAGCAAGGCGAAGGCAATGCTCTGCCCATCGGGGCTGACATCGACGTCGATCCAGCTGCCTTCATCGACATTGATCGGCACTTGCTTGATCGTTGCGCCTTGCGGTGCGTTGACGTCCCATTTTTCATCAGCGGGCTTGTCAGTTTTATCCTGAGCCAGCGCAGAGCCGGCAAAAAGCAAGGACGCGACAACCGAAACCAGACGATATTTCATATTATTCCCCGAAACCGACATGCAACAGGACCAAGCTTCTAGTCCAGATTTTCACGGGAAGGAACAGAGTTGATTGTCGAACCGCTTATGGCCGGCCTCCAAAATGCCGGTGATAGCTTTCCACCACTTCGGCCAGTGTGGACAAAGCCAAGGTTGCGGGGTCCCGTGTCGACGGGATCAGACCGATGGGGGCGGTCATACGTCCAAGTGCTTCATCGGCAACCCCGAGAGTTCGCAAATTTACTTGGCGGATCTCATGGGTTTTGCGGCTGCCCATAGCGCCGATATAAAAAGCCGAGGAAAACAGAGCCTGCTTCATCAACGCCCCTTCCCAATCATGGTCATGGAAATAGAAGATGCAGGCGGTCCAGGGATCAGGATCGAGAAGCGCCGTCGCTTGAGGTGTTTTTAGCAGATCGGCAGAGACGGTCAGACCCTCAAGGGCTTCAATCACCATAGGGTCGGGCGACAATATGGCTGCATCTATGCCGTAGCTCGCCGAGAGCCTCACCAGACTCTCGACTGAGGGTCCGTGGCCCAGGACAATGATCTTGGCCGTCGGAATATGATGAACCCATATCTGAGCTCCCTCCCGCTCCACTGATATCTTTTGCGAATGCTGCGCTTCACAGCGAATGTCCCGGCTGTCACTATTCAGAATGATCGTCAGCGGCTCGCGTCTTGTGACGCGATCATGAATGTCGGATATCACCTCGCCATCCACAATCGGAGTAAAGAGCAGATCGATGCTACCGCCGCATGGCAAACGAATATCAAGATAGCGGGACCCGGCCCCAAATCGCACCTCGCGGGGGTGTCCGGCCTCGATCACCGCGAGAGCTTCGGCCACCACCGCTGTTTCGATACAACCACCCGAGAAAGAACCTGTCGAAGAACCGTCCTCGGCCACAGCCATATGCGCACCCGGATTGCGGGTCGACGCGCCGGTAACGTCGATAAGCGTGATCAAGGCGGTTTTCTGACCGGCCTCGGTTTTTGTCTGCAAAAAGCGAAAGATCGGCAAAATATTGTTCAAAGCTGATGGTCCTGCCGTTTGCCTACATGGAGACGATGATCATCTCCACGCCGCCTATACATATGAACGAACAAAGGTCGTGGATAGCGTTTAAATCGCCATCCCGACCATTGTATCATTCGCCAAAACCGGAATCAGCGTGGCAGCAAGCTCGCACCCATAAGCTGCAAGTCCACGGCCCGCGCGCATTGCCGACCTTCACGAATGGCCCATACAACGAGGCTTTGCCCCCGGCGCATATCGCCACACGCAAAAATACCGCTTTTGCTGGTGGTATAGCTTGTCACATTGGCCGCAACATTGCCTCGCGCATCCAGCTCCACTTCTGCTTGGTCGACCAGTCCCATTTTACGGGGGCCGACGAAACCCATGGCGAGGAGGATTAGATCTGCCTTGATCGTGAACTCGCTTCCCGCGATTTCCTCCATCTGACCGTCAACCCACTCGAGGCGGATACATTCCATACCTTCGACGTCGCCGTTCGTGCCAACCACACGTTTTGCGAGAATAGCCCAGTCGCGTTCGCAGCCTTCCTGATGGCTGGAAGATGTGCGCAATTTCAAAGGCCAATCGGGCCATGACACGCTCTTGTCTTCCTTTGCAGGCGGCTTTGGCATGATTTCAATCTGGGTAACCGAAGCGGCGCCTTGGCGATTGGAAGTGCCGACGCAGTCCGATCCCGTATCACCGCCACCAATGACAATGACATGTTTGCCGGTAGCGGTAATGGTTCCGCGCGGCGCGGCCCGCACTTCATCATCACCCGCGTTGCGTTTGTTCTGTTGTGACAGAAATTCCATCGCCAAACGAACACCCGGCATTTCATAGCCAGGAATTTCAAGCGCACGCGGCTTCTCTGCGCCGCCTGACATCACAACAGCGTCATAATTTTCTTGCAGCGATTCAACCGATACAGTCACGCCCACTTCGGTGCTGGTGCGGAATTCAACACCCTCCGCCTCCATCTGCACCAAGCGACGGTTGATCAAATGTTTTTCCATTTTAAAATCGGGAATACCGTAACGCAGCAAACCGCCCATACGGTCATTTTTTTCAAACAGGGTGACACTGTGTCCGGCACGGGCGAGCTGCTGGGCACATGCCATGCCAGCAGGGCCAGAGCCAACTACCGCAACCGATTTTCCGGTTTTTTCTTCCGCGATTTGAGGCGTGATCCAGCCTTCTTCCCACCCGCGGTCCACAATAGCGCATTCGATGGATTTGATATTCACCGGCACATCGTCAATGTTCAATGTGCAACTGGCTTCGCAAGGCGCGGGACAGATACGACCGGTAAATTCCGGAAAATTGTTGGTCGATTGAAGCGTTTCCAACGCGGTTTTCCAATCCCCTTCATAGACCAGATTGTTCCAGTCCGGGATGATGTTGTTCACCGGACAGCCGTTGTGGCAATATGGAATACCGCAATCCATGCAACGTGCGGCCTGATCTTTAATCTCAGATTCCGACAACGGATTGGTGAATTCCTTATAATGCGTCAGCCGTTCCTTGGGATCAGCATATGTCGCTTCTTTGCGATCAATCTCGAGAAAGCCAGTTACTTTACCCACGGTCTACTCCAATTTCTTCAATTATTCTGCAGCAACGATAGCGTCAAGACGCTCGGCTTCGAGTTGTTTCAGCGCCGCAGCATAGTCGCTTGGCATCACTTTGACGAAACGGCCGAGAGCCTCTTCGAAATTATCAAGAATCTCGCCTGCTCGCCTGCTGCCGGAATGGAGCTTGTGGCGCTCTAGCAAAATGCGCAATCGCTCGGCATCATGATATAGCATGTCGCCCATGCCATAATCATGCACATTGACCGGAAGCTGCTGCGGCAACACCGTACCTTCTCCATTTTCGCTGTCGCTATCGATCTTCTCGATATCCACCATCGCCATGTTGCAGCGTTGAGCGAACAAGCCATCTTCATCATAAACATAAGCAACACCGCCAGACATGCCGGCCGCGAAATTGCGACCCGTTTTGCCTAGCACTACAACCACGCCACCTGTCATATATTCACAACCATGATCGCCGGTACCTTCGACAACCGCGACGGCGCCGGAATTTCGTACCGCAAAACGCTCTCCGGCGACGCCATTAAAATAGGCTTCGCCAGCGACAGCCCCGTAGAGAACAGTATTGCCAACAATGATATTCTCGGTCGGATTGCGATCGACATGAACGGGCTGTTTCACAACCACCCGGCCACCCGAAAGGCCTTTCCCGACATAGTCATTGGCATCCCCCACCAGTTCAGCGGTGATACCATGCGCCAGAAACGCGCCAAAGCTCTGTCCGGCAACGCCTTCAAAAGCCAATTGAATTGTGTTGGTCGGCAACCCCTCATGCCCGTAGATTTTCGCAACTTCACCAGAGAGCATGGCACCAACGGTTCGATTGACATTCTTGACTTTGCGTTCGATCTTGACGGTCTGGCTATTTTCCAAAGCCGGGGCCGCTGCAGCAATCAAATCTTTGTCTAGTGCAGCATCCAGTCCATGGTCTTGCGTCATGGTCTGGTGCAGCGTTTCCCCTTCAGGACGTTCTACATTGTGGAGCAAGCGGGACAGATCGACTCCCTCTGCTTTCCAATGATGCAGAGCCTTGCTCATGTTGATCTTGTCCACCCGCCCGACCATTTCTTCCAGCGTGCGGAAGCCCATTTCAGCCATTATCTGGCGCAGCTCTTCAGCTACGAAGAAGAAATAGTTGATCACATATTCAGGCTGACCGGTGAATTTCTTGCGCAATTCAGGATTCTGAGTTGCGACGCCCACCGGACAGGTGTTGAGGTGACATTTGCGCATCATGATGCAACCAGCCGCAATCAGCGGGGCCGTTGCGAAACCAAATTCATCTGCCCCCAAGAGCGCGCCAATGGCTACATCGCGGCCCGTCCGCAGGCCGCCATCAACCTGAACAGATATTCTGGAGCGCAGCCCGTTCAACAGCAATGTCTGCTGCGTTTCAGCCAAGCCGATTTCCCAAGGAGAACCGGCATGTGTCAAAGAGGTCAATGGCGAAGCACCGGTACCGCCATCATAACCGGAAACCGTCAGATGATCGGCGCGTGCTTTTGACACACCAGCCGCCACGGTTCCCACTCCGACTTCGGAAACAAGCTTCACCGAAATACGGGCGCCTGTATTCACATTTTTAAGATCGTGAATCAGTTGTGCCAAATCTTCAATGGAGTAGATATCATGGTGCGGCGGCGGAGAAATCAGGCCGACACCCGGCGTCGAGTGGCGAACCTTGCCGATGTTCTTGTCCACTTTGCTACCCGGAAGCTGGCCGCCTTCGCCTGGCTTGGCACCCTGCGCCATTTTGATTTGAATATCATCGGCATTGACCAGATATTCGGCGGTAACTCCAAAACGGCCACTGGCAACCTGCTTGATCGCAGACCGCATGGAATCGCCATTTGCCATCGGGGTGAAGCGATCGGGTTCTTCGCCACCTTCACCGGTATTGGATTTTCCGCCCATCCGGTTCATCGCAATAGCCAAAGTGGTATGCGCTTCACGGCTAATCGAACCGAAGCTCATCGCACCGGTAGCAAAGCGTTTCACGATTTCGGTCGCTGGCTCCACCTCGTCAATGTCGAGCGGTTCATTCGCCTTGGTGAGTTCCATCAAACCGCGAATGGTTAGAAGGCGTTCGCTTTGTTCGTTGACCGAGGCCGCGAATTCCGCATAATTTTTTGGATCATTGCCGCGCACCGCATGTTGCAAATTCGCAATATTGGCCGGTGTCCACGCATGGTCTTCGCCGCGCAGGCGATAGCCATAGATCCCGCCCACATCGAGCATATTCTTGTAGATCGGGTTGTTGCCATAGGCTTCGGTGTGACGATAAACGGTTTCACCGGCGATTTCAGCCAGTCCGACACCTTCGATCATCGTCGCTGTTCCGGTGAAGTATTTTTCAATAAATTCACTCGACAGGCCCACCGCATCGAAAATCTGAGCGCCGCAATAGCTTTGATAGGTCGATATGCCCATTTTCGACATGACCTTCAAAATGCCCTTGCCGATCGCTTTGATATAATTTTGCTCAACCTGTTCTGTTGTCAGCGGCAGTTCACGGCGAACCCGGATTTCTTCAAGCGTTTCGAACGCCAGATAGGGATTGACCGCTTCCGCGCCATAGCCTGCTAAAACGCAAAAATGGTGCACTTCCCGGGCTTCACCGGTTTCAACAACCAGACCGGTTTGCATCCGCAGGCCTTGCCTGACCAAATGGTGGTGCACGGCTGCTGTCGCTAGCAAAGCCGGCATGGCGATCCGGTCAGGCCCTTTGGCGCGATCGGAAAGAATGAGAATGTTCCGGTCGGCGAGAACCGCTTCGGTTGCAGCCCAGCACATTTCCTTGAGCGCCATTTCCAAACCGGCGGCACCGCTGGCCGCATCCCAGCTCATATCAATGGTTTCGGTGCGGAAGGCACCGTCAAGCGCCTCCTCAACTGAACGAATTTTCAACAAATCTGCGTTGGTGAGCACAGGCTGATCCACTTCAAGCCGTTTGTGCGTTCCGGCATCATGACCCAGCAGGTTGGGTCGCGGGCCGATCATCGAGACCAGCGACATCACCAGCTCTTCGCGGATGGGATCAATCGGAGGATTTGTAACCTGGGCAAAATTCTGTTTGAAATAGTCGTATAACAAGCGTGGCTTGCCAGACAGGACCGCAATCGGTGTATCCGTGCCCATAGATCCAATGGGATCTAGCCCGTCGGATGCCATGGGTTCGAGAAACTTGGTGACATCTTCCTGCGTGAAGCCAAATGCCTGCTGGCGATCTAACAGCGATGCAGCATTGGCCTGCTCACTCGCGTTCGGTGCATCAACATCGTCAAGATCTTTTAGGTCGAGGTCTTTCAGATTATATTGCGTTGATTCGAGCCATTTTGCGTAGGGATTGGCTTTGGCGAGATCGGCCTTGATCTCTTCATCTTCAATGATCCGGCCTTGCTCCATGTCGATGAGCAGCATTTTGCCCGGCTGCAAACGCCATTTGCGGACGATATTGTCCTCTTTCACCGGAAGTACGCCGGATTCCGAGGCCATGATAACATGCCCGTCATCCGTCACGCAGAAGCGCGCTGGGCGAAGACCATTGCGATCGAGGGTAGCACCAACTTGCCGTCCATCGGTAAAGGCGACTGCGGCGGGGCCATCCCATGGCTCCATCAAAGCGGCGTGATATTCGTAAAAGGCTTTACGGTCGGCATCCATCATGGGATCACCAGCCCATGCTTCCGGGATGAGCATCATTACAGCATGAGGTAAAGAATAGCCCCCGGCGACGAGTAATTCCAGAGCATTATCAAGACATGCCGTGTCTGATTGACCGTGTGGAATCAGCGGCCACATTTTATCAAGGTCAGCGCCCAACAGATCGGACTCCATGGTCCTGCGGCGCGCGTTCATCCAATTGACATTGCCGCGCACCGTATTGATTTCGCCATTATGGGCAATGAATCGATAGGGATGCGCCAATTTCCATGATGGGAATGTATTCGTCGAGAACCGCTGGTGAACCATTGCCACGGCGGACGTGGTCAGAGGATTGTTGAGATCTTCATAGAAAGATCCGACCTGATCGGCGAGCAGCAAACCTTTATAGACAATGGTTCTGGTCGAAAATGATGGCATATAAAATTCTGACAGGCCGGGCATGCCATTTTTTTCAGCGATCCCATCAAGCGGATTGTGCACTTGCTTGCGTATCGCCAGAATTTTGCGCTCGAACGTGTCTTGATCGGCCATCGATTCGCCTCGGCCAACGATCGCTTGGCGAATCATCGGCATCTGGTCGAGCACAGCCTTGCCGATGCCCGTGGTATCGATTGGCACATCACGCCAGCCGACTAGAACTTGCCCCTCTTTGGCAATGAAGCGATCAAAATGCGCCGTCGCATATTCCGCTTCCACAGGATCAGCAGGAAGGAAGCACATCGCCACTGCATAGTCCCCGATTGCTGGCAGGCTCAGGCCTTTTGAATCCGCCCAATCCCGCAGTAATGCGTCCGGAATCTGCAATAATATCCCTGCTCCATCACCCAGAAGCGGATCAGCGCCAACAGCGCCGCGATGGTCAATATTGACCAGAATTTCGAGACCACGTTTGACGGTCAGATGCGATTTATCGCCCTTGATATTCGCGACAAAACCGACGCCGCAAGCGTCATGCTCGTTGTTTGAATCATACAGGCCTTGCCGTGGCGGGAAGCTCATTTTCCGTCCTTACATTTCGATAAGTTTTTTGTAATTAAAATGCTCTTAGATGGATTCTCGCGTATTTTGAAGATAAGAAATGCGCAACAGGGAAAAGAAATAATAGCCTCCGACCTTATCCCGCTATCAATGATTATGGTATTTGGATCAAAAACGGGCCCGTCCCTCAGCGCAATAAATTGATTAAATCCAGCCGCCTGGATTGTGATACAGCCCGATTCCGAAATTGGATGGAAAATCAACCTCTTAAAGCACAGCAAAGACACTTGGGTTCAGAGAGCTTGGCATCTAGAAATCAATCCGCAAAATAGCTGCTATCTTTGACAACAGTTTGCATTCCAAGGGATCTCAGCCGATTCAAGTAGCAGTATCAAGAGAGCACTATGATGTGCCGAAAGCAGATTAGAGAGATAGAAATGCCAATCCGATCCCTTCATCACGTTTCCTTCACAGCCCCAGACATTGAAAAAACCCGCCAATTTGCTGAAGATTTCGGTCTTTTGACGGTAGAGAAGAGCGAAGATCATTTTGTCATGCAAACCGGCGGTGGTGACGCATGGTGCTATCAAGTTCATCGCGGTGAACGTGGCTTTGCTGGCTTAGGATTCCTGGTCGAAAATGAAAGTGATTTGGAAGACGCCGTCAAAAACCACGGTGCGAGCGAAATCCGCAAACTGGAAACGCCCGGCGGTGGTCTCGGCGTGACCCTGACCAATCCTGAAGGGCTCAAGATTGATCTGGTGTGGGGTATAGAGGGTGATACACCGCAAGAAGTGCAGCCGGAGTTGCGTCTCAACACACCCGCAGCTCGGACGCGCTTCGGAGAACCACAAAGCACCCGGCCACTCGGCCCCGCATCCCTGTATCGGTTGGGCCATCTGGGGTTGTTCGTAAAAGATTATAAAACTAGCGCGGAGTGGTTCGAGAAAACACTCGGGATGAAAGTCAGTGATTCCATGCATGTCCCCCACAACCCCGATCAAACGGTTGTGGCCTTCATGAGGATTGATCGCGGCGAGCATTGGGTCGATCATCATGCGATCTTTCTCGCCCAATCTGACAAGACAGACCTGCACCATATTTCTTTCGAAGCACAGGATTTCGAGGCACAGGCCCGCGCGCACCGGTGGCTTTTGTCGAGAGGCTGGGAACCGAACTGGGGCATTGGTAGGCATCCACTGGGCTGCCATATCTTCGATGTCTGGTTTGATCCGGACAGATATAGGTTCGAAACCTTTACAGACACAGATTTGTTGAATCATGATCATCCGACTGGCCATCATGACATTTCGACGCACGAAATGGACGCATGGAGCTCCGAGCCGCCCGAAAAATATTTTGCGTAACAGCTCCAAAGACCAGCCGCGGGAAGCACGAGCATCCTTGCGAAGATAGATAAGGAATTTGACGATGACCAATTTCAATCCCGCAACTGGCCTCGCAGAAGGCAGCTTCGGTGTCGGCACCTATGAAACCAAAGACGGCGGCTCCTTCCCCGGCCTGGTCCTTCCAGACGGAACGGTTTTCGATCTTTCCAGCCGATACCACGACACCCACGCTATTTTTGCGGATTGGGATCGCGCCGTCGATGGCCTCAATGATCTGGCGGTCAAGAAAGGTGAAGCGGAACTGCGGTTCGAGGAGCTTAAGGCGCTGCCCGTCGTCGCCCATCCCAATATGATGTGTGCAGGGTCAAACTATCGCGCCCATGTCGCCGAAATGATGACGCACAATAAGTTCAATCAGGACAAGCGGGAGCCCGGTGAGAGCGATGAGTCCTTTTACAAGCGGAACCTCGCCGAAGTTGACCGGCGCGCCAAAGAAGGCATGCCGTTTTTCTGGACTGGCCTACACTCATCACTATGCGGCGCGAATGACGATATTATTCTCCCCCTGATTGGTGAGCATCCGGATTGGGAGCTGGAGTTTGGCGTAATCACTAAAAATACCGGGCGCTATCTGAACACCGAAGAAGCAGACGACGTGATTGCCGCCTATGTAATGTGCAACGACATCGGGACCGTCGACGAATTCCGCCGTGCAGACATTAAATTCGCCTATGACTGGATCAGCAAGCACCAACCCAATTTCAAAACTCTAGGCCCCTTTGCCGTTCCGAAGGAGTTTGTTGATCGCAGCAAAGTACAGATCAAACTGAAACTGAGCGGGCAAACCATGCAAGATTGGCCGATCAGCGATATGATCTTCCCGCCGGAGAAGATCCTATCTTATGCATCAGAGCGGATCAAACTTACGCCGGGCGATCTTTTGATAACCGGTTCGCCTCCTGGCAATGGCGCTGCTCACGGCAACAGATGGATGCGCCCCGGAGATGTTGTCGAAAGTGAAATCACCTACCTCGGCCGACAAGTGAACAATGTCGTCGCTGAAGAAACGGGCGGAAGAACACCGAATTTCGGCCCATTCATAACCGAATGGTAAGACAGAAAAGTTGACTCGCGGCGGTTCATGATCGTCAGTTTCATGATTGCCGCGTTTCCTCATAGGTGCTAGCCTTCGTGCATTATGCGGTTTGAAAAGCTCGATCTAAATCTATTGGTGGTTCTGGATGCCTTGCTCGAAGAGCAGAGCGTGTCGCAGGCAGCAGAACGACTCAATCTGAGTCAATCCGGTGCGAGTGCCGCTTTGAGCAGGCTCCGGGAATTTTTTGAAGATGATCTTCTCGTGTCCTCAGGGCGAGCAATGACCTGCACCCCGAGAGGCGATGCCTTGATCCAGCCGGTGAAGGAAGCGCTTGCGCTCATCCGCGAAACGATTTTGACGCCGGACAAATTCGACCCTGCTATATCAGATCGCGCAATAACCATTGCCGCAATAGATGTCGTAGCACATGTTTTGTTAACAGAAGCGGTGGGACTTTTCTCCAAAGAAGCTCCCCATATGCGCTTCACAGTGCTTTCGCTTTCGGAAGATCCGGTCGCTATGCTGCAGCGCGGCCAGACAGATATAATCATTGCATTGGATTTTCTGGTAGATGCAAATCTGCCCAGCGAAGATTTATTCGAAGAGGACTTTGTTGCAATTGGCTGGAATGAAAATCAGCATATCAAAGGTGAAATGACCCGCGAGCTATTTGAGCAACTGGGTCATGTTTCGGTCCGGCTAAACCACAATGTCCCTGGGTTTGACGAAACCGCTTTGCGACGGATCGGGATTCACCGGAAAATTGAAACCTTCGCGCCAAGCTTTGCATCCATTCCTCGCTTCGTTATCAAAACTGACCGCATCGCAATGATCCATCGGCGCCTCGCCACTCAAATTAGAGACACGCTGCCAATTAGCATATTCGAACTACCCTTCGAATTTCCAAAGGTACGGGAAGTCGCACAATGGTCTGCCAAAAATACCAATGACGAGGCGGTTCGCTGGGTCGTCCGGCGACTGCAGGAAATTGCAAAAAAACTGGAAAACTAAATTCTCCATTCCCAACGCCTCTGAAGTCAACGGGCGTTAGGCATCCTTGCTAACGGTCAATCCAAGCAAATCTGCGGCATTAAGCCCGAGTATCTGTGCCTTGTCGGCGTCATTCAACTTCTCATGAAACGGCACTGGATTGGGTTCTGCCATATCGAACGGATAGTCAGATCCCAGACATAGCTTGTCCGCGCCATGCGTTTTGACGAGGAAATCCAATTGGCCCTGGTCAAACACCAATGTGTCTAGCCAAACCTGCCGGAGATAGCTGGAAGGTTCGCGGGAGATATGCTGACGACAATCCTCACGCGCGCGATAGGCATGGTCCATCCGGCCCCAATAGCCGGGCAGATAACCGCCACCATGGGCGACACAGAGCTTCAATCCGGGATAGCTATCCAGAACACCGCCAAAGATCAGATGACTGAGCGCTATCGAAGATTCGAGCGGGTTGCCGATAATGTTGTCGAGATAATGTTCTGCCAGCCGTTCACCGTGAGAGAAGCCCAGTGGATGCATAAAAAGCAGCACATCCAGTTCCTCGGCAGCGGCGAAAAAGGGCCGTAGTCGTTCTGCAGCGAGCTCTTCTCCGTCGACGATGGTTCCGATCTCGACGCCGCGCAGGCCCAAATCTTTCACACAACGTCGCAATTCGGCAACCGCCATTTCTGTGTTCTGAAGCGGCACTGTGCCGAGGCCCGTCAAACGGTCAGGATGCCGCCCGACAGCATCGGCGATGCCATCGTTGATGGCCTGTGCTGCGCTCCGTCCGAGCTCGGGTGGCGCATAATAATAATATTGCCCAGGCGAAGGGCTAATAGCCTGCATGTCGACGCCCAGCCGGTCCATATCGGCAATCCGGTCATCGACGCCATTTAACTTCTTACCAATTTCGCCAAACATTGCGCCATTCACCTTCATCGATGTCGGCGACATGAAAGCCATTGGGTTCGGAGGATTGGGAATTTCGGACCGGATCATCGCATCGGCCACTGCGACATTCAGATGGGCGTGGATATCCACGACCAAATGCTCACCGCGCTTTTCAACAGGGATGGGTTTCAGTTCATGACCGCAGGTTGAAATACCCCCGCTCATGCGTCTTGACTGGCTTCGGCATCGAGCATGCCTTGAATGATTTTCCTGACTTTCACCGCGCCAATGTCAGATTTGACCAGCAGCTCTTGTTGTAATTTTGCTGACGCGTCTAACCGCGTTTCCACTGCCTCGATAGCAACTTTGTCTTGTCCGCGGATCTTCACATCCGAATTCAACTGGAATTCGTCTAAGCCCTTGTCGCCCAATCGGAAATCACGTGTGGAGAATCCGAAATAGTGCACCGAATTTTCTGATTCTGGTGTGATCCCATGCAATATGTGAATGGTACCAAGTTCCGGCGGTATATTCGTGTCACCATCAATAGATTGAATCGTTCCCAGACCCGTGCGAATAAGTTCCGGCCCGTAAACAGCCGTTGCATTTTCAACCCTGGCTTCGCCTTCAAATTTTGCATCTTTCCCGTAGATCAACTCATGGAACGGATTCCAATAAAGCGGCATCTCTCGTATTACGTTGAAGAATCCATTGCGCTCTTCCTGAGTCAAAGTCGGGTCTTTCATACCCTCAGCGCCTTTAATATGGTGATGCACATAGGGCAGATGGGTCAAATCCATTAGATTATCGACGAGCAATTGCGGCCGCCCCTTGATGAGACAATAGTTGTAAGAACTATCGTACCAACCAGGCTGTTCAAGGCCAAAGTCCTCATACGGCGGGATCAAGGCAGGGTCACATACGTCCTGATCACCCATCCAAATCCAGCATAATGAACCACGCTCTTCTATGCGATAAGACGGCTGGCAGAACCCTGAACCGGTTCCTTGGGAAGGAATATCAATACACTTGCCGTTAAAGTCGAATTTGAAGCCGTGATAGCCACAGACAATGGCATCACCTTCCAGCTTGCCTTGTGCGAGCGGGAAATAACGGTGCGGGCAAATCCCGTACATAGCGACGGCGGCGCCAGCTTCGGTCCGATAGAAGACCACTGGCTTGCCCAATATGGTCCGTTCCATCGGCTCGCGGGTAATTTCGTCACTAAAGGCAGCAATATACCAACGGTTGCGCACCATCACCTGATCAGACGTAAAAGGATATACCAAGTCACTCTCCAATATTGTATCTATATGCTTCCGCCATAGCAGACGAATTGCGGCTTTTCTCAATAATACCCGTTGGCGCTGGTTGGTAAAAAGCCTTTTAAATCATAACTCATATGAGATGCACTCATAAGGCGCCCAAGCAATAGAATCAGGCTTTGACAACCTTCTGGTCAATAACACCAAATGGTGACGATCCGTCAACGCCCCGGCCTTCCATACGAATATTGTCTCCGAACGACATGAATGTGGTTGTCGCAGGTCCTTTGTCACGGATCATTTCAATAGCACGCACCTCCGAAATGCAGCTGGAACCAACCTCAGCATAGTTCGGGTTGGAAACCGTGCCGGAGCCAATGATTGTTCCAGCGACCAGATCACGAGTCAAAGCGGCGTGGGCTACCAATTCGTGGAATCCAAAGTCCATTGCGGCACCATTTGCTGCTCCAAACCGGTTGCCATTCCAGTCAATTTCCAGATCAAGGCAGACCCGACCATTCTTCCAACCCTCACCCAATTCATCCGGTGTCACCGCAAAAGGTGCCATGGAACAAGCCGGTTTTGCCTGTACCCAGCCGAAACCAGTTTTCATCTCAATCGGTGCAATGGCACGCAAGGACCAGTCGTTGATTTGGACGATCAACTTGATATGGGCCATCGCGTCTTCCGCTGACGTTCCCATTGGTACATGATCGACAATCACACCAAATTCACCCTCAAAATCGATGCCATGCTCGGTTGAGGGGAGCGTCACATCTTCTGTCGGACCAAAAAACTTGTCCGACACCCCTTGATACATCAGCGGTCGGTCGGAATCGATAGGATCCAGTCCAAAAGCGATTTGCATCAGGTCACCATGGGTTGAGAAAGCGGAACCATCAAGCCACTGCCAACTGCGTGGCATTGGTGCAGCGCAATCACTGGCCACGAGCGTTTGTCCCTCGCCGGAAGCAAGGCGGTCAAAAGCTTTGGTAAGGCTTGGCTGGACCGATGGCCAATCCTCCAAAGCAGCAAGCAAATTGGTCACCGGGCCATCGACCGGAAGAAAATGTTTCCCATCTGCCGATACTGCCACCAGTTGACCATCTGGGGTTTGATTGTTCAATGTTGCCAATTTCATAATATTTCCTTCAATTTCCGTCACTAATTATTGTGCCGCCATCAGCGACGATTGTCTGTCCTGGCATAATTCCGGCAACATGGAACAAGCGAGCCGTAGCAAGGTCGATTACTTTGGTCGGGCCGGTTTTAAAAGCCGTTCGACCATAACGCCGTCCTGCAAGCGTTCTGCCGCGCCGGTATGAGCGAGGTCCAATTCCGTAGATTCAAATTCGGTCGGATAGGGTTTTTCCCGATCGATCAACCGGACCGATCCCCTAGAATCTAGGTCACTCAGATGCTTAGCAACCACGCGGCTAACAAAACCCGCTGGCCCCGTGATTGCCAATTGCATGTCAGCCCTGCAATTCTTCAGAATATTTTCCATCGATAAGAATGAACGCGATCCGGCAATTTTTGTCGGTGCGGTTTGACCAGCCATGATTGGTACCCCGCTGTACAATGATATCACCAGCACCCACGGTGGCCTCACCTTCATCCATAATCAAAACCAATTCGCCGTCCAGAACGATCCCATAGTCGATCGTTTCGGTGCGATGCATATGGGCATGGCGGGATTCCGCGCCTTCAAAAGAAGAGGCGTCGGCGGCTCCGATTTCGGCAAAATGTGCTTTCGCCTGCTCTGGCGTCATATCCTCAAAACTATCGTCGTCCGGCGGGATATCGAGAACGCGTATTCTGGTGCCGTTGGCCGGTGGAGCGAGAATGATGCCCTCTTCCGGCGGTTCACCAGAGGCAGGGTCAACGGGAGCCGGCGTAGCACGCGTGTTCCAGACTTCGTAAAACATCGGCCCGGTATCGCCGCCAATCCTCTGGATGCGAGGGACGATACCATCTTCCTGAATGATCGCCTGGCCATCGGCATTATGGCCAGTGACGACGCGGCGAATTGGTTTCTCGGTCATAGTTTTACTTCCTTCTTCATTCGGTTCGTAGTCGTTTCCGACCATTCGAGTATCATGGATTCACTTCTTTGATTGTGGCGGAGCAAAAGCAAGACCGCGCGCGGAAAGCTGCTCCTCCGCGCGTGCCTCATGCTGAAGTGCTGCCTTGGCCGAAGGCCGCGCGTTGGCACGTTCAAAATGACCTACAATGTTGGGGAATATTGTCGGGTCAAAACCTGCACCGGTAATCCGAAACCATATCCAGGCCAGATAGGCATCTAGGATCGACCAGCGCTCCCCCAGAAACCAATCTTGCTCGCCCAGTTGCGCCGCAATTGGTGCCAGTTGGAGCTGGATAATCTCTTCAGCCTTGCTCCGCACCGCGGGAGACGACACAGGATCCGATAGCATCATGCCCGGCAGGACAAAGCGGGTGACAAGAGGATGTAGATCTCCTGACATCCGGAAAAGTGCGGAAACGACCTTAGCATCAGCATAAGCATCTCCAGACAGCGGCAACAACCCGGCTTCTGGACATTTCTGGGCAAGATAGAGCAAAATCGCTCCATTTTGCGTCAAAATACCCGATTCTGTTTGCAGTGCCGGCACCTTACCGGAAGGATTGATCGCCAAATATTCTTCCGACCGGTGCTCACCAGCCATGAAGGCGATCAGCTTCGTTTCGAACGGTTGCCCGGTTTCCTCAAGCGCCGTCAAGGACACCCGCGCGCAAGTCAAAGGCGCGAAGTACAGTATCGGTGATGGTCCGGTCATGCCGCCTCCAATTCGATCGGCAGCGCGCCTAAAGCGCGCAGCGTGTTGTTCAAACGGCGCTCCGACGCGTTAGGACCAGCGCGACTATTGCTCCCGCTGCAATCACCACGGCATAGGCCATGAAGGCTTCCGCAAAGCCGCCTGTAAATGGAATGATAGAGGCAGTGACCAGCGGAGCAACAAATTGTCCGAGGAAGAAAGCGCCTGTCCACATGCCCATACCGCGTCCGCGCATTTCGGGAGGTAGGCAATTCATGGTCCAGGTCAACATGTTGGGCAGCAACATCCCGGCACCGATACAGGCAACAATGCTAGATGCGCACAAGGCATAGAAGCTCGTCGTCATGCTGATTCCAAAATAGCCAATGGCCGCAAGAACCAGACCGACGAGAAGCAAGCGTGGACCGACATTCTTCTTCAGCTGGTTAAAGAGAATAGAGCCAGCGCCCACTGATAGATTGGTCAACGCTCCAACCAAACCAATGGTCGCCGGAGAAACTTCGCCTGACAGGCCCAGGATTGGGCCGAGCTGGACGATGACAGAGTAGAAAATTATGCCAACGCCAATCGTGGTCAGGATCAGCGGCAATACCGCTTTGATGGGAAATTTTACGCGTTCGCCGTCTGTGTCCGTCGACTTGACGGTTGGTTCGAACAATATCGTCGCCGCTGCCAGCGCAATCGGGATAGCCAACAGATAGAGAAGGAAAGGCCCGCGGGACCCCAATAGCTCACCGAGGCCACCGCCGACCGCGATCAGAACAATGGCGGCAACACTGCCAAAGCCGACCTGGAGTGCGATCCATTTTTCCCGGCGTGCGCCTTCGAAATAATCTCCGATCAACACGGTGGCTACGGTCATGATCACGGCCTCTGTGATGCCAAGCGCAACACGTGCACCAATGATCTGGAACAGATCGTCCAGAAACCAAGGGATAATGCCAAAGCCGGCGTATAGTACTAAAGCGCCGACCAGCAGATGCTTGCGCCCCAATTTGTCCGACAACCAGCCCGCCAAAGGCGAGAAAAGCGCAACGCATAGCGCCGGGATCGTGAGCGCCATGGGAACCAGAAACTGGCTACCGCTAACGCTGCCAAATTCCTTGAACAGAAGCGGCAAGACGGGAATGAGGGACGTTATCGCCATGATCGGCATCATCGCTGCAAGAAGAATGACAACCCCATGTCGTGTGGCCCCGCCATAAGCGCTCGATTGCTCTTTCATATTTTGATCCCTTCTCGCATCTTCTTGCCTGCGCAGCAGCAGGCCATTTCAGTCTAATCTACTATCCGGTTTGCCCACCCAGTGTTTCAGAAAACCAGTCGGACAGCAAATCACGGCCATATGACATATTGTCCGCGCCGACATGCTCCACCCCGCCTTCGCGGTTGGTGAAGATGACCTTCTCGCGTCGGGGACTATTGACGAGCTGGTCGTAAAGGTCATGGGCGTAGTTGACGCTGATCTGACGATCGTTGGAACCGTGCGTCACAAGGAAAGGAACTTTGATTCCGTCCATATGGCCGTTGAGGTTCATGGTGGCTGACTTTTCTAGAAAATCCTCCTGATCTTTCGCGCCAAAGGCCCAATGCACATGCGCCCAATAATGGGGCACAGGATTCTCTCCTTCGCGTGCCATGCGCTGGTCCTGAACTTCGCGCCAATTGTGGTTGGCACCCCATACAGCGCCGCTGGCAAACCGCGGTTCATAAGCCACGGCGCGAGGTGCAAAATGGCCGCCCAGCGAGATGCCCGTCATGCCGATCTTGCTCGCGTCTACATTGTCTTGCGTCTCCAGCCAGTCGACCGCCTTAGAGGCCCAGCTTTCTGAATGGGGATCAACTGGCAAGTTCTGCAATCGCAACGCTTCACCCGTTCCGGGCTGGTCGACACAAAGCGTGGAAATGCCGCGGCGTGCCAGCTCCTCTGGCAAGCGCGTCCAATATAGCAGCTCCTTGTTGCTATCGAGACCGTTGCAGAACACCACCGCCGGCTTGCGTCCGGCGCCGGGTGCCTTCGTCCAGATCGCGGGCATGGTTCCGGTCCCGAGTGCAATCTCGACCCGCTCACGATTGAGCGCCCCAAGCGTCGTTGACCGGTCAAACGTCTCACGCGCCTTCGCAAATGTCTCGGTCCGCCCCGGGTGCCCATGGCCCTGCATGCGCTCTGCCGTGAACAGATAGAGCGATGCTCGCTCCAGCTTGTTGGAAGCGGAAAAATTGCGCCCCTTGGCTTCATCCTCCGCAGCCAATTCGATCAGCTTTTCGCCCATTCCGGCCCATTGCTTCATAAATTGCGGTAGGCCGGCTTCTGCACCGTTTGCAGATGCATCCTTAATCGGTTGGCACATATCGATGACTTCACCAATTTGCGCGCCGCTTTCCATCGCAATCGCGACCGAGAGGTTCCAGATATAGTTCGGAAAATATTCAAATAGAGCCATGGAATCAGACCTCAGAAGGTTGGAAGAGACAAGGATCGGCTGCTGGCTGAGGCATGGTCTGTGGACCGCCTACGCCAATGCCCCATTGATCCATTATCTGCGGGCCAGGTTCGTGAACGGTCGGCGTCTGGGTTTCAAAATCCACTTCTTCAAGCTCGGAAGTATATTCCACAGCAAAGCCGGCTGGTGTGGTGAAATAACTAAACGTGTTGTTGCCCGCAGTATGGCGCCCCGGGCCCCATTTTATATCAGTACCGCGTTTGCCCAATCGATTGGCCCCGCGCATCATGTCATCCAAAGTCAGCATATCATAAGCGACATGGTTCAGGCACGGCGGCCCCGGCAGAAAAGCAATGCGATGATGCGCGTCGTTGCAACGCAGGAAGCACATGAAATCACCAAGCCAATCGCTAACCTTGAAGCCAAGGACATCGGTAAAGAATTTGACCGCTGCTTTGTGATCGGGCGAATGCAAAACAATATGACTGATCTTCAGCGGCATCCCCTCCCAACGCTCCATTTTCCGTTGATCGCCGCGTGCGACATCGGATGAAATTTCAAACGGCAGTCCGTCGGGCGAGAAGAAACGGAATCCATAGCCGCCCCCCGGTGAATCGAGATCGCGAGGTTCGTGAATGATCTTGCAGCCTGCATCACCAACCTTGGAGCGCAGCGTGTCTACATCCGCGCGGCTTTCGGCCGCCAGCGCCATGACTTCTACGCAATCGCTGTCCCGCTTGTGCAAACGGACAACATGATGTTCGTCGTGGCCATGCGTCTTGAACCAGGCCATGTCATCCGTGCTTTGCACTTCTGCCAGCCCCCAATCGTCCGCATAGAATTTGCGTTCAGTGTCAAAGTCTTTGACACCGTATCCCACATAGCGAATTTCGGTCACTCGACTCATCATTCAGTCCTTAGAATTATATTTAAATAGGCTGCGAAACGACGCCAAACATCTCGCCGGTCGCCGCGGCTTGATCGACCAATGGCCCCTTGCCTATTTGCCCATGACAAATGGCGAGCGATTTCTCGACGATATACTTGCAGCGTTCAAAACGGCGATCACGATAGGCTTTGAAGGCCTCGGACGGGGTGTCATGGCTGGAAACCTCTTCCGCGAGGACCAGACTGTCTTCAATCGCCATGCCTGCGCCCTGCCCCAAATGCGGCGTTGTTGCGTGGACAGAATCTCCCAGCAACACAACGCGGCCGCTGTGCCAGTTGCCGTACAACATCATCTGGTCCATCGGCCGATAGACAACGCCTTCATCGTCGGTGATTCGAGCCGCCAATTCCTGAATTTGCGGCGGCGCAGCAGATAATTTATCCTTCATCGATTGAGCGATCCCGGACTTTTCATAGAATGGCTTACCGGGTTCCGGCGTCGTCACATACATATACATCAGCTCGTTGCTGATCGGCACCAGCCCGATGCCGATCGGACCATTATAGGCGTGCAAAGAATTGAGGTCCCTTGGCCGTTCAAAATTGTAACGCCAAACCGCCTGACCGGTAAATTCAGGCTTTTCCGCATCGGGCATAATCATCTGACGCGTGTCTGAATAGACTCCGTCTGCCCCAATCACGATGTCAAATTCTTCGATCTTACCATCAGAAAAACCGACCCGAACATAGTCTCCTTGATCTTCGATTGTATCGGCAACAACCCCAAGGCGCACATCGGCACCGGAGCTGATCGTCCGGTCACCCAGAACCTTGTGCAGGGCCGGTCGACCGATCCCGACATTGGCCGGATAGCCTTCGACCAAACGCGGCGCGGGAACTTCCGCGACCTTGATACCTTCTGGCGTATGGATAGCAACATTATCAAAAGGCACACCGGCAGCCAGATAATCATCCAGAAGGTCCAGCTCGTCCATGGCTCGGATAACGTTCGATTGCTGAATGATCCCGACGCCATAGACGGCCCATTCAGGATCTTTTTCAATTACTGTAACTCTGTGTCCCTTGCCTCTTAGCGCTATAGCAGAAGTTAGACCACCAATGCCGCCTCCGATGACTAGAATATTCAGATCATCCATCGATCAATAGACGTCCATATCATTTGCGATGATCACTGGGCCTTTATAATATTCCGCAATTGTCTTCAGATATTCAAAAAATTTCGGATTGCCGGGTTCGGCGCCGGCAAAATGGGTAACAACAACGGCCTTTACCCCGGCGCGAGCAGCCATCTCTCCCACATCTTTGGGAAGCAAGTGATGCTTGGTCAGGTGGGATTCCATGTTTTTTGCGGCTGGCGCAGGCAGTTTGGGATTGTTACGCACAACCGCAGCAACAATAAGTGGCACATCCATCATCTCAACAACCAGCAAATCAGCATCCTTCGCCAATTCTTCTACTGCGCTGCTGGGTCCGGTATCGCCCGTATATACGATGGAACGCCCGGGCATATCAAATCTGTAGGACAAGGCTTGAAACCGCTTTGCCAAATCGCTGCCAGGTATAAAACTATAATGCGTATTGCTCCGCACCGACAGTTTCATTCCATCAAGGTCAGCTTTGGCACCATCGCGCAGCTCGACTACCTCGATGCCAGCCCGGTGATCCTTTGGCGGCGCCCCTGGCACACCGTAATTGGCCGTCGCACCCGGTGTCATTGAGTCCAGAAGACCATCGACCAATTGCTGTGTTCCTGGCGGACCATAGATGGTTAGAGTCTGCCGCGCGTTCGTCTGAAACCGCAGGCCCAAAATCGCCGCCAAGCCCCCAGTGTGGTCAAAATGCAAATGGCTGATAAACACGCCATCCAACATCGCGGTTTGCATATTTGCCTTTGAAAGCTGGCCTGCGGCCCCATCCCCAACATCTACAAGATATTTCTTGCCGTTAAACTCGAGCAAGTTGGCTGGTTGGGAACGCGTCGGTATGGTTACGGGACCGCCGCGTGTCCCTAGCGTGATCCATTTGCCAGCATCAGCGGCGACGGCGTCTTCACTTGGCGCCTCTGCGTGATGCTTAGAATGACCAGGGATGGCAGCCAGTGCAACTGCACTGGCTATCACTATTTGCATTAGGCGCATTTTGGTTTCCTATTAAAAATTGAAACGGACCGAAGCACCCCAGTTGCGCACCGAGTTCAGATCCCAGTTCTGGAAGGTTGAAGACACGCCACGCTGCGCAGCGTCGCCCGCCCATATTGTAACACCAGTCGGGCGCACTTGATTGAAGCAGTTCCGGCAGAAAAGTGAAAAGCGCACGGACTCTGATTCAACGCCGACACTGGCACCAATATAGTCTGCCGTCGGGATTGCCGTTGTTGGATTGTTACTGACATCAAAATTCAGCGATGAACGGTGATACCAGTTAGCACTTACAAAACCGTCCAACGCTTCGCTGACACCAAATTCATACATAGCCTGAATCGTTGACGTGAAGCTTGCTGAAGCCGGCAACGGTTGCCCCGATGCATCAAAGGTGTTGTTTGGTCCACAACCAGGTTGGGCCGGATAACATTCAGCACCGAGAAACTCTGTGTAAACCGAGTCCAAAATTGATGCATTAGCATTGATTGTCAGACCCTCGGCAGGACGCAGGGTAAGCTGCGCTTCGACACCCTTACTTTCAAGCGAACCGGCATTTTGCAGCAAGAACGTGTTGAACTGCACGTTGAATGACTGCGCCTGATAGTCGTCATATTTGGTCAAGAATGCGGACAGGTTGAAGGTAACCAAATTGTCAGCAAAACTGCTCTTGAAGCCCAGTTCAAACGTCTCTGCGGTTTCCGGAGCAACCTGGTTGGGCACGGTTGATACAAAGACATCGTTGAAAGCAGGACCTTTATAACCCGTCGCATAATAGCCGTAGAGCATGACATCATCACTAACGTCGAATTGAGCACCAAGCTTATAACTAAAGTTTGTGTTCGAAGCTTCTTCGACGAATGTCCCCGGGTCAGCAATGGGAACGAAATAGTTGAATAGCTGCTGTTGGACAGAAGTGATGTCGATCTTGTCTCGCGTGACACGGGCGCCCGCAATCAACGTCAAGGCATCAGTGACATCAAAATTCAGCTGCCCAAAGGCGGCAAAGCTTTTGACGGTGAAATCCGTCGAGGTATCCCGACCAATGAAGAAGTCATTGCTCACATTGCAGTTTGGCGGCCCCCCAGGACTTACAACTGGTGGATTTATACAGAAGGGGAAACCGGATCGCACCGGAACCGGGAGGTTCTGAAATCCTGCGAGCGCACGATCATCAGTCTCGTCGGCCTGATAATAATAAAGCCCAAGCTGGCCGTGCACTCTGTTTGTATCAGGAATGGAAAGCCGTAGTTCGTTTGAGAACTGGGAGAAGTCCGAATCAATCCGGTTGAAATCCAAATAGGCGCCAGTGGTCCGATCGGAATCAAGATTGGAGTTGGTTTTCAGGTTTTTATACGCTGTCACGTTGATGATTTGCCAATCGTTGGGCAACGTATAGGCAATTGTTCCCTGAATACTGCTGATTTGAGTATTGCGAAAAGTGTCCCCATTTTGCGCAATAAAGAGATTTTCGGGGCCAGCAGTAATGCCAGCGGCATTTATCTGATCAACGACTCTACCGGCTGGATCAGCGAGGCGATAGCTATCAAGAAACCTCCCGCTTGTTTCAGCATATTCACCGATCAGATAGATTTCAAGATTGTCACTCGGCTCAACAAGCAGCTTCGCCCGGATGCCCCAATCTTCCTTTTTGTTATCAGTCAAACCCGTACCGATTGACTTCACGATGCCGTCTTGATGCGTATAGCGGGTATTGATCCGTAACGCAGCGCTGTCGCCAAGCGGTGCATTGACCGTGCCGCGCAAAATAACGCCATAACCTTCATCGGGCGTGGTGTCGCGCAGGTTTAGTTCCGCTTTCACAAAACCTCCAAATTCCCCAAGCTCAGGCCGACGGGTTACGATGTTAAGCAGGCCAGCAGAGGAGTTTTTGCCAAACAACAAACCCTGCGGTCCGTTCAGGACTTCGACCCGCGCCACATCGTCAAATGCACCAAGGGCTAGGGCGGTCCGGCCGACATTTACATCATCGACTGCAAAGCCAACACTTGATTCCACAGTAGGCGTGATAGCCAGGGTCCCGATCCCACGGACGGAGACATTGTCACTAAAACCCGAAATTTGGACCGTTGGCGCGGCAAGGAAGATTTCCGAGGCCGAATTAATGTTGCGATCTGCAAGAGTGTCCGCAGTAACCGCAGTCAGCGAGACTGGAACATCCTGGATGTTTTGCGAGCTCCGTTGAGCAGTCACGATAATAATGTTAGGATCATCAGCCTCAGCACTATCGGTGCTTTGAGCGGCCACTGGCGAAGCGAACATCGCCGAGACAAGTGCAACTGAGAGCGCTGCTTTAGACGCAGACGCAGACGCATTGGACATATGGAACTTCATAACTTTCCTCCCCTTGGATTGTGATTCTTCACCGCGGTTTCACGGCATTTTTCTTATTTTTGTGAATAAGCCAGATTCACAAATTGGAAAAACCACTTTCAAGAATAGTAATAATCATTTTCGCTAATAGTAAAAATCATTTGTTTATGTCAATAATCATAAATAGTATTTATAGATGGATTTTGACGATCGCACAAAACGCAACGGCACCAGTTCATGATTTTCCGGAAGCCGGCACTCGTCTATACTATATAGTGTAATAATCAGGCTGAGCGCCGGACAACCTGCAGCAATTGCTGTCGCAACCAGATCACAGCCTCGTCCCGTTCTCGACTGGCATGATATTGCATCATTTCCTGCATGACTGGTAAATCGATGGGCGGCTCGGCTATTGTCAACGAAGCGGCCGGCGCTACTATTTTGGCCAACCTTTCGTGCATCAATGCCAGTCGCATTGTGCCGGGTATCAGCCAGGGTGCCTGAATAAACGATGGAGCGGTAATTTCTATCCGCCGCTCCCTGCCTTGGGCTTCGAATTCCCGTTCTATAAAACTGTTTCGATGACCGATCTGAACAGCAACATGACCGCTGTTCAAAAAGCCTTCCACCGTCAACGGCTCACGCATCAAAGGATTGCCTGACCAGCCCACGACCACATGCCGTTCTTCAAAAAGAAGTTCCCGGGGGTGATCAGAAACGAGGAATTCCTCAGGACTCAAGAGCAGATCAATACCACCATTTGACAATTGCTCCATCGAATCATCGCTGGGGAGAGAAATGTCTAGGCGGATATGGGGCGCTTCTCGTTGCAATATTTCTAGAAACGGAACGATCACTACAGTGGTAATATAGTCAGATGCCGATATCCGGAAGAGCCGATCGGACGTTGCCGCTTCGAAGCCTCTGCCGCTGGCGATCAATGTCCGTAGATGCATGATGGTTGCAGACACCCGCGGCGCTAGAGCAATAGCATGGGCCGTCGGAACCATTTTCTTGCCATGTTGCGTCAGAATATCATCCTGAAAGGAAGCTCTCAACCGCTTCAACGAAGCACTCATCGCTGCCTGGGTCACATTAAGCCGTTTTGCGGCCCGAGTAACATTACGCTCCTGCAATAGAACATCAAATGCCACCAATAGGTTGAGATCAAAATTGTCTAAGCGCATGAACGATAGATATCAGTTATCCTAAAAGGCACAAATGAAAACTCGAGCTTAAGAATTTAGGATTTGGCGCTATGATCCAAGACAATCATGTTTATCTTCATGCGAATGAAGCCGCCTCTCTCTCGCACCGCTAAGGGTAAAATCTATGATCACAGGCAGGCCGCTTCTCTTGTCGATGGGCACAGTGTCTTCATCGGCCTGCCAAACGTTCCGACGGCTTCCTGCGTAAACAGGGCGATCGGGAACGGCCGTTCAATTGTCTCCGGACTTGTTTGATCATGCGATGTTGGGGCTCCGTCCTGGCCGGATTGGCGGTTATTGCCTGACCCGGCGAAGCTCTAACGGCAATTGCGCAGACATACCGAGTCGATGGCCAATTTAAGAGGGATACCTAGAATCGATTTGGACGCTAAACAATTGAGCCTTCCTGCAACAAAACGCCTGATCACAGAGATTATTTAGCATTGCGCAAACGTAAAGAAGCCTCACTGCAACCAGCGAGGCTTGTAAAACATTGATCAATTTTAGCTTGTTGGTTGCGGGAGTAGGATTTGAACCTACGACCTTCAGGTTATGAGCCTGACGAGCTACCGGACTGCTCCATCCCGCGCCAACATTTTGAACCGGTAATAGCCATGTTCAAAAATCAAAAAAGCGGCCCGCCCGTATGAGGGACAGGCCGCTTTTGAAAAAGTGAATGGGTTGTTTCCTCGTGACTACATCTCCATGCGCCTGCTGCAATGCCTGGCGACGTCCTACTCTTCCATGCCTTAAGACAAAGTACCATCGGCGCAACCTGGTTTCACGGCCGAGTTCGAGATGGGATCGGGTGGGGCACAGGCGCTATGGCCACCAAGCAATGAAGCAAGCGCATAAGCTGTAATCACGGGTCTTTTAATCGATGTGGTAAGATCATGCTCGGAATAACGCCCAAGCGGGTGAAATCCGTGCATGTTGACCATGGGCCGAGCTTAATTGTCCGTTCATCAGACAACATGCTTTCCAACATTGTTGTTGATGGCGGGATTCTACAAGCGCGAATTGAGTAATTAGGACTGGTTAGCTTCACAGGTTACCCTGCTTCCACACCCAGCCTATCAACGTGGTGGTCTTCCACGACTCTATGATAACTTATCTCGAGGGAGGCTTCCCGCTTAGATGCTTTCAGCGGTTATCCCGTCCATACATAGCTACCCAGCAGCACGCCTGGCGGCATGACTG
>NZ_JBDWYO010000007.1:0-147446 GCF_039982395.1 Parasphingorhabdus sp.
CAGAGCGACGGTCAGCAATATCAAGTCGACAAAGACATACTTTTTGTAATTGTCCAATTCTTGATCCATCTTCAGGTTGAAACGCTTTCTAACGATAAAACTCGACGGTATATAGTTTTATCCTGTGACGCATTGATCAAAGAACTTCTCCCGACAACTCAAGTCCGCAATATCCCGAAAGCGGACATTAGCTTTAGGTATTTGTAACTGTAAATTCTGGATTTCCACCTATCGTTTCCCGCTTCAATGGGTAAAGACAGTAAGCTCATTGTCACCATTACAGCTTTAAGAACATCCTTACACTTTTTCCAGTATCCAATGAAAGTGCCTGGTCCTTAAACCTCTCGCAATTTCCACCTTCAACTAATGTGCATTCCCAATACTGACAAAAAAGCACTATGTATTTGCTATCTGGATCGGAATATTCTTCTCGAAAAATCCGAGCCTCTTTGAACCGTCTGAGAGCATCGTCGTAACGAGATTCAAAACCCATTACCATTGCATCGAAAGCGACTATAAAGTCATATTCTTCGTCGTGAACTCCGAGCACTTTATCGAGATACTGCCGAGACTGTGAGGCGTCATTCTTTTCAAGATGTTTAAGGGACTTCAAAAGTCTATAATCTGATATAATTTTCAACATTTGTCTGACCCCATTCTTTCTTTGAACAGTGGCCGTTATTAGCTCTGCCAAAACCCATCTGTAATCGATATTGGGCCACCTCGTGAAAATATCCATAGCGCATTGGTAACTTCAACGATGTTTATGACAACATTGCTACTTGGGATGCGCGGTGAAAACAATATCCGCTTTGTTGCCCAATCCTAATGTCCGCTTTTGCGCCCAAAGCGTACATCAGCTTGGTGGCCGCAATATCCCGAAAGCGGACATTAGCTGTATTCAATCAAGATGCCAAAATCAGCCCTTCGTGCCGAGCAGTGCTTTCACGGAGTCGATGATGGGTGCCATGCTATCCAGCGCAGGATGATAGAAGGAGACGGTATTCACAGCGCCGGCCGTGATAGCCATCATGAGGTCGCCCGCAATGACGACGTCGGTATCTTGGGGGAGGTCGCCGCAATCCACGGCGGCGGCCACCAAACTACGGAAAACTTGTGCGGATTCGTCTCGCAAGTCCCGTATTTCCTGGAATTTTTCCGGCTCTTCCTGCAATCGGTTGATCACCACATTCCCGATCATGGGGAAGCCGGAGGGCCCACCTTGTAGCGGAGTAACCGCTTCCAGCAATCTATTGAACTGGTCTTGCCACGAACCTGAACCCGAAACGGCATCCCTTATGGTTTGATTGTATATCTGAATGCGGTTGGAAAGTGTGGCTTTCAACAGATCGTCTTTTGAATCAAAATAATTGTAGATGGCCGCACCGGTGATGCCTGCGGATTCGGCGACCTTTGCCATGCTCACATCCGAATATGCTCGGGCGTTAAAATGTTCCTCGGCAGCCTTGATCAGGCGGGCGCGGGTATTTTTGGAACTGCTACCAAAGGGGCGGCCTCTTTTGATCGCTGGCGCTAGAATATCCTGTCTGTCCTTCATCAAGGCACCGTTCGCAATTTTCAATTCATTGGTCAACAAGGACCATGATTGCGAACGGTGCCATAGGTTATGATGGTTGGTACCAAATCGGAGAGCTATAGGCCCGTTCCTGGGTGATGAGCGGCGCGTCTTTGGGTGGCTTCACCTTGAATTGCACCGCATCATAGAGCGTCCAGCGCGGCGTCGGGATTTCCAGCACGCGCACATAATAAAATGCCGCGACATTCGCATCGAAATCGGGATCCACCCACAATGTCGCCAAAAGCGGCTCGCCAATATCATTGGTGTAGCTTGCATCATTGTAGTTCACCGTATTGCCGACGGCCGGGATCTTCCCGGTTGCCGGGTCAACTGTGCGATCGCCCGAAAAGACCACTTCATAGATTTTTTCATGAAGCTTACCATCGCTGCTGCGCCAGCCTTTTATCACCTGCGCCCGATCCAGATTGGCACCATTTGGGTCCTTCATTGCGGTGACCATGAAACGCGGTGCGTCCCCTTTCCCGGTCAACACACCGCCCATCGGAACGCCCTTAGCATAGCCGATCCCAGCATAGCCTGATTTCTCCATGTCGGAAGCTTGATAATCCCAACCGCCAAAGAAACGGACAGCCATGCGCGGGCCCGTGGTCGCGTATACTTCCTTGCGTTTGAAGGCTGCAAAAAGCTCTTCACGGGTATTGGCTCTCGCCCAGGCGCCAATATAACCGGAGCTTGTCAGTCGCCAATTTTCCCAAAGGCGACCGCCCATTTTGCTGTTGATTCGCTCTTTGCTCGGTTCGGATTCTACGAATTTCCCCCAGAAATTGTCATCGTCCGCCGTGGCCAATCCCGTATGGTCATCGGTGCTACCGATCAGTCCAAATTGATAGGGATTGACGCCAAAGCGTTCCTGCAGGTCCAGTCCCTGTTTCAACCCCTCCCGGGCATATTCTCCGGCCAGCCATATTTTCAACTCGGCGGGGTCGGTCGGCTTCGGGACCATCGAAATATTATTCTCGTCCCAACTTTCAAAATCCGCGAATTCATCGTCGGGTGACAACAGGGGATGGGCCTCGCCATCGCCTTTGACTTGGGTCGTTTCATAGAGCGGCTCCCAACGGGCCCGCAGGTCGACATATTCCTGATTGAAGGGCGTTCCATCGCTTTGCACATCGCCGAACATATTGCCGTTGGAGATATTGCCATTATGCGCAATCGCCATTACCTCGCCGCCGGTCTGTTCTTCATAGCCAGCCAGATAACGCCATAGGTCGAGCGGATTGTTGCTGTCTGCGGCCGAGAAGGGAATGGTCTGCAGCGTTTTGTCCTTGTTATCCTTATAGACAACGACCCGGTGCTGGTTGCCGCCACCGGGCATGGACGTCCATTCATAGCCAGCGAATGTGGTGAATTTGCCGGGCTTGTTATGGCGTTCCGCCGCTTCCACAAGCTCTGACCAAATTGTTTTCCGGAAGCTTTCCGGCGGCTGTCTTTTGGCTTTGCCTTCGCGCAGAGATGCGACAACCTCGTCCATTGGTCCGACCGTATCTCCGGCGTCATTCATCGCGGCCCAGGCTTTGCCCAATGGTGTGTCGATAATATCCGGATTGCCTTCTTCCATGCCGAGAAAAACGCCGGTAAATTCTGCGTGATCGGACACCATTAGAAAGTCCAACGGTCGCTCCAGCTTCGCTTTCCTGCCGCCATGGGCATCGACTTCTTCTCCCTGGGCAAAGCGATAGGCTTCATCGGGGCCGAGCGTCTTGTTGCCGAAATTATAGCTGTCAAAAGAATAGAGCGTGTGGAGATGGAGGTCACCCCAAAAGACTTGCTCGGGATATTCGGTCAGTGCGACGGAGGCGTCAGCTTGTCCCGGTTCTTTCGATTGTTTGGCGCAACCAGAGACCGCCATGGCGACGGCGGCAATGCCCAAAAGCAGCAGACCTCTATTTGTTTTCGGCATAGTCATATCCCCTCTGGTTGCTTCCTTTTGAAAGCTCTCTTTTGCGATCCATCACGGCCCTGTCAGTTTTGACTGTGGTTCGATAATTAAATAAATATATGTTCATTTAAATAAATAGAACACGGCCAAAATCAATAGGCCAATCAGGGGGAGAAACATGATGCGTGCATCAAAGACCATATTTAAGCGGCAATTGGCCTACGGAACAGCATTAAGCCTGATGGGCGGTCTTGCTACTCCAGCCATGGCGCAATCTGACGAATCATCGTCAAAGATTAATTCCGGCAATGAAGAGATTATTGTCACCGCCCGTAAGCAGACCGAACGGCTTCAGGAAGCACCGGTTGCCGTGACCGCCATTGGCGCTGATCGGCTGGAACGGATCGGCGCAACCGACATTTCGGATCTGAGTGGTCGGGCCCCGAACGTGACCATCAACACGATCGGCAACTTCGGCAGTTCGGTTGCCGTTTTCATTCGCGGCATCGGCAACGGCGATCCGGATTCCACGGTGGATCCTTCGGTCGGCATCTATGTTGATGGCGTATATATCCCGCGGACAGCCAATAGCTCTCTCGATCTGTTCGATGTCGAACAAGTTGAAATTTTGCGTGGACCACAGGGTACGTTATTTGGCCGCAACACAACCGGCGGTGCCGTCAACTATCGCACGAAGCGTCCGACCGGACAATTTGACATTCGCGGGCAAGTGACGCTCGGTGATTTTGGACAGAGAGATATTAAATTTGCGGCGGAAGCGCCGCTGATCGACGATGTTCTGTCTGTCAAAGTCGCGGCCTTCTCGCAATATTTGGATGGCTATTATCTGAACACGTTCACCGGCATACCAGGCAGACGCGAAGCCACACCTGCGGGCAAGAGCAACACATTTACATTCCGCCCGTCGATCCTGTTCACGCCGACCGACAATTTCGAACTGACGGTCATTGGTGAATATAGTCGTGAGCGCAGTGAAAACCTGCCTTCGATCAACGTGACACCGCCCAACAAGCTGTTACAGATATTCTATAACGTGCCGTCCTTCGCGCGCACCGACGATGTCAGAGCCTTTGCCTTCAACGTCCCGGGCCGCAGCGACATTGATGTCTGGGGCATCACAGCCGAAGCCAATTGGGAGATTGGTCCCGGGACTTTGACGTCCATCTCCAACTATCGCGAGACGACGAAAGACATTAACAACAATGACACGGACGGCACGACGGCAGGTTTTTTCGAAACATTGCGCGATCAACCGCACGAGCAATATTCGACTGAGCTTCGGTATAATGCGAATGTTACCGATGATCTGAACATCATTGGTGGTCTCTATTACTTCCATCAAAAATATTTCCTGCGCCGGGACACGTTCCTCAATGTTTTGAACGGCCCGACGACAGCGCGGAACAATGCGATCACAGGACAGACGCATAAGAATTTCGCAATTTTTGCTCAGGCACAATATAATATCACCGAAGCCTTGCGCGTCTCTGTGGGGGGGCGTTTCACTTCAGAGAAGAAGGATTTTTTCGCCACCTTCTTCACGCCTTTCCCCAACCTTGGGCCGATCACCCGTTTGGATAACAAATGGTCCAATTTCGGACCGTCGGTCAGCGTTGACTATCAGGCGACTGACGATATTCTGCTCTATGCCAAATATTCAAAGGGCTTCAAAAGCGGCGGCTTCAATGGCCGTGGCGGCACGCCCGGCGCGCTTGGGCCATTTGATGAGGAAAGCGTGAATGCTTTCGAGGGCGGTGTAAAAGCCGATTGGTTCGACAACCGGCTCCGCACCAATCTTGCGGTCTATTATAACAAATATAGCGATTTGCAGAGAACCGTGATCAGAACCCTTGCCGGGCAAATTGGTGGCAACAATCAGGAAACCGTGACCGACAACGCAGCCAGTGCGACCGTTAAAGGATTTGAGCTGGAGGTATCGGCGGTGCCGATCGATGGTTTGAATATCGATTTCTCGGCCGGTTACAACAATGCCAGCTATGATGAATATTTTGCCGATTTGAATGGCGATTCAATCGCTACAGACAATTCCAATCTCGAGATATCGCGAGCACCGAAATGGACCTTGGGCGGCGGCGTGAGCTACGCAGCTGACTTAGGCGACGCCGGCATTCTGACCTTCCGCGGGGATTGGACGCATGTTGGCAAACAAAATCTTTTGGTAACCGGCGCTCTGGACGGTCGCATTCCATCTTATGATGTTATCGATGCCAGCATCAGATGGGATATGCCCGGGGATCAGGCCTATGTGACCATCTTCGTCAAGAACCTGAACAAGGAACTGTATGAAGTTTCCTATACTCCCGTCGGAGGTTTGTTCGACTTTCACAATATCAGCCCACCGCGTCGCTGGGGCGTAACGCTAGGGTTTGATATGTAAACTAGACGCGTTCGCGAAGAGAAAGGGGCGTTCTCCCAACGTCCCTTTTTTTTGACAAAATCAAGCGTCCGCTTTTGCGCCCAAAGCGGACACTACCAATGTTCCGGTTCAATTGTCGCAATCCATTGACTGGCACTTCATCGACAGGTTGCACATCCAGTGACGTGAACGGCTGCGCAGGCGTTGCTTGTGCCGCTATTGTATTTTGCACCTTTCGTTTTTACTTCAGAGGCATGAACTGGTTGTCCGTCCTCCTTGGTGCATTGGCAATTGTCGCCGTGCTTCTGTATCGGCGCTGGGCGAGAAACCGTCGGCGCGAACAATTGTTGGCGACACCGCTGACTTCAGAGCAGCGCGCAGTGGTCGCTAGGCTGGTCCCGATTGTGCGCCGGTTACCGGAAGCATTGCGACCCAAGTTGGAAGGGAAGATCAATCTGTTCCTCGATCAGGTCACCTTCCGAGGCAATCAAGGTCTCGAGATAACCGAGGAAATCAGGCTCTCGATCGCCGCTCAGGCGTGCTTGTTAATCGCCAACAGTCAGGCTTGGTACAGCACGATCAGAAACGTGTTGGTCCATCCTTCCGCCTTTCGCATATACCGCAACACGCATGACGGGCTTGTCGTCCACGAGGGCAAGCACTCGCTGCTTGGCGAAAGCTGGGCCAGGGGACCGGTTATCTTGTCATGGGAGCATGCGCTTCACGGGGGGCTCGAGGAAGACGATGGACATAATGTCGTCATCCACGAATTCGCGCACCAGCTGGACAGCCTGACCGGCGACACCAATGGCATTCCGCTCTTGCGCAAGGGCCAAGCCTATCAGGGCTGGGAAAAAGCCATGTTGGATGCCTTCCACAAGCATGTGGAACGGGTTGAACAAGGACATAATACCTTGATCGACCCCTATGGCGCAAACAACCATCAGGAGTTTTTTGCCGAAGCGATTGTGACGTTTTTTGAAAAACCCCAGTTGATGCAGCGCGGGGAGCCAGCGCTCTATGCGCAGCTGTCTGAACTGCTGGCGCTAGATCCCGCGCATTGGGATTAGGCAAGGTCGTCCATTCTGGATCTCCAAGCCACTAGTTCGGCTTGATTGGAGAAAGCCTTGGCAAATTCTGGAGTGGCTCCAGAAAAGCCAGTGGCGCTGATACCGTAGATGGCAAAATCAGCAACACTTGGCTGGTCAGAATAGAAAAACGGATGTTGTCTGAGCAATTCTGCAAGATTGTCCAAACGCAGTTCCAGCTCCTCAACAAGAATTTCATAGGGCAACCGCCCCAGTCCTTGACCTATCGGTTGCTTGCCAACCAGTTGGCGCAATATGGGTTTCGCGAAAAAGCGGAGTGGAGCGGGAACGAACCTGCGATTTTCCTCAACAGTTCGCGGTTCGTTTCTTGTGTTCCACCGCAGAGCCTGAACATACCAGTATAAAGATTCATCGCTCCAGTCTTCGAGCAAATATTGCTTTGCAGCGAGCGCTGTGTCTTTTGAGATCAGAGGTGGCGATGGTTTCTCAATATCCAGCTTGCGCAGGATTAGGCTGGAATCAAAAATGACCTCATTATCAAAAAGAACGATCGGTACTTTTCCGGTTTGTGGGTTCAGCTTCCTAAGTTCAGATATGCCGACATATTCCTGATGCTCGAATGGAAGTTTCTTATAGGCAATCGCCGCCTTTACCTTCGTCACAAAGGGAGAGATTGATGGGCCAATGACCTTGATTTTAGAGATTGAAGATTCTCCTCGCGAAGTGACAGAGGTCAAACTGATATACCGGCTAGTCCAAGAAGGACTACCAAGCCAAAAAGCGGAATGATGGGAAAAGTCCGCAATGGCAATTTTGCTTTTACCGACACACCTGTTGCTAGCGCTATTAGCGAAAAAGCAATCCCAGTGGAGATGATGGCGTAGTCCAATCTCTCTGACCAGATAGCCGCAGTTGTATAGCCCAAGGCAACGACAGCAATGGCGATGGTTGCAATATGCCAGCTATAATAAGCCATCCATTTCAAATTGGGCTCCATCTCGACCGCCATAAATGGCCGTACAAACACCCTTCCGCCAGCGAATATGTGGATGAGAACAGTGAGATAGCAGATCAAAGCTGCTGCCCAGAAGAATAGAGTTGCGTTCAAATTTGATCCCTCGTGATTGCCGTCACTTCATACACTTATGACGGCTGCAAGAATTTGTCGATTAGCTGAATATCTAGCGTCCGCTTTTGTGCCCAAAGCGGGCATTAGCGCTGTGACGGCTTTATCCCGAAAGCGGACATTGGAGAGCTGCCCGCCAAACGCAGATATCGAAGTACGAGCATTCGTAGCTAGGTAAATACCTCTATTCGCATATGGTGGCTGACTATCTAGCTATTACCATCTCAATTCATCTAGTTTGCCGGCCAATAAGATAGTGTCCACCCCCCATATTCTCGGGGCGCAAAGTGGATGTATTTCCATCCGGCCAGCGTATTTCCATCAAGGAAATCCGTGCCGAGTTGCCGATACCGAAATGAGCTAGTATCGGGTCCGAAGACATAAAACCACCGCTGGCGCGGATCATCCGCATCTGACATTTACCGACGATGATCTTGGTTGCCCTGTCAGTGCAGATTATCACTTTTGCGCCAATGGCCATGCTGTTTTTGCCATTTTGACGCAGCGATATCCAAAGCCCTTTACCCTTAGGCCTGTCATTGCGATGGACTAGCATGCGCAGCGCCGAATTATCTCGGATAATATCGATATCGCCATCGCGATCATAGTCCAACGTGACATAGCTATAGGTCGGGATAAGATCGGTCAGGCCAAAAGCATCAGTGCCATCTTTAAAACCCTTACCAACATTATGATAAAGAATATTGGTACTGGTTGATGATGTTGCGAGCCACATGCCGGTGCCAACTAAAATATCCTGCCATCCGTCCTGATCGAGATCGGCAAAACGCGCATTCCAGCTCCAACCGGGCGAATGTGAAGCAGTCTCCGTTGCTTTGTCGACAAATTTCCCATCCGGCATTCCTGTAAATAGAATATTATGTCGCCTATACGGAGCCTTATATTTTTCATCTACATCTCTGCGCGTTAGCCCTGGAACCGCCGGTTCAAGCAATGAGCGGCAATTGCGCTGCATCAACGGCAGATGGCCGAGTTTCGCTGAGCATCTTTCGAAGCGTGCACGATCTCCTAGAAGATCGCGATCAGGTTTTTCCAATCGCCTGATATACGCCATTGCGCCGCAAATGGCGCGATGCTCAGCCTTTTGCTGGCTTGCGCATCCATCCAGCTGCGTGCCGCTTTTTCCGCCTCTAATAAGATCTGCAGATGTCAAATCAGCCGCACAATCTTGAATTTTCCGGACGTGCCAGCCAAGATCCTTCCCAAATTGCTGGCAAAGCTCAAATATTCTGCGGGCTTGTCCGTTCGAGGCGTCACCGCGAACTGTTCTTGTTGCTATTTGTGCGGAATAATAATCACTGATGAGGTCATTATTCCAATCCCCTTCGGTTTGGCTCATCGTTGTTCGCGTATAATATGGAAAGGGCTGATTGTCTTTGCCTAGCTCTGTTACCACTTGCCCCGGGCCAAATAGCGTCCATCCATCGGTGCGTCCAACGTCATCCCCATTCCATGAGTCTGAATAGCCATCGCCATCAATATCAGCGACCATGATCGACATGGTTTGTCCCGGTGCGCCAGGCAATATGACTTTCCTGAAATTGTGAGCCCCTTCGTTCCAAAGGATTTCATTGCGGGTCAATTGAGGCGGAGTGTGCCAACTTTCAATGGTTCCGCTCTGTGACCAATAGCCCAGCAAAATATCAATATCACCGTCTTTATCCATATCGTCAAAAGCGAAAGCACGGATAAAACGCGCACTAGGAGCATCAATTTGGATCATATTTTTGGCGGAAAATTCTCCATTCTTGTTAAAGAATAGAAATGCACCGCCTGGAATTGTCGATACTGCAAGATCAAGCTGCGCATCTCCATCAACATCGGCAAGCGCTACATTCATTACTTCCAGATCATCCACGCTCCCCAAATCAAGCTCTTGGCGTATGAATTTTCCACCAATATTGGCATATAGAGACAATCCATTTGCATGATCCGGACGACGTGTGACAATGTCTGTCCATCCGTCCCCGTGCACGTCACCGGCGGCCAGCCCGCCATTCATCATATGCGAACTCAATTGCCGGATGGGGGAGTTAACGCCCTGTTCGGCAAGGCCGATATCGGTGCCGATGATGCGCGTAAATACATCCCCTTCGGCATTTGCCGCCGGAGCAAAGCCCGCGGGTTGCTGAGCGAAATCATAGCGGCGAATCGATGCTGGCACCCCCTCTATGCTCGCCGCTATCTTAGTTTTTTTGGGGCTATGTTCTACCATTAACGGAAGTAGAGCATCCCTCGTCTGGCCGGGCGGCAAGGCTGCCACCTTTGGCCATGAAATGCTATCCACCGCATTTACGGCGGCCAATTGTTGAGCAAAATAATAACGTGAAACAGCAGGCGTGGTCAGGTTGGCCAATATGCCGCCAGCCATCGCCATAGCGATAACCGCGCCCCAGACTATCAAGCCAGTCCGCAGGGAAATCGAACGCCACAATATGATGAACGCATATATACTGAATGAGCCCAGCGCGATCAAGATCGCGGTCGCATAATCCTCTCGGATGCCGATATTTATGAGGACGATTGTCAAGATGACATCAAGCGCGATTGGCGCAGGCACGAAACTTGCGATCGCCGCGCATAAAGCCATTGCCATGACGATCGGCACGGCATTGGCTACGGGCAACAACTTGCCCAACTGCCCCGGACTGACAAATGTGGCAATCAATGACCCCAAAAGCGCAGCCAGTAACATCATCGGAACGGTTATGATCGCAATGTAAAACAAGTTGCGTGCGTAGGTTTTTGCAAACCAGATCAATGATCCCAAGGGCCCAGGGCCACGATGATCCACTTCCACAGGTGCAAGCGCGCGTGCAATCCATGCGGAAAAGCCCTTAGGTACCGAAATATCCGCGATCTCCCGCGTCATATGACGGGTGGTCTCGGTCTCTTCCTTCAAAATATAACGGCATAATAATGGCACGACCAGTAACACCATCACCAACGCCAGCAACAGTTTGATTGCCGCAACATGCAGTGGCAGCAGCGCAAAACTCATTGTCACCACAATGACATTGAGTGTTGGCGACGAAACCAGCGCCGATAGCGTCGTTTCAAGCCGCATCCGGCCCATATGCAGGCCAAGAGCAATGGGCGCTGCACAATTGACGCACACGCCCAATGGTGCGCCAATGACAGTGCCCAGTGCTGCATTGGCAAAGCCGCCTTCAAAGGAACGCTTGCGGATGAGCGAAAGTAAAGTCAGCGCGCCGGCCCCGAACAAAACGCCAAAGGCCATGCCTTTCAAATTGGTGTTGATCCAGTTGATCGTATTTGCGGTAATTTCCCACCATAAGCTGCTGTTGGGCATCACATCGAAGACGATATCGAATGACAATCCAGACAGCGGCGTATCTCCGCCCATCAAAGCCTTTTCATTCAATGCAGGATATCGCGACGACAGCCAGAAAAACAGCGCGAGTATTGTGATCGCGGCTATCGTAATAACAAGCCGAAAATCAGACTGGCGGCTTTTTCCTCGATAAAATTGAGAATTGATAATGAGGCCTTTGGCTATAGCGATAGCTCGTCAGAAACATCTCCCGACTGACGCATCATTAAAATGATAAAAGAACTTCGGACATGTTTCAAATCATAAATGTAAACTGAACGTCCGCTTTTGCGCCCAAAGCGGACATTAGGTACCGTTCATAGATTGTTGGACGGGATTGCATCTCTTGCCTACTTCATGATCAAAGGAGCTGTTCAATCCGTGTTGATATTGTAGCAAGTCTCTCGCCTCTTTTTGGGTCAATTTTGAATCCTCTAATGCATTAACGTGATCGATAACATAATACTCACACGGTCCATATCTGCGGTCCAAATTGGCTTCTTGTTTCCTAATGGCCACAATATATTTCGTATCGGATTGATACCAATCCACCCGCATCGGAATCGTGAAATCAGTCTCTTTGCGGTAAATTGTTCGATAGTCATCGCTGGTCGCCTGCACATAGTAATCGCCTGCAATGTTAATATCGTAAGACTCATTGAATGCCTCATCGATCAACCAGCATAAACCCACCCCTAATCCCAGCAGAATTACGATAGAGTAGACAGCAAACTTTTTCATGTTGTTATGCTTCTAGAACCAACCAACCACAGTCAATAGATTTTGGATTGACCGTCTGCCTGATTCCCTAACGCCCCCTTTTACGCCCAAAGCGGACGCTAGCATCAACCGCGCTCAATAGTCTCGGCTCACCCGCACGTTGGCGCTCTGGCGGCCCAATGTGGAGATGCTGGACAGGATTGATAGCCAGCGGGTGATCTGGAATTCAAGCTGGGTGGCGCTATAGCCCTTGCCGTCGGTGATCAGCTCCACATAGGCGCGGCGGGTGATATATTTGCCTGCGGCAATTGAGGTTCCGGACCCCGCCACCGTGTCGCTTGGCAATATCCGCAAGCGATCAAGGCCAACGGCCTTGCGCAACTGGTTGATCGGATCGAGCCCGCCGCCGCTGTTGAGCGAAGCCACGGCTGCTGCCAGCTGCACCGCTTCGGGCGCCGATAGGTCGGCAATGGATGCGCCGAACAATATGCGCGAAAGCAGCTCGTCTTCCGGCAGGGCCGGGTTGCTGGCAAAGGCGATTTCCGGCTTATTGCCCGATCCCGTGACATTGATCGTCGCATTGAGGCCGGTCAGATTGGCCTCCGCCTCGATGTCCAAGACCGGATTGACCGGCTGGTTGCCGACAAAGCGGATCCGCCCCCGTTCCAGTCGGAAACGCCGGCCAGCAAATGTATAATTGCCACGCACCAGATTGGCGGTGCCGGTCATCGCGAAATTGTCGACCGGCCCTGATATTTTGAGATTGGCACCCCATTCACTGTCGAGGCCCAGCCCTTCGACCCGCAAGCGGTTGGGAGCCTTTGCCGACAAGGCAAATTGCCAAGGGCGGCTGCGGACCCGCACCGGCCGCTCGTCGGCCCGCCGGTTGATCTCTCGGGTTTTGATATCCGGCAAGCTGGCGGTCGCGCTGGCTTTGCCAAAGCGGAAGAAGCTGCGGTTGAGGGTTACGTCACCGGATATCAAGCCGCCTTGCGCCGAGCTGCGTATCTTGATCGGTCCGGTCACCGTGGCTGCAAAATCATCCCGGGCGATGAGGGCCGCTTGCTGGGCGTTGACGTCCATCACAATGCCAATGCCTTCGCCGGGTTCGACGGCAAAGTTAAAGCTGCCGCTGCCGCTGACCGTCCCGCCGCCGCTAGTGTTCCCGGTCAGGTTCGGCAGCACGAGGCGCGAGCCGTCGAACCGGCCGACCGTTTTGATGTTAGAAACCACCGTACCGGTCAGGGGGCTTTCCAGTCTTGCGTTACTGGTGCGCACCTGCCCCTTAATTTGCGGATTGGCCAGGCTGCCGTTGATATCGGCGCTGGCCGCCACTGGACCGGTGAGATCAAACGTCTCGACACCGGTCAGCCGCCACAGGCTTTCCGCGCCGCCGCTGAACCGCGCCTGCGCGAACATGGGCTTGCGCATCAGCTCTTCCTGCCAGCGGCCATTGCCAAGACCGGTGATCCGCCCCTGAAAACGGCCGAGGGCCTTCCCACCGGGAGATTTGATAATTCCCCGCGCCGCAGCGTTGCGCCGGGTAATCGCGATATTCAGGCCGAGATTGACAGGGTCCGAGGTCAGGATCAGCCCCGATCGCATCAGACCGTTAACGGTTAGTTTCGCTTCGCCCTGCGGTACCTGCCGACCCGACTGGCTAAGGTTGACGCTGCCGTTGACCGTGCCGCCCAGCCCGAGATCCGGATATCCGATATCGATCAGCGACAACGGCATTTTCGACAACGACAGGTTGAGCTTGGAACTTCCGCTTCCCCATCGACCGGACAGTCTGGCGCTGCCGTTGCCGTAACTGATGGTGGTCGGAGCCGCGGTCCAGCCATCGCTCACGCGCCGCAGATCCAGCGCTCTGGTGAGGCGCAGGTTGCGGCCTTCGAACTGGCCTTTGCCGGTAATCTGATAGCGGTCAGGGCTGATATCGGCCTTGGCCTGAAATTCAAACGTGCTGCCCCGGGTTCCTGCCACAGTAAAGACCGCCTTGCCGCTGCCGTTGGTCAGCTTTGCATTGGCAGCGATCCGCCCGATGATAAGTTCGCCGCGGCTGATCCCCTGCGCACGGAGCGTTGCATCGATATTGGACTGGCCGTCGATCAAAACAATATCAGCATCGAGCACGGCGGTGCGAATAAAAATTGGTGGTGCGCCGTCAAATCGAGCATTTTTGGCGGTGAGATCGGCGCGGATCAACTGGCGTCCGTTGCCGGGACGGAACAGCACATCCCCGTTCACGCCGCCGCCGCTGATCGCGAGCCTGCCCGCCAGGCCCTGAGCGGTGGGCCGGATCGTGCCGGTTGCCAGCGTATCCGATACCAACAGACGATCAACCCGCACCGCAGTGTCCTGCCCTGCGCTGGTCAGGATCATGCCATTGCTGTTGAACGGCCCCAATGTGGAACCTCCCGCCGCAATATAGGCAAAACCGGAGGCTGCAGGAGCCAGTTTCAGGCTGACCGCAGAGAGACCCGCAGCCGGTAGCGGATTGTCGAGCAACAGCGCAATTTCGGGGCGGTTGAGCGGCCCATCCAGTTTGAGGTCAAAACGACCATAAGTGTCTTGCGTACCCGACCCCTGAAACGCAAAAGTCGTTGCCGTGGTCTGTATGCCGGAGCCCTGGAACGAAAGGTTCGGCGCATTCAAGTTGAGATCCGTAAAGCGCAACAATCCGTCTGGACCCAGCGCGAGGCCGGTCTGCAGTTCCGGCAAGCCGCCAGCCAATTCGCGCAGAAAACCGATATCAAAACGACGAAGCCTGGCATTGACCTGCCCATCAAATGACAGGCCGGAAGCCCCCGGCCCCAGTTGAACATCAGCGATAATATCGGCCATCCCGACACCCTGTACCGCGAATCCCGGCGCAGCGGCGCCAATATTGACCGCAAAATCACCGGTCGAGGGACGCAGTTCCAAATCCACCGTCCCTGTTGCCGTGTCGGTCGCCACCCGGCCGCGCTCGGCAAACAGCCGGTCTTTTTCGTAGCGCAGATTGGCGGTTGCGGTAAAACCGGAGAGCAATTGTTTCAGCAGTTCACCATTGCCGATGAGCGAACCGACCGACAGTTTCAGCGGGATATTCCAACCACCGGCATCGCGCCGCCCCTCACCTTCGCCCCGTACATTGGACAGCAATGTTTTGCCAAAGGCCAGTTGCGGCGCGGTCAGCAAATATTGATAACGCAGCTCTGACATTTTCCCGTTCAGCAAAGCTTTCAATTCAAAATTCTGCGCCTTCATATTGGAGACCAAAGCGGATGGATTGATCAACCGGCTTTCCAGCCGCATCGCGTCGAAGCTGTTTCGCGCCAGATCAACTCCGCCCTTTGCCGTCAGCGACAAGGCAGCAGAGCGGGCTTCGAGGTCGAGCGCCAACAGGCGATCATCCAAACTGGCAGTGCCCTTCATGGCCAGATCGGGCGACGTGATTTTCCGGGCGATGCCACTGGGCAGCAGAGACCCGGCCAGCTTTCCGTCATAGGCAAAAAGGCCTTCTTTGGCCTCGATTGCGAATTGCGCCAGAGGCTCTTCCTTGCTCAACGCATTAAATTCGCCATTCCATTTCCGCCAACTGCCGTCGCCCTTCACGGTGACAGACAGATCGCGTTCCATGTTCAGCATACCCGCCAACACACCGCCGGCAGGCGCTATGATTTCAGCATCGAGATCCAGCTTCTGGCGATCCGGTTCGGCATTCAGAGCAAGCATCAATTTGTCGCCGCTACGGGTTGTTGCTGCGTCCAGACTGACCATGGCACGGCCGGCTCTGATATCGGCTGCACCAGACAGATCGGCAAATTGTTCGGAACCGGCGACCGCTTCCCCGAGGGCCAGATTGTCGGCCCGGAAAGCGCCGATATAAATGTCGAAATCTGGCAGCAGCGGCTGATCTTCAACGCTTTCGATCAATTCCGGCAATCGGTCGAGCCGCGCTTTGCGAATGACGGCGTCGGAGATATTGAGTTCGTTGAAAATCCAGGCCAGTGGATTCCAGTCCACCGCAACCGATCCGGCCGAGAAGAATTTCCCCTTGGGATCGTGAAGCTCAAGTCCCTGGACGTCTGCCGTTCCGTAGACAGACCCTTTGATGTCCGAGAGCTTGATCCGCAAACCATTATCCGGTTCCAGCGCCTCGACCTGATCGATGATATAGCGATGGCCGGAATCGCTATCCAGCCATAGCGCGGCAGCAATCAACCCGGCGATGATCAGCACAGCAACCCCAAGCAGGCTGCGCATTGGCCAGCGCCAGGTCATTAATTTGAGCCGCGATTTTTGGGCGCTGTCCGTCATCTAGAAGGCCTGTCCGAGCGAGACATAGACCGCGACACGGGAATCGCCGGGCTGCGGGTTGATGGGCGTGCCAACGTCAATCCGGATCGGTCCGAAATCGCTATAATAGCGAACGCCAAGGCCGGCCCCATAGCGCAATCCCTTAAAATCGGGGCTGCTGCTGGTGTAGACATTGCCGGCGTCGATGAAAGGCACCACGCCGAGATTGCCTCCGAACAAGCCCGTCTTGACGCGTGCCTCGAGCGAGAATTCGACCAGCGAGCGCCCGCCCACCGGATCATTATTGGCATCACGCGGCCCGATGCTTTGATAGCTGTAGCCCCGCACAGAACCGCCACCGCCAGAATATAGCCGGCGGGAAGGTGCGATCCGGTTGTTGCCGGCCCCAACAATGGATCCAAAACGCGCGCGCCCCGCTAACGTTATTTTTTCTGAAGCCGGAAAATAGGCGCTGCCGTCCAACTGGCTCCGCACATAGAAAAAACTGCCGTTCTGCAGCGATGCTTCGGGAGCGATACGGCCACTCAACCGAAAGCCACGGGATGGATCCAGCAGATCATCGCTAGCATCATAAGTGACCAACCCGGGCAGAGAACCGATGAAAAATGTATCCCGGCCGGTTGCGCCGGTTGGCCCGGTGACGTCTTTCTCCCGCGATGCGAGGAGCTCGATGCCAACCGACCAGCTCCAGCGTTTTTGATAAATGAGATTGCTTTGCCGTTCGATATTGGCAGCAACTGAGAAAGTTTGCGCCTTGAAGGCCGGACGATCGACCACGCTCAGCGCGGTACGCCCGTTCAACACATTATCGCGCCGCCGATAATTGTTGCGGCGATAGGCGATGCTGCCGGATTGTTCTTGCGTTGCAAGCACACCCGTCATGCGGATCAACCCTTCTGGCGGGAACATATTCCGATGCTCCCAGCTTACTTCGGCGCGGGCCCCTTCCCCGGTGCCATAGCCCAGCTCGCCAGCAATGGTGCGAAGCGGGGCCGGTGTCACGTTCACCGCAATATCAACAGCATCAGGCTCCTCCGCCACCACCGGGTCAATGGTGATCGTCGACACCAGTCCGGTCGCGATCAACGCCCGCCGCAAGTCTTCAAGGTCGGACGCCTGATAGACATCACCGGAATCGAAGCGGGCAATCATCTGGACGTGATCGGCATCGAACAAATCCGCTTGTCCCATGACCACGGAACCGAAATTATATTTGCCGCCGGGCTTCACCGTGACTTCGAGATCGCCCAGCCGTTCAGCATGATCAATTTCCAGTTCCGGCTCTCCGGTGATCGCAAAGGGATAGCCATTTTCTGCCATCGCCCCATCCAGCCGGCCTTTGGCATCCATAATATCGTCGCTGTTGACGATATCGTCCGACTGCAATCCAAAGCTGTCGCGGAATGCCTGCCGATCGGCAGTCCGCGCATCATCCAATCCGGGCAGGACAATCCGGTCCAGCGCATATTGCGGACCCGCTTGCACGTTGATCAACACCGCCAGCTGATCGTCCCCGTCTGCTTCAAAGCCGGTTTGCACGACCGCATCATAATAGCCTTCGATCCGGAGCAACCGTTCCACCAGTTCCGTATCGCTCTGTGCTCGCCGTCGAATCTGCGCGAAATTTGCATCGTCTCCGCGATATTGCTCAAGAACCGACAAGATTTTAAAGCGGCTGCGGAAGGCTTCACCGATCCCATCAGGCAGCCCGCGGAACCCAATCCGATAACTGGTTTCCGCCAAGAGATCCGCTGGGCGATAGTCATTCAGGGGCAGATCGTCTGCCAGAATATTTTCTGTTGCGGTAAGGTCCTGATCCTCGTTTTCATCTGCCTTTGTAAGCGCTGGAACGCCTTCCACATCCTCTGCGCCATCAACAGGTTCCGCCACCTCATCAAGATCGGGCCATTCTACGCCAAAATCCGGAAATTCGGTCAGCGGCTGGTCCGGGTCGAGCGGCGCATCCAGATCATCCTTGAAAACTGGATTTGCCGGCGCTTCTGACAGGCCATCTGTTTGGGCATGGATCGACCGGACAGGAAAACCCATCAGCAGAATAACAAGCATGCCAAGGCAGCAACGATATGCAGTCAGACCCATTATGGGTTCTCTAGCGGTTGATGAATCGTGACGCCAATGAATAAGATTGAACCAGGCCGCTTTACCGGCAAGCTTCTCATTTTATGGGATATTCCGAGCCGGCATCATATCCATCCGATTTCACCACAGGATTTAACCATGTGTTAACCAAGATGTAGCATATTTTAAGACCGATACCGATCAGGCCTTTGGTCTGGTCACCATTAGTTCAACAGGATCGCAGAAAATGTCGAATATGCGTATGATTTTGATCGAAGCAGCCATGCTCACCAGTTTTTTGATGACCGGTCTAGCCGTGTCTCAAGCCGCCCACGCAACTCCGCTTGCCGCCAGCATACAGTCCGCGGCAGCCGACGCTCGGGCGAATGTGAAAATAGACAGCAAAATATTTGTTGAAAAAACGCAACAGTCTGAATCGGGCAAAAGTAAAACCACTTTGGTGGATCCCTCGACCGTCAAAGTCACTCCCGGTGACAAGCTGTTGTTTCTCAACACCTATCGCAACACTGGCAAGACCGCCGTCACTGGTTTCGTGGTCAACAATCCGGTTCATGCCGCCGTGGCCTTCGTCGAAGTGCTAGAAGGATGGGCACTGGTATCCGTCGATGGTGGCAAAACATATGGAAAGCTGTCCGATTTCACCGTGACCGCCGCGCCGCCAGTGGCAGCTGCCGAAGCTGAAACCACCGAGGCCGTTGATAGCCCTGAAACACCGGAAGTTGCGCCTGCCGCTCCTACAAGCCGTGCGGCTATCCCATCCGATGTGACTCATATCCGCTGGATTCTGCCATCCCCGATCCCAGCGGGTTCCACCGGCGAACTGCGGTTCCGCGGGATTGTCAAATAGGACAGTCCTCGGACCTCACGGTCGGTCGCATTCCCAGAGAATATCGCTAACGTCAATCAGGCGGGCCAAGCGCGACAGTTCGGCTGCCAGCTTGTCCTGCTTTCCGACAGACCAGCGGGCTCCGGGCTCGGGCCAGAATTGCGTCACCCGCAAGCGGCCCGCGGACCGGTCCGCTTTAATCTCAATCCGGCCGACAAAGCGATCACGCTCCAATATCGGATAGACATAATAGCCCCATATGCGCTGCGCGGCGGGCACAAACATCTCGTTACGATAGGCAAAGCCAAACAGCGTCAGCAGCCGGTTTCGATCGCGCACGATTGGATCGAAGGGATTGATAATCCGCAGGCGCGACGTCGGTGCGACTAGATTGGCAAGGCGCGCCTCAATATCCGCAGGCGCCATTGCCTGAAGCCATCTCCCATCACGGCCTTCCAGCTTTATCGCAACCAGATCGTCTGCCCTTTGCGCCCAGGCCCGGGTCTCCTTCGCATCCACTGCCCCCCAGAAACGCTGTATTTCCCCGAGGGAAGCAAAAGCCAGTCGATCCAGTGCATTGCGGCAAAGCCAATCGATCTGGCCGATATCATCATGGGTCACTTCCCGATGATGCGGTGGAATCACCCGTTCCGATAGGTCGTAATATTTGGTGAAATTGTGACGATGGGAGGTCGCCAGTTCGCCAGCATACCACAGTTGATCCATCACCCGTTTGTGCGGCGGTCGATCCCACATCTGTTTGGCGCCTTTGACCTTCGTATCGAAGGCATGGGTGGACAACGGGCCTTCCGCAGCAATCCGGTCCTTGATCTCCTGCGCACCAATATCCTTTATGGCTTTCTGGAAGGATGCATAGCCCGCAGCACGATCGCCCAGACGCCGAAACTGGCGCTGCCACATCGGATAAAATTCGATCGGCAAAACCGAGGCATCATGGGTAAAATGTTCGAAGACCGCACGGTCTTTGCCGAGAAGCTGATCCAGCATCGGTTCCCGGTAATTCTGATTGCGGCTCCACAGGATATGATGATGGGCGCGCGTGACATTCTGGATCGTATCCAGCTGGACATAGCCGAGGTGACGGATCGTTTCTGACAGGTTCAGCGGGCCAGTCGGCGTATCGGACAGACCTTGCGACTGCAGCCAGAGCCAGCGTGCCTCGCGGTTGCTGATCTGCAGCGCCATCGCGGTCAGACCGCGGTGTTTTCGATATGGGTGACCTGCTTGTCTTTCCGGGTTGCCACGACACAGCCGATGACGATCAAAACGGTGCCGACGATGGTGGTAACCGTGACCGGTTCCTGAAAGAACAGCCAGCCGAAAATCACCGCCCAGACAAAGACGCTATATTCCAAATTGATCAGGTTCTTGGCCTCTGCTCGGGCATAACCCCAGGCAATGAGCACCGCCGATGTGATCGACAGAATCGCCCCCGCACCGATATAAGGATAAAATTCCTGATCCGGGACGACCGCAAGAAACGGCGCCAGTAGCAAGAAGGTCGAACCGACGATCAGATTTTGCGAAAAACTGATCTCGATCGGATCGGCGAGCAAGGCCTGAGTCCGCTGAATCACCAGATTGCCGGCGTAGAGCACCGCCGACACCAATATGGCGCCGATGCCCATGATCACCTCTTCATCATAGCCCCCGGTGGCACGGCCTCCGGCGATGACCAGCACACCACTGAATCCCAGTATCGAAGCCAGGATGGCGCTGCGGTGAATCGTCTCGCCGAGAAAAACCGCGGCCAGATATAGCGCGATAATCGGCGCGATGAAGGACAGGGCAATGGCTTCGGCCAAAGGCACGCGTGCCAGTCCCCAGAAGAACAGATAGGACATGAAAACGACAATGATGCCGCGCTGCAGATGCACTTTGCGCGCTGCCTTGCCGGGCATTTTTGGCCGGCGCGCAAAGAAGATCACCGAGACAAGGGCAAGAGAGACCAGCACCCGCCAAAGGATGGCATTATAGGCACCAAGATCCATCGCCAGACTCTTCATGACGACATCCATCATCGAGAAGGTCAGCAGGCCGGTCAGCACCGACCCTGCGGGCAATAGCGATCCGCTATTTTGTGAAGAGGGAGACGGTCCGGACATAGTTCGCTATCGGGCGAACGTTAGCGCTTGTCTAGCCATGACAGTCTCATTTTCTGAATGACTGAAGGCCAAATCCGCTAATTAGACCACTATCGCCTCCAGCGCCGCGCGCAATGGGGCGGGGAGAGAGACCGGTCGGCGGTTTTCACGGTCGACATAGACATGAGTGAAGCTGCCCGCTGCGGACGCTATATCGTCATCTCCGCGAAACAGGCCGACGCCATAGGTCACGCTGCTATTGCCCAACCGATCAACCCGGATGCGGGCCATCACGTCATCAGGGAAAGCGATCGGCGCGAAATAGTCGCAACCGGTGTTGACGACCAGGCCGATGGTGTCACCACCCGCGATATCCAGCACGCCCTGCTCAATGAGGTAGCGGTTCACCGCGGTATCAAACCACAGATAATAGATGGCATTGTTCACATGGCCGTAGGGGTCATTGTCATTCCATCGGGTGGTGATTGCACAGCCCGCGCGATAATCACTCAGGGCCGGTGGTTCAGCCCTTGGGTTTTTACCAAGCGGCATCATAGATCCTTTGGGCATCGGCCAGCGATACTTCCCGAGGGTTGTTGTCCAGCAATCGTGTTTGCAGCATCGCTGCTTCGGCGAGCTCGGTGGTCGCGTCCTGCGCGATCCCGATATCCCGCAACTTGCGCGGCGCGTTGACCTTGACCGCCAGCGCTTCCAGAAAATCGATCAATTGCTGAGCCCGCGCTTCCTTGCTGTTGTCGCTGCCTCTGGGAATGTCCAAAGCATCGGCCAGTTCGGCATAGAGCGGCGCCGCCGCCTCCAGATTAAACTGCATCACATAGGGCATGACCAATGCGTTGGAGAGGCCGTGTGGAATATGATAAATGCCGCCGAGCGGATAGGCCAGCGCATGGATTGCACCGACCGGGCTATTGGCAAAAGCCTGCCCTGCCAGCATAGAACCACGCAACATCGCTTCCCGGGCTTGCATATTCTGCCCGTCGAAGCAGGCGGTTTCTATATTGGCGGTGAGCAGTTTGAGCCCCTCGATTGCCAGCATATCGGAGACCGGGTTCTTGCCGTTGCGGCTGGTGTAGGATTCAACCGCATGCACCATGGCATCAATGGCGGTTGCCGCCGTCACATCGGCCGGAAGACCAACCGTAAGCGCAGGATCAAGCAGAGCTACATCAGCAACCAGATAAGGCGAAATAATACCCGCCTTGGTGGTTTCTCCGGTGGTCAAGATCGAAATGGCAGTCACTTCCGACCCGGTGCCGGATGTGGTCGGGATCAGGATCGTCGGCAGGCCCTTTCGCTCGAGAGCGCCGATGCCGTAAATTTCTGCCAGTGGTTGCGCGCCGTCGACAGCAAGGGCTGCGACCACCTTGGCGGTGTCCAGAGAACTGCCGCCGCCCAGTCCAATCACAATGTCCACATCAGCGGCCTTTGCTGCGGCTATCGCTTCCAAGACAATGGCTTCTGGCGGATCGGCGACAACGGCGTCGAATATCGTGACATCCAGACCAGCGGCTGAGAGCGTTTGCTCCACCGGAACGATCAAGCCGGCACTGACGATACCCTTGTCGGTTACGATCATCGGCCGGCTTGCCCGAAACGCAGCAATTTGCGCCGGCAGTTGATCAAGGCATCCTTCACCGAAATGCAGAATGGGGACGGTCTGGAAAGTATATTTTTTCATAGGTCAGTCTTTCGCACCAATGGTTCTGACACGCAATAAAAAGGGGCCGGAAAACCGGCCCCTGATTGCTAGGCGACCAAAGGCCGCCAGATTTTATCGACTTCTAGAACTTGCCGCGAAGGGTCAGGCCATACATGCGCGGTTCTTGCACAAATGCCGACCGTGAACCGGAACGCAGCACGGTGTTGAACGTAACACCGCGTGTGACTTGGTTGGTCAGGTTGGTGACCCACGCTTCAACACCCCATGCATCGTCGATATCAGCGATACCAGCCCGCATGTTGATCTTGATGTTGCCGTCTTGCACGTCGAACGGGTTCAGCGCCGCAACATCAACGGCTGCCTGTACGCTGCCTGCTCCAGCAATGGCTGCCGCACTTGGAACGACAATCGCTTGCGTCGAGGTCCGGCGATCGCTTTCCATACGAAGCTGTCCGTTCAGGAAGAACTTCATGTTGGTTCCGATATCGCGATCATAGGTTGCGCCCATGATACCGACCCATTTCGGAGCGTTGGTCAGCGAATTGCCGCACAGGCTCAGAACGTTGGCCGATGTCTGCGTACCTGCACAATTGTCAGGATAGCGTGCATTGGTATATGTCAGGCCACCATTGATTGTGAAGTTCTGGCTCGGACGGATAACCGTTTCGATTTCAACACCCGTTGATTTTGCCAATGGCACGTTGAACGTGGTGAACTGGGCTCCCGTGAATTCGAGCACCTGGAAGTTGGTGAACTTTTCATGGAAACCAGCAACGTTCAATGTGACCGCATTATCAAGGAACTTGCCCTTGAAGCCGACTTCATAAGCATCAACTTCTTCAGAAAGGAAGCGTGGATCCGCGCCGCCTGCTGCTGCTGTTGAATCAAGGTTGAAACCACCTGATTTATAGCCGTGCGTGAAGCTGGCATATACCGTGATCGGGGAAGCGAATTCATAGCTTACCTTACCGGTGTAAATCAGCTCTTCATCGCTGAAGTTGGTGTTGAAAGGCCGCGGCAATGGGAATGGGTTAGCATTTGATCCAATCGCAGGTGCGGTGAAGGCAAAACAACCCAATCCGAAGATATTATTGACCAACGGTCCTGGAACGTTGCCAGCAAAAATCTGACCGAGCGTAGCTGGGCAGAGATTATTGTTGATGCCGGGTTGCGAGTATGAGCCGTCCTTGCTTTCATCGGAATAACGCAGACCGACCGTGAATTTCAGGCCATCGGTAACTTCCAGCGTATTATGCGTGAAGATCGACCAGCTTTTGCTGCTTTGCGTGTAGGCATTGGCTGTTCTGACCGTGGCCGGATCAACACCCGTCAGGGTCTGAAGCGGCGTCGCGCCAACAAAGATACCACTGAGTGGGTTCAGAGTTGCACCACCTGTGCCGGCTGCCAACAAGGCGCCAACCAGACGATCATAATCTGCTCCGAGTGCAAAATTTGCTGTCTGGCTGATATCTTCGTCAGAGTAATAACCGCCAACGAGCCAATCCAGCGCACCGTCAAACGCATCACCCTGGATCCGCAATTCGTGGGTCATGGTGTTAATAGCGGTACCGCCACCAGCGCCGAAGTCAGGAACGACGTTGAAAATATCCAGACCGGAAAAGTCCGAATCATAGGCTTCAGCAGCACGGAATTCGCGATATGAACCGATATAGATCAGGTCGGCGCTGTCGCCCAACGGGATCTCGACCTCTCCGGTGATACCCCATTGGTCATTGCTGTTGGCCGACTGGAAGCTCTGTGTTCCGACGCGATTGTCGAGCACTTGCTGCATCGTTGTGGTGTCAAACGGGTTTACCGCTACCGCCGGAGCAGCCATGCCGCCACGAGGACCCAGACCGATAAGGTTAAAAATGCCTGCGGTTTCGATGCCAGACTGCAACAATTCTACAGCCGCACAGCAGCTAGCCGTGCTTTTGGAATAATCTGCAATCAGACGACCGCTGATGCCGCTTTCGGTTTCAAAGCCCAACTGACCACGAACAAGATATTGGTCGGTATTGTTGGATTCACCATTGCTCGCTCCGGCGCTGTTGATCGTGTTCACATAGCCATCACGCTTCCGATAAGCACCGGTTACGCGCAGGGCCAAAGTGTCTTCGATAAGCGGAGCGTTTACCGCACCTTGAATGCTCATATGGTCAAAATTGCCATAGGTTGCGTTCACGAAACCGCCGAATTCATTCAGGTCAGGACGTTTGTTGGTGATGTTCAATGCACCCGCCGACGTATTCCGTCCGAACAAAGTGCCCTGAGGACCACGAAGAATTTCGACGCGTTCTACGTCAACAAATTCGCCAAGCGCAACGCCGGGACGGGACTGGTAAGCACCATCCACGAAGATACCGACGGCTGATTCAAAACCAATATTGTTGGATGTCGTACCGACACCGCGGATACGCAGAACAACCGTGCCCGATGCGGTTTGCGCATTGGAGGTCGAAAAGCTGGGGGAAACGCTACCGATATTTTGCACGTTCACAACGCCCTGCTGTTCAAGCTGAACGGGGCTGACTGCGGTCACGGCAATAGGAATGTCTTGAACATCTGCTGCGCGGCGGGTTGCCGTCACGATGATGATGTTGTCGTCTAGTGCTTCAGCTTCTTGCGCTGCGTCCTGCGCGAAGGCTGGCGTGGTCATGGCAGTGGTACACAATGCCGCCATGAGGAATTTATTGATCGTTCTCATACATGTTCTCCCGTTAAGCTAACCGTCGTCTCCGCCATTTTCCTGGGGTGTGGCTTGTTATTACGACAGCGATGCTTGCGTCAGTCGTTTAATTGCGTCATTAAATCAAGTGAAGAGGGCAGAGACAAGCCGATTCCAGCACGGTCGTTGCAAATATGTGACAATCGTTTGAATCGAAAAATACGGAAATCGGCGCTCATGCTTCAGGAGGGATGCTTAAATGACACATAAATTTGTCGCAGTCGCCGCAATCGGCGCGTTGATCACCGGCTGTTCTGCCGAATCAGGAGGAAGCGCGGAAACCGACGTCGCGCTCGCCCCGGGTGAAACCGCCGGAGAAGAAGCCAATCCGGACCGCAATGTCTATTTTGGCGACCTCCATATCCACACCAAGAATAGCTTTGACGCTTATATCTTCAATGTCCGCACCACGCCGGATGACGCCTATGAATTCGGCATGGGTGGTACCGTCAAACATCCGCTCGGCTATGACTTGAAACTGGAAGGACCGCCGCTCGACTTTATGGCGGTTACCGATCACGCCGCCTATCTCGGTCATCTCGAGGCGATGAACACAGAAGGCACGGAACTATCGAAGCTGGACATGGCCAAACAAATGTTCAGCACCGATCCGGAAAAGATTGTCGCAGCGTTTCAGCTGATTGGCGGCGCGGTTCGCGACGGCAAGAAAATGGACGGCGTCTATGATCCCGCCATTGTCGGCAATGTCTGGAAACAGATTGTCGATTCCGCCGAGAAATATAACAAGCCGGGCAAGTTCACAGCTTTTGCTGGCTATGAATATACCGCCGTTCGTGTTTCCCGGGGCAAAGAAGGCGGCTTTGCTGGCGGCAATCTGCATCGCAACGTCATATTCCGCGGGTCCGCTCCGGACATGCCGTTCGCCACGGTCGACTCAACCAATCCGGAAGACCTCTGGTCCTGGATGGATGATCAGCGCGAAGCGGGCAATGATGTCATGTCTATCCCGCACAATAGCAATGTCTCCGATGGCGAGATGTTCAAGATGGAAACCTATAACGGTCAACCATTGACCAAGGCCTATGCCGAGCAACGGATCCGCAACGAACCGATTGTAGAAATCACCCAGGTCAAGGGCACGTCCGAAACCCACCCATCCCTTTCACCCAATGATGAATGGGCTGATTTCGAAATTTATGACAAGCTGCTCAGTTCGCCGGTCGTATCGAAAACCGCCACCGGTGACTATGTCCGGCAAGCCATCGCCAATGGACTGAAACTGACCCAGGAAATCGGCGCTGATCCGTTCCATTTCGGATTTATCGGATCAAGCGACAGCCATGTCGTCGGCGGCTCGTTTGACGAAAAGAATTTCTGGTCCAAGATTGGCGTGGTCGACGGATCACCCGAAGCGCGCGGATCGATTCCACCCGATGGCAAGAAAAGCTGGGAAGGCGTGACGGTCAATCCCAACGCCGCCAACTGGTTCTCGCGTTGGAGCGCATCGGGCTATGCCGCGGTCTGGGCCGAACAGAATAGTCGCGAAGCAATTTTCGACGCCATGCGGCGCAAGGAGACTTATGCAACGACCGGAACGCGTATCAAATTGCGCTTCTTTGGCGGCTTTGGTTTTGACGAGAAAATGCTCGACGATCCCGAGATGGTCAGCAAAGCGTATAAAAATGGCGTATCCATGGGTGGCGACCTGGTCGGCAACAAAGCACCCGGCTTTATCATTTGGGCGATGCGCGACGCTATGAGCGCGCCGCTACAACGCGTTCAGGTCATCAAGGTCTGGACCGATGGCGGCGTCGCCAAAGAGAAAGTCTTTGATGCCGCGTGCAGCGACGGCGGAACCCCCGATGCCAATTTCCGTTGCCCTGACAATGGCGCGAAAGTGGATATAAGCGACTGTTCGATTTCGACGGACAAAGGCGCGCCGGAGCTGAAAACATTCTGGCGCGATCCCGAGCATAAAGCGGAACAACGCGCGTCTTATTATGTGCGCGTGCTGGAAAATCCGGTGTGCCGCTGGTCCACCCATGATGCCTTACGGGCGGGCGTAGCGCCCAATCCGGCGTTGGAGACAACCATTCAGGAACGCGCCTGGTCTTCGCCCATCTGGTACGTCCCAACCGCCTGATCTGACGGGGTATATTGCGTGAAAATCTTTCGTGACCCGATCACACATTTTGTGCTGATCGGACTGGCGCTGGTTGCCATCAACCATTTCTGGACCGCCTGGCAGGGCGAACTGGGCCGGACCATTGTCGTCAGCACGGCAGAGATCGATCGGCTCGAAACAATTTGGGCTGGCACCGCCGGACGCCGCCCTACCGGAGAAGATCGCAAGCAGATCATCGAACAATATGTGCAGGAAGAGGCGCTGGTCCGGGAAGCCGAACGGCTGGGATTGGGCAACGACGATACGATCATCCGGCGGCGGCTCGCTCAGAAAATGGATTTTCTGGTCAACGAGGACGCCAAGGCTGATGATCCCACTGATGCAGAACTGGAACGCTGGTTCAACGAACACCGCGAGCGGTTTGCAGCGGCCGAAATGCGCAGCTTCACCCACGTCTATTTCAGTCCCGAAAAGCACGGGTCTGGCCTCGAAGCAGCTGCCGGCGCGGCCCTGACCCAATTACGGGCCGGCGCAGAATGGAAGGCCCTAGGCGATCCCTTCATCCAGAAACGCAGCTATGCAGCCGTTCCGGAACGTGAAATCACGCGCTTGTTCGGACCGGAATTTGCAACCGCAATTTTCAAGCTTGAAGCCAATGAGTGGAGCAGTCCCATCGGGTCCGCCTTCGGTCTGCATCTGGTCCGCATCGAAGCGATCGACAGCGCCGCACAAGCACAATTCGCGCCCATCCGCGCTGAAATAATGGGTGCCTGGAAGGACGAACAGCGCGCCGAAGCCAAGCGGGCAGCGGTCAGCGAACTGATCGGCAATTACGAAGTGGTCATCGAGAAAAAGGAATGAGCAGCACCCTCACATGGTTGCAGCAAATTCTCGTTCTCTGGCTTGGCGCTCTGTTTCTGACGAGTCCTGCCAGCGCTCACGAAATCCGCCCCGCAGCGCTGGGACTCACCGAGCAAGCCGACGGCAATGTCGCGGTAATCTGGAAGCAACCAGTGCTATCAGGCCGCAAGCTCAGAATGCGGCCTGTTCTGCCGGCGCAATGCGCTCCCCCCGACCAAACCCGGCAGGAATTTAGCGGCGCGGCAACCGTCGAGACATGGCAAACCGCCTGCCGCCTCGACCGCGGAGAGATCAGAATCGAGGGACTCGAACAGACGCTCACCGATGTTTTTGTCCGCCTGACATTTGCTGACGGCCGCGAACAGACGCGGGTCTTGCGGCCAGCCAGTCCTTCATTTTCGCTAAACGCACAAATCAATGATTCGCCCGCCAGCGCTTATTTGCGGATTGGCGGAGAACATATGCTATTCGGTTGGGATCACCTGCTGTTCGTTCTCGGTTTGCTGCTGCTCACTCCAGTGCGGCAGCTGTTGTGGGTCATAACCGCTTTCACCGCCGGTCACAGCATCACTTTGGCGATCACAGCCTTTGGCCTGTTTCGCCTGCCCAGCGGGCCGGTCGAGCTGCTGATTGCCCTCAGCATATTCTTTCTCGCCATCGAGGCCGTTCGCAAGCAGGCCGGAAAGACCAGCCTGACCATCCGGCAGCCCTGGATTATTGCGGCCTGTTTTGGTCTGCTGCACGGCCTGGGCTTTGCCGGAGCGCTAGCCGACATCGGCCTCCCAAAGGGTCAGGAAATCTGGGCCCTGTTGCTGTTCAATCTGGGACTGGAATTGGGTCAGTTGCTATTCGTGGCAGCCATGTTGGGCGGCTACTGGCTGTTCGGGCGGCTGGCGGTGGATCGGCAAAAATTACTGGCTCGCCCTGCCCTCTATCTCGTCGGCTCGCTTGGCGCTTTTTATACCATGACCCGGATATTCAGCTGAAATCACTCTTGGCGACCCACGCCATCGCGGCTAGAGAGCCTCAAACACAAGCTTAAGGACAAAACATGCCCCAACTCATCTTGCTTCGCCATGGCCAGTCGCAATGGAATCTGGAAAACCGGTTTACCGGTTGGTGGGATGTGGAGTGCACGGAAAAGGGCATAGAAGAAGCCAAAGCGGCCGGACAGTTGATGAAGGAAAAGGGCATCGACCCGAATCTGTGCTTCACCAGCTTGCAAACCCGGGCGATCAAAACGCTCAATCTCGCGCTGGAAGAAATGGGCCGGCTTTGGTTGCCGGTAGAGAAAAGCTATCGCTTGAACGAGCGTCATTATGGCGGCTTGACCGGCCTCAACAAGCAAGAGACGCGCGACGAACATGGCGATGAGCAGGTCCACATCTGGCGCCGCAGCTTTGACACGCCGCCGCCGCCAATGGCCTCCGATAGCGCCTATCAAATGTCCAACGACCCGCGCTACAAAGGGATTGAAGTTCCCGCGACAGAGAGCTTGAAAGACACAATCGCGCGGGTGTTGCCTTATTGGAAAAGCCGGATTGCTCCGGAATTGCAAAATGGCAAGAAGGTGATGATTTCAGCCCATGGCAACAGCTTGCGCGCCCTGGTCAAACATCTTTCGAAAATTGCGGATGACGAGATCACCAGTCTGGAAATTCCGACCGGCCAGCCGATCATCTATGAGCTCGATGACGAGCTTAACGAGATCGAACGCTATTATCTCTCTGAACGATAGTCCAAATTGACTATTCGGCGCTTTCCTTAGCCCGATACATGGCCGCATCGGCGCGGGACATAAGATCTTCGACCGTGTCTTTGGGACCGACGAAGCAAAAACCTATGGCCGCGCTGAAGGGGAGCGATATGCCTTCATAGGTGCAATCTACGGCTTCAAATTTGCGCATCAGAAAGTCGATTTTTTCGATCACCTGATCACCATCCAGATTGTCCAGCATCACGCCAAATTCATCGCCGCCGATGCGCGCGACCACATCGGAGGTCCGCGTGTGGTTCTTTAATATTTTGCCCATTTGTACGAGCAACATGTCTCCGGCAGCATGACCATGCTGATCATTGACTGTTTTCAAATTGTCGACGTCAAGAAACAACAATGCGCTATTGTCGCCATATCTCTGGCATCGTGCGACCCGGTCCTTGAGGCTATCGACGAAGAGACGGCGGTTGGACAGTCCGGTCAGCGCGTCATGATAGGCATGCTGCTCCATTTCTAAGAGAGAGGATTTCAGCAAAATTATTTCCTGTTCTAATTTGAGGCAGTTTGGGCAATCTTGGTCATTGCTTGCCGAGTTCCGGATTTTGTCAGTCATTCGTCGTCACACCCGAACATATATTTCTGCCTACTTAACAAAGAAACAATATTATTAGTACTTATGAGTCCGATACAGTATTTTACTTTCGTCAAAACTGCAACAGTAGCATTTCACCGCGCATAAGCGCCATAAAAGGCACTGCCTCTCATATGTGTCATTGCGTCCGTGCCAATTCATGACTAAACCGCATTGCTTCCGTAGCATTTGTCAGGGGCGATAATGGTCGAAGCACCTCCTTCCGTTGGAATAATCATGGGCAGCCAGTCCGACTGGCCGACGATGAAACTCGCGAGCGACATTCTGACCAAGCTAAGCGTCACCCATGAGCAGAAAATCGTGTCGGCGCACCGCACGCCCGGTCGCCTTTATGACTATGCGACATCGGCTGCCGAACGCGGACTGAAAGTGATCATCGCGGGCGCTGGCGGAGCAGCCCATTTGCCCGGCATGGCCGCGGCTATGACCCGCATTCCGGTGCTCGGCGTGCCGATCCAGTCCAAAACACTGAGCGGCATCGACAGCATATTGTCGATCGCCCAAATGCCTGCGGGCATCCCGGTGGGAACTTTGGCCATTGGCGACGCAGGCGCCAAAAATGCTGCGCTGCTGGCCGCAGCCATTCTCGCAATTTCAGACCCTGCGCTGGCCGAGCGGCTGGACGCATGGCGCGCGGCGCAGACAGAAGCCGTCGCCGACCAACCCGTATAAGAAAGTCATATGAAGACACTCGCTCCCGGATCAACCATCGGTATATTGGGCGGCGGCCAGCTTGGCCGGATGCTCGGCGTGGCAGCAGCGCAACTGGGCTATCGTTGCCACATCTATGCGCCCAATGAGGATAGCGTTGCGGCCGAGACAGCCGCGCAATTCACCTGCGCCCAGGATGACGATATAGAATCGCTGACCCGCTTCGCCGAAGGCTGCGATGTCGTCACTTTTGAATTTGAAAATGTTCCGGTCGATCCGCTGCACCAGATTGAAAATTGCGCGCCGCTGCATCCGCCAATAGCCGCGCTGGATGTTGCCCAGAACCGGATCGCTGAAAAGAATTTCGCGCGCGATCATGGCGGCACAACCGCTCCCTTTGCCGCCGTAACCGATCGCGCATCCCTGGACAGCGCGATTGCCGAGATCGGCGCACCGGCGATCCTGAAGACCATTCGCATGGGCTATGATGGCAAAGGCCAGTCCCGCATAAAGCCGGGCGATGCGCTCGACGCCCATTGGGAAGCCGTCGCGCACCAGCCCTGTGTTGCAGAGGGCTTTGTGACCTTCGACCATGAATTTTCCGTGCTATTGGTGCGTGGTCAGGACGGCGAGATCCGTTTCTGGGATACCCCGCATAATGTGCACGAAGACGGTATATTGGCGATCTCGACCGCCCCGGCACCGGCCGAAATTTTGGCGCAGCAGGATGCCGCCCGTGCCCTCGCTGCAAAAATGGCCGATGCGATGCATTATGTCGGCGTTCTGACTTGTGAATTTTTTGCCACAGCGGATGGACCGGTGTTCAACGAAATGGCCCCACGGGTTCACAATAGCGGCCATTGGACCATCGAAGGCGCGATCACCAGCCAGTTTGAAAATCACATCCGCGCGATATGCGGACTGCCGCTGGGTGACACTGGGCTGGCCGCCAAAAAAGTCGAGATGCACAACCTGATCGGGTCCCAAGCCGACGACTGGCAGACGCTGTTGTCCGACGGTACCAACGGCCTTCACCTCTATGGCAAAGGCGAGAGTCGGCCAGGTCGGAAAATGGGCCATGTCACCAAATTGCATTTCTAATTTGCAGTCTGCTGCAACTGCGCTAGGCGTCGCGCATGATCCATCCTGAAATCATTCTCTTCCTTGCCCGCGCCGACAATGGCGTGATCGGCGATGGCGATACCATTCCATGGCGCCTGCCCGAGGACCAGAGACGGTTCAAGCGCATGACCATGGGCAAGCCAATGATCATGGGCCGCAAGACGTTTGACAGCCTTCCCGGCATGTTGCCCGGTCGTCGCCATATTGTGCTGACCCGCGACAAAAAATGGGAAGCGGAGGGCGCCGAAATTGCGGGCAACCTCAAAAACGCTCTTAAGATCGCCAATTCTCCCCATATTGCAGTGATCGGCGGCGCAGAAATCTACAAAGCCTTTCTCGACAAGGCCGACCGGATTGAACTGACCGAAGTGCACATCAGCCCAACTGGTGATATCAAAATGCCGGCCTTTGACGACGCGGTCTGGGAAGAAACGGAGCGGGAAGATCATGATGCAAAAAACGATCAACCGGCCTTTAGTTTCGTCACGCTGAAAAGGAAATAATATGCGGAAAATCCTGCTCACGCTTTTGGCCATCATCGGGATTTTGCTCGCCATCTGGTTGATTTTCGCACCCGCATTGTTCGAAGAACAGACCAATATGATCGATGGCAAGCCATTGCCGGAGATCAGCGCCGAGGCACAGAAGCTGCACGACAGCCTGATGATAGTCGACCTGCACGGCGACACATTGCTTTGGAAACGCAAGATTACCGACAGCGTAGATCGCGGACATATCGACCTCAAACGCATGCAGGCGGGCAATGTCGGGCTCCAGATTTTTTCCAGCGTGACCAAAACACCTCGCGGTCAGAATTACGACAGCAACAGCGCCGACACCGACAATATCACTCTACTCTCGATCACCCAGATGCAGCCGATGCGAACCTGGTTCTCGCTTTTCGAACGCCAAATTTTTCACGCGCAAAAGCTGGACAATGCTGTGAAACAATCGACGGGCCAAATGCTATGGGTCAACACAGCCGGTCATCTCGCGGCCCTGGAAACCGCACGCGCGCAGACGGACAAGCCGATTGGCGTTTTATTTTCTGCGGAAGGCTTGCAGACACTGGAAGGCAAGCGCGAAAATTTGCCAAAGCTTTACGAAGCCGGGATGCGCATGGCCGGACTGGTCCATTTCTTTGACAATAAGCTCGCCGGATCTATGCACGGTGAAGAGAAAGGCGGCCTGACCGACTTTGGCCGCACGATCATTCGCGACATGGAAGATATGGGCATGATCGTCGACATTGCCCATTCCAGTCACACGACCGTTGCGGAGATTTTGAAAATGGCTCGCCGTCCTGTGGTCTCCAGCCATGGCGGCGTGCAGGCAGTTTGTGACGTCAATCGCAACCTGACCGATGCCGAGATTAAAGGCGTGGCAGCGACCGGCGGTATCGTCGGCCTGGGCTATTGGGACGGCGCAATGTGCGACACAGATCCGGCAACCGTTGCCAAAGCCGCCAAGCATGTCCGTGATCTGGTGGGCATTGAACATGTCGCTCTTGGTGGTGATTTTGATGGTGCAGTGACCACGCGCTTTGACACAAGCGGCATTGCCCAGATCACCCAGGCGCTGATGGACGCAGAGTTTACCGAAGCGGAAATCCGGGCAGTGATGGGGCTCAATGCGATGCGGGTGATTGCAGCGGGGCTTTTGCCATTGAAAGACATTCCACAACAAGCAGTTGAAAAATCAGCAGAAGCTAGCCAATAGTTTGATATGCAAAGACTGAACGGAAAAGACCGGATCGAAGGCGACCTGCGCGGGGCGATAATCGCGCTAGGCAATTTTGACGGCTTTCACTTCGGCCATCAGGCCGTTGCCGGCAAGGCGCTGAGTCTGGCGCGGGAACAGGGGCGTCCAACGATTGTCGCGACTTTTGATCCCCATCCGGTGCGTTTTTTCAAACCCGACCTCCCGCCGTTTCGCCTGACATCGCTGGACCAACGGCAACAAAGATTCGCGGATGCCGGCGCCAGCGCGATGCTGGTCTTCGCATTTGACGGCGGTCTCGCCGGAACAACGGCAGAAGATTTTATCACCAAGCTGCTGGTCGATCGCTTTGGCGCGGCGGGCGTGGTCACCGGCGCGGACTTTACCTTTGGCAAAGGCGCAGCGGGCAATATCGATCTGTTGCACGAAATAGGCAGAGCGCACGGCCTAACCACCGAAGCGGTCAGCCCGATCGGCGATAGCGAGGATATCATATCCTCCAGCCGCATTCGCGAGGCTCTGAAACAAGGCCATTGCGAGGAAGCCAACCGGCTGCTCACCCGGCCGTTCGCCATTCAGGGCGACGTCATTCATGGCGACAAAAACGGCCGGATACTGGGCTATCCTACCGCCAATATCGACATCGGCCAATATCTGCGCCCGAAATATGGAATCTATGCGGTCAAAGGTCGCCTGCCCGACGGCCGGGTGCTGAACGGCGCGGCCAATATCGGTATCCGTCCATCGTTCGATCCGCCGAAAGAATTGCTGGAGCCCTATTTCTTTGATTTTTCCGAAGATCTCTATGGCCAGACCATCGAGGTAGAGCTGCACCATTTCCTGCGCGGCGAAGAGAAATTCGACGATCTGGATGCGCTGAAGGACCAGATGGCCAAAGATTGTGACAAAGCGCGCGAGCTGCTGGGATGAAGAAGAAGCTGCTGTGGGGCCTTGGCGGGCTCTGGATGATCTTTGTGACCATCATGCTGCTCAACAGCCCGCGCTGGGCCCCTGATCCGGTCGACGGCATGAAGCTGATCGCTCATCGCGGCGTCCACCACATCTATGACCCGACCGGTTTAGGGCGCGACGACTGCACCGCAGAACGGATGTTGCCGGGACAGGAAGAACAAGAAATTTTCGAGAATACCGTCCATTCAATCCGGGCTGCGGTCACCGCCAAAGCCGACATGATCGAGGTCGATGTCGCGCCAACCAAAGATGGCCAGATGGTGCTGTTCCATGACTGGACCGTCGATTGCCGCACCAATGGCAAAGGCGAAACACGGGACAAAACGCTCGCTGAACTCAGAGCGCTGGATATCGGCTATGGCTATACCGCGGACGGCGGCAAGACCTATCCCCTGCGCGGCACAGGTGTCGGGAAAATTCCGACCGTCGAAGAAGCGTTGGCCGCTGAAAGCTACAAACCGTTTCTGTTCAACTTCAAGAGCAAGGACCCGGCGGAAGCCGATCAGCTGGCCGCCATATTGAAAGCGGCGGGCCGCGATCCGGTCAAGGAAGGCGACGGATTTTACGGGGGCGAAGCGCCGACCCAGCGGATGGCAGAGCTATTCCCCGGCGCATGGACATGGACCAAGCCGATGGTGAAGGCCTGCTCCAAGGATTATGCCTGGATGGGCTGGTTCGGAATCACGCCGGAGAGCTGCACGAACAGCACGCTTGTCGTGCCGCTCGATTATCAATGGGCGATTGCTGGCTGGCCCAATCGAACGATGGCGCGGATGGAAGCGGTCGGCGCGCGGATCGTGATCATCGGCCCGTTGAACGATCGTGAATCCACCCGTGGTCTGACCTATGGTCGGCAATTGGCGGACATTCCGACGAGCTACAATGGCTATGTCATGGTCGAGGATATCCTGATGGTGGGGCCTGCGCTTATCCGCTAGCCTTGCTCCGATTGTAGTGAACTTATCCGACCATCGTGCATGACGATGTTGGCCCTTCGACGGGCTCAGGACGAACGGACCAATGGCTCAGGGCGACCGGCAAAATAGCAAACTGGTGGTATAGGCCAAAGCCCGTTCGTGGTGAGCCTGTCGAACCACCTTTCCCGTCAAGAAAAACCATGCTTGCACACGTTCGCAACCTCGCCTAATCCCCCGATTATGAGCGATCCGAAAGCAGATTATAAAGACACGGTTTTCCTGCCGAAAACCGATTTCCCGATGAAGGCTGGCCTTGCGAACAAGGAACCGGCGATTTTGGAGCGCTGGCAGAAGATTGGTCTCTATGAAAAGCTGCGCGAAGCCCGCGATGGCAACGAGAAATTCATTTTCCATGACGGCCCGCCTTATGCCAATGGCAATATCCATATCGGCCATAGCCTCAACAAGACGCTGAAAGATCTCGTCGTACGCTCACAGAATCTGCTGGGCAAGGACGCGCCCTTTGTACCCGGCTGGGATTGCCACGGGCTTCCCATCGAGTGGAAGATCGAAGAGCAATATCGCAAGAAAAAACGGAACAAGGACGAGGTCCCGGCCAGCGAATTCCGCGCCGAATGCCGCGAATATGCGGACAATTGGGTCAATGTGCAGCGCGAGGAATTCAAACGGCTCGGCGTCTTGGCGCAATGGGACAAGCCCTATCTGACGATGGACTATGGCGCCGAAGCGGTGATTGTCACCGAATTGCTGAAATTTGCCGAAGCCGGACAGCTCTATCGCGGCGCCAAGCCGGTGATGTGGTCGCCGGTCGAGAAGACCGCGCTGGCCGAGGCCGAAGTCGAATATGAGGATATTACGTCGACACAGATTGATGTGGCGTTCGAGATTGATAAGTGCCCGTTAGCTCCCGAATTAGAGGGCGCGCGCGCGGTGATCTGGACGACCACGCCATGGACGATCCCGGTCAATCAGGCGTTGGCTTATGGGGCGGATGTTGAATATACTCTCTATGAAATAACCACCCACGTTGAAGCGCCAGGGCTGTCTGGAAAGCGTTTTCTTATTGCGCACGATCTCTATGAACTTTTCAAAGGTCGCGTGGAGAAGCTTGTTCGAAATTTACCATCGGCTGGCGATTGGCCCTCCGATCAACCAATTGTAGAATTTGATGACCATTTGTTTGACAATTCAGAGCATGATGGTGGGTTCTTCAACATAAAAGGCTCCCAACTAGCCGGCGCCACCGCCAAACACCCGATGGCTGACAAATTCCCGGACAGCGAATTCTACACCAAGCCGCGCCCGTTCCTTGACGGCTCAAGCTTCGTCACCACCGACGCTGGTACGGGCCTCGTCCATATGTCGCCCGATCACGGAGAGGATGATTTTGATCTGTGTAAAGCCAATGGCATCAATCCGGTGTTTGCGGTCGATGCAGGCGGACAATATCGCGAGGATTGGCCGTGGCTACCGCTAACGGGCAGCGTTATCAACAAGAAATTTGTTGGCAGCGATGGGCCTATCTGTTCGGACCTGCGCGAAGCGGGTGGCTTGCTCTCCGCCAGCGATGATTTCCAGCATAGCTATCCGCACAGCTGGCGCTCGAAAGCCAAGATTATTTACCGCTGCACGCCGCAATGGTTTGTACCTATGGATTCAGACCTCACCCATTTGCCCGCCAAGACTCCGCAGGAGAAAGGCTGGGAAAGCGAAGGCGGCGCGGTTGATCTGTCGGATGAAACCCTCTGCGCTTCGCCAAGCCTGCGCGAAGTCGCGCTCGACGAAATCCGCAACAAGGTTCGCTTCGTGCCCGAACGCGGCCGTCGCCGTCTCGAATCCATGGTCGAGGGTCGCCCCGACTGGGTACTCAGCCGCCAGCGGGCCTGGGGCGTGCCCATCGCGCTTTATGTGAACCGCAAGAGTGGCGAATATCTCAACGATCCGGCGGTAAACGCCCGGATCATCGCCGCCTTTAAAACCGGCGGTGCCGATGCCTGGTTCAACGCCGATCATCAGGAGTTTCTGGGCAGCGATCACGCGCTGGATGACTATGAAGTGATCACCGATATCCTCGACGTGTGGTTCGACAGCGGCTGTACCCACAGCTTTGTGTTGGAAAGCGGCAAATGGCCGGATCACCAATCGCCCGCCGATCTCTATCTGGAAGGCAGCGATCAGCATCGTGGCTGGTTCCAGTCCAGCCTGCTCGAAAGCTGTGGTTCCCGTGGTCATGCGCCCTATAAAGCCGTTCTGACCCACGGCATGACGCTCGACAAAAACGGCAAGAAAATGTCGAAGTCGCTCGGCAACACTCTGGACCCGAAGAAAATCATCGACGTGCAGGGCGCCGATATCCTGCGGCTTTGGGCGGCCAGTGTCGACTATACCGAGGATCATCGCATTGGTGATGAAATCATCAAAGGCGTCACCGACAGCTACCGGAAATTGCGCAACACCTTCCGCTATATGTTGGGCGGCTTGGGTGATTTCACCGATGCCGAACGCGTGGCGGTGGCCGATATGCCGGAACTGGAACGCTATATCCTGCACCGGCTGGCCGAGGTGGATGCCGAGCTGAAACAGCATGTGAATGACTTCGCCTTCGGGCCCTATATGCGGACGCTGAACGCTTTTGCGCAGGAAGATCTGAGCGCCTTCTTCTTCGATATCCGCAAAGACTGCCTCTATTGCGATGCGCCGGACGATCCCAAGCGCATGGCCTATCGGACGGTGATGGACATATTGTTCCACGCCCTCACCCGCTATATCGCGCCGGTGCTGGTGTTTACCGCTGAAGAAATCTGGCAGGGTCGCTTCCCGGACGAAGAAGATTCGATCCATCTCAAGCTTTGGCCGGAAGTTGATGCGCGTTGGACGGATGCGGATCTGGCGGGCAAATGGCAGCAGATTCGCGATGCCCGCGAACAGGTTACCGAGGCTATCGAACCGTTGCGCCGCGAAAAAACAATCCGGTCCAGTCTGGAAGCCGAAGTCATCTATCCGATGACCGACCTTCCGATCGACAGCGACGAATTTGCCGAACTGGCAATTGTCGCACGGATCACCGACGGCGCGGACATCGCGGTGACCAAGACGGACAATCACAAATGCGGTCGCTGCTGGCGTCTCCTTCCCGAAGTGGAAGAGGATGGCGCGCTATGCGGTCGTTGTGCAAAGGTACTCGCATGACCGACCAAATCAAAAAATATCGCCGCACCGCATTGATTATCGCCTTCGTGATTCTCTTTCTCGACCAGGCAACGAAATTCATTGTGATGCACTTGCTCCAATTGCCGGTCAAAGGCGAGATAGAGTTGATTCCCTTCTTCCAACTGACCTGGGCGCAAAATTACGGGGTTTCGATGGGTTTTCTCACCGCTTCCACTGATTTTCAACGCTGGGCACTGGTTGCGCTCACCGGATTGATCGGCATCGCCGTCTGGATCTGGATGAACAAGGAAAAGGCGAAATGGGACATTCTCGCGCTGGGCATGGTGCTGGGCGGAGCGATGGGCAATATCATTGATCGCGCGCGGCTCGGCTATGTCGCCGATTTTGCCGATTTGCACATTGGCGAATTCCGACCGTTCCTGATTTTCAACCTTGCCGACGCCGCGATTAGCATCGGTGTCGTGATCCTGCTTGCGCGCGCGCTGTTAATCCGCGAAAAGAAGAACGAGATAAATGACGATGTTCAGCTTGACGAAAGTTGACCTGTGTCAGGAGCGCGCTATCAGGCTCCGTAAGAGATTTTTGAGGGACAATATCATGCGTAAATCCACCGTCGCCATCAGCCTTGTTTCGCTGGCCAGCTTGACCGCCTGCGGCTCCAGTGGGCTGTTTGACCGCGACCGGCCCGATGAATTTGCCGTGTCTCGCCAGCCACCGCTGGTGATCCCGCCCGATTTTACGCTGACCCCGCCAAAGCCCGGTGAGCCCCGCCCACAGTCCGGCGGTTTGCAGCAGCAAACGCTGGAAGCACTATTCGGCGGCCCTCAAGCGCGCAGCGTTACCGAATCCGCTGTTGTCGGTCTGGCCGGTGGTTCTGATGCCGGCATTCGCACCTCGGTTGGCGATCCAGGGACCTTCACGGTCGACAAAGGCAGCGTAACCCGCGACATCATCGCCGCACCGGAAGGCGACGGACAAAACGCACAGGCCGCAACGCCGGATTGAACCCGCCGGACGAGGCCTATGCTCGTCCGCCAACAAGAATTGACTCTCTAATTTTGTAGCGGAATTGCAATGACCTTGGTTCTTGCATTTTCGCCGCGAACAATCGCGAGCGATGTCTTCGGCAATCCCAGTGCTTTTGACAACAGTTTCAAAACGGCCGAATTGGCCTTTCCATTCTCCGGAACGGCGGTAACGCGGACGAGCAAAATACCGGAAGGTCCGTTTGTTCTTGGCATGCCAATGCTATTCTCTCCCGCATTGGGCGTTACTTTGACGGTCAACTCGCCGCCACTCACAAGCGACAATAAATCATCAAGAGGCGGGAACGCAGTCTTTTTTGCCATTTTCCTAGCCCGGATCTGCTGTCCCCTTCCCCCTATGAGAGAAGGGTAGAGACTTAGTGGCGGAAATGGCGCATCCCGGTGAACAGCATCGCGAGACCGGCTTCATCCGCCGCTGCAATCACTTCATCATCCCGGATAGAACCACCCGGCTGAATGACCGCTGTCGCGCCCGCTTCGACCGCGGCCAGCAAGCCGTCGGCGAAGGGGAAGAACGCATCCGATGCAACCGCAGACCCCAACGTCCGTGTCTCGCTCCAGCCTGCTTTTTCTGCCGCGTCCTTGGCTTTCCATGCAGCGATGCGCGCGGATTCGAGCCGGTTCATCTGACCAGCACCAACACCCGCTGTCGCCCCGCCCTTGGCATAGACAATCGCATTGGATTTCACATGTTTGGCGACCGTCCAGGCGAACAGGCAATCGGTCATTTCCTGCTCGCTCGGCTGGCGCTTGGTGACGCATTTCAGATCATCGCGGGATATCTGGCCATTGTCGCGAGACTGGAGCAGAAAACCACCGGCAATGGATTTGAAACCCATGCCACCGCGCGCCGGATCGGGAAGCTCCCCGGTCAGCAGCAAGCGCAGGTTCTTCTTCTTGGCGAAAATAGCCTTGGCGTCGTCATCGGCGCTCGGCGCGCAGACGACCTCCGTAAAGATTCCGGTCATAGCTTCTGCCGCAGCGCCGTCCAGCGGACGGTTGACCGCGATGATGCCGCCGAATGCCGAGACGCTATCGCAAGCCAGAGCTTCTTTATAAGCGTCGACAATATTGTCTGCGCTGGCAACGCCACAAGGATTGGCATGTTTGACGATGACCACAGTGGGCGGACCGTCACGAAATTCGCTGACCAGTTCCAGGGCCGCATCGGCATCGTTATAATTATTGTAGCTCAAAGCCTTGCCTTGCAGCTGCTCCGCCTGGGCAATGCCGCTGGCAGACGGGCCGTTGGGCAGATAGAGCGCCGCGCTTTGATGCGGATTCTCGCCATAGCGCAGTTCGACAGGCTGACTCATGGTAAGAGGCAGCGAATCGGGGAACATCTTGCCCTGATCGGCAAAGCCAAACCACTGGGCAATCATGCTGTCATAGCTGGCGGTTGCGGCAAAGGCCTTCGCCGCCATGTTTTTGCGGAAGGCCAGCGACGTGCCGCCGCCATTCTGCTGCAGCTCGGTCAACAGAGTCGCATAATCGGATGGGTCGGTGACGATCGTCACAAAATCATGGTTTTTCGCCGCGCTGCGCACCATCGATGGACCACCGATGTCGATATTCTCGATAATCTCGTCGCGTTCCGCGCCTTTGGCGACGGTTTGCGCGAAAGGATAGAGGTTGACGATCACCAGATCGATTCCGGCAATATCATGCTCTTCCATCGATGCCACATGACCAGCATCATCACGCCGCGCCAGCAAGCCGCCATGGACTTTGGGGTGCAGGGTCTTGACCCTGCCATCCATCATTTCCGGAAAATTGGTCACGTCACTAATATCTGCAACTTCGAGACCGGCTTCGCGCAAGGCCTTGGCTGTGCCGCCCGTCGAGATTAGCGCAACGCCCATGGACGCCAATTGCTTGCCGAGATCGGCCAGTCCGCTCTTGTCCGAAACCGACAATAATGCGCGTTTGATTTTGATATTTTCCGTCATGTCTACCCCATATGTTTGAGCAGCCAGCCGGTGGCGCCGCCACCTCTGCCCACTGCTCCCGTAATCACCATCTGCTTGACCTCATGGCCTATACCCATGCCGTCGACCCAGACACTTTCTTCCAATTGAATTTGACCGCTCGTCGAACGGAACTGCCACAAATTCCCATCCTTCAAGCGCAAGAGCACGCCCTTGCCTTCCGAGATCAGATCGCTTTCGATATCGGGCCCGAGATGGAAGCGCAGCGCAAAAGGAAAGTCCTCTTTACGACGCCGGCGCTTCTTGCCATCGGGGATCAGCATATCTTCGCCGCGCAATTCCAGACCGTCGGAGCGCTGCAACAACAGGCGCTTGTGGATCAGTCCGAACCGGCGGGCATAGCCATCATGGCTGGCCTCCAGCCTCGTGGCATTTTCGACATCACGGCGGAACAATTCCACCTCGCTGACGCCACGGCCAAGCTTGCCATCCGCCAGGATCGAAGTGCTGTTGCTATCGGCAATGCACAAAGTGCTGTGCGCAGCGGTGGTCCGCAGACCGCGTGCCAAGGCCGCCGGTATCGTCGCCCCGACCAATCCAGCGCCGCCGCAATTGCTGATGATACGGCAATCGCCATTGGAAAATTCAAAGGACAATGTGGAGGCGCAGCCGGCAACAGCCATGCGCGCAATAGGCGGCGGTGCTGCGTCGAGCACCAGCACGGAACGACCAGAAGACACTCGCTGATAGCCCCATTCCCGCGCCTGACGCAGCGGCCTTGCGCGGACGCCGCTGGCTTCGACCACTTGCGCCACTTGCTCGGCCGATGTCGCGCCGCTGCCCTGCCAATTGCCGAGCGTTCCGTCAAAATGGGTGAGCGCGGTGAGCGGCGGCACCGCTTTGTTGAGCGCTTCCTGAAGAAAGGGCGGCGCATCGACTTTGCGCGCCAGATAGACTTGTTTCAGCATCGATAGCAGGATCACCGAATCCATCTGGTTGAGCGGCGAGCGCGATACGGTGCCGCCATCGGCAAAGAAAAACTCGCCCATCGCTTTTTCAAGCCCCGCTTCGCCGACAATCTGACGGACGCGGCCTTCGGGCAACAGCAAGGAGGCGGCAACCACTCCGCTCCACGCCACCAGCCGCCCGAGGCTGGAATTGGCCTTGTCGGCAGTCCGGTCCAGATGGCGCGCCGTTCGCGCGATATTGTTGAGCATCTTCGAGCGGTAAATCAGATCGCTCGATGAAAGAATCAACGGCGCGTGGCTCGCCCAGATCAGCAACCGCCAGCCGCAATTGTCTGGCCGCCAAGCGGGCTGGCGAATGACGCTGCCATTGGCATCCAGCCACTCACTGATCAGCTTCTCCGCCACTGGTACAGCCTGATCGCGGGAGGCAGCCGTATCGAGATCGCGCAGCCACTGGAAACGGTGCACATAATCTTCAAATTGCGGCGGCAGTTTGAGATCGGCGAAATCAATTTTCTCGTGTTTTTTCTTGAGACCGCGAAACAGGAAGTATCCAGCCCGCACCGCCATGCCCTGCACCCGATCGCCATCGACAGGATCAACCGGCACCGCCAGCAAGCGCAAGGGCAATTTTCCGGATAGGCGCAACCGGTGCATCGGCATGCGCCAAGTCATCCGGTAATAGAGCATCGTCGCCTGCTCGGCGAGCGACTGACCACGATCCTTGTCATGGCGCAGCGTTAAGCTGCGGCCTTCCCCTGCGGCATCATTTTCGTCATGGGTCGCGGGTCCATCCGGGTCACTATCGCCCAGATCAAGCCGGTCAGGCTTGTCGGTGCTCATTCACCCCTCAGGCCGCTGATATTACTCGCATAATGATCCGGTCCGCCCCGGAATGTCGCTGTCCCGGCCACCAAAGTGTCGGCACCGGCGGCTATCGCCTTGGGCGCTGTCGTGAAATCAATTCCGCCATCCACTTCCAGCCGGATATCCTTGCCGGTTGCGGTGATCCGTTTGCGGATCTCTTCAACCTTGCGCAGCTGGCTGTCGATAAAGCTCTGACCGCCAAAGCCGGGGTTGACGCTCATCACCAATATGAGGTCGAGATCATCGATCAGATAATCGAGAATGTCTAGCGGCGTCGCCGGGTTCAGCACAAGCCCGGCCTGTTTGCCGAGCGACTGGATGGTTTGCACCGTGCGATGCGGGTGCGCACCGGCTTCCGGATGGAACGAAATAATGTCAGCGCCCGCATCGGCAAAAGCTTCAAGATATTGGTCAACCGGAGAAATCATCAAATGGACATCAAAGGGCTTGGCGCTGTGCGGTCGCAGCGCTTTGACCACAGCGGGCCCGATCGTAATATTGGGGACAAAATGGCCGTCCATCACATCGACATGGATCCAGTCACAACCGGCTTTGTCGATGGCCTGCACCTCTTCACCCAATCGGGCAAAATCGGCGGAAAGAATGGATGGGGCGATACGGATATTGTCGGACATAGCTCTTCCTTAGACTGCGGCTGGCTCTAGAATTTTTGACCGGCGCAAGCAAGCCGTGTGTCAAGCCAAACCACAGTCCCTTGTGGACAAAATGGGGACAGGTTCACAATATATAGAAAATCAGCTTTTTCGGATCAACCGCGCGACGAAAAATCCGTCGACATGGCCCTGTTCCGCAAGCGTTGTCGGCAAGGTGCGCACACAACCTTCCTTCGTCGGAACAAGCTCCTCGGGCAATTCGCTCGCAGCCACAGGATCGATGGAAAAATCATCCCGACGCTCCAAAAACGCTTCGATCTGATCCTCGCCTTCTTCCGGTTCCAGCGAACACACCGCATAGACCAATATCCCACCGGGTTTCACATTGGGCGCAGCGCGATCAATCAAGACCCGTTGGACCTCGGCACGGTCGGCAATCTGATGGCTACTGATACAATGCAACACATCGGGGTGACGGCGATAAATACCGGTGGCGCTGCACGGCGCATCAAGCAAAACCGCATCGGCGCGCTCCGCCGGCTTCCATTGCATCAGGTCGGCGATCACTTCTTCTGCCTGCAGACCGGTTCGCTTGAGGTTTTCCTGAAAGCGCTCCATCCGTTTGGCATTATTATCGACCGAAACCACGTTCCAGCCAGCGCTCGCCAACTGCATTGTCTTGCCGCCGGGCGCGGCGCAAAGATCGAGGACCGTCCGCCCCTTGCCCTCACCCAACAGACGCGCCGGAATTGACGCGGCCAGATCCTGCACCCAGAATTGACCGTCATCAAAGCCATCCAGTTCGGTGACTGGAAGAGATGGAAGCATCCGGAGATGTTTCGGGGCCAACGGAACCCCCTCTAACCCCCCGACATCAGCAGATTTGAAACTGAGATCGAGTGCAGCCGGCTTGGCCCAGGCTTGCGACGCTGCATTGGCGACATCTTCGCCCCAATGGCTGGTCCAGCGGTCCAGCGTCTCTCCCGGAATCTCTGGAAATTCCGGCAATTTCAAGTCGCCCGATTCCACGCCGCGCATCACGGTCGAGAACACGCCATGCACCAAACGGCGCGGTCCGCCATGGACCAGCGGCAAGGCTGTGGCGATCGCGGCATGTTGCGGGGTTTCCAATATCAACACCTGCGCTAGCGCGATCCGAAGCGCCATCCGCGCCTTGGCATCATCGGCAAGACGGTTGCGGGTCGCACTGTCGATCATCGCGTCCAACGCGCTCATCCAGCGCAGGACATTGGCGGCAATATTATGGGCCAGCGACTTGTCAGACGGATTGGACAATTTGCCGGTAGCCGAAGGCATCGCCTGATCAATCGTCTCGCCGCGCCGACAAACAGCGTCCAGCAGACGAATGGCCGACTGGCGTGTGGCGAGGCCGGGGGTCTTGTTACTGGGTTGGTTCATTATTCTATTCCGCAATCGCTTGGTCCGCAAAGCCGGGACGCGCGCAAACCGGATGGTCCGCGCTGCCGCACCGCATAGACGCTCCCGCGTTTCGATCAAGCTTTTGGATAGAATCCGCACGGGAAGAGCAGCAGCATAAGTCTGTTTTCGACTCTGCCCATAAAGCGTTCATCGCCAATACCAATAGTTGGGATATTTTCCCACTATTCGACATCTAGCAAAATTTCCTTCGCGCGGAATTTTCACCATATCATTGAAATATATAGATAAATCAAAACTGGCACGGCCTGTGCAAAGCTATGGACATCTTCGCTAACAACAACAGCGAAGCCCAAATTTGAAACCAAAAGGAAATCAAAATGTCGAACGCAAACATCCAAAACCAAGTCATCGCCGCTTTTGCCGCTCTTTTCTCCGCAGCCGTTTTTGTTGGTGCCAGCGTTGGCCCAGCCGCTCAAGCCGCTTCGTTGATCGCATAATCACAACCCAATTCTAAGGAACCCCCATCATGTTTTCACTCTCTTCCAACAGCATCGCCGCCGCTTTCGCCGCCATGATCTCATCCGCCATCTGCGTCATGGCCGCCGTCGGACCAGCCGCAAACAATGCGGCCTCCACTTTGGTTTGAATCAAAACGGTTTTGACCAGAAGCGGAACAACAATGACCATATTGGTCCTCGGAGCCACCGGCGCCACCGGCAGATTGCTAGTCCAATATCTGCTCGAACGTAGTAAACATGTCCGGATCATTGTTCGTTCAAAGGAAGCTTTGCCGAAGGATTTGCTCGCGCACGACAATCTCTCGGTGACCGAAGCGAGTCTTTTGGACTTGAGCGATGCCGCGATAACGGAACAGGTAACCGGATGTGATGCGATTGTATCTTGCCTGGGCCATAATATGACGTTCAAAGGAATGTTCCTCCCGCCGCGCCGTCTAGTAACCGATGCGACACGCCGGCTTTGCGAAGCTGCGGCGGCCGTAAAACCGGCGACACCTATCCGATTTGTGCTGATGAACACGAGCGGAAACAGCAATCGCGATCTCGATGAGCCACTATCATCGGCTCAAAAAATCGTGCTCGCGCTCATTCGGACCCTGGTGCCTCCCCATGCCGACAATGAAGCCGCTGCCGATTATCTGCGAACAGAAATTGGTCAGCAAGACGCGGCGATCGAATGGACCGCCGTACGCCCAGACGGCTTGATTGACGCGCCGGAAGCAACGCCATTCGAAGTCCATCCCTCACCGATCAGAAGTGCAATCTTCGATGCCGGCCAAACAAGCCGCATGAATGTGGCCAGCTTCATGGGCGATCTCGTCATTGAAGATGACATTTGGGCACAATGGAAGGGCCAGATGCCAGTCATCTATAATGTAGAAGACTAGCTTCTCTAGCGCGTCGGATCCAAAGCGCTCGGTTTGCGCAGGCGACCCATATCACCCAGTTCATCAGGCCGGTTTGACCAACCGCCCGAGCCTCCCCCAGAGCCTCCACCTGAACTGCCAACATGTGCGATTTCTTCCAGCTTGGCGATCCGGTCTTCGGTCGCCGGATGGGTCGAGAACATCTGCCGCACCCCGGCTGGCACAATATAGAGTTGCGCGGCAGCCGGATTGCGCTGGGCAATCGGATTGGGAATAAGCGCCGCTTCCCCAGATATTTTGGCCAGAGCAGACGCCAGCGACAGCGGCTTGCCGCTAATCTGGGCCGCTGCTGCATCCGCGCCAAATTCGCGGGTCCGGCTGATCGCCATTTGCACGATCATCGCTGCGAACGGTGCAATCAAAACTGCCATGATCCCGGCCAAACCGCGATTGCCGCGAAAGAACATTCCGAAATTGGCGAGCATCGACACCGCACCGGCAATGGTTGCGACCATCGTCATGATCAACGTATCGCGGTTTTTTACATGGCCAAGCTCGTGCGCCATCACGCCTTCTATTTCGTCATGGTTGAGCATATTGAGCAAGCCAGTGGTTGCGGCGACCGCCGAATGCTCGGGATCCCTGCCAGTCGCAAAGGCATTGGGTTGCGGTTGATCGACAATATAGACTTTCGGCATCGGCAATTGCGCACGCTGTGCGAGGCTTTTGACCATATTGTAGAATTCCGGATGGCTGGTTGAATCCGCCTCCACGGCATTGTGCATTTTCAGCACGATCTTGTCGGCATTCCAATAAGTGAACAGGTTCATCCCCGCCGCGACAAGCAGCGCCAATATCGCGCCGCGCGGGCCTCCCAGAGAAAAGCCCATGACCATGAACAGCGCCGTCAACGCCGCCAAAAGCATAGTCGTCTTCATGAAATTCATTGCCTGCTCTCGCTTGATTATATTTGCCTTAGCTTCAATATAGGGGCGGAAGCGATAGGATTCAAATTGGCGAACAGGCAAAATATGACCGAAAGCGATAGAAAACCAGGCGAACGCCCTGCCCATGTGAAGGCGCCCGCGCATCTTTCGCCAAGCAAACCCGTGCCGAAGCCTGATCCCCTCGAAAGGGCGGACGAGGCTGCCGAGAAAAAAGGGCCTACCCGCTACGGCGATTGGGAACATAAGGGCATAGCGGTCGACTTTTAACGCACAGCGCTATCAAGGGAGATCAAGAAACTCCGCGATTGCATGTGCCGCTCGCTCCGACGGCGGCGTTGCGTCATCCATATCAAAGGACCGCGCAAAGGCTTGCGATTGCGCCTTTCTATAAGATGCCGGTAGCGGCGAAACCGCCTCCAATGCTGTACCGAGGCCGCTTATATCATCCAGCACCGGACCGAAGTTCCAATGGTCGTAATTGGCATTGCCCTGCCACTGGGCATCATGGGAATTGAGGAAGATGGCGGGCCGGGGCTGTTGGATATATTCGTAAATCTGGCTGCTCACGTCGCCAAGATAGACATCGGCTGCCCGCGTATAGGTCATGTCGACACTATATTCGCTGCCGGTATCGATATGAATATGGTTGAGCTTGTCGTAGCGCGGATCGATATTCTTGCGGAACCGGAGCAAACGGTGCTCGACCGAAGCCAAAATCTTGCGCTGGAACAGCATGACATGTGGTGCGACAATCAGATTATAGTCGGTCTGCTGCGCGAAATAGGCGAGTATCTGTTCGCCGAAACGGAACCAGGACGACAGCAACGGATCAAAATGCGGATTGTAGAGCACGGTCGGCTTGTCATTGTCGAACAATTTGACGGGCGGTCGCGCGCCAAAGGCTTCGAATTTGGGATAGCCGACGATGCTGTGATTGTCGGAGCGGATGACCCCCGCCGCCAGCATCCGGTCGCGGGTCTTTTCGCCGGGCAGCAACACATAGTCGAACCGTTTGATGTCCGGCGAGAAACCGATCGATCGATCCCCTGCCCCATGGGGAAAGAATATCAGTTGGGGGCGCGCGCTCTGGCCATTTTTCTTCAAGAAGGTTGTCGTCGTCTCCGGCACGACAAGCGCATCAAAATGCCGGAACAATGGGGTGGCACGCTTCAAACTGCTGAGCCGGTTGAGCGGCACCATATTGCCCAACAACGCCTCAACCGCCCGGCTCCAGCCGCTAGGACTAATCGACCAGAAAGCCGGCAGGGGGCAAGCGGGATCCAGAAATGCACGCACCGCGTCTGCCTGCCGGTCGCTGGAGGTAATGATCTCTACGCGCTCGGTCGGGGCCCGCCGCTGGAGCGCGGAAATAATCGGCGCAATATGGGCGACCTGATGCAATTCGTCATGATTGAACAAGAAGCCTATACGCTTGGGGTCTCTAGATGAATCGGCGCTCATAATCATTCCATCGCAAGTCCGCCCTCATAGCTCTTCGGGCGCAGGCGAACCAATTGCGCCACGGCATGTCCTTGGACAAATATGGGAGAAAAGTCTACGGCACTTCCCTCGCCGTCCCCGGTCACCAGACCCGGCATTGCCCAGCGCCGCTTTGCAAAAGCCTTCGCTGCGGCTAACAGGCGGCACAAGCATCCGGTTTTCGCAGGAAGCTTTGGAATAGAATAAGGACCGCCGTGACCCCTGTTGAAATCCCCGAAATATCGTCCGGCGCAGGACAATCCGATCAGCATCCCCTGTGGACCGCGATCATATTGGCGGGCCAGAGGCCGGAAGGCGACCCGATGGCCGTCCATTGTAACGTCCAGTATAAGGCCCTGATTCCAATCGACGGGCAGACGATGCTCGAGCGGGTGGCGCGCACTCTGCTCGCCTCGCCCTCTATCGGTAGGATTGTTGTCTTGGCCCAATCTCCCGAAGACCTGCAGGCTGGCCTTCCTCCCGAACTGACAAACAATGCCGCGTTGCGCTTTGCCAGATCCACCGACGGCATCGCTACCAGCATCCACGATGTGATCGGCACCGATCGCGCACCTTGGCCGGTGCTGGTGACCACCGCCGACAATGCACTGTTGACCAGAGACATTGTGGACAGCTTCTTCCAAGGCCATGACGGACAAGATGTCGCGGTCGGCGTGGTCGAGCGCCAGACGATGCTATCCGCCTACCCCGATGCCCGCCGGACCTGGCTGAAATTCCGGGGTGGTGCCTATAGCGGTGCCAATCTCTTCGCCCTGCACAATGCAGCGGCCAAACCCGCCGTCGCCTTTTGGTCGGCGGTCGAAAAAGATCGCAAAAAGGGCTGGAAAATCTTCGCCCATTTCGGTCCCTGGCTATTGCTGCGCGCGCTCACCCGGACGATCGGTTTCAAAGACGCAATGGCGCAGGCAGGCCACCGCATGGCGCTGCGGGCCGAGCCGATTATCTTGCCGATTGCGGAAGCAGCGATTGATGTGGACAAGCCAAGTGATCTGGAACTGGTAACCGGGATTTTGGAGCGGCGCGAGGGTTAGGCTGCGCGGGCTTGAAGACAAAAAACAGCGTCTGCATCATCGGCAAAAGCGGGCTTCAGGAATTGCGAATATAGTGTAACCCCTGAAAGGCGCCTTATCAGAGCATTATCTGATCGCTAAACAATCTGCCGAATGGCTGCAATCGCGATATCAACAACATTGATTTGCAGGGATGTCTCATCCACTTCCTTTGGAAATTCTCCGTGGCTTTTGAGCGAAGCAAAACCGTGAATGACCGACCAGCATGCCGATGCAGCTTCCAGCCGTTTGTCTTCCGGGAGCCCCGGTGCAGCCGCCGCTACCATTTTCACGAAAAGGACGAAGGATGGCGAGTCATCGCTTGAACTAATGGACGTCGCACTGAATTTTCCATTGCTCTCGAAGACAAGCTGAAAAAGACCCGGACGATCCGCCGCGAAAGCCAGATAGGCATGACAGGCTCTGCGCAGCCTCTCTTTCGGGCTTGCCGCCAGATCCGCAGCCTCCTGATAGGCGAGCATCAGTTCGTGTAAGCCGCCATCTATAAGCTCCTGCAGCAGCGCCTCTTTATTTTTGAAATGGCGATAAGGCGCCGATTGCGAGACGCCGGCTCGCGTCGACAGGTCCCGCAAAGAAAGCTGGTCGACACCGCCTTCGTTCAACACACTATGCCCGGCTTCAATCAGCGTATGGCGCAAATCGCCATGATGAAATTTCTCTCGTTGCGCCATGGCCGCGATTTGACACCGGCCGCCAATGATGTCAATGTAATAGCCGAACACATTGAGGATGAATATTGATGACAAGCGAAATTGACGGCAAGACTTGGACATTGGAAGATGCACGCAAGCAATATGACGAAGATGGTGCAACTGTTCTCAGAGGCGTGATCGATCCGGAATGGATTCAGAAGCTCACAGCCGGTGCAGAACCTCTTCAATCCAAAGGCGCGCCATCAACCGTCGAGTTCAGTCGACCGGGCGAAGGCCGTTTTTTCCAAGACAGTTTTGGATGGGTACGCATTGAAGAATATAAAGACTTTCTATTCAAATCCGATATTGCCGAACTTGCGCGCGACATGATGCAATCCGAGATGGTGCGTTTCTTCTATGATCAGACCTTGGTGAAGGAACCCGGCACGCCCAAAAAGACTCCTTGGCATCAAGACTATGCCTATTGGCCCGCCAACGGCGAACAAATCATATCCTTCTGGATCCCGCTGGATGCAGCAACGCCTGAGACCGGGGTCGTGACCTATGTCAAAGGATCCCACAAATGGAATTCCTATATCCCGGTCGAAGGCTGGTCAGACAATAATGCAGCCGGCGCCGAGATATTCGGAGACACTAGCGACTTGCCGCCAGAGGCCCTGGTGGAGCGTTCCGGCGAAAATCCGAAAGGAAAGCAGTTGCGGACACTGGCTGATATTCGTGACCATCCGGAAAAATATGATCTGTTAAGCTGGGATGTGGAACCGGGTGACGTGTTGATTCATCATAGCCACACCATCCATGGCGCCCCGGGCAATCTTTCCGCCGACAAACGGCGCAGAGCGATCTCCTTCCGGTTTTTTGGCGATGGCGTGACCTGGGACGAGACGCGTCCGCATTTCATGAGGATAATCAAGAAAAATGCTCCGCATTTTCCTTATCCCGAACATGAGACAGGCGATCCAATCACAGCCCCGATTTTCCCGGTTCTTTGGCCAAAAATGGCAGGCAAGCCATAGACAGGAGCCCGGGTGCTTCGGCTAGACAAGCCATTGGCTTTTGGAATCCTAGCGTCCGCTTTGGGCGCAAAAGCGGACAGTTATACTCTGGCAAACGCCAATTTAATCCGGCGGATTATGTTTACGCAAAAAAGCCTCGAGACGGGTGTACCAATCAATCTCGTTGGCACGGTCGGAAAAACCATGACCTTCATCCTCGTAAACCTTCACGTCTACAGGAATGTTAGCTTTCTGTGCAGCCTTCACCAAACGTTTGTACTGGCTAAAGGGAACATTGCTGTCTTCATCACCATGTGTCAGCAGCAAAGGCCGTTTCAGTTTGGCGATCTGCTGGACGGGTGAAACGCTATCCAGATCAAAATCCCCACCACCCTGAACGGTTTCTTTCCATTCTTTTGCGTAGCGGCTGCGGAAAAAACGCTTGTCATATTTCAGTTGTTTCTCCCAGTCGGTCACTCCCGCAAAACTGGCGGCGCACCGATAACGATCTGGATTGCGAATGGCACCCCAGATGGAGGCGTAACCCCCATAGGAAGCCCCGACCAAACAGACCCGTTTAGGATCGGCAAAGCCTTGTTCAACCAACCAATCCATCCCATCATCAAGATCATCTTGCATGGCTCGACCGATTTGACCTTCACCTTTCGTATAAAAGTCTTCGCCATAGCCTCCCGAACCGCGAAAATTTGGCCGGAACACGGCATATCCAAGATTGGCAAGAAACTGCACTTCTGCATTATAGTCCCAGGCATCGCGGACATCATAAGGCCCACCATGCGGCAATATGATAAGCGGTAAGTTCTTATCCTCCCTGCCTTTGGGCAGTGTCAGATAGGCCTTTATTTTCAACCCATCCCGAGCTGCATATTCCACATATTTTGTCGATGCCATTTTTGCAGGATCTATCGAGTCATTTATGCCTCCAATGCGATCGAGCTTTTTCGCATCTGGCTTGAATAGATAGTAGCTGCCGGGATCTACAGACGACGTGGTGTAGATGATCATCTTTTTTCGATCTCTACTTCGCGACTGGATCCAAACTTCTTGTCCTTTTAGGGCTTTTTCGAGGCTGCTTTGTATCTTTTTAAGGTCTTCATCGAACCAGACGATGCGATCCCGAGAATCGGTATAGCGCGCTGATAATAGATTTGTGCCATCTTCACTCAAACGATAATTGGAAATGTCATTCTCGGGATGGCCAAGCACCATCTTGCCAAGCGCGCGCGTACGATAGTCAAATTCATACAGCGCAAATCGTCCCGTTTCCTTGTTGGAAAGAACATAGCCAGTATCGCTACCCGCTGTGATACCTTCTATATCAAGCAGACTCTCTTCCCGCTCTTCATCGCTGTCTTTGTCACGCAATTTGCTGATAAGCGCAAATTTTTGATCGGCATTGCTGCGATAATATATGTCTAATCCTGTGCTACGAAAAGAAATTCCCATTCTGACGACTCCGGCATCATCCGCGAGCCAGCGCCAGATTTTCTTCTGGGGATAGACAACAATCGAGACATCATTGTCAGTCAAACCAACCCGGTAGACGGTTGGATATTCTGTTGAACTGGCTTGAATCGACTGAAGCAAATATTCGCCATCGGGGTCAACATATAGGGCATTGTCACCATCGGCCACCGTTTGCCATCGGCCGACGGACTGGAAACTTTCCTTCTTAATGTCATATGCGAATAAAGATGAGCGCCAATACTCCCTTGATCCGCGCTTCAGAACTCCCCGGACGCTCATAAGAATCTTGCTATTCCCGGCCCACCGGTACCACTTTAAGGTGTTGTTCTCGGGAACTTTGATACGTTCAATTTGGCCAGTTTCGAGCGCTTTGATTGTAAGAGTTTTGTGTGTCCCTATGTGCTCCCTATATACCATCTTTAAACCATCAGGTGACAATATGGGACGGATCATTTGTCCCGGCGCTGCGAATGTTTCGGGAGGGATCAGCTCTGGTGGTTTAGCAGGCTGGCTCTTGATCGAATTTGCATCGTTTTGAGCGAAAACAACCGTGCTCGAACAAGCAAAGATGCCAAAGGCCGCCAACATTCTAAAAAATAGTCGCATAAGGCCCTCTGTTTATTCCAAATTTTCTAATCATTGTCCTAGTCTATGGCTAGTCTTGAGCTCGTGCTTCCAGGACGTTGCGAACAACATACTAATATCTGATTTCGGGATCAAGTTGTCACAACCCTGCGCTGACATTCCGAAGGCGTTGGAAGACAATCCGCCGGATCGTCATTTTTCTGGAAAATGGAGCGGGCGAACAGATTCACTCATTAGCATAAATAGTGAAAGCCCCGGTTTAACGAGGAACCAAGCAAATTTACTTCTGTCCGCTGTGGGCGCGAAAGCTAACAATTCTATCAGCTAGAAAAGTGCTGTAATTTTGAATCCAAAATATCGGGAATTAATGCTTCAACTGCCCCATTGTTCTTATGCCAAATAATGTAGGTATAATCCCATTCCTCAGTAATCACACATTCCATCTCGGGGATTACATACTTTGAAAATTGGGAAGCATCCTTATTCATAGATTGGGTATGCGAAGACAATGTTCGCACGATTTCGGTCGAAAACGAAACTGTGCCCTCGTTGCAATCTACTAGTCCTGTTTTATATTTTTGAGAAATGGAAGAGATAAACGAGTTAAACCTGGACCATTCCTCCTCAGTAACTTGATCTAGTAAATGGCAATCTGCTTTTCCCAACCACCCAGACCACAGGGAAATATACTCCTTCTCGAATATTGATTTTACTTCCCAACCATCAAAATACTGATCAAACATATTTCATCGAATAATTGCGTCTATCTTCCAGTGCAAGCACAAGTGCTCTCTATTGAAAAACGGTTATTGGGACCGATTCGAGAGACTGGTGAGCGCAGTCTTGCTGAACGATTCATTGATTTTGCGAAGTTAAGCTGGACGAAACCTAAAAAGGCTGATTTTCAAAGTCATGGAGCGGGCGAAGAGATTCGAACTCTCGACCCCAACCTTGGCAAGGTTGTGCTCTACCCCTGAGCTACGCCCGCTCGGCGTTGCTGCGACACTTGGGTAATCACTTGGTCAGCAGCAGTTGAGGCGCGCGGTTAGCATGGGTTTTTATACCCCGCAAGCCCCAATCATCCTTAACTTCCCTACAAATGCAAAAATATCCTTGGCATTGGCGCGCTGCTCCCCACATAAAGCCCACAAGTTGAACGATTTGAGCGCGAGTCCGAACCACGGTTCCGCGCGGTAACAGGAGCATCAAGTGGCAACAGCAGGACTGACAGTCGAAGAACAGAAAGCGGTAGAAGTCTTCCAGCGGGAGGTCGTGACGCCGAGCATGGACAAGCTCGTGATTCTCGATTTCTGGGCAGAATGGTGCGGGCCTTGTAAAGCCCTGACCCCGATGCTGGAGAAGGTCGCGGCGCAATATGCCGACAAAGGCGTGATTCTCGCGAAGATCAATGTCGACGAAAATAAATTTATCGCCGCCCAGTTTCAGGTGCAGTCGATCCCGACCGTCTATGCGATTTTCCAGGGCAAGCCGGTGGCCGACTTGACCAGCGCGCGGTCCGAAAGCCAATTGACCGGCGCGCTCGACCAGTTGCTGGAAAAGCTGCCGGTGGGCGCCGGAGCCGAACCCGAGCAGGATATCGCGCCTTTGCTCGCCATGGGCGAAGAAGTGTTGGGCGAAGGCGATGCCGAGCGGGCCGCCGGAATTTTCGCGCAGATTGCAGACATGGCTCCGGATAATGTCGAGGCCGTTGGCGGACTGATTCGGTCGCTGGTTGCGGCGGATCATCTGGAACAAGCCGAATCTGCGATCAATGGACTGCCCGAAGAATTGCGCAGCGACCCGGCGATCGAACGGGCCAGCACGACTTTGCAGCTGGCCAAGGACAAACCCGAAGCGGGCGCCCTGGAAGCTCTTGAGGCCGCCGTGGCAGCCAATGACAAAGACCATCAAGCCCGGTTCGACCTTGCCGGCGCGCTGATTGCCACCGGCGACCATGACGCCGCAGCCGGACATTTGTTGACCATCATCGCCGCCGACAAGGACTGGAGCGACGGCGAGGCACGACAAAAATTGCTCTCCTTGTTCGAAATGGTCGGCCTTGAGGATGAATGGGTTGCCGCCACCCGCCGCAAGCTTAGCGCCGTGCTGTTCGGATGAGCGAAACCAAGAGACTCTCGATCTTTCCGTTGTCCGGAGCTTTGCTGTTCCCGGGCATGCATCTGCCTTTGCACATATTCGAGGAACGCTATCGCGCCCTGATCAACGATGCCATGGCGCGTGACCGGCAGATCGGCATGATCCAACCCAAAGAAGCGGGCGATCACCCTGCCCTGTTCAAAGTCGGCTGCGTCGGCAAGATCATCGATATCGAGGCGCTGGACGACGGGCGTTTCAACGTCGTGCTGGAAGGCGTCGCCCGATTCCGGATTGTCGAAGAAATTGATGCCTCCACTGCCTTTCGTCAGGTCCAGGCAGAGATTGAAGATGATCTCGAGTTGGACGAAGTCCTGGCCAGCGCCGAACGCGCCGCGCTGGAAATCGAATCGCGCAAATTTGCCGACCTGCAAGGCTATCAGGTGGACTGGGACAGTATCGGTCGACTCGATGATATGGCCTTCGTCAACGGCATCGCGCAAATTGCGCCTTTCGACGCAGCGTCAAAACAGGCCTTGCTGGAAGTCCAGGGCCTCGCCAACCGCGCCGAGCTGATTATCCAGCTGTTGCAGTTTTTCGGCCGGCAAGACGGCGACGATGACCGGGTCACCTTGCAGTGATGACCGAAACACACACGATCGATCCCGAGCTGTTGAAAATATTGGTCTGCCCGGTCACGCGCACGTCCCTTGCTTATAATGCGGAAGCGCAAGAACTAGTCAGCAAGGCCGCTGGTCTGGCCTATCCGATCCGCAATGGCATAGCGGTGATGCTGATCGAAGAGGCCCGCACATTGTAAAAAAGCCGGTTTAAGCGCTGGAATCACCAGAGCCTCGTCCGGCTTCAACCACAATATTTGGAGCACAATATAGCGATCGTTGGCTCCAGAAATTCGGAATCCAACGTGAAATCCAGAATCTTATCAACAATCGCCGGCCGAATGTTACCGTAACACACAATGTAACCCCATAATATCGCTACAAAAAACGTACATAGAGAGATAAGAAATCGGTTTTTACACCCAATTTGGATGTTCTTTTTTGCCAAATGTCACCCCGTATCTTATGATCAAGCCATGACCAGACCGCCGTGCGATCAGTTAAACGACAACGAGAAAGAAGCTCTGCGCTTGCTGTTGCTGGGCCATGACGCGAAGACCGCGGCCCGCGAAGTCGATGTAACTCCCAATATCATCAATGAACGTTTGCGTTCCGCGCGACAGAAGCTGCAGGTCACAAGCAGCAAGGCGGCGGCGCGCATGCTGGCTGATCACGAAGGCATTGCTCCCAAATTTGTTGTACCCAAGAATATTGGGATTGTTCCAAAGCCCAATTCCGACGCAGTTTACCCCTTGCCTGGACAACAGGCAGCGTCGCCGGACCAGGATAGGGTCAGGGAAATGCAAACGGCTTATCAGTCTTATGCCAATGCCCCCAACCCGCTCCTCTCGGTGCCGCTCCGCAAGCAGGGAGGAATGGGTAATGGTCTAAACAAGGGCGCAAGAATCTGGGCAATCGCCGACCTTTCGGTCAAGCTTGCCTTTGCATTCGCCTTTGTCTGTCTCGCAGCAATGCTGGTGAGCCGGTTCATCACCCAAATTTAATCTCTGTCAATTTTGACCACTAGTTGGTGCCGGTGTCGCCCGGTGCTTGGAGATTCGCATGTTGAATGAACGTATCAAAGCTGCCCGCCCTATCGTAAAAAAGCTGCACGAAGTCGAAAAATCCCTGAATCTAACCATGGTACAAATGGGCGAATTGATGAGCAATATTGCTGCCGCCCGACTTGCCCCTGGCACCCGCTTTTCCCTCGATTCAGGTATGGACGCTTCCGAAAAACTAATTGCCGCTGCAGCCAAAACAGCGCGCTGCTATCGCGAAGTGGTGGAAGCCCATGCGCATCTGGCAGAAGACCGTGACGATGCCGGACTTCGGGCGGTGAGCTGGGGTGATGTTTTTGAATGCCCACCCTCGGAAGCAACGGCAGATGAAGAAAAACCAAACCCGCTTCACGTTGTAAAAAGCGCATAGGCAATAGGGCAAGGGTTGACCGCACCCCTGTTATTTGGTCCGGTTATCCAATGTCCCGAATAGAATTTTTCTTCTCTCTCTTGCTGGTCGTTTGTCTCTATTCAGCCATCAAGGGAGGGCAACCCGAAAGACGGGCCGTGATGATCTTGATCATTGCAACGGCGATGACAATCATCGCGGCCTCTCCTTGGGATATTAGATTTGCCAACCCTGAAGTCGGCATTTTCCTTGTAGATTTAGCAATATTGGCAGCATTTCTCGTGCTGGCGGTATATGCAGAAAGATATTGGACCTTATGGATATGCGCGATGCAGGTCATTCAAGTTTTGTCGCATCTTCCGATAATATTCATCCCGGAACTGCTTCCCCAAGCCTATTTCATAATAGTGGCGATATGGGCCTATCCGATGCTGATGGTGTTGGCGCTCGGCACGTACCGCCACCAACAACGTCTTCGTCAGTTCGGGGCCGACAAATCCTGGAGCGACTTTTCCGTCTCGCAAAAATAGACGCCGCACCCGCAATCGCCGAAGAACTCATAAGAGAATTTGGTTCTCTCGGCGCCGTATTACACTCTTCCCCCCGAGCGTTCGAGACCAGCCCTGCCCGCGCCTTACTGTCATTGGTGCGCGAAGCGATGCTGGTCTCGGCCAGGGATGAGATGCTGGACCGCACCAACCTGTCCAAAGCCTCTGATGTCATCGAATATCTCGTCGTCGCCATGGCGCGGCTAACGGTGGAAGAGGTGCGAGTGTTGTTCCTCGATAGCAAAAACCGCCTCCTCAATGACGAGGTTGTCAGCAGAGGCACAATTTGCGAAGCGCCTATCTATCCCAGGGAAATCTTAAAACGCGCGCTGCAGCTCGACGCCACGGCGCTTATCCTTGCCCATAATCATCCATCGGGTGATCCGAAACCCAGCGAGACCGATATCGAGGCCACGCGAAGACTTACAAAAGCCGGCGCAGAACTCGGACTCACTGTCCACGATCACATCATCGTTGGCAAAGAAGGCTGGATCAGTCTTCGCGATTGGGCATCATTCGACTGACTGCCCATAGATCAATAGATCAGAAGCTCGCTTTCAAACCATCGACCACAAATTGTACGGCCAATGCGCCCAATAAGACGCCCAGTACGCGAGTGATGACCGCTTCGACCCTGCCGCCCAGCACCCGCATCAACGGCCCCGCGGCGAGCAAGCCAATCAACGTGAGCAACAACACCGCACCCAGAGCGCCCAGAATGATGAGGGCATTGTCGAGACCATCATGTTGCGATGTCAGCAGCATGACCGCGGCAATTGATCCCGGGCCAGCAATCATCGGCATGGCCATCGGGAAGATCGAGACATCCTCTATCTCGGGCTGTTCGATTATCTCCTGCGCCCGGTCTTCACGGCGTTCCGTGCGCTTCTCAAACACCATTTCAAGTGCAATGAGGAACAGCATGATACCACCGGCAATGCGGAAACTATCAAGACTGATGCCCAACGCACCCAGCATTTGTTCACCGAAAAGAGCGAAGCCCAGCAAGATGATCGAGGCAACCAAAATGGCCCGAATGGCCATGATCCGTCGATCCCGGTCGGGCACATTATTCGTGAGACTGCCGTAGATTGGCGCACAGCCCGGTGGATCGATCACCACGAAGAAGGTGACGAAGGCAGAGATGAAAAGCTCGATCATTTGGTGGGTGCAGCAATCCGATATTCATGAACGCGACTGAAACTGCCGTCATCATTTGCCAAATCGACATAGACGAGACGCGAGCCGTCGGTTTCAAAGGCCGCGTTCCAAACCAAGCTACCGTCTGCGGATGTGCTGCGTTTGCCCTTTGCGGTCAATCCAGTCGGCTGAGCAACATCAGCTACCCCTCTCTTCTTGCAGGATGCGACTTCGGTTTCGACATAGTCGGGTTCCGCGAGAGCTTTGTCGAGCGGGATGCCGTCATCAAATATCCATTTCCACTTCACATCTTTGTTCGGCTGGCGTTTGCCGAAATCTTCCTGATGCCAGATGGTGGTAAAATGACCGGTGGTGCCCTTTGCGCTTTGCCAAGCGCCGGTGGCGACACCGATGCTGCCATCGCAGGACATATAGATTTTGTGCGGCTGCCAATCGACCGCCTGCGCTGGATCCGCTTTGCCTTTCAGCCACTGCTGCGCGTTGACCAATGCGGGCGTGAACATGATCGCATCATCTGCTGCGGTTTCACGGAACGCGGTCCACTGACCCTCTTCCTGCGCCAGACGCGCGAAAGACAGTTCCGCTTTGACGATAGCGCTGGGATTGGCGACCGGTTTTCCGATCACCCGGTTATAGCGTTCGCGGTTGTTAAGACTGCCCCCGCCACTGGCGCAACCTGCCAGCAATATTGTAATTCCGATTGCGGCAAATATTCGCATTACAGACCCTTTGGTTTCTCCAGCCCGGCGCGCGCAGATGCAGCGACCAGAGTGTTACGCAGTAGCACTGCAATGGTCATCGGGCCAACCCCTCCTGGGACCGGCGTAATCGCGCGGACATGATCGAGCGCTTCGGCTGTCGCAACATCGCCGACGAGACGCCCTCTTTCCTTGCCCGGCTCGGGAGCAAGGCGGTTGATACCAACGTCAATCACCACGGCGCCCGGCTTCAGCCAGTCGCCCTTGACCATCTCGGCACGGCCGACAGCGGCGACCACAATATCGGCGCGACGTACGACATCGGGAAGATCCCGCGTGCGGCTGTGGGCCATGGTTACGGTGCAATTTTCGCTGAGCAGCAGCTGCGCCATCGGTTTGCCGACCAATATCGAACGGCCGACCACAACAGCATTCAAGCCGCTCAGGTCACCCAAACTATCTTTCAGCAGCATCAGGCTGCCAAGCGGCGTGCACGGGGTTAGCGCTTCTTCGCCATTGGCCAGCCGCCCGGCGTTGATCACATGGAGACCGTCGACATCTTTGTCCGGATCGATCGCCATGACGACGGCTTTTTCATCGAGACCATCGGGCAGAGGCAATTGCACCAATATGCCGTCTACGGTCTCGTCAGCGTTTAGTTGCTGCACCAAGGCGAGCAGATCGGCTTGCGCGACGTCGGCAGGCAGCCGGTGTTCGAAGCTTTTCATCCCGGCAGCGATGGTCGCTTTATGTTTGGACGCCACATAGACCTGACTGGCAGGATCTTCGCCCACCAGAACCACGGCCAGACCGGGCGCGCGGCCCGCTTGTTTCTGAAAAGAGGGAACCGCATCCTTGATGCGTTCGCGGAGACCGGCGGCGAATGCCTTGCCGTCGATAATCTGTGCTGTGGTCAAGTGAGGAGAGCCTGAGCCAGAGGAGGCAGAATCGCATCCTGCAGGATGATGATACCGATGATCACAACCATTGGAGTCAGGTCAATTGCGCCAAAATCCGGCATGATCTTGCGGATCGGACGATAGATGGGTGCCGTGAGCGCTTCAAGCGTCGTCCAGATGGCGTTGACAATATCATTTTGCAGATTGATCACGTTGAACGCGAGCAACCAACTCATGATTGCCTGCACAATGATGACGGTAATTGCTATGTTGAGCAAGATTGCGATGATCTGAAGAATTGCGAATGCCATGGACGGACCCTTTATCGATAATCTGATATAGCGGCTAGTGGTTTGTCACCGGCAACGTCAGAAATTTGCTGTACCATCAATATAACACAGCCTAGCAATTATTCAACCGGTTGGAAATCATCCTTGACCAGCGTACCCGCGCCTCTGCTGGTGAAAATCTCCAGCAGCATCGCATGCGGAATACGGCCATCGAGAACAACGGCGGCATCGACGCCTTCTTCCACCGCTTTCACACAGGTTTCCAGCTTTGGAATCATCCCGCCAGAGATGGTGCCTTCGTCCACCAGAGCCTGAATTTTTGTCGGATCGAGATCGGTCAACAACTCGCCATGCTTATCCAGCACACCCGGAACATCGGTAAGCAGGAACAAACGGGCCGCGCGCAAAGCGGAAGCCACCGCACCGGCCATTGTATCGGCGTTGATATTATAGGTGGCACCGTCATCACCCACGCCAATCGGCGCGATGACCGGGATCATGCCGGCGGCGGAAATCTTGTCGACCACGCTCCGATCCACCGCCTTGGGTTCTCCCACATAGCCGAGATCGATGATCCGCTCGATATTGCTATCGGGATCGCGCTCGGTGCGGCGCAATTTCGTTGCTTTGACAAAGCCGCCATCTTTTCCGGAAATGCCAATCGCGCTACCGCCCGCCTGTCCGATCCAGCTGACCAGCTCCTTGTTGATCGCGCCGGACAAAACCATCTCGGCAATTTCAGCGGTTTCCTTGGTGGTCACCCGCAAGCCATCGACAAATTTGCTTTCGACGCCGACCCGTTCGAGCATCGCGCCGATTTGCGGTCCGCCACCATGGACGACAACCGGGTTGATCCCGACCGCCTTCAACAGCACGATATCTTGCGCAAAATTCTTGGCCAAAGCGGCATCGCCCATCGCGTGGCCGCCATATTTGACGACAAAGGTCTTCCCCGCATAGCGCTGCATATAAGGCAGTGCGTCGGTGAGAGTCTCTGCTTTGGCAAGCATCGCTGGATCGGGTGCGTGATCGGTCATGAGCGCCTTTCAGTCTAGCCGCAGGGCAAAAGCAAGTATTTATTCAGCTTTTGGACAGTGCTTGTACTTTTGCAAGCGTTCCGGACACATGGCCGTCCGGTTTTGTTGCACTGTGAACGAAGACAATTTTGCCTTGCTGGTCGATAACATAGCTGGTCCGATTGGTCATTACGAGACCGGGAGCCATGCGAACCTGATAGCCATCGATGATCTTCTCATCTGCCCGGGCAACCGCGAATTTATCGCGGCATTCGGAGACAGAGAATTTTTTCAATCCCTCGATATCGTCACCTGACATGCCGATCACGGTGGCCCCGGCCGCAGTGAAGTCTGCGGTGGCTTCGGCAAACATATTGGCTTCGATCGTGCAACCTGCGGTAAAAACCTTTGGGAAGAAATAGAGCACGACCGGGCCGTCTTTCAGCTTGTCGGACAGCGAAAATTGAAAGGCCTCACCAGCAAGGGCGCCGGTTGTTGTGAAATCTGGCGCGCTGGCGCCAACCGCTAGCGGTTCGGCATTGTCGCTGCGCGTGTAGTAGACAAAGGCACCGCCACCGACGATAGCCACGGTCAGCAATATCAATATCCACTTGTTCATATATTCATTCCTGTTCGAGCTCTGCTTTCAAAGCGTAAAGCTGATCCAGCGCCTCTCTTGGGGATAAGGCATCCACGTCTATCTCCCCCAGCGCCACGCGCAGACTATCCGATTTTTCTTCGACATCCGCAAGGCTTGCCGCGAAGAGAGGCAAATCACCCAATCCAGCCGCAAGACCGCCGGTTTCCGCCTTGCCCGCTTCCAATTTGTCGAGAACGGACTTGGCCCGATTCAGGACCGGCTTAGGGATGCCAGCCAGTTTGGCCACAGCCAGACCATAGCTGCGGTCTGCCGGCCCTTTGGCCAGTTCGTGGAGCAGAACGAGGTCGCCCTTCCATTCACGCGCGCGCACATGGTGCAGCGACAAAGCGTCTAGCCGGTCCGCAAGCCGAGTCAGCTCGTGATAATGGGTCGCGAACAGGCAACGACAGCGATTGGTCTCGTGCACCGCCTCGACCACGGCCCAGGCCAGCGCGAGGCCATCATAGGTCGACGTACCCCGGCCCACTTCATCCAAGATAACGAAACTTTTCTCGGTCGCCTGTGACAGGATTGCCGCGGTTTCCACCATCTCGACCATGAAGGTTGATCGGCCCTGAGCAAGATTGTCAGACGCGCCAACCCGGCTGAACAAGCGGTCCACCAGACTGAGTTTTGCTGACGAGGCCGGCACAAAACCACCCGCCTGTGCAAGAATGACGATCAGCGCATTTTGTCGCAAAAAGGTCGACTTACCGCCCATATTGGGACCGGAAACCAACCACAATCGTTCGTCCTGCCGTAGCGTGCAATCATTGGCGACAAAGGGATCCCCTTTGGCCGACAGTGCGGCTTCGACAACCGGATGACGGCCGGCTTGAATATCCAGAATATTGCCATCGACGAATTCCGGCCGGGCCCACTGGCCTTCAGCCCCACGCTCGGCAAGCGCGGCGGCAACATCGATACGGGCCAGCGCGTCGGCACTTTCGCCAATCGCCTGTTTGCGGGCGAGCACCTTGTCGACCAGCTCTTCGAAATGCACGGCCTCGGCAGCCAGAGCATGCGCCCCGGCTTGCGACACCCGGACGGCTTCTTCGTGAAGATCGGTAGAATTGAAACGCACGACACCGGCAAGCGTTTGACGATGGGTAAAACCGGAATCTTCCGCCATCAGACCATCACCATGGCGGGCGGGCACTTCGATGAAATAGCCGAGCACCGCATTATGCTTGATCTTCAGCGTGTTGATGCCGGTTGCTTCGCGATAGCGCGCTTCCAGAGTCGCAATCGCCTTACGTCCATCGGAACCGGCGCTGCGCAGCTCGTCGAGCGCAGGATCGAAACCCTGGGCAATATAGCCGCCGTGGGTCATATCGGTCGGCGGCGCATCGACAAGCGCCTGGTCCAGCAAATCGACCAGCGCGGCATGCCCATCCAGCGCGGGCAGAATATTGTTCAGCAATTCGGGCAATGCAGCCATCGTGGTCAAACGCTCACGCAAAATCCGAGCACCGCTTAAGCCGTCGCGAATTTGGCCGAGATCCCGCGGGCTACCCCGTCCTGCCGATACCCGGCCCAAAGCCCGGCCAATATCCGGCAGCGCGCGAAGCTCCGTGCGCACATCATCGCGCACCGCCGAGCCTTCATGGAACCACTGCACCAGTCCCAGGCGCTGGTTGATTTGCTTTTCGTCGAACAGGGGCGCCGACAGATCGCGCGCCAACAACCGCGCACCAGCCGGTGTTACCGTGCGATCGATAGCGTGAAGCAGGCTGCCTTCGCGGGTGCCGGCCATGGTCCGGTCGATCTCGAGACTGGCACGAGTCGGGCCATCGATGGACAGAAACTCCCGCGTTTCCCGTCGCTTTGGCGGGTGAAGATATGGCGTATTGCCTTGAGAAACATGATCGACATAAGCAACCAGACCGCTTGCGGTCGCGAGTTCGGCTCTCGAAAATTCGCCCATGCCATCGAGCGTCGCCACCCCAAAATGGTCCTGCAGGCGCTTTTCCGCTCCGGTGCTTTCGAAATTGCCTTTGTCCCAGCTGGTTGCATTGGTCAGACGTGGCAACAGCGCTGGCGGACAAATGATTTCCGACGGAGCCAGCCGGGCCAGTTCCGCATCCAGCGCATCATCCGCAATCGTCGCCAGTTCAAAATTACCGGTCGAAATATCCACCGCTGCGAGTCCGATCTCGCCCTGCACCTGGGCCAGCGCGACCAGCATATTGTCGCTGCGGGCGTCGAGCAGGGTATCCTCTGTGAGCGTCCCGGCAGTTACATAACGGATGATATCCCGCGCCACCAAAGCCTTATAGCCGCCGCGGGCCTTTGCTTCTGCGGGCGTTTCGGTCTGTTCGGCGATCGCCACTTTGAAGCCGGCCCGGATCAGTTTTGCCAGATAGCTTTCCGCAGAATGGGCTGGCACTCCGCACATCGGGATCTGCTCTCCCGCATTTTTCCCGCGCGAGGTCAGAGCAATGTCGAGCGCCGCCGAGGCCTGTTTGGCATCTTCGAAAAAAAGCTCAAAAAAGTCACCCATGCGATAGAAAAGCAGGCAGTCATCCGCCTTTTCCTTGAGCGCAAAATATTGCTCCATCATCGGCGTGACTTTGGCCGGCGTCGACGCGGTGTCCATCGCCTTGCTTTTCACTTTGTCCTGAGTCCGGCTTGCCATGGCCGAGCGATAGCCGAGTGCAGCGATACTTAAAAGAGTTGCTGGCCATCCCGTTGAAATTTACTTGATATTGCGGCTCCGTGACAAAGCGAGTAGGTGTGTCATCGGGACGTGCACACCGATCGGCGCAATAGAGCCGACCCTAATATGCGGAGAAATGAATTGGCCGACAAGAACGACAATAATCTGGAGTTTTCCGAACGGGAAGCTCTACTTTTCCACTCCCATGGCCGTCCCGGAAAGATCGAGATAGTCGCCTCGAAACCGATGGCGACCCAACGCGATCTCAGTCTCGCTTATTCTCCGGGTGTCGCCGTTCCCGTTCGAGCGATTGCCGAAGACCCTTCAACAGCATATGACTATACCGCCAAAGGCAATCTGGTTGCCGTCATTTCCAACGGCACAGCGATCCTTGGCCTTGGCAGTCTGGGCGCACTGGCTTCCAAGCCGGTGATGGAAGGCAAGGCCGTCCTGTTCAAGCGTTTCGCCGATGTTGACGGGATCGATATCGAGCTCGACACCGAGGATACAGAAGCCTTTATCAATGCTGTCCAAATCATGGAGCCCAGCTTTGGTGGCATCAATCTGGAAGATATCGGCGCTCCTGCCTGCTTCATCATCGAGCAGACGTTGCGCGACCGGATGAACATCCCGGTCTTTCATGATGACCAACATGGCACCGCGATCATCGCCGCTGCCGGAATCATCAATGCCTGCCTGCTGACCGATCGCAAGATCGAAGACATTAAAGTCGTTGTGAACGGCGCCGGTGCTGCTGCCATTGCATGCGCTTCGCTGATAAAAAGCCTGGGCGTTCCGCATGACAATCTGACCATGTGCGACCGGAAGGGCGTGATCTATCGTGGTCGTGACGGGGTCGATCAGTGGAAATCAGCCCATGCGATTGATACAGATTCGCGCACATTGACCGAAGCACTGGCCGGTGCAGACGTTTTCCTTGGCCTGTCCGCAGCGGGCGCTCTGAAACCGGAAATGGTCAAAGACATGGCCGCCAAGCCGATTATTTTCGCAATGGCGAATCCGGATCCTGAAATTACACCGCCCGACGCCAAAGCGGCACGGCCCGATGCGATTGTGGCGACTGGCCGTTCCGACTATCCCAACCAGGTCAACAATGTCCTCGGCTTCCCGTTCATTTTCCGGGGCGCACTCGACGTGCGGGCAACCCGGATCAACGAAGAGATGAAAGTCGCGGCGGCACAAGCCATTGCCGAACTCGCTCGCGAGCAGGTGCCCGAAGAAGTAGCGATGGCCTATGGCGGCAGCGCTCCGACCTTCGGCGTAGATTACATCATTCCGGCTCCTTTCGATCCGCGATTGATGGACGTGGTTTCCGCAGCCGTTGCCAAGGCCGCAATGGATAGCGGTGTTGCCCAGAAACCGATTGAAGATCTCGACGCCTATCGTCAGGATTTGAAGGCGCGCCTCAATCCGACGACATCGGTACTGACGCAAGCCTATCAGGCCTGCCGCCTGTCGCCGAAACGCGTTATCTTTGCCGAAGCCGAAGAAGATGTCGTGCTGCGCGCGGCGATCCAGTTCCAGGACGGCGGCTATGGCACGCCGGTTCTGGTTGGTCGCGACGAACGCGTCCGGGCCAAACTTAAAGAACTGGGCGTAAGCGATCCGGAGAGCTTCGAAGTTCACAACAGCCGCAACAGCCCGTTGGTGCCCGACATGGTGAACATGTTGTATGAACGCCTCCACCGCCGCGGCTTCATGGAACGTGACATCAAGCGCATGGTCAACCAGGATCGGAATATTTTCGGTTCTGCGCTGCTTGCGATGGATCAGGGCGATGCGATGATCACCGGCGTCACCCGTCCCTATTCGCAGTCTTTCCGCGATGTTGCCAAAGTGATTGATGTCGAAAAAGGCCGCACCGCGTTCGGCATTCACGTCATGGTTGGCCAGCATCACACCGTTTTCATGGCGGATACCACGGTCAACGAACGGCCCTCTGCGCATGAACTCGCGGATATTGCGGAACAAACCGCTGCCGTTGCCCGCAAAATGGGACACGAGCCGCGTGTCGCCTTCCTCAGCTATTCAACCTTTGGTAATCCCGAAGGACGCTGGCTTGATAATCTTCGGGAAGCTGTGGCGCTGCTCGATGAACGGCGCGTCCCTTTCGAATATGAAGGCGAAATGGCACCGGATGTCGCGTTGAATCCGAAATTGATGGCCAACTATCCCTTTAGCCGTCTGTCACAGCCCGCAAATGTGCTGGTCATGCCAGGTCTGCAATCGGCCAATCTATCAGCCAAATTGCTGCGCGAATTGGGTGGTGATTCGGTTATCGGACCGATGCTGGTCGGCTTGGAAAAATCAGTGCAGATTGCGACCATGGCGTCCACAGCATCGGAGCTGGTCACGCTGGCGGTGCTCGCGGGTAGCGGCATAGCCAAATAAGGCTGCCACTGGGTAGATTGAAGTTAGATTTAGCCTGGGCCCAAAAAGCCCGGGCTAAATATTATGAACGTTACGGCCTTGTGGGGTCGTTGCTTCGGCCTTGCGCCCCTGGTGCACCCACCGCGCCAATATTGCCGAACAATTCTTCAAAGAAAGAACGGTCACGGCCCAATGTCGGCGTTTTGTCTCCCTCGGGGCTGATGCTGGCCACCAGCTCCAATCCCGTGCGATCGACCGCGGTCACATTTCCGGCGGCATCAAATTGCACGCGCATGACTTGCTGATCGCGGGGACGTGGATTTCTGAAACCATATTGGCGGGTATCGCGCGACAGATAATACCAAGTATTTTCGTCAAACTGGCCAGTGAAGGTCGGACGCCCCAACGAGGCCTCAACCGACCGGCGATTGTCGATGCCGGCCTGCACAGCAGACATCAGCACTTCATCGGCAATATAGCCCTGATGACCGCTAACCTGGGTGCAACCTGACACCGCCAAAGCGCCAGCCATTAGCCCAAGCCACAAGCTCTGTTTTTTGATATTGCTGAACATCGCACTCATTCTCCACTATATAGCCAGCACCGCACCGGTGCCTAACTAGTCATCGCCCATTGCATCTCACGCGATAAATATCAATATGCCCTGTATCTAGACTTAACAATCGACCCGATCGTCCATAAACTTGCGATCCAACCAGCGGAACCAGCAATGTCATTTTTCAACAAGATATTTTCTCGGGAAAAACCCAATCTCGAAATGCGCCCCCTATATGAAGCGATTGTGCGCGAAGGGCGACAGCTTGCCTGGTATGAAGAGGGTCAGGTTCCGGACAGTCTGGATGGCCGATTCGATATGATTGCTGCCATATTTTCCATGGTCATGATTCGGCTGGAGAAAGATCAGCAGCTGGAACAGAAAGTTGCATGGCTCACAGAGATTTTCATCAGCGATATGGACGGGCAATTGCGGCAGATCGGTATAGGCGACATGATTGTTGGCAAGCATGTTGGGCGCATGATGGGTGCTCTTGGCGGCCGGGTTGGTGCCTATCGCGAGGCGCTGCAAGGTGGAGCGGACCTTGAGGATGCAATATTGCGCAACATATTTCGCGGTGAAAAGCCCGACGATTCCGCGCTGACCTTCATTGCCCAGAGGCTGTCCGCTTATCATACAGCCTTGCAAGCTCATGATTCGAACAAGATTGTCACGGGCAACCTCCCCGAAAACGGATCGATTGCCCAATGAGCCTTCCCGAATTTTCTCATATCGTCAAACTGTCGGAAATCGGTGCCAAGCCCAAGACGGGCACGCTCGTCGCCGACGAAGAAGAGCGCCAGGCCCTTTGCAAAAGATTTGATCTGCCAAAAATTGCTAGCCTGACAGCGCAATATAGGCTGACCGGCGGTGATCGTGGCTTTGCCTTCACCGGCCAGCTCGAATCCGACTTGCAGCAAAGCTGCGCGATCACCGGCGAAGCCTTCCCGATCCAGGTCCGCGAAAAATTTGATATCCTGTTCATTGCCAGGGCAGATCCTGACGATCTCGAGGAAGAGATTGAATTGACCGAGGAAGAATGCGACGTCGTTGAATATGAGAATGCCCAGATCGATCTCGGCGAAGCCATAGCGCAGACGCTTTACCTCGCTCTAGAACCCTTCCCGCGCGGTCCCAATGCCGATGATGTTGCCCGCAAAAAGGGCCTGAAATCGGAAGAGGAAGCTGGTCCCTTCGGCGCCTTGGCGGCGCTAAAGGGCAAGCTCGGCTAGCCTTGCTCTTCGTCGGGATGATATCCCGCCGCGTTGGTCAAACGCTTCTGAAGCCCGTTCAACCGCTGCTTGCTGGTGATTTTTCCACCCAGCAAATCGGTCAGATAGAATGTGTCGACCGCCCGCTCCCCATAAGTGGCGATATGGGCACTGTGCACGGTCACTTTCGATTCAAACAGGGCATAGGCCAAAGCATTGAGCAAAGCCGGACGATCCTGCGCGTTGACTTCCACTACGGTAAACCGGTTGGAGGCATCATTGTCGACCAAGGCAAAGGGCGTGATCGCAAAGGCCCCAGCCCGCGAATGGGCCAGTGGCCGGGCGTCCAGTTTTTTGGAAAGCTTGGTCCGGTTTGCGAGCGCATCCTCAACCGACTGTTTGAGACGGTCCAGCTGATCCGCCTCCGAGAAAGGCTTGCCATATTGGTCTTGAACCAGAAAATTATCCAGCGCCATGCCATCGCGCGTGGTGTGGATACGCGCGTCAATGATATTGCCACCAGAGACATGAATGCCGCCGGCAATCCGGTAGAATAGTCCCGGGTGGTCAGCGGCGTAGACAGTGATCAAGGTTGCGCCGCGTTCCGGATAGACGTCAGCGAAAATCGCTAGATCGGTATCCCCTGCATCCAGCACAAGTCTGGCATTTTGCGCAATAATATCATCCGGTTCGGCAATCCAATAGGCATCGGTGAAGCGCTTCGCGAGCTTCTTGAATTCTGCTGTCGGAAGGGTCAACGCCTCGGCCAAGATCGCTTTTTTCTCGTCGATCCGTTCTTTCCGCCCGCGCTGCTTATGCCCGAGCAGCAGCATTTCCTGCGACGCTTCGAACAGATCGGACAGCAGTTGCCGTTTCCAGCTGTTCCAGACGCCCGGCCCGACCGCGCGAATATCCACGACCGTCAGCAACAAAAGCTGGCGAAGACGCTCGACGCTTTTTACCTGACTGGCAAAATCCTGAATGGTTTTAAAATCGGACAGATCGCGTTTGAAGGCAACCGCAGACATCTGAAGATGGTTGCGGACCAGCCATGCAACCAGCTCTGTCTCATGGGGTTTCAGGCCCAGTCGCGGGCACAGTTTCATAGCCACTTCGGCGCCCAAGACGCTGTGATCACCGCCCCGGCCCTTTGCAATATCATGCAGCAGAGTGGCGACGAATACGACTTTCCGGTTCTTCAGCTTTTGCATCGTCGCGGTGCTGTTGGGATGGTCGTCGATAAGATCACCCTTGCCGATGCGGGCGAGCAGACCGATGGCGCGAATGCTATGTTCGTCAACGGTATAGTGGTGATACATGTCGAACTGCATTTGCGCCACGACACGACCGAAATCAGGAATGAACCGCCCAAAAATCGCGGCCTCGTTCATCCAGCGCAGCACCAGTTCGGGATCGCGCGGCGAGCACAGCACATCGAGAAACAGCTTGTTCGCACGCGCATCTTTGCGGACTTTATTGTCGATCAGCTTGGCATCACGCCGCGCCGCCCGCATCGCCAGTGGATGGATTTCCAGCTCGTGCTTGTCCGCCAGCCAGAATATTTCCATCAGGCGGATCGGATCTTCCGCGAAAAATGTTTCATCCGGCAAGGCCAGGCGACCGCGATCGAGCACAAAGCCTTTGAGCTTCTTGGGTTTGCGGGTCAGCGATGGCAGAAAACGGCGCACGCCGGCATTATGCGTCTCGTCGAGATGGGCAAGAAACACACCGGTCAGATTGCCGACCACTTTTGCGTTCAGGAAATAATATTGCATGAATCTTTCGACCGCGGATTTGCCGGGCCGATCGGCAAAGCGCATCCGCTGGGCCACTTCGCTTTGCAGGTCAAAGGTCAGCCGGTCCTCTGCGCGACCAGTCAAGTCATGCATATGGCAGCGCACCGCCCACAGGAAATTGGCAGCCTTGCGAAAACGTTTAAACTCGTCAGCCGTTAACAGGCCGACATCCACGAGATCCTGGGCAGAGGCCACCCGGTGAATATATTTGCCGATCCAGTAGAGGGTCTGTAGATCGCGCATGCCCCCTTTGCCTTCTTTGACATTGGGTTCCACGACGTAGCGGCTATCGCCCATTTTCTTGTGCCGGGCATCGCGTTCGGCCAGTTTTTCGGCGACAAAAACACTGTCGGTACCGGCCACGACTTCATTGAAAAAACGGTGCTTGGACTCTTCATAGACGCCGGTATCACCCCAGATATAGCGGCCCTCCAAAAGCGCTGTCCGGATTGAAAGATCGCCTTTCGCCATGCGCACCATCTCGTCGATCGAGCGGCTGCTTTGTCCGACTTTCAAACCAAGATCCCACAGCCAGTAGAGCATCGCTTCCACAGCCTGCTCGGTCCAGCTTGTCGCTTTGTGCGGCGTCAGAAAGGCGATATCCACATCGCTGTGGGGCGCCATTTCACCCCGGCCATAGCCGCCAACGGCCATCACCGAGATACGCTCACCCGAAGACGGATTGCTCACCGGATATTGGTGATAGACCGCAATATCGTGGATCAACCGCACCAGTTGATCGACCAGAAAAGACTGTGCTGCAGCCATTTCGTGACCCGCAGAGGGTTTTTTCAACAAACGCCTGCTTATTTCCGCCCGCCCGTCAGCCAATGCGTCCTGCAACAGTGGCAGGATCAAGGGCCGGGCCTTGGTCATGCCATGCTCGGCAATAAGAGCTTCAACCTTCTCAGCCAATGCCCGGCGATCAATGATATCGCGCTGCCGGACAATCCGCTTTCCCGGATCAGCCGGCGCGGCCGGAATATTGGCGCTTATGTTCATCCGGTTGCAGCCAATTCATCCCGATGCTTTTTCGCGAGCACGATTTTTGCGATTTTTGCGGTACCAAGCTTGGGCAGCGGTTCCGCATATTCAAAAATATGAACCGGCATTTTAAACGGCGCCAGCTTGTCTTTCAGAAAATCGAGCAACGCATCTTGCGGCAGGCTGTGTCCATCCTTCACATGATAGACCAGCGCCGGGACTTCGCCAAAACGTTCATCCGGAACGCCGAAAATGCAGGCTTCTGCGACGGCAGGATTCGAGTAAACCGCGGCCTCCACTTCCTGACAGCTGATATTTTCGCCACCGCGAATGATGATTTCTTTCTTGCGGTCGACAATGAACAAATAGCCTTCGGGATCCAGATAGCCAATATCGCCTGTGCGGAAATATCCGTCATCGGTGAACGCTTCTTTGGTTGCTTCTTCATTGCCCCAATAGCCGGTAAAATTGGCAGCGGTGCGGATGCAGACTTCACCACGCTCGCCTTGCGCCATTTTTTTGCCGTCATCGTCGAGAATAGCGACATCAACAATCGGCGGCGTTTCGCGGCCGGTGCTGTCTGGTTTGGCGAGATAATTTTCATTCTGGTTAGAGCAGCCCACACCATTGGTTTCGGTCAAGCCATAGCCAATGACCGGATAGCCATCGCCCATTTTCTCTTTGATCCGTTTGACATGCTCGACAGGACGCGGGGCGCCGCCAGCGGCCATAGTGACACAGCTGCTCAGATCATATTTGTCAAAATTGGGGTGTGAATAGACTTCCATGCTCATCAGCGGCACGCCGACAAAATAGGTTACGCGTTCTTTCTCGATCAGGCGCATCGCCTCTTCGGCATCCCATTTGTTGAGAAACACCAGCTTCCGCCCGATGGCATAGCTGACCAGCACCAGCGGAACGGATGCAGTGACGTGGAACAATGGCACACAGACCATGGCAGTGGGTTGTCCATCGGGCATCGTGCCTGCCTTGGTCATGATGTTGACCAGCACCAGCACCGTACCAACAAAGCTCATCGCGCCCTGAACCACCGAGCGATGTTCGGCATAGGCGCCTTTGGATTTCCCCGTGGACCCAGAGGTGAATAGGATCGTTGCATTGTCTTCCGGCGCCATCTGCGGCAGCGGCGTTTCAGCACCGCCGCCTTTGGCGATCAGCGCTTTCAAGCCCTCCAGTGGAGCCACGTCATGATCGAATATCAAGACCTGGGCGCCGTGATCGCGTCCGGTTTCGGTGATTCTCTTGGCCCGCTGCGCATCCGCAACGACCATGGCGCAACTGACATCTTCAATACCGTCGACCAGCTCGTCGCCCTGCCACCAGCCGTTGAGCTTGGTCGAGACACAGCCAGCCATCGTAATCGCCATGTCGAGAATGACCCAATTGGCTGAATTGCGGGCAGCGATTCCGATACGGTCACCTTTTTGAACACCGTAACCTTCGACCAATCCGCCAGCAAGAACCCGCGCAGCAGCATAGGTTTGGCCAAAGGTCAGGCGAATATCGCCATCGATCAGAAACTCCTTGTCCTTATGCTCGTTGCAGAAATAGGCGAGGAAATCGGACACATTCTGGGGCGCATTTTTAAAGATCGGCATATCGACGCCATATTTATGGACCTTGTCGAGCTCGAGCATCTGCCCCGGCTGCGTCAGCTCCGCCAACGTTTTATCAATTACAAGATCCAGTTCAGAGGTCGCCATTATTCAAGTCTCCCGTTGTTCCCTCTTGGTAAAGGGGATTTTCCCTTTATATGGACAGGAAACCACGTGGGGAAAAGAGTTGATTGATATTATATTGGCCGATGCGGCACAGTTTACGCAATTTACGGAGCTAGGCCTCTCTCCCAATGCGCTGGACCTAGGCTTTTTCCAGCTTAAATGGTATTCGCTGGCCTATCTGGCCGGCATTCTGATCGGCTATTGGTATCTTACCAAATTGGTCGATCAGCCCGGTTCACCCATGGCCCGGCGCCATGCTGATGATATGATCTTCTGGGCGACCCTCGGAATCATCGTCGGCGGCCGATTGGGCTATGTATTTTTCTACAATCCAGAGATTCTGCTGGAGCCCATCAAGATATTGCAGGTCTGGAATGGCGGCATGTCGCTCCACGGTGGCACCATCGGTGTGGTCCTGGCCTTATGGTGGACCGCGAGAAGAGAAAAGCTCAATTTTCTGCGCATGTGCGACTATGTCGCTTGCGTTATCCCGTTCGGTTTATTCTTTGGCCGCCTCGCCAATTTCGTCAATGGCGAGCTTTGGGGTCGCGAAACAGATGTCGCTTGGGCAATTGTCTTTCCAATGGGCGGAGAGATCGCGCGCCATCCCAGCCAGCTTTACGAGGCTGGTCTTGAAGGCCTCCTCTATTTCGTCATCCTGTCGCTCTTGTTCTGGAAAACCGATGCCCGCTATCAACCGGGCAAGCTGGTTGGCACCGGATTGCTGGTCTATGGCTTCAGCCGGTTTACCGTTGAATTTTTCCGCCAGCCGGATGCCCAGCTCACCTGGCTGGTCGAACAATCGGGTTTCAGCATGGGCCAATGGCTCACCGTGCCGATGATCCTGCTCGGCGCATGGCTGGTGTTTACCGCAAAGGGCCGGCGCGAACGCGTCGAACCGGTGGCCGGAGACAAGAGCATTGCCTAACGGCACCACAGCGGACTCTCCGAGCGCAGCGCATATCATCGCCGACAAGATCGACCGTGAAGGTCCGATCGCGCTGGGTGATTATATGGCGATCGCCAACAACCATTATTACGCCAGCAAGGACCCCTTGGGCGAAGAGGGAGACTTTGTCACGGCTCCGGAAATCAGCCAGATGTTCGGCGAGATCGTCGGCATATGGCTTGTAGATCTATGGCTTCGCAAGGGTTCGCCTAGCCGTTGCCACTATATCGAACTGGGGCCGGGACGCGGTACATTAGCCAGCGACGCCCTGCGGTCCATGGCCAAGTTCGGTTGTCATCCAACCGTCCATTTCGTCGAGACCAGCCCGGTTCTCAAAGCCAAGCAGGCAGAACTGCATCCGGATGCGATATGGCATGACAATATTGCGGATCTGCCGGATGACGGACCCTTGCTGATCGTCGCCAACGAATTTTTCGATGCCCTGCCGATTGAACAATTTGTCTCAACCGCCAACGGTTGGCGGCGGCATTTGGTTGCCCGCGACCGCAGCAAATTTATCGCGGTGCCTAGCGAAGAGACCGTGGAAGAACGGATCGGCAGCACCACCAGCGGGTTTCCGGAAGGCACTATATTGGAACGGTCACCGGTCAGCGTCGAAATGACTGGCAGCCTCTCCAATTGCATTGCCAAACAGGGCGGAACCTTGCTGATCATCGACTATGGCTATGCGCGACCGGGCACCGGCAGCACGCTTCAGGCCGTCAAAGATCATATGCCGCTAAGCCCATTTGACAGCCCCGGCACTTCTGACCTGACCGCCCATGTCGATTTTCACACGCTGGCGAATATCGCCCGCACGCGCATGCTGGCGGTGCATGGTCCCGCAGAACAGGGCCAGTGGCTGAAATCATTGGGCATTGATCAACGCGCCGAGACATTGATGGCGGCGGCACCGAAAGAAGCCGATGCGATCCGCTCCGCGCATCAACGGCTGACCCATGCCGAAGAAATGGGATGCCTGTTTCGGGTCATGGCGGTCAACGCGATCGACTGGCCGGAGCCAGAAGGATTTAGCTACGGCGAGGAATAGCAGGTTTTGCTAGGCCGCTAGCCTATCCATTCGGCGACTTCGGCAGCCACCTTGTTGGCAGCCTCGTTCAAACCTTCCCCGACGGGGCCGGGTTCCGCTGCAAAAACGCTTTGCCTGGCTTCGAACCGTTTTTTCTCAACCGGCTGATCCTTGGTCATTTTGACCGCGTCATAGGTGACGACCACCGTCAGGCTCGGCCCATCAAGGCCAAAGTTGACCAGTTCGCCGGTAATATAGGTTTGCGCCTTGCCGCCTGCTTCTGTCGCGCTCAAAACCAGCCGGTTGTTCCGGGCAGCGATGGTCTCGCCCAGCAAATCGCGAAACAAGCGTGCGGGCTTGTCGACCCAGATGGCATCCTTCAAATAGGCAATGCCGGTGCTGGTGGTTTGCACCGGCACCCGAATAGTATTCAACTTTTGCGGCGTGGCAGGCAGCGCAACCACCAATGACCCGGCTTGCGGACCGGTTTGCATCGCGCCAGCCGAAATTTTCTGATCGGCCGACAGCGAGATCAGGGACGGCGGCGGTTCGGAAGCACCAAAACTGACACAGGCGCTAAGCGCGGCGGTTGCGGCCAGCAGGCCAACGACTTTCAAAGGTCGAAATCTGCGCATCATATCTGCCCCTTCATTGCCCTGGCTCATAATCTGGAAGCGCCGGAGCGGATAGTAAAGCCCCCGCCCCGCCTTGATCCAATCGTTCGGTTACCGTCGTCATAGATTTGGTCAATGCCTGCATATCTGCCACCAATTGATCGACTTCCGGCAATGTCTTGTTCGAGAATCGTTCCGCGCCCGGCTGTGCATTTTTCAACACCCCTTCCAGCGCGCGCAGGCTCTTGTCCGCAGCATCCAGTGTATTGGCGAGGTTCTTGGCCACCGGTTGGCCATTGCTGGTGAGGAAGCTATTCGCATTGTCGGCGAGAAGAGAAAGCTTGTCCGCGGTCTGGCCAGCATTGATGATGGCTTTCCGGGAATCTTCCATCAGGGCATTCAGGCCCGGTGCCTGCTGCGCGAGGCTGCCGGTCAGCCGGTCCGTGTTGCTCAATATGCCGGTGATCGACTTCTGGTTTTCATCGGACAATAGCAAGGTCAGCCGGTCTGTCAGGGTTGCCAGTCGCTCCACGACCAAAGGCGCGCTGTTGAGCAATTCACCCAACGCCCCGGGCTTGGTCGGAATGACCGGCACGCCTTCTGGACCCAGATCGGTGATCGGCGGCGCGCCCTTTTTTGCTCCGTCGAGCTGGATATTGGGCGGCGCAGTAAAGCTGACGCTCTGGATAGTGGCAGTGGTACCGGCCAATATCGGCGTGTCTTCGCTGACCGCAATCCGGACCCGTACAAAATTCGGGTCTTTCTTCCACAGTTCGACCTTCGTCACCTGCCCCGACGGGACACCGGCAAAGGTCACGCCAGTCCCCGATGCCAGTCCCCCGACGGACTGGGCAAAAAAGATATCAAATTCCTTGGTTGCTCCATCGCCAAAACGGACGATCCAGACCAGGAAGGCTGCTACAAGGGCGAGCATTGCCAAAGTGACAACACCGACAAGAATATGGTTGGAACGTGTTTCCATCTACTTCACCTCTATGACGAGCGGTGCCGCCAGCTGCAAGAATTCTCTGATCCGGCTAGACATTCTCATGCTGGCCCCTTGTTCCCGGCCGAAGCCATCCGGCCTCGCGGGCCGTTGAAATATTCCTGTATCCATGGATGATCGAGCGCGAGCAATTCGTCGATCGTTCCAACCGCAATCACACGCCGGTCCGCGAGCACGGCCACCCGGTCGCAAATGGCATGCAGCGTATCCAGATCATGGGTGATCAGGAACACTGTGAGCCCCAAAGTCTGTTGCAATTCCTTGATCAGATTGTCGAACGCCGCCGCACCGATCGGATCGAGACCTGCAGTGGGTTCATCCAGAAACAACAGCTCCGGATCGAGCGCCAGCGCCCGGGCAATCCCTGCCCGTTTGCGCATCCCGCCAGACAGTTCCGAAGGATATTTGGGAGCGGCATCCGCCGGCAGTCCGGACAGACACACCTTGTATTTCGCCACTTCTCGCCGGAAGTCCCGATCCATATCGGGATAGAATTCACGAATGGGAACCATCACATTTTCCGCAACCGTCAACGTGGAAAACAACGCGCCGCCTTGAAACAAGACGCCCCAACGCTTGCGAATTTCTATGGTTTTGGCATCCGACTTACCCAAGATCTGTTCGCCGAAAACATTGATTTCACCCTCGTCCGGGCTCTGCAACCCAATGATCGAGCGCATCAGCACGGACTTTCCAGTGCCGGAGCCACCCACCACACCGATAATCTCGCCGCGATTGACTTCGAGATCGAGGTCTTCGTGCACCACCTGCTCGCCGAAGCTGTTGCGCAGGCCCCGGACGCTGACAATCGGGCCTTCATAATCAGGGTCATAAGCGATGGGTTGCGGTTCGAGCATCAATTCCATCCGATCCAGGTGAAGAAGACCGCAAAGAAAGCATCCAGCACGATGACAAGAAAGATCGCCTGAACAACCGCTGCGGTTGTGCGCTTGCCGACATCCTCGGCATTGCCTTTAACCTGCATGCCTTGATAGCAGCCGGTAATCGCGATGATCGCACCAAAGACCGGTGCCTTGACCAGGCCGACATATACGTCGGTGAGCGGAACAACCTCGCGAATGCGGGAGAAAAATGTGGCTGGTGGAATATCCAGTTCAACCCAGCTCAGAATTCCACCACCAATGATCGCCACGACCGATGCATAGAAGCCGAGCAATGGCAGCATGAACACGGCGGCGATGAAGCGGGGCAGTACGAGTGCCTCCACCGGAGACACGCCGATCGTCCGCATAGCATCAATTTCTTCGGTCAGTTTCATCGTGCCCAATTGTGCGGCAAAAGCCGATCCAGACCGTCCAGCGACCATGATCGCGGTCATCAGCACGCCCAGTTCGCGCAAGGTCAGACGTCCAACCAGATTGACCGTAAACACTTCCGCTCCGAATTGGCGCAGTTGCACCGCGCCTTGTTGCGCAATCACCAAGCCAATGAGAAAGCTCATCAAACCGATAATGCCGAGCGAGCGAACGCCGACCACATCAAAACGCTGGATCACGGCATTCCAGCGGATTTGACTGGGGTGCCGGATCAACCGGAACAATCCGGTCATGATGGCGCCGAAAAAGCCGATCAAGCCCGTTAAAGTGGTAAAGGCAAGGGTTGTCGCTTCGCCGATATCACCCAATATGCGCATCACGGGATGGATCGGTTCCGGACGGATATCCGTTGGCTGATCGGCACCAGCAACGGCAGCGATCAATCGCTGCGCTTCGTCATCCGCTCCAACAATTTCGGCGTCGAGGTCGCGGGCCGTGCGATGAATTAGCCAGGCACCAACCGTGTCTACATAGCCGGTATCGGATATATCCAGCCGCTTGGCTTCACAGAAATAATCCTGCAACCGTTCCGGCAAATCGCCGATACTGGCAATCGAGAGGTCGCCAGAAAAACGCAGCACAATTGCTCCGTCTTCGGCCGTCTCTTCGACAAAATCGCTGGGTATCGACATCGTGTCTATTGGTGACCGATATTTCGGCAAAGCTCAAGAGTTTAAACGGTGCAAATATTTGGTGCTTTTACACGCGGGCTGCTATGGACCGCGCAAACGGGAAGTTCGGGACGGCATGCAGAAAATATCGCTTTACGACATGGACCGCACGATCACCGTGCGCGGAACCTATACGCCCTTTCTGTTGCATATGGTTTTTTCCCGGGCACCGTGGCGTCTTATCTTTCTGCCATTATTGCCCTTCTGCTTCGTCGCTTATGGCCTCAAATTGATCAGCCGCGGCAAATTAAAAACCCTTAATCAGAGGATGTTGCTCGGCGGCGCTCCGAAACTCGCAGACTTGCAGCCCCATATTGAACGGTTCGCGGAGAAGGTCCTGCAATCCAATCGCCACCAAAAAGCCATTGATCAGATCGAAGCGGATCGCGCCGATGGCCGAACCTTGGTGCTGGTGACCGCATCCTACGAACTATACGCCGAGGCCATCGCCCGCCGCCTTCAATTCGATCACACCATTGGTACACAGCTGGAAGTGGATACAGCGGGTTGCGTGCGACCAAAAATCCTGGGCGAGAATTGCTATGATGACGCGAAAATCGCGCGCATCGAAGCGCTTTTCACACAGCAGGGATGGCAGCGGACCGAAGCCGAAGTGCGCGCTTATTCAGACCATGTCAGCGACAAGGCGATGCTCGAATTGGCCGATGAAGCAATCGCAACCACGCCGACGCCGAAATTGCGCCGCCTCGCGGAAGCCCGGGGCTGGAAAATCGTCGACTGGCGCTGAGACACTCGCTCCGCCGCATGGACGGAGCGAATATCTAAACGGCTGCCAGTGCCTGATCAAAATCGGCGATCAGATCATCGGGGTCTTCAACACCAATGGAGATGCGCACCAAATTGTCGGTAATCCCCAGCGCTGCGCGGCGCTCATCGGGCACCGAGATATGGGTCATGGCCGCCGGCAAGCTCGCCAGCGTTTCCGTCCCACCCAGGCTGACTGCCAGCTTGGCAATTTTCATCGCGTCGAGAAAGCGGAAGGCTTCGGCTTCGCCGCCTTTTATGAACACGGAGAAGGTTGAACCGGCGCCGCTGCAATGACGGTCGTAAATATCCTTCTGGCTCTCATCCTCGATAAAACCAAGATAGCCGAGCCCTTCAACCTTCGGATGATCGCGCAAGAAGGCGCAGACTTTTTCTGCATTTTCTCCAGCACGGGTCATCCGCAGTTCCAGCGTTTCTAGGCTGCGCATCAACATCCACGCCGTATTCGGGTCGCAGATGGTGCCGATGGTGTTCCGGATCGCGCGGATCGGGTCCATATGGGCTTTGCTGCCCAGCACGCCACCAGCGACGAGATCGCTGTGCCCGCCGACATATTTGGTCAGACTGTAGATCACGATGTCCGCCCCATGTTTCAGCGGCTGCTGCCAGATTGGGCCAAGGAAAGTATTGTCGATCGCAATCGGTGGCGCATTGTCATCACCGAACACCTGCTGGCGCGCGGCCGCGACGCCTTCGATATCAACCAGCGCATTGGTCGGATTGGCCGGGCTTTCGAGATAGATGATTGCCACTTTGCCGCCATTGGTCGCGGCCTGTTCTTTCGCCTGTTCCAGCATTGTGGCGACCTCGGCCGGCGCCGCACCTGCCGGGAAATCCAGAAAAGTCACGCCGAAACGGCCCAATATCTTGTTGATCAGAGTCTCGGTCGCAGCATAGAGCGGCCCGCTGTGGACCACGACATCGCCCTGATTGACATTGGCGAGCAAGACCGTCGCAATCGCCGACATTCCGCTGGAGAAAACCAGTGCATCCTCGGCCTCGTCCCAGACGCTGAGCCGGTCTTCCAATATTTCCTGATTGGGGCCGTTGAAGCGCGAATAGACAAGCCCGTCAGAACCGCCAGGGCGCTTGCCGGTAATGCCTTCAAAGAAGCGTTTGCCGGCAGCAGCATTTTCGAATGCGAAAGTGGACGTAAGAAAGACCGGCGGCTTGAGCGCGCCTTCCGAGAGCGCCGGATCATAGCCGTGCCCCATCATCAAAGTGGCTGGCTTTAGCTTGCGTCCACCAATTTCTTCAATCGGAGCCTTGGGCATCCGGCGCGTGACTGGCACTGCTGCCGTTGGATCATCCTGCTTTGCCATGTTCAATTTCTCCACACCTGTTGAGTTTGGAGAATATCATGCCCGAAAAACTAACTGGTTACAACTGAAACCATCCAGATACAGCCGATGATAATAGGGATGCCGGCGAGATCGAGCAGGAAGCCGGACTTTAGCATTTTTGGCAATTCGATATGGCCCGTCGACCAGGCAATAGCATTGGGCCCCGTACCAGAAGGCAGCATGAAACCCCAGCTGGCCGCCATCGCAGCAGGCACAGCCAGCAGCACCGGATCGACACCGGTCGCGAGAATCAGGCTGGCAACCACTGGCATGATCCCGCTCGCGGTTGCCACATTGGATGCAAATTCTGTCACCAATATAACCAGCGCAACCAAAGCGACAGCAATCACCAACACCGGAACCGATCGCAGCGGCTCTAGTGCGCCGCCGAGCCAATCGGCCAATCCGGATTCAATGATACCAGCGGCGAGCGCCAGTCCGCCCCCAAACATCATGATAACGCCCCACGGCGCCCGGTCCGCTTCGTCCCAATTCAGCAGGCGTCGGCCCGTGCCATCCGGCAGCATGAACAGCAACAAGCCGCCGACAATCGCAACACTGCCATCATGCAAGGCGCCTGCGGGAAATATTGTTTTGATTTGTGGCAGGAACAACCACCCCAACACGACTATCGCGACGACCGGTACAAGGCGTTTTTCCGGCAGGCTCCAAGGCCCCGGAGAACCAATCGCCAGCTTCGCTTTGACACCATCAAAACTGTGCCGCCCAACCTTTTGAACGACTATGAGAATAGCAGCCAGAACGGGAATACCAACAATGACAATCGGCAGGCCGAATTTCAGCCAGCTGAGAAAATCCAGATTCATGCCCAATGTCTTGTTGATCAGACCAGCGGCAATCGCATTGGTCGGACTTCCCACCAAGGTTCCCAATCCGCCTATCGAGGCAGCAAAGGCCACCCCCATGACTAGCGCTCCCGCGAAGCCTTCGGTTTCCCCATCCCGCACACCGCCAGCGACCAGCACCGCCACTGCGATGGGGATCATGATCAACGTCGACGACGTATTGGAAATCAACATGCTAAGCAGCGCGGTGGCGATCATGAAGGCGAATAATATGCCCCAGGCGCTCTTTCCGGACATCCCGATAATCGCCAGTGCCAGACGCCGGTGCAGGCCGACCCGTTCGATCGCCAATGCGAGAAAGGCACCGCCGAGAATGAGAAACAGGATCGGCGAATAATATTGGCTTGCGGCCTCCTTGGTCGTCATCACATCCATCATCGGCAAGGCCAGGAACGGCAGCAATGCAGTTGCGGTCAAAGGCACCGCCTGGGTCATCCACCAGATGGCCATCAGCAATGTCAGGGCGGCAACATGCCAGGCTCCGGGCGACATCGACTGCGGGGTCGGCAAAAGCAGCATGCCGACAAAGACGATCAACCCTGCGAACAATCCGATGCGCTGCGCGTTCATGTCATGCGCCTTTCAAGCCGATCAACGAAATCTGGCGACCATAGCCTGCTTCGCCGCGGTGACAGGACCGCCGATAGCTGAAATAGCGATCCTCTTGCGCATAAGTGTCCAAGCCGAGCTTTTCGATTGAACCCACGTCCGATGCCTGCAGCCTGGCCGCGACATAGTCCTCGATGGCGAATTGAAAATGATTGGGTTTGCCCACGGCGAAAAAGCGGTCATTGCCCGCATCGGCGTTGAGAAACCGGTCGCGAAAGGCGGCATCAACCTCATAGCTGCCCTGCGCGATGCAGGGGCCGATGGCACAGGAAATATTCTTGCGGTTCGCGCCCAGCGCTTCCATCGCCGTGATGACATTGTCTGTCACTCCCGCGATCGCGCCCTTCCAGCCGGCATGGGCCGCCCCGATGACATTGGCTTTCGGGTCGTGGAACAGCACCGGCACGCAGTCCGCCGTCAATATGCCCAGCAACAAATCGGGTTGATCCGTGACCATCGCATCGGCTTCCGGACGCTCGTCCAGCGGACCGGATATCGTCACAACGTTCGCGCTGTGGATTTGATAGACCGTCACCAACTCGCCGCCCGGCATCAGACTTTCGAGAGCCCGGCGTCGGTTTTCGACTATGGTTTCGCGATCATCATCGCTGCCCAGGCCGATATTCAATCCGGCATAAATGCCTTCGGAAGCGCCCCCTGCCCGGCCTAGGAAGCCGTGCGTCGCTCCATCGAGCAGCGAGGAAGTCGCGATATCAAGCAAGGCTTTTGTGCACCTGTTCTGCGACATCTTTGGACAAGTCCGGTTGCGCCGCTATTTTCTCCAGTGCCAATCGCATCAGCTCCGAGCGCTTCCGTTCAAACCGCCGCCATCGACCGAGCGGCGGGATGAAACGCGCCGCGGTCTGGGGGTTCTGCTTATCCAGCGCGATCACCATATCGGCAATCATCTGATAGCCTTTACCCGAGGGATCATGGAAGCGGACTGCGTTACCGGTGAACGCACCGTAAAGCGCCCGCACCCGATTGGGATTGGACAGAGTGAAATCAGGATGGCGCGACAGGCCATCGACGCGCTTGAGCGTATCGGAACGCTGCGACATCACCTGCAGGCTGAACCATTTGTCGAGCACCAGCGGGTTGCCTTTGAATCGCTTGTAGAAATCATCAAACGCAATGGCGCGCTCGTCGCATTCAAGGTGCGACAAGATACCAAGCGCGCCTTGCATGGCGGTCATATTGTCCGCTTCCCGATATTGTTCGAAAGCAAGCTCAGCGGCATCTTCGGTGAACGACGCAGCCAGATAAGCCAATGTGACATTCCGCAATTTGCGTTTCGCCCGCGCTTCCACGTCGAGCGAGAATTCGCCCGGCCAGCAACTCTTGTAGAGTTTGCGAAACTGCTTTTCGAACTGCACGCCGATTTTCCCGCGCAACTTCTCGCGTTCCTCATGGATGGCCTGCGGGTCGACCTCGACCATCTGGTCGCCAAGAAAGGCCTCGCTGGGCAGCGATATCAGTTCGGCCAGAAAGGCAGGATCAATCGTCGTGTCGGCAAGGATCTTCGCCACTGCATGCAAGATGATATCCCGGTCGACCGGGCTGCCCGAAACCTTGGCGGTCAAATAGCCCGTCATCAGCTGTTGCATGGCCTCGAACCGGGCAAAGGGATCATCATCATGGGCCGACAGAAACGCCAGTTCCTCGGCGGTCTGGTTGCTGTCCAAGATGATCGGCGCGGAAAAACCGCGGTTGATCGACAGGATGGGGTGTTCCGTATAGCCTTCGAGAACAAAGCTCTGCTCTGCCTTTTCCAGAAGCAGCAATTGCTCCCCTTGATGCGCGCCGGTTTCCGGATCAAGCAATGCGGTTCGCAAAGGAATGAGCAATTCCGAAGCTTTCGCCTTTTCGCCATTTTGCGCGATCTTCTGTTCGAGCTGAAGCGTCGCGGTGCCGGTTTGTGGATCATGCGACAGCTTGGCCGTCACGCGCGGCGTGCCCGGCGTTTCATACCATTTGCGGAACTGTTTGAGATCGATGTCGCCGCCCGCTTCCATCGCGGTGACAAAATCCTCACAGGTCGCCGCTTCGCCATCATGCCGATCGAAATAGAGATCGGTGCCTTTGCGGAACCGGTCCGGCCCCATCAAAGTCGCCATCATCCGGATGATTTCCGCGCCCTTATTATAGACGGTGGCGGTGTAGAAATTGGAAATTTCCTGATAGCTTTCCGGCCGGATCGGATGGGCCAAGGGCCCCGCATCCTCGGGGAATTGTGCCGCCCGCAATATCCGTACATCCTCGATCCGCTTCAAGGCAGCAGAGCCCATATCGGCGGAGAAGCTCTGATCCCGGTAAACCGTAAAGCCTTCTTTCAAACTGAGCTGGAACCAGTCGCGGCAAGTGACGCGGTTGCCCGACCAATTGTGAAAATATTCATGCGCAACCACGCCTTCAATGCCATCAAAATCGCCGTCTGTGGCGACTTCAGGATCGGCGAGAATATAGCGCGAATTGAAGATATTGAGGCCCTTATTCTCCATTGCACCCATGTTGAAATCGCTAACCGCCACAATGTTGAACAAGCCTAGGTCATATTCGCGTCCATAGGTTTCTTCGTCCCAGCGCATCGAATCTTTAAGCGCCTGCATCGCGTGACCGGTCCGATCGAGATCGCCATCGCGCACCCAGATATTGAGCTCGACAGGCTTGCCCGAACAGGTTGTGAAGCTGTCATTATTGGCGACCAGATCACCCGCGACCAACGCAAAAAGATAGCTTGGTTTGGGCCAAGGGTCATTCCACTGAACCCAGTGACGGCCCTGGTCGCTTTCGCCCTCAGCGGCTTTGTCGCCATTGCATAGCAGCACCGGGAATTTCGCCTTATCGGCCTCCATCCGCACTTGATAACGGCTCAGCACATCGGGACGGTCGGGCGCGAAGGTGATCCGGCGAAAGCCTTCCGCCTCGCATTGGGTGCACAGCATATCGTTGGAGGCATAGAGCCCCATCAATTGGGTGTTGGTCGAAGGGTCCAGTTCGACTTCGATCTCGACGCTATGCGCCGCTCCGGTCAACGGCAGAACAAGGTCGCCCTCGACAAGGGTCCAGTCGGTGAAGGCGGCGCCGTCCACTTTGACCGCGGTCGGGGTGATATCATCGCCCTGCAGCACCAATGGTTCGCCCGGCTTTGCGCTTTTCGAACGCCGAACATCCAGCTTCGAACGGACCCGTGTCCGCGTCAGATCCAGATCGAAGTCAAGCTCAACCTCTGGAATGAACCAGGCCGGCGGACGGTAATCCTCGCGGCGGATGGTGGCCGGATCGGCGGGAGCCGGAGCGGCATCGGCCATTTCGGAATTTGAGGTTTTCTGAACATCTAACATGGCATTGCCATAAGAGCCATTTGCACCCCGCGCAATTGCGTTTATGGCTTAGCCAACAGGGGAATAAGACATGTCCAGAATATTGATGGTCCTAATCGCTGCTTTGCTGATCACCGGCTTGCCGACAGAATCGATACTCGCGCAGAACAGCAGTCCCGCATTTGATGTCGAACAGGCCAGTCGCGCCTATATCGACAGCTTGCAAGGCGCCGAACTCGAAAAATCCAACAATTATTTCGAAGGTGGCTACTGGTTGATCCTCTGGGGTGCATTGATCGGCATATTGGCCGACTTCCTGATCCTCCAATCGCGCTTCTCTGCCCGCTTCCGGGATTGGGCCGAACGGGTAACCGCGCGCAGATGGCTGCAACCCGGATTGTATGCGCTTCCATATGTTCTCGCGGGTTTCCTGCTCACCCTGCCCTGGACAATCTACACCAGCTTTTTCCGGGAACAGAAATATGGCCTGATGAGCCAGGACTTTGGTAGCTGGTTTGGCGAACAGATGATCGGAATTGTGATCTCGTTGATCATATTCCCATTGCTCATCATGGCGATTTTTGCGGTCATCCGGCGCGCGCCGAAAATGTGGTGGATCTGGGGAACGGGTGTTATCTCGATCTTCCTGTTTATCGGAATGCTGCTCGGGCCGGTGTTCATCACCCCTTTGTTCAACGAATATAGCGACATGCCGGAAGGCCCCATGCGGGACAAAATAGTCGCGATGGCGGCGGAATATGATATTCCGGCCGAAAATATCTATGTTTTCGACCAGTCCAAACAGCATAAGAGAATCTCGGCCAATGTCTCGGGCGTCGGGCCGACGATCCGAATTTCACTGAACGACAATCTGCTCGAGCGTACCGATCCCGAAGAAGTCGAAGCCGTCATGGGGCATGAACTGGGTCATTATGTCCTTGGCCATACTTGGCGAACCATCTTGATATTGGGCCTCATCATGGCCGTTGGACTGTTTATCACCGCCCGCTTCGCTCCCCACCTGATCGAGCGCCATGGCGAAAAATGGGGTGTGCGGAGCATATCCGATCCAGCCGTCATTCCGATACTCAGCTTGATCCTGACGCTCTATTTCTTTGCTGCAACCCCGGCGCTCAATAGCCTGATCCGGATCAACGAAAGCGACGCCGATCAATTCGGCCTCGACACCGCGAAACAACCGGATGGATTTGCCAAAGTGGCCATGCGTTTGTCCGAATATCGCAAGATCGAACCGGGCCCGATAGAAGAAATGCTCTTTTTCGATCATCCATCCGGCGCCACCCGCGTCCGCATGGCGATGCAATGGAAAGCCGACAATGTGGCTAATCCAACAATGATCACCCCCGGTGATCTGGAAAAAGAATAGCGCGATGCCCCATATGCTGATCTTCGGGATGGGTTATACCGCCGCCCGGCTAGCGCATCGCCTGTGCGCCGAGGGCTGGACCGTGACCGGCACCCGCCGGGAAGCGCAGGGTGGCGCCATAGCCTTTGACGACGAGCCGTCTGTGCTAGCGGCGCTTGCCGATGCAACGCATATTCTATCCTCTGTCCCTCCCGCTCGCGACGGCAGCGAACCGGTGCTGGATCGTTATGGAGAAGCGATCCAAGCCGCATCACTGCAATGGAGCGGTTATCTGTCTTCCACCGGCGTCTATGGCGACGTGGCCGGCGCTTGGGTGGATGAAAGCGCGCCCATCGGATCGGGTCGCCGCAAGGCCCGCAGTGAAGCCGACGCCCGCTGGCAGACATTGCGCAGCGATATGTGCGTCTTCCGTTTGCCCGGCATATATGGTCCGGGCCGCAGTCCGTTGACCCGGGTTCGTGCGGGCAGCGCCAAACGGATCGATGTGCCGGGACAGCTGTTCAGCCGCATCCATGTTGATGACATTGTCTCAGCCGTCATCGCCTCGTTCAAAAGCCCGGCTGGCGTCTATAATATCGCCGATGATCTTCCCGCGCCGCAGCATCTGGTCATTGCCCATGCGGCAAGGCTCATAGGTTTGGATGTGCCGCCATTGCTATCCCTGGAAGACGCCGACCTGTCCAAAACCGCGATGGGTTTTTACGAGGAAAGCCGCAAGGTTACCAATGGCAAAGCCAAAAGAATGCTGGACTGGGAACCACAATATCCGGATTATAAGACGGGGTTACAGTCGCTGCTGGATTGATGATCAGGCGGAAACGCGTGGCGACTTGGGCTTGCGCGCCTGCAGCGCCACCAACAATCCGGCCATAGCCAATATCGCGCCGCCAGCGGCTAGCCAGGTCCAGACATATCCCTCGAACATCGTCGACAGGATCATCGCCACTACGGGCACCAGCACGCTGGAATAGGCTGCCTTGCCCGGACCAATCTCCCGGATCATCGAAAAATAGAGCGGGAAGGTAACCACCGACCCGATGACCCCGAGATAGAATATACCGCCCCAATAAGCCGCGCGCGTTTCATAGACCGGCGGCCCGACGGTGATCCAGGAAAGCACGACGTTGATCAGCGCGCCAAAGAGCATTGCCCAGGCCAGGATCGTGATCATCGGATAGGATTTGAGACGCTCCCCCGCCTGCATGACATTGGCAATCGATGCCGACAATATGCCGCCAAAAGCCAGCAACGCACCGATCAACACCTCTTCCAGACTGGCCGGAGACATTCGATATTCCTGCCAGAAGAGCAACGCGATACCGACTCCGGCAATGGCAGAACCGCCGAGAAAGGATGGAGATATCCGGTGGCCCAGGAAAATGCGTCCCAAGAGGGCATTGGGAACCATCAACAGCGCGAACAAGACCGCGACCAATCCTGAAGTGATGAACAGTTCCGCGTTGTAAACGAAATTGAAATTGAAGCTGAACTGGAAGAGCCCAAGGATCGCTGCAAATATATAGCCGGTCCGGTCCAGCCGGAATGGCAAGCGCCGAACGGCCACCAATATGAACATCGCAACAGCGGCGATGATGAAGCGGTAACTGACAGACCAGCTGGGCGGCACTTCAGAAATTTGGTCCTTGATGACAAGCCATGTCGATCCCCAGATCAGGGACACCAACAGAAACGGGATCAGGATGCGCGGGGTCAGAAGACTGGGTTCGCTGCCCTCTTCTGCGGTCATAGAGCCGCAATCGCCTCGGCAAGCGGTCGAATATCATCGGCGCTCTGGTTCCAGCTAGTGACCAGCCGCGCCTGCCCCTCGCCCCAGTCGTAAAAATCAAAACCTAGGCCGCGCAGATGCGCCGCTTCGTCGGCGGACAATGTGATGAAAATTTCATTGGCTTCCACCGGATGGAGCAAGCGATCACCCGCAGCCTTAGCAATGATCTGAGCGCCAGCATTGGCCGCTCGGGCATTGTCCAGCCACAGGTCATTGTCGAGCATCGCCAAGATCTGGGCCGCAAGATACCGCCCCTTGGATTGCAAATGCCCAGCCCGTTTGCGCCGATAATGCGTGTCGGCAGCCAATTCTCGATCAAAAAATACCAGCGCCTCGGCGCTCATCCCGCCATTTTTCACAAAGCCGAAGCTTAACGCATCGACACCGGCCTTCCACGTCAGATCGGCGGGCGAACAGCCTAATGTCGCAACCGCATTGGCAAATCGCGCACCGTCCATATGCAGGCCAAGCCCGCGCGCCTTGCAGACCTTGGCCAGTCCGGCGACTTCATCGGGGTGATAGACCCTGCCATATTCGCTGGCATTGGTGATCGATACAGCGGCCGGCTGCACCTGATGGACATCGTCGCGGATGGCGGCGCAATAGGTTTCTACGCTTGCGGGCGAGAGCTTTGCGCCGGCCCCATCGAGCAGCATCAGCTTTGCGCCGCCGGTAAAAAACCCGGGCGCACCAGCCTCGTCTTGTTCGATATGCGCTTCCTGGTGACAGATCACGCCTTGATGCGGCTGGCACATAGCGGCAAGCGCCAGAGAATTGGCCGCCGTTCCGGTCGCCACCCACATGGCTTCGACTTCGGTTTCGAACAATTCAGAAAAAGCGCCATTCAACTGTCCGCTCAGCCCGTCGCCATCATAAGCCGTGTCCTGCACATTGGCCGCGGCAAGCGCTTCCAAGAGCTTTGGGTGCACAGACGCTGCATTGTCGGAGAAAAATCGCATAAGCTGCGCATGGCTCAGACATTCTAGCGCGTCAAGATGGCTAGGATCCAGATACCCCAACAATATTGTCGTCGCTGTCGCGATCGATATATTTATTATAGGGATCTACGCCGGCAAATTCCGGACGGGTCTTGGTCAGGATGGTGATCTTCTGATTTCCGGACGTGACCCTATGGCGCTTCCTGGACAGCACATCCTTGCTATCAAAAGCCCCCGCATCCGGCCTGGTGCTGAACAGACCAACATCGATGGTGTCATCGAGATCGGCTTCGGTTTCCTTCCCCAGACCATCGGCATAATATTTTGCCGCGGAGAGAGTGATCGTGGTTTCAAATTGACCATCAGCGCGTTTCTTCACGGCTGCGTCACTCACCTTAAAGTCGTAGATGGTGATCTTTTCCAGCAAATCGACAACCAATTGCCGCTCTGCATCATCGCGCGCCAGTGACTTGAACCCGTCCACCAGATCGGTCGATATCGCATAGGGAGGGCCCTTGAACTTATAGCGGTCCAGAAGCGCAGAAAGCATCACATTCACGCGGTCTTCACCCAGCCGGTCCTGCAACAGATACATCACCACCGCACCCTTGCGATAATGGATATAGCCCTGGTCTTCGACCTTGTTCAGCGGCAATTCCTCCAACGCTTCATTGCCCCGGGCATTGAGGTAATTGTCGAGTTCATATTTCAGGAAACGACGGATCTTATCCTCGCCATAGACCTGCTTCATCACCATCAGCGCCGAATATTGCGCCATGGTTTCCACCAGCAGAGTCCCGCCCTGCATATTGGCACTGATCAGCTGATGCGCCCAATATTGATGGCCGATTTCATGGGCCGTCACATAGGTTACATAGTCAATTTCTTCCGGATCGGTGATATTCGCCAAAAAGCCAATCCGCTCGGAATAAGGCACGGTTCCGGCAAAGGCCTGCGCGAAGCTGGCATAGCCAGGAAACTCGATAATCCGTGCATAGTCGAACTGATAAGGCCCGAAATTCTTCTGATAATAAGCCAAAGATGTCTCGGTCGCATCGAGCATGGTTTGAACGTTATAACCATGCTGATCGTGATAATAGACCGCCATGTCGACGCCATTGGCGCTGCGTTCTTCGACCGCATATTTCGCCGACTGAACCGAGAAGAAAGCCAATATGGGATTGGTTGAGACAAATCTCGCAATCCGGCGATCACCCTTGATCTCATCAGACACTTTGCTGCCCGGTGCAATCGGGGTTTGATCCTTGCTGGTGCTCACCGTGATATCGGACATCACCCAATCGACATTGCCGACATAATTTTGCTCGCGAGCACTTTCATCACCAAGCTTTGGCAGCCGCAGTTCAGAAGGAAGGCCATATTTGCGCCTCGTGGTCCGTTCGGACAGCAATCCGCTGCGATTCATTCCCAATTGTGGCGCAAATTCGCTGTTATTCAGGAACGTGCCGTTCCGCACCAAACGGACGTCGTTATTGCGTGCACGAAATCCTTGAGAATGGCGAACAGACTCAAAGGCGATAGTCCGTTTTTCACCGACGGCCATCGGCGTATCCAGCCGGTAAATCCGATATTTAAACGCCTCGTCGTTCATCTCCAACTTCGCGCCCGGAACGTCGATGGATGTGATCTGAATGTCAGGGTCCTGAAAGCGAATATGCAGCACTTCAACCGGCGCACCGGTATCGTTCAATATGTCGGCCGACCCGGACACAGTCATCTTTCTGTCCTCGGGAAAAATATCGATGTTCATCTTGAAGCTCGTAAAAGCCGGTTGCTTCACCGTTTCATATTTGAGATATTTCTTCTCGTAATCCGCTTGCCGTTTCTCCAGATCATCGGGCGCGAGATAGGCGTTCATCACATTGGTATTCTGATAAATGTGCAACCCCGTTGCTGCCGTTATTGCCACCAAGATAGCAAGCAAACCGCCAGCGGGACTGACCAGCCGCCGCGGCAATTGCTTTAAGCGCGGCATCAGGCTTGTCTCGGTACCGCGCCGCCAGATGAAATGGGCAAGCAAGGCCAATATCGCTGCAAACGCGCCCCAATAGAGCCGCAACCACCATGCGCCAGCACCGCCGACCATGTCACCGTTCATATCAGAAAGCGCGACTGGCACGCCTTTGCCAAAGAGGTAGAGTGGATGATTCCAGCCGATGATGTTGAAGGTAATCGTCGCCACCATGTAGAGGACCATGATGCCCCAGCCGATATATTTGTTGGGACTGAGCGACTGGACAAAGACGGACAAGATACCCAGCGTCACCATTTCGATCGTGCCGGGCAAAAGATACCAGCTCAGATATTTGTCGAGCTCTAGATCGGTATATCCTCTGACCAGCTGAATCAATATGCCGGACAACATCGACATGAGCAATGCGACCAAAAGCACACCAACCACCGCTATGGTTTTCGGCACCATATAGGCCCAATTGGGCAAGGAGGTGGAATCTATGATCTCGTGCATTTTCCGGTCACGATCACGCCAAACCAGCTCGCCGCCATAAAAGATCGCCAGGATCATCGGGAATAGCGTAAAGCCGCCTTCCAAGATGCCGGCCACATAGAATGTCCTGGGGTAAGCGGGCGTGCCATAAGGCACAGTGTTGAACACCAGGGCAATGCCGGAAGAAAACAGCCCAATAAAAATGATGATAAAAAAAGCAGGGCTTTTGAAAATTTGCGACATTTCGAACCGCGTTCGCGTCACCAGTCGTGCCCAAGCGGAACCACTCTGATTTGAGGAAGGCAGGCTTTCCACCCGCACTGGTTTTTGCTTGGCAAGGGCAGCCGCCTTCTTCTGCTGTTTCTTCAACTTCCGTTTGGAAGCGCCGCGCTCGGCAAAGCTGAATCGCGAATAGGCAAAAGCCAAGGCGGCCAAGGCCACGGTGATCCAGATCAATCGATTGGCCAGCAGAACCCCGCCAAAGGGCGCCATCATGCTATTGCTTTCGGTCGCCGTCCAATAGCGGGTGACATATTCATATGCTCCGCCACCAAAGGGTTCTGCATAGGCACTGAACAACAACATGCTGGGGTCAAATTCTGTCATCGCGCTGAAAATCAGATAGAGCACCAGAAAGGTAATCACGCCGACATAGCTATACATCATCGATCTTGTGACGGTGGCGACGGCGAAGAAGATACAGGACGTCAGGAATATCGACGGAACAGCCAATAGGAAATAAGCATAGAGATAGTGGTCCAGCCGATTAGGCCCGATGGTTTCGGGGTCCACCCAAGGCATGTAGCTACCCAGGAAAATAGCCAAAGGCACCGTTAAAAAGGCAATGGCTGATATACCGAAAGCGCCGGTAAATCGCCCGATGAGATAGTCAAACTTGCTGACGCGGGTCGACCGCACCATCGGCCCGAAACCGCTGTCATCATCTCGCACAATGACATTGGCGACAAAGGCCGTCGTCACGAACATGAAGAAAATCGACAATATGATTGTCGTCTCGGCCAGCGCCGACGGACTGTTGGCGTTGATATTCCCGCCATCACCAATGCGCACATTTTCCGATGTCGCGGCACCAAAAGTGAGCAGGAAAAAGACGGTTGTTACCACCCAGAAAACCGGGTTCCGGAACTGATAGCGCAATTCAAACGCAGCGATCTTAGCGAACATATTATTCTCCCGCCTAAGCCGCATTGGCTTGATTAGCGCCATTCTTGCGGGCTTCCGTGAGGGTAGAGAAATACACATCCTCCAGCCCCCCGTTCACCGCCATGAACCCGTCCTTGGGATCGCTGGAACTGAGAATATTTATGACCGTTGATCCCGCGAACAGGCGGGTAGCGATGACTTCATATTTGGCCTGATAGGCCTTGAGTTCCTCGCGCTTGATCGTTTTGGACCAGATCGTGCCGCTGGTCTTCTCGATCAAATCCAGTGGCGCGCCCTCCAGTTCGATCCGGCCGTTCGCAATGACGGCCATTTGCGGGCAAAGATCTGATACGTCCTCGACAATATGGGTCGACAGGATGATCACGACATTCTCGCCTATTTCCGCGAGCAGGTTGAGAAAGCGGTTGCGCTCTTCAGGGTCAAGGCCGGCCGTCGGTTCATCGACGATGATCAGCTTGGGGTTGCCGATAAGCGCTTGAGCAATACCGAAACGCTGCCGCATGCCGCCGGAAAATCCGGCAATCGCCTTCTTACGGACATCCCAGAGATTGGTCTGGCTCAGCAACGTTTCGACCGTTGCCTTGCGATCCGCCGCAGCAGAAATACCCTTCAAGACCGCCATATGGTCGAGCATATCATAGGCCGAAACGCGGGGATAAACACCGAAATCCTGAGGCAAATAGCCAAGTGTTTCGCGCAATTTCTCGGGCTCCGCCAATATGTCGAGATCACCAAAGTGGATGGAGCCCGCAGTCGGGGTTTGCAAAGTCGCAACTGTCCGCATCAATGTTGATTTGCCCGCGCCATTGGGACCCAGCAATCCGAACATGCCCTTGGGGATAGACAGGCTGACATCGTCCAGCGCCTTTGTCCCGTTGGAGTAGACATGCGTCACATTTTTGAGTTCCAACATTTACACATTCCTGTTTTCAAATTTGGTCATATGGAGGTGTGTTATCCGAATAACTCACTTGGTGCAACGTAGAATTTTGGAATGATGGACAATCAGGCTCAGAAGACTGAAGACAGACGCCATTTTCCCGTGATTTCACCATTGGCCTGTTTGGCGAAACGAGACCAGCTGGGGCTCTCAAAAAAACAGGAACATGCCTACCGGTTTGGCACCGCAAAGCATGTTTTCAAGCTCCAACAATCAGGTCCTTCCAAGCCAACTTGCGGTCTGGGGTCTGCTATTCCTTGGCCGGTGGTTCGGCTCCTTCGGTCAGATACCAAGGCGCGGCGCCATATTCGCTCGGCGCAATACCAAAAAGCCAGCCAAAAGCATCTCTCGCACTATGGTGATAGATGGTACTGTGCGAATCTTCTTTGCGGCGATCGACATAATTCACCGTCAAGCCCTTCGGAGAGGTCTGCTGCAAAGCAAGGAGCATTTCATCGAGGCCTTTTTGCATCGTGCCGCCCTCGTCCGCCATAGTGACATAAAGCCGCCGGTCAGATGGTTTGTGCTTTGCCAACATCGATTTGGCATTTTTTGCTAGAAACCGGTCGTCCCACCATAGGCTGGGAGAGATGCTCACATAGTCATCGAACATATCCGGATTGCGCAACAAAACTTCCATCACGAACAGCCCCGCTAGCGACTCCCCCATCACAATCTTCCGACCGGTTTTGTAATTGGCCTCGATCAGCGGCATCACTTCGGTTTCGATGTGACGACGAAAATCCTCTCCATCCGCGGTTTGCCATGACGCGAATTCGGACTGATAGCGTGGATCGGTGGCCTTATAACTTATTTCCGGGCGGCGATTGTGCGTCTTGATTCCGACGACGATCATGGGCTGACGCTCTGCGTTGACCAAAGGCAATTGCGCCAATCCGGCAATATGGAAATAGTCTTGATCCGTGCCACCATCGATTAGATAAAGAACCGGAAGAGGCTGATCGAATATCTCTTTGCCCCAATCAGGAAGCTTTGGGACATAGACATTGATTTCTCGCAACTCGCCATAAATCTCGGAAGAAACCAAATGTTGCTCGCCAAAGGATATGGGCGTTGGTTCCTTCGCTTCGGCGGTTGCCCCCTCGCATAAGACGGGAAAAGCCATTAAGATGAGGGCGGCGGAAAACGCATAAAATATTTTCATATTTGATATCTGACGAAACCAATTGCCGCAGTCAATGTTCATATTTGGTGGCGAATTATCGCATTATCTATATTGAGCTTCGGTATCGCCAGCCTCTTGGCCACTGCATCCCGAAACCGGACTTTATTTGAACTCTTTTTCTACAATCGCACCCACTCTGCTCATAAACTCCATTCCCTTGACAATCTCGTCATCGGTTAATTCGTCGGAGATCGATTTGATGAATGTCTCGGTTCTTTCCATCATGTCATTCACTGTGGACTGACCTTTTTTCGTTAGCCGGATGATTTTTTCCCGCCCCGAGGTTTTGCTTTCCTTGATAGAGATGAGATTGAGATCCTTGTCCGCCATCGCCCGCAAGACTTTGGATATTGCCGGGCTGCCTAGTTCATACCATTCACCAATCAACCGTTCGATAGTCTTGCGATGAATAGTATGGCCCTCCTGTCCCTTGGAATGAATGATCCACAAAATCACGGTTTGATGGCGCGTTAGCTTTGGTCCGCTTAGATGTTTCTCAACGGCCATCCCAACCGAATAGTGGAACGGGTAAAATAGCTTGAGGAAATTCTTCGGAGCGGAGTCCCTTTTGATAGGATAGTCTATGCCGAAGTTGGACTGCTGTTTCACTCGATACTCCATCGCCGGGTTTCATCGTTCATCAATCGCTTAACTCGATGAACGAATAGCGATCGAAAGTCTAATTTTCTTGTTTGAAATTTCGATTTCTCAATCTCAAAACGCGCTGATGCGCCCCGAGGGCGTTCAACATACCTGCATTGCAGGTGCAATTAAATATCTTTATATCAATAGCTTAGAATAATAATGCCGATGTTTTCATGAGGTCGGTTGACAAAATAATTTCTCAATCTTTAATATGTCTAGAAGAAATAGTGTCCTAAAGACATTAAATAGAAATAGGGATTGAGGATTGATGAAACCCGCATTTGGCGTAGACCAGTTGAGTCGCCCGGAGGTAATCCGCAACCCTTATCCCTATTATGATCTGCTGCGCGATCAATCGCCGGTTTTCGGCTATCGGGACTTCCCTCCGGGAACAATGCCGGGAGTAGATGAGCCCAAGCCGTCATGGGTTGTCTTGAATTTCGACGATGTTGCGGCGGTTGCCTGGGATCATGACAGTTTCTCATCCCGGGATAGCTTGCAGGAGGAATCGTCCGCGCCATCGTTGATGCTGGTCAATCATGATCGGCCGGAACATACGCGGCTTCGCAAAATTGCGGCCAAGGCTTTTCAACCGTCGTCCATCAAATCGCTGGCTCCCGCTGTCGATGCATTGGCTGCCAACTGCATGGATGACTTCTTTGTCACCGATCAGCCGGTGGATGTCATGGCTGACTATTGCGCGATGTTGCCCAGCAGAGTGATGGCGTATCTTTTCGGGATGCCCGCAGAGATGGATCGTGATGTCAACAATTGGGCCACCGGGTTCATGTTGTCTGCCGACATAAGTCCTCAGGAACGGCAGGCCTATAATGTGCAAGCCATGACGTTCTTTGAACAGCACGTCAAAAAACAGATCGACCTGATCGAAAAGGGTGAGGAGCCGCCGGGCCCCTTGATCAACGCATTCATTCGGACGGAGGTCGACGGAGATCGTTTGTCCTATGAAGAAATTGTCCGTTTTTGCATGACAGCGACCGTGGCTGGAGCCGAGACAACATCTTTCTATCTCGGCAATCTGATCGCGGTCTTCGCCGACTTTCCCGAAATTTGGCAGACCTTCGTTGACGATCCAAAGCAATTTGATGCAATCTATAAGGAAACCCTGCGCTTCCACGGACCACCCCAGCGTCTGTTTCGGGTTGCGACCCGTGACATCACAATCGGGTCTGCTGATATCAAGCGCGGTGATTGGGTGGCCTGCTTTTTCGGAGCCGCCAATTATGACCCGGACACTTTCCCGGATCCCTATACATTTCAACTGAACCGCAAAAATGCCAACCGACAGATGAGCTTCGGATACGGCATTCATCGCTGTCTGGGTGCGCCTCTAGCACAGTTAGAGGCTGAATCGACCGCTCGTATACTGCGTTATCGATACGCGCAAATCGAGCGAGCGGGAGACGCTGTCTGGCAGGATGTCAGTCTGTTGAACCACGGCCTTGCCAGCAACCCCGTGATCTTCCGGGGTCGGACTTAGCGGCCAAGAAAATTTCCAATCAACAAACATCAGCGACCGAAAGCTGAGCCAGGGAGGACCAAATGGATTTGAACAACAAGAAGCGAGCAACATTGGCAACAGCCAGTTTACTCGCGATCATGACGGTATCGGCACCAGCGCTTGCACAGCAAGATACGAGTGATCAGGCGCAAGAAAGCACGGGCGATGTCATCATTGTCACCGCCAATCGCCGCAACCAATCCATTCAAGATGTGCCCTTGTCGATCACCGCCTTCGACGGCGACGAGCTCGACAATCGGTCGATTACCTCCATCGAACAGGTTGGCGCGATTGCACCCGGCGTCCAGATTTCAACCTATCAGGGGGACACGTCAATCTTCATCCGCGGCATCGGCACGCCATCGATCATCGCCGGCACTGACAGTTCCACTGCGACCTATATTGACGGAGTCTATATCAGTCGACCGGCCGCCATTGGTCCCCAATTTTTTGATATTGACCGTATCGAGGTTTTGCGCGGACCGCAGGGCACGCTGTATGGACGCAACGCCACCGGTGGAGCCGTCAATATTGTCACCAATCGTCCAACCGACGTTCTGGAAGGCAATCTGCAGATGACGGTTGGCAACTATGATCGTTTCCGTTTTGCCGGAGCATTGAGTGGGCCATTAAACGGTGCCATTCGCGCCCGTTTGGCGTTCCAGTGGGAAGATCGCGGCGGATATGCAACCGTGACCCGGCCCGACAACAGCACCGAACGTGTCGAAGACAAGGAGGACTATTCTGTCCGGCTTACGGTGGAGGCAGACCTCTCTCCCGACGCAACCCTGACATTGAACGGCGACTATTATCGCGCGAATGACAAGGCCAACGCCTATTTTTACGCCAGTGCAGGCTATGGTGATGAAATCCCGGGCTGGTATAATAGCCGGGAAGGTGCGCAAACTCTTGCCTATTTCGCGATCAAAAATGCGGGACGCGTATCTCAGGCCGCTTCCCGCGACATTTTTGCGGATACAGAATATTTCAACAAGGTCGAAAACTGGGGCCTTGGCGCGACGCTCGACTGGGATATTGCCGACTATAATTTAAAAGTGATCGGAAGCTTCCGCGATACCAATCCGATCTCCCAAAACGAATTTGACCTGTCCGATACCTATAATAATTATGTCGGGCGTGAAGAAGACCATTGGCAATGGAGCGGCGAAGTGCAGCTGAGCTCGCCAGCCGACAAGCCCTTTTCATGGATTGCCGGCGCTTATTATTTCGAAGAACGCAATATCATCGACAATGATATTTTTGGCGACTTCTGGGAACCCATCCTGATCCAGGGTTTGACCGATCTACAAGCAGCCAATGTCATTCCAACCTTCCCTATTGATTTTCCGGCGACCGACTTGTGCTGCGAATTGCATCTCAGCGGCGAACAGGAAACCAAGGCCTGGGCTGCCTATCTCGATACGCAATGGGATGTTTCGGACCAGATCACTATCCGGCTCGGCGGACGCTACAGTGAAGAAACGCGCAATGGCCGTCAAAATTTTGACTTGGTGATACTACCGGACATTCGGGTGGGACCCAATGTCGCTCTATTCCCGAACGCAGTGTCGGAAGACCCCAATATTTTGACGCCCGATCCGTTCGGCTTCAACATCGGTCCGGTCAATGGGCCGTCCACTTTCCGCGCCTTCACGCCCAAGCTGGGTATCGACTTCAAGCCAAATGACGACATCCTGATTTACGCTTCGATGCAGCGCGGCTTCAAAAGCGGCGGCTATAATATTGGCAGCAGTCAGCGCGACCCGTTCGAGCCAGAAAAAATCTGGTCCTATGAAATTGGCGCACGCACCGAATTGCTTGACCGGGCGCTGCTGCTCAACGCATCGGCATTCTGGTATGACTATACCAATTTGCAAGCGCAGGACAGCGTCGGCAATCAGCCACTCATCCGCAATGTCGGCAAAGCCCGCGTGCGCGGATTTGAAGTGGAAACAGTGGCACGGCCGACCGACTTTTTCCGGCTAGAAGGCGCGCTGACCTATGTTGACGCGCAATTTACCGAAGGAACGCTGACCGAAAGCCTGCGACCCGCTCCGCTGACACAGCCGGCTGGCTCTTTGCAGACCGATCTTGACGGTTTGCGGCTGCCGCGCGCGCCGCGCTGGAAGTTCAGCATTGCGGGCCAGGTAGAACAACCGGTTGGTGAAGCAGGCAATATCACCGCCCGTGCGGAATATCACTGGCAGAGCAAAATCTACTTCACCGTGTTCAATATCGATGCGGCCTCGCAGGATAGCTACGGCCTGCTCCGCGCCAGCCTTGGCTTCACCAGCGCCGACGACAAATGGAGCGTCCGCCTGTTTGGCGATAATCTGACCGGCAAGACCTATTTCACCAACCAGATCCTCACCGGAGGATTTTACGGCGCCGAATTTGTCGGACCGCTCGGCGCACCGCGAACCTATGGCGTTGATCTGCGGTTCAATTTCTAAGGCAAAAGTCAAAAAAATAGAACGGGAGAATATCGATGATTGCCCCAATTGATGTAACCAAAAATGTCTTTGAAGCCTTTGGCGCCCATGATGTCGATACGATCGTCAAATGGCTGCACCCGGATGTCCGGATCGAATTTTATGGGCCCGACATCATTCCTTACGCCGGGACCTATTGCGGCCTCGATCATGGCCGCCGGTTTTTTGATACGGTTTTGTCGTCAATCGACATCCACCAGTTCGATCCGGAAGAGTTTATTTGCGAAGGGGACAAAGTGGTCGTGACCGGTCATTTGCGGCTCACCACCAAAGCAACCGGTAAGTTGATAGAATCGGACTTTGTCCATGTGATTACCGTGGCTGATGAAAAATGGCTGCTGTTCAGAGATTTCATGAACACGTTTGAAGCAGCCGAAGCGTTTTCCTGACATGGCGCACGCACGCGATACCGCAATAGAGAGTTCCTCTGGCATCACCCATTGCAGCATTTGCGAGCAGGTATGCGGCTTAATTGTGACCCAGTCAAACGGGCGCGTGACCTCTATCAAGCCTGACAAGAACAACCCGTACAGCTGGCGGGACTATTGCATAAAGGGCGCGAGTGCCGGTGATCATCGCGACCATCCGCTTCGGATTACCAAGCCGATGAAACGGGTTGGCGATCGATATGTCGAGACGTCCTATGAGGAAGCGATCGATCAAATTTCAGCCAAGCTGAAGCGCCTGATTGCCCAATATGGACCAGATACATTGGGCCTCTATTCCGGCAATCCCGGTGCTCTGTCTTTCTCATCCTACGGGTTTAGCGATGCATTGCTTGACGCTTTGGGGTCGCGATCAAAATTCATGATCGGTTCGATTGATCATAATGCGCTGATGGTCGCAGCGCGTGAAATGCATGGCAGCGAAGCGGTTATCTTGCTGCCCGACGTCGATGCTTGCGACTATTTTCTGCTGATCGGTGCCAACCCGGCGGTTAGCAAGATGAGCTGGCTCGGCAAAGTATCCGACGGGTGGACCCGGTTGCGCAAGCGGTTGCAAGGCGGCGCCAGGTTAACAGTTGTCGATCCACGTCGGACCGAAACAGCGGCGCATGCCACCGATCACCTCGCACCCAGACCTGGCACAGATTGGGCTTTGTTGCTGGCGATGATTACTGTCATCGTCGAAGAGGATTTGGTTCGCCTCGACCATGACGACCTTATCGACAATGCTGATCAGCTCTTTGCTTTGGCGCGCCAGCAAAACGTTGCGAGTCTCGCGGCCTATTGCGATGTGCCTGAAGCGGAAGTGAGACAGATTGCCTGTGATTTCGCTCGTGCACCGACCGCCATGGCGATTACCCGCACCGGCACAGCGCAAGGGCTGGGAGGAACGCTGGCCGAATGGCTGACTACGGCATTGAATATGATCACCGGACGGATCGATGTCTCTGGCGGCCGGTTCATGCCGGCCTGGCCCTATTCATTCCCGTTGACCGATCGGGCGACACCCAAGGCCGGGCCACCGCGGCCAAGCCGCGTACGCGGGCTGATGCCGGTCGGAGGAGGATATTCTCTGGCAGAGCTTCCGGGCGAAATCGAGACGCCGGGAGAAGGCCAGATTCGGGCGCTGCTAATCAATGGTGGAAACCCGGTTGTGTCCGGGCCTCAAGGGCAAGCGTTAGACAGGGCGCTGGGCAAGCTCGATTTGTTTATCGCCGTCGATCTTCTGCAGAGGGAGAGTCATCGACTGGCCGATTGGTTGATTCCGGCCTCTCATTTTCTTGAGCGGGACGAGGTGCATCCCTATCTGCATTCGTTCAATGACGAGCCTTATATACAGGCCAGTCGTGCGGTCATGCCGACTCCAGACGCTATGATTCCGGATTGGCTTTTCCTAAGGCGGTTGACCGAAGCGATGGGCGTGGAACCATTTGAAGGCGCCATCAAGACACCGGATGATCTCGCCAATCTGATGATGCAGCCGGCAGGGTTGACCGCAGATGACGTGCGCGCGCATCCGCATGGATTGATGTTGGGCGAACGGACAATGGGCCATTATTGGGATTATCTCAGAACATCGGGCATCAAGGCTGACCTGTGCCCATCCAATCTCCTTTTGCTGCTGCAGCAGCGCCTGGAAACGATGGCCAAAGATGCGCATGGGAATATGTTCACCATCATTTCGCGCCGACAAAATAGCATGATGAACAGTTGGCTATCCGATACAACGGGCGCGCATAAACGGCCGGAAGGTCTGGATACGATAGGCTTGTGCCAGGCGGATATTGACCGGCTAGGCTTGCCGATTGGTGAAAGGGTCAAGGTTCAATCGAAGGTAGCGGCGCTATCGCTTGTGCTGGAACTTGACGAAACTGTCCGTCCGGGCGTGGCCATGATCGAACACGGCTGGGGCAGCCGCATATTCTCTCCACTGGATGGTGACGTGGCCTGGCGCCAAGGCAGTCTGCGCAATATATTGGTCGACAATAGCACCCTCGACCCCCTCAGCGGTACGCCAAGACTGAACGGGATGCCGGTTTCCATTGAGTCAATCTAGACTTCGTTGACATGCAACAGAACCGCCCCGCTATAGGGCCCAGACGACCTCGAGAATTTTACCAATCATGAGGTCATGACAATCAATACAGTCCAAATTGCGGCCTAAGATAGTCATTCCTGACGGGACTCATCTCCCTCCATCCGAAGCCATCTGGTCGCCAAATTAAGTCAATTTTGAGTTTCAAGCGTCCGCTTTTGCGCCCAAAGCGGACATTAGCGTGTGGCGACTATATCCCGAAAGCGGACATTGAAACTAATCAGCATTCGTTTACGAGATAGTCGTATCACAACTCAAAACACAGCAAGCGGTGCTACCGATCGATACACAGGCTCTAGCCCGCCGAGTATGGATGGAAAAAGGCGAGCGCTGAAAAAAGCGCAAGAAGCGTCACTCTTTTTGACAGTTCAAGCACCTATTATGAACAATAAACGCCTTAATTTTTGAAACTGCTTTCCCATCAGTGTTACTCATGATTTCGATCAAGGGTCTTTTGCCGCAGTTTGAACAAACCACAAAAAAACCAACTGAGAAAATCCCTATGTAAGCTATGAATCCATAAATCGCCGACTCTATGCTTGGATGGATAATACTTGCTAACACGACAATGAGCCAAAAAAATAGTCGCTAGAACAGGGAACAATGATAGTATTCTTTTCATGCTATTCACAACTATAGAGTTCGGGCGTAATTGGAAGTGAATGTTCCCCGTCAGCGCCTATGTCACATAAGTGAGTTTGTAGATTAAGGAGTGTTTTGGTTTCATCGTAATGACCGCGGGGAATGAAGATGAGATCAAAACACTCAGCAAGCTAGAGCCATGTCTGGTTGGCATAGCCGACGTTAGCTTAATGTCTACTATATCCCGAAAGCGGACATTAGGAAGCCTTTTAAATCGTTGGCTAGATTAGAGTCCTAAAATTCACTATCTCAACTATGGTTTTTGAAAAAGGGAACTATTTTGACGAAAATTTCAACGCCATGGAAAAAGAGCCGGACCTATGGAGATATTCACGGCGGCAGAATGCGGAGAAAGTTCTCCGACAATATTTTCAAAAGGGCACATTCTATCTCCCGCCCCGACCCAGATGATGTTCTTCCAATCTTGATGGAAGAAAACCCATCGCGGGATTTCTTTTTCCCAATTTCCGGTGAAGAGGCAATTGCAGCTTTAAAGGCGCTTCCGAAAAAAGATTATGATGGCATAACCCACGTTTGGCTTCGGCGATTAAAAAAAGCGGACCACATTGAAAATATCCAACCATTAGCATGGTTTACCGCTGGCAGCGGGGTTAGAATGATTACCTTGTACCCATGGGCAAAAGATATGATGTTATCTTATGGTGGAAAACGCCCTTCAAACCGGCAAATCAATGAAGCAAAAAGATACGGCGCGATAATACAGAAAAATGGCAATGATTGGGTTTCCAAATGGACTTTGGAAGGTTTGAGGAAATTCTACATTCAAGGTATTCTCTACCATGAGGTCGGCCATCACATAGATTTCTGTTATCGGCATTTTAGCGCCGCAAATAACAAAGAAGTTGAGGAATTTGCCGATCAATACGCGTATGCGAAAACGGCAAATGCGACGCACATATACAACAAACTCAGTGATAGTTAGCGCATCTAAGAAACCAAACTTCTAGTGTCCGCTTTTGCGCCCATAGCGGGCATTAGCCCTGTGACCTGAATATCCCGAAAGCGGACATTAGGTTTCGCTATTTTTGGGCGGCAGCGATTAGGTGGCAACTGGATGGTGTCGAAGGCCTTACCTCAAAACTGCCACTAGCTCGTTTAAACCTTCTGATGCATCTTCCCAGAATGGGGGTGGCCCATCGGCATGACGGATTTTCAATTCATTAAATACAGGCTCGGCATAAGGTGACTGGAGCCGCTTCAGCCATGATGTTATCGGTATATCCGACCGCGACGCACCGCACAGAACGCTATCTACTTCGCAACTGACCCAATCGTCGTCCTCATTTTGCAAGTCGTAGGCCAACGTCTGTTCAAACCATGCATCAATAAATTCTTCAACGGCTTGCTTTTCTGATGTTGACCACGCTTGCCAGTTCGCCAACTTCAGTTTTCCCAGCACGATTTGGGTGTCAGGAACTTCACCAAGAACATCGAAAGCGGTCAATTCGAATATACGAGGCATCAGGTAACGAAAATCTCGCTCTCCACCAACTGTAAGAAATGCGCCAGTGATATATCGCCATAGCTGTTCACCGGTCAGCTGTCTTAGTGGCGTCGTCAGCAGCACATCGACACCGCGTGTATCAATGCAACATGGGCAACCTTCGATCATAGGCGGTATAGGAGCAGCGAACTCGCTATAAAGTGCGTCTGTGGCGGCCTTCAAACGCGCAGCCGTCAAGGGTTGTGAAGTCTCGTTCATATTCCTCATATATGCAGTCATCCGATAGGTATCGCAACATCCGCTTTTGCGCCCATAGCGGGCACTAGAATTCTGACTGCTTTATCCCGAAAGCGGACGTTCCAAGACTGTATCTTCTATCTCTTCATTCTACATTTTATGATCTTATAACGCCTTGCATATTTGTAAAAACCTTCCGCCAAACTAGCAAATTGGACCCGACGGAAATTCGGTTTTTCAGCCTGATCTCGAAATAGATCATAGGTGAGATCAAATTCTCGATCATCGGCGATATAATATCTGTAAAGGCTGTCATGCTTGTGAGGTACCAACTTGCGGTTGTTTCTTACAAATGCCAGCTGCCCTTGCTTTAAGAATATAGCGGCTTTGGATTGTCCTTTTGGAAAATTGATCCTGTTGAATCCGGGCTTTAGTGTTTTCCAACCCCAGCTGCGCAGAGTGTGCCCTTTGGCGGTAGCATATGCGACCGATATTGGCCGCTTACATGTGTTCTCAACGGTAACATAATAGAGGATTGGTCGCCCGTCATTAGATGGCCATCCAGTCATTGGTCGAGATGATCTTTTGGGTTTTGATTGCCGTGTCGGCGCAGGTGTTGGTCGTTCCACTCTTGGCTGTGGTGGCGAATATGCTGGCCCCTCATTGATAGACGCGGCGCTAGCACAGAGCTGATATTGTTGCGTGCAATAGCCGTGCGAATAACATCCACCTGATGCGGCCGGGCAGCTGCCTTGCATGCTGATGCGCGTTGGTTTGCGCCCGCACGCTTTGATTACAGCTCTATCCTGATAATTTTGAACATCACTCGCACTGGGGCTAAGACGAGCGTTGAGATTGCGACCGAACCGCGGCAAAGTGCTCAGTCGGCGGTTCTTGCAGTTTTCATATCTTCTAACGATATTGGCCCTGCATTGCCCCGTCCGCTTCTGCTCATAGCTCTCATTTGCTTTGCAACGATTGGAGTCAATTTCGCAACTGTCCCGGGCGATGCGGCATTGGTTTTCTGCTTCACCGATCGTTTGAAGCAACATGGCGGGGATTTGAGTAGATGCCTTGGCGCTGTTATCGGTTGAAGGCGCAGGCAAGAAAACGGACATTATCATCAGCATTATTGCGACAAACCCACTTGCGATATAGCCTTTGCTGCCCATCTTCCTGATCCTTATCTTATATTCTGTGACGATAGCCCTAGAAGTTCAGTCTGTGCGTTTTCAATATTTCGGAAACCGGCTCATTGTCAGAAAACTGCTCAACATAACTAGCATGTTGCGCCTTTGCTTCGTCGCACCCTGCTGTGTTCCAGCTATCGGTTACCTGCTTGTTGCGCTTCGGGTTACCGCTGGCTTCGCCCGCAAGATGGCGGCAAATCTCGAGCCGCTCAAAATGCAGAACCAGACCATAAGGCAACCGGTTTGACTTATGGCCAAGCTTTTCCATGTCGGCTACGAAAAAGCCTTTCGGGCTTGCCGAGTATTGACGGCCTTCAGGGCTGGCGGTTCGCCAAGCCGGATATTCAACGCGCTGATGGGGCGCGGCCTTGATGCTTGTCACCGCGCTCCCTTCGATAAAGGTAAAGATGATTTCTCCCCGCTTGCCGGAGGACCAAAACCCATCCGTCAAATGCATCGCCACTCCGGGTTCTTTTATCGAGCTCAGCAGGAAAAAAAGATCAGCTCCCGGGTTGGCCATCACCATCACCCGGTAATTTTGATCCATGCCGGCATAGAGAATATTCTTACCCGTCAAACAGTCTAGATTTGTTGATTTTTGTTGCAGTCTGTTGATGTGGGATAGTGTCGCCTTGGGTGTTTTTGCCGGATCGCCTGCGGTGCCGGGGTTTACGAAATGCAGTTCAAAAACAGCCTCGTTGCTTGCCGGTTCAATTAGCCAGTAACTTGTCTGGCCCCCTTCAGCACCTGCTTTGCTCAACCTCAATTTGGTTGATGCAACCTCTGGATCCGCCGTCGGATTGATAAGGTCAACTGTGCTATCACCATTGTCACTGAAGGCCATCAACTCATCGTGATTTTCCCCGATGCACATGCTGTCAACCGATCTATATTGGGAAAGATCATCCGTGTTCATCCGTATCATGTTGAAGCCATTTTCGGTTGTTGGAAGGCCTTGGGCCAAAGATGGAACCGGTGCAAACAGCAGGGCTGTCGCCAATATCATACTCGTCCTCTTGAAACATATACGCATGCTTGACCTCCAAACTGGTCTTCTAAAAAAACCTCACCTCATATTGCCGGACCGGCAATTTTGAAAAAGCAGTGGCTAGTTGAAATTAAATCTATTCTCAGCGCCCGGATTTAGCCGAAATTCAAAAGTCTCTGCCAACCATTGATCCGGCGCCGTACACGCCATTCTATCTGCACTCAGATAATCAAAGTCAGACGGGTGCATACAGAATGCGTAGTCGCCTTTCCCCCAATTCACTCCATCGGATGTTGCGTGCAGAAACACCGTGCCGTCATAGGGACCACCATTGCGATAATGCGGAAACTCTATGCGTTCACAGCTACCGCGAGGCAAAGAAATCCAACCTTGCGCGCGCCAGTTTTTCGGACGCTTCCGTTCTCCCCAATCATGCCATACCCAGGCGGCGTAGATAGTGTCTGTGCGCGATCGGTTGCACATGCTGAGCGCAGTATATTGGGCTTCGCCTCTTCCGTTACCGGTCGATGGAGGGCCTGGCGGCGGTTGGCGGGATGGCTGTGCGTGCCGTGCATTGTCCCGCCCGCAGTGCAGCGTTCTGCCGTGTAAATGATAGAGCGAAGTCCCGCGCAGCTTGCGGCAGGCCTCTGCATAGCCAAGGGGTTTGAACGTAGCGGGCGTTACAGTACCATACCCATATTTCGAGGGAATATAGCATCCCCATTTGTTGCGTTTGGGATTCCACTTTGCACCAATTTTGCCCTGCAAGCCTCTGAGCAAACCGGTTCGATATCTACCGTCACAAAATTTCGACAGATCGATTTTTGATCCTCCGGCCCTGGCAGGTTCGGGGAGCCATATCCCGGACATTGCCAAACAAACTGAAAACATCAGCGTGCCGATAGCCGTGCGGTGGAGAGACAGAGCAATCATCTGTGATCGTTCCTTCCACACGCAACGCGGCCTTCTCCGTGCCAGTGGAAATCGGATCTGCCCGTGGTGAAACGGCACAGCTCGTTCAGGTTGATCCAGAACGTTCTGCCTTTGACGGATGTGTTGACCCCCATAGAGTTTGCTTCCCGGCATTCCATACGCTTTGTTCGATTGTTATAGCCATAGCTCCACCGCGGCTTGATCCCTCTCAGCGCACCAGTCCGGTATTTTGCCTCGCAATAGCCGCGATACTGCGGTGTCACCCCGCTGGCTGCGGCAGTTGTGGACCATGAGGAAGCGATCATGAAGGAACCGAACATAGCTCCCGTGGCAACAATTTTCGAAAGTCTTCTCATCGATGGTTCTCCTTTGCCGAATTGATTACGATCAATGCCTTATCTGCACTTTCGTTTGTTGAGACCGAGAAGTGTGGAGACGCCCTTGCAGGTCGATTTGCCGATATTTCCGACGGTTTTTTTGACCTGCGTCGACGCATATTGAGGATCGGATACGAACCGAGCGCCATCCTGCGACGATTTTATGACCGTTTCCCCAACATAGCGGACGGCATTGGTACCGGTTTGGGCGACCCCTGCTGCGGCGCGATTCACGTTGCCCGGAATTCTTCTGGGATCGCGAATGGATTGGCCGACGCCGTGGGCTGCGCCGTAGAGATTATGCCCGAACCGCTCTGTCGCGCCCGCCGCGGCAACGACGGGGTCATCACCATTGGCAAAGACTTGCGCTTGGCCGACAGTCATGGCGACGCCATATTCGCCTATTCCAGCATTATGCCCACCAAAGGCCTCGGCGCCCATATCGACAGCCGATATTCTGTTCTGCAAGGATGTAGCCGCATAGCCACTCTTTGCGGTCCCTTTTGACCGGTTAGCCCTTCTCATGAGCCGCGCACCCTGGCCGCGGACTGGCTCCCGTCCTGCACCAGTATAGCCATCATATCGATATTGAGCATGCGTGCTATGGTTCCGGGAGCCAGCAGCTGTCTCTTCGATTACCGGGCGAAAACCATTGCGCCGTCCGCGCGTAATCTGCGCTTGCCGCCCACGTTGCTGCAGATCCCGGCGCTCGTTGGGTGTTAAGTCAAATTCATCGCCTATTTGATGTCCGGGCCGTGCCCGCCGGGCATCATAGCCTCGCTGTTCAAGCTTGGACAGATCGCCGTTGGCAGCAAGGTCACCAACATGTCGGCGATAGACCGGCCCGTTGAAATCAGGATTGGAGGGCCGCCGGATATTTCGTCTCTGGTCACGTGAATGATGGTCTGGCCGTTCCGATGCGGCTGTTCCGCTGTTTTTCTTTTCGAAAAAGGCGTTGAAATCTTCTGCCTGCGCCAACGCCGGCTGCCCCCCCGCAACAGCGGTTACTGCCAATGCCACGGACAACCCAGTGCGTAATCCGATCTTCCTCATGCTCGTACTCCCCGCTTTAGGCGACGAAATATTCATGTGGAAAAGTGGCCAGCAAGCCCATAGTGGAATCACACTATATTTCGCAGAAAGCCGTTCATCTGAAGTTCATTGGAATTTCGAAAAATCACTTTCTTTCATAAACTTATGTGACCATATGCTAGAATATGTCAGTCAGGGGTTCAGCGATACAGACCACTGAATTCCTCCTTGCGCGAACAATTGGATCTGCTGTCGAATATCGCGCTTCTTTTTTTGCTGCTGGTTTTAGAACCCATCAAATGGCTCGAAATAGTGCAATCACACCATTTGGCTGCCATCTACAATGGGTTAGATCAAGCGCATCTTTGCAAGCCTCTTGTTGTTATAAGGAATGATCTGATGCCAGCTTTGCAACAGACTGTCGCAGGATTAGCGTTCGTGCTGATGAGTTTGACTAGCCCTACGCCTGACCCACCGAAGGACAGTCTGGCTCCGGTCTTCCGCACGGATCAAGTCCCCACGAAATATGTGTGTGACGGAGACTTTCCTCTCCAGGTGAGATGGATGTCTATTGACGCCAACCAATTGATTTCCGTTTCGCACCCCACCATCAGAGGCCCTCAACAAACTCGGACATTACTCCTTCCCCTATCCCAAAGTGGGAGCGGCGAACGCTATGCCACGGACCTTGCCAGTTTCCATATCAAAGGCGGTCAGGCCGCTTTTACATCGATAGAGACTGCGTTCTCCGACAATTTTCGTTTTCTAAACTGCCGCAAAGTACATTAGGCATCGGCCAAATTGAGCCGGATTTTGGTGTCACAGACTATCATCGACTTTTTGCTACGGGAATTTCGGACAGTCTCCAGCACGCACCAGCTTCTCTTTGACAATAGTCGAGCCGGAGGCCTTCGGTTTGGGATATCGAATGCGCAATTCCAAGGCCCAATCCATGTGGCCCGTGATCCTCATCGAACGCCTGTTCGCTTTGCATGCTGGTGCATTTTTTTATGATTTCGGGCGGAACTCCCCCGCCATTATCGGCGACCTCTATCCAGGCCCGTCCATCCATGATTCCTGCTTCCACACCGATGTGGGTTGCCCCTGAATGTTTGATCGCATTGTCGACGAGGTTCGACAAAATTCTATGAATCGCAACCGAGGGTATCGCAAGCACAAGATCACTTTGGCAAATTTCGAGAGCGCAGCCGTTGTTCAATGCCTCCTCGACAAACATTTGTTCCAGCGTCAACAGATGCTCGCCCAGCGCTGTTTCCTGACGGCTTTGGACATCCTCGGCTTTTCTCTTGGCGGTTGCCACAGCACCTTCCTCGTCGAGTGTTGTGGCCGAAAGCAACTGATCGATATAGTCGACACTCCATTCTAGCGCCCGGTGAAGCTCCCGGTTTTTCGGATCAACACCAGACAGAGCGCCTCGCAGCGAAACCAGTGGTTGGCGTAAATCATGCCGCGTTTCGGAAAGACTTCGTCGCGCACGCGTGATTTCCGCAAGCGCGACATTGCGATCAACATGCGCCTGCGCCAGCCGGTTGGCGATGTCGCTGCTTTGCATGGCAGCCGCGAGCTCTTGCTGCTTTGAGGCGTCCCGCTCCTGCATGATACCGCGGACCTGGCTGATGATCGCTGCGCCGAAAACCAGACAATCCAGTGTCAGCAGAAAAAGAGCGGCGGTGTCGAACTGATCATTGAGTCTGGCAACATCCGGAAATCCGGCGCGTATTGTAAGCAGGATATATGCAAGCAAAATGCAGAAACCCAATGCGAATAGACCAGCACCTTTGACGTTTTCACGAAGCGCCGTCCAAACAAAATAACCCACTATAGCCAGAAAAACCGTACCGGTTGCGACCATTATGATTGTTGTGACCGGTAGCTGGAAAACCGCACCAATGAGCGAATTGATGACGGTTGCTGCAACGACAAAAAGTGCAAAGCGGAACATACGAGGCGCATTTTGCGATGCACTCGTAAAACCGGTCGCAAAGAAAAAATAGAATAGGCACCAGGAGAGCCGCAAGATGCGCTTTATTCCATCGTGATGAATCGAGAAAAAGTCCGGTAAATATGGCGTGGCATAACCATAAGTATGAATGTTCAGCAGGATCAGTGTGAAAGTGTACAGCGAGAATAGTGCGATGAGATGCGACCGCATCAACAACGCGAAACCGGTGGCCAGCACAACTGCAAATAGTGTTGAACCGAAATACAGACCATGCACTGCCGTAACCATTTGGCGTTTGGCAATAAATTGATCTTCCGAAACCAGACTGATCGGAAAGGCGCGGTCGTCAATCGCAACATGGATATCAATATCAAGCCGTATCGAGCCGCTTTTGGTTATAACGACCGGGCGGGATGACAGCTGGAGGTTTTGACTGCTCAGTGTTTCGGCGTCCTTGAACCGTTGTCGGGATTGAAGAAGAATTTCTTTCTCACCTTGATCGTTCAAGCTTATCAGTATCTCTGCTCGTGCGGCCTCCTCAGTCATGACCCTGAAAAGAACAGGTTGCTCGCCGCTATTTTTGAGTTGCACACTGAATCGGATATGTTCGGTCTGGTCGTTCTGTTTCCTGAAAACTGGCTTTGAATTTGACTGGATGTCGTCGATCGTCGTGAGATTTGCGAGATCAATCACTCTTGGATTGGCTTTTGCCGCATCACTCATCATGGCCAGAGAAAGGAAGGTCAGTAGGACCAGAAGCGGCTTATTGGATCGACCAAGTCGCTTGATTTGAATAGTAGTTACAAGCTGGTTGAAAATCTCGAGCACGCTGTTCATATTGCCACGGCCGATCGGAGTGGTGCTGAAAAGCCGTCGGAAAAAGGCTTGGTTGGGGGAAAATGGACACGGTTTACTCGCAAAATCCATTGCGGATCGTCATCGGAGATGATCACGCTATTGTTCGTGCGGGGCTGCGCGGTGTGCTGGAACGTGATGGTCGCTTTGCCATTCTCGCCGACGCCGAGGATGGCCTCAAGACCATTGCTGCAACCAAACAACATCAACCGGACATCCTGATCGTCGATATTGCCATGCCGGTCATTACAGGGCTGGAAGTGGTGGAAGAAATTTGCCGCTGGTGCCCGGAAACAAAAATCGTTCTCATGACCGGTTTGCAAAATCCAACCATAATGAAATGTGCCATGGCAAGCGGGGCGCATGGCCTTCTTTTGAAAGGGGATGAGATTGATCGTTGGCCGCAACTTCTGTGTGATATTGCCAATGGCGAAAGCCGGGTCTCTAAAAGTGTAAAAGCTGTTCTGGAGGAACCTTCGATTCATGACAGTCTGACCAGACGCGAACGTCAGATACTTATCGGATTGATTCAAGGCAGCAACAACGGAGCGCTCGCCGCTCGCCTGGGGATCAGCATAAACACGGTCAACAATCATCGCACCAGCCTGATGCAGAAATTGGGTGTCCACTCACTCGCCGAACTCATGACGTTGGCAGCTCGCGACGGGCTGCTCGAAATTGTCGATCACACGCGGACTGCAGACAAAAGCAACATTGTTGACGACTTGGAATGAGTGCAGGCAGATCGGTTTCGTCATTGTTATGACCCTGCAAAAGCCGCCTGCATATTTTTTCAAAATTCTCATGTTCAGTTTCCCGCACCCAAATCAGAATGGATTCACTGTACAGTGGTTTGCTTTGTAATGGACTGGTGTGATCACACCATTCTGTCAGCGTTGCAACCCGAGAATGAAATTGCGCGCTGTCAGTGACTTGTTCTGATGACGATGCACCAACCTCCGCTTTGCGCCCAAAGCGGACTTTAGGAATATACTCGAAACCCGTCCAATCGGAAAACCGTTCCGCGGCCAGTGTCGCTATCGGCTTCGAGGACCAATCCAGCTTGTTCGGCCATCGTCGAAACGATATGCAGGCCCAGTCCTTCGCCATCCCCGTCGACGGTATTGCGTTGATAGGGTTTCATGACTCGGGACAGCTGTTCTTCAGTGAGACCGACACCGCTATCCCGAACCTCGATCGAAGCTTTGTCTCCATATTGGAAACAGAGCAGTTCAACTTGCCCTTTTTGAGTATATTTTATCGCATTTGAAATGAGATTAGAGAGTATACGGATTAGTAAGACAGCATCCGTGTCGACCGCGACGTTGGTCGGTTCAAGCTTCAGTGCAAGACCTTTTTGCATCGCTTCTGTTCCGAACATTCTTTCCAGATTGTCAAAAATAATCTGGATTGGGACTGCATCTGTCGCTGGTTCAGCGGCATGGCTGTCGTGCCCATCAGGACGAGTGCTTGTTAAAGTATCGCCTAACAACGAGTTCAAATAGTTCAAGCCGGCCGCCAGTTGCTCTTTCAGTTCTGGCGAGGAATTGTCGACCTGTTCCAGTGCCAATTGTAAACTGGTGAGCGGTTGACGCATATCATGGCTGACATTTGCCAATTGGGCTCGATGTTGTTCCGCGAGTGCTTTGGCACGATCTCGGTCTTTTTTTGCGACCAGTAAAGATTGAGCAGTTTCTAGATTTTTCTGTGTTGCAGCTAGTTCACTTTTTAGAGCTTCATCGCGTTGCATTCGAAGCCCAAAAGTCTGGCGTAGCATTGCGGCGGTAAACACCGAAGCATCCACCAATTGTGCAATTTTGACCGTCAGTATCACATTGAAGTCATAGCTAGTTTGCCAAAGGAAATTGTTGGAAACGCTATAGACCAGATAGCTGATAAAAATCGCAATTCCCAAAATAAAAAGTCCGGCACCAAATCGCTTAGACCTATAGGCTAGAAAAGCCGAACCCAGACTTATGACTGCAAACATCAAAGCAACGATGTTTATGCAGTAGTTGTAGAAATCTGTTGTACCCACAAAGGGATACAGGCCTAATATAATCACCACCACCACCATGTACCCGCAGATCATGGCGAAAAATTTTGGAAACCGCCTCCTTATGTCCAGAAATGATATCATGAAAAGCAGATAAGAAACGAGCATTAGGGACTGCCCAAATAATCGTGTAATTATGTTGAAATTGGGATCGCCAGAATAGAACATAAGGCTGAAATACCCGTCCTGCTGCATATTCACCGCTATGGAGGCCGCAAGAAATAGAGAATAGTAAATGGCAGGCTTTGATTTTAGCAGGAATGAAAAAAGCACCAAAAAAGTCAAAAGAGTTAGGCCAACGCCATAGAATATCGAATTCGTGGCGGAATTCTTGCTGCGATGCTGCGTGACGATTGATTCAGACCGCAGATAAATGGGAACAGCTCCTGCAGAACTTCCATTTTGAAACTGAGCCCATATTTCCACTGTTTCTTGCGGCGCCATATATATAGGAAGAGATGCCAATATCACTTCGGGCCTGATCCGATTTTCAATATCTTTAGCCGGAAGTCTCGAATCCAGAATCAGAGTAATTTTTCCGGCTCGCTCCAAATAAATCGCGTAATTATGATCAGAAAAATGTTCGGTATCCAATACCCGGCTTATTCCATTTTTCGTCGAATTTTCTAGCTGGACATAAAGCCAATCGCCATCGCTTGTGGTCTCAGGGGTGATCTCGTTAGCGACAGATCCCTTACTGACTTTCTGCCTCATCTTTTGCCGCACTGACAAATTGTTGAAATCAAAACTATGATCTCCAACGACAACCATATGATCAAATATATTCAGGTCGTCATTTTGCTCAGTGAGCGTCAGCATTTGTGCATTAGCCACCGAAATGCTAGCCAGAAAAAACATAGCGAAATAGCACGCATAGCGGATTGGTTTTGCTAGAAAATGGGGGGCGGTTTTTGCCACAATCATTCGGTCCATATCATGCCGTTATTGCCGATGATCATGCCGTCGTACGCAACGGCTTGCGGGCGGTGCTTGAAAAAATTGGAGACATAGAGGTTGTCGGGGAGGCTGAAAATGGTCTCGAAGCCATATCGATGACCAAAGAATTGCGCCCAACCTTGCTGACTCTGGATGCTGCTATGCCGCTGGCAAAAGGTATGGAAGTCTTTGGAGAGGTACGCCGCTGGAGTCCTGAAACACGGGTCATTGCCGTAACGGGGTTCACTGCCAAAGGACATCTCGCCGACTGGATTGCCGCGGAAGTGGATGGATTGTTTTTGAAAAGCTGTAGCCCTGATGAAATGAAAAAAGGCTTCGAAGTGGTGTTGAATGGCGGCTCCTATATATCGAAGCAGGCGCTTTCCATTTTGGGGGAACATTCCGAAACTTCCGGCCTCACTGCGCGCGAGCGTCAAGTTCTGCACCTTATTGCCGAAGGTTTCAGCAATGCAGAAATTGCGAGCCGCCTGTCGGTCAGCGCCAAAACCGTGGACAATCACCGAACCCGCATGATGGCCAAACTGGACGTACATTCCATCGCTCAACTGATTGCCTATGCCTTGAAAGAAGGCCTTTTGGACCAGTCGCGCCAGTTGTGATCGACGGACATTGTCAGACTCTCTCCGCCATTTTGCGCGTTGCTGCGTTGCGCCAAGTCTATCTGTCCAGGCTTCGAATAACATGATTCGCGACTAGCAGATTAATGCTGCGTCCTGAATGAGGATTATCCCTCATTCTAACCAGACGACCTGCCGCGGCCTCTGTAAAACCAATATAGGGGATCGCCCTCATGACAGCGGAACTTGCAATATCCTAATCCCGGACTTGTCGCAGATCATATTCTGCCAATTACAAAGGAAGGAAATTTCAATGGCTCTTACGACACGGACACATAGCAAAGGCTCTAAGCGCATCGCGGTGGCTTTGGCACTGTCGATCCCCGCTCTGTCCATTGCAACCCTCGCTACGGCTCCCGAAGCCCATGCACAGGTCACAGCGAAACGGGTCAATGGCATCTACCAGTCCACATCCGACCGGTCTCTCATCAATGAATTTAAGATGGACATATTTGGTGGGCTTGAGATCACGCCGATCCGCCAGGGCAAAAGATATAAAAAGGTTATCTACCGGAAGAAAGGGCAAAAGGGATCCGGTGTATGGGAAGAAGTCGGTGCTTTTAAAAAGGACCGGGCAACCTACACATATAAAAATTCGGGCGCACTGGTCTGGCAAAAAGGGAACCGGAAAATAACTCTGGTGCGCACCGGCCATGAACCCGTCACCGAAGAAACTGTCGATAAATTTAATCTGAGTGGCACCTTTGTTTTTGCCAACAACCGTCAAAACCAAAATGTTTTCAGCATGAATGGCCGCGATAAGGTGTCTGTCACTCCCTATCGCAAGGGTAAATCAGGTCGACGCGTATTCTATCATCGGATTAGCGATAGCGAGTTCAAGGATGATAATGGAAGCGGCGTCTACACGGTGTTGCCCAACGGAAACCTGCTCTGGGAAAGCCGGGATAACCGAAAAATCCGTATGAACCTCACTAGAAAATAGCGGCGAATATCTCTCGTGCACCGCCATAATGTCCGGCGGTGCACATCATGTTCGCGCGGCCATCATCAAAACCCAATATTCGAAAGACGGACTCATGCAAAACCCTGCTTTTTCCAACACCGAGCCATCCGGATCCTGGATCCCAAACACGATGCTTTCCGTTCTGTTCCTGCTGGCAGCCGTCTGCGCATTCATGGTGCCGGTTTCGGTGGGGCCGCTATCGTCGGAAGCCTATGCACAAAGCTGTGGCGGAGAAGGACAGAAGGCCTGTTTCCCGACAAAATGCAATGGGCGGCTCGTGCTCGATTTCTTGAAGGGTGTCTGCATCCGCAAAGACAATGACATTGTCAACACGGTCAAAGATGGAGCGGCCGACATTCGCACGGAAGTAAAACAAGCATTGCAAAGGCCCTCGACATGCGGGGGACGGGGTCAAAAACCCTGCAAGCCGCCTTTTTTCCCTTCATGCAACGGCCGTCTGGTGGAGCATTTTCTAAAGAACCGGTGTATTCAAAATGACGGCGATATTGTGAATATGGCGAAAAATACGATTAAAGAAAGCGGCAATTTGCTTGGCATGGCCCTTCATTCTGTCCAAAAATGCAGTTTGGATAAATTGTTGAGCTCTCAACGGAAAATCCCAGAAACTTTTTTGGCGCAACAGATGCTCTCAAGCCGATGCCTGCCAATCATATTGGAAGAAGCCCGTCGGGCTGGCTATCAAACCGTGACTCTGGGCGCCAGCGGCGGCGGTTCTTTCGGTATCGGCTTTGAAGGAGAAAATGGCCTCGCCTTTGATGTCAACGGGCGGCAATCGGTCGCAACTTATCACACATTGGGCGTAAAATTCAACGCCATAGGCGCAGGCGCTGCCGTCACCATTGGCATGTACAAGAAAGACAACCATAGCTTCGGAGGCAATGGACACGGCGCGACGGTGGCCTTCGCAGCCGCTGGCGGAAGTGGAGCATCGGCCTATTTCAACTATGATAGCGGGCAAGTAGAAGGAGTGGCCGCCTTTATAACAGTCGGAGCGGAAGCCGAACTATCCTATATCCGCAATAGAACTGAAGTCTTGCCAACACGGATTGCCGGGTCGGCACCAACCATCATTGAGGAACCAGAAAACACATGGGAACCCCAAGAGGAAGAATATGGTGAAACGGAATATTATCCTCCGACAGATTATGCTGCACCGCCGCCCACAACTACGCAATTGGCGCATAATGCTGCCAACAATATCGCATCGGCGCTAGCCGCAGCAATCATCGCGCGGGGCGAAGTGAGAAGAGCACAGAAGGCGCATGATGCCCAGCGAACCATGCTCAAACTGTGCAATCGTTCAAAATCAAAGAAGATCGCGATTGGATTTGCCTACTGGAAAGGGGCGGCCATAGGGGGCCAAGCCGGCTGGTTATCCGAAGGGCGTTTTTTCGCAAAACGGAAAAAATGCGCCAAAATTTTCTTACCGGACGGACCCGATGGCAAAGGTATGGACTATTCCGTCAAGATTTGGGCTTTTGATCCCAAGAGCGGCAAGAATTGGACTGGAAACAGTACACCAATGTGCACAGATAAGGGGAAAGCCTACACGTTCCGGAATGCCGACACGATCCCATGTATGGGTGGTTCACTCAGAAGATTCCATTCCATTCCGATGGAAGCCAGACGCGGAGAAAATGTCTATAATTTTAGTGATTGAAGACCGAAGGGAAGGACCTTTTATCAGATTCCAATGTCCGCTTTGCGCCCAAAGCGGACATTGGCGCTAGGTCAAATGAGCGACAAATGTCTATGGCAAGAAACATTACCATCGGGCATGAAAACCATGATGACAGTGCCTTCAGAATACCGCCACTTCAAAATGCCAGCGCTCAGGATTGTTGAAGTAAATGATGCAGTTGGTTAGTGTCCGTCGGCGAATGTATCGCTGTGAGCGGGGGTGCCATGAACCTATTTTTCAAGGGATTATTCTTTATAACTTTTGCGGCTTTGAGTTTGGTCTCAAGCCCAGCGCTATATTCAAAAGAAATAGATCTCGAAACAAGCATAGCCGACAAGGCAAAATTCCCACCTTTGATACGAGCGCCAGAGAGGCGAGAGCAGATAGATATCAATGTCTATTTCCAGAATACCACCGCGCCACGAGGACCCAATTCGAGAATAGGCTATTTTGAAAAGCTACTTCCAATATTTGCTAAAACATATGGTGCGAAGCATCCGCTTTACGGTCAGTTACTTTTATTGAAAGCTGCACAGCATACTGACAAACGAGACTATCGAACTGCCGATAAGTTGATCAATCAAGCTGAAAAGGTCTTGCGAGCGTCACTTCCTCCAAACCATATCAATGTTCTCGGCGTTTTCTTGACCAGATTAGATTGGCACGACCGACGTGGAGATCATATCACACAAATGGCTGTATCTAAGGAATTTCATGAAACAGCTCTGACAGCATTCGGTCGAGGTCATAAAATGGAACGTTCGGCAAGACGGCAACTGTCTCTTGCTCACTATCGCCTTGGTGATTTTCGAGATTCAGCAAATATCACAAAAGGCCTGTTTGATTTTGCAAATGACAACACGGACAGTGTTGCCAGCGAAAAAAATTCAGCGCTCTCGAGCTATGTCATAGACTTAGTTCGCATAGGGAAAGTGGGCGAAGCTCAAAATATTCTGGATCCCGCATTGAAATTTGAAGGGCTGGACCCAGAGCGTGATAGGTGGGTCATTGGTAGTCTGCACGAAGCGGATGCCATCGTAAAAGAAGCAAAGCTAGACTACACCGGCGCCTACCAAGCCTACGAAAAGGCGTTCACGATATTTTCCGAAGAACGATATCGCTTTCCTGGTTCAAAAGAAAGTTGGCCTCCACCAAATTTTGAATCCCAATCTTCAATACATACCGCCTTAGATATGGAGGCTTTGGAACATCGCAACTTCAGAGAAGGCTTTGGATTCTGGAGTGGGAAATGGATCAAAGTTGAGGTCAATGGTGACGAAATTCTAAAGACGGATCAGTCTTTAGAGACGCCGATTGAAATCTCGGACAGGGTGTCTGCCAAATTGATGAAAAATGCAGCGATGCATAAGAGTGCGATATCATTCCAAAAGATAAAACACGTTATGCCGCTATATTTGCCTTATCTGGAATGGTTGGAAGGTTCGGTCGGCAAAAATAGCGTAAGCTATGCGGCTGCGTTGATGGACTTAGCCGACGTTCAAATGAGCGGATATATTTATGCAGGGGCAGAACAATCCGCACGCGAAGCATTGAGGTTGCAATCCAGCAAACTCGATACCAATCATCCGTCTATATTGAGAGCAAAAATAATAATCGGGCAGTCACTCTCGAAACAGCGCCTGAATGACCAGGCGAAAGAAACACTGCAATCTGCCCTAAGCAGTGCTGAAACAAATTTGCAGTCTAATATCGAAAATTTCATGAATGCCAATTTGGAACTAGATCGTATTCTAAGGCGGCAGAACAAGAGCAATGAACGGCTAGTTTTATGGGGCAATGCGGAAGCCCAAATATCGAAAATTACCATTCCACCAAGCGTTTATCCATTAGAAAAACTCGCGCTAATGATGTCAAAAATCGTTCGGGTTGGCGCTCAATCAGATCAATGCGTGGATCAGAATATGTTTGCCAGCTTGGGCATGATGCAGGAAAATTTGAAGCTAAAGCCGGGGGACGGAGCTCGGCCTTTTCTTCCGTCCTATTTCCAAACCGCTAGTGGTTTTTTGGATCAGGCTCGCATCGAAATTACCGCATGTTCCGATGACTTTGATAAATTTCATCAGTTCATGGATTCATTTGCCGGAACGAACAATGCTTACCCTCTAGGCTCGAATGAATCGCGCGATGATTTGGTAGAGAAAATTGATCGCTGGATCGAGCTAACTATGCGTGATCCAGAAGTCATGAGACAGAGCAACCTGAGGGCACGGGTATTTGATTGGCTTGGCCCAATTGAACGAATAGCGCTGAGTCAAATCAATCTGACGCGCCGTGTTGGAACTGACATTGATTCCCAACGAAGCAGAATCCTCTCAGAGCACGGCGATGGATTGGCATATCGATATGTTTTGGACCGACGGCTAAAACTAAACTGGGCATTCAAAAATGAAATGGAATCAAAAAGCGAAGAAGATTCGATCACAACATTTGGATTCAGCCAACCGAGATCGCCCAATGCATTTTCTGAAGCATTCATAGCGGCGCAATATCTTAGGATGGATAAAAGTTCGCAGACAATGTCCAAAGCAGTTGCCCGTGCCGCCGCCCCAAACCCAAAACTTGCTGCTCTTGCTAAACGCTATCAACAATTGTCGGAAACCATTTATGGCCAAATTAGAAATGGGAGGAACGATGGAAAACTGGAAGCGCAAGAAGAATTTCTGAGGATTGATAGCGCGCTGCAAAAACAGTTTCCTGATTACTACGCATTGGCGGCACCAAAGCCACTAGAGCTGAGCGATGCATGGGGTGCACTCGAAGACAAAGAGGGGTTGCTTATGATTACGCCATCAGGCGGTGATCTCTATGTGTTCGGCATATCAAATAAGTTTGGGGTTGATGAACGATACAGTGCTTGGCATCGCATTGAGAACGGCGAGCAGGTTGTTTCGGAGCTCGTAAAATCGCTCAGATGCGAAATTGATCCAGAAGAATGCGGTGAACAATCATCGGGTACGAACCGGTCAGGAAATTCCAATCGCGGCAAAGCGGATGGATGGATAGGGTTTAGTTTCAATAGAAACGCGGCCTATGAGCTCTATCGCTTGATCATTGAACCGATTTCAGGGATTTTTGAAAAAGACCAATCCTATGAAGAGCAAACTCAAAAGCTCTACGTTGTGACCAGCGGGGCAATTTCAGCGTTGCCGCTTTCACTATTGTTGACGGACAAGCCTACAGATGATGGGTTTGACGCCGCTGACGATGTCTTTTTAAAAGCTCCCTGGTTATCGAGACGCTTTGAGATTAGCTACTTGCCTTCGGTTTCGGATTTGAACCTAAAAAAGAAAGTTGAACCTAAAACATATAAAATCACAGGTTACGGCGATCCCGAAATTGGCAAAAAAACAGGAACGCAAAATACGAAGCGTGGAAGCCAAATATTCAATGAGCGCACCACAAGGGGTGGTGAACTGGTCAATGTTGATGCCATAAGGCAGATGGCTGCGCTTCCTGGAACAGCTGCCGAACTTGCTGCACTCCAAAATCTGTTCGCACCGGATCAGTCTCGAATATTCATGCAATCAGGTGCTACTGAAACCAAATTGAAGAACGACGCTCTGCTCGTTGATTCTGACGTTGTTATCTTTTCAACGCATGGCGTATTGCCCGATCCTGAAAATGGCTTTGCAGAACCCGGTTTGATTTTTACCCCTCCGGACAAGGGTTCAGCTAGTGACGATGGTTTCCTGTCGGCATCAGAAGCAGCAGCGGTCCCAAACAGCGCGAATTTGGTTGTTCTGTCCGCGTGCAATACCGCGTCTGCTGGGGACTTGAAGGGCGCCGACAGCTTGGCCGGATTAGCGCGTTCGTTCCTCTATTCTGGCGCACAATCAATTTATGCAAGTCATTGGCGAGTAGACGATACGATCACTAAGGAATTGATTGTCCTTGCCGTGAAATATGCCAGGGACGATCCAAGTCTCACCCGAAGCAAAGCGCTTGCAATGGCGATGGAGGCCATCCGTACGGGCAAAGAGAAAAATGGAAACGACATAGAAAACTGGAATCCAGATTGGTCTCATCCAGCATCATGGGCTCCGTTTGTCGCGATCTCGGGATATGAGGAAAGCGGCAGCTAGTTCGGTTCAGATCAACTGCAGATTGGAGATCGTTTTGCCCAACGTACGGCACATCGGTTCGATTGCGTATCAACGTCCGCTTCTGCGCCAAAAGCGAGTCATTGGCGACAGGGCTTTAAGGGGCTGTGGAGGCGGCCGAGGAGTGTCTGCTTTTAATCGGGAGAACCCGTTAAAACGCACTTAGAGTTAGAGGCTGTTGGTGGCATCGAAACCAGCGTCCTCGATTGCCCTTGGGAACGTCAAACTGATCACCCAAACCACCACCCACACCAAAGCCAAGCTATCAGGAGTTCCGAATTTCGGCTTTTCCTAGTGAAAGTGTTTTGGTCCAATAGGAATAGAGATTCCAACCTGCGCTATACCTACAGGAGGTATCGAACGGGCAATGGCTTTGTGTCTGCTATATCCTGAAAGCGGGCGATAGAAATCCGAAGAACCTGACCCTATCTCCATTGTGACCTTCGATCTACGAACCGTTGAAACCCCGCCGCCATCGAGCTGGCTCTTGCTCGCAAAAGAGTTTTTCGGCCTTCCCTTTGGCGCGTAAAAACGCGCTTCACTGGACCGATTTTTTTGTTCCAGCAATATGCAAAATACTCTGCATCATCTTTATGAGTTCCCAATATCGTTGGGACTGCATGATAGTCCTTCCGTTTAATCCAGCCCAACCAGCTTTTCCTTACAAGAATATAACGGGGATTCTCTATCGGACCCAATATTTCCGACAGGGCATCTAGGAAAACTCGCTCCTCCGCTCGTGAAGCACCGTGAAGAATAATGTTGTGAAACCCCCGGATGCTTGGTTCTATTTCAACTGAATATGCGCTTGGATGACTTTTGAGTGCACCCACATGATCCAGACCCTTCAGCAAAACTTGACAGACTTGCCTCAAGCTTCGCTCGAGTGTTCCGTTTTTGAAAAAGAGGCGTGCGGACAAATATAGTTTGGGAACAGAATAAACTAGAGTGAGGCCTCCAAAAATAAGGGCCAGTGTGGCAATTTCCCTGACGGATTGGTACTGACGTAATGCACCGGCAGCTGAAGTGAACCCACCGAGAACCGCATTAATTGAAAGAAATTGCAGTGTTTGATCATATGAACCGCCACGCGGCGCATAATTGGCTTCTGCGATTTTATGGACATGAGATCTTTGGTGTGAATCACCTAAAGAACTTATCCACTTTTGTGTAATCGTCGAGCGCAGACGCGCATGCCCAAACATGTGATCATTCTTACTTCCAATTTGACCTTCCTCCCAACCTTGCGAAGAAATATCAAGCCGACCAATGCCGTTGCTAATGTGATCTGTGTCCCCATTTGAAATACCTTCGAACATCTGAAATCGTTGAAAAAGCAAACGCATATCGCTTCCGAGTTTCTGCATTTCAAATTCATATGGTCCAACTACGGTATTCCAAACAAACCGCGAAACTGAAGTCGGCCATAATTGACTAGATTGTGGCTCTACCGTGGCCAAGTGCCATATATTGGAAACCTTATTTGGAACGGCACTGTCAATCCGAATAGCGCGCCCTCGCATCTGGTTGGAGAGCATATATGAACCAACATTGCTCGCCAAAACTAGTGTGTTGATTGTGGGGGCATCCCAGCCTTCACCCAGCAATGCCTGCGTGCCAACAAGTACACGGATCGAACCAAGGTTGAACAGATGTGTCACTAGTCGGACGGTTTTTTGATTGCTGTTCCCGCCCAACTGGAACTGACAATAGCCCGGACAGCCAGGAAGCGGTTTGAGCTTGATCTCTGTGTCAGATACTTGTGCAGCTTCAGCCGCCTCGGACAGAACGGAACGGGCTGTTTCGGGTATAATCACAAGCGTGCCGGTAAGCACACCAATGCGTCTTTCCTGCAGTTTGGCTCGACGCAATGCTTCGAATATGGGGACAACGCCCAATTTGGTTGGGCTGAAAGGTTGATCATTTTGGCGCGGTAAATCGGATGCCCTGACATAGTCGGTTAGCACCACCATTCGCAATTGATCCTCGAGGTTTTTGTGCTCCTCTGCTGCAATTTCAATTATGGAATCCAACTTGGCCAAGCTGCCAGCCATAGCTTTGATCGCTTTTCGACTTTCCAACAGCTTCACCCGCTTGCCTTCGACAAGACCGAGTTTACGCAATCGCCTTTCTATTTGCTTTCTTTCGCCTTCCACCTCGGAGAACAAGCCAGTCTGATCAAAAACGAAACCGTTTAAGAAAACTTGCAACCACACTGGCGTGAGAAGCGGTATATTTTCATTCCCCACACCCAGCAATTCCAACGGTGCTGATGGCAGTTCCTTTTCTGCAGCTGCCATCAGTATCAACATGGACGACAGAAGTCCGGGATCACCCAATATGGCTTCTTCATGAAGTTCGGGACTGGTCATCCAAGGATGAGAAGCCAGTGCTTCGATAAAACCTCCATCGGAAAGAAAATCGGATATCAAAGCGGCGATACCTCGTCGCCGATCCCCCAAAAGCTCGATTTCACTCCGTTGGGGAAGAGAGAAATGCACAAAGTCCTGATGCGGACAAAGATCGCCATTGCGAACCAGTTCTGGGACTGAAATTTCGGCATCGATAGCGCCGCATAGATCATCGTATCGCGACCATTCGGCGTAACTGGCATCATAGGGCGGCGTTGCCGTCAGTGCGACCAACGTAGCATTGGGAAGCGCATCAATGAGAGCATTGAGTGCTCTCCACCATTCCCTGCGAAGGTGATGAGCCTCATCGACAATAATGGTCACGCCAGTTTCGGTGTTCAGCAATTCAATCAACCGCTCAAAATCCGGACGGCGGAGTTTTTCACCTTCTTCTTGAGTTTCAAACTTCCAAAGTGCGTGCAGTGCTTGGTAAGTAACACTCGTCATAGTTCGAGGATTTTTCAGATCATATGACAAATCCACATGATCCATCTCTGATTGTGTGAAAAACATTTCAAAGAGTCGTTCGGTCCACTGATTCCGTATAGTTAGAGTTGGTGAAAGAATGAGCGTTGGCTTTCCCAACTCACGCATAACCTCAAGGCCAAGCACAGTTTTTCCGGAACCCGGTGCCGCAACAATATGCAGTTTGGTATCTTCCAAATGGTCTTGAAGCTCATCCAGCACGCGTTTTTGATAGTCACGCCATTGGCCCTGAAACTGCATTAGAGATAGCATGTCGCTAATGATCTTTGATGCAGGTCTAAGGGTCAATCAATTTCTGGTACCCAAGGCCAGTGCTATGAGAGGATATGCCTTTTCCATGTCCGCTTTTGCGCCCAAAGCGGACATTGCTTAAAACAAAAGACCGAGCCAATTCTTTATATTTTGTTCGACAAAATGGCATCAAGAAACGACCCGATCGCTTCAACCGCTGCCAACTCGTCCAGCATAGGGGCATGGCCACGTCCGGGAATTTCAATGGCGCTGAAATATCCACTATGGCCTGCCTTCATTTTCTGAAGCGTGGTTGGAAGCAAGATATCTGACTCCTGTCCCCTTATTGCCAGAGCCGGAATCTGAGACATCATATCCCACACTGGCCAAAGGTCGGGTGGCGCGGCGGTCGGTTTGTCGCCTTGCACACCTTGCGAAATTGCCATGTCATAGGCCAGTTTGGGAATGTCATTCTCGTCAGTGATACATGTGCGATGCGCAAAGGCCATCCAGTCATCATCGCCATAATCCGGGAACGACTGCTCATTGGTTTTCCGGCAATGTTCCGCAGCGTCATCCCAGTTTGCGATTTTTACCGGCTTGCCGACATAGCCCTGAAGCCGGGCCAATCCATCGGTCGCAACCTCCGGGCCTATATCGTTCAGGATCAGAGCTCGGGCAATGTCGGCTTTGCTCGCAATCATCAGCATCGCGATCAAACCGCCCATCGACGTGCCCATAAAAATAACCTGTTCGATACCAAGCGACTGGAGCAGCGCAAACATGTCCTGAGCATAGACTTGGGGTGTATAATTGTCAGGATCGGGATCGTAATCTGATCGCCCGCGTCCACGCTGGTCGGGGACGATCAGGCGATGCTTGTGGCGCAGCACGTCGGCAATATTCTCGAAGTCAGCGCTATTGCGGGTCAACCCGTGCATCATCAGAATCGGAATGCCGCCGCTATTCTCGTTATAGTCACGCGCATATAGATTGAGCCGGTCATCGGCGCTGCGATAATAGTGCCCGTTATATCTCTGCATCATGCAACCCATTCACGACGGAGATGTCTTCCGGCCAACGCCATCAATATGGCTGCTGCAACATAGAAGACCAGCGCGGACAATATTGCGTAGCGCAGGCCATCGTCTCCATAGAATTGGCTGAACTGATCGGACATTGCGCCCAATATCAATGTGCCGAAACCTAGACCAATCAAATTATTGATGAACAGGAAACTCGCTGATGCAGTTGCCCGCATATTGGCTGGCACCAGATGCTGGACGGCCGAAAGCACGGGTCCCAGCCAGACATAGGCAAGCGCTTGCGGGATTAGGAAAAACAGAAAAGCCGCAGTAACCGACGAAGACAGGATGCCACCGGCAAATAATGGAACACCGAGCACGAATGAAATGGCCGGGAGCCAGGCATAGGCGGCGCGGTCTTTCTTGCCGAAATAATCGCCTAACCAGCCACCGGCGAGAACACCGACTGTACCGCCAAATAGCAATATCGCCCCATAAAATTGGGAGGTGCCGATCAGATCGAGACCAAAGCTCCGTTGCATCAGGCTAGGCAGCCAGAAGGCGATACCATAGCCGCAGAGCGAACTCATCGAAGCGCCGAAGGACAAAAACCAGAAGCTTTTCTTCGCCGCCAAAATACGGAAGACAGTGCTGATTGTTTCAGTCGGTTCCGATGCCGCCGGTTCGGCGGGAACCTCCCTTTTTGGTTCCCTGACGATCAAACGGAATATCGGCGCAATCACGACGCCTGCTATTCCCACGGCAATAAACGCAGTGCGCCACTCAATCGTCTGCGCGACATAGCCGCCGAATAACACTCCCGCTGCCGAACCCAACGGGATGCCTAGCGAATAGATCGCGAGCGCTCTTGCCCGTTCGCTGCTTGGGAAATAATCCGCGATCAGCGCATAGGATGGCGCCACACCCCCCGCTTCGCCGACACCGACACCCAGCCGGAAGAAGAACATCTGCCAGAAATTGGTTGCGATGCCGCAAAGCGCAGTAAAACCGCTCCAGACCGTGAGCGATATCGTGATCACCCATGTCCGGCTGGTCTTGTCAGCGATCAGCGCCAGCGGAATAGCCAGCGTCGAATAGAGCAGCGCAAAGGCAATCCCGCCGAGAGCGCCCAGTTCGGTGTCACTTAGACCCAGATCAGCCTTGACCGGAATCGCGAGGATACCCAGAATCTGTCGGTCGAGGAAATTGAACGTATAGACCAGCAGCAACATGAAGAGCACGACCGCGCGATATCCGCGGCCGTGCTCTTCTGGAACATTATCAACTGAAGCGGTCAGAATTTAACTCCAGCAGAAATAAAGACCTGACGCGGGTTGCCGTAGAAAGCGGTGAGAGTGCCTTCGGGCCCAAGCGTACCGACTGGCAAGCCATTCGCGCCGGGAATGATAACCCCTGTCGTCGGATCAGCTGCTACAAATGTATAGCCCGATGTCTTGTAACGCTTGTTGGTCAGATTTTTACCGTGCAGGCCAATGCTCCAGCGATCATCTGGTGCTGTGTAAACCAGATTGGCATCCCAAAGAGCGAAACCCTTTTGATCAATAAACGGATTGGCAATCTCGAACTGGTTCACCTTGCTACGATAGGATAAAGTGGTCCCGAAATAAAGGTCACCACCGCCGATAGGGGTTGAATAAGCGAAGGTTCCGCTAGCGGTCCATTCCGGCGTATTTTGGACCTGACGGAATTGCGCCACATCCGTCGGTACACCGCCAATGTTGGTGATATATTGATCATATTGCGCATCGATATAACCAAGCGCGCCAGATAGTGTCAGCTGGTCTCCGCTGGCAGCGAGATCCTCGCCAAGGCGGGCGAATGCTTCAAGTTCAACGCCTTTCAACGTCGCTTTACCGGCATTGTTAATCACGCCGCAGAATGAAGGCAGCCCGGCAACAGTACAGGCGACGGATCCCGGTATCTGGACATCGGTATAATCGGTGTAAAAGGCCGCAAGCGCGACATTGAGAGCGCCATCCATGAGGCTGCCCTTGTAACCGACTTCATAGCTGTCGACTTTTTCCGGACGGAAGCTGAGGAAAGAAGCGACTTCAGCATCGCTTGGGATACCGCTGGCATTGGCGGTCGGCGCATTCACACCAACGCCGCGTGGATCAAAGCCACCGCCCTTAAAGCCCTGAGAAAAGCTAGCGTAGATATTGTGATCGGGGGTCGGTTTATAGCTCAGCGAAGCCCGCGGCGTGAATTTCTTAAATTTGGCACTACCCTGAAAGTCTGTGCTTGGTCCGCCAAACGGAATGCCAGCACCGCCAAATGTCGGCGACCCACCGCCGAGGAAATTCTGACGCAAGATGCTCGCCGAACGTTCATCCCAAGTATATCGCCCACCGAGTGAAAGACTCAGCTGATCGGTAAAATCATAGGTAAGGTCAGCAAAAATGGCATAAGTTTCGGTGTCAACATCCGCTTGGGTAAAGGCCGTCAGTCCCGCGAAGGTTGTGAAAATCCGAACATCGAACAGCGTATCGGCCGAAGCATCAAGATAGTAGAAACCAAGCAGCGCATTAAGCGGTCCACCGTCATATTGCAGTTGAAATTCCTGGCTAATTTGCTTGTTGCGATAAATTCCGGGAACATCCAGATCGACGGCTGGCAGCGCATCAAAATCAATCGGTGTGGTGGTATCATCTTTGCGCCAAGCACTGATCGATTTCAATGTCAGCGTATCGGTCAGATTGGCCGTGATGTTCATCGACAGACCATAAGCCTCGATTTCCTGAATCGGATCGTTGAGAGCGCCTCGTGTATCGAACACATCATCGAGCACCGGCGCGCCGGAAAGAGCCCCCGGAATAAGACGATGGCCACCGCGCGGATTGCTCTCGTCTTTTGTATAGTCGCCTGAGATACTGATCAAAACGGGTTCACCATATCCACCGATTTCAAGCGTGCCACGGCCCGCCCAGATATCCTTGTTATAATTTTCAAGACCGTTGGTCAGATTGTCGCCGAACCCGCCACGCGATAGCCGCGCGCCCGAAGCACCAACCCGCACCAAATCGGAAATCGGCATGCTGGCAGTTACCACTGCTTCGGCCTGATCGTATGTACCATATGTGGCACGTGCCTTGAAAGAAGGGTCTTGCGGAAGGCGCTTGGTCACATATTTGACCGCACCACCAATGGTGTTCCGTCCGTAAAGCGTACCCTGCGGGCCGCGCAAAACTTCGATCCGTTCAACATCATAAATGTCCAGCACCGCCGCCTGTGGGCGGTTGAGATAAACATCATCCAGATAGATGCCAACGCCCTGTTCAAAACCGGACACCGGATCCTGCTGGCCGATACCGCGAATGAAGGCAGAGAGTGTCGAGTTGGTGCCGCGTGATGATTCCAAAGTGGTGTTTGGCGTTGTCAGACCGATATCGGTTATGTCAGCGGCCCCCTGCTTTGCTAGCTGTTCTCCTGAATAAGCGGTTATCGCGATGGGAACATCGACAAGGCGCTCGTCGCGGCGACGGGCAGAAACGATGATGACGTTTGAATCATCGCCTTCTTCAGCAGCCTCATCATTGGCCTGTGCATATAGCGGGGCTGCCGAGAGGCCACCCAAGGCAACGGTTGTCAGTGTGGCAAAACGAATGGCGCGTTGAAAGTCTCTCATGCTTCTCTCCATGTTCGATGCTTGGGTATCATCCCAATTCTCAGTCTCGATAATGAAACATGAACCAACTTTCAACTTTAAATTATCGAGCAACCAGATTATCATGGACAAACGTGCCAAAAAGGTCACAGTCGCAAACAAGGAACGGGGAAGATTTGAACAGCATTATGGCAGCGGAAACAGCAAAAACACCGCGTACCGAGCGTGGTCGCAAGACGATGCGCGCCATCCTTGATGCCGCGGCCATTGAATTTGGTACCAATGGTTTCGGCGACACCTCCATCGTGTCGATCACCCAAAGGGCAAAGGTCGCTCTGGGCAGCTTCTATACCTATTTCGACAGCAAGGAGGAGGTGTTCCGCGCGCTGGTTCAGGACATGAGCGCGCAAGTTGGGAAACATGCCGCTAGCGCCATGTCAGGCGCAGACAACGCGCTGGAACGCGAACGCTCTGCCCTTACTGCCTTTCTCCAGTTCGCCCGCGAACATAAGGAAATATACCGGATTATCGACGAAGCCGAATTCGCTGATCCGGAGAGCTACCGAGCCCATTATGAAGGCTCGGCGGTCAGGATATTCGAGCGATTGCAAGAAGGATCCGCAACCGGCGATCTGGCCGAAGAACTGTCGGAAGCACACGCCTGGGCAATCATGGGCATGAACGTGTTTTTGGGGTTACGATACGGCGTTTGGTCCGAAGAGAAATCTGCTGAAGAGATTGCAGCGGTCGCAAATCAGATATTATCGCGGGGCATTGCCCAGCGATAATTTCAATCTACTCCCATGCCTGGCCGGATCAACGGTATTTTTGGGGAAGAACACACAGATTGGCCTCAACAATCAAATCTGCATTCTACTTGGTGATGCTAGCGAAATCGGTTTAGCGAATGCTGACGAGGAACAGCTAGATCGATGGAAATCTAGCTTGGCACGTTGGTAACCGCACTGCTCCAAGGTCTAGAAGAGGTTTGTTTCTGACTGTGAGACGGGTGTCCGCAGTGATCAAGCGAATGAAATATTTTATTCGATAATTTCCAGATATTCGAAAAATCTTGCTTTTTACTATTCGAAGGTTAATCTGCCCTAGCAACCGGACTTACCCAAGTGATGTGATGGCAAGCAAGCAGGTGGGCGGCATGCTTTTGGAGTCCATTGGAGTCTCCGGATCTGCCTGGACATGCCTGCGCAGATGCCCAGTGGGTGACAATATTTGCCTGTATTTACTGTTTTCTAAGTGAGATGGACTGAGATGGCCAAAAATGAAAAACGTAAGTCTGGAAAAAGCAGGAAATCTGCCCTGAGTCAGGCTGAAATTGATGAAATAGTGAACAAAGATCTGCTCAATGCGGAGCAGTACGAGCAGATCAACAAGCCGATATCATTATATTTTGATCCCCGCTTTCTCGGTGGAGACAATATTCCAAAAGATCGAGGTGTCCTTTTTGTCAGCAATCATAGTGTGTGGGCGCTTGCCGATACGGTAGTCGTTCTAGCGGCTTACAAAGAATCTGGTAGGCCGGTCAGAAGCTTAGGGGATCGCAATCATTTCAAGAATCCCGTCATGGGTCCAATATTGGAAAAGTTAGGAATGGTGATAGGTGATCCTGCTGTCTGCAGTGCGCTGATGAAAGACGGTCAGAATGTCATTGTATTTCCCGGCGGTCAGCGAGAAGTCTTCAAGAAGCGGAAGGAGGTTGGCGATATTGTATGGAAAGAGAGAGTGGGCTTTATTCGCCTCGCTCTCGAGCATGACTATGAGATCGTTCCCGTCGGTGTGGTGGGAGGTGATGAAACCTACGATATCTTGGCGGATAGCAGTGACTATCTTCGGACGCCACTCGGCAAGTGGCTAGATGAAAAAGGTGTCTTTGATAAATATTTACGCGGGAAAGATGAACTTCCGCCTCTTGTAAAGGGAGTAGGTTTGCTGGGCATGCCCAAGCCCGCGCGCGTCTATGTCACCTTCGGAGCGCCCATTAGAGTAAGCGAAATTGCCAGGTCAGGCGACAGCAAAGACGAAATGCTGGAAACGCGCAAAATTGTAGAGCAAGCGGTTAAGAACGCCATCGAACTGGGCGTGAAAGCACGAGCAGAAGATCCAGAACCAGAGGGTTTTCTCCGGCGTTTCTGGCAGACAGTCTAGTCGATCCGATGCGCTACCGGTCAATCTAGATTGACGCATCAATTAATGACACCAAAGCGACTATGCGCGGGCCAACGGCATCAAGCGGTGCCTAAGCAAGGCTCAATCCTTTTTACGGATCAGCAAAGCCATATGAACCACCCCTACTGTCTATTTGGCTAAACGCTTTAAGAATATGCTGGCCCTTAGTGGCAACTCAAATTCGAGTTGCCACTAAGGGAGGGGATGCGCATACAAGTTCTTGCTCTCCGCGATTGTGTCGGTTGAAAAGGGAATAGAGGCTCAATTGAAAACTATTATGATATCTATTGCCGTTGCGGTGGCGTTCACACTCTTCGGAACCTCAGCATTTGCGGCTCAACGCGCGTCTGGCCAGGCGGCCTATGAAATTGGTACGAAACAATCCACAGAACGCCGATATAACGAGGCGCGGATTAGCCTGAGATCGGCCTGCGTTTCAGGTCATTTGAAAGGATGTGCCGACTATGGTGAGCTTCTCGAAAAAGGCCGGGGCGGCCCGGTGGCCCTTGACGCAGCCATGCTTGTCTACACTGCCGCTTGTAACGAAGGCGACCCGCAGTCTTGCGCGGGTAAGGGTGGAATTTACTTCAAGCGCAAGGACTACGCCAATGCAATGAAGCTCTTTACCGCCACGTGCGATCAAGGTGTTGCACGTGGCTGCAACGGTGCCGGGTATATCTACGAAAAAGGTATGGGTTCGACAGTCCGTCCTGACCTGGCTCACGCAATATACGTCAAATCATGCGGACTCGGTAGCTCTGGAGGTTGTCACAATGTAGCGGTCACCACCCGTGATGGCACTGGACGGAGTGCGAGCAAAAAAACCGCATTAGCGCTTTTCAAGCAGAACTGCGAACAGCGCGGCTATGCCAACAGTTGTTATGCCGGGGGGTTGCTGTTTGCAAATACCGACGAGACCAACCGTATGAAATATTTCAAGCTGGCCTGCGATGGCCGCAACAAATCTGCCTGTCATGATCGCGGTGTGATTTATCACGAACGGCTCCTGCGTGCGACCACCAGTTCCGAAATCGCACTGAACAAGCTCCAGGCAAAACGGCATTATGAGAGGGCCTGCCAGCTCGGCCGCGAAAAATCCTGCAACATCACTATCAGGACAGCGCGTTTGGAGCAGCAGGTAAAAGACCGCGAACTGACCGAAGAATGGGCTGTTAAAAGCCGTGTCGCCAAGCGAGAACTCAATGCCTACCGCCCTGCTCGCCATTGCGAATTTCAGGAATTTCAGGTCTATTCAGGTAATCGGGCGTCAGTCGATAGAGCAAACAAAATCATAGACAGTGATAAAGAATGCGTGCGTCGCTGGAGACGGAACGAGGCTCGCCGCCTAAATGCCATCATGGTGAAATCTGGCGGTTCGGTGACCATAAGGGCGCGGGGCGCAAAAAGTTGGGCGAGCTTAGAATACAAATCGACCAATGGATGCGAGTGCACAGCCGAATTGGAAGCTGCCATTCGCCGGTCAGGCAACGAATTCAACAAATTAACGGCTCGTTTCAATAGGCGTGTCGTTAAGGTCAATGAAATCCTGCGAAGCGGACGCTAAAAGGGGATTCCGTGACTATGTTTGGCGGTGGTGTTGATCGCCGCGATTGCAGGATGGCTAGCGGGATAGGTTTAACTGCACGCAAAACATACAGGAAGCACTGGATGAATGGCTATTTGTTAGCTTAACAACAACAGCCTTTTCATCGTTGGATCGATGGCTGTCGCTCTACTGGTGCTTCCTGCCACCTAATTTTGCTGCTTCTCGCAAAGAGTGTTGTTAAGGCAGTTGAGGACCATTCACCAGAGTTGGGTCTTTTGGTTTAGATTTAAATTTTAGCGATCGCCGATGTATTTTGGCAGCATTTTGCGTATTAACGCTTATTATATCAACGGCCCAAAAAGCGTCGCACATGAACGCCAGTCAACTTCGCGCTACCAAAGATTTTAGAAAAAAATTAAGCGTTAGCCTGCCCTTCAAAATACCAGAATTTAACAAATCTGGTCTCGCAATGTGGCCGCTATGATAACGCGTTGCATCAAAAATAATGCATCTGTTCAACTTGGCTTCACATGAGTCTTCAAGTTTGAAGAAAGAATCTGTCGCGATTTGATAACCCGCGCCACGCGGGAGTTTGCTAACGTTATCGTCCGTTAGTTTCTCGTAAAATGCCGTTCCTCCCAACCTGGGGTCATCAAACAGATATATGATGCCTGCAATCGCTACAACTCTCGGGTCGTTAATGGCAAAATCTCGATGCGGTCTGGTTTGCTCGCTTGCCAATTCCTGCTCAGGCGACATTGTGAGCGAATAGTATGATTTGAATTGGGAATAGCGGTCGATAAGCCCAAATGTATCTTTCACATATCGACTAAATAATAACCTGAATGCAGGAGCAAAATTTTCCGCAGCCATTCTGACCCCAGGATAAGCATTTTTCGGTGGTCCAAATTTGTGTTCCAGTTTCGCAACAGCTTCACGCAATTCTCTTACTTGCTCCAGCACATCGTCGATGATGAGAACCGGTTTTTGGCCAATCAACTTTGTCTCAGCTATACTGCCATCATTTGGTTTTACATTGGGCAGCATTATATTTTCAAAGCAGTCCATTGGTCTGCTGTTTGGTTCTGCGTGGCCATTGCGATATTTTTCTTTTTCAGCAGCCTGAGATAGGCCGATGAGCTCTCGGCTGATTGAAATTCTTTTTTGTATGACACATTCATACCGATCAGCATCGCGAGATATCCAGCGGGACCAAACATATCATTGCTACGCAGCATTTGCCGCAATCCGGCTGCATCAGGGCCGACGGCTTGAAAATAATCGACCAGCGCCTGCCCATCGCCCAGGTCGGTATTATTCCTGGCAAACTGCCAAAACGGGGTGTCCAGCTTCTCGTTAAATCGATAATGAAGGGCCAGAAACTCAGCGATCATCTGCCACCGGTTTTCGACATAATCGTTAAATCCCTTTTTGATATATTCTGAAGGATTTTTGGAAATGGATAAAAGTTCAGCCAGGCGGATGGAATATTCGCAGATAATATGAATATTGGTAGCCTCCAGAGGTTCTACAAAACCATTGGCGTTGCCTATAGCGACAACATTTTTTACCCACGCCCTTTTTGAGCGCTGCGCACCAAACGGGATTATTCTTGTTTCCTCCACCTTGGGATTTTTAAGGCGAAATTCCGCCTCGGCATCTTCTCCACTCAGAAAATCACTGCAAAAAACATATCCGCGATTGATCTGTTGGCGGTGTTCTATCTGCCAGCACCAACCGGCGTTCATTGTTTCTGCTGTGGTATAGGGTTTCAGAGGTTCGCTGGATGATCGTGACCAACCCCCAACGACTGCTTTGTCGCAAAATATGTGATTTTTGAATGAACTCACAGGTTCTTTGAGTGTCTTGTTCATCAATATCCCGGAAAATCCGCTGGCGTCGACATACAGATCAGCCTTGAAGCTTTTTCCCTGATTGCAACAAAGCTGCGTGATGCCTGCCTCATCCTGTTCAACGCGCTCAACTTCCATATCGTGGAGCTGGATGCCGCGCGCACGACAGGAGTCGGCAAGGTGTTCAACGAAAGCGTGATTTTCAAAATGGTAAGCGGCGGGCAGCGCCGCTGACCCAGGCCATTGAGAATTCGGTTTGGACGACATCCGATGCATCGACATATTGGCCGATGCAGGTGTTAAATTCATCAACGGCTCATCGTCATCACACATAAAGCCAAGCGGAATTTTTTCCTCTGTATAGTATGTGTTGTAGGGGTTGGCTTCGAACGTGTAGTCGAAAATGTTTCGGGAACCCCATAAAAACCGGATGCCCAGTTTTGGTGTAGGCTTTACTCTTTTTGCGAATTCTTCCCGGTCCAGGCCTATCTTGCTGTGCAGCATATTAAGCACGGAATAGGTGGTGCCTTCGCCAACCATGATATGGCCTTTTCGGCTGGAATATATAACATCCACTTTTAGCTGGGGATTGAGATATTTAATGCTCAAAGCTGCAAGCAGACCGGCGGTACCTCCTCCTACTATGGCAACAGTGGAAATGTTTGGGGAAGTTTTAATTGCCAAATTTTTTTCATTTGATTAGAGGTCGCTACGAAGACATTAACAAAAATCATAGAGGGAACTTGCTGTTATGCATATCCCTATAATCAGGAAAACCGGGGATTGCAAAATGACAGACAATAGCAACACGACTGACAAAATGATTGGCTCTACTGCGACTGGATCTTCGGTCAGGAAAACATGGGCCAAACCCGACCTTTTGATCATTGATGATACCAGCGCCACGAATGCCAGCAAGCCATCAAATCCACCGTTTGAATCGTCACCAAATTGGGGTGTAAGCTGATATTAGACGTTTCCGGGCACCAAGATGAAAAGCTCATATGAAGCACTACAGATATTGCTCGCATGGAATCATAATCAACTCAGAAATTGAAATTGCTGAATATCAAGCTGCTGACGATCAAAGATTTCAACCTGACGTTCATATAAAGCTCGGCGATGTCGCAAAAACCGGCATAGCAAACCCCAAATGGCAACGACATCTCACACAGGTTAATATAGAACATGTGTGGATGGATGTGCCTGGGGTCGCCCGTTTTCTGATTACCAAAGGTATCAAGATAACCGTTGATCCTTATCCGGGAGCGGATAACGCCGATTTATGCGCCTTTCTGGTGGGATCATGTATGGGGGCAATTTTGCACCAACGAGACTTTCTTGTGCTCCATGCAAGTGCGGTTGTTTTTCAGGACAAGCTCATCGCGATCTGCGGTCAATCCGGTGCTGGCAAGTCAACCACTGCCTCCACATTTGCACAACGAGGCGCACAGATCTTTACCGATGATATATTGGTGATTGATAGCCACGGTCAGGCGTGGCCCGGTGCACCTAATTTACGATTGTGGAAAAGCAGCCTCGATGCATTGGGAAAAGATGTATCTGATTATCAACAGATTCGCCGAAAATTACCAAAATTTTCTATACCCGTAACAAAGCCGTGGCCGCAGTCAGGCAGTCGGTCCGTCGATGCTGTTGTTATTTTGGAAAGACACGAATTTGTTGAACATATAGATTGTATCTCGGAGCCAATAGCTGGCATCCAAAAGTTCAGAGAGCTCGAAGAACAAATTTTCCGCCGTGATGCCATATTCGCCATGGGGCATAACAAAAAGCATATGATTCATAGCGCCGCGTTTGTGAAAAACATCCCTATGCTTCGTTTGAAAAGACCGACATCTAAGTTTAGCGGAAATGAGGTAACCCAATCTATATTGGATTGGGTCCTGCCGCTCCAAGAAAATTTGGAAACGGTGAATTGAACGACCAAAACTTCACCATTTCTCTTTTGGCCTCATTCCCAAAATCAGGGAATACCTGGCTTCGTATCTTGTTAAACCAAATTTTGTCGGACGGTACATCTGACGATATCAACGATCAGAAAATCGGCTTTAATTTTTCCAGCAGCGTTCTGTTTGATGAGGCCTTCGGTTTCGATTCATCCGAATTCTCATCGCAAGATTTTCGCGCCACACAGCATATGGTTTTTGATTGGTATATTCAGCAAAATCAATCCATGGTGCTGAAGGTTCACAACATATTTGACCCAGCAATATTTGCGCATGACCCCGACTGGTATGGTCGGGTTGGCGCGGTTTATTTGGTTCGAAATCCACTGGATGTTCTATTATCAGCGGCCAGCTTCTATGACTATTCAATCGACACTATGATGCATTTAATGTGCGAGAATAAACGTAGCAAGGAAACAAGCCGCTGGATGGAAACTAGTCATCATCAATATCTGGATGTCGGCAACTGGCCGAAAAATGTCAAAAGCTGGCTGGATGCGGATATCCCCAAAATAATTGTTCGCTATGAAGATTTACTCGCTGAACCGGTCAAATATTTTGGTGCTATACTGGATTTCCTCGGACTGGCTTGTCCACGCACCACATTGATAGAGGCGGTTGAAAATACAAAATTTTCCAAATTGCAAGCGGCAGAAGAAAAGGCGGAGTACGGGTTTGGTGAGGCGGTTGTTCGTGGCCAAAAATTTTTCAGGAAGGGCAAATCGGGAGATTGGAAGAATTCTCTATCCGACAGCCAAGTGGATTATGTGATTACCCACTGCGGCGGCATGATGAAAAAATTCGGATATATTTCTGATTCGAATGTTCCATTGACCGAACTTGCGGAAGCTTCTTGGTAGATGATCCTAGGGGCATTTGAAAGCAATGCGGGGGCGGTTGGCTCTCAAATTGCCCAGCGCTTCCATCAACGTCTTGCTATCGGTGGTATCTCATACGGCGATCGCGGAATTTTTCAAAGAAGCGGCGTAACTTTTGTCGAACAGCATTTACCTGTCGTCAGCCAGAACGGTGAGAATACCCAATTGGATTTGGCAATTCCATCCTGTTCCTTGGCGATAGCAATTTGGGGCCGTATTGATAATTCTAGGGAACTTTGGAAGTCGCTCGATCCAGACCATGCTCCCGCAAGTAATCGTCTGCTTTTGGCTTTATGCTATCGGAAATGGGGAACCGATATGGGGAGCCATCTGATTGGTGATTTCACCTTTGCTATTTTCGATTGGGAAAAGCAGACTTGCCTACTGGTACGCGACCAGATGGGAACACGTCCGGTATTTTATACGCAAACCGGCTCGAATGTTTATTTTTCAAGTAGCCTCGGAGAATTAAAGGCGTTGGGTCTCTTATCCGGTCGGCTGGACAAACAATGGCTCACTCAGTCGATCGAACGCTCTGTCGGCTTTCCGGCTGTCCCGCTGACTGCCTTTCCCGATGCAAAACGACTGCCACCCGGCTCAGCGCTGATCATTCAGAAAAACTCGTGCAAAGAAGTGAAATATTATAATTTCCCTACAAAGCGAGTGAATGAGAATTCTGAAGAAGAGCAAATTTTTGAATATCGAAAACGTTTTGAACAAGCGGTAAAACGCCGCATTCCTGATGGCAATTTGCCGATAGCAGTGGAATTGTCTGGCGGCTTAGATTCTTCATCAATCGCTGCAGCCATTCATTCTTTTGCACACAAAAATGTATCTCTTCATGCTTTGAGCACACATGAATTTACCGAGGACGAGAAATTCATCGATTTTGCAAAAACTAATATGCCCGCCATGTCCTACCATCTTGCAGATCGATGGGATCAGGCCCCAGACATATGGCATGAAAATTACCAGCGGTGCGCAGGGCATCCTTCCTCTATACCCTACAATCTACAAAATGGTCATTTGATCACTATTGCTCAATCGCTTGGGGCATCGACCATATTCAATGGTGCTGGTGGTGACGAAATTACGACGGCATCTGGGGAGCAAGTTCGCAGCCAGATGCTGCATGAAAGACGCTTTCTAGATATGCTCTCCTCTTATGATGCCGGACTATTGAAGAAGCTCGCACATCTAAGCCATTTTGCAACGAAATCACTCATGCGATCTGTGATCGCAGCGAAAACAGGCCATTTTCTAAAACCGCCGCCCAACAAGATCCTAAAGCCTGAAGTTTGGGAAGACAGACTAATTCGCAATGGTGGACATTCTTTGTACAAGGAAAATTGGAAAAACTTCAATCTAGGTTTAATACGCAGCCGCTGGCAATCTGCGATTATCCGATTTGAATCAGACACTCTCGTTGCACAGATTTTTGGGATGCAGAGCGCCGCGCCAATGTTGGACCGTAATTTGATTGAACATTATTTTGCCATGCCCCTTACGTCAAAGTTTAAGGCAACGCTGAATCGCAGTGTGCATCGTAATGCTATGCGGGCGATGATTCCCGAAACAATAAGGCTTGGTTCAAAAGATAGAGGCGAGTTGACCAAGGAAACAATATATGGGCATCATAATATGGCGCAAAGGCTCCATTCAGAGCTACCGAAATTTGACAATTTGCCAGATCAAATTTCCGAGCTTATATCCCAAACCAGCTACAATGAAATGGTCGAGAGCCTGATTCAGACACGCAATACCTACTCCAGCAACACCAACATTGTGACGCTGGGAATGATCAACAAATTGTCACATTGGATTAAAAAGGAATTATAGATAATGCAGCTGTCAGGCTCATCAAAATTAATGCATAGTGAGGATGTCATTTTCAGCGAAATTGACGGGGAAACCATTTTGATGGATGGTGATCTCGAGCATTATTATGGCATGGAACCTGTTTCCACAGAAATTTGGAAACTGATGAACGCCGAGATATCGTTTGACGGTTTGATAAGCCAATTGGTCAAAATCTACGAAATCTCAGCAGAGCAATGCAAGGAAGATATCACTCCTTTTCTGCAGAAACTGTATGACAGAAAAATGATTGTTGTTGCGGAGTAGCTCCAGCCTGAGACATTGGGCATTGAAAACATGCAGTTGAAGAAGGGCCTCTCCTTGCTAGGTAGAATATGGAGACTACCATGGCAAAAAAAACTCTTGCTCACCGAAGCCTTAATCTGGCTAACGATTGCAAGGATTGCGCATATGATTTTACCGTTTCGCCACTTCATCAAAGTTTATGGGGTTGTTAATCAATCCTCGCCTCAAAGCGTTGGTCAAGATATCTCATTTTTGGCATCCGGAATTTGCACAAGCATTATGCGCGTTGCGGCTGTTTTACCTTTTGAAACCCGTTGTTTGCCGCAGAGTTTTGCAGCTCAAATGATGCTATCACGACGGCGGATATCTACAACAACTTATCTAGGCGTGCATAAAGATCGCAAACAGCGCTATAGCGGTATATCCGGTTCGGTCGCTCATGCATGGGTCCGCGTTGGAGAAAAAATTGTCATAGGTGGTGATACCGCATCGGATTTTACTCCAGTAGCACAATATTCCAGGTCAGAATGAGGGGCCTCCAACTATTGGTTGATATGCTTCGCCAAGCTTCCGCCTTCTATCATATCCATGCCTTGCGTTGCTTCCATCAGCATCAACATAATGCAAGAAAGCCTGCAAAAGCCATTTGCCCGGATAAGGTTCTCGCCAATGCAAAACATCGCAACCTTTATATGCGACAGCATCACCAACAGGAGTTCCAATAGGCGTGCCATCACAATAAAGTGGCCACGCATAGCTATCTTCCAAATCGCCATTGTCAGCGCCTAAACACAGGCTCAAACTGATCTCACAGGCTGATCGATCTCTATGCGCCACCATTGATGCCTGATTACGATAAAAGCGATAAAATGCGTAAGTTGGTATCAAATTCAATCCTGTAGCCTGCTCCATCTTCTGTTGAAGCTTTAAGAGCAATGCCTCGATTTCAGGATCACCATATCGTTGCGGAGGAGCAACACCGTTGTGCTGTTTAGGGTCACCCATTTCGAGTTCACCCGACATCAACGATTTCACGCAGTGCTTATACAGATGCCTGCACTGATCAAGGGCAAGGAGATCAGGAAGTTTTAAGTATCCCTGTGAGTGAAAGTCTGATGCCTGTGGCAGCTCTGTCATGCCGCCAGTCATTCGGTCGCTGACCTGTCCACATTTATGCGTCTTTCGGGAGCGAATTCCAGCCAGCCGTTCAAAGTGTTGCGCGCCGATAACCATGGCAATGATTGGTCCATGCTGACCGGCTTCACCTGATGAGAGAATTGGCTGGGGAATATCACTAAGCGGTTGTTGACGGGTGCAATCAAGGTTGCCTGACCATTGATTTCTTCTTTGGGAAAACTTGTATCAAATAGCTCCAGTTCTCCCCCGGAAAATTTCTTGGGCATCTCATGGAAATAATAAATGTAACTCAATATTCTTGGGTGACCTTCTCCCGCATCTGTGTGCTGTCCATAAAAACCTCGATCATGATAGGAAGTGAAATTCATGGTAATGTGAAGTCCGGCTTCGCTCTCGTAGCCAAATAATGTCAATGCCTCCATCAATGCCTTTTCAATATCGCCAACTATCGCCTTCCTGACGGGTTTCATTGCCGGGCCTGAAACTGTCCAGGCAGAACGTGTTGATTGGTTGATGTGCCCTTTTTTCCTGCTGCCAACCTTGGCTGGAATCATTTTTTCTTCAAGCTGCGTAAATTGTGCCTGCAGCATCCGTTGTGCGCTAATGTCCAGAAAACCATCGCGCATAGAAAATGGTGCTGGCGTAAAGAGACCGCTGCCGCCTGATATTGCACCGGTTTTCTTCTGCAGACAAACTGCTTCAAGATATTTGCAACGCTGCTCCAGTTCAGGTGAAGCGGAGGCTTCGTCATAATATTCCGCGGCTCTTGAAAGGGCTCCTTCTGCGCGCAGACATTCCGCAAAACCAAACAGCAACTCCGGAGTTCTCCCGGATCGAAGTTTATTTTCAATTTGCGCTTTTTTTTGTGCATTGATCGCGACGCCATGCTTACGCAATATTTCAGAAAGCCGTTTCGTTTCGGGGTCGTCTTGAGTAATTTGCACGATCCTTTAACTGGCCTTTCTGACGTCATTAATTGCATTGCACAAAATGTGTGGACAACACATATCCGAACGCATGTTATATCGCCAACCATTGTTGAACAAATACCAATTTAGGCGGAAAGACTGTCAGATTTGAAATTTCGTAATCAACCGCTAACAATATGGATTGCTCGTCTCCTTTCTCCGGGGTGCCTGTTTGGCCCGGCGTCTTTTCTATCGCAGTCTGAACATGCAAAATTCCATCGGCGAATATTCTGGAATGGCATTACCAGAATTCCGAGATCACTTTGGATGGTTTGGGTGATTGCAAGTATAGTATATTGGTACCTTATTCTGGGATGGTTTAGGCTTCTCCGCTTTAGCTGGATGATTGCCCGAAACCCTTCTCTGCTGCCAACCCAGAACCGGTTGAAAAAGGCCTTAAATCTGATCGTCCTGACCTTCTATTATGGAGTAAACCCAAACACCTATTTGCTTTTTGGACTTTCTAGGGTTCCCAAGAAAAAGTGGTTGTCCTTTGTTTTTCCTCAGCAGGAGCATGTCTGGCATGATGTTTATCCTGGAAAAAGGGAGCGGAACTCAGAATATCTTGCTGCCGAAAATATGCTTCGAAATAAAGAGCTGTTCCATCAGAAATGTACCGATGCGAATATCGCGGTCCCCCGCACCATTTGCAAACTGTCCTCAGGATTGGCCACCAAGGCCTTGATAGAGCGGCCTGTATTTCTGAAACCTGTTGAAGGTTCGCAGATGCGCGGATGCTTGTCCCTTATCTACAATGAAAGTGGTAAAAACTATCGACTTACTGGCAAAAACTGGAATAATCAGTTTGTTGATATCACGACCGAACAAGAAATACTTGAAGCTATAGAAAATGTCCTGGATTTTCAGGATATGCTGATGCAACCGCTACTTGTTAATGCGGCATCGATTTCACAGATTTTTGAGAGCAGTGGACTATTAACCTTGCGTGTAGTTTCGGTTATCCAGGATTCTAAACCTGTCATGATAGCGGCAGTTGTGGAAGTGCCTTCTGACACGGTTGGTCGTTGGAATCTTTTTGCTGTGGATCCCGGTACTGGGCAATTAATATCCAATTCAAACTCTGAGCTATATGGGAGGCTTGTGGAACAGAAACTTCCGCAGTGGGATGAGATTACGGCAACAGTAATCAAAGCCCATCAGAATTTTCAGGAAATTCAATCAATCGGCTGGGATGTGTGCCTTTCAGCGGATGGCCCAATCATTATTGAAGGCAATGTCAAATGGGGCATCACACAAATTCAGAACACCTATCAGAAAGGCATATTGGAACTGTTGCCTCAAAGCCTGGATCGCTGAATGCAATAAAACGAGCATTTCTATGAGATTACGAAAGAAATGCGCGAAGGTCAGCTCTCCTGGCTTAC